>NZ_LMOL01000011.1:78048-87069 GCF_001424565.1 Arthrobacter sp. Leaf141
ATGGCTGCACCGCTCAGAAATCGCCGGGATCGCCACCGACACCTGGGGCTTCGAGGTCCGCCCCAACGAGTTCGACGCCGCCTTCCAGCCCCTGCACCAGATCGCGATCCCCAACCTGGGCCTGTTCCTGGCGAGATGTGGGACCCGGACGGCCTGGCGGAAGGGTGCGCGGCGGACGGCAGGTACGACTTCCTGCTCACCGCAGCCCCGCTCCCCATCACCGGGGCAGTCGGCTCACCGGTCAACCCGATCGCCGTCCGCTAACCTCCCTCGACGCAAGCCACAGAGCCACAGCCCGTCGGCGTCAGCGACCCCCGACGTCTTGGCCTAATGCACCCCCTTTTCCACAATATTGAAGGAACCAGCATGAGCACCCATCCCCGCAGTGAAGAATCCCAACCTACGGTGGATGTGCATGCCCATATCCTGCTTCCGGCCCTGCAGCAGCTCGTAGCGGAGGCGGATCCAGAGGGCTTTGGCGCCCAGCAGGCTTTGGAGGTGCGGCGCAACGGACCCGAATCGATGGCCGCTTCGGGCCGGATGATCAAGGAGCGCTGGCCGCAGCTGACGGACTTGGACCGCCGGCTCGCGGACATGGATGCCCAGGGTGTGGACGTGCAGCTGGTTTCGCCGTCGCCGTCGCACTTCTACTACTTCGCCGGCGAGGAACTGTCCCTGCAGGTAGCGAAGCAGGCCAACCAGGCCGTGCGGGACTTCGTTGACCGTGCCCCGGCGCGGCTCAACGGGCTGGGCCTGGTCCCGCTCCAGCACCCCGCCTTGATGGTGGAAGCCCTGGAACATGCGGTGCTGGAGTGCGGACTGCTCGGCGTCGAAATCGGATCGTTCGCCGCCACCCCGGACGATCCGGAACGCAGCACGGTCGAACTCTCCGATCCCCGGTTGGAACCGTTCTGGAGCCGGGCCGAGGAGCTGGGCGCCCTGGTGTTCCTGCACCCGTTCGGCTGCTCGCTGGATGAACGGCTGGACCGCTTCTACCTCGCCAACACCGTGTCCCAGCCCGCGGAGAACGCGGTGGCGCTGTCCCACCTGATCTTCAGCGGCGTCCTGGACCGGCACCCTGAGTTGAAAGTGCTGGCGGCGCACGTCGGCGGCTACCTGCCCACGAAACTTGGCCGCTCCGACCACGCATGGAAGGTCCGGCCCGAGGCACACGCCTGCTCCCAGCCGCCGTCGTCCTATCTGAAAAAGCTGTACTTCGATTCCCTGGTGCACAGCCCCGCTGAACTGCGGGCACTCGTCGCCGTTGCGGGTCCGGAGCAGGTGCTGCTGGGCTCGGACTACCCGTTCGACATGGGCTCCGACCTTCCCGTGGACGAAGTCCAGGCTGCCGGCCTCCCGTCCGACGGCGAGGCCCAGGTTTTGGGCGGCAACGCACGCACCCTGGGCATCATGGCAGCGACCGCCCTGGCCGCCCGACCCACTGCTTAAGGAACACCCTCATGGTCAAGATCGCACGCTGGAATTACGACGGCGGGACGCAGTCCGGCTTTGTAAACGGCGGACACTGCTACGCGCTGCCCGCGGGCCAGGGCATCCAAGCGCTGTTGGACGCCGGACTGGATGAAACCCTGCTCGTTGCCCGCGAAACCGTAGGTTCCGCCCCTGCCGTTCCGCTTGCGGAGGTGCAACTGCTCGCCCCTCTGGTGCCCGCCACCATCCGGGACTTCGTGGCGTTCGAGGAACACGTTGAAGGCGTGCGGAAGAGCATCGACGGGGTGGCCGGTGTGGTTCCCGAGTGGTACGAGGCGCCCACCTTCTACTTCACCAACCCGCACACCGTGACCGGAACCGGCGAGGTGATTGGTATTCCGGCAGGCTGCGAGGACCTGGACTTTGAAACGGAAGTGGCTGCCGTCGTCGGACGCGTCCCCGGGAGCGACGGCCGGAACCTGACCGCCGCGGAGGCGCACCGGCACATCTTCGGCTACACAATCCTCAACGACTGGTCGGCGCGGGACCTGCAGCGCCGCGAGATGAAGGTCAGCCTCGGCCCCTGCAAGGGCAAAGACTTCGCCAACACCCTGGGCCCCTGGATCGTCACGGCGGACGAGTTCGAGGACCGGCACGACGCCGAGGGGTTCCTGCCCATCTCCATGGCCGTCCAGGTCAACGGCGAAGCCATCGGGCAGGACCTGCTCTCCCACATGGGCTGGCCCTTCGCCGAGCTCGTGGCCTACGCCTCACAGGACTCCGTGGTGCGACCCGGCGACGTGCTGGGCTCCGGCACGTGCGGCAGCGGCTGCCTCGCCGAGCTCTGGGGGCGCAACGGTGCGAAGACTCCGTCGCCGCTGAAAACCGGCGACGCGGTCCGCATGACGGTGGAAGGCATCGGTTCCATCGAGAACACCATCGGCGACCAACGCAAAGGTGTGACTCGCGTTCCCGCACGTTCTAGGAGGGCAACATGATCGCCACTGAAGCCACTCATCCTACGATCCCACTGGTCCTGGCCGGCCAAACCACAGCGAAGAACATGACCCGCCGCTCCACTCCGGCAGGATCCATCCGCGGCACCTCCCTTGAGGCCGACGGGACCACCATCCAGCGGTTCTTGGGCATCCCCTACGCGGAGCCGCCGTCGGGAGCCAACCGCTTCCGGCCGCCGGTACCGGCTTTGCCTTGGACCGGAGTGCTCGACTGCACCGCCCCCGGCCCAGCCGCGCCCCAGAACCCCGGATCCCACGCACCTCCCGGCTCCACGCCGCGCTCCTGGAGCGAAGAGAGCTGCCTCAACCTGAACATCTGGACCCCGGCAACGGATAGTCCGGCCAGGCCAGTGATGGTATGGATCCACGGCGGCGCCTACCTCATGGGCGCCAACAGTGATGCAATGCACGACGGCGCCCGGCTCGCCGCTGCTGCGGGCGTCGTGCTGGTGTCCATCAACTACCGCCTAGGCGCGCTGGGTTTCCTGCACCTGGCGGACTCGTTGGGGCCCGCCTACGAGGACTCGTCCAACCTTGCCCTGCTGGACCAGCTGGAAGCCCTGCGCTGGGTCAGCCGCAACATCGGCGCCTTCGGCGGCGACCCGCACAACGTGACCATTTTCGGGGAGTCTGCAGGCGCTGCAGCCATCGGCACCCTGCTGGGCATGCCGGCGTCGGAAGGGCTCTTCTGCCGGGCCATCATGCAAAGCGGCACGGGCGAACGCTACCGCTGGCCGGAGGACTCGGCGAGAATCAGCGCCGCATTCCTTGAACTCTGCGGTTTGGACGGCTCCTCAGCAAAGGAACTGCTGACCCTCCCGGTGGAGCGGCTTCTGGAAGCCCAGGCCGCCCTGGAACAGCGTGCCGCCGCAGAGTCCTTCGCGGTCCCGCTGCCGTTCCAGCCCACGGTGGGAACACCGTCGCTGCCGGTGCCACCGCTGGAAGCCGTCCGCAACGGGGTCAACCGCGGGGTTGACCTGCTGATCGGCACCAACCTGAACGAGGGCTCTTTCGCCGTCGAAATGCGCCCGGACTCTGATGCTGACCCGGACTACCCGGACCGCGCCGCCGCCGTGCTGTCCGGCGCCGGGGTACCGCCTCAGGCTGCCCCCGGCTACGCGGAGGTGCTCACCCGGCTGTTGGGCAGGGAACCGGCAGGCAAGGAACTCCTTGAAGCGGCCATCACCGATTCCCTCTACCGCCAGCCCAGCAACCGCCTGCTGGCCGCCCGCCAGGAGGCCGCGGGAAAGAACTTCGCTTACCTGTTCACGTGGGGCAGCCCGGCGATGGGCGGGAAGCTGGGAGCCTGCCACGCCCTGGACATCCCGTTCGTCTTCCGGCACCTGGACGCGCCGGAATCCGCCTTCCTCACCCAGGGCAAGGCGCCCCAGTCCCTCAGCGATGCCATGAGCGGGGCATGGGCAACCTTCGCCAACACGGGAACTCCTGACACGGAACGCCTCGCGTGGCCCGAGTACGGAGCGCAGCGCAGCACCCTGCTGCTCGACGACGAGTCCCGGCTGGAAACCGACCCCCGGCGCGAGATCAGGGAGTTCTTCGAAGCCGTCAGGCCGCTGCCAGCGAGTTAAGTGGTCGCCGAGCACACCCGCGATGTAGCCGACACGCGCGCCCGCGCCACAGCGACTGGGCCCTGGCTGAACAGTTCTGATCCCACATTTGGGTGAAGATACGAGCCGGTCCAGAGGCCGGCCAGGAGCAGCCCCATTTCGGCCACTGCCCCGTCCTTTCATAATTCGAAGTTCTATTGATTTGAGCTCAATCTTGGCCAAGGCCACGGCCGGCTTTGCGACGGCTTGTACCAGTCGGTCCCCGTTGCATTTCGTCAACGACCTCAACTTGCCTTCGAGACCACTCAGAACTCTTCGCGGACACTCCTACGCTTGTATCGTGGATTTCATCCGGTTATGGCACACCCCGACCTGACGTCAGGCAAAAAGGATAAGAGCGTCAGAATAGTGTCCAATCAGCTTTTCTGTACGGTCCGATGAAGGGGCCTAAGATGCCAACCGGACGGTCGTGCTGCCGGACAATCTTGTCCAAGGGGGTGCCCGGTCTCGGGAACACGTCGTCGCACAAATTTCAAACCTCCGCCACAGGAGCCGCGAACTGGGCCTCATACAGCCGCGCGTACGCCCCACCGGCGGCCAACAGTGAAGCGTGCGTCCCCTGCTCCACGATCTGCCCGGCCTCCATTACCAAAATGAGGTCGGCATCGCGGATCGTGGAAAGGCGGTGCGCAATCACAAAGGACGTACGGTCGGAACGCAAAGCACTCATGGCCTTCTGCACCAGAACCTCCGTCCGGGTGTCCACGGATGACGTCGCCTCGTCCAGGATCAGCACCGACGGCCGGGCCAGGAATGCCCGCGCAATCGTCAGCAGCTGCTTCTCCCCCGCGGAAACGTTGGCGCCCTCGTCGGTGAGCACCGTGTCGTACCCATCAGGCAGCGACCGCACAAACCGGTCAACATACGTCGCCTCTGCCGCCTCCAGGATCTCCTCGGAGGAAGCCCCCGGCCGGCCGTACGCGATGTTGTCCCGAATGGTCCCGCCAAACAGCCACGTATCCTGCAGCACCATCCCCATCCGCGCCCGCAGCTCCCGCCGCGGCATCAGCGCGATGTCCACCCCGTCCAGGGTGATCCGGCCGCCGTCGAGCTCGTAAAACCGCATCATCAGATTCACCAGCGTGGTCTTTCCCGCCCCGGTGGGCCCCACAATCGCCACCGTCTGCCCCGGCTCCGCCACCAACGACAGCGAAGAGATCAACGGCTTGTCCGCCGAGTACGCAAAGGACACCTCCTCGAACTCCAGCCGCCCCCGCACCGATTCGGGCCGCAGAGGCGCGTCCGGGTCCGTCAGCTCCTCCTCCTCATCCAGCAGCGAGAACACCCGCTCAGCGGACGCCACCCCGGACTGCAGCAGGTTCGCCATGGACCCCAGCTGCGCCAGCGGCATGGTGAACTGCCGCGAGTACTGGATGAACGCCTGCACGTCCCCCAGCTGCATCGCCCCGGACGCCACCTGCAGCCCGCCCACCACGGCGATTCCCACGTACACCAGGTTCCCGATGAAGTTCATGGCCGGCATGATCAGCCCGGAAATGAACTGCGCCCCGAAACTCGCCTGGTACAGCTCGGCGTTTTTGGCCCGGAACCGCTCCTCCACCTCCCGCTGCCGGCCAAACACCTTCACCAGCGCATGCCCGGTGTACGTCTCCTCGATCTGCCCGTTCAGCTCGCCGGTGTTTTTCCACTGCGCCACAAACAGCTTCTGCGACCGCTTGGCAATCAGCGCCGTGATCCCCAGCGTCAACGGAATGGTCACCAGCGCAATCAGCGCCAGCGTGGGCGACAGGATCAGCATCATCACCAGCACCCCCACCACCGTCAGCACCGACGTCACCGCTTGCGAAATGGTCTGCTGCAGGCTTTGCGACACGTTGTCCACGTCGTTGGTCACCCGGCTCAGCAGCTCACCGCGCTGGATCGAGTCGAAGTACCGCAGCGGCAACCGGTGGATCTTGCCCTCGATCCGCTCCCGCAGCCGGTACACGGTCCGCTGCACCACGCCGTTCAGCACGTATGCCTGCACCCACATAAACGCCGACGCCAGCACATACAGCAGCAGCGCCCACATCAGCACGCTGCCCAGCGCCACAAAATCGATCCCCTGCCCCGGCGTCAGCGCCATGGGCGAGAGCATGTCCGCCTTCTGGTTGTCCCCCGCGGCCCGCAGCTGCGCAATCAGCTGGTCCTTGCCCACCCCGGCGGGCAGGTCGCGGGACACCACCCCGGCAAAGATCAGGTTGGTGCCTTCGCCCAGCAGCCTGGGCCCGATCACCGAGAAGGAAACGCTGACGACGCCGAGCGCCAGGACCAGCAGCAGCCAGGCCCTTTCGGGGCGCAACTCCGCCGCCAACCGCCGGGCGGACGGGCCAAAGTTCAGCGCCTTCTCCGCCGGCACGTTCATGCCGGCAAA
The DNA here is from genome assembly GCF_001424565.1 of Arthrobacter sp. Leaf141. Classification (GTDB taxonomy): domain Bacteria; phylum Actinomycetota; class Actinomycetes; order Actinomycetales; family Micrococcaceae; genus Arthrobacter. Next base: position 84,498 of record NZ_LMOL01000011.1, read on the forward strand.
CGGCCCGCCCCGGCCCGGCCCGCCGGCAGGACGCGGGATGCGTTCGACGGCGGCAGGCCGGGTGTCGGAGGGAGCCGCGGTTCCGCCGCGGGCACCTGTGGGTTCGGGGCTCATACCGCTTCCTCCGCTGCCAGCCCGGAGAAGACACACCGGCTTACTGCCTGCCGCTGCGGGCGCGGCCGCAGGTGTCCAAGGAACAGTTTCCAGAGCATGCCGGCTCCAACCTGACTCGAAGCTCACGGGAAGTGATGCGAAGGTCAGTCTACGTCCGGCGGCTGGGAATCTCCGGGCCGGCACCTAAGGAATTACCCACCTCAATAGGCTTTGACCCGCTGTTCCACAATGAGGTGGATCAGCGCGAAGACGCCGTCCTCATCGATGGCCGCCAACGCCGCGTCCAAGGCGGCCGGAACATCACTATCCTCGATAACGGTGATCCCAAAACCGCCGAAGGCCCGGGCCATCAGGCCGAAATCCGGATTCTTCAGCTGCGTCCCGGAAACGCGGGCCGGATAGTGCCGCTCCTGATGGGTGCGGATGGTGCCGTACTCCTGGTTGTCCATCACGATCACCAGCGGCGTGGCCCCGTACTGCGCCGCGGTGGCCAGTTCCTGCCCGTTCATCAGGAACTCGCCGTCCCCGGCGATGGTGACCACCCGGCGTCGTGGGTCAGCCAGCGAGGCCGCTATGGCCGCCGGGACCGAGTAGCCCATGGAACCGTTGCGGGCGCTGATCATGGAGGCGTAGCGGCGGGTGGGGAAATAGCGGTGCGCCCAGTTGGTGTGTTCGCCCGCGCCGAAGGTGACCATCGAATCCTCCGGCAGCCTGGGCACCAGATTCGCCATGAGCGTGTCCATCCTCGCCTGCCCCGCTGCCGGTTCCGCCGGGGGCAGGGCGGCGAACCGTTCCTGCTCGCCACGCATCCGGGCCGTCCACGCCTTCCAATCGTCCTTCACCGGCAGGTCAATGCCCGCAAGGTCACGGACAAAGGCGTCGGGCTTGGCCAGGATCTGCCGCGAAACGGGCCCCGAGCGGCCCCTAAGTGAAGGGTCCACCGTGACCAGGAAGTTCTTTTTGTTCCAGTCCTGCCGGCAGAGGAACCCGTCCGTAATCACGTCGCCCGGCACCGTCCCCACAAACACCAGCAGGTCGGTCTCCTCCAGCAGGTTGTACGTGGGCCGGGGGCGCCCATAGCCGATCGGTCCCACGTAGGACGGCGAATCGAAGGACACCGTGCCCTGCGTCCGCCATTCCGCTGCCGCCGGGATGTGATGCCGTTCCAGCCATCCGGTCAGCTGGTCCGCCGCCTCCTGCGTCCAGTCATTGCCGCCGGTGACAAACAGCGGCTTGCGGGACTCCGCCAGCGCAGCGTGCAGGGCAGCGGCGTCGGTACTGCTCATCCCGCCGGCCGCCACCGGAATGACGGGGTGGACAGCCGGGTCGATCTGCTGCCGGATGATGTCCTCCGGCAGCCCCACCACCACCGGGCCCGGCCGCCCGCTCATGGCCGCAAACATCGCCTCAGCCACAATCTCGGACGCCCGCTCCGGGTGGTCCAGCACCATGACACGTTTGGCTCCGGTATCAAACCAGGCCTTGATGTCGAACTCCTGGAACGCCTCGCGGTCACGGTGCGCAAACGGGATCAGGCCCACGAACAGCAGCATGGGCGTGGAATCCTGCCATGCGGTATGCAGCCCCACATGCGCGTTGGCCGCCCCGGGCCCGCGGGTCACCATGGCCACCCCGGGACGCTGCTGCATCTTCCCGTCCGCCTCGGCCATATAGGCCGCGCCGCCTTCGTGCCGGCAGACGATGGTTTCAATCTCCGAGTGGTGCAGGCCGTCCAGCACATCAAGGAAGCTCTCGCCGGGGACCACGTAGGTGCGCTCCACCCCGTGGGCCAGCAGCGAATCAACAATTACGTGCCCGGCGGACTTCAGCGCCGGGCGTGGTTCCGGAGGAGAAGGAACGACGGCGGCGGGCCGGGTGGGGGATGCGGTCAGGGTTGCTTCGGTTTCCGTTGTCATGGGCTTTCTTTGGCTGTGCGGATCGGTTGGCGGTGGTGCTGGATTACCTGATGGGTGTTCGGTTGGCGATGACGGGTGCGGTGCCGGTGTAGCCTTTTCGGGTTTCGGCGATTTCGCGGATGCGTTTGCGGCAGGCGAACCAGCCGGCCACCATGAGGGCTGAGGCGATGCCGGTGACGAGCATGGTCAGGGGCGAATCGATGAAGACCATGATGAGGACGCCGATGAGGAAGAGCAGGGAGAGGTAGCCGGTGTAGGGGGCGCCGAACATGCGGAAGCTGGGCCGTTCGAGCCAGCCTTTGTCGGCCCAGCGTTTGAGTTGGAGCTGGCACAGGACGATGGTGGCCCAGGTCATGATGATGCCCACGGAGGCGACGTTGAGGACAATTTCGAAGGCGTCGGCCGGGACGAGGTAGTTCAGCGGGACCCCGAGCAGGGAGACGGCGGCGGTGATCGCGATGCCGCCGTAGGGGACGCCTGCTTTGTTCATGCGGGAGGCGAACTTGGGGGCGGAGCCGTTCACGGACATGGAGCGCAGGATC
>NZ_LMOL01000011.1:87208-87440 GCF_001424565.1 Arthrobacter sp. Leaf141
GGTGATCAGGCTCAGGCCTACTTCCTGGCCGTCCACGGGGGTGCCGAAGATGACGAAGTAGGTGCCCACCAGCAGGAACGCGACGAGGGCGGCGACCTTGATCAGGGCGAACCAGAATTCCATCTCGCCAAAGACCTTCACCGAGACGAGGTTCAGGGCCAGGACCACTACCAGGGCGATCAGGGCCCAGGCCCACTGCGGGACCGCACCCATCCAGGGGACGTAGTTGCCG
>NZ_LMOL01000011.1:87492-143967 GCF_001424565.1 Arthrobacter sp. Leaf141
TGCCTTCTCGCCGAAGAACTCGCGGGCGTAGGAAACGAAGGAACCGGACGAGGGCCGGTGCAGGACCAGTTCGCCCAGGGCGCGAAGGATCAGGAACGCGAAGAAACCACACACCGCGTAGGCGATGACCAGCGACGGGCCGGCCTCGGCCAGGCGGCCACCGGCGCCCAGGAACAGGCCGGTACCGATAGCACCGCCAATGGCGATCATCTGGATCTGCCGCGGCTTCAGGTTCTTGTGGTAACCCGTGTCCTCAGCGTGCAGGGACGACTCTGTCGCATGGGCATGGCCACCATCAATCAGGTGGTCGGGGACAGCGCTGCGCTCCTGAACAACCTCGTCTTTGGGGTTGATAGGCATGGGTGATCCTTTCGATGGGGTGATGGTGAAGCGTTGTGGGGGAAAGTAGTTGCGGGGCTGCGCAACTAGGCGTTTAGAACACGGACCAGCCCGTGCGGTCCGAAAGGTCGGCCAGGGCGGCGGTGCCGGCCAGCGAATTGCCCTTGGCGTCCAGCCGGGGGCTCCAGACGCAGATGGCACATTCGCCTGGCACAATCACCAGGATCCCGCCGCCCACGCCGCTTTTTCCGGGCAGGCCAACCCGGTAGGCGAACTCCCCGGCGGCGTCATACATGCCGCACGTGAGCATGATGGAGCCGATGCGTTTCGCTTCGCTGGGAGATACCACGGGTCCGTGTGCCCCATGTCCGTCGCGGGCCAGGAAAAGCCCCGCTTTGGCGAGTTCCACGCAGCTCATCATGATGGAGCATTGCCGGACGTAGTTTTCCACCACTGATTCCGCCGGCCGCGCCAGGTTGCCAAAATCCTTGAGGAAGTGTGCCAGGGCCAGGTTGCGGCTGCTGCTGGAGAGCTCGCTGGCAGCAGCGTCTTCGTCAATAAACGGGTGCTCGCTGCCCGCCTCTGCGGTGAGGAACCGCAACAGCCGGGTGGCGGCGTCGGGCGTTTCCTTCATCAGGTGGTCCGTCACCACCAGGGCGCCGGCGTTGATAAAAGGGTTCCGCGGGATGCCATGCTCCACTTCCAGCTGGACCAGGGAGTTGAACGGGGTACCGGACGGCTCCCGGAGCACGCGGGACCACAAGGTTCCCGGCCCGTCCCCCCGGAGGGCCATGGCCAGGGTGAACACCTTGGAGATGCTTTGGATGGAGAACGGAACGCAGGCATCGCCGGAACTGAACAGCTCACCGGACGTGGTGGCAACCGCGATCCCGAACCTGTTGAACGGCACCGCTGCCAGGTGCGGGATACTGGCCGGCACTGAACCGCTCTCCCGCTGCGGCGTGTGGCTGCGGACAATGTCGTCCAGTAACGGGCCCAACGGAGGTGCCTCGAGTGCGGTGGTCATTTCCTGCCTAAAAGTTCTTTGTGTGTGCCGGCCCATTCCTGGATGTGGAGCAGGGCCACCAACGCATCCCGGGGGTTGCCAAAATCCAGGCCGGTCAGGCGGGATGCCTTGCTGATCCGGTAATAGACGGTGTTTTTGTGGAGCTTCATCCTGGCGGCGCACGCTGCCACATCAAGGGCTGCCTCAAAATATGCGTGCAGGGTTTCGGCAAGTTCCCCGCCTTCGCGCAGCAATGCGGAAAGGCTGCGGTGCCGGAACGTTGAGGAGGTGAAATTGTGGACTGCTTCGCGGAAGAGTATCTCGGCTTCAAAGTCGTCCACAGTGGCTACGGACGCGTCCGGAGACGTGCCAACGCAGCCAAGCAGGGCCTCGGTGATACGCGTGGTTGTGTGCAGCGACAGCAGGTCCGGGACCACCGGACCCACGGCGGCGAACGGCCGGAGGCCAAGGTGCTTGCCCGCATCCCGGACGATCGATTCAGCCAGGCTGCGCAGCCCCGGTTCCGCGGCGGTGGACTGCAGGCCAGGGACAATCACCGCGGTGTCGCCCTTGAACTGGCCCACGATCGCGGAGGCTTTGTACGCGGCGGCATGAATGGAGGCCAGGTTGGCCAGCTCGCCGTGTTTCAGCGCCGCGTCGTCGGCCTGCGCCTCGGCATCCGAGATCCCCAACAGGATCAGGGCGGCCGGACGGTCAGCGGGAATCTTCTCACTGTGGGCGCTGGCCGCGGCTTCCGCCGGGCCGGAAAGGATCCGCGCCACCCGGTCTTCGCGCATGTGCACGGACTGCTGGTTGCGGTAGCGGATCAGCTCGGCCGAGGCCCTGGCGGCGGATCCGTTGAGGACATAGTCAACGTCCGTGCCGAACCCCGCCCCGGTTTCCTGCAGCCAGATGTACCCCATGATGCGGTCCCCGGCGAACAGCGTGATGGCCACGCGTTCCCGCAGGCCGTCCTGCGGCCGGGCCGGCACCCGCACCGGCAGCCGGGTCCGGTGCAGTTCCCGGTACGCGCCCAGGTCCTTGAGCAGCAGTTCATATTTCCGCGGACCGCGCCGGGTAAGGATGGAAGCCTTGCGCAGCTCATCGATGTCGTTGGAAACAGTGGAGTAGGCCAGCACCTTGTTGGCGGCGTCTTCGATGAGCACGTGGCTGGAGGTGAGCCGGGCCGTGGTCTGGGCGATCGCAAACAGATCCTCTTCCAGCAGGGTCAGCACTTCGCTCTGGTAGCTGCGGGGCTGGATCCGGTCCTTGGCGATGGACAGCAGGCGGTCCCAGTCAGCCGACGGATCCACCAGGAGCAGGCCTGTGCCCGCATCGCGGAGCAGCTCTTCGGCTTCGATCAGCTCGTCCCGGTTGCCCTTAACGGCAATCACCGGCGGAGGATTCTTCACCAGCCGCCGCAGCGCGGGCAGTGCCGACCGGCCGCGGACACCGATCAGCAGCACAAAGGCCGCGCCGCCGTCGGACGTCTCATCATCGGCGTCCACAATCAGGAACCGTTCAATGGCGGAGCCGGCCGGGACAGGCCTGAGGACCAGGGTGGCGAAACCCACGGGGAGATCCGAGAGGATGTCGTCCACCGTCACCGCTGCCATGGGTTTCCTTCTGCGTCGAACTGGCCGGACGGCTCTGTCCGGACACCTCATGCTACCGAGGCGGGCGCCCCCAAAATATGGGCGGGAGCCCAAAAGCGGTGGCAGCTTTTCGGTCTACGGACCAAGCTCGCAGGGTTCCCTGGGCGTCGGGTGCCTCGCACCGGGCCACAGCCAGCCAGGATCCGCCCGTGCCGGACATCGGCGCCGGGCTCAGACCGCCTCCTCCGCCGAGAGCTGGGAGGAAACAATCTCCCGGTACGTCTCCGAGGTCGCCAGCAGCTCACTGTGCGTTCCGCGCCCCACGATCGTGCCGTCGTCGAGCACTAGAATTTGGTCCGCGTCCACAATGCTGGAGACCCGCTGGGCGATGATCACCAGCGTGGCGCCGGCGGTGTTCCGGTGCAGCGCCTGCCGCAGCCGGGCGTCCGTGCCGGTGTCCAGCGAGGAAAACGAGTCATCAAAAATGAACAGCTCGGGCCGTTTCACCAGCGCCCGCGCAATGGCCAGCCGCTGCCGCTGCCCGCCGGAAACGTTGGTGCCGCCCTGGCTGATGGGCGCATCCAGCCCGCCCTCCATCCGTTCCACAAAGTCCCGCGCCTGCGCCGTTTCCAGCGCCGCCCAGCACTCCTCCTCGCTGGCGTCCGGCTTGCCGTACTGCAGGTTGCTGCGCACCGTGCCGCTGAACAGGTAGGGCCGCTGCGGCACCAGGCCGATGTGCCCCCACAACTGGTCCGGATGCAGTTCACGCACATCCACGCCGTCCATCCGCACGGACCCGGACGTGGCGTCAAAGAGCCGGGGCATCAGGTTCACCAGCGTGGTCTTCCCGGCCCCGGTGCTGCCGATGATCGCCGTGGTCTGCCCCGCCCGCGCGGTGAAGCTGATCCCGGACAGGACCGGCTGCTCGGCACCCGGGTAGGAGAAGCCGACGTCGGCCATTTCCAGTTCCGCGCCCCGCACACCATCCTGCCGTTCCCGGCGGTCCATGGGCCGGGCGGGCGGCCGGACGCTGGACGCGGTGCCCAGCACCTCGCCGATCCGGTCCGCGGACACCGCCGCCCGCGGAATCATCACGGCCATAAACGTGGCCATCATGACGGACATCAGGATCTGCATCAGGTAGCTCAGGAAGGCGATGAGGGTGCCCACCTGCATGGACCCGTCCTGGATCCGGAAGGACCCGAACCAGATCACCGCCACACTCGAGACGTTCAGCACCAGCATCACCACCGGGAATGCGAGCGCCATCAGCCGGCCGGCCCGCAACGCCGTGTCCGTCACGTCCTCGTTGGCGCGGGCAAACCGGGCCGTTTCAATGTCCTCCCGGACAAAGGAACGCACCACCCGGATGCCTGTGAGCTGCTCGCGGAGCACCCGGTTCACGGTGTCGATCCGCTTCTGCATCTGCCGGAACAGCGGCACCATCCGCACGGTGATCAGGCCCACGGCGATCAGCAGCACCGGGACACTGACGGCAATCAGCCAGGACAGCTGCACGTCCTGCCGGACCGCCATGACCACCCCGCCGATACTCAGCATGGGCGCCGTCACCAGCATGGTGGCGCTCATCAGCACCAGCTGCTGGACCTGCTGGACGTCGTTGGTGGACCGGGTGATCAGGCTGGCAGCCCCGAATCTGGTGACTTCCTGCTCGGAGAATTCCCCTACCCTGGTGAAGATGGCACCGCGGAGGTCACGGCCCACCCCCATGGCCGCTTTGGCCGCGAAGTACACGGCGACTATAGAGCAGGCAATCTGCGCCAGCGTGATCACCAGCATGACCGCGCCCAGTCCCAGGATGAACCCGGTATCGCCCTTCGCCACACCCTCATCGATGATGTCCGCGTTCAGGGTGGGCAGGTACAGCGACGCAATGGACTGCGCCAGCTGGAAAACGACGACGGCGGCCAGCAGCCTGCGGTGCGGCCGCAGGTATTCAACAAGCAGTTTCCACAGCATCCAACGGTCCTCAAAAAGACTCAGGCTCGCAATGAACCGAAGGTCAGTTTACGACCGCAGGCTGGGTGTTGAGGTGGCATGCGGGAGGAAAATTCGACCAGGTTCTTTCGCATGGTCCTTGCTGATGGACGTATCCACTGACCGGGTGGCGGCCAGCAGGCCGTGCAGAGCCGCAGCATCCGCGATGACGTTCTCCGGCGCATCCCCCGCCACAAACTCCAGCATGATCTCCAGGTCCCTGTTGGCTGACCTGAGGATGTCCACCGCGCCCTGCCACAGGTTGCTTCGCGCAACCAGCGAAAGCCGCTCGGTGGCGGGCCACCAGGAGAAAGCGTGAACCCCAACCACGTGGTCCAGGACCAGCCGGAGGGATGCCAGGGCCGCCTGGTCCGTCAGGCCGACCGCGGGCTGCCAGTAGGTACCCACGCCGGGCCGGTCCACGCGGTGGAGAAGGTCCAAGGTGGTTTCCGGGGAATCCGTCAGGGTGCCGCCGTGGTATTCGAAGGCCAGGCTGACGCCCCGCGCCGCAGCGAGCGCGGCGACACGACGGGTATCCTCGACGACGCCGTCCCACTGTGCAGCTGAGGCATCAGCAGAGCCTGCGTCCCCGGCCCAGATCCGGATCCTGGGTGCGCCGAGTTCCGTGGCGAGGGCCAGAACGTCCGCAAAATTGCCGAACGACCCGGCCCGGTAGTAGGACCCCAGGGACATAACGCGCAGCCCTGCGGCCAGCGTTGCACTGCGCGCACCGGCTGCCGAGCCGGCGTCGTGGACGTGGACATCCGATCCCCATTCAATCCCGGCCAGCCCGGCAGCGGCGGCGGTACGGGCCACGGCATCAATATCCACCGCGCGGAGGGTCACGGAACAGAGTCCCGGGCGCAGTAACGCCTCTGCCATGGTTCGTTCCTCCTGTTGAGCGGGCTGCTTGACTCCCCACCGTATGTTGGGTGTAGTTCATTGTGAACAATACGCACAGAAATAAACACAGAGGGATGTGCACGTGCTGACTGATGACAGGCAGAACCAGATCCTGCGTGAGCTGGCGCTCCGGGGGTCAATCAACGCGGCCGAGTTTGCGCGGCGGATGGGGATCTCCGGGATGACAGTGCGGCGGGATCTGGCGTTACTCGACGCCCAGGGCCTGCTGCAGCGGGTCCACGGCGGGGCTGTTGCCTTGGCCGGACCGGCCCGGAGCCCTGCCGGCCAGGGTCAGGGAAACAACGCCCCCTCAAACCGCGAGGGAAGAACCATGGCTCCGGCCGGCCGCAACGCGCCGATCCCGGCGAAACAGCGCCCGCTGGCCACCATCGGCATGATCGTACCCACCGCCCGGTATTACTTTCCGGGAATCATCAGAGGCGCCGAGGCCGCCGCCCAGGAGCTGGGCGTCCGGCTGGTTCTGGGCGTCTCAAACTACTCTGCCGCCGAGGAGCAGCGCCAAATCCAGCGGCTGCTCAAGAGCGGCGTGGACGGGCTCCTGGTGACCCCCAGCGGCGAGTCGCTGGCGGGCACCCCCACCCTGGACCTCCTGGCCTCAGCCGAAGTGCCCGTGGTGATCATCGAACGCTCCATTGACGGGGTGCTGGATGAGGGCCGGCTGGAGTCGGTCCGCAGCGACCACGCCCGCGGGGCCGAACTCGCCGTCAACCACCTGGTGTCGCTGGGGCATCGAAAAATAGCGCTCTGCGTCCGCGAAAGCAGCCCCACGTCCTCACCGGTCAGCGAAGGATACCGCAAGGCGATGCAGGCTGCGGGCCTGCCGCACGATCCTGCCATGACCCGCGCCATCACCCTCTCGGCCACCGATCCTGAGACGCTCCGCCACGAGCTGGACAGCATTGTTGGCAGTTTCACCGACGCCGGCGCCACGGCCGCGATCGTCCACAACGACGAAGACGCGCTGATGTTTGCTGACCTCTGCGAGGCACTGGGGCTCCACGTTCCGGGGGACCTGGCGCTGGTGGCGTACGACGACGAGATCGCCTCCTTCGGCAGCGTCCCCATGAGCGCGGTGGCCCCGCCAAAATTCGACGTCGGGTACCACGGGGTGCAGATGTGCCTGAACCGGCTGGGCCCGAGGCGGGTTTCGAGCCTGGCCCTGCAGCGCGTCATCCTCTCCCCCACCCTGGTGGTCAGGGACTCCACGGCCAGCTGATCAGGCCGCAGGATCCTGGTCGGCAAAAGAAGCGAACATCCACCGATGTTCACTACTGTTCAGTTCGTTGGCTTTGTTCAACTTTGCGTGTTTCATTGAAATACACCATGTGGCACCGGCCACATCCCACCTTCGCATCGTGGATTTCAAAGGAGAACAATGAAGCGTCGCAATCTTCTCGTCGGGACCGCCAGCCTGGCCAGCAGCGCACTGCTGCTGGCAGCCTGCGGAACCGGGCCCGGCACATCCACTGCCCCCACACCCGCTGCAGACCCGTCAGGCAGCATCACCTTCTGGTCATCACTGGCCGGCATGGACAAGGTGGCTGCAGCGTTCAACGCCAGCCAAAGCAAGATCAACGTCACGTTCGAAACGATCCCCAACGCCGACAGCGGCGGCTATGCCAAGCTGTCCACCGCCATCACGGCCGGGAACGGCCCCGATGTCTCCACCATCGAATACCCCCAGCTGCCGCAGTTCGTCAGCAACGGGCAGGTGCAGCCCCTGGACGGCCTGATCGATAAGTCAGCCACCGTGGACAAGCTCGCCGGCGAGATCCGGAGCATGGTCCAGTTCGGCGATAAGACCTACGGCCTGCCGTATGACGCGGCTCCGATGGTGATGTACTACCGCCAGGACATGCTGGCCAAAGCCGGGGTGGAGGTTCCCAGGACCTGGCAGGAATTCGAGGACGCAGCAAAGAAGCTGAAAGCCGTTGCCCCGGACTCCTACCTGGCAAGCTTCAACCCCAACCAGGTCCCGGCAACAGCCGGGCTGGCCTGGCAGGCAGGTGCGAAGTGGTTCGGCACCTCTGACGACAGCTGGGAGGTGGGGGTGAACGACGAGGCCACCCGGAAGGTGGCCGGCTACTGGCAGAAACTCATTGACAACAAACTGGTCAAGGTCAGCCAGGCCTTCAGCGACGAGTGGAGCCTGGACCTGGCCAACAGCACGGTTGTGGGCGTCATCGGTGCCAATTGGAGCGCCACCGGGATCCAGAAACGGACAGAGGCCAGCGGCCAAAAGGGGCAGTGGATCGCCGCCGAAATGCCCAACTGGGGCACCCCGGCAGGCGCCTTCTTTGGTGGATCCAGTTTCAATGTCACCAAAAGCAGCAAGAACCCGGCAGCTGCAGCCAAGTTCGTCGAGTTCCTCACCACCAACCAGGAAGCCATCAAGGCCCGGGGAAACACGGGGTCAGCCTTCCTGGCCTATCCCGGCCTGACGCCGGTTGCCCAGCAGGCCTACGATGCCAGCTACTTCGGTAACGACATCTACGACGTGTTCGAAAAGGCCTACTCCACCGTCAGCCCGGGCTGGCAGTGGGGCCCCAGCTGGGACCTCACCAACACCGCGCTTAAAGACGCCTACGGCAATCTCGGCACCGGCGGCACGGTCCCCACAGCGCTTGATACCGCCCAGAAGGCCACCGTGGCCGGGCTGGAACAGGCCGGACTTTCCGTCAAACAGTAGCTTCGCCCCTGGGCTGCCTCTCCGGAGGCAGCCCAGCCAGTTTAGGAGATCATCATGGCCACACAGGCCCCTACTGCTGTTCCGCAGCCCGCTGCACCGCAGCGCAGGCGCAGTACTGCCTCCGGCACGGGCGGGCGGACAGCAGCCCTCTTCCTCGTCCCGTTTTTTGCCGTCTTTGCAATCGCCATGGTGGCCCCGGTCATCTACGCCATCGTGCTCAGTTTCTACGCACAGCAGAAGTCCGGACTTGGCTTCGGGGAAGCCAAAACCTCTTTCGTTGGGTTCGAGAACTACCTGCAGGTCCTTGAATCCGAGTCCTTCGTCACCGGCATTGCCCGGCTTGGCCTGTACTGCGCGATCTACATTCCCTGCATGGTGGGCGGCGCCGTTGTGTTCGCGCTCCTCCTCGACGCCACCGTGGCGCGGGCACGGAAGCTGTTCCAGCTGCTCGTCTTCCTGCCCCACGCCGTACCCGGCGTAATCGCCGCCCTCATCTGGGCCTACCTGTACACGCCGGGTATCAGCCCTGTGGTCCAGGCGCTCCAGGGCGGCGGGATCCAGGTCAACTTCCTCGATGCCCACATGGTCCTGCCGGCGATCGTCAATATCGGTGTCTGGGAGTGGACGGGCTACAACGTCATCATCCTCTTCACCGCACTGCAGGCCGTCCCGCGGGAAATCCTGGAAGCCGCCCGGGTGGACGGGGCAGGGGAAATCCGGGCCGCCGTGAGCATCAAGTTCCCGCTCATCCTGCCCGCGCTGAGCGTCATTATGCTCTTCACCATCATCGGCACCCTGCAGCTCTTCACCGAACCCTCCATCATCGCCAAGGCCACCCCGTCCATCACCAGCACCTGGGTGCCCAACATGTGGGCCTACGACGCGGCCTTCATCCGGCACAACCTCAACCAGGCTGCGGCTGCCTCGATCATCATCGCCGCACTCGCTGCGTTCCTTTCCCTGGTGGTCACCCGCTTCAGTTCCAGGATGAACAAATCATGAGCACAAAGACCCTTCCCGCCCTCCGGACCAAGACGCCCAGGACCATGCCAAGGAAATCCGCCCAACGCCAGGACACCGTGGCAGGCCACGGAGGTTTTGCCAGCAAGCTGACGGTCAACGGGCTGCTGGTGGTGGGCTCCCTCTATATGGTGGTCCCGGTCCTCTGGCTCCTGTTCGCCTCCACCAAAAACGCTGCGGACCTGTACGGCACCAGCGCCTACGCCCTGGGCAACTTTGCCCTGTTCGAGAACATCGCCGCCGTGGCGGCCCAGGACGGCGGAGTGTTCTTCCGCTGGATGGCCAACTCCATCCTTTACGCCGGCGTCGGCGCCGTGCTGGGCAGCCTCATCTCCGTGATGGCCGGCTACGCGTTCGACAAGTTCAACTTCCGCTGGAAGGACTCGCTGTTCGGGTTTGTGCTGGTGGGTGTGCTGATCCCCAATACGGCGACAGTGCTCCCCATGTATCTGCTCGCCTCGGTGGTGGGCATGACCAACACCATCTGGGCGGTCCTGATCCCGGTCCTCTGCAACCCCTTCGGCGTGTACCTGGCCCGTGTCTACGCCGCGTCCTATGTTCCCTCGGAAACGCTGGAGGCAGCACGGGTGGACGGCGCCGGTCCCATCCGGTCCTTCTTCGCCCTGGGCCTGCCCATGATGATGCCGGGCTACATCACCATCGCCCTGTTCCAGTTCGTGGGCGTGTGGAACAACTTCATGCTTCCCCTGGTGATGCTGCAGGACCAGCAACTCCTCCCGGTCAGCGTGGGCATCTCCATCTGGCAGGGCTACGCCGTCCCCCAGCCCGAGTTTGTTCCCCTGGTGATCACCGGATCATTGCTCTCCATCATTCCGTTGCTGGTGGCTTTCATCATGCTGCAGCGTTTCTGGAAGTCCGGGCTAACCACAGGAGCCGTCAAATGAGCAGGGAAACACTGAACGTCGCCCTGGCCATGGGCCCCGGCGTCGCGTCCCGGATCTTCTCGGCCGGGCACCTGGAATCCCTGCCGGCAGGCCTGCGGCTCCTGAACCATGAACCCATGGAGGAATTCAGCTCCCGGCGTTCGCTGGCGTTATTGGCCGAGACGGACATCCTCCTCACCGGCTGGAACTGCGCAAGGGTGGATGCAACCGTTTTGGATGCCGCACCGCGCCTGCGCCACATCCTGCATGCCGGCGGCACGGTCAAAAACCATGTTGACGGTGCCTGTTGGGCCCGCGGTGTCCAGGTCAGCACGGCAGCAGAAGCCAACGCCATCCCCGTAGCGGAATACACGCTGGCCATGATCCTGCTCGCCAACAAACGGGTCCTGCAGATCGCCGGCACCTTGCACCGCGAGAAGGCACCGGTGGAACCGGATGGCCTGTTTCCGGACATGGGCAACTACGGCAAACGGGTGGGCATCATTGGCGCATCAAAAATCGGCAGGCATGTCATCCGTCTGCTTCAGCCGTTCGAACTGGACATTGTGGTGGCCGATCCGTTCCTGTCCGCTGATGAGGCCAAGGTCCTGGGCGTGAGGGCGGTAGGGCTCGAGGAACTGATGGAGACCAGCAATGTGGTGTCGCTGCATGCTCCCTCGCTGCCGTCCACGCTGAACCTGGTCAACGCCGGACTCATTGCGCGAATGCGCACCGGAACCACGTTCATTAACACCGCCCGCGGAGAGCTGGTGGACCAGGAAGCCCTTTTGGCACGGTTGGAACGGCACGAACTTTTTGCCGTCCTGGACGTCACCACACCCTGGGTCCTGCCCCCGGACTCGCGTTTCTACACCAACCCCAACGTCCTGCTCACCCCGCACCTCGCCGGGTCCCTCGGCACCGAGTTGGAACGGCTGGCGGCCACGGCCCTTGCCGAGGCCCACCGCATTTCCCAAGGTGAGCCGCTGCGCTTCCCCGTCCAGGACGAAGACCTGGCCTTCACCGCCTGACCCACCCCGCCGCCGTCGTCCGCATCATGGCCGGTACCACCGGCCCTGTTTCCGGCGCGCAAAAAAGTACGACGGCGGCCCCCGCCTCTGCCCTTCACCTCCCCTTCAAAACAAAGGAAGTTCAATGCAGATCTCCCATCCCAGCAGGCGTTCCGTCCTCCAGGCGGGCGGCGCAGCCGGCCTGGCCGCAGCGTTGGGCCTGACCGCATCCGGGCCCGCCACCGCAGCACCGGCAAAGGCCGGCAGCACCGAAATCACCGACCTCGGACCGGCAGTGGTCCAGTTCTCGCTGATGAGTTCCCTCCTGGTGGGCGACATCGCCTACATCGGGTCCCGCAATCTCGATCCCGTCCGGATCGTCGCCTTCCACGTGCCTACGGGCAAAGTAGTGGGTGAGACCGTGGTGGCCACGGGCTACAGCATCCAGACCCTGGCCGCCGATCCGGCCGGCCGCTACTTGTACGCCGGTGTCCTGCAGAAGTCCGGCGGCCCACAGCCGAACCTCTACCGCTGGGACCTGGCCACCCTGTCCGCGCCGGCAACACCGATCGGCCAGATCGGCGACCGCGACGTGCGCGACCTCAGCGTGTCACCCGACGGACGGCTCTACGCAGTGGGCGGCGGCAACCCGGGCGCGCCAGCGCTGTGGGAGTACAACCCCGCCACCGGCCAGGTCAGCAACCTGGGCATTCCCGACGCCGGCGCCACCCTGGCCCGCGCGGTTGCGGCAACGGACGCCACCGTGTTCTTCGGCGCCGGCAGTACCCTCAATGGCGGCGGCAGTGCGGGCCGCGCGTGCCTCTACGCCTACAGCCGCGCCACCCAAACCTTCGCGCAGGTCACCCCTGCGGAGATGCTGGCCGATCCCAGCATCCGTGAACTGGCCATCCTTGGAGACAAGCTCCTGGTCGGTTCCGCCGCGTCCACGCAGCAGTCCAAAATCGCGTTGCTGGACTTGGCCAACCCGTCCTCCTACTCGGTGGCCACGTCCATCGGCAAGACCGCCAAGAACTTCACCAGCATCGGCGACCAGGTGTACTTCGCCAACGAAACCGGCCTGTGCACCTTTTCACCCGCCACGAATTCGATCGCCCAGCTGACACTCAACGGCCCGTCCCTCGGCGAGATCTGGGGTGTGGACGCACGGAACAACAGGATCCTGGCCACCTCGGGTTACGGCTTCGTGGCCGAGATCGATCCCGGCACGGGAACCATGGTCGTCACCGACCTTGGCGAAGCCGGGGCCTCCGCCACTCCCCAGACGGTCATGGGCATTGCCGCAGGCGCGGGTTACGCCTACGTCGGGGGGAACGGAGTGATCGCCCGTCACTCGCTCGCCACCGGCGGGGTGGCCAACCTGAACGCCCCGGGTGAGGCCAAGGACGCCGTCATTGTGGGCGGTGTCCTCTACACGGGCCAGTACAGCTCGCAGGGCATCTGGACGTACGATCCGCTCAGTGGCCAGCCGATCCACCAGGCCGCCGATTTCCCGGGCGCGCAGAACCGGCCGCTTGACGTCTGCTGGGACGAGGTCAACCGGCTTGTGCTGGTGGCGGCGCAGTCCGATACGGAGGGCGGGGGGTCCTTCTGGACGTACAACCCCGCCACCGGGGCAAAGCAGTGCTTCATCAACCCGATCGACAACCGCCAGCTCCTGCGCGCCGTGGCCACCAGGGATGGTGTCGCGTTCCTGGGTGGCGGGCTGCCAACCCTGGACGGAGCCGGCACCGTTGTCGCCTTCGACCCGGCGGCCGGCCGCGAACTGTGGCGCCTCGATGCCGGGTCCGGCGCGGGGCTGGCCGCCCTCGCCGTGCAGGGCCGCAACCTGTACGGGCTCACGCGCAAGGGCGGCATCTTTGTCCTGGACATACCCACCCGGAAGGTGGTGCACCGGGCAGACATCAGCTCCCTGTCCTACGGTTTTGGGGCCCTGGTGGCCAACAGGGGCGTCATCTATGGGGTCTCGGATACCAACGTGTTCCGCTTCGACCCCAGGTCCTTCGAGGTGTCCACCGTCCTCGCCGATACCGACGGCGGGTGGTACAGCGGGTCCCACATCACCAACGATGAAAACGGGTACCTGTACACGATGCGTGGCCGCAACCTGGTCCGCATTGACGACCACCCCCGGAAGCCGTGATGCCCCGGGGAACCGGGGCGGTGCAGCCCGCTGCGGGGTCCATTCGGATCGGGGTGGACATCGGCGGGACCAAAACCGAAGCGGTGGCACTCGACGAACACAACACCGTCCTCTGCTCGCTGCGGCGGCCAACCGGCCAAGGCAACAGCGGTGTGCTTCGAACGCTCTTCGCGGCAGTTGCCGAACTCCGGGAGGCCGAAATCCTGGCCCCGTACCGGCTGGTCGGGCTGGGAATCGGGGTCCCGGGGGCCGTGGATCCGGCAACGGGGAAGGTATCAAACGCAGTGAACATCGGCGTGGCGGAACTGGAGCTGGGTGCATTGGCGGAAGCCGGGCTCGGGTTAAAGGTCCACGTGGAAAACGATGTGAATGCCGCTGCTCTGGGTGCCCACCACCTGCTCTCCGACCGGACCTGTGCGGACCAGGGGTCCAGCGCCTACCTGAACCTGGGGACGGGCCTTGCTGCAGGGTTGATCAGCAATGGTGGCCTGGTCCGGGGGGCGGCCGGGGCGGCCGGCGAGATTGGCCACCTCCCCCTGGGCATCACGCAGGAGCCCTGCCCCTGCGGCCAGACCGGTTGCCTGGAACTGATCGCTTCCGGCTCGGGCATCGCCCGCCAGTGGACCGGTGACGGCGAATTCCCCGCAGTGTCGCTCTTTGAGCACGCATTGCTTGGTGATCCGCTGGCGGTTGCGGTCCAGGACAGGTTTTTCCGGGGTGCAGCTGCTGCAATCCGTGTCCTGGGCCTCTCCGTCGATCCTGCCGTGATCTACATCGGCGGTGGTTTAAACGCGTTGGGCGAACCCCTGCTCGAGGGCATCCACAGGGAGTTGGCCCGCACTGCCGGCCTGTCCCCCTTTATCGCCGGCCTGGGCCTGGGCCGCCGCGTCCGGCTGGTCCCGCCCGGACTGCCTATCGGCTCGGCCGGAGCAGCGCTGGCAGCCACCGGTTAGGCACTGTCGCGCAGGGAAGTGGCCCTCACCGGCCACTTCCCTGCCGCCGCAGGCCCTGCACGGCTGCGCCGCCATCAATCCGGACGAGGTTGGGGCCACGGAGCGTGTAGAGCGCCCCCTGCTCGTCAGCTGTGATGTGCGGTCCGCTGTACCAGCCGCCGTTGATCCCCGCCACCACCACGGAGACGGCGAAAGTCGCCGGGTCGATCCGGAACACGGTGGTGTCGGAGACTCCGTAAACCATCCCCCTGCTGACCGTTAGGGCACCGAAATCGGTGCACACGCTGCGGAGGTCGCCGGTATGGACCAGCGCCCGGGTTTCCAGGTCGATGACAAACAAACCGGCTGCCCGGCGGGACATGCCGTAAAGGTAGCGGCCCTGGATCGCCAGGGCTGCCACCCCTGACGTCTGGCCCGGGTCCAGGCGCCACAGCTCCTGGTTGGTGGTTGGGTCCCACGCCACTACTGTGCTGCGGGGACCGGTGCCGTAGATGTTGTCACCGCCGAGGTAGGCAACACCGTCCTTCGTCGCAACAGCGCGCACCATCTGGAGGGTGTCAATGGGATTGACCTTGGTGGTCACCTGGCCAGTGGCAGGGTTGTAGGCGGCGAAGCAGCCGCCGCCGCCGGTATCGTTCTGGGCGCCTGCAAGAACCAAACCGTTCGTGGCGTCCCAGCAGATGTCGAGCGGCCGGTTCTGGCCTGCCGGCAGCGCGGCAACCTGGTGCGGAAGCTGCCCGGTGGCGGGATCGTAGGCGTAGATTCCCCGTGAGTTGTATTGCCCGGTGTAAAGGATGCCACCCACAACAACAGCGTCCTTGGCCTCGCCGGTGGCGCGGAGATAGGACACCGCCGCCGGGCCTGCCTGGTGCCGCGCGATGGTGCCGGTGCCGCCAACGTAGACGTCGCCCGCACCCGCGGCCAGTCCCATGCACAGCTGCGGACCGCCCGGGGCTCCTGCTCCGGCGAGGTCGTATTTCAGCGCGGTGGCTGTGGCCGGGTTGATGCTGATGACGTCGTAGGACGAAACAGCCACCGCTTGGGATCCGAAGACATCCAGTCCCCAGATGGCTCCCACGTCCTCGGTGAGGATCTGGGTGATCTTCTTGGTTCCGGTGTTGTAGGCCCAGACACCGGGCTCCTTGACGAAGAACACCTGGTTTCCGAGTTGCCGGAACATCACTCCGGTTTTGGGTATAACGGTGTAGTCGGTGTGGTCTGACAGATTGATCAGCACGGACTTTCCCGGTCCCTTGACGCCAACGCCGAGCTGTCCATCGAGAACGTTCAAGGAGGTTACGGACACGCCGGTGGCGACGTCCGCCGGCAGGATGTTCGCTGACATCCTTGTGGCCCGGTCAAAAGCGAACAGCCGGGCGGGGCTCGAACCACTTCCACCGCCCAGGGTGCTGCCGGTTCCGAAATAGACGGTGCTTGCCGTGGCAGCGATGGCTTGGGCAATAGTGGCTCCCGGGTCCGGAACACCCCAGCTGGTGGTGGCGCCGGTGCCGGGATCGTACTCCCACAAGGCCGGCGGATTGGTGGTCTGGCCGCCGCCTGCGGCGTAGACCCTGCCATCCGGAGCGACTGCAAGGGCACGGATATCACGGTCTCCGGTCTCGGCCACGCCTACCGCGGGCAGGTCCGGTGTGCCAAGGTCCCAGCGGTAGATGTTCGGTTTGCCGTCGATCCCATCACGGAGGACGCCCGCGTACAGGTACCGGCCTGTGGCGTCCGCCGCAAGCGCCTGGATGCTGTAACCCGAACCGAGGTCGGTCCGTGCGGTGATGGTCCCGGTGGGAAGGTGGAACCCTACGATCCGTGCCGGATTCAGGTTGCGGGAGCCGATGTAGACCGTGTCGCCTACCAGTAACGAACTCATCAGGGAGAACTGGACCACTGCGGGTCCCAGATCGGTGATGGCAGGGCTGTCCGCGGCCAGCCGGCCGGAGTCAGCCATGGCAGTGCCGTCGGCCAGCGCGGCGAAGACAGCGGCGAGGCTCCCGGCGCCTGATGCCTGCAGTAGCCGGCGGCGGTTGAACGTGGCGTTGGCCATGGGAATCTCCTCGTTGAGTTACCTGCGCTGGATGGTCCAGATAGGGAACACTAGCTGCGGCCAGGTTCCGGGACACCGGTCTGCACAGAACTGAACAGAGGTTGTTGTGGGGCCAGCTGCTGCACTGGCCACTCACTGGGACCTGGTTTCACCGTCCGGCCCGGAAAGGTGGTTCCGCAGTTTGCCGGTAATCCTGCCGAGGTCCGCCAGGTCGTCGGGGGTGAGGGCATCGACGAACAGCTGGCGGATCAGGCGCAGATGCGGGGCCGATGAGGCCCGGAAGAGGCGGGCACCCTCATCGGCAAGCTCCACCACGGCGCCGCGGCTGTCATTGCCGGATTTTTTGCGGTGGATGAGGCCGCGGCTTTCCATCCGGCCCAGGTGGTGGGACAGCCTGCTCCGCTCCCAGCCAATGGCCTCCGCCAGGACCGAGGACCGTAGCCTGCCCTCCTCCGCCTCGCTGAGAGCCAGCAGCACTCCGTAGTCGCCCGGGGAGATACCCGAAGTGGCCTGCAGCCCGGCCGCCATCATCTGGCGGACCACCTCACTGGTTTCCACGTACTCACGCCAAACTGCCAGCTCGCCTGCCGTGGGGCCCCGACGCCCCTGTATGCCGTTCTGATCCACGCGCCCTCCTCGTTGCTTGACATGTCAAGCATAGTGGGGTGATGATTGACGCGTCAATTAACTAATTGACGTATCAATTAAAAGGGCGCGTGACTTCATGATTTTTGGTTTGGACACCTTCGGCGACGTTCCCCTGGACGACGCCGGTAAGCCCGTCAGCCATGCCAGGTCCATCCGCCAGCTGGTGGATGAAGCGGTCCTCGCCGACCAGCTGGGCGTGGACGTTTTCACAGTGGGCGAGCACCACCGCCCGGAGTATTCGGTCTCGAGCCCGGAAACGGTCCTGGCCGGAATGGCCACCGTTACCAAGCGGATCCGTCTGGGCTCCGGGGTGACTGTGCTCAGCTCAGATGATCCGGTGCGCGTCTTCCAGCGTTTTGCCACCGTTGATGCGCTCTCCAACGGCCGTGCGGACGTGATTCTGGGCCGGGGTTCCTTCACCGAGTCCTTCCCGCTGTTTGGGTACGACCTGCAGGACTACAACGTCCTGTTTGAGGAGAAGATCGAGCTTTTCGCCCGGCTCCTCAAGGAAGCACCCGTCACCTGGAGCGGGAGCACGCGGGCCCCGCTGGTGGACGCCGATGTGTACCCCACGACCAAAGGTGGCCTTAAGACCTGGGTGGGGGTGGGCGGCACGCCGGCCTCCGTGGTGCGGACCGCAAAGTACGGCTTCCCGCTGATGCTGGCCATTATTGGCGGCCAGCCGGAGCGGTTCAGCCCGTTCATCGACCTCTACAAGCGGTCGGCGGGAGAGTTCGGCACCACCGCCTGGCCGGTGGGGATGCACTCCCCCGGCTTCATCGCCGATACCGACAATGAAGCGAAGGAGATCTTCTGGCCCCACTACAAAGTGGTCCGGGACCGCATCGGAGCGCTCCGGGGCTGGCCGCCGGTGCGCCGCGAAGAGTTCGACGCAGAGATCGAACACGGCTCCATGTACATCGGTTCCCCGGACACTGTGGCCAGGAAAATCGCCCGGACCGCGGCAGCCATGGATGTGGGCCGGTTTGACCTGATCTTCACAGCCGGGACCCAACCCATCAGCGCCAGGCTGAAAGCCGTGGAGCTTTACGGCAGCAAAGTAGTCCCCCTGGTCCGCGAGATGCTCGCCGAAAACCCCCGCCCAACGGGGTCCTAACTCCCGCTTTTCCCAGCCCCGCTCACTCCCCCGAAGGACAAACCATGAACATCACCCTCTGGATCATCACCGCACTGCTCGCCCTGGCCTTCCTGGCCGCCGGAGCCATGAAAATTGCGCAGCCCCAAGCAAAGCTGGCCGCCGGCGGACAAGGCTGGGTGGAGGGCTTCTCCGCCGGAGCCGTCAAAGGGATTGGCGGCTTGGAGGTCCTCGCGGCGCTGGGGCTGGTCCTGCCTGCGCTGCTCAACGTCGCCCCCGTCCTGGTTCCCCTGGCCGCAACGGGGTTGTTCCTGCTGATGGTGGGGGCGGCCATCACCCACGCCCGCCGCGGCGAAAAGCCCAACGTTATGGTCAACGCAGTCCTAGGTGTCCTGGCGCTCCTGGTGGCCATCTTCCGGTTCGGGCCCTACGCCTTCTAATACTCCAGACGTGCCCCCGGAGCTGGCCCCTGCGGTCCCGGCCCCGGGACGACGCGAAAAGCGGTCAGGGAATCAGCTTCGATCCAGGTCGGGTTCGCTCAGGTGGTGCCGGCCGGCCAGTTCCCGCCATTGGTCCTCCCGGCCGGGCATTGACTGTTCGAGGAGCCGGGTGAACGAGTCGACCACTGGTGGGCATTGTTATAGTTGCAATATAATAATAGAATGGGCGCATGCTGATCCGTTTGACGCCAGATAACGCGTCGCCCCTCCATGAGCAGATTGCCGGCGCGATCCGTCAAGGAATCCTGGAGGGCTCACTCGTCGATGGGGAACGGCTGCCGGCAGCAAAGGCGCTCGGTGAATCGCTAGGCGTAAGCCTGCATACCGTTCTACACGCCTACCAGGACCTGCGCGGGCAGGGCCTGATCGAGCTGCGCCGCGGACGGGGTGCTGTTGTGACCGCACCGGAAACGGCATCCCGCGAACACGCCACACGGATTCTCGACGAAGCAGCCCGACAACTCGCAGGCCTGGGTCTCTCGACCGAGACGACTCTTGCGCTGTTCCGCCAACGACTCGACAGGGGAAAAGCTTCATGACGACGGCTACAACACACCGCTCGGTGACCGAACCAGATCCACGGTTTTGGCTCGGCGCGTTCCTACCCACAGCGGCAGTGCTCCTCGGCGCCCTCGCCCTTACCTGCAGTTGGAGCGGTCGGCTGCCGTCGCCCGTCGCCCAAAAATGGGACTGGTCCACTCAGGACGTCATTACCGTCGCACCACTCTGGCAAGGAGTACTCTCCCTCGCTGTTCCGTCCGCGGGGGTGCTGATCTTCCTGGTGTTCTTGAAGTGGACAGGCAAACTCACCGGATGGGGGCGGCGCATCTCCATCGCCGCCCTCGCAGGAATCGCCGTCTTCACTGCCGCGTCGCTTCCGGTCATGCTCAATGGCCAGGTCGGGCTCACGGACCCACAGCTTGCCCCCGACCCACGCACCATCATGGGCGTCACCGCGGCGCTCAGCCTCGCCTACGGAATCCTCACAGCCCTCATCGCCGGCGGACGCCCGCTCGCGACCCCGGCCGCGGGCACCACACCCACTCCGGCCCTCGAGTTGGAACCCAACGAGCTCGCAGTGTGGACTACCACGACCACCGCCTGGGTGTGTCTGCTCGGCGGTGGCTTACCGGGGCTAACCCTGATCATCCTTGGCAGCACCACACCGGTCTGGGGCCTGGCCATCCCTGGCGGGATATTACTGGCGCTGGGGATTACCACCGGCCGATGGACCATCACCGTCGACCACAAGGGCCTGACCTGCACCACACTCCTCGGCTTAGGCCGCTTCGCAGTCCCGGCCAGCCCGGGAGCGGCCGCCGAGGTAGTCAACGTGCACGGATTGTCCGAGTTCCTCGGCTGGGGCATCCGCGTAGGAGGATCCAGCTCCATCGGCCTGATCTTCCGCAACGGGGAAGCTCTCCGCGTCCACGGACCCAACGGCTACAGCCTCACCGTCACCACCTATGACGCCACAACAGCAGCAGCCCTCTTCAACGCCCAAACAGCCCGTCCCCACACCACATAAACCGTTCTCTCGACGCAACCGGGAGCCCCCGGCCGGGGGCTACACCGCCCCTCCCGGCCTGGCTTCCGTCAACAGCCGGCTGACGCCGTCAGGATTTCTCTGTGGCTTCCGGGTCCTCTTCGGGCTCAAAGCTGTTGGGTTCCGTGTCCGCACCGATGCCTACGCCGTCGCTCCCGCCGGGGATCCCGCCGTCGTCCGCGTCCTTTTTGCCCGCGGAACGGTCCTTGTCCTTGTCCTTGTCCTTGTCCGGGTCCTGCGGCGGCAGCGATTCGGGTGAGTTGATGGACATGGCATCTCCTTTAATAGCCCGGGCTTTCACGCTAACAGCCCGGTGCGGCAAAAGAACCTGCTCCGCCGGGGAAATTCTGCCTACTGCGTCATTCGGTAGCCCACGCCGCGGACCGTCTCCAGCCACCGCGGCTGCCGCGAATCGTCACCCAGCCGCTGCCGCAGGGAGGCCACCTGCGCACCGAGGGACCGCTCCTCACCGGCGCTGACAAACGAGCGCGAATCGGCGCGTTCCTGCCGCAACTGCCGCACCAGCTGCGCCTTCGTGAGGACATTCCTGCCGTTTTCCATCAGGATCACCAGCAGGTCGAACTGGTTGGCGGACAGCTCCACCGGCTGTCCGTCCAACGCCGCCTGCCGCCCGGCAGGGTCCACGGTCAGTCCGCGGTGGGCAAGGTCCGCCGGGCCGTCCGGTGCGGGGGCATGCGGGGACGGGAAAGGCACGACGGCGGCAGGCACCCCAGGCGCGGCAGGCACCGATGGAACCGGCGCGGCCCCCTCGCCTGCAGCTTCCGCCGGAACGGCAGCGATGCTCCGGGGCCTGCGCAGCAAGGCCGCAATCCTGGCGCGCAGCTCCCTCGGGCTGAAGGGCTTCACCAGGTAGTCGTCAGCTCCGGTTTCGAAGCCCATCAGGGCGTCGGCCTCGTCCGCCTGCCCGGAGATGATGATGAGGTAGGCGTCGCTGAAGGAACGGATCCGGCGCACGGCCTCAAGCCCGTCAAAGTCGGGCAGCCCCACGTCCATGGTGACCACGTCAGGGTGGAACTCGCGGACGGCCGCCACAGCTTCCTGGCCGGTACCCACGGCATGGACGGTGAACCCGGCCTGCTGGAGCACTTTTTCCAGCAGCCCCCTGGTTTCCTCGTCGTCCTCCACCACTAACGCCATGCCGCGTTGGGCCATGCTTTTCACGTCCTTTTGCCTTGGGTCCGGCCGCGGTAGTCCGGTGGGCCTGCGGTCCGGAATCCGGCCCTGGGCGTCCCGTGACGTGCGGACGGCGGAAATTTCAGCACTTATGTGCCGCGGATTTCCCTCAGCTATTCGGAGCGCCCCGACAAAAAGATGGCTGTAATTTCCTTCATAACATGCAAATTTACCGCTATAGATCGGGATGCGGAAACCATAATGGGCGGAAAGCGTACCAGCTGAAAATTGCGCTGAAATTGCGTTTATCCTGAGCGGAATACCGCTGCTTCTTGAAGGACTTCCCCTATTGCAAACTTCCATTGTTGTGCCCCATGATCTAGCTACGCCAAAAAGCGGCGTACTTGCTCGCTGGGAGCAACTGACAAAGGGGCCTGCATGTCTCGTTCTTCTTCTCCGGTCTCATCACGGCTCCGCCGGACCCGGACGGCTGCCATGATCTTCACCGCGGCCCTGGCCATGATGGCCACCATCCCTCCCGCCAATGCTGCAGACACAACCCCTATGGACCCGAATCCGGGTCCGGCCGGGAGTTTCAGCTGGAAGGGTTTTAACTGGGAAAAGCGCTTCTGGGGCGGCTCACCCCAATTCAACGGGCAATTTGCCGCTGCGAATGTTGTTAACCCGGATGCCAACGGCTACATCTCCATGAAATTGACCAACCCCACCGGCACCGCACCCGTGGCCTCGGAATTCCAGTCGACCCGCAAGGGATTCGGCTACGGGACCTACAGCACCACCGTGGAGAAGGACCTCAGCATCCTGCAGAAGGAAGTGGTGTGGGGCTGCCTCTTCACGTACGACCCGGATGCGGAGCCCGGCTACAACGAGATCGACCTGTGCGAGGCCTCGGCGTGGGGCGGCGGCGCAAGCTACGGCGAATCATGGCCGGTGACCCAGGGCCACGGCTACTGGTTTGATGCCACCAAGCCGCCGGGACAGGGCAACAACACTGTCACGTTCGGCGTCACCTCAAGTTCCATCACCACCCACAGGATGGTGTGGGAACCCGGCAGGATCACCTTTGAGACCTTCGCGGGCACCGGCTACACCGGTGCCCTGTTGAAGCGGACGGTCCTGGAAGGATCCACGGTGCCGGTCCCAGCCCAGGAACAGGTGCACTTCAACCTGTGGGTCACCGGCGGCGGGGGCGGCAATCCGGCCGCTGTTAAGGCGGAGACCGTCAAGATCCGCGATTTTTCGTTTGTGGCAGCCCCGGCCCCTTCCATCAGCCTCCGGGCGGCCACCAGCACGTACACCGGCGGCTACACCACCAACAGCATGAAGTGGACGGGAGCCCAGGGAGACACCGTCACGCTTTGGATGAACAACATCCAGAAGGTGGTGCCCAACACCGGAAGCTTCCCCCACAGGTACAAGGGAACCGCCGACTACGCCTATAAGGTTTGCGACGCCAACGGCTGCTCCAACGTGGTCAACCCGTAGCCCGGCGTGCTGCGGGACTTACCCTGCCGGACAGGGCGAATCCGGTTTCCGGATGCGTGCCCTGCCCGGCAGGAGCTTCGTTAGGACTTCCTGGTGCGGACCGGGACGATCCGCTGGATGGCCAGTCCCAGGGCCAGGAGGGCGAAGGCCGCCAGCGCGAACCAGAAGATGTCCCCTGCGCCGGTCATGGCCAGGGTTCCGGAACCGGCGCCTGCGGCAGCGGGAAGTGCGGGGTTGTTGTACATGGTGTTACCAGGCTTTCTTTTTGTTGAATGCTGCGTCGGCATAGGCCTTCGCATGGACCGCCTGCAGGAACAGGTCAATCACGATTTCGTACATGGTGGCGGCGGCAAGCATGTAGCGCCAGCCGCGGAGCCGGACGGTGATCACGCGCTCGAGGATGAACACGCCGGTCACGGCCAGCCAGAAGGGCTGGATGTTCATTCCCGCGCCGCTGATCAGCGCAAACGCGATGGTGCTGAAGTAGGCGATGGTGACAACCACACCCACCATGGCCAGGATCTGGCGGCCCCAGTAGGGCTTGGTGACCCAGGTCCAGCCGTACTGCACGCAGTTCTCCACGGCGCCGCGCTTCCAGCGGAGCCGCTGGGCCCACAGTTCCCGCCACGTGGGCATCACTTCGGTGACCAGGGTGCAGTCTGCCGGCGAAAGGATCCGGTACTTGAGTGTCAGCAGGGCGAAGGAGAGTTCGTTGTCCTCGGTGAGCACCGACGTGTCGTAGACGCCGCCGCTGCCGTTTCCGGGAGGCAGGGCGCCGGAAAGCCGGCCCGCCACCACGTCGCGCAGGGTCCGGACCCGGAACAGTGCCGCGGTGCCGGTCACCACCAGGCATTTGCCGTTCAGCCGGCGGACGTCGCGGGCGTAGCGGGCGTATTCGTTGCGCTGCAGGTGGCCCACAAATCCGCCGCCGTGGCCGCCCTTGAAAACGCCGCCGACGGCGCCAAGCCGGGTATCGGAGAGCAGGTGGCCTACGGCGAGCTCAATGAAGTCGTGGGACAGCTGGGAGTCGGCGTCCTGGACCAGGATCATGTCTTCCGGTTTGCCGGTGGGCAGGAGCCCGGAGAGGACGTAGTTGAGGGCGCCGGCCTTCTTGTCGGTGTTGCCCACGGTCCGGACCACCTCTGCGCCCGCGGCCACGGCGATGGCTTCGGTGGCGTCGGTGCAGTTATCGGCCACAACGATGATGCGGTCCGGGACCAGCGTCTGGTTCTGGAGGGAGGTCAGGGTCTCAAGGATCCCGGCTTCTTCATTGTGCGCGGGAACCAGCACGGTGATCCGTGCCGGACCCCCCTGCGTGGTGGGTCCGGGGCGGAGTTCTTCGCCCTGCGGCCCCGTCTGTGTGTCTTCCATGATTCCCGTCGATCCTCCGCAGCAACATTTCCTTGCTGAGAGTGTTCCAACGGAAACGCAAGCATTTGGCACCGATCAGGCAGGAAAACCGCAAGCTTGGGTCAAGATCATGACGGGCCTAAAGGCGGCGGCGGCGTACACTTCTGAACCCCGCCGTCCCCGGGGTTTACGGGATTCAGCGGCGCGGCACTTGGCTGCAGCGCCGCCGTCATACGGTCCGTGGAAGCGTGCCGGCCGCCCGGGTTTACGAGCCGCCCAGGTGGTGGACCGTGAAGGCGGTGAGGAAGCCCAAGGAAGCCGTCAGGCCGGTGAGGTTGTGGTGCTCCTCGAACGCCTCGGGGATCATGGTGTCGGCCAGCATGGCCAGGATGCCGCCGGCGGCAACCGAGGTAATGAAGGCCACCAGCTCACCGGAAGCGTTCTCCAGCGCCACGTATCCCAGCAGCGACGCCAGCCCGGACAGCAGCGCGATGCCGCCCCACAGGCCAAAAACGTAGCCGGCGCTGCGGCCGGATTTTTTCATGCCGGCGGTCCCTGACAGCCCCTCGGGGACGTTGGAGATGAAAACGGCAGCCATCATGGCCGGGCTGACGGCGCCGCCCGCCAGCATGCCCACACCCAGGACCACGGACTCGGGCACGCCGTCCAGCAATGCGCCCACCGCGATGGCGGACCCGCTGCCGGGGCTGTCCTGCTCGGACGGCTGCTGGCCGCCGGAACGCTTGCGGTGTTTGGCGCCGGCCCGGGCCAGCAGCATGTTGGCGCCGACGTACACCACCGCGCCCGCCATGAACCCTGCCACCGTGGGCCACAGCCCGCCGCCGGCCACCGCTTCATCGACCAGTTCGAAGGCCAGGGCGGAGATCAGCACGCCCGCGCCGAACGCCATCACGGTGGAGACCACCTTGGGCGGCAGCTTCCAGCGCCAGGACACGGCCGCTCCCAGCACCAGCGCCGCCCCCGCGGCAGTACCCCACGCAAACGCCTGCAGCCACACCGGCATACGATCCCACTCTCCGGTTCCCGCAGGAACCACTCCGGCGGGGCTGTTCCCGTGGCGGGACGCCCCAAGGGCCACAGTAGTTCAGCGCACCCGCCGGGCAGAATTGATGGGATCTTGACCCAAACCTTGCAGGGCCCTGACATTGCGGGTTCACGCTGGTGCCATCAGACCAACCAGCTTATGGGGAGCAGGAAACGGCATGGCACAGAAGGCAGCTCTTGACGACGGCGTCATCGCAGTGGATGGCGTCCTCACGGACCAGCATCCGCTGGACTTCCACGCATTGGGGCTGGCCGGATGCATCGACCGCCTCACCGGGCCCCTGCGCCGGCGCGGCACCACCATCAACTGGGACACTCCGCACTGGGGCATCGAGATCCCGCCGGACTGCGCCACCCTTCTGTACCAGTCCGCCCGCGAAGCCCTCAGCAACGCGTTCAAGTACTCGGATGCGTCCCGGCTCACGGTGCAGCTTTCGGCGGTGCACCACGGTATCCGCCTGGTGGTGGCCGACGACGGCACAGGCTTTGACAGCCACAGCGCCACTTGCGGGCGGCACCACGGCTATGGGTTGCGTCTGATGGCAGTGGCAGTGCACGAGGCAGGCGGTTCCCTGGACATCAACTCAACCCCGGGCGCCGGCACCAGCGTGACCGTGACGCTGCCACTCGACTAGGCCACGGCCTGGCCGGCGCCGCGTGGTTCGTCAGCGGGAGAGTTTGCCCTCGTCAGGCTCTGCATCGCCGATATGGCCGGGCGCGTTGGCCGCCAGGACCCGTTCAACAAAAGCCCCGTATTCCTCCATATAGTGGCTCAGGAACTTGCGGGTGGCCTCGTCCTTGACCTCGCCGTCGTCGCCGAAGGCACCGGCGTCGTACTTTACGTAGGCCTCCGGGGCGTTGAGCTGCGGTGCGTCCAGGAAGCTAAGCACGCTGCGCATCGAGGACTGCATCACCGCGGTGCCGATGCTGCCCGGTGAAGTGCCGATGATGCCCGTGGGCTTCCGGGCAAATGAGTTGGTGCCCCACGGCCGGGAACCCCAGTCGATGGCGTTCTTCAGGGCACCGGGGATGGACCTGTTGTATTCGGGCGAGACGAACAGGATCCCGTCAGAGGCTTCGATGGCCTCCTTCAGCGCACGGCCGGCGGGTGGAAAGTCCGCGTCGTAGTCGTAGCTGTACAGCGGCAGGTCCTTGATGGGGATTTCCGTGAACTCCAGGTCGTCCGGGGCCACTGAGATCAGGGCCTTGGCCAGGATCCTGTTGATGGAGCCCGCTGCCAGGCTCCCCACGAAATAGCCGATCTTGTACTGTGCCATGCGCGTTCCTTCCGTGGCCGGCTCAGGCCGGCCGTGCTTGGATCCTGCCAACAAAGTCCGCCGCAATTCTTCCGGCGGCGTGCTGCCGCGGTGCTGGTTTCCGGAGTGCTGACTGCCGGACCCTGCCGGTAGCGGGCACCGATTATGGGAGACCGGCCGGATGAGCTGCGACGGTGCTGCTCACTGCATCATCAGCCAAGCACAGTTGCCCGGCCGCGGCCAGAGCGGAAAGCGATCCAGCCGGAAAGAAGACACCGGACTGCGGCGGGCCCTTGCCTTGGCCGTCGCAGCGGACTAAATTGAAACGAATCAGAAAGCGCTTTCCCGGACGATAGTGGTGTCTGCGGCGCACCACCTCCCTACGGATTTGGATCCCATGACGGTCAATACCCCCATCAGATGGCTCGACGGCGAAGCGCCGGCTGAGATCAGCGGCGGCACCACGTGGGGCATGCCCTTTGCCCGCGGTTCCGTGGCAGGCCCGGAACTCCTCAACGTGACGGACGATCTCGGCGCACCGGTGTCCAGCCAGGCCTGGACCCTCGCCACGTGGCCTGACGGATCCCTGAAATGGGCGGGCTTGGCCCTGCCGGCGAGCAGTACACCGGCGGCGGGGTACCGCGTCGGCGCGGGTGGAAGCGCCGCAGGCGCGGGTGGAAGCGCGGCAGGCACCGGTGGAAGCGCCGCAGGCACCGGCGGGGGCGCAGCAGGCACCGGCGAAGGTGTGCCAGGCGTCGGCGAGGGTGGGCCAGGCGTCGACACGAGCGGCCGTGATGCCGCTGCCGCCGCCCCTGCTCCCGGACCCGTCCTGCACATCACCGAAGCACCTGACGCCATCACCGTGGATACCGGAAAGCTCCGGATGGTCCTTCCGCGCAGCGGCACCACACTGTTCAACAGCCTCACCCGTGACGGCCGCGCCGTGGCACGGGACGCCCGCCTGGTCAGCCTGCTGCAGGACGAAATCCCCGAGGGCGCCGGAACGGCCAGCCGGGAAGCCTTCACCGGCGAGGTCACGGCCGTCGTGCTGGAACAGGACGGCCCGGTCCGGGCGGTGGTCCGCGTTGAAGGCCGGCACCGTCCGGATGCCTCGGACAGCGGACGCAGCCACTGGCTGCCGTTTGTGGTGCGGTTCTACTTTTCAGCCAACGCGCGCAGCGTGCGGGTGGTGCACTCCTTTATCTGGGACGGCGATGCGGACCGGGACTTCCTGGCCGGGCTGGGGATCCGGTTCACGGTGCCGCTGGAGGCGGAACTGCACAACCGCCACATCAGGATCGCCGGAGCTGACGGCGGTTTCCTGGCCGAGGCCGTCCGCGGCCTGACGGGCCTTCGCCGGGATCCCGGCGAAGAAACCAGGGCTGCGCAGATTGCCGGCCGGCCCACCCCGCCCGCGGAGAGCTGGAACCCGGAGGTTTCCGGACGCCTGCACCTGATCCCGGCCTGGAACGACTACACCCTGACCCAGCTCAGCGCTGACGGTTTCGAACTCCGGAAACGCACGGCCGCCGGGCATGCCTGGGTGGGCATCTCCGGGGGAACCCGGTCCGCAGGGTTCTGCTCGCTGACGGACACCCGGGGCGGGCTGGGCGTGGGCATCAAGGATTTCTGGCAGTCCCACCCGGGCCAGCTGGACATCCGGGGCGCGGCAACCGGGGAAGCCTCGCTGACCGCCTGGCTCTACTCCCCCGAAGCCCAGCCCATGGACCTGCGGTTCTATCACGACGGGTTGGGGCAGGACACATTCGCCGAACAGCTCGAAGGCCTTGAAATCACCTACGAGGACTACGAGCCCGGTTTCGGCAACCCCACCGGCATTGCCCGCACCCATGAGTTAACTCTCTTCGCCTACGATGCCACCCCGGAAACCGAAAGCCTCGCCGCGGACGCCGCGATGGCTGCCGCACCGGCACTGCTGCAGGCCGGCCCGGACTACCTGCATTCGGCGGGGGTTTTCGGCGACTGGGATCCCGTGGACCGCAGCACCGCAGCGCGCGCCAAGCTTGAGGACAGCCTGGACTTCCTGTTCGACTTCTACCAGGGCCAGGTGGAGCAGCGCCGCTGGTACGGCTTCTGGAACTACGGCGACGTGATGCACACCTACGACTTCGACCGGCACGTATGGCGGTACGACGTGGGCGGCTATGCGTGGGACAACTCCGAGCTCTCCCCGGACCTGTGGCTCTGGTATTCGTACCTGCGCTCGGGCCGGGCGGACATCTTCCGGTTCGCCGAAGCCATGACCCGGCACACCGGCGAGGTAGATGTCTACCACCTGGGTCCGTGGCGCGGCCTGGGGTCCCGGCACAACGTCCAGCACTGGGGCTGCAGCGCCAAGCAGCTGCGCATCAGCACCCCTGCCTACCGCCGGTTCTACTACTACCTCACGGCCGACGAACGCACCGGCGATTTGCTCACGGAGCTGGTGGACAGCGACACGAACTTCCTGGGGCTTGATCCCGTCCGCAAGGTCCGGCCCGACGCCGACACGTACCGCCCGGACCGCGCGGCGCTGGGCGTGGGCCTTGGCACGGACTGGGGCTCGTTGGCCGCCACCTGGCTCACCGACTGGGAGCGCACCGGCAACCCGCGGTCCCGCGACCGGCTGCTGGGCACCATGGCGGACATCGGCAAACTCAAGCACGGCTTCCTCACCGGCGAAGCGCTGTACAACCTGGACACCGGCCGGTTCGACACCAGCCGGGACCTGATCCAGGTGTCCCACCTCAGCGCGGTCTTCGGCCTGGTGGAAATCTGCAGCGAACTGGTGGACCTGGTGCAGGACCCGGACTTCGAACGGGCCTGGCTGCAGTACTGCCGGCTCTTCCTCGCCACGCCTGCGGAGCAGGAGGAAGCCGTTGGCCTGCCGCTGCCCGGGATCTACCTCACCCAGGCGCACAGCCGGCTGACTGCCTGGGCCGCCGCCCGGCTGGACGATCCGGACCTGGCCGCCCGCGCATGGGAAAGCTTCGCCGAGGGCGGCGAGCACCTCAACCACGAATCGGCGTTTACGCTGCGGAGCATTGAACCCCCGTACGTCCTGCTGCCGGTGGACGAGGCGCCAACGGTGTCCACCAACGACACCGCCCAGTTCGGCCTCGCCGTCATCCAGAACCTGGCACTGATAGGCAAGCACCTGCGCTGAACCACAAAGACGGACGACGCCGGCACTCGGCCGGGCCGGCAACGGAACCCGGGTGCCGCCGTCGTCCGCCCTGCAGAACCGCCGTGCCGAACCGCCGTGCCGAACCGCGGCCACCGGTACGCCCAAAGGGGCCCTTCGGGCGTTGGCGGAAGCGTCCCGAAGCCCATGATCATGGGCTCTGGTCCGGCCTATCCAGCGGCGGTATGGTGTGCCTGGCGGAGGGATGGGCATATCTGAACGCCGCCACGGCGCGCCTGTCATTTCGGGGATTGCATGCGTCGAAACGGGTCCCGTACAACTCTCCATTGTCACGGGTTCCGTGCCGGAGCAAACTTGAATGGACGGCACTATCCCGTGCCGCCCGCGGGGCCACCCGGCTGCGGGGCCTCACAGTTTCCTGTAGCGGCCTGGTGGATCGATGCGCCCCGTGACGCCCCCCGGAAGGACTGCCAGGCGTTTCCGTCATCTCGTGCCCTTGGTGGCAATCGCCCTGGTCGGATGTCTCGGCGCCTGCGAGTATGAGTCCAAGGACGCCTCCCGCCTGCCCTCCCCTGCTCCGGCCACCGAGGCTGGCGCGGTTCCGCCGGGGCCGGACGGCGGCGGCACCGCCACGATCCCGCCACTGCCTGACGGCGGCGAAATTGACGCCGGCACCTACCTCGTCCTCGCCCCCGGCTACCCGGTGCCTTTTGAGATCACCGTCCCAGCCGGCTGGTCCAGTGAAGACGGCGATGGCCTGCGCAAAGACGACCCGGATCACCCGGATGACATGGCAGTCTTCGTGGGTTGGTGGTCCGCCGGCTATGTGCCGACGGACGCTTGCGCGTGGGAGGGCGCTCTCGTCCGGATCGATCCGTCGGCCAAGGCCTTCGTCGACGCGGTCACGGCGCAGGCGTCAACGGCGAGCACCCCTCCCGTGGAGGTCAAGGTTGGCAACTATTCCGGCTTCGAGTTCGACCACGCCATCGAGGGCAACGTGGACGTCACAGCCTGCGACCGCGGCAAGTTCTGCATCCACTCAGAACTCTCCAACGAGTGCACACGCTGGTACTCAACCCGGGAAGAGCATGAAGCGTACCGGGTGGTCGACCTCTACGGGCAGCGCGCCGTGAGCTGGGTGGTCCAATTCCACGAAGCGATTAATCCGGAGCTGACCAACGAGGCGCGCACCGTCTTCGACTCGATCGTGTACAGGTCCGGCCAGTGACCGGCTCTGCCGGAGAAATCAGGCCCCGCCTTCACACCCAACCGGGACTGTCGCCAAACCTGATCCCCTCCGGCCCCTCTGGAATCCGGGTCTTCGACACTATATGGTAAGCATACTGATGAATGTTCGAATGTTCCTCAGGTTCGTGTAGACAGCAAAGGAGTAGCGATGAGCACCAAGGTGGAAAAACGCATTCTGGTCAACGTTCCGGTCAGCACTGCTTACAACCAGTGGACCCAGTTCGAAGAGTTCCCGCACTTCATGGGCGGAGTCAAGAGTGTCCGGCAGCTCAGCGACGACCGGCTGGAATGGGTGGCCGAGATCGGTGGCATCCGCCGCCAGTGGGAGGCCCGCATCCTGGAGCAGGTGGTGGACCGCAGGGTTGCCTGGGCGGCAACCGAGGGTGCCACCAATGCTGGCGCCGTGGAGTTCGAGGATGTGGGCGGCGGTCAGACGTCCCTGCAGTTGACCCTCGACTACGAACCGGAAGGCCTGATCGAAAAAGTCGGTGACAAACTCAATGTCGTGGACCGCCAGGCCGAGGCCGACCTGCAGCGCTTCAAGGAGTTCATCGAGGACGAAGGCTACGCCAGCGGAGCCTGGCGCGGGACCGTGGACCAGGGCGGGACCGTGGGCACGCCCGGCGTCGAGGACGCCGCCGGTTCGCGTGGGGATTCCGGCAAGGCAGGCATCTCAGGAGCCGTAGCCGCAGGCTTGGGCGTCGCAGCCGCCGCCGGCGCCGTTGCCGCCGTGGGCGCCGCCACTTCAAAGCAGGACGACACAACACGGGGAACCGTTCCTCCCGTCACAGTGGAACCTGTGCCGGCCGCTGGGGCCGGCAGTCCGGCCGCCACCCCCGTGGTGGACGTTCCGGTGGAAAGCACAACGCCGGGCACTGGCTCGGCGGGTTCCGTCGCCGACCTGGGGGATGACAGGATCGGCCACACCTTTGACCAGACGAACGGTTTGGTGGACACGTCCGGAGAATCCGACGGTACGGCTGAGGGAGACCTTGCGAGCAAGGGCGAGCGCGAAGACGGCGGATTGCCGGCGGTCCCGTTGCCGCCCATCAACAACAACCTGCGCCAGCCCTGACCCTGCGCCGCGATCCCGCCTCCGGGTTGCCGGGGGCGGGTCCGGCGTCGGCCGTTCCCTAACAGCGGTTGTCGAACCGCCCCTTCCCTAACCTGCCGTTCCAAAACCGCCCGCACCTAACCGGCCGTCAGTGCCAGGGCTGCGACGGCCGCCAAGACGGTCAGCGGGCCCACCAGCAGGCCGAAGACGGCGAACCCCTTCCAGGAAATCAACACGTTCATTTTTTGCAACCGGTCGTGCCACAACAGCGTGGCCAGCGAGGCCCAGGGCGTGATCAGCGGGCCTGCATTAACGCCGATCAGCAGCGCCGCGAGCCGGAGCGGGGACCCTGCAACTGCTTCAAGGGCCAGGTAGGCCGGCAGGTTGTTCAGCAGGTTGGCGCCCACCATGCCGGTGGCGGCCAAGCGGAGCAGCTCCCCGGCGTCGTCCCCCTGGCCGGACAGGGCGGACAGCAGCGCGGGCGCCCCCAGGTGCTGGGCTGTTTCCATGACCAGGAACAGGCCTGAGGCGAACAACAGCAGCGACCACGGCACCAGCAACGGCGAGAGCACTGCCCGCCTCCGGACCGCGAAGATCACGGCGAGCATGAGGGCCGCGCCCGTCGAGGGAATCCACACCGGCACCCCGGAAACAAGCATGACCAGCAGGACGGCCAAAACGCCCGCACTGCCGTACAGCAGGACCCGGTCCGGCACGTTTTGCGGAGCGGCGTCCAGTGGTGGCTGGTACTTCCGGGCCAGGTCCTTGCGGAAAACAACTGCGATGAACGCCAGCGGAATGATGATGGCCACCAACGCCGGCGCAAGCATGAGCCGGGCAAACTGCAGCGGCGTGATCCCTCCCATCGCGTGCTGGGCCAGGAGGTTGGTCAGATTGGAGATGGGCAGCAGGAGGCTGGCCGTATTGGCCAGCCACACGGTGGTGAGGACAAAGGGCAGCGGCGGGAGCTTTGCCTGGCGTGCCAGGGTCACCACAACGGGTGTCAGCAGGACTGCCGTGGTGTCCAGGGACAGAAAGATGGTGGTCACACAGGCGGCAGCTGACACCAGCAGCCACAGCAGGACGCTGCTTCCCCGGCCCCACTTCCGCAGACGCCGGGCCAGGAGCTGGAACAGGCCGGCCTCGCTGACCAGCTCGGTCACCACCGTCATGGCCGCCACAAACACCAGGATGGGGGCGACGCGCTCAACGAGTGCCCCGAAATCAGCGGCCGGAACCACACCAAAAAGGGCTGCTGCGCCGCCGGCGGCCAGCAGGACGGCACCGATGATCGCCAGACGCATGACGGGAGCATATCCGACGAACCCGGGAATACCGGCGCCGGCCGCCCCTTTGGGGACGACCGGCGCCATGAGGTAAAAGCCGGTGCGGTTGGCCCGCAGGTTTCTGCTTGCTGCTACTCGCCGCTGCCGGAATAGGTCACGGCCGGCATGGCCGGGGTGGCCATGCCCTCGCCCAGGTAGAAGCTGGGGTGAGGGGGCTGGTTGTAGCCCACGGTCTCCCGCGCAACGCCGGTACGGTACATGGGATCGTGCATCAGGGTGCGGAGCCGGATTTCGGTGGGTGAAGTGCTGGTGTAGATCCGCAGTTCGGTGCTGTCCGTCGACGGGAAGACCAGTTCCTCCCGCCAGTCGCCCAGGAGGTCAGCCTGGAGCGACGGGTTGCCCTTGGTGTGGTTGTTGGTGCGGGCGCCGGTGGCGGTCAGCAGGTTATCGCTGGTTTCGGTTTCCCAGTTCCATTTGGAGATGGTGGGAACGCCCACGCCCGCTACGGCATCAAAGTTGTGGTCGACAATTTCGCGGAGCAGGTCGCCGTCCCACCAGGCCATGAAGTTGGCGGCCGGAATTTTGTCGGAGATCCGTTCCCCCTTGGCTGACATCAGGAACCCCACGGGTGAGTTCCAGGCGGCGTCGCCACCCACGGCCCAGCTCTCGGAGCCGGGGAATCGCGGGTCGATATCGCCGGTGGCGCCGCGGCCGGTGTCCTTGATGGCGGGGATGCTCCACAGCACCTCACCGGTGGCGGCATCGCGGAAGGTGGCGCCCCGGTTGCCGCTCTGGCTCATGCTTTCGTGGACCGCGAACGTTTCCAGGCCGGGCCGGGCCGGGTCCAGGTCTCCGGTGTGGATGGCGTCGCCGTGGCCCAGCTTGGTGTTGTACAGCGGGGTTCCGTCGTCGTCGATGGTCATGGAGCCAAAGACAAACTCGTCCTTGCCGTCCTGGTCAACGTCGGCCACGGACAAGTTATGGTTGCCCTGGCCCTTGTACTGGTCGCCGGCGACGTCGGAATCGAAAGTCCAGCGCTTCACCAGCTTGCCGTCCACCAGGTCATAGGTGACCAGGACCGCCCGGGTGTAATAGCCGCGGCTGAACATCATGGATGGCTTCTCGCCGTCGAGGTAAGCGACGCCGGCCAGGAACCTGTCCACCCGGTTGCCGTAGTTGTCCCCCCAGGAGGCCACGGATCCGCGCGGCGGATCGTACGGAACGGTGTCCATGATGGTGCCGTCGGCCCCCTTGAAGACCGTGAGGAATTCCGGGCCGGACAGCACGTAGCCGGCGCTTGTTCGGTAATCGACCGCGGCGTCCCCGATGACGGTGCCTGCCGCGTCCGTGGTACCGTCCGCCGTCTTGAAGGCCACTTCCGCCTTGCCATCGCCGTCAAAATCGTAGGCAAGCATCTGCGTATAGTGTGCCCCGGCCCGGATGTTCCGGCCCAGGTCGATCCGCCACAGCTTGGTGCCGTCCATCTTGTAGGCATCGACAAACACGTTGCCGGTGTACCCGGCCTTGGAATTGTCCTGGGCGTTGGACGGGTTCCAGAGCTGGATGATCTCGTAGCTGCCGTCGCCGTCCAGGTCCGCCACACTGGAGTCGTTGGCGGAGTAGGTGTACGCCTTGCCGTCAGGGGCGATGCCGTCCGCCGGTTTGTCCAGCGGGACGGCCAGGTAGTCCTGGGCCAGCGGGGTGAATTCCGCACTGAGTTTGTCCTGGCCGTTGCCGTTGCCCACGGTTTTGATGACATATTTCGAGTCGGCCGTACCGGCGGGATCAACGAAGGTGGTGGTGTCCCGGATGGGCTGCTTGGTGATTTGCTTGCCGTCCCGGAGAACCTGGAAGCCGATGCTGTCCTTGTCCAGGCCCAGCATCCGCCAGCCCAAGGTGACACCCTGGTCTGTCAGCACCGCAACGGGCGCCCGGTCCAGGTTTTCAACCTGCCGCTTGAGCGCGGTGGCGCCGGCTGCCGGCTGGCCCGGATTTCCCGGGGCGGCCTGGGCCAGGGACACACCCGTGAAGGCCAGTGCTGCTGCCGTTATCGACGCGGCGGCCGCAAGCGGGACGGTTTTCCAGCCGCGACTGCGGCAGCCGGGGTCCTGCGGGGATTTGTTGTGCGAGGGATAGGTCAAAAGAACATCTCCTTTGATGCTGCGGCACCTGAGGTGGCGCGCTAACGAGCTTGGAACGTTTCATTTCTCGGCCGAAAGGCGCCTGTCACTACTTTTGACAGGGGCTTTACAGCAGCAGTAAACGCTTTCTGCCTTTTTGTTTTATCAGGTGCTGCTTGACGAGGTCAATGGTTTGCCGTGAGGAAATGGGAGAAATTGTTCCGTTACGTACAGTTCCCACCCTGGCGCCCGGCAGGTCAAAGGCAACTGTCGCGACGACG
This sequence comes from Arthrobacter sp. Leaf141, assembly GCF_001424565.1. Taxonomy (GTDB): domain Bacteria; phylum Actinomycetota; class Actinomycetes; order Actinomycetales; family Micrococcaceae; genus Arthrobacter. Next base: position 123,363 of record NZ_LMOL01000011.1, read on the forward strand.
ACGCGCTCACTGATGGCCACCTTCTCGCACAAACTTGAATGGGTAATAGTTTACCCATAAGTGTGCTTTAGGGGTAAACTATTACCCATGGGACGTCGAGAACTTGGTCTAACCCGCACTGCCGAGGACGCGGTTGCCGTGCTCGGGCAGCAAATTCGGATGGCGCGCGTTGCGCGAGGGATGACCGCCGAGCACCTCGCTGGCACAGCTGGCATTACGCGGAAAACCCTTGCGGCCATCGAGCACGGAAGCGCCGCGGGCAGTATCGGCAACGTGTTCAATGTTGCGTCGATCGTTGGCGTCCCCCTGTTCGGGGTCGACGACCCCAGTGAACTCATCGCGCTCCGCCGACGAGGCGAGGAACGACTCGCACTGCTTCCCACACGCGTCGACAAGAAGCGGGACAAAGACGATGGCCTCGACTTCTGACATATATGTTTGGGCGTGGCTGCCCGAGGCCACCGCACCGGTGCCCGCTGGCCGTCTTCGAGAGGGTGCGCCCGGCCAGTTCTCCTTCGACTACGGTCGGCGGTACCTGGAGCGCCGAAACGCCATCTCCCTGGCTCCAACCCTCCCGCTGTCCGAGCGAACGTTCGGGCCCACCGGGTCACTGGGGTTACCTGGGGCCCTGCGCGACGCTTCGCCAGATGCCTGGGGGCGGCGCGTCGTTCAGTACCAAGTCACCGGTGACCGCGGTGACGACGCCGACACCGGTGACCTTGATGAACGCACATATCTCTTGAACTCCGGCTCCAACCGCTTCGGCGCCATCGATTTCCAGAGGTCAGTCATCGACTACGTCCCGCGTGCCGCGGCCCCCGCCCCGCTGGAAACTCTCCTGGACGCCGCAGACCTCATTGAAGCCGGCGGCGATCTGCCGTTCGAACTCGAGCGGGCCCTCCTGAGCGGTACAGCGATGGGTGGGGCGCGCCCGAAGTCCGTCATCCACGACTCTGGTCGCGAGTACATAGCGAAGTTCACCGCGTCCAACGACCACTTCCCGGTGGTCGGGGCAGAGGCAGCGAGCATGTTTCTCGCCGGGAAGGCGGGGCTCAACGTCGCTCGAACCCGCGTCGAGAGCGTCCTCGGCCGGGTTGTCTTGCTGGTTGAGCGATTCGACCGAACGAACGACGGCGGGCGCATCCTTGCGACGAGCGCCCTGACCCTGACCGGCTTGGACGAGTTGCAGGCGCGCAGCGGCAGTTATGTCGAGTTTCTGGACGCTCTTCGCAGCAACGGTGCGCCCGAGGGTACTGCCGCCGAACTCTTCGGACGCATCGCGTTCAGCATGGCAATCTCCAACTCCGACGACCACCTTCGGAACCACGCGGCGCTCTGGGACGGATCCGTAGCCATACTCAGCCCCGCCTATGACCTTTCGCCCATGCGGCGTAGCGGAGAGACGGCTTCGCAGGCCATCGCATATGACCGGAAAGGGACAAGGCGGAACAACGTATCTGACCTCATCGCCGTCCGTAGTCTCTATGACCTGACCAGGGATGAGGCCAACACCATCGTTGCCCGAATCGAGGACGCTATTCGTGAGCACTGGGCGGAGGCTGCGGACTTTGGAATGCTGACCAGCGCCGACCGGCGCCTCCTGTGGGGGCGGCAGTTTCTCAACCCCGGAAGCCTCTACGGTTTCCGCGATCGGTGAGTCTCAGGGGTCTCCTACCCCCTGAGGCAGAAATACGCCATCCCGAGTACGCCCCGGTAGCCCTCTTCGTAGGCAGCGCGCTGTTCCTCGTATCGCCGACGGACCTGCTCCGCGGCGGGATGGTCCGCATCATGTGCTTCCAGCCAACGGGTAAACCTGTCGCGGAAGCCGGCCTCGAACACGTCCCACTCCTGAACGCTTGCCTGGTCGTTGTCCACCACCTCGAAACCAGCGGCGCAGATCTGCTGGCGCAACGCATCTGCTGACAGGTACTCGTCGTCACGTCCAGCCAGAGGGGCGGTGGCCGCCGGATGAGGTGTTGCTGACCAGATCGCCTCGCCGTAGACGAGCCGGCCGCCCGGAAGCACCAAAGCCCGAAGGGCGCGCAGGGCCGCGGCGTAGTCGAGCGGCTGGGCGTCCTCGACCGGCGGCCCCCAGATCTGGCTCGCGCCGATGCAAATGACAGCGTCTGCGGGGCGAACCTGGGCTTCCCGCCCAGGCATCGAATCAAACACCGCCCTGTCGAGCAGCCCGCGGGTCAACGCCTGTTCCCTCGCCCGGTCGATGGATGCGGAAGCACTGTCCACCCCGCGTCCCCGTGCCTGCGGGGCCGACGTCAAAACCCGAAGCAGCAGTTCACCCCATCCGCACCCCATGTCCAGCACCTCAGCCGGTGCCGGGTTGGACAAAAACGCCACAAGGCGTGCAGCGCGTTCCTCCGAGAGCGGGGTCAGCCAGGTCAGGGATTCGTAGAGGGGCGGCAGTTCAAGCGAAGTGTCGTCGGTCACTCAATGATGCTCTCACGATTCACGGCTGCGGCTGCTTGTCCATAACCCCGTGGCACTGCGGACAGCCCGGCCCCGGCACGCCTACTGGCGCAGGCGTGCTGCGTCGGGCCGTCCCGCCTCAGCGGATCCCGCGGAGCTTCACGCCGGAGGCCAACGCCACAAGGCTGATGACTGCCACCACTGCAAGGTAGTAGCCGGGGGCCACAGCCTGCCCGGTCTGCTGCACCAGGAACGCCGCAATCATCGGCGTGAACCCGCCGAAGGCCACCACTGCCGTGTTGTAACTGAAGGACAGGCCGGTGGCCCGGGTCCGCGGATCGAACGCATCGGACATCACTGACGGCAGCGCCCCGAAGTAGGCAGCCTTGAGCAGGCCGAGGATGGTCATCACCAGCGCCAGGACCAGGAACGAGCGGGCCGTGATCACCCAGAGGAAGAGCGGCACCACGCCGATCATCAGCACAATCACCGTGGGAACCATGATGTTCAGGCGCCCGTACCGGTCCGACAGGTGGCCCACCAGCGGGGTCCCGAAGGTGAGGATCACGCCGGTGATGATCAGGGAGGTGAACGCGATGCCCGGCTCCATATCCAGTTCCTTGATGGCAAACGTGGGCATGTACTGCAGGATGAAGTTCAGGGCCGTGGAGACTGCCAGCGCACCACCGGCCAGCAGGATGCCGGTTTTCTGGGTGGCGAAGACTTCCTTGACCGGCGAGTGCTCACGCCCGTCCTTGGCGGGGTCCACGGCCACAGGAACCTCCCGCATGTTCCTGCGGATCAGGAAGCCCGCCGGTCCCACCAGCAGGCCAAACAGGAACGGGATCCGCCAGCCCCACGCCGTCATGTCCGCATCGGAAAGGACGGTTGTCAGCACGGCCACGAAGATGGCCGCCAGCAGGCTGCCCAACCCCTGGCTGGCGAACTGGAAACTGCCCAGGAAACCCTTGCGCTTGCCGTTTTGCGCGATCAGGTACGCCGTTGCGGCACCGAACTCGCCACCGGCGGAGAACCCCTGGATCAGCCGCGCCAGGACAATTCCGACCGGCGCCAGGATGCCGATGCTCTGGTAGTTCGGCATAAAGGCGATCAGGGCGGTGCCCACCACCATCAGCCGGATGGTGACCGTGAGGCCTTTTTTCAGTCCGTGCTTGTCGGCAAACGCGCCCAGCACCAAGCCACCCACGGGTCGGATCAGGTACGAGACGCCGAACACCGCGAAGGCCTGGATCAGTTCCACCCCTGGATCGTCGCTGGGGAAGAAGTTCCGGCCGATGTAGATGGCCAGGAGGGCGTAGATGGCAATGTCGAACCATTCCAGGGCGTTGCCGATGGTGGCCGCGACGATGCCCCGGGTGGCTGACGGTCCGGAGTCGGCGGTTTCCTGGGGACCGGCCGGACGGGGCTGGTTCTTTTGCTGCGGGATGCTCATGGGGACTCCAGTGGTTTCAGGGTGCGGAGCGGGCGGATTCGGTGGCAGCCATCCCCAGCGGGGTGGCCGCGGCAGCAAGGTCGTGGAACAAGCCGCAGGCCAGCTGCAGGCCCTCACGCGCGACGGCGGCGAGCAGGTGTTCGTCCGGGGCGTGCTGTTGGCAGCCTGGATGGGAATGCGGGATCCAGATGGTGGGCAGGCCCAGGACGTCCGCAAAAACAAAGCTGGGCAGGGAACCGCCGATGTTCGGCAGCACCACCGGCCGGGACCCGGTGGTGGCCGCCAGGGAACCGGCCGCCCAGGCAACCCAGGGATTGTCCGGGTCCAGCCGGCTGGCTGGGAAGGACATGCCCATGGACACGTCCACCATGGTGAAGCCGGCGGCATCCAGGTGCCGCCGGACCGCCGCTTCAAGGCCCGCGGTGTCCGTCCCGGGAACAAAGCGGAGCTGCAGGGATGCCCGTGCGGAGCCCGGAATGGCGTTGACCGGTTTGTCCGGGTTGCCGGCGCCGAGGGCCAGCACCTCCAGCGTGTTCCAGGCGTACAGGCGCTCGGCCGGGCTCAGGCTGCCGTCCCCCCAACCGGGATCGGTGGCGGGATCGCCAGGGTTGGGGACCAGGTCAATCAATTCCAGGGCCCCGGCCACGGATTCCGGAATGCCGGTGGGCAGCAGCTCGGGCAACCTGATGATCCCGTGGCCGTCCACCAGCGATGCCACTGCGGCGGAGATGGTGGTGGCCGGGTTCCGGAGCAGACCGCCCCAGTTACCGGAGTGGTAGGAGCCGGCCCGCAGGTCCGCCACCAGATCGAAGCTGACGCCACCCCGGGCGCCCAGGAAAACCGTGGGGCTGCCGGCGGCCAGCCGTGGCCCGTCCGAGCCGATGAAGACATCCGCCTGCAGGTCGCTGCGGTGTTCGGCAGCAAACTCGGCAAGGTCCGGGGAGCCGATTTCCTCGGCGCCCTCCAGCAGGAAGACCAGGTTGAAACCGAGGCTGCCCCGGCGTTCCAGCAGAAGCCGCAGGGCCACGATATTGATCCAGTGCTGGCCCTTGTTGTCCGCCGAACCGCGGCCGTACCAGCGGTCCCCTTCGGCACTGAGTGTCCAGGGGCTGCGGCCCCCGGTCCAGCCGGCGTCCTGCCCGTCCACCACGTCCGCGTGGCCGTAGCAAAGGACGGTAGGGAGGTCGGCGCCCTCGTGCCGGGTGGCCACGAGGAAGGAGTTCAGCCCGCCGCGCCAGGAGTCATGACGGGCCACCGTGCACCCCAGGGCCAGGAATGCGGGTTCAATAATGTCGTCCAGGTATGACTTCAGCGCAACCCTGCCTTCCGGCGTGGAGCTTTCCGTGGGGTAAGCCACCAGCCGCGCCAGATCCGCCTCAAACGTGCCGGAATCCACGAAGTCGGCCGCTGCTGCCAAGAGATCATTGCGTTGCTGCATCATTTTCCGTTCATCGATTACGTTCCCGGGTCCAAAGCTAAATGGCCCCACGGCAAACAACCAGTATCATTTTGTCGACCAGCTTTGACTTCAACGCAAACCTCACGGTGAAAGAGCCGCCGCATGAACATGCTGACGCCAGGCCTGCTGTATTTCGATGCGGTGGCGCAGGAAGGCACGCTGACGCAAGCGGCGGAAAAACTGCACGTCTCCGCGTCCGCCATCAGCCGCCAGATCAACAAGCTGGAATCGTCCCTGGGCACCCCGCTGTTCACGCGGCACGCCCGCGGCGTGGAGCTCACGGAGGCCGGCCGGCTGCTTCAGGCCTACGTCCGGCGGGCAGAGGCCGAGGGCGCCGCAGTCCGCGAGGAGCTCCTGGTTTCCGTGCAGCGGAAAACCCGCACCCTGCGGGTGGTCTGTGCCGAAGGGTTCGCCAGGGTGTGGGTGCCGTCCGCGATTGCCCGCTTCAGCCGCCAGCACAACGACATCGAGTTCCATCTGGATGTGGTGGCCTCCTCGGAGGGCACGCGCCGGGTGGCCGAAGGCGAGGCGGACGTGGCGGCTGTTTTTTCGCTGGGCCCGCAGCCGCGCGTGACGGTGGAGCATTCCACCCCCATGCCGGTGGCTTATGCCCTGGTGGCCCCGGACCATCCGCTGGCCACCCAGCCCAGCGCCAGCATGAAGGACCTGTGCCGGTACAAACTGGCGGTGACAGCGCCCGGCTCCAGCCAGCGGGAGCTGTTTGACCTGGCCATGCAGATCGAGGGGCTGGTCCCGGCCATCACCCTGCAGAGCGACCACATCAACCCGGTGATCGAGTTTGCCCGCGCAGGGGTGGGGGTGTCGCTGGTGGCCGGCCTGTCGCTGGACCGTCGGGACCGCGAGGACCTGGTGACCGTGCGGCTGGACCATCCGGTGCTGCGGCAGCGGCAGGGGCAGATCCAGACCATGACCGGACGCGCCCAGCCGGCCATCCTGACGGCGTTTGTGGATGCGCTGATCGATGCCTTGGATGACCTGGTGTGAGGTTTCCCCTGCAGTGCCGGCCGGCCAGCGCCGTTCCGGTCAGGCCCCGCCGGCCACCGCTTCCAGCAACGGCAGCGTCCGGACGGGCATGACCTCCACCAGCGACATGGCCGTGCTGGTGCGGACGACGCCGTCGATCGCCAGCATCCTGTTGGTGATCCGGTGCAGCCCGGCCGGGTCCGCCGCTGCCACTTTGGCGAGGAGGTCGGCATCGCCGGTGGTGGCGTGCATCTCGATAATCTCGGGGATGGTCTGCAGCGCCGCAACCGCAGCGTCGCTGGAGGACTGACTGATGGAGATCGAGATGAACCCGATCAGCGGCAGGCCCAGCGCTTCGGTGCGGACCCGCTGGCTGAAGGGGGCCAGGCTGCCATCGCCCAGCAGCCTCCGGAGCCTGGCATGCACGGTGTTCCGGGCAACGCCCAGCGTGCGGGAGAGGGACAGGACGGTGGCCTGCGGGTCGGCGTCGAGCGACAGCAGGATTTTTGCGTCCAGCGGGTCAAGAAGGTGCATACTGAGCATTTTGCCACAGGAGAACCAACAAAGAATTTGATCTGTCCTGCGGATTTGCCCTGTGTTGTGCACATCCGGCGGAATGCCAGACGATACTTGCATGACCAGCATCCTTCCCGAAGCTTCCGCACCCAAGGTGCGTCCCGACGTCGCACAGTTGCCCGCCTATGTTGCCGGCAGGAGCGCCCTCACTGACCTGACCGCGGCGCTGGCCTCGAATGAGAGCCACTTCGCGCCCCTGCCGTCCGTGCTGGACGTGTTGGGCGCGGAAGCAGGCAGGATCCACCGTTATCCCAGCATGGGGGCGGTGGAGGCCCGCGAAGCGATTGCCCAACACCACGGCGTCACACCGGACGAGGTGGCGGCCGGTCCGGGAAGCTCAGGGGTGCTGCAGCAGATCCTGTCCGCAATGTGCGGGCACGGCGACGAGGTAATCTTCGCGTGGCGGTCCTTTGAGGCCTATCCCATCCTGGTGACGGTGGCCGGCGCGGTATCGGTCCCGGTCCTGCTGCGGGCGGACGAGCACCACGACCTGCCCGCCATGGCAGCGGCCATCACGGAGCGCACCCGCGTGGTACTGCTTTGCTCCCCCAACAACCCCACTGGCGTTTCCATCGGCGCGGCGGACCTTGACGACTTCCTCGCCGCCGTTCCCCCGCATGTGCTGGTGGTACTGGATGAGGCCTACATCGAGTTCCAGCGCGGGCCGGGCGTGGATTCACTGGACTTCTACCGCCGGCACCCGAACCTGTGCATCCTGCGCACCTTCTCCAAGGCGTACGGGCTGGCCGGCCTGCGGATTGGTTACGCGATCGCCCGGCCGGAGATTGCGGACGGACTGCGCCGCACCGCCGTGCCCTTCGGCGTGAACCGGATGGCCCAGGCGGCCGCGGTGGCGTCCCTCGCCGCCGACGCCGAAATCACCGAACGCACCGGGGCCGTGGCCGCGGAACGCAGCCGCGTGACGGCCGCCCTGCGGCTGGCAGGCTGGGACCTGCCGGACAGCCAGGCCAACTTCTTCTGGATCCGGGCCTCGGACGCGCTCCGGGAGGACATCGTTGCAGCGCTGGGCGCAGCGGACATCCTGGTGCGGGGATACGCGGGCGACGGCGTCCGCATCACTTTGGCGGACACCGCCACCAACAACCGGGTGCTGGCAGTCCTGGGCCACCGCGCGGGGTTCGCCGCCGCATGAGCACTCCCGCTGCCACACTTTCCGCTGCCGAGAAACCTGCCCCTGCGCAGGGCGGGCCTGCCACCTTCCGCCATACTGCCGCGGAAGACATCCTTGGCATCCTCACCGGGACCTTCTCCGCATCCCTGGGCCTTTACCTGCTCAAATCCAGCGAGGCGGTAACCGGTGGAACGGCCGGCCTGGCCCTGCTGTTCAGCTACTCCGTGACGGTACCCTTCGGCGTCATTTTTGTGGCCGTGAACCTGCCGTTCTTTATCCTGGCCGTGTGGAAGAAGGGCTGGGACTTCGCGATGCGGACCGGTGCGGCCATCGCCCTGGTGTCTGTCATGTCCAGCCTGCACCCGCTGTTCCTGGGCGCCCTGGACATCCAGCCCGCCTACGGCGTGGTGGCCGGGAACCTGCTGGCCGGGGTTGGCCTGCTGATCCTGTTCCGGCACAGGTCGAGCCTTGGGGGCTTCAACATCCTGGCGCTGATTCTGCAGGATCGCCTGGGCTGGCGGGCGGGCTATGTGCAGATGGTCCTGGACGTGGCCATTGTGCTGGCGTCGCTGGCGCTGGTTCCGGTGCCCATGGTGTTGCTGTCGGCGGCTGGTGCGACACTCCTGAACCTCATCCTGGCGCTCAACCACCGGCCAGGCCGCTATCTGGGACAGTAGCCGCCGGGGCGCTGGTTTATTCCCCGGGCCGGACTGAAATATCTGCGCCCGGTCCGCCGTTGGCCCCCATATGACGACTATTGGAATCATCGGAGCAGGACACATCGGCAGCCAGGTAGCCCGGAAGGCGGTGGCCACCGGTTATGACGTGGTCATCAGCAACTCCCGCGGGCCGGAAACCCTGGCGGACCTCGTGGCGGAACTCGGCCCCAGGGCGCGGGCGGCAACCGCGGCCGAGGCGGCAGAGGCGGGCGACTTCGCCGTGGTGACGGTGCCGCTGAAGAACTACCGGGACATTCCGGTGGCGCCGCTGGCCGGCAAGATCGTGATCGACACCAACAACTATTACTGGGAGCGGGACGGCCGCGTCCCCGCCCTCGACAACGGCGAAGCCACCACTGCGGGGATGCTCCAGGAGCACCTGCCGGAGTCCAAGGTGGCCAAAGGCTTCAACCACATCATGGCCAAGGACATCTCCGGGGGCACCCCTGCAGGAACCGAAAACCGGCGGGCGCTGGCCACGGCCAGCGACTTTCCGGAGGGCTCGGACCTGGTGGCAAAGCTGTATGACGAGTTCGGTTTCGACACGGTCAATATCGGCCCGCTGTCCGAATCCTGGCGCGTGGAGCGCGACCGCCCGGCCTACGTGGTCCGGCAGAACGCCGCCGAGCTTGAGGCGAACCTCGCCAAGGCACCCCGCACCGTTTAGCGGCGCACCAAGCGGGCAACCTTGAGCGGCGGCGGGCCGGGACTATCGTGCCTGCCGCCGCTTTGTTGCGCCGCCGCGACCTGCCCGGCAAGGCGCATCAGGCGCTGTTCTGCTTACAATCGAAACCTCAATCAACTACTGAGGGATCCATGAAGAAATTCACCATTGCCCTGTTTGCCGCCGGACTGGCCGTCTCAGCCACGGCCTGCACCGCTTCGAACCAGCTCACCACCCAGGAAACCTGCGAGCGGATCCAGGCAGTGGTGTCCAGCCCGGCCAACAACGCCGGCAAGACGGGCATGAACCGCCTGGCCAACCAGATCCGGCCCATCCACGCCGTTGCGTCCGACGACCTGAAGCCGGCACTGGAATCCATCCTCGAATTCACTGATGAGCAGGCCAAGGAGACCCCCGACGAGGACAAGCTCGCTGACTTGTCAGCTGATTACCAGGAAGCCGGCACCACGTTCAGCTCGCTCTGCGGCGGCCAGCAGTAGCTTCCGGACCGCACCCGGCAGCCCTACAAGGTTGCCGGGTCCGTGTTTGAGCCGCAGAGAATAACGGCCACCTTCTCGCCGGGCTGCGGCGCGTAGGAGCCGGCCGCCAGCGCCGCGTAAGCCGCGGCGGCACCGTGTTCCACCACCATCCGGTATCCGTTCCACAGGGCCGACCGGGCGGCGATGATGTCCGCATCCGTCACCAGGACGCTTTCGACGCCGGTGCGGACCGCCACGGAGTAGCCGATCTCCCCTATGCGGCGGGCGCCCAGCGAGTCGGCCGCAACGCCGGAGACGGCCACGTCCACGGGTCTTCCGGCCGCGAGCGCGGCGTGGAGGGTGGGCGCGGTCGCCGGTTCCACTGCCACCACTTTGGCCGAACCTTCCACGGCTGCCGCGATGCCGGCCATCAGCCCGCCGCCGCCCACGGCCACCAGGATGGTGTCCACGCCCGGCAGCTGTGCCAGCAGTTCAGACCCCACGGTTCCGGCCCCGGCGGCAATTTCCGGCTGGTCGTACGCGTGGCAGTACACGGCGCCGGTTTCAGCCGCGTACGCCACCGCCGCCTGGTACGCCACGGCATATTCCGCCCCGGCCTGAACCACCGTGGCGCCGATGGCCTTCAGTTTCTGCACCTTCACGGCGGGCGCCGTCTCCGGGACAAACACGGTTGCCGGCACCCCCACCTGGGCGGCGGCGTAGGCGTTGGCCAGCCCGGCGTTCCCGCCGGAGGCCACCACCACGCCCACGTCCGGCCGCAGTTCCCCGCGTTCCCGGCTCGCCAGGATCCGGTTCAGCGCGCCCCTCGCCTTGAAGGTCCCGGTGTGCTGCATAAACTCGCACTTGAACCAGACCTGCCCGGCAACTGTTCCTGGGTCCCCGGCCAGGATGGGGGTGGTCCGGGTGAGGCCCTTGGTTCGAGCGGCCGCCTGGGCAACGTCAACGCTGGTGATCACGGGCGGCTCAGACCTCGTCATCCCAGGTGCCCGGCTCTTCCAGGGCATCCTCGGGTTTGTCCTCCTGGCCAGGTTCGCCCTTGCCAACGAACGATGCGGGGACGGTTCCGGCAGCCTGCGTCTGCTGTTCCTCGCGGATGTTGGCGGCCTGCCCGGTGGGCTGCTCTTCGTTGGACGTGCTCATGATCATTCCTCTCGCTGGGAGTGGCGGTAGTTCCTGCCGGGTCCGGCCCGGCATGCCTCCAGCCTAGAGGTTCCGGCTGCTCCGCTGCGGACCCCGCCTGGTCGGTTGAGTCCGGCGACTCCGCCGGAAACTGCCCCTTGCGCCATCACTACCTAGTGCTACTATGTAGTGGTAGTCAGCAGTACTAAGTAGTGACGGGAGGACCTGATGGGCAAGCAAATGACGGAGATGCTCAAAGGCACCCTCGAAGGCATCGTCCTGGCCATCCTGGCGGGCAGCCCCGCCTATGGCTACGACATCACGGCCCGCCTGCGGGACAAGGGGCTCACGGACATCGCCGAGGGAACGGTATACGCGCTCCTGGTGCGGATCGAGCAGCGCGGCCTGGTGGACGTTGAGAAGCGCCCCTCCGAAAAAGGGCCGCCGCGCAAGGTGTACTCGCTCAACGCCCAGGGCGGGGAATACCTCGAGGAATTCTGGAAAACATGGAGCTTCCTGTCCGGGCGGCTCGAACAGCTCCGCAACGAAGGGAGATGACGTTGTTCATCACAGACATGATCGACCAGAAGAGGCGGTTCCGCCGGTACAAGGCCCGCAAGGAGCAGCTCCCGGCGAACTACCGCAAGGTGCTGGACGCTGTGGAGCGCTACTTCTGGCACTTCGCCTCGGGCAAGGGCGAGAGCATCCTGCAGCTCCTGGACGACGTGGCGGACCTCTTTGAGCAGGCCGCCGCTGACGCCACCCCGGTCCGGGACATTGTGGGCGCGGACCCGGTGGAGTTTGCCGAGGAACTGATGCGCAACTATCCGGAGAGCCTGTGGATCAACAAGGAGCGCGAGCGGCTCGCCCAAACCATCAACAGCATTGCCGGGGACCACGGAACCTCCGGCGACGGGCGAAGCTAACCACCCGCCGTCGGCCGTTCCCCGGCGCAAGCCAGGAAGGAACTGCAACGACATGGCAACACAACAGGAACCGGCGCCGGCAATCCGGGTGCGCGGCATGGAGAAGTCCTTCAAGGACCTGCATGTCCTGCGCGGCGTGGACTTTGACGTGGCCCAGGGCTCCATTTACGCATTGCTCGGCTCCAACGGCGCGGGCAAAACCACCATCATCCGGATCCTGTCCACGCTGCTGCGGCAGGACGCCGGCACCGCCTCGGTCAACGGGTTCGACGTCGGCACCCATCCTTTGGCGGTCCGGCAATCCATCAGCCTGACGGGCCAGTTTGCCGCCGTGGACGAGATCCTCACCGGCCGGGAGAACCTGGTGCTGGTGGCACGGCTGCGGCACCTTGCCGGCCCGGGCGGGATCGCGGACGACGCCCTTGCGCAGTTCAACCTGGCCGACGCCGGGACCCGCAAGGTGGCCACCTACTCCGGCGGCATGCGGCGGCGCCTCGACATCGCCATGAGCCTGGTGGGTAATCCGCCGGTGATTTTCCTGGACGAGCCCACCACCGGACTGGACCCCGAAGCGCGCAAGGACGTGTGGCAGGTGGTCAGGACACTGGCGGGGCAGGGCACCACCGTGGTGCTCACCACGCAGTACCTGGACGAAGCCGAACAGCTGGCAGACCGGATCGGCATCCTCCATCAGGGCCGCATCATTGCGGACGCTACCCTGGCCGGGCTGAAGCAGCTCCTCCCCCCGGCCAGGACCGAGTATGTGGAGAAGCAGCCAAGCCTTGAGGATATTTTCCTCGCCATCATCGGCAACAACGCACCGGGCAGGTAGGACACCATGGCCACACATTTTTTCAGCGACACCAAGGTCCTGCTGGGACGGTCCCTGCGCCACATCGCCCGCAGTCCGGACACCATCATCACTGTCACCATCACCCCGATCGCACTGATGCTGCTGTTTGTCTACGTCTTCGGCGGCGCCATCAGCACCGGGACCGGCAACTACGTCAACTATCTGCTGCCGGGCATCCTGCTGATCGCCATCGCTTCGGGCATCGCCTACACCGCATTCCGGTTGTTCACGGACCTGCAGGGCGGCATTTTCGATCGTTTCCACTCCATGCCCATCGCGCGGTCCTCTGTTCTTTGGGCGCACGTCATCACGTCCCTGGTGGCCAACGGCCTGTCGCTGGTGATCATTGTGCTGGTGGCGCTGCTGATGGGTTTCCGCACCCCGGCCGGGCCGCTGGCGTGGATGGGCGTTGCCGGCATCCTCGCCCTGTTCACGCTGGCACTCACGTGGGTGGCCGTGATCGCCGGGCTGTCCGCCAAGTCCGTTGACGGCGCAGGCGGCTTTTCCTACCCGCTGATCTTCCTGCCGTTCATCAGCTCCGCCTTCGTTCCCACGGACACCATGCCCGGGCCAGTGCGCGCCTTCGCGGAAAACCAGCCGGTCACCGCGATCGTCAACACCATCCAGGACCTGTTTGCCGAACGGCCCGTGGGTTCCGGGATCTGGGTGGCCCTCGCCTGGTGCGTGAGCGCCCTGGTCGTGGCCTACGTGCTGGCCATGGCGGCCTACCGCAAGCGGTTTCCTTGACCGGCACCGCCTTCGCGGGCGTCCCAACGACTGTGAGTTGGGACTCAGCCGGGACACACGGCCGCCCTCCGGCGTTAAGCAGACGGCGGAAGGAGGCCACATGATCATTGTCCTGACCGGAATCGACGGTTCGGGTAAGTCCACGGCCGCCCGCGCCCTGGTAGCAGCCGTGAAAGCAGACGGCGGAGAGGCGCTGCTGCTCAACAACCACGCGGGCCGCCGCAGCATGTCAGTGCTGGGCGACCGGCTGGGGGTCCGGCTCCCGCCCCGGCTGGCCGACGCCATCGAAACAACGGTGCGCGTGTGGAACGTCCTGGTCTCGCACCTCCGGGCCAGCCGTCACCCGGGCCTGGTGGTGATGGACAGGCACCTGCACTGCCAGTTGGCGCTCCGGGACACCAAGGGGATCCCCCAGGGCCGACTCCTGCCCTGGCTCCTGGCGGCACTTCCCCAGCCGGCCGCCGTCGTCCATCTCGAGGTGGATCCCGCCACCGCCCACCAGCGCATCCTTGCGAGGGGCGCCGATAACGAGACCCTGGAGGACCTGGCCGCCTTCCACGAGGCCTACCGCAGGCTTCCGGGGTACGGCACGTTCGTGAAGCTGGATGCCGCAGTGACGCCGCAGGAACTGGCGCAGCAGCTGCTGGCCGTGGTGAACCGGCCCCTCCCTGCCACCGGCACCCTTAGCCCGGACCGGACCTAGCTGTATTGGCCTGGCAGCTGCTGCTGCCTGCAGCGGTCCCGCGGGCCGCCAAAAGGGCTCCGCCTGGAGCGGGCCCGACTAAAGCCGCCGCCGCCGGCATAACAAACCCGGAAAATCCTGCAACCAACAGGCTTTTACCTTCCTGAAACACAAAACACTGTTCGCAAACGCAATTGCAGGCTACATTTGATGCAATTGCACTTGCAGAGTGATCTGCGTTACAGAATGGTCCCGCCTTGAACCCCAGCGCTTCCCCCGAGCACCTTTCCGAAGAGAACGAGTTCGGTTCCGGCATCGACTCCAGCTCCGGCATCAGCTCGCACGAATGGCTGGGGGACGCACTGCCGGACGTTGCGCTGACCAAGGCGCAGAGCCGCGTGGTGGAAGTCATCCGCCGCAACCCGCAGCTGTCGTCGTACGCGGAACTGGCCGAAATCGCCCAGCGCGCCGACGTCAACAACTCCTCGGTGGTGCGCACAGCGCAGCACCTGGGCTACCGGGGCTGGCCGGACCTGCAACGCGAGCTCCGCTCCAGGTACCTGGTGATGATCTCCACCGAGGAAACCCTCACCGAACACGGCGTCACCCGCAGCCCGCTGTACGAAGCCATCACCCACGACATCGAAAACCTCCGCCTGACGCTGGACTCCAACACCCCGGAGGAAGCCGAGGCGGCCATTGCGGCAATGGCCGCGGCCAGGTCAATCACCGTTGTTGGCATTGGCTCGTTCGCCGGTCCCGCCGGCGTGATGGCCCACCTGGGCTCCACCATGGGCTACCCCATCACGCTGGAAAACCGCGCCGGTGTCCACCTGGCGTCGAGCACCAACAGCCTTGGCCCCGGGGACGTCCTGGTGGTCATCAACATGTGGCGCTCGGTAAAGCACATCATCATCGCCGCCGAAGCCGCCAAAGAGGCGGGCGCCACCGTCGTGGCCATCAGCGACCTGCGCCGCGGCCGCCTGGCCACCGCCGCCGACCACCTCCTGGTGGTGGCCTCGGAGGGCATCTCGTTCTTCCAATCCGTTACCGCCGCGAACTCCCTGGTCTACGGCCTGCTCGCCGGCATGGAGGCTGCGCATCCGGAACGCAGCCGGGCCACCATCCGGCGCACCCAGCAGCTCTGGAAAGACCTTGACGTCTACCTCGACTGACTGCGCCGAACAGCCAAACCACCACCATCTCCTGAGGAGTACCCCCTGTGAACCAGCCAACAAGCCGCCGCATCGCCGTGATCGGCCTCGGCGCCATGGGCGGAGCCATGGCCGCCACCCTGCACAAGGCAGGGTGGGACGTCACCGGTTTCGACCCGTCCGAAGCCGCCCGGAAATCCGCCGCAGATGCCGGCATCAGCACCACTGACAGCCTGCCCGGCATCGCCGGCACACCGTATGCAGTCCTGTCCCTGCCCGCGGCCAGCATCGTGGAAACCACCGTTCCCCAGCTGCTGGCAGCACCGGGCACCGTGGCCATCATCGACACCACCACGTCCGAACCCGCCACCAGCAAGCACATGGCCCAGCTTGCGGCGGCACAGGGTGCGGCCTTCATCGATGCCCCCGTCTCCGGCGGCAGGGACGGCGCCGCAACCGGCACCCTCAGCGCCTTCGTGGGCGCCACGGATGCCGCACTGGAGGCCGCCGGGCCGGTGCTGCAGGCCCTCACCGGCGGAAACTTCAGCCACATCGGCGGACCGGGTTCGGGCAACGTGGTCAAGTTGCTCAACAACGTCCTGGCCGCCGCGAACCTCGCGTCAGTGGGAGAGGCCCTCGGCGTCGCCAAGGCCTACGGCATCGATCCCGCCACAGCCGCGGCCAGCATCAGCGGAGCCTCCGGCGGCAGCAAAGTCTCCGCCAACATGTACCCCACCTGGGTCCTCACCGGCACCCACAACTCCGGCTTCTCCCTCGGCCTGATGGCACGCGACGCGGCCCTCGCCGTGGAGATCGCCACCCGGATCGGCGAAAGCCCCACCCTGCTCACCGCCGTCGCCAACCAGTGGCAGGACGCCTTGGCCCTCCTCGGCCCGCGGGCCGATTTCACCGAAATCGCACGGACCGTCGCCCCGGCCATCACGCCCGCGGGCGCACCCACCACCACACCCACCGCCTGATTCCCAGCCCTTAAGGACCATTACCTTGCCTATCACCACAGCACCCACCTCCTCCTCGGCGGCCACCGCCCGGGCCGTCCTGGACGCCGCCTTCCCGGCCGGCCTCGGGGCCTTTGTTGACGGCAGGGTTGCCACCGGCAGCGGCGACAGCATCACGCTCACCGCAGCAGCCACCGGCGAACCCTTCGCCACCTACGCCGACCCGGGCCCCGACGGCGCCAACGCCATCCTTGAAAGCTCGACGGCGGGCGCGGCCGCCTGGGGAGCGCTCAACGGTTTCGAGCGGGCAGCCATCCTCCGCAACGTCAGCCGCGTTGTCGAGGCGCACGGCGAGGAACTGGCCATCCTCGAATCCGCCACCACCGGCAAACCCATCCGCGATGCCCGCGTCGAAGCCGCCAAAGTCGCCGAAATGTTCGGCTACTACGCCGGCTGGGCGGATAAACTGACCGGCCACACCATCCCGGTCCCGGGCAACTGGCACACCTACACCGAGCGCGTCCCGTGGGGCGTTGTTGTCGCCATCACGCCCTGGAACGCTCCGCTGTTCACGGCCGGCTGGAATTCCGCAGCACCCCTGGCCGCCGGCAACGCCGTGATCATCAAACCCAGCGAATTCACTCCTGCGTCCTCGGTCCGGCTGGCCCAGTTGGCCCACGAGGCGGGACTTCCGGCCGGCGTCTTCAACGTGGCGGCAGGACTCGGCCGGACCGTCGGCGCCGCCCTCACCACCGACCGGCGCGTGGGGAAGGTCAGCTTCATCGGCTCCGTCCCCACCGGCCGCCGGGTGGCCGTCGCTGCAGCTCAAGCCGGCATCCCGGCGCTGCTGGAACTCGGCGGCAAAAGCGCCAACATCGTGTTTGCCGACGCCGACCTGGACCGCGCCGCGGACGGCGCCATCTCCGCGATCTTCTCCGGCGCCGGCCAGTCCTGCGTGGCAGGATCCCGGCTCCTGGTGGAGCGCAGCGTGCACGCGCAGTTCATCGAGATGGTCGCTGCCAAAGCCGCCCGGCTCCGCGTCGGCGACCCGCTCAGCGCAGACACCGAGGTGGGGCCCATCATCACCGCCCAGCAGTTCGCCACGGTCACCACACTCATCGAGGAGGGAATGCACGACGGCGGCCGCCGGGTCACGGAGGCGGCGCTTCCGGAGGCACTGGCCGGGTCCGCCCTGGCCGGCGGGCACTGGGTGATGCCCACACTGCTGGACGGTGTGACGCCGGCCAACCGGCTCGAAACCACAGAGGTCTTCGGCCCTGTGGTGGGTGCCGACGCGTTCGATACCGAGGCAGAGGCCATCGCCCGGGCCAACAACACCAGCTTCGGCCTGGCCGGAGCGGTGTGGACCTCCGACGTCTCCCGCGCCCACCACGTGGCCCGCGAGGTAAAGGCAGGCACGTTCTGGATCAACTCCTACAAAACCATCCACGTGGCAGTCCCGTTCGGCGGATTCGGCGACTCCGGCCATGGCCGCTCCTCCGGCCCGGGCGTCCTGGACGAGTACACCCAGACAAAAGCCATCTGGGTGCCCACCCGTGCCGCCGGGTCCCCCTTTCCTTCCCTGTCCTACTAGACCGGCCCACCCAGAACAGGCAGCTACCCATGGAACAGACAGAGCCAACCCCCGCGGCGCCGGACCTCCGCGCCGAACTCGCTGCCGGCGTCGAACGCTGGCGTCCGCAGGTGCAGGAACTGGCCCGCGACATCCACGCCCACCAGGAGGTTTCCTTCGAGGAGGTCCGCTCGGCGGAGGCCATCGCCGAGCTCCTGGAAGCGGGCGGCTTTTCGGTGGAACGCGGCACAGCCGGCCTGCCCACGGCCTTCACCGCCACCGCCGGCACGGGTGAACTGACCGTTGCCCTGTGCGTGGAATACGACGCGCTTCCGGACATCGGCCACGCCTGCGGGCACAACCTGATCGCCGGCGCTTCGGTGGCGGCGGCCCTGGCCCTCCAGCCGCTGGTGGACCAGCTGGGCATCACATTGAAGGCCATCGGCACCCCGGCCGAGGAGCACGGCGGCGGCAAGGTACTGATGCTCAAAGCCGGGGCGTTCGACGGCGTCGGGCTGGCACTGATGGTCCATCCGGTCCAGGACGGGGTGACCTACAACCCGGCGGGGACCAGCGCCCAGGCGGTGGGCAGGTACCAGGCAACGTTCACCGGCAAGGCCGCGCACGCCGCAGCGGCCCCGCACCTGGCCGTGAACGCAGCCGACGCCGCCGTGTTGAGCCAGGTTGCCGTTGGCCTGCTGCGCCAGCAGATCCCCGGCGACCACCGCATCGCGTTGTATGTGGCTGAGGCCGGGCATGTCACCAACATCATCCCGGAGAAGGCAGTGGTCCAGTTTGAATGCCGGGCCTTCACCCTGCCGGAGTACGAGGCCCTCCTGGAACGCGTCCGCCGCTGCTTTGAGGGGGCCGCCCTGGCCACCGGAACAACGCTGGCCATCGAACCGACCGAACCGTTGTATGAACCGCTGCGCCAGGACGACGAACTTGCCGCACACTGGACCGCAGCCATGGACACGTTCGGCAAGGACACCTCACCGTCGGCCGGCCTCAGCGGCGGTTCAACCGACATGGGCAACATCTCCCAGGTCATCCCGTCCCTTCATCCCTGGCTCAGCATCCCCGGAGCCAACGTCCCCATCCACTCGCACGCGTTCGCAGCGCTTGCCGACACCCCCGGGGCCTACGGCGTGATGTTCGAGGCAGCCACAGCGCTGGCCTGGACCGTCTCCGCCGCTGCCTCAACCCCCACCCAACGGGAACGCTTCACCAAAGCGGCATACCGCCGTCGTACTTTCACCCAGGAAGGCACCTCATGAGTACCAGCACCACAACCCCGCGGAAAGACACAGCTGGTGCCCGGCTGACGCTTCCGGTCGCCGCGCTGGCGTTTGTCATTGCGCTGGCCGTGCAGTTCATTGGCCAGGCCAAAATCGACCTCGGAATCGGCGCAATCGTCATCTTCCCCATGGTCTGGGGGCTGATCCTCGGGCTGCTTGTATCCATCCAGAAGTTCAAGCCCATGGGCATCGACCTGCAACGGGTCGCGGCAGCCCTGGTGGGGGTGGCCGTCCTGCTGCTGGTGGCCCGGCTGGCCTTCAACATCGGCCCCAGCCTGCCCACGCTGCTCCGGGCCGGACCCGCCCTGCTCCTCCAGGAGGTGGGGCACCTGCTGGGCACCATCATGCTGGCCCTCCCGCTGGCTGTCCTGCTCCGGATGGGCAAGGCAACGGTTGGCGCCACGTTCTCGCTGGACCGCGAACCGTCGTTCGCCATGGTCTCCGAAAAGTACGGTCCGGACTCGGACCAGTACCGCGGTGTGCTGGCCATGTACGTCTTCGGCACCCTGTTCGGCGCCGTGTTCATTACGCTGCTCACCTCGCTGGTTGCCAACTGGAAGATCTTCGATCCGCTGGCTCTCGCGATGGGCGCCGGCGTGGGCTCAGGCTCCATGATGGCGGCTTCCTCGGCCAGCATCATCGCCGCTTACCCGGCGGACCAGGAAGCCATCCTGGGCATGGCAGCGGTATCCAACCTGATCACCACCATCCTGGGCGTCTACGTGGGCATCTACATCGCACTGCCCCTGGCGGACAAGTTCTACAAGTTCCTCACCCGCAAGCAGACAGCCCGCGAAACAGCCGCGGTGGCCGCCGGCGGGGGTGCCGCCCGCAGCCAGGCCGACGTTGACCGCGAGGCGGCCCAGGCCGAGGAGAACCGGGCGTTCCGCGAAAAGGTTGCGGAGTCCTCCGCCGCCATCAAGCTCCCGTTGTGGCTGTCCCTGTCGGTCCTGACGGTCCTCGGCATCGGCACCGCGTCGGTGGCTGCCAAGGGGTTCAGCCTGTCCATCGTGGGCGGCTACGGCATCATGCTGGCCCTGGTCCTGGTCAGCCTGGCACTGGCGAAGGCCACCCGGAAGATCTCGGCGATTGTCTACGTCACCACCATCGGCGCGTACATCTCCAGCCCCTGGTTCTTCGGGGCGGAGGCCCTGAATTCGGTGATGAAAACGGTCGACTTCCTGTCCATCGCCACCGTGATGCTCACCCTGGCCGGCCTCTCGCTGGGCAAGGACATTCCGTTGCTGAAGAACATCGGCTGGAAGATCATCCCGGTGGGCCTGGTGGCCATCACAGCATCGTTCCTGCTGTCCACGGTCATCGCGGAGTTCGCCCTCGGGTTCTGGCACTGAGCCGGCAGGGGCCGCCGCGCCGGCGGCCCCT
>NZ_LMOL01000011.1:143974-183668 GCF_001424565.1 Arthrobacter sp. Leaf141
CTCCTTTGTGGCACTACCGGCTCTTCGGCAACGTCTGCGCCGGTCAGCTCCACGAGGGCCCAGGCTGCCCCCCCACAGTCACAATTGGTTTTTAGACTTCCATAATATGGAAATGCATTTTCCCCTTGTGGAAAGTATGTGATCGGGGTTACTTTTGGGCAAGGCCACGCTCCCGCCGGCCGTTCCCGATTTGATAGGCAAAGGTCAATGAAGATCCCCAACCCTGAGGCACTGAAGGCGAGTTCGGTGCCCGCGAAGAAGAAGCGGCTGTATAAGTCGCTTTTCTTCCAGATCCTGATCGCCGTCGTGGCAGGTGTCCTCATCGGACATTTCTGGCCGGACCTTGGCTCCCAGCTGAGGCCCCTCGGAGATGGCTTCATCAAGTTGATCAAGATGATCATCGCGCCGCTGATCTTCCTGGTGATCGTTACCGGAATTTCAGCCGTAGGCGACGTCAAGGCGGTAGGACGGGTGGGCGTCAAGGCCCTTGTCTACTTCACAGCAGCAACTCTTTTTGCACTGGTCTTCGGGCTGATCGTTGGCAATATCGTGCAGCCCGGCGCCGGCCTGAACATCGATCCATCAACACTGTCGCAGGCGGACCTGGACGCCAAGACGGGCTCGGCGGAATCCAAGGACGCCGCTTCCTTCATCCTGGATGTCATTCCGGCCAGCGTCATCGGCGCCTTTGCCAGCAACAGCCTCCTGCAGGTGCTGTTTTTCTCCGTGTTCTTTGGCGCAGCCATCGTGGTGATTGGCCGCCAGCGGTGCATGCCCGTGATCAGCCTGATGGAAACGGTCCTGGAACTCATTTTCAAGATCATGTCCTGGATCATGAAGGTGGCACCCATCGGCGCATTCGGCGCCATGGCCTTTATCATCGGCCAGTACGGCCTGGGCACGCTCAGCACGTACGCCAAGCTGATTGCTGCCTGCTACGGCGCGGCCATCATCTTCATTGGCCTGCTTTTCCTGGTGGCGTGGAGCTTTGCCCGCGTCCCACTGTGGCACTTCCTCAAGTACACCCGGGAGGAATTCCTCCTGGCTCTTGGCACAGCATCCACCGAGGCGGTTATGCCGCGGATCATGACCAAGCTGACGAACGCCGGCTGCTCCCGAGCCACCACAGGCCTGGTGGTCCCCACGGGCTACTCCTTCAACCTCGACGGCGCCGCCATCTACCTGTCCATCTCCCTGCTGTTCCTGGCACAGGCCTTCGGCCACAACCTGGACCTTGGCCAGCAACTGGCTGCCCTCGGCGTCCTCCTGCTGACCTCCAAGGGAATGGCCGGCGTTCCCGGTTCCTCCTTCCTGGCCCTGTCCGCCACCGCGGCAGCACTCGGCATCTTCCCGGTGGCCGGCGTTGCCCTGCTCCTGGGCGCGGACCGGCTGATGGACTCCATGCGGGTGGTGGTCAACCTCCTGGGCAACTGCGTGGCCACGTTCATCGTCTCCAAGTGGGAAGGCCAGTTTGACCGCAGCGTAATGCTCCGCGCCTTCAAGGGCGAGATCACCAACCACGATTCCGCCATCATGCTGGGCAAGGAGGAGGACTTCGAGGGCCAGGAACTCCAGCGGCTCAGCGAAGGGCAGGATCCCTCGCCTAAGTTCCGCGGCGGCCCGCACCCGGGTGAGATCCCGCAGTTCCAGATGAGCAAGGCTGCCCGCTCGGACGCACGCACCCCCGAGTAGGACAGCGGACCACTGGGTCGCCCTTTGTTTAGCGGCCGACGGCGGGCGGGGCCTTCGCGGCCCTGCCCGCCTTTCGTTTGTGCCGGCTGCGTCCCGGCTGTGCCGGCTGCCCGCGTTTCGTTTGTGCCGGCTGCGCCCCGGCTGTGCCGGCTGCCCGCCTTTCGTTTGTGCTGGCTGCGCCCCGGCTGTGCCGGCTGCCCGCCTTTCGTTTGTGCTGGCTGCGCCCCGTCACGTAGTGCCTTTCCACGGCACCCGCCGCCCGGTCCGCGCCCGGGACTGCCCCTTGTGGAATAATCCGAGGTAGTGGTCCTTACCGGACCGCTCCACAAACGAGGGACCGACTTGGCTACATCCGGGAGCAGTGCACAGGCGGCGAGCGCCCACATCAACAACTCGCAGGTCCCCAAGCATGAGCAGTTGCGGCTGATCATCCTCAAACTGGCCAAGGACGAACTGGAGCCCGGGGCCCGCCTGCCCAGCGAGCGGACCCTGATGGATTCCTATGGGGTCAGCCGGATCACGGTGCGCGCGGCCATCGGCAGGCTGGTGCATGAAGGCCATCTGGTCCGGGTGCCGGCCAAGGGCACGTTCGTGGCGGACTCGCCGGTCCAGTCCACCCTCCACCTGGCCTCATTCACGCAGGAAATGGAAGCCATGGGGCACATTCCCAGCACGGTGGTGCTGGTGGCCGAGAGCGCACCCGTACCTGCTGATACGGCAGAGGAACTCAGCCTGGCCACTGGATCCGCCGCCTTCCACCTGCGCCGCCTCCGCCTGGCCGATGGCCGCCCGGTCAGCGTGGACGATGCCTGGTACAACCCCGAACACGCTCCCGGGCTGCTGGACATCGACCTGACAGGCTCGGTCTACAAGGCACTCGCTGCGCAGTTCGGACACCAGATCGACAGGGCCCGGCAAAGCGTCAGGGCCGAGGGCGCACCGCCGGACATCTCCGCCCTCCTGGGCACCGGCACCGGCGCTCCCGTGCTGGCTTTCGACAGGGTTTCGTGGTCCGGGCCCCTGGCCATCGAACACTCCCGCTCCTGGTACCGTTCCGACCGCTACTCCCTGAACATGGAAGTCCGGCTTTAGGCAGCGCCGGGCAGGTTGCTTCGCAACCCGCCCCGGCACGCCGATCAGCCGGCCAGCCAATCAGTCAATCAGCCGATCAGCCGATCTGCCGATCAGCCGAGGGTAAACAGCGCTTCCCCCGAAGCTACTGCGCCGCCCGCCACGAGAGTCGCGGTGTCCGGCTTGGTATCCAGCACCACAACGGGACTCACCAACGAGTAGCCGGCGGCCAGGGCTGCGGTGGGATCCACGCGCATCACGGCGGCACCGGCCGCAACGGTATCGCCCTGGGCAATATGCAGCGTAAAGCCGTCGCCCTTGAGCTTGACGGTGTCGATCCCCACGTGGGTCAGGACGCCCTGCCCTGACTCCGCCACCACCACAAAGGCGTGCGGCAGGAGCTTGACCACTTTTCCCGCAACCGGGGATACGACGTCGAACGCTGCTCCTGCAGGCGGCTCGACGGCGGCGCCGGAACCCACCATCTGGCCGGCGAATACCGGGTCCGGCACCTCGGTGAGGGGGACGACGGCGCCGCTGATGGGAGCGAGGACGGTGAGGGTGCCTGCCACTAGAGCAGGTCCTCGATGTCTTCTGCGAGGTTGTCCGCCTCGGGGCCCACGATGACCTGCACCGCGGTGCCGGCGGTCAGCACGCCATGGGCGCCGGCAGCCTTCAACGATGCCTCGCTGACCAGCGACACATCCTTGACCTCGGTCCGCAGCCGGGTGATGCAGGCCTCCACCTCAAGGATGTTGGCGGCGCCGCCCAGGCCTTCAATGATTTTCTCTGCTTTGGACATGGCTGCCCTTTCTGACGGTGCCCGTTGGAGCACGTTCTCAACACCGGACCGGCGGCCCTGATGCGACCAATTATGGCGCCCCGTCCGCTGGTGAGCCTCCTCGCCGACGGACTTCAGGGCCTCCTTGACAGGGTCCCGTGGGATGAATCACACTGAACTGGTCATAACCAGACAGTACCGGCTGGAACCGTCTCTCCACAAGCCCCCACCCGAACCCGCAGAGGTGCCACCATGTCAACATCCGAGACCACCGCCCAGGCTCCAGAGAAGAAGCCGAACCGGGCCTTCGCCGTCCTCCAGCGCCTGGGACGCTGCCTTATGCTTCCCATCGCGGTCCTGCCTGCCGCCGGGCTCCTGCTGCGCATCGGACAACCCGACCTGCTCGGCGCCATCCCAGGGTTCGAGGGCGGCGCCGCCGTTATCTCCTCCGCGGGCAACGCCGTCTTCACCTGGCTCCCGCTGATTTTCGCCGTTGGCATCGCCATCGGCTGGGCCAAGAAGTCAGACGGTTCCACCGCCCTGGCCGCCGTTGTGGGCTACATGGTGATCGACGGCGTCTTCAAGGCGATGTCCCCGCTGGTCCTGGCCGGCCAGGTGGACGCCGGCGGCAAACCTTCCATGATCAACTACGGCGTCCTGGCCGGCATCGTGGTGGGCCTGCTGTCCGCCATGCTGTGGCAGCGGTTCTACCGGACCAAACTGCCGGACTTCCTGGGCTTCTTCAGCGGCCGCCGGCTGGTTCCCATCCTGACGTCCGTCACCAGCCTGGTGGTCGGCATCGCGCTGGCTTTGGTGTACCCCATCTTCAACTCAGGGCTCTCCGCGGCAGGCGAAGCCGTTGCCGGAAACCCTGAACTCGGCGGCGGGATCTATGGCTTCGCCAACCGCATGCTGCTGCCGGCCGGCCTGCACCACATCCTCAACTCGGGACTCTGGTTCCTGATCGGCGACTATACGGACGCCTCCGGCCAGCTGGTCCGCGGCGACCTGAACCGCTTCTTTGCAGGCGACCCCACCGCGGGAGTCTTTATGACCGGGTTCTTCCCCATCATGATGTTCGGCCTGCCCGCCGCCGCACTTGCCATCTGGCGCCACGCCAAGCCCTCCCAGAAGAAGATCGTCGGCGGCATCATGCTTTCCACGGCCCTCACCGCATTCTTCACCGGCATCACCGAACCGCTCGAATACTCCTTTATGTTTGTCGCCTTCCCCCTCTACATCGTGCACGCTGTCCTCACCGGCACATCCATGGCGCTGGTGAATGCCCTGGACATCCATCACGGGTTTACGTTCTCCGCCGGGCTCATCGACTTTGTCCTCAACTTCGGCAAGTCCGAGAACGGCTGGCTGCTGATCCCCATCGGCCTGGGTTACGCAGTGATTTACTACTTCCTCTTCTCGTTCGTCATCAAGCGCTGGAACCTGCGCACCCCCGGCCGGGAAGATGACGAGGTCTCCGTGGAGACCGAAGCCGCCAAGTAACACCCCATCCTTATCCACTCCACACGAAAGCAGCTTTCCCGCATGGAAATCGTCATCCTCCCTTCCCCCGCCGAGGTGGCCCGCAAGGCCGCCGATGCCATCGAACAGTACGTCCGGCGCGGCCCGGCCGTCCTGGGCCTCGCCACCGGGTCCACCCCGCTGGGCACGTACCAGGAGCTCATTGAGCGGCACCGGAACAGCGGCCTCGGCTTTGGCCAGGCCCAGGCGTTCCTCCTGGACGAATACGTTGGCCTGCCTGCTGCGCATCCGCAGTCTTACCATTCGGTCATCCGGGACGAGTTCACTGACAGTGTGGACTTCGCCGCCGGCGCCGTGCACGGACTGGACGGCATGGCGCAGGATCCGCAAGCCGAGGCTGCGCAGTACGAGGAACGCATCGCCGCTGCCGGCGGGGTGGACATCCAGATCCTGGGCATCGGAACGGACGGGCACGTTGGCTTTAACGAGCCCATGTCCTCGCTGGCGTCCCGGACCAGGATCAAGACCCTGACCCGGCAGACCCGGCAGGACAACGCCAGGTTCTTCGACCGGGAGCAGGACGTTCCGGACCATGTCCTGACGCAGGGGCTGGGCACCATCGGGCAGGCGCGGCACCTGCTGCTGCTCGCCATGGGTGCGGCCAAGGCAGACGCGATCGCCGCTGCTGTGGAGGGGCCGCTGGCCGCCATTTGCCCGGCGTCCGTCCTGCAACTGCACCCGCACGTCACCGTGCTGGTGGATGAGGCCGCGGCGTCGAAGCTCACGCACCAGGACTATTACCGGGACACGTTCAGCCGCAAGCCGGCCTGGCAGGGACTCTGAGCATGCCAGCCGTTCCTCCAGCCCGGACGCCTGCGCTGGAACTCGCCGTCGAGGGCCTGGCCGGGGTTCGCCTGGCCGCAGCCGTGGGCGCGGCCCGTGTGGAGCTGTGCGCTGCGCTGGCGGAGACCGAGGGGGTCACGCCCAGCATTGGCGCCGTGGCCCAGGCGTGCGCAGCGGGGGTCCCGGTCCACGTCCTGGTGCGGCCGCGGACGGGCAACTTCACGTACTCGCCGGACGAGCTGGAGGTTGTTGAGCGCGACGTCGTCGCCGCTTTAGCCGCTGGCGCCGCCGGTGTGGTGGTGGGAATCCTCGCGGCCGACGGCGGACCGGACGTAGGTGCCATCCGCCGGATTGTGGAGCTGGTGCGGGAGCGGGACCCGGCTGCGGAGATCACGTTCCACCGGGCGTTCGACGCCGCCTTGGCAGGCGGCGCCGATCCGGCGGAATCCCTGGCCAGGCTCGAGCAGGCAGGCGTCAACCGGGTGTTGACCAGCGGCGGCGGTGCAGACTGCGCCGCGGGCCTGCCCATGCTGGCCCGACTAGTGGAACTCGGACAGACGCACGCCCCTTCTGTCCAGATCATGGCAGGGGGCGGGGTGGGCCTTGGGTTGATCCCCGCCCTCCTCCATAGTGGGGTGCATGCCGTTCACACCTCGGCCCGGCCACGGACAACCTCCGGCCCGGGCCGCACCAGCCAGCCCGACCCGGAACTCGCAGCCGGCATTTCAGCGGCTTTGACCACAGGAGCACTTCCCGCATGAACACTTCAGGCGCCACAGCAACCAGTGGCAATGGGCTGGTCCTTCGCGGCCGCATCGTCTCCGCGGACCTGGACGTGGCTGACGGGATCATCGCAGTGGCGGGCGGCGTGATCAACTTCGCAGGGCCGGCGTCGGGCTTTCCCGGCGAAAGCGGGCCCGCCCGGCCTGACCGCATCCTGCTGCCCGGCCTGGTGGACCTGCACTGCCACGGCGCACTGGGGGCGGACTTTGCTGACGGTTCGGCGGAAGGCGCCACGGCCGCTGCCCGGTACTTGCACAGCAGGGGCACCACCACGCTCCTGGCCAGTGTGGTGACGGGACCACCGGCGCAGACGCTCCGGAACCTTGAAGTACTGCGGCAACTGGCGGCTGACGGGCTGATTGCCGGGTCGCATCTGGAGGGACCGTTCCTTTCGTCCGGGCAGTGCGGCGCTCATGATCCGGCGTTGCTGCTGGCACCGGACCTGGACCTGCTGGCCGCCATGATGACGGCGGCCGGACCCACGCTGGCGTCCATGACCCTCGCTGCTGAGCTTCCCGGCATGGCGGGCGTGGTGGAGTTGCTGACGCGGCACGGGGTGATCCCTTCGCTGGGCCACACGGCGGCGGACAATACCGTGGCGGCGGAGTTCCTGAAACAGGCTGCTGCCGGGCTGGCTGAGTTCGCCGGGCTCGCTGGGGCTGCCGCGTCCATGGGCGGCGCCGGGGTACTCGGATCGGCCGGGTCTGCTGAGCTGTTCGGGTTGGGTGACCCTGCCGGTTCCGCTCCGCCGTCAGGCCGGTTGCGGCCCACCGTGACGCACCTGTTCAACGCCATGCCCAGCCTGCATCACCGGTCCCCCGGACCTGTCTCGGCCAGTTTGGGCGCCGCACGCGCAGGTGAAGCCGTGGTGGAACTCATTGCGGACGGGGTCCACCTGGCGCCCGAAACTGTGAAACTGGTTTTCGACCTGGTGGGAGCCCGCAACATTGCCCTGGTCACCGATTCGATGGCGGCCACCGGGCTGCAGGACGGCCAGTACAAACTGGGGCCGCTGGCTGTAACCGTGCAGCAAGGCGTGGCGCGAGTGGACACTACCGGCGCCATCGCCGGTGGCACGTCCACCTTGCTGGACGTGGTCCGGTCGACAGTTGCCGCGGGCATCCCGCTGCAGGACGCGGTCACCGCCGCGACAGTTGTTCCGGCTGATGTCCTGGGGGTCTCGGCACACGTGGGCGGGCTGCGTCCCGCGATGGCTGCCGATGTCCTGGTGGTCGACCCGGATCTTACGCTGGCGGGTGTGCTGCGGCGCGGTAAATGGGTCACTCAGCTGCAGTGATGCGAGCTGCCTTGTTTCAGGGTCCAGCCACGTGCGGGCGTCTGTCTGGCGGTGCCGGTTACCGATTTCGCCCAGCCGCAAGCATCGCAGCCTAAAATGTCAGACCCCCGATGGATGATATTGGTATGGGAAACAGCACCCGGCAGGCAGCAGCAATGGAAGCGGTTCACGCCTCCATTAGCGTCCTGGCTGAGCTGTTCAGCTCCGATCCGGGCACTTCGGGTCTTGCCCTGGAAGCCTCCGCTGCTGGCAGTTGGGCTGCGGACGGTGTCAGCGCGGGCGGTTTGAACGCGGCTGGTTTGAGCGCGGATCATCCCGATGCTTCGAAGAACAGCGCTGCCGACGCTGGGACCGATCTGCTCCAGCGCGCCTACGATGTCCGCCTCGACCGGCTTGCGGAAGTTTCCAGGTTGGAGGCAATGCTCGCGGCGATCAAAGCCCGTGACGCCGCCGAGTGCGCCGAACTGCAATTGGCCATGACCCCTCCTGACGCTTCAGCCCAGACCCGGACCTTCCGGGGGATGTCCGTGGTGGAGGAAGTGGCGGGAGTCCTCACCGTGAGCGCGGCTGCGGCCGGAGCGTTGATCGCTTCAGCACGCCAGCTGTGCACGCTGCCGCTGGCCATGACCGAACTCGCTTCGGGACGGATGTCGTGGCAGCACGCCCGCATCATTGCGGACGAGACCGACGGACTCGACGCCGAGGCCGCAGCAGAGCTGACCTCCCATTTCCTGGACCCTGACGATACCGACCCGGCCAGGGGCTGCCCCGCCGGAGAGCTGGTCCCGGGCAGGTTCCGGCAGAAAGTCCGGAGATGGCGCGAACGGCACCACCCGGAATCACTGGAAACCCGCCACGCCAAGGGATTCGCGGACCGCCGCATCGAATTTTCGCCTGACCGGGACGGCATGGCCTGGGTCTCCGGATTCCTTCCCGCTACGGCCGCGTCGGCCATCTGCAACCGGACCACCTCGCTCGCCAGGGGAACCCAGGGGCCGAACGAACAGCGGACCCTTACCCAGCTCAAGGCCGACATCTTCGCGGCCGCGCTCCTGGGCAATGGAGCCAGCAAGGCCTCTCAAGCCGGGGACTTTGAGGAAAGCGCTGGCGGTTTCAGGGAACAGGAGGTTCGCGGCGCTGTCAACGACGTCCAAGGGCTCCCTGGCGATCACGTCAACGACGTCATTCCTGACGGCACCGCCGGTTTCCGGGACCTGAGTGAAGTTCCCGTGCCTGCGGCGCAGGTGCTGGTCACGGTGCCGGTGTTTTCTTTGCTGGGCGTCGGCGATGAACCCGCAATACTGGATGGCTATGGGCCGATCCCGGCGTCGATGGCACGGAAGTTGGTGGCGGAGGGCGCCAGCTCGTTTTACCGCGTACTGATCGACCCCCGTGACGGCGCACCGCTGGAGATCGGACGGAAAAGCTACCGCCTCACGGAAGCCATGAAGCGGTGGCTGCGCTTACGGGATGGAAAATGCCCGTTTCCAGGGTGCAGCAACCCATCCCTGGACAACGAGGCCGATCATCTCCTGTCCTGGCACAACGGAGGGACCACCGGCATCAGCAACCTGGGCCAGCCCTGCCGCAAACACCACCGGCTGAAACACAACAGCGCCTGGCGGCCCACTGCGGCCACCAAAGATGAGCCGCCCGGCTGGATTTCCCCCTCGGGCAGGCAGTACAAGAGTGAGCAGCAGGACTGGGAGCCTCCCGAATGGCCACCCGGGCTGCTGCCCGGCGATCGAAGCCCCTTCGAAGAAGCGCTGGTACTGCACCTATCCGGCTGATGGGCCGGCGGCCCGGTCAAACGTGGACCCACGACCCACACCCCAGTCCCCCGCCCCTAGGACCCAATACCCACGACCCAGCGACCCAGCGACCCAGCGACCCAGCGACCCAGGCTTAGTCGGCGCCCGGCAGGCAAACTTCCACAAGCCCGTCGGTGATACGGGAGCTGAACAGCGGCTGGCGTGCAGTTGCAGGCCCGGACAGGACCTCCCCCGTCCGCAGCGCGAAAGTGCTCTTGTGCCAAGGACACACCACACAAGGCTGGTTGTCCCCGGCGGTGCCGCCCGGAATTTCGGCAGCGGCCTTCAGTTTGCCTTCATGCAGCGGACCGGACAAGTGGCTGCACACATCGGACAGCACGTTGATGCGGTTCCCCTCGCGGTGCACCAGCAAGGGGATCCCAGCCACATCGCGTTTGGTAAGTTTGCCATCCGGCAGGTCCGCCAGTGGTGCCAGCTTGTGCCAGCCCTGCGGGAACCGGTGCGGGATTTCCTCGCTGTGGTTCACGCCGGCAGCTTGCCGGTACGTAAGGTGACCGCCCAGGAAGCCGCCTGCGCTTATGGTGCCGAGCCCGAGATAGGCCAGCGCTTTGCCGCTGCCCTGCCGCCCGCGGGCACGCTGGACCAGGGACGCGGCGTACAACGTCGTTGCGGCAATATTGGCTGCGGCATGGACCAGTCCCACCCGCTGCTGCTGGGGATGCAGTTCGGACCAGTCGGTAAAACCGGCCACCGCTGCCGGCACTGCGCTCAGCGCTCCGACGCCGACCAGGACTGCCGACGCCCGTTCATTTCCCGGCAGGGCGTCCAGGATGGCCGCCGAGATCCAGGCACCCATGGGCACCTGCACCGCCAGCGGGTGCACGGGGTGCCCCACAGGAACGCCATGCAGGACGTCGCGGGCCCAGCGGGGCCGGATAACGGTCTTCACCACTTTCCTGACCTTCTTGGACACCGGGTCCAGCCAGGCAGCGTCCTCAAGGCGGGCGACAAGTTCCAGTGCAGGCAGCGGCTTCATACCCGCCCCGTACCCCGTTTTGCGGCCGACAGACGGGATCCGCGGGAAACTTTGGCACCGGTAAAATTCTTCGGCACCAGCGGGAACTTTGGGCCCTGCGCAGTTCCATGCCCAAGGACACCTAGCGCAGTGGCGATCCAACGACGTTGAAGCGGAATCCGCCCATCTCCCCGGAAAGCAGCGGCCTGGCTTCTGCAATCGCGGCCTGGACACTGTCCAACTGCAGTGATGCCTGGTGCGCTTCAGCAGATTCCCAGAGTTCGCTGACGAACACGGTGTCCGGCACATCGGGGTTGACGCCCACCTCGTACTGCAGGCAGCCGGCCACCGAAAGGCCAGCGGACGGACGGGTAAGGATGGCAACCAGGGCGTCCTGCTGGCCTGGCTTGGTTCCGAGCGTTCCCACGTTTGCAAAGGTCATGGGAACAGTCTGCCGCACGGCAGCGACAGGAAGGCCCAGCCCCGATCAGCAGCGCCGCGCCTAGGCTTCCTCGAACCAGCCCCGGGCCGGGTTGCTGACGGCAGGGACCGAGCGGCGAAGCTCCGGCTGGGCAGCCCAGCCCACACCGTTCGCCAGGACCCGCTGGATCTGCGGGTGGTGGTAGACCGGGTATTCCTGGTCGCCGGGGCTGAAATAGAAAATCCGCCCCTTGCCGCGCGTGAACGTAACGCCGGAGCGGAACACCTCGCCGCCGGCGAACGAGCTGATGAAGATCAGGTCGTCGGGGTCAGGGATATCAAACAGCTCGCCGTACATCTCCTGCTCCGGGATAACGATAGGGCTGTCCACGCCCTCTGCAATGGGGTGCGACGGTTTGACGGTCCACACCAGTTCACGCTCGCCGTCATTCCGCCAGGCCAGGGAGCAACTGGTGCCCAGCAGCTTGGTGAATATCTTGGCGAAGTGCCCCGAATGGAGCACAATAAGCCCCATTCCGCCCAGGACGTGCCGGTGGACGCGTTCGACGACGGCCTCGCTCACCTGGCCGTGCGCCACGTGGCCCCACCAGAGCAGCACATCCGTCTCGGCGAGGGTTTCTTCATCGAGGCCATGTTCGTCGTCGGTAGCGAGGACCGCCGTGGAGATTTCCGACTCCGGGTAGAAGGAGCGGAGCCCCGCGGCGATGGCACCGTGGATGCCGTCAGGGTAGATTTCCCCAATGTGGGCGGGCTCGTTGCGGGCCTCGTGGACGCCTTCGTTCCAGACGCGGATTCTCAGCTTGTCGTTCATCAGAGACGAACCTCCCTTTGCTCCTGCGCCGATTGGTAGCAGGCGTCGATGATGTGGGCGCGGGAGAGGGCCAGGGATCCGTCGTGCCGTCCCCAAACTTCCGCCCCGCCGCGGACTGCGGCCACAAAGTCCTCCACCACCGCCTGGTGTGCCCGGCCCGGCACGGCGGGCGGTACGTAGTCGGCATTTTCGCCGTCCTTGTCCGTGAAAACCTTCAGCTCACCCACGGCAGCCATTGGTGCGCCCTGAACCTTGAGCTCAGCGCCGCCGTCGGTTCCGTAGACCGTGAAATCCAGCAGGTCCTCCACTTCCCGGTAACTGGCCCAGCCGGCTTCGAGCAGCAGCGTCGCACCGCCCTCCAGGCGGAGGAACGCCGAGGCGAAGTCCTCCACCTCAAAAGGATGGCTGGCTGCCATGGCGGAGTAACGGTTGTTCCCGCCCCGCCCCCGTGGCCCAAGCTCGGAATGGGTTGTGGCGGACACCGCCACCACTTTGGGTTCGCCCAGAAGGTGCAGGGCATAGTCGAGGGCATGGACTCCGATGTCGGCAAGCGGCCCGCCGCCTGCAAGCTCACGGTTGGTGAACCAGCTTCCCATCATCGGGATGCCGGCCCGGCGCAGCCATGATGCCTTGGCGTAGTACGGGCGGCCCACACCGCCGTCGTCGATTATTTGCTTCAGCGCCTGGATATCGCCGCGGCGCCTGTGGTTGAAGGCGACGTCCAGGACCCGCCCGGCCTTGCGGGCAGCGTCCACCATGGCCCGGCCTTCGACGGCGTTACGGGCCAACGGCTTTTCGCTCAACACATGCAGGCCCTGCTCAAGGGCCGCGATGGAGATGGGGGCGTGCAGGAAGGTGGGTACCGCAACACTGATCGCGTCCAGGCCGCCATGCTGGAGCATCTCCTCCCAGCCGTCGAATGCGCTGGGGATCGAGTATTCAGCCTGCAGCGAGTCACGGAGGTCCTTCTCCATCCCTGCCAGCGAAACAATGCGTACGCCGTCCATCCGGCTGTAAGCAGCCAAGTGCTGCTGCCCGGCCCAACCGATGCCAACAACACCCACTCTCAGTTCTCCACCATGCTCCTTCGGGTCAGGCGCCTGCTGTCCGGCAGGCCGCTGTCCGGGCTGCTGACTGGTGGGGTGCTGTCCGGGCTGACTGGTGGGCTGCTGTCCGGTGGGCTGTTGGTTGCTCACACTTGGTTCCTCTTCTATCGGGTCGCGCTGTATTCGGGTCGCGGGAAATTTGGGACGGTCCCAGAGGATTGGAATCGATTCCAAAGATCTTCCAAAATATCGACTCCAACCCGTGGAATCGATTCCAAACAAGTCTGGCAGCGGACTCGTGGGACTGTCAACCCCCTTAGCCCTTCGTCGAATCCCGCACCACAAGCTCATGGGGAAGGAACACCCGGCCACGGCGGTGCGCGCCGGGCACGGTCATCCGCTCCAGGAGTTCCGCGAAAGCCACCCGGCCCATCTCGTAAGCAGGCTGCCGCACGGTTGTCAGTTCCGGGACACACATCTCCGCCTGGGCCGAGTCATCAAAACCCGCCACGGCGATGTCGTGCGGCACCCGGAGCCCGGCGTCCGTAAGTTCACGGACGCAGCCGGCCGCCGCAATGTCGGTGCCGCAAAACACCGCATCCGGAAGATCCCCAGCCGCCAGCAGCTCCCTGGCCAGCCTGCGGCCGGCGTGGAAGCCAAAACCGCCTTCACCTGACAGCACCCGCCCTGGCGGCAGGCCGGCGTCGGCAACGGCCTGCCGGAATCCGGCCTCACGCAGCCGGCCTGAACGGGCACTCCGGTGCGCGATCATGGCCAGCCTTCGCCCGCCGGTGTCGATCAGGTGGCGCGTCATGTCATATGCGGCCTGGCGGTCGTCAATGGAAACGCCGAACGCCGCGTCGGCGTCGACGATTTCGCAGACCTGGACAACACTCAACTGCCCGGCCACCGCGTCAACATCCTCATCCGGCATGGTGGGCGAAAACAAAACCATCCCATCCACGGACCCGTTCCGGAGCATGTCCACCAATTGCTGCTCCCGCTCCAGGTCGCCGGCAGTCGCAGCGATCAGGCTGACGTAGCCCGAGTCAGCCGCCGCATCCCCCACCCCGCGGAAGACTTCACTGACCACCAGGGACTCCAGGTTCTTGGCCAGCGCCAAAACACGCATGGTCCGGTCCCTGCGGAGGTCGCGGGCTGAGGCAAGCGGCCGGTAGCTGAGCCGGCGGATTGCCTCATTGACCTTTTCCCTGCTTGCCGTACTGACAGCCGGACTCCCATTCAGGACCCGGGACACCGTGCCAACGGACACACCCGCCGTTTTGGCGACGTCCTGGACTGTCGCTCGAGCCATTCGGTTTGTCCTTCCGCGACCAGTAACGATGGTCCTTGCCGCCACGTCCCGCCCTGCCTTACGGCGTTCCTCAGCATAGCCGCCGCGGGAAAGCCTACAATCCGGGACCTGCAGCCGGCGGTGGGCATCACCGCAAACACCACAAATCACAGCCGCAGGCCTTCCCACCGAAGACAGCGGCCGGCGGTGCGCCCGGAGCGGCCAGGGCACCCCCGGAGAGGCCCGGCAGCCAGCGCCGCCACTGATTCAAACGTCAACTTTTGGTTGACAAAGGCGGACGACGCCGGACATCCTTGAGTATGCGCAACCTACTCGTATGCTTGCTCGTAGCAGTCGCGGTGGCCGTTGCCGTAGGGCTCCTGACGGGGGTGGGATGGCCGGGTTTCCTGATGGGGGCAGTCTGGGCGCTATCGCTCTGGGTCATGCTGTTTTTCGGCTCCTACGCCACACCGCGCCGGGGCTACGTCCAACCGGCCGTATATGCTGCCGCCGCCGCAACCGCCGTGGCCCTGGGCTTCGTATTCTTCAGGACGGGCGACGGAAATGCTGCGTGGTGGGCTCCGGCCTTCATCATGGCCGGCGCCGTCTTCCCGGCAGCATGGACAGCCGCCAAAGCAGGACGGTCAGGGAGCCATGGACGCGACGGATGACCCCTCCGGTCTGGCCGCCGTGGCAGCTGCACGGGACCAACTGGATATTGCCCGGCGGGATCTGCGGGAAGCCGTGGACACTGCCCGTCGGGACTATACGTGGGCAGAGATCGGCGGCGTGCTCGGCATGAGCCGGCAGGCGGCATTTAAGCGGTTCGGTTCGGCCAGGGACCCCAGGACGGGAGAAACCATGCAGGCGGGAATGAAGGCCATGGATGTGGCGGCACGGACGGAGCAGGTCTTCCGGCTGGTGGACAGCGGCGACTACGGATCGCTGGCGCCGATGCTGACCGACGATGCCGCTGCGGTACTGACACGCGGCCGGGTCCTGGGCACGTGGGCGCAGGCTGTGGCAGACACCGGTAACCTCGTGTCCTTCCACGGGACCGGCGTCGAGCTTCCGGACGGCAGCGCCCTCTCCCCCGGCGAGGAAGCGACAGGCACACTGGTGGGACACACAATGATCGACTGCGAAGCCGGGCAGTGGGTGGGCCGGGTGGCTTTCAACGCGGCCGGTCTGATCACCGGGCTCCTGATCGTTCCGACGCAGCACGGCGAGCTGCCCTTCTAGCGTGACTGGCCCGCGGCATGTTCAGTCCCCGCGCCGGATCAGCCTAACTCAGGTGCCGCAGGCCGCCGTCGGGGTTCTTCCGGCCGTTTTCCCGCACCGGCATCCATTGATGGCCCCCTGACCCGCGCCGGTCTAGGGTGGACCGATGAGGAAGTGGATCAGGGAACACCCCACCCGAGCCGCGGTCCTGGTTTTCCTGGCCGTTTGGCTGCTCATGATGGGCGTTAACGTGGCTGTGCACCGCAGGCTTGATGATGCGCTTTTCAATTCAACGTTCTACGCCTTGTTCATGGCCGGCGGCATGTACCTGCAGCAGAAGCGGATGCGCAAAACCGGAGCCAAACTCGCTGCCGATGGAAAACTCCTCCTGTGGATCCGCTACCCCGATTCCCGGCCCGGCTCCTTATCCAGCATCTGGAACATGGTGGTTACCACCGCCGGGCCCGGAGAAACGGTGTTTCAACCAGCGGTGTACGACACAGCAGAGCCCTCCGGGCGGCCCGTGAAGCTGCGCGTCCTGGAACTGGCAGCCCAGCGGCGCGAGACCACCGGGCAGGACCGCAAGTACATCACTGACCGCAGCGTGCTGGCAGTCATGGCGGTCACAGATAAGGGCCGGCTGGAGATTGCGGGCACACCCGAAAACCTGGACCTGCTTTCTGCGGCAATAGCATCCGCTGCCCGCTCCAACGAAAGCGATGCCGCATGACCCAGTATGTCCGGGACCAACACGGGTACGCAGACCTGCGAAGCTACGCCGCCATCGGCGATGGCCGCACCATCGGGCTGGTGGCCGCCGATGGCCGGATCGACTGGCTTCCCTTGCCGGGCCTGGACTCGGTCATCCCGTTCGCCGCCCTGCTGGACGCTGCCGGCGGCGGATATCTGCAGCTTCAGCCCACGGAGCCCTTCACCACGGAGCGCAGCTACCTGGGCCGGACCAATGTCCTGGTGACAACGTTCACCACGGCCAGGGGCCGGGTGCGTGTCACCGATTCGCTGAACACGGGGATCGCAGGACGGTTGCCCTGGTCTGAGCTTGGCCGCCGCATCGAGGGCCTGGACGGCGAGGTGCCCATGCGGGCAGTGGCCAGGCCCGGAACTTGCCTGGGCCGGGTGTCGCCGTGGATCCAGGACACTGTCCACGGGGTGGTCCTCCGGCTCGACGGACTCACCATGGCGGTCCGGTCCGCAGGCGAGGACACCGTGGGCTGGGATGATAAAAGCATCACGATTGACTACACGGCCACCGCCGGTTCCCGGGCGATTTTTGGCCTGGTCGCCACGGAGGGCGAACCCCTCCTTATTCCCGCCCCGGAGACTGTGGACGAGGGGATCGACAGGACCATAGAAAAGTGGCAGCGGTGGAGCTCTTCCTTTAACTACGAGGGCGGGTTCGCAGCCCAGGTACACCGGAGCGTGCTCACCTTGAAGCTCCTGATCATGGGCGACGAAGGTTCGGTTGCCGCTGCGGGCACCACCTCCGTGCCCGAAAGCCTGGACGGCGGCAAGAACTGGGACTACCGCTACGCGTGGGTCCGCGACACGGCCTACAGCCTTACGGCGTTGTTCCGCTTTGGCCTGCGTGAGGAGACCCATGCCGCCATGTCATGGATGCTCAGGACCATCCGAAACAACAATGATTATCCTGCCGTGATGTATCGCCTGGACGGCTCTGCCTGTATTGACGATGTGGCCAATTACGACGTTCCCGGCTGGCGCGGCATCGGCCCTGTCGTGACCGGCAACAGGGCTTCTGGCCAGCTGCAGCTGGGCGTCTTCAGCGACGTCTTCAGTATTGTCACGCTGTACGTGGACCACGGCAATGTCCTGGACGCCGCCACAGGCAGGACATTGGCCACCATCGCCGATTCCGCCTGCGATGCATGGCAGCGGCGCGATGCCGGGATGTGGGAGCTTACCGAACCGCAAAATTACACCAGCTCGAAGATGGGGTGCTGGCATGCCCTGCAGCAGGCGGTCCATCTCGCTGAGTTGGGCCAGATCCCGGGCGACCCCTCCCGGTGGCGTGCGGAAGCTGAACGGATCCGGGCATGGGTAGAGGAAAACTGCTGGTCGGAAGAGCTGCAGGCCTACGCCTGGTATCCGGGGTCAACGCAACTGGATGCGTCAGTCCTGCTCCATGCGATCAGCGGGTTTGACCGTGGAACACGCATGAGCGCAACCATTGATGCGTTGGACCGCGAACTTTCCGCAGGCCCGCACCTGTACCGCTTTTCCGGCGCAGAGAAGGAGGAAGGAACGTTCGTCGCCTGTTCCTACTGGATGGTCTCCGCCCTGCACTTCTGCGGCCGGACCAACGAGGCCCGGGCCAGGATGGCTGAACTGGCGGGCACCGCGAACGACGTCGGAATCCTGGCTGAAATGTTCGACCCCGCTGACGGATCGGCGCTGGGGAACCTCCCGCAAGCCCTCAGCCACCTGGCCCTGATCAATGCAGCCATAACGTTGGACGGGCCAGTCCCGGACTAGGTCCCGCCACTCCCCAACGGCGCGGACAGCACGTTTTTGGTACTGAACAACCCGGATATCCACGACGACGTGGTGGACTACCGCGTCTACATGACGGCAAGCCACTCGGCACCGCAGGGGAAAATGCCAAGTGCACTCCCCGTCACGGTGACCACGACGCCCACACGGCACCGCAACGAAGTGGCGCATCCGGCGTACAAAGCCAATGGTGACGGCGTCAAGCTGGATACCGGGGCCATCCAGAAGGCCGTCGAAGGCCGAGGGCCCGCTTTCCCGTAACGGAAGGCGGGCCCTTCGGTTTAAGCGCCCGAAGCGGAAGCCGGCCCGCCCCTTGACTCGACACCCCCTCCTTCCCTACACTTTTCATAAAGCAGAATCTAAATTCCACAAAGCGGAAACGGTTGATAGCCAAAGAAGCATAGGAAGATGGATCAACGCCCCTCCTTGGAAGGACCTACGATGACGTACACAGTGAACTGCTCCATCCTCCTCACGGAGCTGCCCCTGCTCGAGCGCCCGGCCGCAGCCAAGGCAGCCGGCTTCGACGCCGTCGAGTTCTGGTGGCCCTTCGACTCCTCCGTCCCTTCAGACGCCGAGACCACCCGGTTCGAGAACGCCATCAAGGATGCCGGCGTCCAGCTCACTGGCCTGAACTTCAACGCCGGCAACATGCCGGGCGGCGACCGCGGACTGGTTTCCTGGAAGGGCCGCTGCTCCGAATTCAAAGACAACATCGACGCCGTGACCGGCATCGGCGAGCGCCTGGGCTGCAAGGGCTTCAATGCCCTCTACGGCAACCGCCAGGACGAGTTCACCCCTGAAGAGCAGGACGAACTGGCCGCAAAGAACCTGGCAGCCGCGGCCGCCGGCGTCGCCCGCATCGGCGGCACAGTCCTCCTGGAACCCGTCAGCGGCGCCCCCAAGTACCCGCTCCTCACCGCCGCGGACGCCCTCAAAGTGATCGCCCGTGTCAAGGAAGAGTCCGGAGCCACCAACATCAAGCTCCTGGCCGACTTCTACCACCTGGCCGTCAACGGTGACGACGTCGCAGCCGTCATCGAAAACCACGCCAAGGACTTCGGCCACATCCAGATCGCCGACAACCCCGGCCGCGGCGCCCCCGGCACCGGCAACCTCCCGCTGGGTGAATGGATCGCCCGCAGCCGCGAACTCGGCTACGAGGGCCACATCGGCCTCGAGTACAAGGAACCGCAGGAAACTGCGTTCAGCTGGGCCATCCGGGACCGCGCCACCGCTTCCTGAGCCCACCCGCCCAACTGACTGGCAGTTGTTGTCGTTTTGAACCCTCATAACGACAACAACTGCGACCTAGTTGGGTATCCCACCCGCAGACTTTTTAGAAAGAGAACCTCATGAGCAACGTTGCAGTCATCGGACTCGGAATCATGGGCCTGCCCATGGCCATCAACCTGGTCAAGGCCGGCCACACCGTCACCGGCTTCAACCGCAGCCAGGACAAGATCGACAAGCTCGTCTCCGAAGGCGGCCAGGGCGCCACCAGCATCGCGGACGCGGTCAAGGCGGCCGACGTCGTCGTCACCATGGTGCCGGACTCCCCCGATGTTGAGGGCGTCGTCAGCGGCAAGGACGGCGTGTTCGCCAACGCCAAGCAGGGCGCCCTCTGGATCGACGCGTCCAGCATCCGCCCGGACGTGGCCAAGCGCCTCGCCGAGGACGCCGCAGCAGCCGGCATCCGCCCCCTCGACGCACCGGTCTCCGGCGGCGAACAGGGCGCCATCGACGCCGTCCTCTCCATCATGGTGGGCGGCGAAAAGGCAGACTTCGATGCCGCACAGGACGTCCTGACGGCAGTGGGAAAAACCATCGTCCACGTGGGCCCCTCGGGCTCCGGCCAGACCGTCAAGGCAGCCAACCAGCTGATCGTCGCGGTCAACATCCAGGTCCTCGGCGAAGCCATCGCCTTCCTTGAGGCTTACGGCGTGGACACCGACGCCGCCCTGAAGGTCCTCGGCGGTGGGCTTGCCGGCTCCAAGGTCCTGGACCAGAAGGGCCAGAAGATGCTGGACCGCAACTTCGACCCCGGCTTCCGTCTTGCCCTGCACCACAAGGACCTGGGCATCGTCACCTCCGCCGCCCGCGAAGCCAACGTCGCCGTCCCCCTCGGCGCCGTCGTCGCCCAGCTCGTCGCCGCCACCGTCAACCAGGGTGATGGCGCACTGGACCACTCCGGCCTCTTCAAGCAGGTCCTGCAGCTCTCCGGCCGGGAGTAAAGCACCGCGGCGAAAGCCGCTCCACAGCACTCAACGGAAGCCCCGGCGTCGTACACACCCGACGCCGGCTCCCCTTCCACACCCAAAAACCAGCCCGCACAGGGCCCCCAAAGTTTCCCAAGGAGCACACCATGAGCAAGATGCGTACCGTTGATGCAGCGGTTGCAATCCTGGAAAAGGAAGGCGCCATCGAGGCGTTCGGCCTGCCAGGTGCGGCAATCAACCCCTTCTACTCCGCCATGCGGGCCCACGGCGGCATCCGCCACACCCTGGCCCGCCACGTCGAAGGCGCCAGCCACATGGCAGACGGGTACTCCCGCGCCAAGGACGGCAACATCGGCATCTGCATCGGTACCTCCGGCCCCGCCGGCACCGACATGATCACCGGCCTGTACGCCGCCTGGGCAGATTCCATCCCCATGCTCTGCATCACGGGCCAGGCCCCCGTGGCCAAGCTGCACAAGGAAGACTTCCAGGCCGTGGACATCGAGTCCATCGCCAAGCCCGTCACCAAGATGGCCATGACCGTGCTGGAGCCCGGCCAGGTTCCCGGCGCCTTCCAGAAGGCCTTCCAGCTGATGCGCTCAGGCCGCCCGGGCCCGGTCCTGCTGGACCTGCCCATCGACGTGCAGATGGCCGAAATCGAATTCGACATCGACACCTACGAGCCGCTGCCCGTGGAAAAGCCGAAGGCCAGCCGCAAGCAGCTGGAAAAGGCCCTGGCCATGCTCCTGGCCGGCGAGCGCCCGCTGATCGTGGCCGGCGGCGGCATTATCAACGCCGGTGCGTCCGCCCAGTTGGTTGAACTGGCCGAGACCCTGAACGTTCCCGTCATCCCCACCCTGATGGGCTGGGGCGCCATCGCCGATGACCACTCCCTGATGGCCGGCATGGTGGGCCTGCAGACCTCGCACCGCTACGGCAACGAGAACTACCTGCGCAGCGACTTCGTGATCGGCATCGGCAACCGCTGGGCCAACCGCCACACCGGCGGCCTGGACACCTACACGGCCGGCCGCACGTTTGTGCACATCGACATCGAGCCCACCCAGATCGGCCGCGTCTTCTCCCCGGACCTGGGCATCGCGTCCGACGCCGGTGCGGCGCTGGCCGGGCTGGTTGAGCTCGCCAAGGAGCGCAAGGCCGCAGGGTCCCTGCCGGACTACAGCGCCTGGGTTGCCGAATGCCAGGAGCGCAAGGGCTCCCTGCACCGCAAGACGCACTTCGAAAACATCCCGATCAAGCCGCAGCGCGTATACGAGGAAATGAACAAGGCGTTTGGCCGCGACACCACGTACGTGTCCACCATCGGCCTGTCCCAGATCGCCGGCGCGCAGATGCTCCACGTCTTCGGCCCGCGCAAGTGGATCAACGCCGGCCAGGCCGGCCCGCTGGGCTGGACCGGCCCCGCAGCCCTGGGCGTGGTGCGCGGCAAGCCCGACGAGACGGTGGTGGCACTGTCCGGCGACTACGACTTCCAGTTCATGATCGAAGAACTCGCCGTGGGCGCCCAGTTCAACATCCCGTACATCCACGTGGTGGTGAACAACTCCTACCTGGGCCTGATCCGCCAGTCCCAGCGCGGCTTCAAGATGGAGCAGAACGTCTCCCTGGCGTTTGAAAACATCAACTCCCCCGAAACCAACGGCTACGGCGTGGACCACCTCAAGGTGGCCGAAGGCCTGGGCTGCAAGGCCGTCCGCGTACAGGACCCGGCAGACCTGCCGGCGGCGTTCGACAAGGCCAAGGCCCTGATGGGCGAGTTCCAGGTGCCCGTGGTGGTGGAAGTGATCCTGGAAAAGATCACCAACATCTCCATGGGTGTGGAAATCAACGCCGTGAACGAGTTCGAGGAACTGGCCGAAACGGCTGCGGACGCCCCCACCGCCATCCTGGCACTGCAGGTCTAAACCATGCGGATCGTCATTGCCCCGGACAAGTTCAAGGGCTCCCTCTCCGCCCCGGACGTCTGCCGGCACCTCGAAAGAGGCCTGCAGGCAGGCGCCGGCGGCAACCTTGACGTCCTCCGGATTCCCGTGGCCGACGGCGGCGAGGGCACCCTCGACGCCGCCGTCGGCTCCGGGTTCACCCGCCGCACGGTCACGGTGGCCGGGCCCACGGGCCAGCCGGTCCAGGCCGACTTCGCGGTCCGCGACCACCAGGCAGTCATCGAAATGGCTACCGCGTCCGGCCTGGCCCTGCTGCCGCAGGTCC
Organism: Arthrobacter sp. Leaf141; assembly: GCF_001424565.1. GTDB lineage: Bacteria > Actinomycetota > Actinomycetes > Actinomycetales > Micrococcaceae > Arthrobacter. The sequence goes on from NZ_LMOL01000011.1 coordinate 166,504, forward strand.
TGGCCGGGGGCGCCCCCGATGCCGAAGCAGCTTCCACGGCCACCAGCCTTGGCACCGGCCAGCTGATCAGCGCCGCCCTGGATGCGGGCTGCCGGCGGATTGTGCTGGGCGTTGGGGGCAGCGCAAACACCGACGGCGGCGCAGGACTCCTGCAGGGCCTCGGCGCGCGGTTCCTGGACCAGCAGAACAACGAACTCCCGGCCGGCGGCGCCGCGCTGGCCAATCTTCACACCATTGATTTCACCGACTTTGATCCCCGTCTGGTGGATACACGATTTGTGCTGGCGTCCGACGTCGACAACCCGTTGCTGGGCGCCCAGGGCGCCGCACGGGTTTTCGGCCCGCAAAAGGGCGCCGCACCTCAAGATGTCGACTCGCTCGACGCCGCCCTGGCCAGGTTTGTCGAAGTCCTGGCCAGGGAAATCGGATTCCGTGCTGTTAAGGCAGCCGAAGCGCCCGGCGCCGGGGCGGCAGGCGGTGTTGGCTACGCGGCCATCGCCGTCCTGGCCGCCACCCGCCGCCCGGGCATCGACGTGGTCCTCGAATTCACGGGCCTCGCAGAACGCCTCGCCGGCGCCGATCTGGTGATCACCGGCGAAGGCAGCCTGGACGAACAAAGCCTGCTGGGCAAAACCCCCATCGGGGTGGCCCGGGCCGCCGCAGCCCAGGGCGTCCCCGTCATCGCCGTGTGCGGGCGGACCACCCTGGCGCCGGAACAGGCCGCCGCCGCAGGGTTCGAGGACATTTATGCTTTGACCGCGCTGGAAAGCAATGTAGACAGGTGCATAGCAGAGGCTGGAACGCTTCTGGAGCAGCTGGGTACCCAGATCAGCGGCTGGCTGGCGGCCGAAAAGCCTGCCGCCACCGCCAACACCAAGGAGGACCTCCGTGTCTGAAGAACGTTATGACCTGGTCATCCGGGGCCAGCGCATCCTCACCACCGCCGGCATCGCCCCGCGCGAAGTGGGCGTCCGCAATGGCCGGATCGTGGCCCTGGAACCCCTGGGCAACGGCCTGGCCGGCACCGAGATCATCGAACTGGCCGACGACGAGACCCTCCTTCCCGGCCTCGTCGACACTCACGTGCACGTCAACGAGCCCGGCCGCACCGAGTGGGAGGGCTTCGCCTCCGCCACCCGCGCTGCCGCTGCCGGGGGCGTGACCACCATCATCGACATGCCGTTGAACTCGGTGCCGCCCACCACCACCGTTGAAAACCTCAAGCTTAAGCGTGAGGTGGCGGAGGACCAGGCGTTCATCGACGTCGGGTTCTGGGGCGGCGCGATTCCGGGCAACAAGGCGGACCTGCGGCCCCTGCACGATGAAGGCGTTTTCGGCTTCAAGTGCTTCCTGCTGCACTCCGGCGTGGACGAGTTCCCGCACCTGGACGCCGATGAGATGGAAGCGGACATGGCGGAGCTGAAATCCTTCGACTCCCTCATGATCGTCCACGCCGAGGACTCGCACGCGATCGACCGTGCCCCGCACCCCGGCGGCGACCACTACTCCACGTTCCTGGCCTCCCGCCCCCGCGGCGCCGAGAACAAGGCCATCGCGGAGGTCATCGAACGGTCCCGCTGGACCGGCGCGCGGGCGCACATCCTCCACCTGTCGTCCTCTGACGCCCTGCCCATGATCGCCTCCGCCAAGCGCGACGGCGTGAAGCTCACCGTGGAAACCTGCCCGCACTACCTCACCCTGATGGCGGAGGAAATTCCGGACGGCGCCACAGCGTACAAGTGCTGCCCGCCCATCCGTGAAGCCGCCAACCGGGAACTGCTCTGGCAGGGCCTCCAGGATGGCACCATCGACTGCATCGTCTCGGACCACTCCCCTTCCACCCTGGACCTCAAGGACCTGGAGAACGGCGATTTTGCTGTGGCTTGGGGCGGGGTTTCGTCGCTGCAGCTGGGCCTGTCCCTGATCTGGACCGAGGCCCGGCACCGTGGCATCCCCCTGGAGCAGGTGGTGTCCTGGATGGCTGAGAAGCCGGCCGCGCTGGCCCGCCTGTCCACCAAGGGCCAGCTGGCGCTGGGCTACGACGCCGACTTCGCCGTGTTTGCCCCCGACGAGGCCTTTGTGGTGGACGTGTCCAAGCTCAAGCACAAAAACCCCATCACCCCCTACGACGGCAAGGCCCTCTCCGGAGTGGTCCGCAGGACCTACCTGCGCGGTGCGGTGGTGGACGGCCAGACGCCCACCGGCAAGCTCATCCGCCGCGGCGGAGTGTAGGGACGCGCCATGGCAGTGGAAGCCCACCATCCGCGGGCGGAGGCCCGGCACCGGTTCCCCGCACAGGGCGCAGCCGCACGCGGTCTCGCCGTGTGGGTGGTCCCTGCCGATGGCACCAGTCCCGAACTGATGCGCCGCGCCGCCGAACTGGTCCTGGCGCGCGCCCTGCAAACTGCTCCGGAGGCGGAAGTCCACTGGCCCGCCGCCGGAGCGCCCACGCCGGAATGTTCCGCGACCGCGGAGGGGACTGCAGCCGACTCCTCTCCGGAACCCTCCGCGGCGGAACATTCCCTTCCCGGTGCCGCCCCGGCAGCACCGGAGGACGACGGCGGCACCCGGCTGCCGCCGTCGGCCGGCCCCGTGAGCCGCATGGCCGTGGACCTGGCCGCCGACCAGGTGCTGCTGGACGGACGTCCGGTGGCGCTGACCGGCGTCGAATTCAAGGTGCTCCGGTACCTGGTGACCCACCTGTCCCGCACCGTGGCCCGGGAGGAACTGCAGGCCTTCCTGGATTCCTTCGAGACGCCCGGCGCGTCCGAACGGTCCATCGACGTCTACGTGGGCCGGATCCGGCGCAAACTGGGCAACGCCCGGCACGCGGTGGCCACGGTCCGCGGCGGCGGCTACCAGTTTGTCCCCGGGAAATCGGCAACAGTGCGGGGTCCCGCGGAATACTGCATATGACGCCGGAGTTGTTGAATATGCACGGAAGACGCTTCACTGGATGCTTTGCCCCAAAATTTTGCCCCTGACAGATTCTTCAAAAGGAACGCCATGAGCCCCACCCTGACCACCAAGCTTCAGCCCGGCACCCAGGCCCCCGACTTCACCCTGAAGGATGCCCAGGGCAACGCAACGGCCCTCGCCGATTACCGCGGCAAAAACGTGATCGTGTACTTCTACCCCAAGGCGGCCACCCCCGGCTGCACCACCGAGGCCTGCGATTTCCGCGACAACCTGGCCTCGCTGCAGGGCAAGGGGTATGAGGTCATCGGGATCTCCCCCGACGCCCCCGAAGCCCTGGCCGGCTTCACCGGCGACTTCTCGCTGACTTTCCCGCTGCTCTCCGACGAGGACCACAAAGTGGCCCTGGCTTACGGCGCCTGGGGCGAAAAGCTGGTCAACGGCGAAATCGTCGAAGGCATCGTCCGCTCCACCGTGGTGCTGGACCCCCAGGGCAACGTCACCCTGGCGCAGTACCAGGTGCAGGCAACCGGCCACGTCGCCGCACTGAAGGAAGCCCTGGGCGTTTAGGACGCAGGTTTCCCCGAAACAACAAAAAACAGGGCCGCCCCTCGCCTTCCGCAAGGAAGGTGTGGGGCGGCCCTGGTTTTACGGCAGGAAATCCTGTTCAGCCGAGCACCACTGTCCGGCTGCCCTGCAGGATCACGCGGCCTTCGCAGTGCCAGCGCACGGCGTTGCTCAGTGCCTTGCATTCGGTGTCGCGGCCGGCAGCCACGAGGTCCTCCGGCCCGAAGGTGTGGTCCACCTCCACCGTCTGCTGGGCAATGATTGGTCCCTCGTCCAGTTCCGCGTTGACGTAGTGCGCGGTGGCTCCCACGGTCTTCACACCGCGGGCGTAGGCCTGGTGGTAGGGCTTGGCGCCCTTGAAACTGGGCAGGAACGAGTGGTGGATGTTGATGGCCCGGCCCTCGAGTTTGCGGGTGAGGCTGTCGCTGAGGACCTGCATGTAGCGGGCCAGCACCACCAGTTCGACGTCGAGCTCGTCCACGAGTTCCAGCAGCCTGGCTTCCGCCTCAGGCTTGGTGGCGGCGGTGACCGGCACGTGGAAGAACGGGATGCCGTGCCATTCCACCAGGGTCTGGTGGTCGGTGTGGTTTGACACCACCGCCACCACTTCAATGGGCAGTTCGCCGATCCGGGCGCGGAACAGCAGGTCGTTGAGGCAGTGCCCGAACTTGGAGACCATGATCAGCACCCGGCGCTTGGAGCCGTGCCGTTCCAGCCGCCAGCTCATGCCGAAGCGTTCCGCTACTGGAGTGAACGCCGCCCGCAGCGTATCCGCGGTGGTGGCATCGCCGTCGGACGAGAAGTGCACCCGCATAAAGAAGTGCTTTTCGGAGCGTTCGCCGAACTGCTGGTTGTCGATGATGTCGCAGCCGTGTTCCAGCAGGAACCCGGAAACGGCGTGGACAATACCCGGCGATTCGCTGCAGTCCAGCGTCAGGACATGCTCCACGGTGGTGGGGGCGGAGGTCTCAGCCTCAATGGCAGTCATGGCTCAGCACTCAATCACGTTAACGGCGAGTCCTCCGCGGGAGGTCTCCTTGTATTTGGTTTTCATGTCCGCTCCTGTCTCACGCATGGTTTTGATGGCTTTATCCAGCGACACCTTGTGGCTGCCATCGCCGTGCAGCGCCAGCCGCGCAGCATTGATGGCCTTCACGCTGGCGATCGCGTTCCGTTCGATGCAGGGAATCTGCACCAAGCCGCCAACGGGGTCACAGGTCAGGCCGAGGTTGTGTTCGATCCCCACTTCGGCGGCGTTCTCCACCTGTTCGGGGGTTCCGCCCAGCACCTCGCAGAGCCCGGCAGCTGCCATGGAGCAGGCCGAGCCCACCTCACCCTGGCACCCGACTTCGGCTCCGGAAATGGAGGCGTTGATCTTGAAGAGGATTCCGACGGCGGCCGCCGCCAGCAGGAAGCGGACCACACCGTCGTCGTCGGCTCCCGGAACAAATTTGATGTAGTAGTGAAGCACGGCGGGCACGATTCCGGCAGCGCCGTTGGTGGGGGCCGTGACGATGCGCCCGCCGGCGGCGTTTTCCTCGTTGACCGCCAGTGCGAACAGGTTGACCCATTCCATGGCCCGGAGCGGATCAGTGACGCCGGTGTCCGCGGTCAGCGTGCGGAACAACGACGGCGCCCGGCGCCGGACCTTGAGTCCGCCGGGAAGGATGCCTTCCGCCGCGCAGCCGTTGTCAACACATTCGCGCATCACGGCCCACAGCTTCAGCAGGCTCTCCCGGAGCTCCGCCTCGCTGCGCCACACCAGTTCGTTGGCCAGCATGACGTCGGAGATGGACATTCCTTCGCGGCGGCAGATGGCCAGCAGCTCATCGGCCGTGGTGAAGGGGTACGGCAGCGGAGTTTCGTCCGCCACCACCTGGTCACCGGGGCCGGCATCGCCGTCAACAACGAAGCCGCCCCCAATGGAATAAAAGCTCCGCTCGCTGAGGACGGACCCGGTGTGGTCCAGTGCGCGGAAGGTCATGCCGTTGGGGTGCGCGGGCAGCGACTTCCGGCGGTGCAGCACCACGTCCTCGTCCCAGTTGAAGTCCACCCGGTGGTTTCCGCCGATCAGGAGCTCGGCGTCCAGGGCGGCGGCAGCCACCTGGTCGTCAGCCGTAGCGGTGTTCACCGTTTCCGGGTCGAGGCCCTGCAGGCCCAGGACCACTGCCTTGTCGGAGCCGTGGCCGCGGCCCGTGGCGCCGAGCGAGCCGAAGAGCTCCGACTGGACCCGGACTGTATCGCTGAGGTAGCCGTCGGCCTTGAGTCCTTCGGCGAACAGCTTCGCTGCCCGCATCGGGCCGACCGTGTGTGAGGACGACGGCCCGATGCCAACAGAGAAAAGATCCAGGGCACTAAGTGCCATCAGGGGACCTCGGGGGAAGCGAACTCCCTCATTGCATCCAGGAGCCACCTGCCAAGGAAGTCCGCAAACGAAGCGCGGGGGAAGAGCCGGTAGCTCTCCTCGCCGGACTTCAGCAGGATGACCGGAATGAAGCCCACTTCGGTGTTCAGTGCTGTCCCTGCGGTGAAGGTGCGGGGGTGCAGGTCCAGCGCGCAGCCCTTTTCCAGGACGGCGCGGGCGCGCGGTCCGGTGAGTTCGAACGTGGTGCGGTTGGCGGAGAGGTCCACCACCTGCCCGGGTGCATCGCCCAGGGCGGCCACGAGTGAACCGATCAGGTCGCCGCCCAGGGAGTCGTGGGCCTCTTCGGGCGCCACCATCAGGAACTCGGACGGTCCCAGCCAGAGCACGCTGGCACGCTCCGTGCCGCCCACTTCCCCGCACCGTGCCGGCAGGCCGCCAACAACGGAGGCGATGCGCGAGCCGGCTTCGGATCCGGGGTCGACGCGGACGCCGGCCATGGTCTGGAACGGGCCCTCCTTCAGGACGACGGTTCCTTCGATGGACCCGGCTTCCAGTGCGGGGGCCAGGTGTGAGGCCGGGCTGCGGCGGATGTCCCGGAGTCCATTGATGCCTTCGAGTGCTGCTGTGTTAGCCATCTTTGCGGGTCCCTTCGGGGTCAAAAAGTACGGTTTCTGCGACAACAACATCAACCAGCTGGTCGCCTGCGGCGGCCAGCAGGGTCTCACCGATGCGGTTGCGGCCGTTAGTGATCAGTGCGAGCGCAAACGACCGGCCCAGGGCGGCGCTGTGGTAGCTGGAGGTCACGAAGCCCTGCATGGGGACGGGTCCGTCTGCGGGGTTGGTGTTGATCCCCTTCTCCACCAGCTGGGTGCCCTCGGGCAGCCGCAGGGTTTTGTCGACCGGAAGGACGCTTACCAGGTGCTTGCGGTCCGTACGCTGTGCGTCCTCGCGGGTGTAGGAGCGCTTGCCGATGAAGTCCTTGGCCTTGGAGATGATCCATTCCATCCCGGCATCCTGCGGGGTGACGGTGCCGTCGGTGTCCTGGCCAACAATCGGGTAGCCCTTTTCGGCGCGGAGCACGTGCATGGTTTCCGTGCCGTAAGGGGTGATGTTGAACTCGGCCCCGGCAGCCGCCACGGACTCCCAGGTGTTCAGGCCGTACCAGGCGGGTACGTTGATTTCGTAAGCCAGTTCACCGGAGAACGAGATCCGGCAGACCCGGGCCTGCACGCCGGAGGCCAGCGTGGTTTCGCGGAAGGTCATGAACGGGAAGGCTTCCGGCTCCAGGCCACCGTTGGCGGCGAGTTCCGGGGCCACCCGGGCGATCACTTCGCGGGACTTGGGCCCGACGACGGCGATGGTGCTCCACTGTTCGGTGACCGAGGTGCAGTGCACATCCAGCTCCGGCCATTCGGTCTGCAGCCATTCCTCCAGCCAGTCCAGCACCTTCGCGGCGCCACCGGTGGTGGTGGTCATAAAGAACCGGTCCTCGTCCAGGCGCAGGGTCACGCCGTCGTCGAAGATCATGCCGTCAGCCATGCACATCACGCCGTAGCGGGCGGAACCCGGGGCGAGCTTCTTGAAAGCGTTGGTGTAGATCCGGTTGAGGAACTCGCCGGCGTCCTTGCCGCGGATTTCGATCTTGCCCAGGGTGGTGGCATCCATAAAGCCCACGGATTCGCGGACGGCGGCGCATTCGCGCAGCACTGCTGCGTCCATGTCCTCCCCGCCCTGCGGGTAGTACCAGGGGCGCTTCCACTGCCCGACGTCCTCGAACAGGGCTTCCTTGGCCACGTGCCAGGGGTGGATCGAGGTGACGCGGGCGGGGTCGAAGAGTTCGCCGCGCTGGCGTCCGGCCAATGCTGCGAAGGCCACGGGGGTGAACGGCGCCCGGTAGGTGGTGGTGCCGATGTCGCCGATGCCGCGGGCCGCTTCGCCGGCAGTACGCAGTGCGGCGGCGATGACGCCGATCGCGTTGACGCCGGAGGTTTTGCCCTGGTCGTTGGCGGTGCTGATGGAGGTGTAGCGCTTGATGTGCTCCACCGACCGCATGCCTGCACCCGTGGACCGCAGCACGTCAGCCACTGACTGGTCCCGCTGGAAGTCAACGAAGTGGTGGTGCCAGTCGTCCGGGGTGCCTGCCGCGCCGGGTACCAGCCACAGCTGGCGGGTGGGGGCCGAAGCCTTCACGTCCTGCAGCGGAACGGGGACAACGGCGGATTCGAAGCCGGCGGCGATCGCTGCCGCGGCGCCCGCGGAAATGCCTTCGGCCAGGCAGTCGGCCAGGTCGAAGCTGCCGCGGCCGGAACCGACGCTCTGCTGGTTGGGAACCACGGTGCTCGGCACAAATGCCGCGAGGTCATCATCCCAGCGCAGCTTGCCCTGCCGCTGCGAGTGGAGGTGCACCAGCGGGCTCCAGCCACCGGAGACGGCCAGCAGGTCGCAGGCGATCTGTTCGACGCCGGAGGTGAGTTCGCCGTCCTCGTTGATGCTGCGGACGGTCACGCCGTCCAGGCGGGAATCCGCGCCGGCGGAGGTGTCTGCCACGGCGCTGCCGATCAGCACCCGGATGCCGGCTTCAACGGCAGCGGCTGCCACGCTGCTGAGCACGGGGCGGGCGTCCACAATGGCGGCAACCTTGACGCCGGCGGCGGCGAGGTCTGCGGCCACGGCATAGGCGCTGTCATTGGTGGTGCTGATGACGGTGCGCTGGCCGGCGGCTACGGCGTAGCGGTTGAGGTAGGTGCGGACGGCCGAGGCGAGCATGATGCCGGGGCGGTCGTTGTTCTCGAAGACCAGGGGCCGTTCGTGGGCGCCGGGGGCCAGGATCACCTGGCTGGCGCGGACGTGCCAGATCCGCTGGCGGGAGACACCGGAAGCCGCCGGGCTGGAGAGGTGGTCGGTCCGGTTCTGGACTGCGATGACGTAGTTGGCGTCGTAGGCGCCGAACGCGGTGGTGCGGTTCAGGACGGTGGATTCCGTGGCGGAGACGAGTTCGGCCTCGACATCCGCCACCCATTCCAGGGCGGGCTTGCCCTCGATGGTTTCGGCCAGGCCGGGCGCGGTTGAGCCGGAGAGGAGCGAGCCGCCAAGTTCGGGCTGGTCATCCATCAGCATCACGCGGGCGCCGGTGCGGACGGCTTCGCGGGCGGCTGCGAGGCCGGCGGCGCCGCCGCCAATCACCAGGACGTCGGTGTGGACGTACTTCTTGTCGTACTCGGCGTGGTCCTCTTCAGGATCCAGGCGGCCCAGTCCGTTGAGCAGGTCCGCCTTCAGGCCATCCACCAGGGTGATGGTGGTGGCGGGCAGCATGGACTCGGCCACGTGGCCGGGGAACCGGGGTTCGATCCGGACCAGGGCGTTGGCTTCCTCCACACCGGCGGACATAATGCCGCGGGGGCGGTCCTCATAGAGGGAGTTGCCGACGGCGACGCGGCCGTTGGCCAGCAGGGCCGAGGCCAGCGTATCGCCCGGGTGGCCAACGAATTCCTCGCCGTTTACGGTGAAACGCCAGGAGATGCTGCGGTCGATGCGTCCGCCGGCAGCGAGGCGGGCGTTCTGGGAAGTCACTTGGTTGCTCCTTCCGGGGCGGTGGCGGGAGAGATGCTGGTGCCGGTGACGTCCGGCGCGGCGGTCCCGGTGGTGGTGCTGTCCGGAGCGAGGCTGGCGGTGCCGGAATCAGGGGTCGGGGCGCCGGCCGAATCCGGGCGGGCCGAACCCATCGGGTAGATGGCCTGGATGTCATAGGTGACGGTGTCGCGGAGCATGTTGAACCACTGCCGGCAGCCGGTGCTGTGCAGCCACCGCTCGGCGAAGGTGCCCTTGGTGTTGTCGCGGTAGAACAGGTACTCGGACCATTCGCGGTCGTTCAGTTCGCTGGGGACTTCCGGGTAGGGAACGTGGGCCTGGCCGCCGTAGTGGAACTCGGTCTCGTCGCGCGAGCCGCAGTTGGGGCATGAAATGAGCAGCATGTGCGTCTTCTTTCTAGGGGACGGCGGCTAGTGGGCCACGGCGGCAGCGCCGTGTTCGTCGATCAGGGCTCCGGTTTCGAAGCGTTCCAGCGCGAACGGCTTGTTCAGCTCGTGCGGGGCACCTGTGGCGATGGTGTGCGCAAACGTGAGTCCGGCAGCGGGGGTGCCCTTGAAGCCGCCGGTTCCCCAGCCGCAGTTCACAAACATGTTCTCCACCGGGGTGGTGCCCACGATCGGCGAGGCGTCCAGGGTGGTGTCCACGATGCCGCCCCAGGTCCGCAGCACGTGTGCCCGGGCGAAAATGGGGAAGAGTTCGACGGCGGCAGCCATCTGGTTTTCGATCACGTGGAAGGACCCGCGCTGGCCGTAGCCGTTGTAGGAGTCCACGCCGGCGCCCATGACCAGTTCGCCCTTGTGTGCCTGCGAAACGTAGACGTGCACGTGGTTGGACATCACCACGGTGGGGTGGACGGGTTCGTGCAGCTCCGAGACCAGCGCCTGGAGCGGGTGGGACTGGATGGGGAGCCGGAAGCCCGCCATTTCGGCCAGGACCGAGCTGTGCCCGGCGGCGCAGAGGCCAACCTTCTCGGTGTTGATGGTGCCGCGGTTGGTCTTGACGCCTACCACGCGGTTGCCGTCCTTGAGGAAGCCGGTGACCTCGCAGTTCTGGATGATGTCCACGCCCAGCTCGTCACACTTCCGGGCAAAGGCCCATGCGACGTGGTCATGCTTGGCGATGCCCGCGCGGGGCTGGTAGGTGGCTCCCATCACGGGGTACCGGATGTTGTCGTTGATGTTCAGGATGGGGCAGAGTTCCTTGACCTGCTTCGGGTCCAGCCATTCAGCGTCCACACCGTTGAGCTTGTTGGCGCCCACGCGGCGCATGCTTTCACGGACATCGCCCAGGGTGTGGGCGAGGTTCATCACGCCGCGCTGGCTGAAGAGGAAGTCGTATTCCAGTTCCTCCGGCAGGACCTCCCACAGCTTGAGCGCCTTTTCGTACATGGCCGCGCTCTCGTCCCAGAGGTAGTTGGAACGGATGATGGTGGTGTTGCGGGCCATGTTGCCACCGGCCAGCCAGCCCTTTTCCAGGACGGCGATGTTGGTCATGCCAAAGTTCTTGGCCAGGAAGTACGCAGTGGCCAGGCCGTGCCCGCCGCCGCCCACGATGATGGCGTCGTAGGAGGACTTGGGCTCCGGGTTGCGCCAGAGGAAATCCGGGTGCTCCGGAAGCTGGTGGGTGCTCACTGGGCTGCTCCGATCAGGTCTGCTTCGAACGCTGCGATTTCGGTGCCGTTGACCAGGTGGGGGTAGAGCGGGAACGCGTTGGCCAGTGCGGTGACCCGGGAGCGGAGTTCGACGGAGGTGGCCTCGCTGAGGGATTCGCCCTCCTCGGCCCCGTTGCCTGCAGCGGCGATCAGCGCCGTCGCGATGATGTCCGCGACTTCGGTGAATTCTGCCGCACCGAAGCCACGGGTAGCGAGGGCGGGGGTACCGATCCGGAGGCCGGAGGAAACCATCGGCGGGCGGGGGTCGAACGGGACGGCGTTGCGGTTGACCGTGATGCCGATCCGGTGCAGCGCGTCTTCGGCCTGCTGGCCGTCGAGTTCGGAGTTCCGAAGGTCCACCAGGACCAGGTGGACGTCGGTTCCGCCGTTGACCACGGAGATGCCGGCTGCGGCGACGTCGTCGCGGAGCAGGCGCTCGGCCAGCAGCTTGGAGCCCTGCAGGACGCGTTCCTGGCGTTCCTTGAATTCCGGACCGGCGGCCAGCTTGAAGGCGACGGCCTTGGCGGCGATGACGTGCTCCAGCGGCCCGCCCTGCTGGCCGGGGAACACGGCGCTGTTGATTTTCTTGGCGTACTGCGCCTTGGCGAGGATGACTCCGCCGCGGGGTCCGCCCAGGGTTTTGTGTGTGGTGGTGGTGACGACGTCGGCGTACGGCACCGGATTGGGGTGCAGCCCTGCTGCCACCAGGCCGGCGAAGTGGGCCATGTCCACCATCAGGTAGGCGCCCACGAGGTCCGCGATGCGGCGGAACTCGGCGAAGTCGAGCTGGCGGGAATACGCGGACCAGCCAGCCACGATCAGCTTGGGCTTGTGCTCCAGGGCCAGCGCTTCAACCTCGGCCATATCGATCCGGAGATCGTCTTCACGCACGTTGTACGGGACCACGTTGTAGAGCTTGCCGGAGAAGTTGATCTTCATGCCGTGGGTGAGGTGGCCGCCGTGGGCCAGGCTCAGGCCCATGATGGTATCGCCCGGGTTGAGCAGTGCGAACATGGCCGCTGCGTTGGCCTGTGCGCCGGAGTGCGGCTGGACATTGGCGAACTCTGCGCCGAACAGGTCCTTTACGCGGTCGATGGCGAGCTGCTCAATCACGTCAACGTGCTCGCAGCCGCCGTAGTAGCGCTTTCCCGGGTAGCCCTCGGCGTACTTATTGGTCAGGACCGAGCCCTGCGCCTCCATGACGGCGGCGGGTGCGAAGTTCTCCGAGGCGATCATTTCCAGCGTTGACTGCTGGCGATCCAGCTCGCGGACGATTGCCTGCTGGACCTCGGGATCGACTGCGGAAAGTCGCTCGTTCAACTGCTCAACCACGGTGGCTCCTTTGAAATACTATTGCTATCAAACTAATATATTAGTGTGGCTTCAATGGTATGAGGGGGATCACAGGGGCGTCAAGGGGTGATCGGAAAATGACACCAGGCCTCCGGTCAGGACCCCTCCCACCGGAAAATGACACCAGGCCTCCCGCCAGGACCCCCGCCGCCGGAACCCGACTGGACGGCGCAGCACCGCACCGGCGACTCCAGGCCTGCCCAGCACCACCACAAAACGGCGGCCCGCACCCAAGGTGCGGACCGCCGTCGTGGTTTCCTGCCTGGCTTTGCCCGGCGGGGATGGATGCGGCCTAGATGATGGCCGCGCGGAGTTCCTTTGCAGCCACTGCGGGGTCGCTGGCGCTGTAGATGGAACCGCCAACAACGGCGACGTCGGCACCGGCGCGCTGCACCGCGTTGATGGTGGAGAGGTTGACTCCGCCGGCAACGGAGAACGGCACGCGGGCTTCTTCGCCGGCACCGAGGAGGACGTCCAGGTTGTAACCCGGCTTGGCCTGCTCGTCGAGGCCGGCGTGGAACTCGATGAACTTGGCGCCGAGTGCGCGGGCTTCCTTGGCGCGGGTCACCTTGTCCGCGACACCGATCAGGTCAACAACGATGCCCTTGTTGTGTGCCTTGGCGGCCTTGACGGCTCCGGCGATGGTGGAGTCGTCGGCGCTGCCGAGCACGGAGACCAGGTCTGCACCGGCGTTGAACGCGATCTCGGCTTCCAGTTCCCCGGCGTCCATGGTTTTCATGTCGGCAAAGACGATCTTGTCCGGGTGGGCGTTCTTGACGGCGGTCACGGCGGACAGGCCGGCGTTCTTCACCAGCGGGGTGCCGAGTTCGATGATGTCGACGTATTCGGCAACCTTGCCGGCGAGATCCAGGGCGGCTTCGACGGTGAGGACGTCCATGGCAACTTGCAGTTTCATGATGGTTTTCCTTGCGTTGGGTGGGGCTGCTGGGTTGGGGAGCTGGAATGGGCAAAGCTGAGGTTGGGAAAGCTGGGCTGGGTCAGCTATTCAAGGTTCGCGTGGCGCTGCCAGAGTTCCTCGGCGGCCGCAGCGTCGGCGTCCCAAAGGCTCTGGAACACCGCTTCGGTGGCTGCGAACAGCACCTGCTCAAAAAGGCTGCCGGAGTACTGCCGGGAAACGGCCGAGCCGTGGTCCGTTTTTTGGGCGGCCGGGATGACCACAACGGCGGCCGCGGCAGCTGCGAGGGGCGAACCGGGGTTGGTGGTGTACGCGGCCACGGCAGCACCCTGGCCGGCAGCGGTTTCGGCCGCCTTGACCACACCCGCGGTGGTTCCGGAGCCGGAGGCCGCGAGCAACAGGTCGCCGGCACGGATGGCGGGCGCCGTAGTCTCGCCAACCACGTGGACCATCAGTCCAAAGTGCATCAGCCGCATGGCCGCCATTTTCAGTACCAGGCCGCTTCGCCCGGCGCCGGTCACGAAGACCCGGTCGGCCAGCCTGAGCTGGGTCACCAGGGCCGCCACCTGTTCAGGATCAATACGACGGAACACCGCACTGATCTCGGCCAGGACAAGCTCCCGGTTGCGGCTGAATGCCCGGGCGGTATCGGCAGGGGCCACGTGATCGGTGTCTGCCGGATCAGTGTTCGTAATGGTGCTCAATTGACGGCTCCCTCCTTCCAGCGAAAGTTACCTTTTAATCCTGACTCGCCCGGCGGGCAGGTCCAACGCCAAGATTGAACGGTCTTACCTACCCAAACGGATAGGCAGGATGGCCGGACAACGTAGAATGGACGGGTGATCCCTTTCTCTGTTGCCGGCACCCCCACGGCCGTCCGCACCCCCGCACCCGTTACGGCGGCCCCGCCCCTGCTGGCTGCCGTTGCAGCTTTATGCACGGCGCCACTGGCCACCATCGCCCAGCGGCTCAGGGATGCAGCCCTCCCGTACGTGGGCAGCAGCGCGCTGGTCATCTTCACCGAGGAATGCACCGGCCGGCCGCAGAAGAAGGCCGGCGACGAGGCCATCATCAGCCAAGTGACCATCACGGAACTGGACCATATCCGGGCGTCCCTGCCCGGCTCCGGAACCCCGCAGGGTGGGGTGTGGCAGGGCGAAGCGTTCGTGGCCGGCTGGGACCGCACCGTGTTGACACTTACTTCGCCGAGCAATGCCCTGCTGGTCCTCATCGACCCCAAACCCCTGCCCGATCCTGCGGACCACCCGGCGGCGGAGCAGATGCTCCGCTACCTGTGGACCCTGGCCGCCGAGCGGATCCGCGAAAAGGTGGCTGATGCGCCGCCGTCGTACCTCATTGAATCCCGCGCGGCCTCCGCTGAACGGGTCCGGGTCACGGCGGAACTGGTGGACAGCCACTCCACCACGCTCGAAACCCTGCTCGCGGCCTTGCGCTCCCCCGCACTGGACGATGAAGCGGCCCGCAAGTCCGCCACCGACGTCGCCGCCAAGGCATTGGTGGGACTCCGCACGCTCAGCGACCGGACCACGGAAATGGTGGAAGAGCCGGTTGCCACCGCCTTCCAGCGCCTCCGCGAAGACCTGAGACCGCTCACGCATTTCAGTGGCATCGACGTGCAGTTCATCGAACCGCCCGTGAACGGCCGCGCGCTGCCCGGCGAAGTGGCACATGCGGCCCGCGCGATCGTCCGCGGGCTGGTGCTCGCCATGGTGGACCAGTCGGGGGTCCGCCGGATCCGCATGCAGTGGGACTGCGACGGCTTGAACCTCCTGGTCAACGTCCGCGACGACAGCGCAGGCCAACTGTCCGCGGCGGCGCCCAGCATGGTGCGGCTCACCCAGCGCGTCGAGGCCCTGCACGGCCGCATGTCCGTGGACGTGATGTCCGGGTGGGGCTCCGACGTCGCCGTCTCGCTCCCCCTGGATCCGCCGGCGCGTCCGCTGGCCGATGTCTCCGGCTGGAAGCTCGGCGACCGTGAACTGGACGTGCTGCAGCTGCTGGCCGCCGGCCAACGGAACCGCGCCATCGCCACGAAGCTGCATATCAGCGAGAACACGGTGAAGTTCCACCTCCGGAACATTTACCGCAAGGTTGGTGCTTCCTCGCGGACGGAAGCCATCGCGATGGCCCACAGCAGCGGCATCGGGTAGGCGCCTGATGCTGGCGCAGTCCGCTGTGGCCCTGACCCCGCTCTTGCCCCCGCCCGGAACGGATGACAGGGTGGCCCTGTGCCCATGAACAGCGAACCCGGACCCGATGTCGGGGCGCCAACCGGCCCGCACGGCGGCGTCCAGTCCGTGGACCGGGCCCTCGCTGTCCTGGAAATCCTGGCGCGGACCGGCCATGCGGGGGTCAGCGAAATCGCGGAAGAGCTGGGCATCCACAAGTCCACCGCCTCGCGCCTGCTGGGGTCGCTGGTCAGCAGGGAGATGGTCCACCAGAACAGCGAACGCGGGAAGTACCAGCTGGGTTTCGGCATCCTGCGGCTGGCAGGTTCCATCCCCGGCCGGCTCAGCCTGGTGCGGGAGGCCAGGCCCGTCCTGGAAAGCCTTGCGGACGAATTCAAGGAAACGGTGAACCTGGCCGTACTGCGCTCCAACTACGCCGTCAACGTGGACCAGGCCATGGGCCCGGCAACCCTCGCCACATACGACTGGGTGGGCAGCCTGACACCCCTGCATGCCACTTCAAGCGGAAAAGTCCTGCTGGCTGCGCTGACCGTGGCGGACCGGGACCGCATTTTGAAGGAAACCGGACTGCCGGCGAGGACGCCGCGGACCATCACCAGCCGGAAAAAGCTGGAACACCAGCTGCTCAACGTCGTCCGCAACGGCTACGCCATGGTTCATGAGGAGTTCGAAATCGGCCTGACCGCAGTGGCAGTTCCCGTCTTCAACCATGTTGGCCTGGTGATTGGCGCCCTCAGCATTTCCGGGCCGGCGTTCCGCTTTGAGCCCGAGGCCGTCCCCGGCGCGGTTGAAACGCTGAAAGAAGCCGGCCTGCTGACCAGCGCCAAAATGGGCTACACCCGGCGGTAGCGGCCGCCGGTCGTTAAAAGCGGTCGAGCCTGTCCATTTGGCCAGCGCAAGCACCTGCGTGTTTCGGTTTGATGAATTGCTTGATACGCAACACTCATCATGATGCGCAACAACAGTGACATTAGGAAAGTCTCCGAAATACGACCCCAAAGTCCTTGACACGGGGGTGTGACGGGGCGCACTCTGTTGCTTACTGCGAAATCTGTTGATTCTTGCGGAACGCTCTCCGAGTGTGCCGCTCCAGTGTTCACAAAGACACTTCCGGACCCTAACGAGGTGCTCCATGCACAACGCTTGCCCGCTCAGCGACCCCGCTTCCGGGAAGGCACAACGGTTGGACCCAGCCCCGCCTGACACCGTCCTCCGCACGAAGGACGGTTGAATCCTGCCACCGACGACCCCTGTACCCAGCGGTTTTGGGCTGCGTGAGAGCAAGCAGGATTCCCGACGGCAACACCATGGTTATCGCCCCGGCCAAGGCCCACAATCCCCACCCGGCCCACCCCCAAAGACCATGTTCATCGCACGCCCATGACTCGCCGAGCAAAGGACCCGCTCATGGCCATTAATAGTGAAGTATCAACCCCTAAACCGAACGAGCTTCCCGCCGACGTCAACGCGGCGGGCTCGCCCATCCCGCCGG
Organism: Arthrobacter sp. Leaf141; assembly: GCF_001424565.1. Taxonomy (GTDB): domain Bacteria; phylum Actinomycetota; class Actinomycetes; order Actinomycetales; family Micrococcaceae; genus Arthrobacter. The sequence continues at coordinate 183,562 of NZ_LMOL01000011.1, forward strand.
ACCCGGAAGACGCCGGTGCATCAGCCGGTTTGCCTGACGCGGAAGAGCACGCGCAGATCATGGAGGAGCTGCGCAGCGCCAGGACTGAGCGGGCTGTTGCGGACCGC
>NZ_LMOL01000012.1:0-129 GCF_001424565.1 Arthrobacter sp. Leaf141
TACGGCTACGAAATGGGCCACATCATCCGCGACGGCATCGAACGGATGTACGGACCGGACTCCACCGACCGGAACCTGATGTACTACATCACGGTCTACAACGAGCCGATCGTCCAGCCCGCCGAGCCG
>NZ_LMOL01000012.1:254-45572 GCF_001424565.1 Arthrobacter sp. Leaf141
GCCCGCACGGGTGCCCTTCGTTACCCAGCAGCTGGCCGGTGCCACCGGCCCGGTTGTAGCGGTCACGGATTACATGAAGGCAGTCCCGGACCAGATCCGGCAGTTCGTCCCCAACGAATTCGCCTCCCTCGGCGCCGACGGCTTCGGCTTCTCCGACACCCGCGCAGCAGCACGCCGCTTCTTCAAAAACGACACCCACTCCGTGGTGGTCCGCGCACTGGAGATGCTGGCACGCAGAGGCGAAGTGGATGCCCAGGCACCCGCCAAGGCGATCGATAAGTACAAACTGCTTGACGTTAATGCCGGCACCACCGGCGGCGCGGGCGGCGAGTCCTGATCACGCGTCTGTGACCTGACCCGATGACGACGGCGGCTCCCTCCGAAAGGCGGGGGCCGCCGTCGTACGTTCCGCAGCGCCCGGTGCTGTGACGCACACCAAGGCGGATTGTAGCCTTTGCACAAATGGAGCTTGTGGGGCGCGGGCCGTATGCTCGGAAGATGCCAGCACCCGCCACCCCGCCCGCGAAGCGCAAACCGGCCCAGCCCAAAGTCACTCCGGAGAAGTCCGAGACGCTCAAAAAGCTGCGGGCCAACGTGGGCCAGCTGTCCACCACCACCATGCGCGAGCTGGAGAAATCGCTCCCCTGGTACAGCCGGCTGAGCTCCGATGAGCGCTCGGCGCTGGGGATGGTGGCACAGAACGGCATCGCGGCGTTTGTTACCTGGTACGAGCGGCCCAGTTCGCCGTCCTGGATCCTGACCGACGTATTCGGCACTGCACCCACGGAACTCACCCGCTCCATCAGCCTCCAGAAAGCTCTCCAGCTGATCCGGATCGTGGTGGAGGTGGTGGAGGACCAGGTCCCGGTGATTGCCCCCGAAGCCGACCAGCCGTCGCTGCGCGAGGCTGTGCTCCGATACTCCAGGGAAGTGGCGTTCGCCGCCGCTGACGTCTACGCCCGCGCGGCCGAGTCCCGTGGTTCCTGGGATACCCGGCTTGAGGCACTGATTGTGGACGCCATCCTGCGGGGCGAAAACACGGATGCGCTGCGGTCCCGGATCGCCGCCCTTGGCTGGAAAGCGCAGGAACGCTTCACCGTGATGGTGGGCAACTCGCCGTCGGAACCCAGCGCCAGCTACGTCAGCGAACTGCGCAGGATGGCGGGTCGCTACGCGGAGGATGCCCTGGTGGGCATCCAGGGCGACCGGCTGATCCTGATCCTGGGCGGAGTGCAGGACCGGGAAACCGCCTACATCAAACTCAGTGAGATGTTCGCTCCCGGCCCGGTTGTGTATGGCCCCGAAGCCGGGTCCCTGCTGGAAGCCAGCAGCTCGGCCCAGTCGGCGTTCGCCGGCCTGACGGCGGCACGCGCCTGGCCGTCCGCGCCGCGCCCGGTGGCCGCCGATGACCTGCTGCCCGAGCGGGTGATCTCCGGTGACGACGCCGCGCGCCGGTCCCTGGTGAAGAACATTTACCGGCCCCTGGTGGCGGCCTCCAACGGGCTTGTCGAAACACTGGGAACCTATCTGGAACTTGGCCATTCGCTGGAAGCCACAGCACGGGAACTTTTTGTCCACGCCAACACCGTGCGGTACCGGCTCAAGCGTGTCTGCGACGTGACAGGCTGGGATCCGCTGCTGCCCAGGGAGGCCTTTGTGCTGCAGGCAGCCTTGGTGGTGGGACGGCTTTCGGCCCCGCCAAAGGCCGCCACGGAACGCCAGCCCTCCCGCAATCAAGCCTGAGCCGTTGTAGACTTCCTACAACCTGACCCCATGAGCTTGGTGCGGACAAACACCGCTGAACCACGCAGTAATTTGGAAAGCTGGATACGTGCTTGCAATAGTCTGCCCTGGACAGGGCTCACAGACCCCTGGTTTCCTGGCCCCCTGGCTGGAGCTGCCCTCGGTAGCGGGCCAGTTGGCCGCCCTCAGCGAAATCGCGGGCCTGGACCTCGTGGCCCACGGCACCACCTCTGATGAGGAAACCATCAAGGACACCGCCGTGGCGCAGCCCCTGATTGTGGCCGCAGGCCTGGTCACGGCGGCATCGCTGTTCGATGTGGACCTGAACTCCCTGCCCGTGATCCTTGCGGGCCACTCCGTGGGTGAGATCACCGCAGCAGCCCTCGCCGGCGTGCTGACCGACACCGAAGCCATGACGTTCGTCCGGGAACGGGCCAACAGCATGGCCGCCGCAGCAGCAGTCACCCCTACCGGCATGAGCGCCGTGGTGGGCGGGGACCCCGCGGAAGTCCTGGCAGCCATCGAAGCCTCCGGAGCAACCCCGGCCAACGTCAACGGCGCAGGCCAGACAGTTGCCGCCGGAACCTTCGACCAGCTGAAGGCCCTCGCGGAAAACCCGCCGGCCAAGGCCCGGGTTATCCCCCTCAAGGTGGCCGGCGCATTCCACACCAGCCACATGTCCCCCGCCGTGACCGCCCTCGAGGCCCTGGCCCCGCAGCTTAAGCCGCAGGCACCCACGGTGCCGCTGCTGTCGAATTTCGACGGCGGCGAGGTCACCGACGGCGGCGCCGCAGTGGCCAGCCTGATCGCCCAGGTCTCCCGTCCCGTCCGTTGGGACCTGTGCATGGAGACCCTGGTGGGGCGCGGTGTGACCGGCGTCATCGAACTCGCTCCGGCCGGGACCCTCGCCGGGCTCGCCAAGCGTGGCATGCCCGGCGTCAAGACCGTGGCTGTCAAGACCCCCGATGATCTTTCCGCCGCCCTGGCACTCTTCGCAGAACTGGAGGGAAACGCATGAGCGTTCCTACGCTGAAACAGGCTCCCATCCACGAGCACACCCGGATCCTGGGCCTTGGCGCCTTCCGGCCGGATGTCATTGTCACCAACGATGACGTCTGCCAGTGGATTGATTCCTCGGACGAGTGGATCCGCCAGCGGACGGGCATTGTCACCCGGCACCGGGCAGCGGCCGGCGTCAGCGTCATCGACATGGCCGAGGGCGCTGCCCGCGAGGCCATGGAGAAGGCAGGCATCCAGGCTTCGGAACTCGGCGCCGTCATCGTCTCCACCGTCACCCACCCTTACGCCACCCCGTCGGCGGCCGCCAGCCTGGCGGACAGGCTGGGTGCAACCCCCGCGCCGGCATTCGACATCTCAGCGGCCTGCGCCGGGTACTGCTACGGAATCGCCCAGGGCGACGCCCTGGTCCGCTCCGGTGCCGCCAAGTATGTCCTGGTGGTCGGCGCTGAAAAGCTCTCCGACGTCATCGACAACCGTGAGCGCACCATCTCGTTCCTTCTCGGCGACGGCGCCGGCGCCGTGGTCATCGGGCCTTCCGACACGCCGGGCATCGCCCCTTCCGTGTGGGGCTCGGACGGCAGCAAGTGGGACGCGATCGGCATGACCCGCTCCATGCTGGACGTCCGCGACCTCGGCATCGCGGCCCGGCAGTCCGATTCAACCGGCGACCTGGCCCTCCTCGAAGAGGCACAGGAGCTGTACCCCACCCTCCGCCAGGACGGCCAGACGGTCTTCCGCTGGGCGGTCTGGGAAATGGCCAAGGTGGCCCAGCAGGCCCTCGAAGCCGCCGGCGTGGAAGCTGAAGACCTGGTGGCGTTCATCCCGCACCAGGCCAACATGCGCATCATTGATGAGATGGTGAAGAAGCTCAAGCTGCCGGAGACGGTTACAGTTGCACGGGACATTGCCGATGCGGGAAACACTTCCGCGGCATCCATCCCGCTGGCCACCCACCGCCTGCTGCAGGAGAACCCGGCACTGAGTGGCGGGCTGGCCCTCCAGATCGGCTTCGGTGCCGGCCTGGTGTTCGGCGCCCAGGTAATTGTCCTCCCTTAGAAACGCCCACCGGGCCGCACCCGCGGCCTGACCCATTTCCGGCATCCCCTGCCGGTAATACAGAAAAGGAGCCATCAATGGCTAGCAACGAAGAGATCCTGGCCGGCCTGGCTGAAATCGTCAACGAAGAGACCGGCCTTGCGCCCGAGGCCGTGGAGCTGGACAAGTCCTTCACCGAGGACCTGGACATCGACTCCATCTCCATGATGACCATCGTGGTCAACGCTGAAGAGAAGTTCGGCGTCCGCATCCCCGACGAAGAGGTCAAGAACCTCAAGACCGTCGGCGACGCCGTCAGCTTCATCGCAGGCGCACAGGCCTAGCAACCAACTGCGCCGGCCACCGGCGCGGCAGGGCTGCCGGTCTGGACCACCGGACCGGCAGCCCGCGCTTTTTCCGGCACACGTGCCACGCGGCACAGCGCCGAACATCAACATGCGGGACCCTTCGAGAAACGAAGCCGGATTCCCACCGACAGAGAGTGATCCCATGACACGCAAAGTAGTCATTACCGGTCTGGGTGCCACCACGCCCATCGGCGGCGACGTACCCACGATGTGGAACAACGCGCTCAAGGGGGTCTCCGGTGCCCGCACCCTGGAGGACGACTGGGTTGCCCAGTACGAGCTCCCCGTCCACTTTGCGGCCCGCTGCAGCACCCCCGCCCTCGACGTGCTGAGCCGCGTCGAAGCCAAGCGGATGGACCCCTCCACGCAGTTCGGCGTTATAGCCGCCCGCGAGGCCTGGGCTGACTCCGGCATCACGGAGTTCGACAAGGACCGCCTGGCCGTTGCCTTCGCAACAGGCATCGGCGGCGTCTGGACCCTGCTGGACGCATGGGACACGCTGAAGGCCAAGGGCCCCAGGCGCGTCCTCCCCATGACCGTTCCCATGCTGATGCCCAACGGTGTGGCCGCTGCCGTCAGCCTCGACCTGGGTGCCCGCGCCGGCGCCCACACACCCGTGTCCGCCTGCGCTTCCGGCACCGAAGCACTGCACCTTGGCCTGGAACTCATCCGCTCCGGCAAAGCCGACGTCGTTATGTGCGGCGGCGCCGAAGCCGCCATCCACCCGATGCCGCTGGCCGCGTTCGCCTCCATGCAGGCCCTGTCCCGCCGCAACGACGACCCGCAGGGCGCCTCCCGTCCTTACGACACCGGCCGCGACGGCTTTGTTATGGGCGAAGGCGCAGGCGCCCTGGTCCTCGAGGCCGAAGAGCACGCCCTGGCCCGCGGCGCCCGCATTTACGGCGAACTGGCCGGCACCTCTGTCACCGCCGACGCGTACCACATCACCGCACCGGACCCGCAGGGACTCGGCGCAACCCGTGCCCTGAAGGCTGCCATGTTCGATGGCCGGATCCAGGCCGAGGACGTGGTGCACGTCAACGCCCACGCCACCTCCACCCCCGTCGGCGACAAGCCGGAGTACACGGCGCTCCGCGCGGCGCTGGGCACCCACGTGGACAACGTGGCCGTCTCCGCCACCAAATCGCAGATGGGCCACCTCCTGGGCGCTTCCGGCGCTGTGGAAGCGGTCCTCACCGTGCTCGCCGTGTACGAGCGCAGGGCGCCGCTGACCATCAACCTGGAAAACCAGGATCCGGAGATCCCGCTCGACGTGGTCACCTCCCCCCGGACCCTGCCCGGCGGCAGCATCGTGGCGCTGAGCAACTCCTTCGGCTTCGGCGGCCACAACGCCGTGGTCGCGATCCGCAGCGTGTAGTACGCCGGCCCAGGTGGCCGGTGCACAAAAGGGAGGCCCCGCCGTTGGCGGGGCCTCCCTTTCGCTATGGAGATTCGCGGCTGGAACGGCCGACGGCGGTCAGCCCACCTGGTGCAGCCAGCGGACGGGGGCGCCTTCGGCCGCGTGCCGGAAAGGCTCAAGCTCCTCGTCCCAGGCCTCGCCCAAGGCAAGAGACAGTTCGTGGTAGACCGCCGCGGGATCTCCGGCGCCAGATTCGTAGGCGTAGCGGATGCGGTCCTCGGAGACCATGATGTTTCCGTGCACGTCCGTGACGGCGTGGAAGATGCCGAGTTCGGGGGTATGGGACCAGCGGCCACCGTCTACGCCCTGGCTGGGTTCTTCGGTGACTTCATACCGGAGGTGTGCCCAGCCGCGCAACGAGGATGCGAGCGTAGCACCCGTCCCGGGTGTGCCGGTCCAGGACAGCTCGGCGCGGAACATTCCAGGCGCGGCCGGCTGCGGCGTCCACTCAAGGTCCGTCCGCTTGTCCACGACAGACCCCACTGCCCACTCGACGTGAGGGCACAGTGCGGTAGGGGCAGAGTGGATAAACAGCACACCGCGGGTTGTTGAATCAGACATTCCATCCTCCATGGCTCTAGGTACGTCTTCCCCAACGACCTCTGCCTGGACGGAACTGCTGACCCGCTTCTGCGGTGGTGCTTCCTCCCCGATATTAAGCTGTATTTCTCAAAGATGAGTCCGGACTTGCCCTGAGCACCAGACCCGAAGGGTTGAAGCTGCACTTGAAAGTTCCCGGACGTGACTCTCATTGTGCCGTACCCCGCAAAATAACGCCAGTGCGATTCCCCACACTTTCCGCTAAGCGCGGGGGTGCGCCTGCTGGTAGCTTTGCCGCAGCCGGTCAACGGAGACATGGGTGTAGATCTGCGTGGTGGCCAGGCTGCTGTGGCCAAGTATCTCCTGGACGGCACGCAGGTCCGCGCCGCCATCCAGCAGGTGCGTCGCGGCCGAATGGCGCAGGGCGTGTGGTCCGGAGGCGGAGGTGTCGCCGAGGGCTTCGAAGAGCCGGTTCACGAGCGTGCGCACCTGGCGCTGGTCCACCCGGCCGCCCCGGGCCCCCAGGAAAAGCGCAGGCCCGCTGGTGCCCGTGGCGACCAGCGGCCGGCCCCGCCGCAGCCAGTCGTCGACGGCGACCGCTGCGGGCACCCCATAAGGGACGGTCCGCTCCTTGTTGCCTTTGCCGATAACCCGCAATGTGCGGCGGTCGGGATCCAGGTCGTCCACGTCCAGCCCGGCCAGCTCGCCCACGCGGACGCCGGTGGCATAGAGGAGTTCCACGATGGCGCGGTCCCGGACCGCCAGCGGGCCGCCGTCGGACGCGGCCGTGGCGAGGCCCGCCAGCAGTCGGTCCAGCTGGGAAGCCTGCAGGACTCCGGGAAGGGACCGCTCCCGCTTCGGCGCCTTCAGCCGCAGGGCCGGGTCTGCGGGGATCCGCTCCTCCCGAAGAGCCCAGGATGTGAAGACCCGGGCGCTTGCGGACCTGCGCGCCAGGGTGGCGCGGGCTACGCCAGCCGAGTTCTGCGCCCCCAGCCAACGGCGGAAGGTGCCCAGCTCAAGGTCGGCCAGGCTTGCGGCGCCCTCCTGCGCAGCGTAGGCAAGCAACCCGGTCAGGTCACCAAGGTAGGCCCGCCGGGTATGGGGAGACACGGCACGTTCGCCGGAAAGGTAGGCGGCAAACGCCTCAAGGGGTTCGCCGAGCCCCGGCGGCAGGTCAGTGCACTCCACTCCCCCACCATCTCAAACCAGGCCCGGCCAGGCCCGGCAGACACGCTTAGGGCCAGGCTACTGGTTGGCTGAACTTCCCAGGGATACCTGGATCTGGCAGCGGATCCCATCGAGGACCTCTGCATCCGTGCGGGCGGCGTAGACAGCAGCGGTGGTGCCCAGGTGGAGGATGGCGGAGACGACCCGGGCCAGGACATCGGCGTCAGCAGGCTTGAGGGATCCATCGCTCCGCAGAATGTCCGCCATCACCAGCTCCAGCTTTCTGGAAAGCTGGAGCCCCTCCTGCCGGAAGGGTTCGCGCGGGTCACCGAAAACCAATTCCTGCTGATAGCTCCGGCCGTTTTCCGGATGCTCCCGGATGCATTTCACAACGGGTTCCAGAAGCGCCACCAGGGCCGGGACTGCACCGCGCCCCCTGACGAGCCGGGCTGCGGAGATCCCCTCCTGGATTGCAAGCTCAAACTTGACGTTCTGGACCATGATCAACAACTCGGCCTTGGTGGACGCATAGAGATACAGCGTTCCGATCGCCAGGCCCGCCCGGTCGGCTACCTGCTGCGTGGTTACACCGCGCACACCAGCCACGGCGAACAACTCCGCCGTAGCCGCCATGATCCGCAACCGCTTGTCCGCCTTGCGCCGTCCCCTGCGTCCCAGGGCTTCGTTCACGACGCCTCCTTGACAAGATTTATGAGTGTATTCATAATTGAGTCTACTCGGATACAACAGAAATGGCGAGATCATCAGGAGATACATTGGCGCACGAGGCGGAACCCGACCATAGGAGCGTCCCAACGCTGCAAGTAATGGCTGCGGGCCGGTCATTGGCGTACCGCGAGTTCGGCCGCCCCGGCGGCGTGCCGCTGGTTTTCCTGAACCACCTTGGCGCCAACCTGGACAACGCGGACCCCCGGATCATGGACGGACTGGCAGCCCATCGCCGTGTCATTGTCCTCGGCTACCGCGGTGTCGGAGGATCCGCAGGACGGGTCCGGACCACCATCGAGGAGATGGCAGCAGATACCGCGGCCGCCATCCGGGCCCTGGGTCATAACAAAGTTGATGTGTTCGGTTTGTCCATGGGCGGCATGGTGGCCCAGGAACTGGCGGAGTCCGTACCGAAGTTGGTGGACCGGCTCGTCCTGGTGGGCTCGGGTCCCCGCGGAGGCACTGGCCTCACCCGGATGTCAGGCGTCACCCTCCGCGGCACCCTTAAGGCCACAGCAACGCGCGAGGATCCCAAAACCTTGTTGTTTTTCACCCGGACGGCCGCGGGCAGGACCGCAGCTGCCAGCTACCTGGGCCGCCTCGCCGAACGCACAACGAACCGCGACGAGGCAGTGAAACCCGGGGTCTTCCTTGCCCAACTTGCCGCCGTGCGGCGCTGGGGTGCCTTGCCCGCGTCAACCTTGGCCCGGTCCTCGACTCCGGCGCTGATCCTCCATGGCGACAGTGACCGGATGGTTCCGCCCGCCAACGCAGCCGCGCTGGCTGCCCACTTCACCGAAGCAGCACTGGAGGTGTTCGCAGACTCCGGTCACGGCGCAGCCTTCCAGAACCACGCCCGGACAGTACAACTGACCCTCGAATTCCTGGACCGCCAGACCGGAAGCCCGGCCGCACGGAACACCACCAGCCCCAACCAAGGAGACATCTGAATGCGCGCGTTCGTCATCGAAAAGTACAAGCAGCCCCTGCACGAGGCAGACGTGCCGGAACCGACCGTCTGCGACCATGATGTCCTGATCCAGGTCGCTGCGGCAGGCCTGAACCAGTTGGACGAAAAGATCCGCGAAGGCGAGTTTAAGCAGATCCTGCCGTACACCTTCCCGCTAACACTGGGACACGATGTTGCCGGCACAGTTCTTAGTGTCGGCGCCAAGGTGGTGGGGTTCGCGCCGGGCGATGAGGTGTACGCCCGCCCGGCAAAAAATCAGGTGGGTGGTTTTGCAGAGCGGGTTGCAGTGGCTGACCGCGACCTAGCCCTGCGTCCAACCTCCGTCAGCCTGGTGGAAGCCGCTTCGCTGCCACTGGTGGCACTGACCGCATGGCAGGCGCTGGTGGAGAGGGGAAACGTCCGCCCCGGCCAGAAAGTCCTGATCCATGCGGGCGCCGGCGGAGTGGGCAGCATCGCCATCCAACTGGCGAAGCATCTTGGTGCCACCGTCGCCACCACCGTGAGCGGCCCCAACACCGGGTTTGCCCGCAGCCTCGGCGCAGATATTGTCATCGACTACAAAACGGAAGACTTTGAACAGCTGGTCAAGGACTACGACCTGGTCCTGGACAGCCTGGGCGGGGAAAACCTGGCCAAATCCCTGCGGGTACTCAAGCCGGGTGGCCTGGCAATCGGCATTGCCGGCCCGCCGGACCCCAGCTTCGCGGAGGCAAACGGCCTCAATGCGCTGCTGCGCTTTGGAATCGGCGCCATCAGCTCAAAGGTCCGCCGGCAGGCCAAAAAACTCGGCGTCAGGTACGAGTTCCTCTTTATGCGGGCCAGCGGCGACCAGCTGCAGAAGCTTGCACACCTTGTTGACAACGGTTCCATCCGGCCAGTGGTTGGAAAAGTCCTGCCATTCGATCAGACACCGGAAGCCCTCGCTTCGCTGGCCAGGGGCGGCTTCCGTGGCAAAGCGGTTATTTCCATCGGGCATTGAACCCGCACCCGGCCTAGAATTCAGTCACCCTCAAAGGAGAACCAGCCATGAGCAGCAACAACAGCGCCGAACCGGTTATCACGTCCTACGCCCAGGCGCCCACCCACACGGTAGACGCCGGCGGCGCCACCTACGCATACCGTGAACTGGGGCCCAAGGGCGGCATTCCCGTCGTGTTTTTTGTCCACCTGGCAGCGACGCTGGATAACTGGGATCCCCGGATCGTGGATCCCATCGCCCGCCACCGGCACGTCATTACCTTCGACAACAAGGGTGTGGGAGCATCCACCGGCCAGGTTCCACAAACCATCGAGGAAATGGCCGACGATGCCTTCACCTTCATCAAGGCACTCGGGTACACCAGGATCGACGTCTTTTCGTTTTCCATGGGCGGGATGGTGGCGCAGGACCTCGTGGTGAAGCACCCGGACCTGGTCCGGAAGCTGATCCTGACCGGCACTGGCCCCCGGGGCGGCAAGGACATGGACAAGGTCCTGCGCACCACGTACCTCGACCTGGTCCGCGCGGGGATCACCCGCTCGGACCCCAAAGAGTTTCTCTTCTTCAACCGCAACGCCACAGGAAAGCGGGCGGGTAAAGCCTTCATCAAGCGGCTGCAGGAGCGTGCCGCCGGTCGGGACAGCGAGATCAGCCTGAAGGCGTTCCAGACCCAGTTGCGGGCCATCCAGCGTTTTGGCCGCTCGGCTCCATCCGACCTGTCACAACTCACCCTGCCTACACTGATCGCCAACGGCGACAACGACAGAATGGTGCCCTCAATCCTCTCGAATGATCTGCACCAGCGAATCACGGGCAGCGAACTGGTGATCTACTTCGACTCAGGCCACGGCGGAATCTTCCAGTTCCACGAGGAATTTGCGCCGTTGGCCACCCGTTTCCTGGCATCCTGACCCAACTGTCCGGCGACGGCAGGCTCCACAATGGATGACAATCCGCGCACCGCCGTCAGCAAGCACTTCACCAGCTCCATTCTCTTATGGATGCGCAGCGACAAGCCCCGCCAGGATGGGATGGGCGGAAGATTGATGGCCTTGCGGAAGTAACCTTCACCTCCCTCCTGTCGCCACTGCTGGACCGCAAGCAAACAGCACTGGCGTACCAGGACGAAGTCAACGTTTTCCCGCCGCGCCCTCCTGTATGCGGCTGCCCCGAACACGTCCCGCTGGTACGCGGCGTGACTGGCCTTACGGAGCTTGCCGGGGCCGATGACCGGGACAGCTTCTGCACGGGAGGCGGTGCCGGCGGTGTCAGCAGCCTGCTGACACCAGCCGCATCAGCGATCCACGCCTACGACGTTGCAAAAACGCTGACTTACGTCCGGGTGGCCAGATACTGACCGCACCGGAATGAGAGTATCGTCCAGCAACCGGTAACCGGGTCGGCGCGGCAGCGGTCAGCGGGTCAGCAGCACTTCAACTTGGCCCTTGATGTCCTGGAACACCTGGTCGGCATCCGCAGCCGCGTTGAGGCTGACCGCCATGCTGAGGAACATCACTGCCGAGATCACCCTGGCCAGCGTCGCAGCCTCGGCAGCATTGAAGTTCCCGCGGTCCGACAGGAGACCGGCCATGGCCTCCTCGGTCTCGCCGACGATCGCAAGCGCCTCCCCATGGCGGGGTTCCTGCGGGTCGCCGAACGCCATTTCGCGAAGATAGGTCCGTCCGTTGTCCACCTGCTTCCGGTTGCATTCGACGATCGGCCGGACAATTGCCAGCACGGCGTCGGTGGGGTCATTGATGGCCGCCGCTTTCGCTTTGCCCGCTGCGAGCGCCTCGGCGTAGGTGGCGTTTTGCACCATGAGCAAAAGCTCGCCCTTGCTTTTGGCATACAGGAACAAAGTTCCCGCGCCGATGTCAGCTTTCTCGGCGATCTGCTGCGTGGTGACATCGTCCACACCGAATTCAGCGAACAGCTGGTCTGCCGCAGCCTTGATGCGGTCCAGCTTCTCCTGCTTGTTCCGTTCGCGTCGTCCTGGCGGCTGCTCTGCGGTGCCCATGGGTTGTTTTCTTTCTGGAATAATTAATGACCATACTCAGTTATGAGTATAGTCAACGCATCGGGATGCCGGTATCTCCGAACCATTCTCCCACGGCCGATCTCCACGAGCCGTTGACCGGCCTCGTTCAAACCCCTCACAAATAGTGCGAAGGATCACCCACCCATGATTTCAGCTTCCCTCTGGCAGCCGACCACTCTAGGCCGTCTTGAGCTTCCCCACCGCCTGGCCATGGCACCAATGACCCGGAACCGCGCAAATGCCGATGGCACCCCCGGACCACTGATGGCCGAATATTACGGACAGCGCGCGTCACTCGGGTTACTCATCACCGAAGGTGCGCAGCCGTCCGCTGATGGGCAGGGCTACCTGAACACACCCGGGATCTACACGGCAGAGCAGATCCAGGGCTGGCGGGAGGTCGCCGAAGCAGTCCATGCACGCGGTGGGCATCTGTTCATTCAACTGATGCACGTTGGGCGCATGTCCCACCCGGACAACACTCCCCACCACCGACAGCCGGTAGCGCCGTCGGCCATCTCCGCCGAACAGGATATGTTCACTCCAACCGGTCCGCAGAAGACACCGGTTCCCCTGGAACTCGACTCCGAAGGAATCCAGCAAGCCATCGCTGACTTCCGGACGGCGGCCGCGGCGGCGATTGAAGCGGGAGCCGACGGAGTGGAGATCCACGGCGCCAACGGTTACCTCCTCCACCAGTTCCTGTCCCCCAACGCCAACACCCGTACCGACGGCTACGGCGGTTCGGTAGCGAACAGGTCCCGTTTTGTTGTGGAAGTGGCCAGGGCAGTTGCCGGGGAAATCGGTGCCGACCGCACGGGCATCCGCATCTCCCCCGCCTTCCCGTTGGGCGGAATCGACGAAGGTGATACCGAAAGCGTCCGCCGGCAGTACACCCACCTGGTGGGCCAGCTTGCCACGCTGAAGCTCGCTTACCTGCACGTCCACCACCTCGGTGACGACGAGCTCCTGCGCTCCTTCCGCGACCTCTGGCCCACAGCCGTCCTGGTACTCCGATACGGACGCACCAAGGAGCAGATTGCAGACGAGATCGACGCCGGGCTGGCCGACATTGCTCCCTTGGGCCGCTTCGCCCTGGCCAACCCGGACGTCGTGGAACGGCTCAGGACCGGCAGCGCCCTGAACGAGCTGGATCCAGCCACGCTGTACGCAGGCGGCGCCGCAGGCTACACAGACTACCCAACGCTTGCCAGCGCCTGACCCCGGCCAACTTTCCATCGCAGGCGGCGTCCAGCGCTGCCACCCACCCACAAGCATGATCTTCACCAGAAAAGAGCACCAACAATGACTTCACTCAACGGAGCAATCGTCCTCGTCACCGGCGCCAACGGCGGCCTCGGCACGCACTTCGTCCACCAGGCTTTGGCGCGCGGCGCCGCAAAAGTGTATGCCAGTGCCCGTACGCCCCGGTCATGGGATGACCCCAGGGTTGTCCCGCTGACTCTTGACGTCACAGATTCCGAATCCATCGCGGCTGCAGCCGCCGCTGCGCCGGACGTGACCGTGCTGATCAACAACGCCGGTGCTGCCGTGTCCACCCCGGGCATCCTGATGCACACTGACGAGGAAATCCGCCGCAACGTGGAGACCAACTTCCTGGGTCCGCTCTTTCTGGCGCGGGCCTTCGCACCAGCCCTCAGGGCCAACCACAACGCAGCCATCATCGACATCCACTCCGCTTTGAGCTGGTACGCCGTCGCGGGCATCTACAGTGCCACCAAAGCTGCGCTGTGGTCAGCCACAAATTCACTCCGACTTGAACTCGCTCCTGCCGGGGTCCAGGTGGTTGGTGTCCATGTCGGCTACGTGGACACGGCCATGGCGGCCCACACCGGCGATGCCAAGGCCGACCCCGCTGAGGTTGTCCGCTCCGTCCTGGACGGCCTCGAGGCAGGCGCCCATGAGGTCCTGGCAGACCAGACCTCCGTGCAGCTCAAAGCGGGGCTCAGCGCTCCGATCGACGTTGTATACCCGCAGCTGCAGGAAACAACGCCCTAAAGCCCCGGGGCGCCAGCTGTCCTGCACCGGACCGCCGGCGCCCCCTGTCAGGCATCTGCTTTGCCCCGTTTCCACCCGCCACGCTCCGAAACGGCCAGTCCCAACAAACCCAGCCGTCCAAGGCCTGCCCGGACGGACTCCTGCCCCAGGCCGGCCACCACACCAAGCTTCTCAATGGATGTGGTGGAACGCAGCGGCAGGGCATCGAGCAGAATCAGGTCCTCGAGGGTCAGTCCGTCCTGCACCTGGACGGCGCCCTGGCGGAAGTCCTCCGCCAAGCCGTCACCGCTGGCGGAAGCCAGCTCCGCGACTTCAGCCGCGTCGGTGACACACACGGCACCACCATCCCGCAGCAGCCGGTGGCAGCCGGCGGAATTGGCGCTGTGCACCGATCCCGGCACGGCACCCACCGACCGGCCCAGCATTTCCGCGTGGTGGGCTGTGTTCAACGCGCCGGAGCGCCAGCGTGCCTCCACGACCACGGTTACGGCGGCAAGGGCCGCGATGAGCCGGTTCCTTTGGAGGAACCGGTAGCGCGTGGGCGCAGAGCCAGGCGGGACCTCGGCAAGCACCGCCCCCTGGTTGCACACAGCCCGCAGGAGATCCTCATTTCCGGACGGATAGAACCTGTCCACGCCACCGGCCATAACGGCGATGGTGGGCAACGGCCCGGCGCCGCCGGCCAGCGCTGCCCGGTGGGCATGGGCATCAATGCCGTACGCTCCGCCGGACACCACCGTGTACCCACGCTGCGCCAGGGAGTAGGCCAGGTCCCCCGTCACCGTGGCGCCGTAGCTGGTACTGTCCCGCGAACCCACCATGGCAATGCACCGCGCCGCCGCCGGGAGGGGTTGCTCAGTGCCCCGCCACCACAGGCAGAGCGGCTCCTGAAGTCCCAGATCGGCCAATTGGACCGGCCACAGCGGGTCCGAGGGGATAATCATCCGCCCGCCCAACCGTGCCATGGTGGCCAGATCCCGTTCCGGCGCCAGCTCCGGACTGCGCGGCAGCCAGCGCTTCAGGGCGGCACCCAGCCCCGACCAACCCGGGCCCGAACCGCCGGCGGCAAGCAGTCCCGTCATTTCCCGCTCCAGTTCGGGACCGGCAGCCAGCTGGCCGGTGGCGATCCGCAGGCCGTCCACTGCGCCCGCCACCTGCACCAGCGCGAGCCCGGCCGCGTCCTGCGGCTCCATCAGCCGGGATAACGCTGCCCTGGCAATCCGCTCCCCGCCGAACCCGCCGCCGATCATGCCGCCACCGCCGATGCCTGGCGCAGGCTCAGTGCCTGGCCGATGTCGTTATCGTCCGGGGTGTCACGCAGGCCCAGGTCCGCAAGCGTCCACGCCAGTCGAAGCACCCGGTCATAGCCGCGTGCCGTGAGGATTCCGCGTTCGAGGGAGCGGTCCAGGATTCTGGTTGACGCCGGTGCCAGCTTCAGCTCGCCACGCAGGATCCGCCCGGGAACCTGCGAATTGGTGTCCAATCCAAACCTGCCCAGCCGCCCCGTCTGACGGGCCCGGGCGGAACCTACGCGCTGTGCGATGGCTGCGGTGTTTTCCTCCGCCCCGGCCTGGCCGAACTCGGCGAGCGACACGCGCTCCACCTGCAGTTGGATGTCTACCCGGTCCAGCAGCGGCCCGGAGAGCCGGGAAAGGTACCGCCGCCGGGCCATCGGGGTGCACGTGCACTCGAGGCCCTTGCCGGAGGCTTTGCCGCAGGGGCAGGGGTTGGCGGCCAGGACCAGCTGGAACCGCGCCGGGTAGGCGGCTGTCCCCGCCGACCGGTGGATCACCAGTTCGCCGCTTTCCAACGGTTGGCGAAGGGCATCAAGCACCCGGCTTTCGTATTCCGGTGCCTCGTCCAGGAACAACACACCACGGTGGGCCCGGGATGCAGCACCGGGCCGCGGCAGGCCGGAGCCGCCACCGATGATGGCGGCCGCAGTAGCCGAATGATGGGGATTCTCAAACGGCGGCCGCCGCAGCAGCTGAACCGCCGCTGAGGGCAACCCGCAGAGCGAGTGGATGGCCGTCACCTCCATGGCTTCCTGGTCCGCGAGGTCCGGCAGCAGCCCGGGAAGCCGTTCTGCAAGCATGGTTTTCCCCGCGCCCGGAGGTCCCGTCAGAAGCAGGTGGTGGGCGCCCGCGGCCGCGACTTCCAGGGCACGCCTGGCTTCCGCCTGGCCGGACACGTCCGCCATGTCAGGACCCGGGCCAGGGTCAGCGCCTGCGGCCCCTGCTTCTTCCGGGTCCTCGGGTTCAAAGTCCAGTGCAAGGTCCTGCGGATCGGCACCGCAGTCCAGCGCCAGCCGGGCGAGCGTACGGTACCCCCGGACTTTGGCGCCGGGAACCAGGGCGGCTTCAGCGAAGTTGGCCTGGGCCACCACGATGTCCGGAAAACCGGCCTGCACGGACGCCATAACGGCCGGCAGGATGCCCCGGACCGGCCGGAGCCGGCCGTCCAGCCCCAGCTCGGCGATGAACACCGTCCGGCCGGTGGGCCGGATGTCGTTGGCAGCCCGCAGTACGGCGATGGTGACAGCAAGGTCGAAGCCGGATCCGCGTTTAGGCAGTGACGCCGGAATCAGGTTCGCGGTAATTTTCCTGCGGCTCAAGGGGATGCCGGAGTTTTTGGCTGCGGACCGGATCCTCTCCTTGGCTTCGTTCAACGAGGCGTCGGGCAGGCCCAAGATAACGAATGCGGGCAGCGTCTGGCCTATGTCGGCCTCCACCTCCACCAGGTAACCGTTCAGTCCCACCAGGGCGATGGAGTACGTGCGGCCCAAAGCCACTCACCCCACCCCCTTGAGGTGTTCGAGCACAGGTTCGCCGCCGCCGTCGTCCACCACGGCGATCACGTCCACCCGGCGCAGCGGCATCCGCAGTTCCCGCGCGCGGCACCAGGCCGAGCCCAGCCGGTGGAGCCGGGAAAGTTTCTCCTGCCCTACCGCCTCAAACGGGTGCCCGTAATCGAGGGAACGCCGCGTCTTCACCTCGGCGATGACCAACGCGTCCCCGTCCAGGGCCACAATGTCGATTTCGCCCTCGGAACAGCGCCAGTTGCGCTCCACCACCAGCATGCCCAGCGACTCGAGATACCCCGCCGCGAGATCCTCGCCGTGCCGGCCCAAAAGGTCCTTGGATTTCATGACCACCTCCGCGACCAGCCTGCAGCCAGGCCACGGTGGCCGGAACCACAGGGATCAGGTATGTGGACAAAGGGGGCCGGGACAGCAGCTGTGGAGGAAAAGAGAGGGGCAAGGCCCTGCTAGTTCCCCAGGTCAACATCCTTGGGCAGCGCCAGTTCCTCGTTGCGGGGAAGTTCCTCGACATTGACGTCCTTGAAGGTGAGAACCCTGACGCTTTTCACAAAGCGCGCCGACCTGTACACGTCCCAGACCCAGGCGTCCTGCAGCGTCAGGTCGAAGTAGACTTCCCCGTCTGCGCTCCGCGCCTGCAGGTCCACGTGGTTGGCAAGGTAAAAACGCCGTTCGGTCTCGACAACGTAGCTGAACAGGCTGACAACATCGCGGTATTCACGGTAGAGCTGCAGCTCCATGTCAGTCTCATAGTTTTCAAGATCCTCAGCACTCATGCATCCATCTTGCACCATGACCGGCGCCGTCAGCGCCGTGGCACTGCCGCGTCAGTAATCCCCTCCAAGGCCGTCCGCGGCTTCTCCGGCCGGTAACTGCCCCGCGTCCTGTAGTTCACCGCCCAGAAGCCGCCAGCTGACGCGGTGGTGCGGCGACGGCCCGGCAGCCCTGATCGCGTCGCGGTGCAGGGACGTGGCGTAGCCTTTGTTGACGTCCCAGCCGTAGTCCGGATAGCCGGCGTGGAGGGTGCGCATGGCCTGGTCCCGCTCAACTTTGGCGATGACGCTGGCTGCCGCGACACTGAGGCACTGCATATCGGCTTTGATCCGGGTGCGGACCGGCGCTTCACAGGCTGCCGCCAGGACGGGGCCATCGAAGAGGGACTCCTGGGCGGGGGCCGAGAGCCAGTTGTGGTTCCCGTCGAGCAGCACCAGGTCCGGAACGATGCCACCGGCCAGCACGCTGTTCCAGGCCCGGGTGCCTGCCAGCCGCAGGGCCGCGATGATCCCCACAGCGTCGATCTCTGCAGCCGTGGCGTGGCCCACCGCGCAGGCCACGCTCCAGCGGCGGACCAGGGGCTCCAGCCGCTCCCTCTCACTGACGCTGAGCAGTTTGCTGTCCCGGACACCGGCCAGTGGCTTTTGCTTCGCCAGGTCGACAACGGCGATGCCAACGCTCACAGGTCCGGCCAGTGCGCCGCGGCCAACTTCGTCCACGCCGGCCAGGTAGCGTACGCCCTCAGCCTTGAAGGTGCGCTCAAAGCGCAACGTGGGCGCTTTTGACCGGACCGGCGTTTTGGCGGCCTTGGCGGTTTTCCGGACGGCCCTGACAGGCGCAGCGGCTGCCTGGGTTTCCGCTGCGTCCACGGGGTTGGACATGCTCAGCCTGCCGCCGGGACGCCCCGGAACACGTCCGGGTAGTTATCCAGCGCGGTGATGCGGTTCAGCGGCCAGGCGATGACAGCGGCCTTGCCTTCGAGGTCGTCGAGGTCGATGAACCCGCCGTCGGCGTCCGTGTGGGCACGGGAATCCGCCGAGTGGTTGCGGTTGTCGCCCATGACCCAGATCTTCCCTTCGGGGACCACAACGTCGAAATTGCGTACCTGCGGGATCTCGGCCGGGTTGATGTAGGTCTCGTTGATGGCCGCGCCGTTGATGGTGAGCTTCCCGTCCGCGTCGCAGCACGTGACGTGGTCGCCGGGAAGGCCGATGACCCGCTTCACCAGGTGCTGCTCGGAGTTGTCCGGGAGGAGCCCCACAAAGGCCAGCCCGTCCTGGATCCAGGTGAACGGACCCTGCGCCTTGTCGGGTGCGGCCGGCAGCCAGCCCTTCGTGTCACGGAACACCACAACGTCTCCCCTGTTCAGGCCGAACGGCTCAGGGACCAGGAGATTGACGAAGATGCGGTCATCGACTTCCAGGGTTTCCACCATGGAAGGGGAAGGGATGAAGAAGGCCCGGAAGAGGAAGGTCTTGATCAGGAAGGACAGGACCACGGCAATGACCACAACGGTGGCCACTTCCTTCAGCCAGGCGAAAACCGGACTGCCGGTGGGCTGGGCCTTCGCGGAGCGGCGGCCCTGGGGAACGGCCGGCGTACCGGCTTCCGAAGCGCCGGAATCCGAATGACCGGAATCCGCGGCACCTGCATCAGCGCCGGTTTCCGCAGCGCGGGGACCCGTTTCGCCGTCAGCCGCCGCGGGGTTGGTTGCTTCGCCGGACGGGAGGTCCGATGCGCCGTCCGGACGCGGCTCTGAAGGCCGCGCGTTGTTCTCGGGCATCTACTGTCCGTTCTCTGTTGATGTTCCGGCCAAAGGCGGCCGGGCTACTGCTGCAAATCTATCAAGCGGCCAGATGATCTGGACCGGCCGGCCGATGATCCGGTCCACCGGAACCATGCCGCCGCCGGGGGCGCCCAGCAGGCTGCGTGAATCCGCCGACAGGGACCGGTGGTCGCCCATCAGCCAGAGCCGGCCCTCCGGGACCACGGAATTGAACTTCTGGGTGCTCGGGGCGTCGCCGGAAAAGATGTACGGCTCCGCCAGCGGCTTCCCGTTGACGGTGACCTGTCCGGCCGCGTCGCAGCACACCACGTGGTCGCCCGGCACTCCGATAACGCGCTTGACGTAGGTGGTGTCGCTGCCGGTCAGGCCCAGCCACTGCGTCACCGCGGAGACCGCGTCGCCAAGCGGACCCTTTCCGCTGTTGAGCGGGGCGAACGTACCCCGGCCGTCAAAAACCACAATGTCGCCGCGCTGAACGGGTTCGTCCCGGAAGCCGGTCCGGGACACCAGGATCCGGTCCCCGCCCTGGAGCAGGGGTTCCATGGATTCCGATGGAATGTAGTAGACGTCCAGCCACAACGAGCGCACCAGGCCGCTGGCAACCACGGCCAGTGCCAGCGCCAGGAACGCAAAACGCCAGCCCTTTTTGCGGGGCTGGCGTTTTGTGTGGTCCATAATCCGTATCCTGGGCGCTGGTGCTGGAGGGCTCCGGCGCTGGCCGGATACGGCTTGCGGCCCGGCCTTGCAGGTCCGGAAGGGACCTACTTGGCGGAGCTGAAGTCGCGCTTTTCCTTGATCTTTGCAGCCTTGCCGCGCAGTGCGCGCATGTAGTACAGCTTGGCGCGGCGGACGTCACCCTTGGTGACAACCTCAATCTTGTCGATGATCGGGGAGTGCACCGGGAAGGTACGCTCCACGCCCACGCCGAAGGAGACCTTGCGGACCGTGAAGGTCTCGCGGACGCCGTCACCCTGGCGGCCCAGGACGAAGCCCTGGAATACCTGGACACGGGAGTTCTTGCCTTCGATGATGTTCACGTGCACCTTGAGGTTGTCGCCTGCGCGGAACGCGGGAACATCGGTGCGCAGCGAAGCTGCATCTACGGAATCGAGAATATGCATGATTGCACTCCTGGTGAACGCCACAGGTCATTCACTTTGGGTCACGGCCGCCAGGCCCGGGCGCTGATGCGCACCGGAAATCACGGCCGAAAGGTAAGTGTCCTGCCCCCGTCACTGATTGAAGGGGCCGGTTGTCTTGGCTGTTGGTAACGCTCCCCCTGTAGCAGGCGCGGACCCAGCAGACACAAGGACTAATTTTGCCACAGCGCGGCGCTTACAGCCAATCAACCCGGCCAGGACGCGGAAGGTTCAGTCCCGCTGCGCGTCCGGGCGGCGCACCAGGGCGCCGTCCACAACCTCGTAGCCCAGGTTGTACAGCTCGTTCCGGTCCGCCCGCGGCAGGTTGACGGCAACGAATGAGTCCATCAGGTCCGGGCGGCGGGCGGCCGTCCGGCGGTACTGCTCGTGGCGCCGCCACTGCGCAATTTTGCCGTGGTTGCCGCTCAGCAGGACCGCAGGGACCTCACGGTCGCGCCACACGGACGGCTTGGTGTAGACGGGGTACTCCAACAGCCCGTCTGAGTGGGACTCCTCGACGAGTGATTCCGGATTTCCCACCACCCCGGGAAGCAGCCGGCCAATGGCCTCCACCATGGCCAGGACCGCTACCTCGCCGCCGTTGAGGACGTAGTCACCCAGGCTGACGGGCCGGACAGTGAAGTGCTCATGGGCCCATTCAATGACCCGCTCGTCGATGCCCTCATAGCGCCCGCACGCAAAAGCGAGGTGCTTTTCCTCGGCCAGTTCATAAGCCAGCGCCTGCGTGAAACGCTCGCCGGCAGGCGAGGGGACGATCAGGACCGGCTTCCCACCGTCCTGGGGGTGCATTCCCGCGACCGCAGCCAGCGCCTCGGCCCACGGCTCAGGCTTCATCACCATTCCGGCGCCGCCGCCGTAGGGCGTGTCGTCCACGGAACGGTGCTTGTCGGTGGTGAAGGTCCGGAGGTCGTGGACCACCAGGTCCAGCAGCCCGTCCTGGCGCGCCTTGCCGATCAGCGACAGTTCAAGGGGCGCCAGGTAGTCGGGAAAGATGCTGACGACGTCGACGCGCATTTAGGCGGTGCCTTCCGGGCCTTCGGGGGCGCCGGCGTCGTCCGTGTTGACTTCGAAAAGTCCGTCCGGCGGGGTGATGACGATGTAGCCGCCGGCGACGTTGACCTCGGGCACGATCTGCTCCACAAAAGGAACGAGGATTTCGGTTCCGTCGGGGGTGGAGACCATCAGGAGGTCCTGGACCGGCATGGTGTTCAGCGCGGCGATTTTTCCGACCACGCGACCGGCAACCCGGGCCTCGAGCCCGACGAGTTCGTGCTCGTACCAGCCCTCGTCGTCGTCATCGTCGTCGAGTTCCTCCGTTTCGATGAACAGTTTGGCGCCCCGCAGGGTTTCCGCCTGGTTCCGGTCGGCCACCTCGTCGAAGGCCAGCAGGAGGATGTCCTTGTTCCAGCGTGCGCTGATAACCGTCAGCGGGCCGGCGGAGGCCGGTTCAACCACGAACTCGGTGCCGGGGGCAAAGCGGTCGCCGGGAACATCCGTCAGGACCTGGACCGTGACTTCCCCGCGGATGCCGTGGGGTTTGCCGATACGCGCCACCTGGAGCTGCATGTGTTCCTCTGTTCGGGATTGAAATACTGGATGTGGGGTCAAAGCACTCCGGCCCCTCCACCAGGGGTGGAGGGGCCGGAGGTAAAACTGAAATTGCGTGGCGTTCAGCGGCGGCGGTCGGTATCGACGACGTCGACCCGTACCGGCTCGCCACCGGCCAAGGCAGCCACAACGGTGCGCAGGGCGCGTGCCGTGCGGCCTTGACGGCCGATCACCCGGCCGAGGTCTTCCTGATGAACCCGCACCTCGAGGGTATCCCCGCGGCGGTTGTTCTTGGAGCTGACCTTGACGTCGTCCGGGGAATCAACGATTCCGCGGACCAGGTGTTCGAGCGCGTCTGCCAGCAATCTACTCAGCCTCGGTGGTCTCTGCTTCGGCCGGCGCCTCGGCTGCGTCAGACTTGGCTGCCTTTTTGGTGATGGCTTCCGGGATGATCACGGACTTCTTCTCCGGGGCAACAAAGGCTTCCTTGGGAGCTTTCGTCTTCAGGGTGCCTTCCTGGCCCGGCAGGCCCTTGTACTTCTGCCAGTCACCGGTGATCTTCAGGATGGCGGCAACCTGCTCGGACGGCTGGGCGCCGACGGAGAGCCAGTACTGTGCACGCTCGGAGTCAACCTCGATGTATGAGGGCTCTTCGGTGGGGTGGTACTTGCCGATTTCTTCGATGGCGCGGCCATCACGCTTGGTGCGTGAATCGGCGACGACGATGCGGTAGTACGGTGCGCGCATTTTGCCAAAGCGCTTAAGGCGAATCTTTACGGCCACTTTTGTGGTCACTCCTGTTTCAGAAAAGGGGCGAAGCAATCGTTCTGCACCCGTGGGGCGGGCCATACTTGAAGGTTCAAAGGACAGGATCCGGACGCGGAGAGAGGGGCCACGCGGATCGAGTACCTGTCCATTGTGCCAGATCAGCGTCCGGATTTCGACTTGACACCCCGACCTCAGGCCGGGGGAACCGCGGCGGAAGGCTCAGGCGGACCAGACGTAAAGGCCGGTGCGCTCGGAGTCATCCACAGAGCCGGCGAGTTCGGCGACCTGCTGCACGTATTCCTTGGCCTTCGCGGCGTCGAACGGCATGTCGTCCTGGGCGGCCCACTGCCCGGAAACGTCGTCGAGGACCTCGCCGTCACCCTCGGTTTCGTAGGTGAGCAGGTCTGCCAGCGCCCGGACCATGGCGGGCGGGACCGCCAGCAGCGAGTCGCTGGAAACGTCCACCATAGTCAGTTCGTAGTCGGCACCGCCGGCGTGGACGGCTGTGCCGGCGAGGTCACCGAGCTGTTCCACTTCGAAGTCGCTGATTCCCGTGATCCGCACCGCCTTCGCGGCCGGTGCGCTGCTGCCTGCATCCAGGACGCCGGCATGTTTCAGCGCTGCGTCATGGGTGGCCACGAAGATCTCGGTGAAGCCCATGGAAATGTCCCTCGTTTTCGTTGACGGTGCGGCCTCCCGGCGCGGCGGTACCGCAGCCCCGGCCCTTCGGTTTCAGCCTAGTGCACGGCCACCGCCGCGGGCTTCAGGCTGCGGCGACGCGAATGCTGTTCTTCCACGGATCCTCGAAGCGCAGTTCGGCGCCGGTGTGGTGGGCGGCGATGCCGGCCACCTTGAGGCGGTCGGCGAGGGATCCGACGTCGTCCCCGGCCGGTACCTGGATCAGTACCTCGCCGAGGCCCAGGGTGTCCTTGCGGGGTCCTGCGCCGCGGCTGTTCCAGACGTTCATGGCCATGTGGTGGTGGTAGCGGCCGGCGGAGACAAAGAGCGCCTGGCCGTGCCAGCCGGCGGTCTTTTCGAAGCCGAGGACACCGACGTAGAAGTCATGGGCGGACTGCACATCGCCCACCTGGAGGTGGACGTGGCCCACTCCGGCGCCGGTGGCCTGCTGGCCTGCCACGGATTCCTCGGTGAGGTGCGTATCCAGGTAGCGCTGCGGGGGAAGGGCCAGGCTGTCCATCACCACATCGGTGCCGTTCCAGGACCAGTTGCTCCGCGGCCGGTCCCAGTACAGCTCAATGCCGTTGCCCTCGGGGTCATTGAAGTAGAAGGCCTCACTGACCAGGTGGTCGGCGCTGCCGGTGAAGTACCGGGGCTCAAACCGGGCGGCGGAGGCCACCGTAGCGGCCAGCGCCGACTGGTCCTCGAAGAGCAGGGCGGTGTGGAAGAGTCCCGCCTCTCCCCTGCCGGGCAGGTTCAGGCCGGGGGCTGGGGCAAGGTGAACCAGCGGCTTCTGCAGCCGGCCCAGGTACAGTCCACCGTCCTGCTCGGCCACCACCTCCAGGCCGAGCGCGCGCTGGTAGTAATCGGTCATGACCTTCATGTCGCCCACCTTGAGCATCACGGTGCCCATGGTGAGGTCGGCGGGAAGAAGGTCACTGCTGCTGGCTGCTGCGGTCATTGGGTGCTCCTGGTGCTGGGCCCTCGGTGCGGGGGCCTTCACTCTTAAAATTACTTGAAGCTTCAATTTATTCCAAGCGAGGTGCGAGCGCTTCAGCGAATCAACTCCCCGCCAAGCACCACATGCGAAAGCCGGGTGATGTCCAGAGGGTTGAGGCGCGGGTCCCCTGCGCACAGGACGACGTCGGCCCGCTCCCCTTCGCGGATGCCTTCCGCTTCCAGCCAGTCCCGGGCCGCCCAGCAGGCCGCATCGAGTGCTGCGGCCGTGGGCAGGCCGGCTCCATGCAGGGCAAGGATCTCGTCCGTGATCCGGCCGTGCCGGATAACGCTGCCGGCGTCGGTGCCCGCGAAAATCCGCACCCCGGACTCGAAGGCTTCCAGCACCCGCTCCGCCCGCCGCTCCCACAGTGAGCGCATATGTTCGGCGTAGCGCGGGAACTTCGCTTCCGCCCTGGCCGCGATGTCAGGAAAGGTGGCGATGTTGATGAGGGTGGGCACGATGGGTACCCCCTGTTCAGCGAAACGCGGCAGGTGCCGTGGCTGCAGCCCGGTGGCGTGTTCGATGCAGTCGATGCCGCCGTCCAGCATCTGGTCCAGGGTGTCCGCTGCAAAACAGTGGGCGGTAACGCGGGCGCCTTCGTCGTGCGCCGCCGCGATGGCGTCACGGACGACGGCGGCAGGAAAGGAGGGTGCGAGGTCACCGGCATCCCGGTCAATCCAGTCGCCCACAAGCTTGACCCAGCCGTCGCCGTCGCGCGCCTGCTTCCGCACCGCCTGGACCAGGTCAGCCGGCTCCACTTCCTCGGCGAATCCCCGCAGGTACCGCCGCGTGCGGGCCACGTGCCTGCCGGCCCGGATAAGCACCGGGAACTCCCGTCCTGACTGCAGCCAGCGGGTATCCAGCGGTGCGCCTGCATCCCTGACCAGGAGGGTGCCGGCGTCCCGGTCCGTGCGGGCCTGCTGCTCTGCTTCTTCCCGGCCCACGGCGCCACCCGGCCCCAGGCCCAGATGGCAGTGCGCGTCCACAAAACCGGGAAGGACCCACCCGTCGAGGGTTTTCCCGGGTGCCTGCCGCGGCCGGTTGAACGTCAGCACGCCATCGACCGACCACATGCCGTGCCGCACGGTATCCGGTCCGGTGAGGACCGGGCCGCTGAACTCCAGTACCTGGGTCACTGTCGCGCACCTTGAAAAGCGGACGGCCGCCGGGGGCCCGGAAACGGTTTTTGTGGCGGCCCGTCCTGGGCCTTATGTGGGCTAGTGGTCACGCATGCAGGCTAGCACCGCAGTGTGACACAACCCCCGGCCGGGGCTTGTGGTAGCTTCTTGGTGACCACACGGGTGCCCCTGCAGGGGCTGAGATCGGGCTGACGCAGCCTGCGACCGTCGAACCTGTCCGGGTAATGCCGGCGAAGGAAGTGAGTATTCCTTGAATACATCCAAAACACCGTTCAACCCTGCCCAAAATCTGCCTGCTACCGGGGACGGCACGGGGGCGGAGACCCGTTCGTTGGCCTCGCACTCGCTGGCCTACCTCGAAGACCCGGCCGCCGGGATCAGGGTTCCGGTGACGGAAATTGCGCTGGAGCCCTCCCCCGGAGGTACCGCAAACTCCCCGTTCCGGACCTACCGGACTGCGGGCCCTGGAAGTGATCCGGTCCTGGGCCTGGCGCCGCTCCGGACGGAGTGGATCGCGGCACGCGGGGACACCGAGGAGTACGGCGGCAGGGAACGGAACCTGCTCGACGACGGCCGGTCCGCTGTGCGCCGCGGAGCGGCTTCCGCGGAGTGGAAGGGTGCGCATCCGGTGCCCCGCCGCGCCGTCGGCGGGCGGAACGTCACGCAGATGCATTATGCCCGGAACGGCATCGTCACCCGGGAAATGCGGTTTGTGGCCCTGCGCGAAAATTGCGACGTTGAACTGGTGCGCAGCGAACTCGCCGCCGGCCGCGCCATCCTCCCGAACAACATCAACCACCCCGAGTCCGAGCCGATGATCATCGGCAAGGCGTTCCTGGTGAAAATCAACGCCAATATCGGCAATTCCGCGGTGACCAGCTCGATCGCCGATGAGGTGGACAAACTCCAGTGGGCCACCCAGTGGGGCGCCGACACCGTGATGGACCTGTCCACCGGCGATGACATCCACACCACGAGGGAGTGGATCATCAGGAACTCCCCCGTCCCGATCGGGACCGTGCCCATCTACCAGGCGTTGGAGAAGGTCAACGGCGAAGCCAACGCCCTGACCTGGGAGATCTTCCGGGACACGGTGATTGAGCAATGCGAGCAGGGCGTGGACTACATGACGGTGCATGCCGGCGTCCTGCTCCGCTACGTGCCGCTCACCGCCAACCGCGTCACCGGCATCGTGTCCCGCGGCGGTTCCATCATGGCCGGGTGGTGCCTTGCGCACCACCAGGAGAACTTCCTCTACACGCACTTTGACGAGCTGTGCGAAATATTCGCGCGGTACGACGTCGCGTTTTCCCTCGGTGACGGCCTCCGGCCGGGTGGCACTGCCGACGCCAACGACGCCGCCCAGTTCGCCGAACTGGACACGCTGGCCGAGCTCACCCAGCGGGCCTGGGAATACGACGTGCAGGTGATGGTTGAAGGCCCGGGCCACGTGCCCTTCCACCTGGTGCGGGAGAACGTGGAACGCCAGCAGGAGCTGTGCAAGGGCGCCCCCTTCTACACCCTGGGACCGCTGGTCACGGATGTCGCTCCGGGTTATGACCACATCACGTCAGCGATCGGCGCCACGGAGATCGCCCGGTACGGCACGGCCATGCTCTGCTACGTCACACCGAAGGAGCATCTGGGCCTGCCCAACCGGGATGACGTCAAAACGGGCGTGATCACTTACAAGATTGCCGCACACGCCGCTGACCTGGCGAAAGGCCACCCGGGAGCGCATGAACGCGACGATGCCCTGTCCAAGGCACGGTTCGAGTTCCGGTGGCGGGACCAGTTCGCCCTGTCACTGGACCCCGTCACGGCGGAGGCCTTCCACGACGAGACCCTGCCCGCGGAACCGGCCAAAACAGCGCATTTCTGCTCCATGTGCGGGCCCAAGTTCTGCTCCATGCGGATCAGCCAGGACATCCGGGACGAATACGGCTCCGCGGAAGCGCAGGCCGCGCTGGCGGAGATGGCCACCGGCATGCGGGAAAAAAGCAACGAGTTCCTCGCTTCCGGCGGAAAGGTCTACCTGCCGGAGCCGGTGATGCCGGCAGGAAGCTAGGCTGCTTCTCCCGGCGGCCGGTCAGGATGCTTTGGCCTGCACTCCACGGCTGACGTCGCTGATGAATCCCCGGATGGCGTGGTCGCCGTCCGGGGAGTCCTGGGGCCGGTGCCCGCCCGCAGCAATGCGGTGCAGGGCGCCGGTTTCCCGGAGGTAGCCGGCGATTTCCTCATACAGTGGTTCCCAGCCTCCGGTAAGCACCAGGGTGGGCACACCCGGAACAATGTGCAGCGGCGCTTCCCACGCGGGTACCTGCAGCCGCATCCGCCGGGCGGACCGCTTCTCCTCCAGCGAGGTGGGCTCCTGGAGGTCCGTGGCGTACACGCGGCGGACAAACCCACGCTGGAAGTCTTCGTCGCTGAGCTGGTGCCGGGCATCAAAAAGCGGCTGCATCAGCCTGATGTGGGCGGCGGTGGCAGGCAGGCCCGCTGTCAGCGACAGGCAGGCCGGCTCCACCAGCGTGAGGGAATGGACCAGGTCCGGCCGTTCGACGGCGGCCATCATGGCCGCCACTGCCCCTTGTGAATGCGCCACAACGTGCCCGCCGGCGGTTCCCCGGCCGTCGTCGGCCAGTGCCTCAAGGATCACCGCTGTGTCCGCCCCGAAGGAGGACTCCACTGGTTCAGTGACGGGATCGTAGCCGTGCCGGCGCAGGAATAAGGCGTCGTACGTGAGCGCCATGCCGTGTTGCCGGGGCCAGGCGGCCGCGCCGAAGCTTCCCTCGCCGTGCACGAACACCACCCGTTGCTTGACCATGTCCCAACCCTATTCGACGGTACCGACATCCCAACCGGGTAGCGCCAAGTGTCGTCCTGAGTGTTCAGAACGGCACTTGGCGCTACTTGGTTGGGCTACTTCCCGAGGAACTTGTCGAAGCCCTTGGGCAGGTTGAGCTGCGAGGGATCGAAGTCCCCCTGCTGCTGGCCGAAGGCAGCCCCGGTGGGCAGCGCCTTGGGGCCTGCTGCGCGCCGGGCTGCCGCGTCCTTGAGCTCCTGGGCCGCCTTGGCCGGGTTGCCGGACTTGGCTTTCTTCTTGGGCGCGTTCTTGGCGTTCTTGCGGGCACCGCCACCGGCGCCGGGCATGCCAGGCATCCCGGGCATTCCCGGCATGCCGCCCTGGGCCATTTTTTTCATCATCTTCTGCGCCTGGGCGAAACGCTCCAGCAGGCCGTTGACCTCGGAAACGTGGACACCGGAACCGCGGGCGATGCGGGCACGGCGGGAGCCGTTGATGATCTTGGGGGCCACGCGCTCGTGCGGCGTCATGGACCGGACGATTGCTTCGACGCGGTCGATCTCGCGCTCGTCGAACTGCTCGAGCTGCTGGCGGATGTTTTGCGCACCCGGCATCATCATGAGCATTTTCTTCATGGAGCCCATGTTGCGGATCTGCTGCATCTGGGCGAGGAAGTCGTCCAGGGTGAAGTCTTCCTGGTCGGCGAATTTCTTCGCCATCCGGGCTGCTTCGTCCTTGTCCCAGTTTTTTTCGGCCTGCTCGATGAGCGTGAGCACATCACCCATGTCCAGGATGCGCGAAGCCATCCGGTCGGGGTGGAACAGTTCGAAGTCGTCGAGGCCTTCGCCGGTGGACGCAAACATCACGGGCTTGCCGGTGACCGACGCGACGGACAGGGCGGCACCGCCGCGGGCGTCGCCGTCGAGCTTGGACAGCACAATGCCGGTGAAGTTGACGCCTTCATCAAAGGCGAGCGCCGTGTTCACGGCATCCTGGCCGATCATGGAGTCAATGACAAAGAGGACTTCATTGGGGACGATGGCCCGGCGGATCTGGCGCGCCTGCTCCATCATGTCCGTATCCACGCCCAAGCGGCCGGCGGTGTCCACAATCACCACGTCGTGCAGCTTCTGGCGGGCTTCCTCGACACCGGCCCGGGCAACCTCAACAGGATCGCCTGCCGGGTGGTCGAGCTCGGTGTAGGTGGCACCCGGGTGCGGTGCGAACACCGGCACGTTGGCCCGCTTGCCCACCACCTGGAGCTGGGTGACGGCGTTGGGCCGCTGCAGGTCACAGGCCACCAGGATGGGGCTGTGGCCCTGGGCCTTCAGCCACTTGGAGAGCTTGCCGGCCAGGGTGGTCTTACCGGCGCCCTGCAGGCCGGCCAGCATGATGACGGTTGGGCCGTTTTTGGCCAGGCGGATCCGGCGGGTTTCGCCGCCGAGGATCTCCACCAGTTCCTCGTTCACGATCTTGACGATCTGCTGGCTGGGGTTCAGCGCGGCTGCGACCTCGGCGCCCAGGGCGCGTTCGCGTACCCGGCCGGTGAATTCACGGACCACGGATACAGCGACGTCGGCATCCAGGAGGGCGCGGCGGATCTCGCGGACTGTGGCATCAACATCAGCCTCAGTCAGGCGGCCCTTGCCACGAAGATTCTTGAAGGTTGCTGTCAACCGGTCAGAGAGTGAATTGAACACGCGCCGTGAACTTCTTTCAGTGGATGATCGGGACTCGACTATCTAGGGTACCAAGTCGGGCCCGCATGATGGCATGCTGGCAAAATGACGAGCCAAACAACTGTACGGACCCTGCTCATCCTTGGCGCCTCCGGCGACCTGACCGGGCGGCTCCTGCTGCCGGGCCTGGCCAGCCTGGTGGTGCGCGGCCGCGCCGATGGCCTGACCCTGGTGGGTGCAGGCTCCGATCCGTGGACAGCCGCGCAGTGGCAGGAGCGGCTGCAGGCGTCGTTCGCCGCTGAAGGTGCGGAGGCCGGCGCCGACGGCGCGGCGGCCCTGAAGTCCCTGGCCGCCGCCAGCAGCTACCACCAGCTGGATGTCACGGCGGAAGACGGGCTGGCCTCGCTGCTGCGGACACTCGATGGCCCGGTCGCGGTGTACTTCGCCCTGCCGCCGAAGATCAGCCAGCTGGCGTGCGGGGTCCTCCGGCCGGAGGAGGTTCCCGCCGGCACCCGGCTGGTGATGGAAAAGCCCTTCGGGGCCGGTGCCGAGTCTGCCCGGGAGCTGAACCGGACCCTGGCCCGGCTGGTGCCGGAGGACCACATCCACCGGGTGGACCATTTCCTGGGCAAAGCCACGGTGCTGAACATCCTGGGCCTGCGGTTCGCCAACAATTTCCTGGAGCCGGTATGGAACCGGGAGCACATCGAGAAGGTGGAGATCATCTTCGACGAGGACCTGGCCCTGGAAGGCCGCGCCCGCTATTACGACGGCGCCGGAGCGCTGCGGGACATGATCCAGAGCCACCTCCTGCAGATCATGGCGCTGATGGCCATCGAGCCGCCTGCCAGCATCCACGAGCGGGACCTCCGCGACGCCATCGCCGGGGTGCTGCGCGCCAGCAGCGTCAACGGACCATTCAACCGGTCCACCCGCCGGGCGCGGTACACCGCCGGCACGGTTGGCGGGAAGGACGTCCCGGACTATGCCGCCGAAGAAGGCGTGGATGCCTCCCGCGGGACCGAAACCCTTGCCGAAGTCCAGGTCGGCATCGATAACTGGCGCTGGAAGGGTGTGCCCTTCATCCTGCGGTCAGGGAAGGCGCTGGGCGCCAAACGCAAGGAGGCGGTGGTGACGTTCCGGCCCGTCCCGCACCTGCCCAAGGGCTTCAGCGGTGTTGACTCCCCCAACCAACTCCGGATCGGGTTCGGGCCGGACACGCTGCAGTTCGACGTCGACGTGGATGGGCCAGGGGACCTCTTCACGTTGACGCGGACCACCTTGGAGGCCGAACTGAGCGGCGCCGACCTGCTCCCCTACGGCGAAGTCCTGGAAGGTGTGCTTACCGGGGATCCGCTGCTGTCCGTCCGCGGCGACACCGCGGAGGACTGCTGGCGCATTGTTGAACCGGTGCTGCAGGCGTGGCAGGACGGCGAGGTGCCGCTGGATGAGTACGACGCCGGATCGGAAGGCCCCGCGTCCTGGTCCGGAGCCGCCGGGGCCAGGTAGGCCGCTGCCGGGCCCGGGGGCCGTTCACCCCGGCAACGCAGGAAGGGCAGGGAACCTGACCGGTTCCCTGCCCTTCCTTATTGCTTCGCTGCCAGTGCTAGATCGCGGCCACGCCGCGCTCCCCGGTGCGGACCCGGACTGCCTCAAAGACGTCCATGGTCCAGACCTTGCCGTCTCCGGCCCGGCCGGTGTTGGAACTGGCGATGATCACGTCCAGGATGTCATCCGCCTGCTCATCGGTGGCCAGCACCTCCACCCGGATCTTGGGCAGGAGATCCACGTTGTACTCAGCGCCGCGGTAAACCTCCGTGTAGCCGCGCTGCCGGCCGTAACCGCTGGCTGCGCTGACCGTCAGGCCCTGGACCCCGTAGGATTCCAGTCCCTCCCGGATTGCTTCGAGCTTTTCCGGCCTGACGATTGCAGTGATCAGTTTCATGCCCCCACGCTTTCCTTGCCTGTTGCTGCTTCATTCCTGCCAGCCGCTTCGGACTGGGACTTGCCGGTGATCATGTCGTGGAGCGGGGAGAAGCTGCCGCCGTGTCCGCCCACACCGAACTCGTAGGCGGTCTCGGCGTGCAGGCTGAGGTCCACACCCACCGATTCCTGTTCCTGCGAGACCCGGAAGCCCATGGTCTTGTGGATTGCCAGGGCGATGATGGTGGTCATCACCGCTGAGTAGGCGATGGCGATGCCGGCTGCTGCGAGCTGGGCCCACATCTGGGTCATGCCGCCGCCGTAGAAGAGGCCGCCGCCCATGCCTTCTTCGGGGAGGGCGATGAAGCCCAGTGCCACGGTGCCGATGATGCCGGAGACGAGGTGCACACCGACGACGTCGAGCGAGTCATCGAAGCCCCACCTGAACTTCAGGCCGACCGCCAGGGCGGAGGCCACACCGGCCACCACGCCGAGGCCCAGGGCGGCCACGGGGCTGACGTTGGCGCAGGCCGGGGTGATGGCCACGAGGCCTGCGACGACGCCTGATGCGGCACCGAGGGACGTAGGGTGGCCGTCGCGGATGCGTTCGGTGACGAGCCAGCCGAGCATTGCCGCTGCGGGTGCTGCCAGCGTGTTGATCCAGATGAGGCCGCCCTGCTCTGCGGTGGTGGCCGCGCCGCCGTTGAAGCCGAACCAGCCGAACCACAGGATGGCCGCGCCGAGCATCACAAACGGGATGTTGTGCGGGCGGTGGTTGGGGTCCTTACCGAACCCCTTGCGGTTGCCCACGATGAAGACGAGGATCAGTGCCGCGACGCCGGCGTTGATGTGCACCACGGTGCCGCCGGCGAAGTCGATGGCTTCCCCGAGCGCTGCACCAACGGCACCCTCCGTGCTGAAGAGGCCACCGCCCCACACCATGTAGGCCAGGGGGCAGTACACCAGGGTGACCCAGACGGGGACGAACACGGTCCAGGCGCCGAACTTGGCGCGGTCGGCGATCGCACCGCTGATGAGCGCGACGGTGATGATGGCGAAGGTGGCGCCGAAGCCAACGGCGATGAGGCCGTCAGGGGTGTCAATGCCTTCCAATCCGAACTTGGCGAAGGGGTTGCCCACCATCTGGAGGAAGCCATCGCCGGAGGACATGGAGTAGCCCCAGAGAATCCAGACAACGCCCACCATGCCGATGGAGATGAAGCTCATCATCATCATGTTCAGTGCTGCTTTGGCGCGTGTCATGCCGCCGTAGAAGAATGCCAAGCCCGGTGTCATCAGCAGCACTAGCGCTGCAGACACCATGACCCATACGTGACCTGCGGTAAGTTCCATGGTGCACGTCCTCTCTCACTCGAATCTTGCGGAGTTCTCCGCCTGCCAACGCCGTTTGCGTCCTGTAACGAGTGTGTCGGCGCCGTGTTTCGCTCGCGGAGGATTTAGATTGCGGGCCTGTTACAACAACCTCTAGGAAGTAAATGGTGCATATCCGCCTTGTTACGGTTATGTTTCTGCACTTTCGCCGGATCCCGGCGTCCCACCCGGCAAGGAATCACGCATCATGACCGCAACACCGCGCACCGGCGGCGCCACTGCACGGATTTTGGCCCGGCTCCGGCCGCCACGCGAGCGCCTGCCGCGGGACATCAAGGTGATGCTTGCCGCCGCGTTCCTGATTGCCCTCGGATTCGGGCTTGTTGCGCCGGTATTGCCGCAGTTCGCCACAACCTTCGACGTGGGGGCAACAGCGGCGGCCGTCATTGTGAGCATCTTCGCGTTTATGCGCCTGGTGTTTGCGCCTGCCGGCGGGGTGCTGATCGCCCGGCTGGGTGAGCGTCCCGTGTACGTGGGCGGGCTGCTCATCGTGGCGGCCTCCACCGCGGCCTGCGCCTTCGCCCAGGACTACTGGCAGTTGCTGGTGTTCCGTGGCTTGGGCGGCGTGGGGTCGGTGATGTTTACGGTAGCCTCCATGGCCCTGGTGATCCGGTTGGCGCCGCCCGAGAGCCGGGGACGCGTCTCCGGGGCCTACGCCTCGGCGTTCCTCATTGGCAACGTGGCAGGACCCATCGTGGGCGGGCTGCTGGCCGGCTTCGGGTTGCGGGTCCCGTTCCTTGCCTACGCCGCCGCTTTGGTGCTGGCCG
Source organism: Arthrobacter sp. Leaf141 (assembly GCF_001424565.1). Taxonomy (GTDB): domain Bacteria; phylum Actinomycetota; class Actinomycetes; order Actinomycetales; family Micrococcaceae; genus Arthrobacter. The sequence continues at coordinate 34,518 of NZ_LMOL01000012.1, forward strand.
CCGTTGTGGTCCAGACCCAGCTCAGCCATCAACGGAGGTCAGCGGACGACGGCGGCCCCGCCATCCCTGCGATGCTCTTCTCCGAGGGCCTCCGGATCCCCGCCTACCGATCGGCGCTGCTGTCCAGTTTCGCCAACGGCTGGGCTACCTTCGGCGTCCGCATGGCAACAGTTCCCTTGTTTGCAGTGGCCGCGCTGGGGGCCGGGCCGGAATCGGCGGGTCTGGCGCTGGCCGTCTTCGCTGCCGGAAACGCCGCTGCGCTGACGTTTTCCGGCCGGCTGGCAGACTCCCTGGGGCGCAGGCCCATGATGGTCGCCGGCTTGCTGGTGGCCGGGCTTTCGACCGCTGGAATCGGGCTCACGTCCGGGTTGGGCTGGTTCCTGGCGGCGTCGGCGGTGGCGGGGATCGGCTCCGGCCTGCTGGGACCGGCCCAACAGGCAGCGCTGGCGGACGTGATCGGCAACGGCCGCTCCGGCGGCAGGGTCCTGGCCGCCTACCAGATGACGGCGGACATCGGCGCGATCGCCGGTCCTGTCCTGGCAGGCATCCTGGCGGACAAACTGGGGTACGGATGGGCGTTCGGCATCACCGGCGGCATCCTGCTCCTGGCCGCGGCGGCCTGGACCGCCACCCCGGAAACCCTCGTCCGGCGTCCAGCCGGGCCTGCCCAATAGCAGCAGGGGAAGCGTCATTCGCTAGGCTATGCGGTAACACACCCAAACGTTGGAGTAACCTGCGCATGCCTTCTTCTGATCCCTTGCCACCCGAACATCCGCCCGGCCCGGCCCGCCGGGACACCAGGCCCGGCTCCCGGAAATGGTGGCCGCTGGCCCTGGTCGCCGCCGTTGTGGTGATCGCCCTGATCATCTTCGTCCTGCCGCTCCTCCAGAATGGCGGCGGTACCCCCGCAGCCACCTCGCAGCCCACCAGCGAACCGACGGCCACAGCCACAGCCACAGCGACGAAGTCGTTGCCGCCCGCGCCGCCTGTCACGTATTACAACCAGGCCGGTCCGCCGGCCGGTTCGCCGCTGACCGCCGTTGACGCCATGACCCTGAAGGTCTCTGCCGACAAAACCGGAACGTCCATGCCGGAGGGCATCGTGGGCCTTTCGCTGGAAGCCACCGACCTGGCGGACACTAATTTGCGCGGCGACAACGCCGAAATGGTGGCGCTCCTTTCCGGCCTCAAAAAACCCCATCTCCGCTTTGGCGGCAGTTCCGTGGACAGGCGGATGTACTGGACGTCCACGGGCGAGCCCATCCCGGGGAACCTGACCGGTGACAAGCCCCGCCCGGTCCGGGCTGTTACTCCGGCGGATTTCGAACGCGTCAACACGCTCCTCGAGGCGACCGATGCAACCATCAGCCTGACTGTGGACCTGGGCCACTTCGACCCACCCCGGGCAGCGGACATGATGAAGTACGCCGCAGATATCTTCAAAGCCCGGCTGGTCAGCGTCACCGTAGGGAACGAACCGAACGGTTTCCCCACCAGCGGCGTGCGGCCGTCAGGATGGGACCGCGACGACTATTTGGCTGAGCTGAAGGAATACGCCGACGCCATTTTTGCCGTGGCACCCCAGGTTCCGTTGCTGGGACCGGGCGCTTACGCCGAGTCCTGGTGGGAACCGTTCGTAAAAACGACCACGCAGCAGAAGAAGATCCTGTCGCTGCATCACTACCCGCTGACCAGTTGTGATGCGAAGGACCCGCAAAGTGCGCCGACCATGGCGAACCTCATGACGCGCCAGATGCATGACCGCACGCTCGCCTACCAGAAGGCGGCGCTGGAGATTGCCGGTCCGGCAGGCCTGCCGGTGTGGATCCCGGAAACCGGAATCTCGGCCTGCGATGGCGCCAACCCCACCAGCCGGACGCATGCGTCCGCGCTCTGGAGCGTTGACTACATCCTCGCGTCCGCCCAGAACGGCATCCAGCGGCTCGGCTTCCACAGCTCCCTTTTGACCTGCAAGGGCGGGCCCCCCTTGTCGCCGCTCTGCTCCGGCGGCGCCTACCTGAAGCCGGATGGCACCGTGTTTGAGCGGTCCCCGTTCTTCGGCATGTCCGTCGCGGCGGACCTGACTGGCGGTGAGTTCCTGAAGCTGGAAACCACCGGCGGCGGCCTGGCCTACGGGTACGCCCTACAGAACGCTGACGGCAGCACCAGCGTGGTCATCGTCAACGAGAATGATCCGACGCAGGCTGCGCAGACCAGCGTAAAGCTGGAACTGCCGGGCAAGGCGCTGACCGGAACCATGACCCAGATGACCGGACCGTCCTACTCCGCCGAAGGCGAAACCAAGATTGACGGCGCGCTTGAGGCTTCGGTGCCTGTGGCCTCGCGGCCCACCGTGCCCGGCTTTGCCTACGGCGAGAAAACCCAGACGTTCCAGCTGACGGCCGGCACCGCCACGGTGCTGAACTTCACCTACTGAGATCGAGCCGGCCCTCCCGGGGGCACCACAACAAAGCCCTGCTTCCCGAACCGGAAGCAGGGCTTTGTTGTGGTGCGGGGTGCCGGGGCTTGAACCGGACGCGCCGGCTGGCCGGCCCGTCAGTTGAGCAGTGCGTCCACAAAGCTTTCGGTTTCGAAGGGCGCCAGGTCATCGGCACCTTCACCCAGGCCGATCAGCTTCACCGGAACGCCCAGGGCCCGCTGGATGGCGACGACGATGCCGCCCTTGGCGGTGCCGTCCAGTTTGGTCAGGACAATGCCGGTGATGTTCACAACTTCGGCGAAGACGCGGGCCTGGTTCAAGCCGTTCTGGCCGGTGGTGGCGTCCAGGACCAGGAGCACCTCGTCCACTTCAGCCAGTTTCTCCACCACGCGCTTGACCTTGCTGAGCTCGTCCATGAGGCCCACTTTGTTCTGCAGCCGGCCCGCGGTGTCGATCATCACCACGTCGACTTCCTGGTCGATGCCGGCCTTCACCGCCTCGTAGGCAACAGAGGCCGGGTCTGCACCGTCGACGTCGGACTTTACCGTCGGTACGCCAACCCGGGAGCCCCACGTGGCAAGCTGTTCAGCTGCGGCCGCGCGGAAAGTATCCGCCGCACCCAGCAGCACGTCCTTGTCCTCGGCGACCAGAACCCGGGCAAGCTTGCCCACCGTGGTGGTCTTGCCGACGCCGTTGACGCCCACCACCATCACAACGGCGGGCTTGTCCGCGTGCCGCTGGACGTTCAGGGTCCTGTCCATGGTGGGGTCAACCAGCTTGATGAGCTCTTCACGGAGCAGCGCTTTAACGTCCTCCGGGGTGCGGGTGCCCAACACCTTCACCCGCTCGCGGAGTGCGTCAACCAGTTGCATTGTCGGTTCGGTGCCCAGGTCCGCCAGAAGCAGCGTTTCCTCGACCTCGTCCCAGACGTTTTCGTCGATTTTATCGCTGGAGAGCAGGGCCAGCAGGCCCTTGCCCATGATGTTGTTGGAGCGGACCAAGCGTTCGCGCAGCCGCGTCAGGCGGCCGGCCACCGGCAGTGGAGTCTCCACGCGGATGGTTTCCAGGCCGGCGGCGTCGTCCGGGACGGTGGTGTCCAGGCCTGCCATGTCAACTGCGGAAGGGGCCGCAGGTTCTGCGCCGGCGGGCCGGTCCTCCTCCAGGGTGCTGCCCCCCGGCCGCACCTCAGGGTCGTTGGCGTCGCGTTGCCCCGGATACTGGGTGATGTTCCTTCGGGTCTTGAGGAAAACCGGGATCAGCCCGCCGATAACCGCCAGGGCAGCAACAATGGACAAAACAATAGGAAGGATGTCATTCACATCCCCTAGCTTCTCATAATTGCACCGGCTGCCCGGGGCTGCCCGGGGCTGTCCGGGCACGGTGACCTGCCCCGCCATACGTCAGGTGTCGGCGCCCATCCGTTGGCTGATGACGGTGGAGACGCCGTCGCCGCGCATCGTCACCCCGTAAAGGGCATCGGCCACTTCCATGGTCCGCTTCTGGTGCGTGATCACGATCAGTTGGCTGGACTCGCGGAGCTCCTCGAAAATGGTGATCAGCCGGCCCAGGTTTGTGTCGTCAAGGGCGGCTTCCACCTCGTCCATAACATAGAAGGGGGAAGGCCTGGCCTTGAAGATGGCTACCAGGAGCGCGACGGCGGTGAGTGAACGTTCGCCGCCCGACAGCAGCGAGAGCCGCTTGATTTTTTTACCGGCCGGCCGCGCTTCAACCTCGATGCCGGTGGTGAGCATGTCGGTGGGGTCGGTCAGGACCAGCCGGCCTTCACCGCCGGGGAAAAGTCTGTCGAACACGCGGACGAACTGGGCCTGGGTGTCCTCGAACGCCTCCGTGAAAACGCGCTGGACCCTGTCGTCAACTTCCTTGATGATGTCCAGCAGGTCCTTCCGGCTGGCTTTGAGGTCCTCCAGCTGGCTGGCGAGGAACTGGTGCCGTTCCTCCAGTGCCGCGAACTCCTCAAGGGCCAGCGGGTTGACCTTACCCAGGCTGGCCAGGTCCCGCTCGGCCTTGCGGAGCCGTTTCTGCTGTTCCTCCCGCACGTAGGGTATTCCTTCGACAACAGCGGCCCCGTCCTGGTCAACTTCAGTGCGCAGGGCCGCCCACTTGTCCTGGCTCTCCCCCGCCGCAACGGGAACGGGGAGCTCCGGCCCGAACTCTGCCACCAGCGCCTCCGGGGTGATGCCCAGTTCGTCGATGGACCTGGTTTCCAGGGCTTCAATCCGGGCGCGCTGCTGGGTCCGGGCCAATTCGTCCCGGTGCGCGGTATCGGTAAGGTCGGCGTGCTCCCGGGCCAGGGCATCGTTGGCGGCCCGGATTTCCACCAGCCCCTGGTCCCGCCGTTCGCGGTTCTGTTCGGCAAGGTCCCGTCCGTGCGCCGCCAGGTCCACGGAAATGTCCACGAACCGGTTGGCCACCTCAACCGCTGCCGAAACCGCCGACGCACGCCGTGCCTGCAGGCGCCGGCGACGGGCACGCTCCGCCGCTTCCTCCCTTGCCCGGCGCTCAGTGGCGGCCGCCCGTTCGAGGGACACGGCCCGGTTGCGGGTAGCGGTGAGCTGTTCTTCGGAACTGCGCAGCGAGAGCCTGGCTTCCACCTCTGCGGCACGGGCCGCTGTGGCAGCAAGCGCCAGCCGGTCCCGCTGGTCAGTGGACGGTTCCTCGTCGGCGGGGACCTCCTGCGCTGCTGCCAGCCTCGCGGCGATCCCCGCCAGCGCTTCCTCCTCCGCCACCACGTTGGCTTCCGCCCGCAGCAGGGACGCCTGGAGGCGTTCATCCTCTCCCACGGCGCTGCGCAGCACCGAATTCAGGTGGCCAAGCCGTTCGGCCACGGCAGCCAGGCGGGCGTCGGAGTCGTGCAGCTTGTCCAGGGCCGCATCTGCCCGCTGTTTGGCTTCGGACTGGCGGCCCTCGGCGCCGGCCAGGGCAAACCTGCTCCGCTCCAGCCCCGCGCTTACCCCGGCAAGTTGGGTTTCGGCGTCGGCCACTGCGGCCTGGACTTCGAGCAGTGACGGCGCCTTCGCCGAACCGCCGGTCGCGGAGACGGCCGTAAAAACATCGCCGGCCAACGTCACGGCAACTGTCTCCGGGCTCCGTGCCACCAGGGCAGCCGCTTCCGTGATGTCGTTGACGACGGCGGTCCCGGCGAGCAGGTGCCGCACCGCCGGGAGGTGTCCACCGGCACCGGCCACCAGGCCGGAAGCCCATTGGGCGCCAGGCGGCAGGTCCACGTCCCGCTGGGGCGCGGTGCCCGATACCCCGGCAGAGCCCAGCAGCAGCGCCGCCCGCCCGGCGTCGTCCGACTTCAGCAGTTCCAGGACAGCAGCTGCGGCCCCCGGGTCCTGGACCAGGACAGCCTCAGAGGCGTCCCCCAGCGCAGCGGCAATGGCTGTCTCGAAGCCTGCCTGCACCGTGAGTTCGCCGGCGAGGGTGCCCAGTACGCCGGCCACTCCGGCCTGTACTGCATGGCGGGCGCCGTCCTTGCGTTCCAGGCCAAGCCTGAGGGCATCCAGCCTGGCGGCCAGTGCGTCGCGGCGGCGGATCCCTTCATTGACCTCCAGTTTGAGGCCGGCGATGTCTTCCGTCACGCCGTCAAGAGCGGCCGACGCCTCCTCGTAATCGGCGTCCAGGGATTCCTCTCCCTCTTCGACGCCCGCCACCTGGTTTTCCAGGGCAGTGAATTCGGCCTGGGCCTTGGCGCGGCGGCCTGAGCCGGCGGACAGGGACTCCCGCAGCCGGCCCAGTTCGGCCTGGGCGGACTCCACCCGCGAACGGGCTGCGGCAACCTGACCGGCGAGCCGGGCCAGGCCTTCGCGCCGGTCTGCGGCCGCGCGGAGTTCGGCCGCAAGACGTTTATCCTCGGTGAGCGCTGCCTGCTCCGCTTCGGCTTTTTGCGCGGTGGCGGCGGCCAAGGTGGTGCGCAGGCCCTGGACGGTAACGCCCAGGCCCGCGGCTTCGGCCTGGACCCGGGCGGCCTGCTGCTCCAGATGTTCGGGGTCGCGGCCGGTTGGCGGGGCCTCATCCGACCCGAGCAGGCGGCTGCGTTCCTGCGCAAGTGACCCGAGTGAGCGGAGCCGTTCCCTGGCTGCGGACAGCCGGTACCAGGTATCCCGGGCGGCGTTCAGCTGCGGCGTGGCCTCAGCTGCCAACTGTTCCATAACGGCCTGCTCACGGCGGCCTTGTTCAAGCGCCTGCCCAACGGCGGCGCGCCGGGTTTTCAGCGCAGCCTCATCGGCGACCTCCCGGTCAAGGGCCCGCTGCAGTGACACGAGGTCGTCAGCCAAAAGCCGGGCCCGGGCGTCCCGGACGTCGAACTGGACCCGTTGTGCCCGGCGGGCCACTTCCGCCTGCTTTCCCAGGGGCGTCAGCTGGCGGCGGATCTCGCCGGTGAGGTCCGAGAGCCGCTGCAGGTTGGCCTGCATGGCCTCAAGCTTGCGCACCGTCCGTTCCTTGCGGCGGCGGTGCTTCAGGATGCCGGCGGCTTCCTCAATGAAGCCCCGCCGGTCCTCGGGGGTGGCGTGCAGGACCCTGTCGAGTTGCCCCTGCCCCACGATGACGTGCATTTCCCGGCCCAGGCCCGAATCGGAGAGCAGTTCCTGGATGTCCAGCAGCCGGCAGCCGGCACCGTTGATGGCGTACTCGGATCCGCCGGTCCGGAAGAGTGTCCTCGAAATGGTGACTTCGCTGTATTCAATGGGCAAGGCGCCGTCTGCGTTGTCGATGGTCAGCGATACGTGGGCACGGCCCAGCGGCGGCCGGCCGGAGGTGCCCGCAAAGATGACGTCTTCCATCTTCCCGCCGCGGAGTGTTTTGGCCCCCTGCTCCCCCATCACCCAGGCAAGGGCGTCCACCACATTGGATTTGCCGGACCCGTTCGGACCCACCACGGCGGTGACGCCCGGTTCAAAGTCGAAGGTGGTGGCGGACGCGAAAGACTTGAACCCCCGGACGGTCAGGCTTTTGAGGTGCAAGGTGTTTCTGGTCTCCTGGCTGGTGGTGCTGTCGCTTACCGGCCTTAAATCTACTTGCTTCCACCGACAGTGGGTGGACCTGCGGACTTCCACACACTTTTGCGGGATCGCGGCCCACATCCGCAAACTGCCTTGCCCGGCTTTTTCGGCGGGCATAGGCTCACGATCACAGGTTGCTAGAAACCGCTTGGCCAAGTGGTCTCACCCGGGTCCTCGGACCGGTTCCACTCATGGCTGGATCCTTCGCAGGTGCAGACTGCGCGGATGGGCGTTTCAAAGATCAGCCGGATTAACTGAATATCTTGGTTTGGCCGCCTCTGGGGTGGGCGGTGAAGGTTCGGGCCACATCCATGTCGGCCGCCAACGCATTGCGCGTCTTCAAATCAGGAGTTCCCATGCCAGCATCCCCCGCCCAGCGGCCTCTCACAGCCTTCCAGCGGATAGTAGGTCCACTAGCCGTCGCGCTCCTCGCCGCGCTGCTGCCGGTGGGACTTCCGGCGGGATTCCTGGCGTCGGCAGCTGCCGCGGACCCGTGCGCACCGCTGATCAACGCCGTCGCCTGCGAGAACTCCAAGCCCGGTGCTGACCCCAACGTCTGGGACATCGACGGAGCCGGTGACGAATCCATTCAGGGGTACGCCACGGAAATGAGCGTCAATGCGGGCCAGCCAGTGCGGTTCAAAGTCGACACTGCTGCGCCCAGCTACACCATCGCCATCTACCGGACAGGCTGGTACCAGGGCCTGGGCGCCCGGAAAATTGCCGACGTGACACCGTCGGCCCCGCGCCAGACCCAGCCGCAGTGCCTGCGGGACGCGGCCACAGAACTTTACGATTGCGGGACCTGGGCCGTTTCGGCCACATGGCAGGTTCCGGCCACCGCAGTGTCCGGCGTGTACTTTGCCCTGCTCACCCGCCCCGACACAGGCGACAGCAGCCACATCACCTTCGTGGTCCGCAACGACAGCAGCCACTCGGACGTCGTCTTTCAAACATCCGACACCACCTGGCAGGCCTACAACAGCTATGGTGGCTCCGACTTTTACGAAGGTGCCGCCAATGGCCGCGCCTACAAAATCAGCTACAACCGGCCTATCAATACCCGCAACGGCACCGACGGACGCGACTTCTTTTTCAGCAATGAGTACCCCTTGGTCCGCTTCCTCGAGAAGAACGGTTACGACGTCAGCTATATCAGCGGTCTGGACACCGACCGCAGCGGCGCGTTGCTGCTGAACCACAAGGTTTTCCTCTCCGTTGGCCACGACGAGTACTGGTCCGGGCCACAGCGCAGCAACGTCGAGGCGGCACGGAACGCGGGCGTCAACCTGCAGTTCCTCTCAGGGAACGAAATGTATTGGCGCGTGCGGTTTGAACCCTCCCCGGTGGACGGGGCCGCGCACCGGACCATCACTTCGTATAAGGAGACCTGGGCCAACGGCAAGATCGATCCCAGTCCAGGCTGGACCGGTACATGGCGGGATCCGCGGTATGCCTCCCAAGCCAACGGCGGCGGCCTGCCTGAAAACGCGCTGACCGGCACCATGTACATGTCCAACTACACGGACATGCCGATTCGTGTCAGCTCTGCGGAGGGAAAATCCCGGCTTTGGCGCAACACATCGCTGGCCAGCCTGGCTGCCGGTTCCACAGCCGCACTGGCTGAACACACTGTGGGGTATGAGTCCGATGAAGACCTGGACAACGGTTTCCGGCCAGCGGGCCTGATCCGGCTGTCCACCTCGACCGGAACCACACCGGAGTATCTCCGCGACTACGGAAACACTGTTTCCGCTGGCACCACCACCCACAACCTCACCCTGTACAAGGCGGCCAGTGGGGCACTGGTTTTCGGTGCCGGAACCGTGCAATGGACCTGGGGGCTGGATCAGGAACACGACGGCCCCGGGGCGCCGGCTGACCCCAGGATCCAGCAGGCCCAAATCAACCTGCTGGCTGACATGGGTGCCCAGCCGGGCACCAGGGACACCGCGCTGGCGGCCGCTGCGCGCAGCACAGACACGACCGGCCCCACAGTGGCAATCACCGCACCGGCGGACAACGCCGGTCTGGTGCACGGGACCAGCGTCACCGCCTCGGGGACTGCCACGGACGTGGGGGGCATTGTGGCCGGCGTCGAAGTTTCAACTGACGGCGGCACGTCCTGGCACCCAGCCCAAGGAAAGCAGAACTGGACATACACCTACATCCAAAAAGGTCTGGGCACTGCTGCCCTGAAGGTGCGCGCCGTGGACGACAGCGCGAATATCGGTGCCGTTGCCACCCGGACCGCCCAGCTCACCGGCCCCTACTCCGTATTTGGCCAGCAGATACCAGCGATACCCGACGCCCAGGATGGCGGCGCGTATGAGCTCGGATTGAAGATCACCCCCACCGTGGATGGTTTCATCAGCGGCGTCCGGTTCTACAAGAGTTCAGCCAACACGGGAACACACAACGGTTCACTCTGGAATTCCGCCGGCCAGCGGCTGGCCACGGCGGCCTTCACGGCCGAGACAGCTTCCGGCTGGCAGAAGGTGAGCTTCGGCCAGGCCGTCGCCGTCTCTGCAGGCAGCACCTACACGGTTTCCTACACAGCCCCGAACGGCCACTACGCGAGCACCAACTACCAGTGGGTCAGCTTCGGCTCCGTCGAGCCCCCGTTGACCGTGGCGGGGGGCTTCGGCAGCCCGCCGGCCGGTGTCTACGGTGTGGCCGGCTCCCATCCCACCAGCAGCTACAACAGCGGAAACTACTTCGTCGATGCGTTGTTCGAACTGACCGACAACACGCCACTCTCCGCGGGCGGGCAGTGGCCCCTCCCGGGATCGTCCAGTGTTCCGCAGGGCTCCACCGTCGGGGCAATCTTCTCCAAGCCCGTCACGGCGTCCACGGTCAGCCTGACCCTGAAGGATGCAAATGGCGCGCCGGTTGCCGGGGCCTCGGCCTACGATCCTGTCTCCCGGAAGGCCACCTTCACCCCGGCTGCTCCGCTGGCCCTTGCCACCACCTTCACCGCGACGCTCACGGGCACCACTTCCAGTGGGGTCACCCTCAGCTCGGGTGGGTCCTGGTTCTTCACCACAGTAGTTTCCCCGCCACCGCCAGGTTCCTGCCCCTGCAGCTTCTATGACGAGTCCGTGGTCCCGGCCATCGAAGAGGTCATGGACGGCGTTCCATTGACCCTCGGGATCCGCTTCTCCGGCACCACCAGCGGAACTGTAACCGGCGTGAAGTTCTACAAGTCCGCCGGTAACACGGGCACCCACACCGGTTACCTTTTCACAGGCGGTGGCCAGCAGCTCGCCTCCGTCACCTTCGCCAACGAGAGCACCTCCGGATGGCAAACAGCATTCTTTGACCAGCCGGTGTCCATCAACGCCAACGCGGAATACGTTGTCGCCTACAAGTCGCTTACGGGTGCCTACTCGGCAACCGGCAACGGGTTCGGCAACGGCTTGAGCGTAGGAAACCTGCGGACTTACTCGGACGCCGGTGCCTACTCATACTCCGGCGACTTCCCAGGATCGCATTCCTCGGCGAGTTACCTGGTGGACGTGGTGGCGCAGTTCCCCGACCCGCCGTTCACCGCCGGCGGGCAACAGCCCCTGGCCGGATCCTCCAGCGTGG
>NZ_LMOL01000012.1:45676-45784 GCF_001424565.1 Arthrobacter sp. Leaf141
GCCTGCCCCTGCACCCTCTTCCAGGACACCGTCACCCCCGGCATCTACGAAATCAACGACGGCGTCCCCCTCACCCTCGGCGTCCGCTTCAGCAGCACCACCGCCGGG
>NZ_LMOL01000013.1:0-203 GCF_001424565.1 Arthrobacter sp. Leaf141
ACCACACACCACCCCCGCAAACGGATTCAAAAGCGTTTGCACCCGTGGGGTGGTAAAAAGAAACAAGACTGCTTGCGTCCACTATGTGGTTCCCAAACAACAAACCCACGGGTTTATTGCAGGGAACAAAAACACAACAAAATAACAACACCACAATGTTGTAACCACAGATTTCCCACCCCCGGGCAACACCCCAGGGGAAC
>NZ_LMOL01000013.1:328-135516 GCF_001424565.1 Arthrobacter sp. Leaf141
CCCACACCACGGTGCCGGCGCCACCAGGCCCCTAACCACCACCACGGGTTGACCTATCAGATACGGTCCCCAAACACCCCGAATAACAACCACAACCGATAGCGTAAATCGGTGAACTACCCGGCACTAATGGCCGGCGACGCTGCAGGGCATCGTTTTGTCTGGTGGCCCTCCCTCCTCCAGGAACACCGGGAAACTGTTCTCACGGACTACCTTCGTTTCGGTCGGCGAAGAAGCCGGCATCTTGAGGTCCCTGGGAGCGTGTGGAGAACAGCTGCCGCCCTGTTGCCTGGCGCAAGGTCCTTGGCCGGTACCTTTCCATCGGCCAGTGGTCCGAATTGTTTTGGCACTGTCATGGCAGCAGCCGGTGTTGTGGACGCGGCCGACACGTGGATGGTCCAGGAACCGTTTGAGAAGTGGCTCGCTATGGTGGCTGTACCCGGCGGAAATGACAGCAATGCGGGTACGGTCCTCGTCTGGCGTTCACCTACAGGCCTGGCCCAGCATGTTGCCATCACTGTGGGCGGCGGATATGCGCTGCATAAGCCCTCGCAAGGCTGGATGAGCCCAAGGAAGGTGCTGACCAGCCGCGAAGTCATCGCCAGTGCACGTCAATCCGGGCGGCGGCTCAGCCGGTACACGCTGGTGGGAGCGGTCTGATGCCATGATCAGGGTACGCCGGTGTATTGGGGGTTGATGTGAACATGGCCACGATCCCCGCCGGATTATGCTGCCGCGTGCCTGCGATTAGGACGGCTCGCCTAGAATTGATGAAGATGTACGGACTTGGAAGCGCTTGATTTCGGGTTGCGTAGTAAACGAAACACGCATATGAGCCACTGCAGTTGCGCCAGCGGTCGGCTCTCAACAGGAGGAATCCACATGGCCGAGAACAACGGCGGCAACCGCGGGAACGACCGGGGCTCATTCCGGGGAAACAACAACTCCGGCGGGGATCCCCGCGGCTTCAGGGGACGGGAAAACCGGGACAACAACGATCCTGCAACGCGCCCAGCCGGCAACGGTGAGCGTAAGCCCTTCGGTGACCGCGACCGTAAGCCTTTTGGTGACCGTCCCCGCCGTGACGGTGAAGACCGTGGCTTTGGTGGCGGGGAGCGGAAGCCTTATGGTGACCGTTCTGCTGCCGGTGGTGGAGCCGGGCGCGGCTTCGGTGGTGGCGACCGTGATCGTAAGCCTTATGGTGACCGGCCTGCTGCTGGTGGTGGCGCGGGCCGTGGTTTCGGTGGTGGCGGGGACCGTGAGCGTAAGCCTTATGGTGACCGGCCTGCTGCTGGTGGTGGTGCGGGCCGTGGTTTCGGTGGTGGCGACCGTGATCGCAAGCCGTATGGTGACCGTTCTTCGGGCGACCGCGAAAACCGTGGTTTCGGTGGTGGCGACCGTGATCGCAAGCCGTATGGTGACCGTCCTTCGGGCGACCGCGAAAACCGTGGTTTCGGTGGTGGCGACCGTGACCGTAAGCCCTACGGCGACCGTCCTTCGGGCGACCGCGAAAACCGTGGTTTCGGTGACCGCCCCCGACGTGAAGGCGACGGCGAACGCCGCAGCTTCGGCGGCGGCGACAACCGCAGGCCCTACGGCGACCGCCAGGAACGCGCCCCCCGCAGCTTTGACCGCGGTGGCGATTCCGGCCCGCGCAACTTCGGCCGCGACCGCGAAGAAGACCGGCCCGTTCGTGTTCCGAACGCACGCGACCTCCGCAGCGCCAACCGTCCCGACCGCGAACGTTCACCGCAGATCGACGAAGACGTAACCGGCAAGGAACTCGACCGCGCCACCCAGCACCAAATCAAGACCCTGGAACCCAAAAGTGCCGAATGGGTGGCCCGCCACCTGGTGATGGCCGGCCGGCTGATTGACGACGAACCCGAGCTGTCCTTCCAGCATGCCCTGGCAGCGAGCCGCCGCGGCGGCCGCCTGGCAGCAGTCCGCGAAGCCGTGGGCCTCACCGCCTACGCCGCCGGCCATTACGGCGAAGCCCTCCGCGAGTTCCGAACGTACCGGCGCATCAGCGGTTCCAACGTGCACCTGCCCGTTATGGCCGACTGTGAACGTGGCCTGGGCCGTCCGGACCGGGCACTCGACGTGGTCCGTTCCGAAGAAGCACAGGACCTGGATGCGCCCGGCAAGGTGGAGCTGGCCATCGTGGCCTCCGGCGCACGCACCGACCTGAAGCAACTCGACGCCGCCGTTTCCGAGCTGGAAATCGTCCAACTCGATATCAACCGCGCCTTCTCTTACAGCCCGCGCCTCTTCCGCGCCTACGCCGACGCCTTGGCAGCCGTGGGCCGGACAGATGAGGCCGCAAAGTGGAACAAGCAGGCCGTGGTCGCGGAAAACGCGCTGGGCCAGGGTGTTGACGAAGAACCCGACATCATCGACCTTGGCTGGGACGAGGAAGAGGAAGCCCGCGAGGAAGCCGAACGCCGCCGCCTGCTGGAACGTACCTCCGCGGAAGCCCCGCAGGCAGGCTCGGCACCTTCGGCTGGCGCCGTATCGGCAGAGGCCCTGTCCGGAGCTGGGGTGTCCGGCTCCACCGAAGCGGCCCACGAGGACGCGCAGGACGCCGCGATTGAGGACCAAGAGGCCGACTATTTCGCCTCCGACGACGCCGAATCGGATCTGGACTCCGTTGAGCAGGACGAGCTTGAGCAGGACGATCAGGAGCAGGGCGTCGAGGACCCGGACGACGCCGACAGCGGCGACCAGCCTGCAGACGCCGGTTCGCTGGCGGACCAGGACCGCCGGGAAGACTGACGCGGATGGCTGACGTAACCCTGATTTCCCGGTTTGATGCGCTCCTGGCGGACCTGGACGGCGTTGTCTACGCCGGCCCGGCCGCCATCCCCGGCGCCATCGAGTCGCTGCAACAGCTTGCGGGTGTGGGGGTGGGACTGGGTTATGTGACCAACAACGCATCCCGGTCCCCGGCGCAGGTGGCAGCCCACCTGCGCGATCTCGGTGCACCCGCCGCTGATGAGCAGGTGGTCAGCTCGTCCCAGGCGGCAGCGGACCTCTTGGCGTCGCTGCTGCCCGCCGGCGCCAAGGTCCTGGTGACCGGCAGCGCCGCGCTGGCCCACGAACTGGAACTCGTGAACCTGGTTCCCGTCTCCTCGCAGGACGAGGATCCGGTGGCGGTGGTGCAGGGCTTCGACCCCGGGCTCGGCTGGAAGGACCTTGCGGAGGCTACCTTCGTTGTCAACGCCGGTGCGCTGTGGGTGGCCACCAACACTGACATGTCCATCCCGCAGGCCCGAGGCATCGCCCCGGGCAACGGCACCCTGGTGGCAGCTGTCGCGGCGGCCACCGGCCAGAAACCGCGGGTTGCCGGCAAACCCGAAGCGCCGCTCTTCCACTCCGCCGCCAAACGGCTGGGCGCCGAGCGTCCCCTGGTGGTGGGCGACCGGCTCGACACCGACATCCTGGGCGGCAACAACGCCGGCTTCGCCACCGTGGCGGTCCTTACCGGCGTGGATACCCGCGAAACCATACTCGCCGCCAGGGCCGCGGAGCGCCCCACCTACATCATCGGCAGCCTGCCGGAATTGTTCCAGCCCTACCCGGACGTGACGCACGACGACGGCACCTACACCTGCGGCGCAGCCTCGGCCCGGGTGGCCAACGGCGCAGTCGGGGTCATCGGCAGCCCCGACAGCCTGGACGCCTGGCGCGCTGCGTGCGCCGCCTGGTGGGCTGCAACGCCCGACGCGGCCTCGGCCCAGGCGCCGCAGCTGGCCTGGCTCAATCACTAGACTGGTGGAATGACTGAGCTGAGCGCATCCGAGCATTCCGATCCAGTCCAGCCGTCACCGGACTGGCCGGAGGCGGCGGGCCCCGCAATCTCCGATCCGCGGGTGGCTGCGGTGCTGGCCAGGCTGGCAGAGCTCCCCGGGCAGCCCGTTGATACGCACGAAGAGGCGTACGCCGGGCTGCATGACGGGCTTCTGGCCGCGCTTAATGAAGAGCCGGCCGGCGCCGGATCCGCGGACGGCAACGCCTGATGCCGGTCCGTCTTGACCAGGCCCTCGTTGCCAGGGGCCTGGCACGGTCCCGTACGCACGCCGCAGCCCTGATCGCCGAAGGTAAAGTCAGCTCCGCCGGCCAGGTCCTCGCCAAGGCGTCCCTCCAGGTGGACGATGAGCGCGAACTCGCCGTCGAACACGACGCCCAGGACACCTATGCCAGCCGGGCCGGGCATAAGCTCGCCGGCGCGCTGGACGCCTTCCCGGACATTGCCGTGGCGGGCAAAAGGTGCCTCGACGCCGGCGCCTCCACGGGCGGCTTCACTGATGTCCTGCTGCGGCGCGGCGCCGCGCACGTGGTGGCTGTCGACGTCGGACACGGCCAGCTGGTGCCCCGGATCCGGAACGATCCGCGCGTGGAAGTCCATGAAGGCCTCAACGTCAGGTACATGGCAGCGGACGCGATCGGCGGCGCCGTGGCCCTGACAGTGGCGGACCTGTCCTTCATCTCCCTGACCCTGGTGGCGCTGCCGCTGGCGCTGGCCACGGAACCGGGCGGGGACCTGGTGCTGATGGTTAAGCCGCAGTTCGAGATCGGCAAGGACCGGCTGGGCCGCAACGGGGTGGTGACCTCCGAGCGGGAACGCCGGATGGCGGTGGAAAAGGTTGCCAACGCAGCGCTCGACGCCGGCACCGACCTTCGGGGCCTGGCAGCCAGTCCGTTGCCCGGCCAGGACGGAAACGTCGAATACTTCCTGTGGATAAAACGCAGGATGACCCAAGACCTGCCTAAGATCGAAGAGCGGGAGGCAGCCATCGCTGCCTTGCTCGGACGTATCTGGCCGAACCACTAGAGAGCGGAACCTGATGAGCAGGCGTGTCCTTGTCCTTGCCCACACCGGCCGCGAGGAATCACTGAAGGCTGCCTGGGAGGCCTGTGCCCTCCTGCACGCCTCCGGGATGGTTCCGGTGATGCAGGACTCCGAACTGGCTGACATGGAGCGGTTCTTCGGCCACCTGGCCCAGCCTGTGGAGGTGCTGCACAACCAAGTGCAACTCCCGGACGTTGAACTGGTGATGGTCCTGGGTGGGGACGGCACCATCCTGCGCGCTGCTGAACTGGTCCGCGAAGTTGATGTCCCCCTGCTCGGTGTCAACCTGGGGCACGTCGGATTCCTCGCCGAGAGCGAGCGGGCGGACCTCGCCCAGACCGTGCAGTGGATTGCCAGCCGTGAATACACGGTGGAAGAGCGGATGACCATCGACGTGCAGGTGTGGGTCAAGGGCCAGAAGATCTGGCACACCTGGGCCCTGAACGAGGCCGCCATCGAAAAAGCGAACCGGGAACGGATGCTCGAAGTGGTCACAGAAGTGGACGAACGTCCGCTCACGTCCTTTGGTTGCGACGGCATCGTTGTGGCCACCCCCACGGGATCCACCGCCTATGCCTTCTCCGCCGGCGGACCCGTGGTGTGGCCGGAGGTGGAGGCCCTGGTTATTGTCCCCATCAGCGCCCACGCCCTGTTTGCCAAACCCCTGGTGGTCTCGCCGCGGTCCCGGCTCGCCGTGGAAATCCTCAGCCGGACGGACGCCCAGGGCGTGCTGTGGTGCGACGGCCGGCGGTCCGTGGACCTGCCTCCCGGAGCACGCGTGGAAGTCACCAAATCCACCACCCCCGTGCGGCTGGCCCGCACCCACCAGACCCCGTTCTCCGCCCGGCTGGTCCGCAAGTTCGAACTGCCCATCCACGGCTGGCGCGGCCCCGTGCCCAAGGCCGAGTCGGTCCACACCGGCCCCATCCCGATCGTCCGGACGCCGAGGGTCATGCCCCCGCTGCCCGTGCCGCCGGACCACGAGGCCGCCCCCACCGATCCACCGACTGCAAAGTGACACCATGCTTGAAGAACTGAGAATCCGCGATCTGGGCGTCATCACCGACGCAACGCTGCCGCTGGGGCCGGGACTGAGCGTTGTCACCGGCGAAACCGGTGCCGGCAAAACCATGGTGGTGACCGCCGTCGGGCTCCTGCTGGGCGCCCGCGCCGACGCCGGCGCAGTCCGCAGCGGTGCCAAAAGTGCCACCGCCGAAGCCGTCCTGAAGCTCGACGCCGGCCACCCCGCCGTCGCCCGCGCCGTGGAAGCCGGTGCGGACGTTGAGGAGTTCGACGGCGGCGCTGAACTGATCCTGGCCCGCAGGCTGGGTGCGGACGGCCGCAGCCGTGCGTTCCTGGGCGGCCGGGCAGCCCCGGTGGGCGTCCTCGCCGAGATCGGCGAAACGCTGGTGGTGGTCCACGGCCAATCGGACCAGATCAGGCTCAAGGGCGCCACCGCGCAGCGCGGGGCGCTGGACAAGTTCGCCGGGGACACCCTTGCCGGGCCGCTGGCCGCCTACCAGGACCTCTTCGCGCACTGGAAGTCCAGCCAGGCGGAACTGGACGCCCTGCGCAATGCCGCCCGCGACCGGCTCCGCGAGGCGGAGTCCCTGCAGGTGGCCCTGGCCGAGATCGACGAAGTTGATCCGCAGCCGGGGGAGGACGAGTCGCTTAAGGCCGAGGCTGTAAAGCTTGCCAACGTGGAGGAACTCCGGATTGCCGCGAGCACCGCCCACCAGGCGCTTATCGCCGAAGATTTCGGCGACGCCGGTGACGCCACTACCCTGGTGGACGCTGCCAAACGGACCCTGGAACATGTGGCGGAGCACGACGCCGAGCTCGGCCAGGCCGCGGCCCGGCTGGCCGAGGTGGGTTTCCTGCTCAACGACATCGCCACCGACCTGGCCAGTTACCAGGCCGGTCTGGACACTGAAGGCCCGGAGCGGCTCGCCGAAATCGAGGAACGGCGGGCGGCGCTGGCGAAACTCGTCCGCAAATACGCGCCCACCATCGATGAGGTGCTCGGGTGGGCCGACCGCTCACGGGTGCGCTTCGACGAACTCCAGGACGACTCCACCCGCATCGAAACACTCGAGGCCGATGTTGCCCGCGCCGAGGCGGAACTGAAGAAACTGGCAACAGGCATCACTAAGATCCGCACCAAGGCGGCCAAGGACCTATCGTCCCGGGTCAGCGCGGAGCTCAAGGCCCTGGCCATGGCTGATGCCACCCTGGTGATCACGCTGGAGCCGGCCGCCATGCACGGCCCCCATGGCGCGGACGAGATCGCCTTCCTGCTGCAGCCGCATTCCGGCGCCCCCGCCAGGCCCTTGGGCAAGGGTGCGTCCGGCGGTGAACTGTCCCGTGTGATGCTCGCCATCGAAGTGGTGCTCGCCGCAGTGGACCCCGTCCCCACGTTTGTGTTTGATGAGGTTGATGCCGGCGTCGGCGGCCGGGCGGCTGTGGAGATCGGCCGCCGGCTGGCCTTGCTGGCCCGGCACGTCCAGGTCCTGGTGGTCACCCACCTGCCGCAGGTGGCAGCTTTCGCCGACCAGCACATCACGGTCACCAAAACCTCCGTCAGGGGAGCCGACGGCGGCACGGCCACCGGCTTCACGTCCAGTGATGTGCGACTCCTCGACGGCCCCGAACGGGTCCGCGAACTTGCCCGCATGCTGGCCGGGCAAGAGGATTCCGAGTCCGCCCGCGCCCATGCCCAGGAACTGCTGGATGACGCAAAACTCCTGCCGCAGCGGGCCTGATGGCTGCAGTCCGGAAATATTTGCAGAGGTCCACCCCTTGAACATCCGCCACGGTGGGACGCACACTTGAACGTTTGGGACAGCCGGTACCCGACCCGTGGAAGGCTCAATTGATGATAGGCTCGAATTCCGTGGTGCAGCGATCAAATTCCCGTGTAAATTCCCGGTTCCCGGGTTCATCCAAGACGACCAAACACATCTTCGTAACCGGTGGTGTGGCGTCCTCGCTCGGTAAGGGACTCACGGCTTCCAGCCTTGGTCACCTCCTGCGGGCCCGCGGCCTGTCTGTAACTATGCAGAAGCTCGATCCCTATCTGAATGTGGATCCGGGCACCATGAATCCCTTCCAGCACGGCGAAGTCTTCGTGACCGACGACGGCGCCGAGACGGACCTTGATATCGGGCACTACGAGCGTTTCCTCGACGAGAACCTCGAAGGCTCCGCGAACGTGACCACCGGCCAGGTGTACTCCACGGTGATCGCCAAGGAGCGCCGCGGCGAATACCTCGGCGACACCGTCCAGGTCATCCCGCACATCACCGATGAGATCAAGCGCCGGATGCGCCTGCCCGCAGAAGGCAAAAACGCCCCGGACGTCATCATCACCGAAATCGGCGGCACGGTGGGGGACATCGAATCCCAGCCGTTCCTCGAATCCGCACGCCAGGTCCGCCAGGACATCGGCCGCGGCAACGTCTTTTTCCTGCACGTGTCCCTGGTCCCGTACATCGGCCCCTCCCAGGAACTGAAGACCAAGCCAACGCAGCACTCCGTGGCCGCCCTGCGCTCCATCGGCATCCAGCCCGAAGCGATCGTCATCCGCTCGGACCGCGAAGTTCCGGACGCCATGCGCGAGAAGATCGGCCGCATGTGCGATGTGGACATCGACGCCGTGGTCAACGCCGCCGATGCGCCCAGCATCTACGACATCCCCAAGACCCTGCACACCCAGGGCCTGGACTCCTACATCGTGCGTGCCCTGGACCTCCCGTTCAAGGACGTCGACTGGACCAGCTGGGACAAGCTCCTCGAAGCAGTCCACAACCCCAAGCACCACGTCGAAATTGCCCTGGTGGGCAAGTACATCGACCTCCCGGACGCCTACCTGTCCGTGACCGAGGCACTGCGGGCCGGCGGCTTCGCCAACGACACCAAGGTCCAGATCCGCTGGGTTCCCTCCGACGAATGCGAAACGCACGAAGGTGCCGTCGCAGCACTCAAGGGTGTTGACGCCATCTGCGTTCCCGGCGGCTTCGGCATCCGCGGGCTGGAAGGCAAGCTGGGCGCCCTGAAGTTCGCCCGCGAAACCCGGCTGCCCGTCCTGGGCCTGTGCCTGGGCCTGCAGTGCATGGTCATCGAGTATGCCCGGAACGTGGTGGGCCTGGAAGGCGCGTCCTCGTCCGAGTTCGAGCCGGACTCCAAGTACCCGGTCATTGCCACCATGGCAGAGCAGCTGGAATTCGTTGAAGGCGGCGGCGACCTCGGCGGCACCATGCGCCTGGGCCTCTACGAAGCCAAGCTCGACGCCGGTTCGGTCATCGCCGAAACCTACGGCAAGACCACCGTCAGCGAACGGCACCGCCACCGCTACGAGGTCAACAACAAGTACCGCGACCAGATCGCCGCCGAAGGACTGGTCTTCTCCGGCACGTCCCCGGACGGCAAGCTGGTGGAGTACGTGGAGCTGCCCGCGGATGTCCACCCCTACTACGTGGCCACGCAGGCGCACCCCGAGCTGAGCTCGCGCCCCACCCGGCCGCACCCGCTGTTCGCCGGCCTGGTCAAGGCCGCCATGGCCCACCAGAACGGCACCGACACGGTAACCGCCGGCGCCTCGAAGGCCAAGCAGTCCGGTACGGTAGCCGCTAAGTAGTCCACAACGGAAAAGAGACGGCGCGATGCCCGGTACACCTGAAACCACCCCTGCCAGCAGGCAGGTTTCGGATGCACCGAGCCCGCGCCGTCTTTTGTCCACGGAGCAGGTCTACAAAGGCCGGATCTGGGACGTGGTCAGTGACACGTTCACGCTCCAGGACGCCGGAGCGCCCCTGACCCGCGACTACATCGACCACCCCGGCGCCGTGGCCGTCCTGCCCATGAACGCGGACGGCCAGATCCTCCTGCTCCGGCAATACCGGCACCCCGTAGGCATGGACCTTTGGGAAATCCCGGCCGGCCTCCTCGACATTGAGGGCGAGGACTTCGTGGTGGGCGCTGCCCGGGAACTGGCCGAAGAGGCCGACATTGCCGCCGGTACCTGGAACGTCCTGACCGACTTCTTCAACTCCCCGGGCTCCTCCAGCGAAGCCATCAGGATCTACCTTGCCCGGGACCTGACGGAGATCCCGCACCACGAACGGCATGAGCGCACGGACGAGGAAGCGGAAATCGAATTCCACTGGATCAGCCTTGATGAGGCCGTGGCGTCCGTCCTGGCCGGCCGGCTGCACAACCCGTCAGCCGTCGTCGGCATCCTGGCCGCCGCCGCTGCCCGGGCCAACGGATACGCTGACCTGCGGCCGGCGGACGCTCCCTGGCCGGCGCACCCCAGCCAGCGCTGATGGTCCCCGGCCCCTCGGCAGAGGCGATCCCGGCGGAAGCACCGGCACCGCAGGCACCGGCACCCCCTGCGCCGCCGCCGTCGGCCGTTGACCGGGGGATCACTGACTACCTCCAGCACATGGGCGTCGAACGCGGCCTGGCCGCCAATACCCTCGCCGCATACCGCCGCGACCTCTCCCGGTATGCCCGGTACCTGATGGCCGCTGGCCGCAACCAGCCGGCAGACATCACCCGGCACGATGTCACAGGATTCGTCCGTGCCCTCTCGGAAGGATCCGACGGCGGCTCAGTGCTGGGGGTGCGCTCCGCCGCCCGGACAGTCGTGGCCGTCCGCGGGCTGCACAAGTTCTGGGCCCTGGAGGGCTACACCACCGCCGACCCCGCCAGCGAAGTCCACCCGCCCATGCCGGGCAAGCGCCTGCCCAAAGCCATCAGTGTTGACGAGGTGACCCGGATCCTCGAGGCTGCCGGAACCGACACGGCGGCGGGGCTCCGGGACCGGGCGCTGCTGGAATTCCTGTACTCCACCGGTGCCCGGATCAGCGAGGCCGTGGGCCTGGACGTTGATGACATTTCCCTGGCTGGCCCGGACGAAGGCCCGGCGGTGGTTCGGCTGTTCGGCAAGGGATCCAAGGAACGGCTCGTGCCGCTGGGATCCTATGGCGCCCGGGCCGTTGACGCGTACCTGGTGCGTGGCCGCCCGCTGCTGGCCGCCAAGGGCAAAGGCACACCCGCGCTTTTTTTGAACGCCCGGGGCGGCCGGATCAGCCGGCAGAGCGCCTGGACCATCCTGAAGGCCGCCGCCGAAAAAGCCAACATCACCCGTGACGTCTCGCCGCACACGCTCCGGCACTCGTTCGCCACCCACCTGCTCGAGGGCGGCGCAGATGTCCGTGTAGTCCAGGAACTGCTGGGGCACGCCTCGGTGACCACCACCCAGGTGTACACCCTGGTCACGGCGGACACCCTGCGGGAAATCTACGCTGCAGCGCACCCCCGGGCCCTGGGCTAGGTCCCCGGCGCCGGCCTAAAGCACCGCTTCGATGGTCAACTCCACGGCGCCCAGCAGGAACGCGAGCACGGAGGATCCCATGGCAGCCACCAGCATCAGGCCCGGATGCGCCAGCCCGATCACCACGCGGCGCAGCCGCGGCCGGCCCCGCAGGAACGACTTTGGCACCCTCGACAGGACGGGGAACTGCCGCCAGCCGCGAAGCCGGCGCAGGAACCAGGCGCAGCGCGCCACAAAGGCCAGCCACAGGAGCGAGACCACCAAAGGGACCATGGCGGCCATCAGGTTCAGCCCCAGCGCCGTCACCTCCCGTTCTGAATCTCCCGCCAGCGCCTGGATGGTGGTGGAGATCGAAGCGCTGAGCACCACCGAGACCGCCCAGACCATAAACGCCGCCACCAGTGCCAGGAACCTCACAAAAAAGAGCCCCAGCACCGACTCCCGGACCGGTTTCACTTCGGTCCGCGGCGTGACATGCAGGACCGTCAGCGTGCACACCAGCGTGGGCAGGGCAGCCATGCCCACCAGCAGGTACCAGGTCCAGCCGGCCAGGTCCACAAATTCGTCGACGGCGATCAGCGCAGTCCAGAACCCGGCCCAGGCCCAGCCCCAGTGCAGCGGGTTGCGGACCAGCCAGGCGGGCAACCGCGCGTCGATCGTTGAGCTGCGGGCAGGCCGGAGCGCGTGGGCTGATTCTGGAGTCACAGGTAGAGCTTCCCACATGCCGGTGCCGCCGGCGCCGTGTGTCCGGGCGGCGCAACTAGGCTTGGCGCATGACTGCAGCACAGGTGACCCTCTGTTTCCTCCTCCGCGACGCAGCCGGCGGCCAGGAGGTCCTCCTGGGGCTCAAGCGCACCGGCTTCGGCCGCGGCAAGGTGGTGGGCGTAGGCGGCCATGTCGAACCGGGGGAGACCGTGCGGGCCGCAATCTGCCGCGAGGTACGCGAAGAGGTGGACGTTGTGGTTGCCGCCGCGGACCTGGTGCCGGCCGGAACCGTCGACTTTGTTTTCCCTTACCGGCCGGAATGGGACATGTTCACCACCGTGTTCCTGGCTCACCGCTGGGAAGGCGAGCCGTCTGAAAGTGATGAGATCACGCCACAGTGGTATCCAGTGGATCAGCTGCCCGTCCGGCAGATGTGGGCGGATGCCGAACACTGGCTCCCGGCCATGATCTCAGGGCGGCGCACCGACGTCAGGGTGGAACTGGCCGCCGACAATGACAGCGTCGCTGCCGTCAGCTACGCGGACTGGCCCGCAGGCCCGGCCAGGCCGTGACCCTGGAATACGTGCACGACGGCGGCACCCGCCGGGTGCCTCAGTGGCCGCCCCACCGGTATTCGTTCTCCGGCCGTCCCGGCGTACCGTAACGCGCCGTCCGGGAGACCGTTCCGGCGTCGGCCAGGTACTCGAGGTAGCGCCGGGCCGTCACCCGGGACATGCCCAGGGCGTCCATGACTTCCGTCGCCGAGACCGCGTACTGCTGCTCCTGCAGGAACTCCTGGACTGAGCCCAGGGTGGAGCTGGACAGGCCCTTGGGCAGCGGCAGTTCCGACGGGGCCCGGAGGCTGGCGAATGCCTGGTCAACCTCGCTTTGGGACGCCCCGGCCCGGCCTGCGCCGGCGCCCGCCCCGGCCAGCTGCCGGCGGAACTGCCGGTAGCTCTCGAGTTTGTCCGCGAACGTGGCAAAAGTGAACGGTTTGATCAGGTACTGGACCACGCCGATGGCCACGGCGCTGCGCACGATCGCCAGCTCCCGGACGGCGGTGATCGCGATGATGTCCGCCAGGATCCCGGCGGACCTCATCCGCCGGGCGATGTCCAGGCCGTGCAGGTCCGGCAGGTTCATGTCCAGGAGCACCAGCTCCACCGGATCGCCCGCCGCTGAAAACTCGGTGAGGAGGCGCAGCGCCGACTGGCCGTCCGGTGCGGTGCCGGCGAGCACAAACCCTTCCAGCCTGCCCACGTAGGCCGCATGCGCAGCGGCGGCGATGGCCTCGTCCTCAACAACGAGGACGCGGATCTCTCTCACGGTCAGTGCTCCTTTTCGGCGGGTTCGGCCGGTTCGGCGGGCAGGGTTGCCGGCAGGAAAACCTCGAACTTGGCACCGCGCCGGCCGTTGATGGCCAGCGTACCGCCCAGCCGCTGCACTGCCTGCCGCACCAGCGCCAGGCCGATGCCCCGGCTGCCCTGCCCTGACTGCTTGGTGCTGTAGCCGTGCCGGAAGATGTTCTCCGCGGCGGCCGCGCTGATGCCGGCGCCGGAATCGTGGACCGTCACGTCCAGGCCTTCCTCATCCGACTCCACCGTCAGCTGCACCCGGCGCGGCGGGGGGCCGTCTGCGGCTGCATCGATCGCGTTGTCCAGCAGGTTGCCCATGATGGTCACCAGGTCCTGGACTGCGACGCCGGCCACTGTGCCGGAGCCAAGGGCTGCCACGTCCAACTGGACGCCACGCTCGTGGGCTTCGGCCACTTTGCCCATCACCAGGGCCCCCAGGACCGGCTCGTCCACCGAACTGACCATGTCATCGGTCAGCCGCTGGCTCAGGGCCAGGTCCTGGGTGGCGAAGTCCAGCGCCTCCTGGGTCCGGCCCAGCTCCAGGAGCGAGACCATGGTGTGCAGCCGGTTGGCATGTTCGTGCGTCTGGGCCCGCAGCGCCCCGGAGAGGGTGCGCATGGTTTCCAGCTCGTTGCCCAGCGCCTCGATCTCGGTCCTGTCCCGCAGCGTGGCCACGGTGCCGTAAACATCAGCCCTGCCCCGGGAGCCAGCCCCTGCCGGCCCCTTCGCCGGCGCCTGGTTCACCACCAGGATGCGCGAACCGGCCAGGATGATCTCGTCCTTGACGGTCCGTCCCGACTCGAACAGCCGCCGTAGGCCATCGTCCAGCGGCAGGTCCGCCAGCTGCGGTGGCCTGGTGGGGTCCAGGCTGCTGGCCGCAAGGCCCAGGAGCTCGGCGGCCTGGTCGTTGTACATCACCACGCTGCCGCGGGTGTCGATGAGGATGAGTCCTTCCCGGACCGAGTGCAACACGGATTCGTAGTAGGCGAAGAGCTGCGAGAGCTGCTCCGGCCCCCAGCCGCGGGTGACCCGGCGGAGGTAGCGGCCCAGCAGCCACGATGCCAGGGAACCGCCCAGCAGCAGGGCCAGGCCGATGGCGAGCAGGGCAGGCAGCCGGGCGGCAAACGCCACGTCCACGGTGCGGACCGTGACGCCCGCGGCCACCAGGGCGCGGACGGTTCCGCCGGCGTCCTTCACCGGCACGATGGTCCGCACGGACGGGCCCAGGGTTCCCGCGGTGACCTCGGTGAACTCCTGCCCCTGCAGGGCGGCGTCAATGGAACCGATGTACGGCCGGCCCAGCTCCTCGTCCCGGGGGTGGGTCCACCGGGTCCGGTCCGGGGCCATGATGGTGATGAAATCGACGTCGGCCCCTGCCATCACCTCCCGGGCGTAAGGCTGCAGCAGGGCTGAGGGGTCCGGCGTCGCCGCTGCCGCCAGCACCAGGGGACTGGCGGCGATGGCGGAGGCGATGCCGGCCATGCGCAGGCCTGCCTCGTCATACGTGCGGTCCCTCGCGTCCAGGTAGGTGGCCGTCCCCACCACAGCGATGAACGCCACCACAATCAGCAGGTTCGCCACAAACAGCCTGCGGGCGATACTCCAGCTGTGGATCATCAGTACCTCCCACGACCAATATGAACGCAACGGTGAGCTGCGTCACGGTGTGCCCAATGATGGATATCACACCGCAAGGACGCCTTGAGCCCAGAATCTGTGCCGCAGCGTCTTCAAGATTATCCATAAGGAGACACATCATGGCCTCTCAACGAGGAGAGTCGCTCGGCACCCCCAAGGCCAAGCGCAAGGGCATCGACAAGTCGCACTACCTTTACATCGCCGTCATCGCCGCCGTAATCCTCGGCGCCGTGGTGGGCCTGATGTTCCCCGAGGTGGGCAAGTCACTCAAGCCCCTCGGCGACGGCTTCATCAAGCTCATCAAGATGATGATCGGCCCGGTCATCTTCTGCACCATCGTCCTTGGCATCGGTTCCATCGCCAAAGCAGCCACGGTGGGCAAGGTGGGCGGCCTGGCCCTTGGCTACTTCGTCCTGATGTCCACGTTCGCCCTGGCCATCGGCCTGGTGGTGGGCAACCTGATCCACCCCGGTGAGGGCCTGAAGCTCACCCCCTACGACCCCACCAAGCCGGCCGCCACCGACCCCACCGTCGCGTTCCTGCTCGGCATCATCCCCGGCGACATTCCGGTGCTGCCCACCCTGCTGGCCGCCATCCTGGTGGGCTTCGCACTCCAGAAGATGGGCCCGCAGGGCGCCCCGATCCTCAAGGCCATCGGCCACGCCCAGACCCTGGTCTTCCGGATCCTCATCATGATCATGTGGCTCGCCCCGATCGGCGCCTTCGGTGCCATCGCCGCCGTCGTCGGCGCCACCGGCTTCCAGGCCATCGTGAGCATGTTCACCCTGATGCTCGCCTTCTACATCACCTGCGCCCTGTTCATCGTCATCATCCTGGGCGGGCTCCTCAAGGTGGTCACCGGCGTGAACATCTTCAAGCTGATGAAGTACCTGGGCCGCGAGTACCTCCTGATCTTCTCCACCTCGTCCTCCGAAGCAGCGCTGCCCCGCCTGATCGCCAAGATGGAACACCTGGGTGTCTCCAAGCCTGTTGTCGGCGTCACGGTTCCCACCGGCTACTCCTTCAACCTCGACGGCACCGCGATCTACCTGACCATGGCATCCTTGTTCGTGGCCAACGCCATGGGCACGCCCCTTGACCTGGGCGCCCAGATCTCCCTCCTGGTCTTTATGATCATCGCCTCCAAGGGTGCAGCCGGCGTCACCGGCGCCGGCCTGGCCACCCTCGCCGCCGGGCTGCAGGCCCACAAGCCCGAACTGCTGGGCGGTGTCGGCATGATTGTTGGCATCGACCGCTTTATGTCCGAGGCCCGCGCCCTGACCAACTTCACCGGCAACGCGGTGGCCACCATCCTGGTGGGCACCTGGGTCAAGGAAATCGACGGCGACCAGGTGGGCCGCGTCCTCTCCGGCGAAGTGCCCTTCGACGAGCAGACCATGATCGCCGGCCACGGCGAAACGGTCCCTGCCGCCGACCCGGGCACCGAAACGAAGCAGGTCCCGGTCAACGCCTGACCAGCAACCCCCCAAGCACCCACCGCCTCCGCAGCCTGAGCTGCGGGGGCGGTGGTGTTTACCGGGAAAACCCCAACCTTCGACCTCAACCAGAAGGTCAAGGCTCAACATCCGGGAAAAGTCAAGTTGCCCGGAAAGCCCTGCCCGCGGCTGTAACCTTGGGAAGAAGAAGGAACGCTGCCGGCCCGTCCGGCGGCAGGACATCAACGTCAGTGAAAGTGTGGATAGATACGTGAGCAGCGAACAGGGTTCGGCAACTCTGGAGGGCACGGAATTCGACCTGGACAACACGGTCATGGGCCCCACCGGGCGTCCGTACCGCGAGTTCCCCGAGCCCGCGCCACTGTCCTCCCACGGTCCGGCGCGGGTCATCGCCATGGTCAACCAGAAAGGCGGAGTGGGTAAAACCACCTCCACCATCAACCTGGCTGCGGCCCTGGCCGAATACGGCCGCCGCGTCCTCCTGGTGGACTTCGACCCGCAGGGCGCCCTGTCGGCAGGATTCGGGATCAACCCGCACGAACTGGACCTCACCGTCTACAACGTCCTGATGGACCGCAAAGTGGACATCCGCGATGCCATCCACCAGACCGGTGTGGAAAACGTCGACCTGCTGCCGGCCAATATCGACCTGTCCGCCGCGGAAGTCCAGTTGGTCAACGAAGTTGCCCGCGAGCAGGTCCTTGACCGTGCCCTGAAGAAGGTCCAGGACGACTACGACGTTGTCCTGATCGACTGCCAGCCGTCCCTGGGCCTGCTGACTGTCAACGCCCTCACCGCCGCGCACGGTGTCATCATTCCACTGATTTGTGAGTTCTTCGCCCTCCGCGCCGTGGCGCTGCTGGTGGAAACCATCGACAAAGTCCAGGACCGGCTCAACCCGCGCCTGCAGGTGGACGGCGTGCTGGCCACCATGTACGACGCCCGCACCCTGCACAGCCGCGAAGTCATCACCCGGCTGGTGGAAGCGTTCGGCGAGAAGGTCTTCGAAACCGTCATCAAGCGCTCCATCAAGTTCGCGGACGCCACGGTGGCAGCTGAGCCCATCACCAGCTACGCCGGCAACCACGTGGGGGCTGACGCCTACCGCCGGCTCGCGAAAGAGCTGATTTCCCGCGGCGGCGCACCCTAGCCACGCCGTGGCCGAAACCAAACCCGGCTTCGAAGTACGGCTTGCCAACTTCACGGGCCCCTTCGACCTGCTCCTGGCCCTGATCGCCAAACACCAACTGGACATCACCGAGGTTGCCATCGCCACGGTGACCGACGAATTCATCAAGTACATCCGCAACCTGCAGCAGCAGGGCGGCGAGTGGGCCCTGGACGAGGCCAGCGAGTTCCTGGTGATCGCCGCGACGCTGCTGGACCTCAAGGCGGCCCGGCTCCTGCCTGCGGGCGAGGTGGAAAACGAGGAAGACGTTGCGCTCCTCGAGGCCCGCGACCTGCTGTTCGCCCGGCTGCTGCAATACAAGGCGTTCAAGCAGGTCGCGTCGCTGCTGGGGGACACCCTGCATGAGGAGGGCCAGCGGTTCCCCCGGCAGGTGGCGCTGGAGGGGCACTTCGCGGCCATGCTGCCCGAACTGGTGTGGAAACACAGTCCCGAACAGTTCGCCGCCCTTGCCGCAGGCGCGCTTAACCCCAAAACGGCCCCGCCCCCGGAGGTGGGCCTGGCCCACCTGCACGGACACGGCAGCAACGTCAGCGTGAAGGAGGAGGCCGAGCGCCTGGGCCTGCGCCTGCGGCAGCAATCACCCCTGACCTTCCGGGAGCTGATCGCCGATGCGGATTCGTCCCTGGTGGTGGTGGCCCGCTTCCTGGCCCTGCTGGAACTGTTCCGGGACAAAGCGGTGTCCTTCGACCAACCGGTGGCGCTGGCCGAACTCGCCGTGCACTGGACCGCCGGTCACGGCGACTGGTCCGCTGAGAATCTGAGCGAAGAATACGAGGAACAACTGTGAACCACGAAGTACCGAACGCCGGAGCCGGTGCGCAGGTCCACGAACTTCCCGGCGGTGCGAAGTCCGCCCTCGAGGCCGTCCTGATGGTCCTGGACCAGCCCGCCACGGAGGAGGAGCTCGCCGCAGGGCTCGAGCTGGACGTCCCCGCCGTCCGCGGCCTGCTCGAAGAACTGCAGCGCGAGTATAACGGTTATACTGTTAAAGCCCCGGATATGGAAAAGGCCAGCATCGCTGGTTTCGGCTCCAGCCCCCGGGGTTTTGAATTGCGGAACATCGCCGGTGGCTGGCGGATCTACTCCCGCACGGACTTCGCCGGCATCGTGGGCAAGTACGTGCTGGATGGACAGACGGCCAGGCTCACGCAGGCGGCATTGGAAACCCTTGCGGTCATCGCGTACCGCCAGCCCGTTTCACGGGCCAGGGTGTCTGCAATTCGCGGGGTCAACGTTGACTCTGTCGTACGGACACTCGCCCAGCGCGGGCTGATTGAGGACTCGGGAACAGATCCCGAGTCCGGCGCCATCCTCTACCGGACAACCTCGTATTTCCTGGAGCGGATGGGCATCGGTTCCGTCGCCGAGCTTCCGCAGCTGTCTCCCCACCTACCGGGGCTGGACGGCATCGCGGAGTTCTACGACGCCGAACGAATGTAGGCGGGGCACGTCCCCGCCTGCGCAAGATTACTCATCAGGGCAGACGAAGTCTGCACGGCTGGTTAGGGTTGTCCTTGGACACCTTTAAGAGCCAAAAACATTGAAGGACGGGTCATGACACAGGCGGGACGCCAGGGTTCACCACGTAACGGTTCGGGACGCAACACTTCCGGACGCAACACCCCCCAGGGGGGCGGCTTCAACGGCGGCTCCCGCGGCGGCGCGCCAAAGCGCGGCGCCGGATTCAACGGCGGCGGCGGGTTTGCCGGCGGCGACCGGCCGCACCGCGCCCCGAAACCGCGCGAGGAACGCTTCGTCGATCCGGACCTCGAGGCCACGGACAGCGGCCGCGGCCCGGACGCGAACCCGGCCAGGCCGGCGTCGCGCAAGCCTGCAGCACGCAAGCCCGGCGCCAAGAAACTGCCCGGCACCCCTGGCGCCCCGAAAGCCAAACCGCGCACCGGCAAGCCCGGCGCAGCCGCGTCACGGGCCTTCGGCAGCGAACGCTTCGGCCAGAACCTGGGCCCGGTCCGCCGGCCCGCCCGGAAGAAAGGCCCCCGAGGCGACGTGCCCCAGTCGGACCTGCACGACTCCGACGGCATCCGCCTGCAGAAAGTCATGGCCCAGGCCGGCGTGGCGTCACGCCGAGTCTGCGAAGAGATGATCGCCGAAGGCCGCGTGGAGGTTGATGGCCAGGTGGTCACCGAACTCGGCGTCCGGATCGACCCCAAGACCGCAGTCATCCACGTGGATGGCCTGCGGATCCAGCTGGACGAAACCCTCTCCTACCTGGTGTTCAACAAGCCCAAGGGCGTTGTGTCCACCATGGAGGATCCTGACGGCCGGCCCTGCATCAGCGACTTCATCCGCCACAACCACGGCGAACGCCTCTTCCATGTAGGCCGCCTCGACGTGGCCACCGAGGGCCTGCTGCTGCTGACCAACGATGGGGAACTCGCCAACCGGCTGACGCACCCCTCCTACGAAGTCCCCAAGACCTACCTGGTGCAGGTCCGCGGGCCGTTCCCCCAGGGCATCGGCGCTGAGCTGAAGGCCGGCGTTGAACTCGAGGACGGCATCGCGTCAGTGGACTCCTTCCGGCTGGTGGACTCCACCCCCGGCCACGTGCTCATCGAAGTGGTGCTCCACTCGGGCAGGAACCGGATTGTCCGGCGCCTGTTCGACGCCGTAGGCTTCCCCGTGCTGCGCCTGGTGCGCGTCAAGGTGGGCCCCATCGGCCTCGGCGACCAGCGCCAGGGCAGCATCCGGAACCTCGGCAAGCAGGAAGTCGGCCACCTGCTGGCATCCGTAGGACTCTGAGGCATGTCCGCTTTCCAAAGCCAGGGCCGCGGGCACCTGGATGGGCCCGTGGTGGTCCTTGGCACGGGACTGCTCGGTGCCAGCATCGGGCTGGGACTGCGGGGCCGCGGGGTTCCCGTGTTCCTCGCGGACCCTTCGCCCACCAACCAGGCTGTGGCCGTGGACATCGGTGCGGGCCGGCCGTTGCCTGAACTGGGCAACGGCAGCCCGCAGCTGGTGGTGGTGGCTGCACCGCCGGACGTCACTGCCGAGGTGGTGGCCGGCGCCCTCGCCGACTACCCGCAGGCAACGGTTGTTGACATCGCCAGCGTGAAGGCGGACATCCTGGCCCGGCTGCGCGCCACCGGCGCGGACCTGTCCCGGTACGTGGGGACCCATCCCATGGCCGGCCGGGAGAAGTCCGGCCCGGTGGCGGCGCGCGGTGAACTTTTCACCTCCATGCCGTGGGTGGTTTGCCCCACCCCGGAAACCTCCGGAACTGCACTGCAGGCGGCCAGGGCCCTTGGCGCCGACCTGGGTGCCGTGGTGTCCCAGTTCACGGCGGACGAGCACGACGCTGCCGTGGCGCTGGTTTCCCACCTGCCCCAGGTGATGTCATCACTGCTGGCCAGCCGGCTCCAGGGGACGCCGCTGCACGCGCTGTCCCTGGCCGGCAACGGGCTCCGCGACGTCACACGCATCGCCGCCAGCGACCCCACCCTGTGGGTTCAGATCCTTGGCGGCAACGCCGCCAAGGTGGTGGAGATCCTCTACGGCGTCCGTGACGACCTGAACCGGCTTATCGGCACCCTTGAGCAGCCCACCGCTCCCGGCGCACGGCTTGACCTTGCCCAGCTCATCAGCGAAGGCAACGCCGGGCAGGCCCGTATCCCGGGCAAGCACGGCGGACCCCCGCAGGCCTACTCCTGGCTCACGGTCCTGGTGGACGACAAACCGGGCCAGATCGCTCAGCTGCTGACCGAAATCGGTGAAATCGGGGTAAACCTTGAGGACCTGCGCCTGGACCACTCGTCCGGACAAAACGTCGGCATGGTGGAATTGTCTGTGTTGCCGAACAAGCACGACCACCTGATCGAAGCCCTTAACGACCGCGGATGGCGGGTACTTTCGTAATGACACAGGAACTTCTCGACACCATGCCCGCGCTCCGCGTGGGCCGGCCGCTGGTAGTTGCCATCGACGGGCCTTCTGGCTCCGGCAAATCCAGCGTCAGCAAGGAAGTGGCGCGCCGGCTCCGCCTTGCCTACCTTGACACCGGCGCGATGTACCGCGCCCTGACCTGGCACTGCGTTGACCAGGGCCTGGACCTGGAGGATGCGGCGGCCGTGGAGCAGGCCTCCCGGGACCTGGTGCTTGAGCTCAGCTCCAGCCCACAGGAGGACTTTGTCCGGGTGCGCGGAACGGACGTCACGGATGCCATCCGGGAGCCGGAAATCTCCGCTGCAGTCAGCGCCGTGGCCACCACTCTCGGCGCCCGGACCGAACTGATCCGCCGCCAGCGGGCGCTGATTGAAAAGCACCACCGCCGCATCGTCGTCGAGGGCAGGGACATCACCACCGTCGTCGCACCCGGCGCCGAAGTCCGGATGCTGCTCACCGCCAGCGAAGAGGCCCGCCTGCGCCGGCGCGGCATCCAGCTGGGCGGCACCCAAAGCGCGGAGCAGCTGGCAGCGCAGGTAACCCACCGCGACGCCAAGGATTCCACGGTGGTCAACTTCACCCAGGCAGCCGACGGCGTGGTGACCCTCGACTCGTCCGACCTGGACTTCGAGGAGACGGTGGATGCCGCCCTGGTGATCGTCACGAAAGTGCTGAACCGTGACTAAGGGCACAGCCGCCGTACCCGCCGGCTGGACCATGTCCTGGAGCCGGCCTGTGGGCTGGGTCCTGGACCACCTCATCTACCGGACCACCATCACCGGCAGGGACAACGTCCCCACCGGCGGCCCGGTGATCTTCGCCGGCAACCACATCAGCTTCCTGGACGGACCCGTGATGTTCGGGGCAGCACCGCGGCCCATGCACATCCTGGTCAAACAGGAAATGTTCAAGGGATTCCTGGGCCGGGTCCTCACCGCGTCCGGGCAGCTTCCCGTGGACCGGTCGGGGGACCGGGCTGCGCTGCAGCGGTGCACCAAACTGCTCGACGCCGGCCGGTGCGTTGGCATCCTGCCGGAAGGAACGCGGGGCAGCGGTGAAGCCGCGGGCATCAGCAGCGGCGTGGCCTGGCTGGCCCTGCAGACCGGCGCCCCGGTGGTGCCGGTCGCCATCCTGGGCACCAGGACCGGGGGCGAACACCTCGACTCAGTGCCCCGGCCGGGCCGGCGGTTGCACGTCAGCTTCGGCGGGGCCCTCACCTTGGGCCGCAGGGCCGGGGAAAGCGGGCGTGCTTCAATGGACAGGGCGGCGCAGGAGATCCGCGCAGCCCTGGCGGGGCACGTCCAGGACGCAGTCCGCCTCAGCGGACAGCGGTTGCCCGGCACCGGGGACCACACAGACTTGACAGCAGTAGCCGGGACGCCGGCAGATCAGACCTTAAGGACAATGCAATGAGCGATACGACTCAAACATCCGGCCACTCCGGCGCCGGCGAAGACGAATACACCCCCACCGGCTCCGACCAGGTGGCCGAGCGGATGGCAGCGATCGGCGACGACGAGGCGGAGCTCCGCGCTGCGTCCCTCCGGGCCGGCCTGGCTGACTACGACCTCGACGAGGACGACGCCGCCCTGCTCAGCGGGGACTACGACGACGCGGACTTTGACGGTCCCGTCCAGCTGGACCCGGTCCTGGCCATCATCGGCCGGCCCAACGTGGGCAAGTCCACGCTGGTCAACCGCATCCTGGGCCGCCGTGAAGCGGTGGTGGAAGACACCCCCGGTGTCACCCGCGACCGCGTGATGTACGCCGCCAACTGGAACGGCCAGAACTTCACCCTGGTGGACACCGGCGGCTGGGAGCACGACGCCCGCGGCATCCACGCCCGCGTTGCCGAGCAGGCCGAAATGGCCGTGGAACTGGCCGACGCCGTGCTCTTTGTGGTGGACTCCGCCGTCGGCGCCACTGCCACGGACGAAGGCGTGATGAAAATGCTGCGCCGCAGCAAGAAGCCCGTCATCATGGTGGCGAACAAGGTGGACGACTTCGCCCAGGAAGCCGACTCGGCAGCACTCTGGGGCCTCGGCTTCGGCGAGCCGTACCCCGTCTCGGCCCTGCACGGCCGCGGCGTCGCGGACCTCCTCGACCACGTGATCGAGACCCTGCCCGAGTTCTCCACCATCGAGGGGGTGGAACGCTCCGGCGGTCCGCGCCGGATCGCCCTGATCGGCCGTCCCAACGTGGGCAAGTCCTCGCTGCTGAACAAGCTGGCCGGCTCCGAGCGCGTGGTGGTGGACAACACCGCCGGCACCACCCGGGACCCGGTTGACGAATTCATCGAACTCGGCGACCGGACCTGGCGGTTTGTTGACACCGCAGGCATCCGCCGCCGCCAGCACATGGCCCAGGGCGCGGATTACTACGCCTCGCTCCGGACCCAGGCTGCCCTCGAAAAAGCCGAGGTCGCCGTGGTGCTCCTGGCCGTGGACGAGGTCCTCAGCGAACAGGACGTCCGCATCCTGCAGCTCGCCATCGAATCCGGCCGGGCCATGGTCCTGGCCTTCAACAAATGGGACCTGCTTGACGATGAACGCCGCAGCTACCTGGAGAAGGAAATCGAACGGGACCTGGCCCACGTTGCCTGGGCTCCGCGCGTCAACATCTCCGCGCTGACCGGCTGGCACAAGGACCGTCTGGTGCCTGCCCTGGACCTGGCCCTGGAAAGCTGGGACAAGCGCATCCCCACAGGCCGCCTCAACGCCTTCCTCGGCGAACTCGTGGCCGCCCACCCGCACCCCGTCCGCGGCGGCAAGCAGCCCCGCATCCTCTTCGGCACCCAGGCCTCCAGCAGGCCGCCGAAGTTTGTGCTGTTCACCACCGGATTCCTGGATCCGGGCTACCGCCGCTTCATCACCCGCCGGCTCCGGGAAACGTTTGGCTTCGAAGGAACACCGATCGAGGTCAACATGCGTGTCCGGGAAAAACGCGGCAAGAAGCGTTAATTCCGACACACCTGGAAGGCAACAGCCGGAAAGTGTCACAGGCACCCTCCGGAATCGTGTAAGCTCTTCTAGGTGGTTCGGCCGGACTGCTGATGGAAATCCTGAAGGAATTCGGGGTGGACATACAGCGGAGAACGGCGGAACCAGCGGGCTGTAGCGCAGCTTGGTAGCGCACTTGACTGGGGGTCAAGGGGTCGCAGGTTCAAATCCTGTCAGCCCGACCAAATAAGGAAAAAGCACCCGAACATCGGGTGCTTTTTCCGTTTAAGCAGGAAGGACCGCAGTGAGCCTGGTTCGATTGAACGATGTCCACGTCCGTTTCGAGAACACGCAGATCCTGCGCGAGGCGTTTTTCCGCCTCGACGCCAAAGACCGGGTTGGCCTGATCGGCCGGAACGGCTCCGGCAAAACCACGCTGCTCAAACTCGTCCTGGACCAGGTGGAACCCGAGTCCGGTACCGTATCCGTGGATGAGGGCATCCGGATCGGGTACTTTTCCCAGTTCTCCGAACTGGACGGCACCGCCACCATCACCGAGGTCCTTGACGCCCTGTTCGTCGAGGTCCACGAAGTCGAGGCCGAACTGGCAGCCATCGACGCCGCGATCGCCGCCGATCCCGCAGGCGGCCCTGAGCAGGACCGGCTGATTGTCCGGCAGGCCGAACTGTTCGAAGCCATGGACCGGCTCGACGGGTGGGACTACCACCGGAAGATCGACCAGGCCCTGACCAAGCTCGGTTTTGTGGAAGCGCACCGGAGCTGCGCCATCGACGACCTCTCCGGCGGCTGGCGTAACCGCGCGGCCCTCGCCAGGATCATCCTGGAGGAACCGGACGTCCTGCTCCTGGATGAACCCACCAACTTCCTGGACATCCAGGGGGTGGAATGGCTGGAAGCGTGGTTCCGCGATTTCAAGGGCGCAGCCATCATCGTCTCCCACGACCGGAAGTTCCTTGACTCCGTCGCCACCCGCATCGTGGAAGTGGAGAACTTCCACCTCCACGAATACCCCGGAAACTTCGCCGAGTACGTCGTCACAAAACAGTTCCGGCTCAAGAGCCTCGAGGCCCAGTTTGTGCACGAATCCGAGCTGCTGGCCTTTGAAGCGGAGGGCATCGCCGACAGGCGCGAGGCCGCCAAAGCCGCCAGCAAGGGACTGAACAAACAGCTGGCCGGCATCAGGAAATCCCGGGCGCCTCGTCCCGTGGACGAAATCATCACCGAAATCTACCGCGGCCTGCACGTCAAGGACGTGCTGTGCCGGGTCAACGGGCTGGGCAAAGGGTACGGGGACCGCACGCTGTTCGCCGGCCTCGACTTCGAGGTCCGCCGCCGGAACCGGATCGTGGTGCGGGGCGCCAACGGCAGCGGCAAAAGCACCCTGCTGCGCGTCCTCACCGGCGAGGAAACAGCTGACACGGGCACCGTAGCCTGGGCTGCCGGCGCCAAAGTCATCTCCTACAACCAGGTCCTCGAAGACCTGGACGACGACGACACCCTCACCCACGCGGTCAACGCCATGCCCGACAGCCTGGCCCTCACCGCCACGCGCAAGTCGGTGGGACGCTTCCTGACCATGTTCCAGTTCTCCGAGGCGGACAAGAAGAAGCGCATCCGTGAACTGTCCGGCGGGCAGCGGGCCCGCGTCGCCATGGCCCAATGCCTGCTGTCCGGGGCGGCCGTGCTGCTCCTCGACGAGCCCACCAACCATTTGGACCTGCCCAGCACCCAGGTGATGGAACGCGCCCTGCTGCACTTCCCGGGCGCCGTGGTGGTGGTGAGCCACGACAGGTTCTTCACGGACAAGATCGCCAACCAGCTGATTGTGTTTGGCGGGGCAGCGGACGGAACCGTGGAAGTCCGGGCCGCCTAGTACCTCCGGGGTTTACTTCAGGAACTTCGACGTCCGGCGGTCTGCCAGGATCTTGCCCTTGGTCTGGCACGTGGGGCAGTACTGCAGGGCAGTGTCCGCGAAGGAGACCTCGCGGACGGTGTCCCCGCATACCGGGCAGGGCAGCCCGGTCCTGGCATGGACCCGCAGGTGGCTTCTTTTGACGTCCTTGAGGTCCTGCGGCGGCTTGCCCCGGGCCTCGGCCAGCGCCGCACCGAGGATGGTGTGGATGGCAGCGAACAGGGCAGCCACCTCGTCGGCAGCCAGGGACTTGGCGATCGCGAACGGTGAAATGCGCGCGGCATGCAGGATCTCGTCGCTGTAGGCGTTACCGATCCCGGCAATAATGCCCTGGCTTCGAAGGACCCCCTTGATCTGCTGCGGACTTGCCCGCAGGATCTCCGCAAAGGTGCCGGCGTCGAACCCTGTACTGAACGGATCCGGCCCCAACGAAGCGATACCCGGCACCTCCTGGGGGTCACGCACCACGTAGACGGCAAGGCTCTTGCGCGTACCGGCCTCGGTCAGGTCAAAGCCGTGGGGACCGTCCGGACCCTCGAACGCCAGCCGTGCGGCAATGTAGCCCTTGCCCTGCTTCAGCCGGCCGGCTGCGGGGGAGTCGGTGAAACGGACCCACCCTGCACGGGCCAGGTGGAACACCAGGGACAGGCCACCGGCATCGATGCTGACGAACTTCCCGAACCGGCGCACACCGTCCACCGTCCGGCCTTCCAGCGCCGTATACGGCGGGTCGGCCGTCTTGAGGACCGCGAACGACACAATCTGCACCGAGGACACCACGGCGCCCCGAAGGTGCTCGTCCAGGAATCCGGCCAGGCCGGCCACTTCCGGCATCTCCGGCATGTCCTACCGGCCCGGTTCCGGGCAGCGGGTGCGGGCGCGTCCACTCATGGGTCCCATCTTGTCGCAAAAGCCCCGCGAATGCAGCCACCGGATATGCCTATACTTTCACCGGCGGTCCGTTTCAGGGCCGGCGTTGACCTTGGTGTCCGAGCCGATTGAAAGGCCCCTGATGAGCAACATTCCCGAAGAGCTGTCCTACACCGCCGAACACGAGTGGGTCACCGCTCCCAACGCCGAGGGCGTGGTCCGGGTAGGCATCACCGACTTCGCGCAGGACGCGCTGGGTGACGTGGTGTATGCCCAACTGCCCGAAGCCGGCACCAAAGTTACGGCGAACGAAGTGGTGGGCGAGGTTGAATCCACCAAAAGCGTCAGCGACATCTACGCTCCCGTCAGCGGCGAAGTGGTGGCCCGCAACGAGTCGTTGGACAGTGATTCGGCCCTGATCAACACCGATCCCTATGGTGACGGCTGGCTCATCGAGGTCAAACTTGCCGAAGCGGACGCCGTTGAGTCGTTGCTCAGTGCATCCGAGTACGAACAGCAGGTAGGCTAAAGCCAACCGGTAAATCCGGTCCGGCCCCAGCGTTCCAGGCACGGCGTCTCCGCACGTCAGCTACAGGATGGGGTGCCGGAGCCGGACCTGCTGGGCAGAGCCGGTGGGTAATCGTTGGAAGCGGGCGCGCGCCCGCTGCGGAAATGAGGAGGAATCCATGGCTGGCCACACACAGAACCCTGCCGACGGGGAATACGGCACGGGTGCGGCTGGAGCGTCGGAGACCACCTCGATCCATCTCACACCGGTGGCGGACGAGCCCACCATAGCCCCGAAACTCTCCACCGAGGAACGCTCCTCCGTGGAAGCGCTGCCCGCGTTCTCGGCATTGCTCGTGGCGCACAGCGGCCCCAACGCCGGTGCCCGTTTCCTGCTGGATTCGGACGTCACCACCGCCGGACGTCACCCGGACGCTGATATTTTCCTTGACGACGTCACGGTCTCCCGGCGGCACGTCGAGTTCCGCCGCACCGCCAAAAGCTTCGAAGTGGTGGACCGCAACAGCCTGAACGGCACGTACGTCAACCACGACCGGGTGGACAGTGTGGAGCTCAAGTCCGGCAGCGAAGTCCAGATCGGCAAATTCCGCCTCACCTTCTACCTGAGCCCTGCCAGCGCTGCAGGCCGCAGCTGACCCGGGGACCACTGCCTGTGGCAATGGCACAACCCGAACGCCGGGGACCCCAGGTCCTGAACATCGGCGAAGTCCTCGCGCAGCTCAGCGGGGACTTCCCCGGCATGACCGCGTCCAAAATCCGGTTCCTTGAAGAAAAGGGACTTATCAACCCGCGGCGCACCCCCGCAGGTTACCGTCAGTATTCCGATGGCGACGTTGAGCGGCTCCGGTTTGTCCTGGCCCTGCAGCGGGACCAGTACCTCCCCCTGAAAGTCATCAAGGACTACCTTGACGCCATTGACAGGGGAGAGCGGCCGGAAAACCTGCCGCCCGGTGTTGTGGTCTCACCCCGGATCGTCTCCGACGAACTCGCTGCCGAGCTGCAGAACCGAGGCCGGACCCTGACTGAGGAACAGCTCCGCACCGAATCCGGTGCCAGCGTTCCCCTCCTTCAGTCGCTCCTGAGCTTTGGCCTGATCACCCACACCGGTGGCCGGTTCGAGGAACATGCCCTCCAGGTGGCCCGCGCCTGTGTGCAGCTGGAAAGCCACGGGCTCGAACCCCGCCACCTGCGGCCGTTCCAGGCCGCGGCCGAACGCGAGTTCGGGCTCGTGGAGCGCGTTGTCGCCCCGCTGGCATCCCGGAAGGACGCCGCGTCGCAGGCCCGGGCCGCCGAAGCCGCCCGCGAAATCAGCGACCTCTGCCTCACCCTCCACCGCGCCCTGGTGCAGGACCACATCTCCCGCATGGACATCTGATGATTGAAGTGGAAATCGTGGGCGTGCGGATCGAACTGCCCTCCAACCAGCCCCTGGTACTGCTCCGGGAAATCCACGGGGAACGCCACGTACCCATCTGGATCGGCACCCCTGAGGCGAGTGCCATTGCGCTGGCGCAGCAGGGAGTGGTCCCGCCCCGGCCCATGACCCATGACCTCCTGGTGGACGTGGTGGAATCCCTGGGCCACGCCGTGGTCAGCGTCAACATCGTTGCCGTTGAGGACAACATCTTCTACGGCCAGCTCCAGTTCGACAATGGGACCACCGTCAGTTCCCGGGCATCGGACGCCCTGGCCGTGGCGCTCCGGGCGAAATGCCGCATCTGGTGTGCCGACTCCGTGATGGATGAGGCGGGCGTGCGGATCACCGAACACGATGAGGGTGAGGACACCCAGCCGGGACCCACCGCCGACGAGGAGCGCGAGCTACGCCGGTTCCGGGAGTTCCTTGACGACGTGGAACCCGAGGATTTCGACAGCTGAAGGTCACGTTAAGGTTAAAGTTGAGGCTGAAAGTTTCGACACGCCTGCGCAAAGCCGTCAACGTCTTTGACCTTGTGCCCTGCCGGGCCTAACGTCGAAGTATCAAGTTCCCATTGCTTACGGCAGCCGGGCAAGTCACACTGGAAAGTGCGCCCTGCGGAAATTACATTCATGGCCTTTGTGCCTGATGACGCTGCAGTTGTTCCCGGGAGCGCACAACAAGGAGGATCCAGGTGAGTCCCAAAGGCGAATCAGGCGGGCTGAAACAGCCCACTGCCGGCGTTGCTCTGCCCGTCAGCGGAGCCCAGGGACTCCTGTTCACGGAGGATCTCCCGGTCCTGGACGAGGACGCGGGCTACCGCGGCCCTACGGCGTGCAAGGCCGCTGGCATCACCTACCGCCAGCTGGACTATTGGGCCCGCACCGGGTTGGTGGAACCCGCTGTCCGAGGCGCCGCCGGCTCCGGTTCCCAGCGCCTTTATGGCTTCCGGGACATCCTGGTCCTGAAAGTGGTCAAGCGGCTCCTGGACACCGGGGTTTCGCTGCAGCAGATCCGCACAGCGGTGGAACACCTGCGGGAGCGCGGAGTGGAGGACCTGGCCCAGATCACGCTCATGAGCGACGGCGCCAGCGTCTACGAGTGCACCTCAGCGGACGAAGTCATTGATCTTGTACAGGGCGGCCAGGGGGTGTTCGGCATCGCCGTGGGCCGCGTCTGGCGTGAGGTGGAAGGCAGTCTCGCTTCCCTTCCCAGCGAACACGCCGCCGAACAGTCCTTTCCCGACGACGAACTGAGTAAACGCCGGGCGGCACGGAAGATCAGCTGATACCAGGCTGGAACCCGGCCAACCAGGCAACGAGAAAGGGCCGCTCATTGGAGCGGCCCTTTCTCGTTGCCTGGGTGCAGTGCGGGGTTGTCAGCGCGCGCGGCTCCGCAGGCCGGCTCCTGCTGCCATCAGGTTCGCCAGCAGGTCGTCAAAAAGCAGGGCGGCGGACTTGGCGGAATCACCGGGCCAGTGGTGCACCGGATGGGCGGCGCCCTGGATCTGCTGCCAGTTGGCCTGCTCCGGAATCCGGGGGCTCAGCAGGAGGTCGCCGAACATTGATTCCATTTCCGCGAGGCGGTAGGTGTGTTCGGATGACCCGGACCGGACCC
This sequence comes from Arthrobacter sp. Leaf141, assembly GCF_001424565.1. Lineage (GTDB taxonomy): Bacteria > Actinomycetota > Actinomycetes > Actinomycetales > Micrococcaceae > Arthrobacter. The sequence continues at coordinate 31,066 of NZ_LMOL01000013.1, forward strand.
GGTTGGCCACGATCCCGGCGGGGGAGAGGTTGGGGGCGAACTCGCGGCGGAAGAGCTGGATGGCGCGCATGGTGCGTTCCGTTCCGGCCACCGAGAACAGGCCCGGCTCGGCCACCAGGGCCACTTTGTCGCTGGCTGACCAGGCCATCCTGGTCAGGCCGTTAAGCGACGGCGGGCAATCGATCAGCACCAGCTCGTAGGTCCCGGCGCCGGTCAGCACCGTTGACAGCCTGCGGAGGTCGCGCCGGCCAAGATCAGGCCGGTCGTAGATGCCCGTATAAGCGGAGCCCACCGCAACATCGAGCACGGCGGGGCCGGCACCGTTGCTCTTGGCCCGGGCGGTCCAGCCGCTGCCCACCACGTTCTCCGCAAGCCTGGCGCGGCGGGGGCTTTTCAGCATCCGGCCGATGTCCAGCTGGCCGTCCTGCTGGACGCCGAGGGCGGTGGTGGCGTCCGCGTGCGGATCAAGGTCCACAACCAGCGTGCGGATGCCCGCGGCCAGGGCCGCAGACGCCAATCCTGTGGTGACGGAAGTCTTACCGACTCCACCCTTAAGGCTGCTGATGCTGACTACTTGCACTGGAAGACCAAAACCTAACGCCGGATGCCGTGTTGGGAGCAGAGATGCTCCGGCGGAGCCGAAGCAGGGCAGCCCTGCTGCCCCAACCATCATATGTTGACGGCCGGGCTAATCTTGCGTTCAGCAGGCCCCGGGCATGGCACCGGTGCCCATAGCCGGGAGCCGGTACTTTTGGGCCCGGTGGAAGCGGCGAGGAGATGACGGCGAAATCTGTGACGGTTGCCACAAAGATTTGTGTTTGGCGGCAACGGTCCTAGACACTGTGACCACTCACCGATCCACCCGCGATGATGCAGGAGAAGTATGTTTTCCAAGATTCTGGTGGCCAACCGCGGCGAAATCGCGATCAGGGCCTTCCGCGCCAGCTACGAGCTGGGCGCCAAGACCGTTGCTGTGTTTCCCAACGAGGACCGCAACTCGATCCACCGCCAGAAGGCCGATGAGGCCTACCTCATTGGCGAGCAGGGACACCCCGTCCGGGCCTACCTGGACGTTGCCGAAGTTGTACGGGTGGCCAAGGAGTCCGGTGCGGACGCCATCTACCCCGGCTACGGCTTCCTTTCCGAGAACCCGGACCTGGCCCGCGCGGCAAAAGAAGCGGGCATCACCTTTGTTGGGCCGCCCGCCGAGGTCCTGGAGCTCGCCGGCAACAAGGTCGCAGCCCTGAAGGCTGCCAAGGAAGCCGGCGTGCCCGTCCTTAAGTCCAGCGAGCCGTCCAAGGACCTCGACGAACTGATCGCCGCCGCCGACGAAATCGGCTTCCCCATCTTCGCCAAGGCCGTGGCCGGCGGCGGCGGCCGCGGCATGCGGCGCGTCGACACCCGTGAAGCGCTTCCGGAAGCTCTCCAGGCAGCCATGCGCGAGGCGGACGCCGCATTCGGGGACCCCACCATGTTCCTCGAACAGGCAGTCCTGCGGCCCCGCCACATTGAAGTGCAGATCCTCGCGGACGCTGAGGGCAACGTGATGCACCTCTTCGAGCGTGACTGTTCCATCCAGCGCCGGCACCAGAAGGTCATCGAGATCGCCCCGGCCCCCAACCTGGATGAAGGCATCCGCCAGGCCCTCTACCGGGACGCCGTAAAATTTGCCCGCGCCCTGAACTACGTCAACGCCGGAACCGTCGAGTTCCTGGTGGACACCGTGGGCGAACGCGCCGGACAGCACGTGTTCATCGAGATGAACCCCCGCATCCAGGTGGAGCACACCGTGACGGAGGAAGTCACGGATGTGGACCTGGTCCAGGCCCAGCTGCGGATCGCCGCCGGCGAAACCCTCGCGGACCTCGGCCTGTCCCAGGAAACCGTCCAGCTCAAGGGCGCCGCCCTGCAGAGCCGCATCACCACCGAGGACCCGGCCAACGGGTTCCGGCCCGACGTCGGAAAGATCACCGGTTACCGTTCCGCCGGTGGCGCAGGCGTAAGGCTCGACGGCGGCACCGTCTACTCGGGTGCCGAAATCAGCCCCCATTTCGACTCCATGCTGGTTAAGCTCACCTGCCGCGGCCGGGACTACCCTGCTGCCGTGGCCCGGGCCCGCCGGGCCCTCGCGGAGTTCCGGATCCGTGGCGTCTCCACCAACATTTCGTTCCTGCAGGCGGTGCTGGACGATCCCGACTTCATCGCCGGCAACGTGGCCACCAGCTTCATCGACGAACGCCCGGAGCTCCTGAAGGCCCGCGTCTCCGCTGACCGCGGCACCAAGCTCCTGACGTGGCTGGCAGATGTGACAGTCAACAAGCCCAACGGCGAACTGAAGGTCCACTCGAACCCGGCAGACAAGCTTCCCGCCGTCAAGGGCCTGCCGGCGGCACCCGGTTCCCGCCAGAAACTCCAGGAGCTCGGACCCGAGGGGTTCGCCGCGTCGCTGCGGGCGCAAAACGCCGTCGCCGTCACGGACACCACGTTCCGCGACGCGCACCAGTCGTTGCTGGCCACCCGTGTCCGCACCCGCGACCTGGTGGCAGCCGGACCCGCCGTCACGGCGCTCCTGCCGGAACTGCTCTCCGTTGAGGCCTGGGGCGGTGCAACCTACGACGTTGCCCTGCGCTTCCTCGGCGAGGACCCCTGGGACCGGCTGGCGGCCCTGCGCAAGGCGCTGCCCAACGTCTGCCTGCAGATGCTGCTCCGCGGCCGGAACACCGTGGGTTACACCCCGTACCCGGAAGAGGTGACCGAAGCCTTCGTTAACGAAGCGGCTGCCACCGGCATCGACATCTTCCGGATCTTCGATGCGCTCAATGACGTCAGCCAGATGGCCCCGGCCATCCGCGCCGTCCGGGCCACCGGAACCGCCGTGGCCGAAGTGGCACTCTGCTACACCTCGGACATGCTCGACCCGGCGGAGACGCTCTACACGCTTGACTATTACCTGGCCCTGGCGCAGAAGATCGTCGACGCCGGCGCTCACATCCTCGCCATCAAGGACATGGCCGGCCTGCTGCGCCCTGCCGCCGCAGCCAAACTCGTCACCGCCCTTCGCGAGCGGTTCGACCTGCCGGTGCACCTGCACACCCACGACACCGCAGGCGGCCAGCTGGCCACGCTCCTGGCGGCCGTGGACGCCGGTGTGGACGCCGTGGATGTGGCCTCCGCATCCCTGGCAGGCACCACCAGCCAGCCTTCCGCTTCGGCCCTGGTCGCGGCGCTGGCCCACACGCCCCGCGACACCGGGCTCAGCCTGGCCGCCGTCAGCTCGCTGGAGCCGTACTGGGAGGCGGTCCGCCGCGTCTACGCCCCGTTCGAATCCGGCCTGCCGGGCCCCACAGGGCGCGTGTACCAGCACGAGATCCCCGGCGGCCAGCTCTCCAACCTCCGCCAGCAGGCAATGGCCCTGGGCCTGGGGGAGCGTTTCGAAGCCATCGAGGACATGTACACCGCTGCGGACCGCATCCTGGGCCGCCTGGTGAAGGTCACGCCGTCGTCCAAGGTGGTCGGTGACCTGGCCCTGCACCTGGTGGGCCTGAACGCCGACCCGGCGGACTTCAACGAAAACCCGCAGAACTACGACATCCCCGATTCCGTCATTGGCTTCCTGTCCGGCGAACTGGGGGATCCTCCCGGTGGCTGGCCGGAGCCGTTCCGCACCAAGGCACTCCAGGGCCGGGCCGTGAAGGTCCGGGACGTGGAGCTCAGCGCCGAGGACAGCGCGGCGCTGAAGGCGGATTCCAAAACCCGCCAGCACACGCTGAACCGGCTCCTGTTCGCAGGCCCCACCAAGGACTACCTCAAGAGCGTCGAAACCTTCGGCAACATCTCGGTCCTGGATACCCGCGACTACCTGTACGGGCTGCAGCAGGGCACCGAACACGAGATCACGCTGGAGCGCGGCGTCCGGCTGATCGCTTCCCTCGAAGCAGTCTCGGAGCCGGATGAGAAGGGCATGCGCACCGTGATGTGCACCCTCAACGGCCAGTCCCGGCCCGTGGTGGTAAGGGACCGGTCAGTGGTGAGCAACGTCAAGGCTGCCGAGAGGGCAGACCCGGCCCAGCAGGGCCACGTCGCAGCGCCGTTCGCCGGCGCCGTAACGGTGACCGTGAAGGCCGGTGACACCGTCAGCGCCGGGGATACCGTCGCCACCATCGAAGCCATGAAGATGGAGGCGTCCATCACGACGCCGGTGGGCGGCACTGTTTCACGGCTCGCCATCTCCGCGGTGGAGCAGGTCCAGGGCGGGGACCTGCTGCTCGTCATCGCCTAGGCAGCAAAAAAGCGCGGGGCCACGTGAGGTGGCCCCGCGCTTTTGTGTTCCCCGTCAGCCCCGCGGGGCCGCGTACATCTCGTCGATGACCGTCTCGAAGTCCTTCATGACCTGGGCCCGCTTGACCTTCATGGATGGGGTCAGGTGCCCTGACGCTTCGGTGAAGTCAGCCGGGACGATCCGGAACGACTTGATGGCCTCCGCCTGGGAGACCGAGGCGTTGGCCGCGGTGATGAGGTCCTGGACGGCGGCCTTCACCACGGGATGGCCCGCAGCGTCCGCCAGGGACGTATCGCCCGGCAGGCCGTGGCGCTGGAGCCAGCCCGGCAGCGCCTCGGTGTCCAGCGTGACCAGTGCTCCGATGAAGGGCCGGTTATCGCCCACCACCAGCACCTGCGACACCAGGGCGTCAGCCCGGATCTGGTCTTCGAGGAGAGCCGGGATCACGTTCTTGCCGCCGGCGGTGACGATGATTTCCTTCTTCCGGCCGGTGATCCAGACGAAGCCGTCCTCATCGAGGCGGCCGATGTCACCCGTCCGGAACCAGCCGTCCACGAAGGTTTCGGCCATCAGCTCTTCGCGGTGGTAGTAGCCGTGCATCACGCAAACGCCCTTGGCGAGGATTTCGCCGTCGTCGGCAATCCTGACCGCGTTGCCCGGCAGCGGCTTGCCGACCGAGCCGATCTTGATCCTGGACGGGGTGTTGACCGAAATCGGCGCCGTGGTTTCGGTCAGGCCGTAGCCTTCGAGGACCTGCATTCCGATGCCCTGGAAGAAGTGGCCCAGGCGTTCGCCCAGGGGGCCGCCGCCGGACACGGCGTGGGCAACCTGCCCGCCCATGGCGGCGCGGAGCTTGCCGTAGACCAGTTTGTCGAAAAGCGCGTGGCGCAATTTGAGGCCCAGGCCCACACGGCCGTCCTGCCGGGCTTTGGAGTAGGCGATCGCGGTATCGGCTGCCCGGTGGAAGATGGCGCCCTTGCCACCGTCCTCGGCCTTGGTCAGTGCCGAGTTGTAGACCTTCTCAAAGACGCGGGGTACTGCCAGGATGAACGTGGGCTCGTAGCTCTGCAGGTCCGCCAGGAGGTTCTTGATGTCCGGCGTGTGGGCCACGGTGGTGCCACCGGCCATGGCCAGGACGGAAATGAACCGGGCGAATACGTGCGCCAGGGGAAGGAACATGATGGTCTTGGCGTTTTCGTGGACGATCTCGCCGATGATCGACAGCGCGTTGTCCGAGAGTTCCACAAAATTGCCGTGGGTCAGTTCACAGCCCTTGGGCCTGCCGGTGGTTCCGGAGGTGTAGATGATGGTGGCGACGTCGGCCAGGCCGGCCGTGGAGCGGCGCTGCTCCAGGTCCGCATCGCTGACGTCCCCGCCGGCCCCGCGGAGGGCATCCAGGCCGGCGCCTTCCAGCTGCCAGACGTGCTGGAGCCCCGTCAGGGCCTCGGACGTGACGGCCTGCCGGATGATGTTCTCGTGGTGCGCGGACTCTGCAAACGCGGCCACGGCGCCGGAGTCGCCAAGGTTCCAGGCCACCTGCGACGGCGACGACGTTTCGTAGATCGGGACCGAAACCGCGCCGGCGAACCAGATGGCAAAGTCCACCAGGGACCACTCGTAGCGCGTCCGGGACATGATGCCCACGCGGTCACCGGCACCCACGCCGCTGGCGATCAGGCCCTTGGCCAGGACCTGGACGTCGGCCAGGAAGTCCGTGGCGGAAATGTCCTGCCAGGCGCCTGCCGCATCAAGCCGGGAAAACAGTGCGGGGTTGCTGGCTTTGGTGGCCTGCCGCAGTACCAGGTCGGTGATGTTGGTCTCCGGTGCGACAACAACAAGAGGCGGAACACTGAATTCGCGCACTATAGCTCCTTTGATATCCGAGGTCCCGCGCTGGGGTATGCCCCAAGACTAGTACGCCCGCGCAGGCCCATGCAGTAACCAAAGCTACTGGTGAGTAACTTAGTCGTCAATCGGTCCGGCGCCCGGCGTGTGCCGGATTCGCTGCCCGGTCCCGGTGCCGACCTAGAATGGTGGACTATGTACGCACCACCCCCCGGCGAACAGGCCGGCTCCCCGAGAAGGTCCGCCCCGTGGCGGCGCAGGCCCGCCGCCTACCGCGCCAGGGCCCGGCACGGTGAAGGCTTCCGCGAGCACCTGAGGCTGGGCCGGAAGGGCCTGGCCATCGGGATCGACATCGGCGGCACCAAGGTCGCCGCAGGCGTGGTGGACGCCGAAGGCAGGATCCTTCGGGAAGCCCGGCGGTCAACGCCCGGCAACGATCCGCGGGCCGTGGAACGCGTCATTGTGGAACTCGTGGCGGAACTTGGGCAGGGCCACCGGATCTGGTCCGTGGGCATCGGCGCTGCCGGCTGGATGGACCTTGACGGCGGCACGGTGCTGTTCAGTCCGCACCTCGCCTGGCGCAACGAGCCCCTGCGCGCCAACCTCCAGCGCCTGCTCCGCCGCCCCGTGCTGCTGGCGAACGACGCCGACGCCGCTGCCTGGGCCGAATGGCGCTTTGGCGCCGGCCAGGGCGAGGACCGGCTGGTCTGCATCACGCTGGGCACCGGAATCGGCGGGGCCATGGTGATGGACGGCAGGGTGGAGCGGGGACGCTTCGGGGTGGCCGGCGAATTCGGCCACCAGGTCATTATGCCCGGCGGGCACCGCTGTGAATGCGGCAACCGGGGCTGCTGGGAGCAGTACGCCTCCGGCAACGCCCTGGGCCGGGAAGCCCGGCTGCTGGCCAGCGCCAACTCGCCCATGGCGCAGGACCTGCTGACGGCGGTGGGCGGACATGCGGACGCCATCACCGGGGTGGTGGTGACGGAGCTGGCGCTCGCCGGCGACTCCGCTTCCCGCGAACTGCTGGAGGAAGTGGGGGAGTGGCTGGGCCTGGGTCTGGCTAACCTCGCCGCAGCCCTGGATCCAGGCCTCTTTGTGATTGGTGGCGGGCTGTGTTCGGCCGGGGAGCTCCTGGTGGAACCGGCCCGTAAGGCTTTTGCCCGCAACCTGACGGGCCGGGGTTTCCGGCCCGTGGCAGGCATCGAGCTGGCGGCGCTGGGGCCCAAGGCCGGTCTGATCGGTGCCGCTGACCTGTCCAGGGTAAGCAGCCGCGTCCGCAGCTAGCCGGACCAGGCGCTGGTTCAGTTCGGTACATCGATGGATGTACCATTGCCGCATGGAGACTTTAGCTGCCACGTCCGTCCTGGCCCGATTTGGCTATGCCCTCTCGGACGCCACCAGGGCCCAGGTGCTGCTGGCGCTGCGCGAAGCCCCGGCATACCCGGGCGACCTGGCGTTGGCCGCAGGCGTCAGTAAGCAGAGCCTGTCGAACCACCTGGCCTGCCTGCGCGGCTGCGGGCTGGTGGTCGCGGTCCCTGAAGGCCGCCGGATGCGTTACGAACTTGCCGACCCCCGGCTGGGTGATGCCTTGACCGCCCTGCTCGGCGTGGTGGCCGTCGCCAAGGCCGGGTGTGCCTGCGGCAGCGGTGCTGTGGACGGCTGCTGCTGATGGCCGCCGCGTCCGCAGTCCAGGCCCCCACCCGGGACCGCCGTGCCGTCCTGTCCCGCCGGATCCGGTTCCTTGTGGCCGCCACCATCAGCTACAACGTGGTGGAGGCGGCGGTGGCACTGACGGCTGGTTCCCTGGCATCCTCCAGCGCGCTGATCGGATTTGGCCTGGACTCCATTGTCGAGGTGCTCTCCGCCGCTGCCGTGGCCTGGCAGTTCGCGGGCCGTGACCCGGAGGCCAGGGAGAAGACTGCGCTGCGCCTGATCGCGTTTTCCTTCTTTGGCCTGGCCCTGTTTGTTTCGATCGATGCCGTCAGGGCGTTGGCCGGGGCCGGGGAAGCGGACCACTCGACGGTGGGCATTGTGCTCGCAACGGTCAGCCTGGCCGTAATGCCATTCCTGTCCTGGGCGCAACGGCACGCCGGCCGGGAGTTGGGTTCCCGGTCCGCCGTCGCCGATTCAAAGCAGACCCTGCTTTGTACCTACCTGTCGGCTGTCCTGCTGGTGGGCTTGGTCCTCAATTCAACGCTGGGCTGGTCCTGGGCTGACCCCATCGCCGCTTTGGTGATCGCCGGCATTGCCGTCAAGGAAGGTTTGGCCGCATGGCAGGGCGATGCGTGCTGCGCGCCCTCCTTTACCGCCGCGGACCCCGCAGCCGTCGCGGAGAATGCCGACGGTGCGGACAACGAAGATGCAGCCACAGCCGGGTGCGCCTGCTGCGCACCCCAGGAGCGCCCCGGCGGGGCGTGAGGCTCCGGTCAGGCCTGGTCGAGGAACGTCAGGACGATCAGCACGCAGTTCAGGACCACAATCAGGGTGGCGCTGGTCCAGCCTGCGATCTTCAGGGGCATGGAGTCGGTGTGGATGCCCATGATCTCCCGCTTGCCGGTCAGCCGGATGAGCGGAATCAGGGCGAAGGGGATGCCGAAGCTGAGCAGCACCTGGCTGAGCACCAGGGCAAGGGTGGGTTCGATGCCCGCCGCCAGGATGATGAGGGCCGGGATGAGCGTGATGACCCGGCGGGTCAGCAGCGGGATCCGCACCTTCAGGAGCCCGCCCATGATGGTGGCGCCGGCGTAGCAGCCCACGGAGGTTGAGGCCAGTCCGGAGGCCAGCAGGCCGATGGCAAACACAACGCCGATGGCCGGGCCCAGCGCCGACGTAACGGCTGCGTGGGCCCCGGCAATGGTGTCGGTGCCCTCCACCCCGCGCAGGCTGGACGCCGCCAGCAGCAGCATCGCGATGTTGACCACGCCGGCCAGCAGCAATGCGCCGGCCACATCGAAGCGTGTCGCGCGGATGAGCCGGGTGCGTACGGCCGGGTCGGGGGAGAAGCCGTGCCGGTCCCGGGCCAGGGCGGAATGCAGGTAAATGGCGTGCGGCATCACGGTGGCACCGAGCATGCTCGCCGCCAGCAATACGGTGTCCGTTCCTTCAAACCGGGGGACCAGGCCGGCCAGGGCGCTCCCCGCGTCCGGCGGGTTCACAAACAGGCCGGAGACAAAACCCACGGCAATGACACCAAGCAGAACCAGGATGGCAAGCTCAAATGACCGCTGGCTGCGGTTGGACTGCAGGGTGAGCAGCAGCATGGAGGCGATACCGATGATGACCCCACCGACCGGCAGCGGAAGGCCGAACAGCAGGTTCAGGGCCACGGCACCGCCAATCACCTCGGCCATGTCGGTGGCGCCGGCCACAATTTCGGCCTGGACCCAGTAGGCGCGGCGCCGCTTCGTCCCAAGGCGCCGGCCGAGGATTTCCGGCAGGCTCAGCCCCGTCGCAAGCCCCAGCTTGGCTGACTGGTACTGGATCAGCACCGCCATGGCATTGGCGGCCACCAACACCCATACCAGCAGGTAACCGAAGTTGGCCCCGGCCGTGAGGTTGGCGGCAACGTTGCCCGGATCCACGTAGGCAATGGCGGCTACGAAGGCGGGCCCCAGCAACAGCAGCCGGGACCAGGCGCGGGGCGTCGCCGGCTTTTTATTCAAGGTGGTGACGGCCATGATGTGTCCTCGTCGTTGGGGGCGGTGCTACGACGAGAATAGCTTAATTTAGGTGAACCGAAAAGTAGTGTTGAGGGCGCCCTTCACATCAGCAGCCGGCCGGCTCAGACGCGGGCGCCGTCGTCGCCGTCTGCCTTCTCCGAGGGCAGCTTCATGATCAGGTACACCGTGCCCAGGACAAACGCGGCAACAATCCCCACAATGGCCAGCACAGGTGCTGAACGCCAGAACATCACGGAGAGAAGCAATGCCACCGGGCCGCCCACCGCTCCGAGCCAGGCGAGGACGGTCAGCGGATCCGTCCCGGCCAGGCTGGGCGGTTCGGCAGGGACAAACCCGTCCTCGTCGTCGTCCTCCACCCCGTAGTCCCGCGGGCCCGGGAGCGCGGAGGATCCGCCGCCGGCGTCGTTGGCACCCGCAACTGCAGGTTCGGCAGGGAGGGAACCGGCGAGGCCCAGCGGATCGAAGTCCCGGAAGGTCGGGGCAGCGCGCCGGCCGGCGTCTGTGGCGCCGTCCATGGGGGCGGCGCCGGCGGCGGGGGAGTCCTCCTGCAGGCGGGCCACCAGGTCCAGCCACACGGCATCATCCTGGTTGGCGCCCTGGTCAGGAGCGCCCGGGTCATGCCTGGCCATGCCGGGCCTCCTGGTTGTCGGAGCTGGAGCCGGAGCCGGAAGCCGGCGGAACCAGGCCGTTGATGAAGTCCACGGAGCCCTGGAAGATCCGGTCCGCATCGTTGTCCATGGTGGCCACGTGGTAGCTGTTCTCCAGCCGCACCAGCTCCAGCGGCGCATGGGTCAGGCCGCGGCGGAGCGCAGCGATGCTGGAATCGGAGACCACATGGTCAACGGTGGAGCGGTATACCTGGACCGGGGCGGTGACGCGGGGCAGCAACCGGACGGTGTCCTTGAACATCTTGTTCAGTTCGTGGGCCGCGGCAACTGGCGTGCGGAGGTAGGCGCCCTCATCCATGCCGGGCTTGAGGATGTCGTTGGAAATCGGTGGGGTCGACTTGAGCACCAGCTTCAGGATTCCGGCCAGGGGCGCGCGGGGATCGTCCAGCACCAGTCCGGGATTCACCAGGACCACCCCGGCTACGGGGCGGGTGGCCGCGATCCGCAGCGCCAGGGCGCCGCCCATGCTCAGGCCGGCAGCAAACACCTGGTCGCACTGGGCGTCCAGGTCCAGGTAGGCCTCATCAAGGGCGTTATGCCACTGCTGCCACCGGGTCCGGGCGAGGTCCTGCCAGCTTGTGCCGTGGCCCGGGAGCAGCGGCATCCGCACGGCAAACCCGGCCGCAGCGAAGGCTTCCGCCCAGGCCCGAAGACCATGCGGACTGCCGGTGAAGCCATGGGAGAGCACCACCCCGGTGCGTGCGCCGCCCTCGCCAAACGTGCTGCTGAAGGGGCTGTGGTCAGGGCCGCCGGTCATGGGCTCTCCAGGGTGCTTGCGCGGGCGTTGGCGTCAAAGAACGCGCTCGAGTCCGAGAAGATCCGTGGCGCGTCCACGTCAAGCGTAGCCACATGGCCGCTGCTATCAAGGTCCACCACCGCCACCAGGCGCGGGCCAAGCCATTTTTTCAGCAGTTCCAGCGAGGTGGGCGGCACCACCACGTCCGTCCGGGATTTGAAGACCTGCACGGGGGCCGTGATCCGGGGCAGGCCCCGGGTGGCGGCAGCGAAGAGCTTACGCAGTTCGTGGACGGCTGCCAGCGGGGTGCGCGAGTAGTCGCCGTCCTCGGTGCGGGGCGCGGTGGTCATTTCCTCCTGGATGGGAATAGTGGTCCGCTGGAAGTACTTAAGGACGCCGATCACGCGCACCCGCCGGTCGTAAAACGTCAGGCCGGGATTGACCACGGACACGCCGGCCACCGCGTGCCGGGACGCTGCCAGCAGGGCGATGGTGCCGCCCATCGACAGCCCCGCCACGTAGCAGGTGTCCGTGCGTGCCCGCAGTTCCAGGAATGCCGCCTCGTAGCTGGTGAACCATTCGCGCCAGCCGCGCCCGGCCAGGTCCCGCCAGGAGGTGCCGTGGCCGGGAAGCAGGGGAACTGTCACCGCATAACCCTGCGCCGCCAGGTACTCGGCCCAGGGCAGGACGCTGAGCGGGCTGCCGGTGAAGCCATGGCAGATCGCCACGCCGATCCGCGCATTGGGCCCATGGCCCGGTGAACTGTAGGCCGCAGGAGGGGCTGGAAGGCTGCTTTCGGGCATGGCTCCATCGTGTCACTGTTCCGGGGAATTCTCACTAGAGTAGGGTTGCAGTCAATTGCTGACCAGGCCCGACGCGGGGCCTGACGGCCGCCTTCGGAGAGGTCACCACGTGTTCTATTGGGTCATGAAAAGGATCTTCCTGGGTCCGGTGCTAAAGCTCCTTTTCCGCCCGTGGGTCAAGGGACTGGACAACATTCCGGCCGAGGGCGCGGCAATCATCGCCTCCAACCACCTTTCATTCTCGGACTCCATTTTTATGCCCCTGATGGTGCGGCGGCCGGTGGTGTTCCTGGCCAAATCGGAGTACTTCACCGGGACCGGCGTCAAGGGCAGGCTGACGGCACTGTTTTTCCGGCTGACCAACCAGTTGCCCATGGACCGCTCCGGCGGGGCCGCATCTGCTGCATCGCTCGGCGCCGGCATGGACGTGTTGGGCCATGGCGGCTTGCTGGGCATCTACCCGGAAGGGACCCGCAGCCCCGATTCCCGTCTCTACCGCGGCAAGGTGGGGGTGGCCAGGCTGGCCCTGGAGGCCGGGGTCCCCGTGGTCCCGGTGGCCATGATCGGCACCGACAAAGTCCAGCCCATCGGAAAGCGGCTGCCCAACATCCGCCGGATCGGCATGATCTTTGGTGAGCCACTGGACTTCAGCGAATACCGGGACCAGGCCGAGGACCGCGCCGTCCAGCGGAAAGTTGCCGACGCCATCATGTTCGAACTGATGCGCCTGTCCGGCCAGGAATACGTGGACGAATATGCCGCCGTGGTGAAGCTCCGGCTCGCCGGCGCCCCGGCCGCCGTCGACCGCTCCCCGGACGCCGTGCCTCAAGGTGGCACCGTGGACGGGCAAAAAGAGTCCGACGACGGGGCTGCCGCCACCGGATAGCGCCGCGCCCGGCCCTGCCGGAGCGGCCCAAGCGCAGTTGTGACGCCGCAGCGTGGGCGCGTGACAGCGGCTGTGTCGCGGCGGTCCGGGCTGGCGCTAGTCTTAGGGGGTGACTGAGCTATCTGCAAAACCTGCCTTTTCCCTGTCCGGCACCGCCCAGAGCGGTGCAGCCAACTATCCCGGACTGGACCACTGGCGGGACCTCCCCATCGCCCAGCAGCCCAGCTGGCAGGACCGCAACGTTTTCGAAGCCTCTGTGCAGGAGCTTTCCGTTGTTCCGCCGCTGGTCTTCGCCGGCGAAGTGGATGTCCTGCGCGAACGCCTGGCCGCCGCGGCCCAGGGCAAGGCCTTCCTGCTCCAGGGCGGGGACTGCGCCGAGACCTTTGAGGCCGCCACGGCGGACAAGATCAGCGCGCGCGTCAAAACGATCCTGCAGATGGCAGTGGTCCTGACGTACGGTGCCGCCATGCCCGTCATCAAGATGGGACGCATGGCAGGCCAGTTCGCGAAGCCGCGTTCCTCCAACGATGAAACGCGCGACGGCGTGACGCTCCCGGCCTACCGCGGCGACATCGTCAACGGCTACGAGTTCACCCCCGAATCCCGCGGCCACGACGCCGCCCGGATGCTGCGCGCCTACCACACCTCGGCGTCGACCCTGAACCTGATCCGTGCCTTCACGCAGGGCGGATTCGCCGACCTCCGTTCCGTGCACCAGTGGAACAAGGGCTTCACCGAAAACCCGGCCCACGCCCGCTACGAGTCCCTGGCCCGCGATATTGACCGGGCCATCAAGTTCATGGATTCCTGCGGCGCCGACTTTGAGGCGCTGAAGCGCGTTGAATTCTTCGCCAGCCACGAAGCCCTCCTGCTGGACTACGAGCGGGCGCTGACCCGCATCGACTCCCGGACCGGCCTGCCGTACGACACGTCCGCCCACTTCCTGTGGATCGGTGAGCGGACCCGGGAACTGGACCACGCGCACGTCGACTTCCTCTCGCGGGTCCGCAACCCGATCGGCGTCAAGCTCGGCCCGTCCACCACGGGCGACGACGCGTTGCGCCTCATCGACAAGCTGGACCCCGAGCGTGAGCCGGGCCGGCTCACCTTCATCACCCGCATGGGCGCCGGCAACATCCGGGAGAAGCTTCCCGCCGTCGTGGAGAAGGTCACGGCCTCCGGTGCGCAGGTCCTGTGGGTCACCGACCCCATGCACGGCAACACCGTCACCTCGCCCAACGGCTACAAAACCCGCAACTTCGACGACGTCATCGACGAGGTGCGCGGTTTCTTCGAGGTGCACCAGGCCCTGGGCACCGTCCCGGGTGGCCTGCACGTCGAAATGACCGGCGACGACGTTGCCGAGTGCCTGGGCGGCGCCGATCCCGTGGACCAGGAAGCGTTCCTGGACCGTTACGAATCCGTCTGCGACCCGCGCCTGAACCACATGCAGTCGCTGGAGATGGCGTTCCTGGTGGCAGGGGCGCTGGCCAAGAACTAGAGGCTGACAGAAGAAATGCCCGCCGGCCAGGAAACCCCTGGCTGGCGGGCATTTTCCGTTAACGGTCCGGTCCGGCTAGACCACGGTTAGTGTAATGACGGAGCCGAAGGGAGCTTTGGTGTTCACCGGATCCTGGGCTCGGACGGTACCAAAGAAGCCGCCAAGGATTTTGTCCTCACTAACAACGAAACCGAGCTTCTCCAGCGCTGCCCGTGCGTCCGAGGCCTGTTTGCCGATGAAGCTTGGCACGTCCACCATGCGCGGCCCCTTGGAGATGGTGAGCGTGACCGTGCCGCCCCTGGTGAGGGTGCCGTTCGCGGGGGACTGGCTCGCCACTGATCCTTCGGGGACCTTCGCGTCGAAGACCTCCTCGGCGGCCACCTCTGCCTTCAGCCCGGCCGCTTCGATGGCCTTCTTGGCAGCGTCTTCCTTCTGGCCCACCACGGACGGGACCGGAAGGGGCTGCGGGCCCTTAGAGACCGTCAATGCCACTGGCGTTCCGTGCCGCACCGCTGTTCCCCCCGCAGGGTCCTGGCTCATCACCACGCCGGCCGGCACTTTTTCGTCAAAAGCCTCCGTTACGGCGCCCAGCGCCATTTCCGCCGTGTTCAGTCCGGCTTTGGCCTCGTCCAGGGTGCCGCCGGCGAAATCCGGCAGCGGAAACAGTTGCGGGCCCTTGGATACGAACAGGGACACCGGCTGGAACTTCCGGATTTCGACGCCGGCACCCGGCTCGCTGCCCACCACCAGCCCGCTGGGGACGTCGTCGTCAAAAACATCGCTGGTGGTGGCGCGGAAGCCAGCCTGGTCCAGGATCTGCTGGGCCTGCGCAACGGTCTTGTTGGCCACCGCAGGAATGCTGGCTGCAGCCCCGGGGCCCATACCGAAGAACCAGCCTGCCCCGGTGGCCAGCAGCGCCGCGATGACCAGGATGACCACCCACAGGACGCCGCGGCGGCGGGGGCTGCCCTCGCGGAGGGTCCGCACGGGGGTGGCAGCCGCACGTGCCCGGGCCTTCTCCGACTCCTTATCCAGCCTGCGCTGTTCACGTTTGCCGGGCAGCGGTGCGACCGGTTCCCAGGGACCGGCCTGCCGGTTGTCGTCCCGGTCGCCGGGCGGCGTCAGGGCATGCCCGGAGCCGGGCGCCGCCCACGCCGCCGGCTGGGAGGCCGGCTGCGAGGCCGGCTGCGCGGCGTATCCGGGCCGCTGCGCATCCTGCCCGCCCGGACCGCCCGGCGGGCGGGACGGCGGCATGATGGTGGTTGGATTGCTGCCTTGGGAAATGAATTCGGTGGGGTTTTGTACCGCGGGAATGAACTCTGTGGGGTTGTGGGCCGCCGCGATGTGCTCCGTGGGGTGCTGGACCGGGACGGGAGGCATGCCGGTGTGTCCGGCGCGGGCCGGGGGCTGCAGGTCCAACTCCGGGTCCGTGAGGTTGGTGCGGATGTGGCGCAGCTCCTGGAGGAGGGCGGCGGCGTCCACGGGCCGGTTCTCGGGGTCGTTGGCGGTGCACCACTGCACCAGTTCGTCCACTTCGGCGGCAAGGCCCGGAACAACCGCCGACGGCGGTCCCACCGTGGCGTGAACGTGCTGGTAGGCCACCTGGATGGTGCTCTCGCCGCTGAACGGCTGCCGTCCGGTCAGCATCTCGTAGAGCATGATGCCCACCGAGTAGACATCGCTCCGGGCGTCGGCGGGTTTGGTGAGGACCAGTTCGGGTGACAGGTACGCCACGGTTCCGATGAGGGCTCCGGTGCTGGTGGCGGTGGTTACCGCCCTGGCCAGGCCGAAGTCGCCGATCTTGATCCTGCCGTCGTCGGCGATCAGCACATTTTCCGGTTTGACGTCCCGGTGGATGAAGCCGGCGGCGTGGGCGGCGGCGAGGCCGGCCACCACGGGATCAATAAGCGCCAGCGCCAGCCGGGGCGGCAGCGGGCCCTTGTTGTTGAGGAGGTCACGCAGGGTGTGGCCCTTGATGTATTCCATCACCAGGTACGCCGTGGAGTTATCGGTGCCCTGGTCGTAAACGCCCACCACGTGGGGGTGGGAAAGCCTGGCGGCCGCCTTGGCTTCGCGGCCCAGGCGGTCAAGGAACGTTTCGTCGGCTGAGAGGTAGGGGTGCAGCACCTTCAGGGCCACTTCGCGCTCCAGGCGCTGGTCCATGGCCAGGTAAACAGTGGACATGCCGCCGCGCGCCAGCTTGGACAGCACCGCGTAGCGGTTGTCCACCAGCGTTCCGACGAGGGGGTCTGACACGTGTTCCTGCATCCCTCGATCCTAATCCCGCAACGGAAAGGGCCCGAACCGGCTCATTCCGGTCCGGACCCTGTCCGCACTGCATGATGCGGGCCCGGCAGCCGGGCCCGCAGTCCTAGCCGAAGCTCTGCTGGTGTGCCTTGATGCTGGCGACGTAACGCTTGGTGTCGTCGTACATGCCGTACTTGCTGACGGAATACTGGCCCTGGTAGTAGCCGGCGATGGCCGAGTCGCGATCCCTGCTGGTGGCGAGCAGTTGCCTGATGATGGCAACACCAGCGGTGGCGTTGTCATACGGGTCAAGCAGGTTCAGCTTCCGTCCCACCAGGTCGGACGCCCACTGGCCGGAACTCGGAATAACCTGCATGGTGCCGATGGCGTTGGCGGGCGAAACCGAACGGTGGTCGAAGCTGGACTCCTGGAACGCGAAGGCCAGGGCGAGCGAGGGCTCAACGCCCATCTTCCGGGCCGTGTCGGCAACAATGGTCTTCATTTCGGCCCGGGACGGAACCGGGGAGGCGTTCAGGAGTGCCTTGTTCTCGTTGGCTGAGCTCACCACAGCGGCCGGGTAGCTGAAGCCCAGGAACGAGCTGGGGACCAGCGGCGCGGCGGGCGCAGCCGGAGCCGCAGGTGCAGCAGGGGCGGCGGCAGCGGGGGCTGAACCATTCGGGATGACCAGTTTGCTGCCGGGGTAGATGATGGCGCTGGCGTTCAACCGGTTTGCGGTCAGCAGGCTGGCCAGGCTGACGCCGTTCCGGGAAGCGATGGCCCAGAGCGTGTCGCCGGCCTTGATGGTGTACTGGCCCGAAGCAGGCGACGTGGCGGACGTGTTGGCCAGCGGGGCTGCCGGGGCCGGGGCGGCTGCGGGCGCGCCGCCTGCCCCCACCTTGATCTTCTGGCCCGGGTAGATGATCGAATTCATGCCCAGGTTGTTCCAGCTGAACACGTTGGACAGGCTCACGTTGTGCCGGGCAGCGATGGCGCCGAGCGTATCGCCGGGCTTGACCGTGTACGTGGCTCCGGTGGACGGCGCGGCTGCCGGCGCAGCCGGGGCTGCGGCCGGGGTGGCCGGTTTCGCGGAGCCGGGGAGCTTGATCTTCTGGCCGGGGTAGATGATCGTGTTGGCCTGCAGGTTGTTCAGGGCCAGCACCTCGTTGGTGCCCAGGCCGTACCGGCCGGCCACGGCGCTGATGGTGTCGCCACGCGCAATGGTGTACTCGGCGGGTACTGCCGGCGCGGCGGGGCGCAGGGCAGGAATAGCGGCAGGCACGGCGGCGGCGGGGATGATTGTTGCCACCTGTGCGGCCTGGGCCTTCAGCGCCGCTGCGAGGGTGGCGGGGATGGCGCGGGCAGGCTGCTCGGCGGCCGCCGGCTGCGCGAGTGCAAGGGACGACAAAACAACCGCGGGCAGTGCCGCGGTGGTGGCGGCAATCATCGGCAGACTCGGCCTGGTGGAGTGCTTGCGCGGACGGAACGTCGTCATGGAATGGATCCTCTTCTCACTGCGGGGGGTCATAACGGCTTTCAACGGTGGGGAGGCCGTTGTCATATTTGATACTAATGTTAGTCAAGTTATTGCTGTTACCAGTGTGATCAGTGTGAATCTCTCATGAATCCGGGATTAGCACAAGAATTCCGGTAATTGCCGTAACGCGGAAATTCCTGGTGTGTCCGCGGGCCGGGGCAGCGGCGGCGGTTCCGACTAGGCGGCACGGTACGCGGCATGGCAATCTTGGTCAGTGAGTAATGTAGAAAACCTTGTGGGCGAATGGTTGCCCCTGCCCGACGTCGCCCAGTTGCTGGATATTTCCATCACCAGGGTCCACAGCCTGCTCGATGAACGGTCCCTGGCCGCGCTCAGGGTCGGTGCGCGGCGCATCCGCTCGGTCCCCGCGGCTTTTATCCAGGACGGCCTGGTGGTGGACAGCCTCAAGGGGACCATCGTGGTCCTGGCCGACGCCGGGTACTCCGATGAGGACCTGATCATCTGGCTGTTTACCCCGGACGAATCACTGCGCGGGCGTCCCATCGACGCCCTCCGCGAGGGCCGGAAGACCGAAATCCGACGCCGGGCCCAGACCCTGGCCTGGTAGCGGCACATTCCCTCAGGACGCGCGGCTGACGGTGGCCTCGGCCAGCCGCCGCAGCGCCGTCTTGGGCAGCTCGTCCAGGTCCAGGGCCTCGAGGGCGTCAAAAGCCGCCGCCCCGAATTCGTTGATCAGCACCTCGGTTGCCTGCAGCGCACCGGACTCCTCAATGATCCTGCGGATCTCCAGGATGTCTTCGTCGGAAAGGTCCTGGCTGCCCAGGCGGGAGTCGATGAACGCGGATTCGGCTTCTGAGGCCTGGTCCAGGGCGAGGGCCACCAGGACCGTCCGCTTGCCTTCGCGAAGGTCGTCGCCGGCAGGTTTGCCGGTGGTCAGCGGATCGCCGAAGACGCCCAGGACGTCATCGCGGAGCTGGAAGGCCTCACCCAGCGGCAGCGCGAAGGCCGAATAGCCCCGCAGCAGCTCGTTCGACGCACCGGCCAGGGCGCCGCCCAGGGCCAGCGGATGTTCGGTGGAATATTTGGCGCTCTTGAACCTGATGATGGAGTGCGCCCGGCTGACTGCCCCGGCCCGGTCCCGGACCGGGCCGGCCACCTCCTCGAGGATATCCAGGTACTGCCCGGCCATGACCTCGGCGCGCATCAGGTTGAAGATGAGCCTGGCCCGGCTGCCGGCAGCCGCCCGCTCGCCGATGTCCGTGAAGGCTTCCTCGCTGAACGAAAGGCACAGGTCCCCGGCGAGGATACCGGCGGCCTGTCCGAAGCGTTCGCTGTCCAGTGCCCAGCCCTGGGCACCGTGCAGCTGGCTGAAGCTGCGGTGCACGCTGGGTCCGCCGCGCCTCGTATCGGACCGGTCGATGATGTCGTCATGGATCAGGGCGGCGGCCTGGAAAAGCTCCAGCGCAGCTCCCGCCGTGACCACCTCAGCGGCGGCGGGATCGCCGCCGGCGCCGCGCCAGCCCCAGTAACACATGAGGGCCCGCAGGCGCTTTCCGCCGGTGACGAGGTTGGAGATGGCCCCCATAATGGGGTCGATGTCCGGGGAGATGGCGGACATCACTGACTGCCGCGACGTGAGGAACAATGTCAGCTCCCCGGCCACAGCCGCCACGAAGTCGGCCTGCTCATTGCGAAGCTGCTCGGCCGCCGTCACTTGGCGGACCCGGCTGCGACGTTGGCGCCGATGGTGAAGGTGCTCACGCCGGCCTTCTCCACCACGGAGAGGTTAACGGTCTCGTTGTCGCCGCGCACGAAGTCCTTGGACGGCTGGCCGGCGACGGCATCGCCCGGGACGGCTTTGAAGCCCTGCGGCTCCAGCGCCTTGGTGTAGAAATCCACGACGGCGGCAGCCGGCGCGTTCACGGTGGCCACCAGGCCAACGGTGGCCAGGGTGGAGGCCCTGTCGAAGCTGCTTGACTGGACAGTGGCCTGCGGCATAAGGGGCAGCAGCTGCTGCGGGAACCCCGCCACCAGGGCGCCCACGGTGGCGGAGGTATTGGGCGACGCCGACGGGCTGGGCGGCGCAGTTGCAGCGGTTTCGGCGGCAGCCGGCGAGGAATCGGAAGGGCTGGGAGCGGGGGACCCCGACGGTGTTGGGCTGCAGGCCGCCAGGGCCAGCGCGGCGCCGGCCGCAGCGGCGGCCAGGCCAGTGGTTCGAAGTCTTCCAAAGACCGTCACAGGGGCGTTCCTCCTGGTGTTGATACCGGATGCAGCCTCCAGTTTAGTCAGTACCAGCGGATAGGATTACAGCCGTGCAGCAACAGGGTAGGGACCAGCCGGTGCAGCCAGCCGCCACGGGCCGCCGGCGCCAGTGCATCATGCACGTGGACATGGATGCCTTTTTTGTGTCCGTCGAGCTGCGGACACGGCCCGAACTTGTGGGCAGGCCGGTGATCGTGGGATTCCCCGGCGAACGTTCGGTGGTCCTCTCAGGCTCCTACGAGGCCAGGGCCTTCGGCGTCAAATCAGCAATGCCCATGGCCGTGGCCATGAGGATGTGTCCGCAGGCCGTGGTGATTGAACCCCGACACAAGCTGTACTACGAGGTCTCGGCCCAGCTGATGGCCATCTTCGAATCCGTCACGGACCTGGTTGAGCCGCTCAGCGTGGACGAGGCGTTCCTGGACGTCACTGGGGCCCTGCGCCGCCTCGGCCCGCCCCGGGGCATCGGCGAACTGATCCGCCGCCGCGTGGCCGCCGAGCTCGGGATCACCGCCTCCGTGGGGATCGCCGAAACAAAGTTCGTTGCCAAAATTGCCTCCACCCGATGCAAACCCGACGGTTTGCTGATGATCGGCCCGGACCAGACCGTGGCCTACCTGCACAGCCTTCCGGTGGGCGCCCTGTGGGGCGTAGGCGCCAAGACCGCCGACGTCCTGGCCAACATGGGGATCAGGACCGTGGCGGATGTGGCCGCCACGCCAGTGGCCACCCTCAAGCGGACCCTCGGGGCCACCGGCGAACACGTCCACAACCTGTCGTGGGGCATTGACGCCCGCCCGGTCACCCCCACG
Organism: Arthrobacter sp. Leaf141; assembly: GCF_001424565.1. GTDB lineage: Bacteria > Actinomycetota > Actinomycetes > Actinomycetales > Micrococcaceae > Arthrobacter. The sequence continues at coordinate 52,283 of NZ_LMOL01000013.1, forward strand.
CGGCTGGAGAAGAGCATCGGCGCGGAGGAGACCTTCGCCGTGGACACCGCGGACGACGCCCTCCTCCACCGGGAGATCCTGCGCTTGGCACACCGCACGGCAGGCCGGCTGCGCAGTGCGGGGATGGTGGCCCGCACTGTCGCCCTGAAGCTGCGGTTCGCCGACTTCTCCACCATCACCCGAAGCCGCACCGTCCAAACGCCGGTCGACAGTGCGCAACTCATCTACGCGGTGGCCCTGCAGCTGCTGGAATCGGTGGGGGAGCGGCCCATGACCGTCAGGCTGGTGGGGGTCAGGGCGGAACAGCTTGAGGATGCCGCACGGACGTCGCTGCAATTGAGCTTTGACCGCCGGGATGACAACTGGCGGGCGGCCGAACAGGTCCTGGACCAGGTCACCCGGAAATTCGGCAACAAGTCCGTCCTGCCGGCCCGATTGATGGAACCGGACGCCGGTGGGGAACCCGCAAGCTAACTGTCCGGGATGCAGCCGGTTGGAAAGTCATTGCCGTCTTTCAGATCGGGCCCCAACAAACTATCCTTATTACTACATAGTTTTTGAGTGAATGGACTTACTGCCGGACCCTCTTGGACATGCTCCCGCTCCGTGGGCTGCGTGCCTGGTCCCCGCTACTGCCATCGACGGCACGGCGGGAACATTCCAGGCACCCCAGTCGTTGATGGATACAGAGTACTGGCTGGGACCAGACCGGACGTTGGCCTAGTAAAGGAGGTCGTGATGCCGCTGTCGGAGCACGAACAAAAGCTGCTTGAGCAGCTGGAAAAGCAGCTTCACGAGGATGACCCCAAGTTTGCAAACTCCATGGGGTCGGATCCAGGACGCTCCTGGTCAACCAGGCACGTCGTTATCGGCGTCCTGTGCACGTTGGCAGGGATCTTCCTGCTGTTGGTGGGCGTGACCCTGCAAAACATCATTCTGGGTGTGCTGGGCTTCATCGTTATGGGCGGCGGTGTCTACTTCGCGACGATGCGCAGCTCGGCCGCGGCCAAAGCCGGCAACAAGGCGGGCAGCCCCAAGCCCGGGAAGCAGCGAAGCTCGTTTATGAACAGCCTCGAAGAGCGCTGGGACGAACGGCGCCGCGGCGAACCCTAGGCCGGTATGCCGGTCCCAGGACCGGCACTCCACGTTTGGCCACCGCCACCCTGTCCCCTCCACTTTGCCCCCCGCCATCCGGCGGGTGCGGCAAAAGGCCCGCTTCGGCGGGCCTTTTGGCGTTTAAGCGCCGGATCAGCGATCCTCCGGAGCCGGTTCGCGCCACGCCTCTTCCCGGCGGTTCGCGCCACGCCTCTTCCCAGCGGTTCGCAGCCCGGCTCCGTGCCCTGAAGCCTCCACTTCGCACCACCGGCGCAAAAACGCGGCAGGTGGAGCCAACGGGACCCGGTTCCACCCCTCAGGTGGAGCGTTTTGCGTTGACTGTGGTGGAAAGTGGAGTAATGTGGAGGACATAAGAGGGTAGTTGCAACATAGGGGATGTGCAGTTCCTGACAGCGGACAGGCGGTGGGCCAATGTTTCTTGGCACACATTCGCCGCGTCTGGATGAAAAGGGCCGGATTATCCTTCCCGCTAAGTTCCGTGAGGAGCTTGCCAGCGGACTGGTGCTGACAAGGGGCCAGGAACGTTGCATCTACGTTTTCAGCGAGAAGGAGTTTGCGCGGGTTCACGAGCAGATGCGGGAGGCACCAATTTCCTCCAAGCAGGCCCGTGACTACATCCGTGTTTTTCTCTCTGGAGCCTCGGATGAGGTACCGGACAAGCAGGGGCGGGTCACCATCCCCCCGGCGCTTCGGGAGTACGCAGGGCTTGGCAGGGAACTGGCCGTCATAGGTGCAGGATCCCGCGCGGAGATCTGGGACGCCCAGGCATGGAACGAGTACCTCGCGGAGAAGGAAACAGCGTTCTCCGAAACTGATGATCCGATCCCGGGCATTCTTTAGGATCCCGGGCGGACAGCAGGAACGCTTCTTGATCGGGATCTCCAGCCGGCCCGTCGACCGGCCAACCTGGCTCACTTCCCCGGAGCCAGGCGGGCAGGACGGTAGGCGCGGATGGGGATCCAGACCAAGAAGCAATCAGCAGTACCAACGGCGAGAAAGGACGAGGCATGAACGAACACCCCAAGCCCACGTCCGAACGCCATGTGCCGGTCCTCAAGGACCGGTGCATTAATTTGTTGGCACCCGGATTCGAAGCTGCCCGGCTCCGCGGCGAAACGCCCGTGGCCATCGATGCCACGCTTGGCATGGGCGGGCACTCGGAAGCCATGCTGCAGCGGTTCCCGGACCTTCACCTCATCGGCATCGACCGCGACGAAGAGGCCCTGGCGCTGGCGGGGGAGCGGCTGGCTCCCTTCTCAGCCCGGACCGACCTGGTCCACGCCGTGTACGACGAGATCGCGGATGTCCTGGCGGATCTCGGCGTCGCGAACGTTTCCGGAATCCTGATGGACCTCGGCGTCTCGTCCCTGCAGCTGGACGAACGCGAACGGGGTTTCGCTTACTCCTTCGACGCGCCCCTCGACATGCGCATGGACACCAGCCGCGGGCAGACCGCTGCCGACGTCGTTAACAACTACAGCGAAGACGAACTGGTCCGGATCATCCGCAAATGGGGTGAGGAAAAGTTTGCCGGCCGCATTGCCAACCGGATTGTGGCCGCACGTGCCGTCAAGGCGTTCCGCACCACCGGCGAACTGGTGGAACAGATCCGCTCCGTAGTCCCCGCCGCTGCGGCCAAGTCGGGCGGGCACCCCGCCAAGCGGACGTTCCAGGCTCTGCGGATCGAAGTGAACGAGGAACTCGAAGTGCTTGAACGGGCCGTCCCGGCTGCCGCCGATGCACTGGCCATGGGCGGCCGCCTGGTGGTGATGTCCTACCACTCGCTGGAGGACAAAATCGTCAAGGGCGTCCTGCAGTCCCGTTCCAAATCCTCGGCGCCCCTCGGCTTCCCCGTGGAACTTGAGGAACACAAGCCTGAACTGAAGACCCTGACCAAAGGCACCGAGGTGCCCACCGCCGTCGAAATCGCTGAAAATCCCCGCGCCGCTTCAGCAAGACTGCGGGCAGCGGAACGTATCCGAGCCAGGAGAGCTGCATGAGCACCGCCGCCGTCAAGAACTTTCCCGCCGTCAGCGGCAGGTCAGCCGGCGCCGGCGTGCCCGCTGCAAAGCCCGGCGAAAAGCGGCGGGAGCGCACACCGCTCTCAGTGGTCAGGACGGTGCCCCGTAAACGCCGGGCCCCGTTTGTGGTCCTCTGCTTCGCACTGTTGGCCGTTGCCCTGGTGGCTGTGCTGGTCCTGAACATTTCGGTGTCCACCTCGCAGTACCAGCTGGTGGAACTGCGCGCCACGCAGAGCAAACTCACCAAGGAAAACCAGGACCTGACCCAGCAGGTGCAGAACTTCGAGGCGCCGCAGAACCTTGCGGCCAAAGCGAAGGACCTCGGCATGGTGGCTTCCACTGTCCAGGGCCAGATCGACCTGTCCACGCTCACCGTTACGGGTAAGGCCACCCCGGCCGTGAAGGGCACCACGGAAGGTGCCGTGATACCGGCGCCGGCCGTTGCCGGACAGCTGATTGTGGTGCCGCCGGCCACTAAGGGTGAGCCGCTGGAGAGCCGGAAACCTGCCGAAGCCGCACCGGCCGCGGTTGCGCCGGTGGAGAAGCCCGCCGCGGCAGCGCCGGCCGCCCCGAAAGTGGAGTTGAACGGCGGGTCCGTGCCGGCTCCCCAGCAGAAGGCCCCCGGGCAGTAACGTAGGACAGACAGGCACGACGGTCGAGCAGCAAGGAATATCGCAGGTGGCGCAGAAGACCGGAAAAGCACTGGCAGTCAAAGCCCCCAACGCCACCAAACGGTTGCGGCTGGGCCTGAGCATCATGCTCGCCCTGCTCCTGGTGGTGGGCGGCAAGCTCTTCCTGGTCCAGGGCCTGGACGTTGGCGGTATCGCCGAGGCCGCCCTGGACAAGCGCATGACCCAGACCACGCTGCCCGCAGAACGCGGCAGCATCCTGGACTCCAACGGGACCGTCCTTGCCAACAGCGTGATCCGCTATGACATCGTGGTGGACCAGGTGCTGAACACCGCCACGGAAAACTTCCGGCGCCTGGATACTGTCGACGGCGAACCCAAGCTGGTTACCGTCAGCCGGGACCAAGGCATCAACGAACTCGCCACCGCCCTTGGCATGGAACCCGCTGCCGTCAGGGAAGCACTGACGGGGGACAAGAAGTACTACGTTGTCGCCAAAGAGGTCAAACCCGAGGACGAGGACCGCATCTCCCAGCTTCAGATTCCCGGGCTTGTCAGCCAGGGTGTCAGCAAGCGTGTTTATCCCAACGGCTCCGTGGCCGGCGGGATCGTGGGTTTCCTCCAGGACGGAACCACCGGCCAGGCCGGTATCGAACAGACCCAGGACGGGTTGCTGAAGGGCACCGACGGCAAACGACTGTACGAGGAAGGCGCAGACGGGCTCCGGATTCCCGTGGGCTTTGACGAACTGACCCCGCCGGAGGACGGCAAGGACGTCAAGCTCACCCTGAACTCGGACCTGCAGTACTTCGCCCAGCAGGCCATCCAAAGCCAGTCGGACAAGCTGGGCGCCGAGTGGGGCGTCATCATTGTGATGGACGCCAAGACCGGCAACCTCGTGGCCATGGCCGACACCAACGCACCCGACCCCAACAACCCCGGGTTGGTGGCTGCGAAGGACCGCGGCGTCCGCTCCGTCACAGCCGCCTACGAACCGGGTTCGGTCCAGAAGATGATTACCGCAGCAGCCCTCATTGACGAGGGCAAAGCCAACCCCTTGAGCGAATATACGCTCCCGCCCTCCTACACCGTGGACGGGCAGACATTCACAGACTCCTTCTCCCACGGCACCGAGGAGCGGACGCTCGCCGGGATCCTTGGCTACTCCATGAACACGGGAACCGTGATGGCCGGCCAGCAGCTGTCCAAAGACCAGCGGTACGACTGGCTGAAGAAATTCGGGATCGGCGAAGCCCCCGATATCGGCCTGCCCGCCACCGCCTCAGGCATCCTGACTCCAGCCGACCAATGGGACGGTCGGCAGGAATACACAGTCCTTTTCGGGCAGGGAGTTTCGCAGTCCACACTGCAGACCGTCCGGGCCTTCCAGACCATCGCCAACAACGGCGTCATGCTTCAGCCACGGCTCATCGATTCCTATGTTTCCCCTGATGGGACCGAGGAAAAGGTTCCGGCCGAACCCTCCCGCCAGGTGGTATCCAACAACACGGCACAGCAGGTCCAGGACATCCTGGAAAGCGCGGTTACCGAAGGCCAGATCAAGGACGCCGGCATTGACGGCTACCGCGTCGGCGCCAAGACCGGCACCTCAGAATCGCCGTGCGACGACGGCAAGTCCGGCTACTGCGGCTACACCGCCTCGATGGTGGGGATGGCGCCGATGGACGATCCCCGGTTTATTGTTGAGGTGGTCCTGCAGCGGCCCAAGGGCAGCATCTACGGCATCACCAACGGCCCGGTTTTCCGGTCCGTCATGAGCCAGGCGCTGCGCACCTACAACGTCCAGCCGTCCACGGGTGAGCCGGCAAGGCTGCCCCAGTTCGCCAAGTAATTCCCCGGCACCAACAGCCGGCCCGGCCGGCCGGCCTGAACGCGGCGGGCACCCCTAGCACCATCGGAGATCCCTTGTCAGAGTTCACCCCGTCCGGCGGCCCGGCCCCGGACCCGCAGGCCGGCCGGTCGCCGTTCCGCCCCTCCACCGTTGTCCCGGTCAGCCTGGCAACCATCGGCGACGCGCTGGGCGTGGCCGTACCCGGCGTCTCCGCTGACGTGGCTGTCACCGGAGTCTCGTTGAACTCCCGCGCCGTGGAAGCCGGCGACCTGTACGTCGCCCTCCCCGGGGCCACCCGGCACGGTGCGGACTTTGTGTCCCAGGCCATCGACGCCGGCGCTGCCGCCGTCCTCACCGACGACGCCGGCGCCAGGCTCCTGGCCCTCGCCGCCGACACTCCGGTCCCCGTCCTGGTGGTCCACCATCCCCGGAACGTGGTGGGACCCCTGTCCGCAATGGTTTACGGCAGCCAGCCCACCGACGGGACCGCGCCCGAGCTGTTCGCCGTCACCGGCACCAACGGCAAAACCACCACCACCTACTTCATCACCTCGCTGCTGCGCGCCCTGGGCCGCACCACGGGGCTGATCGGCACCATCGAGATCGTTGCCGGCGGGGAGCCCATCCCCAGCCTGCTCACCACCCCGGAATCCACCGACGTGCACGCCCTGCTGGCACTCATGCGCGAGCGGGGCCTTGAAGCCGCGGCCATGGAGGTGTCCTCCCACGCCATCTCCTTCCAGCGCGTGGATGGGGTCCGCTTCGACGTGGCCGGATTCACCAACCTCACCCAGGACCACCTGGACCTGCACCACACCATGGACGACTACTTCGCCACCAAAGCCGACCTCTTCACCCCGGCCAGGGCCGGCAGGGCCGTGGTGACGGTGGACGACGAGTGGGGCCGCCGGCTCGCCGCCACGGCAGCCATCCCCACAACCACCCTCGCGACCCGCCCCGGAGCCGCAGCGGACTGGACCATCACTGCCACCACAGCCCGCGGCCTGGGCACCGACTTCACCCTCACCGGCCCCGGCAACGCCACCCTCCAGGTCCACACCGGCCTGCCGGGCGGATTCAACGTGGCCAACGCCGCCCTCGCCGTGGTGATGGTCCTGGCCTCAGGAGTCGACGCCGCCACGGTCCAGGCTGCCCTTGATTCCCGGGACCCGTTCACCGTTGCCGTCCCGGGCCGGATGCAGCTCATCTCCGAACGTCCGGCGGCTGTGGTTGATTTTGCACATAACACCGACGCGTTGGCCCGTGCCTGCGAGGCCGTGCGCCCGGGGGAGGAAGGCGCAAAACTGATTGTGGTCTTCGGCGCCACCGGGCAACGCGACCAAGGGAAACGCCCCGCCATGGGCGCCATCGCAGCCCGGCTCGCCGACACCGTGATCATCACCGACGACGACCCGCACGACGAGGACGCCGCAGCCATCCGGGCTGATGTCCTGGCCGGCGCCGTGGCCGCCCGCGACGGCGGCTCGCTGCCCTGCGAAATCCTCGAGATCCACCCCCGCGACGAAGCCATCCGGCGCGCCGTGGAACTCGCCGGACCGCAGGACACCATCCTTGTCGCGGGCCGCGGCCACGAGGTGTGGCAGGAGGTCCAGGGCGTCAACATCGCCCTCGACGACAGGGTGGAACTGCGCAACGCCTTGACAGCCAGGGGATTCAACGTTCTCCAAGACGACCGGATAGAGTCCTAGACCGACATGATTGCACTTACTGCGGCGGAAATCGCCGACATCACTAACGGGCGCCTGGCCGCCGATCCCGGAACCACGCCGCTGTCGGTGGTGACGGATTCACGCGACGCCACACCGGGTTCGCTCTACGTCGCCAAACCCGGCGAACACGCTGATGGGCACGACTTCATTGGCGCGGCCTTTGCTGCCGGAGCCACCCTCGCCCTTGTCGAACGCCCCGCCGTCGCCCCCGACGGCACGGTGTACCCCTCGGTCCAGGTGGCGGACGCCGTCCTGGCGATGGGTGCGCTGGCCGCCGAGGCTGTCCGCCGGATCCGGGCTGCCCGCGCAGCCGCCGGCGAGGAACTGACGGTGGTTGGCATCACCGGCTCGGCCGGCAAAACCACCACGAAGGACCTGCTGGCAGGAATCTTCTCCGCTGCCGGAAATACTGTGGCGCCGCAGGGTTCCTTCAACGGCGAGGTCGGAGTGCCCCTGACGGTCTTCCGCGCCGACGCCGGCACCCGTTACCTGGTGATCGAAATGGGCGCCACCGGCGTTGGCCACATCCGCTACCTCGCCGAAATGGTCAAGCCTGATATCGGCGTTGTCCTGGGCGTGGGAACAGCCCACGCCGGCGAATTCGGCGGCGTGGAAAACATCGCCCGCGCCAAGGGCGAACTGGTCGAAGGCCTGTCCGCCGCAGGAACAGCCATCATCAACCTCGACGACGGCCGGGTCGCCGCCATGCAGGACCGCACCGGCGCCACGGTGCTGGGGTTCTCCGCCGAAGGCCGGCCGGATGCCGCAGTGCAGGCCCTCGACGCCGACACCAACGCCGCCGGCAACCCGGAATTCGAGCTGCAGCTCCCCGGCGAAGACGCCCCGCTGCACGTCAGCAGCCAGCTCATCGGCGCCCACCACGTAACGAACCTGCTCGCCGCCGCCGCGGCCGCGCATGCCGCCGGAATCCCCGCAGCAGCCATTGCCGCGTCCCTGGGCAGCCAGTCAGCCGCCAGCCGCTGGCGCATGGAGCGGACCGAACGCGCCGACGGCGTCACCATCATCAACGACGCCTACAACGCCAACCCGGAGTCCATGCGGGCCGCACTGCGCACCCTGGCCGACCTGGGCCGGGGCCGCCGGACCTGGGCTGTCCTGGGCGCCATGCTGGAGCTGGGACCGGACTCCATCCGCGAGCACACGGCCGTGGGCACGCAGGTGGTCCGGCTCAACATCTCCCGACTGGTGGTGGTGGGCCGGGAGGCCCGCGCCCTCTACGTTTCCGCCGTCCAGGAAGGATCCTGGGGGGACGAATGCATCTTCACTGAAAACGCCGAAGAAGCCTACGAACTGCTCAACCACGAACTCAAACCCGGCGACCTGGTCCTGTTCAAGTCCTCCAACAGCGTGGGGCTTCGCCATCTGGGCGATCGGATAGCATTACCCCCACAAACCCAGCAAAACGCCGATGAAAGGAGCACTCTGCCGTGATTGCACTTTTGATCGGTGCGGGCCTTGCCCTGCTGTTCGCCCTCGTAGGGACCCCACTTTTCATCCGGCTCCTGGTGCGCCGCGGCTACGGCCAGTTCATCCGTGATGACGGACCCACCTCGCACCACACCAAGCGCGGCACGCCCACCATGGGCGGCACCGTAGTGGTCGCGGCCGTGCTCCTGAGCTACGGGCTCACGCACCTCATCATGCTGATGATGAACCCCGACTCGCCCGGACCGTCAGCGTCCGCCCTGATCCTGCTCTTCCTGATGGTGGGCATGGGACTGGTGGGCTTCCTGGACGACTTCATCAAGATCTCGCGCCAACGCAGCCTGGGCCTGGACGCCAAAGCCAAACTCATCCTCCAGGCCGCGGTGGGCATCATCTTCGCCGTCCTGGCACTGAACTTCCCGGATGAGAACGGGCTGACCCCGGCGTCGACCAAAATCTCCCTGGTGCGCGACCTGCCCTGGCTGGACCTTGCGTTCGGCGGCACCGTCCTGGGCGCCATCCTCTTTGTGGTCTGGTCCAACCTGATTGTCACCGCCGCCACCAACGGCGTGAACCTCACTGACGGCCTCGACGGACTGGCAGCAGGCGCCTCCGTGATGGTCTTCGGGGCGTACACCCTCATGGGCATCTGGCAGAGCAACCAGGCCTGCGGCTCGCCCCGCGAGGCCGGCAGCGGCTGCTACTCCGTCCGTGACCCGCTGGACCTGGCGCTGCTGGCTGCCATCCTCAGCGCCGCCCTGGTGGGCTTCCTGTGGTGGAACACCTCACCGGCCAAAATCTTCATGGGGGACACCGGCTCCCTGGCCATCGGCGGTGCCGTTGCCGGCTTCGCCATCCTGTCCCGCACCGAACTGCTGCTGGGCATCATCGGTGGCCTCTTCGTCATCATCACCCTCTCTGTCATCATCCAGGTGGGCTACTTCAAAGCCACTGGCGGCAAACGTGTCTTCAAGATGGCACCGCTGCAGCACCACTTCGAGCTCAAGGGCTGGGCGGAAGTCACAGTGGTGGTCCGCTTCTGGATCCTCTGCGGCCTGTTCGTCGCCGTAGGCCTGGGCATCTTCTACGCTGAATGGGTCGTGCTGCTGTGATCGTTTCCCCCCGGCTCAACTCCCTGGTCTCCTGGGACTCCGACTGGTCCGGACTGCGTGTTGCCGTCACCGGAATCGGCGTCTCCGGCTTCGCCGCGGCCGACACCCTGATCGAGCTCGGGGCCCGCGTGGTGGTGGTTGATGCCGCCACCAGCGAAACCGCCCTGGCCCAGGCCGACACGCTCCGGATCGTGGGCGCGGTGGATGTCCTGCTGGGTGAGGACGCCGTCACCAGCATTCCAAGGATCGACGGCGAACTGCCGGAACTGATTGTCACCTCGCCGGGCTGGCGTCCCGACCAGGCCCTGCTCGCCGCCGCAGCGCGCGCCCACATTCCGGTATGGGGCGACGTTGAACTTGCCTGGCGGGTGCGGGTCCGCGAGGGCCGGAAGACCGCTGACTGGCTTGCCATCACCGGCACCAACGGCAAAACCACCACGGTGGGCCTGACTGAATCCATGCTGCGCGCCGCCGGCCTCAAGGCCCTCGCTGTAGGAAACGTGGGCACCCCCATCCTGGACGCGCTCCGGGACCCGGTGGAATATGACGTCCTTGCCGTTGAACTGTCCAGCTTCCAGCTGCACTGGGCCGAATCCCTGTCGCCCATCGCCAGCGTCTGCCTCAATGTCGCCGAGGACCACGTGGACTGGCACGGCTCCTACGGCTCCTACCTGGCCGACAAAGCCAAAGTCTACGAACGCACCGTCAAAGCCTGCATCTACAACGCGGAACAGATCGAAACCGAACGGATGGTGGAAAACGCCGACGTGGTTGAAGGCTGCCGCGCCGTGGGATTCACCACCGTCACCCCGGCCGTCAGCATGCTCGGTGTGGTGGAAGGGCTGCTGGTGGACCGTGCATTCATCGAAGGGCGCAGGGACAGCGCCGCGGAACTGGCTTCGATGAGCGACCTCGGCGAACTTGCACCCCGGCACATGGTGGCCAACGTCCTGGCCGCAGCCGGCCTGGTCCGGGCCTACGGCGTGGATCAGCAGGCGGTCCGCCAGGGCATCCGCGACTACGTCCCCGGTGACCACCGCATCCAGCCCGTGGCCCGGCAGAACGGAATCCTCTGGATCAACGATTCCAAGGCCACCAACCCGCACGCCGCTGCCGCCTCCCTTGCAGCCTTCACCAACGTGGTGTGGATCGCCGGTGGCCTCTCCAAAGGCGTCAGCTATGACCACCTGGTCCGTGAGAACGCGAAGCGGCTCAAGGCTGTGGTGCTCATTGGAACCGACACCTCGGCCCTCGTTGAGGCCCTCCGGCGACACGCGCCGGATGTCCCCATGATCCCCGCGCTGCCGGGTCACACTGAAGGGGTGCAGACTGCTGCGGCGGAGCGGACCCCTGGTCCGGCCGGCCCCGTGTCCGGGGAAGAGGTGATGTCCCTGGCCGTCGCGTCAGCAGCGCAGGTGGCCGTCTCCGGCGACACTGTGCTGATGGCCCCGGCAGCTGCTTCCATGGATCAGTTCTCTTCCTATGCTCACCGTGGCGGCGCCTTCATTGAAGCTGTCCGCGGGCTGGTGGAGGGGCAGGCCCGGACCGGCGAGGAGTAACAATGGTCAGCACGCCCACCCGGCCGCAGGTCAAAAAAAGCCAGGCCCGGAACCCCCAGGCCCGGCAGTCTCCGGCCGGAACCCGGCAGGGCGCAGCGCCCAAAGCGGCAAAAACCGGTGCCACGGCCCGTCCGGCGGTATCCCTTCCCGGCCGGCTGCGGTCCGCCTACCGCAGGTTCTGGTCCGCCCTTGAAGGTACCGGTACGTCCCGGAACGGGTCCACGTATTACCTGATCCTCGGATCCACCCTGGCCCTGACAGCCATCGGGATCATGATGGTCCTGTCCGCGTCCAGCGTCGAATCCATTGCCGCCGGGAAATCGCCGTACGGCGACGCCCTGAAGCAGGGGGTGTTCGCGGCCATCGGCATGTTCACCATGTTTGTACTTTCCCGGATCAACGTGGTGTGGCTGAAACGCCTGGCGTGGCCAGGGGTAGGCGCCGCGGTGGTCCTGCTGGCCCTGGTCCAGGTAGTGGGCAGCGAAATCAACGGCAACAAAAACTGGATCGACCTGGGCGGCATCACGTTCCAGCCCTCAGAGGCCTCGAAACTGGCACTGGCGCTGTGGATGGCCACCGTGCTGGCCATGAAGGGCAGGCTGCTCAGCCGCTGGCAGCACGTGGCCATCCCGGCCGTCCCCATGGCCGCGATCGTGATCGGGCTGGTCCTGATCGGCAACGACCTTGGCACCGCCATGATCATCATGATGATTGCGGCAGCGGCGCTGTTCTTTGCCGGCGTACCCCTGTACCTCTTTGGGATCGCCGGTCTGGCCGCAGCTGCCGGAACCGCGCTGATGGCCGTGACGAGCTCCAACCGGATGTGCCGCATCACGTCCTGGTGGACCGGCGAGACCTGCGCCAACGGCACCGACGCCAACTACCAGGCCACGAACGGCCTGTACGGCCTGGCCTCCGGTGGCTGGTTCGGTGTGGGGCTGGGCCAGAGCCGGCAAAAGTACAGCTGGATCCCCGAAGCCCACAACGACTTCATCTTCGCCATCATCGGCGAGGAACTCGGCCTGGTGGGCACCGTCGTCGTCCTCATCCTCTTCGCCATCCTCGGCGCCGCCATCTACCGGGTGGTCGTGGCGCAGGAGGACATGTTCCACCGCGTCCTGGCCGGCACCATCATGGTGTGGCTGCTGGGCCAGGCCACCGTCAACATGTCGGTGGTGACCGGGCTGATGCCCGTCATCGGCGTGCCGCTGCCGTTCATCTCCTACGGCGGCTCGGCGCTGCTGATGTCACTCTGCGCCATCGGCGTGGTGCTCTCCCTGGCGAGGGAACAGATGGCGCCCGCCATCCGGCCCCGCCGGATGCTGAAGCTGAAGGCCAAAACGGCGAAAGACACCGCCGCCAAAAAGAAGACTGCAAGGAAGCGTGCCTAACCACCGATGACTCCGACAAACCCATCCATCGTCCTGGCGGGTGGCGGTACTGCCGGCCACATCAGCCCGCTCCTGGCCATCGCCGCTGCCCTCCGGGCCGCCTCGCCCGGCGCGGCCATCCTCGCCGTCGGTACCCCCGCCGGGATGGAAACCCGGCTGGTACCCGCCGCCGGCGTGGAACTTGCCACCATTGACCGGGTGCCGTTTCCGCGGCGGCCCTCCCTGGACCTGCTGCGCCTTCCAGCCCGGCTGGCCGGCGCAGTGCGGCAGGCAGGGGAGATCCTGGACAAGTCCGGGGCGGATGTCCTGGTGGGGGTGGGCGGTTATGTCTGCACGCCGCTGTACCTGGCAGCCCGACGCCGGGGCGTACCGATTGTGATCCATGAAGCCAACGCCCGGCCCGGCCTGGCCAACCGGCTGGGTGCGCAGCTGACCAAACGGGTCGCGGTGGCGTTCGAGGGCACCCCGCTGCGCCACGCCGTGCACGTGGGGATGCCCATGCGCACCGAAATTTCCGGCCTGGACCGCGCCGCCGCCCGGCACGATGCGCGGACGGCGCTGGGACTGGACCCGCACCTGCCCACGCTCATCGTCACCGGGGGATCCTCCGGCGCGCAAAGCATCAACCGGACCATCGCGGCAGCAGTCGGCACACTGGCTGCGGCCGGCATCCAGACCCTGCACATCACCGGCCGCGGCAAGACCGTGGCAGGCAGCTCCGGGCAGCCCCTCGCTGCAGCCGGGTACCGGCAGGTGGAATACGTGGCCGGCATGGAACTGGTGTACGCCGCCGCTGACCTCCTGCTGGCCCGCTCGGGAGCCGCAACCGTCTGTGAGGCAGCCGCCGTTGGCGTCCCGGCCGTCCTGGTGCCGCTGCCCATCGGCAACGGCGAGCAGGCCCTCAACGCTGCCGGGCTCGTCAAGGCCGGCGGCGCGGTCCTGGTCCCTGACCGGGACTTCACGCCCGGCTGGGTGGAGCGGGAACTGATCCCGCTGGCCACCGATCCCGCACGGCTGGCCGCCATGGCCGCCAGTTCCCACCAGCTTGGCATCCGCAACGCCGACCAGCGCATGGCCGGCCTCGTCCTGGAAGCGGTCTCCGCATGAGCATCGACGTCCCCACCGGCCCTGCCACCCTGGGCCGGACCCACTTCATCGGCATCGGCGGCGTGGGCATGTCCGCCGTGGCACGGATCATGGTGGCCCGCGGGATACCCGTCAGCGGCTCCGATGCCAAGGACCTGCCCGTGATGGCGGACCTTGCCGCCGCCGGCGCCCGGATCGAAGTGGGCTACGCGGCCGGCAACCTGGGTGACGCCCAGACGGTTGTGGCCGGCTCCGCCATCCGGGCCGATAACCCCGAACTCGCCGCCGCCCGGGAGGCCGGCCTGCCCGTCCTGCACCGCTCCCAGGCCCTGGCCGCCATCATGGGCGCGGACACCGTGGTGACAGTGGCCGGGACACACGGGAAGTCCACCACGACCTCCATGGTCGCGGTGCTGCTGAAAGGCGCGGGCCTGGACCCCACGTTCGCAATCGGCGCCAACGTCCCGGCACTCGGCGTCAACGCCGCGCACGGCTCGTCCGGGATCTTTGTGGCCGAGGCTGACGAGTCCGACGGGTCCTTCCTGAACTACCGGCCGCAGATCGCCGTGGTCACCAACGTCGAGCCCGATCACCTGGACCACTACGGCACGCCCGAGGCCGTTTACGCCTCCTTCGACAGCTTCACCGCACTGCTGCCGGCGGACGGCGTCCTGATCGCCTGCGCGGACGACGCCGGTGCGCTGGCGCTGGCGGACCGGACCCGGCAGCGGGGCAACACCCGGGTTTTCCTCTACGGCACCGGCGCGGAGGCGGACCTGCAGCTGCACGACGGCGGTCCCGGCCAGGTGTCCGTGTCTGCCCCGGCCGGCCGGTTCGACCTGGCCCTGCAGGTACCCGGCAGGCACAACGCCCTGAACGCGGCGGCAGCCTTCGCGGTGGCCCTGGAGCTGGGCGTGGACCCCGCAGCCGCGGCCTCGGCCCTGGGCCACTTCGCCGGCGCTTCCCGGCGCTTCGAGCTCAAGGGCGAAGCCGGGGGAGTGCGTGTGTTTGACGACTATGCCCACCATCCCACCGAAGTCCGGGCGGCGCTGACGGCGGCCAGGAGCGTGGCGGGCGCCCACAAGGTGCACGTCCTGTTCCAGCCGCACCTGTTTTCCCGCACCCGCGAGTTCGCTGCCGAGTTCGCCGGGGCGCTCAACCTCGCCGACACGGCGCTTGTCCTGGACATCTACCCGGCCCGCGAGGACCCCATCCCGGGTGTCACCAGCCAGCTGATCGCGGACCACCTGGGCCCGGGCGGCCGGCTGGTTGAAGCAGCCGATGCCGCCGCTGCCCTGGCGGCCGCCGCGGCTCCCGGTGACATTGTGCTCACCGCCGGTGCGGGCGACGTCACGGCGTACGGTGCCCGGATTGTCGAGGCCCTGCGTGCCTAGCTCCCGCCGGCCCACCTACACCTCTGCGAACCGGGCCGGCGGCCCAGGCAACCCGGGGCGCCCTGCCGGACGCCCCGACCCCGGCAGCCAGGAGGATACCGGCCAGCAGGAGGCAGTTCGGCCTGCAGCGGCCAAGCCCGCTGCAGACATCATCTCGGCCTCCCGGAGCCTCCCCGCTCCGGGCGCTTCCGTGCCTGGCCCGCCCGTGCCCGCCGCACCCGGTTCCGGAAAGCCGGCCCGGGCGGCACGCCTGGCGCTGCCTGGCTGGCGGCGTGCGCGGCACCAGTCCAACGGTGCAGGAACCGCTGCCAACGTGGTGGCGTTCCCGGAGCCCAAAAGCAAGCGGCGCCGCCGTAACCTGCTGGTGGCAGTGTCCACCATCGCTGTGCTGGTGGCCGTGGTGCTGGCCGCAGCCATCTACTCCCCGATCCTGGCGCTCCGCGAGGTCAGCGTGTCCGGGACCAAGCTGCTGGCGCCGGACCAGGTGCAGGCCGCCCTGTCACCGCTGCAGGGCAAACCGCTGCCCCAGATCAGCAAGGATGACGTTTCCCGGCTGCTGGAACCACTGGTGCAGGTGGAATCCGTCGCCATCCTGGCCCGGCCGCCGTCGGGCCTTGCCGTAACAGTCCGTGAGCGGGTTCCCGTGGCGCTGGTGAAGCAGGGCGAGCAGTACCAGCTGGTGGACGTCGACGGCGTCCGGCTGGCCACCACAGCCGACCCCGCGTCCGTCGCCCTGCCCGTGATCGACGGGGGAGCGGGCACCATCGGCCAGGACCTCTTCCTGGCCACCGCCAACGTGCTGGCGGCGCTGCCCGCCGACGTCCTGGCCAAGCTCTCCAACGCGTCCGCCCAGTCGGTGGACGCGGTGGAACTGAAGCTGGTGGACGGCCAGACCATTGTGTGGGGCAACGCGTCGGAGAAGGAGCTCAAAGCCAAGGTCCTGGCTGCCCTGCTGAAGGCCCCCGTGGATCCCAAAAACCCGGTCAAGGTCTATGACGTCAGTGTCCCGCGCCACCCCGTGACGCGATGAGGCGCTTTCTTTCGGGTATTAATCCGACACGCGGACCCGGTTATTGAATGTGGGAACCAGAGGAAATACCGTTCCAGACATGAGTTACTTGACATAACTATAACCTTCAACACGAAGGTTAAGGTTTCAGGATTCAAGTCCTCCATCAGCTTTCGCAGCAAACTTCGCAGTACACACGAACAAAAAAGACACGAACAAGGGACACGTAACGTGGCAGCTCCGCAGAACTACTTGGCCGTCATCAAAGTCGTCGGCATCGGCGGCGGTGGCGTAAACGCAGTCAACCGCATGATCGATGTGGGCCTCCGTGGTGTCGAATTCATCGCCATCAACACGGACGCCCAGGCGCTGTTGATGAGTGACGCCGACGTCAAGCTCGACGTCGGCCGCGAACTCACCCGCGGCCTTGGCGCCGGCGCCAACCCCGAGGTGGGCAAGCAGGCCGCCGAGGACCACGCCGACGAGATTGAAGAAGTCCTCCGCGGCGCGGACATGGTCTTTGTGACCGCCGGCGAAGGTGGCGGCACCGGAACCGGCGGCGCGCCCGTAGTGGCCCGCATCGCGCGGTCCCTGGGCGCCCTGACCATCGGCGTTGTGACCCGTCCGTTCACCTTCGAAGGCCGCCGCCGTGCGGGCTCCGCCGAGGCCGGCATCGACGCCCTCCGCGACGAAGTCGACACCCTCATCGTGATCCCCAACGACCGCCTGCTGTCCATCAGCGACCGCAACGTCTCGGTGCTTGACGCCTTCCGCTCCGCTGACCAGGTGCTGCTGTCCGGCGTCCAGGGCATCACCGACCTCATCACCACCCCCGGCCTGATCAACCTCGACTTCGCCGACGTCAAGTCGGTGATGCAGGGTGCAGGCTCGGCGCTGATGGGCATCGGCTCCGCCCGTGGCGAGGACCGCGCCGTGAAGGCCGCGGAACTGGCCATCGCATCGCCGCTGCTGGAAGCATCCATCGACGGCGCCCACGGCGTGCTGCTCTCCATCCAGGGCGGCTCCGACCTCGGCCTGTTCGAAATCAACGAGGCAGCCCGCCTGGTGCAGGAAGTGGCACACCCCGAAGCCAACATCATCTTCGGCGCCGTCATCGACGACGCCCTCGGTGACGAAGCCCGCGTTACGGTCATCGCGGCCGGCTTCGACGACGTCAAGGCCACCTCGCCGTCCATGGACCAGTCGCAGGCCCAGGTCGCCCCGCAGCGCCCGGCAGCCCCCGCTGCCGCACCCGCCCAGGCGCCCACCGCCGGCAACCACCACACCAACGTCCAGCCCGTGCACGCGGGCGTCGGCGCTGCCGGCCTGGGCAACTGGGGCCAGCAGCGTCCCAGCGCCGTCCCGGCCGACTCCGGTTTCGACGTGGACCTGCCGTCCGTGGTGGAGCCGGACATGACCGGCAGCCGCTCGGATGACCTGGATGTCCCCGACTTCCTGAAGTAGGGTCCGGCTTGTTCCTCTGGCGTGCAGACATCCTGCCCGGTGTTTCCGCCGCATTCACGGATGTCCGCGCCGGGAACCTGGCTTTGCATGTGGGGGACCACCCCGACGAAGTCCGCGGCCGCCGCGCCCACCTGGAGCAATCCATGGGCGTGGCGCCGCAGGACCTGTTGTTCATGAACCAGGTCCACGGTTCCACCGTGGCCGTGATGGCCGCCGGCGGCCCGGCCCCCGACGCCGATGCCATGGTCTCGCTCGGGGTGCCGCTGGCCGTGATGGTGGCGGACTGCATTCCCGTGCTCCTGGCCGGAACCTCGCCGGCCGGTCCGGTCCTTGCCGCCGTCCACGCCGGCCGGCCTGGAATCGCCAACGGTGTCCTGCCAAAAGCCGTGGACAGCATGCGGTCCCTGGGCGCCACCGGCATCCGTGCCTGGCTGGGCCCTTCAATCTGCGGACACTGCTACGAGGTGCCGGCCGGGCTCCGCGATGAGGTGGCCGCCGCAGTCCCCGCCACCGCGGGCACCACCTCCTGGGGAACCCCGGCCCTTGACCTTCCGGCCGGAGCGCGCAGCCAGCTTGAAGCTGCCGGCGTTCCGGTGGATTACACCGGCCCCTGCACCCTGGAGACGGAATCCCTCTACTCATACCGGCGCAACCAAAAGACCGGACGGTTCGCCGGGGTGGTGTGGAGCCATGACTGAATCCGCACCCCACGGGGCCGACCCCCGTTCCCTTGAACTGGCGGACCGGCTGGCAGCCGTCCAGGCCCGGATAACGCGTGCTGCCGCCGACGCAGGCCGGCAGGACCGGCCGCCCCGCCTGATTGTGGTGACCAAATTCCACCCGGCCGCGGACGTCCGCCGGCTGGCAGCCCTTGGGGTCCGGGACGTTGGCGAAAACAGGGACCAGGAGGCGGCCGCCAAAGCCGCCGAACTGGCGGACTGTGGCCTCACCTGGCACTTTGTGGGACAGGTCCAGAGCAAAAAAGCCAAATCCGTGGCCCGTTACGCAGCCGCCGTGCACTCCGTGGACCGGGTCCAGCTGGTGGATGCCCTGGCAAAGGCCATGGCCACTGCTCAGAATACGGCCGCGCAGGATGGTGCGCCCCGCCCGGACCTGGACTGTTTCATCCAGGTCAGCCTGGAGGAGGACGCCGGCGCGCACCGCGGCGGAGCGGACCCGGCCGACGTTCCGGAACTGGCCCACCGGATAGCGGCAGCGGAAGGCCTCCGGTTGGCAGGCGTGATGGCGGTTGCCCCGCTGGGTGGCCAGCCGGAATCGGCCTTCGAAAAACTTGCCGGCGTGTCCGCCCGGCTGGTGGCGCAGCACCCCGGCGCCACGGGCATTTCAGCGGGCATGAGCCAGGACCTCGAGGCGGCCATCCGCTTCGGGGCGACACACCTGCGGATCGGCTCCGATATTCTCGGAACACGTCCCGCGGTGGGGTAGCGTCGATCCTGTTGGAAGTGATCGGCGGGGACTCCAGTGCTGTCAAACCATTGGGCGGCCCGCATCCGGGACATACGAAATAGGAGTCGACCATGGCCGGCGCTCTGCGCAAGACAATGATCTATCTTGGGCTCGCCGATGGCGATGAGCATTACGAGTCCGAGCACCAGACCACACGTAAGGATGAGGACGAACCCATGGAAGCAGACCGCGAGGAACGCCGTGCGCCCGCACCGGTCCGCGAAGTCAGCCGGGAAGCGTCCTACAGCCCCGAAGAGGAATACCGCGCCCCTGTGACACCCATCAAGCGTGCGGCGTCCAGCCGCGAGGAAATTACCGGGCTCCGGCAGATCACCACCATCCACCCGCGCTCCTACAACGATGCCAAACTCATCGGTGAGAGCTTCCGGGACGGCATTCCGGTGATCATGAACGTCACCGACATGGGCGAGGCAGACGCCAAGCGCCTGGTCGATTTCTCCGCCGGCTTGGTCTTCGGACTCCGCGGCAGCATCGAACGGGTCACCAACAAGGTCTTCCTGCTCTCGCCGTCGTACGTTGAAGTCATCGGCGATGACAAAAAAGCCAGCGACACCCAGGCCAGTTTCTTCAACCAGAGCTGACCGGCAAGGCCGCACCGGATGCCAGGCAGGGACACCTGCCTGGCATCTGTGCTGAAATAGACCAGAAGAACCGGCACAACGCCGCGGTAATCACAACTGACATGGAGATATGAGTTAAGTCATGGGAATTGTTTTCGGACTTGTCTATCTCGCCCTCCTGCTCTTTTTTGTCGCCCTGATCATCCGCCTGGTCTTTGACTGGGTGCAGATGTTTGCCCGGGAATGGCGGCCCCGCGGGGCCGCCCTGGTGGCGGCGCACACTGTCTACTCGATCACCGACCCGCCCCTGAAGGTGCTCCGCCGGCTGATCCCGCCCCTGCGGCTCGGCGGCATTTCGCTGGACCTGGGGTTCCTGATTCTGTTCATCGCCGTGAGCATTGCGATGGGAATCACCCGCAGCCTCGCCTGAATACCCGCGAAACCCTGTCAAATACGCTGGGCCCGCCCCGGGAACGGCTAGGGTGAAGTGAAGAAAACCCGTATTTGACACTTCAGTGTTGAATTACAGGTAGCAGACCAAATTTAGGTACCGTAGTTTTGACGGCCGGAAGGCCTACTGACTAACCAGACCAGTGAGGTGACCAGATGGCTTTGACGCCAGAAGACGTTGTCAACAAACGCTTTCAGCCCACCAAGTTCCGCGAGGGCTACGACCAGGACGAAGTTGATGACTTCCTGGACGAAATCGTCGTCGAACTCCGACGCCTGAACCAGGAAAACGACGAGCTCCGCAAGAAGCTCGCCGATTCCGGCACCAGCGTCCCGGCCGCCACCGCCGCAGCACCTGTGGTGGAGAAGGTCCCCGCACCGGTCAAGGCCGACAAGGACGACGCCAACGAGAAGGCCGAGGCAGCCAAGGCCGCCGAAGCTGCCAAGAAGAAGGAAGCCGCTCCGGCCGCTCCCGCCCCGGCAGTACAGGCCGCACCGGCACCGGCAGCAGCAGCCCCGGCCAACACCCCGTCAGCGGAATCCGCTGCCGGCCTGTTGGCCATGGCCCAGCAGATGCACGACCGCCACGTCTCCGACGGCCAGGCCCAGAAGGACAAGATCATCGCCGAAGCGCAGATCGAAGCCTCCAGCCTCGTCAACGACGCCCAGGAAAAGTCACGCAAGATCCTCGGCGCCCTGGAACAGCAGCGGTCCGTCCTGGAGCGCAAGGTCGAGCAGCTGCGCGGCTTCGAACGCGACTACCGTTCACGCCTCAAGGCTTACATCGAGGGCCAGCTCCGCGACCTCGACGCACGCGGCTCCGTCGCTGCACCGGAAGTCAGCGAAGCCAACTGATCCACCCAGCACGTATTCTGAAAGCCGGTGGCTGAGGATTCCTCGGCCACCGGCTTTTGGCATTAATACCGGTATCACGAATGAAAGCACCATGACTGACGAACCTGCCGCTGCCGCTGCACGCCCTGTCCCGCCTTCGCAGCGCCCCCGCCGCGCCGTGCTGCTGTCCCTGTTTGCCGGGTTCGCAGTCTTCGCCTACGTCTTTGACCAACTGACGAAGATCTGGGTGGTATCCACCATGGTGGAGGGCGAACGGATCCCCGTCCTGCCGCCGGTCCTGCACTGGTACTTCATCAGGAACTCCGGCGCCGCTTTCTCGATCGGCGAGAACGTAACCTGGATCTTTTCCATCATCATGGCGGCCGTGGTGGTCGCCATCCTGTTCCAGATCCGCAAAATCGGCTCCCGCTGGTGGGCGCTTGCCCTGGGGCTGCTGCTCGGCGGCGCACTGGGAAACCTGACAGACCGGCTGTTCCGGGAACCTTCCTTCGGAATGGGCCATGTGGTGGACTTCATCCAGCTACCCAACTTCGCCATCTTCAACATCGCCGACTCCGCAGTGGTCTCCGCGGTGGCGATCATCTGCATCCTGACGCTCCGCGGCATTGGCATGGACGGTGCCCGACTGCACGCTGCGGCCAAAACCAGCCCCGACACGGCGAAGGAGTCCGGTGATGCCTGAGCGCATCATTGTTGCCGGAGAATTCGGCGGAACACGGGCCGACGCCGGCCTGGCCGCCCTGCTGGGCATCTCCCGTTCGATGGCGGCCACCCTCCTGGCCGAAGGCAACGTTGTTGCCGGCGGCAAGGTGCTGGGCAAGTCGGCAAAACTCGTGGCCGGAGACGAACTCCTGGTCACCATTCCGGACCGGCGCGACCCGCTGGAAGTCGTGGAGGAAGTTGTGGAAGACCTGTTGATCCTGCTCGACGACGAAGATTTCGTCGTCGTCGACAAGCCCGTGGGGGTTGCCGCGCACCCGTCACCGGGCTGGGTGGGCCCCACGGTGGTGGGCGGCCTCGCCGGGGCTGGTTACCGCATTTCCACGTCCGGGGCACCGGAACGCGCCGGCATCGTCCACCGGCTCGACGTCGGCACGTCGGGCGTGATGGTGGTGGCCAAGTCCGAGCGCGCCTACACGGCCCTGAAGCGGGCTTTCAAGGAGCGCACCGTGGAGAAGGTCTACCACGCGGTGGTCCAGGGACTGCCTGACCCGCTCGAAGGCACCATCGACGCGCCCATCGGCCGGCATCCCGGCCACGACTGGCGCTTCGCCGTCATCGAGGACGGCCGCCCCTCCGTCACGCACTATGAAGTCCTGGAGGCCTTCGGAAAAGCATCGCTGGTGGAGGTGCACCTCGAAACGGGACGCACCCACCAGATCCGAGTGCATTTCTCCGCCCTCCGCCACCCCTGCGTCGGCGACCTGACCTACGGAGCGGACCCGCGGCTCGCGGCCACCCTGGGGCTCACGCGGCAGTGGCTGCACGCCCGTCAGCTGGGCTTCGAGCATCCCGTCACCGGTGAACCTGTGCTGGTGTCCAGCGAGTACCCGCAGGACCTTTCCCACGCACTGGAAGTGCTCGGCTCGGGCCAGGCCTAGCCATCCCCACGCGCGCCAGTGCGTAGAATGGTGCGGTGACTTCCAGCAATGATTCGTTCGTCCACCTGCACACCCACACCGAATACTCCATGCTGGATGGGGCGGCCCGGCTGGGTGAACTGTTCGATGAAACCGACCGGCTGGGCATGCCGGCGCTGGCCACCACGGACCACGGGTACCTCTTCGGGGCCTTTGATTTCTGGCGGAAAGCCACGGATAAGGGCATCAAACCCATCATCGGGGTGGAAGCCTACGTCACCCCCGGCACGGCCCGCGGCGACAAGAGCCGCGTCCGCTGGGGCGAGGAAAACCAGCGCAAGGACGACGTCTCCGGCGGTGGCTCCTACACCCACATGACGCTGCTGAGCTACAACAACGTCGGCATGCGCAACCTGTTCCGAGCCTCCTCCATCGCCTCCCTCGACTCGGTATTCGGCAAGTGGCCCCGGCTGGACCGCGAACTGCTGAACACCTACTCCGAAGGCCTCATCGCCACCACAGGCTGCCCCTCCGGAGAAGTCCAGACCCGCCTTCGGCTCGGCCAGTACCGCGAGGCCCTGGAGGCGGCCGCCGAATTCCGGGATATCTTCGGTGCGGAAAACTACTTCTGCGAACTGATGGACCACGGCCTGGATATCGAGCGGCGGGTCACCGGCGACCTGCTGCGCCTGGCCAAGGACCTTAACCTGCCCCTGGTGGCTACCAACGACCTGCACTACACCCACGAGCACGACGCGAAGGCGCACGAGGCGCTGCTCGCCATCCAGTCCGGCTCCACGCTCCTGGAACCCACGTACGACAACGGCGGCTCCCGCTTCGCGTTCTCCGGCAGCGGCTATTACCTCAAGTCGCCGCGGGAAATGCGGGAACTGTTCCGCGACCACCCGGAAGCCTGCGACAACACCCTCCTGATCGCCGAACGCTGCGAAGTTTCGTTCAACACCGGCGCCAACTACATGCCCCGGTTCCCCTGCCCGGAGGGTGAGGACGAAACCTCCTGGCTGGTCAAGGAAGTGGATACCGGACTGCGCTACCGCTACCCGCAGGGCATCCCGGACAAGGTCCGCAAGCAGGCAGACTACGAACTCGAAGTCATCACGTCCATGGGCTTCCCGGGCTACTTCCTGGTGGTGGCCGACTTCATCAACTGGGCCAAAAACAACGGTATCCGCGTGGGTCCCGGCCGTGGTTCCGGCGCTGGTTCCATGGTTGCCTACGCCATGCGCATCACCGACCTCGATCCGCTGCACCACGGCCTGATCTTCGAACGGTTCCTGAACCCCGACCGCGTCTCCATGCCCGACTTCGACGTCGACTTCGATGACCGGCGCCGCTCCGAAGTCATCGACTACGTCACCCGCAAATACGGCGATGAGCGCGTGGCCATGATCGTCACCTACGGCACCATCAAAACCAAGCAGGCGCTCAAGGACTCCTCCCGCGTGCTGGGCTACCCGTTCAGCATGGGCGAAACGCTGACCAAGGCGCTGCCGCCCGCCGTGATGGCCAAGGACATCCCCCTGGCCGATATCCAGAACAAGGACTCAAAGCGCTACAGCGAGGCCGGCGACTTCCGGCAGCTGATCGCCACTGACCCCGAAGCCGCCAAGGTCTTCGAAACGGCCCTGGGCATCGAAGGCCTGAAACGCCAGTGGGGCGTGCACGCCGCCGGCGTGATCATGTCCTCGGACCCCATCATCGACGTGATCCCCGTCATGCGCCGCTTCCAGGACGGCCAGGTCATCACGCAGTTCGACTATCCGACGTCCGAGGGCCTGGGCCTGATCAAGATGGACTTCCTCGGCCTGAGGAACCTGACGATCATTTCCGATGCCCTGGAAAACATCAAGATGAACCGGAACATCGACCTGGACCTGGAGACCCTGGAACTGGACGACGTCGAATCCTACGAACTCCTGGCCCGCGGCGACACCCTCGGGGTGTTCCAGCTCGACGGCGGCCCCATGCGCTCCCTCCTGAAGCTCATGAAGCCTGACAACTTCGAAGACATCTCGGCAGTGCTTGCCCTGTACCGTCCCGGCCCCATGGGCGCCAACGCCCACACCGACTATGCCCTGCGCAAGAACGGCATCCAGGAAGTCATCCCCATCCACCCCGAGCTCAAGGAACCGCTCGCGGAAATCCTGGGCGGTACGTACGGCCTGATTGTGTACCAGGAGCAGGTCATGGCCGTGGCCCAGAAGCTGGCCGGCTACTCCCTGGGCCAGGCCGACATCCTTCGCCGCGCCATGGGCAAAAAGAAGAAATCCGAGCTGGACAAGCAGTTCGCCGGGTTCTCCCAGGGCATGCAGGACAACGGCTACTCCATGGCTGCCGTGAAAACCCTCTGGGACATCCTGCTGCCCTTCTCCGACTACGCCTTCAACAAGGCGCACTCGGCGGCCTACGGCGTCATTTCCTACTGGACTGCGTACCTCAAGGCGCACTACGCGCCGGAGTACATGGCTGCGCTGCTGACCTCCGTGGGGGACGACAAGGACAAGTCCGCCATCTACCTCAACGAATGCCGCCGTATGGGCATCACCGTGCTGCCGCCGGATGTGAACGAGTCCGCCCTGAACTTCACTCCGGTGGGCACCGACATCCGCTTCGGCATGGGCGCCATCCGGAACGTGGGCGTCAACGCGGTCGAAGCCATGGTGGCCGCCCGCGAAAGCGAGGGAGCATACATCTCCTTCAAGGACTACCTGATGAAGGTCCCCGCGGTGGTCTGCAACAAGCGCACCATCGAGTCACTGATCAAGTCCGGGGCCTTCGACTCCCTGGGGCACCACCGGCGTGCGCTGGCCATGATCCACGAGGAAGCCATCGACTCGGTGATCACCCTCAAGCGCAATGAGGCGATCGGCCAGTTCGACCTCTTTGCCGGCTTCGAGGATTCCGACTCGGAAGCGTCGCTCAGCATCGAAATCCCGGACCTGCCCGAATGGGAAAAGAAGGACAAACTGTCTTTCGAGCGGGACATGCTGGGCCTCTACGTCTCCGACCACCCCCTGCAGGGGCTCGAAGGGCTCCTGAGCCAGCACGCCGAAATGAGCATCACTACCGTCCTCGGCGAGGACGGACCCCAGGACGGCGCCATCATCACCATCGCCGGCATGATCACCTCCCTGAGCCGCCGGATCGCCAAAGCCAGCGGCAACGCGTACGCCCGGGCCGAAGTGGAGGACCTGGGCGGTTCACTGGAAGTAATGTTCTTCGGCCAGGTCTACGGGCCCATCGCCTCCGTACTGGCGGAGGACCTGATTGTGGTGGTCAAGGGCCGCCTGCAGAAGCGCGACGACGGCGCCATCGCCCTGAACTGCATGGAGCTGTCCGTGCCGGACCTCAGCGAGGGGCTCAACGGGCCGCTGGTGATCACCATGGCCACGCACAAGGCCACCGAAGCCGTGGTCACCGAGCTCGGCGACGTGCTCCGGACCCACCGGGGCAACTCGGAAGTCCGGCTGCACCTGCAGGGCGATACCCGCACCGAGATCATGGGCCTGCCGGTCCACCTCCGGGTGAACCCCAGCCCGTCACTGTTCGGTGACCTGAAGGTCCTCCTGGGGCCAGCCTGCCTGGACGCCTGACCCGCCGCTACGCCCCGGCCGCCCCTCAGATCTCGTAGTCGAGGGGTGCCGGCTGGCTGTAGGCGCCGTCGTGGTACAGCAGGGGCAGGCCATCGCCGCCCACCTGGCCGTCCACCACCTGGACCACCACCACGGCGTTGTTCTCGAACGAGAGCCGCATCTGGACTTCCCCGATCAGCCAGCCGGCGACGTCCTTGAGGACCGGCACTCCGTGCGGGCCCACCTCCCAGTGGTCCCCTTCGAAACGGTTCCTGGTCCTGGCGAACCGGTCAGCCAGGTCCTGGTTCTCCAGGCCCAGCATATGGACGCCCACGTGGGTGGTGTTGGCCACGGCGGGCCAGGAGCTGGAGCTGCGGGCCATGTTGAACGTAAACCGCGGCGGCTGCGCAGACAGTGACGCCACTGACGTGGCAGTGAAGCCGTAGGGCCGGTCCTGGTAGTTGACTGTGATGATGGCGACGCCGGCTGCATGCCGGCGGAACATCTGCTTGAACGTCGCCTCGAACGACGCACTGGTCTCATCCACCGGAACTCCTGACAAATAAAAGGTTGCTTGGCTTCAAGGGTATGGCCCTGTGGCCGGGGCGCCGAACGCCTGTGAAGCCGGAAGACCGGCGCTGGACCACCCCGTAATTTGTTAAGGTTTGTTGCATGAGCACTATTCCCCGCCGGCAGCGCGCACGGCCATCCTGGGCCACCCTCGTGGTGACGGCTGCCGCAGGCATCCCTGCCGGCGTCCTCTGGTGGCTGCTGGCCCCGGCCGGGCTGAACCTGATCACCCGGGACCCCGCCCTCGGCACAGGCACCAACCCGCTGGCGTGGCTGCCCCGGGACCTGACGCTCGCCGGCCTGTTCCTCCTCGCCGGCTGCCTTGTGGCGGCCTTCCTGGCCGGCAGCAAGCGGCCGGACCCGCAGACTGCCCTGGTGCTGGGCCTGGCAGGGTCGTTCTGCGGTGCAGTCCTTGCCTGGCAGACGGGCCTCCTCGCCGCCTCGCTGTGGGGACCTGCCGCCGACCCGGCATTGAATGCCAGTGTGGCGTTTTCGCTGCGCGCCTGGCCCGTGATCCTGATCTGGCCGGCCGCCACCGCCATCGCAGTATTTGTCCTCGAAATCATCCAGTTTCCAGGCCGCAGGCCAGCCTCCGGGATGATGTCCGGGCAGGACGCCCCCGGCCCCGTAAAATAGCCGGGTGAGCCTTTCTTCCCA
Organism: Arthrobacter sp. Leaf141; assembly: GCF_001424565.1. Taxonomy (GTDB): domain Bacteria; phylum Actinomycetota; class Actinomycetes; order Actinomycetales; family Micrococcaceae; genus Arthrobacter. The sequence goes on from NZ_LMOL01000013.1 coordinate 79,845, forward strand.
GCCTTCTGCCCCCGCCACTTCCGCCGTCGCCTTCCGCACCGTTGACCTCCGCGGCCAGGACCTGACGCTGGCCGGACTGCGCGCCGCCGTGCCGCGGGCCAAGGGCCGGACAGTTGCCGACGCCGAGGAAAAAGTGCACGGCATCATCGCCGCCGTCAGGGCGGACGGGTTCGCCGCCCTGGCTAGCCTCGCGGCAAAGTTCGACGGCGTGGAGCAGCAGCACCCGCTGGTCCCGCAGGACGCGCTGGACGCCGCCCTGGCCGGGCTGGATCCCGAGGTGCGCAGCGCGCTGGAGGAATCGATCAGCCGTGCCCGGATTTTTGCCGACGGGCAGCGTCCACGGAACATCGACGTTGAACTGGGCGACGGCGCCGTGGTCAGCCAGAACTGGGTCCCGGTGGGACGCGTGGGCCTGTACGTCCCCGGTGGCCTGGCCGTCTACCCGTCCTCCGTGATCATGAACGTGGTCCCCGCCCAAGCCGCGGGCGTGGCCTCGATCGCCCTGGCGTCGCCGCCGCAGAAGGAATTCGGCGGGCTGCCGCACCCCACCATCCTTGCCGCCGCCGCGCTGCTGGGGATTACCGAGGTTTACGCCATCGGCGGCGCGCAGGCCATCGCCGCTTTCGCCTACGGCATCCCGGCGGCCCCGGCCGGACCCGCCCTGGAGCCCGTGGATGTGGTGACTGGCCCCGGCAACATCTTTGTGGCGACGGCCAAGCGCCTGGTCAAGGGAGTGGTGGGGATCGATTCGGAGGCCGGCACCACGGAGATCGCTATCCTCGCCGACTCCAGCGCCCAGCCGCACCTCGTGGCCGCAGACCTCATCAGCCAAGCCGAGCACGATCCGCAGGCAGCGTCAGTTCTGGTGACGGACTCCGGGGAACTCGCCGCAGCGGTGCGTGTTGAACTGGACCGGCAGGCTGCCGCCACCCGGCACGCCGCCAGGGTGGCTGAAGCCCTGTCCGGGCCGCAGTCAGGGGTGGTGCTGGTGGACGGCCTGGAACAGGGCATCGCCGCCTGCGACGCCTACGCCGCCGAGCACCTGGAGATCATGACCCGGGACGCCGCAGCCGTGGCAGCCCGGATCAGGAACGCCGGAGCCATATTTGTGGGGGACTACAGCCCGGTCAGCCTGGGCGACTACTGCGCAGGCTCCAACCACGTCCTGCCCACCAGCGGCACCGCAGCCTTCTCTTCCGGCTTGAACGTCACCACTTTCCTGCGGGCCATCCAGGTGATCAACTACAGCCGTGCGGCGCTCTCCGAGGTCAGCGGCCACATCGTCAGCCTTTCCCGGGCAGAGGACCTGCCGGCACACGGCGACGCGGTGACCGCCCGCTTCCCCGCAGCGCGCTAGGCACCACATGTAGTAATTACAGGATTGTGATTACCCCAGATGTGGCCGTAAACTGAACAGTGCTGTACTGCCGCCTCCGCCGGGGGCCGGTTGGGACGTCCCGGTCACCGGGACCGTGCGAAAGGGGACACCTTGTACTGTCCGTTCTGCCGCAATCCCGATTCCCGCGTTGTTGACAGCCGCATGGCTGATGACGGCTCGGCCATCCGCCGCCGTCGCCAGTGCCCTGGCTGCGGCCGCCGGTTCACCACAGTGGAAACCACCAGCCTGTCCGTGATCAAGCGCTCCGGCGTCGGTGAGCCGTTCAGCCGCAGCAAGGTCATTAACGGCGTCCGCAAGGCGTGCCAGGGCAGGCCTGTCAGCGAGGATGACCTCGCGCTGCTGGCCCAGGAGGTGGAGGAGCAGATCCGCGCCTCCGGAGCCGCGGAAATCGACGCCCATGAGGTGGGGCTGGTGATTCTTGGCCCGCTGCAGAAGCTGGACAAGGTGGCCTACCTCCGGTTCGCCAGCGTCTACCAGGCCTTCGAGTCCCTGGCGGACTTCGAAACAGCCATCTCCCTGCTCCGCCATGAAGCGGACCAGGACGCTGCGGCCGGTCCGGCCACGGCACCCGTGGGCCCGGAGAAAAGCGCCCTTTAGCTTGCCGGTGGCGGCGCGGAGGGGAAGCCGCAGCCGCCGCCGGCACCCCCGGACCGGTCCATCTGCTGCCTGGGCCCCCCGGCCCGGCCGGTTACCTGCCGCCGGAAACGGGCAGGATGGCGCCGGTGATGTAGGCGGCCTCGTCCGAAAGCAGCCACAGGACGGCGGCTGCCACCTCTTCGGGTTCGGCGCCCCTGCCCATCGGGATGGTGGGGTTCAGCCGTGCCACCCGGTCCGGCATTCCTGCCGCGGCATGCAGCCCGGTGTTGGTGCTGCCGGGGGCCACGGCGTTGACCCGGATCCCATGCTGTGCCACCTCGGCGGCCAGTCCTGTGGTCAGGACATCCACGGCGCCCTTGGACGCAGCGTAGTGGGCCCAGGTCCCGGGTGAACCGGCCTTGGTGGCGGTGGAGGAGATGTTGATGATGGCCCCGCCGCGGCCACCCGCCTGCGTGCCCATCCGCCGCACCGCCTCCTGGCACATAAAGATGGTGCCGCCGACGTTGACGTCCATCACCCGGCTGACGTTTTCCGCCGGCATGTCCACCAGGTTACCGATCAGGTTCCCGGTAATCCCGGCGTTGTTGACCACGGCGGTGACCTCGCCCAGGCGCGCCGCGGCATCAAAAAGGGAGCCGACGGCGGCGGGCACGCTGATGTCCGCGCGTGCAGCCAGTGCCGTGCCGCCGTCGTCGTGAATGTCCTGGACCACCCGCTCCGCACCGGCGGAGTCCTCCGAGTAGTTCACCACCACGGCGTAACCCGCACGGGCGGCGCGCCGGGCAATGGCGGCCCCGATGCCGCGGCTGGCACCGGTAACCAGCAGGACCCCGCGGTCGGTGCCGCCGGCGGCCGGTTCCGTTGCAGCCACCGGCTACTTGGCCAGTTTGTGCTTCAGGGCGATTTCGATGGCGGCGCCCACAATGCCTGCCTCGTTGCGCAGCTCGGCCGGAACGATTTTGGTGCGCAGCTTGAGGTTGGGCAGGTACTCGTCCGCCCGCTTGGAGATCCCGCCGCCCACAATAAAGAGTTCGGGGGAGAAGAGGAACTCGACGTGGGAGAAGTAGCGCTGCAGGAGGACACTGTATTCGTCCCAGGACAGGCCGTCGCGTTCGCGGGCCACCGCGGAGGCCTTGCTCTCCGCGTCGAAGCCGTCCACTTCCAGGTGGCCCAGTTCGGCGTTGGGTACCAGCTTGCCGTCAAAGATGAACGCCGAACCGATGCCGGTGCCCAGCGTGATCACCAGGACCGTGCCGGCGACGCCCTCGCCTGCGCCGTAGCGCGCTTCGGCAAGGCCTGCGGCGTCGGCATCGTTGATGACCTCCACGGGGCGGCCCAGGCGTTCGGTCAGGAGGGCGTCGATGTCCGTGTCCAGCCAGGATTTGTCCACGTTCGCGGCCGAATGCACCACGCCGTGCTGGATGATGCCGGGGAACGTCACACCGACCGGCGAACCGGCGGCGGGGGCTTCGGGCCGGGCGGAGAGTTCGGCGACCACCTGTGCCACTGCTTCAGCAACCGCTTCGGGGGTGGCCGGCTGCGGGGTGGGCACGCGGAACCGCTCACCGAGCAGCTTGCCCTTCTTAAGGTCGACAATGCCGCCCTTAATGCCCGTCCCTCCGATGTCGATGCCGATCAGTGGGGCGTTCTTGTGCGACTTTTCGTCCTTCTTGGCCAAGGGGTATCCGTTCGTGCGGTGGCGGGCAGGGGAGAACCGGCGAACTGCCGGCCCGGACATCCGGTGCAGGCACCGGGCGTCGAAGGTTGAAGGAACAGGTTACGGCAGCGTGAGGATTTCCGCGCCGGATTCCGTAACAAGCAGGGTGTGTTCGAACTGCGCGGTGCGCTTGCGGTCCTTGGTGACCACTGTCCAGTCGTCGGCCCACATGTCCCATTCCACGGTGCCCAGGGTGAGCATCGGTTCAATGGTGAACACCATGCCGGTCTCGATGACCGTGTTGTAGGCGGGCGCAGCGTCATAGTGCGGGATGATCAGCCCCGTGTGGAAGGCCTCTCCCACGCCATGGCCGGTGAAATCGCGGACCACGCCGTAGTTGAAGCGCTTGGCGTAGGACTGGATGGCCCGGCCGATCACGTTGATCTCCCGGCCCGGGGCCACGGCCTTGATGGCGCGGTTCAGGGATTCCTGCGTCCGCTCCACCAGCAGCCGCGAATCCTCGTCCACCTCACCCACCGGGAAGGTGAAGTTGGTGTCGCCGTGCACACCGTTGATGTATGCGGTGATGTCGATGTTGATGATGTCGCCGTCACGGACCACCGTACTGTCCGGGATGCCGTGGCAGATGACCTCGTTCAGGGAGGAGCACAGCGACTTGGGGAAACCCCGGTAGCCGAGGGTGGAGGGGTAGGCATGGTGGTCGAGGAGGAACTCGTGGCCCACCTGGTCCAGCTGGTCAGTGGTCACGCCGGGCTTGATGTGCTTGCCCACCTCCACGATGGCCTGGGCCGCGATCCTGCCCGCCACCCGGATCTTTTCCACCGTCTCGGCGGATTTCACCTCGGAGCCGGTGAATTTGGCCGGCGCGGGCCTGCCCACGTACTCCGGGCGGGGGATGGTTGCCGGAACGGGGCGCTGCGGGCCCACGGTTCCCGGGGTGAGGGTGCCGATGGGTGCAGTGGAGGCAAGGGAAGGCATAGATTGATCATATAAGGGACCACAGAACGCCTGGCAACAGGAAGCCGTGGCAGGACCGCGTCAGCAGGAACGTTACGCAGGTCAGGCCCGGCAGCCTGCCGGACGGGGACAGGAGCAGCCATGAGTGAGTACTGGTATAACGTCAACACCCACGAGGTCGAGGAGGACCGGCAGTCCGACTGGAGCCAGTTGATCGGCCCCTACAAGACCCGTGAGGAAGCCGAGCACGCGATGGAGAAGGTGCGGGCCCGGAACGAGCAGTGGGACAAGCAGGACGAGGACTGAGCTAGAAGGAGTGCTCGGGTCCGGGGAACTGCCCGGACCTGACATCCTCGCCGTAAGCCGTGGCGGCGTCCAGGAGCGTGGTGCGGAGGTCCGCGTACTGCTTGACGAACTTGGCCATTTTTCCGCCGCGCAGCCCGGCCATGTCCTGCCAGACGAGCACCTGGCCGGTGGTTTCCTTGCCGGCGCCGATCCCCACCGTGGGAACTGCGACGGCGGCATCGATGGCTGCCGCTGTGGCGGCCGGAACCATTTCCATCAGCACGCTGAACGCGCCGGCGTCAGCAAGCGCCACGGCGTCGTCAATCAAGCGCTGGGCGTCCTCTCCCCGGCCCTGGACCCGGTAGCCGCCCAGCGAGTGTTCGCTTTGCGGCGTGAAACCGATGTGCGCCATGACCGGGATGCCGGCCTGGACCATTGCCTTCACGGTATCCGCGTAGTACTTGCCGCCCTCGATCTTGACGGCGTGGGCCAGGCCTTCCTTGAGGAACCGGACCCCCGTCGCCACCGCCTGTTCCGCTGAGACCTCGTAGCTGCCGAAGGGCAGGTCGGCCACCACCAGGGCGCGCTTCGCGGAGCGGGCCACGGCCCGGCAGAGGGGCAGCAGCTCGTCCACCGTTACGGGCAGGCTGGTTTCGTTGCCGTAGACGTTGTTGGAGGCGGAGTCGCCCACCAGGAGCACCTCGATCCCGGCGGCATCAAAAATTTCGGCCGTGTACTGCTCATACGCGGTGAGCATGGCAAACCTCGTGCCGTCCTGCTTGGCCTGCAGCAGGTGGTGGATCCGCACCTTCGCGGGCCGCCGTTCCGATCCCGCAGCACCGTGGCCCGGCCCGTTGCCGTAAGGGGCGGGCTGTTCTGCGGGCGTGGCTGAGGCTGCACTGTTGCTGGAGTCCATGGCACGAGCGTAGTGGGCGGTGCGCGGTCCCTGCTACCGGCCGGGTCCTGGCGCACGGGTGATAAGGGTCATAATCCACCGGCCATTTGCAGGTGCCCGCCGCGTGCGGCGGCTGGCGCGGACCCTGGATCGGTTGTAAACGCTGTGTTACACGCGGTGCGGGCTTCAGCATCGCCGTCGAATGCTTAGTACAGTGTTGGTGAACTGCTGCCGGCTTCCCTTTCTTGTGGACCCGGAGCATGGACGTTGACCGGAGAAGAGGCCTTCATGGACCGCCAGCAAGAGTTTGTCCTGCGCACAATCGAAGAGCGCGACGTACGCTTCGTGCGCCTGTGGTTCACCGACGTTGTGGGATCGCTCAAGTCAGTGGCCCTGGCGCCGGCCGAAGTGGAGGGGGCGTTCGAGGAAGGCCTCGGGTTTGACGGCTCCGCCATCGAAGGCCTGGCCCGCGTCTTCGAATCCGACATGCTTGCCCAGCCGGACCCCTCAACCTTCCAGATCCTGCCGTGGCGGGGCGAAACGGAGCAGACATCGCGGATGTTCTGCGACATCCTTACACCCGACGGCGAACCTTCCGCCGCCGATCCGCGCAACGTCCTCAAGCGCACGCTGGCCAAAGCCGCCGACATGGGTTTCACCTGTTACACCCACCCGGAAATCGAGTTCTACCTGCTCAAGTCGCAGGCCCCGGGCCCGGACGGCGCGCCGATCCCCGTGGACGAGGGCGGCTACTTTGACCACGTCCCCGGCGGCGTCGCCCAGGACTTCCGCCGCACCGCCGTGACCATGCTCGAATCGGTGGGCATCTCCGTGGAGTTCAGCCACCACGAGGCCGGCCCCGGCCAGAACGAAATTGACCTGCGCTACGCTGACGCCCTGCAGACCGCGGACAACATCATGACGTTCCGCACCGTCATCAAGGAAGTGGCGCTGCAGCAGGGCACGTACGCCACGTTTATGCCCAAGCCGTTCACGGACCACCCCGGCTCCGGCATGCACACCCACTTCTCGCTGTTCGAAGGCGACGCCAACGCCTTCTACGAGGCCGGCGCCGAGTTCCAGCTGTCCAAGACCGCACGGCAGTTCATCGCCGGCATCCTCAAGCACGCACCTGAGTTCACGGCCGTCACCAACCAGTTCGTGAACTCGTACAAGCGCCTCTGGGGCGGCGGCGAGGCGCCCAGCTACCTGAGCTGGGGCCACAACAACCGCTCGGCCCTGGTCCGGGTTCCGCTGTACAAGCCGGGCAAGGGCCAGTCCGCCCGGATCGAGTACCGCGGCATCGATTCCGCCGCCAACCCCTACTTGGCGTACGCCGTCCTGCTCGGTGCCGGGCTCAAGGGCATCGAAGAGGGCTACGACCTGCCGGCAGCCGCTGAGGACGATGTCTGGTCGCTGAGTTCCGCGGAGCGCCGCGCCATGGGCCACGATCCGCTGCCCGCCAGCCTCCACGATGCGATCCGCTCCATGGAGGACTCTGAACTGATGCCCCAGATCCTGGGCGAACAGGTCTTTGAGCACTTCCTGCGCAATAAGCGGGCCGAATGGCAGGACTACCGGCTGCAGGTCACCCCTTACGAGCTGCAGCGCAATCTCGGCATCCTCTAGGCTGTCGGCGTGAGCCTGGCGCGTCGCCTGATCTCGGCCGGCTTCAGTGACCTGGAGAAGGCAGGGCGGTTTCTGGCTGCCCGGGAACTGGAGGGCCTGGACCAGGACCGGCTCTTCGCCGGGCTGCAGATGGCTGCCAGTCCGGATACGGCGCTGCAGTCCCTGGTGCGCCTGGTGGAGAAGCACCCCGCGCTGCGGGAACTCGCCGAAGCCGACCCTGAAACCAGCGAACCGCTGTACCGGGTGCTGGGCGCCTCCGAGGCGCTGGGTGAGTTCCTGATCCGGCACCCGGAACACCTCGAGGCCTTCAACGTCCGGGCAAGCCCCGAGCCAGTCCAGGCGGACCCGGCCGTGCTCCGCGCGGTGCTTCTGCAGTCCGTGGGCGCCGACCCGCGGGCTGCCAGGCCGGTGGCCACCCGGACCGGAGTGGAAGCCTACGTGGCGCTGCGCACCGCCTACCGCAGGGGAGTGGTGGACCTTGCGGTCAAGGACCTCTGCGCCGCCGACCCGCTGGATTTCCTGCCCGCAGTGGGGGCCGAACTGGCTGACCTGGCAGGTGCCGCCATCGAGGCGGCCCTCGCCGTGGCGCGGGCCGAGGCAGCGGAGCAGCACAGTGCCTCGGACGTTGCCGGGATTGGCCTCGCCGTCATTGGCATGGGCAAATGCGGCGCCCGGGAACTGAACTACATTTCCGACGTCGACGTGATCTACGTGGTGGACGCGGGGCAGTTGGATGACGCCCACGCCAATACCATCGGCACGGCACTCGCCACGGGCATTTCGCGCGCCATCATGGGTCTCGCCCGGGAGCCGGGCCTCTGGGAGGTGGACGCCAACCTGCGCCCGGAGGGCAAATCCGGTCCACTGGTGCGGACCCTTGCCTCGCACGAATCGTATTACGCGCGCTGGGCCGAAAGCTGGGAGTTCCAGGCGCTGCTGAAGGCCCGTACCATTGCCGGCGACGCCGCCCTGGGCCGCCGTTACGAGGAAGCGGTGGCGCCGCTGATCTGGACGTCGGCCAGCCGGGACGGATTTGTGGAGTCCGTGCAGGCCATGCGGCGCCGGGTCACCGACCACATCCCGCCGGCCGAAGAGCAGCGCCAGATCAAGCTGGGCCGTGGCGGCCTGCGCGACGTCGAATTCACCGTCCAGCTCCTGCAGCTGGTCCACGGCAAGGCTGACGAGTCGCTGCGCCGCCGTGACACCACCTCGGCCATTGCTGCGCTGTCCGCCGGCGGGTACATCGGCCGGTCCGACGCTGCCGCGTTCGACAATGCCTACCGCTACCTGCGGCTGCTCGAACACCGGATCCAGCTGTTCCAGCTGCGGCGCACCCACCTGATGCCCGTAGCGGACCCGGCCCTCCGGTCCCTGGCCAAGGCAGTCCTTGGCCCCTTTGCCACCGAACGGCCCCACCCGGACGCTTTGCTGGCCGCCTGGCAGAAGACCAAACGCTCGGTCCGCGAACTGCACGAACGGATCTTCTACCGGCCGCTGCTGAACACCGCCGCAAAGCTCAGCTCCGAAGACGCCCGGCTCACTCCCGAAGCCGCGCAGGGCCGGCTTGCGGCGCTGGGCTACCTTGACCCGCCCGGTGCCATGCGGCACATCGAGGCGCTGACGGCAGGGGTGAGCAGGCGGGCAGCGTTGCAGCGCCAGTTGCTCCCCGTGCTCCTGGACTGGCTGGCGGAGGGTGTGGACCCGGATGCCGGGCTGCTGGCCTTCCGGCGCGTCAGCGAGGCGCTGGGCACCACCCACTGGTATCTGGGTATGCTCCGGGACTCCACCGCCGCCGCTGAACGGCTGTGCCACATGCTGTCCAACTCGCGGCTCATCGCCGACCTGCTCGAAGTCTCGCCGGAGTCCGTGGCGTGGCTGGGGCAGGACAAGGACCTGGCGCCCGTCCCGTTCCAGGCCCAATGGCAGGAGATCACGGCCAAGATGTCGCGGCACTCGGATCCGGAAAGCGCCATGCGCCTGATCCGGCTCATCCGGCGCCGCGAGATCCTGCGGATTGCGATCGCCGATTCCGTGGGACTGCTGGACCAGGACCAGGTGGGGGCTGCGCTGGCGGACACGGACCGGGCTGCCGTGCTGGGCGCGCTCCGCGTCGCTGAAAGTGTGGTCCAGATGTCGGGCCCGCTCAAGACCGCCATGCTGGTGGTTGCCATGGGCCGGCAGGGCGGCCGGGAGATCGGGTATGGCTCCGACGCGGATGTTATGTACGTCCACCGGGCGCTGCCGGGGTTCACCGACGCCGAGGCGCAGGAGCAGGGCCTGCGGATGGTGGCCAAGGTCTCCAGCCTGCTGACCCAGCCGTTGAAGCCTGCCATCATGGCCGAACGGGTCCTCCAGATGGACGCCGACCTCCGGCCCGAAGGAAAAAACGGTGCCATGGTCCGTTCGCTGGATTCCTACGCGGAGTATTACCGGCGCTGGTCGCTGGTCTGGGAGGCACAGGCTTTGCTGCGGGCCAGGCCCATGGCAGGGGACGACGCCCTGGCGGCGGACTTCCTGCAGCTCATTGAACCCATCCGGTATCCGGAGGAAATCTCCGAGCAGGACGTGCGCGAGGTCCGGCGGGTCAAGGCGCGGGTTGAGGCCGAGCGGCTGCCGCGCGGTGCGGATCCGGCCCGCCACCTGAAGCTGGGCCGCGGCGGCTTGAGCGACGTCGAGTGGCTGGTGCAGCTGCTCCAGCTGCAGCATGCCGGGCAGCACCAGGAGCTGCGGACCACGTCCACGGTGGGCGCGCTGGATGCAGCCGCTGACCTGGGGCTGCTGGCCCGGGAGGATGCGGACCTGCTGGCCTCCGCGTGGCGGCTGGCCAGCCGGATCAGGTCCGCCAACGTGATCTGGACCGGCAAGGCCTCGGACCTGCTGCCCTCGTCCCGCCGCGACCTGGAGGCAGTGGCCCGCTGGTGCGGCTACGAACCCGGAAACGCTGCCGCCCTGGAAGAGGACTACCTGCGGCTGAGCCGGCGCGCCAGGGCGGTCTTCGAACGGGTCTTCTATGGGCACTGACGCCCCGCGGGGCCTGCGGGACGGGCAATGGCTGACAGCCGCCGGGCGCCGGTGCTAACTTTGGGCGCATGGCTACCCAAATCTTCCTGAACCTGCCCGTCAAGGACCTGCCCCGGTCCGTGAAGTTCTTCACCGCCCTGGGGTTCACCTTCAACCCGGACTTCACCGACGAGAACGCCACCTGCATGATCGTCAACGACAACGCCTATGTGATGCTGCTGGTGGAGAACTACTTCAAAACCTTCACCGCGAAGGAGGTGGCCAGCACCAGCGGTGCCGCCGAAGCTATCGTGGCCTATTCGGTGGACAGCCGGGAAGCCGTGGACGAGGCCGTCCGGACGGCCCTGGCGAACGGCGGCTCACTGTCGGAGGATGCCATCGACCACGGCTTTATGTACAACCACAGCTTCCAGGACCCGGACGGCCACCTGTGGGAGGTGCTCTGGATGGACCCGGCCGGGCCTGCCACCGACGCGGAAGACAGCGGCAGCGGACCCGCAGGGTCCTGAACCGCGTGCAGGGCGGCGCCTGGCTCATCCCGCTCCGGGACCTCGACGACGACGCCCGGGCCATCCAGCTGGGCGCCGTCGCCGCGCTGCGGCTCAGTCCGGGCCAGGAACGCTTCGTGGGGGACCCGCTCCGGATGGCCCTGGCCGGGCTGGCCGAGGAGGAACGGTTGCCGTACGTGATCGAATCCGATGGCCGGGCTGTGGGTGTGCTCACCCTACAGGCAGGGGCTGCCAGCCTTGCCGGCTGGCCGGCGGACCGTACTGCCTGGCTGCTGCGGGGCTTCCTGATCGACAGCCGGTACCAGGGCCGTGGCCACGGCACCGCGGCCGCCGCCGCCGCGGTGGTGGCCGCGCACAAACTGACGCTGCGGCTGCAAGGTCCGGAGACCGGCGTCGTCCTTTCCGTCAACGAGGAAAACCCGGCGGGCCTGACGGCCTACCGGGCGGCCGGGTTCGAGGACCGCGGCCAATACGCCGGCGGCAGCGCGGGCCCGCAGCGGATCATGTTCAGCGGTTTTGCGTCGGCTGCATGACGCCGTGCCGGGCCGGGCATTGCGCTTGGTTCCCGATTGGCCGATCATGTGGATTGGCGGTGTCCTTCAACCTTGTTGGGGGGAAGGCTGAGCAGGTCTTCGTCTCGGGGGGCATTCGTCAGGGGGCCCTGTTCCCGGTCTCAGCACGTCTGGAACGGGGCTCCCACCCTCCGCTTGGCCCAGCGCTCACGCGGATAGCCGCGGGCACAAAAAAGCGGCCACCGGTTTTCCGGTGGCCGCTTTGGTGTTGACGGACTAGACGCCGTAGTACAGCTCGAACTCGTACGGGTTCGGGCGCAGTGAGAGCGGCTTGATTTCGTTCTCGTACTTGTAGTCGATCCAGGTGTCGATCAGGTCCTGGGTGAAGACACCACCGGCCTGCAGGAACTCGTTGTCCTCGCGCAGGGCCTCCAGGGCTTCCTCGAGCGTGCCCGGAGCCTTGGGGATGTCCTTGGCTTCCTCGGCGGGGAGCTCGTAGAGGTCCTTGTCGATCGGAGCCGGGGGTTCGATGCGGTTGCGGATGCCGTCGATGCCGGCCATCAGCTGGGCTGCGAACGCCAGGTACGGGTTGGAGGAGGGGTCCGGAGCGCGGAACTCGATGCGCTTGGCCTTCGGGTTCGAACCCGTGATCGGGATGCGGATACCGGCGGAGCGGTTGCCCTGCGAGTAAACCATGTTGACCGGGGCTTCGAAGCCCTTGACCAGGCGGCGGTAGGAGTTAACCGTCGGGTTGGTGAAGGCCAGGACAGCCGAGGAGTGCTTCAACAGGCCGCCGATGTACCAGCGGGCGGTGTCGGACAGGCCGGCGTAGCCCTTCTCGTCGTAGAACAGCGGCTCGCCGCCGGTCCACAGCGACTGGTGGCAGTGCATGCCCGAGCCGTTGTCACCGAAGACGGGCTTCGGCATAAAGGTCACGGACTTGCCCCAGGCATCTGCCGTGTTCTTGATGACGTACTTGAACTTCTGCAGGTCATCGGCAGCGTGGGTCAGCGTGGTGAACTTGTAGTTGATCTCAGCCTGGCCGGCGGAGCCGACTTCGTGGTGGCTGCGCTCGACCTCAAGGCCGGCCTCGTCCAGGGCAACACACATGGCGTCGCGAAGGTCGGCCTGCTTGTCGGTGGGGGAGACCGGGAAGTAACCGCCCTTGATGGGGGTCTTGTAGCCGAGGTTTCCGCCTTCTTCCTTGCGGCCGGTGTTCCAGTGTGCTTCTTCAGAGTCGATCTTGTAGAAGCTGCCCTGCGGTGAGGACTCGTACTGGACGTTGTCGAAGACGAAGAACTCGGCTTCCGGAGCGAAGAACGCGGTGTCGGCGATGCCGGTGGAAGCCAAGTAGGCCTCGGCCTTCTCGGCCACGCCGCGGGGATCGCGGTGGTACGGGTCACCCGTGCGGGGGTTCACGATCGAGAAGTTCAGCGCCAGGGTCTTCTCCATGCGGAAGGTGTCCAGGAACGCGGTGGTCACGTCCGGGATCAGCTGCATGTCCGACTCGGCGATGCCCTGGAAGCCACGGATGGAGGAGCCGTCGAAGAGCTGCCCGTTGATGAAGAAGTCCGCGTCAACACTCTTCGCGGGGACGTTGAAGTGCTGCTGGACGCCCGGGAGATCGGTGAAGCGGATATCGACGAACTTAATATCTTCGTCCTTGATGAACTTGAGGACTTCGTCCGCAGTCTTGAACATCTATGCTCCTAACGCATATGTGAATATCTGGCTGAAAGCCAGCTGATCCAGCGCAATCCGAAGGCGGGGCGACCGCAATGATCGTCCCTGCCGGAAGGAATTGCTTGAAACTGCCACCAGCCTATGGACGCGGCATTTCCCGTCCGTGTCCGCATTGTTTCGGGCAGGTTACAGAATGCCCTTATAGGGACAACGCTATCCCGTGTCCACACTGTGGTCTAACCCCATCCACACTGTGGGCGGGTGAATGTCGGGAAAATTGCCGGCGGCACCGCCGGTAAACTGGGGTGGTGGTAGATCGCAAAGACATTGGTTCCTGGCTCAGCGGACCTGACACGTCTGGAATTTCCCGGTACCCCGGCGCCCGCCTTGGCCTTCCAGAAAGCGGACCGGGCTCCATCGCCAGGGCGGGGCGCAGGTTCGCCGCGATTATCGTAGACTGGGGCCTCGCGCTGCTCATCAGCAACTACGCCTTCGGTGGCGACGCATGGGCAACCCTGGCGATCTTCGCCGTCGAGCAGACCCTCCTGGTGGGCACGCTCGGCTACAGCATCGGACACCGACTCCTGGGCATCTCGGTCATCCGGCCCGGCGGTGGCACCCCCGGGCCGCTGGCCGCCCTGGTGCGCGCGCTGCTGCTGTGCCTGGTGATTCCCGCCGTGATCTTCGATCCGGACCAGCGCGGCCTGCACGACCGCGCCATGAACACCTTGCTGATCCGGCGCTGACCGGGTCCTGTCAGGCGCGGCTGGATTCCCTGGCCGGCTTTTCCTGCTGCGCCGGTGCAGCGGTCAGGTAGCCGCGGTTGCCGGCCCAGCGTTCAAAAGCCAGGGTGGCGAAGGGGAACACCGCGGACAGCCCGGCGAACAGCGCCACCACAAAAGGCCAGCGCTGCAGCCGCCACAGGGCCAGCGCCGCGATGCCGTAACCCACAAACAACGCACCATGGATGGGCCCGGCAACCTGCACGCCGATTTCCGTGGTCCCGGCGATCCACTTGAAGTACATCCCGATCAGGAGCGCAGCCCAGCTGCAGGCCTCGGCGATGGCGAGGATCTTGAAGATACGGATCACGATGGTCTTGGCGGGCATGTCGGGGTCCTGTCGTGGGAGCTGCGGCGGTAAAAAAGAACGCCCCGGCAGCCGGCAGGAGCCGGGACCGGGGCGGTCTGGGGTCTAGCGTCCGCGGTTGGGACGCGCTTTGTAGGGGTCGATGCCCTTGGGGATGGGGAGCCGGGTGCCCATCGAGGCGATCCGCTTGGAGACGGTGTTGACTTCGAGCTTGGTGAGCTCCTTCTTCATCTTGCCCATCTTCTTGGCCACCTGGCTGATGGGTACCTGGCCTTCGCCGCGGCCGCTTTCGATCACGTGCACGGGAACGTTGGGCAGGATCCGGGACAGCCGTTTGCGTTCCGCGTCCACCAGCGGCTTCACCCGTTGGGTGGGGCCTTCACTGATCAGCACAACGCCGGGCCGGCCGACGGCCCGGAACACGGCATCCTGGGTGCGGGGGTTAACCGCCACCGGCTGCTCTTCGGTGATCCAGCCGCGGCGGAGGGTGCCGAGGGCTGCGCCGGACGCGCCGGGCTGGTTCTCGATCTGCGCAAACGCGGCCCGCTCAGCGCGCCGGGACAAAATCAGGGTGGCGCCGAGCAGGCCCAGCATGATGCCGATGATCAGGCCGGTAACCCAGTTTTCCAGCCAGTAACCCACCAGGAAGCCGACTGCCGTCACGCCCAGGAAGACCAGCAACATCAGCCACGGGACCATGGGGTCGTGCCGGCGGGTCATGTTGAAGACTTCGCGGATCTGCTTTAGCCGGCTGGGCTTTTTGGCCTTCGCTTCTTTCGGCTTTCGCGAAAAGAGGCCGCGTTTTGGTGCGTCCGCCGGGTTGGGGGTGCTGGATTCAGTGGATTTCGCCATAGTGCCTTAATTCTACGTGACCGGACGCCAAAGGCAGGACGCCGGAGTGATCCGGGGCCCTGCCTTTGGGGACGTCAGTCGAAGTGGTCAGGAACGCGCCGCCAACAGCGAGCTGGCTTCCTGCCGGGTGCTGCCGGAACTCTCGATGTGCGCCAGTTCGGCGGGGATCTCCCAGCCCTTCTTGCGCATGGCGGTGGCCCACAGGCGCCCCGCACGGTAGGAAGACCGGACCAGGGGACCGGACATCACGCCCAGGAAGCCGATCTCGTCAGCTTCCTCCTGCAGGTCAACGAATTCCTGCGGCTTGACCCAGCGGTCCACCGGAAGGTGCCGTTCCGACGGGCGCAGGTACTGGGTGATGGTGATCAGGTCGCAGCCAGCCGCATGCAGGTCGCGCAGGGCCTCCGAGATTTCCTCGCGGGTCTCGCCCATGCCCAGGATCAGGTTGGACTTGGTGACCATTCCCAGGTCGCGGCCCTGGGTAATGACATCCAGCGAACGCTCATAGCGGAACGCGGGGCGGATGCGCTTGAAGATCCGGGGAACCGTCTCAACGTTGTGGGCAAAAACCTCGGGCTTGGAGTCGCAGATGGCCGCGATGTGCTCGGGCCGGCCGGAGAAGTCGGGAATCAGAAGTTCGACGCCGGTACCCGGGTTAAGTTCGTGGATCTTGCGGACCGTCTCGGCATAGAGCCAGACGCCCTCGTCCGCGAGGTCATCGCGGGCCACGCCCGTCACCGTGGCGTACCGCAGCTGCATGGCCTGGACGGAGCGCGCCACCTTGGTGGGCTCAAACATGTCCACAGGGGACGGCTTGCCCGTGTCGATCTGGCAGAAGTCGCAGCGGCGGGTGCATTCGGAACCGCCAATGAGGAAGGTGGCTTCCTTGTCTTCCCAGCACTCGAAGATGTTGGGGCAGCCGGCCTCCTCGCACACAGTGTGCAGGCCTTCCTTCTTGACCAGGTTCTTGAGCTGGACGAACTCCGGGCCCATCTGGACCTTGGCCTTGATCCAGTCCGGTTTGCGCTCCACCGGCACCGCCGCGTTGCGCTGTTCGATCCGGAGCATCTTCCGGCCTTCGGGTGCCAGTGTCAAAGTAATGCTCCTTCTGGGGTGGCGACTAGGGCGTCTTCATTCTTGCGCAGTTCCTCGGTAATCCGGGAAACCAGGTCTGCGGGGGCAATATTACTGCCCGTTTCCGCGGCGATGGTGGTTACGCCTGCATCGGTGATGCCGCAGGCGATGATCTGTGCGTACGGTGCAAGATCGTTGTTGCAGTTGATGGCGAAGCCGTGCATAGTGACGCCTTCGTGCACCCGGATGCCGATGGCCGCGATCTTCCGGTCCGGTCCCTTGGCGTCCGCTTCGATCCAGACGCCGGCGCGACCGCGGATCCGGACTGCTGTGATGCCGTAGTCGGCAAGGACAGCGATGATGACTGCTTCGAGGCGTTCCACGTAGTCGCGGATCCCAGCGCGGTTCTTCAGCCGGATGACCGGGTAGCCCACCAGCTGGCCTGGGCCGTGCCAGGTCAGCTTGCCGCCGCGGTCCACCGGAATCACCGGCGTTCCATCAAACGGCCGTTCATGGTCCTCGGTGCGCTTGCCCGCCGTGTAGACGGGGGAGTGCTCGAGGAACAGGACGGTACTCGGCGCCGTTCCGCCGACAACACTGTCATGGAGTTCAGTCTGGACTTCCCAACCACGGTTGTAGTCGATGAAATCCGGAGCCAGACCCAGTTGGGAAAACTCAAGAGTCATGGCATCCAGCTTAGACCCCGCCGCCGGCGCTGCCCGGTTTAGTGTCCAAGCTCACCGCGGCCAGAATCCGGGCGTTCAGGCGTGCCTGTGGATAACTTCTGCAGCGACGGCCGGATTCCGCTACACCTGAGGGATGGATGATCTGCAGGAGCCGATGGTGGCCGGTTACTCCACGGGGCGGCTGCTGGGCAGCGGCGGGAGTGCGTCAGTGTGGCTTGCCACGGAACAGCGCACGGGCCGCGAGGTGGCCTTGAAATGCTTCCGGGAGCCGGGTGGCACGGCTTCCGGCCGCGCCATGAACGCTGATGCCATCCGGCGGGAAATCCGTATCCTGTCCGTCCTTGACCATCAGCACCTGGTGCGGGCCCACAGCGCTGTTATCCCGTCGGCCGGAGCAGGCGCCGGAACGGCTGCGCTGATCATGGACTACGCACCGGGAGGCTCGCTGGCCGGGCTTGTGGCGGCACGCGGCCGGATCGGCGTGGGGGAAACGGTTACGGTCCTGACGCCTATCGCCCAGGCGCTGGCCTACCTGCACGGAAAGGGGTTCACCCACTCGGACGTGTCGCCCGGCAATGTCCTGTTCACTGTGCACGGCAAGCCGCTCCTTTCCGATGTTGGCCTGGCCCGGATGCTGGGTGACCCTGCCGCTGCGGGTCCGGCCGGCACGCCGGGCTTCCAGGACCCGGCCCCGGTGGACGCCGTCAGGGCGGGCCTCCAGCCGGAGCGTGACGTCTACTCGGTGGCTGCCTTGGGCTGGTTCTGCCTGACGGGCCGCGCCCCGGCGCGCACCCTCGACCGCATGCCGCTCTCCCTGCTGGTGCCGGAGGTTCCGGCGGACCTCGCCGCCATCCTGGAAGCCGGCCTCAGTGAGGACCGCCGGCTCCGGCCCACAGCTGCTGCCCTGGCAACGGCCGTCTACCGCAGCGCGGCGGCGGCGCCGCTCGACCTGTCTTCGTCCGTCCACCCCTCGGTGATTCCGCACCTGCTGACGCGACGGCCGGCCCCGGAACCATCCCGGAAGGCCGCCGCCGCTGCCAGGCTGGGGAACGTCCGACGGCGGCTGGCTACCTTGGGGCGGGACGGAACCGGCGCCCGGATCCCGTTCCCCGCCGTCACCCGACAGCCAGGGGACGGGCAACCGGTTCGGGATTTCCCCGCGCCCGTGGCGCCTGACCTCCCCGCGGTGCCAAAGCACCCAGCTGTCCGCGGCAGGCACACCGACAGGGCCAGGGGCGGGCGGCGGCTGGTCATGGCGGGGCAGCGTCAGGGCCGGGGTCCACGGCTGTGGCACCAACCCCGGGCAGCAACAGGGACAGGGACTCGGCGCCGAGCTGGGGCAACCCTCCGCACCGCCGTCATTGCAGCCGCAACCTGCGCCGCGGTCGTAGCAGGGCTGGGGCTGGCAGCGCTGGGGCTGGGAGCGACGGGACCGCTGGGGATCGCCGGAGCGCGGTGGCCAGGCAGCACCGGACCGGCGTGGATCCTTGCGCCAACCGCTTCGCCCGGAGGGGCGGCCAGTCCCGCGGATCAGGGTTCCGGCGCCGCAGCGGATTCCAGCGCCGCACCCGAGCCCAACGCCGCAGCGGATTCCAACGCCTCCAACGCGGCAGCCGGCCCACCGGGCGCCTCAGACGGCCCTAACCCGGCAGCGAACGACGAGGCTTTCGGAGCTGCCAGGGGCCTGGCAACGGAAGCCGACCCTGCCCGGGCAATCATGGGCCTGGCTGCGCTCCGGGACCAGGCCTTCAGGACGCAACAACCAGAGTTGTTGGCGGGCGTGAATGCACCCGGCTCAGCGGCTGCGGCGACGGACACTCTCATCATGGACGGCCTGCTGGCGGCCGGCCGGCGGTTGTCAGGGTTCACCAGCACCCTGACAAACGTGGCGGCCGAACCCGGTCCGGCCGCACCGGCAGCCCCGGAGGGACCGGCCGGCGCGCCCCCGCCGCCAGGCGGCCGGGCCGTCGTGGGCGCCACGGTGGCTACGTCGGCCTACAGCGAAGTGGACGCACAGGGTTCCGTGCTGGCCGCAGTTCCTGCCGGGGAAGAGCAGCGGCTCCGCGTGGTCCTGGTGGAGTTCGCTGGCTCGTGGCGTGTCAGCGAGATCCTGGCCGGCGGGTGACCGGCAGTAGCGGCCGGCTTAGAAGCACCCGGGCCCGGATCCAGCACCCGGCCCGGATCCAGCTGCCGTTCCGGATTCAGCTGCGGCCGGATCAGTCTTTGCCGGCCACCCACCCGGCAGCCGCCGCCAAGGTGGGGTGCTGCCAGTGGAAACCGGCGGCGGAAAGCACTCCCGGCTCCATCCGCACGCTGGAGAGCAGGAGCTCCTCCGCGAGGTCCCGCATGAGCAGCCTCAGGACCGGCGCCGGGACGCGGAACACGGCCGGCCGGTGCAGTGCACGGGCCAGGGCCGCCACGATGGTGTCAACGTCTGCCTGCTCCGGCGCGCACAGGTTGACCGGCCCGGAGATTTCCGACTCCAAGAGGAAGAGGAAAGCTGCCGACACATCCGGCAGGGTGACCCAGGGCCAGTACTGCCTGCCGTCGCCCAACGGCCCGCCTACCCCGAGCCGCATCAGCGGCAACAGCTTTCCCAGCGCCCCACCGGACCGGCTGAAGACCACTCCGGTGCGGGGGTTTACCACCCGGACCCCGTGCGGGGCCCTGGCCGCAGCTTCCTCCCATTCAAGGCACAGCCGCGAAAGGATCGCCGATCCTGCCGGCGAGTTCTCGCGCAGCACCGTGTTCCCGGTGTCGCCGTAATAGTTCGAACCGGACTGGCTGAGGAACGTGGCCGGTGGGACGTCCAGCTTGTGCATGGCCTTGGCCAAGGTCCTGGTGGAGTCCACCCGGGAACTGTATAGCTCCGCCACCCGGGTCCGGGTCCAGGGCCGGTCACCGATTCCGGCGCCGGAAAGGTTAACGACGGCGTCCGCGCCGGCCAGGACGCCGGGGTCCAGCTCACCGCGGGCGGGGTCCCACCGGGCTTCCGTGGCGGCTGAAGGCTCCCGCCGCACCAGGGAGATCACCTCGTGCCCGGCAGTGCGGAAAGTGGCGGACATGTGGGTGCCGATCAGTCCCGAAGCTCCGGCGATGACGATGCGCATGCTCCATCTCACCATGGCCGCGGTTCTCCCGGCACGTGCCACGGTGGCGTGGATGGTTTGACTATGATCGAACGATGACCTCTTCGAGCTACCTCCGATTCCCGCACCTGCACGGCGATCTGGTCACCTTTGTGGCTGAGGACGACGTATGGATTGCACCGCTGGGAGGCGGCCGGGCCTGGCGTGTTTCCGCGTTGCAGCTGCCCGCCCGCAACCCCCGCTTTACGCCGGACGGCAAGCGGCTGGTCTGGTCGGTGGTGCAGGGAACGGCGCCGGAGGTGGTCACAGCGGAAGTTGATGGCGGCGGGTACCGGCAGCTCACCTACTTCGGCCACGCCACCACCCGGGTCAAGGGTTTCACTGCCGGCGGCTCCGTGGTGGTCACCAGCGCCTTCCGGCAGGCCGAAAGCCGCCACACTTACGCTTACAGCGTTCCGTTGGAAGGCGGCGCGGCCGAAGAGCTCCCGTTCGGGCCTGTGGAGTCAGTGGCTTTCGGTCCGGAGCTGGGCGATGAGCGGCCCGTTGTTGTGGCCTCCGTATTGTCCCGTGAACCGGCCTGGTGGAAGCGCTACCGGGGCGGTACCGCCGGCAAGCTGTGGATCGACTCGGACGGCAACGGCGAGTTCGACCGGCTGCTCCCCGACCTGGACGGCAACATCGCCGACCCCATGTGGGTGGATGGCCGGATCGCGTTCCTGTCGGACCACGAAGGCTACGGCAACCTCTACTCGGTGCTCCCCGGCGGCAAGGACCTGCGCCGGCACACGGACCACGAGGACTTTTACGTCCGCCATGCGGCTTCGGACGGTACCCGGGTCATTTTCGAGTCTGCCGGCGAACTGTGGGTACTGCATGACCTGCAGTCCGACGCCGTCCGGCTGGACATCAGCCTCGGCTCTGCTTCCCAGTCACGCCGGCCGGCGCTCCTGAAGACCACCAGGCACCTGGGCGCCGTGATCCCCGACGAAGCCGGCAACGCCAGCGCCATCGAGGCGCACGGCACCATCCACTGGCTCCGGCACAAGGACGGCCCCTCGCGCATCATCGAGGCCACGCCCGGGGTCCGGGCACGCCTTCCCCGGCCTGTGGCCGGCGGCCGGATCGCCTACGTCGCGGACCACGACGGCGTCGAGGCGCTTTACATTAAGGACATCGCCGCTCCGGTCCAGCACAGCGGCGTGGTGACCACACCTGCTGTGCCGGCGAAATCCGTGCCCGCCACGGCAGCGGCACCCGCCGTCGCAGCAGCCCCGGCGTTGCCGCAACCCGTCCCCGCCACCGGCTCCGCCGTGTTGGCCCGGGACAACGCCACCGCTCCGGCCGGCGACGACCAGCAGGCTGACGTCGCCCCCGAAACCGGCGCTGCCGAAGCGGCCGCGGACGCCGCCGCGGCCCGGCCGGCTGACGCCGACGGAAACGCCGTGCGCATCAACCTTCCGTCGCCGTCGCGCACCAGTTCCCTGGAAGCGAGCCCGGACGGCCGCTGGCTTGCGGTGGGCACATCCTTCGGCGACCTGCACCTCGCGGACACCGCCACCGGTGCCCTGACCCTGGTGGCCAGCATCGGTGAGGGTTCCATCTACGACCTGGCCTGGTCCGCGGACTCGCAGTGGCTGGCGTGGGCTGAGCCCGTCACGTCGTTTGGCACCCGGACCAAGCTGCGCCTGGCCAACGTGACGGAGCCCAGGACCGGGCCCGTGGAGGTGACGGACGGGCGTTTCTGCGACCGGTCGCCGGCCTTCACCCCGGACGGCAAGTTCCTGGCCTTCCTGTCCAACCGCAGCTTCGACCCTGTCTACGACGGGCATTCCTTCGACCTTTCCTTCCCCAGCCCCATCAAGCCGTACCTGGTGGCACTGGGTGCCCGGACGCCGTCGCCGTTTGGTCCCGCCGTTGATAACGACGCCGGGACGGCAGCCGGGGAAACCGCCGGCACTGACGGGACGGAACAGTCCGCCGTGGTGGTGGATGCGGAAGGCTTGTCCCACCGCGTCATCGGCGTCCCCGTCCCGCAGGGCAACTACACCGCCCTGAAAGCCACGGACGGGGCCCTGCTGTGGCTCGACTGGGCCCTTGCCGGGGTTACGGGTGACGGCAAGGCCAACAAGGACGACAAGGATGCCCGCCCCAGCCTGGTCCGGTTCGACCTGGAACGCCGCAAGCAGACCACACTGGTGGATGCGGTGGACAGTTACCGGCTTTCCGGTGACCGCGCCAAGGTGGTGCTGATCGCCGACAAGCAGGTGAGCGAGGTCCCGGCCGATGCGAAGGCGGATGAGGAGTCCGGCAAGCTGGTCAAGGTGGACCTGGGCCGGATCCGCGTGATGATGGACCCGCTGAGCGTCTGGGGCCAGGCCTTTGATGAAGCCTGGCGCCTGCAGCGCGATTTCTTCTGGACCGAGGACATGGCCGGCCAGGACTGGGAATCCATCCACAAGCGCTACCGTCCCCTGGTGGACCGCCTGGGCTCGCACGATGACCTGGTGGACCTGCTCTGGGAGCTGCACGGCGAACTCGGAACCTCGCACGCCTACGTCAAGCCCGCCGCGGTGACCGAACCCGGCAGCCACGGCCAGGGCAGGCTCGGCGCCGACCTCAGCCACACCCCGGCGGGGTGGGAAATCACCCGCATCCTGGCAGGCGAATCATCTGATCCGCTGGCCACCTCGCCCCTCACCAGGCCCGGGGTCGGCGCCAAGGCAGGGGACATCCTCCTCGCCGTGGACGGCGTCCCGCTCTCCGACGTCGTCACCCCCGCCATGCAACTGGTGGGAGCTGCAGGCCGGGCCGTCGAGTTGACCCTCCTGAACGGTGCCGCCCATGGCGAAGCCGCAGGATCCCAGCGCCGTGTCGCTGTGGTCCCCGTCAAGGACGAGGAACGGCTGCGCTACCAGGAATGGGTGGCTGCGAACCGGCGCACCGTCCGGGAGGCATCCGGCGGCACGTTCGGCTACCTGCATATCCCGGACATGATGGCCAATGGCTGGGCGCAGCTGCACCGGGACATGGACACCGAGACGGCGCTCGATGGCCTGATCGTGGATGTCCGCCGCAACCGCGGCGGGCACACCTCGCAGCTGGTGGCAGAGCTGATTGGCCGAAAGGTCACCGGCTGGAGCATGCCACGCGGCGAAAAGCCCAGGACCTATCCGGACCACGCGCCGCGCGGCCCGGTCATCCTCCTGGCGGACGAGTTCGCCGGCTCCGACGGCGACATCATCACCCAGGTCTCCAAGCTGCGGGGGATCGGACCCGTCATCGGCACCCGCACCTGGGGTGGCGTGGTGGGCATCGACAACCGCTTCAGCCTGGCCGACGGCACCGGGGTCACCCAGCCGCGCTACGCCAACTGGTTCGGCGGCGGTGTTGGCTGGGGCGTGGAAAACTATGGTGTTGATCCGGACATCGAGGTGGCCTTCCCGCCCCACGCCTACGCCGCCGGCCGTGATCCCCAGCTTGAATACGGCATTGGTGCGCTCAAGGAAATGGTCCAGGAACTGCCCACCGACCGGCCCCCGGCCCGCGAGGGATACCGCCGGTTGCGCCCGGCCCCGTTGCCGGCCCGCCGGCAGGGAAAGTAGGCGCAGCAGCGCGGACAGGCGCTGCCTGACCGGGCACCAGGCTCCCCGGGGGCCGGACCGGCAATGCCAGCTCCGGCGCCCGGGGAGCTTTTTTGTGCCGGGCATGTTCCGGATCCGCCCGGCAGCAAAGCCAATCTCCAACCCCGGCGCAAGTCCGGTCCGTCCGGGTCCGGCCGGATATGGCACAGGAATGGCCCCGTCCCAGCTGGGACGGGGCCACTCCTGCGGGCCGGTCACCGGCCCTGTTCAAACCATCCGGCGCATCTGCGCCGCTGTCGGCTCAGGCGTCGAGCGTGGCGTCCAGGGTGATGTCGATGCTGGCGAGGGCGCCGGAAACGGGGCAGCCCACCTTCGCAGCAGCGGCGATCTTCTGGAACTCCTCCTCGGAGATGCCGGGAACCTTGGCTGACATGGTCAGGTGGCTACCGGTGATGCCGGTGCCGGGGACAAAGGTGACGTCAGCCTTGGTGCGGACTTCCTCCGGGTTGTGGCCGGCGGTGGCCAGTTCGTTGCTGAATGCCATGGAGAAGCAGGCTGCGTGGGCCGCGGCGATGAGCTCTTCCGGGCTGGTCTTGCCGTTGGCCGCTTCGGTGCGGGCCTTCCAGGTGACATCAAACGTGCCCAGGCCGGAGGTAGCCAGGCTGGTGGTTCCGGAACCCTCCGTCAGGTTCCCGTTCCATACGGCGTTTGCTGAACGCGTTGCTGCCATGTTCACTCCTCAGGTTGATTGTTACCGGGGCAGGCTACTGCCTGGGCCCCGCCTTGTTCCATCCTAGGGACTTCGCTTACGGCGCGCGACGGATGTCCGCTGTCAGTGGATTGTGACTTTGACGGAGCTGCCCGGCAGCGCAGCGGGTCAGTTCCAGATGGTGGCGATCGCGATATTGATCAGCGCAAGGCCGCCCACGCCGTGCGCCAGGCCGGTGGAGACGGGCTGGCCGCTCCTGGCCTTGCGGACGCCAACGATGGCGAGGACTGCAACCACAACGGCGATGACCAGCTTGATCCCGAGCTTCGCGTAATTGGGGTCGGCGTCCGGCATAAAAGGCAGCAGGCCCATCATGGCGATGCCGGTCAGGAGCTGCAGGAAAGCGCCGTCGCGCTGGCGGGGGTGGACCGTGGGTTCCTTGATCGTGGCAATCCAGTAGCCCACGATCATGGCCGCCCCGACGATGTGCAGGAACACCAGGATGCTGAAGAGAATAGTCATAATCCCAGCTTAGCCAGTTTGTTCTACGCCCTGTAGCAGAAGGCGGTTAAAGCACGACGGCGGCGCAGGGCTTCCGGAGGTTTCCCTCCCTGGCCTTGCACCGCCGTCGTCAAGCGGTTGAGCGGGTTAGAGCCCGAGGTCCGCTTCGAAGGCGCCTTCTTCGAGGCGTGCCTTCAGGGTCTGCAGGAAGCGGCCGGCGTCCGCGCCGTCCACCAGGCGGTGGTCGTACGTGAGCGACAGGTACATCATGGACCGGATGGCGATCGAGTCGTCGCCGTTTTCGTCAGCAACCACCACGGCGCGCTTGACGATCGCACCGGTGCCCAGGATGCCCACCTGGGGCTGGTTGATGATCGGTGTGTCGAACAGGGCACCCACGGAACCGATGTTCGTGATCGAGAACGTACCGCCGGACAGTTCGTCCGGGCCGATCTTGCCACCGCGGGTGCGGCCTGCAACGTCGGCGATCTTGGCGGCCAGCCCGGCGAGGTTCAGGTTGCCGGCGTCGGAGATGACCGGGACCAGCAGGCCCTTGTCGGTGTCGACGGCGATCGCCAGGTGCTCGGCGTTGTGGTACGTGATTTCCTGCTTGTCCTCGTCGTACGCAGCGTTGAGCTTGGGGTGCTGCTTGAGGGCTTCAGCCACTGCCTTGGCGATGAACGGCAGGAAGGTCAGCTTGACGCCGTTCTGGGCCTGGAAGGAGTTCTTGGCCTTGGTGCGGAGCTTGGCCACCTTGGTCATATCAACTTCGTGGACCTGCGTCAGCTGGGTGGAGATCTCCAGGGATTCGCGCATCCGGCGGGCGATGACCTGGCGGATGCGGGGAGCCTTCTGGCTGGTCCCGCGCAGGGACGATTCCGCGACCGGCGCCGGTGCGGATGCTGCCGGTGCTGCGGCCGGAGCGGCAGGGGCTGCCTTGGCTTCGGCGGCGGCGATGACGTCCTGCTTGCGGATGCGGCCACCCACGCCGGTTCCGGCGAGCGAGGTGATATCCACGCCGTGCTGGTTGGCCAGCTTGCGGACCAGGGGAGTGACGTAGCCCGACTCGGAGGCTGCTGCTGCCGGGGCCTCAGCCTTGGGGGCTTCGGGTGCCGGAGCTGACTTGGGGGCCTGCTTGGGCGCTTCCGGTGCCGGGGCAGCCTTCAGTGCCTCTGCCTTCGGTGCCTCTGCCTTGGGGGCTTCAGCCTTCGGTGCCTCCGGTGCGGGAGCGGCCTTGGGTGCTTCAGCCGGTGCTGCTGCTGCGCCGGAGCCGATGACGGCCAGGACAGAGCCAACCTCTGCCGTTTCGTCCTCGTTGACGCGGATTTCCTGGAGGGTGCCGGCAACGGGGGACGGGATTTCCGTGTCCACCTTGTCGGTGGACACTTCGAGCAGCGGCTCGTCGACCTCGACGGAATCGCCCACGGCCTTGAGCCAGCGGGTGACGGTGCCTTCGGTGACGCTTTCGCCGAGCGCCGGGAGGGTAACCTCGTGGCCTTCGCCGCCGCCGGCTGCCGGAGCTTCCTGCGCCGGTGCCTCTTCGGCCGGGGCTGCCGCGGGGGCTTCCTCAGCTGCTGCGGGGGCCTCTTCGGCCGGTGCTTCTGCAGCGGGTGCTTCCTCTGCGGGCGCGCCGCCGCCGGAGCCGTCGCCGATCCGCACCAGCGGTGCGCCTACTTCGGCGGTCTCGTCTTCAGCGACCAGGATTTCTTCAATCACGCCAGCTACGGGAGAGGGGATTTCAGTGTCTACTTTGTCGGTGGAGACTTCGAGCAGCGGCTCGTCCACCTCTACCCGGTCACCTACCTGCTTAAGCCAGCGGGTGACGGTTCCTTCGGTGACGCTCTCACCGAGGGCGGGCAAGTTAACGGATTCAGACATGTCGTCCCCGTTCTCCTTATTGATCTTTGATGCGGATGAATGCTGCCTTGTTTGAAGCCTAGTGCACCCGGAAGTCGGGTCCAGGTGCACCAGGCCCCAGGAACTACGGGGAAAATTAGCCGTGCAGGGCCTTGCCGGCGAGGGCCAGGTGGGCTTCGCCGAGGGACTCGTTCTGGGTGGGGTGGGCGTGCAGCAGCTGGGCCACATCCTCCGGGTACGCTTCCCAGTTCACGATCAGCTGGGCCTCGCCCACCTGCTCGCCCATGCGGGCACCGATCATGTGGACACCCACCACGGGGCCGTCCTTCTGGCGGACCAGCTTGACCAGGCCGCTGGTGCCCAGAATCGAGCTCTTGCCGTTGCCGGCCAGGTTGTATTCCTGGGTCTGGACCTGGTCCTCGCCGAACTTCTCCTTGGCGGCCTTCTCGGTGTAGCCCACGGTGGCGATCTCGGGCTCGGAGTAGGTGACCTTGGGGATGTTGATGTCTTCGACCACTACGGGCTTCAGGCCGGCGATTTCCTCGGCCACGAAGATGCCCTGCTGGTAGCCGCGGTGGGCCAGCTGCACGCCGGGGACAATGTCGCCCACGGCGTAGATGTTGCCCACGCCGGTGTGCAGGCGCTCGTTGGTGATGACGAAGCCGCGGTCGATGGTGACGCCGGCTTCCTCGTAGCCAAGGTTGGCGGTGACGGGGCCACGGCCCACGGCCACGAGGAGCAGGTCGGCTTCAAATGTCTTGCCGTCCACCAGGGTGACCTTGACGCCGTCGTTGTTCTGCTCGACGCCCTGGAAAAACACGCCGGTGGAGAACTTGATGCCGCGCTTTTTGAAGGCACGCTCGAAGTTCTTGATGATCGTGGCGTCTTCGTTGGGGACCAGCGACGGCAGGCCTTCCACAATGGTGACGTCCACGCCGAAGGACTTCCAGACCGAGGCGAATTCGACGCCGATGACGCCACCGCCCAGGATAATGACGCTCTTGGGGATGGAATCCATCTTCAGGGCCTCATCGGAGGTGATGACCTTGCCGCCGATTTCCAGGCCCGGAAGGGTGCGGGAGTAGGAGCCGGTGGCCAGGATGATGTTTTTGCCCTTGTAGGCGGTGCCGTCCACAACAACGGTGTCGGTGCCCTGGAGCTTGCCTTCGCCTTCGATGACGGTGATGCCCTTGGACTTGATGAGTCCCTGCAGGCCCTTGTACTTGCCGGCGATGATGCCGTCCTTGTACGCATTGACGGCAGTGATGTCGATGCTGTCGAGGGTGACGTTCACGCCGTACTTGGCGGAGTCACGGGCGTGGTCGGCCAGTTCGGCGGAGTGGAGCAGGGCCTTGGTGGGGATACAGCCGTTGTGCAGGCAGGTACCACCCAGCTTTGCCTTCTCCACGAGGCCCACGGTGAGGCCAAGCTGTACGGCCCGGAGCGCTGCAGCGTATCCGCCGCTGCCGCCACCGAGTACCAGGATGTCGAATTCTTGCGCAGTTGCCTGATCGGCCACTTAAACGCTCCCTCGCGTGAACGATGACGCGATCCGCGCATCATCTGGTCTTGGAACTAGCACTGCCGTGATTATGCCAGCAGCGCCATTCCCTTGCATTTGTGACTACCGTGGTTCACCTTAGCGAACCACTTATCCATGCTCCACCTTGGCACAGTGTTTGTGGTGTGCTTGTGGCGAGTGTCACGCGGCCCTGTGGCGGACGGATCAGCCCGCCCGCCGCAGGGCCGTGCGACGGCTGGAACTCAGGCCGCTGCGGCCAGGATGTCCTCGACGTATGCCACCAGGGTCCGGACGGTGCAGCCGGTGCCCTGCTTGTGGGTGTAGCCGTATGGGCTGCCGTTGTTGAACGACGGGCCTGCGATGTCCACGTGGGCCCACGGGATCTGCTCGCCGTCCTTGCCCTCGCCCACAAACTCCTGCAGGAACACCGCAGCGGTCATCATGCCGCCGTGGCGTTCGCCGATGTTGGCCAGGTCGGCCACCTGCGAGTCCAGGCTGGGACGCAGTTCCTCCGGCAGCGGCATGGGCCAGACCAGCTCGCCGGCGCGGTCCGCTGCCGCTTTCAGGGCACCGGTGACGCTCTCGGAGCCCATGATGCCGGCTGTCCGGTTGCCCAGGGCGATCAGCTGCGCGCCGGTCAGGGTTGCCACGTCGATGATCGCGTCCGGGTATTCGCGGCTGGCGGCCACGATGCCGTCCGCCATGACCAGGCGGCCTTCGGCGTCCGTATTGAGGACCTCCACGGTCTTGCCGCCGAACATGGTCAGGACATCGGCCGGGCGGGATGCGGCGCCGGACGGCATGTTTTCGGCGATGCACAGCCAGGCGGTGGCCTTGACGGGCAGGCCCAGGCCCGCGAGGGCCAGGACGGTGTTAAGCACGACGGCGGCACCCGCCATGTCCGACTTCATGTCACCCATCCCGAGGGCCGGCTTGATGGAGATTCCACCGGTGTCAAAGGTGATGCCCTTGCCCACCAGTGCGATTTTCGAGGTCGCCTTGGCGGGGGAGTACTCCACCTTGACCAGCCGGGGCTGGCGGGCCGAGCCCTTGCCCACGCCCATGATGCCGCCGAAGCCTTCCTTCTCAAGCCGCTTCTCGTCCCAGACGGTCACCTTGACGGGCAGGCCCTTGGCCAGTTCCTTCGCGGACTCGGCGAATGATTCCGGGTAGAGGTGGCTGGGCGGCTGGTTGACCAGTGACCGGGTGGCGTTCACGGCCCGGCCCAGCAGGGTGGCGCGCTTGAGGGCGGCGGGAACGTCCTTGTCCCCGGCAAGGGCGGTGAGGATCACGGCGTTGCTGACAGGTGCCTTCAGGCCGTCCTGCGAGGACCGGAACTCCGTGAAGGAGTAGGCACCCAGCGCGGCACCTTCGGCGACGGCCGCGACGTCGGCCACGGATGCCGTCGGGAGGGCCAGGGTCACCGTGGTGAGACCGGCAAGCTGGCGGACGGCGGAACCGGCTGCCCGGCGGAGTGCCTCTTCGGTCAGCGGCCGGGTGGCGGATACCTTTCCGACGCCGGCCAGGACCAGCACGGGCGCGCCTGTTTCGGGAAGGCCCGGAAGCCGGACTGCCTGGTCGGCCGAGCCGGTGACGCCCAGGGCCTTCAGGGAATCGGTGAGGGTTTCGGCGGACTTGGCCGTCAGCGGGTTCGCCAGCAGGAACGGCCCGTCGGTGCCCTGCCCCACTCCTATGACCACTGCGTCACTGGGGCTCTTGACCAGGTCCCGGGAGAGGGTACTTAGGTTGATTTCAGCGTTCTTGACCACAGGGATCAGTCCTCAATTCTCGAAAGATGATTCGCAGCAGGATGCATGTTCGGCGTCCTGCCATGGTTGCCCGGATGCTGCCGTTCTGGACGCGGTCCGGGTGTCTGCGGGCCCGTCCGGCAGGCCAGTTCCGATCGTAGTCCTTCCTTTGCGCCGGGATGGAATCCATTGAGAGCTGCGCCACACCGGCAGCCGGAATGCACGGACCGCCCGCCGTGTTGTACTGGGAAACCAACCGTTCCCGTGAAAGGAACATGCCGTGCTTGAACGGATTTCCGGCTATCTGCTGGACCCAGATGCGCTCTATGCCAGCAACATCGAGCTGTTCCACAGCCCGGAGCTGCGTGGCTTGAACCTCGTGATGGGATTCACTGGCTTCGCTGACGCAGGCCATGTGGTTAAGCAGGTCAACACCGAGCTCCTGGACTCCCTGGACGTCAAGCCCGTTGCGGTCTTCGACGCCGACCAGCTGATCGACTACCGCTCCCGCAGGCCGCACCTGACCTTCGTTGAGGACCACCTGCAGGATTACCAGGAACCCAAGCTTGCCCTCTACCGGCTGGTGGACGGGCTGGGGAGCCCGTTCCTCCTGCTGGCAGGCTTCGAACCGGACCTGCAATGGGAGCGGTTTGCCCGCGCCGTGGTGGGCATCGTGGAGAAACTCGACGTCAACCTGGTCACCTGGCTGCACTCCATTCCCATGCCTGTGCCGCACACCCGGCCCGTGGGTGTGACGGTGCACGGCAACCGCCCCGACCTCATCGAGGGCATCTCGGTGTGGAAGCCCACGGTGGAGGTCCCGGCCGCCATCGGACACATCCTGGAACTGCGCCTCATGGAGGCCGGCCGGAACGTGGCGGGCTACGTCATCCACGTCCCGCACTACCTGGCCGACGCCGAATACCCGCCGGCCGCCGTCGCCGGTCTGGAATACCTTGGTGCCGCAACCTCGCTGATGATGCCTACGGACAGGCTCCGCGAATCCGGGCGGGACGTCAGCCGGCAGATCGCCGAGCAGATCGACGCGTCCGAGGATGTCCAGCAGGTGGTGGCGCGGCTGGAAAGCCGCTACGACGAGAAGGCCGAAGGGACCGTGCGCCGGTCCCTGCTGGCCAACGAAAATGACCAACTGCCCGACGGCGATGAGCTTGGCGCCGCCGTGGAGGCGTACCTGGCCAGGGAGAACCCCGGCCAGTAGGTGGTTCCCCGGCGGCACGGCTGCCGGCGGGGGTGTGGGCATAATGAGGGGGTGACTGCTCCCCGCGCCTGGCTTATCTGGACCATTGGAATTTTCGGGTACCTGGTGGCGGTGTCGCAGCGGACATCGTTCGGTGTGGTGGGGCTCGAAGCGACCGAGCGGTTCCACGCCAGCGCTTCAGCCATCTCCTTCTTCACCGTCCTGCAGCTCCTTGTTTACGCAGGGCTGCAGATCCCGGTGGGCCTCCTGGTGGACCGGTTCGGGTCCCGGGCCATGATTGTGGGCGGTGCCGTTCTGATGGGGCTGGGCCAGCTGCAGCTGGCTTTCGCCGACAGCATTCCCGCCGGGGTGGCCGGCCGGGTCCTCGTGGGCGCCGGCGACGCCATGACCTTCATCTCGGTGATCCGCCTGATCCCGCTGTGGTTTGCCCCGGCCAGGGTGCCCCTGGTGACCCAACTGACGGGCATGTCCGGGCAATTGGGCCAGCTTTTCAGTGTTCTCCCCTTTGCGTTTGTCCTGCACACGTCCGGCTGGACCCCGGCGTTCCTGATGCTGGCCGGGATGTCCGCCCTCGCCGTCCTCCTCGTGGCGCTGTTCCTGCAGGACGCCCCTCCCGGAACGGCCAGGCCCGCTCCCCAGCAGGGTTTCCGGGCCACCGGCGCCTCGCTGGCCCGCGCCTGGCGGCAGCCGGGGACGCGGCTGGGCATGTGGAGCCACTTCACCATCCAGTTCAGCGGCACGGTGTTCGCCATGACCTGGGGGTATCCGTTCCTGATCTCCGGCCAGGGCCTTGACGCCGGCACGGTGGCCGCGCTGATGGCACTCTATGTGGCCGCCGCAATGGCCGTGGGCCCGTTCATCGGCCGTTTTGTATCCCGGCATCCGCTCCGGCGTTCCACCATGGTGCTGCTCATCGCAGCTGCCACCGCCGCCGGCTGGGCTGCCGTCCTCTTCACCCCCGGCAGGGCGCCGCTGTGGCTGCTGGCAGGGCTGGTGGTGGTGCTGGCCATCGGCGGACCGGGTTCGATGATCGGTTTCGACTTCGCCAGGACCTTCAACCCGGCCCACCGGATCGGCACGGCCACCGGAATCGTCAACGTGGGCGGCTTCATCGCGGCGCTGGTGGCGATTTTCCTGATCGGGCTGGTCCTGGACCTCCTGTACGCGAGCGGTTTCTCCAACGGGGAACTGTATGGACTGGAGCCGTTCCGGCTTGCCTTGGGCGTCCAGTTCCTGTTGCTGGGGGTTGGTGTTGGTGCTGTGCTCGTGTCCCGGCGCAAGGTGCGGCGGCAGATGGCCGCGCAGGGGGTTGTGGTGCCGCCACTGCGCAGCGCCCTGGCCAGGCAGCGCCGGGAGGCGCTGGCCCGCCGCAGGGGTAACGCCGGGTCCGACGGCAACACGGACCAGGTGTAATTACCACTGACAACCGGGGCGCACACCGCCCGGGCCGCGGCCTGCGCGTCGGGCGCCGTCGCGTGACTTCTCCTCCACCGGCGCCTCCGCCGGCGGGGTTGTGCACATAGGGGACGGGTCCGCTTACCGCAGCGACGGTGCCGGCGGACAGTGGGTCCATGACTGCACCGCAACCGCTGAGTGTCCATGGACCCGAAGACATCCTCGCCTTCATCCCGCATTCGCTGGGCTATTGGCCCTCGTCCAGTGTGGTGGCCATGACCCTGCACGGGAAGCGGCTTGGGGCCACCCTGAGGCTGGACCTGCCCGGGCCGGCGGGGCTTCGGCGCCCGGAAGCCTTTGCCAGGGCCGTCCGCGGCTACCTGCAGGCGGACGGTGACGCGGACGGCACACTGGTCGCTGTTTTCGGTGGGACGGCAGGTGCCCCCGCCCCGCAGCTGCACCAGCTGTTGATGCTGGAACTCTACGATGCCCTGCAGCGGGCCGGGATGCCTGTCCGCGATGCGTGGTACGTGGGGGACAGGTATTGGCGCGGCGCCTTCTGTGTTGATTCATCGTGCTGTCCGGCACCGGGCAGGCCGGTCCAGCAGATCCTGGACAGCCGGCTTTACGCGGAAATGGTGTTCCAGGGCAGCACCGTGGGACCTCCACCGGATGGGTCTCCTATCGGTGACCAGTGGACAGCCGACTATTTGGCAGCCGTGCGCGCGGCCCGCACCGCGTGGCGCCGCAAGCTGGAGCGGCGACGCGGCAGCCGGGAGCAGTTCCACCTGGTCCTGACGTACTGGGCAGCGGTCCTGGGCCGGCCTGCCGGGAAACCGCTGCTGCCTGCGGCGGACCGGGACGGTTTCCTCTTGGCCACGCTGATGGTTCCCTGCCTGCGCGACGCCGTCCTGGTGCAGGCCGCGGCGGGGCGGACCACGGCAGTCGCGGGGGCAGCACAGTTCGGCCTTCTCCGCGACGGGCCGTTCCCCAGACCGCTGTCGCCGTTGCCGGCTGGCGACCTGCCCGGCCGTCAACCGGGCGGTGATGCTGGCAGTGGCAGTGGCAGTGGCAGTGGCAGTGGCACAGGCGTTGGTACCAGTGCCGGCCAGGTGTTCGGTTATGGTGATGTCCTCCTGGGGCTGGGACCTGAAGTGCCGGATTGGCCCCAGCTCGAGGCGCTCGACCGGATGCTGGCGCACCTTGCGCTGGCGGGCGGGAAGTCGGCTGCTGCGCCCCTGACTCTGCAGGGCTGGGTTGCGTGGTGCCGGGGGAGGGGCTCCGTCGCTGCTGCCTACTACTGCCGGGCGCTCCGCGCGCAACCGCAGTACCGCCTGGCCGGGCTGCTGCTGGAGCTGGACCAGCGGGGCACCATCTGCGGCTGGGCGGCAAGGAAGGAGGCTGCGTGGCAGAAGTTCAGCAATGATCCTGAGCGGGGAACCGGACAGCTTGGCTGAGGGGCGTGCGCGCCGGCGGGGCGACAAGGTGTGTGGTCCTGGGCGGTGTGTGGTCCTGAGCGGTGTGCGGTCCTGAATGGTGTGTGTGCCTGAATGGTGTGCGGTCCTGAACGGTGTGTGTGCCTGAACAGCGTGCGCGCCGGCGGGGGACCGGCTGGCGGAGGGCGGACGGGCGGGATGGGCGTAGCGGCCGTAGGGGCGCGGGCAACCAGTGGCGGAAGTCGCCGGCGGTAGCGAGTGGAGTGCGGGACGGCGGCCGGAAGTTTCGGCTGGCAGCGGCTGGAGTGCGGGCGTCCAGCAGGCAGTCACGGGTGGCATCGCGGGAGAGGAGTGTCGGCAGGTAGGTCCGATCCGGCGAAACCGTGAGACAATGGACGCCGAGACCCGGTTGGGTCCGTGTGTCAAGAGCTTGTGTTGGGTCCTTCGGGGAACAATTCAGCCACTCCGGCAGTTGAGTTAACAGACTCTGCCGGCCGTGGTGGCGCTTGATTTCCATCACGGACTTGACAGGGTCATAGTGGTGTTGCCCGTATGGCGATTCCACAGACCACCGCTAGAAAGGTTTTCTGTGACCCCGTCTTCCACGAAGAAGGACCCCGCCGCCCAGGACGAACTGTCCGCTGAGGAGAAGCAGGCGGCTACCAACGCCAAGCGGGCAGCCACTCGTGCGGCCAACAAGGCTGCCGCCGGCGAAGCCGGTCCTGACGGCAAGCGCGAGCCCAAGAAGCGCGGCCCGAAGCCCGGAGCCAAGGCCGCTGCCGGAAAAGCTGCAGACGACGACGCCGATGACGCCGACGACGCTGACCAGGATCCGGACGATTCCGCACTGGAAGGTGCCGACGCAGCCGAGGACGACACTGCCAAGGCCGCCGCACCCACGGGCAAGGGATTTGTCTACTCGGACGCCGACGACGACGACGCACCTGTCCAGCAGGTTATGTCCGCCGGCGCCACGGCCGACCCCGTCAAGGACTACCTGAAGCAGATCGGTAAGGTGGCGCTGCTCAACGCGGAGCAGGAAGTTGACCTTGCCCTCCGCATCGAGGCAGGCCTGTTTGCCGAAGAGAAGATCAACGCTGACGACGGCGCCATGGACCCGAAGTTCAAGCGTGAACTCGACTTCATCATCCACGACGGTAAGCGCGCCAAAAACCACCTCCTGGAGGCAAACCTCCGCCTGGTGGTCTCCCTGGCCAAGCGTTACACCGGCCGCGGCATGCTCTTCCTTGACCTCATCCAGGAAGGCAACCTGGGCCTGATCCGTGCGGTGGAGAAGTTCGACTACACCAAGGGCTTCAAGTTCTCCACGTACGCCACCTGGTGGATCCGCCAGGCGATCACCCGCGCCATGGCCGACCAGGCCCGCACCATCCGTATCCCGGTGCACATGGTGGAAGTCATCAACAAGCTGGCCCGTGTCCAGCGCCAGATGCTGCAGGACCTGGGCCGCGAGCCCACGCCTGAGGAACTGGCCCTGGAACTGGACATGACGCCGGAAAAGGTCGTCGAAGTCCAGAAGTACGGCCGCGAGCCCATTTCGCTGCATACGCCCCTGGGCGAGGACGGCGATTCGGAGTTCGGTGACCTGATCGAAGACTCCGAAGCAGTTGTTCCCGCTGACGCGGTGAGCTTCACGCTTCTCCAGGAGCAGCTGCACTCGGTCCTGGACACGCTTTCCGAGCGCGAAGCCGGCGTGGTGGCCATGCGGTTCGGCCTCACCGACGGACAGCCGAAGACTTTAGACGAAATCGGCAAGGTATACGGCGTCACGCGTGAGCGTATCCGGCAGATCGAATCAAAGACCATGTCCAAGCTCCGCCACCCGTCACGGTCACAGGTGCTCCGGGACTACCTGGACTAAGCAGCAAAAACAGCGGGGCCGTCCCCCGGTCGGTCAGCCAACGGCTGCCGGCCGGGGGACGGCCCCGCTGTTTTGTTGGTGCAGGGTTCCGCGGGATGCTGCAACACCTGGACGTTTATGGACCTGGATGTTAAAGCACTGTGGCCCCTCAGGTGAGGGGCCACAGTGTTGGCTTGCTGGGTTGGAGAGCGACCTAGTCGACTTCCACCACTGCCTTCTGGTGGAGCCTGGACGTCTCGTCGTGCCAGTCGGAGCTGAGCGGCTTAAGCGTTGCTTCGACCGCTCGGGCATGGTGGCCACAGAAGAGCAGCTCACCGCCGGAGGTTTCAAGAACAACCCGGACATATGCCTGTGCTCCGCAACGATCGCACCGGTCCAGTGCATTGAGTGTGCGGTCTGCCACTGCTGTTGTCATGTCGGCCTCCTTAGTAGTTCAGTACGTCTATATAACCAGTATTCGTAACAAAACCATCGCAAGGATGGGGCAAGTTCGCTGTCCGCGTATCCACAAGGTTCCCTCAAGACCTCCGTGCGGCAACCCCGCGACAGGCCCGTGGCAGGGCGCACAGGCGGCGTCCAGTGTGGCAGCCGACCGTCCCGGCCGGGCCCGGCTAGGCTGGAGGAAGCGATCCCCGCGCCGGCCTTTTCTCCCCGAAGGAGCTCATTTCCCGTGGCACCCAGTTCTGATTACACCGCCCGGCACCTGTCTGTGCTGGAAGGCCTGGAGGCCGTCCGCAAGCGCCCCGGCATGTACATCGGTTCGACGGACTCACGCGGCCTTATGCACTGCCTCTGGGAGATCATCGACAACTCAGTAGACGAGGCCCTCGCCGGGTTCGGCCACGACATCAGGATCATCCTGCACGCCGATAACTCCGTGGAAATCCACGACGACGGCCGCGGCATCCCCGTGGACAAGGAACCGAAGACGGGCCTCACCGGCGTCGAGGTCGTTTTCACCAAACTGCACGCTGGCGGCAAATTCGGCGGCGGATCCTACACGGCGTCCGGCGGCCTGCACGGTGTGGGCGCTTCGGTGGTTAACGCGCTGTCCTCACGCCTGGACGTGGAAGTGGACCGGGGCGGGAAGACCTACAAAATGTCGTTCCGCCGCGGCGAGCCCGGACGCTTCAAAGACACGGGATCGCGGATCGACCCCGAGGCAACCTTCGGCCCGTTTGTGGATGGCTCCGTCCTGGACGTGGTGGGCAAGGCCAAGCGCGGCGTCACCGGAACCAGGATCCGTTACTGGGCGGACCGGCAGATCTTCACCCCGGACGCCAAGTTCTCCTACGACGAACTGGCAGCCCGGGCCCGGCAGACCTCATTCCTGGTACCCGGCCTCAAACTCACGGTGCGTGACGAGCGCAAAGTCCCCGGCACGCCCGGCGAGTCCGGACCCCACGAGGAGGTATTCCACCACGACGGTGGCATCTCGGAGTTTGTGGATTTCCTGGCCGCCGACCCCGCGGTGACTGACGTGTGGCGGCTGCACGGCTCCGGCAAGTTCAAGGAAACCGTTCCGGTCCTGGACGAGCGCGGCCACAGCCAGCTCGCCGAAGTGGAACGCGACTGCGAAGTGGACGTGGCCCTCCGCTGGGGGATCGGCTACGACAGCACGGTGCGCAGCTTCGTCAACATCATTTCCACGCCCAAGGGCGGAACCCACCAGTCCGGTTTCGAGCAGGCGCTGGTTAAGACCTTCCGCAAAGCGGTGGAAACCAACGCCCGTAAACTCAAGGCGGGCAACGACAAAATTGAGAAGGACGACATCTTTGCCGGCCTCACGGCTGTCCTCACCGTCCGGCTGGCGGAGCCGCAGTTCGAAGGCCAGACCAAGGAAATTCTGGGCACCTCTGCTGTCCGCGCCATCGTGGCCCGCGTGGTGGAACGGGAGATCGCCGCGAAACTGACCTCAGCCAACCGCAACGACAAAGCCCAGTCGGCGCTGCTGCTGGAGAAGATCGTCAGCGAAATGAAGTCGCGGATTTCCGCGCGCGTGCACAAGGAAACCCAGCGGCGCAAGAACGCCCTGGAAACTTCCTCGATGCCCACCAAGCTTGCCGACTGCAGGACGGACGACGTCGAACGTTCCGAACTGTTCATTGTGGAAGGCGACTCGGCCCTGGGCACCGCCAAACTGGCGAGGTCCTCCGACTTCCAGGCGCTGCTGCCCATCCGCGGCAAAATCCTGAACGTCCAGAAGGCTTCCGTGGGCGACATGCTCTCCAACGCCGAGTGCGCAGCCCTGATCCAAGTGGTGGGCGCCGGGTCCGGCCGCAGCTTCGACATCACAGCTGCCCGCTACGGCAAAGTCATCCTGATGACCGATGCCGACGTGGACGGCGCGCACATCCGCACGCTCCTGCTCACCCTGTTCTTCCGGTACATGCGCCCCATGATCCTGGAGGGCCGGGTCTTCGCCGCCGTCCCGCCGCTGCACCGGGTCGAGGTCATCAACGCCGGGCAGAAAGCCAACGAGATGATCTACACCTACTCCGAGGCGGAACTGCACGTCCTGTTGGCCAGGCTGGCCAAGGAAGGCAAGCGCTACAAGGAGCCCATCCAGCGGTACAAGGGCCTGGGGGAGATGGATGCCGAGCAGTTGGCGGAGACCACCATGGACCCGCGGCACCGGACCCTCCGCAAGGTGGGGATCGAGAACGCCCAGCAGGCCGAGGAGATCTTCGACCTGCTGATGGGCTCGGACGTGTCGCCACGCAAGGACTTCATCATCGCCGGTGCGGCCAGCCTGGACCGGGAACGCATCGACGCCTGAAGCGCTTCGAAGCGCGGCAGGAGCGTCTCCCGCCGTCCAATCGAGGCCGTCCAGTCGAGGCCGTACTCTCGACGCCGGTCAGCCCAGCAGGCCGGGCACCACCAGTAGCGCCGTGGGCAAGGCGAGCAGCAAAACGCAGCCGGCCAGCACCACGCCGCGGACAGGGCCGGGCAGCTGCGGCTGCGGTGACAGCAGGCGGCTGACCCGGGACGCGGTGGTGCGGGCGGAGTCCGAGCCGCCCGCCGGATCAGCCCCGCCAAGCGCCAGTCCCGGGTTGCCCGGCTGCATATCGGAGGCGCCGGGCGCCTTGGCTGACCCGCTGGCCACGATGGCGATGGCCTTGATCAGCGTGGCCTTGCTTTCGGATCTCAGGGCCACGTCGTCGGCCAGCATCTCGATCAGCGAGTTCACTGCCTCCTGGGCCAGCCGGGTGGTGGGAAGCCACGGCAGTGCTTGGCGCCAGGCCGCGAAAGCCCACAGCAGGAGGTGGTGCCGCTGGCTGAGGTGCGCGTTCTCGTGGCTGAGTACGGCGCGGAGCTCGGCCGGTTCCAGGGCTGCCATCAGGCCGTCGGAGAGGACGGTCACGGAGCGCGCCCCGCCGGGCAGGCAGTAGGCCACCGGTGAGTCGTGGCTGATGACCAGGGTTGCGGCGTCCTGCCCGGACGGTGAGGCCAGCAGGGCCAGCAGTTCCCGGTGCCGCCGCCGCTGGCGCTGGATCCGGTAGTACGTCAGGAGCAGGGTAAAGACCAGGTGGGCGCTAAGCAGGGCGGCCGCGGAAAGCGCGAAGATATGCCAGAAGCCCAAGGCTGTGGTGGGGGCGTTGTAGAGGACCATCCCGGCCAGCGCCCGGATGCCCGCAATCAGGTTCTCGCCGATGGGCTCGAGCCCGTACACCAGCATGGCGCCGATCATCGAAAGGCCACCTGCCAGTGCGATCGCCTGCCACAGGAGCATGGCCGTGAACGGCGAACGCGCAGGCCAGTGCGCCCGCGACAGCAGGATGGGCACGGGCCAGGCCAGCACCAGCGCCAGGACAGCCAGCAGGTACGAGGCCCAGAACATAGTCTGTTAGAGGTGGCCGAGCAGTTTGCGCAGCGTTTCGGCTTCGCCTTCGGTGACGGAACCGATGAAACGGGCCAGGACTGCCTCGCGGTCCGGGGCCGAGCCGAGGACTTCGTGCATCAGTTCGGCGGTGTGGTCCGCACGGCTGGATACGGCCTGGTAGCGGTGCGGGCGGGTGCCGCGTTCGCGTTCCACCAGGCCCTTTTTCTCCAGCCGGGACAGGACGGTCAACACCGTGGTCACGGCGAGTTCCTTGGCCTCGTGGCCGGGTCCCACCTGCGCGGCGGACATACGTGCCAGCCGGTCCCGGAGGGTATTGGCAGTGGCTGCTTCCTGGCCCGCCCAGAGCAGGTCCATCACTGCCCGTTCAAGTTCACCAAGACTTGCCATCGCTCTTTATTCCTTTAGTTTCCCCGCACCGTCCGCTTTGTGCAGGCGGTGACTGTGCTGCTGAATTTGTTGCTGCTCCAAATTTACCCCGAATCGCCAGTATTTTCTACGTGGAGTAGAACATGTGGCGCGCCGCGGGGTGGCGGGCCATCCTTAGGGGGACGGATCGTTTTACAGCACCTCCGGCATTGTTCTACACTCTGTAGAAGTAAGAGTTCTACGAGACGTAGAAAACTCGCTCCTGACCTTAGGGACTGCCTTGGACGCCTTGGAAATCGCACGCTGGCAATTTGGTATCACCACCGTCTACCACTTCATGATGGTGCCGCTGACCATCGGCCTGGGCCTGGTGGTGGCCGTCATCCAGACCGCCTGGCACCGGACCGGAAAGCCCGAGTACCTCCGGATGACTAAGTTCTGGGGAAAGCTCTTCCTGATCAACTTCATTATGGGCGTGGCCACCGGCATCGTCCAGGAATTTCAGTTCGGGATGGCCTGGAGCGAATACAGCCGCTTTGTGGGGGATGTCTTCGGCGCCCCGCTGGCCCTCGAAGCCCTCCTCGCCTTCTTCGTCGAATCAACGTTCCTGGGCCTCTGGATCTTCGGCTGGAAGCAGCTTAAGCCGGCAGTGCACCTCGCCTGCCTGTGGATTGCTGTGGTGGGCTCGGTGTTCTCCGCCTACTTCATCATTGTGGCCAACAGCTGGATGCAGCACCCCGTGGGCGTGGAAATGGTGGATGGCCGGCCGGTGATGACCGATGCCTGGGCCGTGTTCACCAACAACACCGCCATGGTTGCCGTACCCCACACCATTTTTGGTGCCCTGGCCGTGGCCGGCGGCTTCCTGCTAGGGATCGCCTGGTACCACCTGTGGCGCCGGCGCCGCGACGGCATCGACACCATCGGGGCTGACGGCAAAGTCATTCCCGGCGAAGCTCCCAGCATTCCGGGCCGGGACCGTGCCGACCACGCCGTGTGGATCCGCAGCCTGCGCATCGGTGCGGTGGTGGCCATGATCTCGTTCGCCGGCACCGCGATCACGGGCGACCTGCAGGGCAAGCTGATGTTCGAACAGCAGCCCATGAAGATGGCAGCCGCTGAGGCCGCCTGCCACGACGGCACCGGGTTCTCGGTCCTGAGCATCGGTAACCTTGGCGCCCAGAACTGCGAGGACATCGTGGCCGTCATCGAGGTCCCCGGCATCCTGTCCTTCCTGGCCAAGGGCGACTTCACCACCGAGGTCAAGGGCGTCAACACCCTGCTCCCGGAATACCAGGCCAAGTACGGCACCAACCTTCCGGACAACCCCATCTACGGCGAGCGCGCCGGCCAGGAAATCGACTACCTTCCCGTCATGGAGGTCACCTACTGGGGCTTCCGGATGATGATCGGCTTCGGCAGCCTGGCCGCCATGGCAGCGTTTGCCGCCCTCTGGATCACCCGCAAGGGCACCGTTCCCGAATCAAAATGGCTGATGCGGCTTGCCGTCTTCGGCATCCTCGCCCCGTTCGGCGCCAACGCCGCCGGCTGGATCTTCACCGAAATGGGCCGCCAGCCCTTCGTGGTGGCACCCAACCCGGACCCCAACGGCATCGACCAGGTGTTTATGTTTACCGCCGCCGCCGTCTCACCAGGGGTTTCCGCCGGGGAACTGCTGGCATCCCTGATCGCCCTGAGCGCCGTCTACGCCGTCCTGCTTGTGGTGGAAGTGAAGCTGCTGGTGAAGTACATCCGCGGCGGGGTGGTCTCCGCGATGCCGGAACTGGGC
This sequence comes from Arthrobacter sp. Leaf141, assembly GCF_001424565.1. GTDB lineage: Bacteria > Actinomycetota > Actinomycetes > Actinomycetales > Micrococcaceae > Arthrobacter. The sequence continues at coordinate 121,649 of NZ_LMOL01000013.1, forward strand.
CACACGCCGTCGGACGACGACGCGGACGGCACCTCCGGCGCCGGCGGCCCGGGCAGCAAACCCGACCACGACGTCCTGGCCTTCGCCTACTAGGAACGGGAAAGAACACATGGAACTGCTCCCCACCATCTGGTTCATCGCCATCGCCGTCCTCTGGACCGGCTACCTCTTCCTCGAAGGCTTCGACCTCGGGGTTGGCATGCTGATGAAGCTGTTCGCCCGCAACAACACCGAACGCCGTGTGCTACTGAACACTGTTGGCCCTGTCTGGGACGGTAACGAGGTGTGGCTGCTGACCGCCGCCGGTGCCACGTTCGCGGCGTTCCCGCTCTGGTACGCCTCCCTGTTTTCCGCCCTGTACCTGCCCCTGCTGGTGGTGCTGCTGGCACTCATCTTCCGGGCCGTGGCCTTCGAGTACCGGGGCAAGGTGGACACGGACTCCTGGCGGTGGCGCTGGGACTGGGCCATCGCACTGGGCTCGTTCTTCGCCGCCTTTGGTGTTGGCGCCGCCCTGGCACTGACCACTACGGGGCTCCCGCTGAATGCCAACGGCGACCGGGTGGGCGGGCCGATGGCCTGGTTCAGCGGCTACGCCATCGTAGGCGGCCTGGCAGTGGTGGGGTTCGCCCTGCTGCACGCCCTTGCGTTCCTTGCCCTGAAGACCGACGGCGACATCCGGCACCGCGCGCGGCAGTGGTTCGTCCGGCTGCTCCCGGTCCTGCTGCTGCCCATCGCCGCCTGGGCCGTCAGCGTCCAGGTCCTGGACGGCAAGGCCTGGACCTGGGCCGCCGTGCTGCTGGCAGTTGCCGCCGCCTGCGCCGCCTGGCTGTTTGCCCGGCGCGGTGCCGAAGGCAAGTCGTTTGCTGCCATGGGGCTGTTCCTTGTCCTGGGCACCACATCCATTTTCGGTGCCGTGTTCCCCGTGGTGCTGCCGTCCACCCTGGACAGCGCCTTCGACCTGACCATTTCCAACGCGTCCTCCTCGGACTACACCCTGGGCCTGATGAGTATTGTGGCCGCCGTGGGACTGCCCTTGGTGATCGCCTACCAGGCCTGGACCTACTGGGTGTTCCGCCGCCGGGTGAGTGCCGACCACATCCCTGCAGCCCATAGCTTCCTGCCGGCAATCGCTGCCCGTGCCTTCACCACCAAGGGCTGAGATGCGGCCCAGTTTCCCGTCGGGTCCCGCCACCCGCAGCGCCATTTACGTCCTGGGCGTCCTTGCTGCCCTGAAAGCCCTCGCACTGGTCCTCATGGGCCAGGCGGTGGCATCCATGCTTGCCGGCCTGGCGATTGGAAACCCGGACTGGGCCAGCCAGCTGCTGCCCGGCCTGGCCGGGGTGGTCCTCCGCTCCCTGACAGTCTGGGCACAGGCGGTGGCTGCCCGACGGGCCGCACTGGGCATCAAGGAGGAACTCCGGGCCGGGCTCCTGGCGCATGCACTCCGCAACGGTACGCGCACCAGCGGACCGGCGGACGGCGGCCTCGCCGTCCTGGCCACCCGGGGCCTGGACGCCCTGGACAGCTACTACACGCAGTTCCTGCCGGCCCTGGTGAACTGCGCCGCCCTTCCGCTGCTGCTGGGTGCCCGCATCCTCTTCGCGGACTGGGTCAGCGCCGTGGTGATTGTCCTGACCGTGCCGCTGGTGCCGCTCTTTATGGTCCTGATTGGCCGGTACACCGAGGACAACGTCCGGGAGGCGCAGTCGTCCCTGACGCGGCTGTCCGCACACATGCTGGAACTGGCCAAGGGGCTGCCGGTACTGGTGGGGCTGGGCCGCGCCACAGCCCAGCGCCAGGCCCTCGAGGACATCTCGGAGGAGTACCGTTTCAAAACCATGGGGACCTTGCGCACCGCATTCCTGTCGGCGCTGGCCCTGGAACTGATCGCCACCATTTCGGTGGCCGTGGTGGCAGTCTTTATCGGTGTCCGGCTGGTCTATGGTGGCATGCCGCTGGAAGCAGGCCTCCTGGCCCTGATCCTGGCCCCGGACTGCTACCTTCCCCTGCGGGAACTGGGCACCGCCCACCACGCCAGCGACGACGGCCGCGTGGCACTGGCGGAAACAACCAAAGTCATGGACGCCCCCGAGCCCGCGCCGCTGGCCCCGACGCCCGCACCCGCCGGTCAGCCTGGCACAAGCCTCAACGGCGACGCCGCCTCCGCTGGGGGGCGCACCGCTGACGCGCTGGCGGCAGCTGCACGGACCCCTGCACGGACCCCTGCACGGACCCCTGCACTGATCGTTGACGCGCTGGCCGTCACGTACAGCGGCCGGAACCGGCCCGCGGTGGGGCCCCTGACGTTCGCAGTCCCGCAAGGCCGGATCACGGCCCTGGACGGCGCCAGCGGTAGCGGCAAGAGCACTGTGCTCGGCGTCCTGGCAGGAACGGTGGGAGCCGGTGCCGGAACCACCATCACCGGCAGCCTCACCGGCCTGGACCGCAGTGCGGTGGCCTGGGTGCCGCAGCACCCCGTGATGGTGGCAGAGACCGTCCTCGACGAGGTGCTGCTCTACCTCGGGGCCGACGCCCAGGCGGGCCCAGATCAGGCAGGGCCCGACCAGGCCCACCAGGCGCAGACCGGCCGGGAAACGGCGCCCATGGTCCGGATAGCCCGGGACTGCCTGGACCGGGCCGCCGCAGGCCACCTGGCCGATAGGCACCCGGCCGAGCTGAGCCCGGGCGAACTCCGCCGGGTGGCCCTGGCCCGCGGGCTGGCCCGCATCGAGGCCGGCGCCACCTTGCTCCTCCTCGATGAACCCACCGCACACCTCGACGAAACCTCTGCCCTGGCCGTCGAAGAAGCCATCGAAGGGCTCCGCGGCAGAGTCACCGTGATCCTGGTTGCCCACGAAGAACGCACCAGGGCGCTCGCGGACCAGCTGGTGCCGGTCGGGCCCAGGGGAGTTACCAGCGCGGCCGGCGCAGGCGTGACTGCTGCGGGCATGATTGCTGCCGGCAGGGCGGGCGGCGCGGCAGTAGGACTGCCCGCTGCCCGGAACCACACCGCCACCGCCCTGCCTGCCGCGGCACAGTCCGGGACATCTGCTGCAGGGTCCACGGCCGATTCACCTAATGCTCCACCGGCGTCGTCAGCCACACACGATCCAGAATCGCAGGGCGCGTCCCGGCTCCTGGCCGGCCTGCTCCGCCCGGTGCAGGGCAAATCCGCCGCCGCAGCAGTGGTGGGCACCCTGGCGGCCGTCTTCGCCGTGGCACTCTCCGGGCTGTCCGGCTGGCTGATCATCCGGGCCAGCGAACAGCCCCCCATCCTTTATCTGCTCACGGCCATTGTGGGTGTGCGCTTCTTTGGGATCGGCCGGGCGGTGCTCAGGTACTGGGAGCGGCTGCTGCTGCACGACGCCGTCTTCGCCGCACTTACCCGCCTGCGCGGCCGGCTCTGGGAATCGCTGAGCCGCCGTGCCCTGTCCCTGCGGCGCCTGCTGCAGGGCGGGAACGTCCTGGGCACGGTGATTGACGACGTCGACACCATCCGGGACCTCCTGCCCCGCGTGGTCCTGCCTCCAGTCACAGCCGTTGCGGTGTGCGTGCTGGCGCTGGTTACCACCGGCCTGACGGTCCCTGCCGCGCTGCCGGCGGTTGCGGCGGCGGCCGTGGCCGGCCTGGTGCTGGCGCCGGCGGTCGCGCTGTGGGGTGACCGGAAATCCGCCACCACCGAGCAACTCCTGCGCTCCGGGGTACTGCGCCGTATTTCGGCGGCATTGGATGCCCGGGCGGAACTGCACGCCAATGGCGTGGCACCCCGCGTCCTGGCCGCGCTGCGCGGGCAGGACCGGGATGCCACGGCGGCCGCCCAGCGCTCGGCTTGGGCGGAGGGCCTGGGCCACGCCATCACCACGGCCGGCTGCTGCGCCGCCGCGCTTGCCACCGCGTGGCTGGCGGCGCCGGCGGTCCTGGCGGGAAGCCTCGCGCCGGAAGTTGCCGCCGTCGTGATCCTGCTCCTGCTGGCGCTGGTGGAACCGTATGCGGCCATGACGACGGCGGTCCGCCAGTACCCGGCCCTGCGTTCCGTGCTGCGGCGCGTGGGGGAGTCCGGTGCGCTGGCTGCCGGGGCGCCGGGCAGTGCCCCCGACGATGCGGACGGCCTCCTCAGAGTCCCTGCCCGCGAGGGTGGTGTCCCCGACGATGCGGACGGCCTCCTCAGAGTCCCTGCCCGCGAGGGTGGTGTCCCCGGAGTGGAGCTGGCCAACCTGGCAGCAGCCTGGCCCGGCAGCGCCCCGGTTTTTGCCGGCGTCACCGCCACCGCAGATCCCGGCCGCTGGCTGGCCGTGACAGGACCGTCGGGCTCGGGGAAGTCCACCCTGCTGTCCGTCCTGCTCGGCTTCCTGCCCGCAGCGGCAGGCAATGTCCGGGTCACCGGCCGGGTGGCCTGGTGCCCGCAGGAGGCCCACCTGTTCGACTCCACCATCCGCGGCAACCTGCTCCTGGGCCGCACCGGCTCGCAGGCGCCGGAACAACGGGACCGGGCCGTCGACCAGGACCTGGAGGCCGTGATCCACTCGGTTGGCCTCGCCCGGCTCCTGGAACGGCTTCCTGCCGGGCTGGACACCCGGATCGGGCCCGGGGGAGCCTTCCTCAGCGGTGGCGAACGCCAGCGGCTGGCCGTGGCCAGGACGCTGATGACCGGGGCTGAGGTCATCCTGCTGGACGAACCCACCGCGCACCTGGACGCCGAATCGGGCGCTGCCATGCTGGCAGACCTCCGGGCGGGACTGGCCGGGCGCACGGTGGTGCTGGTGACGCACGCCCCCGCCGACATTTCCCCGGACGATGCCCGGCTGGAGTTATCCCGGCAACGTGACGAGGCGGCGCTGGTGCCGGCAGGCGCTGGGCGGATTAAGCCGCTGGGCTAGCCGTCCACGTCGTGAAGGTGGTGGACCACGTCGTGCAGGAAGTACTGCGACAGGGTCAGCACCGTGAACTTGGAGCCGTTGCTGCGGGTGCCGGTGCGGTCCCAGTCGGCTTCGCGGACGGCGGCGAAGGCATCCGCCACCTGCCGGCCTTCAGCGGTGAGTTCGGCGCTGACCACCGCCGGGTCTGCGCTGGCGTAATCGCTGTCAATGGCGCTCTGGTCCTGGTCCCAGTTGGCGAATTGGGGGTCATCGGAGCCCATCATCAGGCCCAGCCGTTGCTCAAAGACGGAAAAGACGTCGCGGACGTGGCAGGCGTACTCCAGGGCGGACCAGGTCGTTTCGTTGGGGCGTTCGGTGGCGTCCGGACGGCGGAGGACCGCCCGCCAGCGGGGCAGCATGCTTTCGATGCTTCCCGGGACAGTGGCGGGGGTGGTGGATGCGAAATCGAAGGTGCACTCGGGACATGGCCGGGACAGGACCCAGGTCCAGTCCTTCTCATCAGGAACGATAGGCATGGGAGCAGTCTAAGCGGAGAGTCGCCCTGCTGCCGCCCGTGTCCACCAACGCGTCACGGAACGCCCGGAACCGGTCCGGGCACGGCGGGGACAGCCCGGGTAGGCTGGGGTTTTCGGCTGGCTGGGCGGTATAACAGCGCTGGCTGCCGGGACGCAGATCCGGGGGATGATGGGAATGTACATGGGAAACTGGCTGCTGGTGTCCGGCCGGAGGCTGCAGTGATGGCCGCGTCGCACGCTTCAACCGCCGCGGCCTTCCTGGCGGCCTATGATTCGCAATTGCGCACTGACGCGGAAGTGGCCGGCGCCCTGTCCGTCACGCCGCTCGGGCCTCTCTGCCTGGCAACGTTCGACGGCGGCCGCGGGTTCGTCACGTACGCGGACCTGGGTGGGGCAGGGGCAGCCCGCATTGCCGATTGGGTGGACCTGGCCTTGGCCCATTTCCGGGCGGACCCCCGCTTGGACGCGGTGGAATGGAAGACCCGAGCCCACGACGCCGCACCCGGCCTGCACAGCGCCCTGCTGGAGCAGGGGTTTGTGCCGGACGACCCCGAATCCATCATGATTGGTGCGGCCACAGACCTGGTGGCCGACGTCACCCTGCCTCCCGGCGTCCAGCTGCGCAGGATCACGGAGCCGGCAGACGTCCGGGCCGTCAGCGCCATGCAGGACATCGCCTTCGGCGGTGAAGTCTCCGCCGTGCGGGCAGAGGACCTGCTGCGCAGGCTGGAATGCCGCGACGGGACGGAACTGTGGGCTGCCGAACACCAGGGCAGCTTTGTCAGCGCCGGCCGGCTGGAACCCGTGGCGGGAACCGACTTCGCCGGGATCTGGGGCGGAGCCACCCTGGCCGCCTGGCGGGGCCGGGGCATTTACCGGGCGCTCACGGCGGAACGGGCCCGGTCCGTGCTGCGGCTGGGCAAGACCTTGATCCACAGCGATTCAACCGGGTACTCACGCCCCATCCTGGAACGCTACGGGCTGCTCAAGGTCTCCACCACCACGCCCTACAACTGGACGCGCGAAGCCTGAGCCGGCTGGGCAGTGGCCACCGGGCCGCCGGGCTCCCGGGGCCCAACAGCCGCAGCACATCAGCTGTCCGCTCCGGCTTCCGCTTCATCGCCTGGAGCTTCCCAGGCCATGGCAGGTCCGATCGCGTCCACGGCCTGGGACAGCGGGATGCCGGAGCCGTCCCGCCGGCCATGTTCCTGCGGCAGCGACCTGGCCACGCCGGCCAGGGACGACGCCTTGGCCGGACCATGGCCCGCCCACGCCATCAGCATGGTGTCCTCACCCTTCAGGAACCGGTGTGCCCGCACACCCGCGGTGGCGCGGCCCTTCGCCGGGTATTCGGCAAACGCCGTGACCTTGGCGCTGCCCGGCGCTGTGCCGGGCAGCGCGCCGGTGGTGCCCGCGATCGTCACCACCACGGCAGCCGCATCGCCGGGCTGTACCGCACCGAAGAACAGCACCTTGTCGCCGGCGGCCAGTTTGATGCCCGCCATGCCGCCGGCGGTGCGGCCCTGCGGCCGGACCACGGCTGAGGCGAACCGCAGCAACTGGGCCTGCTGCGTCAGGAAGACCAGGTCGACGTCGTCCGTTCCGGCAGGCGCCACGCCCACCACGGTGTCCTTGTCCTTGAGCGCGATGATTTCCCAGTCCTCCCGGTTCAGCGGGTAGTCCGGCTGGACGCGCTTGACCACACCCTGGACCGTGCCGATGGCCAGCACCTCGTCCAGGGGCGCGAAAGCCACCAGCGCCTCACCCTTCAGGAGCGTGATGAAGTCCTTGGCGGGCACACCGCCGGCCAGGTTGGGCAGGCCGGACATCGGCGGCAGCACCGGCATGTCCATCACCTGGAGGCGCAGCATGCGGCCCTGGGAGGTGATGGCGGCGATTTCGCCGCGGGCCGAGGTCTTCACCACGGAGGCGAACACGTCGTGCTTGGCGCGGGGACCGGCCTCGGCCAGGGGTTCCTGGTTGCTGGTCCGGGCGATCTGGCCGGACGCGGTGAGAATGGCCCAGCAGGGATCGTCCGCGATTTCGAGGGCCAAGGGAGCGGCCTTGCCCTTGCCGGCGACGGCGGCCAGTTCCTTGGCGACGGTGGGGGACACGGCCTCGGATTCGAGCAGCACCGTGCGGCGGGGCGTTCCGTGCTGCTCGGCGATCTCTGCCAGCTCATCGGAAACCAGGGTCCGGAGCCGCTCCTCGGAGGCGAGGATGGCTTCGAGTCCGGCGATTTCGCGGCGCAGCTCGTCCTGTTCCTTTTCCAGCTCGATGCGGGAGTACTTGGTGAGCTGGCGCAGGCGCAGTTCCAGGATGTAGTTGGCCTGGATCTCGGAAAGGTCGTAGATGGACATCAGCCGGGTCCGGGCGGCCGCGGCCTCATCCGAGGAGCGGATGATCTGGATGACCTCGTCAATATCCACAATGGCGATGAGGAGGCCCTCCACCAGGTGCAGGCGGTCCTTCTTTTTGCCCAGCCGGAACACCGTCCGGCGGCGTACCACGTCGATCCGGTGGTTCACGTAGACAGTGAGCAGCGGGACCAGGCCCAGCGTCTGCGGCTGGCCGTCCACCAGGGTGACGTTGTTGATGCCGAAGGAATCCTCCATCGGCGAGTAGCGGTACAGCTGCTGCAGGACGGCGCTGGGGTTGAAGCCGTTCTTCAGCTCGATGACCAGGCGCAGGCCGTGCTTGCGGTCCGTCAGGTCAACGATGTCGCTGATGCCCGTCAGCTTCTTGGCGTTGACGGCGTCCTTAATCTTTTCGATGACTTTTTCCGGGCCCACCATGTACGGCAGCTCCGTGACCACCAGGCCGGTGCGGCGGGCGGAAAGCTGCTCCACTTCCACTTTGGCCCGGGTCTTGAAGGAGCCGCGGCCGGTGGCGTAGGCGTCCCGGATGCCGTCCAGGCCCACGATCCGGCCGCCGCTGGGCAGGTCCGGGCCGGGCACAAACCGCATGATCTCATCCAGCGTGGCGTCCGGGTTCGCGATCAGGTGCCGGGCTGCCGCGATGACCTCCACCAGGTTGTGCGGGGCCATGTTGGTGGCCATGCCCACGGCAATGCCGGTGGCCCCGTTGACCAGGAGGTTGGGGAACGCCGCGGGGAGCACTTCCGGCTGGGTGAGCTGGTTGTCGTAGTTGGGGACAAAGTCCACCACGTCTTCGTCGAGGTGGTTGGTGAGGGTGAGGGCCGCCGCCGCGAGCCTCGCCTCGGTGTACCGCGGAGCTGCCGGGCCGTCGTCGAGCGAGCCGAAGTTGCCGTGCCCGTCAATCAGCGGCAGCCGGAGCGAGAAGTCCTGCGCCATCCGGACCATGGCGTCGTAGATGGCAGTGTCGCCGTGCGGGTGCAGCTTGCCCATCACCTCGCCCACCACGCGGGCGCTCTTGACGTGGCCGCGGTCCGGGCGCAGGCCCATGTCGCTCATCATGTAGAGGATGCGCCGCTGCACCGGCTTGAGCCCGTCCCGGGCATCCGGGAGGGCCCGCGAGTAGATCACCGAGTAGGCGTACTCGAGGAACGATCCCTCCATTTCGGAGGTGACATCGATGTCAACGATGTTTTCCGTATAGGGGGAGTTGTCCTCCACTGCAGGGGTGGAACTTTGGCGGCGGGCCATGGGGTTGGTGCATCCTTTGGGGTTACTTGCGGCAATCGGGTGTGCTGCGGAAGATTTTGGCTAGGCTAAGCCTATGGTGGATCAGCCCGGGGACGGCGAATATCCGGAACATTGGGAAGCCGATGTCGTCCTGCGGGACGGCGGGACGGCGCACCTGCGGCCCATCCACCCGTCCGACGCCGACGCCGTCCAGACCTTCCACACCGGCCAGTCCCGCGACTCAATTTACATGCGGTTCTTCGCGTTCAAGGCCAGGCTGTCCAGCAAGGAACTCAAACGCTTCACCGAAGTGGATTACCGGGACCGGGTGGCTTTTGTCATCACCATCAGCAACGAAATCGTCGGGATCGGCCGCTACGACCGGCTGGATGATCCTTCCGATGCGGAGGTGGCGTTCAATATCTCCGATGCGCACCAGGGCCGGGGAATCGGTTCCATCCTGCTCGAACACCTGGCGGCTGCGGCCAACGAGAACGGGATCAGGCGCTTCAGCGCGGAAGTCCTGCCGGAGAACCGGAAGATGCTGATGGTGTTCTCCGACGCCGGGTACGACGTCAAACGGCATTTCGACGACGGCGTCGTCAGCCTCGGGTTCGACATCGACCCCACGGAGCGGTCCCGGGGCGTTATGGAGGCACGCGAGCACCGCGCCGAGGCCAGGAGCGTGCAGGACCTGCTGACGCCGTCGTCCATTGCCGTGATCGGTGCCAGCCGCAAATGGGGGACGGTGGGCTACCAGCTCCTCGAGCACATCGTTGAAGGCGGGTTTGCGGGGCCGGTCTACGCCATCAACCCGGAAGCCCTGGAACTGGCGGGCATGCTGTCCTTCGGGAAGCTGTCCGAAATCCCCGGACCGGTGCAGCTGGCGGTGATCGCCGTCCCGTACGAGGAAGTACCGGCGGTGGTTGCCGAATGCGCCGCGGCCGGAGTGAAGGGCCTGGTGGTCGCGTCGGCAGGATTCGCGGACGACGGCGAACGCGGCCTCCTGCGGCAACGGAACCTGGTGCGCCAGGCACGGGCCAGCGGCATGCGGGTGATCGGTCCGGCGTCGCTGGGCATTGTGAACACGCACCCCACGGTCTCGTTGAACGCCTCCATGGCCCCGGCGCTGGCGCTCCGCGGCGGCCTGGGACTGTTCAGCCAGTCCGCGGCGATCGGCGTCGGCCTCTACGCCGCGTCCAGCCGGCGCCGGCTGGGCCTGTCCACCTTCCTTTCCGCAGGGAACAGGGCGGACGTCTCCGGTAACGACATGATGCAGTACTGGGAGGACGACGCCGACACCTCCGCTGTGGGCCTCTATCTGGAGTCGATCGGCAACCCGCGCAAATTCTCGCGCATTGCCCGGCGGCTGGCGCGCAACAAACCGGTGATCGTGGCCAAGTCGGATGCCATGGGGCTCCGGCTGCCGCCCGGGCACACCGTCCGCACCACCCAGGCGCCCGCCGGTGCGCTCGATGCCATGCTGCGGCAGTCCGGGGTGATCCGGGTGGAGACCATCGAGGAACTGGTGGACGTGGCGCAGGTGGTGTCAGGGCAGCCGATGCCCGCCGGTCCGGGACTGGCCATCTTCAGCAACTCCATGGCGCTGGGCAAGGTGGTTGCAGACAGTGCCGAAGCCCACGGGCTGGACGTGGCCGCGCTGGTAACGGACGTGGACCTCGACGCAGGCCAGTCGGTTGCGCTGCCCGCGCTCCGGGCTGCGTTGTTGGCTGCTCTCGCTTCCGACGGGGTCCACGGCGTTGTTGCCGCGCTCCTGCCTGCCCGCGGGCTGACGGTGGACGCCATCGCCGGGGTCCTGGGTGAGTGCTCAGCCGCAGCTGGTAAACCCGTGGTGGCTGCCTTCACCGGAATCCTGGACGCCTCCGTCCATGTGGAGGGCATGGTGGGGGCTGACGGGCTGGCCGTCCCGTGTTTCTCCAATCCAGGCGCCGCTGTGGCCGCGCTCGCGGCCGTGGCCCGGTATTCGGAGTGGGTGTCCAAGGACCACGGGCACTTTGTTGAACCCGAGGGCTGCGATCCCCGCCGGGCAGCCGCTGAACTGGAGGTCCTGCTCCGGGATGTTCCGGGGGAGCAGCTCAAGACGCTGGACCCTGCCGCAGCTGCATCGCTGCTGGGGCATTACGGGATCACGGTCCTGCCGTCCTTCGGTTTTGATTCGGCGGCCGAAGCCATCGAAGCGGCAGATGCCCTCGGCTGGCCGGTGGCACTGAAAACCACCGAACCCTCGCTGCGCCAACGGCTTGACCTGGGCGGGGTGCGGCTGGGGATTGAGGACGCGGAGTCGCTGCGGCAAAACCTGGTGCAGATGCGCAGGGCTCTTTCCGCCTATGGCGATCCTGCCCTGGAAGTCCAGAGCATGGCGCCGGTGGGCCAGGCCTGCACCTTCCGGGCCATTGAGGACCCGCTGCTGGGGCCGGTTATTTCCTTTGGGCTGGCCGGCGACGCGGTGAACCTGCTCGACGACTGGGCGCATCGGGTCCCGCCGCTTTCCGCGGCGGACGTAACAGAGTTCATCCGCGCGCCGAGGGCTGCCCGGAAGCTGTTCGGTTACCAGGGACTGCCGGCGGTGGACGTTGCGGCTTTGGAGGATCTGGCGGCCCGGCTGGCCTGGCTGAAGGACAACCATCCCGGCATTGCCCTGGTGGAGTTCAACCCGGTGCTGTGCGGAACTGCGGGGGCCACCATCCTGGCTGCCGACGTCCGGATCGGCAACGCCGCACGCCGCACGGACAGCGCCCGGCGGGCCATGCTGGGCTGAGGCGGTTAGCAAGTGACCGGCCGATCTGTGAAAATGGACCAATGAGCTTCCAGCCTCCCGCTTCGGCGCCTGAAACGCCCGGCAACGAAAACCAGGCAGTCCGCCATCACAGCTCACACAGCCACGGTCCAGAGGGCCAAAGCCTCGAAGCAGCCCTCCAGAAGGCCGGCTTCTACCCGCTGCTGGTGGCCGACGTGGTGGATGACGCCCTGGACGGGCGGGACTGCGTGGCGCACCTGGTGCACCTCGAGACGCACTTCGACCGGGCCGAGGTCCGGCGCCACATCACCGTCCTGGTCCTGACGGCCGACATGCTGGTCATCACCCACGTGGACGACCAGCAGCTGGACGAAGCCGGCGAGCAGATCGTGGCCCAGATTTCCACTGAATCCGTTCCCGTGGCCCAGATCCGCTCCGTGGTCCTCAGCTACATGTACGCGCAGCCGCAGGATTACAAGCCCTCGGATCCGGTCCGGGAACTGACCCTCTCCATCGCCTGGTCCGGCGGCCAGCGTTTGGACATGGGGCCCGCCAGCTGCGGGGATCCGCAATGCGAGGCCGACCACGGCTACACCGGCACTATTGCCCAGGAGGACATTGTGCTCCGGATCAGCGCGGAGGCGGACGGCCTGCAGGCTGTCCAGGACGCCAAACTCTTTGCCCGTGCCCTGCGGGCCGTGAACACCGGTTCCACGGCGCCGGTGGCACACATCCAGTCACTGCCGCCCCGGCCCCGCGCCGGCGTCTTCGGAAACCGCCTGAGCCGCGGGCACCAGCAGCGCTGAGATGCCGGATACCCAAACCGGCGTCATTCCGGCTGCCGGAAACCCGGACGTTCCCCCGGCGCCCGCCTACGGCAGCCGTTCCCTCGCCGAGGTCCTGACCAGCGCCGCGGCGAGTATCGGCGTCGGCGGCTTTACGAATACGCTGAACCTGCCTGCCGCGTCCCGCGTCTGCGTGGTCCTGGCGGACGGGCTGGGCCGCAACCTGCTCAAGCAGAAGGCCGCGCACACCCCGTTCCTGCGTTCCGTCATGCAGGCGGGGCAGGGCAACGTTCCGGTCTGGCTCGACTCCACTTTTCCGTCCACGACGGCGGCCGCGCTGGCTAGTTTCGGCACCGGCCTGCCGCCGGGGCAGCACGGCATGGTGGGCTATGACGTGCTCGACCCGGACCAGGACAAGGTGGTCAACCTCCTGGGTAACTGGGATCCCGGTGTGGACCCGAACGCCTGGCAGCCGTTCCCCACGGTCCTGGAACGGGCTGCCGCTTCAGTAAACGTCACCACCGTCAGCCTGCCGCAGTTTTCCGATTCCCCGATGACCAGGGCTGCCCTTCGCGGCGGACGCTTCGTCTCGGCCACCACGCCGCATGCGCGTACCTCGGCGGCCGCTGAGGCCATGGCAGTGTCGGGCCCGTCGCTGATGTACTACTACCTGAACGAACTCGACAAGGCGGGGCACCGGCACGGCTGCCAGTCGGCGCAGTGGGAGCACCAGCTCGAGGAGCTGGATGCGACCATAAAGCGGCTCAACGCGTCGCTGCCGGCGGGGACCACCATCCTGCTGACCGCTGACCACGGCATGCTGGATGTTCCCGAAAGCCAGCGGCTCGACTTTTCCGCCGAGCCCGGCCTGGTTGAGGGCGTCCGGCACACGGCGGGGGAGCCGCGGATGGTGCACCTGTACCTGGATGGGGCGGCTTCGGACTATATGGCTGTCCGTGAACGTCTATTGGCGGCATGGCGGGCGCGCTTCGGCGACCGGATCTGGGCCTTCACGCGCGAGGAAGCACTTGCTGCCGGGCTGTTCGGGGCCACCCGGCCCGCCGTCGAAGGCCGGATCGGGGACGTGATGATCGCTGCCCGGGACGCCCTGGCTCTGTACGACCTGCGGCGGGTCCGGCCCGCCGCCATGGAAGTGGTGGGCCAGCACGGGTCGTTGACCAAGGCCGAGCGGGAGGTCCCGCTGCTTTGTTTCACTGCCGCCGGGAAGGGCAGCCGGCGGGGCTGAGCCCGGTTTGTCCTCCGGCTGCTCCTGGGGTTGATGTTGGCGCTGGTGACAGGCTTGATTCGCGGGCCGTTCCTGCCTCCGG
>NZ_LMOL01000013.1:135567-135768 GCF_001424565.1 Arthrobacter sp. Leaf141
GCACGGACGGCAGGGACGCTGGTCCGGCTGCTCCCGGGGCTCTTTCTGGGGATGTTTTCGTGGCCGGATCGATTGTCGTACCCCCTCCCTATGCTGGGGTTATGGACGGCAACGAAGCTCCAGGCACGGACGGCAGGGACCCGGTTCCGGGTGCCGCTGTTTCCGGTTCTGGTGGGGTGGGTGCTTCTGACGCGGTGGGCG
>NZ_LMOL01000014.1:0-224 GCF_001424565.1 Arthrobacter sp. Leaf141
GGCCATGACCGGGACGGTGATCAGGACCTGCGCCCTGGGTACCGGAACATCACCCCAGGCCCTGGCCGAGGTAAACGGCGCCCCAGGGCTGGTGGCAGCGTCAGGCGTGGATCCGGCCTCCGTTCCAGAGGCGGTTTCCCCAGTGACAGCGCCAGCGGTGGTGTGTTGTGTGGGGGTGAGTCCGGCGGTGAGGAGGGCTTCGACGAGGTTATCGGCGCGGCGTT
>NZ_LMOL01000014.1:252-625 GCF_001424565.1 Arthrobacter sp. Leaf141
CTCGTGGGGGCCTTGTTGGCCGCGGGAGATCGCGGTGAGCCGGTTATGGATCGCTTCGGCGGAGGCGGCGGGGAGGCAGGCGCTGAGCCAGGCCATCCCGTCCCGGGCCGGGGTGAACTCGACCCTGCGGTCCGCGGCCGACCGGACGTGGCGTTCCTCAATCGATTCGGGGTGGTGGCGTTCGCGCCAGGAACGCACCTTCGCCCGTAACCGTCCCGGGACCAGCCCCGCCGCCACACACCGCCCGGCCAGGACACTGCCAGCGGCCGGATCGGGAGAAGGTGTAAGGAGCGGGTCTGCCGGGTCAGCGCCTGCAGGATCAGCCACATCGATCGGGTCCGGGAGTGCAGGATCAGGGAGGGTGGGATCCGGG
>NZ_LMOL01000014.1:723-967 GCF_001424565.1 Arthrobacter sp. Leaf141
TGCAGCGCCGGCCCCGAGGCCAAGGATCCCGCCGACCTCAGCGATCAGGGAGATTTCCCGGGCCCGTTGATGCTGGTTCGAGATCCCCGGCGGGGTCAGGGCCTCTTCAATCCCCACATACTCAGCAACAGTCAACGCCTTGACCGCCGCGAGTTCAGCCTCAACGCGCCGCACCACCCCGAGGCGCTGTAACCGGTTTTCCTTGGCCCGCTCCAGCAGGTCCTCCCCGGACCAATCATCCTCC
>NZ_LMOL01000014.1:1030-16105 GCF_001424565.1 Arthrobacter sp. Leaf141
AGGCGGAACCGGGTTCCTGCTGTCAGTCTCTGGAGCTTCGTTGCCGTCCATAAAACCAGCGTAGGGAGGGGGTACGACAATTTGGCCGGGGGCAGGAACGGCCAGCGAATCAAGCCTGTCACCGGCCTCAACAGCGGCCCCGGACGGCGCGGCAGCCCCGGGAGCAGGCGGAACCGGGTTCCTGCCGTCCGTCCCTGGAGCCTCTTCGCCGTCCATAAAACCAGCGTAGGGAGGGGGTACGACAATTTGGCCGGGGGCAGGAACGGCCGATGGATCGCCCCCAAAGCCGCCTCTAAAGCCGGCCCCGGAAACAGCCCCGCACGCAGGTGAAACAGCGTCCCTGCCGTCCGTCCCTGGAGCCTCTTCGCCGTCCATAACCCCAGCATATGCAGGGGGTACGACAATCTGGCTCAGCAGCAAGACAAGCCGCAGGCCCGGGAACAGCCCGCCGGCACCCAACCCCGAGCGCGCCGTCGTAATTCAGTAGGCCCAGGAGACCCGGACTGCCCACCAAGCCACCGCGGAGTCAGCCGAAGATAAGGTGCGCCGCCGTGAAGATCGCGAGCCCCGCGAGGGAACCCACCACGGTGCCGTTGATCCGGATGAACTGCAGGTCCTTGCCCACCTGGAGTTCGATCTTCTGCGAGGTTTCCTCGGCATCCCAGCGGGCAACGGTGTCGGTGATAACGCCCGCAATGTCGGAGCGGTAGGTGCGGACGAGGTATGCGGCGGCGTCGCCAATCCAGGTGTTGACCTTCCCGGCAAGCTCGGGATCGCCCACCAGCCGGGAGCCGAAGTCCCGGACCCCGGCCTTGAATTTGACGGTCAGCTCACTGTCCGGATCGTCCACGGCACCAAGCAGGGCGTTCTTGACGGTCCCCCAGGTCCTGGAGGCAAGTTCGCGCACTTCCGGGTCGCCAAGCACCTGTGCCTTGATGTCCTCGGCGCGGGAGATCATGGCGGGATCGTGCTGCAGGTCCTGGGCAAGGTCGTTGAGGTACTTGTCGATGGACTGCCGGACCTGGTGGTCCTGGTCGGACTGGACGGTCCGGACAAACTTCAGGATCTCCACGTAGACCTTGTCGCCCACCAGGCCGTCCACAAACTGCGGAACCCAGGTGGGGGAGCGCCCGGAAACGATCCTGGATACTGTCTCATGGTTGTCGTCCACCCAGTCGGCGGCCCGGTCCACCAGCAGGTCCACCAGTTTGTGGTGGTGCCCGTCCTGGAAAACTCGTTCAGCCAGCCTGCCCACCGGAGGTCCCCACGGCGGTGCGAGGAGGTGCTTGCGGACCAATCCCTCGATGACTGTCTGGACGTCGTCGTCGTTCAACACCGTGAAGGCGCCCCGGATCATTGCGGCGCCTTCCTTTGCAACGCGGTCGGCACCGCCAGGCGACGCCAGCCATTCCCCGGCCCGACGCGCAATGTTGACGCTGGCCAGTTTGTCCTGCACCACCTGCTCGGACAGGAAGTTGGTCTCCACAAATTCGCCCAGCGAGGCACCAATCTGGTCCTTGCGCCGGGGGATGATCGCCGTGTGCGGGATCTTGATGCCCATCGGGTATTTGAACAGGGCAGTCACGGCGAACCAGTCCGCCAGCGCGCCCACCATGCCGCCCTCCGCGGCTGCGCGCACGTACTGCAGCCACGGGTATTCCTTCTGCAGCGCAAAGGCGAACACAAATACCACGGCCATGGCGATCAGCAGCCCCAGGGCCACCATTTTCATCTTGCGCAGGGCAGCCGCCTTTTCGGCGTCACCGGCGCTGAGCCCGGCAGCGTTTTGGCTTGAGGTTCCGCGTCCGACGTCGGAACCCGGGATAGTGCCTTCCGGCGCCGGGCGAGGGGGCCGGGTGGGGGAGTCCTGGGTAGTTGGCTCAGAGTTCACCTGCATGTGCCAAGCCTAGCCCTGCAGGCAGGCGGCATTCGGCTACCGTGTCACCATGACAGTTGACGAGTCCGGGCCGCACCGGTCCCTGGTCTTTGCCCACCGCGGCGCCAGTGCCGCCTTCGCCGAACATACCCGCGCGGCCTACCTGCAGGCCCTGGCCGACGGCGCCGACGGCGTGGAGTGCGACCTCCACCTGACGCGGGACCAGCACCTGGTCCTCCTGCACGACGCCAACCTGGACCGCACCTCGGATGGAACCGGGCCGGTGGCCGAGCGGACGCTCCGGGAGCTGCGCCAGCTGGACTTCTCCTCCTGGAAGGGCGCCCGCATCCCCGATGCCTACGGCGCGCGGTCCGAACAGTTCCTGACCCTGCCCGAGCTGCTGGAGCTTCTCCGGGGCGCCGGGCGTCCGGTGAAACTGGCGATCGAACTCAAGCACCCCAGCCCGTACCAGCTGAAGCTCGAGGACAGGGTGCTGGAGGTGCTACGGAGCGAGGGCTGGGACCCGGCCAGCTCCACCGTGGACAACGTGGCCGTGACCTTCATGAGCTTCAGCCCCGACTCCGTCCGCCACCTCCTCCAGTCCGTGCCGGCGGAATACGTCTGCCAACTGGTGGACGATCTGACCCTCCACGAAATCCGGGACGGGCTGGGGCTGGGCCTGATCACCGGTGGCGCCGTGGCCAACCTGATGAAGGCCACGCAGCTCGAAGGGGAGCAGATCGTCGAGGACGGCGCGGTGGGGCTGGCTGGGCCCGGCATCGACTACGTCCGCGAAAACAGGGCCACCATCCAGCGCTGGCTTCAGGCCGGCCGGCGGCTGCGCGTATGGACGGTGGATTCAGAGGACGACGTGGCCCTGTGCCAGGAGGTGGGGATCCAGGAGATCACCACCAACATGCCGGCCCGTGTCCTGAACCAGTTGAGCGAGGCTTCCTCGCCGGGAAGGTAGGTCAGTCATGATGTTCCAACCGGGCTCCGGGCGCTGGTGGGATGGACCTTTGGATGTTGAGGGTCTGGCGCTGGGTGCCGTCAACGCCGCTGCCGCGTCCGCGAACCATTACGCCGGCGCGCCCGGCAGGTTCAGCACCACACCGGAACTGACCGCGGCAGCCTTTGACTCCTCCGGTTTACTGCGGATTGCCGGCCGGAAGGCCCAGGGGTTCGTCCCGCTCTCCGGGTTCCGGCGGACCCTTGACGGCTGGATCCGGATCCACGCCAATTACCCGCACCACGAGCGCCGGCTCCTGCAAGCACTTGGCGCTTCCACCGGCCGGGACGTGGACCAGGCCATCCTCGGTATCCCGTCCCTCGCAGCCGAGGCAGTGATCCAGGCGCACGGCGGAATAGCGGCGGCCGTCAGGACCCGGGCGGAGTGGCTCGGCTCCGCCATGGGCCGCGCTGCCGGAGCAGGTCACTGGCTCGAGTTGACCGCCGACGACGGCACAACCAGCGGTGCGCCCCTCACCAGTAAGCGTGCGCACCAACCTGTGGCCGGCCCGGCGGGAAGCGGCCCTGAAGCCAACCACCCGGCAAAACCCCTCGCAGGGGTTCGGGTGCTCGACCTGACCAGGGTGATTGCAGGGCCCGTGGCCACCCGGCTCCTGGCGGCCCTGGGTGCTGATGTCCTGCGGCTAGATCCGCCCGGGATGCCCGAAATCCTGGACCAGTACGTTGACACCTGTTTCGGCAAACGCAGCGCCGAAGCCGACCTCGCCAACGGAACCAGCCGGGAACGCCTCGAAAGGCTTCTGGACGAAGCCGACGTTGTGGTCACCGGCTACCGGCGCGGAGCGCTGGACAGGTTCGGCCTGAAACCCCGGGCTTTGCTGGCATCCCGGCCCTGGCTGGCCGTGGTGGCCCTGAACAGCTGGGGGAACGACGGCCCGTGGCGCGGGTTGCGGGGATTCGACAGTATTGTCCAGGCCGCCTGCGGTATCGCCCACGTTTACGGCGGGCCCGACCGGGACGGCAACTGGCGCCCGGGCGCGCTGCCGGTCCAGGCCTTGGACCACGCCACCGGGTACGGGGTTGCGGCCGCAGCGATCACGCTCCTGGCAACCCGCCGGGAAACCGGATTGGGCGGCACTGCCAGGCTGTCGCTGGCCCGGACCGCCGAAGAACTGTTCGCGCTGACAGCGGACGCGGTGTCGGCCAACGCCGCTGGCGGGCACGCGGACGCCAGGCCTGCCGCTGGCCAGCCCGCCCGTGCCGGACTGCCTGAGCCCGACTACCGGACCATGCCCAGTTCCTTCGGCGAGCTCCGTTACGTTGGCCCACCACTGCAGGTGGACGGCCGGCCGCTGGACTACGCGGGCCCGCCGCCGCCTTACGGCACCGCGTTGATGGCCTGGGCCTGACGCAGCGCCGCCACGATGGAGGCAGTTCCACTCTGGAGGCAGGTCGCCGGGAGTTGGGTTTCATCAGCCACGCGCGCCTGTGATTGAGTGGTGCCATGCCATTTCCGCGGGCCGGCCGGGCCCCCCAGAGCCTGTCTGCTGCCGCCATGAGCGCTTTGCTCCTGGCCAGCGCCGTCAACCACTTCCGGAATCCCCGGTTCTACCGCCAGGTTGTGCCCGGGTACCTGTGCCGCCAGGACACGTCGCCCGCCGCTGCATCCGGCCACCAGCCAGAAGCGAACGACGGCGGTCCAGTCCACAGCGTGCCCCCGTCCAGTCCACTTGCCCTGCTTTCCCGGGAGGAATGGATCGCGGCGAGCGGCCTGCTGGAACTGGGCGCCGCCGTCGGAATCCTGGTGCCGGCGACCCGGAAGCTGACGGCTACCGGACTGACCGCCATGTACGTGGCCTTCCTCGCCGGACACGTCGATGCCCTCCAACGGGCGTACGGTCCGGACGGAACGGCCGCGCAGCGGAAGGCGCACACGGTGCGGCTTCCCTTTCAGGTGCCGCTGATTATGTGGGCGTGGAGCCTCCGGCGGTCCGGCCGGGCAGCGAGGCAGTGAAACTGCTGGATTCGCCGGCAGTGCGGGTGGGCCTGTCCATCAGCATTGCCACGGGCCTTTATGGCGTCTCCTTCGGGGCGCTGTCCGTCACCTCCGGGCTCAGCTTCTGGCAAACCATGGCCCTGAGCCCGCTGCTCTTCAGCGGCGGCTCGCAGTTTGCGTTCATCGGCGTTGTGGCCGGCGGCGGCTCCGGGATAGCCGCCATGAGCGCGGCCACCCTGCTGGGCATGCGCAACGGTATTTACGGCATGCAACTCAACGCCCTCCTGCGTCCCACGGGCTGGCGCAGGTACGTCAGCGCCCAGCTGACCATTGACGAGTCCACCGCGACCAGCACCGGCCAGTCCGATCCCGCGGAGCAAAGGCGCGGCTTCTGGGCTGCCGGAATCGGCATCTATGTGCTGTGGAACTTCTTTACGGCTGTTGGCGCGCTGGCCGGCAGCGGGCTGGGTGATCCCAAGCAATGGGGGCTGGACGGCGCCGCCGTAGCGGCCTTCCTGGCACTCCTGTGGCCGCGGCTCAAGGGGCGCGAACCGGTAGCGATTGCCGTGGCCTGCGCCGTGGCCACCGTCATTGCCGTGCCGTTTGTACCCGCAGGTGTTCCCATCCTGGTGGCAGCCGTGGTGGCTGCGGTCATCGGCTGGTTCAGCCACGGCCGCAGCGACGAAGGCCTTGAACCGGACGTTGACCCCTACGCGGAACACGACCACCACGGCGCCAAGCGCGCGGCAGCCGCGGAAGGCGACTCATGAGCCTCTGGATCTGGCTGCTGTTGGCCTGTGCGCTCGCGTACGCCTGGAAACTGATGGGCTACTTTGTGCCCGCACGGTTGCTGGAAAATCCGCGGATGTCCCGGATCGCGGGAACCATGACCATCGGACTGCTGGCCTCCCTGACAGTGGTCAATGCTGCCGCGACCGGCCAATCCCTGGCCGCCGATGCCCGGCTGGGGGCGCTCGCGGCCGCTGCCATCGCCTTGGCCCTGCGCGCTCCCTTCCTGGTGGTGGTGCTGGCCGGCGCCGGAGCCGCGGCGCTACTCCGGCTGGCCGGCTGGAACTGAGCGGTTCCGCCTACGCCTTTATCCGGGTGCGGACAGAAGGTCCGGTGAGGCACGCGCCGGGGCGTGATGTGGGTCACGCTGGATCGGGCGTGCCGGTTGTACGATGGGAGCGGCTAAGCAGTTGGCCGCAAAATCCCGCACGATTGGCGACTATGAAAAATCAACTGCACCGGGCAGGGGGCAGGGCTGCACAGCCCCCCGACTGGAATTTCCGACGGCGGGCAGGCCTCCCGGCCAAGCGCTTCTTTACCCGGTTTGCCGGCCTGTCCCACGTTCCCGCCGAGGAGTTGGAGGACCTTTCCGGAATTCTGCGGAAGGCCCTCGACGGGGATCCGGAGTCGCCCGTTCCCGCGCTGCAGGCGCTGGTCAGCAGGGAAATACGGCGGCGCGGAATGAACCACCAAAGGTGATGTCCGGCCAAGTGCCGGCAGCGCCGCACCGGTCCAGCGGGTATGGGACCGAACAGTGGCCGCCATGCTCCATGGCGGAAAATGAAGGAGGAAGCAGATGAGCGAACAGGCACAGCCCGTGGAACCCGCAATGGTCCACGAGGCAGACAGGACAACAAGCGACGACGGGCAAAGCACCGCTCCCGCTGCGTCCGCGGACCAGTCCGGCAAATCAAGGGCCGTCTACCGGGATCCCAAAGGCTCCGAATCCACCAGGGAACTCCGCGACACCGCCCGCCGCCGCCGGGACTCCGAGGAAAAGCTGCAGCAGCACCTGATCGAAGCGAAGGACCATGTCCCGAACGACCATCACGAGCACGAGCACCATGATGAGGGGCACCACCCCGATCACGGTCAGGACCAGGACCATAACCAGGACGGGGACAACCCCGGCACCTCCAGGGCGGGGGAGACCGGCAACCCCTGACCTGGCGGGCCAGCTCCTGACCTGGCGGGTCGACTCCTGATACGGCAGCTTAACTCCTGACCGGCTTGCGCCTTACCAGCCCGCTGCCCTGCGGCTCAGGCCACGCCGGTCGCGTCGCTCGGCGAGGCGGCCCTGCGGCTGATCTCATCCACTACCGAGTCGTACCAGGCCTGCGCGCCGAACTCCGGATCCATGGTGTCCAGATGGCTGAACAGGGCGTCTGCCAGGGCGGCAAGGTCCTCCGCTGCCAGCGTGGGAAGGACGTCTTCGGGGTCGTTCCGGCCGTTGAGGTAACGGCCCAGATCGAGGCTTTTCATCGCCGCGCCTCCCGACGCGCCATCAGCAGTGGTTGCGGCATGGGAACTCCATCGTCGGCAAAACGGAGGCTGACTGCGTAACCTTTCCCGGATTCTATTGCACCTTTTTGCCGCGTTCAATGGTGCTTCTCCGAAGCAGCTACGCCAGGTATCCGGGTCCTAGGCGGAGCGCTGCGGCTGGCCCGGAACGGGGATGTGGGCCGGCAGCGGGCGGTCGGGCCGGACCGAGCGGATAGCGTCCTCCATCAGGGCCAGCGGGCGGCGCCAGGCGTCCGACCCGGGCTCCATGGTGTCAACCACGCCAATAAGCATGGCAAGCAGCCGGAACATGTCCGTCATGGAAATGTCACGGCGCAGGCTGCCCTGGCCCTGGCCGCGGACCAGCAGCACCCCCATGGAATCCATCAGGGAACCGGTGATTCCGGGCAGGAGTTCACGCCTGCCCGCGACGGCGCCCAGCAGGTTGGCGTCGGCACTGGCGGCAGCCATCAAGGCTTCGAGGACCCGCAGCAAACCGGCAGCAGCATCGATGTCGGCCAGGGCGCCGTCCATCACCGGATCCACGCTGACCCGCAGCTGCCGGTTCAGGGCCGCGAGGACCAGCTCCTCCTTGTCGGCGAAGTTCCGGAAGAGGGTGGCCGGGCCCACGCCGGCGGTAACAGCGATGGTCTGCAGCGGGACATCCGGGCCGAATTCGCGGAAGCACTGGCGCGCAGCAGTGATGATCTTGTCCACATTCCGCGCTGCGTCGGCGCGGAGCGGCTTGCGGGCGACTGCGAGGCTCATGCGAAAAGGTTAGCAACGGAGCCTGCGCCGATCACGGTTACTGGAGGGTAGGGGCTTATGTGACGGCGGCAACAGGCTGCAGGCGCCCGTTCAGCGTGTAAGACTGGCTCCATGTTGCTTGCTTTCTCAGTCGCCCCGTCAGGCGCCCCCATCGAAGGTTCCCGCTCCGATGACGCATCGGTCCACGACGCTGTGGCCGCCGCCGTCAGGATTGTCAGGGAGTCCGGCCTGCCCAACCGGACGGACTCGATGTTCACCACCATCGAAGGTGACTGGGACGAGGTTTTCGACGTCGTCAAACGCGCCACCGAGGCCGTGGGCCGCTACGGCAGCCGGGTGTCCCTGGTCATCAAGGCGGACATCAGGCCAGGCTACGAGGGCGAAATGACGGCCAAGCTGGACCGGCTGGAAGGCGCCCTCTCCGAGGGTTCCTGACCTCCACGGAACCCGCTCCAGATCCTCTGGACCCGCGCGGCGCCCCGTGCCAGACTGTGCCCATGTTCGAGCACAAGCCCCGGCCCGAGTGGACTGCCGCCGAGGTGTTCCTGACCGATTCCGTGGTGCACCCGGACCCCGCCCTGCATCGCGCCCTCCGGACGGCGGCCGATGCCGGTATGCCGGCCATCGAGGTGGCGCCCAATGCCGGAAAGCTCCTGCAGCTCCTGGTGCAGATGGCCGGCGCCCGGAACGTCCTGGAAATCGGCACCCTGGCGGGCTTCAGCACCATTTGGATGGCCCGCGGGCTGCCGGCGGACGGTTCGCTGGTCAGTTGCGAGTTCCTGCCCGCGCATGCGCAGGTCGCGCGGGAAAATGTCGACAGCGCCGGGCTGGGGCCAAAAGTGGAGATCAGGGTTGGCCCGGCCCTGGAGACCCTTGCGGAGCTGGCAGCGGAAGGCCGGGAGCCCTTCGACTTCATCTTTATTGACGCGGACAAGCAGAACAACAGCAACTACCTGGACTGGGCGCTCCGGTTGGGCCGGCCCGGGACCACAGTGGTGCTGGACAATGCGGTCTGGGAGGGTGCCATCACCGACGCCGGAATGGACCCCGTCAACGCCCCCGGGATCATCGACGCCCTCACCATGCTGGGTGGTCATCCCCGGTTTGACGCCACCGTCATCCAGACTGTGGGCTCCAAAGGCTGGGACGGCTTCGCCCTGGCGCGGATCATCTGAAACCCCTTAGTAAGTATGCTTAGATAACTGCGGGAGCCACTCCCGCCGCATAAGCATTGGAGGACAAGTTGAAAGCCTCACCGGTACGTGCCAACCATCAGGCTGTCGTCCGCCTGTTCCTCACCCCGCCGGTCACCGAACCGGCACGGAAGTAGCATGGCAGCCCTGCGTCCGGCCGGCGTGGACCGGCCCGCGGCGGGCCCACCCGAAGGCGGAGCAGACGGGAACCTGATCAAACCCGTCCTCCTCACGTCGTCGCCAGGGCAACTGGCCCTCTGGCTCCCGGCTGTGGAATCCATGGCCCGGGCCGCCGGCAACGTCCCTGCCCTCCTTGACCTGGCCAGGAAAAACGGCAGCACCTGGCCCCGCCCCGGCGAAGGGCACACAGCCATCCTCTGGGAACTCCTGGCCACTGTCAGCGCTGCCGACGTAGCGGCCGGCCGGGTCCTGGAACCGCACCTTGATGCCCTGGCCATCCTGTCCCAGGCGGGACATCCGGCGGTCGCTGACGGCGGTGCCTGGGGCGTCTTCGCCGCTGAAGGTCCGGGCCTGCGCCTTGAGGCGCGTGCCGATGGCAACGCCTTCCGCCTTGACGGTGCCAAACCGTGGTGCTCCCTGGCCGGGGTGCTGGACCAGGCAGTCATCACCGCCCACACGGACGACGGCGGCCGGGCAGCATTCGCCGTTGACCTCCGACACCACGGGGTCACCGCAGAGGAACCGGCCTGGATCGCGCGGGGACTCCGCGAGATTCCCAGCGGCACCGTCCACTTCAGCCAGGTCCCCGCAACTCCGGTGGGGGGCGCCGGCTGGTACCTCAGCAGGCCAGGTTTCGCCTGGGGCGGCATGGGCGTTGCCGCTTGCTGGCTGGGCGGTGCCATCGGGGTGGCCCGCGACTTCCGGCAGGGACTGCAGGCCGCCAGGGACGCCGGAAAGGAACCGGACCAGGTGGCCCTCGCAAACCTCGGCGAGGTGGACCGCACCGTCACCGCCTGCCTCCACAGCCTGGCCCGCGCCGCCGACCGGATCGACCAAAACACGCCATCCGACGGTGACCCCAGTCCCTGGAGCGAAGCGCAACGGTTGCGCGGAACTGTTGCGGCCGCCGTCGAACGCGTCCTCCAGTTGGTGGGATCCGCCAGGGGCCCGGCGCCGCTGGCATTCGACGAACCCTATGCCAAACGGATGGCCGACCTGGCCCTCTACGTCCGCCAGCACCACGGGCAACGGGACGATGCACAGCTCGGTGCGCTGGCCCTTAAGGGGGACAGCCAGTGGTGACCTTTTCGCACACGGATACCGGAACTGCCGAATCCACCTGGTCCGATGCGGGCCTGGCTGCGCTCCCCGGGCTGCCCCTCGATCCGGCCAGGCTCGCCGGGACACGGTTTGTGGTCCTCGCAGCCCATCCCGATGACGAAACCTTGGGCGCCGGCGGCCTGATGGCGACCCTGCCCGCCTTGGGCGCGGAAGTGGAGGTCCTGCTCTGCACCGCCGGGGAAGGGTCCCATCCCGGATCGCCCACCCACAGCCCGGAACAGCTTTCGGCCCTGCGTCTTGTCGAGTTCGGTGCCGCCCTCACGGAGCTGGGCCTGGCGGGCCGCTGGAGTTTCCTTGGCCTGCCGGACCAGGGACTGGGCGCGTACAGCGGGACCATCGCCGCTGCCATCCGGGACGCTGCGCACGGCGGCGGCACGCGGCCGGAAGACGTGGTGCTGGTGGCGCCTTTCCGCAGTGACGGCCACGCGGACCACGACGCGCTGGGGGAGGCGGCCGCGGCCGTGGCCGCAGCGGAGGGCTTTGGCCTCCTGGAGTACCCCATCTGGTACTGGCACTGGGCAACGCCGGCCCAGCCAACGTGGCGGGCCTGGCACCAGCTTCAGCTGGCTCCGGCGGCGGCGGAAGCCAAGACCAGGGCCATGGCGGCGCATGCCACGCAGGTCCGGCCGCTGTCCCCGGCCGAGGGGGACGAAACACTGCTCGACGCGGATTTCCTGGCGCATTTCGACCGCCCGTTTGAGGTTTTTGCGTGGACGCCGCCCACACCCGACGGCGGCAGGCCGCACCGGAGTGCCGATGCGGAACAGATTTTCGACGCCGTCCACGCCGGCTCCGCGGACCCCTGGAACTATGCAGGAAGCTGGTATGAGCGGCGCAAGCGGGCCCTGACCCTGGCAGCGCTGCCGCAGGAGCGGTACAGGTCCGCGCTGGAGGTGGGCTGTTCGATCGGTACCCTCACGGCGGACCTTGCCCCGCGGTGCGACAACCTCCTTGCCGTGGACGCCAGCGGCACCGCGGCTGACCGGGCCTCCGAACGGCTGGCGGCTTTCCCCTGGGTCAGCGTCCGGCGGCAGGTGTTGCCGGAGTCCTGGCCGGCGGGCAGCTTCGACCTGGTGGTGGTGTCCGAGGTTGGCTACTACCTGGCGCCGGACGAACTGGCTGCCCTGCTGGACCGCATCAGGGAGTCCATCAGCCCAGGCGGCGCGCTGGTCCTCTGCCACTGGCGGCATCCGATTGACGGCTGGGAGCTCGACGGCGAGACTGTCCACACCCGTGCGAGGGAACGGCTTGGCTGGCAGCAGTCGGGGCTCTACCGCGAGCAGGATTTTGTCCTTGAGGTCCTGACCGCGCCCGGTGCTGTTCCTGGCCCGGTTGCAGACGGGGATGCAGGCGCAGGATCCGGCGCGGGACAGCGGGGGGCCGGCTGATGCCGGGCATCAGCGGCGGTCCACGACCGGGATCCGTGGCAGAAAGCAGGACAGTCGGTGGCTCCCTGGGTCCGATTCCGGCAGACTTGGTGTCTCATCCGCCGGAGCCTGCCCTGCCAGCGGACGCATCAACCATCAGCCATCTGGCGGTGGTCATTCCCGTCCACAACGAGGAACGGCACCTCGCCAGGGCTCTGGAAGGCGTCAGCGCCGCCGTCGACCATCTGGCCGAAAAGCAGCCCGGCGTCCGCACCCGGCTGGTGCTGGTCCTGGACAGTTGCAGTGACGGCTCGGCGTCGGTGGCCCGCCGTTATGCAGAACGGGCAGCGGCCGCGGCGGACGTGACAGTCCTGGCTGCGGGCTTCAAAAGCGTGGGCCGCAGCCGCAGGGCCGGGATCCATGCGCTGTGGAACTCCGGCAGCACGGCAGCGCAGGCCGCGACCACCTCCGCGCCTTTCAGGGACGCGCCCGCCGGGCGGACCTGGCTGGCCAATACCGACGCCGATTCACTGGTCCCCCGTAACTGGCTGCTGCGCCAGGTGGAGCTCGCCGCCGCAGGAGCGGACGCGGTCCTGGGATCCGTGGAGCCGGATCCTGATGGCATGGACCCGGCACTGCTCCAGCGCTGGCGGGCCCGCCACCCGTTCCGCGAAAACCACCCCCACGTCTACGGCGCCAACCTGGGCGTCCGGGCCTCCGCCTATCTGGCCGCGGGTGGTTTCCCGGCCGCTGATTCGGGCGAGGACAGGGCCCTTGCCTCAGGCCTCCGGCGGTCCGGCGCGAACGTTGTGGCTACGGACAGCATCCGGGTGCGGACATCCGGCCGGACAGCTGGCCGGGCGCCCAGGGGCTTCGGGGCGTACCTGCTCGCCCTGGCCCTCGAACCGCCGCCGGGTCGGTGAACACAGGGCCGGCAGGAAACCAGATCCACCAGTGACCAAGTGCAGCACAAGCCGGCCGAAGGCAGAGGGACCCGGGCCTGCCAGGCCCGGGTCCCTCTATGGCAAGGCGGCGCTTAGACGAGGTCCGGCGCGCTTGCCAGAATATAGTCGGCGGCCGACGGGCCGGTCATGGACAGATTGTTGCTGTCCGGGTCGATGTTATGCTCCTGCAGGGCTTGCCACAGGGACTCGGGCGGCTGGAGCTGCTCCTTGTTGATAAGGCACCAGCTGGTGTAGAGGCCGTAAAGCTCATCGCGGCCAAGGCCCAGACCGGGCTCCTTGTCCGGGACAACGGCTTCGGCGAGGAAAGAGTCAAAGTGGGTGGCAGGCATGTCAGCTCATTCGGGAGGCTCGTCAGTAGTCCCGCCGGGTCTGCTTCAGCGGCTCCCGCGTACCGTGATGGCGCGAGGAGTAATCACGAAAGTATTGCAGCCGGGCGCGCTTGTCCAGTCGGCTGCGGGCTGCCGTCCTCGGCAGCAGGGGTGGCGGGCAGGAATTGAGGGGGCCGACGGCGACTGGGGGGACTGGCCTCGGTCTCAGAGGAGGCCATCTCACCGCCGGCCCCGCCTGGCCCCGGACTGTTGCCGTCCCGGGAAACCGATAGGACCTGTGACAATTTTCCCCCATCCGGCGGGTCCTGCATAGCCCTGCGCGGCGGTACTGCCCCGTTCTCAGGCGGGCCGCCGCGCCGGGAAGCCGCGGGGCCCGCCCTCCGGGTGCCGGGCCGGGCTTATCGGCCGGCGTCGGGCCGCTTCCCGTCCGGGTCCTCCTGCCCTGCCGCCCTGCGGACCTTGTCCCGGACGCGCTCGCGGTGCGGCACCCGGGTGCCGTCCGCACCCTGGGTTCCGTCGTCGTCGCCCGAATCTTCCTGCTCAGCATCAGCGTTTTCCGCGCTGTACTTTTCCCGCAGTTCACGGCCGTGCCGGATGTCCTCATCCTCCTGGGCCTGGAGCTTCTCGCTCTTTTTGGTGTCGCGCGGCGGCAACTGGATGGTCTCCTCCGCCTTGATGCCTGCCTGGAGCTGGCGGCCGCGCTCCATTTCAGCGTCGAACTCGGCGCCGAACAGCAGCGACATGTTCAGGATCCAGAGCCACAGCAGCATCACAATCACGCCGCCCAGGGCGCCATAGGTTTTGTTGTAGTTGCCAAAGTTGGCCACATAAAACGCAAAACCCAAGGAGGCGAGGATAAAGATCAGCAGGGCGATGCCGGAACCCAGGCTCATCCATTTGAACTTGGGCTGCTTGACGTTGGGCGTGGCGTAGTAGAGCACGGCGATGATGGCCACCATCAGACCCAGCATCACCGGCCATTTGGCGATGTTCCAGACGGTCAGGAAGACCCCGCTGAGCCCGATCAGGCCACCCACCGACTCTGCCACCGGTCCGCTGAGCACCAGCATTCCGGCCAGCACGGCCACGATCACCACCGCCAGGAGCGTGACGGCCAGCATGGTGCCGCGCAGTTTCACAAACGGGCGGCCTTCATCCACCTCGTACACGCGGTTCATGGCCCGCCCAAAGGCGCCCACGTACCCCGACGCGGACCACAGGGCCGTGGCCAGGCCGATCACCAGGGTGAAGCCGGCTGCCGGGGCGCTGGCCAGTTCGGCTACCGGTCCGCTGACCGTCTTGACCGTATCGCCGGGTGCAACTCCCTGCACCACCTGCAGAAGGGCGTCGGTGGTCTTCTGCGGATCGCCGAACAGGCCAATCAGCGAGACGAGCGCAAGCATGGCCGGGAACAGGGACAGCACGGCGTAGTAGGTCAGGGACGCCGCAAGGTCCGGGCACTGGTCCTTGCTGAACTCACGCAGCGTCTTACGGGCGATGTACTTCCACGACGGTTTGTCCACGTCCTTGGGACTGTCCGGCTTCCGGCTGTCATCCGGAGCAGGCGCCTGGGCCGCTTTCGCGGTGCTGGTTTCGGGGGAATCGGAAGTAGCCATGGGGCGTCCTCTTCTTTTGGGGGATAAAGCCGACAGGCCGGCTCCGCGGGGTGGCGGGGCCGGCCTGACATTAGGGCTGGTACCTGTGGTGCCGCTGGTGTGCGTCAGGCGTTCTGGACGTTGTCTTTGGCTTCGGTGCTGCGGTCCTTGACGTCGGCGACGGCGCCTTGGCCTTCGGCTTTGACGTGTTCGGCGGCGTCGGTGGCCGTGGATTTGAGGCTTTCCATGGCGTCCTGGGCGGGCTGCCTGAGGTCCTCGGCCATGTCCTTGGCGGCGTCGGTGAGTTGGCTGGTGAGGGGTTCGGCGGCTGTTTTGAGTTGGTCCGCGGCTTCGCGTTCCTTTTCGCTGGCCGGGATCAGGGACGAGACCAGGAGTCCGGCGCCGAAAGCGATCAGGCCCGCGGCG
>NZ_LMOL01000015.1:0-1940 GCF_001424565.1 Arthrobacter sp. Leaf141
GCTCTCACCCACCGGCCGCTACTACCCCGCCGAACACCCCGACCACGAACCACCCACCTGGCCGTCCGAGTGGACCCAACAACACCCCACACCGGAACCGGCAGAACCACAACAAATCACAGCAAACCCGGAACCACCCTGGGCACATACCGGACAGGAAAGCGAACGCCTTGCGTCAATGCAAGGCGGGCCGGATTCCATTCACCAACCCATATTCGAGGGTGCCACGTTCGAGCCAATGACCTTCCTGCCGGACTTTCACGAACCGGACTTAGTTGAGCAGGAACTCCTGGACAGGTTCCGCTCAGGTGAAGACATTTACGACTATGAGGTGACTGAAGGCGGCCTCCTGAGCAGCTACCTTGTCAGTCACGGACTTCCCTTGCCCTGAACCTTCGGACTTCCGCACGCTGGACACCCCGAGACTCCAGCAACCAGGTACGGCTCAGGCCGGACAGCGCACCGGACGTGGCGCAGTCCGGCCTGAGCCGTTCCGTTACTACTTGCTGCAGGATGGTGTCAGAGCCCGAACGTCTCGGACTCATCAAAGGGGCCCACCACCGTGACGGTCCGGGGCGCAGCTGCGAGCTCGGCCGCGAGTTCCTGCACCTGCTCAGCAGTCACTGCCTTAATCAGGCGAAGGGTCTCATCGATGTCCTGGTACTCGCCGGAGACCAGTTCGGCCCGGCCCAGCCGGGACATCCTGGACCCGGTGTCTTCAAGGGCCAGCACGATGCCGCCGCACAGCTGGCCAACGGCCTTGCGCAGCTCCTCCTCGGAAATGCCGTGCTCGGCCAGCTTGTCCAATTCAACGCCCAGCAGATCCAGGACTTGGCGGACCTTGGACGGCGTGCAGCCGGCGTACATTCCGAAGTAGCCGGCATCGGCGTAAGAGGACGCGAACGAGTACGTGGAGTACACCAGCCCACGCTTCTCGCGGATCTCCTGGAACAGGCGTGAGGACATGCCGCCGCCCAGGACGGCGTTGAGGACACTCATGACGTAGCGCCGCTGGTCGGTGGCCACGATGGTGGGGCAGCCCATGATGATGTTGGCCTGCTCCACGGCACGCTTGATCACCTGCAGTCCGGCGGTGCCGGTGATGAGGGCGCGTTCCGTTGAGCGCCGGTCAACGGGTGCAGCGTCGGATTCGAGGTTCCAGCCCGCCGACTTCAGCGCGTCAACCACCAGCCCGCACACCACATCATGGTCCAGGCCGCCAGCTGCGGTGATGACCAGCTCGTCGGGCCGGTAGTAGCGCCGGTAGTGCTCCCACACCGAATCGCGGGCAACCGCACGGATGGCGTCCGGGGTTCCGCCGATGGGCCGGCCCAAGGGGTGGCTCCCCAGGACCGCGGCGACGAAATGCTCGTGGGCGACGTCGGTGGGGTCATCGCTGTCCATGGCGATTTCCTCGAGGATGACGTCCCGTTCCTGTTCCATCTCGGCCGGGTCAAGGACAGCGCCGGTGATCATGTCGGCAATGACATCGATGGCCATGGGCAGGTCGGTGTCCAGGACGCGCGCAAAGTAGCAGGTGCTTTCCTTGGCCGTGGCTGCGTTTGATTCGCCGCCCACCTCGTCAAATGCCGAGGCGATCTCCAGCGCGGTGCGCCGCTTGGTGCCCTTGAACAGCAGGTGTTCAAGAAAGTGCGTGGAGCCGTGCTGTCCGGGGGCTTCATCGCGTGACCCCACGCCTACCCAGAAACCGATGGTCGCCGACCTTTGGCCGGGCATCGCTTCGGTCAGAACCCGAACACCGCCGGGCAGCACGGACCGGCGGACTTCGGAGCCGCCTTCGGAGCCATGGACCAGGGTGTCACCGGGATGGTTCTGCTCGAGGGGCAGGGGTACAACAGTCATTGAGGCCTTTCAGGAGGTGCAGCCGGATCTGGCTGCCATCGTAACAGCGGCGGGGCCGGTGGATCATCCACCGGCCC
>NZ_LMOL01000015.1:1976-18597 GCF_001424565.1 Arthrobacter sp. Leaf141
CAGACGTCGGCACCTTCAGCGGGCTCCGTGGCGTGGGCGCGTTCGCTGTCGTCTGCGCCTTCTTCCTCGGCTACCACCGGGGAGAGCGAAAGCTTTCCACGGTCGTCAATCTTGGTGATCTCAACCTGGACCTTCTGGCCCACGGAGACGACATCATCAACGTTGTCCACGCGCTTGCCGTTGGCCAGCTTGCGGAGCTCGGAGATGTGCAGGAGGCCGTCCTTGCCCGGGGTCAGCGATACGAAGGCACCGAAGGTGGTGGTCTTGACGACCGTACCCAGGTAACGCTCGCCGATTTCCGGAACCTGCGGGTTCGCGATGGCGTTGATGGCGGAGCGTGCTGCGTCTGCAGACGGCCCGTTCGTGGCGCCAATGTAGACCGTGCCGTCGTCCTCGATGGAGATGTCGGCGCCGGTGTCTTCCTGGATCTGGTTGATCATCTTGCCCTTGGGCCCAATGACCTCGCCGATCTTGTCCACGGGGATCTTCACGGCGATGACGCGCGGTGCGAACTCGGAGAGTTCGTCCGGGGTGTCAATGGCCGAGTTGAGGACCTCAAGGATGTGCAGGCGGGCTTCGCGGGCCTGCTTCAGTGCTGCTGCCAGCACGGAAGCGGGGATGCCGTCGAGCTTGGTGTCCAGCTGGATGGCCGTGACGAACTCGGAAGTACCGGCAACCTTGAAGTCCATGTCGCCGAAGGCATCTTCGGCGCCGAGGATGTCGGTCAGCGCGGCGTAGCGGGTCTGGCCGTCAACCTGGTCGGAAACCAGGCCCATGGCGATACCGGCGACGGCTGCCTTCAGGGGCACACCGGCGTTCAGCATCGACAGGGTGGAGGCGCATACGGAACCCATGGAGGTGGAGCCGTTGGAGCTCAGTGCCTCGGATACCTGGCGGATGGCGTAGGGGAATTCCTCGCGGGACGGCAGGACGGGCACGAGGGCGCGTTCCGCCAGGGCACCATGGCCGATTTCGCGGCGCTTGGGCGAACCCACGCGGCCGGTTTCACCGGTGGAGTACGGCGGGAAGTTGTAGTTGTGCATGTAGCGCTTGCGTGTGACGGGCGACAGCGAATCGATCTGCTGTTCCATCTTGAGCATGTTCAGCGTGGTGACACCCATGATCTGGGTCTCGCCGCGTTCGAAGATGGCCGAACCGTGAACGCGGGGCAGGACCTCTACCTCGGCGGTGAGCTGGCGGATGTCCGTCAGGCCGCGGCCGTCGATGCGGATCTGGTCCTTGAGGATGCGCTGGCGCACAACCTGCTTGGTGACCGAGCGGAATGCTGCGGACAGTTCCTTCTCGCGGCCTTCAAACTGGCCGGCCAGGGACGAAATGGTCTCGTCCTTCAAGGAATCAGTTGCGACGTCGCGCTCCTGCTTGTCGGCGATCTGGAAGACGGCGGCCAGCTTGTCGGCAGCAGCGGCTTCAACAGCGGCGTACACATCGTCCTGGTAGTCCAGGAAGACGGGGAACTCAACGGTGGGCTTGGCGGCCCGGCCGGCAAGGTCGGCCTGGGCGTCGCAGAGTGCCTTGATGAACGGCTTTGCAGCCTCGAGGCCCTCGGAGACAACCTCTTCGGTGGGGGCGGTGGCGCCCTGTTCCTTGATGAGGTTCCAGGAGTTGTCGGTTGCTTCGGCTTCCACCATCATGATGGCGACGTCGTCACCGGCAACGCGGCCGGCAACAACCATGTTGAAGACCGAGTTTTCCAGCTGGGAGTGCTTGGGGAAAGCAACCCACTGTGAACCGTGCTCGTCGGCAACCAGGGCAACGCGGACGCCGCCGATGGGGCCGGAGAACGGCAGGCCCGAAAGCTGCGTGGACATGGAGGAGGCGTTGATGGCCACCACGTCGTAGAGCTCGTCGGGGTTGATGGCCAGGACGGTCACCACGATCTGGACTTCGTTGCGCAGGCCCTTAACGAAGGCGGGGCGCAGCGGGCGGTCCATAAGGCGGCAGGCCAGGATGGCTTCGGTGGAGGGGCGGCCTTCGCGGCGGAAGAACGAGCCCGGGATGCGGCCGGCAGCGTACATACGCTCTTCGACATCCACCGTCAGCGGGAAGAAGTCGAAGCCTTCGCGCGGGTGCTTGCCGGCAGTGGTGGCGGACAGCAGTGCGGTGTCTTCGTCGATGTACACCATGGCTGCGCCGGCTGCCTGCTTGGCGAGGCGGCCGGTTTCAAAGCGGATTACACGCTTGCCGAAGCGGCCATTGTCAATGACGGCTTCTGAGAACTGGATTTCGGGACCCTCCAAGAGAGTCACCTCCGTTTCTGTTTTTACGGAAGTCCAGCCGCATCAACCCAGGCCAGCATTTGTCGACTGGCCCTGCACCCGGTCGTCGATCGAGACCCACGGGCCGGGGCAGCCATACGTTGCTGCCGTTCCCGGGGATCACTACCGAGGACCGCGAATGCCTGATGCGGTTGATCCTCCTGTTTAGTTTTTTTGGTGGAACAGGGCAGCCCGGCCCCAACTGGGGCTGGGCCGCCCGGAAGTCCGACTAGCGGCGCAGGCCGAGACGCTCGATGAGCGCACGGTAGCGGGCGATGTCGGTCTTCTTCAGGTAGCCAAGCATGCGCTTGCGACGACCGACCATGCCCAGCAGACCGCGCTGGGTGTGGTAATCGTGCTTGTGCTCCTTCATGTGCTCAGTCAGATCCTTGATCCGCTGGGTCAGGACTGCAACCTGTACCTCGGGCGAACCAGTGTCGCCTTCGCCGGTTGCGTATTCCTTGATGATGGACTGCTTTACAGCGGCGTCAAGTGCCACAATAACTCCTTGGGAATGTGCCGTGAGGGCCCGGGTCAGTAATTCACTGCCGGGTCTGCCGCGGCGGCCAACCGGAAAAACCGGGTGCGGCCGTACACAACAGGAACCAGCCGCCACGGACTGCAGCCGGATCCATCGTCCAGTTTACCGGCCGCGGCCCAATTATGTCGAAACACGCCTTCCCGGCGGCGCAGGATCCGGCAGCCCGCCCGGAAACGGCCTAGGCGGCGAGCCGGTCCCGGATGGCTGCCATCCCCTGCAGGACCTCGGCGAAGCTGGTGCTCAGCGGCGAAAGGCCCACCCGGATGCCATGTGGCGCCCGGAAATCGGGGATGACGTCCCCGTCCCAGAGGCCAGCAACGTCGGCCTTGGTGAAGCCTGGATGGTCCACGGTGATGTGGCTGCCCCGCTCCCCCGGGTTCCGCGGCGAGGCCAGCTCAGCGCCCAGGGGTGCCAGCCACGCATCGAAGATCTCCACGGCAAACGCCGTGAGGTGTTCCGACTTGTCCCGGATGGCGGCCATGCCGGCCTCTTCGATGAGGTCCAGCGTGCCCTGCATGGCCAGCATCCCGAAAATAGCCGGGGTGCCGCTCAGGAATGCGCGGATCCCCTCGGCCGGTTCGTAGCCGGCCGCCATCGCGAACGCGTCCTTGCGGCCCATCCAACCCCAGATGGGCTGGTTCAGCCCAGCCAGGTGGCGCCGGTTCACGTAGGCAAACGCGGGCGAACCCGGCCCGCCGTTCAGGTATTTGTAGGTGCAGCCCGCCGCAAAGTCCACGTCTGCACTGTCCAGCGCGATCTCCACCGACCCCGCGGAGTGGCACAGGTCCCACACCACCAAGGCGCCGGCGTCGTGGACGGCCGCGGTGATGGCGGGCAGGTCCGCCAGGTGGCCGGACCGGTAGGCAATCTGGCTGAGGAGAACGACGGCGGTCCGCGGCCCGGTCGCGGACCGCACCTGGTCAACGGTCACCCCGGCCGCGGGATCCGTTTCGATCCAGCGCAGCGTCAGGCCCTCTTCCAGGGCGATTCCCTCGACGAGGTACCGGTCCGTGGGGAAGTTCTCCGTGTCCAGGACCAGTTCGTTGCGGTCAGGATCCTGCACCGCGGCCAGGGCGGCGCGGATCAGCTTGTACAGGACCACTGTGGTGGAGTCGGCGATGATGGTCTGCCCCGGGGCAGCCCCGAGCACCGCCCGGCCCAGCTGGTCGCCGATGCGCTGCGGCATTTCCAGCCAGTCCTCGTCCCAGCCGCGGATCAGCCGGCCACCCCAGCCGTCGCTGATGAACGCCGTGATGTCTCCGATGGTGCGCTGCAGCGGCCGGCCCAGCGAGTTGCCGTCCAGGTAGGAAAGTGGCGTTTCGGTGCCTACAAAAAGGCTGCGGTAGCGGGCCAGCGGATCCTGGCCGTCCAGCTGGGCCGCGCGCTGCGACAGGGCCTGGTCTGCGGCTGCGCCGGGCGCCACTTGGTCCGCGCTCATTGACCGATCTCCGTCCTGACAGCGAATAGTTCCGGGAAAAACGTCAGTTCCAGTGCCTTTTGCAGGAACGCGGCCCCGCTGGAGCCGCCGGTCCCCGATTTCATGCCGATGGTCCGCTGGACCGTCCGGAGATGCCGGAAGCGCCACAACTGGAAGTTGTCCTCCAGGTCAACCAGTTCCTCGCAGGCTTCGTAGGCGCCCCAGTTATCCGACGCCTGCTCGTAGATGTGCTTGAACAGCGGCACCAGCGCGGGAGTGAATTCGTGGGCCTTGGTGACGTCGCGCTCGAGGACCGCAGCCGGCACCTCGAAACCCTGCCGCGACAAATAGGCCAGGAACTCGTCGTAGATGCTGGGCGCTTCCAGGACGTCCGTCAGCATGGCGTGCGCCTCGGGGTCGGACTCGAAGACGGGCAGCATCTTGCGGTTTTTGTTGCCCAGGACAAATTCCACGGCACGGTACTGGCTGGATTGGAAGCCCGAAGAGTTCCCCAGGAAGCCACGGAACTGTGAGTACTCGGTGGGAGTCAGCGTGGCCAGGACGGACCACTGCTCCGTGAGGGTCTTCTGGATGTGCTTGACCCGGGCGATACCCTTCAGTGCCGCTCCGAGGTCGTCGGCCCGCAGCCGGGCCGCCGCGCTGCGCAGCTCATGCAGCACCAGCTTCAGCCACAGCTCCGTGGTCTGGTGCTGGATGATGAATAGCAGCTCGTCGTGATGCTCCGGTTCGCTGACCGGCTGCTGCGCGCTGAGCAGCGTGGGCAACTGCAGGTAGGAGGCGTAGCTCATCCGGGAGCTGAAGTCCCTGACAATCCCCTTGTCCAGCTTGCGGGTGTTCTTTTCGACGGACACGTGGTGCCTTTCCTTGCGGACAGTGCAACTTGCTGACACCGCGGGCCGGGTGGCCTGCGGTGGCCGGGTGGCCTGCCCGGAAGGGCGGGGCCTGTCAGTGTTGGGCGAGGATGTCCCGCGCCTGGACAACGTCGAGGCACATCTGCTCAACCAGGGCCTCCGGACCACGGTAGGCCACCATCCCGCGGAGCCGCTCGGTGAATTCCACCACCACTGTCTGGCCGTACAGATCGAAGTCCTCGGCGGCCTCTTTGGGCCTGTCGATAACGTGGGCTTCAACCTGCCGGCTGACGCCGTCGAACGTCGGGTTTGAGCCTACGGAGATGGCCGCGGGCCAACGTTTCCCGGCGGCGTCCACCAGCCAGCCCGCATAAATTCCGTCCGCGGGAACCAGCCCGGTGGCATCGGGGGAAAGGTTGGCGGTGGGGAATCCCAGGGCCCGGCCGCGGGCGGCGCCGTGGACCACTTCGCCGCGCATCCGGTGCGCACGGCCCAGGACTTCGGCCGCCGTCGCCACGTCGCCCTCCTGAAGTGCTTCGCGTACCCAGGTGGAGGAGCAGCGCCGGTCCGTGCCGGCGTCGTTATGCAGCGGGTAGCCCTCGGAGCCGAACTCGCTGATCACCTGGACGTCGAAGCCGAACTTTTCGCCCAGCACCTTCATGGTGTCCAGGTCGCCGGAGTTGCCCCTGCCAAACCGGGCGTCGTGGCCGATCACCACGTGGCTGGCGCCGAGACAGTCCACCAGGAACTGCTCCACAAATTCCTCGGCGGTGAGGCTGGCAAGGTCCAGGGAGTACTTGACCACCAGGACACCGTCCAGGCCCAGCTCCCCCAGGGCTTCCAGCTTGTCCGCCAGGCCCATGATCAGCTCGGGGGCCTCTTCGGGGCGATGGATCAGCGCCGGGTGCGGATCGAAGGTGACCGCAACGGCTTTGGAATGCGTCCGGCGGGCCGAACGGATCAGCTGCGACAGCACCTGCTGGTGCCCGCGGTGAACGCCATCGAAGTTACCAAAGGTGACAACGGATGGGCCGAAGTCTGCCGGGACCTCGGACGGATCGTTCCAGATGTACACCATCACCCTCGCCTTAAACTGCGTGCAAAAACCAAGGCTCCGCCACCACGCCGGCCGCGGAACTCTCCAAGGGTACCCGCAATCACGGCGCTGCCGTTGCCCGCACGGGACGTCGCCGGTACAGCCAAGCCAGGCCAAGGATGGGGAGCAGCAGCGGGATGAAGGCGTAGCCTCTGCCGAACAGAGACCACACGGTTTCGTGGGGGAACTGCACGGAGTCGAACACGCTCAGCGCACCCACCACCAGGACGCCCACCAGCTCCACCAGGACGGCCGCCACGGAAACCTTGAACCAGGTGCTGCCCGCTTTCGCGAGCGACACGGTAGCCACCACATAAACGACGGCGGCAAACGCGGACAGCAGGTAGGCCAGCGGCGCCTCGGAGAACTTTGTCAGGATCTGGTAGCCGGCGCGGGCCGTGGCCGAGAGGGCAAACACCGCGTACACGGCAATAAGGAGCCGTCCCGGGCCTGTGTTGCGGGTGTTCCTGGCCGGAACGTCCGGATTCCCGGGGGCCTCCGAAGAGTTGCCGGCCGGGGTCCCGTGGTGGTCGCCGTCCGGGGTTTTGCCGACGGCGGGCCGCTGGTCGTCATTCACGTTGTGCTCTTCTTCCACTTCAGTACCAGATCTGGTTCATTCGGGCGGCCATGACCAGTGCGGTCACACCCACGGCGGCAAGGACAAAGTTGCTCCAGCGCGTCCGTTCCAGGATGGCCCAGTAGATGGCTGCCGGCGGCAGGAGCATGGCAGTGGCAAGGTAGCCCCAGAACTCCCAGGCTTCTCCGGCGATGGGTTCACCGGCGATCACCCGCACCACGGAGCCCACGAGATACACCACCAGCGCCACTTCAACGGCTGCGACAGACAGGATGGTGGCGTCGTTGGGAGCCTTCCGCAGGATGCCGGCGATCAGGCAGATCGCCGTGGACACCAGGCCCACTGCCAGGATGATAAAAAAATACGCGTCCAAGGCTCAGTTCTCTCCTGCGGCGCCGTTGCCCGGCGCGAAAACCAGGACAGGCTTGGCGTAGCTTCCGGCGTCGGCCAGCAGCGCAACCAGGCTGCCGTCCGGGGCAAAGGCCGCTGCCGGATGGTCTGTGGTGGCGGCATCGCTGCCGGTCCCGCCCGCTGCGATCCGCCGGCCAAACGAAATCTCGGTGGTCTCTTCGGCGGTGAGTTCACGGTTGGGCATCAGGGCACGGGCCGCGCTGGACATTTCCAGGACGTCCAGCTCTTCCGCCAGCTGTTCCAGGGTGCGGGCCTGCGCCAGGGAGTAGGGGCCCACGTGGGTCCGGCGGAGCACCGTCAGGTGGCCGCCCACGCCCAAGCCATTGCCAAGGTCCCGGGCCAGGGCCCTGATGTAGGTTCCGGAGCTGCACTCCACGGTGACTTCCACGTCCACCACGTCCGCGGCGTCGTCCCGGCGGATGCTGTGGACCTCGAACCGGTGGATGGTGACCGGCCGGGCCGCGAGTTTAACGTCTTCGCCGGAACGGACCCTTGCGTAGGCGCGTTCGCCGTTGACCTTGATGGCGCTGACGCTGCTGGGCACCTGCTGGATGAGACCGGTGAGTGCCGCAACGCCTTCGCGGATGGCCTGCTCGGCCACTGCAACGGTAGAGGCCGACGCCGTAACGTCACCTTCGGCGTCGTCCGTCACCGTGGACTGCCCCAGCCTGATGGTGGCGGTATAGGTCTTCGAGGTGCCCACAATGTAGGTGAGCAGCCGGGTGGCTTTGTTGATGCCCACCACCAGCACCCCGGTGGCCATGGGGTCCAGCGTCCCCGCATGCCCCACTTTCCGGGTCCCTGCGAGGCGCCGCATCCGGCCAACCACATCGTGGCTGGTCCATCCCTGCGGCTTGTCCACTATTACCAGTCCAGAAAGCACGCCTCCCAGTATATCGGCGCGGCTGGGCCCTCCCGGACGTGCCCTGGCCCGGCGGCTAGGATGGCTGGCATGCCTGAGCTTGCCGCCCAAGTCCGTGACGTGCCCGTCAACCAGATCCGCGAGATCACCGAGGCGGCCTGGCGGACGCCGAATGCCCTGGTGCTGAGCATCGGCGAGCCCGGCTTCCCGCTCCCCCGGCACATCCTGGACGCCGGGATCGCATGCCTGGACCGCGACGAGACGAACTACACCCCCAACGCGGGCATCCCAGCGCTCCGCGAGGCCTTCGCCGCCAGGTTCCGGGCGGAGCAGGGCATCGATATCGGTGCCGACCGGGTCTACGTGGTGGACGGCGCGCAGCAGGGCCTGCACTTCGCCATGAGCCTGCTCCTGTCCCCCGGCATGGAAGTCCTCATCCCCAATCCCGGCTACCCCACATTCGCCATGACCGCCGGCCTGCTGAACGCCGTGCCGGTGCGGTACCCGCTGTATCCGGACCACGGCTTCCAGCCACGGGTATCCGACATCGAGGCCCTCATCACGGAGCGGACCCGGGTATTGGTGCTGAACTCGCCGTCCAACCCGCTGGGGGCGGTGCTCAGCGCGGACCTGACCCGCGACCTGATGGACCTGGCCCGGCGGCACGATCTGTGGGTCATCTCCGACGAGTGCTACGAGGCCTTCACCTACGACGTCCCGCACGTCAGCCCGGCCCGGTTCGATGGAAATACCCCTGGCAGGGCACGGGTTTTTACATCCCTGACCTTGTCCAAGACCTATGGGCTGACCGGGCTGCGGATCGGGGCCCTGATCTGCCCGCCCGGTCTGGAGCAGCAGATGGACAACGTGATGGAGTCGATCGTCTCCTGCGTGGCGTCACCGTCGCAGTACGCGGCGATCGCCGCGCTGACCGGGCCGCAGGACTACGTGCACCAGGCGCACGCACACTACCGGCAGAACCGTGATGCTGCGTCCGCAGTGCTGGCGGGGAAGGGCATCCCCTACCTCCGGGCGCAGGGCGCGTTTTACCTGTGGGCCGACGTCTCGCACGTCAGCGGCGGGGACGTCCGCAGCTGGGTGCGCCGGTTCCTCGCCGACTCCGGCGTGGCCCTGGCACCGGGCACCGCGTTTGGGTCCATCGGTGAGGGCTGGGTACGGATCGCCTT
This sequence comes from Arthrobacter sp. Leaf141, assembly GCF_001424565.1. Taxonomy (GTDB): domain Bacteria; phylum Actinomycetota; class Actinomycetes; order Actinomycetales; family Micrococcaceae; genus Arthrobacter. Next base: position 11,216 of record NZ_LMOL01000015.1, read on the forward strand.
GTGCGGCAGCAAAGCGGACCTGCTGGCCGGACTTTCCCGGCTGCCGGCCAGGGACCAGCCGTAGGCAGGGCCGTTCAGTAAGCCGTTTTGTGCCGGGCCGCGAGCCAGGCCTGGAACGGGGCGTCCGCCGCCGGGACCTCATCGTGGCTGACCGGCAGAAGTTCCGGCCGGGTTCCGTCGAAGTAGTCGTAAAACACCGCGTCGTCGAAGCCGGCGGCGGCCGCGCCGTGCCGGTCTGCGGCGAAGTGGACCCGGGAAATACGCGCCCAGAGCGCCGCCGCCAGGCACAGGGGGCACGGTTCGCAGCTGGTGTATAAAACCGAGCCGTGCAGGTCGAAGTTGGCGGTGGCTGCTGCCGCCGCACGGATGGCCACCACTTCGGCGTGCGCGGTGGGGTCGTTGTCGCGGGTTACCCGGTTGACCCCCTGGTGCACGGTCCCGTCCGGAGTGACCACCACGGCGCCGAAAGGTCCGCCGCCGTCGGCCACGTTGCGGGTGGCCAGGTCAATGGCCAGTTTCAGGTATCCGGCCGTAAGCGGGTCATCCGTGGGCGTGGTCATAGCTTGATCCTAGCCACAGCGGGCCAGGAACGCCGAAGGCCCGGGCCGCAGCGCGGTCCGGGCCTTCGTGGGCAGGCAGCTGCCTACTTTTTCGTGTCTTCTTCGGGTTCGCCGGCCGGTGCCAGGTCGGTGTCTTCCTCGTCGAAGTCGTCTTCGTCGATGTCCTCATCCTCGGGGTCGTCGGACTTGTACGGGTCCGCTTCGCCGGCGTGGCTGGCCGTGGCAGCCAGGGCGGCCACCTCGGCGTCGCGCTTCTTGGCCTCGCGGAGCAGCTCCTCGAGGTTGGAGGCGTTGACGGGAATCTGGTCGGCCACAAACTCCAGGGTGGGGGTCAGCCGGACGGTCACGTTGCGGCCGACTTCCTGCCGCAGCACGCCCTTGGCCTTCTCCAGCCCCTTGGCAGCATCAGCCTGGACGGCTTCGTCACCGAAAACGGTGTAGTAGATGGTGGCGTGCTGCAGATCGTTGGTCACGCGGGCATCGGTAACCGTGATGCCCTCAAGCCGGGGATCCTTGACCTTCCGGCCCAGGGCCTCGGCAACAACAACCTTGATCCGCTGCGCCAACTTGGCAGCCCGTGCGGGATCAGCCATGAGAACCTCCTGTAAAAATAGATAAGTTTGGGGGCGGCACGGAGGCGACGTTATCACCTGCCGCGCGTAGCGATTGAGGGGGCCCGGGAGTGGCTTCGGGCCTGCCGGAGACGGATGGCCAGCGATCGCAGATCGCTGGCCATCCGTCGTAGGGGCGGGGCCCCCTCAATCGCGGAGTGCGGGGGCGGGGCCGCCGGAAAAATCCCAACGGCCCCGCCAGAGACTCAACGAGCCTTAGGCGCGCGGCTTCTCGCGCATCTCGAAGGTTTCGATGATGTCGCCTTCGTTGATGTCGTTGTACGAGCCCAGGCCGATACCACACTCGAAGTCCGTGCGGACCTCGGTGGCGTCGTCCTTGAACCGCTTGAGCGTCTCGACGGTGAGGTTCTCACCGATGATCTTGCCGTCGCGGCTGATGCGGGCCTTGGTGTTACGGCGGATGATGCCCGAGCGGACGATCGAGCCTGCGATGTTGCCGAACTTGGAGGAACGGAACACTTCGCGGACCTCGGCGGTGCCAAGCTGGAATTCTTCGTATTCCGGCTTGAGCATGCCCTTGAGGGCCAGTTCGATGTCGTCGATGGCGGAGTAGATGACGGAGTAGAACCGCATGTCCACGCCTTCGCGGTCTGCCAGTTCGGCAACCCGCTCGGCCGGCTTGACGTTGAAGCCGATGATAACGGCGCTGTCCACTGTTGCCAGGTTGACGTCGTTCTGGGTGATGGCACCCACGCCGCGGTGGATGACGCGCAGCTGCACGCCTTCGCCGACGTCGATCTTGAGCAGGGCGTCTTCGAGGGCTTCCACGGCACCGGACACGTCACCCTTGAGGATGAGGTTGAGGGTGTCGATCTTGCCATCGGCCACTGCCTGGTCGAAGTCTTCGAGGCTGATGCGCTTGCGGCGCTTGGCCAGGGCGGCGTTGCGGTCGGCAGCTTCACGCTTCTCGGCGATCTGGCGGGCGGTGCGCTCGTCAGCGGTCACGAAGAAGGTGTCGCCGGCGCGCGGCACGTTGGACAGACCCAGCACCTGCACGGGGCGGGACGGGCCGGCCTCGGTCAGGGCGCTGCCGTCGTCGTCGAACATCGCACGGACACGGCCGTGGGCGGTGCCGGCAACGATGGTGTCGCCGACGCGCAGTGAACCGGACTGGACCAGGACGGTGGCCACGGAACCGCGGCCCTTGTCCAGGTTGGCTTCGATCGCGATACCGCGGGCGTCCTTGTTCGGGTTGGCGCGCATGTCCAGGGCGGCGTCTGCGGTGAGCAGGACTGCCTCGAGCAGCTCGTCGATGTTGAGGTTCTGGCGGGCAGAGACCTCCACGAACATGGTGTCGCCACCGTATTCCTCGGGAACCAGGCCGTATTCGGTCAGCTGGCCGCGGACCTTGTCCGGGTTGGCGCCTTCCTTATCGATCTTGTTCACTGCAACCACGATCGGCACGTTGGCTGCCTGCGCGTGGTTGAGGGCTTCAACGGTCTGCGGCATAACGCCGTCGTCCGCTGCAACCACCAGGATGGCGATGTCGGTGACCTTCGCACCACGGGCACGCATGGCGGTGAACGCCTCGTGGCCCGGAGTATCGATGAAGGTGATCTTCCGGTCGATGTCCTCGTGCGTGTGGGTGACCTGGTAGGCACCGATGTGCTGGGTGATGCCACCGTGCTCGCCGGCCATAACGTCCGACTTGCGGATGGCGTCCAGCAGGCGGGTTTTACCGTGGTCAACGTGGCCCATCACGGTGACAACCGGAGGACGTGCCTCGAGGTCGTCGTCGCCTTCGGCTTCAAGTTCGGCTTCGAAGTCGATGTCGAAGGTGGAGAGCAGCTCGCGCTCCTCGTCCTCCGGGGACACAACCTGGAGCTTGTAGCCAAGCTCCTCACCGAGCAGCGCGAAGGTTTCCTCGTCCAGCGACTGCGTGGCCGTAGCCATTTCGCCGAGGTGGAAGAGAACCGTCACCAGTGCTGCGGGGTTCGCCTCGATCTTGTCGGCGAAGTCCGTGATGGACGAGCCGCGGCGCAGGCGCACCACAGTGTTGCCGTCGCCGCGGGGTACGCTCACGCCACCCAGCGACGGGGCGCTCATCTGCTCAAGTTCCTGGCGCTTGGCGCGCTTGGACTTGCGCTGCTTGCCACGGCCTGCGCCGCCCTTACCGAAGGCACCCTGGGTGCCACCGCGTCCGCGGCCACCCTTGCCGAAGCCACCGCCGGCCGGAGCACCGCCACCTGCACCGGGACCACCGGTGCCAGGAGCGCCACCCGGGCGTCCGGGACCGCGGCCACCGGCACCGGGACGGCCTGCACCAGCGGGTGCGGGACGCTCGGTACGGTTGGGCATCATGCCCGGGGTAGGACGGTTTCCGCCTGCACCAGCCGGACGCGGGGCGCCCGGACGGGGGCCACCGGCACCGGCTGCGGGGCGGGGTCCGCCTGCGCCGGCGGCGGGACGCGGCCCACCGGGACGGGGTCCGCCTGCACCGGCCGCGGGACGCGGACCGCCGGGACGTTCGCCGTCAGTACGGCCGCCTGCGCGGGGCATGCCCTGCGACGGGGCGAAGGGGTTATTGCCGGGCCGCGGTGCGCGGTCACCGTCGCCGCCACGGCCGCGGGGCATGCCCTGCGAGGTGGCAAACGGGTTGTTGCCCGGGCGGGGACCGCCGGGACGGGGTGCTGATGAGCCCTGGCCGGAGCCGCCCTGGCGGGCAGCGGGGGCCGGAGTTTCGGCCTTGGGGGCCGGCCGTGCGCCCGGCTTGGCGCCGGTTGACGGGGCAGCCGCGGCCGGAGCAGCGGGAGCCTGGGCAGCGGGTGCTGCCGGGGCGGCCTGCGCCGGTGCTGCCGGAGCAGCTGCGGGGGCCGGGGCCTGCGCAGCAGGAGCCTTGGGCGCTGCCGGGCCGGGGGCCGGAGTTGAGGGGCGTGATTCTGCCGCCGGGGCAGGCGCCTTGGGCGCAGCAGCCGCCGGTGCCGCCGTCTTAGCAGCGTCGGGGTAGGCGTTGCGCAGCTTGCGCACCACCGGGGCCTCGATTGTTGACGAGGCGGAGCGAACGAATTCGCCCAGTTCCTGCAGTTTGGTTACTGCATCTTTGGAAGTAATACCGAGCTCTTTAGCGAGCTCATGTACGCGGACCTTGGCCACATTTCTCCTGTCTCGGTCCGCACCGAGCCAGGCACGAACCGTCTACTTCTTACTGCGGGCCCAAGCCGCAAATGCTGCTGAAGGGCCCATTGCAGAGCGCAACAAAGTTGTCATCGTTACGCACTCATCGCTGGGAACTCATCGGGTTTCCATCAGTTTTCTGACCCGCTTTCAGGTTGGACGGTTGGTGTTGCAGGCGGCATGGCGCCTGCAACGGCCGTGCCTTGCGCGATCCGGCGTTCGACGGCGGCGTGTCCGGTTGTGCCCGGAAGGGCACGGCCGAACGCTCTCCGTTTGATCGCCAGAGCAAGGCACGATTCGCTGGGGTGCAGCCATGCACCCCGGCCAGCCATCCGGCGTCGTTCATCCACCAGGACAGTGGGTGAACCACTGCCGCCGGCGACGACCCGGAGTAACTCAGACCGCTGGCCCTTCTTCCGGCAACCGATGCAGGTACGTTCAGGTTGATTTCCAGTGGAAAGCACTTCTGCCACGGTCATCGTCCTGACGTTCATATCTGCTGGCCCTGGGCTGGTCCCGTCCGCATAGGCGGAAGGGCACGCCCGGGGCGCACGGCTACCGGCCGTAAGGCGCGGTCTTGTCTATTCTAGCCCCTCAGGGCCGTTCTGCCCGAACCGGGGTGCCTGCCACGGCGTGGCTGGCACCCCGCCGACGGGATCAGCTTTCGCGGGCGGGCGCGGCGTCCGAAACGATGTCGATTCGCCAGCCGGTCAGCTTTGCTGCCAGGCGGGCGTTCTGGCCTTCCTTGCCGATGGCCAGCGAGAGCTGGTAGTCGGGCACCACCACGCGGGCGGACCGGGTCGCTTCGTCGGTAATGGTGACCGAGTTCACACGGGACGGGGAGAGCGCGCTGGCGATGAAGGTGGCCGGGTTCTCGCTGAAGTCGACAATGTCGATTTTCTCGTCGTTGAGTTCGGTCATCACGGCGCGGACGCGGGAGCCCATTTCGCCGATGCAGGCACCCTTGGCGTTGATGCCGGGCATGTTGGCCTTGACGGCGATCTTGGTCCGGTGTCCGGCTTCGCGGGCCAGTGCGACGATCTCCACCGAGTGGTCGGCGATTTCGGGAACTTCCAGTTCGAACAGTTTCCGGACCAGGCCCGGGTGGGAGCGGGACAGGGTCACGGACGGGCCCTTGGTGCCGCGGTGCACGTCGATGACCAGGGCGCGGAGCCTGTTGCCGTGCAGGTATTTCTCGCCCGGCACCTGCTCGGGCGGCGGCAGCAGCGCCTCGACGGCGCCCAGGTTGACCTGGATCATGTGCGGGTTGTTGCCCTGCTGGATGGTGCCGGCAATCAGTTCGCCTTCGCGGCCCTTGAATTCGCCCAGTACGTTGTCGTCCTCAACGTCGCGCAGGCGCTGCAGGATGATCTGGCGGGCCGTGCTGGCGGCGATGCGGCCAAAGCCGGCGGGGGTGTCCTCGAATTCGCCAACGGGTGCGCCGTCGTCGTCGATTTCCACAGCCCAGATGGTCACGTGGCCGCTCTTGCGGTCCAGTTCGGCGCGGGCACGCTCGAAGGCGCCCGGGGACTTGTGGTAGGCCACCAGGAGGGCCTGCTCGATGGCAGGGATCAGGAGGTCCAGCGGGATTTCACGCTCACGCTCCAGAAGTCTCAGTGCGCTCATGTCAATATCCATCAGGCCTCCTCAGAAGGTCCATTGTGTTGCGGTTCCAGACCATCTTCGGGGAAGTGGCTGAATTCGATCTCGACTTTTCCGTTGCGGATCCTGTCGAAAGGAAGTTTGACGGGCTCGCCCTGCTTGGGCTTCATGCCCTTCTTGACGGCGATCTCGGGGATCAGGGTCACGCCGGAGTCGTCGACGGCGTGGATGCGGCCGGTGACGTTGTCGCCCTGGACCACATTCACCTTGACCATGCGGCCCTTGGCGCGGTGCCAGTGGCGGGCTTCGGTCAGGGGGCGTCCGACGCCGGGTGAGGACACCTCAAGGTCGTACGGGCGGCCGTCGTCGGCGGGGTCGTTGTCCAGCAGGTCCGACAGGACCCGGGAGATGTCGGCGATGACGTCAAGGTTGACGCCGCCGGTTTCCTCCTGCGGCAGGTCAACCACCACGTGGACCACGCGGTGGGAGCCGGCGATGATGGCGACGTCCTCGAGGTAAAGCCGGTTGGCCAGCACTGCTGGTTCCAGGAGCGCGCGGAGCCGGGCTGCTTCGGGGTTGTGCTCCGGTGCGGACTCGGCCCCACCCGTTCCGGTGTGGTCTGTTGAAGCCGTGACTTCTGCATTGCTCACGATGCCGGCCGCCTCCCTTTAGATGATGTTGTGTGTACTAGCGTAGCTATTTTACCGGCACCGTGGTGCATGGAGTTCCGCCCCCGCCATGGCACCATGGTCTGTTGTGGATGGGGATAATCAGCAGGACCGGCGACGGCCGCCGTACTTCCGGTATGCGGTGCTGGGCTTCGCTGCCCTGCTGGTACTGGCCCTCGGATTTTCGCTGATTCCCGCGGAACAACAGCCCCCGGCAGAACCCACGCCCACCGAAATTTCCCGCGCGTCAGCCCTCGCCGAAGCACTGACGCTGCGCGCCGACGGGCAGCAGTTGGCTGCTTCGAGGACGCCCGACGGCGGTGCTGCCGCTGCCGCCGCGGAGGTTGTGACCTTGCTGACCCTCCACGCCCGGGCGTTGCTCGCCCCCGGCGAGGTTTTCCCGGAGCCCGGCACTGCCGCAGCAGCTTCGGGCGCTGCTGCCGCGACGCCCGCCGTCCCGGCTCCGGCACCTTCCGGTTCCCGTACCGCACCTGAGGTGACGGCGGCGAAGCTGGCCGCAGACCTGGCCGGAAGCGGACGGACCAGGCTGCGCGACGCAGGGAAGGTGGACGGCGGCATGGCGCGGCTCCTGGCAGGCGCCGGCATCGCCCAACTGCTGGCAGCTGAAAAGCTTGCCGCCGCGGCCGGCGATCCCGCAGCCGCCGAACCCGCCCCCACGGCCTCGGAGCCTGCCGGAGCAACGTCTGCTGGAACCGGGCCTGCCGGAACACGGAACCCGGACGGGCGGGGTTCCGGCAGCACCGGCTCTGCTGGCCCCCTGGACTCCGCCGATCCGCTGGACCCGG
>NZ_LMOL01000015.1:18643-70392 GCF_001424565.1 Arthrobacter sp. Leaf141
CCCTCCCCTACGCCGGACTCCCCCACTGCGCAGGATCTCCCCTGCCCCGCCATGACATCCGGCGTCCCGGACGCAGGCGCGGCGCTGGCCCGCATGGCCAGGCTTGAAGAGCAGGCCGTCTACGGCTACCAGGCGGCATTGACCCGGCTTCCCCCTGGTGCGGTGGGGCCGGCCTCGGAGTTCCTGGCCCTGCACCGCGAACAGGCTGCCGGCGCCCGGGCCCGTAGCCTTGCGGACTGCGGCCGCCCGGCAACACCGGACCCCGGGTACAACTTGGACGCGGCGTTCCTGGCCGCGCCCGCCGACGCACTTGGCCGGCTTGAAGCGGACATCCTGCCGGCCTACGGCGACGTGGTGTCGCTGGCCGACTCCCCGGACCGGGCCTGGGCCCTTGCCGGGTTGGAGGCCGCCGCCCGCCGTACCGTGGACTGGGGCGCCGACCCCGGCCCGGTGCCGGGTCTGGTGCTGGACGAATCCATGCTGCCCGCCGGTCCCGTCGAAAGCCCGCCCGGGGACAAGTAGCCCGGGACAGGTCACCGGGACCAACAAGCCGGGTCCAAGAAATCCCGGCCAAGTAGCCCGGGACAGGTCACCGGGACCAACAAGCCGGGTCCAAGAAGCCCCGGCCAAGCAGCCCGGGACAGGTCACCGGGACCCAGGAACCGCGCCCTTTCGCCGCACCGCGCCGCTGCGCGCCTAGGCTGGAAGCCATGACCCCGCCCGTGGCAATACCCATCCCGCCGGACCTCGCTGCCCGCTATGGCCGGAGCAGCGCGGGCCGGGCCTGGCTGGCATCCTTGCCGGACCTCATTGACGGCCGGCTGGACCACTGGCAGCTGACCCCGGACCTTGCCCCGGGCACCCTGCCATGGAATGGGCACGGCGGCATTGTGATCCCGGTGCTCCGCGCAGACGGATCCCGGGCGGCCCTGAAGATCGCCTTCCCGCATGATGAGGCCAAGGTGGAACGGCTCGCGCTGAAGCTGTGGGACGGCAACGGCGCCGTGGCACTCCTCGAAGCGGACGCCGGCACCTGCGCCATGCTGCTGGACCGGCTCGAGGCCGGCCGGTCGCTGTACACCGCGCCCATGGACCACGCCGTGGAGGTCTGGGGCGGGCTGGTTCCCCGGCTTGGCATCCGGCCGGACGACCGGCCGGAGTGGCATCAACTCGAACACATCGCGGCCCGTGCGGAGCAGTGGAGCGATGACCTGCCGGCCGACTGGGAGCAACTGGGCCGGCCCTTCCCGCGCTGGCTCCTCGAAGCTGCACTGGAGGTGTGCCAGACCCGCGGTGCAGTGGGGCGGCGGACCGCCACCGACGTCCTGGTACACACGGACCTGCATTTCCTGAACGTCCTGGCCGGAAGCTCCTGCCCGCCCGCGGGTCATCCGTCCGCTGCTGCCGGCTACGCCGCCATCGACCCGCAGCCCATGATCGGGGAACCGGAGTTTGCGGTGGCGCCGCTGCTTTGGAACCGCCTTTTTGACCTGCCGGCAGCCCAGCAGGCTGCAGGGCTGCGGCAACGCTGCGCTGATTTCAGCCTCGCTGCCGGGCTGGACCCGGACGTCGCCCGGCAGTGGGCGGTGGCCCGGGAAGTGGACAATGCCCTGTGGTATGCCGGGAAAGCCGGACACCAGGGCGACCTCTTGCGTTCACTGTGGGTCGCCAGCACCTTGGCCGGCCGGACCCTTCCGGGCCTGCCGCCGGCCCGGGACCTCCCCGAGCCGGGGGCCGCTGCGAGCTGAGCGGACGGGCGCCCCTGGAACGTCAGCCGGACCGCACCGCGTCCAAGGCTGAGCGGACGGCTTCAACTGCGATGTCCACTTCCGCCGCAGCGGTGTGCCAGTTGCTCACCGATACCCTCAGGATGTCCCGGTCCCGCCACCGCGAGCCCGACATCCACACCCTGCCGTCGCTGATGATGCGGGCGGTCACGGCCCTTGTGGTGGCATCGTCGCCGAACGCGAGGCACACCTGGGTATAGCCGACGTCGTTCAGGACTTCCACACCGTCCACGCCGGCCAGCCCTGCCGCGATATCCGCGGCCGCCGTCGCGAGCCCCTCGATCTGGGCGGCCACGCCGTCCCTGCCCAGGCTCTTCAGCGCGGCCCACACGGGTACACCGCGGGCGCGGCGTGAAAGTTCCGGGACTTTTTCGAACGGATCGCCGGGGCCTTCGGCGTCGTGGATCAGGTAGCTGGCGTGCAGGCCCATGGCTGAGCGGAGCGCCGAGGCGTCCCGGACAATGGCAATCCCGCAGTCGTAGGGCACGTTGAGGGTCTTGTGCGCGTCGGTTCCCCACGAATCGGCGTCCTCGTAGCCGCGGGTCAGGTGCCGGAGCCCCGGCGCTGCCGCCGCCCACAGGCCAAAGGCCCCGTCCACGTGGACCCACGCGCCGTGCCTGCGGGCCACGCTGATGGCCTCGGGGAAGGGGTCGAAGGCGCCCGAGTGCAGGTTTCCCGCCTGCAGGCACACCAACGCCGGGCCGGACCCCGCGGCCAGGGCCGCCTCAAGGGCCGCCGGTTCCAACCGGCCCTGCGCGTCGGCAGCCACCACGTCAGGCCGGCCCAGCCCCAGGTAGCGCAGGCCCAGGTCCACGGTGTCATGCCGTTCCCTGCCCACGAAGCACCGCACTTTGGGCGCCCCCGTCAGCCCGTCGCGGTCCACGTCCCACCCGGCATCGGCCAGGAGCCGCCACCTTGCGGCGGCCATCCCGGTGAAGTTGGCCATGGTGGCCCCCGTGGCGAATCCGACGTCGGCACCGGCCGGGAGGCCCAGCAGTTCCAGGATCCACGCCCCGGCGCTCTCTTCAATGGCCGCCATGGCGGGCGTGGCGTAGCGGAGCCCGGCGTTCTGGTCCCAGGCGCTGACCAGCCAGTCAGAGGCCAGGGCGGCGGGAAGGGTGCCGCCCATGACCCAACCAAAGAACCTGCCCGAGGGGATGGCCATCAATCCCGGTTCGGCGGTCCGGGCCAGGAGGTCCACCACATCGCCGGCGGGCATCCCCCGGGCAGGTATTGGTCCGCCGAAAGCTGTTGCGAGGTCGTGGGCGGTGGCGCTGGGACCTACGGGCCGGTCAGGAAGGCTCTGCAGCCAGGCAGCCGCATGGCGGGCTGCCGCGTCCAGGGCCGGGGCATACCCGTCGTCGCCGTTTGACATACCAGCATGCTACGCCCGGCGGCAGGCCGCCAGGCAGGCGTCAGGCGAAGTTTTCCTGCCACACGTCCAGGCCGAGTTTGATGATGAGGGCAGCCACCACCACCAGGAACACCACCCGGACAAATTTGCTGCCCTTGCTGACGGCGGTCCTGGCGCCCAGGTACCCGCCGGCCATGTTCGCCGCGCCGAGCAGGAGGCCAAGGCCCCAGAGGATGGATCCGTGCGGCATAAAAAACAGCAGGGCACCGGCATTGGTGGCCATGTTGACGATTTTGGCCTTGGCGCTGGCCTCGAGGAATGCGTAGCCCATGGCGGAGACCAACGCGATCACCAGGAAGGACCCCGTGCCGGGCCCGATCAGGCCGTCATAAAAACCGATGACGGCACCGATCAGGCACGCCACCACATAATGCTTGTGCCCGTCATGGCGCAGCGCCGTGATCCCGCCGATGTCCGGCTTCAACGCCGTGAACAGGGCCACAGCCACCAGCGCCGTGATGATGATGGGCTTGAACACCCCGGCGGGCAGGGTGGCCGCCAGGATGGCACCGCCGAAGCTGCCCGCCAACGCGATCGCCGCCATGGGCAGGGCCGTCCGGAGATCCGGCCGCACCCGGCGGTAATAGGTGGTGGCGCTGGTGGCCGTTCCGAAAATGGAACCCAACTTGTTGGTGGCCAGCGCCTGCACGGGCGTGATGCCCGGGACCAGCAGCAGGGCCGGCAACTGGATCAGGCCGCCGCCGCCCACCACCGCATCCACCCAGCCGGCCGCGAATCCGGCCAGCACCAACAACAGGAGCGTTGTCAGCTCCAGGGATTCAAGACCCACCGCGGGCCCGGGTCAGTTGCCGCGGACGGCTGCGACGACGTAGTCCACAGCCTTCTCTACCGCCACGTTTTCCGCGTCGCCGCTGCGGCGGTCCTTGATCTCCACCACGCCGTCCGCCAGGCCGCGGCCCACGGCGAGGATGGTGGGCACACCCAGGAGTTCGGCGTCGCCGAACTTCACCCCGGGGGAAACCTTGGGCCGGTCATCGTAAATGACGTCCAGTCCGGCAGCTTCCAGGTCCTGTGCCAGCTGGCCGGCGGTAGCGAAGATTTCCTCACCGCGGCCGACGGCGACCACGTGGACGTCCGCCGGTGCCACCGCGCGGGGCCACACGAGGCCCCGGTCGTCGTGGTTGGCTTCGGCCAGTGCCGCCACGGCCCGGGTGACACCCACGCCGTAGGAGCCCATGGTGACGGTGACCTGCTTGCCGTTCTGGTCCAGGACCTTCAGTTCCAGGGCTTCGGCGTACTTCCGGCCGAGCTGGAAGATGTGGCCCATCTCGATGCCGCGGGCGGTCTCCAGGGGGCCGGAGCCGTCAGGGGCAGGATCGCCGGCGCGGACGTCGGTGCACTCGATGGCGCCGTCCCAGCCGAAGTCCCGGCCGGCCACCAGGCCAAAGACGTGCTTGCCGGCTTCGTTGGCGCCGGTGATCCAGGCGGAGCCACTGACAACCCGGGGATCCACGAGGTACAGCATCCCGGCAGTGCCTTCGGCGCCCAGCAGGGCAGCGTCGAGGCTCATGCCGGGGCCAAGGTAGCCCTTGACGATCAGCGGGTTCTTCTTGAGGTCCACATCGTTGGCGGCTTCCAGGCCGATTTCGCCGCTGATGGGCAGGTACGAGCCGATATTGGCCTCAACGCGCTTAAGGTCAACGTTCCGGTCGCCGGGCAGGCCGATGGCCACAAGCTGCCGCTCGCCGGTGGGCAGCGTCACGGCGATGACCACGTTCTTCAGCGTGTCCGCGGCAGTCCAGGGACCGCCGTCGGCCTCGCTGCGCGGAGCGAGCTGGTTGGCGGCGTTGACCAGGGTCTCGATGGTGGGCGTGTCCGGCGTATCGAGGACCTCGGCGGCGGGCGCGGCGCTGAAGTCGATGTCCGCGGGCACCACGGTGGTCACGGCTTCGACGTTCGCGGCGTATCCGCCGGCGGAGCGCACAAACGTGTCTTCGCCGATCTCGGTGGGGAACAGGAACTCTTCGCTCCGGGATCCGCCCATGGCACCGGCGGTGGCGGAGACGGGAAGGACTTCAAGGCCGAGGCGCGCGAAGATCTTCAGGTATGCACCGCGGTGGGCAGCGTAGCTGGCGTCCAGGCCGGCGTCGTCCACGTCGAAGGAGTACGAATCCTTCATGATGAACTCGCGGCCGCGCAGCAACCCTGCCCGGGGACGGGCTTCATCGCGGTACTTGTTCTGGATCTGGTAGAGGCTCAGGGGCAGGTCCTTGTACGAGGAGTACAGATCCTTGACCAGCAGCGTGAACATTTCCTCGTGCGTGGGGGCCAGCAGGTAGTCCGCACCCTTGCGGTCCTGGAGCCGGAACAGGCCCTCGCCGTACTCGGTCCAGCGGTTGGTGGCCTCGTAGGGCTCGCGGGGCAGCAGCGCGGGGAAATGCACTTCCTGCGCGCCGATGGCCGACATTTCCTGCCGGATGATTTCCTCGACCTTGCGCAGCACGCTCAGGCCCAGCGGCAGCCAGGTGTAGATGCCGGGCGCTGCCCGCCGGATGTACCCGGCGCGGACCAAGAGCTTGTGGCTGGCCACCTCGGCGTCGACGGGATCTTCACGCAGGGTGCGCAGGAAAAGCTGGGACATTCTTTGGACCACGGGTGGTATCCGTTTCTGGGGAGGTGCTGGATCAGCAAAGCCGGGCATGTTTTGTCTGGGAACCAATCTACCGGTTCAGCGCGCCCTATCCCGGCGGCGACCTGCCCGCCTCAGTAGAGCCACGCCCGGTACTGCAAAGCCCCTGGCCCCCAAAAGGCTGGTCATCGCATCCGGGCGTGGCTCAACGCCGTGACCGCCGTTGTTCCGGCGTGGACCGCTGAGACCGCCCACACCACTCCAGCGCAGCTAGGTCGAACCTATGTGATGCCGCCCACATTCACAAGTTTCCTCTTGGCTACCGACCCATTGACCCGGACCTTTCGTGGGCTTAACTTTAATTCATCAGGTGATGAATTAGGTGCGGTGGTACCTGGCAGCCTGCTCCCCCGCATGGAGGCGGACATGACTCATTCGGCAGCAGCCGGAAACGGCATCGGGACGGCCGGCGTGGCGGTCTCGGCCCGAGGCCTGCAGGTAATCCGGGGGAAAATCCCCGTGCTGCGCGGCCTGGATTTCGAGATCCCCTCGGGCCGCATCACCGGCCTGCTGGGTCCCTCAGGTAGCGGCAAAACCACCCTCATGCGGGCCATCGTTGGCGTTCAGGTGGTCTCCGCCGGAACGGTGCAGGTCCTTGGGCTGGCTGCAGGTGACCCAGCCCTGCGGCACCGGGTGGGTTACGTGACCCAGTCAGCCAGCATCTACCCGGACCTGAGCGTTGAGGCGAACGTCCGTTATTTCGGCGCCATGCACAAAAAGAAGAAAGCCGATGTCGCGGAGGCGATTGCCGCCGTCGGACTCGACCAGTTGGCCAGGCGCAAGGCGGCCGATCTCTCAGGCGGGCAGCTCAGCCGGGTGTCGCTGGCCTGCGCGCTGGTGGCGCACCCCCGGCTCCTGGTCGTGGACGAACCCACGGTGGGCCTGGACCCGGTGCTGCGCGCCGAACTTTGGGAACGCTTCCGGGCCATGGCCGATTCCGGCACCACCTTGCTGGTATCAAGCCACGTGATGGAGGAGGCCAGCCACTGCGGGACACTGCTGCTGCTGCGCGAAGGGGAACTGCTGGCCCAGCTGACGCCGGCCGAATTGAGCCTGCGTGGCCGCAGCCAGGACCTGGAGAAAGCATTCCTGGCCATCATCCGCGAATCGGAGCAGAGGGTCGACGCCCTGGACGGGAAGGTGCTGTGATGGATGCTGCAATGCTGATGGCCACCGCCCGGCGGGTCCTGGAGCAACTGCGCCACGACCACCGCAGCGTGGGCCTGATCCTGGTGGTTCCCGCGCTGCTGCTGACCGCCGTCTACTTCCTGTATGAAAACGAGACGCTCCTGCCCGGCCAGCCACGGACCTTCGACAGGGTTGGCCTGATGATGCTGGTGATCTTCCCGTTTGTGGTGATGTTCCTGGTCACCTCCATTACGATGCTCCGGGAACGGACCACCGGGACGCTGGAGCGGCTGCTCACCACGCCGGTGCACAAGGCGGACCTGCTGTTCGGCTACGGCCTGGCGTTCTCCATCATGGCTGCCCTGCAGTCGCTGGTGGCCACGGCCGTGGCGTATTGGATCTTTGGCCTGGCGATCAAGGGCTCCCCCGGCTATGTGGTGCTGATCGCCGTGCTCAACGCCGTCCTGGGGGTGGCGCTGGGGCTGTTGTGTTCGGCGTTTGCCCGGACCGAGTTCCAAGCGGTGCAGTTCATGCCGGTGGTGGTGGTTCCACAGATCCTGCTGTGCGGGCTTTTTGTGGCCAGGGACCGGATGAACGAGGTGTTGGAGGCAATCTCCAATGTGCTGCCGCTGACGTTTTCCGTGGACGCGCTGCAGGAGATCGCCGGAAATGAGGCAGCGACGGAACGGCTCTGGCAGGATGCGGGCATTATGGCGGCCATCGTGCTGGGCGTCCTGGTGCTGGCCGCGATGACGCTGCGCCGGCGCAGCGCGTGAGTCCATCCGCCGGCGGTACCGGCGGCACCCGGCGCGGCCGCCGTGGCGGCGCCGGGGCTTCCCGCGCCCACATCCTCGATGCCGCCCGGCGGTTGTTCGCAGAACACGGGTTCGAGGGGACCAGCCTGCGTCAGGTGGCCAGGCTGGCCGGGGTTGATCCCGCCATGGTCCATCATTTCTTCGAGAGCAAGGAAGAACTTTTTACGCTCAGCGTCGAATTGCCGGCCGATCCCGAACTGGTACTGGCCGGGGTGTCCGGCTCCGACCCGGAGCACCGTGCGGAGCTGATTGTCCAGGCAGTGCTGCGGCTATGGGAAAGCCCTGCCCAGCCGAGCCTGGTGGCGTTCATCCGCGGGACCCTGGGATCCACGGCAAGGACCGCGCTGCTGCGCGACCTGGTCAGCCGCAGGATCATCCGCCGTGTGGTGACCGGCCTGCCCGGGACACCCGCGGAAGTGGCACTCCGCGGGGACCTGGTGGCAACGCAGATGGTTGGCCTGATGATGGTGCGCTACGTTATCCGGCTGGAACCGCTGGCGTCCGCGGCACCGGCGGAGGTGGTCCGCCTGATAGCCCCGAACGTCCAGCGGTACCTGACCGGTGACCTGGGTCCCGCGGCCGGCTTACCGGATGGCGCCGGCCCTAAGTGATGGCGCCGGCGTTACTTGATCAGCGCGGCGGCGGAGTCGAGCAGCGCGCCGGCCCGTTCCGCGGCATCAGCTTCGGTGGCTCCGCCGGTGGCCACAGACGACACCAGGACACCGTTCTTGGCCACCATCGCGGTCACCACGGACTGCACGGTGCCACCCGGAACCGTGGTGTCCGTGCGGTAGGCCACCGTGTCCGGCGAGGTGCCAACGCCGTCGAGGACCTCGATTTTCACCGCGACCGCGGTTCCCTGCACCGTCATGGTCATTTCAGCACAGTTCTTCAGGTCGGCGCCCTGGGACATGGCCTTCTCCAGGAAGGCCTGGTCCTGGCCGGAAACCAGGGACAGCGCAACCACGCCGCCGGTGGCCGCGTCGGTGCTCTGGCCTGCGGCCAAGGCGAGGCCTTCGGCGTCCGGCACCGTCCCGCCGGCGGCCAGCTGCTTGCACTCTGCCGGCTCCACCTCGATGGAGGAAATCAGTTCCTTGGTCTGGGCCAGGGTGGTTTCGACGTCAGTGACGGGCAGGATCTGAAGTTTGTTGCCGGCCGTGTCCTCAAGCTGTTCGAGGATGCCAGCCAGGTCAGCCGCCGTGTATTCCTTGGCCTCTTCGGTCTTGGCCGGTTCGCTGGCGGCCGCTGCGGATGAGCCGCCTGAAGCCGGGCCGCCGGACGCCGAAGCGCCGTCTGCCGGAGCAGCTGCAGGGCTTGAACATCCGGATACAACAAGTGCGAGCAGGGCTGTCGCCCCGAGTGTCAGCGGTGCCGTGAACTTCATCATTTCCCCCAATGGATTTAAAGCAGGACCCGATGGCCCACTAGAAAAGCACTGTAGCGAAAGTTCCCACCTGCCGGAAGCCGACACGTTCATAGGTTGACCGGGCACGGGCGTTGAACCCGTTGACGTACAGGCTGGTTACAGGCGCGAAGGCACGTGCGTGTTCCACCACGGCGGCCATATAGCCGGCACTCAGGCCGCGGCCGCGGTAGTCCGGGTTCATCCAGACGCCCTGCACCTGGGTGGCGTCCTGGGTGACAGCGCCGAGTTCGGCCTTGAACACCACGTCCCCGGCGTAGTTGAGGTGCGCCAGCGAGTGTCCCTGCCGGATGAGGCCCTCCACCCGGCGGCTGTAGAACTCCCTGCCGCCAAGGAACGGCGAGTAGCCTACTTCCTCTTCAAACATGGCGGCGCATGCGGGCAGGATCCGGTCAAAGTCGGCCAGGTTGCCCCGCTGCAGGCCCGGATTGGGTTCCACCTGCGGCGGACCGGCAATGGTCATCAGAGGTTGCTCGTCCCGGACCTCGTGGGCGCGGTGGCCGCGCTGGACCAGTTCGGCGTGGAGGGCCAGCACGGCCGGCGCCGGCCCGAAGGCCGAGGCGTAGCGGCGCCCTGAGGTGCTGGCCACCTCAGCCACTGGGCCGGCCAGGGCAGGATCCAGCTGGACCGGGACCAGGTTGGCCCCGGCCCAGCAGGCACCCACCAGGATGCCGTCGTCGAGGACTCCAATGATCCCGGCGCCGCCGGTGGTGGGCGCGGCCGTCCCCGTCGTTTTCAGGTGCGCCAGGATAAACACGTTGGTGACGGGGTCCTGCTCCGCGAGGCGGCGAAGGGCAGCCGTGTCCTGGCTGTCCAGCGTCCGGACCGAAATACCCGGCGGGTCCGGGGCGTCCTTACGAGACGCTAACCACGGGGCTACCCTTGACAGCATCTTCGCCATCGGCCTCCCCCATCTCTTCCGCGATACGCATGGCCTCTTCGATCAGTGTCTCAACAATTTCGCTTTCGGGCACAGTCTTGATGACTTCGCCCTTCACAAAGATCTGGCCCTTGCCGTTGCCTGAGGCCACACCAAGATCCGCCTCGCGGGCCTCGCCGGGACCGTTGACAACGCAGCCCATGACGGCCACCCGCAGCGGGATCTCCATGCCCTCCAGGCCGGCGGTGACCTGCTCGGCGAGCGTGTAGACATCCACCTGCGCGCGCCCGCAGGAGGGGCAGGAGACAATCTCGAGCTTGCGGGGGCGCAGGTTCAACGATTGCAGGATCTGGTTTCCCACCTTGATTTCCTCCACCGGCGGGGCCGAGAGGGAAACCCGGATGGTGTCGCCGATGCCGCGCGAGAGCAGGGCGCCGAACGCGGTGGCTGACTTGATGGTGCCCTGGAAGGCGGGGCCCGCCTCGGTGACGCCGAGGTGCAGCGGCCAGTCACCCTGCTCGGCCAGCATCTCGTAGGCGGCCACCATGATCACGGGATCATTGTGCTTCACGGAAATCTTGAAGTCGTGGAATCCGTGTTCCTCGAACAGCGAGGCTTCCCAGACCGCGGATTCCACCAGGGCTTCGGGAGTGGCTTTGCCGTACTTCTTCAGGATTCCCGGTTCCAGCGAGCCGGCGTTGACACCGATGCGGATGGAGGTGCCGTGGTCCTTCGCGGCGCGGGCGATTTCCTTGACCTGGTCATCGAACTTGCGGATGTTGCCCGGGTTCACGCGCACTGCCGCGCAACCGGCCTCGATGGCGGCGAACACGTACTTGGGCTGGAAGTGGATGTCCGCGATGACCGGGATCTGCGACTTCCGCGCGATGATGGGCAGCGCCTCGGCATCGTCCGCGGACGGGCAGGCCACGCGCACAATGTCGCAGCCGGACGCCGTCAGTTCAGCAATCTGCTGCAGCGTGGCGTTGATGTCGGTGGTGGGGGTGGTGGTCATCGACTGCACGCTGATGGGCGAGTCCGAACCCACCCCGACAGAGCCGACCTTGATCTGGCGCGTCTTGCGGCGGGGGGCAAGGACGGGCGGCGGTGCTGACGGCATTCCCAGGCTGACCGAGGTCACGAGAGGCTCCTTGAGTTTGAGGGGTGGAGAGGGGCTACGCGCTGTGTCCGGCCAGCTGGCCGGTCACGGGTGACCATTCGGTGATCCGGGTGCCGGCAATCACGCCGGCGGCGGCGAAGGGATCCTGCTTGAGGATCGAATTCAGCGCTGCCTCATCGGCTGCCTTGAAGATGAGCAGCGCGCCTGCGCCGTCACCGTAGGGGCCACTGGCCAGGATGGCGCCGTCGTCCGCGAGGCCAGCGGTCCATTCCCGGTGGGCCGGCCGGGCCTGGTTCCGGTCTTCGGTGGAGTTGGCGGTGTACACGTACTCAACGGCAAAAACTGTCATACCGATACCCTATCTCCACTCCGGCCCGCACCCATCCGCCCGCCAGGCTTGTGGGCCGTTCAGGAGAGGAAGAGGACCTTGACCACGGCGCCGGTTCCGGCGGCCCAGAGCATCGACGTCAGGGTTCCGATGATGAACCGCTCCGCCGCGACAGGAGTTTCCTTCAGCTCGGCGAACCGGCCCAGGCCCTTGATGGCCACGATGTAGGCGATGGCCACCGGCTGGCTGGTGAGGATCGCCAGGCACACGCCGAGCCGCTCCAGCACACCAATGATCGCCCCGCCGCGCAGGATGCGCTGGCCGCTCCCCTGCGGGCCGGGAGCGGACGACGCCGGCTGGTCCCGCGGGGCGGTCAGTTCACCGTCCACGTTCTGGGACCCCCGGTCCGGGGCAGGGCGCGCCGGCCGCACCGGGTCCACGGTGACGTCAGCGGCAGGGTCCTCGGCTTTCCGCCGGGAATCCTCCGCAGCCTTGGCCGCATCCGCCCTTTCGTCGATGGTCCTGGCCAGCCTGAAGACCAGCGCCGTGACCGGCCAGCCGGCGAAACCGGCAACGGCCAGCGCGCTGACAACCCAGAAGGCATCCATCAGATCCCCTCCCCTGACGCGCCGGTTCCGGCAGGATTCCCGCCAACCCGCAGGCGGGCGAAGTCCAACAGCATTTCCGCGGCCGGCCTGGCCGCCCATTCCTCCTGCCAGCCGGACCTCAGCACGGTCCGGCTCACGGATTGCTCGGTGATTCCCAGTTCCGCCGCAACCTGCTTCTGGGTGCCATGCCGGCCGGGTCCGTGGCGGTGCAGGGCGTCCACCACCCGCCACTGGGCCTCGGTCCGCTCCTGGACGATCCTGCCCAGGAGCCGCAGCACGGCCTCGGCATTGGCGCATTCACGTGTTCCCATGCCGGCACCTCCGTCCTTGTCCGCCCGGTTCCTTGCTTCCCTGCCCATGGTCCCGGGGACCACTGACAATGGCACCTGCGAGCCGGCGGCCTTGGCCTGTTCCACGGCTTTCCGGGCCGCCACGAATCCTGTTCCGGCCCCCTCCCGGGGGCTCGCGCCGGCGTCGAGCTCCACCGTTCCCACGCCGATGCCCACGTACCAGTGCCCGGTGCGGAGGGCGAACAGGGCGATGTCCACCACGTGCGCGGCGTCCGGCACCACCCCCTGGACCTCGTCGCCCACGGACCGTTCAAAGCCGGTGGGGCCAAGGCGCGCCAACGCCGCAATGAAGTCCGGGACACGGTCCCGGTCACCGGTACTGCCGCGCTGGTCGATGGTCATCACGAACATGCCACAACCATATGCGTCTTACTATTGGGAATCAATCATTTATGACTGATTACCTGAAATCAGCCGTGTGGTGCTTTGTCAGCCGAACAGGTTGACGGGTTTGACAATGTCCGCGTAAATCAACAGCGCGCTCATCCCCATCAACAGGACGGCCACCACATAGGTCACGGGCAACAGCTTGGCGATGTCGAAGGCTCCCGGGTCCGGCCGGCCGAACAGCTTGGCCAGCCGGCGCCTCGCACCTTCGTACAGCGCACCGGCCACGTGCCCGCCGTCGAGCGGCAGCAGCGGCACCAGGTTGAAAACGCCCAAGGCAAAGTTCAGGCCGGCCAGGAGCCCGATCAGGGTGGCAATCCTCGCATCCGCCGGAACCTCCTCCATGGCCGCCACCTCGCCGGCGACGCGTCCCACGCCCACCACGGAGATGGGCCCGTTGGGATCGCGTGGTTCCTCGCTGAAGGCGGCTTTCGCCACCCCCACCACGCGGGCGGGGAGGTTCAGGATGACCCCTGCCACCTGCCGGATGTTTTCCCCGGCCATGGGCAGGACGGACGACGCCGGCTGGGGCACCAGGGCGGTCTGCGCACCGATGCCCAGGAAGCCGACGTCCTGATAGCGGAGGGTACCGGCGTCGTCGGTTGCCTGGCGGCCGTCAGCGCCCACGATGGGACGGGCGGACAGGACCGGCGTCACGGTGGTGGCCACTTCGGCGCCGTTCCGCTCAACGGTGATGGGAACTTCCCGGCCCGCCGAAGCGCGGATCCTTTCGGTGAGCTGGTCCCAGCCGGTGACGGTCCAGCCGTCGAACGAGGTCACCGTGTCATTGGGCTGGAGGCCGGCCGCCGCAGCGGGCGTCAGCTGGCAGTCTGCCGAATCCGGATCCACGGTTTCGCCGGCAGCGACCTGGCATTTGGAGACATCGGAGATGGTGGTGGTTGCTGTGGGCGAACCGAATCCCATCAACAGGACGGCCGTCAACAGGATGCCCAGCACGAAGTTCATGGCGGGCCCGCCCAGCATGATGGTGATTTTTTTCCAGACCGGCAACCGGTAAAACACCCTGTTGCCGTCCTCCGGACCAACTTCCTCATGGGCCATTGACCGGGCTTCGGTGGCCAGGGTCTGGAACATGCCGGTGCTGGAGGGCCGGACCGTTCCGTCGTCCTTGTTTGGCGGATACATCCCGATCATGGACACGTAGCCGCCCAGCGGGATGGCTTTGACGCCGTACTCGGTCTCGCCCTTCCGCCGGGACCACAGGGTGGGGCCGAAGCCGATCATGTACTTGGTCACGCGGACCTTAAAGAGCTTGGCAGGCAGGAGGTGGCCCACCTCGTGCAGCGCGATGGAGGCGGCGATGCCGAGTGCCACGACGAGGACGCCGAGGATAAAAAGGAGAACGGTGGTCATGGCGGTGCTGCTGCTTCCTTAGAGACTGCGAAGTGCTAAACGATCCTGGGCGCGGGCGCGTGCCCAGCCTTCAGCATCCAACACGGATTCCACCGTCAGCCCGGAGGAACCTGAATGTTCGCTGAGGACGGCCTCAACGGTGTCCACAATGTCAGTGAACCGGATCCGGCCGGCGTGGAAAGCCGTGACGGCTTCCTCGTTGGCGGCGTTGAAGACCGCGGGGAACGTGCTGCCCTGTTTGGCGGCGTCCTTGGCGAGGTCAACGGCGGGGAAGGCCGCCACGTCCAGCGGTTCGAAAGTCCAACTGGCGGCCTTGGTCCAGTCGCAGGCCGACGCCGCCTGGGGTACCCGGTCCGGCCAGCCAAGACCCAGGGCGATGGGCAGACGCATGTCCGGCGGAGAGGCCTGGGCGATCACCGAGCCGTCAACGAACTGGACCATGGAGTGCACCACCGACTGCGGATGGACCACAACGTCGATCCGGTCCAACGGAACGTCGAAGAGGAGGTGCGCCTCGATGACTTCCAGCCCCTTGTTCACCAGGGTGGCCGAGTTGGTGGTGACCATTACGCCCATGTCCCAGGTGGGGTGCGCCAGGGCTTCACTGGGCGTGACACCGTGCAGGCTGTCCCGGGTGCGGCCCCGGAACGGCCCGCCCGAGGCCGTAAGGATGAGTTTTTCCACTTCCCCGGCGGACCCCGCGCGCAGGCACTGCGCGATAGCCGAGTGTTCGGAGTCGACCGGCACGATCTGGCCCGGCCGGGCGGCGGCCTTCACCAGGGCGCCGCCTACGATCAGTGACTCCTTGTTCGCCAGGGCCAGGGTTGCGCCGGACTTCAGCGCTGCCAGCGTGGGCGCCAGTCCGATTGATCCGGTGATGCCGTTCAGGACCACGTCCGCGTCCAGGCCTGCGATGTCCGCGGCGGCGTCCGGGCCGGAGAGGATCCGGGGCCGGTAGCCGGGGCGGCCCGCGGCGGCGGCTGCTTCCGCGATCAGCCGGGCCAGGACGCCGGGATCCCCGGCAGCGATGCCTATGGCGGCGGCGCCGGTGTGGACGGCCTGCCTGGCCAGGAGGTCCAGGTTGGCCCCGCCGGCACTGAGGGCCACAACCTCGAAAAGGTGCGGGGCGCCGTCGACGACGTCAATCGCCTGGGTGCCGATGGAACCGGTGGATCCGAGGATGACGATTCTGCGTGGCTGCATGGGTTAAGTATCCCGCACCAACCTTGACCTCCGGACGGGGCGGCGTAGCGTGGACCGTGTGGACTGGCTGGGCTGGTTTGATGCGCCGGAATACGGGTTCGCCCGGCAGGTGCTGCAACGGGGTGTGGCGGGCCTGTACTTTGTGGCGTTCCTGTCCTCCCTGAACCAGTTCCCCGCGTTGGTTGGGACGCATGGACTCTTACCCGTCCCCGGCTACCTGGCCCGCGGCAGGCTGCGGCGGCCAACACTGTTCAGCCTGCATTACTCGGACGGGTTGCTGCGGGGTGTGTGCGCCGCGGGCCTGGGGATTTCGGCGCTGCTGGTGGCCGGCGTCCCCCAGTGGGGCCCGCCCTGGGTTCCACTGCTGGCGTTCCTTGCCTTGTGGGCGCTCTACATGTCGATCGTCAATGTTGGCCGTACGTTTTACGGCTTTGGCTGGGAGATGCTGCTGCTGGAGGCAGGCTTTACGGTGGCGTTCCTCGGTTCGGACCAGACCGACCCGCCGCGGACCATCCTGCTCCTCCTCGCGTGGCTGGTGTTCCGGCTGGAGTTCGGGGCCGGCATGATCAAGATCCGGGGCGGGCGCGAATGGCACGATTTAACAGCCCTGTACTACCACCATGAGACCCAGCCGATGCCCGGGCCGCTGAGCCGCCAGGCGCACCTGCTGCCCAAGCAGCTGCACAGGATCGAGGTGCTGGGCAACCATTTCGCGCAACTGGTGGTTCCGTTTTTCCTTTTTGCGCCCCAGCCCCTGGCCTCGGCGGCCGCCGCCGTTGTGGTCCTGACCCAGCTGTGGCTGGTGGCCACCGGGAACTTCGCGTGGCTGAACTGGATGGCCATGGTGCTCGCGTTCGCGGCGGTCAGCGACCCTGTGGTGCACGCCCTGATACCGGCCGTCCCCGTGGGCGGGCAGGGTCCTGGCCTGGGCCCGGTGGGCCCCGCGCCGGCGACTCCGCTGTGGTGGCTGGCCATCACCCTGGCCGCCACGGTGCTGCTGCTGGTCCTCAGCTACCGGCCGCTGCGCAACCTGCTCTCCCGGCGGCAGCTGATGAACGCCAGCTTCAACCGCTGGCAGCTGGTCAACGCGTACGGGGCGTTCGGCACCGTTACCCGCCGGCGCGTGGAAATTGTTGTGGAAGGAACCCTGGACAGCAGCCCCGGTGCCGGCTCGCAGTGGCTCGAGTATGCCTTTAAGGGAAAGCCCGGGGACGTCAACCGGATTCCCCGGCAGTGGGCGCCGTACCACCTGCGGCTGGACTGGCTGATGTGGTTCCTGCCGTTGCGGACGGTGCACGAGGACTGGTTTTACGCGTTCCTTACCCGGCTGCTGGAGGCGGACCGGGCCACCCTGCGGCTCCTCCGCCACGACCCGTTCGACGGCGTCCCGCCACAATGGGTGCGGGTGCACAGCTACCACTACCGTTTCGCCAGCCGGGAGGAGTACCGGGCCACCGGCGCGCGGTGGGTCCGCACGTTCCTGCATGAATCGGTGCCGCCCACGTCCCTGCGGCGGGCCGGCCGGTGAAGGCAGGCCGGGTCAGCCGGTGAAGGCAGGCAGGTCGGCGTTACTGCATCAGCCGTTTTGGGCGGCGCGGCGCAGGGTGGCCTCGGCATGTTTGAGGATGGGCCCGTCGATCATTTTTCCTTCAAACGCGAAGACGCCGGAGTTGGCCGCCGCCGCAGCCGACAGCAGGGCCTGCGCCGCTTCGATATCCGCCGCCGATGGGGCGTAGGCTGCCCGGACGGCAGCCACCTGTGCCGGATGGATACAGGCTTTGGACCCGAACCCGGATGCCACGGCGTCCGCTGATTCCACTGCCAGCCCAGCCACGTCCGGAATGTCCACGTAGACGGAATCCACTGTCTCCTTGCCGAAGGCCCGGGCGGCCAGCAGCACGGCTGAACGCGCGTGCAGTGCCACAGCACGGTAGCCGCCGTCGGCCATCCTGCTGGAGGTGCCGCCCAAGGTCGCCAGCAGGTCCTCGGCACCCCACATCAGTGCCACAACGTTGGGGGCCGCCGCGATGGCCGGTGCATTAAGGATCCCCAGTGCCGTTTCACACAGGGCGATGACCTGGTAGCCCTCAAGGGCCTCGAGCTGCGCGGCGCTTTCCGCCTTGGCCAGCATGACTGTCCGGTACGGCGTGTGGGCCAGGCAGTGCAGGTCCTTGGCGAACTCTTCCGTGCCGGCGGGGTTGATGCGGACGATGGTCCTGCTCGGGTCCAGCTCCGGGCCCTCCCCGGCTCCGAGCTGGGCCAGGATAGCGCCGCGGGCACGCTGTTTCTCCGCCGGGGCCACGGCATCCTCGAGGTCCAGGATGACGGCGTCCGCTCGGTCAGCAGCCTTCTGGTACCGCTCCGGCCGGTCCGCAGGGCAGAAGAGCAGGGCGGGTCCCATCAAAAAAGTCATACCGGTATTGTGCCTTGTCCGCCAGCCGCTGTGGTGGCTTCCCGGGCGTTGCCCTGCTGGCCGGCGTGCGCCTCCCGGGTCCACATCAGGCAACTGCGGGTGGCCAGGGCCACCACGGTACCGTCCTGGTTGCGGCCGGTGTGCGCCATGGTGGCGATGCCCTGCCCCGGCCGCGAACCGGACAGGCGCTTCCCCGTGATGACCGTCTCCGTGTAGAGCGTGTCGCCGTGGTACAGCGGGTGCGGGAAGGAGACGTCCGTGAGGCCCAGCTGGGCCACGATGGTGCCCTGGGTCAGCTGCGTGACGGATTGGCCCACCACCGTTGCCAACGTGAACATGGAGTTGACCAGCCGCTGGCCGAAGGGCTGGCCGGCGCTCCAGGCGGCATCGAGGTGCAGGGCCTGGGTGTTCATGGTGAGGGTGGTGAACAGGACGTTGTCCGCCTCGGTGACGGTGCGGCCCGGCCGGTGGGCGTACAGCACGCCTTCTTCGAGTTCGTCGAAGTAGAGGCCCCGCTGTTCAATGACGCGCCGCTCCTGCTGGCCTTCCGGGGGCCGGTGCGTGCCGCTGGTTCCGGTGCTCATACCGTCAGTTCCTGGTCTTCCTCGAAAAGTTCGGCGCCGGTGGCCGCTGCCACGTCGGCCAGCGAGACGTCCGGTGCCAGTTCGCGGAGTACCAGCCGGGACCCGGAAGGATCACGGACCACGTCAATCACGGCGAGGTCGGTGATGATCCGGTCCACGCAGCCCTTGCCGGTGAGCGGCAGCGAGCACTCCTGGACGATTTTGGGGTTACCGCTGCGGTCCACGTGCTCCATCATCACAATCACTTTTTTGGCGCCAAACACCAGGTCCATGGCGCCGCCCATGCCTTTGACCATCCGGCCGGGGATCATCCAGTTGGCCAGGTCGCCGTTGGCGGCGACTTCCATGGCGCCGAGGACGGCGACGTCCACATGGCCACCCCGGATCATGCCGAAGGAGGCTGCGGAGTCGAAGAACGCCGCTCCCCTGTTGACGGTGACGGTCTCCTTGCCGGCGTTGATCAGGTCCGGGTCCACCGCGTCCTCGGCCGGGTACGGGCCCACCCCCAGGATGCCGTTTTCGGAGTGGAGGACCACTTCGACGCCAACCGGAATGTAGTTGGGAATCAGGGTGGGCATGCCGATCCCCAGGTTCACGTACTGCCCGTTGCGCAGCTCCCGGGCCACCCGGGCAGCGAGCTCGTTCCGGCTCCAGCCCTTGGCGGCGCCCTGTTGCCCTGGTTCCCCGGCGGCCGCCCCTTGGCCGCCGGCTGCCCCTGAACCCGGGCCGCCCTGGTGGGTTGCCCGCCGGTAACCGGGCCGGATGGCCTCGGGCCGGGGCGCGTCAATGCTGTTGGGGTCCGCCATGGTTATGCTCCTGCCTGCGCGCTGCTGCCGGGTGCCGGGGTGGCAGCCAGGGCCACTGTCCGCTTCTCGATCCGTTTCTCGCCGTCCGGCGCCAGGACCACACGCTGGACGAAGATCCCGGGTACATGGACGTGTTCGGGGTCCAGGTCACCCGGTTCAACCAGCTCTTCGACCTCGGCGATGGTGATGCGGCCGGCCATGGCGCACAGCGGGTTGAAGTTCATCGCGGCTGCGTGGAACACCAGGTTGCCGTGCCGGTCTCCCTTCCAGGCGTGGACCAGGCCAAAGTCCGGCGTCAGCGATTCCTCCAGGACGTAGTCGACGCCGCCGAAGGAGCGGACTTCCTTGGCTGCGGAGGCCACCGCGATCCCGCCGGCGGAGTCGTATTTCTGCGGCAGGCCGCCGTCGGACACCTGGGTGCCCACCCCCGCCTTGGTGTAGAACGCAGGGATCCCGGCGCCGCCGGCCCGCAGCTTCTCCGCGAGTGTTCCCTGCGGTGTGAGGACCACTTCGAGTTCGCCGGCGAGGTACTGGCGGGCAAATTCCTTGTTTTCACCAACGTAGGAGCTGATGGTGCGCCGGATCCGGCCGTCACGGAGCAGCAGCCCCAGGCCCCAGCTGTCCACACCGCAGTTGTTGCTGACCGTTTCCAGGTCTGAGGTTCCGGCCCGGTGCAGGGCGTCGATCAACGCGACCGGGATGCCGCAGAGCCCAAACCCGCCCACTGCCAGGGAGGCGCCGTGGGGGATGTCCGCGACTGCCTCATCGGCGCTGGCGACTACTTTGTCAATCATCGGGGGATCCTTTCAGACCGGCGCCTGCGGGGGGACTACAGTCCCAGTTCGCGGGCGATGAGCATCAGCTGGACTTCGGTGGTGCCCTCCCCCACTTCCAGGATCTTGGAGTCGCGGTAATGGCGTGCCACGGTGAACTCGTTGATGAAGCCATAGCCGCCGAATACCTGGGTGGCATCCCGCGCGTTGTCCATGGCCGCCTCGCCTGCGACCATCTTAGCGATGGCCGCCTGCGTCTTGAACGGCTTGCCCGCGAGCATCCTGGCTGCGGCGTCGTAGTAGGCCAGCCGGGCGGTGTGGGCCCGGGCTTCCATGCGGGCGATCTTGAAGGAGATGGCCTGGTATTTACCGATCGTGTGCCCGAACGCGCTGCGCTCCCGGGCGTATTTCACGGACAGGTCAACACACCCCTGGGCGGCGCCGGTGGCCAGGGCTGCAATGGCGATCCGGCCCTCGTCCAGGATGGAGAGGAAGTTGGCATAGCCGCGGCCCTCCTCCCCCAGCAGGTTGGCCTCCGGGACGCGGACGTCCTTCAGCGTCAGTGGGTGGGTGTCCGAGGCATTCCAACCCACCTTGTTGTAGGCCTTCTCTGCCCGGAAGCCCGGCGTTGAGGTGGGCACCAGGAGGGTGGAGATGTCCTTCCGGACGCTGCCGTCAGCGCGCTCGCTTTCGCCGGTCACGGCCGTGACGGTGACCAGTTTGGTGATGTCGGTCCCGGAGTTGGTGATGAACTCCTTGTTGCCGTTGATCACCCAGTTTCCGCCGTCACGGTGGGCGTGGGTTTTGGTGCCGCCCGCGTCCGATCCGGCTTCGGGTTCGGTGAGCCCGAAGCCCGCCAGGGCCTCCCCGGACGCCAGCATGGGCAGCCATTCCTGCTTCTGCGCGTCCGTTCCGAACCGGTACACGGGCATGGCGCCGAGGGAGACGCCGGCTTCGAGGGTGATGGCCACTGACTGGTCCACCCGGCCCAGCTGCTCCAGCGCGAGGGCCAGGGCAAAGTAGTCCCCGCCCATGCCGCCAAATTCCTCCGGGAACGGCAGGCCGAACAGGCCCATCTCCGCCATCTGCTTGACCACGCCGTACGGGAAGCTGTGCTCTTCGTCGTGCTTGGCGGACACTGGTGCCACCACGTTGTCGGCGAAGTCCCGGACCGTGTCGCTCAGGTCCTGGTACTCCTCGGTGAGTTCAAAACCGGTCATGGCCGGGCTCCTTCTCCTGTGGGATGTGGGGTGGATGGTGTTTCCGGGGTGTCAGGAGCGGATGCGCTGCCTGGGTGCGGGTGGATGGTGGCCAGGACCTGGTCCGCTTTGACCAGGTCGCCGGGTTGTGCGGCCAGCTTCACGATCCCCGCCAGGGGCGCCACCAGTTGGTGCTCCATCTTCATGGCCTCCACGGACAGCAGCACCTGCCCCGCGTCCACGGTGTCGCCGTTTTCTACAGGGACGGACACCACGGTGCCGGGCATCGGCGAGCGCACTTCCGGATCCGTGGCGCCTTCCTCGCGCTGGATGGCTGCGCGGAGGCGTTCCAGCCGGGCTTCCCGGGTGAGGACCTCCAGCCGGCAGGACCAGCCGCCGTTACCCAGGAAAACCTGCAGGGGAACGTCCGACGCCGGCTGGCCGGGTTGGGGCATTCCGTTTCCGGGGAAAACGGGGGCAACGCTGTATCGGGTGGGTACGCCGTCGAGCGTCACCTCTGCCTGGTACGGCCCGGCGGGACGGAGCGCGGCACGATGCGGTGCGCCGCCGTCGACGGTCACTGTCACCGGACCCGCCTGCGGGTTCCCGGCCACCGTGACGGTGGCCGCACCGCCGTCCGGCAGCGCAAACGTGATGTGGCGTGGCGGCCTGCCGCCCAGCCGCCAGCTGTCCCGGCGTTGCCAAGGACCGGCGGGGCCTTGTTCCTCCGTCCCCAGCGCATAGAGGGCCGCAGCCGCCAGTTCGCTGTCAGTGACCCCCCGGAAAGCGAGCTCCGGCAGCTTCCGCTCGATCAGCCCGGTGTCCAGGCGGCCGGCCTGGACATCCGGGTCGTTGAGCAGCAGGCGCAGGTACTCCACGTTGGTGTCCACGCCCAGCGCGACGTAACCGGCGAGCGCCGCTTCCAGGGCTGCCAGGGCAGCCGGGCGGTCGTCGCCCCAGGCGATGACCTTGGCCAGCATCGGATCGTAGTCGGCGGAGAGCTCCAGCCCCGGCACCAGCGCGGAATCCACGCGGACGTTGCCGCCCTGGCCCGGGGCGTGCTCGGCCAGCACATGGACGGTCCCGGTGGCGGGCAGGAAGTTCTTCGCCGGCACTTCGGCGTAGACCCGCGCTTCCACGGCGTGGCCGGACAGCACGACGTCGGCCTGCCGGACAGTGAGCGGTGCGCCGGCAGCGATCCGCACCTGCCACTCCACCAGGTCGATGCCGGTGACCATCTCGGTGACCGGGTGCTCCACCTGCAGGCGGGTGTTCATTTCCATGAAGTAAAACTGGTCCGGGGCGTCGTCCGAGACCAGGAACTCCACCGTTCCGGCGCCGCTGTACGCCACGCTGCGGGCGGCGTTGCAGGCGGCCTCCCCGAGCCTGGCGCGGATGGCGGCCCCGTCCGGGAGTCCCTCGAGCAGGGGTGAGGGTGCTTCCTCGATGACTTTCTGGTGCCGGCGCTGGAGGGAGCATTCGCGTTCGCCCAGGTGGATCACGTTGCCGTGGTTGTCCGCCAGGACCTGGACCTCGATGTGGCGGGGCGTACCGACCAGGCGTTCCAGGAAGAGGGTGTCGTCGCCGAAGGCGCTGGCTGCAACGCGCCGGGCGGTGGCCAGCACCCCCGGCAGCTCTGCCGGGGACTCCACGGCATGCATTCCTTTACCACCCCCGCCGGCCGACGGCTTGATAAGCAGGGGGAAGCCGACGGCGGCCGCAGCGTCAAGGAGGTCCTGATCGGTCATGCCCGGCCTGGCAACACCGGGGACCACGGGGACGCCGTACCCGGCCACGTGGTTCTTGGACCGGATCTTGTCCCCCATGATGTTCAGTGCTTCCACCCCCGGCCCGATGAAGGCGACGCCGGACTTGGCCAGCGCGCGGGCGAAATCGGCGTTTTCGCTCAGGAAGCCGTAGCCCGGGTGGACGGCGTCCGCGCCGGTGCGGCGGCAGGCGTCCACAACGGCGTCAATGTTCAGGTAGCTCTCCGCCGCTGCGGCGGGGCCGATCCGGACGGCGGTGTCGGCTTCGCGCACGTGCCGGGCGCCGGCGTCGGCATCGCTGTAGACGGCGACGGAGCGGATGCCCAGCGTTTTGAGCGTCCGGATGACGCGGCAGGCGATTTCGCCGCGGTTCGCCACCAGGACGGTGCCGAAAAGGGCACCCGTTTCCTTGGCGGGGCGGGTGGTTGCTGGCGTGGTCATAGGGCTCACATCCGGAAGAGGCCGAAAGAGGTATCCGGCAACGGGGTTCGGGAGACAACGTCGAGGGCGAGGCCCAGCACGGTGCGGGTATCTGCAGGGTCGATCACGCCGTCGTCCCACAGCCGGGCAGTGGAGTAATACGGGCTGCCCTGATCCTCGTACTGCTCCTTGATGGGGGCTTTGAAGGCTTCCTCATCGGCCGCCGGCCAGTCTTCCCCTGCGGCCTCATACTGGTCCCGTTTGACGGTGGCCAGCACGCTGGCCGCCTGGTTGCCGCCCATCACGGAAATCCGGGCCGCGGGCCACATCCAGAGGAACCGGGGCGAGTAGGCCCGGCCGCACATGGAGTAGTTTCCGGCTCCGAAAGAACCGCCGATCACCACCGTCAGCTTGGGCACCCGTGCCGTGGCTACCGCGGTGACCATCTTGGCGCCGTTCCTGGCGATGCCGCCGTGCTCGGCGTCCTTGCCCACCATAAAACCGGAGATGTTCTGCAGGAAGACCAGCGGGATCCCGCGTTGGTCGCAGAGTTCAATAAAATGGGCGCCCTTGAGCGAGGACTCGCTGAACAGGACACCATTGTTGGCCACGATGCCTACCGGGTGGCCATGCAGCCTGGCGAAGCCCGTCACCAGGGTGGTGCCATATTCCCGCTTGAACTCGTGGAACGTGCTGCCGTCCACCAGCCGGGCGATGACTTCGTGGACGTCGTAGGCGGCGTTCACGTCCGTGGGGACCGCTCCATAGAGTTCGTCCTCGTCCACCACGGGCGGCACGGGCGGTTCCACCTGCCAAGCCGGTGCGGCCGGCTGCGGGAGGGTGGCGACGATGTCCCGAAGGATCTGCAGGGCGTGCCGGTCGTTGTCCGCCAGGTGGTCGGTGACGCCGGAAATCCGTGAGTGCACGTCGCCGCCGCCCAGTTCCTCTGCCGTTACCACCTCGCCGATGGCGGCCTTCACCAGCGGCGGACCGCCCAGGAAAATAGTGCCCTGGTTGCGGACGATGACCGTTTCATCGCTCATGGCCGGGACGTAGGCTCCGCCCGCGGTGCAGGAGCCCAGCACCGCAGCGAGCTGCGGGATTTTGGCTGCGGACAGCCGGGCCTGGTTGTAGAAGATCCGGCCGAAGTGGTCCCGGTCCGGGAAGACCTCGTCCTGCATGGGCAGGAACGCCCCGCCCGAATCAACGAGGTAGATGCAGGGCAGCCTGTTTTCGAAGGCGATTTCCTGGGCCCGGAGGTGTTTTTTGACCGTCAGCGGGTAATACGTTCCGCCCTTGACGGTGGCGTCGTTGGAGATGACCAGCACCTGGCGGCCGTGGACCGTTCCGATGCCCGCGATGACCCCGGCGCCGGGCGCGTCGC
Source organism: Arthrobacter sp. Leaf141 (assembly GCF_001424565.1). GTDB lineage: Bacteria > Actinomycetota > Actinomycetes > Actinomycetales > Micrococcaceae > Arthrobacter. The sequence continues at coordinate 43,456 of NZ_LMOL01000015.1, forward strand.
CACCATACATGCCGTCCGCTGCCAGCGGGGCGATCTCCAGGAAGGGACTGCCGTCATCCAGGAGGCCGTCGATGCGTTCCCGGGGCAGCAGCTTGCCGCGGGCCACATGGCGCTGGCGGGACTTTTCCGGGCCACCCAGGGCGGCGGTCTGCAGCCGTTCTTTCAGCTCAGCCACCAGTTGGAGCTGCGCCTCCCGGTTGGCGGTGAACGCTTCGCTGCCTGGTTGCAGGCGGCTGGCAAGGGTCTCCATCGACGCGTCCATTCCCATGTTTTCCGACCGGCAAAAGCCAACTCGGTTAGTGACTAATAACTGAAATTCAGGTTAGTCTCTATTAACTGTGATGTCCAACACAGGTGCTGCCTTGCTAGAATCTGCGGGTCCAAGGAGGAAAAGTGCCAAGCAATGACACCACGCACATGGGCGGGAACAGCGGTCCACTGCCCGGTGGTGCCGCCACCACGGCAGGAACCACCCAGCGGAGCCAGGCCAAGGAGAACCGCCGGCAGGCGCTGCTGGCCGCTGCCGCTTCCCTGTTCGCCCGCGACGGGTTCACCCGGGTATCGCTGGAGGACCTCGGCGCCGCGGCAGGCATCAGCGGACCCGCTGTGTACCGGCATTTTCCGGGCAAGCAGGCGGTGCTGGCAGCGCTGCTGGTGACTGTGAGCGAGGACCTGCTGGCGGGCGGCCGACAGGTAGTGGACCGGCACCCCGATCCCCTCACCGCCGTGCGCCGGCTGGTGGCGTTCCAGGTGGAGTTCGCCTTGGGCAAACCGGACGTTATCCGGGTGCAGGACCGTGACTTCAGCGCCCTGGCCGGGCCCGACCAGGCGGCGGTGCGCCTGCTCCAGCGCAGCTACGTGGAGGTGTGGGTGGATGTCCTGGTGCAGCTCCATCCGGGCACTGACCCTGCAGAGCTCCGCATGCGTGCCCAGGCCACCTTCGGCCTGATCAACTCCACGCCGCATTCCGTATCCGGGCAAGGCCGGCGGGTTGCTTCGAAGACCGCCCGCCCGCTGCTAGAGGCCATGGCCGTGGCTGCCCTCACGGTTGGGACGCCGGAACCTGTTTCCTGACCGCGGCTTGCTGACCACGGCTTGCTGGTCAGGCCCACTGATCAGGGTTCCTGGTCAGGGTTGCTGATCAGCCCGGCCGAGGCCTGGCCGGGGTCCCGACCAGGCCCGGCCCGACAAAGCCCTCAGACCATGGTGAGGGCCATGCCGGGTTCGGCCAGGATGGCGCCGACATCGGCAAGGAAACGGGAGCCCTGCTCACCGTCCACCAGACGGTGGTCGAAGGACAGGCTGAGCGTGATGACTTGCCGGAGGGCCACTTCCCCGCGGTACTCCCACGGCGCAGTCCGGACAGCCCCCAGCGCCAGGATCGCCGCCTCACCGGGATTCAGGATGGGCGTGCCGGCATCAATGCCGAACACACCGATGTTGGTGATGGAGAGCGTCCCACCGGACAGCTCGGCGGGCGCGGTCCGGCCGGCCCTCGCCGTGTCGGTCAGTGCTGCCAGCGCTTCCGCGAGCCCAGCCAGGGACAACCGGTCCGCGTCCTTGATATTCGGAACGGTAAGGCCCCTTGGAGTAGCGGCGGCTATCCCCAGGTTCACGTAGTTATAAGTGACGATCTCCTGGGCGGCACCGTCCCAGCGCGAATTCAGTGACGGGTTGCGCCGCAGGGCGATGAGCACCGCTTTCGCCGCGAGTGTGAGCGGCGTCAGCCGGAGTGCACCGAACTCCCTGCTTGCCTTCAGCCGGCCCAGCAGCTCCATGGTGGGAGTGACATCGACCGTGAGGAACTCCGTGACGTGCGGGGCCGTGAAGGCACTTTCCACCATGGCCGCTGCAGTGTATTTCCGCACTCCCTTGATGGGCGTGCGGAATTCACGTTCACCGGCCCCCTGCACCACAGGCTGCTTCCCGGGCTGCTCACCTGACTGCTGCTCCGCCGCCCGATGCTCCGCGGGGGTTCCCGTCTCCCCGGGCGCACCGTGGACAAAAGCCTGGACGTCTTCCCTGGTGATCAGGCCCTGCGGTCCGGTGCCAGCAACCTGCGCGAGGTCCACCTGGAGGTCGCGGGCCAGCTTGCGGACCGGTGGGGTGGACCGCGGCCGCTCCACGGTGCTTTCCACCGGTTTGGCTGCGGCGGGACCTGCTTGGCCCGGCGTGACCGGGGATGGATCGGCGGCGCTCGAACCAGCGGGCGCGAAAATCCTGGGCCGCCGGGCCGGCCTGCCGGAGCTTTCGACGACGGCCCCGTACCCGACGAGGTTGGGCTCCCGCTTGGGCGGGGCCGGCACAGCGTCCACTGCCGACTGCCCGCGCGCGGCACTTGCTGCCACGGCATCTTCCGTCGCGCCCTCTTCTGGCACAGCGGTGACGGTCCCAGCGGCGCCTTCGGTTGCGGCTGCACCGTTGGCCGGACCTTTGGCTGCAGCGGCCGGCGGGAGGGCGGCGTCGTCCGGCACCTCAAAGGAAACGATGGGGTTCCCTACCGCCACCACGGAGCCTGGCTGCTCATGCAGTTCCCTGATGACACCCGCAAACGGCGACGGCAGTTCCACCACGGCCTTTGCCGTCTCGACTTCGGCGATCACCTGGTTGAGGGTGACAGTGTCCCCCACCGCCACCTTCCAGCTGAGGATTTCTGATTCGGTAAGGCCCTCGCCCAGGTCCGGGAGCCGGAATTCCTTGATCATGGTGGCGCTCATCCTTCCAGCCCGCTCAGGGAGTTGGGCCGGCCCAGGGCACGGTCAACGCCGTCCAGGATGCGGTCCAGGCCGGGCAGGTGGTGCATCTCCAGCTTGGAATAGGGGTAGGGGATGTCAAAGCCGGTGATCCGGACGGGTGCCGCCTCCAGATGGTTGAAGCACCGTTCGGTGATGCTGGCTGCGACTTCGGCGCCGAGGCCACCGGATTGCCCTGCTTCGTGTGTGACCACCAGGCGGCCGGTCCTGCGGACCGAGGCCACCACGGTGTCGTAGTCCACAGGGGCCAGCGAGCGCAGGTCAATGACCTCCAGGGAGATCCCTTCGTCCGCGGCCGCCGCGGCGGCGTCCAGGGCGGTTTTGACCAGCGGCCCGTACGCCACCAGGGTCACGTCGGTGCCTTGCGTCAGGACCCTGGCCTGTCCCATGGGCAGCGCTGCGGCAGGGTCAACCCCTTCATCCACCTCGCCCTTGTCGTGGTACCTGCGCTTCGGTTCGAAGTAGAGGACGGGATCATCACAGGAGATGGCCTGCTGGATCACTGTGTAGGCGTCCTGCGGGTTGGAGACGCTGACCACGCGCAGGCCGGAGGTGTGCGTGAAGTAAGCCTCCGGGGATTCGGAGTGGTGTTCCGGGGAGCCGATGCCGCCGCCGAACGGGACCCTGATGGTGATGGGCATCCTGACGGCGCCCTGGGTGCGGTAGTGGAGCTTGGCCACCTGGCTGACGATCTGGTCGAAGGCGGGGTAGATGAAGCCGTCGAACTGGATCTCCACCACGGGGCGGTAGCCGCGGTAGGCCAGGCCAACCGCGGTTCCGAGGATGGCTGACTCCGCCAGCGGCGTGTCCACCACGCGGTGTGTGCCGAAGTCCTTCTGCAGGCCGTCCGTGATCCGGAAGACGCCGCCGAGGGCGCCGATGTCCTCCCCCATCAGGATCACCTTGGGATCGTTTTCCAGCGATTTGCGCAGGCCCGCGTTGATGGCGCGGGCGAAGGTCATGCGGGTCATCAGCGTGCACCTTCCTGGGTTGCGGCTCCGGCGGGTTCCCCGAAGGAGGCCAGATATCGGGCGTAATGCTCCTGCTGCCGGTCCAGCCACGAGTTGGGAGTGCTGTAGACATGCCGGAAAACGTCCATGGGCTCAGGGTCCGGCATGGTGGTGCAGCCCTTACGCATCCGGTGGGCAACGGCGTCGGCCTGGTCCCTGACGTGCTGCTGGAAGTCCGCCGTCAGCAGGCCCTTCCGTTCCAGGAGCGCCGCCACCCGGCTGATGGGATCCTTCGCCGCCCAGTCTTCAAGTTCGTTGGCGTCCCGGTACCGGGTGGGGTCATCGGCTGTGGTGTGCGGACCCATCCGGTAGCTGACGGCTTCGATGAACGTGGGGCCGCCGCCACGCCGCGCCCGGTCCAGTGCGAGCCGGGTGACGGCCATAACGGCCAGGACGTCGTTCCCGTCCACCCGCAGGCTGGGGATGCCGAAGCCGGCAGCACGGTCGGCAAGCTGGATATGGGACTGCAGCCGCACCGGTTCGGAAATGGCCCAGTGGTTGTTGGTGCAGAAGAAAACAACCGGCACCTGGAAGCTCGCCGCGAAGACCATTGCCTCATTAACGTCGCCCTCACTGGTGGCGCCGTCACCGAAGTACGCCACGGAAACGGCGTCCGCGCCGTCGTACTGGATGCCCATGGCATACCCCGTGGCGTGGAGGGTCTGGGCGCCGATGATGATCTGCGGCGTGGCCATGTTGATGGCGTAGGGATTCCAGCCAGATGAAGCGTTGCCCCGCCACACCCGGACCAGGTCCGTGAGGTCCACGCCCCGGCAGTACGCCACGCCGTTTTCCCGGTAGCTGGAAAACACAAAATCGTCCTGGCGGAGCGAACGGCCGGAACCGATCTGTGCCGCTTCCTGGCCCAGCAGTGGCGGCCAAAGGGCGAGTTCGCCCTGGCGCTGCAGGGCGGTGGCCTCCACGTCGATGCGCCGGATGACCGTCATGTCCTCGAACAGGGAGCAGAGCTGTTCGTCGCTGACATCCTTGACCCAGAAGTCGAATTCCGGATGGCTGACCCGCTCCCCCGCGGGAGTGATCAGCTGGATCAGGCGGTGTGCCACCGCAGGGCTGGTTTCCGCCATTTCCGGGGCTGCTGCCGCGCCCTGGCCCGTTTCGTCTGTAGACACGATAGCCCGCACCTTCTTACGTCGTTTGACCTGCGGTTGCGGGGCTTTTGGCCCTGCCCACCGCGGGCCGCCCGGGCGCCGTTGCCCCGGATATTGTGACCCTACTCACAACCACCACAAGGTACAACCACTGCACGGATCATTGAGCAAAGTGCCCTGTCCGGAGTATCTGCACCGTGCTAGCGTTGCGCATTATGCAAGCTCTGGATGGCACTGACACCCGCCTCTTATCCGCCCTGGCGCAGGATCCCCGCCGGACCGTGGTGGCCCTGGCCCAGAAGCTTGGCCTGTCCCGGAACACCGTGCAGGCCCGGATGGCCCAGCTTGAGAAGAAGCACGCCTTCCTGTCGTTTGAGCGGCGGATCAATCCTGCCGCGCTGGGCTATCCGTTGATGGCCTTCATTTCGGTGCATGTGCAGCAGCAGAAACTCGCCGGCCTGGCCGGCGAACTTGCGGGCATCCCGGAAATCCTGGAAGGGTACGGGCTCACCGGCTCCGCCGACCTCCTGTTGCGCGTGGTGGCGCTCGACGCCGAGGACCTGTTCCGGATCAACGGGAAGATCCTGGGCTGTGACGGCGTGGACCGGACCGACACTGCCCTCGCCATGGGGGAACTGATTCCGTTCCGGGTCCAGCCACTGCTGGACCGTGGGTCCGCGGCCGGCTAGCCCCGGCACGCGTTCTGTGCCGCACGCCCGCCGGCCACGCCCGGGACAGCGGGGGGTTATAGGCTTGGTGGCAGATATTGGCGGCCCGGCAGCGGGCCCCTCAGACGGTGCAGCGCACCACGTCCGGAAAGGCTCTACCTTGAGCAGTCCCCAGGAACCGAACCAGTCCGGCCCGTCAGGCTCCGAACCCCGGCAGCCGGACGTTCCCGGGCAGCCCCCCGTTCCGCCACCACCACCGGCGTTCGGGCCCGGACCATATCCGGCACAGCCAGGCCAGGAACAACCCTTCGGCACCGGGGTCCCCGGCCAGCAACAACCCGGCCAGCATGCCCAGAACCAGTACGCGCAGAACCCCTACGCCCAGGCGGGTCCCACCCCGTTTGGCCTCCCCGGGGAGGCACCCCGGCCGAAGCGGCGCAGGACGCTGTGGATCATCCTTGCAGCCGTGGGCGGTTTCCTGGTGCTTGTTGCCATCGGCGTGATTGTCCTGATCAATGTTGTGGGCGGAGCCACCAACCAGGCAAAGGGACTCGCGGATGGGTTCACGGACCTGGTCATCGCCGGCGACACCTCGACGGCCTACGACGATTACCTGGACCCTGCCCTGCAGAAGCAGATCTCCAAGGAATCGTTCATTGCCGGCATCGAAAGCCTCGATATGGACGCCAGCTGCAAGCCGGACTACAACAGCGTCAACGTGGCCACGGAGAATGGCAGCAAGTCGGCGGACATCGCCGGTGTCATCGCCTGCGACGGCGGGAACGTTGACCTGGCCTACCACTTTGAAGGCACTGACCAGCTGAAGATGACCAACATCAAGCTGCGGCCCGCCGGGTAGCGGAACCCTGCACACCACCAACCCGCCACACCACAAAGCCTCCGTGCACTGTCCAGTGCACGGAGGCTTTGTGTCCGGGCGGGGTTAGTGGTTGGTGGCCTTTTCCGCCCCGACGCCGGTCAGGGAACGGACCTCCATTTCGGCCTGCTTGGCGCTGTCTTCCTTGTTCCGGTCCAGGATGGTGCCCAACCAGCCCAGGATGAACGCCAGCGGGATGGACACTATGCCCGGGTTGCTGAGCGGGAAGATCGCGAAGTTGGCGTCCTTGACCATGGACGTGGCCGCACCGGACACCACCGGGGAGAAGATGATCAGGATGATCGCCGACCCGAGGCCGCCGTACATGCTCCAGACGGCGCCCCGCGTGGTGAAGCGGCGCCAGAACAGCGAGTAGATGATGGTGGGCAGGTTGGCGGAGGCGGCCACGGCGAACGCAAGCGCCACCAGGAACGCCACGTTCTGGCCGTTGGCGAAGATGCCGCCCAGGATGGCCAGGACGCCGATGACCACCACCGTGCGGCGGGCCACCTTAACTTCCGTGGCGGCGTCGGCCTTCCCCTTGGCGATGACGCTGGCATAGATGTCATGGGCGAAGGACGCCGCGGCGGTGATGGTCAGGCCGGCCACCACGGCCAGGATGGTGGCGAACGCGACGGCCGAGATGAAGCCCAGCAGGAGCGGCCCGCCCAGGTGGAACGCGAGCAGCGGTGCTGCGGAGTTCACGCCGCCGGGGGCCGACTTGATGGTTTCCGCCCCGACCAGTGCCGCTGCGCCGTAGCCCAGGACCAGGGTGAAGAGGTAGAACAGGCCGATCAGCCAGATGGACCAGACCACGGACTTGCGGGCTTCCTTGGCGGTGGGGACGGTGTAGAACCGCATCAGCACGTGGGGCAGCGCTGCCGTGCCCAGGACCAAAGCCAGGCCAAGCGACATAAAGTCCAGCTTGGAGGTGTTCGTTTTGCCGTACTGCAGGCCCGGGTTGAGGACCGCGGGGTTGTTGGCGGTCTCCACGGCCGCTCCCAGCAGGGTGGAGAGGTTGAAGCCGTAAATGGCGAGGACCCACAGGGTCATCACAGCGGCCCCGGCAATCAGCAGGATGGCCTTGATGATCTGCACCCAGGTGGTGCCCTTCATGCCGCCGATCAGGACGTACATGATCATCAGGGCGCCGACGACGATGATCACCAGTGCCTGCCCGCCCCAGTCGCTGATGCCCAGCAGCAGGGAGATCAGGCTTCCGGCGCCGGCCATCTGCGCCAGCAGGTAGAAGAAGCACACGGCCAGCGTGGAGATGGCCGCCGCGATGCGTACCGGGCGCTGCTTCAGGCGGAAGGACAGCACATCGGCCATGGTGAACTTGCCGGTATTGCGCAGCAGTTCCGCCACGAGGAGCAGCGCCACCAGCCAGGCCACCAGGAAGCCGATGGAGTACATAAACCCGTCGTAGCCGTTGATGGCGATCGCACCGGTGATGCCGAGGAAGGACGCTGCCGACAGGTAGTCGCCGGCAATCGCGGTGCCGTTCTGGGATCCGGTGAAGGACCGGCCGGCCGCGTAGTAGTCGGCGGCCGTTTTGTTGTTTTTGCTGGCCCGGAACACGATGACCATGGTCACTGCCACAAAGAGGCCAAAGATTCCCATATTCAGCAGGGTGGTGTCCTTGAGGGCTGCAACATCGACAGCGAGGGGGACGGTGATCATTTGTTCGCTCCGCTCACTCGGTTGCCGTCTTTATCGAACTCGTGGCCTTCGATTTCGTTCCTGATGTCCGCTGCGATGGGATCGAGCCGGCGGTTGGAGTAGCTGACGTACCAGCCGGTGATGGCGAAGGTGGACACAAACTGGAGCAGGCCCAGGATCAGGCCCACGTTGATGTTGCCCCACACCTTGGTGGACATAAAGTCCACGGCGTAGTCCGCCAGCAATACGTAGGCGAAGTACCAGAGCAGGAAGGCCACGGCCATGGGAAACACAAAGCTGCGGTGGCGTTTGCGGAGCTCCTGGAACTGTTCTGTCTTCTGGACCTGTTCAAAGTCCACGGACGCGGTGGCGTCCGGAGTGTGGGCGTCGTTACCCATCGTTCCTCCTCATTGAGACGTAAGGTTCACACGCGGCGGCGGGCCGGGGTAGAGGCCTGCGCAGATGTGACTGCAATCACTCTGCGGTGCGGCGCCGCCCACAATCCAGTGCCTGCCCCCGGGTGGTCGCTCAACGGCGGGAATGCTGCGGCGAGCGGCACCCGCCGCTACGCTGGGCACCATGCCCGACTCCCCGCTCCTGACCGCCGCGGCAGTGGCAGTGATCGCCCTGGCCATTGCCGTCGTTGTGGGTGTTGGCCTCAAGGTGCTCCGTTCCTTCCGCGACCTGGGCACGGACGCCGAACGCGCCACCTACAAAACCCTCCACGCCGCCTCCGAGGCGGGACAGCACCTGCGCCGTGGCCTCAACCCGGCCGGAGCGGCGAAGGCCAGCCGCCAGTTGCGCACCCTGTTGGGGTGTGAGGCGCTGGCCATCACGGACACCACGGGTGTGCTGGCCTGGGACGGCGCGGCGGAGGACCTCAAACCCCGGCTGATGGAACTTGCCGCCGGGGTCCTGGCTGGCGGCCGGACGGCCGTGCTGCCCGCCGGCGCCGGGCAGGCTCCAGCCGGGCAGGCTCCAGCCGGGCAGGCTGCAACCGGGCCTGACGGCACGGGCAGCAGGCTGGCCGCCGTGATAGCCCCCGTCCGGGCCGGCACCCGCGTGGTGGGTGTGGTGGCGGCGTTTGCCCCGTCGGCCGGCGCCGGGCTGGTCCGGGCCACCGGCGAAGTGGCGGACTGGGTGGCCGTCCAGGTGGAACTGGCCGAACTCGATGCCTCCCGCTCCCTGCTGATGGAGGCAGAGGTCCGCGCGCTCAGGGCGCAGATCAGCCCGCACTTCATCTACAACTCGCTCAACGCCATCGCATCCTTCATCAATACGGACCCCGCCCGGGCCCGTGACCTGGTGGTGGAGTTTGCGGACTTCACCCGGTACTCCTTCAGGCGGCACGGTGACTTCACCACCCTCGCGGAGGAACTGCGCTGCATTGACCGCTACCTGCTGCTGGAGCGGGCCAGGTTCGGAGAGCGGGTGCAGGTCAGCCTCCGGGTGGCACCGGAGGTGCTCAGCACCGTCATCCCGTTCCTGAGCCTGCAGCCGCTCGTGGAAAACGCCGTCCGCCACGGCCTGGAGGCCAAGGAAGGGCCTGGCCACATCACCATCACCGCCGACGACGCCGGCGCGTTCGCCCAGGTGACCATCGAGGACGACGGCGTGGGTATGGACCCGGCGCAACTCCGGGCCGTGCTGGCAGGCCACGCCGACGGCGACCATGTGGGGCTGCGGAACGTTGATGCCCGCCTGCGCCAGGTCTACGGGAACGAGCATGGCCTGGTGATCGACACCGCGCCCGGCGAAGGCACCCTCATCACCATGCGCGTGCCCAAGTCCCAGCCCGGCCACGACGCGTGAGCCGGCGGCCCCGGCGGAAAGTACCCTTGGAGCATGATTAACGTCCTCGTCGTTGATGATGAGCTACCCGCCGTTGAGGAACTGGCGTTCCTGCTGGGCCGGGACGAACGGATCGGCAGGGTTTTCCGGGCCACCTCAGGCAGCGAAGCCCTGCTGGCGCTGGCCACGGCGCCCGTGGACGCCGTGTTCCTGGACATCCACATGCCTGCAGTCTCCGGCCTGGACATTGCCCGGGCCATCGCCGCGAGCAGCAACCCGCCCGCGGTGGTTTTTGTGACGGCGGATGAGGACCACGCGCTGGCCGCCTTCGAACTGGCCGCCGTCGACTACCTGCTCAAACCCGTCCGCTCCGAACGGCTGGCCCGTTCGGTGGGCCGGATCAGTGAACTCCGCGACGGCGGCGCGGCGCCTGAGATGATCACCGTGGACCTGGGCGGCAGCACCAAAATGATCAGGCGCGACGACGTCACGTACGTCCAGGCGCAGGGCGACTACGCGCGCCTCCACACCGCCGAGGCGAGTTACCTGATCCGGGTGCCGTTGGCCGACCTGGAACAGCAGTGGGCGGAGGCCGGCTTCATCCGGACCCACCGCTCCTACCTGGTGGCCCTGAAGCATGTGACGTCAATGAAGCTGGCCGCTGACGGACCCAGCGTCACGGTTGCCGGCGCGGGGCTGCCCATCAGCCGCCGCCACCTGCCCACAGTGCGGGAGAAACTCGAAGCCACCCGGATCAGGCCGCACGCATGACCCGGATCCGGGTCACCACGCCGCTGACCGCCCCCGCTTCCGGCCCCGGCCCCGAAAGCCGTGAAGCTGCCCAGGACTCAGACGTGGGCCAGGTCTTTGTCCGGTCCCTGATCCGTTCGCAGCTGCGGCTGGCGCTGGTGGTAGCCGGCGGGTTCCTGGTGATCCTGGCGGCGTTTCCGCTGACCCTGGCCGCCGTGCCGGGCCTGGCTGAATCCCGGCTGGCCGGGATCCCCTTCGGCTGGCTGCTCCTGGGTGCGGGCATCTACCCGGTCATCGGGTTGAGCGCCTGGTTGTTCGTCCGCTCCGCGGCCCGGAACGAAGCCCGCTACCGGGACCTGGCCGGAGACAGGTGAGGCGGCTGTGAACCCCGGCGTGGCGCTGGCAGCCGTGGCCGTGGTGTCGCTGGCCACGGCCGCGATCGGCTTCTATGGCCTGCGGATCTCCCGCACCACCGGCGACTTCTACGTTGCCTCCCGGACGGTCCGGCCATGGTGGAACGCCTCGGCGATCGGCGGCGAGTATCTGTCCGCCGCGAGCTTCCTGGGGGTGGCCGGGCTCATCCTGCTCTCCGGGACCGATGCCCTGTGGTTCCCCGTGGGCTACACGGCCGGCTACCTGATGCTGCTGTTGTTTGTGGCTGCGCCGCTGCGCCGCTCGGGCGCCTACACGATCCCCGACTTCACCGAGGCTCGCCTCGATTCGAAGGCCGTCCGGAAGGTCACCAGCCTGGTGGTGGTACTGGTGGGCTGGCTCTACATCGTGCCGCAGCTGCACGGCGCCGCACTGACCATCCGGATCACCACCGGCTTGCCGTCCTGGGCCGGCTCCGTGGCGGTGGTGGTGGTGGTCTGCCTGACGGTGGTCTCCGGCGGGATGCGGTCCATCACCTTTGTCCAGGCGTTCCAGTACTGGCTCAAGCTCACGGCCCTGGCGCTGCCCATCCTGTTCATCATCTTTTACCTGGCTGGAACAGGAACCCCAGCACTGGCGCCGCCCGCGGCCAACCCCACCGGCGCTGCCCCCACCGGGCTGTACCAGAACGTGTCGCTGCTCGTGGCACTCCTGTTCGGCACGCTCGGGCTGCCGCACGTGCTGGTCCGGTTCTACACCAACCCGGACGGGCAGTCAGCGCGCCGGACCACGCTGATTGTCCTTGGCCTGCTGTCCGTGTTTTACCTCTTCCCCACCGCGTATGGGCTGGTGGGCCGGGTCTTCGCACCGGGCCTGGCCCGGGCCGGGCAGGCGGATGCCATGGTGCTGCTGCTCCCTGGCGAACTTGTGGGTGGGGTGGCAGGTGACCTGCTCTCGGCCCTTGTAGTGGCCGGCGCGTTTGCCGCGTTCCTGTCCACCACATCGGGGCTGGTGGTGTCGCTGGCCGGCGTCATCAGCCAGGACGTCCTGGGCGGCGGCGTCGGCGGGTTCCGGCTCGCGGCGGTGCTGTCCGCCGTCGTGCCCCTGGGTTTTGCCTTCATGACGGACTCCCTGGCCCTGGCCGGCAGCGTGGGCCTGGTGTTTGCGTTTACCGCCTCCACGGTGTGCCCGGTGCTGCTGCTGGGCATCTGGTGGCGGGGACTAACGGACGTCGGGGCCATCGCCGGTATGGCCACCGGCGGGCTCCTTTGCGGCGGCGCGATGATCGCCGGCGCGGTTTCCGGCGCCGCGAACATCCCGGTGTGGCTGGCGCAGCCCGCCGCCTGGACCGTCCCGGCCGCGTTCGCCGTGATGGTGCTGGTCTCCCGTGCCACAGCCCGGCGGGTGCCCGGGACGATGCCACGGGTGATGACCCGCTTGCACACGCCGGAACGGCCGCTGGCAACCGAACGCTGATCGGTGCACAATTACGGCATGTCCACCGACGCCGGAAGCACTCCACGGCAGCAGGACGGGGCGCCGCCCGTCCAGCTGCCCGATACCGGTGCGGGGCCTGCCGCGGCGCCGGCCGGTGCAGTCCCGGCCGCTGTGCGGGCCCAGCTGCTGGCCACGGAGCACTGGGGACTGCTGGCATCCCGCAGCACCGCCCAAAGTGAGGTCCTGACCAGGATCAGCATGTTCCTCACATTCACCTCCGCCAGTGTGGTGAGCGTGGCCCTGGTGGGGCAGGCCACAAAATTCTCCGAGCCGTTTTTCCTGCTTGCCGCGACCGTGCTCTGCATCGACGTTGCCATGGGTCTGCTCACGCAGGTGCGGGTCATCAACGTGGCGCACGAGGACCTGATGTATGTGACGGCCATGAACCGGCTGCGCGGCGCCTACGTTGACCTGGATCCCGGCGTGGCTCCCTACCTGATGGCCGGTTACCACGACGACCAGGCCGGGATGGACACTACTTACTACTTCTTCGGGGGCCGCAGCAAGTTCAGCCACGTGGCAGGCAGCAGCATGCTGTTTATCATCACCGCTAACGGCGCCCTCCTGGGTATGCTGGCAGGCGTCCTGCTGGCGGTCCTCGGTGCAGGCACGATCACGTCGTTCCTCGCCGGCGCTGCCGTCGGCCTGGCGTTCATCGCGTGGTCATCGGTGAGCGGCGCGCGCTCCTACCAAGGAATCCTGCGGCGCCACACGCCACTCTCCCCCACGCCGGCCGCCCCGGGCCCGTGACGTGACCCCTGGCCGGTGATTGGCCGGTGATTGGCCGGCAGGCGGACGGTACACCGGAGGACGGTACACCGGCGAGCGGTCCACCCGGCGGCGTAGCTCCCGCAGCGTAGCGCTGGGTCAGTCGATGGCCGCCATAAGTTCAACCACGCGGTCCAGGAACGCGTCCACCTGGGTTTCCTCGTAGCCGTCGGCGCCGGCGGCGGGGCGGAAGACGGCGCGGCGGACGTTGTCCACGCTCAAGGGCTTGTCGTTTTCGAGGTAGGCCACGAGTTCGCTGCAAAGGCTGTCCACGTCAGCCGTGTTGTAGCTGCGGACTTTGCTCTTGGCGGGCCGGCGGAACCTTTCGCCGTCAGGCCGGTGCAGACGGCCCCGGAGGATGCCGGACAGGTTGCCGATCTCCCGCAGCCAGGCTTCTTCGCCGCTGGCGGCGATCAGTTCATCGCGTTCCCGGCGGGCGAAGGCGTCTTCCAGCCGGTCCAGCGCGGCGTCCACCACGGTGGCGGAGTAGCCGCCCTTGACCGGGTCAAAGGACACTGCACGCACGTCCGAGCTGTGCACCGGCCGGTTGGCGGGTTCCGGTGCCTCGAGGGACACCCTGGCCTGCTGCAGGAACTTGTCCACCTGTTTGGCGTTATAGCCGTAGTCGCTGCGCTGTACGCGCTCGAAGGACGCGGGGATGTGCCGATGAATGTCCAATGCCACTTTCATTCCTTCAATGCTTTGGCCGGCCCGGCTTCTGTGCGGGGCCCGGCTGCGGTTGGGTCAGGCCCCGGAGAACAGGACGTACAGGACAAAAACGAGGGGCGAGGCAAAAACGATGGAATCCAGCCGGTCCATCACGCCGCCGTGGCCCGGGAGGATGTCGCTCATGTCCTTGACGCCGAGTTCACGCTTGACCATGGATTCGGCCAGGTCCCCGATGGTGGCGGCCACGACCGTGCCCACGGCCAGGGCGACACCCACCCACCAGGGCTTGTCCAGGATGAAGATGCACGCCAGGATCCCAATCAGCATCGCGCCCGCCACCGAGCCGGAAAAACCTTCCCAGGTTTTTTTGGGGCTGATTTTGGGTGCCATGGGGTGTTTGCCCAGGGACGCGCCCACCAGGTATCCGAACGTGTCGTTGGAGACCACCAGAAGCAGCATCACCGCTACCTGCCAGGCCCCTTCGGGGATGGTTCCGCCCGGCCACAGGCCCAACGGGGTCGCCCCGCCGGCCACGTGCAGCGGCAGGGCCGCGAAGCTGATGAAGAACGGCACCCAACCCAAAGTGAAGACCCCGGCGAAGATGCTGTTGGCCGAGCCAGCGGCGCTTTCGATGGACCGCCATAACAGCACCGCAATGCAACTCGCCAGCATGGCGAACAGCAGGCTTTCGATGCCGCCGAGGTAGGCCACAAACGGCATGGCCACTGTTCCGGTCATCACCGGAATGATGGGCATCCTGGTGCCGTTGGCTTCCAGCGCCCGGTAGATCTCCCAGACCCCGAAGACGCCGAACGCGGTGGTGACCGCGACAAACCCGAGGGGCAGGAACAGCAGCCCGCCCAGGACCGCAATGAGCATGGCCAGCCCCACCACAACGGCGGCGGGCAGGTTACGCCCGGCCTTCGGGGTGGGATTGGGCCTGGGCTGCTTCCCCCGGGTGCGCGGCCCTGGTGCCGGGGCCTGTTCTGCCTGGCCCATCAGACTTCGAGCAGCTCTGCTTCCTTGCGCTTGAGCAGCTCATCGATGCCGTCCACGTGCGCTTTGGTCAGGCCGTCCAGTTCCTTTTCGGCACGGTTGCCGTCATCCTCACCGGCCTCGCCGTCTTTGACCAGGCGGTCAAGGGTTTCCTTGGCCTTGCGGCGGATGTTCCGGATGGACACCTTGGCGTCCTCGCCCTTGTTCTTGACGATCTTGACGTATTCCTTGCGGCGTTCCTTGGTCAACTCCGGGATGGTGATCCGGATGACGTTGCCATCGTTGGACGGGTTGGCGCCAACCTCGGAGTCGCTCAAGGCCCGCTCGATGTCGCGCAGGGCGGTCTTGTCGAACGGGGTGATGAGGATGGTGCGGGCGTCCGGGATGGCGAAGGAGGCCAGCTGCTGCAGGGGCGTGGGTGAGCCGTAGTACTCCACCAGGACCTTGTTGTAGAGGCCCGGGTTGGCGCGGCCGGTGCGGACGGAAGCGAAATCGTCCTTGGCTACCTCTACGGCCTTGTCCATCTTTTCTTCGGCTTCGAGCAAGGTTTCTTCGATCACGGCATCTCCTGACGGTTCGGGTGCAGTCCGGGGCGCCGGTTTCCTGCACACACGTGGTTCTTCTGTTGCTGGTTCCGGCCCCGCCTGCAGGGCGGGGAACGGAAGGGTCCTGAAATCATCCTAGCCGCAGCTAGGCGGAGACCAGGGTGCCCAGCTTTTCGCCCTTGATGGCGCGGGTGACGTTGCCTTCGCCTTCCATGCCGAACACAACCATGGAGAGGTCGTTGTCCTTGCACATGGTCATGGCGGTCTGGTCCATCACGCGGATGTCGCGGCGCAGCGCGTCGTCGTAGCTGAGCGTCTCCAGCCGCTCGGCGGTGGGGTCCTTCTTGGGGTCCGCCGTGTACACGGCGTCCACGCCGCTCTTGGCCATCAGGACCACGTCTGCGTGGACTTCGAGGGCGCGCTGGGCGGCCACGGTGTCGGTGGAGAAGTACGGCAGGCCGGCGCCGGCGCCGAAGATGACAACGCGGCCCTTTTCCATGTGGCGGATGGCGCGGCGCGGAATGTAGGCCTCTGCGACCTGGCCCATGGTGATGGCGCTCTGGACGCGGGTTTCAACGCCGGCCTGTTCCAGGAAGTCCTGCAGGGCCAGGCAGTTCATCACGGTTCCCAGCATGCCCATGTAGTCGGCGCGGGAACGGTCCATGCCGCTCTGGGACAGCTCTGCCCCGCGGAAAAAGTTGCCGCCACCCACCACGATGGCCACTTCAACGTCCGGCACGGCTGCGGCGATCTGCTTGGCGACGTCGCGGACGGTCTCGGGGTCAACACCGAGCTTTCCGCCGCCGAAGACCTCACCCGAGAGCTTCAGGAGGACCCGCCGCTTGTTTTTTTCCGGTTGGATTACACTGTTGACGGCTTCCATGATGCCTTCCCGTTGATGAGTCTGAAAAAAGGTTATCCTGCCGGGGCCGATGCCCGGTAACGGCCGGTTGCATGCAAAAGGGGCAGCCACCGAAGTGGCCGCCCCTTGGCAGGATCGGCTAGGAGCCGACGCGGAAGCGCGCGAACGCGGTTCCCTTGACACCGGCCTCTTCGAGGACCTGTGCCACTGACTTCTTGGCGTCCTTGGCGAAGGACTGGTCAACCAGGACCTCACCCTTGAAGAAGCCCGTTACGCGGCCTTCAACAATCTTGGTGAGGGCGGCTTCGGGCTTGCCTTCGGCCTTGGCGGTCTCCTCGGCGATGCGGCGCTCGGAGTCAACCAGGTCGGCCGGAACGTCCTCGCGGGTGAGGTAGTTCGGGGCCATCGCGGCGATGTGCACGGCAACGTCGTGGGCGGCGGTGGCGGCGGCTTCGCCTGCACCGTCAACAGCGAACAGCACGCCGACCTGGGCCGGAAGGTCCTTGGAGGTCTTGTGCAGGTAGGCGTCAACCGTGCCGCCTTCGATGCGGGAGATCCGGCGGACAACAACCTTTTCACCCAGGATGGCGCCCTCTTCGACGACAACCTCGGACAGCGGCTTGCCGTCAACTTCGGTGGCCAGCAGGGTTTCGAGATCGGCAGCGCCGGACTCGACAGCAACAGCCAGGACCTGGTCGGCGAGCTGGATGAACTTGTCGGCCTTGGCCACGAAGTCGGTTTCGCAGTTGACTTCGATCATGATGCCGACGCCGTTGCTGACCTTGGCAGCAACCAGGCCTTCAGCGGTGGAACGGCCTTCGCGCTTCGTGGCACCCTTGAGGCCCTTGATGCGGATGATTTCGATGGCCTTCTCGGCGTCACCGTTGGCTTCGTCAAGAGCCTTCTTGACATCCATCATGCCGGCGCCGGTGCGCTCACGCAGGGCTTTGATGTCCGCGGCAGTGTAGTTCGCCATGTGAACCCCTCTGTCTAGAAATTTGATGTGGTGTACGGACTGACAGGATGGCAGCCCACACCGTGGGCGGCCATCCTGTCAGTGGCTCCGGCTGCACGCAGCGCGGAGAGTCCGGATTTACTTGTGTTACTTGGCTTCTTCGGCAGGAGCCTCGGCGGCGGGAGCCTCGGCAGCAGCCGGGGCTTCCTCTGCAGCGGCTGCAGCCGGAGCTTCTTCGGCGGCGGGAGCAGCAGCTGCGGCTTCCTCGGCCTTGTTGCCTTCGAGGAGCTCGCGCTCCCACTCGGCCAGCGGCTCTTCCGGAGCTTCCGTGGTACCGGTTGCACGCTGGTTGCGGGCGATCAGGCCCTCAGCAACGGCGTCGGCAACAACGCGGGTCAGCAGGTTGACGGAGCGGATGGCGTCGTCGTTACCCGGGATCGGGAAGTCGACTTCGTCCGGATCGCAGTTGGTGTCCAGGATGGCCACAACCGGGATGTTCAGCTTCTTGGCCTCGTCAACGGCGAGGTGTTCCTTCTTGGTGTCCACGATCCAGAGCACGGAGGGTGCCTTGGTCAGGTTGCGGATACCACCGAGGTTGGTTTCCAGCTTGGTCAGTTCACGGCGAAGGAGCAGCAGTTCCTTCTTGGTGTACGCGGAACCGGCGACGTCGTCGAAGTCGATCTCTTCGAGTTCCTTCATGCGCTGGATGCGCTTGGAGACCGTCTGGAAGTTGGTCAGCATACCGCCGAGCCAACGCTGGTTCACGTAGGGCTGGCCCACGCGGGTTGCCTGCTCGGCGATGGATTCCTGCGCCTGCTTCTTGGTGCCGACGAAGAGTACGGTACCGCCGTGTGCAACGGTGGCCTTCACGAACTCGTAGGCACGGTCGATGTAGGACAGCGACTGCTGCAGGTCAATGATGTAGATACCGTTGCGCTCCGTGAAGATGAAACGCTTCATCTTCGGGTTCCAACGGCGGGTCTGGTGTCCAAAGTGGACGCCGCTGTCAAGCAGCTGGCGCATAGTTACGACGGGCATGCCGACGCTCCTTCCGGCAGGTCATTCATGAGAGAGCCCATGGCTCTCTTACCCTGCCAATTGTTGACGGTTGGTTTAGCGTGACCCGGGTTGGGCCGTGCTCCTGGCATCCATCACGCTTCCCATCAGGACCGGTAAGGTCCTGACCGCAGGAGGCGCGATCCTCCCAGGGAAAGCCGGAGCTTTCCTGCAGGAGGGCTGGATGCGCGTAGTCAGCCACCGCTCCCCCACACTCCTGAATGAGATGTGCCGACGCGCCCCGGACAGGGGTGTACACCGCTGGGGTGGACCACCGGGACGGGAGGCGTTGAGGGCGCAGCAAACTGCTCCGTCAAGTGTACTACAGCCGCCCGCTTCCGCTGGACACCGGGAGCGGCCCGGCAGGACGTTTTCCACATGGCCAGGCCGGCAGCTTCCGGGGCGTCCCCGGCAGGTGGATGCTGGGTTGATGAAGAGCTTACTGCTCCTGGCGGCACTGGTACTGGTGGCCGGAACCACGGTGCCGGCGGATACGCCGCGGGCCGGCTGGCAGTGGCCGCTCTCCCCCCGTCCGCAGGTGCTGCGTCCGTTCGCACCGCCGCCCCAACCGTGGCTCAGCGGGCACCGCGGGGTGGACCTGGTCGCAGCGTTCGACGGCGCCCCGGTCGCCTCGCCTGCCGCCGGCACCGTGTCCTTCGCCGGGGTGGTGGTTGACCGGCCGGTGCTGACCATCGACCACGGAAACGGACTGCGGAGCAGTTTCGAACCGGTACTCAGCACCCTTCCGACGGGCACGGCCGTGACCGCCGGACAGGTGGTGGGGCAGCTGGCGGGGACCGCCGCGGGCGGGCACTGCGGCTCCGTTCCCTGCCTGCATTGGGGCGTCCGGCAGGGAGGCGCCTACCTGGACCCGCTGGAGTTTGTGATGGACCTGCGCCCATCCGTCCTGCTGCCGCTAAGCGGCGAACCGCCGTGAGGCACGGATCGCTAAAGAGGGACAGCGGAGTGGGCCCCGGTCAGACGATCGCTGAGATCCCGGTAACGGCACGGCCGGTCACCAGGGTGTTGATCTCGTGTGTTCCCTCATAGGAGTAGATGGCTTCGGCGTCCGCGAAGATCTTGGCCATACCGTAGTCGGTGACGATCCCGTTGCCGCCCAGGATGTTCCTGCCGATTGCCACACTGTCCCGCATCCGTTCGGTGGTGAAGGCCTTGGCCAGGGCCGACTGCTCATCCTTGGCCTGACCCGCGTCCTCCAGCTGGGACAGCCGGACCATCATGCCCATGGAACTGACGGCGTTGCCCAGGATGCTGACCAGCTGGCTCTGGACCAGCTGGAAGGATGCCAGCGGCCTGCCGAACTGCTGGCGCTCCACGGCATAACTCCGGGCCACGTCGAACGCTGCCAGCTGCTGGCCTACTGCCTGCCACGCAACGCCGAGGCGGGTGACCTTGAGGACTTTGTTGACGTCGCGGAAGCTGTTGGCGTGCGCCAGCTTGAAGAAGTCGGGCACCACCACGTTGGTCAGGGTGATGTCGGCATTCTGGACGGTGCGCAGGGAGATCTTGTTCTCGATCTTTGTGGCCGAGTAGCCCGGCAGGCTGGTGTCCACCAGGAAGCCCTTGACCTTGTTGTCGTCCAGGTCCCGGGCGTAGATGACCACCCAGTCCGAGAAGGTGGCGTTGCCGATCCAGCGTTTTTCACCGTTGAGGATCCAGGAATCGCCGTCGCGGCGGGCTGTGGTGCGGGTCCCGCCGGCCACGTCGCTTCCGCCCAGCGGCTCGGTCAGGCCAAACGCGCCGATCTTCTTCATGGCGTAGATGTCCGGCAGCCAGGCATCCTTTTGTTCCTGCGAGGCAAGGGCTTCGATGGAGCCGGTAAACAGGCCATCGTGGACGCCGAGGAAGGTGGCGATGGAGGCGTCGGCGCGGGTCAGTTCGGCGTGAACCAGCCCCGCGAAGAGGTTCGAGTGGCCTTGCCGCCGGACGGGGCTGATCAGGTCGATTTCCGCGAGCTTGGGAATCAGGTCCATGGGGAACTCGCCGCGGTTCCAGCAGTCAACGGCGATGGGCTTTACTTCGCGGGCCAGGAAGTCCCTGATCTCAGCCAGCCGGTCCTGCTCCTTCTGCGTGAGGAGCTGCTCGAACGCGAAGAAGTCGCCGTCGGCGTACGGAAGGGTATTAAGGCCTGCAGGGGTGGCGGACATGGTTACCTCACAGCGGAATCGTCGTTGACCGGGGATCGCCCGAAAAAGCAGATGTTACTGGTCAGTAACTTACCGCACGAAGGCTGAATAGCCAAGCACCGCGGCCACCCTTCCGCAGTTGACTCACCCTGTGGAGCCATTGGGCATAGGCTCAGCGACGATGCGAACTGATCCGGCGGGGGCGCAGGGCACTGACCCTAACGCCGGCTCTGGAAAGCGAAAAAATGCCCGGTCCGCCGACAGGTGTCGGGAACCGGGCATTACTTGAGCGGTAGGGCTACTCGGACTTGAACCGAGGACCTTAGGATTATGAGTCCCGCGCTCTAACCAGCTGAGCTATAGCCCCGTGATGCCCGGCGCCGGGTGGGCGCCTGCCGGTGGACCGGAGGGCAAAAACACTCTAGCAAACCTGCGAAAGCGTTCAGACCACCTTGTCCTCGTAGCAGGCTCCCCGGTAGAGGTCCTCGAAAGTCTGCAGCGTCCCTTCGATGCTGTGCGGTTCCACCATCCTGCGGCTCGCCTGGCCCATGGCGGCCCGCTGGTCAGCCGGCAGTTCGAGGATCTGGGTGATCTTCTTGGCCAGGTCATCGCTGTCGTTGGGGATGAAGAGGTAACCGTTGGCGCCGTCCCGGACCAGGTGCGGCAGGGCCATGGCGTCCGCGAGGACCACGGGCGTGGACGCCGACATGGCTTCCAGGGTCACCAGGGACTGCAGCTCGGCGGTGCCGGGCATGCAGAACAGGTCCGCCAGGATGTAGGCCTTCCGCAGGTCCTCGTCGGTGGCAAGGCCCAGGAACTTCACCCGGTTGCCAAGGCCAAGCTTTTGGACCAGCGCTTCGAGGGCAGGACGCACCTCGCCACCGCCCACGATCTCCAGGTGAACGTTCAGTTCCGGAGGCGTCTTGCCAATGGCCCGGATCAACACATCAACGTGCTTCTCCTCCGCCAGCCGGCCGGCAAACATGACCGTGGGATGCGGGTGCGGCTCCAGCTGCTCCCCGGGCTGCAGTTCGTAGGCGGCCGAATCGATCCCGTTGGACAGCGGCAGGACTTTGCCCAGGAAGGCGTGTTCGTGCATGGCTTTGGCTGCCAGCGGGGTGGGGGTGGTGATCACGTCCGCCTGGCCCATCACTTTGCCCATGTCCCGCCAGGACACCTTGCCCACAATGTCCTTGAACCACTGCGGGAACGGCAGGAACGGGTTGAGGTTTTCCGGCATGAAGTGGTTGGTGGCAATGATCCGGATGCCGCGTTTTGCGGCCTCGTACAGGACGTGCTCGCCGATCATGTAGTGGCTCTGGATGTGCACCACATCCGGCTGCACCCGGTCGAAGAGGAGGCTGATCTCCTTTTTGATCTCCCACGGCAGGCAGATCCGGAACGATTCGTGGGTGAAGGCCCGGTGGGAGCGCAGCCGGTGCACGGTGGCCTCGGACCGGAATTCGGTGTAGCTCTTCCCGCTCTCCGGGCGGCCGGCCAGCACGTGCACGTTGTGGCCTCGCCCGGTCATCCCCTTTGCCAGGCGGTAACCGAACTGGGCGGCGCCGTTGACATTGGGCGGGTAGGTTTCGGCGGCAATAAGAATTGTCAGCTTCTGCTGGTCTGCGGGCGTGGTCATGGGGACTTCTCCTGATGGTCACGGTGCGGACAGCGGAGGCTGACAGCACGGTTGGCTGCCGGCAGGGGTGGCGCCGGGCCTCGTGGGCTTACTGGACTGCTGGGCTTACTCGACTGCTGGGCTGGTTTGGTTCACGCTGGTGCGGTTCACGACGGCGGCCGGCCCGCGGCCTTCCGCGCGTCCTTCCTGCGCTTGGTGACCTCGGGATGGTGCCGCGAAAGGGCAATCACCCCAACGATAGCAAGGGAAGCGGCGGTTCCCATGGCAATCGCCATGACGGCGTGCACATCCGGGCGCAGTTCGCCGAGGATCACAATGCCGATCGCGATGCCCACGATCGGGTCGATGACCGTCAGCCCTGCAATCACCAGGTCCGGCGGTCCTGCCGAGTAGGCACTCTGCACAAACCAGGACCCCAGTCCGCCGGCAGCGATGATGGCCACCACGGTGTACCACTGGACGTTCAGCAGGAACTGCCCGTTCGGGTCGAGGAGGTGCTTGCCGATGATGCGGGTAAGGACGGCGACAAAACCAAAAAGCACGCCGGCGCCCAGGATGTAGACGAATGCGTTCAGCCGGTGCCGGAACAGGACGGCGAGGGTGCCGAACAGCCCCACGGCCAGCGCCAGCAGCAGCACGATGGTCAGCTCGTTGTCCACGCTCACGTGGTGGTTTTCCTGGGTGACGTTGACCGCCAGGAGCACAAACAGGGCGGAGCCTGCCACGCAGGCGCTGATGGCCACCACCGTGGCCCGGTTGATGGTGAGATCCTGGTCCCTGGCATTGACGATGGTGGTGATGACCAGGGCAATGGCCCCGATGGGCTGGACCACCGTCAGGGGTGCAGACACCAGCGCCACGGCGTTCATGCCCATGCCCACCGCCAGCAGGACCAGCCCGAAAACCCAGCGCGGGTTCCGCAGCAGGCGCAGGAAACTGTTCGAGCTCAAGGCAAGGCCGCCGGTATCGGCCTTGACGGCGCTCCCCTGGCGCTGGGCGCCCAGCGCCAGGCAGAAGGCGCCCAGGACCGCCAGGATGACGGCAAGCCACACCATCAGGCGTTCCCGCCGTCGGTAGCGGCATGCAGCCGGCCTTTACGCAGGATGGCCCAGAAATAGTTGTAGGCGGCAATCCAGTGGCCGATCAGGCCCAGGATGAGCACAATCCAGGCCGCGGTAAACAAAGCGGCGGAGGATCCGGTATCCAGCCGGGATAGGAGCAGCATGGGCGTGCCCAGCAGGAGCAGGCCGGTGCGGATCTTCCCGACGGAACTGACCGGCAGGTCCGGGTGGCCGCGAAAGAAGAACAGCGTAAGGACCAGGAGCACGGCGTCCGGAACCACCAGTGCGGCCAGGTACAGCCAATGCACAACACCGGCGATCACCAGGGTGACCGCGACGGCGATCAGCGCCAGGCGGTCGGCGATGGGGTCCATGACCCGGCCCAGTCTGGAAGCCTGGTCGAAGCGGCGGGCCACATAGCCATCAACCCAGTCGGTGCCGGCCATCACCGCCAGGACCACTACCCCGGCACCGTACTCCTGCCGGGCCAGGACCAGCCAGATGAACAGCGGGACACCCATGAACCGGATGACGGTGAGCAGGTTGGGAATGGTGAAGATGAGGTCGTGGTCCACCTGGGGGCGGTCTGGGCTGGAACCGGCGCCAATAAACTTCACCAGGTCCCCTTCCCTTGTTCCGCGTCATGCGGTTTTCTTGTTGTGCTGTGATCCGGCGGCCGCTGCGTGCTGCGGGGGCTAGTAGGTGCGGATGAGTTTCCGGATCAGGACCACCAGGGCGGCGCCTGCGGCGGCCAGGGCTGCCAGCGGCTTCCACCGGTTGGGCAAGTCAGTCGATTCGGAGAAACCGGCCAGCTTCCGGCCGGCCACGTCCGCCCCGTGCGCGGCTGCGGCCTGTCCCTCGCGGGCCTTGTCCTGCGCCACACCCAACAGGTACCGGGACTGGGTCCGGACGTCCAGCTGGGTGCCGAGGTCGTCGCGGACCTCGGCCAGGTGGTGGCGGCGCTGGCCCAGGCGGCGGGCCAGTTCGGGTTCGGAGGCGTGTGGGAATTCCTTCCGGTGCTCCGCCTCCTTGGCTTCCTTTTCGGCCTTGGCCTTTGCCGCGGCCTCTTCCTTGGCGGCCTTCGCTGCCTTGGCTTCGGGGCTGTTGGGGTCCAGGATTGCCGGGTTGAAGGCGGAACCTTCCTTGGCGACGCCGAGGTCATGGCGGATGCCGCGGATGGTTTCCTCCGGCACCAGCGGCATTGCCTGCTTGAGTTTCCTGAGTCCGATCAGGCCGCCGATCAGGGCAATCAGCAGGAACACACCGGCCACGGCCAGCGCGGCAAGCCACGCCGGCATGATGGTGGCCAGCCCCATGATCGCTGCCACGATGAGGGCAACCACCAGCATCAGCACGAACACCAGGGCCACGCCGAAGAACGCAGCGGCGACGCCCAGCTGGATCCCCTTGCGTTTGAGCTCCACCTTGGCGAATGCGATTTCGTCGTTCAGCTGGCGGGGCGCCAGCCGGGAAAGGAGCTTCAGCGTCCCCGGCAGCGCGGTGAAGCGCAATCCCGGGCTGGTCCGCCCGCTGTGACGTCCACTCATCGGTTCCGCCTTACTAAAAATCTGGGGGTCAATATTGCTTCCCTGCGCTGCGGGATGGTGCACGTGCACCTTCCCCGCCACCAAAACTATCATTCAGGTTCAGGGCGAACTTCGGGGCTTGCCGGAGCGGCGCGGACTACAACGCTGAAAAAAGGTACGCCGGCGGGCCTAGGATTGTTGTCCGTGACCACTTCCGCCAATCCGGGCGACCTGCTGAGCCGGCGCCGGAAACTCCTGTACATCCTTCTCCTCGGCGCCCTGACGGCCTTGGGCCCGTTCACCATCGACCTGTACCTGCCTGCGTTCCCGGCGCTGGAGGCGAGCCTTGGAGTCACGGAAGCCCAGGTGCAACTGACCCTGGCGGGCACCACGGTGGGCTTTGCCCTGGGGCAGCTGGTGGTGGGACCCATCAGTGACAGGTTTGGCCGCCGGGCGCCGCTGATCCTGGCCACTGCCCTTCACATCATGGCGTCCCTCGGCGCAGCGCTGTCAACGGACATCACCACGCTGGGTATCTTCCGTGTCCTGATGGGCATCGGTGCCGCCGGCGGCGGCGTGGTGGCCATGGCAATGGTGCGGGACCTGTTCTCGGGGTACGCCATGGTGCGGATGTTCTCCCGGATGGCGCTGGTCAACGGCCTTGCCCCGATCCTGGCACCCGTCATCGGCTCGCAGCTGCTGCTGGTGATGCCGTGGCCGGGAATCTTTGTGTTCCTCGCCTCCTACGGCACCTTGGTGATCATCGCGGCCCTGTTCCTGGTCCGCGAGACGCTTCCACCCGAAAAGCGGGGCCAAAGCGGCCTGACCATGCGGCAGCGGTACCGGGTGCTGTTCAGCGACCGGATCTTTGTGGGCCTGCTCATCGTTGCAGGGATGAACTTCGGTGGCCTGTTCACGTACCTTTCTGCCTCGCCGTTCCTGTTCCAGGACGTGTTTGGATTTTCCCCGCAGGAGTACGGACTCCTGTTTGGCATCAACTCGCTGGGGATTGTGGCAGGTGTGCAGACCAGCTCCCGGCTGATCCGCCGGGTGCCCCCGCAGTGGATCCTGGCCTGCGCCACCGCCTGGATGTTTGTGATGGCTGTGCTGATTGTGGTGTTCGACCAGCTGGGCTTCGGGCTCTGGGGCGTCCTGGTGCCGCTGTGGTTCTACATCCTGGGTACTGGCTTTATGTTCCCGTGCGTCCAGGTCCTGGCGCTGGCCAACCACGCAGCCCAGGCCGGCACGGCGGCGTCCCTGCTGGGTGCCGCGACGTTTATGGCCGCCGGGCTGATTTCACCTGTGGTGGGCTGGCTGGGGATCGAGAGCGCCACCCCGATGGGTGCGGTGCAGGCCGCCTGCATCCTGCTTTCCATCGCGTCCCTGTGGCTGGTGGTCCGGCCCCGCACCGTTCCGGCCATCCAGTGACACCCGCACGCCCGGCACAGCCCGGGAGCCCGGCATGACCCGCGGCCGTCCGCACCGCAACGGCAGGGGCCTTTTCCTCGGCGCGGTGCTGGGCGCCGTCGCCGGCTATTTTGCCGGCCGGATGCTGGGCAGCCCGGCCGTTGGCATCGTGCTGGGCGCGCTGGTGGGCTCCGCAGTGCTCTACCGGGTTAATCCCGGACCCCGCAAGCGGCGATGACGCACCGGAAACCACAACGGCCGCCGATAATCGGCTGATCCGCGATAAAATGGGCCCGTGCCCAAACGGCAGGACCAGCCGCCACTACCGGCCACATGGCAACGGTGCGATAACCAGATACTGCCACTGTGGTGGGACCGGCTGTGCGCCCAGACAGGCCAGCAGTCCGCTGCCCTGTACGCTGCAGGCCTGTTCAACGGGGACCGGCGGCGGCCCATCGCCCAGTGGTTCAATCCGGCCTTCAACGCCGCGCTGCTGGTAGCCCCGGAAACGTCCCCTGAATGGCCCGTGCAGCGCTTCGGGATCTTCTACGCGCCCGCCGATGCCGGCTTCGTCCGCGTCCATTCAGCGCCCCACGAATGGAACCCGCGCCAGCCGCGCACCTCCCCCACCGAACAGGAAGCCTTCCTGGCCGCGGTTGTTGAAGCTGAGCGCTTCCTCCAGGTTGAAATGGACTTTGCCTAGGGAACAAAAAATCCCCGTCCTGCCAGCGGCGGGACGGGGATTTTCCGGTTTGCTCCTCCTGCTGGACTTGAACCAGCAACCCTTCGATTAACAGTCGAATGCTCTGCCAATTGA
>NZ_LMOL01000015.1:70426-70599 GCF_001424565.1 Arthrobacter sp. Leaf141
TGACATTAGCAAAGGATCACAGGCAATGGAAATCGGCGGAATCCCGCGGAATTCCGGCACCCCGGGAAAACAAAAATCCCCGTCCCGGGAACCCGGAACGGGGATTGTGCGCTCCTCCTGCTGGACTTGAACCAGCAACCCTTCGATTAACAGTCGAATGCTCTGCCAATTGA
>NZ_LMOL01000015.1:70618-132172 GCF_001424565.1 Arthrobacter sp. Leaf141
ATAGCCTAGCAAACTCCGGGCCGGGAAACGAAATCGGCGCCGCGGCCGGCCGCTGCGTGCCTGGAACTCAGGTCTCCGCGCGCAGCGCCCTGCGTTCCATTTCCAGCATCATCAGTTCCCGGTTGAGCCGCTGGTAGGCCTCCGGGTCCGCGGCAGGGTCCAGCCGCTGCAACTGCCCCATCTTGTCCGCCTTGACCCGGGTGATCTGCAGCTCGAACAGGCGCGAAAGGATGTCCCGGCAGTATTTCTGCACCGCTTCCTCCGTGCTGGCCGGCAACGGCACCACCGCAAGTTCGGACACCAGCGGGCGCAACGGCTCCGGCACCTCGTGCATCACATGCTCCACCCACCGCACAGGCTCGGCGGTCAGGCCGTGCCCCGTGGCGCGCATGGCGTCATGCACGGCCTGGAACGCGGGGGTGGCGAAGCGGGCGGCCGTAAAACGGTCCCACACCTCCCCCGCCAGCACGGCCGGCTCCTGAAGGGCCACTTCGAGCGCCTGGCGCTCCATGGACGCCACAGGGTCCCGCGGGTCAGGCCGGTGGTAGGACGGGACAGCGCCCGACGCCGGACCGGCAGCAACACCGGGCCCGCCGGCTTCCGCGGGCCTTGCGGCAGCCTGGCCGCCCTGTTGAGCCGCCACAGGCCCTGCCCCGCCCTGCATGCCCGCCGGGGCGCGTTTTATGGCAACCGCCACGGCCCGGTTGACCTCTTCGACGGACATGCCCAGCCAGCCTGCCAGTTCACGGGCGTAGCCGGGCCTGATGCCGCCGTCGCGGATCTGGCCCACCACCGGTGCCGCTTCGCGCAGCGCGGCGACGCGGCCTTCCACGGTGTCCAGGTTGTGGCGCTTCAGGGAGGCGCGGATGGCGAATTCGAACAGCGGCCGGCGGCTGCTGATCAGGTCCCTGACGGCCGCGTCGCCGCGGGTCTGGCGCAGGTCGCACGGATCCGCCCCGGTGGGTTCCACCGCCACATAGGTCTGCGCGGTGAACCGCTGGTCCTCCTCGAAGGCGCGCAGGGCAGCTTTCTGCCCGGCGGCGTCGCCGTCGAAGCAGAAGACCACTTCGCCGCCGGTGCCGTCGTCCGAAAGCAGCCGGCGGGAAACCTTGATGTGCTCGGTGCCGAACGCGGTGCCGCAGGTGGCCACCGCCGTCGTGATTCCTGCGAGGTGGCAGGCCATCACGTCCGTGTAGCCTTCCACCACCACCAACTGCCGGTCCTTGGCGATGCTGCGTTTGGCGAGGTCGATGCCGTAAAGGACCTGGGACTTCTTGTACAGCGTGGTTTCGGGGGTGTTGAGGTACTTGGGGCCTTGGTCGTCCTCGTAGAGTTTGCGCGCGCCGAAGCCGATGGTGTCCCCGGCGATGTCCTTGATGGGCCAGACCAGCCGGCCCCGGAAGCGGTCGTAGATGCCCCGGTTGCCTTCCGAAAACATGCCGGTCAGCTTCAGTTCGGCGTCCGTGAAACCGCGGCCACGGAGGTGTTTCAGCAGCGCGTCCCAGCCCTGGGGTGCGTAACCCACGCCAAAGTGCTCGGCGGCGGCCCGATCGAAGCCGCGCCCAAACAGGAAGTTCCGGCCCTCGGCGGCGCCGGGCGTCAGGAGCTGGGCGCGGAAGAATTCGTCGGCGATTTTGTGGGCGTCCAGGAGCCGCTGCCGGCGGCCCACTTCCTCCCGGCTGGGCCCGCTGCCGCCGTCCTCGTACCGCAGTTCGTAGCCGATCCTGGCGGCCAGCTTCTCCACCGCCTCGTGGAAGGAGCTGTGGTCCTGTTTCTGGACGAAGGCGATGACGTCGCCGTCTTCGCCGCAGCCGAAGCAGTGGTAGCGGCCCACTTGCGGACGGACGGTAAACGACGGGGACCTTTCGTCGTGGAAGGGACACAGTCCCTTGAACGTTCCCAGCCCGGCGCCCTTGAGGGTGACGTAGCCGTCCACCACTTCCTTGATGTCCGTGCGTTCGCGTACTTCGTCAATGTCTTCGCGTTTGATCAGGCCGGCCACAATGCCATCCTAGTCCGGGCCACTGACAGTGCCGGGCCGGGGGTAACCGGCCTCACCACAGCGACGGCAGGCTCCCCACCAGGCGCTCATACATGGCCAGGGCCGAGCCGTCAGTCAAGGACGCCACCTGGTCGATGACCACCCGGAGCCGGGCATCGTCGTCGGCCGCGTCGCGCCAGTCCGCGGCGAACATGGGCTCCAGGTGCCTGTCGCCGGTGGCGCTGAGGGCGGTGACCAGGGCGTGCAGCACCTCGCGCTGGCGTTCGTAGATGGGCTGCCGGTGGTCGGTGGTCATCACGAAGGTGGTGGCCAGGCCCTTCATCACGGCGATTTCCATCACTGTTTCATCCGGGACCATCAACTCGGCGTTGTACCGGGTGAGGTTTTCGGGGCCGTAAACCGCGCGGGTGGCTTCCAAAGCGCTCTGGCAGAACCGGCCGATCAGCTGGCTGGTCATGTTTTTCAGGGCCGCCATGGCTTTCCGGCTGCCGTCGGCCTCCCGGACCCACACGTCGGTGGCTTCGAGCCGGGCCAGGGCCGCGTCGATGGCGGCCGGATCGTTGTGCGGCAGGTACCACTGCTTGGCATAGCCCACCACCCGGGCCCGGTGGTCCGGGTTTTTCATCCAGCCCAGCTGGAAGTGCCCGGCCACAATCGCGTCCTCCACGTCGTGGACGGAGTAGGAGATGTCGTCGGCCAGGTCCATGACCTGGGCTTCGAGGCAGGACCGGCGTTCCGGGGCGCCTTGCCGCAGCCAGGTGAAGATGGGCAGGTCGTCCTCGTAGGCGCCGAACTTGCTGGTCCGCTGGCCGTGGATCACCGGGGCTTCCAGGGCCGACCAGGGGTACTTTGAGGCGGCGTCAAGGCTGGCCCGGGTGAGGTTCAGCCCGGCAGGCTGGCCGTCCACCGTCAGCACTTTCGGTTCAAGGCGGGTCAGCAGCCGGAGGGTCTGGGCGTTGCCTTCAAACCCGCCGATCGCATGCGCAACCTCGTTGAGCGCCGATTCGCCGTTATGGCCGAAGGGCGGATGGCCCAGGTCGTGGCTGAGGCAGGCGGTGTCCACCACGTCCGGGTCGCAGCCCAGGGTGCGGCCCAGTTCCCGGCCCACCTGCGCCACTTCGAGGCTGTGCGTCAGCCGGGTCCGGACGAAGTCGTCCGTGTCCGGTGCCACCACCTGGGTTTTGGCGCCCAGCCGCCGCAGGGCGGAGGAGTGCAGCACCCGGGCCCGGTCGCGTTCAAAGTCGGACCGGTAGGTGGTTTTGGGGGGTTCCTCCACCCAGCGCGCGGAGTCGTCCGCGTTGTAGCCGGGAAGGACCGGCGCAGCAGTGCGGGTTTCAGCCACCGGAAACGTCCAGTTCTGCGGCGGAGATGTCGCGGGACTGGTCGGCGTTCAGGGCCCGGGATTCCAGCCAGTCTTTAGGCAGGGCAGGTTTTTTGGGTGAGCCGGCCCGGCCGCGGGGGCCTTCGGCGTCGCCGCCCGGGTACGGGGACTCCGCGTCGAGCTCGGCCAGGGCCGCGCGCAGTTCCTCGAGGCTGTTCACCAGAGCCATCCGGGTGCGGAGCTCGCCGCCCACCACGTACCCCTTGAAGTACCAGGCGATGTGCTTGCGGATCTCGCGGAGGGCCTTGCCCTCGTCGCCGAAGGTCTCCACCATCAGTTCAGCATGCCGGTACACGCCCTGCGCCACCTGGCCCAGGTTGGGCGTGTGCCGGATGTCCTTGCCTTCGAAGGCGGCCTGCAGGTCGCCGAAGAGCCACGGCCGGCCCTGGCAGCCGCGGCCAATGACCACGCCGTCGACGCCGGTCTCGCGGACCATCCGGACGGCATCCTCAGCGGACCAGATGTCGCCGTTGCCCAGCACGGGAATGTCCGGCAGGGCCTCACGGAGGCGCGCGATGGCGGACCAGTCAGCCTGGCCGGAGTAGAACTGGGCGGCAGTGCGGCCGTGGAGGGCGACGGCGGCCACCCCGGAATCACGGGCGATCCGGCCGGCCTCGAGGTACGTCAGGTGGTCATCGTCGATGCCTTTGCGCATCTTGATGGTCAGCGGGACGTTGCCCTTGCCCGCTTCCCGGACGGCGGTCTGCACGATCGAGGTGAACAGGTCCGTTTTCCAGGGCAGGGCCGAGCCGCCGCCGCGGCGGGTGACCTTGGGCACCGGGCAGCCGAAGTTCAGGTCGATGTGGTCTGCGCGGTCCTCTTCCACCAGCATCCTGACGGCGGCGCCCACGGTGACGGGGTCCACGCCGTACAGCTGGACCGAGCGGACCTTTTCATCGTCGTCGTGGGAGATGATGCGCAGCGATTCGGGGGTCCGCTCCACCAGGGCGCGGGAGGTCACCATTTCGGCCACGTACATGCCGCCGCCGTACTCGCGGCAGAGGCGGCGGAACGCGGAATTGGTAATACCGGCCATGGGCGCCAGGATCACCGGCGTGTCCACGGTGAGGGGTCCCAGCTTCAGGGGCGGGAGTTCCAGCTTGGGAGCGGGCGGGGTTGCTACAACAGTCACCTGTCCATTGTTGCAAAGCCGGGCAAATCGTGCCGGAAGGTCAGGGCGGCCAGCGGCCCCGGGGCCTGCCTCAGCCCCGGTCTGCCCG
This sequence comes from Arthrobacter sp. Leaf141, assembly GCF_001424565.1. Lineage (GTDB taxonomy): Bacteria > Actinomycetota > Actinomycetes > Actinomycetales > Micrococcaceae > Arthrobacter. The sequence continues at coordinate 75,222 of NZ_LMOL01000015.1, forward strand.
CCGGCCCCGCCGGGTGGCCGCCGCTTCGTCCCCCGCTGCCGTTGCGGCTGCGGCGAGGCTCCCGGTATCCAGCCGCCGGCTGTCCCTGGCTGCGCCGCCGTCGGCAGTTCCGCCGTCCGTTCCGCCGCCGTCGGCCGTTCCATTGGCCGCTGTTGCGCCTGCCGAAACGCCGGCTTTTGCGCCGGAACCGCCGGCGTGGCGGATGCTGGTGGCCTTGACCACCAGGACGGCGATCAGGGTGGTCACGGGGATGGCCAGGACCAGGCCGATGGATCCGACGAGGGTCCTGATGACTTCCTCGGACAGTTCGGCGCTGGTGAGGGTCTCGCCCAGGGGCCGGTCGTACAGCATCACGATGATGAGGATGGGCAGGGCGGCGCCGGCATAGGCGAAGGCGATGGTGTAGACCGTGGAGGCGATGTGGTCCCGGCCAATCCGCATCGCGGAGGTGAAGAGCTTCCGGGCGCTGCTCTCCGGGGCCAGCTCGTAGAGCTCCCACACGGCCGAGGACTGCGTGATGGTCACGTCGTTGAGGACGCCGAGCCCGGAGATGATGAGGCCGCACAGGATCACCCCGGAGATGGAGATGTTGGCCGAGGTGTTGATAAGGGTACTGGCGTCGTGATTACCAACACCGGCAAGGTTGGCGGCGTCGGTGGCCCAGGCAGCCAGCAGCGCCGTAATGCCCAGCCCGAACATGGTGCCCAACAGCGCCGTGGACGTCCGGGCCGAGAAACCATGGGCAAAGTACAGGACCCCGATCATGATCACCGTGGATCCCACCAGCGCCAGGAGCAGCGGCGGTTTGCCCTCCACCAGGCCGGGCAGCATAAAGCCGGCCAGCACAAAGTAGGCGCCCACCAGTCCCACCAGAGCACGCAGGCCACGCCAGCGGGCCACAGCGATCACCACTGCCGCGTACAGCAGGGCCAGCAGCACAATGGGAAGGGTCCTGACGAAGTCCACAAAGATGTAGGCGGGTGATGTCTGCGTGGCGGAGGCGCCCTGGGCGTTGGACAGGTTCAGGTACCTGATCTGGTCGCCGGGTTTCACGCCGTGCGAGGCTGCAACGTCCGGGTTGATGACCACCTTGACCGGGTTGCCGCCCTTGTCCGGCTCGGTCGAGGCGAAGGTGCAGTCGGAGCCTTGATTGGCCCCCTGGGCTGCGTCCGGGCCCGCCTGCTGCCCGGCCGCCCCGGGCGCCGCCGTAGAACCCTGCATGCAGCTTTCGACGCTCACACTCTGGATGGTGCCGGTATCAAACGTCACACCGGGTGCCGCAGCGTACGGATTGGCCAGCGAGATGCCCTCCTTGCTGCCGGAGGGCCAGAGCATCGCCATCCCCGCGAGCGTCAGCAGGGTGAGGGGAATCAGGATGGCCGCGAGGATGCGGTTGGCTTTGCGCCGTGCGGCCATCGCTTCCGGGGTTGGCTCCGAATGACCTTGTGAAGCGTGGGAGTGGCCGGCTCCCATCAGCAGAAAAACCTCATGCGTTGAACTCTACTTCCGGCACCTTAGGGTTGATAAATGGATGACCGGGACTGGGAGGTACCAAGCGTGGCCAACCGAAGTACTGACAGCAGTGGGCAGCAGGCCGCCCAGGGAACACCGGGCCACAGCCACCAGGCGGTCCTCACCGTCCTGCCGGCATCCGGTGCCACCAAGGGCGTGGTGCTGGTGCTGCACGGCGGCAAGTCCCGCAGCCGCGAGCCCGTGGAGGCACGCCATCTGAGCCCGGCCCGGATGATTCCCTTTGCCCGCCAGCTGCACCGTGCGGGCGGGCGCAGCGGCCTGGCCGTCTGGTCCCTGCGGAACAGCGTCCGGGGCTGGAACGGACCCGACATGTCACCCCTGCGTGATGCCCGCTGGGCGCTGGCGCAGATCACCGAAAGACATCCCGGCGTGCCCATCTACCTGCTGGGCCACTCGATGGGCGGCCTGACCGCCGTCTGCGCCGCCGACCACCCCCAGGTCGAGGCAGTGGTGGCCCTTGCGCCGTGGCTCAGCCCGGAAACGCCTGCCACAGGGGTGGCTGGCCGGAAAGTGCTGATTGTGCACGGCACCGTGGACCACTGGACCAGCGCCGCCCAGTCGCTGGCTTTCGCCCGCCGGGCCTCCAGATCCGCAGCCAGCATGCAGTACGTGACCCTGAACGGGGCCGGGCACTTTATGCTCCGCAAGCTCCGGCTCTGGCAGGGACTGGCCACCGGCTTTGTCCTGAGCGCCTTCAACGAGTCCACGCGTGCCGGCGCCCCGGTCCCCCGCTCGTATGCCCAACTGCTGCCGGAATCAGCAGTCCAGGTCACCTTGTGAGGATGCCGTGGCGCCCGGCGCCGAGTGACCGCTTCTACCGCCTGGTGGTGCGGACCGGGCTGGCGCTGCGGGCCGCGTTCAGGGTCCGCATCATCACCACGGGCCAGGAGAACCTGCCGGCACCTGCCCCGCGGCTGGGTGCGTCCCGGCCGGTCCGGCCCGGGACCGGCGCGGTGTTTGCCGTGACGCATTTCGGCTACCTGGACTTCGCGGTGGCTGAGCTGCTGCTGTGGAAGCACGCCCGGGCGCAGCTCCGGTTCCTCATCCACCAGGGCGCCGCCGACCACTGGTTCGCCGGACCGGCCATCAGCGCGTCCGGGCACGTGGTGGTGGGATACACGGAGCGTAAGGACGCCTACGACGCCGCCGTGGCCAAACTCCGCGCCGGCGAATACCTGGCGGTTTTCCCGGAGGCCGGCGTGAGCCGCAGTTTCACCGTCCGGGAGTGCAGGACGGGTGTGGTCCGGATGGCGGCGGAGGCCGGGGTTCCCGTGATCCCGGTGTCCGTGTGGGGTGCGCACCGGCTACTCACCCGCGGGCACGGTTTTTCGGCCCGGCGTACCTGGCGGGCTCCGGTCCGGGTCCAGGTGGGCGAACCCGTACGGTATGCGCCGGGGGTAGACGCCGAGGCGGCGACTGCTGCGCTCCGGGAGGAGCTGCAGGCCGGCATCGACCGCTGCACTGACGACTTTCCGTTGCCGGCCCGCCCTGGTGCGTGGTGGCAGCCCGCCCATCTTGGCGGCGGAGCACCGTCCGACGCCGAGCGGGCCCTGCTGGACGCCGAGGACGCAGCCAGGGGCCGCCGTCGTGGTCCCCGCTGACGGTCCACGCTGAGGTGCCCTGCTGACGTGCCCTGCTGATACGCAAGGGGCCGCGGAAATTTCTTTCCGCGGCCCCTTGGCTTCGACCGGTTGGCCGGGGCAGCAGGGCAGGATCAGTCCGAGACCACCAGGGTTTCCGGTCCGGCCAGCCGGGCTTTTCCGCCCGCCAGGAGCGGCTCGACGGCGGCCCGCAGGGCGGTCATCGAATCGTCCAGTTCCAGCATCACGGGGTGCTGGTAGGCGATCAGCGACAGCATGTCCCGGACCGCTTCGGCAGCATCCGCGGACTCCAGCGCCGGGTCGTGGCCAACAAAAACGTCGGTTGCCGCGCCGGTGTCGCCGAGCGGCCGGCCGTCCGGGTCCTGGGTGGGTGCCGCGTAACTGACGGCGAAGGCCCGGATTTTGCCCTTCCGGGTGGGTGCCACGCCCGGCCCGAAGGCCGAGCCCGGCTCAGCGCGCAGCACAATGGCGCCGTGCGCACCGGTGAGGTCGTCCAGGAACAGCTTCTGCACCTGGCCCACTGACAACTCGCCCGGGGAGTCCCAGCTGTGGATGGCCGTGTAGTAGCGTCCCACCACGTCGGTGAGCTCCACCGAGCCCGTGGCCAGGTCCATCACCACGTCCGAACCCGCGTTTTCGCCGGCCGCGCCGTTGTCAGATTCAGGGAACACCGGAAGCCGCAGCGCGCCGGGTTCCACCACCACCAGGCGGGACCGCTGGATGGAGGCCAGCCCGAAGGCTGCCGCGAATTCGGCACCGGGGGTGCCGGGCTCCACTTTGGCGCGCAGCTTTGAAACGCCCGACGGCGACTGCTCCGCTTCGCGGCGGAGCATGGTCAGGAGCGTGGCGCCGATGCCGGAGCGGCGATGGTCGCGCGCCACCTCGACGTACGTCCACAGCCGTTCCGGGTGCAGGGACGCTTCATAGACCACGCCGGCGGCCACGGGGATCCCGACGCCGTCCAGCACGTCCTCGGCGACGATGCAGCGCCGCCACGGGGTGCCGTTGGTCCCGGCCGAGGACTCGGCCAGGGCGCCACGGAACTGCCGGGCCTGGTGGGTCTCGGGCCCGCCCCAGAGTTCCAGGAGCGCCAGGTCGTCGCCTTCGCGCCAGCTGCGGTATTCGATGGCCATGCTCAGGCGCCGATCAGGCGGGCGGCCAGGTAGCCTTCCACCTTGTCCAGGGACACACGTTCCTGGCTCATGGTGTCCCGCTCGCGGATGGTCACGGCCTGGTCCTCGAGGGTGTCGAAGTCCACGGTGATGCAGAACGGGGTGCCGATCTCGTCCTGGCGGCGGTAGCGGCGGCCGATTGCGCCGGCGTCGTCGAAATCGATGTTCCAGTTCTTCCGCAGCTGCGCGCCCAGGGCCTTGGCCTTCGGGGACAGATCCTCGTTGCGGCTCAGCGGCAGCACGGCGGCCTTGACCGGCGCCAGGCGCGGGTCGAGCTTCAGCACGGTGCGCACGTCCACGCCGCCCTTGGCGTTGGGGGCCTCGTCCTCCGTGTAGGCATCCACCAGGAACGCCATGAAGGACCGGGTCAGGCCGGCGGCCGGCTCGATCACAAACGGCGTGTAACGCTCATTGGTGGCCTGGTTGAAGTAGCTCAGGTCCGTGCCGGAGGCCTTGGCATGGGTGGACAGGTCGAAGTCGGTGCGGTTGGCGATGCCTTCAAGCTCGCCCCACTCCGAGCCCTGGAACCCGAACCGGTATTCAATGTCGGTGGTGCCCTTGGAGTAGTGGCTGAGCTTTTCCAGCGGGTGCTCGAAGAAGCGCAGGTTCTCTTCCTTGATGCCCAGGCCGGTGTACCAGGACATCCGCTCCGTCATCCAGTAGCGGTGCCATTCCTCGTCAGTGCCGGGCTCAACAAAGAACTCCATTTCCATCTGCTCGAACTCGCGGGTGCGGAAGATGAAGTTGCCGGGCGTGATCTCGTTGCGGAAGGACTTGCCGATCTGGCCGATGCCGAACGGCGGCTTCTTCCGGGCGGTGGTGAGCACGTTGTTGAAGTTCACAAAGATGCCCTGCGCGGTTTCGGGGCGCAGGTAGTGCATGCCCTCTTCGCTGGCGACGGGGCCCAGAAAGGTTTTGAGCAGGCCGGAGAATTCCTGCGGGGCGGTCCATTCCCCGCGGGTGCCGCAGTTTGCGCACGCAATGTCCTTGAGGCCGTTTTCCGCCGGCCGACCCTTCTTCTCCTCGTACTCTTCCTCGAGGTGGTCTGCGCGGTAGCGCTTGTGGCAGGAAAGGCACTCCACCAGCGGATCGGAGAAGACGTCCACGTGGCCTGAGGCTTCCCAGACCTGGCGGGGCAGGATGACGGAGGAATCGAGTCCCACCACATCCTCGCGGCCGCGGACCATCGACTGCCACCACTGGCGCTTGATGTTTTCCTTCAGTTCGGCGCCGAGGGGCCCGTAGTCCCAGGCAGAACGCGAACCTCCGTAGATCTCACCGGCCTGGAACACGAAGCCCCTCCGCTTGGAGAGGGAAATGACCTGGTCAAGAACGGATTTTGCTGCCATGGGGAACTCCAGTTTCTACAGGGCCGCTGGGTGCGGTCCGCGGTTTTTTCGGTGCCGGCACTCCGGTGGTGGGGCACCACGGGTTTCCGGCGGATTGGATGAAGGAAAATGTTGCAGAAAGCTGCGTGTCCCAGCCTACCGGCCCTGCCTGCGGAGCGCGCCCCGCGGCCAGGGCAGGGTGGCCAGGATGATGGCCCCCAGGGTGAGGACAGTTCCCAGGACGGTGGCCGGAGCCACAACGGAGCCCGGTGCGGGCAGCGCCACGTCCAGGGCCAGGGACCCCAGCAGCTGGCCGGCGATCATGCCCAGGCCGGTGACCAGCACACCCAGGCTGCGCACCAGGAGCGCGCCCACACCGATGAAAACGCAGCCCATGGGTCCGCCCACGTAGTACCACCACTCGACCGGCAGCGGGTTCCCGGCCCCGGCCACTGCCACCTTGATGCCGTACACGGTCCACAGCACGGCGCAGCCGGCCACGAAGTTCACCAGGGTGGCGGCGATGGGTGTTCCGTAGTGGACGGTGGCGGTGCCGTTCATGGCCTGCTGGAAGCTCATCAGGAACCCGGCCAGCAGGGGCAGCAGCAGCGGCAGGACCAGCCCGCCGGCGTCGGCCGCTCCCGGGCCGCCGGCGAACCTCGGCGAAACCGCCCAGGCCACGGCGGCGATGGTCAGCACGCAGCCCACCACGCGGATGCCGGTGATGGATTTGCGGCCTGCGGGGCCGATGCCCAGCCGGTCCACCAGCAGCCCGCTGAGGGTCTGGCCTGTCACCGTGGCCACCGTGAACAGCGCCACGCCCAGGATGCCCACCGTGAATGACTGGGCGAAGACAAAGATGGCCCCGATCCCGCCGGCCATAACGTAGACGCGCGGGAAGGCGCGGGTGCGGACGGCCGGCAGGATCCGGGCCAGCCCGGCCCGGCCCCGGGGCAGCAGCACCGAGATGAGGAGCATCACCAGCAGGCCTGTGCTGAAGCTCACCACGGACGCGGCGACGCCGTCATCCAGGCGGGTGGCCAGCGCCCCGTTGATGCGGCCCTGGGCGGGGATGGCGAGGCCGGCCAGCACCGCAAGCGGGAGGCCCGCCAGGAGCGGCAGGCGGGAGGGTGAGGTCATTGGATCCACCTTACGTCAGGCATTATTGCTGTATGAGCAACCCCGTAGAGGACATCCCCATCCGCGACAGCATGATCCGCCTGGGCCAGCTGCTGAAGCTTGCCAACCTGGTGGAAGACGGTGTTGAGGCCGCCGAAGTGGTGAAGAACGGGCTGGTCAAGGTGAACGGCGAGATCGATGACCGCCGCGGCCGCCAGCTCCACAACGGCGACACCGTCACCGTGAACGGGCAAACCGTCCGGGTCAGCGCCCCCGCAGCGGACTGACCGGAAGCGGCCGGCTGACGGCGGGAAGCGGCGGGCTTACGGCGGGCTGATCGCGGGCGGCACGACCCGCTGAGGTGCTCCGGGACTGGCCGGCCGCCGTCGTCAGTCCTGCTTGTTGAGCACCTCATGGGTGAGGAATTCTCCCACGTGCCCGATTTCCTGCTGGTTGATGCCGTGCCACATGCCCGTGTACAGCACCTTGGTGAGCTTGACGTGTTTGCGGACCCAGCCCATGGTGAAGTCGATCTTGTCCGCGGTGATCACCGGGTCCTGCTGGTCCCGGCCCCAGAAGAACGGCACGGTGCCCTGCAGGTCGGCGTCGTGGAATGAGGGGTCTGCGCCGGCGTCGACCGCAAAACCGGACAGCCCGACGACGGCCGCATAGTCCTGCGGCCGCTGCCGCAGGAGCGTGGTGGCCATGGCCATGCCCATGGAAAAGCCCAGCAGTGTCACTGACGGGTGGTGTGGCCGGATCCCGTCGATCCAGTCCTGCACATAGGCGGACGCCTCGGTGACGCGCTCCAGCGTGTACTCGATGGACGCCGTCAGCGGGAACCAGGTGTAGCCCTGGCCCATGGCGAGGGGTGCACGGACCGAGGCGATGGCGAATCCTGCCGGCAGCATGTCGGCCAGGCCCATCAGGTCCTGTTCGTTGGCGCCGTAGCCGTGGAGCAGCACCAGCAACGGCTTGCCCGCACGCTGGTCCTCGGGGTGGGACCACTGGACAACGGGGGCAGGAAATACAGAAGCATCAGTCATGGTTTCCATTCTTACAGTTACCCGAAAGTAACAACCTACGTTGGCGTAGCCAGCGCAGCAGAAGGCAGGATAGGAACGTGAGTGACACAAACGCCAGCCAGACCCCGCACCCCCGGACCGAATCGCACCCCTGGACCCGGTATGTAGCCCTGGGCGATTCCTTTACGGAGGGCATCGGCGATCCCGAGCCCTCGTCCCCCGGCGGGTTCCGCGGCTGGGCGGACCGGGTGGCGGAGGAACTTGGCCGCACGCAGAAGGACTTCGCCTACGCAAACCTCGCCGTCCGCGGCCGGCTCCTGCAGCAGATCGTGGACCAGCAGCTGGCACCGGCCCTGGCCCTCCGCCCGGACCTGGTGACCCTGTCCGCGGGCGGCAACGACCTCCTGCGGCGCGGCGGCGATCCGGATGCGCTGGCCGGGAAACTTGATTCCGTGGTGCAGATCCTGGCCATGAACGGTGCCACGGTGGTGTTGTTCAACGGCCCGGATACGGGTTCGTCGGTGCTGGGCCGGATCCGGTCCAAGGTGGCCATCTACAACGAGAACCTCCGCACCATAGCCGCCCGGCATGACGCCGTTATTGCGGATATGTGGTCCCTGCGGCAGCTCCGCGATCCGCAGATGTGGGACCAGGACCGGCTGCACTTCTCGCCGGTGGGCCACCACACCATCGCCGCGATGGTGCTGGACTCACTCAACGTCGAGCACACCCTCGAACCCCTGCACCCGAAACCGCTGCCGCCCAGCACATGGCGGGAAGCCCGGAGCGGGGACCTGGTGTGGGCCCGCGAATATTTCGTCCCGTGGGTCCTGCGCCGGCTGCGCCACCAGTCCTCCGGCGATGGCATCACCGCAAAACGCCCGACGCCGGGTCCCGCCTTTGGCCCGGGCGTCCCGTTGGGGTCCGGCGAAGGTCCGCTGGGGACCACGGCAGCCACAGCGGAGTAGCCTGCCCTTCCCGTCGGTTCTGGTTGAGGTGCGCGGATTCCTTCCGGCGCACCCTCATCCGGCGCGCCCCGGCTAAGCTGGGAGGACACACACGAGAGGCGCGGCACCGTGAGCAACCTGTTTTTCTGGATCATCATCCTGTCCTTTGTCATCCCCATGGGCATGCGGATGTACCGGAAGTCAGTGGCCCGCCGGAACCAGGACCAGAGCTTCTCCGGCCGCTATCCCAACCAGTTCCCCGGCGGCCCCGGACCGCAGAACAACCAGCCCCGCGACGGCTACACCCAGCAGGACTACTACGGCGGCGGTTTCCGCCAGATCGACGCGCCGCAGCCCATCGACCGGCCGCAGCCGCTGCCTGACCCGTTCGGCCGGCCGCAGGCCCCGCACCAGGGCGGGTACCCGGGCCAGCCCGGTTACCCCGCACAACCCGGCCAGGGCGGGTACCCGGGTCAGCCCGGCCAGCCCGCTCCGGAACAGCCGCAGGCGCCCGCCACTCCCCCGCCGCCGTCGGCCCCGCAGGGCTTCCGGGCCCGCAAACTCGCCGAACTGGACCAGCAGTACAGCAACGGTGAGCTCTCCATGGAGGAGTACATGACCCGCCGTGGCGAGATCATGAAGGGCTGACCAACCCGGCCGGGGTAGCCCGACTAGACGAGGAACGATGCCCGCAGCTGCGCCCCCAGCTGGCCGATCTCGGTCAGGAAGCCGTCGTGCCCGATCGGCGCCTGGATCAGGTGGACGTCCACCTCGCCCGGCAGCGCCGCCGCCAGCTCGTAGGACTGCGCCGGGAAGTACAGCCGGTCCGAGTCGACCGCTGCGACAAAAAACCGGACTCCCGGCACGTCCAGCGCCTGCGCCAGCGTGCCCCGGTTGCGGGTGACGTCATGGCTCATGAGTGCCTCGGTGAGCGCGATGTAGCTGTTGGCGTCGAACCGCTGGACCAGTTTGTTGCCTTGGTGGTCCAGGTAGCTTTCCACCTGATAGCGGCCCCGGGCGGCCAGCGAATCCGCGCGGACCGGTGTTTCGGCGGCCTGCGCCTGCCGGCCGAACCGGCCTTCGAGTTCCGCGGCGGACCGGTAGGTGATGTGGGCGATGCGCCGGGCCAGGGCCAGACCGTCCCCGGGGAACGGGCCGCCGTAGTAGTCGCCGCCCTGGAAGTTGGCATCCTGGCGGATGGCCAGCGTTTGCGCCTGCGCAAACGCGATCTGCTCTGCGGTGCTCGCCGCACCGACGGCGATGACGGCGCACCGCTGCACCCGCTCCGGGTAGGTCACCGCCCATTCCAAGGCACGCGCACCGCCCATGGAGCCGCCCAGGACGGCGAACCAGCTGCGGATGCCCAGCTGGTCTGCGAGCCTGGCTTCGGCCACGGTGCTGTCCCGCAGGGTCACCAGCGGAAACCGGGAACCCCACGGGCTGCCGTCCGGTGCGGCTGAGGACGGTCCCGTGGACCCGTAACAGCCGCCCACAATGTTGATGGACACCACAAAAAACTGGTCCGTGTCTACGGGTGCGCCCGGACCGGCCAGCTGTTCCCACCAGCCGGGCTCGTCGCTGTCGCCGCGGGCAACGTGGGTGCTGCCGGTCAGGGCATGCTCGATCAGGATGGCGTTGCTGCCGTCGGCATTCAGGGTGCCCCACGTTTCGTAGGCCAGGGTGACGTCCGGCAGGTATCCGCCGGCTTCAAGTTCCAGGGCCCCTACGGAGGCGAAGCGGACAATCCCGTGTTCGGGAACGGTGGTACGGGCGACGGTAACCGTCATGGCAAGACCTCTTCTACGCGCTTGCCTGCCGTCGAATGACCGGCAGGCCAGGTCTTCACCCGGGGCACCCCACCGCGGAAGGAGGGTTGCCGGCCAGCAAGCCGGGGCTGTCACTGGCACTCATGACCTTGTTCGAGTGTACGAAGAACACCCCACCCCGGGCCAAGAGTGTGACTGGTTGTGACTTGCCCCGGCCCAAAGGCAGCCGGTCCGTTAGGGTCCGGTCAGGAACCTGCTGCCGCCTTGGCCGCCCGGAAACCTGCTTCCAGGTCGGCCAGGATGTCATCGATGTGTTCCAGTCCCACGGACAACCGGACCAGGCCCGGCGTGACCCCGGCAACGGCCTGCTGCTCAGGGGACAGCTGGCTGTGGGTGGTGGACGCGGGGTGGATCACCAGCGACCGGACATCGCCGATGTTGGCCACATGGGAGTGCAGTTCCAGCGCATCGACAAAACGCTGGCCGGCCGCGGCCCCGCCGGCGAGGTTGAAGGCCACGATCGCCCCGGTGCCCCGCGGCCCGTACTTTTGGCCGCGCTCAAACCAGGGGCTGGAGGGCAGGCCGGCGTAGGCAACGGATTCGACGTCGTCCCGCGCCTCGAGCCAACGGGCCACCTCAATGGCGTTGGAGACATGCCGCTCCACCCGCAGGCTCAGGGTTTCCAGGCCCTGGGCGATCAGGAACGCGTTGAACGGTGACACGGCGGAGCCCAGGTCACGCAGCAGCTGCACGCGGGCCTTCAGGATGTAGGACAGGTTGGCACCCAGGGCGCCGTCGGCACCCAGGTCGCGGCCGTAGACCAGGCCGTTGTAGGTGGGGTCCGGGGTGTTGAAGCCGGGGAACTTCTCCGGTTCCCTGGTGAAGTCGAACTTGCCCGAGTCCACGATCACGCCGGCGATGGCGGCGCCGTGTCCGCCCAGGTACTTCGTGGCCGAGTGCAGGACGATGTCCGCGCCCCACTCCAGCGGCCGGATCAGGTACGGGGTGGACAGGGTGTTGTCCACGATCAGCGGCACTCCCGCCTGGTGCGCCACCCCGGAAATGCCCTCGATGTCCAAAACGTCCTGGCGCGGGTTGGATACCACCTCGCCGAAGAACAGCTTGGTGTTGGGCTGCACGGCGTCGCGCCACTGGTCCAGGTTGTCCGGGTCCGCCACAAACGTCACGGTGATGCCGAACTTCTTCAGGGTGTGGGCGAAGAGGTTGTAGGTCCCGCCGTAAAGGCTGGGGCTGGCCACGATGTGGTCGCCGGCCTCGGCGATGTTCAGGACCGCGAACGTCTCGGCGGCCTGCCCGGAGCTGAGCAGGAGGGCCGCGAGGCCGCCTTCCAGGCTGGCGATCCGCTGCTCCACGGCGTCCTGGGTGGGGTTGCCGATGCGGGTGTAGATGGGCGAGAGTTCGGCCAGGGCGAACCTATTGGCCGCGCTTTCGGCGCTGGGGAACACAAACGAGGTGGTCTGGTAGATGGGCAGGGCCCGGGCGCCGGTGGCGCTGTCCGGTTCCTGGCCTGCATGGATCTGGCGGGTTTCAAACGACCATCCGTTGGACATCTTTGGCTCCACTTCACAGGGGCCCGGCATGCAGGAAGCAGCACGGGCCGCGCTTGCCATCCGGCCGGTGCCGGACAGCCAGGTCCTCACCCGGGGCACCCCACCGCGGGTGGAGGGTTGCCGGCCAGCGAGCCGGGGCTTGATGCTGGCACTCATGACCTGTGCCCAGTGTAGGAACTGTCCGGGAGCGCGGTACAGGATTGTGACGAACATGGTCCCACGGCCCCGTTGCCGGGCCACAACAGGAACTCCGCCCAGTGGAAAAATCATGTAAGGCAAGCCTTAGCTGAGAGGCGGATCACAAAGTGCCAAGATGTTGGCATGCGCATGGATCACGTCTCTTACGCCTGTGAACAGGATGGCCTGGCGGCCACCACCGAACGAATCGCTTCCGCCCTGGGTGTGGAAGCCGTCAAGGGCGGGGTGCATCCCCGTTTCGGAACCCGGAACATGATCATTCCCCTCGCGGGCCACAAGTACCTTGAGGTGGTGGAGGTGCTGGCGCACCCCGCCTCGGACAAGGCGCCTTTCGGGCAGGCTGTCCGCGCCCGCTCCGAAGCCGGTGGCGGCTGGATGGGCTGGTGCGTCGAAGTGGACGACCTTGCGCCTTTCGAGGAGCGGCTGGGCCGGTCTTCCGTCAACGGCAACCGCAAGTTCCCTGACGGCCGCGAACTGGTCTGGAAGCAGATCGGCATCCTGGGCCTCATCGCGGATCCCCAGGTGCCCTACATGCTGAAGTGGGAGGGCGATCCCTCCCTGCACCCGTCCAACGCCTACGAAGGCAACGTCAAGATGAGCTGCCTGACCATCGCCGGTTCCGCCGAGCGGGTCACCGAATGGCTGGGTGAACCGGTGGAGAAGCCGCTCGAGGATGTTGCAGTGGATTGGGTTGCCCCGCACGGCACACCCGGAATCCTCTCGGTCACCTTCGAAACCGCCAACGGCGCAGTCACCATCTGATCCTCCGCCGCACCGGATCCGGCCTGCGCCGGGTCCGGTGCTTCCGGGCGTCCGCGCCCACCCACCCTTCGACCGCCATCAGCAGCTGACAACGGCGTCACCTGCTGATGGCGGCCGAATCATTGAGCGGCAAAAGCATCAACCGCGCGACGGCGGCCGCCCGCCACCGCGGGCAGGCATGAGGCCCGGGACGGTCAGCCCAGCCCCACCGCCTTGCCAAACAGGCTGAAGCCGACAAACGCCACGATGTCGAGCAGCGCGTGCGCGATGACCAACGGCATCACGCGTTTGGTCCGGGTGTAGAGCCACGCGAAGACAACGCCCATCACCACGTTCCCGATGAAGGGCCCGAAGCCCTGGTAAAGGTGGTAGCTGCCACGCAGCAGCGCACTGGCCGCGATGGACATCGGCAGGCTCCAGCCGAACTTGCCGAAGCGGTTCATCAGGTACCCCACCACAATGACCTCTTCCACAATGCCGTGCCGGACGGCGGAGAGGATCAGCACCGGAACGGTCCACCAGTAGGCATCCAGGGCGCTGGGGATGATGGCGGTGGTGATGCCCAGCGCCCGCCCGGCGGCGTAGAGGCCCAGTGATGGGATGCCGATCAGGGCGGCCAGGCCGAGGCCCTGGAGCAGGTCGCGGCCGGGCCTGTCGAAGGTGAAGCCAAGCTGCCGGAAAGCGGAGCCCGTGTGGCGGGAGGCGTTGGCGCCGCCGATGACCGGCGGGTTGCCGGGTCCGGCAGGTGCCGCCTGGCGCTGGTCGGTCAGGAAGTAGATCACCAGGAGGACCGGCACCAGGGCAAAGGCGATGTCCAGCAGCTGGTAGGTCAGGTCGAAGTATTCCCGGGTACTTTGCGAGCGGTTCAGGGTTGAGGTGCCCTCCACCAGCGGCGCGCGGGACAGCTTGTCCAGCAGCTGCACCACGGAATAGACGGCGGATTGTCCCAGGGACAACCCCAGGACAATCCAGACTTCGAGCCGCAGCCTGCGGCGGGAGGGAACCAGCATGTACCCATTTTGCCTGCTGTTGCTGGATCCGGGCTGACCGCCCCGGCCGGCACTGGATCCCGGTGGTCCCCGTGGGCCGGCGGCCCTTTATCCGGGAGCGACGATCACTTCGGTGCCGTTGGCTTCAAACGCGGCCTTGTCCCGCGGCGAGATCCCGGCGTCCGTGATCAGGCGGGTGAAGTTGTAGCCGTCCATCGTGGCAAAGGCCCGCACGCCCACCTTCGACGAGTCGGCCAGGACATACGAAATCCGGGCCCGGCTGGCAAGCAGCGCGTTGACGGAGGCCTCCCCTTCGCCCGTGTTGGTGGGACCCACCTCCGGGTCGATGCCGTTGACGCCGATGAAGGCGATGTCCAGCACCACCTTCTGCATGATGATGTCCGTATACGGGCCCACCAGCTCATAGGAGCGCGGGTTGAGGATGCCCCCGGTCACCATGACCTTGATGTTGGGCCGCACGGCGAGCTGGCCGGCGATGTTGATGGCGTTCGTGACCACCGTCAGTGTGTGCTGGTTCGCGGGAGCATTGAGGTCTTCCCGCGTGGCCAGGATCTGCGCCAGGGCAGTGCTGGTGGTCCCGCCGCACAGGCCGATCACCGCACCGGGGCGGACCAGCGCAGATGCGGCCTGGGCGATCTGTTCCTTGGCCTGGCCGTGGTCGTCACGGTTGTACCGGCCGGGAAGGTCGTAGGCCAGGGCGCCGGTGGTGGCGCCGCCCCGCGTCCGGGTCAGCAGCCGGCGCTTCGCCAGGCTGTCCAGGTCGCGGCGGGCCGTGGCCGGGGAAACCGCAAGGGTGGTAACGATCTCGTCCACTTCCACCTGGCCGGTCCGGGCCAACAGGTCAAGGATGGCCGTCAGGCGGTCGGTACGGGTCATGCGGAAGGCCTCCAAAGTGCTTGAGCCATCGCACATGATGACGTTTTATGATCATAACAGACCCTAAACGATCATAAAACGTCAATTTCGCGGCAGTATTAGCGCTCGCGGCGTCCGGCCCGCCACACAGCGTACGTCAACGGCATCCCCGGTCGGTAGGCGAGGTGCGTGGCGGACGGCGCGTTGAGGACGTGCAGGTCCGCCCGGTGCCCCACGGCGAGGGATCCCACGGCGCGCTGGCCGTCGGCGTCGCTGCCTGTGTCCCGGTGCAGGGCGAGGGCCCCGCCGTAGGTGGCGGCGCGGACGGCTTCGTGGACGCTGAGGCCCATCTGCAGCACCGCCGTGGTGACGCAGAAGGCCATGGAGCTGGTGTAGGACGTGCCGGGGTTGGCGTTTGAGGCGAGCGCCACCTGGACGCCGGCGTCCAGGAGTCCGCGGGCGGGCGCCAGCGGCTGGCGGGTGGAGAGGTCGCAGGCGGGCAGGCAGGTGGCCACCGTTCCCCGCTGTCCCGTGCCGCTTCCAGGATCCCAGCCGGCCCAGGTTCCGGCCAGGGCCTCGATGTCGGCGCAGGCCAGGTAATTGACGTGGTCCACGCTGGCGGCGCCCATCTCGACGGCGAGCCGCACCCCGGGCCCCTCCCCCAGCTGGTTTCCGTGGACCCGCAGGCCCAGCCCGGCATCGCGGCACGCAAGCAGCACCCGGCGTGACTGCTCCGCCGTGAAGGCACCTTCCTCACAAAACACGTCCGCCCATTGCACATAGGGCAGGACGGCGGCCAGCATCGGCCCGCAGACCAGGTCCGTGTAGGCCTCCGGATCCTGGCCGGCCGGCACCAGGTGCGCGCCGAGGTAGGTCACCTGGTCCGCCACGGTGGAGGCGATCCGAGCGCTGCGGGCTTCGTGGTCGATGTCCAGCCCGTAGCCGGTCTTCGTCTCCAGGTAGGTGGTGCCCTGGGCGACGGCCTCGGCCACCCTGCCCATTGCCAGCCGCGTCAGGTCGTAGTCGCCGGTGGCCCGGGTGGCGGCCATGGTCACGGCGATGCCGCCGGCGGCATACGCTTCCCCCGCCATCCTGGCTTCGAACTCGGCTGTCCGGTCGCCGGCGAAAAGAAGATGGGTGTGGGAGTCCACCCAGCCAGGCAGCACGGCCCGGCCACCGGCGTCCACCGCCTGGTCCGCTGCAGGGGCGTGCGCGGCGGGGCCCAGCCAGGCGATCCGCTCCCCCTCGAGCACCAGGGCGGCGTCCTTGAGGACGCGGTGGTCCAGGTCCTGGGTCATCAGCTCGGCGATGTTGGTGATCAGGGTGCTCATGGAATCATTCTTCAGCGCCGCACGGACCAGCGGGTGGCTGCAAGCGCCCGTGCTGTCCGGGATTCCGGACCTGGGCGGCCGCCCAGGTGCGCCAGGATCTGCCCCGCGGCAAGTTCGGCCATGGCGGCAGATGTTTGGAACCCGTACCCGCCTTGCCCGGCGAGCCAGTAGAACCCGGCGGCCTCCGCGTCGAACCCGGCCACGGGGATGCCGTCGGCAGCCTCGGTCCGGAGCCCGGTCCACGCGCGGCGTACGCCGGTAATGCCCAGCGACGTCACCCGGTTGAGGAGGGCCACCAGGTTTTCCACATCGCCGGGGCGCGGTTGTGCGTCATCGGGGCCGCTGGGCACTGTCTCGGACGGCGAAATCAGCACGTCGCCGCCGTCGGGCCGGAAATAGTACGAGTCATCCGCGGCGGCCACCATGGGGCTGCCGGCGGGCAGGGAACGGCCGACGGCGGCAATCGCTGCGGTGCGGCGGTAGGGCTGCAGGCCCAGCTTCTCCACGCCGCTGATGACGGCCAGCTCATCGGCCCAGGCGCCGGCCGCGTTGACCACCACAGTGGCTGCGAAGGCCTCCGTGCCGGCGCCGACCTGCCAGCCGGTTCCCAGGCGCTGGGCTGAGTGCACGCGTGCGCCGGTGATGATCTCCGCCCCCGCGGCCAAGGCTGCCTGCCGGTGGCCTGCCAGCAGCAGGGGCGCGTCGCAGCCGTAGGAGCCTGTATCCAGCCCGGCGGCTTCGAAGCTGCCGGGGACCAGGGCAGGGCAAAGCTCCAGCGCCTGGTCCGGTGTCACCGGCACCATGTGTCCGCTTGCCCCGGCCGCAACCAGGGCTTCGGTGCCGACCAGCAGGAAACTGCGCGGCGTCAGGACCGGCACGGGCTGCCCGTCGTCCCGGGCGGCGATGAGTTCCAGGGTCCGCATAGTCAGTTCCTGCACCACCGGCGGGCCGTAACTGGGGATCAGCTGCCGGGCGGAGCGGGAGGACGTGTGGTACGCCAGCTCCTGCTCCGCCTCCACCAGCGCCACCGTGCAGTGATCCGCCAGCGCGGCCGCCAGGGAAAGCCCGGCGATGCCGCCGCCAACAATCAGGACATCGTAATGTGCTGCCATGGCACCATCCTTGCAGAGTTGGCGGCTGCCGGCGGCGCCGGGCTTAGCCTGCTACTGCGGCACGGCTGGCGACGAACGCACCCACGCACGCTTCGACGTCGGCCGCTGAATGCGACGCCGAGAGCTGCACGCGGATCCTTGCGGCACCGCGTGGAACCACCGGGAAGCTGAAGGCCGTGACGAAAACTCCGTGGGCCAGCATCCGGTCCGCCACCTTCGCCGCGAGGACGGCGTCACCAAACATCACCGGCACAATCGCGTGCTCGCCGGGGAGGAGCTCGAAGCCCTCCTCCGTCATCCGGCGGCGGAACAGCTCCGCATTGGCGAACAATCTGGTCCGCAGGTCAGCGGAGGTTTCCACCAGGTCAAGTGCCTTGATGGTGGCGGCCACGATCGCCGGCGCCAGGGAGTTGGAGAACAGGTAGGGGCGGGCCTTCTGCCGGAGCATGGCCACCACTTCGGCGCGGCCCGAGACGTATCCGCCGGAGGCGCCACCCAGGGCCTTGCCGAATGTGCCCGTGTAGATGTCCACCCGGTCGGAGACGCCGGCATGCTCGGGCGTACCCGCGCCGGTGCCGCCCATAAAGCCCACGGCGTGCGAGTCGTCCACCATCACCAGGGCGTCGTAGCGCTCGGCCAGGTCGCAGATGGCAGCCAGCGGGGCGAGGTAGCCGTCCATGGAGAAGACGCCGTCCGTGACGATGATCCGGCGCCGTGCGTCGCCTGCCTCCTGCAGCCGGGCTTCGAGCTCGGCCATGTCCTGGTTGGCGTAGCGGTAACGGCGGGCTTTGCAGAGCCGGATGCCGTCGATGATCGAGGCGTGGTTGAGGGCATCGGAGATGATGGCGTCCTCGGGTCCGAACAGGGACTCGAACACACCGCCGTTGGCGTCGAAGCAGCTGGAGAACAGGATGGTGTCCTCGGTGCCCAGGAAGCGGGAGACCCTGGCTTCGAGTTCCAGGTGCAGGTCCTGGGTGCCACAGATGAAGCGGACGCTGGCCATGCCGAAACCGCGCTCGTTCATGGCGGTCTTGGCGGCCGTGATGATGTCCGGGTGGTCGGCCAGGCCCAGGTAGTTGTTGGCGCAGAAGTTAAGGACGGCGGCGCCCTGTTCCCCGATCCGGGCTGCAGTGATGTGGCTGGACTGCGGCGAGTTGATGCTGCGCTCGGTCTTGAACAGCCCGGCGGTGCGGAGGCTGTCCAGCTCGGTGGCCAGCTGGTCCTTGATGGCGGAGTACATGGGGTTTCCTTAGAGTTGGGTCCAGTCGAGGACAACTTTGCCACCGGAACCGCTGCGGGCCAGGTCAAAGCCTTTTTCCCAGTCCGTGGCGGGCAGGGTGTCCGTCACCACGGCGGAGATGCCGGCGTGGAGCACGGGGTTGGAGGAGAGCATGGCGCTCATGGCGTACCAGGTCTCGTACATTTCGCGGCCGTAGATGCCCTTGAGGGTGAGCATGTGCGTGACCACCTTGGCCCAGTCAATGGTGATGTCCTGGCTGGGCAGGCCCAGCATGGCGATCCGGCCACCGTGGTTCATGTTCTCGATCATCTCCGGCAGCGCCGTGGGATGGCCGGACATTTCCATGCCGATGTCGAAGCCCTCGCGCAGGCCGAGCGCACGTTGGGCGTCGCGGACCCGGGTGGTGGAGACGTCGATGGCCAGGTCCGCGCCGAGGGTGCGGGCCAGCTCCAGGCGGGGTCCGGACACGTCCGTGATGGCGATCTTGCGGGCCCCTGCGTGCCGGGCGACGGCGATGGCCATCAGGCCGATGGGCCCGGCGCCGGTGATCAGGACGTCCTCGCCCACCAGCGGGAAGCTCAGGGCGGTGTGCACGGCGTTGCCGAAGGGGTCGAAGATGGCGCCGAGCTCGGGGGTGATGGACGGATCGTGATGGACCCAGACGTTGGTTTCCGGGATCACCACGTATTCGGCAAAGGCGCCGTCGCGCTGCACGCCCACGCTGACGGTGTGGATGCACATCTGGCGGCGGCCCGCGCGGCAGTTGCGGCAGATGCCGCACACCACGTGGCCTTCGCCGGATACCCGGTCGCCCACTTTCACGTCGCGGACGTCCCCGCCCACAGCCACCACTTCGCCGTAGAACTCGTGGCCGGCGATCAGGGGTGCCTCGATGATGCCCTGCGCCCAGGCGTCCCAGGACTGGATGTGGAGGTCGGTGCCGCAGATACCGGTGGTCATCACACGGATTTTTACGTCGGCCGGACCGGCTTCCGGTTCGGGCCGGTCCACCAGCTCGAAACCGGCCTGGGGGCCTGACTTGTACAAAGCCTTCATCGGCTTCCTTCCTCTTTATCGCCACACCGCGGGCGGGTGCTTCCGTCCTCATTAGAACGGGGATAACGGCTTAGTACAACAGGGAATTTCTCAATCGACGATGTAGCTTTTGCTAATGCATAGACTTGGGGGATGGAGATCCATCAGCTTGAAATCCTGCGTGAGCTCGGCGCGCTGGGCAGCGTCAAGGCGGTGGCGGACACCCTGATGGTCACGCCGTCCGCCGTCTCGCAGCAACTGGCCATCCTGCAGCGGACGGTCGACGTGCCGCTGACGCGAAAGGAAGGCCGCAACCTGGTGCTGACGGAAGCAGGCCAGGTCCTGGCCGACGCCGGCGCCGCCGTGGTCAGTGCGCTGGCGGACGCGCGGGATGCGATCGGGATCTATCACGGGTCCGCAGCCGGCCGGGTGAGCCTGTGTGGCTTCCACAGCGCCGGCCAGGCAGTCTTTGCGCCGCTGGCCCGGATCCTGGACGGCCCGGAGAAACCACGGATCGAATTGTCCGACGAGGACGTGGCCCAGCAGGACTTCCCCGCGTTGACGGCCCGGTACGACCTGGTCCTGGCCCACCGGATGGACCACAGCCCCCGGTGGCCCACCGAACGTGTCACGGTGATCCCGCTGGCCCACGAACCGCTGGACGTGGCCCTCCCCGCCGGGCACCGGCTGGCCGGGCAGGACACCCTGAGCGTGCAGGACGTGGCGGCCGAGACCTGGGTGACCAGCCACGCCGGCTACTCCCCCGCCGACGTGCTGTCCGCCGTCGCGGCCGTTTCCAGCAGGGAACTGAACATTGTGCACCGCATCAATGACTACTCCACCGTGGCCGCGCTGGTGGCGGCCGGCGGGGTGGTTGGCCTGCTGCCGCGGTACACCGCGGGGCCGGTGCTGAATCCGGACATTGTGCTCCGTCCCCTGTCCGGGATCAGCACGCGCCGCCGGATTGACCTGCTGGCCAGGCCGGAGAACCTCAAGCGCCGCTCGGTGCTGATGGTGTGCCAGGCACTGGAGGACATCATGGCGGGGCTGGTCAAAATCAGCTGAATCCGCCGCGCTCAGGCTTTGGGTCCGTGGCCTTGACCCTGCCCCTGACTCTGCCCAGCGCCCTTGCCGTGGCCTTGCCCGTGTCCTTTCCCGCGGCCCTGGCCCAGTCCCATTCCGGGCCCGTCGCCGGCGCCCTTGACAATCCTTTGGGCAGTGGCCGTGCCGCCATCCTTCACGCCGGCAACCAGCACGGCGTCCCCTGTGGCGAGGTCCGCACTGGTGCCGTCCGTGGGCTTGAGCCGTTTGCCGTCGTCGCCCGTTGCCGGTGAGCCGTCCGCGGCGGGGGCGGGAATCACTGTGGTCCGGGTGCCAGCGGTGACGGCGTAGGTCTGGCTGTAGCCGTCCTCGCTTTTCACCGTGATGGCCGTGGAGCTGACGGCGTCCACCGTGCCGCGCTGCGATAGGACCGTGCGGTAGGTGCCGTCGGCCTCCTTCACCACACTTTCACTGTGGAGGGGACGGGCGTGTGCGGCTTTGTCCTTCGCCGGATCCGTGTCCTTGCCCGAACCGGTATCCGGCGCGGCCGCACTGGGCGTGTCCGGGGTGGGCGTGGGCGTCCCGGTTGCCGACCAGGCGATGGCGGCTCCCGTGCCGGTCAGCGCCAGCGCAACGGCGCCGGCCAGGAAAGCCTTGCGAAGCCTCAACGGTTCCCGGACGGTCATGGCCATACCTCCCACAGAGCGGGCAGGGCGCTGTGCCCTGGATCTTCAGTGTAGGACCGGGACGCGGCCCTGAACACGGGTAGTTCGGTGCCTGTGGATGCGAGTAGTGCTTAACGCCCAACTGGGTCGCAGTTGTTGTCGTTTTGAGGGGTCAAAACGACAACTACTGCGACCCAGTTGGGTTGGAGCGGGCGGTGTCAGCCTTCGACGCCGAGCTTCGCCAGGATCAGCTCACGGACGCGGCCGGCGTCCGCCTGGCCACGGGTGGCCTTCATCACGCCGCCAACAATCGCGCCGATGGCCTGGACCTTGCCGCCGCGGATCTTCTCCGCGACGTCCGGCTGTGCCGCCAGGGCAGCGTCGATGGCTTCGAGGAGGGGGCCGTCGTCCGAGACCACTGCCAGGCCGCGGGCCTCGACGATTTCGGCCGGGGTGCCTTCGCCGGCCAGGACGCCGTCCAGGACAGCGGTGGCCATCTTGTTGTTGATCTTGCCGTCATCCACCATTTTCGCAAGCTCCACGATGGTGGCGGGTGCAACGCCCAGCTGGCCGGGGTCGACGTCGGCGTTTTTGGCGCGCCCAACGATTTCGCCCATCCACCATTTACGGGCCACCGAAGCGGAGGCGCCGGCGGCAATGGTTTCCTCGATCTCGTCCAGGACTCCGGCGTTGACCACGTCGCGGAATTCCAGTTCGGAGTAGCCCCAGTCGGCCTGCAGGCGCTTGCGGCGGGCGGCCGGCGGCTCCGGCAAGGTGGCGCGGAGCTCCTCCACCCATTCACGGGACGCCACCACGGGCACCAGGTCCGGTTCCGGGAAGTAGCGGTAGTCGTCAGCGTCCGACTTGGGCCGGCCCGACGTGGTGGTACGGGTGTCCTCGTGCCAGTGCCGGGTTTCCTGGATGACCGGGTTGCCGTTGTCCAGGACGGCGGCGTGGCGCTGGATCTCGTAGCGGACGGCGTGTTCGACGGCGCGCAGCGAGTTCACGTTTTTGGTTTCGGACCGGATGCCGAACCGTTCCCGGCCGTGCGGGCGGAGCGAGACGTTGGCGTCGCAGCGGACGTTGCCGCGTTCCATCCGGGCATCGGAGACGCCGAGGTTCTTGACGATCTCGCGGACGGCGG
Source organism: Arthrobacter sp. Leaf141 (assembly GCF_001424565.1). GTDB lineage: Bacteria > Actinomycetota > Actinomycetes > Actinomycetales > Micrococcaceae > Arthrobacter. The sequence continues at coordinate 97,677 of NZ_LMOL01000015.1, forward strand.
CCACGTAGGCCTTGGCCAGTTCCGGCGCGCGGGAGCCGGCGCCTTCGATGGGCTTGGTGACGATTTCCACGAGCGGCACGCCTGAGCGGTTGTAGTCCACCAGGGAGAAGTCGGCGCCCTGGATGCGGCCGGCCGCGCCACCCATGTGGGTCAGCTTCCCGGCGTCCTCCTCCATGTGGGCGCGTTCAATCTCAACGCGGAACACCGTGCCGTCGGCGAGTTCGATGTCCAGGTAACCGTCGTACGCGATGGGGTCCTCGTACTGGGAGGTCTGGAAGTTCTTGGGTGTGTCCGGGTAGAAGTACTGCTTCCGGGCAAAGGTGCAGGACTCGGCGATGCTGCAGTTCAGCGCCAGGCCGATCTTGATGGAGGACTCGATGGCCGTCCGGTTGACCACGGGCAGCACGCCCGGCAGGCCGAGGTCCACCTCGTTCACGTTGGTGTTGGGCTCGTCGCCGAACACGTTGGGCGCGGAGGAGAACATCTTGGTTTTGGTGTTGAGTTCCACGTGGACCTCAAACCCCAGGACGGGGTCGTACTTCTCCATGGCCTCTTCGAAGCTCAGGGTTGCGTCGGTGCTCATTATTTCGCCTCCTGGGCTTCGAGTGCCGGTGCGCCGGCAAGGTCGGGGGCCTGGGCCAGCAGCGGGCCGCCCCACTTGGCCTCCAGCAGCGATTCCAGGACGGCGCCCACGCGGTAGAGCCGGGCGTCCTCGCGGGCCGGGGCCAGCAGCTGGATGCCGACGGGCAGTCCGTCCTCGTCAGCGAGGCCGCCCGGGAGGGAGAGCCCGGGGACGCCGGCCAGGTTGGCCGGGATGGTGGCGACGTCGTTGAGGTACATGGCCAGCGGATCGTCCAGCTTTTCGCCCAATTTGAACGCGGTGGTGGGCGCCGTGGGGGAAATCAGCACGTCCGCCTGTTCAAACGCGGCGTTGAAGTCGCGCTGGACCAGGGTGCGGACCTTCTGCGCCGAGCCGTAGTAGGCGTCGTAGTAGCCGGCGCTCAGGGCGTAGGTGCCCAGGATGATGCGGCGCTTGACCTCGTCGCCGAACCCGGCGGCGCGGGTGGCTGCCATGACCCGTTCAATGGTGAGCGGCGGGTCGGTGGGCAGGACGCGCAGGCCGAACCGGACGCCGTCGAACTTTGCCAGGTTGGAGGACGCCTCGGAGGGCATGATCAGGTAGTAGGCGCCCAGGGCGTACTGGAAGTTGGGGCAGGAGACCTCAACGATCGTGGCGCCGGCGTCCTTGAGCAGTTCCAGCGCCTCGTTGAACCGGTTTTCGACGCCGGCCTGGTAACCCTCGCCGTGCAGTTCCTTGATGATGCCGATCCGCAGGCCCTCGACGTTGCCGGTGCGTGCCGCGGCCACGAGGTCCGCCAGCGGCTCCGGCAGGGAGGTGGAGTCCTTGGGGTCGTGCCCGCCGATGACCTGGTGCAGCAGTGCCGAGTCCAGCACGGTGCGGGTGACGGGGCCGATCTGGTCCAGCGAGGAGGCCATGGCGATGGCGCCGTAGCGGGACACGCTGCCGTAGGTGGGCTTGACCCCCACGGTGCCGGTGACGGCGCCCGGCTGCCGGATGGAGCCGCCGGTGTCGGTTCCGAGGGCCAGGGGCGCCTCGAACGCGGCGACGGCGGCCGCGGAACCGCCGCCGGAGCCGCCCGGGATCCGGTCCAGGTCCCAGGGGTTGCGGGTGGGGCCGTAGGCGGAGTGCTCGGTGGAGGAACCCATGGCGAATTCGTCCAGGTTGGTTTTGCCCAGGATGGGCATCTTCGCGGCGCGCAGCCGGGCCACCACGGTGGCGTCGTACGGGCTGTGCCAGCCTTCGAGGATCTTCGAGCCGGCAGTGGTGGGCTGGCCCACCGTGACGATGAGGTCCTTGACGGCGATGGGGACGCCTGCGAGTTCATGCAGGGCGTCGGCTTCGGGGCCGCCGGCGGCGCGGATGGCGTCCACCTCTGCAGCGACGGCGAGCGCTTCCTCGGCGTTGACGTGCAGGAACGCGTTGATGCCGCGCTCACCGCCATCCACCTGGGCGATGCGGTCCAGGCAGGCCCGGGTGATCTCCACGGAGGTCACTTCACCGGCGGCCAGCTTGGCGGCCAGCTGCGCTGCGGACAGGCGGATCAGGGTGCCGGCGTCGGTTCCGGCGGGGTTCAGTTCGGTCATGGTTTATGCCTCATCCAGGATGGCCGGGACCTTGAAACGGTTATCGAGCGAATCCGGCGCGCCGGAGAGTGACTGTTCAGCGGTGAAGGTGTGCCCCACCACGTCGTCCCGGAAGACGTTGGTCAGCGGGATGGGGTGGGACGTTGCCGGGACGTCGGCCCCGGCGGCCTCACTGACGGACTTGACGGAATCAACGATGACGGCGAGCTCGCCGGCCATCCTGTCCAGCTCTTCGGCACTCATCTCGATGTGAGCGAGTCGCGCCAGATGCGCAACATCGTCACGGTTGATCGCAGCCATGGATCTCCCCTGCAGGTGTATGTGTTCATTCCGGGCGGGCCCCGGTCGCTTCGCAAACAAGTGCCACTTGTTTTTCCAACCAGTCCCGCTTGTTTTCCGGAACCAGTCTAGTGCGGAAACGCCAGTGCCCGTCTGACGACCCCCAGCGGGCGTCAGACGGGCACTTCGGTCCCGCAGGCCGGCCGAAGCCGGTCCACAGGCAGGTTTAGACTAACCGATTCCGACGGCCCCGGTCAGCACACCAATTCCCAGCATGACCAGGGAAACCACGGCGGTGCGCCACAGTACCTTTTTGTGGTGGTCGCCCAGGTCCACCTTGGCCAGGGAGACCAGCAGCAGGATAGCCGGAACCAGGGGGCTCTGCAGGTGGAACGGCTGGCCGGTGATGGAGGCCCGGGCCATGTCCGCGGCGGGGATGCCGTAGTGGCCGGCAGTTTCGGCGAGTACCGGCAGGACGCCGAAGTAGAAGGCGTCGTTGCTCATGAAGAACGTCATGGGGATGCTCAGGACACCGGTGATGACGGCCATGAACGGTCCCATGCTGGACGGGATGATCTGGACCAGCCACTCGGACATGGCTCCCACCATGCCGGTGCCGGTCAGGACCCCGGTGAGGACTGCTGCGGCCATGACCATGCTGACCACGGCAACAACTGACGGTGCGTGGGCCACCAGCTGGCGGCTCTGTTCCTTGACGTTGGGGAAGTTCACCAGCAGCGCGATGGCCGAACCGACCATAAAGACGTAGGGCAGCGGGACCAGGTCGGCCACCAGCATGGTCATCACGGCCACGGTCAGGACCAGGTTGAACCAGAACAGCTTGGGCCGCAGGGTGGCGCGGTTCGGGTCCAGTGCGGTGTCCGCCATGGCGGAGTCGAGGTCGTCCACCAGCGTTTCGGGGCGCTCCAGGACAGCGACGGAAGAGCCGCCGACGGCGGGGGCTGCTCCGCCGGGGTTGTTGCCCTTGCGTCCACGGCCGGTTCCCGACCCACCGGCGGGTGCGCCGCCGTCGGCCGTGTCAGCACCCGGGGTGGCCCAGATGCCCGGCTCGGTGGCGCGGAGCCGGTTGCGTTCCTGCAGGCCCAGGAGCCAGGCGAAGACCATAACAACCACCAGGCCACCGATCAGGGAGGGGACCATGGGGACAAAGACGTCGTTGACGTCGATATTCAGCGCGGTGGCGGCGCGGGCCGTGGGACCGCCCCAGGGCACGATGTTCATGGTGCCGTTGGCCAGGCCGGCCACGCAGGTGAGGACCACGGGGCTCATCTTCAGGCGCAGGTAGACGGGCAGCATGGCTGCCGTGGTGAGGATGAAGGTGGTGGAGCCGTCACCGTCCAGCGACACGGCGGCCGCGAGGATGGCGGTGCCCAGGACCACTTTGGCGGGGTCGTTGCCCAGCTTGCGGAGGATGAATTTGACCAGCGGGTCAAACAGTCCCACGTCGATCATCAGCCCGAAGTAGATGATGGCAAACATCAGCAGGGCTGCGGTGGAGGTCATGGCTTTCATGGACTCCAGGACCATGTCGCCGATGCCAAGGCCGGCGCCTGCGAAAAGTCCAAAAACGGTGGGGACGATGATGAGCGCCAGTACTGGCGTCAACTTCTTCGTCATGATCAGCACCATGAATACCGCGATCATTGCGAATCCAAGTATTACCAGCACGGCCGGCTCCTTACATGTGTTCGGCGGCACAGCGGTGTGACGCGTGCTACAGACTGTAGGGTGGCGGCCGTCACGGCCGTGCCTTTGGCTCAATTGATTGGCATACTGCTTATTGGGAGCATTTTGCTCATTGTGCTCACACCGTCCGGTGGAGCCGGGAACTGCCATTAATCACTGCCCGTCGAGGAGGACCATGCCGCGCCCCGCGCCCCGCACGCCCCTGCGGTTCTCGACGCAGACGCTGTTGCTCCAGCTGGGGGTGGTGCTGCTGGTGGTGCTGCTGAGCACCGCGGTGCACGCCTGGCTGACCTATGACCGGGTGGGCAGCGACGCGGAGAACCAGGCCCTGACGCTGGCCCGGACCGTGGCCTCGGACCCGTCGGTCCGCGCGGACGTGCTGGCCATCAGTGGCCAGGCGGGCACCCCGCCGCCGGCGGAGCTTGCCGCCGGTCCCCTGCAGGCCGCCGCGGAGGCCGTGCGGACCCGCACCGGTGCGCTCTTTGTGGTGATCACCGACGAAACCGGTCTGCGGCTGGCGCATCCGGACCCGGACCGGCTGGGCGAGGGTGTCAGCACCGATCCGTCCGAGGCCCTGGCCGGCCAGGAAATCACCACCCGTAACACGGGGACGCTGGGCCCGTCGGCGGGTGCAAAGGTCCCGGTCTACGCGCCGGACAGCAACACCGTGGTGGGTGAGGTCAGCGTGGGCTACTCCATGGAAACCGTGGGCCAGAGCGTGGCGCGCGACATCGGCCCGGTGGCCCTGACGGCGGCAGGCGCCCTCGGCGCCGGCGTGCTGGGCTCCTTCCTGCTGCGCCGCCGGTTGCAGCGGCTCACACTCGGCCTGGAACCGGAGGAGATCAGCACCCTGGTGCACGACCAGGTGGCGGTCCTGCAGGGAGTGGACGACGGCGTAATCGGCGTTTCCGCGGACGGCAGGATCAGTGTTTTCAACGCCGCCTCGCAGCGGCTTTTGGGATTGCCGGACCTCACCGGCACCCGGTGGGCGGACGCGCCGGTCCCGGCGCAGCTGGCCGCCCTCACCCGGCCGGGATACGCCGGCCCGGAAGCCGTGGAGGTGGTGGCCGGCGGCCAGGTCCTGGTGGCCAGCGCCCGCAAGGCCCTGCACCGGCGGGAAGATTTGGGCTGGGTGCTGATGCTCCGGGACCGGACGGAACTCCAGCAGCTCACCCGGCAGCTGGACGCCGTGGGCACCCTGTCCGATGCGCTGCGGGCGCAGCGCCACGAGTTCGCAAACCAGCTGCACACCCTCGCCGGGTTTATGGGCATCGGCCAGCACCAGCAGGCCCGCGAGTACCTGGCCGGGCTGGCTGCCACCGGGCCGTTGCGGTTCCCGGTGGACCAGGCTGAGCTCCTGCAGGACCCGTACCTGCAGGCGTTTGTGGGTGCCAAGGGGGTTGAGGCCGATGAACGGGGGGTGTCCCTCCGGATCGGCCCCGAGACCCTGGTCCGCGGACAGGTCTCCGAAGCCCAGGATGTAACAACGGTCCTGGGCAACCTGATCGACAACGCGGTAAACGCTGCCGTGGCAGGCTCCGCCGAAGACCGGTGGGTGGAGGTGGAGGTCCTCGACGAGCCCGGTGCCGGTGGCGGCACCCTCCATATCGTGGTGGCCGACTCCGGAAACGGGCTGGCCCCCGGGACCGGCCCGGAAGACGTGTTTGCGTCCGGTTTCACCACCGCGTCCGGGCCGGTCCGCGCGGGCGGCGGGCAGGGCTTCGGGCTGGCCCTGGCCCGGCAGCTGGCCCGGCGGCGCGGCGGCGACGTTACCCTGCTGGCCGCCGGGACCGACGGCGGGCCCGGCGCCGTGTTTATGGCCACACTCCCCGGCACCACCGCGGCGCGCGCCGCAGCCCCTGGACGCGCCGCAACCCCTGGAAAGGACAACGATGCCTGACGATTTCCGTGTGCTGATCGTGGACGACGACTTCCATGTGGCGAAACTCCACGCCGCCTACGTGGACTCGGTGGCGGGGTTCCTTGCCCTGGCGCCGGTGGGGACAGCATCCCTGGCGCTGCAGTCCATCCACAGCCTGCGCCCTGACCTGGTGCTCCTGGACGTCTACCTTCCGGATGCCTCCGGGCTGGACCTGCTCCAGCAGCTCGATGTGGACACCGTGATCCTCAGCGCCGCCTCCGATGCGGCATCCGTCCGGTTGGCCCTGCGCCGCGGCGCCCTGGGGTACCTGCTCAAGCCCTTTACCGCTGATGCGCTGTCGCAGCAGCTGCGCTCCTATGCCCGGTTCCGGCGCCTCCTGGCCCAGCCCGGGGCCCTGGACCAGGACGGGGTGGAGCGCGCAAAACGTGCGCTGATCCCGGGGGATGTCACGCCGTCGGCCAAGCCCCGCTCCGCCACCGAAGCGGCGGTGCTGGAATCGCTGCTCCCCGGAGAGCAGTACTCGGCGGCCGAGGTGGCGGGCCGGGTGGGAGTCTCCAGGGCCACGGCGCAGCGGTACCTGTCCTCACTGGCCGACGACGGCGCCGTGGACATCCAGCTCCGCTACGGCACCACGGGCCGGCCGGAGCACCGCTACGGCCTGCCCGCCGCGCCCTGACCGGGTCAGCAAGGCCTGGTCAGGCAGCCGGGTCAGCTGGCGCTTTTCTGCGCAACCAGTTCGATTTCCACCAGCATCTGCGGGTCCAGGAACGGCAGCACGTGCACCAGGGCCAGGGTGGGGCGGATCTCGCCGAAGACCTCGCCATGGGCCCGGCCGGCTTCTTCCCATTTGCTGATGTCCGTCAGGTACAACTTGGACTGGACCACGTCGGCCAGCGCGAAGCCTGCGTCCGCCAGGACCGTTTCGAGCTTCTGCAGGATGAATGCGGTCTGGGTGTAGAAGTCGGTACCCACAATGCCGTTCTCGCCGCTGGCAGCGGTGGCTGAGATGTAGAGCGTGTTGTCCACCTGGACGGCGCGGGAGTAGCCGAGGGTCTGTTCCCAGACGGAGCCGGTGCCGAAGGTTTTGCGCATGGGTGGGCCTTTCATAGCTGGATGAGTTCGGCACCACTTTAGGGCGGCTAAAGGTCCAGCCGGTAAACCAGCAGTTTTATGTCAGTTCCGGGAACCAGCCAGTCACGTTCGGGGACCCGATGGAAGCCGGTTTTGCGGTACAGGCCGTGGGCGCTTTCCCAGGTCAGGCCGGTAGTGAGGGCCACGGCCTCGATGCCTGGCAGGGACCGGCCGTGCTCGATGATGGCGGCCACCATCGCTTTGCCGGCACCGCTGCGCTGGACGTCGGGGTCCACCACCAGCATCCGGAATTCGAGTTCGCCGGGCCGGGCGATGTCCGCGAACGGTTCCCCTGCCACCGCCAGGGTGACGGACCCGACGATCCGGCCCTGCCGTTCGGCCACCCAGATCACGGCGTTCGCCGCCCGGTGCGCCACTTCCTGGATACGCTGCATGTACGGGTGCGTGCTGTCGTCGAAATAGCCGGCGGCCAGGTAGGAAGCGACGGTAATCCGGGCGATTTCGGAATAATCGGCGGGGACGGCGGGTCTGATCAGAATCTGCTGGTGCACCCATCAATGGTAGGGGTTAGTCCTGAAATCTGATTTCAGGAAGCTGAAGCCGGCGCAGACCTTTACCTGGACGGCCAGCTCCAGTGCGGCCCTTCCAGCGCGCCCCTCCCCCGGACCCGGGTTTCCCCGACGTCCTTCTCCAATTCGTGCTCCGTGACGTGCCCGCTTTCCCGCAACGCCGTGATGAGGGCAGTGGAGTGGGACACCACCAGCAGCTGCGACCGCTCAGCAGCCTGGCTGATGAGCCCGGCCAGGGCCGGCATCAGGTCACGGTGCAGGCTGGTTTCGGGTTCGTTCAGTACCATCAGTTCCGGCGGTTGCGGGGTGAGGAGCGCTGCGGTGAGCAGCAGGAACCGGAGGGTGCCGTCTGAAAGCTCCGGCGCCTTCAACGGCCGCAGCATCCCCTGCTGCCGCAGCTGGACACCGAACATCCCGTCGTTGATGCTGATCTCCAGCTTGCTGCCGGGGAAGGCCGCGTTGATCACTTTGTCCAGGAGGAAAGTGTCGCCGGTCTCCCGGATGGTCTGCAGCGCGGCCGGCAGGTCCGCGCCCGTGGGATCGAGGACCGGCGTCCGGGTACCCACCTGCACCTGCCGGGCGGGCGCAGCAGCGTCGGTCCGGAAGTGGTCGTAGAACCGCCAGGACCGGACCGTGTTGCGGACCTGCAGCACTTCCGGGGACCGCTCCGGGTCCGCGATCTCGGTCAGGACGCTCTGGTACGGCTGCAGGGTGATGTTTTCCGGTTGCCATTCCCCGGCGGTGCCCCGGACCCGGACGGCAGCGCCGCGGCGGTCCACCAGCCAGGACGCAGGCCGGGCCAGCGGGCCCGAGAACACCACCTCCCGTTTGATGTCCGGATCGTTGGCAAACAGGGACGCCTTGGGCTTCCGGCTCCGCTCATCCATCTCGCCGGCGACCGGGACAGGGATCCCCAAATCCACGAGGTAGCCGAAGTCGTCCCCCGAGAATCCCATTCTCAGGTTGATCGGGTTCCTGCGCAGGGTCCCCTGTACGGGCACCTCGCCGCGGCGCATGGCACCGCTGACGGTTTCCGGCCCCGCCCACAGCGTGGAGGCCAACCCGCCTTCACGCGCCAGCGACCCCACCACGTTGCCGCCGGCACCGCCTGCGCAGTCGGCGAGCAGCCGCAGCGCCCGGTACAGGGAGGACTTGCCGCTGCCGTTGGCGCCGGTGACCAGGTCCAGGCCGGTCAGGCCCAGGGACAGGTCCCGGATGGACCGGTAGTTGGCAATGGCGAGAGTCCGGATCATGGGCTCAGAGCGGGAATTTGCCGGCGAGTTCCAAGGTCCCGGCGCAGGTCCAGGCGGCAAGGCGGTCGGCGTCGTCCGGTCCGCCGTCCAGCGGGCTGGTCAGCCGGGGCCGCCGGACCCAGCAGCCCGCTTCCTCCGCCACCAGCGCACCGGCGGCGAAATCGTGCTCGTTGAGGCCGCGCTCGCCGTAGGCGTCATGGGTGCCATCGGCCACCAGGCACAGGTCCAGGGCGGCCGAGCCGAGGCGCCGGACGTCCGCGAAGCCCTCCATCAGCCCGCCCAGCAGTCCGGCCTGTTCGGCCCGGACGTCAGGGTCGTAGCTGAAGCCGGTGGCCAGGATCCGGCCGGTGCGCCCGTGCTGCGGGCCGGTCAGCCGGGTGCGGGTGCCACCGGCCTCGAGCCAGGCGCCCTGGCCGCGGGAGGCGTAGTACACCCTGCCCAGTGCGGGGGCGTCCACCACTCCGGCCAGCCACTGGCCGTTGGCGTCCGCCACGGCCACCGACGTCCCGTAGTACACAATGTTGCGGATGAAGTTGGTGGTGCCGTCCAGCGGGTCGATGGACCAGCGGTAGCCGGACGGGTCCTCGGGCCGGGTGGGCCCGTGTTCCTCCCCGGTGATGGCGTCATGGGGGCGGTGGGCCGCGATAACGTCCCTGACAGCGGTTTCGGCTGCCAGGTCGTAGGCGGTCACCCAGTCGCCGGCCTCGCCCTTGTTGTTTACGGCAGCGTCGGCAGCCAGGGCGGCATCGTTGCGGCCGGCCAGGACCTTGGCGCCGGCCGCGGCTGCCAGCCGGGCCACACCCAGCAGTTCGGCCAGCAGGTCCTCGGCTCGAGGGGATTCCGGTGCGGCGTTCATGCTGGAGCCCCTTCCTGGGCAGGTTCGCCCGCGGCAGGTTCGCCGTCAGCGGATTGTTCGTCAGGAACGGGTTGATCGTCAGGCGCAGGTTGCTCGTCAGGAGCAGGTGCCGGGCCGTTGGCCAGCAGTTCGCGGAAGCCGTCCTCGTCCAGGACGGGGATGCCCAGCTGCTCGGCCTTGTCCAGCTTGGTACCGGCACTTTCGCCGGCCACCAGGTAGCTGGTGTTTTTGGAGACGGACCCTGCGGCCTTGCCGCCGCGGATGAGGATTGCCTCTTTGGCTTCGTCGCGGCTGAAGTTTGGCAGCGAGCCGGTGACCACCACTGTCAGGCCCTCCAGGGTGCGGGGGGTTGATTCGTCGCGTTCGTCAGCCATCCGCACTCCGGAGGCGGCCCAGCGGTCCACGATCTCGCGGTGCCAGTCCTCGGCAAACCATTCCTTCAGCGCGGCGGCGATGGTGGGGCCCACGCCATCAACGCCGGCCAGTTCCTCTTCCGAGGCGGCACGGATGGCGTCCATGGTGCCGAACCAGGTGGCCAGGGCGCGGGAAGCCCGCGGACCCACGTGCCGGATGGACAGCGCCACCAGGACCCGCCACAGCGGCTGCGCCTTGGCTTTTTCCAGTTCGGCGAACAGTTTGGTGGTGGTGGCCGTGGGTTTGGAGGGCACTTTCGCGGTGCCCTTGGTGAAGAAGTACGGCACCAGTTCGAATTCACCCGTAGGAACGCCCTTGGCACGTTTTTCGCGCCGGATCCGGACCCCGGCGAGCACCTCGGGCGTGAGGTCGAACAACCCGGCCTCCGAGGTCAGCGGCGGGACGTCCGGTTCGGTGGGCTGGGTGAGGGCGATCGCCGCTTCCCAGCCCAGCGCCTCGATGTCGAACCCGCCGCGGCCGGCCAAGTGGAAGACCCGTTCCCGGAGCTGGGACGGGCAGGACTTCGCGTTGGGGCAGCGGATGTCCACGTCGGCTTCCTTGGCGGGTGCCAGCGGCGTCCCGCAGGAGGGGCATTCGGTGGGCATCACAAAGTCGCGGACCGGCGGGTCCTGCTGGTCCCGGAGCGCCAGGACCGGGCCCACAATTTCGGGGATAACGTCCCCGGCTTTGCGGAGCACCACGATGTCGCCGATCTTGACGCCCTTGGCTTTGACGACGTCCTGGTTGTGCAGGGTGGCCATCTCCACCGTGGAACCGGCCACCTTGACCGGTTCCATCAGGCCGAACGGGGTCACCCGGCCGGTTCGTCCCACGTTGACGGCAATGTCCAGCAGCTTGGTGTGCACTTCCTCCGGCGGGTATTTGTACGCCACCGCCCAGCGGGGCACGCGGGACGTGTAGCCCAGGGCACGCTGGGTGCCGAAGTCGTCCACCTTGATGACGATCCCATCGATCTCGTGCAGCAGTTTGTGCCGCTTTTCGCCGTAACCCTTGATGAAGGCCAGGACGTCCTTGACGCTGCCCAGGACCTCGAAGTACGGGCTGACCGGCAACCCCCAGCCCTCGAGGAGCTTGTAGGTTTCGGACTGGGTGGTGGACTGGAGCCCTTCACGGGCGCCGATGCCGTGCACAAACATCTTCAGGGGCCGCTTGGCGGTTTCCGCGGGATCCTTTTGGCGCAGCGACCCGGCGGCGGCGTTGCGCGGGTTGGCCAGCGGGGCCTTGCCTGCCTCGATCAGGGCTTCGTTGAAGTCGGCAAAGGCCTTGGAGGGGATAAAGACCTCGCCCCGGATCTCCACTTCACCAGGGAACCCGGTGCCGGAAAGTTCCCGCGGGATTTCCTTGATGGTCAGGACGTTGTGGGTGATGTCCTCCCCCGTGAACCCGTCGCCGCGGGTGGCGGCGCGCACCAGCTTGCCGTCCCGGTAGAGCAGGTTGACGGCCAGGCCGTCGATCTTGAGTTCGGTGAGCCACGCAACCGGTGGTGCCGAGTCGCCGAGCTTGCCGACGCCGGCCACGGCCTTGGCCAGCCAGGCCTCGAGTTCCTCGAGGGAAAAGACGTCCTCCAGGCTGTACATGCGCTGCAGGTGCTCCACGGCGGCGAAGGCGGCCGAGACTTCGCCGCCCACTTCCTGGGTGGGCGAATCGTTGGCCACGAGCTCGGGATGCAGGGCCTCGATTTCCTCCAGCCGGCGGAAGAGCGTATCAAATTCCGCGTCGGAGACCAGGGGTTCGTCCTCCTGGTAATAGGAGAACCGGTATTTCCGGACCAGGTCCGCCAGCTTCTCGTATTCGTCCCTGATGGTTCCTGCGGGAACCTCGGCGGGCTCGTCGGGGGTGCCGGTCCGGGTGGCGGCGTCTTCTGCGGGGCCTGGAACTGTGCTCACAGAACTATCTTGCCCTATGCGGCCGACACTGCCCGGGCCGCGCCGGGACCGTGGCCCGGCCGGGTCAGTGGGCCCGGAGCCGGCCCCGGCCCCACCAGGCAAAGGCGGCGCCGGCGAGTCCCAGCAGGAGCAGCCCGGCCACGAGCGGCAGGTTGGGGCCCGCGCCACCGGCTCCGTCCAGGGAGGTGACGGATGCGACGCGCGTTGGCGTCGCGGACCTGGTGATGGGCTTGTTCCAGTTGGACTCCACTGAAGGAGCGGCCGACGTCGGGCTGGCCGTGGGTGCCTCAGCCGCCGTCTCCACGGCTGCTTCGGCGGTGGCCTCGACGGCGGGCACCGGAACGTCAGTGGTGGGCTGCTCAATCGGCGCCGCGGGAACGGCCGGAGCTGCCGGCGCGGTGGACGGTGCCGCCGGGGGTGCCGTCGGCGCGGGCTCGAAGGAGGGCCCCCGCGGCTTGTCCGTCTTGACGGGCGCCGGCGCGGCGGGCACGGAGGGCGTTGCAACGGCCGTGGTGGCCGGCGCCGTGGGTGTGGGCGAGTCGGCCAGCGCCGTGCCGCCGGCCAGGAAACCGGCGGACACGGCCAGTACGGCGGCCGCCACAAGGGTGCGGGGTGCCGGGGAAGAGAAGGTCATTGCTGCCTTTCGATGCGCGCGGTCCCCCGGCCACGGCGTTCTGGAGTCGAGGGGTAGTCTGCTACACCGCGGGGAAGGGCCGCAAATCCGCAGCGGCTGCGGCCCTTCCCCCTCGTTGCCTGCCGGCCGGGCTCAGTCGCGGTTTTCCGGCGGCAGCGCCACCTGGATCTTGCGGGCCTTGCCGCGGCCCACCACAAACCCGCGGCCGGGGATGAACCCGTCACCCACCCGGCCCAGGGAGGTGTTCAGGAGGCTGTCACCCTCGATGTCGCCCGGGTTCAGGAGCAGGCCGCGCCGGCCCGACTTGAACGGCTGGGCGAGCTGCCAGGCCGCGGACCAGGTGGACGATTCGGACTCGCCTACCACCCACTGGTCGGCCTTGATGGCGGCCGTCACCAGCTGCGCAACGCCGGACTCGGCGATGCTGTCCGTGAATTCGGTGAGGCCCTCGATGAAGATGGCCAGCTTGCCCGGGTTCGCGCTGGAGTGTTCCGTCAGGTCCTCCACCATGTCGGCCACGTCGTCCGGGCCCACCACTGAGCGGTTCCAGACGGGCAGCGCCGCCACGGCGGAGCGCCGGGAGCCCAGGTAGAGAATTTCGATCTCCGGGTTGGCTCGGCGGAGGGCGTAGGCAAGGGTCACCAGCGCAACGGTGCGGCCCGAGCCCGGCGGCCCTGCCACCAGCAGCGACCCCTTGGCCGTGATCCCGGCAGGCTGCAGGGTTTCGTCGTCCACGCCGATCACGGGGACCTCCGCGTCGCCGGCGGGCAGCACGTCAAGGTCCACCTGCTCGGGCAGCTGTTCGATGCCGGGTGCCGCGGCCAGGCCCTGGCGGAGCATGGCGGCGCTGAGCTTGTGCACTTCGCGTGCCTGGACCGCCAGGTTGGAGTTTCCGCCCAGCACGGCCAGCTGGACTTCCAGCCCGTCCAGGAGTCCGCGCCCGGGCGGGGACGCGGCGCTGAGGACATCCCGCGGCACGTCCATGGACAGGTAGTCGTCCTCTGAGGACAGGCGCAGCACCAGCCGGCGCTGGATGGAGGCCAGCAGCGACGGCGGGACGGCGCTGGGCCGGTCGCCGGAGACCACCAGGTGGATGCCCAGGGTGCGCCCGTCGGTTGCGAGCTGCAGGAAAATGTCCCACAGCGACGAGAGGCGGCTGTGTTCGTAGGATTCACGGAACGCCGACATGCCGTCCACCAGAACAAAGATCCGCTTCTCGTCCGGCCGGTTCGCGAGTTTCCGGTACTCCACGATGGTGGACGCGCGGACCTCGGCGAAGCGGGCGGAGCGCTGGTCCGCGACGTCGCGGAGCATCCGCAGCAGCCTGCCCACACGCTCCACATCGTCCCCGTTGAGGATTTCGCCAACGTGGGGCAGCTCCTCGAGCATCCGCAGCCCAGAGGAGCCGCAGTCGATGCCGTAGACGTGGACCGGACCGCCGCGGGGGGTGACGGCTGCGGCGATGGCGATGCCGCGCAGTGCCGCCGATTTACCGGACCCACCGGTGCCGTAGATGGCCATGTTGCCGTCCCGGTCCGGTTCGTAGAACACCGTGGGCTGATCCTGGCGGGACGGGTGGTCGGCCACGCCGAGGAGCAACTGCTCATCCGTCCGGGGGTTGGGCAGGAGGGAGAAGTCGTAAGTCTGGGCCAGTTCGTCCAGCCATGGCTTCCGGGGCGGGGCGATGGCCAGCGAATCGGCGGCCCGGACTATGTTGGCAGTCATCCTGGAGATGTCGTTGGGCCCGGCCGGTTCCTGCCGTTCGGGTTTCTCCGGCGCCGGCGCTTCCCAGCTGGTCCCCGACCCGAAGGCCATTTCCACAATGTCGATCTGCGGCCGCTGCGGCTTCCCGGTGGTCCAGCCGCCGGCGTAGCCGGTCTGGAAACCCTGGATCCGCCCGGGACCGGTCTTTGCGGCGCCGCGGCCCGGGATGGCGGGGTCGAAGTAGGCCGCGTCGGGGACACCCAGGATGTCGGCGGCGTCGTCCTCATCCGCCATGCGCAGGGCCACACGGAGGTTGGTGTTGGCCCGCAGGCTGTCCTTGATCACACCGGCGGGGCGCTGGGTGGCCAGGATGAGGTGCAGGCCCAGGGACCGGCCACGGGCGGCCACGTCCACCACCCCGTCCACAAACTCCGGCACCTCGCTGGCGAGCGCCGCGAATTCGTCCACGATGATGACCAGATAGGGCGGGGCCTCCGGATCGGCCTCCCGCTGCATGGCCAGCAGGTCCTTTGCCTTTTTCCGGTTGAACAGCTGCTCGCGGTGGTGGAGCTCGGCCCGCAGCGAGGTCAGGGCCCGGCGGACCAGGTGCGGGGACAGGTCGGTGACCAGCCCCACCGTGTGCGGAAGGTTGATGCAGTCGGCAAATGCGGCGCCGCCCTTGTAGTCAACAAACAGGAAACTGACCCGGTCGGGGCTGTAGGCGGCGGCCATGCCCATCACCCAGGACTGCAGGAACTCGGACTTGCCGGCGCCGGTGGTGCCGCCCACCAGGGCGTGCGGGCCCTCGTTCTTCAGGTCCAGGTAGAGGGGTTCAACACCCTTGGAGCCCACCAGGGCCCGGAGGGTGCCGTTGTCCTTGCGGTTGGCTACGGCGCTGGCGTGCACCGAGTTGTTTTCGGTCCACCGGTCTGCCACGGCCTGCGGGCTGTCCAGGAAGTCCTTGCCGATCAGGGTGGCGTAGGAAACGGCGCGGGGCAGGTCGGAGTCGTCGGTGACGGGCTTTCCCACGTCCACGACGGGCGAGAGCATACGGGCCAGCTGGCCGGCCAGCTCCGCGTCCACGCTCTCGCAGCTCACGGGGTAGGTGTGCCGGCCCAGCCGGACCTGGCCGGTGGTGGTGCCGTGGTCGCCGTCCACCACCATAAAGTCGCGGCAGGCAGCAGGCAGGGCCTGGATGTCCGTGGCAACCCACATCACGTGGACGCCGGCGTCCGGTCCGCGTTCGGCCAGCCGGGTCAGGCGGCCGCGGTCCACGGGCGCGTCGTCCTCAACAATCACCAGCACGGCAGGCAGTACCGGCGCGGGGACTTCCAGCTTGGCCGGGTCCACCTCGGGGCGCAGCTCCGGTCCGCTGCGCTTGGCGGCGGCTTCCCGGGCTTCGACGAGGTCCTCGAGCCGCGCCAGGAGGGAGGCGCCGCCGGCTGAGCCCGCGGCCAGGTGGTCCCCGGCGAGGGGGCTGTGGCCTGAGCCCACGTGGGGAAGCCACTGCAGCCAGTTCCAGCGTTCCCGGGACTGCGCAGAGGTGATGGCGGTGAGGACCACTTCGGCCGGTGAGTGCAGGCCCACCAGCTGGAGGACCATGCCGCGGGCAACGTCGTCTACCAGCCCGCGCGGACCGGCGACGCCCAGGGCGCCGGACGTGCGGAACTGGGACACCACCGGCACGCCTTCGATCACCCGGAACTGCCGGAGGCTGTCCTGGATTTCGCGGGCGTACTGCGCTTCGGTGTCGTTGTTGTTGGGTTCTTCCAGCACCAGGCGCGACGGTGCGCTGCCCAGCCCGAACCTCAGGCCCAGGAACCAGGCGTGCTCCGGCCGGTGGGTCCACAGCAGCGGACCGAGTTTGTAGATGGCGTCCACGGTGTCGCTGACCGAGGGGGCTTCCTGCAGCCGGACGGCCCGTTCCACCTTCTGGAGTTCGGTGACGTCTTCCCGGAACGCGGCCATGGCTTCCCGGAAATGCTTGAGCCCTTCCTTCTGCTGCTTCCGGCCGCGCATCTTCTGGTCCACGTAGTGGCCCACGATGAACAAGGGCATCATCAGCATAAACAGCACCGACAGCGGGTTCCGGGTGACAGCGAAGATCACCGCGCCCATCATCAGCGGCGCGATCAGCATGATGTACGGGAACGGGTTGTCCTCAGGCCGTTTGGGCCCGGCGGGCAGGACGCGTTTGGGTTCCTCGAACCGCGGCACCACGCGCGGGGACCGGTTGAAGTCCACCAGGGGCGACGTCGGTACTGCCGCCTGGATGCGCCCCAGCGGCACCACCGTAAGGGTGGTATCCCCCAGGGTGACGGTGTCCGAGGAGTTCAGGGTGGCGCGGGTGACGGCCAGGCCGTCCATGAGCAGGCCGTTGGCGGAGTTGGTGTCCACAATCTCCACGCTTTCCCCCACGGTGATGCGGGCGTGGCGTTTGGAGGTCATGGGGTCGGTGAGGCGGACGTCCACGTCCCGGTCCCGGCCCACGTAGCTGGTGCCGGTGGGCAGCGAAAATTCGCGGCCGACGTCGGGCCCGGAAAGGACACGGAGCGTGGCGGCGGCGGGTCCGCGGCCCGCGCCGGGGACCTGGAACTGGGTGCTGACCTGCGCCAGGGACACCACCGAACCCGGCCGCAGGCCTGATTCGAGCAGGTTGTCGCTGCGGGTCAGGACATTCCCGGTCATGCCGGCGCCCACAAACGCCTCGTCGATCCGCAGGGAAAGGTTCTCCGGCGCAGGGGTTCCCTTCCTGTCGGGGTCGGCCGCCCAGAGCACAGCGGCGATGTCAGCCACCGTGGCCAGGCCGTCCACGGTGACGGCCAGGTCCTTTGTTTCCGCGGGGTCGCGGCGCAGTGTCAGCCGGATCCTCATCCTTCGTCCACTCCCCTCATCTTTTCGAGCAGGTGCAGGTCATCGGCGGTGACCAGGTGCGAGGTCACGGCGTGTTCCACGAGGCGGGCGCGCCGGTTGGTGGCCAGTTTCCCGCCGCCGCCGCGCAGGCCCACCACACCCACGCGGTCCAGCTTGTCGCAGACGTTGTCGAGTTTGCGGTTGAACCGGGTCAGGGCCCAGCCCAGGGTTTTCGCTGCCGCCGCCGAGGACGGGATGGCGCTGAAGCCGGTCCCTTCGCGGCGGAGCATGGGCTCGGCCAGGGCCACGATCAGGGCTTTCTGCGAATCCGTGAAGACCACCGGGCCGATCGTGGTGTCGCCGTTGCTGTCGTCTTCCCGGGCTTCCTGCCGGAAGGAAGGGGTTTTCAGGTGCACAGCAAACTCGTAGGTGGTGGGTCCGGCAGTGAAAATGATGTTGGTGTGGCTGAACACCAGCGGGATCCGGGCGCCCGGCGCCAGCCAGGCCTGCATGCCGCCGGAGCCGTCGGCCACGGTGGCGGAAAGCATGCTGCCCACGTTGCTGAGCCACCAGATGCCGTCGTACCGGGCCACTTGCAGGAACTGCCGGTGCAGGTACGGATTGTCGTCCACTTCCAGGTCGCCTTCACGGCCGATGTTAAAGACGTCCTCGTCTGATGGTTCGTACCATTCCCCGCAGAAATCTATTGCCAGATCCCCCATGTCCTGTGCCTCCTTCAGGGCCAAACTTCGTGGTGTTGCCGGTGCCGTGTCATGGACTGTGCGTCAGGGCCCCGTGCAGGCGATGGAGGGTGCCTCCATCGGTGAAAACGCCCCGTCGGTGCGGACGATCATGACCTGGACGCAGGTCTGTCCGGAGGGGTTTGGCGTGACCTTGACGGGGGGCGCCTTGATGGACTGGAACTCCCCGCCCCCGCCACCGATGGTGTACACCTTCCACTTGTAGGTGTCCCCCGGTTTGGGTTGCGGGTTCTCCCACGTGAAGCTGGCCTGGCCGCCGGCCAGTGTTCCGGCGAGCTTTTCGACGTCGGGAACGGTGCCGTTGTCCAGGGCATCGGCGGGTGGCTTATTGGGTTCCTGGCTGGCCACGGTTTTGGGCGTCTCGGCGGCGGCGTTGGCCATGACCACGCCCACCACGACGGCGGCGGCCAGCAGCGTTCCGCCTGCGACAGCCAGCCAGACGTTGCGTTTGCCGCGTTCCGGGGCCGGCGCGGGCTCCTGCGGCGCGGTGGCCGCAGGCCGCTGGACGGTGGCGTCTTCAGGTTCCGGACCGGTACCGGCAGCAGGCGCTGCGGGCCGCAGCACCGTGGATTCGTTGTCGTCGGCTGCGCCGGCCGCAGCGGTTCCTGCGGGGTCCGCACGGAAGAGGTGCGCAGGAACCTGCGGCGCCTGGTTGGCTGCCGCTGTTGCCGCGGCGGCGGGGTGCCAGGGCGCGGCGGGTCCCGGCGTAATGCCCGACGGCGGCGCGGCGGGGGCAGGGGCGGCAGGACCGGTGAAGGCGGCCGGGTTGGCGGTGGTGGGCCGGGTGCGGGCAGGGAAGGTGGGGGCACTTCCGGTGCGTTCGGGGTCGATGCTGGCGATGCTCCGGACCCGGGTTTCCTCCACGCCGTCGTCCGGGTGGTCCTCGTCCTGGTGTGCTTCTTCCAGGACCTCGAAGGGGGTGACGGAGAGGTTGAGTTCGGCTTGGATGCGCTGCAGGGCCAGGGCGAAGGCGTGCGCCGAGGAGTAGCGCGACTGGGGAAGTTTCGCCATGGCGGTGGCAAGGGCCAGTTCCAGGGATTCCGGCACGTCGGCCCGGCCCAGGCGTGGCAGCGCCATGCTGGAGATCCGGCTGATCAGTTCCCGCTGGGAGTTGTCCGCGCCGGGCATCACAAAGGGCGACCGGCCGGCCAGCAGCGTATACAGCGTGGCGCCCAGGGCCCACACGTCCACCATAACGCCGTCCACGCCGCCATCCGCGAACTGCTCGGGCGGCGACCACGGAATGGACATGCCGGCGTCGTCATCCGAATCGTCCGCGAGGGTGCCGGAGATGCCGAAGTCCGTCAGGGCAGGCCGGTTGTAGTCAGTCACCAGGATGTTGGCGGGTTTGATGTCGCGGTGGGCGATGCCGGCCCGGTGGGCCGTTTCGACGGCGGACGCCACCTGGATGCCAACGGCCAGGACCTCGTCCACGCTGAAGCGCTGCCGCCGGTACCGCACGTCGAGGCTGGGCCGGGAGCAGTACTCCATGGCCAGGTAGGAGTGGCCGGCCTCGGTGACCTCGGCCTCGTAGATGGTGACGATGTAGGGGTGCGAGGACAGCTGGGCCATCAGGTTGGCCTCGGACTCGAACCGCCGGCGGGCGCCTTCGGTCTTCAGGTCGGAGAGCAGCACCTTGACGGCCACCTTGCGGCGGGGCCGGTCCTGTTCGTACAGGTAAACGTCGGAGAACCCGCCGGAGCCCAGCAGGCTGACGTAGGTGAAGCCCGGGATGAGGGGCGGCGGCGCCACAGGCCGTTTGGAACTCAAGGAATCTCCTCAAAACGCAGCGAGATGTTATCGCCCAGTTCGGCGATGTCACCGTCAAGGAGGATGGCCATCTCGTTCTGGGCGAGGCGGCGGGGCGGCTGGCCTTCCCGGACCAGGACGGTGCCGTTGGTGGCTTTCAGGTCACAGAGCATCACGTGCCAGCCCTCCAGCCGGACCTCCACATGGGACCGGGAAATGTCGCCACCCGGACTGGCCACCTGCACCAGCCGGGGCATCACGCCGCCCTGTATCCGGGACACGGAAGGCTGCCGGCCGATCACCAGGGACTGGTCAAGGTCCACCAGTTCGCCGGTGGACACGCGCATCCGGCCCAGCCGGGGGCGGGCCACCTGGACGGCGTCCGGCAGCAGCGCGGCGCCGCACTCCGAGCACTGGGCGCTGGTGGGCGGATTGGCGTGGCTTTGGGCGCAGACCCGGGCCAGGACCACAGGGCCTGCCGCCGGATCCGTCCCGGCACCCGGCGCCGGAGCCGGCGCGGACCGGCCCTGCACGCTGCTTTTCATCACCGTCTGGCCGTCGTGGTCGCCGTCAGGATCGCCGCTGATGGGGTCAGCGGCGCCGGGCTGGTTGAAGGTGCCGGGCTGGTTGAAGGTGCCGGCCTGGTCCGGGGTAGCGGGCTGTTCCGCCGCAGGTTGAATGGCGGCAGGGGCGGGCTGGTGCGCCGGGACCTGGTCCGGGGCAGGGGCAGAGCCGGTTCCCGCGGTGCGCCACGGCACCGAGTCGATCAGCAGACTGGCCGGCTTGGCAGCAGGAACGGGAGCCGCAGCGGGCGCCGCGACGGGCACAGGCAGCGGGTCCTTCTCTTCCGCTTCGGCCGCCGGCGGCACAACGGGCTCTGCCTGGTTCTCTTCGGCGTCCGGGTCCTCCCGGACCGCGGCGTCCTCGATGCTCCGCATGACGGTCCGCTCCCACAGGTGGTCGTAGGAGCCGGTGGGTTCGCTTTCCACGGCCACGGCAGTAGGAGCGGCAGGTGGCGTTGCGCCGCTGGAGGCGTCGCCGGGGGCATCATGGCCGGAAGCAGGCTCGCCGGGGGCGTCGCCTAAGACATGCCCGCCGGGGGCTTCGTCGCCGGCGGCATCGTCCGGAAGGTCATCGTCAGGGATGCCGTAGACCGTCTCACCGGAGGCACCATGCTCCGGCAGGATGGTCAGCGCCGAGGCTTCAAGCTCGGCTGCTTCGGACTCTGCTGTTTCGGACTTTGCCGTTTCGAGGTCGGCCAGGTCAGGAGCAGCCGTTTCGGGGTCAGCCAGTTCAGGAGCAGCGGTTCCAGGCTCAGCCGTTCGTGGCTCGACCGCTTCAGATTCAGCTGTTCCGGGCTCCCCTGCCTGACGATTGGCTCCGACAGGGGTTTCCGTTTCGGGGATTTCTGTTTGGCGGCTCTCCGCGCCCGGTTCAAGGGCATCGGCCCGGCCCGCAGCCGGCGCCTGCTCCGCTGCGTCTTTGGCGTCACGGGCGTCGCGGTCCGCTGCACCTGTTTCCGGATCCGGTCGTGCGGCGCGTTCAACGGCGATCGCAACACCCCCGATCGCGGCACCGACAGCCTGGCCCGCCGCAATGGCGGGGGTCCCGGCGTCGAGGGTCAATGCAAGCGACTGCAGCAGGACCACGCCTTCGTGCAGGGGCAGGTCGGGCAGCTCCGGGCCGGCCCCGTCAGGGATGGCAAGCCGGCACTTGACGGCGGCGTCGAACCGTCGTTCATTCCAGGTGGTCACGTCCAGGCCGTCCACCTCGACCGTCCCGGCGGGCAGCTCCACAGTGAGGTCCAGGCCGCCGCGGAGGAACACGCGCAGCGGGCCGGTGAAATCCAGGATGCCGAAGGCGGGGATCTGCGCCAGTGAACCGCCGGAGCTGCTGGTGACAGCGTGCAGCACCTCATGGACCTGCGGCTGGCCTGACAGGAGGTTCCACAGGGTGCCGGCCAGTGCCGGCGGCGAGTCCGGGCCCAGCAGGACGGCGGTACGCGAGCGGACAACAGCCACCCAGGTGCCGGGCCGGTAACTAGCGGCGGTCATCGTGGCCCTCTCCGTTGCCAGCGGCCCCGTCAGGAGCCTGCTGCGGGATGGGCTGCGTGGTTGCCTGCCGGGTGGCCTGCGAGCGCGGCAGCGTATCCTGCTCCTCAGTGTCGGGGTTGTGGCGGGGTGCGGTGGTAGCGGCGCCGGCGTCGTTCAGGACGTTGCGGGCGTCCACCACGATAACCGTGATGTTGTCGCGGCCGCCGCCGCGCAGTGCCGCCTGGATGAGGGCATCCGCGGTGTCCTGCGGAGTCCCCCCGGAGCTGAGGACGCGCAGGATCTGCGGGTCCGTCAGTTCGGCGTTAAGCCCGTCGGAGCAGACAAGGACACGGTCGCCCTCCTCCACGGGGAGCAGCCAGAAGTCAGCTTCGGTTTCGTCGCCGGTGCCCAGGGCACGGGTCACCACGTGCCGGCGCGGATGGACGGTGGCCTGTTGCGCGGTGATCTGGCCGGCGTCCACCAGTTCCTGGACTTCGGAGTGGTCCACGCTGATCTGCTCGAACTGTCCCTGGCTGAGCCGGTAGGTGCGGGAATCCCCGATATTCATGACCAGCCAATACGGCATGCCCATCTGTTCCACCACCACCGCCCCGGTGAGGGTGGTCCCGGCGCGGGCGCCGGTGGCTTCGCGGATGGAAGTGTCCGCACGGACCAGGTACTGCTGCAGGACCGCTGCGGTGACGGTGCGTTCGCCGGTGGCAAGCTGCGGGATGGCGGCGAGGGCCCGGACGCACATGCCGCTGGCAATCTCGCCGGCCTCATGGCCACCCATTCCGTCCGCTACGGCAAAGACGGGGTCCGAGGCGATGTAGGAGTCCTCGTTCAGCTCCCTGCGGAGCCCCCGGTCCGTGCCATGGCCACAGTCCAGGCTGAGGCCCGGCCGGAGGGAGGAAACGCTGGCGGGCTGTTCGTTCATGCTTGTCCTAGGTAAAAGGTCCGGTCACCGAAGTGGATGCCGGATCCGGGTGTAACGAACGTGGGAACGCCGGGCGCCAAGGGTGTGCGCCGGCCGTCCGGTGCGGTCACGGCGCTGCCGTTGGTGGAGTTCCGGTCCGTCACCCAGACACCTGCACCGTCGGTCAGGAGGTGCAGGTGGGTTTTGGAAATGGAGCGGCCGGGATCGTCCACGGCCAGCAGCTGTGCATGCTGTTCGCCGGCCGAACCTACCGGGTTGCGTCCCACAAGGACGTTCCGGTCCAGCTGGAAGTCCCGGCCGTCGTCGAGCCGGACCCGCAGGACCGCCGCGGGTGCGGGGGCTGCGGTACCGGCGGCCGCGGCGCCGTGCCGGATTTGGGTGCGTTCGACGTCGTCGTCCGGGTGGCCCTGGAAGCCGCTCCCGGCTGGGCCGTGGCTGCCCGCCGGGGCTGCGGCGGCGTGGGGGCCGGCCGGCGCGAAGGGTGCCGGCTGGACGGGCGCAGCAGGCTGGCTGGCTGCGGGCTGGATAGGC
This sequence comes from Arthrobacter sp. Leaf141, assembly GCF_001424565.1. Lineage (GTDB taxonomy): Bacteria > Actinomycetota > Actinomycetes > Actinomycetales > Micrococcaceae > Arthrobacter. The sequence goes on from NZ_LMOL01000015.1 coordinate 121,004, forward strand.
GCAGCAGGCTGGCTGGCTGCGGGCTGCGCAGGCCGGCTGGCTGCCGGCTGGGCCAGCGGAGGCTGCGGCTGGGCCGTGGGTGCGGCCGGCGCCTGGACAACGGCTCCGCTGGCAGGCCGGACACCGGCTACGGGTGACTGGACCTGCTGGACGGGCGGCAGGTCAAGAGGAGCGAAGCTGTACGGGCCCTGGATCCCGCCGCTGGTAATGGGGTTCCGGCCCGCCTTGACGTCGAACACCAGGGTCTTGGCAGCCGCGTCATGCCAGCCACGCACCCCGCCGTTTTTGTCCCACCTGTTGGAGATAACCACCAGGACGGCCCACACGGCGGCCAGCAGCTGCAGCGGCCCAAGGATCAGCAGCGCAGCATCAAACCATTTGAAGACCACCACCAGGACGGCGGCGATCAGGACCAGCACGGCTCCTGCCCCGGTGATGATGCTTCGCAGGAACACCGGGCCGGCGCCTGGCGCATACCCGTCATTGTCGGCGCTGCGGATTCCCAGCAACAGATTGCCCGGCGTTTTTCCGGTGCGGGCTTCCAGGCCCAGGAGGACAAAAAGGTACACCAGCGCCAGCCCGGTTCCGATGCCGCCGAACAGCACCACCGATCCGGTGTCGTAGGTGATGAACCCGCCGCTGCGGGTCCGGGTCACGCCGGCGAAGCCGATGCTGAACAGCACGGCCGGCACAACGAGGGGGAAGAGCCAGTCCGTCACGGCAGCACCGAGCCGCTTGCCCGCCGTGGCCGGTACAAGCTGAAGGTTTACTGCCATCCGGGTTCCTCCCCCTGGAACGTTGCTGGTTGTGGCGCCGGGCAGGTTTCTGCCCGGTTGCCCGGGGCCGGGACGTGCCATGCCGCCGGCGTGGGCCGGGAGCCTTTCCACTACCGGGATAGTACCGGGAATCCCTGGCCCATGCGCCGCGGACGGACCCTGCGGGACATCAGCACCGGCGGCCTGGCCGTACTCCTGGTTACGGGTGCTGCGTGCTGCCCGGTTGGGCAGCGGCGCCCCGCAGGCCGTGCAGAACGCAGCGCCGGTGCGCTGCAGCTGCTGGCAGCGGGGGCACCGCACGGCTTCAGCCGTCACTGCGCCACCGGTCCCTGTGGCTGGGGTTCGATGCCGGCTCCGGGCTGTTGGGCGTCCGGTGACGGCGGCTGGTTTCGGGCTGCAGGTTCGCCGCCTGCGGGTTTGCCGCCTGAAGGCGTCCCGCCGGCCGGTGCCGGCTGTTTCCGGCCCCGGCCGCCCAGTGCAGTCCGCGCGTCGGCCAGGAGGGAGCGCGGCGAGAACCTGGCCTGCTGCCGGCGCCAGAAACCCACTGTTGAGGTGATCTCCTTCAACGATCCGTCCACAATGCTCCAGTACTCCCGGACGTCCTCCTCGCTGGGTTCGCCCGCACCGAAGATGGACGCATCGGCGCGCCGGGCCAGCATGGTGGTGGTGCTGCCGCTGGCGGGGAACGCGTCCGCCAGGACGGCGGCGCTTTCCCGCCGCGTGGACTTGGTGTCGACGGCGGCACCCATGTCGGTGGCCAGGCTCATCACCTCACTCCATCCGCCGCCCACCCGCTGCGCGGGGTGACCGGCCCTGAAACGCGACTTCCGGCGTCGTGATTTCAACAGGGCGATCAGCAGCAGCGGGAGTGCCAGGACGGCAATCGGGATGGCGGCGATGCCCAGCGCACCGAGCAGCGCACCCCAGAACAGCCACGGGTTGTCCTTTTTCTCGTCCGCGTCGAGCGCGTCCGGGGAGGAATCCGGGGGCAGGTCCGCGGGCTCCTGCGGCGGGGGCGGTGGCTGCAGCACCTGCGGCTTGGGCTTGGACTTGTTCTCCGGGTCCGGCGGGATGGGGACGTTGTCCTTGGGCGGGGTGGGGTCGAAGCTGACCCAGCCCACGCGTTCAAACGCCACTTCAACCCAGGCGTGCGCGTTTTTGCCGGTGATCTTCACTTCGCCGGCACCGTTTTCCGGGCTGGTGGGATCCGGGTAGAAGCCCATCACCACCCGGGACGGGATCCCCAGGTGCCGCAGCATCAGGGACATGGCCACTGCGTACTGCTCGTCGTCGCCCAGCATCTGCTTGGCGGTCAGCAGGGTCCGGATCCTCGCGGCGCCGTGCCCCGAAACGCTGGGCAGCTGGCCCTCGCTGACCAGCCCGTTGCTGAACGCACCCGTCTTCTGGAAGTGCGCCTCGATCTGGCGGACCCGGTCGATCGCGGTGGGTGCATCGGCGGACAGGTCGTTGGCCTGCGAGCCCACCACGGGCGGGACCTCCAGGACGTCGGGAAGCGAAAGCCGGGCAAAGTCGTACTGGGTCAACTGGCCGTGCTCCAGCTTCACGGGTTCCGAGACCTGCACCCGGTAGGAATCGCCGCGGGAGAGTTGGTTGGTGGTCACGGCGGTATCGGTGCCGGCGTTGAAATAGAGCCCGGAGGCCGCGGCGGAGGCATTCTGGTCAAAACTCAGGCCGGTGGTTTTCCGGCCGCCGGGGACAAAAAAGCCCTGGTAGTCCTCGACGCTGATGTTGATGGCGTAGTCGTTGGTGGGCACCACGCCGCCGGAATCGGCGAGGGTATTGATGGACTCGGTATCCCCCACCTTGCTGAAGTTGCCGGACCCGTTGGGGTCCATGGTGTAGTTGGTGCCGTTGAAGGAGTCCAGGGCACCCAACCGGACGCGGCCGTCGCGGGGCAGGCCCTTGACCACAAACAGGGTGTCGTCCTTCTTGTCCTTCACATAGGTGCGGAAGCTGGCCAGGGGCGTGATGTAGTCCTTGGGGTCAAACGGCGGGACTACGACGTTCCGGAGGACCCGGCGCTCGTCGTTGGCGGTGACCAGCGGCGCGGCAAGGGTGGTGACGCCCACGCTGACGGCGATGACGCCGGCGGCCATCCCCAGCCGGCGGAGCTGCGCACGGCGGGCGGTCCCGGCGTCGGTCTGCGGGTTGTTCACTGCCACCTTGCGGGTGCTGTTCCGCCGGAGCGCGTCGCGGCGGAACGTGGCCCAGGCGATGCCCAGGACCGTGAGGCCGATGCCGCGCTCCAATGTGAGGAAGGCGGCGTTGGTGCTGAACGCGATCCCGGTGACAAACAGCACCAGGACAGGCAGCAGCGGGAAGTACGGGCTGCGGGTCCGCCAGGTCAGGATGCCCGCCACCAGCGCGGTGATGAGGGAGCTGAGGAACGGGACGATCAGCACGCCGCCGCCGGTGCCCACCGGCACGCCCACCGTAAGCATGTCTTTCCAGGCAAACACAACTCCGGGCAGCAGGATCCGGAGCGAGTCCAGGGTGGGGACAAAACCGGCGATCGCGGAGTCCGGGACGGCGAAAAGGGTACCAAACACCAGATAGGCGCCCAGGGCGAGGGCCGTGGTGATCAGCAGCCCCAGCCGCAGGTGCGCGTTCAGGGCCGCGATGGCCAGGCCCAGGACAATGCCGCCGAAACCGGAGACCAGGTAGTAGGCGTCGCCGCCGAAGCTCAGGCCGAAGCCCAGCAGGCCCAGTCCCAGCAGGACGGCCAAAGCGCCGGCGTCGAGCAGGAAATGCCAGGCCGGCTGGCCGGTGGCGAAACCGGATTCCGGCCCGTTGGTTGCCCTGCGGCTCCGGGCGCGCTCCTGCGGGATGGTGCGGGCGGCTTTCCTGTTGGTGGGGGGGCGTTGGCCCGGTGCGGTGCTCATGCTGCCGCCTTTCTCAACACGATGGCCAGGTCGGACAGGTCGCCCAGGGTCAGGACCGTCAGTTCGGCGATATTGGCGCGGGTGGGTGCGGCGCCGGCTTCGATCCTGACGGCCAGGCTCCGGACGCCGGGCGGCACGGAGGCGGCCGCTTGCCGGAGCTGGCCGGCGGTGACGTTGCTGCCCACCACAAAAAACACCACGGAGGCGTTGGGTACGGTGTCCGCCAGGGTCCTGGCCAGGTCGACGGCGGTGCGCCGCATCGGTGTCCCGACGATCCGGGTCATGTCATCGAGCATGTTGCGGCCGGTTTCGCAGCGCAGCGGCCCCTTCTGCGTCAGGACATCGAGCTCGCGCTGTTCCCGGATGGCCTGCCGGCCAATGGATGCAGCCGCCGAGATGGCCATCTCGAATTCGGCCTCGCCGGCGTATTCGTCGGTGTTGATGGAGAGCGAGATGGCCAGGTGCGCCCGGCGAGTCTCCTCGAACTGGCGGACCATCAGCTTGTTGGTCCGGGCCGTGGTCTTCCAGTGGATGTGCCGGCGGTCATCCCCCGGCACGTAGTCCCGCAGGGCGTGGAAGGAAACGTCTGCGCTGGAAAGGTCGGTGGTGGGCATGCCCTCCAGGTCGCGGATGAACCCTGCGGCGGAGCCTGCCAGGGCCACGGTCCGCGGATGGACAAAGAGGTCCTCCGGCGCGGTCCACAGGACCTGGCGGCGCAGCAGGTGCAGCGGATCGGCCCGGACGGACCGGACCGGGCCCACCACAATCACGGCGCGTCTGGCGGTGGGAATGGTGAAGAGGTCCTCGTGGACCTGCTGCGGCTTCATGCGGGGCAGATGGAACACGGCCGTCGCGCTGCCGACGGGCAGTTCCAGTGCCGCCGGCAGGAGCGGGCGGGTGGACGTGTTGGACACGGCGATGCTGCCCACGGCGCTGTCGCCCACGGCTACCCGGGTGCGGGCCAGGTCCAGCACAACACCATAGGAGGAGCGGCCCAGGATGAAGGCCACTGCCACCACAAAGAGGACAAACGCGGCGATGGCTGCTGCTTTGGCTTCCTGCCAGCCGAACGCCTGCCCGGTCCACCAAAGGAGCACCGCGGCGGCCAGCACGGACCACCCCAGAACGCTCACCACGGACAGCACCGGCCAGGGGTACTTCAGCCACAGTTGCCGGACGGTGCGCCAGGCCGGGGCAAGGACCAGCCCTGCGGTGTTGGTGGCTTCCGCCCAGACGGCGGAAGGATGCAGGGCGGTGGGGCGGCCGTTCCGCAGGAAGGGCCGCTTCAGGCGCTCCGCGAGCCTGGTCACCGGGGTACCGCTGGACATATGTGTGCCTTCGTTTGGTGCGCTGGTTGAAAATGGTGCCGGGGGTACGACGGCGGGTCAGGCGTGGGTGCGCTGCTGCGGGGCGGCGACGTCGGCCAGGATGCGCGTCAGTACGGCTTCCGGAGTGGCGCCGGAGAACTCGGCTTCGGCGTCCATCACAAACCGGTGGGTCCACACAACGGCGGCCAGTTCCTTGATGTCGTCAGGCAGCACAAAGTTCCGGCCCTGCGCGGCGGCCCAGACCTTCGCGGCGCGGACCATGGCCAGGGCACCGCGGACGGAGACGCCCAGCCGGGTTTCGGGCGCGGAGCGGGTTTCCTCGCAGAGCCGGGAGATGTACTCCAGTACTGCGGTGTCCACGTGGACCGTGGCGGCGAGGTCCGCCATGTCGGCCACGGCGGAGGTGGTGATCACGGCGGACAGGTCCTGCGAGCGGTCCTTGAGGTTGGCCCCGCCCAGCAGCCGGACGGTGGAGGCGTGGTCCGGGTAGCCGATGGAGGTTTTGATCAGGAACCGGTCCAGCTGGGCCTCGGGCAGCCGGTAGGTGCCTGCCTGCTCGATCGGGTTCTGGGTGGCCATAACCATGAACGGCCGGCCTGCGGAGTGGGTGATGCCGTCCACGGTGACCCGGGACTCTTCCATTACCTCGAGCAACGCCGACTGGGTTTTCGGGGATGCACGGTTGATTTCGTCGGCCAGGACGATGTTGTTGAAGATCGGGCCCTTGTGGAACTCGAACTTCTGCGTCTTCTGGTCGTAGATGGTCACGCCGGTGACGTCGGAGGGCAGCAAGTCTGGCGTGAACTGGATCCGGTTGTTGGAACCCTGGACCGTGGCGGCCAGGGCCCGGGCCAGGGAGGTCTTGCCGGTCCCGGGGGCGTCCTCGAACAGGACGTGGCCTTCAGCCAGCATGGCGGTGAAGGTGAGCCGGATGACGTGTTCCTTGCCCAGGACAGCTTGGCCAACGTTGGTAACGAGCTTTTCAAAAGTGTCGGCAAACCATTCGGCCTGTTCGGTGGTCATGGTCATGATGGGTTCCTTTTTGTCTGGGTTCGTAGGTGGGGACCGGTGTGCCGGTCCCTGGGTGCAGGGCGGTGGTGCTGGCTAGCCGTTCGGCATGCCATTGGGCGGGTTGCAGCCGCGGCTGGAGGTGTCGCAGCGGATCCAGTTCCCGGCGGCCATGCCGCTGGTGAGGTGGTACCAGATGCCGGACGGGTTGTTGGAGGTCTTGTACCAGACCTGGTACCTGTCCGTATCCGCTGACGCGCCTGCGTCCAGCCATTTGCCTGCCCCGTTGCACTGGGACGGGTTGCCGGCCACGAAGCTGTCGGTCCCCTTCCTCGGTTCGGTGCAGCTGCGGGTCGGGGTGGCGGTGATGCTCCAGGACGTTGGCGGTGGCGGGGTGGGATTGTCTCCGGACTTGGCGTTTGCCTGTCCCGGCGCCCCGGGCACCACGGTGACGGCCCGGACCTGGAGGGTGCGGCTCTGGTTCCAACCGCCGGCGGAGCGGTCAAACTTGTTGGTTTTGCCCACGTTGGTCCAACCGCCGCCTTCGTAATTGACCTCGTAGTGGCTGAGCGCGCGTCCGTTGGTGGCCGGGTTGTTCCAGGTCCAGTGCACGTCGCCGTCGCCCTTGGCGGACGTGCCGCCGTTGACGTTGGGGGCGTTGGGCGGGCCATAGGGGTTGGCGGCGCCCACCGGCTTGGCGTCCCCGGAAATGTTGTTTTTGGTGGACGTGGCGATGATGGTGACGGTGATGTCCCGGCCGTCGGTCATGCCAGTGATGGTGGTGCCGCCGGCCGGGATGGGACCGCTCCGGCCGTCGGCGTTGTAGCTGTAACTGATCTCACCGTCGGTGGAGCCGTTGCGCTGTGCTTGCGTAAGCGGTTCGAAAGTCACCTGGAGCTGCCCGCTGGTGCCGGTTTCCTTAACCGATCCACTGCTGACCTGGCCCGGTTTTCCTGCCGCCCGGATGGCCGCGGACTGTGCACTGGGATCGCTGGTACCGGCCTTGTTGGTGGCCGTGACCGTGAAGGTGTAGTTGCTTTCCGAGTTGTCCACCGTGACGTTCTGCGTGGTGCCGGTGACCTTCTGGCTGGACACGGCGGCGCCGCCGCGGAAAGTAGTAAGGGTGTAGCTGGAGACGGCGTCACCGTTGTTGTTCGGCGCCGCCCACGCCACCTTCAGCTGGCTCTGCGCCCCCACGGACCCTGCCTGGGCCGCGGTGGGCGCGGCAGGCACGGCCGGCGGACCGGCCGGGACTTCCGCAGCGGAGTAGGGGCTCCATTCGGAGGGGTCCTTGGCGTCGTTGCGGGCCAGGACCCGCACCTTGTAGGAGACGCCGTTCTTGAGGCCCTTCCAGACGTAGCTCACGGCGGTGAGGTTCTGGATCTGCGCGTTTTGTCCCGGCGGCGCAGGCGAGATCTCCAGGTCGTAGGACTTCACCGGTGAGCCCTTGCTGGCGGGCGCCGCCCAGGCGACGGAGAGCTGCTTGTCGCCGAACTTGAGCGACGGCGCCAGCGGGGTGTCCGGCTTGACGTCCGGGCGTACCTCCGCGGAGGCCGGCGACCGGTCCGACTCGCCGAACTCGTTGGTGGCGGTGACCTCGAAGTTGTACTTGGTGTTGTTGGTCAGCCCGTTCAGGGTGCATGTGTTGGCCGGGCAATCCTGGCGGAAACCGCCGGCGCCGTACACGGTGTACTTGGTGATGGCGGCGCCGCGGTCGGCCGGGGCCGTCCAGGCCAGCAGCGCTGTCCGGTCCCCCACGCTCTGCGCCTGGGGCGTGGCCGGGGCCAACGGCTTGTCCTTGACGGTAAGCCGGATCCGGGCGGTGGCCTGACGCGACGGGTCGTTGGTTTTGTCCGCCACGGTGTAGCTGACCACCATGGTTCCGGTGAAGCCCGGGGCGGGGGTCACCACCACGGAGCCGCCGTCGACATCCACGTTGCCGCTGCCGGTCTCCGCGCCGGCGGCCGTGATCTTCAGGGCCGTCTCGGGGAAGGGGTTGGAGTCGTTGGCCAGGACGTTGACGGTGACGGGCTTGCCCGCCGCTGCGTTGGGTTCCGGGTCGTCGTTGGCCACCGGCTTGGGCCGGTTGGAGGCGGTGACGGCCAGTTGGTAGGTGGCGGTGGCTTCGAGGCCGCGCGGGTCCTTGGCTTTGACCTGGACAGCGGCGGTGGTTCCGGTACCGCTGGATCCCGACGACGCTTTCAGGACGCTGCCGTCCAGGGACGCGCTGAAGCCTGCGGGTGCGCCGCCCTGGATCTCGTAGCTCATGTTGTCCGCGTCATCGCCATCCGGGTCGGAGGTCAGGCTGCGCAGGTCCAGGCTGGCGGAATCCCCCATGGGAACGTCAAGGGCCGAGCCCAGGAGTTCGGGCGGGTTGTTCCGGTTGGGGTCCGGCAGCACCCTGGTCCGGATGCTGAGGGTGGACTTGAGCCCATCGGGGTCATCGGGTCCGCTGCCGTCGGTAACTTCAAAGGTCATGGAGCCCGGGCCCACGTAGTCGATTCCGGCGGTGTACTTCAGGGACGTGGCGCTGCCGGCGGTGGGGTCGGCGCCGTCGGCCCCGATGAACTTGATCCGGTCAGCCTGCGTCAGCCGGGGTGACCGGCCGTCGCGGACCTTGACCCATTCGGTGAGGTCCACCGTGGCGGACTGGCCGGCGATGACCTCCACCACGTCATCCTTGGCCAGGGTGGGCACCTGCTGGCCGAGGCCCGGAACCCAGATGACCGCCGTCGACTGCTGTCCATCCACGTCTTCAACGGTGTAGGGAATGAGCTGCGGCGCTTCGGTGAGTTCAACAATCACGTTGCCGTCACTGCCGGGCCGGGCGGTGGGGGCTTCGGTGGCGACCACCAGGTTTTCGCCTACCCCGTCCGGGTCCTCGTCATTTTTCAGGACCGGAACGTCCACTGCGGTGCGGCCCATGGTCTGGGCGGAGGTCACCCGGTCATCGCGCGCAATCGGGGCCTTGAGCGGGACGTCATTGTCCACCACCACGCGGATGGTGGCCTGGGCGGTGGCGTCCCGGTCATCGGAGACGGTGTAGCGGACGTTGACGGTGCCGGCTTCCTCCGGGGCCAGGAGGATCACGCGGCCGCTGGTTTTGCTGACGGTGGCCTGGAATGCGGGATCGGCCTCGATGCCATCGGTCCGGATCCGGACAATGTCGCCGTCCGGGTCGGTGTCGTTCCTGACGGCATCGACGGCGATCTGCCGCCCCGGGCGGACCCGGACCTCGTCGTCCACGGGGGTGGGCTTCTGGTTCACTTCGCCGCGCGGAGCGATGCCAACTGTCACGGTTCCGGTGTTGACGGCGCCCTGGCGGTCCACCACTTTGTAGCGGAACGTGTCAGTGCCGGCGCCGTCGCCGGCGGCCGTGAAGTCGATGAAGTTGCTGCCCACGGTGGCGGTGCCCATGGCCGGCGTGCTGTCGATCCCGGTCAGCTGGACGGAGTCGCCGTCGGGGTCGATGCCGTCCAGCGGGACGGGGATCCTGACGGTTCCGGCGGCCACCACGCGGGCGGTCAGGTTCTGCGGCTGCGGCCGGGAGTTTTCGGCGCCTTCCAGCGGCAGGATGTGGATGGTGACCGCGGCAGCGCTCTTTTGGCCCTGCGGGTCCACGGCGTTGTAGATGGCGCGGACGGTCTTCGGTTGGCTGCCCGCGATGAACCGGAGCGTGTTTTCCGAGACGAAACCCTTGCCGTCCGCCGCGTCTACTGCCTGCGGCAGAACGGGGTCAACGGTCAGTTCCTGGCCTTGCGGGTGGGTGTCGTTGTCCAGCACGGGGATGGTCACCACGTCGTTGACGCGGACGTTCACCTCATCCGGTTTGGGCTGCGGCGCTTCCACCACGGCCGGGGCCGGTACGGGTACCACCGAGACGCTGCCGGTGGCGGATTTGGTGCCGTTGGACATGGTGTATTCGAACAGGAGCGGGTCTTTGGTTCCCCGGATGTCGGTGATGCGCAGGACGCTGTGGTCGATCACGGAGACGGAGACGGGCGCGTTGTCCGGCAGTTTGACGGATTGCAGCACCAGGACGCCGCCGGAGGGGTCGGAGTCGTTGGCCAGCGGGTCCAGCAGGACGTTGCCGCCGGTGGGCATCAGGGCAACGTCGTGCACGGCGACCGGGTTGCCGGGGTCGTTGCCGGATTCCACATCCACGCGCACCAGGCCCTGGCTGCTTTGCGGGCCGTTGCTGGCGATGTAGGTCAGGTAGACGGGCCCAGGGGTGGTGCTGCGGAAGACGAAGGTACCGCCGTCCGTGACCGGGCCCAGCTCGGCCGGCCCGTTGGCTTCCACCTGGGCCAGCCGCAGGGCGCCGCCGTTGGGGTCCACGTCGTTTTTCAGCGGGGCGATGACCAGGTCCTGGCCCACCACGGCCGTGACGTGGTCGGCGTTGACCACCGGGGCCAGGGCACCCGGCGGCTGGACGTTGACCACCACCTTGCCGGTGACGGTGTCGCGGCCGTCCCAGATACTGACTTCCACGCTCTTTTTTCCTGCGGTGGCGCCGGAGTCCTGGAACGTCAGCAGGCCGTCGCGGCGGACCTTCACCTGGTCCTGGTCGTTGTCCGCCTTGGCGTCGAGGAGGACCAGGTCGTCGCCGTCGGGGTCGATCCAGTCGGTGAGGATGTTCTGGCTGACGGTTTTGCCCTGCTCCACCAGGATGGTGGTGTCTTCGCCGCGTTTAAACTGTGGCGGCTTGTTCTCGTTGGGCCCCACCACGGTGAGGCTGACCTGCCCGGCCGCTGACAGGCCGCGCCCGTCCGAGGCGTTGTAGCCAAACGTTTCGGTGCCCGGTTTGGCGTCGGCCGGGACGGCGACCTGGAAGGCGGTGCCGCCGTAAATGCTGTCGAGGGTGCCGGCCTGCGGTCCCGAGCCTGCCAGGGCAGCGGTGAGCACGTCGCCGTCGGGATCCGAATCATTGTCCAGGACGCTGAGGATGGTGGTCCGGCCGGGGCGGACGCCGATGGCGTCGGGTTTGGTCTCCGGCGGCCGGTTGGGTTTGGTGCGGTCCGGCAGGACGTTGATGGTGTTGTTGTCCGCGGACTCCTGGTCCTGTTCGTCGGATTCGTTTTTGGGCGGGACCACGTCGTCCCAGTTGTTGACCAGGAGCATGTTCTGGTTCACCAGCCACACATTGCCCGAATT
>NZ_LMOL01000015.1:132258-132483 GCF_001424565.1 Arthrobacter sp. Leaf141
TTCAGCAACGCCTTCTGCGTGGCAACCGCCACAAAATCACTCGCCGGACCGGACGCCTGCAGCTTCGCGTCCCGCGCATCCGCCAGGTCCAGCTGCCTGCCACCGGGCAGGAACAACCTCCCGGCAGCAGCATCCAGAACAACGGGCTGGTCCCCCACCACCGTCAGCTGGAGGTCCCCCGCACCCTTCAACGCATCCCACGTCTCGGACTCCGAAGAGAGCACC
>NZ_LMOL01000016.1:0-36112 GCF_001424565.1 Arthrobacter sp. Leaf141
AGCTTTGCAAACCCGCATCTCTCAGCAGAATCACGCTTCAACAGCAACCACCCCACCCAAAAACCGGCACGCAAACAAGCGAACCATATTCCAGGCCGTTCAAAATGGGGGTTGGTCACCCGCGGTACCCAGCTTCTCGCTGTCTCCCTCGCGGCGACTTAGAAAACAATACACCCCACCGCCCCCCACAGCAAATCGAGGTTCCAGGGGTGCTGACCCCAGTATTTCCGGGGCGGAACGGCCCATGAGGCATCCCAACCGGGCGCCGCCGCCGTTTCCCGGAGTTGTGGGCTGAAACACAACGGGAAGCGTACCGGGTTAAAGACGGAAGGGCCGGCAACCATATGGTTGCCGGCCCTTCTCAAGCAGCTGGAATCAGCAGTGCTGGATTACCAGGAAGACTTGGTGATGCCCGGAAGCTCACCGCGGTGCGCCATGTCGCGGAAGCGAACACGGGAGATACCGAACTTCTGGAAGGTACCGCGGGGACGGCCGTCGATGATGTCGCGGTTACGCAGACGGATCGGGGACGCGTTGCGGGGCAGCTTCTGCAGGCCCAGGCGGGCTGCTTCGCGTGCTTCGTCGGTTGCGTTTGCATCAACCAGGGTCTTCTTAAGCTCGAGGCGCTTTGCAGCGTAACGCTCTACGATGACCTTGCGCTGCTCGTTGCGAGCAATCTTGGACTTCTTAGCCATGTTTAGCGCTCCTCACGGAATTCGACGTGCTGGCGGATCTTGGGGTCGTACTTCTTCAGGACCATACGGTCCGGATCGTTACGACGGTTCTTGCGGGTTACGTAGGTGTAACCCGTGCCCGCAGTCGACTTGAGCTTGATGATCGGACGTACGTCCTTGTCTTTAGCCACTAGAGCTTCACCCCACGAGCGAGAATGGCGGCGACGACAACGTCGATGCCGCGAACGTCGATGGTCTTGATGCCCTTTGCAGAAACCTGCAGAGTGACATTACGGCGCAGGGACGGAACCCAGTAGCGCTTCTTCTGAATGTTCGGATCGAACCGACGCTTGTTGCGGCGGTGCGAGTGCGAAATGCTGTGCCCAAAGCCCGGCTCGGCTCCGGTCACTTGGCAGTGTGCTGCCATGACTTCTCCTCAAGAATTGAAAGTAATGATCCGCATATCTGCTGCTGGATCATGCTGCTAAGTGCGACCCAAATTGATTGAGGGCGAACGGTCAGTCACGCAACTTGAGCCCCTAACTACCGGCCGCCCTGGAGAAATTACCGGACAACCGGAGCAATTGCGCACGCTCCGCGCACTTAGCGCCTACCAAGTCTACGAGTTCCGCCAATTAAAGACCAATCAGGCCGTCAAGGGTGTATAAGCAGGCAGCTTCCCGCGCAGGATCACAGCAAGGAAGTGCCGGTATTCACAGCAAAATGAAAGCTGTCGGGCTGATTCTGGATCCATGACCATACAACTCCCCCAAGCGCAGGCCGGGCCAGCAACACGCGGTCCCGCAGCCCGTCCCGGCAGGGACGGCAACGGCTTCGCCGTACAGCACCGGCGCCGCCTGCTCCGCGCCGACCTTCTCACAGTGGTGGCATGGGCTTCCGTTGCGGCGGCTGTGGCCCTGTGGCTTTCCGACGGCGGTTTGGCAGCGGCCGCGACACCTGCCGGTGCCGTGACCGCTGCCGGGATCGTGGCCGGCCTGGTGGGCATGGACCTGGTCCTGTTGATGCTCCTGCTGGCAGCCAGGATTCCCCTGGTGGACCGGACCGTTGGCCATGACAGGGCGCTGGGGTTCCACCGGAAGCTGGGCAAACCTTCCCTCTACCTCCTGCTGGCACACGGGCTGCTGATCGCCGTGGGCTATGGGATGGCCGCGGGCCTGGACCCCGTCAGTGAGGCAATCGCCCTGTGGTCGCTGGTCCCGGACATGTGGCTTGCCTACATTTCCATGGTGCTCTTCGTAGCGGTGGTGGTGACGTCCCTGGTGGCGGTCCGTCGCCGGTTCCCCTACGAGTTCTGGTACGCCGTGCATCTGCTGACCTACGCCGCAGTGGGTACGGCCATCCCGCATCAGTTCAGCGTTGGCGGGCTGTTCGCCGAGGGGACGTGGCAGCGCTGGTACTGGGCCGCGCTGTGCCTGGCCACCGGAGCCGCCCTGCTGTACTTCCGGGTTGTCCAGCCCATCGCCGCAACGAACCGGCACCGGCTCAGCGTGGTCCGGGTGGAACAGGCTGCTCCCGGCGTGGTGAACATTGTGATGAAGGGCCGCGCCCTGGACCGGCTGGCCGGCACCGGCGGCCGGTTCCTTATCTGGCGGTTCCTCGCCCAGGGAATGTGGTGGCATCCCCATCCCTTCAGTCTGTCGGCGGAACCGGTGGTCCTGGCAGCGGACGGGACAGGTACCTTGCGGATCACGGTCCGCAACCTCGGCAGCGGCTCGGGCGGGCTTGTCCGCCTGCGCACCGGAACCCGGGTGGCTGTTGCCGGACCCTACGGCCTGTTCGGAACCGCCGCGCGGACCAGGGACAAGGTGGTCTTGATGGGCGCAGGCATCGGCATCACCCCGCTGCGGGCCCTGCTGGAAAGCACCCCGTTCGCACCGGGCCAGGCCACGGTCCTGCTGCGCGGCCACAGCGACCGGGAACTTTACCTCAGCCACGAGATCCTCGAACTTTGCCGGCTCCGCGGCGCCCGCCTGTTCCACCTGACCGGCCCTCGGGACAAGGGGCAATCCGGCTGGCTCCCTGACGACGCAGTCCACAGTGGCTACTCCCTTACCTCCTATGTCCCGGACGCAGCCGACGCGGACATCTACATCTGCGGCCCGTCCGCATGGGCCGGGAACGTCATTGCGGACGCCACGGCAGCCGGTGTACCGGCCACCCAGATCCATCACGAAAGGTTCGACTGGTGAAAACACGGGGAACAGTTGCGGCAGCAGTCGCCTCGGCAGGGATCCTCCTGGCCGGCTGGCAGGCCGGCACCCAGGCCGGCGGCACCAGCATCATCACAGCAACAGGTACGACGGCGGAGGGATCGGGCGGTGCGTCCGGAACCAACGGTTCCGCCCCGCACAGCGCAACAACCAAGGGGACCACCAGCGGAACCACCGCCGCGGGTACTTTCACGGGAGCTGCCGTCCAGACCCGGTTCGGCTCCGTACAGGTGCAGATCACCGTCGCCGGCGGCACCATCACCGACGTCACGGCGCTCCACCTGACCGATGACGACCGGAAGTCGATCCAGATCAGCAACCGGGCAGCACCGGTGCTCCGGAGCGAGGTCCTTGCGGCCCAGTCCGCCGACGTCCAGACGGTCAGCGGTGCCACCGTCACCAGCGGCGCCTACCTCACTTCACTCCAGGCAGCCATCGATGCAGCAAACCTCTGACCCCACCGAAGCCAGCGGCGCACCCCTGAAGATCCGCACCTTCACCAGCATGGGAACTGTCATCAGCCTCGCGCTGGTTCCCGACGGCCCGGCGGCAGGGCAGGCGGCGGACGACGAGCTTGCTGCCGCACTGGCCGTCGTCGAACGCCTTTTCCGGGACCTGGACGAAACGTTCAGCCTGTACCGGCCGGATTCCGAAGCGAGCCGGCTGGCCCGCGGTGAACTGACGCTGCCGCGTGCGTCGGACATCATGCGGGACCTGTATGCGGAGGCCCACGACTGGCGGCTGCGCACTGAAGGGGCGTTCAGCCCTGAGCGGCCTGACGGTGTGCTTGACCTCTCCGGGCTGGTGAAGGGCCACGCGATCCGTGAAGCCGGCACCTCCCTGCTGGCCCTGGGCCGCAGGAACTGGTGCCTGAATGCCGGCGGTGATGTACTGGCGGGCGGCTCCCCCGTCCCCGGCAGCGGCGAGCCGTGGCGGGCGGGAATTGTTGATCCCGGAAACCGCGGTTCCCTGGTCGCCGCCTATCCGCTGGCAGCAGCCGGCCGGCACCTGGCCCTGGCAACCTCTGGTTCAGCGGAGCGGGGCGACCACATCTGGCGCCAGCACGGCCGGCCGGCGGAGTTCAGCCAGGTGTCGGTTGCGGCGGCGGATATCGTCACGGCCGACATCCTGGCCACAGCAGTGGTGTCAGGCGGGACACCGATGCTGGACCGGGCAGCGGACGGCTGGGATGCCGCCATCCTGGCCGTACGGACTGACGGTTCGCTGGTGGCGACGCCTTCCTTCCGGCGCTAAAGCCGCGTCAGTGCCGGGTACTTGGGAGCCAGGCCATCGCCGGAGGACTTGCCCGTAACCCGGCGGACAACCCAGGGGCCGGCAAACTCGCGGACCCAGCGGGCGTTGGCGCGGAGGGCCTCTGCGCGGCTGAGTTCCGGAACCGGAGTCATGGGCGGAACGTCGATGGAGTGTTCGTGCGCCAGGACGTCCAGCACCCGCTTGGCCATGTTTGCGTGGCCGGCGGCGGACATATGCATCCGGTCCGTGGCCCACATGCCCCAGTCGTAGTATTCGCTGAAACGCCAGTAGTCCACCAGCAGGGCGCCGTGGTCGCCGGCGATGCCGCGGACCAGCTCGTTGTAGATCGCGGTGCGGCCGCGCATGGTGCTGAACACCTTCGACCCCCGCGCGTCGAAGCCCGTGAAGAGCACCACGGTGGCGCCGGTGGCACGCAACCTGCGGATGCCGTCGTCGTACTCGCCCAGGAGGTCGTCGATGTCGATTTTGGGACGAAGGATGTCGTTCGCGCCTGCGTAGATGCTCACCAGCGTGGGTTGCAGCGCTACGGCGGCATCCACCTGCTCGGCCAGGATCTGCCGGAGTTTCCGCCCGCGGATGGCGAGGTTGGCGTAGCCGAAGCCGGGATCCGCGGCTCCCAACTGCTCGGCCACGCGGTCGGCCCAGCCGCGGACCCCGTTGGGGCGCGTTGGGTCGTCGTCCCCCACTCCTTCAGTGAAGGAATCGCCAAGGGCCACAAACCGGGAAGAGAATTCCATCCGGCCAGTTTGCCATCCGTTGCCGCGAGCAACCAACTGGCGGGGCCGGCATCAGTTTTCGCGCAGGATCCAATGGTTGGCATCCAGCCGGCCAACCACCTTCTCGCCGATCCGGGCCAGGTCCTGGACGTCCTGGTCCGACAACGCATCAAGGAACAGTTCCCGGACCGTTTCAACATGGCCGGGCGCCAGCCCAACGATGGTGGCCATCCCCTCGGCCGTGAGGTGGGCGGTGGTGACCCGGGCGTCGTGGGGATGCGGTCGGCGCTCCACCCAGCCCCGTTTCTGCAGCTTGGTCACCACATGGGACAGCCGGGACAGCGAGGCGCTGCTTCGTGCGGCGAGCTCGCTCATGGGCAGGAACCGCTCTTCCGTTTCGGAGAGCATGGCCAGGACCGTGTAGTCGAAGAGGGACAGCTTCCCGGCCGCGTGCAGCTTGGTGTCCAGGGCCGCCGGAAGCAGCGTGTTGATGCTTACCAGGGCCAGCCAGGCACGGCGTTCGTCGGCGCTCAGCCAGCGCGGTTCGGTCATGCGTCAATACTACGAGAAAGCCGTCGTTGATCCTTCAACCAGGCCCGCTGCCCCCGGTAGGGTGGGCGTATGTATGTTGTTTCCTTGACCTACCGCGTCCCGCAGGACATCGTCGATTTCCACAACGACGGCCACATGGCCTGGCTCCAGGAGGCCTTCGACAACGGCGTCTTCATCGCCGCCGGCCGCAAGGTGCCGCGGACGGGTGGGTTGCTGTTGTCGCAGGTGGACCGCGCCACCCTGGATGCCAGCCTGGCGCAGGACCCGTTCTATGCGAACGGTGTTGCCGAGTTCGACGTCGTCGAATTCCATGCCGGCCGGGTGGCGCCGGGGTTTGAAAACCTGCTGGACAGCTGAGGCGCATCAGGCGGCGGTTTTTTCGGCCAGCTTCCGCAGCCCGCCTTTGCGGGGCACCTTGACCGGTTCCGGCCAGCGCGCCGTGAGCGTGTCCCCCAGCGTGATCCCCCGGATCTTGCGGCCGAACAGCGGCAGGACCCAGTCGTTGATCCACCGCCGCTGATGGCGTTCCCATTCCCGCAGCCCGCGCCGCGCCGGCGCTTCCCAGTCCTTGGGCCGGATCTTGTGCGGCACCCCCAGCTGGTCCAGGACCTGCCCGGCCAGGTACCTGTGCCCGGCCTTTGACATGTGCAGCCGGTCCGCGTCCCACATCCGCCGGTCGTGGAACGCGTCCAGGCACCAGTAGTCCACCAGGACGGCGCCATGCTGCTCCGCAATCGCGCGGACGTGGCGGTTGTAGAGGGTGTTGCGCTTCTTCAGCGGTTCCAGCAGGGCCGAGACCTTGACGTCGAACCCGGTGAACAGCACCAGGACAGCCCCGGTGCCGGCCAGGCGGGCCACCAGCTGTTCGTAGTCGGCCATCAGCGCTGCCATGTCGGTTTTCAGGTCCAGGATGTCATTGCCGCCGGCGTACAGGGTGATCAGTGCCGGTTCCATGGCCAGCGCCGGTTCCAGCTGCTCGGCCACGATGTGCCGCAGCCGCTTGCTGCGGATGGCCAGGTTCGCGTAGCGCCACCCGGGCTGGTCCTTGGCCAGTTTCTCGGCCACCCGGTCCGCCCAGCCGCGGACCCCGTTGGGCAGCCGGCCGTCGCGGTCGCCCACACCCTCGGTGAACGAATCGCCCAGGGCAACAAACACGCGACGGCCACTTTGGGGCAGCAAGGGGGCAACAGGCACCAGCCCACGCTAACCGGCCAAAGCGGCCAGCGGACGACGGCGGCATGAACAGGAAGGTGCTCAGCCCTCCGCTTTGCCCTGCCGCCAGTAGCCCATAAAGGCCACCTGCTTGCGGTCGATGCCCACATCGCGCACCAGGTAGCGGCGCATGTCCTTGATGACGGCCGCCTCACCGGCGATCCAGGCGTAGAACGGCATGGCGCCGGCTGGCATGTCCGGGTTCTTGGTTGCGGCGATCGCCCCGGTTTCCATCCGCGCGGGCGTCTCCCAAAGGATGTCCACGTCCACGTTGACGTCTTCGGGCTCGGGTCCCGCGCCGCCGTCGGCCGCTTTTAGGCCCACCCAGCCGGGCACGGGGACGGCCTTCCGGACGGCGTCCTGCAGGAGTTCGCCGTGCGGACGGGACCGGCCGATTGACGCACCGCGCGCCAGCCAGGTGATCTGGACGTCGGCGGCGGACTCCAGCTCCTGGAAGTCGCCGGCTTCGGGAACCTCCAGGATGGCGTGGCCGCTCATGTAGGCGGGCAGGCTTTCGAGGATGGCGGAGATGGCCGGGAGGGCGGTCTCGTCGCCGGCGAGCAGGACGCGCTGGGCCAGCCCGGGGCGCCATTCGATGCCGCCGTAGTTTTCCGCGGTCCGGCACAGGGCGGCCCGGTTGTTGGGGCCGATGATGGTGATGGCGTCGCCGGGCTTGGCGTTCAGGGCCCAGTTCGCGGCCGGGCCGCCGTGCCCGTGGTCATCAAAATGCATCACGAAGTCCACGTCGATCTCCGGGTACACGGAATCAAGCCGGGACGAGCGGACCGTGTAGGTGCGCATGGAACCGCGGACGGCCGGGTCCATGGCGAGCCATTCGCGGTACCAGCCGGCCTCGGTCATTTCGAAGGCCGGCAGGGGCAGTTCGGTGCCGTCTGCGGCAAGGGACGGGATCATCAGCTTGATGCGCAGGTCCAGGGAGTCGCCGTTGACGCCGAAGTCCCGCAGCGCGTACCCGCCGAAGGTGATCCTGCGGAAGTTGGGGCTCAGTTCCTGGACGGAGGAAACGGTCACCTCGAAGGCGAGGGTCATGGGCTCGGTGGTGGCAACTTCTCGGGTGTTCATGAAACAAGCTCCAGTTCGTTGGCTGGGACGTGGTGGCGCCCGATGGGAATGATCAGGGGGGTACCGGAAACGGGGTCCGGGATGACCCGGGATTCGAGGCCGAAGACGCTGCTGACCAGTGCCTCCGTGACCACCTCCTGCGGGGTGCCCGCGGCCACCACCGCTCCGGCTTTCATGGCGATGACGTGGTCGGCATAGCGGGCGGCCAGGTTGAGGTCGTGCAGGACGATGGCCACGGTGGTGCCGCGGCTGCGGTTCAGGTCGGTGATGAGATCAAGCACCTCCACCTGGTGGGCCAGGTCCAGGTAGGTGGTGGGCTCGTCCAGCAGCAGGATTTCGGTTTCCTGCGCCAGGGCCATGGCGATCCAGACGCGCTGGCGCTGCCCGCCGGAGAGTTCGTCCACGTCCCGTTCGGCGAGGGCCAGGGTTTCGGTGGCCTCCAAGGCCCGGTGCACGGCGGCGTCGTCCTTGTCGCTGCTGCTGCGGAAGAAACCCTGGTGCGGGTACCTGCCACGGCCCACCAGGTCGCGCACGGTGATGCCGTCCGGGGCGGTGGGGTGCTGCGGGAGCAGGCCCAGGGTGCGGGCCAGTTCGCGGGCGGGCCGGGAATGGATGTCCTTGCCGTCCAGGGTGACGGTGCCGGCGGCGGGTTTCAGCAGCCGCGAGAGGCCGCGGAGCAGCGTGGACTTACCGCAGGCATTGGCGCCCACAATCATGGTTACCCGGCCCTCGGGAATGCCAACGCTCAGGCTGTCCACCACGCAGCGCTGGTCGTACTTCAGCGTCAGGTCCTTGGCATCGAGAACTGCCATGTCAGGCGTCCTTTCGGTTGGCAGTGACCAGGAGCCACAGCAGGAACGGGGCGCCCAGGGCGCCGGTGATAACGCCCACGGGCAGGACCGTGCCGCCCAGGATCAGGGGGGCGAGGTTGGCGGCGAAGTAGTCGGCCGCGAGGACGATCACCGCGCCCACCAGGGCCGACGCCGGGAGGCTGGCTTTTTTGGTGAAGCGGCGCGCGATCGGTCCCGCCAGGAACGCCACAAACGCCACCGGCCCCGCGGCGGCGGTGGCTACGGCGGCGAGGGCCACGGCGACGATCACCAGGGCAAGCCGGGCCACGCCGACCTTGATGCCGAGGCCGGCGGCGGCGTCGTCGCCGAGTTCGAGGATCCGCAACGGGCCGGCGATCAGGGCCACGGCCGGGACCAGGATCGCCAGGGCGATGGCCAGGACACCGGCGCGGTCCCAGTTGGCGGAGTTCAGGGACCCGTTGAGCCAGACCAGGGTGTCGGCCGCGGTGCGGATGTCGGCCCGGGTCATCAGGAAGTTGACCACGGCGTGCAGGGCAGCGGCGATGCCCACGCCGGCCAGGACCAAACGGTTGCCGGCAGCGTTGCCGTTGCTGGTGCCGCGCATGGCCCCGCCGCTGGAGATGCCGTAGATGAGTGCCGCCACGGCGAGGGCGCCGGCCATGGCGGCAACGGAGACCGTGGGCCCGGTGGCGCCGAAAACAACAATGGCCACCACGGCGGCGGCGCTGGCGCCGTAGCTGATCCCGATCACGTCGGGGCTGGCCAGCGGGTTGCGGAGCATGGTCTGGAACAGGGCGCCGGCCAGGCCGAACGCAACGCCGATCATGGTGCCTATCACGGCCCGGGGCAGCTTGTTTTCCATCACGATGAAGCTGGCGCCGGGGATCTTGTCACCGCCGGTAAAGTGCGCCACCAGGATCCTGATGAAGTCCGGGATGGTGACGGTGTAGCTGCCCAGCAGGATGGAGACGGCGAAGAGGACCACCACGGCGGCTGCCAGGATTGCGGTCCTGTTGATCCGGCGCCGGCTCCTCCGTTGCCCTATCACTTCTGGTCCCCCCGGGGTGGTTTTGGCGACCGGAAGTGATAGCGCATCCGGGGCGGCGGGAGTGGTGTCGGTGCGGGTCACAGCCCGGCCCCCTTGCCGCGGCGGACCAGCCAAACGAAGAACGGGGCGCCCACCAGGGCGGTCATAATGCCGGCCGGGACTTCACCGGGCAGCAGGATCACGCGGCCAATGATGTCGGCGCCCAGGAGCAGCACCGGGGCCACCACCAGGGAAAACGGCAGGATCCAGCGGTAGTCCGGTCCGGTCAGGAAGCGGACCGCGTGCGGAACCACCAGGCCAACAAAGCCGATGGGTCCGGCCAGGGCGGTGGCGGTGCCGCACAGCAGCACAATCCCGAGGGCGGCCACGCCGCGGGCCAGGCCCACACGCTGGCCGAGGCCGCGCGCAATGTCGTCGCCGAGGGCCAGGGAGTTGAGGATGCGGCCGGTCAGGAGCACAACCGCGGCGCCGACGGCGAGGAAGGGCAGCCCGGGCAGGACTACGGACCAGTCGCGGCCGGCCACCCCGCCGACCTGCCAGAAGCGGAACCGGTCAAGGGTGTCCTGGCTGGAGACCAGGATGACGTTCATGAGCGAGTACAGGCCGGCACTCAGCGCGGCACCGGCCAGCGCGAGCTTGACCGGGGTGGCGCCGTCCCGGCCCAGGGACGCAATGAGGTACACCAGCACCGCGGCGGCGCCGGCACCGATGAAGGCGAACCAGATGTAGCCGGAGAAGGTGGCCACCCCAAAGACATAGATGCCGGTCACCACGGCAAGCGCCGCCCCGGCGTTGACCCCGATGATGCCCGGATCGGCCAGCGGGTTGCGGGCCACGCCCTGCATGGCGGCACCGGCAAGGCCAAGCGCCCCGCCCACCAGGAGGCCAAGGGCGGTGCGGGGGATACGTGCGTGGACCACGGCGTGGTCGCCGTTGGCGGCATCGAAGCTGGTCATCGCCTGCCAGACGGTGGCCAGGGGAAGGCCCCTGGCGCCCACGGCCAGGGAGGTCCCGGCAAGGAGCAGCAGTACAACGACGGCGGCCAGCAGCCAGGCGGCCCGTTTCCCTCCGGAAGCGGACCACTTGACGGGACCACGGGAGACCCGCCCCGGCACCGGAGTGCCGGCGCCGGGCGCCCACTGGTCCGCCGTCGTTGTACCCTGCGTCATGGCGAAGTGCCTACTTCACTGCGTCCGCGGCGGTGGCCAGCTGCGGCAGGAACGTGTCCAGTGACCACGGCAGGCTCAGCGGTGACGACGCGGAGATGGACAGCGTCAGCGTGTTGTCCGAATCGGCCACGAGGGCGCCGTTTTTGATGGCGGGGATCTGGCCCAGCAGCGGGTCGGCCTTGATGGCGTCCGTGGTGGAGGCATCCGGAACCCAGGTCACGAAGATGTCCGAGTCCAGTTCGTTGGCCTTCTCAGCGGACCAGGCGATAAAGAAATCCTTGGACCCCTTCGAGTTGTCCTCCACCACGGGGGCGAGCTTCATGCCGATCTCCGAAAGAAAACGGGGGCGGTTGTCGTTGGCGGTGTAGACGTTCACGCCATCACCCTTGGCAGGCTCGAGGTTGCCGTAAATGAAGGTCTTCTCTGCCAGCTGGGGGAACTTGGACACCTTGTCCGTGACGGTCTTCTCGGTGTCGGAGACCAGCTTGGTGGCTTCTGCTTCCTTGCCCAGGGCCTTGCCGATGATGGTGGTGGAGTCCTGCCAGGACGTGCCGTACGCCAGCTCAGGGTGCGCCACCACGGGTGCGATCTCGCTGAGCTTCTTGTAGTCCTCTTCGGTCAGGCCGGAGTAGGCGGCCAGGATGACGTCCGGGGTGAGCTTGGCGATCTCTGTGAAGTTGATACCGTCCGCCTCGGAGTACTGGACGGGGGCCTTGTCCGTGCCAAACCCGGCACCCAAATCCTCGAGGGCCGCGTCCTTCCACGGGGTGGAGCCCTTGTCGTTGCCGCCCCATTCGTTGGTGGGGACGCCAACGGGCACCACACCCAGGGCAATGGCAACGTCGTCGTTGACCCAGGAGACGGTGGCGACCCGGGTGGGCTGCTTTTCGATGGTGGTCTCGCCGTAGACATGTTTGATGGTCACGGGGAAAGCTGTGCTGCTGGAGCCGGCAGTGCTGGCGTCCGGTGTGGAGGCCGCGGGGCCCGTGGAGCAGGCCGAGAGCGTGAGGGCCGCTGCGGCCAGGACCGCCGTCGCCTTGCCGGCTGATTTGAACAGCGTCCGGCGGGTGGCGGTCAGGCCGGTGAAGTGGGGGGAAGTCACGGAACTCCTTAGGTGAATGATGCGAACCTAAGTAAGGCTAGCCTAGCCTCCCCCCTATTACGAAAGGTTTGCGTACCTTAATCATTTCCCGTGACGAAGGACACACGCCACGCGGGCTAACGCAGGACGATGTCCACCGGGTTCGCCTCGGACCGCCAGGCCCCTTCCGCCCCTGCCGTGGGCCTGATCACCGGGGCCGTGAGGACGCCTGAACGGTTGGTGCGCTTGTCCCGGAGGATCTCGGTGACGGACCCCAGGTGCCGGGACAGGTCGATGACGTTTTCCGGGGCCGCCAGCAGCAGCTGGAACCCGAATTCATGCAGCGCCTTGATGCCGGCGCCGGCGAACTCTTCGGAGGCCAGGACGAAGGCTTCATCCATCATCACCGTGCCGTAGGTGGTGAAGCCCTGCTCCGCGATGCCCAGCTGGTAGCTGAGCGCTGCCGCCATGATGAACGCCGTGAACCGCTGCCGCTCGCCGCCGGACATCGACCCGGTGTCGGCGTGCATAAAGACCTCGGACCGCTTCCCGCCGCGGGGTCCGGTAACGTCGCGGTGTTCCTTGCACTGGATAAAGAGATGGCCGCGGACATCCAGCACCTCGGCGCGCCAGCGGCGGTCCTCCGGAGCCTGCGAGCCCAGCCGCCGGACCAGGGCCTCCAGCGACTTGTAGCGGGCGGTGAGCTCGGCGTCCTCGTCGCGTTCCTGACCGGCTTCGGGCCGCGCCGGCCGGGTGTGGCGGGCCTTGAGCGCGTTCTGGATGGCGTCCTTGAACGCCTTGGCAGTGGGCGGCAAAGTCTGCTTGATGTCCAGCTCCAGGAAGCTTCCTTCATGGAAGTTCACCTGCGACAGGATGCCGTTCAGCGGCAGGATCCGGCTGGTGATGGACCGCCGCTCTTCATCCAGCAGATGCAGCAGCGTGCTGAACGATTCGTGCGTGCGCTGGTTGAAGAACTGCCGGAATTCGGCTTCCTGTGCCGGCAGCCCGTCGCTGACAATCGCGTGGTACCGGGTTTCGAAGTCGGCTGCGGCGCCGATGCTGGTGCCGTGGTCGGCCGAGATGGCGCTGCCCCATTCGCGGACAAACCCCTCAAAGATCCTGGTGAGCCGCTCAGCGGTGCCCTGGCCGCGGGATTCGGCGGCGTGCAGCTCCCCCAGGAGCGTGGAGCGCACCCGGTTGGCCAGGTTGTCCAGTTCATGCAGCTCCGTGATGTCGCCGAACCCGTCAAAGTAGGGCGCCAAGGCTTCGACGGTGGCGTCCGACGGTGGCGCTTCGGCCAGGCGCCCGCGCGCGGCATCCAGCAGGGAATCGGCGGTGGTCAGCTGCCGGTCCAGCGCCTTGTACTCGCTTTGGAGGACGGCAGCCGACTCGGTGCTGGACTGGTGTTTCTGCCGGGCCTGCTCGATGTTGGCGCGCAGCGGTTCCAGATCCGCCTGCGCTGCGAGCGCATCCTTGAGCCGCTGCTCGATCCGTGCCAGGTCCTCCGCCGCGACGGCGGCCGACACCTGGTCCCAGGGCCTGTCGTCCGCTGCGACCCGGCGCAGGGCTTCAAGCTGGCGGCCCATGCCCTGGTGTGATTCCTCCCGGCTCTGCGCCAGTTCCGCGGCCTTGGCCACTTCCTGCCGGAGGTCGGCCACCTGACTGGCCACCAGTTCCAGCTTGGCGGCGTTGTCGAAGCCCAGCACGTAGTCCTGGCGGCTGGTGAACCGGTCGTCCTTTTCCACGGTGTGGCGGTTGCGTTTGACCACCCCGCCAAGGCTCAGGCCCTTGTCCAGGGCGGCGAGTTCGTCCGGGTCCTCCACGCAGGGGAAGGCGAAGTCGAGGGCGATCCGCTCGCGGACCCATGCCCCTGCTTCCGCTGCCCCGCCGGCGGTGAGGATATCCAGCTTGCGGAGCAGGTCGCCGTCGTTCACGTCCTCCACCGCCAGCGCACCGCCTGGCAGCGGCTTGGACACGTCCACGGCGCGGAGGGCGCCGCGGATGTTGTTCGCGTTCAGGTACCGGGTCACGGCGCCGAAATGCTCGCCTGGCACCAGCAGCGTGGTGGCGAGGCTGCGCAGGGCCCGCTCAGCGGCGGGGCGCCAGCGCTCCTCGCCTTCCAGCAGGTCCATCAGTTCCCCCGCAAAGGGCATCTGGTCCTCGGGCACACCGGTGGCCGCGGCAATCGCGGTCCGGTTTTCAATGCTCGACGGCGGCAGCAGGGATTTGCGTGTCTTCAGGGACACCAGCTCCTGCTCAGCCGCGGCGAGTTCCCGCTTGCGGGTCGCATGGGCGTCAAAGGCCTCAAACCGAAGCTCCTGCAGGGCCTGGGAGTCGTCCTTCAGCTCGGCGGAGCGGGCTGCTGCCTGTTCGTGCGCCTGATCCCAGCCTGCGGCCGTCCAGGCCAGCTGCAGGCCGGCATCGGCGAGCGCGGCGCGGGCGGCCTCCTCCACCTGTTCGCGGAGCTTCAGGCTGACGCGCGCGTTCTCGAGCGACTGTTCGATCGCGGAGATCGCGTTGCCGCCCTGGGTGTTGTAGTCCGTTTCCAGCTGCCGGAGATCCTTGGCCAGCGCGTCCCGGACGGTCCGCTCCGCCCCGAGGTCCTGGGCCTTGGCCTGTGCGAGCTCCCGGAACCGGGTCAGCGTCTTTTCGTGGACGGTGACTGCCAGCTGCTGCCGGTACGCCTCGAATTCGCCGCCTGCGAGGTCCCGCAGCCGGTTGGCGTCCAGCAGCGCCTGGGCGTACTCGCGGTTCAGCCCAGGGACCGGCGCCAGCTGGTCGCGCTGCTGGCGGACGTCTTCGAGCCGCTGCCGGATGGACATCAGGTTGCTGAACTCCTCCACCACGTCGTCGGCCGCCGCCAGGGTGGCCGGGGCGTCCAGGACCTGGTCCCGGAAGAAGGTGTTGACGCTGCCGCCCAGGCCTTTACCGGCCTGGATGACCCGCAGCAGCGGAAGCGCCTGGTCCGAGTTGATGCCCAGCAGTCGCCGGAAGCGCTCGGCAAACGCCTTATGCACGTCAAAAACCTGGGCGTCCGGGAACACCGTCTCCAGCGCGGCCTTGGTGAAGCGCTTGTCCGCGATGTCCTCCAGGGCCGGCAGGTCCAGCGGTGAGCTGTCGATCAGGTAGAACCGGCCAACGCTCGATTCCGTGCCGTTTTTGGGCAGGTCGAAGAGCGCGGACACCGTCACCCTGGTACCGGCTGCGTTGTCGAACGTCAGCGCCACCGCTGACCAGGTGGCGCCGGGGCGCTGGAACGCACTTGCCGAGCCCTCGCCCACGGCTTTGTCGCCCACCTTGCCGCGCATGTACGTAAAGGTGGTGCGTTTGTCCTCCACGGCCCCGCCGGAGCGCTGGGCTGCGGCCTCGTTGGACCGCGGCCGCGCGTCGAACACCCGCAGCATCGCGTCGAAAAGCGTCGACTTGCCGACGCCCGAGTTGCCGGTCAGCAGGGTGCCGTTGCGGTCCACATGCATGGTGTGCGCACCGTGGAAGGTGCCCCAGTTGACCACCTGGACCAGCGCCAGCCGCATCTGCCCCGGGTTCGTTTCTTCCCCGAGGGGAAGCATGCTGGCGATGCTCACTTGGTGCCTTCTTCGGTGGTGGTGGTACCGTCCGCGTCGTCGGCGGCATCATCGTCGGTCGCTGTTTCGGCGTCGAGGTCAAGGAGCGGTTCGGTGCCCGACGGGTCCGCCGAGGCTGCGACCAGGGCATCGATTTGGGCCGGGATATCGCCGATGTTTTCGAACGGGAGGGCCAGCGGAAGGGCGTTGGAGATGGTGTACACGTCGTCCAGGCCCGTGGCCAGCAGGAGCTGGCGGGCCAGGAGCTTGGTGATGGCCCGGGTCACCACATCGGAATCCCGCAGCGCGTCCTGCTGGCCCGAGGGCTGGTAGTGGGCCACAAGGTCGGCGATTTCCTCGCGGGTGATGGTGGGGTCAGTCTGCGCCGTCACGTGCCGGTCCAGCAGC
Organism: Arthrobacter sp. Leaf141; assembly: GCF_001424565.1. GTDB lineage: Bacteria > Actinomycetota > Actinomycetes > Actinomycetales > Micrococcaceae > Arthrobacter. Next base: position 15,825 of record NZ_LMOL01000016.1, read on the forward strand.
AGGCGGAGCCGGAGCAGCACAATCGTCTCCACCCGGCTCAGCGCTCGCTGCTGCCGGAGGATGCTGGAGCGGGTGCTGCCGCCGATCGCGTCCGGATCCACGGGACGTAGCACAGCAATTTTGCGGTCAGGGTCCAGTTCCATGGTGAGGAACAGTTCGGAGAGCCTGCTGCGGATGATGACCCGGTTATCCAGCAGAACCGTCCAGAGCTTCTCGTCGCGGCCGCCGTCTATGTACGGTCCCTTGAGCAGCTTCACCAGCGCCTGCCGCACGCGCATGGGCAGCACCCCGGTGTCGCCCGGAAAGAGGGCAGCGCCGTCAATGAACGTGTCGCGGGGCCCGGCGGCAAGGGAGCGCCCGGCGGCGGGTTCGGCGTCCGCCCCTGCCCGGGCTACGGCAGCAGGTCCGGCTGCTGCGGCAACGGATTCGGAAGGTTCTGTTCCGGTTTCAGCGGAGGGTTCAGTCATCGTCAATCCTTTGCGAGGGTGACCACCGGCAGGTATGCCCTGCGCCGGGTGCCGTCTATCTGTTCGAAGTCCAGTCCGGCCCAGGCCCCGCGGTCGAAGTCCGCGCCGTCCTGCAGGGCCTGGGAGAGGAGGCCGCGGATGGTGTTGATGTGCTGCTCCCCGGGCGGCAGCTGTTCCCAGGCGTCCGCCAGGGTGGCTGCCCCGGCCATGGCAGAACGGATCGCAGCCGGGTTGGCCTTGCCGGTCCGCGGCGAGCGCACCCGGTCGGAGTCGCTGAACGCGATGGGGTCGGCAAGTTTGGGCGGGGCCGCAAACCCGTCCGGGTCATAAAGCTTCACCATCGACAGCGATTCGAATCCGGCGTTGAAGAGCACCGGTCCGCGGACCAGGCCGGGGCGTTCGCGCTCATACGGGAGTGACCTGATGGCCTGCTCCGCTTCGCGGAGGACCCTGCGGAGCCGGACGGACTGCCGGAAGTCGTCGCTTTGGACGTAGGTGTTGAGGCTTTCGCTGAGCTTGCCGTAGATCCGCTGGATCTGGCTGTGCTGCTGGCGGAGCTCAGCCACCAGGTTCTTCAGGGTCTCCCTGTCATCCGCGGACAGGTCGTCGGCAAACTGCCTGCTGAGGACTTCACCGATGGCGGACCTGAACCGGACCTGTTGCTGCGGGTCCTCCAGGAACGCCGTGAACGACCGGAACGTGCGGCCCTCGGGGCTTTGCCGGAGCCGTTTGTCAGCGGCCAGCACCTGGGCCATCGTGGCGCCCTTGGTCAGGGATTCCTCGATGATCTGGTTGCGGAGTCCGCCCACCAGCTCCTCGATCCGGTCACGCATCTTTTTGTAGTCGGCGGGCAGGCTGGCCGCGAGGTCCAGGATGTTGCCGGCGGCTTCCACGGCGTCGTCGTCATCCAGCACGCCGTCGAAGTCGCCGCTGCTGATGTCCTGGATCAATTGCCGGCGCTCACCGATTTCCTCTTCCAGGGATTCCAGCCGCGCGCTTTGGTCCGGGTTGGTTTCGTTGGCCAGCTTTTCCACGTCGCCCAGGAGGGTGCCCAGGCGGGAGCCGTTCAGGGTGGACCGCTCACTGGACAGGCTGTCCAGGAACGCCAGCACGCGGGCTGCAGGTTCGGTGACCTCATAAACAATCCGGCCCGACTGGTTCCGGCGGGTCAGGAACTGCCGCCGCGTCCATTCATCGCCGAAGGCCTTCCCGTTGGCGCCGCCACCCAGCCCGGGGTCCTGGCGGCGAAGCTCTTCAAGGAAGGAGTCGACGTCGGCGTGGAACTCTTCGAGCGGAAGCTGCGGGCGGGTACGGGTGAAGGATGCCTGCAGCACGGCGATCACCCAGGGAGCCGATCGCGTCAGCGCCCAGGCGGGGCCCTTTGTCAGGAGTTCGAGGTCCCGAAGCCTGGCGCTGATCGCGTCAGCGGATGACCTGGCGGAGCGGGGCACGCACTCTCCTTGGGCTGTGGGTGGGCGGGGTTGCGGCAGCACGGACGGAAAACTGCCAACTACAAGGTTAACGCAGGCGCCGCGACCGGCCCGTGACCTACCTGGCGGTAGTGTTTCGATCCCGTATCAACAGGCCTTTCCCGCGCCCGGGCTCTGGTCCCGCATGCGGCCGCACCCTACGCTCGGTGCTACCGATCTCATCCGAAGCAGCGCCGCAGCAGGGGGACTCATGAGCTTTGATCTCAGCACCGTGGAAACGGGCACCTTGGTTTTCGCCGGAACACTGGTATTTGCCGTCCTCCTGGCCGGGTTCGTGTTGACGGCCGGCCTGCTCGCCCTGGCGCTGCTGGGGGTGGGAAAGGGCACGTGGTTTGTGTTGTCCACCGCACTGCTGGCAGCGGTGCACGGCATCAACGCGGGCTGGGACCGGCTGGTCCACCGGGCCCGGCAGGGAGCCGCTGCCGGCGATTTCCAGGTCCAGCCTGCCACTGGTACGGGAACCTACCCGCGGGTAATCTTGAGTGACAGCTGAAGGGTTCTCCAACCCGGCGGATCCATGGCTTCACCGGCCACTTCGGGCCTAGGAGAAAACCCATGAGCTCCGCTACGGACAGCACCACCGACTCCCCCATCGAAGACACCCCGGTGCCGGCCAGCGACATCGGCGCCGGCATCACGCCGGAGCAGGCCAGGGCCGTGGCCGAAGCTGCCCGGGAAACCGGCTGGGACCGGCCAAGCTTCGCCAAGGGCCTCTACCTCGGAAGTTTCGACCTGGGCCTGGTGCACCCTTGGCCCACACCGGATCCCGCGTCCGTGGCCCGGGGCGAAGAGTTCATGGAACGGCTCACCGCTTTTGCCCGCACCATGTCAGGGCAGGTCATCGAAAGGGACTCCCGGATCCCGGACGAATACATGCGGGGCCTGGCCGGCCTGGGTGTGTTCGGCATGAAGATTCCCGAGGAATACGGCGGCCTGGGCCTGTCGCTGGTGTATTACGGCCGGGCCCTGGCCCTTCTGGGCAGCGTCCATCCGAGCCTGGGCGCCCTGTTGTCCGCACATCTTTCCATTGGCGTGCCGGAACCGGTCAAGGTTTTTGGCTCCCCGGAGCAGAAGCGGGAGTACCTGCCCCGCTGCGCCGACGGCGCCATCACCGCATTCCTGCTCACGGAGCCGGATGTGGGCAGCGACCCGGCCCGGATGGGCAGTACGGCAACGCCAACGGACGACGGCGACGCCTACATCCTGGACGGCGTGAAGCTCTGGACCACGAACGGCGTGATCGCCGAGCTGGTGGTGGCGATGGCGGTGGTTCCGGCCCGGACGGACCCGGACGGGACCGTGCACAAGGGGGGCATCAGCGCCTTCATTGTGGAAATGGACTCCCCCGGCATCACCGTGGAGAACCGCAACGCCTTTATGGGCCTGCGCGGCATTGAGAACGGCGTCACCCGCTTCCACCAGGTCCGGGTCCCGGCAGCCAACCGCCTGGGCCGTGAAGGCCAGGGGTTGAAGATTGCCCTGACCACCCTCAACACCGGACGGCTTTCCATCCCGGCCCTGTGCGTGGCGTCAGGACGCTGGAGCCTGAAGATCGCCAGGGAATGGTCCAACGCCCGCACCCAATGGGGCCGGCCCGTGGGCGAACACGAGGCGGTGGGTAAAAAGATCGCCTTCATTGCGGCGTCCGCGTTCGCGCTGGATGCGGTGTTTGAACTGTCCGCGGAGCTGGCGGACGCCGGCCAGAAGGACGTCCGCATCGAAGCCGCGCTGGCCAAGCTGTGGGCCACCGAAACGAGCTGCCGGATCGCCGACGAACTGGTGCAGATCCGGGGTGGGCGCGGATTTGAGACAGCAGAGTCACTGGCCGCCCGCGGGGAACGGGCAGTGCCTGCGGAACAGCAGCTCCGGGACCTCCGCATCAACAGGATCTTTGAGGGCTCCTCCGAGATCATGCGGCTGCTGATCGCCCGCGATGCCGTGGACGCCCACCTGGCTGCCGCCGGCGATCTTGCCTCGCTGGACGCCAGCCTGTCCGACAAGGCCCGGGCCGCCGTCGGCGCCTCCGGCTTCTACGCCCGGTGGCTGCCCAAACTGGTGGCGGGCGCCGGCATGGATCCGCGGTCCTACGCCGGGTTCGGCCGGCTGGCCAAGCAACTGCGGTTTGTGGAACGGTCCTCCCGCCGCCTGGCCCGGCAGACGTTCTACGGGATGGGCCGCTGGCAGGCGAAACTGGAGCGCAAGCAGGCGTTCCTGGGCCGGATGGTGGACATCGGCGCCGAGCTGTTCGCCATGACGGCCTGCTGCTCCAGGGCGGAAATGCTGCTGCGGACACAGCCGGAACATGGTGCCGGCGCCTATGAACTGGCCGAAGCCTACTGCGAACAGGCGCGGGTCCGGGTCGAGGAACTGTTTGACCAGCTCTGGCGGAACACCGACGACTCCGACACCGCGCTGACCCGTAAAGTCCTCGACGGTCATTACACCTGGCTCGAGGCGGGGGTGCTGGACCAGTCCGAAGGTACCGGGCCGTGGATTGCCGACGCTTCGCCCGGCCCCTCGCACAAGGAGAACCTGCACCGGAACTACCGCTGACGCGGCAGGTCACGAAATAATAAGCACCCTTGCTATCACGGCGGGGCGGTGGTTGAGTTGAGCCATGAGCAGCGCACCTGATCCCGAGAACCTTCCGTACCGCGGCGTCCGTGGGGACGCTGCCGCCGGGGACACCTCCCTGACGGACCGGCAGACAGCCGTGGCCCGGGAAAAGGAGCAGTTCGGCGGCACTAAGGTGGGATCGGCTTTTTTCGGCTGGCTGACTGCCACCGGGATGGCGGTGCTTTTGACGGCCCTGGTGGCAGCGGCAGGCACGGCGGTGGGCCTGGCCAGCAACACTGATGTCAACGACGCCGTCAACCAGGCGGCGTCGGACGGAACCGTGGGGCTGGTGGGCATCATCGTCCTGCTGGTCATCCTTTTCCTCTCCTATTACTCCGGCGGTTACGTCGCGGGCCGGATGGCCCGGTTCAACGGTGCCCGGCAGGGCCTGATGGTGTGGATCTGGGCACTTATCGCCGCGATTGTCGTCGCAATTCTGGGGCTGGTGGCAGGCCAGCAGTTCAACGTGCTGGCCAACCTGAACAGCTTTCCCCGGATCCCCGTCAATGAGGGCCAGCTGACCACAACCAGCATCATTGCCGCGGTTGTTGTGGCGCTGATCGCCCTGGTGGGCGCGGTCCTGGGCGGCCTGGCCGGGATGCGGTTCCACCGGAAGGTGGACCGGGCAGGCTTCACGCCTGCCAACGACGCCGACGCATACTGACCGGCCGGAGCCCTTCACCCCGGGCAGGCTTCCCGGCGGCACCGGGTTGCGGCATCAGCCGTGCAGCTGGCCGTCCACGTAAAGCCAGCGGCCATCCTCCCGGACAAACCTGCTGGTTTCATGCAGGATGCCCCGCTCGCCGTCCTGGCGGAAGTAGGCCTTGAACTCCACCGTCCCCTCCGTGTCCAGCGGGCCGCCGCGTGCAGTGGATACGATGTCCAGCCGGCGCCATTGCAGGTCCGGGTCCAGTTCCAGGTCCGCCGGCGCGGTCCGAGGGTGCCACGTCCGCCGCAGATATTCGCTATCCAGCAGGGCAAAGGCCGTGTAGCGCGAACGCATCAACTGCTCCGCCGTGGCTGCAACCGATACCCCCGAGTGGAACCGGCCACAGCAGTGGCCATACTGCTCGCCGGAAAGGCACCTGCAGTTCGCGTTGCCGGAATCCTCCGCCACTCTGTCCTCTTTTCCGCTTCCGGCTGTTCTCAGCGCCAACCCTGGACCTGATGGTGATCTGCTTCCTCCGACTATAAACGCGGCCGTGATGCCACATCCGGTAACAGGTTCGAAACAACCCGGGACGTGCCGCCCGCGGCGGGGGCACGTGGAGCCAAAAATCCGTATGGTGGAGGGGAAGCTGCCGCCCTGGGGGACGGCTGCCGGTGCGCGCCCCGCTGCCGGCCGAAAGGAGAGCTGACGTGGAGAATCCGGACACGCTCATCCTCAACCTGACCTTTTTGGGCACCATGGGCGTTGCCTTCCTGATGTTCGTCGTGTTGTTCCTCCTGGGCGTCACCACCCTGGTCCTCGCGGGCCTGGGCCGGTTGGTGGCCCTGGTGCTGATGCTCGTCTTCGGCCGCCTCCGCCGGGTGGAATCCATCCGTTTCGGCCCGTCGGGACAGCAGGACCCGGCAGGAACGCCCGACGCCGGGGCTCCCGCCGCAGGCACGCCCTGGCGCGCCCGCGCGGGGCTGCTGCAGGCCGGCCGGATCACTGCGCTGCGCACCGCCGTCGTCCGCCATCCGCTCCTTTCCGCCGCGAAAACCGCCGCCAAGCGGGAACCTGCGGTCCTGTCCGAAGGCTGGGCCGCCGCGGTATCCCAGGCGGACGCGCGCGCCATGGCCAAAGCCCGGGCCGCCGCACCCAACATCAAGGTTTCCGTCCGGGATCTGCCGGACCCCGACCTTCCTGCCGGAAAAGTTGACGAGGTGGCCCCGCTCGTTGAGTCGGCCCTGGCGGCGAAGACTCCAGCCGGCAGCGCGCCGCGCTCCTTCCAGAAACCCCCGGCGGCACCCCTTTCGCCGCTCGACACGAGGTCACTGATGTCGTTGGCGGGCCCGCCGCAGGGCCCCAAGAGGAAGCCGGCCATGCCAAAGCCCGCCACCACCAATGCCTCCCAAGCCAAGGACCGCCAGCACTTACCCTGAGCAACCATCTGGGCTAGCGTGAAAACCATGGAATTCAGATACCTCGGTAACAGCGGCTTCAAAGTTTCGGAAATTACGTTCGGCAACTGGCTGACGCACGGCTCACAGGTGGAGAACGACGTCGCCTCCCAGTGCGTCCGGGCAGCCCTCGATGCAGGGATCAGCACCTTCGACACGGCCGACGTCTACGCCAATACAGCAGCGGAAACAGTGCTCGGCGACGCCCTGAAGGGCGAGCGGCGGGAATCCCTGGAGATCTTCACCAAGGTGTACGGCCCCACCGGCCCCAAGGGAAAAAACGACCTGGGCCTGTCCCGCAAACACATCATGGAGTCCATCAACGGTTCCCTGGCCCGGCTGCAGACCGACTACGTGGACCTTTACCAGGCCCACCGGTATGACTTCGAAACGCCCCTCGAAGAGACCATGCAGGCGTTCGCGGACGTGGTCCGGCAGGGCAAGGCGCTGTACATCGGGGTCAGCGAATGGACGGCGGAGCAGCTCAGGGACGGTCACGCACTGGCGAAGGACCTGGGCTTCCAGCTGATTTCCAACCAGCCGCAGTACAACATGCTGTGGCGTGTCATCGAGGCCGACGTTGTGCCCGCCTCCGAGGAGCTGGGCGTGTCCCAGATCGTCTGGTCCCCGATGGGGCAGGGTGTGCTGAGCGGCAAGTATCTGCCCGGCCAGCCTGCACCGGAGGGCAGCCGCGCCACCGACGACAAGGGCGGCGCCAAAATGATCCAGCGCTGGATGCGCGACGACGTGCTGGCCGGTGTGCAGGACCTCAAGCCGATCGCCGCGGAAGCCGGGCTGACCATGCCGCAGCTCGCGGTGGCCTGGGTGCTGCAGAACCCCAACGTCGCTTCGGCCATCGTGGGTGCTTCCCGGCCGGAACAGATCGCTGACAGCGTGGCCGCTGCCGGTGTCACCCTCGACCCGGACGTGATGAAGAAAATTGACGACGCCATCGGTTCGCTGGCCGAGCGCGATCCTGCGCTGACCAAGTCGCCCGAGAAGCGCGAAGCGTAGGCCGGCCGTGGCGTCCGAACCCAGCCCGGAAAACCTTCCGCAGCTCGCTGTCACCGGATCCACCGGCGGCCTGGGCGGGATGGTGGCCCGGCAACTGTCCGCGGACGGCACGGCCCAGCGCCTGCTGGCCCGTGACCCGTCCCGGGCGCCGCAGCTGGACAACGCCCCGACCCTTGCCTGCAGCTACGGCGACGCGGCGGCCGCCGAACAGGCACTGGCGGGAGCCAAGCTCCTGTTTATGGTCTCCGCGGCCGAAACCGAGGACCGGGTGCAGCAGCACTACGCCTTCATTGATGCCGCAGTACGTGCCGGCGTGGAGCACGTGGTGTATACGTCCTTCTACGGTGCCGCCCCGGACGCCACCTTCACCCTGGCCCGGGACCATTTCGCCACGGAGCAGCACATCCGCGCTTCCGGGATGGGGTTCACGTTCCTCCGGGACAATTTCTACCTCGACTTCCTGCCGCTGCTGGCGGATGGCGGGGGAGTGATCCGCGGTCCTGCAGGGAATGGCGCCTTCTCCGGGGTCGCTCGCGAGGACGTGGCCCGGAGCGCGGTGGCCGTCCTCCGGGATCCGGCGATCCACCGGGGCATGACGTATAACCTGACGGGCCCCGAGGAGCTCACACTGTCCCAGGCCGCCGCCGTCATGACGGCTGGAACCGGCCGCACCATCAGCTACGAGCCGGAGACCCTACAGGAGGCGTACGCGTCCAGGGCCTCCTACGGCGCCCCGGACTGGCAGCTTGATGCCTGGGTCAGCACCTACACGGCGATGGCGGCAGGCCACATGGCCGGCGTTTCGCCCGACGTGCATGGGCTGACCGGGCAGGACCCCATCAGCCTGGCGGAGTTCCTGACCCGGACGCAGCTGTAGTTGTTGACGGCCGGGATAAAGCAGGCGTAAACCAGTCCTGAGGAGCGCAGCGCCATGGCACAGATCCACGACTTCCAGCAATCCACGCAGTACCCGTGGCCAGTCGGGGTTCCCGCGCCGGCCGGGCCGACCGACGGCCCGCTCACGCCGCCCGAGCTGCAGCTGGCGGCCCGGAACCATGCCATGCCGCTGGAGGCGCTCCGCCGGGACTTCACCGCGCCGGGTCTGCACTACGTCCTGACCCACTTCGACATTCCGGACCTTGATGCCGCCACCTGGCACCTGCAGGTTGGCGGAGCCGTGGAACGCTCGCTGGAAATCAGCATGGCCGCGCTGAGGAAAGAACCCGGCATCACGGTGCCGGTGACCCTTGAATGCGCCGGCAACGGCCGGTCGCTGCTGGCGCCTCGGCCGGTCAGCCAGCCGTGGGTTCTTGAGGCCGTGGGGACGGCCAACTGGACCGGTGTTCCGCTGTCCCACCTGCTGGGGAAGGCAGGGGTCCTGCCGCAGGCCGTTGAGGTGGTGTTTACCGGCGTCGACGCCGGAATCCAGGGTGGCGTCCCACAGAAGTTTGCGCGGAGCCTGCCGATCCACGAGGCGATGCGGCCCGACGTCGTCCTCGCCTACGCCATGAACGGCGGCGACCTGCCGCCCCAGCACGGCCATCCGCTGCGCCTGGTGGTTCCGGGCTGGTACGGGATGGCGAGCGTGAAATGGCTGGAATCCATCGAGGTGGTCACGGCCCCCTTTGCGGGCTACCAGCAGCAGGACGCGTACCGGTACCAGGATTCCGCTGACGACGCCGGCACCCCGGTTTCGCGGATCAGGGTGCGTTCGCTGATGGTTCCGCCGGGAGTCCCGGACTTTTTCACGCGCCACCGGGTGGTGCCGCGGGGGCAGGTGCTGCTGGAAGGGCGGGCCTGGTCCGGGCAGGGAGCGGTGACCGGCGTCGAAGTTGGCGTGGACGGCCAATGGATGCCCGCGCAGCTGGAAAAATCCCTGGGTGGGTACGCCTGGCGGAAGTGGACGGTGCCGTGGACCGCCGATCCCGGCGAACACGTCCTGTGCTGCCGCGCCACTGACGACACCGGCGCCACCCAGCCCCTGGAGCAGAACTGGAACTACCAGGGGATGGGCAACAACATGGTGCACCGGGTGTCAGTCCGCGTCGACTAGGACCCCCGGCGGGAAAGCCGCCGCCTGAGCCGCAGGCCGCGGCGCTATACTCGGTGCCAGCCATGACCAGCATTCCATCCTCCCCCGCCAGTGTCCGCATCGATGCGTGGCTGTGGGCTGTCCGCGCCTACAAGACCCGCTCCGCGTCCACGGCCGCGTGCCGGGCCGGTCACGTCCGCCTGAACGGCAGCCCGGCCAAGGCATCGGCAACCCTGGTGACCGGCGATACCGTCACCGTCCGCATGTCCGGCTATGAACGCACCCTGGAGGTGCGCCGGCTGCTCGCCAAACGTGTGGGCGCTGAGGTGGCGTCGCACTGCTTCACCGACCACACCCCGCCCCGCCCGATGGCCCCGGCGCTGGGCCTGCCGCAGCGTGACCGCGGGGCCGGCCGGCCCACCAAGAAGGACCGCCGTGAAATGGAGCGACTGTCGGGCCGGCATGACTGAGCTGATCCTCGCGGCAGTCCGCCTGCCTGCCGGGGACGGGCCGAACGGGCCCCTCAACCTCCACCTTCGTGATGGCATCGTGGCAGGCGTCAGCACCGGGCCGTTGGCAGGTGCCGCCGGCATTGAAGTCCTCGACTGCGACGGCCGGTTTGTCATACCCGGGCTCTGGGACGAGCACGTACACCTGAACCAGTGGGCCATGCACGCCAACCGGATCGACCTGTCAGGTGCGGCCTCGGCACTCGGGGCGGCGGCCGCCGTCGAACGCCACCTGCTGGCCGCACCCGGCAGCGACGTCACTGCCGTGGGGGTGGGGTTCCGCGACGCACTGTGGCCTGATGCGCCGACGCTGGGGCTCCTGGACGGGGCCACGGGAGACCGGCCCACCGCCCTGATCAGCCACGACCTGCACTGCGTGTGGGTCAACAGTGCTGCCGCCCGGCGCTACTCCCTGGCCGTGGACGGGTCCGGGTTGCTGCGGGAGGAACCGGCGTTCCTCCTGACCCGCGAGCTGGGCCTGCTGCCGGACACCGTGCTGGATGAGTGGGCGCAACAGGCAGCCCGGGCGGCCGCCGCAAAAGGCATCGTGGGCGTGGTCGACTTCGAAATGACGTGGAACCGTGATCCGTGGCTGCGCAGGTTCGGTGCGGGCTTCGACACCCTCCGGGTCGAGGCCGGAGTGTATCCGCAGGACCTCGAACGCGCGGCGGGGCTGGGCATGCGGACCGGCGTGGAACTTCCCGGCGGCGGCGGGCTGTTGCGGACAGGTCCCTTGAAGGTGCTCATCGACGGGTCGCTCAACACCCGCACCGCTTACTGCGTTGATCCCTACCCCTTTGGTGGGCACGGCCTGCTCACGGTGGACGAAGCCGAACTTCTGGACCTGCTGGTGCGGGCCCGCGGGACAGGCTTTGTGCCCGCTGTGCATGCGATCGGCGACGCTGCCAACCAGCTGGCCCTGGACGCCTTCGAGCGGGCGGGCATTGGCGGGCGGATCGAGCATGCGCAGTTTGTCCGCGCCGATGACTTTGCCCGCTTTGGCCGGCTGGGAGTGGTGGCCAGCGTGCAGCCGTGCCACGCCCTCGATGACCGGGATGCGGCCGATTCCAACTGGCCGGGCCGGACGGACCGGGCGTTTCCGTTGCGCCGGCTGCTGGATGCGGGCGCAACACTCGCTTTCGGTTCGGACGCGCCGGTGGCGCCGCTGGATCCGTGGGCGGCCATGTCCGCCGCCACCACCCGTTCGGCTTTTGACGGCCGGGAGCCCTGGCATCCGGCTGAAGCCATCACCCGCTGGCAGGCCCTGGCAGCCTCCACGCGGGGCCGCGGGACGGTCCGGGTGGGCGACCCGGCCGACCTTGTACTCCTGGACGCGGATCCGCTGGCCGTTCCGGACCCGGATTTCGCCGCCATGCCGGTGGCAGGCACGCTGGTGGCCGGGCGTTTCACCTACGACGGCGGGATGCCCGGTTAGCTTTTGGTGTCACCGCTGCGGACCGGAATGGCCTACCCGGCGACGCGCGCCTGCTCTAGGTTCGCGAACGGCAACCGCCCATAGGACTCGACGAAGGCGGCGTGGTACCCGGCTTCCGCGGCGCTGAGCTGTTCGGCTGACATCTCCTTCCAGGCGACCACCAACGACTCCGAGTCGAGCAGTTGCCAGACCAGCCGGCCGTCCCAGTGGCCCGGCGGGCGGGCCCGGCCGAAGTCCAGGAACTCCTGGATCTGGCGGCGCAGGCCCCGGTTGCCCTTGCTTCCCGGGCCTGCCTTGCCGAGGTACAGGACAGCTGCGCCGTCCACCCACTCAGCGGCGAGCGCATCCTTCGGCAGGGTGGGGCTGCGTTTTTTGAAGGTACCGGCCGTGCTGGTCTTCAGGTACCGGGGTTCGAAATCCGCCGGCGCCATGATGGTGAAGATTCCCGGCCCTTGGGGAACCCTGATGATGGCGAGGTCTTCGATTGCCCTGAAGCCTGCAAAGCCCTCGGCTTTCAGGCCCTTCTTGCTGAACTGCATAACTTCATTGAACAGCATTGCCGGGACCCAGCGTGCCGGGCCGCCCGGACAGATGGTGTCCCGGCTCCGGCCGGGCCCTCTTGCGGACTCCCATCAGTACCAGAATGACGGCGGCAACCACAGGTGAAAGGAAGCCGGCCGCGGCAACAAGCATGAGTCCTGGCCAGATCCCTGCCACGGCCATAAAAGCCACGCCAAAGATGCGCAGTGACCGGCCGCCGGGCAGGAGCCGTCCCAGTGGGAGCACCAAAGCGCAGCCCATAAGGCTGGCCGCGACCAGCGTCACCGGCCACTGCCGTGGATGGCCCGCACCGAGGAGCTGGGCAACTGCCTCCATGATGAGAGCTGCGCAGCAGAGCAGGACGGACCACCGGATGACCTTGCCCACCACGGGCGCAAGAATTCGTCCGGCCGCGAGGACCACCCATACGGCAGTAACAGCGCCGGCGCCTAAGCCAAGGTTCATGGCCCTGGTGGAGTCCGAGGCGAAGGACGTCCATTCGCTGCCGGCGAGGGCGAATGCGGCACAGGCCAAACCCAGTACCAAGCCAAAAAGGGCCCCGGTTCGTGCCGCCTTGCGGTCCCGGCCGGCAAGCCGGGGTGCGGGCATCCGGTGCCTGTCTGCCGCGGCATGTGCCGTGGGTCCGGACGAGCCAACTGATGCGGTGTTTTGCGTCCAGCCGGAATCAGCCGGGGATCCGGTCCCTCCGCTACCCATCCGCAAAGCCACAATCAGGACCACCACGGCCACAATGGTGTTCAGGAACTGGCCAATCATGATCATGGCGCCTAAGACCACGGCTGACGGGACCGCCACCAGGGCAGACAATGCCATCTGCCGGAACAGCGTGCCGCGGACCCGCAGGACGGCGTTCACCGGTGCCAGGAGGAAGATGGTTCCCGCCGCCCAGCCTGCGGCAACAAACAGCAGGGAAGCGGATCCAAACCAACTGTTCCCCTGTGCCAGGTCTGCTTCCTCGAAGCCCACCGCGATGCTGGACAGTGACAGCCCCGCCAATGCGCAGGCCGGAACGGCTATTACTGCGGTAAAGAGCGCCGCCGGAGCCGATAGCCTGCCGGTACTGTGCATCAGCGCTGTCGCTGCGAGGGACAAACCAAGCGGTCCTGCAAAAGACGCCAAAAGCATCCTGAAGGCTTGTGTTTCCGGCGGCAGTGACGTGCTGGTCAGCAGCAGTGCCACGGCTCCGGCGAAAGCCAGGGCCGACACCGCAGCGAAGACCGCGGCCACGCGGGGTGTCGCTCTTTCTCCGAGACCGTGGGAACGCAGGGACCACACGTCCGCCCGGGATGGCCGCGATAAACCCCGCTCCGCGGCGTCTTGTTCAAGGGTGGCCAACATGACGGCCCCATTCCTGACCCGCCACGAGTGCGGATACCAACGCAGCAGCCGGCCGTACCGCTTACGCAGGTCCCTGCTCATGTGGCCAGCCCAGGGAGATCTGTCTGCCCCTTGCTCACCCTTGCCGCCGAGGCAGGCTTCACAGACAACGGCCGGCGCCCGCCAAGCCTGCTTTCCGCCGCACGCAACCTTGCAGCAAGGCGTTCTGCTTCAGCGGACAACGACTGGCGTCCTTCATCCGTCAGTTCGTAGTACCGCCTCGCACGACCGTCCACGGTCTCATCGCCCGCATGCCGGACCTTGCCGTCCCGCTCCAGCCGCTCAAGGCTGGCGTACAGGGTTGTAACCCTGATGGTCTGGCTGCCCGCAGCGAGCTGTTCAACGTCCCGCAGGATGGCGTAGCCGTGCTGGCGGCCTCCCGCGAGCGCCGTGAGGATCCAGAAAATTGCCTCGGTCATAGTGGCGAATATATACCCGATTCGGGAATATAACCACAATTGAATCTGAGCTAGTTTACGCTGTTGAAGTTGTCCACATACGGGACTTTCTTTCCAGCTCCACCGCCGGATTCCGGGAAAATTGAGGTATGGACCTACGCGAGCACCCGGCGGTTACAACGGACGTTGCCACCAACGCCGGATCTTCCCTGCCGGCCGCGCTGCAGCTGGTGGCAACCGCGCACATCTGTCCCGATGACGCGGGGATGATCAACCAGCTTCGACTGCTGGAGGACCTGAAGTCGGCAGCCGCGGCCCTGCAGGCACGGATCGCCGTTGCCTTTGACCGCTCGCAGCGCCGGGAACAGGCCGCCTCAGGCATCGCCGCCGCAGACCTTGGAGCCGGGGTTGCTGCGCAGATTGCATTGGCCCGGCGTGAGTCTCCCGCCAGGGGTGGCCGGCTGCTCGGAATGGCCAAAGCGCTGATCGAAATGCCCCATGCCGCCGAGGCCTTGGCCGGCGGCAGCCTCAACGAATGGCGGACCATCCTCGCGGTGCGGGAAACCGCGCACCTATCCGTGGATGACCGCCGGGCGGTGGACGCCGAGTTCGGACCGGATTACGGGTCCTTGGCGGACGCCGGGGACCGGTCACTCGTTGCGGCAATCCGGGCCGCAGCGTACAGGCGCGATCCCCGGTCGGTTGCCCGGCGTGCAAGCCACGCTGCGGCGGAGCGCACCGTAAGCCTCAGGCCTGCACCGGACACCATGGCCTATCTCACCGCCCTGCTGCCGGTTGCAGAAGGGGTAGCGGTTTACGCCGACCTGACACGCCATGCCGATTCAGCGCGTTCAGCCGGCGACGGCCGCACCAAAGGCCAACTGATGGCGGATGAGCTGGTGGAGCGCGTGACAGGTACCCCCGGCGGCATCACCGGCATCGAAATCCAGTTGGTCATGACGGACAGGACACTCTTCCAAGCCGACAGTGAACCAGCCCGGCTCGCAGGCTACGGCGTTGTCCCCGCCGAATGGGCGCGGGCGGCGGTCCTGGATGGTGCGGCAGCCGCCTCTCCAGCTGCCAACCAGCTCCCTCTGGACCGAGAGCCCGCTCCCGGCCAGCCCGCCTTGGCTGCTTGGATTCGCCGGCTGTATGTCGCACCGGAAACCGGCGAGCTGGTGGCAATGGATTCGAAAGCCCGGCTTTTTCCGCCTGGCCTCAAAAGCTTCCTCCAGGTGCGCGACCAGCTATGCCGCACTCCCTGCTGTGACGCGCCCATCCGGCATTACGACCACGTTGTCCCCTGGCGTGAGGACAAAAACACAAGCGGCGCCAATGGGCAGGGGCTTTGCGAGGCCTGCAACCAAGCAAAGGAATCGGCAGGTTGGTCTGCACTGACAGTGCCAGGCACCGGGCACCACATCGACAGCAGAAATACTCAAGCCAGAAAGCAGGCCGCGGAAACCAGGCATGCAGCAGGCAACAACCACGCTGCAGCCAACAGCCACATCGCAGACACCAGCCATGCCGCGGCCAGCAGCCGGCCCGCCGACACCCTTCCCGCTCCAGCTACAAGACACGCGGTGGACACCAGGACACCCACCGGCCACACCTACCGGTCCGTCGCGCCGGCCCTCCCCGGAACCTTCCGCTGGCCTATACCGCTCCCCGAGGAGTCAGGCTGAAGCCGGTGTTTGGAGGCGCTCTGCCACCTGAACCCGGGAAAGCGTAGAGTGGCATAGGACGCCTGATTCTGGACGCCTTGCTGCCGAGGGAGAAATCGTGACGATTGATTGGGACGAAAAAAAGGCCCTGCTACAGGAACCGAACATCGCCAAGGTGACCCAGCTTTGCGATGAACTGATGGAAAAGAAGCCGGGTTCCACCGTCCCGTATATTGACCCGGTGCATGACGAGGACGAATGCCGCATCGTCACCCTGCAGGTCAGCCCCGGCAAGGGCACCGAATCAGGTTTTGTGTCGCACAACAATGACGACGAGGGTGCCCGACGCGCCACCCAGATCTACGAGATCGCCGAACTCGACCCCCGCTACGTCATGCCTTGGAACGCATACCCGTGGGTCAGGGACCCTGGCCTTCCCTCCGCGCTGAGTGTGCAGGAGAAGACAGACGGACTCCGGCCGTTCCGCCAGTTCCTCAAGATCAATTCGCGGGTCTCGGCAATCATCGCCCACGGCACGGATGCCTCCGCATTCCTCACCCTGTTCGAAAAGACGTACCACTCGTCCCTCCGGAACAGCGGCATCAAGGTCTACAAGGCCTCCGCGCTTGGCGGGCGGGCCTTCGCCGTATCCGAAACGAAGCAGGAGGAACTCCTCACCAAGAGCGTGGAGACCTACAAGGACGCCATGCAGCGGGCAGGCATCCAGCACCTCTGACACCCCACCGGGGAATCCCGGCCGGGGCAGCAGCACCGGCCCGGGCGCCATTGGTGCACCCGGAATGTGTGCGGCCCGGACAGCAATTCCCGAAGTACCTGACCAGCATTCCCGGAGATAAACGGAAACCGCATTGACACTCGGTGTGACCGGTGCCATATTTAAGGCGTGAACCTGTCAGACAGCCGGACAGCAGGACATCCTGCCCGTACCCGCCCACCATCCCGGCCCTTGGCCCGCCTCAGCGCCGCGGAAGCTGTCTTTAATGCGATCCGGGACGACATCGAGTCAGGTGTGGTTCCGGTGGGCAGCAAGCTTGATTCCGAGGCCACCCTCTCCCAGCAATACGGTGTCAGCCGTTCGGTCATCCGCGAAGCGTTGCGCTCCTGCACCGCGCTGGGCCTGACGGTCACCAAAACCGGCAAGGGCACCTTTGTGATGGCCAACAAAGTAGCCAACGACCTCACCCTGGGCCAGTATTCAGCCCGGGACCTCACGGAGGCCCGCCCCCACATCGAAATCCCGGCCGCCGGGCTCGCCGCCCACCGGCGCACGGATGAGGAGCTGGAAACCCTCCGCCACATCGTTGCAGCCATGGCTGCGGAGACCGACCTGGAATCCTGGGTTTCGCTGGACTCCAGCTTCCACGCCACGATCGCCCGGGCCAGCGGCAACAAGGTCTTCGCCAGCGTGGTGTCAGACATCCGCGAGGCCCTGGCCCACCAGTCGGAAACCCTGAACATGGTGGCCGACCGCCAGCACGCCTCCGACATCGAGCACCAGCAGATCCTCGCCGCCATCGAAGCGGGCTCCGCCGATGATGCCCGCTCCGCCATGTCACACCACTTGAACGCCGTGGGCCTGGCCCTGGACTCAATCCTCAACAAGTAACCGCGAAGCCCACCAAGCAACCTACCCAAGGACTCCATGCCCTCCCCGATGTTTTCCGCTGCCCACGAGGCCCACCGCGCCCTGCCCGGCCATGTACCCCTGGTCGCCGCAACCCGCGACGGCCTCGTGGAAAGTGTCCACTACGGCTCCGCCATCGCCATCAGCGCCGACGGCGCAACAATGGCATCAGCCGGCGAACCCCTGGCGCCGGTTTACCCGCGCTCCTCGCTGAAGCCCTTGCAGGCAGTGGCCATGCTCCGCGCCGGGCTCGTCCTGCCCATGGACCTGCTGGCCCTGGCAGCGGCCAGCCACTCCGGCGCCGCCCGGCACCGCGACGGCGCCCTGCGCATTCTCGAGATGCACTCCCTCACCCCGGGCTCGTTGGAAAACAGCACCGACCTGCCCTACGGCACCACCGAACGCGAGGATTGGCTCCGTGACGGCGGCGCCGCCAGCCAGCTCACCCAGAACTGCTCCGGCAAGCACGCCGCCATGGCCGCCACGTGCGTCATCAACGGCTGGCCGGTCCAGGGCTACCTGGCACCGGATCACCCGCTTCAGCAGCTGGTGGCCGAAACCATCATCGACCTGACCGGCGAGGAGCCCCTGGCCGTCAGCACCGACGGCTGCGGCACGCCCCTGTTCGCCCTGACCCTGCGCGGGATGGCCCGCGCCTTCGGCCGGATTGCGCGCGCCGCCGCGGTCGACGACGGCACCCCGGAAGCCGCCGTCGGGCTTGCCATGATGCAGCACCCGGACATGGTGGCCGGGGAAGGCAGGGACGTGACCACCCTCATGCGCCTGCTTCCCGGCGCCGTGGCCAAGGACGGCTTTGAAGGCGTCCAGCTGGTTGGGCTGGCGGACGGCAGCGCCGTGGCGGTAAAGATTTCCGACGGCGGCGACCGCGCCAGGATGCCCGCCACCACCACCCTCCTGGGCAGCCTGGGCGTGGACACCGCACCCCTCGCAGCCATCGCCGGCTCCCCCGTGCTGGGCGGCGGCCACCAGGTGGGTGCCCTGCAGGCCACCGATTTCCTGGCCCGGGCAGCGCCTCCCGTCGCCGGCCACCCCAAAACCCCCGAACCTGCCCAGTCCAAGCCCGTCAACGAAGCCCCGTGAGGACCACCATGACCACCCTGAACAACACCGCAACCGCCGCCCCCGGCCTCCGGTCCGAACATGACCTGCTGGGCGACCGCGACGTCCCGGCCGATGCCTACTGGGGTGTCCACACCCTCCGCGCCGTTGAAAACTTCCCCATCACCGGCCAGAAGCTCTCCTCCAACATGCACCTGGTCCGTGGCCTGGCGGCCGTGAAACTGGCCGCAGCCCGCACCAACCGGGAGCTCGGGCTGCTGGACGCGGAGCGCTCGGACGCCATCGAACAGGCCTGCCAGGACATCATGGCCGGCCAGCTGAGCGAACAGTTTGTGGTGGACGTCATCCAGGGCGGCGCGGGGACGTCGTCGAACATGAACGCCAACGAGGTCATCGCCAACCGTGCCCTGGAAATCCTGGGCCACCCCAAAGGCGACTACGCCAGGCTGCACCCCAACGACCATGTGAACCTCAGCCAGTCCACCAACGACGTCTACCCCACGGCCGTCAAACTGGGCACCATCTTCGCCGCCCGGGAACTCCTCGACGCACTTGCCGAACTCGAGGAGGCCTGCGCGTCGAAGGCGCTGGAATTCCGGACCGTGGTGAAGATGGGCCGGACCCAGCTCCAGGACGCCGTGCCCATGACCCTGGGCCAGGAGTTCGGCACCTACGCCGTCACCATCGGCGAGGACCGGCTCCGGCTGGCCGAGGCCGAACTGCTCATCCACGAAATCAACCTGGGTGCCACGGCCATCGGAACGGGCCTGAACGCCCCCGCCGGCTACGCCGGGGCAGCCTGCCGGCACCTGGCCGCCATCACCGGCCTGCCGCTGGTGACCGCCGTCGACCTCATCGAAGCCACCCAGGACGTCGGCGCATTTGTGCACCTGTCCGGTGTGCTGAAGCGTGTGGCCGTGAAACTCTCCAAGATCTGCAACGACCTCCGCCTGCTCTCCTCCGGCCCCCGCGCGGGATTCGGCGAGATCAACCTTCCGGCCGTGCAGTCCGGATCCTCGATCATGCCCGGCAAGATCAACCCGGTCATCCCGGAAGTTGTCTCCCAGGTGGCCTACGAGGTCATCGGCAACGACGTGACCATCACCATGGCCGCCGAAGCCGGACAACTTCAGCTCAACGCCTTCGAACCCATCATTGTCCACAGCCTCCACAAGAGCATTTCACACCTGGAAGCAGCCTGCCGCACCCTCACGGCCCGCTGCATCCGGGGCATCACCGCCAACACCGAACGGCTCCGCCTCACCGTGGAGCAGTCCATCGGACTGGTCACCGCCCTGAACCCCCAACTGGGCTACGCCACTGCCACCGCCATTGCGCAGGAAGCCCTCGCCACCGGCAAGGGTGTGGCCGAACTGGTCCTTGAACACGGACTCCTTACCTCTGAACAGCTTCAGGAACTCCTCAGCCCCGAACGCCTTGCCAACCTCAGCAACCAGGCTCCGGCCTGACCCTGAACCCGGCACATCAAAGGACACCCCCCATGACAAACTCCCCCATTCCCGACCACCTGATTGATGGTGGCCACGCCCATGCGACCGAGTCGTCCCTGCACGCTGAGGACACGGGTTACCACAAGAACCTGAAGCCGCGGCAGATCCAGATGATCGCCATTGGCGGTGCGATCGGTACCGGCCTGTTCCTGGGTGCCGGTGGCCGCTTGGCCGAGGCCGGCCCGTCGCTGGTGATCGCCTACGCGGTGTGTGGTTTCTTCGCGTTCCTGATCCTGCGTGCCCTGGGCGAACTCGTGCTGCACCGGCCCTCGTCCGGTTCCTTCGTTTCCTACGCCCGGGAGTTCTTCGGCGAAAAAGCCGCGTTTGTTTCCGGCTGGTTCTACTGGATCAACTGGGCCACCACCACCATCGTGGACATCACC
>NZ_LMOL01000016.1:36158-36390 GCF_001424565.1 Arthrobacter sp. Leaf141
GGTGGTCCTGGCCCTGAACCTGGTCTCGGTGAAGGTCTTTGGCGAGATGGAATTCTGGTTCGCCCTGATCAAGGTCGCAGCCCTGGTCGCGTTCCTGCTGGTGGGCACCTACTTCGTCATCTTCGGCACCCCCGTGGACGGCCAGGAAGTGGGCCTGAGCCTGATCACGGACAACGGCGGGATCTTCCCCAACGGCCTGCTGCCCATGATCATCCTCATGCAGGGCGTCCTG
>NZ_LMOL01000016.1:36522-362481 GCF_001424565.1 Arthrobacter sp. Leaf141
CGGCGTCCCCTACGGCGGCATCGCGATCACCGCCGCCGTGTCCCTGCTCGGGGTCCCGCTGAACTACCTCGTCCCGGCCGACGCCTTCGAAATCGTCCTCAACGTCGCCTCCGTAGGCATCATCATGACCTGGGCCACCATCGTCCTCTGCCAGATCCAACTCAAACGCTGGGCCGACAAAGGCTGGCTGGAACGGCCCAGCTTCCGCATGTTCGGCGCCCCCTACACCGGCTACCTCTCCCTGCTCTTCCTCGTCGGCGTGCTGGTGATGGTGTTCATCGACTCCCCCCTGACCATGCTCGTCACCGGCATCGCCTCAGCACTCATGGTGGCCGGCTGGTTCGCCTGCCGCAAACGCATCCGCGAAATCGCCGAAACCCGCAAGGGCTACACCGGCACCGCCCCCGTCATCGCCAACCCGGCGGCAGACACCTTCAAGAGATAGCCGGCAGGGCGTACGACGGCGGCACCCGGGTTCCGGAATGATCCGAACCCAGGTGCCGCCGTCGTGGTTTAACGCCTGCCGCGGCTCACTTGGCTGGCTTCACCACCATCGCCGAGCCGCCGCCCCGCCTGGCAGGCTCGGCCACGGCCAGCACACCGCCTGATGGCAGGAACTCAATGGCGGTGGCGGCGCCGATCTCCGCCGCCGAACTGCCTGGCGGGCCGGCAGCCGTGAACTTATGGCCGAACGGGGCCAGGCCCGGGCCGTACCTGTCGATAAAGCCCTGTTCCGCGCTCACCGACGCCGTGTTCCGCTGGGCGGCACGGGGTGCGGCCACGGCGTCGAGGAGGCCCATCTTGAGATCGATCCTGTTGATCAGGGTCTGCAGGACAGTGGTGATGATGGTGGAACCGCCCGGTGAGCCAAGGGCCAGGAACGGCTTGCCATCCCTGAGCACGATGGTGGGCGACATGGACGACCGCGGACGCTTGCTCGGCTGGATCCGGTTGGGATCTTCCTCATCAAAGACGGTGGAGAAGTCGGTGAGTTCGTTGTTCAACAGGAAGCCCCGGCCCGGAACCACAATCCCGGACCCGCCGGTCTGCTCAATGGTCAGGGTGTACTCCACCACGTTGCCCCACTTGTCGGACACCGTGAGGTTGGTGGTGGAGATGTTCTCCGTATCAGTGTCATTGGCCAACGGGACCGGCGGTGTGGTGCAGGCGCCGTCGTAGGACAAAACATTGCCCGGTTGCACGGGTTTGACGGCGGCCTGGAGCGGATTGAGCTGGCAGGCGCGTTCCTTGCCGAAGACCGGGTTGAGGAGCGCTGCGGTGGGAACCGGCACAAAGGCGGGATCGCCCACATACTCGGCGCGGTCCGCAAACGCGAGCGCGCTTGCCTCCAGGTAATGGTGCAGGACTGACGGCCGGGCTTGTGCAGTGGCCGGCAAATCGAAGCCGGACAGGATGTTCAGCGCCTCACCCACCGTGGTGCCGCCGCTGCTGGAGGGTGCCATGCCGTGGACGTCATAGCCGCGGTAGCTCACCTTGGTGGCTGCCTGGTCAATTGCCCGGTAGTTGGCCAGGTCCGCCACCGTCATGGAGCCTGGCGGAACCGGCAGCTCCGTGTCGGCAGCTTTGGGTGGGGCCTGGACCGTGGCCGCAATCTCCCCGGCGAGCGGGCCGGTGTAGAAGGCGCCGGTTCCCTGCCGGGACAGCAGCCGGTACGTCTCCGCGAGGTCCTTGTTCCTGAACACCGACCCCACCACCGGAAGCTGTCCGCCCGGAAGGAACAGCTCTGCAGTGGCAGGGAACGCTTCAAAGCGGGCCTGGTTGTCCTCGGTCTGCTTGCGGAAGGTGCCGTCGACGACGAAGCCCCGGGTGGCCACCTTGATGGCGGGCTTCAGGGCCTCGGCCAGGCTGACGGTGCCCCAGCGCTCCAGCGCACGTTCCCAGGTGGCGGGCGTTCCGGGCACACCCACCGAAACGCCGCTGGTCACCAGGTCCGGGCTGAAGGTGTAGGGCCCGCCGGTGGCCGGATTGATGAACGCGTCACTGCGGATCCCCGCGGGCGCAGTCTCCCGGCCGTCGATGGTGCCCACCTTCCCGGTGGCCGCGTCATAAAACACAAAGTAGCCGCCGCCGCCAACACCGGCGCTGTACGGCTCCGTGACGCCCAGCGTCGCTGCTGCCGCAACCGCCGCGTCGGCCGCGTTGCCCCCTTTGCGGAGGACCTCGATGGCCGCCGCGGACGCTTCGGGATCTACGGTGCTGACGGCACCGCCGGATCCGGTGGCGGTGGCGCTCCGGTCCGTTTGCCGGGGATCGGCAGCGGCCGGCGTCATGATGGCACCTGTGGTTACGCTCATTGCCAGCACAGCCGTAATGGCTGCGGCCCGGCGTCCCGGATGTGGCATGGTTGCTCCTAACGGGGTGGGTGAGGTGCGCCACACCTTACTCCCGCGCCACGTTCAGTTCAACGACGAACCTCCCGGAGGAACAGCATGACCAACTGGCGGATCAGGGATTTCCACTCTGCTGACCTGGACGG
Source organism: Arthrobacter sp. Leaf141 (assembly GCF_001424565.1). GTDB lineage: Bacteria > Actinomycetota > Actinomycetes > Actinomycetales > Micrococcaceae > Arthrobacter. Next base: position 39,020 of record NZ_LMOL01000016.1, read on the forward strand.
CATCCTGCACCTGTGGGAGACCCTCAAGGCCCACAACGTGGAGCCGGTGTACGCCCTGTCCGAGGTCCTGGCCTCCTGCGAAAAGGACCATGCCGTGGTGGCGGTACAGGGCGAACAGGTGGTGGGTGCCGCGGTGGGCCGCGCTGCGCACGACCAGGGCTGGATCGTTTTCCTGGCCACCCTGCCCGAATACCGCGGGCGGGGCATCGGCACCTCCCTGCTTGCCGCCGTCGAGAACCGGATGGCGCCCCACGGGCTCAACAAGCTGTCGGCGTTGATGCCCGAATCCGAAACCCGCGTGGAAGCATTCCTGAGCCGCGGCTTCGCATTAAAGAAGAACCTGCGCTATTTCGAGCGGACCATTCCGGTGCAGCGGCAGGAACTTGGCGCCCTGGGCCAGCTGGGCGGCCGCATCCTGGCCCGGGACCTCTGGGAGAACGTCGCCGGCATGCGCAAGGAAAAGGAACTACTCGAACGCAGGCTGGTGCTGCCGTTGGCCGAGGCTGACCTGGCGGACGAGTTCGGTGTGGTGCCGCCGCGCGCAGTGGTCCTCTTCGGCCCGCCCGGCACGGGCAAAACCACGTTTGCCAAGGCCATCGCGTCCCGGCTGGAGTGGCCGTTTGTGGAGGTCTTCCCGTCCCGGCTGGCCGCCGATCCCCAGGGCCTGGCTGGCGCCCTGCGGGAGACTTTCCTCGAAATCGCGGAGCTGGAACACGCCGTGGTGTTCATCGACGAGGTGGAGGAGATCGCCTCGCAGCGTTCCGGCGAGCCCCCCTCGCCCCTGCAGGGCGTCACCAACGAGCTCCTGAAGATCATCCCGGCCTTCCGCGAACAGCCCGGCCGGCTGCTGGTGTGCGCCACCAACTTCATCCGGGCCCTGGACACGGCGTTCCTGCGGCATGGGCGGTTCGACTACGTCATCCCCATCGGGCTGCCCGACCGGCAGGCGCGCACTGCCATGTGGCAGCGCTTCATCCCGGCCGCAGTGGTGGACACCGTGGACGTGGAGCTGCTGGTGGAACGCACGGAGGGCTTCTCACCGGCGGACATCGAATACGCTGCCCGCAGCGCCTCCCAGCGGGCACTGGAAAAAGCAGTGTACGACGACGGCGGGCTGGCAACCGGTGGCGGCGCGGCCGCCCGGGCGGCAGTACGCCGTGGTCCAGCCACCCAGGATTACCTGGACGCCATCGGGGACACCCGCACCACCGTCAGCGCCGAGGTACACGAGGACTTTCTGGTCGACATCAACGCTTTGGGACGGGTCTGACCCGGCTATCTTTGAACCATGTCTTCAAACCCCCTCCGGCACGCCCTTTCCCGCATGGGTGGCCGTGATCCGCACGAGCAGCACCGGGCCGCCACACCTCTGGAACTTTTCTTTGACCTGACCTTCGTCATTGCCTTTGGCGTGGCCGGAAGCCAGCTGGCCCATGAGGTGGCGGAGGGCAAATTCGTACCCGGCCTGCTGGGGTTTTCCTTCGCCATGTTTGCGGTGATCTGGGCGTGGATCAACTTCACCTGGTTCGCCAGCGCCTACGACACCGACGACTGGATCTTCCGGGTGGTGACCATGGTGCAGATCGTGGGTGTCCTCATCCTGACCATGGGCATCGAGCCGATGTTCCACTCGCTGGTGGAAGGCGAGCATGTGGAGAACCGCGTGATGGTGGCCGGATACGTGCTGATGCGGCTGGCGCTGGTGGCCCAGTGGCTCCGGGCCGCCCGGCAGGACCCTGCCCGCCGGGAAACGTGCCTGCGCTACGCGAAGTACCTGGCAATAGTTCAGGTGGGGTGGATCGCCCTATTGCTGGTGGAGACGGACGTGGCCACCACCTTTATGCTGACCATCCCGCTGGTTGTGCTGGAAATGGCCACCCCGTACGCGGCGGAACGGAAAAGCCGGACACCCTGGCACGCCCACCACATCGCTGAACGCTACGGCCTGCTGGCCATCATTGCGCTGGGCGAATGCCTGATCGGCGCCATCGAAACGCTCCGGGCCATTGTGGCAACCAACGGCTGGAGCATGGACGCCGCCCTGGTGGGCTTCGGCAGCACAGCACTGGCCTTCGGAATGTGGTGGGTCTACTTTATGCTTCCGGCCGGCCGCGCCCTGCACGTCCGCAGGCACCGCTCCTACCTCTTCGGCTACGGCCACATCCCCATCTTCGCCGCCATCGCCGCGGCCGGCGCAGGCCTCCACGTGGCTGCCTACTACATCAACCACGAGGCACACGTTGATGCCGCGGTGGTCATTGCCAGCATTGCCATCCCGGTTGCCGTGTTCAAGACTGCCCTGACGTGGCTCTACAGCGTCATGATGAAAAGCGCCGACAAAACCATCCTGGCCGTGACCGCGGGCGTGCTGGTGTTGCTCGCCGCCAGCATTGGCATGGCTGCAGCGGGAGTACCGGTCACCCTGTGCCTGCTGCTGATTGTCCTGGCCCTCGCCGGTTCCGTGGCAGTTGATGAGTTGCGGGCTTCAGGCCGCATCCACGCCGCCCTGGAAAAGCTGGAGGCGGAGGCTACCGCTCCCCGTCCGCGATAGGATTTCCGTCCGCGTCCAGGTGCGGGCCCGCCTGGTCGTAGGACAGGTTTTCGTAGTCCGTGGCGTCTTCCTCATCCAGGCGGTCGTCCAGCTCTTCAAGCAGCCACGGGTTGACCCGGGCCAGGATCAGGCGGATGTCTTCTGTTGGCACCGCGGCGTACAGGACGGGCCGGGCATCCAGGTACTTGGTGACCGGGGGCTTGTCCGGCCATTTGTCAGCAAGCGCCTTGACCCGTTCCGGCAACGAGTTGTGGGCGTTGTCGGCGATCTTGACCAGGGCCGCGTCGGGGTCCCCGGCGATGTCGCGGATCACCGCTGCGTAGTCGTCCGGGTCGTCGTGCAGCCGCGTGGTGACGCGTTCGACGATGTTGACGGCCCGTTCCGGTACCCCCATTTCCAGCAGCGCCTGACGGGTGACGGGGGTGTCCTCGGCAATGTCGTGCAGGTACCCCGCGATCCGGATGTCGTCGTCGAAATCCGCCAAGGCGTCCCCCACCGCCAGGACGTGCTCCCGGTAGGGCCGCTTGAGCTTGTCCTTCTGCCGGTTGTGCGCCACCTCCGCCAGAACCCTGGCGGTGTCGACGGTAAAGCGGGGCATGGACTCTTCGGGCTGTTGGTCTTGCATGGAACCAGCCTATGGGACGGGGCTACTGCTTGCCGTACTTGCGGTGCACAGCCTGCTTGCTCACACCCAGGCACACGGCAATCGCCTCCCAGGACAGGCCCGCCTGCCGAGCGTTCCGGACCAGCGATGACTCCGTCCTGTTGACTTCCTTCCGCAACTCGGCCACGGCGTTCAACGCCGCCGCCGGCCCCATCCCGTCCATTGATCCGACCAATGTCTTCATCCGGTCCACCTCCATACCGTCAACATTAGTTGACGGACGCGGCATCGTCAACCAAGGTTGACGGAGGGCGGACCCTGTGGCCGCCAGATCCACGGCTGCCGGGACAGGCGGTCCGGATCAAAGGCCCCCAGGGCGTTGCCCAGGGGCCCCGGTGGCAGCTCCAGGGAGGACAGGATGGAGTCCCGCACGGAATCCGCGGGGACGCCGCCGGCCGCCAGGTCCGTCAGGGTCACAGCACCGTCGCGCTTGGCCAGCCGCACTCCCTGGCCATTGAGCACCAAGGGGACATGGACATATTCCGGAACGGGAATATTCAAGAGGGACGCGAGGTAGGCCTGGCGCGGAGTTGATGGGAGCAGGTCGTCGCCGCGGACCACTTGGTCGATCCCCTGCTCGGCATCGTCCACAACCACTGCCAGGTTATAGGCGGTGACGCCGTCATTGCGGCGCAGGACAAAGTCGTCCACGACGCCGGTAAAGTCCCCGTGCAGCCGGTCGTGGACCATGATGGCCGAAACTCCGGCGCGCAACCTGATGGCAGCCGGGCGCATGGCGCGCTTTTCGGCCCGCTCAGGGCCCATAAGGTTCCGACAGGTGCCCGGATAGGCGCCCTGCGGCGCGTGCGGCGCAGACGGCGCCTCCTGGATTTCCCGCCGGGTGCAAAAACACTCATACGTCAGTCCAGCCGCCTCAAGTCCATCCAGGGCAGCAGCATAAAGCGCTCCGCGGTCCGTTTGCCGGACTGCAGCGCCGTCCCAGGTCAGTCCCACGGCAGCCAGATCCCTCAACTGCGCCGCTTCGGACCCCGCCCGGGCCCGGTCCAGGTCCTCCACGCGCAGCAGGAACTTCCGGCCCGTGGACCTGGCGAAAAGCCAGGCCAGGACTGCCGTGCGCAGGTTGCCCACATGCAGGTCACCCGAAGGGCTGGGAGCAAAGCGGCCGGCGGAATCCATGGTTCAAGCCTATGCGGAAGGGCATCGCCGGTCCGCACAGGCTGCGCAGCCGCGTTCCCGCTGCATAGCCCCATCTCGACCGCACAGCCGCACCTCGACCGCACAGCACAAGGGCCCCTCAGCTACCGATGCTCCGGTGACCGGACGTCGGTGGCTCAGGGGCCCTTGCCGTGGGCGGCGCGGAGAGACGATGCGTGAACAAGAGTCAATCAGCGGGCGGCCTCCTTGCGGGAAGCGGATCCAGCGCGTCCGGGTGGTGTGTGCCGGAAGGCCGTCAGCCTGCGGGTTTGGCGGTAGCCGCTGCCCTGTTGCCACTATTTCAGCAAGAGACCTACAGTTGGTGCAAGAGGCTGGCTTATCCTTGATCAGATTGACCAATAAGCACACAGTCGACCGGCAGGAGTTGAACAGATTGCAGGAACTTGATGCAACGGACCGGCGGATCCTCCGGGCCCTGGATGCTGACCCGCGGGTTCCCATCATGGTGCTGGCACAGAAACTGGGCCTGGCGCGCGGCACGGTGCAGTCCCGGCTGGAGCGCATGGGCGCTTCCGGCGCGCTGCGGCCCAACAGCAGCCGCGTCCTTCCGGGGGCGCTGGGGCGCGGGGTGGCGGCCGCCGTGAGCGCAGAGCTGGACCAGAGCCACCTGAACGAAGCCATCGACGCCCTGCGCAGGATCCCGGAGGTCCTGGAATGCCACGCGCCCGCCGGGGACACAGACCTGCTGATCCGTGTGGTGGCCACCAGCCCTGACGATCTCTACCGGGTATCGGAGGAAATCCGACTGTGCCCGGGCATTGTGCGCACCTCCACCAGCATGTTCCTGCGCGAAGTCATTCCCTACCGCACCACCGGGCTGCTGGCGGACTGAGCGCGGGGACGGGGACATCTCCCCATCGCCGCCTGCCCCCATCCCGGTTAAGCTTGCACGGAACATCCAATCGGGGGTAGGCATGACGGGCACTTTCTACGGCGGCGACGTGGCGCAGCTCCGGCGACTCGCCAGGGACCTCGCGGGTGGAGCGACCCGGCTCGAGGCCCTGTGCCGGCAGCTCAGCACCACTGTGGGCACCGGCGCCTGGAAAGGCCGCGACGGCGACCGCTTCCGCAGCGACTGGACGGGAACGCATGTAAAGCTGCTGCGCTCCGCCACGGCCGGACTGGAAGCAGCGGCCAAGGCCGTCCTGGCCAACGCCGATGAGCAGGAGAAGGCCAGCACCGGCGGGAACGGCGGATCCGGCGGCCCGCAGGGAACCGGCCCAGCCGACGCCAAGGCGCAGGAGCTGACCAACACCCTGGCGGCCATGACGCCCGCCGAACGGCAGGCCTACCTGCAGAGCCAGGAATTCCGGGACTGGGCCTTGGCCAACCCCGCTGCAGCGAAAGCTGCCATGGATGCTGCCGCCGATTCGGGCCTGATCTCCAAAAACTCGCCGGAGTACGCCGCGTTCCTCAGCGACTACTGGAACCACCAGGCAATGCTGGACATGGGCATCGACCCTGCCAGCTGGGACACCGCCCTGGGCACCGAACCGAACTGGGAAACCATCAGGAGCGTCTACGACTTCTACGGGCAGGCCTACCTGGCCAACCCGGACCTTCAATGGGCGGGAATGGCCAACATGATCGGCCCTTCCTTCGCCGGCGGATTCCGGGACATGGCGATGCTGCGCGACCTGGCCCAACAGATCGCGGACAACCCGGTCTCGGACATCCCGCTGCCCATCCTGGATCAGATCGAGGACCTCGCGGGGATGACCGACGAGGAGATCCGCTTTTATGAAACCAGCATGCTGGACATGAACAAGGAAATCTTCCTGGACCAGGCCCGGCAGCACCAGGCCTACCTGGACGGCGGACTGGCCGAGATCAACCGGCTCCGCGATTCCGGCGCCATCGATCCAGGCACCGCCGCGGCCTGGGCCGACATCGATTCCGGTGATCCAGGCCGCGTCCAGGAAGGAAACACCTCCCTGCTCTACCGCGAGCAAAACGAGATCATCGCCGATGACTACGACGCCATGAGCAACCATCCCGGTGGGGAAGCCGTGACCTACCTGGTGACCCTGGCCGGCGAACCGTCCATCCCCGGCGCCCGGAGCTATCCCGAGGTCTTCCCGTACACCTTCAGCGTGGAGAGCCCTGGAACGCAGAACATCCCCTTCACCAACTGGGACAACCCCACCCAGTTCCGCACCGACTTCACCACGGGCTTCCCGGACGGCAACATTGCCAACGCCGACCAGCGCTGGGAGCTGATCCGCCAGGACACCCTCCCCGCCTACCAGGACCTGCTGGCCACGGATCCGGACCGGGCCGCGCAGATCATCGGCTCGGACTTCGATGACCGGGTGGAGCAGTACCGGCCCATCAACAACATCCCAGGCATCATGGACCGGTTTGTGGACGGCTTCGGGGCGGAGGTCCACCAATGACGGCCACCCGCACAACCGGAGCCCGGCCGCACCGGCGAGGTACCGCCGTCGTCCGCCTGCTCCTGCCCGTACTGGCACTTGGCCTGACGCTGGGCGGCTGCCAGGCCGCTCCACCCACCTCCACCGACCCGACCTCACAGGGGAGCACCGTGACAACCTCAGAATTCTCCACCCTCGACGCCGCCGGCGTGGCCACCATCCGCGAGTCGAAGGCCGCGCGGCTGGACATGAGCTCCGGCCGGCTGGAAAAATCGGCCGTCAACGTCACGGACGACAGTTACGGCCCGGAGATCAACACCCGCGACGCCGGGAAAATCAGCCTGTCCATCACGGCGCCCAACGGGGAGGTCTCCGGCGAAACGGACCGGATCCGCTTCAACACCACCGGCAGCCGCCCCGACTTCAGCGAGGTCACCTACTTCCTCACGGCGGACTCGGCAGCCGACTACTTCAGCCTGGTCCGCGATGGGGTCCGGCGCTACGGCATCGACAGCGGCTCGGCGGAGCGGTGGATCAGCAGCGCCGAGGCTGCCCCGGATGCCAAAAGCGACTTCTCCCTGACATCCGGAAACGCCACGGGGCTGGAAATCACCTACGACCTCAGGTACGACGGCGGCGCAGGCACCAGGGTGATCATCGTCCACGTCCTGCCGGCAGGCTGAGCCCGTCCCGGCAGCTGCCTAGACCGGCGGCCCGGCGTTGGATTTGAGGTTCTTCATCACCAGCGTGGAAGTCAGCCGCTCCACGCCCGGCAGGGACGTCAGTTCAGCATCGTAGAACCGCTGGTATGCCGGCAGGTCGGCCGCGATGACCTTCAACAGGTAGTCCGGCGAACCAAAGAGCCGCTGGGCCTCCACCACGTTGGGGTTTGCTGCCACCCGGCTCTCGAAGATCTCCATGGTGGCCCGGTCCACTTGGCGGAGGGTGACAAACACAATCGCTTCGAACCCCAGGCCCACAGCGGCCGGGTCCACGTCCGCCTTGTAACCGCGGATCACACCTGAGCGCTCCAGGTCACGGAGCCGGCGGTGGCACGGCGCCACGGTCAGGCCCACCTTCGCGGCCAGCGCCGTGGCCGTCATCCGGCCATCCTCCTGCAGGTGGCGCAAAATATTCCTGTCAATATGGTCAATCACGCAATAAGCGTACTGTCGCGGCGTCCATCAGGGCTAAAACCGGACAGCACTTATGGCGCGATCTTTCCTAAAGTTTCTTTTGTGAACCCCCAACTGTTTCTTGCGTTTGTGCTGGTGGCTGCCGCCCTGGCCTGCACCCCCGGCGTGGACTGGGCCTACTCCATCACGGCCGGCCTGCGGCAGCGCAGCTTTGTCCCCGCGGTGGCCGGGCTGTGCAGCGGATATGTCCTGCACACCGTCCTGCTGGTGGCCGGCCTCGCGGTGGTGCTGACCGGCATGCCCGGTGTGCTGGCCTGGCTGACCCTGGCCGGCGCCGGCTACCTGATCTGGCTGGGTGCCGGCACCATCAGGTCCTGGCGCGGTGCGAGCTTCGCAGCGGCGGACGCCGGCGGCGGTACCAGGCTGCGGACATTCCTGCAGGGCATGGGCACCAGCGGCATCAACCCCAAGGGACTGCTCTTCTACGTGGCACTGGTGCCGCAGTTTGTCAGCGCAGACGCCGCCTTGCCCGTCCCGGTGCAGTCCGGGGTGCTGGGCATGACCTTTGTCCTCCTGGCCGGACTGGTGTACACGGCGGTGGCGCTGCTCTCGCGAACGCTGCTGCACAGCAGGCCCGGGGCCGCCAGGGTGGTGACCCTGACCAGCGGGATCATCATGCTGGTGCTGGGTTCGGTACTCGTGGCCGAACAGGTCCTGCCGCTGGCCGCAGGACTTTAGTCCCCCGTATCGCCGCCCAGCCGTTCCCATTCCTGCTTCCAGATCCGGCGGGAATCCTGGTCGCGCCGGATCCGTTCCTGCTCGTCGATGTCCCGCCGGCCTGGCGTTTCGGAGGGTTTCCGCAACCATTCCCTGGGGGACATCCCGCGGCGGCTGATTTCGATGACCAGCGCTGTGCGGTCCGCCATGGCATCGTTGCGAAGGACCATGGCCGTGCCCCGCCGCCGCAGGACTTCGGAGATGGCGTCCTGGGCCTCGTCCAGCCAGCCCTCCCGGCGCAGGGCCCGGGCCCGCACCAGCAGCAGGGCAGCAGACAGGTCGTCCTCGTTCAGCAGGCCTTCCGTCCAGGCGATGACCGCGCCGGTCCGGCCCAGCGTCAGGGCCAGGGAACTGCGGGCCAGTGCCGAGGGAAGCGACGGCGGAAGCCAGCTGACAGCATGCAGCGCATCCTCCAGGCGCCCGGTCTCCCGCAGCGCATGCGAGAGGGCCAGCAGCACCGATTCCTCGCTGAACAGGACCGGCACCTCGACTTTTTCCGCCACCTCGACGCGGGTGACCACCCGCGAAAGGTACGTAACGGCGTAGCGGTTGGCGTCGTCGTCGTTCCGAAGGTCGAATCCGCGGCGCAGCAGTTCCGAGGCGCGCCGGTAGCCGGCATTCCGGTAGGACTGGAGGCCCGCCATCAAATGGCTCAGGCCGGCCCAGCCGGGATGGTCCCGGGCCAGGGCAAGGAGCCGGTCCGGCCGCCCTGAGGCGTAGACGGCCTGGTGGAAGGTTTTAGCGGTCCGGGATTCGCGCCGGCCCAACCGCGGGATGTCCCCTTCGACGGCCAGGGGGGCGGAGTCGCGGACGCCGAGCATCCCCGAGAGCAGTCCGCCCACGCTGTCCGTCAGGCCGCGGACGGGCGTCCATAACTGGGCTGTGCCGAACGGCGTGAGGTCGCGGGTGTCCTGATAGATCGGTTTGGCATCCCCAACGGTCATGGTTCCATGCTATCCAAGGAGCTGGGTGCCCGGGGCGGGGCCCTTGGACCGTTCCATGAACCACTCGGTGAACGCCGCTGCACGGCCGGATCCGTCCATCCGTACCACCCAGAGGTTCTCGTAACTGGGACCCTCCACGTAGACGGTGACCCCTTGGACGAAGGCAGTGGCGCCGTCCGTACCCAGCAGCTCCCAGGTGAAGGACCAGGCCCCGGGCTCGTCCCTGGCGGCGAGCCACCTGTCGGTGATCTCCTGCCGCCCCCGCCACGGGTGCGGATCGTGGGGGCGGGTCTCGTAGACCGCGTCCCCGGTGAAAAGGCCGCCGATGTCTTCAGGCCGGTTGCTGGCCCACGCCGCCTGGTAACGCTCCATCCACGCCGCGATGTGTCCGGCGGCCATCGTGCTTTCCGTCATCCATCCGTTCTACGCCGGGCGCCGCGGCCCGGCAAGTGCCTAGCCGTTGACTGCGGCCACCCATACGCCGATCACCCAGGTGCTGGCTGCGAGCGCGGCCAAGCCGAACTCCACCAGCATGCCCAGGCCGGTGGCTTTCAGGGCAGCCCAGCTGCCGGCCGCGGCGGTCCGGAAGTGCCGGGTCCTGAACAGTTCGCTGACCAGCAGCCCGACGGCGAAACCAACAAACAGGCCCACCACCGGAATGACGAACATGCCCACCACCGCTGCCGCCAGGCCGGCCATGATGCTGCGGCCGGGGATGGCGTGCTGCCTGAGCTTGCGCCCGGTCAGGACGGCGCTGGCCGCCATGCCGGCCACCACAAACAGCATGCCTACCGCAAAAACCACCCACCCGGCCGTGCCGGCGCCGCCCCAGACGGCCCAGGCCAGGAGGCTGGCGCCAATCAGGATGCTGCCCGGCAGGACCGGGATGATGGTGCCTGCAACGCCTACCGCAATGGCCAGGCCGCACAGGATGGTCACGAGGGTTTCCGGGCTCATGCCCCCAGTTTATGGCCGGGAAACTAGCCGGCTTCCACCGCGGCGGCGACGGCGGCTGTCACGGCCGGGGCAACCCGGGGATCCAGCGGGCTCGGAACGATGTAGTCGACGGCCAGGTCCGCCGCGGCCAGGTCTGCGATGGCCCGGGCCGCGGCCAGCTTCATGGCCGGCGTGATCCGGCGGGCGCCGGCATCCAGCGCACCGCGGAAGATCCCCGGGAACGCCAGGACGTTGTTGATCTGGTTGGGGAAGTCACTGCGCCCGGTGGCCACCACGGCTGCGTACTTCACGGCGACTTCGGGGAGGACTTCCGGGTCCGGGTTGGAAAGGGCAAACACGATGGAGTCCCGGTTCATCAGGGCCAGGTGGGTTTCGTCCAGCTTGGAGGAGGAAACGCCGATGAAGACATCCGCGCCGGCGAGGGCTTCGGCCGGGCCGCCTTCCACCCCGCGGGGGTTGCTGCGGCCGGCGATCTCCGCCTTCTTGCCCGCGGCTCCGGCAAGGTCCGGCCGGGCGCTGTTGATAACGCCGCGGGAGTCCAGCAGGACCACATCGGTGACGGCCGCGGAGAGCAGGATTTCGGCGACGGCGATGCCGGCCGCCCCGGCGCCGGACACCACAACGCGCAGTTGACCAAGTTCGCGGCCGGTGACTTTGGCGGCATTGGTCAGTGCGGCCAGGGCCACCACTGCTGTGCCGTGCTGGTCATCATGCATCACAGGGCAGTCCAGGGCTTCGATGAGCTTCTCCTCAAGCTCGAAGCACCGGGGCGCCGCGACGTCCTCGAGGTTCACGGCACCAAAGCTGGGGCGTAGCCGGACCAGGGTCTCCACGATCTCGTCAACATCGGTGGTGTTCAGCACCAGCGGGATGGAGTCGAGGTCGCCGAAGGTCTTGAACAGGGCGGATTTGCCCTCCATCACGGGGAGCGAGGCGCTGGGGCCGATGTTGCCCAGGCCCAGGACGGCGGTCCCGTCGCTGACCACAACCACCAGCCGCTCGGCCCAGGTGAGGGTGCGGGCCAGTTCCGGATTCCTGTGGATGGCCCGGCTGACCTCGGCCACGCCGGGGGTGTAGGCGATGGACAGATCCCGCTTGTTGGTCAGCGGCACCGTGCTGGTGATAGAGAGCTTGCCACCCCGGTGGGCGTCGAAGATCTCGGCCTCGGTCAGGTCTGTGGCTGCGGAATTGTCGATGGCTGTGGCTGCGTCAATGGACACGTCGTTGTCTCCTGGTCTGCCGTGGGCGCACGGCATGGGGGCTCCGGCCCGGGCGGGCGGGGCGCAGGTGATGGGTGCGGCGGGCCCTGGGGTGCGGGTCCGGAAGTCTGCAGAACCCGGAACGGCAAGGGATGGATCCTCCCGGCCGCTCCGTTACTCCATGCTAGGCAACGGGAGGACGCTGAATGGTCTTCCGCGCTGCCAAACCCACCTCGGGGGCCACATTTAGGACTTAAGTGACGGTTATCACGGCATTATGGATGATTTATTTCCGGATTGGTCTAGACCGGTTACGCCGTCCGAGGCAGGGTGAGGCCGGTGTCGACGGCCGGAGCCAGGCGCGCGCAGGCCTTCTTCAGGTCTTCCTCCGCTTCGAAGAGGGACAGCCGGCGGTTCCGCACGGACTGGACCAGACCGGTGATGGCGGGGAGCAGCAGCCGGGCGGTGGTGGCATCCCCGCCGGCATCAATAATGAGTTTCCCTGCGAGCGAGTCCGTGTCCTGCAGCAGGGCGGTGGTGTCCAGCTCCGGAAGGTAGACGCCACGGACCAGGCACTGCTCCACGGCGGGCTGCATCACGCGCAGGTGGAAGACTTCCATCACCGCACCGGTCAGCATCCGGCCGCCCCGGCGTGCCGATGGCTTGGGCGCGGCGGCCCGCAGCTCCCCCAGCTGGTGCCGGTAAAGAGCGAGCATCAGGTGGGTGGGGGTGGGAAAATAGCGGCACACGGTGCCCAGCGGAACGTCCGACCTTTCCGCCACCTCAGGAAGGTCCACGGCGTCCAGGCCCTTGCGCGCGGGGCCGGCAGCAGCATCGAGGATGCGCAGGTACCGCAGGCGTTGCCGCGGGGCAGAAGGCATTTCAGCCATGGGCGGATGGTCTGGAGTGGTCTCAGGCATCAATATTCCGGGGTTGTGTGTGGCGGTGCAGCAGCACGGAGCGTCCCCATCACGTGCCGCCTGCGATCCGCTTCAACTATACGGCAGGGTAACTTTCCGGATTCAGTCCACGGTGTTGATGCGGCTCAGTCCACGTTTTTGATTTTGAGGACAAACACGGCACCCAGCAGGCCGATCACAGCCGCCGTGCTGAACAGCGTGACGTAGCCGCCGAATTGACGCACCGAAAGATAGGCAACGAGCGGCGCCACCATCTGGGGCAGCGAGTTGGCAATATTAATAACGCCCATGTCCTTGCCCCGGTCCACGGCGAAGGGCAGGACCTGGGTCAACAGGGCAAAGTCCACGGCCAAATAGGCCCCGAACCCGATCCCCAGGACGGCGGCACCGGCGAGCGCGCCGGGCCAGACCGGGAAAAACGCCATGATGGCGCCCGCCATCGCGATGATGATGGATGATCCGATGACGAACGGCTTCCGCCTGCCCACCCGGTCGCTCCAGGGTCCGGCGATGACTGCGGTGATCATGACCATCACCGCGTAAATGCCCGTCAGGACCAGGACGCCGGTGGCGGGATCCTGGTGGCCAATGACGTCGCGGAGGAAAAACAGGAGGTACACGATGGTCAACTGGTTGCCCACATTGACCAGGAAGCGGGTGAGCCAGGCCCAGGCAAAGTCGGGGTACACAAAAGGGCTGATATAGAAGCCCTTGATGAAGGTGCGCGGCCGGAAGGCCCGGAGCCCTGCCGCGGGCAGGGGGGGATCGTTCCGGTGGAAGATGTAGGGCAGCACCGAGAGCAGCAAGGCGGCCGCGCACAGCCAGTACCCCACCATGTAGTTTCCGGTGACCACAGCGCCGAAGACAGCGCCGGTCAGGATTCCCAGGGTCTGACCCATGGCGGCAAGCCCGCCCACACCACCGCGCTGCTTGAGCGGCACCCTGTCCGGGACGGCGGCGGTGATGGCCGCGTACGCGGCATTGGCGCCAAGCTGGACCAGGCACCAGAAAAGCACCATCATGGCCACGGTGACGGCACCTGACATGGCCAGCAACGCCGCGGTGGCCAGGATGGCACCGGCCAGCACCCACGGGGCGCGGCGGCCAAAGCGTGACGTGGTGCGGTCCGAGAAGGCGCCGAACAGCGGGTTGGCCACCAGGGACACGGCTGCGCCGCAGCCAGTGACCAGTGAAAGGATGGCTTCCTTGCTGGGCGCGTCAATGGCGATGGCCTGCTGGCCGATGAAGATGTTGATGGGGCCAAAGAACGCGGCATTGATGCCCACATTCACCAGGACCAGGCCCGTCACCCACCGGGCAGTGACCTTCTGCGTGGGTTCCGACAGCGCTGCCGCTGCAGGAGGCAGCGCCGTAGCATCAGCCGCGGCAGGATCCGGCGGCGCGGAAGGGTCGGACGGGCTCATGATGGTGCTCTCCTGACAGGGGCGGCGGGTCGGAAAATCAGACTATCGTGGGCGGTAGCGGGCCGTTTGTCATACGGCCTGGAATTTCAGCGACAAGCCAGGCATCGAGGAGAACACCATGAGCGAAGCAGCCACGCCAGGGGCGGGCACCGGCGTCAACACCGCGGATCTTTACGACGAGCGCGGCGACGAACTGGCGTCCGTGGCGCTGCAGTTCCAGTCCCTGGGCGGCCGCACCCACTTCAGCGGTCCCGTGCGGACTGTCCGGTGTTTCCAGGACAACGCCCTGGTCAAGTCCACCCTGGCCACCCCGGGCAACGGCGCGGTGCTGGTAGTGGACGGCGGCGGCTCGCTGGGCACGGCGCTGATGGGGGACATGATTGCCGAAAGCGCTGTTGCGAACGGTTGGGCCGGCGTCGTGATCAACGGGGCGATCCGTGACCGCGCGGCAATCTCGGAACTGGACCTGGGCGTCAAGGCACTGGGCAGCAACCCGAAAAAAAGTGCCAAGGCCGGCGCGGGTGAAGTGGATGTTGAAGTGGTCATCGACGGCGTGACGTTCCGGCCGGGTGCCACTGTATGGTGCGATCCGGACGGCGTCCTCGTCGCCCCCTGACGCGGAGGTCCGGAAAGTTTTTTTCCGTCACGGGAAGAAATGCGGGAGTAAGATAGTTACTGAAAGCAACTATCAATGCTGCATCCCCCTTTTACTTCCTGGAGACCCCATGTCCAAAGCCACCACGGCGCGCCCTGCCGGCGAAGCGCTGACCCAGCGCCAGATTGTCACCGTGATGGTGGGATTGATGCTGGGCATGTTCCTGGCATCCCTGGACCAGACCATCGTGTCCACGTCCATTTACACCATCGCCAACGACCTTGACGGGCTCTCCCTCCAGGCGTGGGCCACCACCGCGTACCTGATCACCTCCACCGTCACCACCCCCCTCTACGGCAAGCTGAGCGACATTTTCGGCCGCCGGCCGCTGTACCTGGCAGCGATCGTGATCTTCCTGGTGGGCTCCCTCTACGCGGGTTCGGTGCACTCGATGACCGAACTGGCGATCGCCCGCGGCGTCCAGGGACTGGGCGCCGGCGGCCTGCTGGCACTGGCGCTGACCATCATCGGCGACATCGTTTCCCTCAAGGACCGGGCCAAGTACCAGGGCTACTTTATGTCCGTCTTCGGCATCTCCTCGGTGCTGGGTCCCGTGGTGGGTGGCGCGTTTGCCGGCTCGGCCAACATCCTGGGCTTTGACGGCTGGCGCTGGGTGTTCTTCATCAACCTGCCCATCGGCCTGGCCGCGCTCACCGTGGTGTTCCTGTTCCTCCACCTGCCCGCCAAGCACGTCAAGCAGAAGATCGACTACTGGGGCGCAGCCGCCATCACGCTGGCCATCGTCCCGCTCCTGCTGGTGGCCGAGCAGGGCCGCAGCTGGGGCTGGGCGTCCGCCAATTCGTTCCTTTGCTACGGGCTGGGGGTTGCCGGGATCGTGTGGTTCATCCTGGCCGAAAAGCGGGCCGGCGACTACGCACTGATCCCGCTGCGGCTGTTCCGGAACGCCACATTCGGCCTGTCCTCGCTGCTGAACTTCATCATCGGCATCGGCATGTTCGGCGCCATCGCCATGCTCCCCATGTACCTGCAGCTGGTCAAGGGCCTCACCCCCACCGAAGCCGGCCTGATGATGATCACGTTCACCGTGGGCATCCTCACCGGTTCCATCACCGCCGGACGGACCATCTCGGCGTCGGGCACATACCGGATCTTCCCCATCCTGGGCACGGCCATCCTCACGGCGTCCGCCCTGGTGATGGGAACGGTCCTGGGCGTGGACACCGGCCTCTGGGTGCCCGGCCTGATCGCTGTGTTCTTCGGCATGGGCCTGGGCTTCTGCATGCAGCCGCTGACTCTTGCCATGCAGGTTTCCGTCCCGGCCAGGGACATGGGCGTGGGAACGTCTTCCGCTGCGTTCTTCCGGTCCATGGGCGGCGCAGTGGGCACTGCAGTGTTCATCTCCATGCTGTTCAGCGTGGCGGCCGGCCGGATCGCGGACGGCATGAAGTCCGCCATGGGCAGCGCCGACTACCAGGCAGTCCTGAAGGACCCGGCGGTGGCCGCGGACCCCGCCAACGCCAAACTCTACGAGTTCTTCCAGAACGGCGCCTCCAACGACTCCCTGAACGACACCAGCTGGCTGCACACCGCCAACAGCGTCCTCACCCGCCCCATCACCGAAGGTTTCGCCTACGCGATCGACGCCGTGATGCTGACCGCGGCCGTCCTGACCGGCATTGCGTTCCTCATCAGCTTCGCCCTGCCCAACAAGAAACTGACGGATCCCAAGGCGGCCCGCGAATCGGCAGCAGCGCACTAGCGCAGCAGCCGGGCCGGGGCGGGGAGCAGGGTGCCCGCGGACCCCGGCAAACGGGTCCGGAGTGGAACAGGGGGCCGGGGCGTGGAACACTGTTCCCTGTGCTCCGGCCCTGACCGCCGCACCCGCAGCCGACGACGTCCGCGCCACACACCTCCATCCCAACAACCCAGGGAGCACCATGCCCACTGACCAGGAGCAGTCAAACGCCAAAATCCCGCGGCGGGTGATCTGGCTGGCGCTCGCAGGCGCAGTGGGCGGATTCCTGTTCGGCTTCGACTCGTCCGTGGTCAACGGTGCCGTGGACGCAATGAAGGATGAATTCGCGCTCTCCGAGGCCGTCACCGGGTTCGCCGTGGCCATCGCCCTCCTGGGCTGCGCCGTGGGCGCCTACCTTGCCGGTAAGGTGGCGGACCGCTACGGCCGCATCCCCGCCATGAAGCTGGGCGCACTGCTCTTCCTGGTCAGCGCCATCGGCACCGGGTTCGCCTTCAGTGTCTGGGACCTGGTCTTCTGGCGCCTGGTGGGCGGCCTGGGCATCGGCCTGGCGTCAGTGATCGCGCCGGCGTATATCTCCGAGATATCCCCCCGCAAGGTCCGCGGCCGGCTGGCCTCGCTGCAGCAGCTGGCCATCACCACCGGCATCTTTGCCGCACTGCTTTCCGACGCACTCTTCGCCAACACCGCCGGCGGCGCCGACCAGCCCTTCTGGCTGGGAATCGAAGCCTGGCGGTGGATGTTCCTGGCCGCAGCCGTTCCGGCCGTTGTGTACGGCTGGGTGGCCTTCACGCTTCCCGAGTCACCGCGCTTCCTGGTGTTCCTGGGCAAGGAGGACGAGGCCCGCAAGGTGTTCGGCACCATTGCCCCCGCCGAGGATACCGACCGGCAGATCCGGGAAATCCGGGATGCCATCGAAGAGGACAAGCTGGCCGGCCAGAAGGGCTCGCTGCGCGGAAAGACCTTCGGCCTGCAGGCAGTGGTCTGGGTGGGTATTACCCTGTCCGTGCTGCAGCAGTTCGTGGGCATCAACGTGATCTTCTACTACTCCACCACGCTCTGGAAGGCGGTGGGCTTCCGCGAGGAGGACTCCCTCACCATCTCCGTGGCTACGGCTGTCACCAACATCCTGGTGACCCTGGTTGCCATTGCCCTGGTGGACCGGATCGGCCGCCGCCCCATTTTGCTGACCGGTTCCATCGGCATGGCGGTCTCCCTGGGCACCATGGCCCTAGCGTTCTCCTCGGCCACCGGTTCTGGTGAGGACATCACCCTGCCCGGCGCCTGGGGGCCGGTGGCACTGGTGGCCGCCAACATCTTTGTGGTCAGCTTCGGCGCCTCCTGGGGACCGCTGGTGTGGGTGCTGCTGGGCGAGATCTTCCCGTCCCGGATCCGGGCCCGCGCCTTGGGTGTGGCGGCAGCAGCGCAGTGGGTGGCAAACTTCGCCATCACCCTCAGCTTCCCGGTCATGGCAGCCGGCTCGCTGCCGCTGACCTACGCCATGTACGCACTGTTCGCGGCGGCGTCCTTCTTCTTTGTGATGTTCAAGGTCCCGGAGACCAACGGCATGTCGCTGGAGCAGGCGGAAACCCTGTTTGTGGCCAAGGGCTCCAAAAAGGGCTGATCCCCCGGCCCTCATCCTCCCGGCGTCATCCTTCCGGCGGCGTCCCCGGTTGAACCGTCCCGATAGGTTTGGAGGATGACGGAATCGGGGGCGGTACTTGAGGCCGGGCAGCTGCTGGTGGGGTACGGCGGCGTGCCGGTGTGCGGCGAAGTCACCCTGGCGGTAAGGGCCGGCGAGATCCTGGGCGTGGTGGGAGTCAACGGGGCCGGCAAGTCCACCGTGGCGCAGACCCTTGCCGGGCGCCAGCCGGCGCTCTCCGGCGACGTCCGGATCCACGGCCTGCTGGTGGACCGGGACGCGGTGAACTTCCGCCGGCAGGTCGCGGCAGTGTTCGACGACGACCTCTTCTTTCCGTCCCTCAGCGTGGCCGAGCACCTGCTCCTGGTGGCCCGTGGCCATTCGCTGGCCAACGCGGAGGAATGCGTGGCCGCCGAACTGGACTTTTTTGGCCTCACTGACCGGGCCACAGCGGTTCCGGACGCCCTCTCATCAGGGCAGCGGCGGCGGCTGCTGCTGGCCGCGGGGTTTATCCGGCCGGCCTCGCTGCTGATCCTCGATGAACCGGAACAGCGGCTGGACCCCGTAATGCGTGACGCCCTGGCCGGCCGGATCCGGGAGCACGCTGCCGCCGGCGGGGCTGTCCTGCTGGTGACGCACGATCCCACGCTCCTGGTCCGGACAGCCACTTCCTGCCTGGTGATCAAGGCGGAGGTGGCTACGGTCCCGGCTGACGAAGGGGCGGCATTCATTGCAGGCCTCTAAGGCTCCCGGTCTGGTCACGCCCGGGCCGGAACGCCGGCTGGCCCGGGAAGCAGTGGCCTTCACCAGGGCGCAGTCGCGAACCTACAACCGCTCCCTGACAAGCCTGGGAGATGCCTTTGCGGACATCTACACGTCCGTCCTGGCGTTCGGCTGCGCGGCCGCGATGGCGGTCTCCTTCGTGTTTGCCCTCCGGGACGGGATCGAAGGCAACGATCCCGGGCGAAGCGGCCTGGTTACGGGAAGTCCGCTGCAGCTGCCGGCCGCCGTCCTGTGGTTCCTCATGACGTACGCGGCCCTCGCGGGCATCCTCACCGTGGCCCGCCGCCTTGGTCCGGTGGCTGTCACCGGCGCGCAGGGCGCCTGGTGGCTGCCGTTGCCTGTGGACAGGGGACCGATGGTGCTGCCCACCTTCCGGCGCCGGATCCTGTGGGTGGGGCTGGGCAGCGCCGTGGGCTACCTGCCGTTCAGCCTGTTGACTGGCCTGGACCTGACGGTTGGCGCGCATGCCGCGGCCGCGGCAACCTTCGGCGCAGCCGCCCTGACCGTCCTGGGCGCCGCCGCCATCCTGCAGCTCGGGCCGCAGGGTGCGCGTACCGGCCGCCGGGCCGGGGCTGCCGTCATTGCGCTGGTCCTTGCCCTGCTGGCCCTCCTGCCGCGGGTCGCGGGCACCGGCTGGCCGCCGGGGATGCCGGGGCTGGGAGCGGTGGCGCTGGCGGTGGCTGCCGCCGTCGTCGTTTTGACGGTTGCCCTCCGGCGCGCGGGAACCGTCGGCAGCACCGAACTGATCCGGGGCGGCGCCGTGTCCGGCCACGCCGGGGCGTCGGTGTTTTTCCTGGATGCAAACGAGCTGCTCCGCTCCCTTGCCGGCGAACCCCGGCCCGCGGCGGCCGGACGCGCCGCTGAGCTGTACCGGCGGCCCACGCGGGGTCCGTTGGCCGGACTGGTCAGGGCGGACATTGCCGCATTCCTCCGCTTGCAGCCGGGGTTTACCGCTCCCGGGCTGTGGCTGGCCGCCTGCCTGGCGCTGATGATTTCCGACGCCGGCCTTCCGGCGCCGATGCTGCTGGCCTTTGTGGCTGTGGCCGGGTGCGCCGTGGCCAGCGGAATGGGGACGGTGGCCCGTCGGACGGCCCTGCTGCCCGAACTGGACGCCCTCCTGCCGCTGTCCCCTGCCCAGGTCCGCGCCAGCAGGATGCTGATGCCGGCCGCCGCCCTTGCCCTGTGGATGACGGTGCTGACGGGAACGCTGGTGCTGCTGGGGGCCGGCGGGCCATTGCTGGTGCTGATGGGCGCGCTGGCCGGCCTGGGAATGGGCGCCGGGACGGTCCGGGGCGCCACCCGGCCCGCGGCCGACTGGACCTTGCCGCCGGTGGATACGCCGATGGGCCCGGTTCCCCGGACCCAACTGGCTTCCTTGCTGCGCGGACTGGATGCCACCATCCTGTGCCTGCTGCCCACGGGCCTGGCCCTGTACCTGGGCCAGGCCTTCCCGGCACTGCTGGCGGCCCAGGCGGTGGTGAGCGGGGCGGCGGTGCTGCTCGTCCTGCTGTCCGGTCCCGCCCGGCCCGGCGCCGGGCGGTAGCTCAGACCAGGTGCGGTTCGTGCGCCGTCAGGTACTTGCGGCCGCTGTACGCCACCAGGATGGCCACGGCCATGGCCACGGCTCCGGCGAAGAACGGCACCTGCGGGCCGAAGTGCTCACCCAGCTGGGCCGCCAGGAAGGGTGCCAGGGCGCCGCCCATCCAGCGGACGAAGTTGTAGCCGGCGGACGCGACGGGCCGGGGTGAGTCGGAGACGCCCATGGCCAGTTCCGTGTACACGGTGTTGTTGACGCCCAGCAGCGCGCCGGCCACGATGACCAGGACCACTACTGCGGGCACCGAGTTTCCGGCGGCCAGGCCGATGCCCACCAGGTCCAGCAGCAGCAGCGTGAGGGTGCCGGTGAGGACCTTGACGGCGCCGAACCTGTTCTGCAGGACGGGGGCCACAAACACGCTGAACAATGCAACTGCCACGCCCCAGCCAAAGAACACGCCACCGATGCCGTAGGCGTCCATGCCCAGGATGAAGGGGGTGAAGGCCAGGATGGTGAAGAAGCCGTAGTTGTAGAAGAGGCCGCTGGCGGCGGTGGTGCGCAGGCCCTTGTGGCCCAGGGCCAGGAGCGGGTCGCGGAGCCGGACCTTGGCCTGGGGCTTGGGGGTTTTGGGCAGCAGCGCCAGGAGGGCGATGAAGGCGATGGCCATCAGCACACCGGTGCCGAAGAACGGAGCCCGCCACTGCCAGCCGCCCAGCAGGGCACCCAGGAGGGGGCCGAGCGAGATGCCCAGGCCGAGGGCTGCCTCATAGAGGATGATGGCTGTTCCGGCGCCGCCGCTGGCCACGCCGACGATGACCGCCAGCGCGGTGGCTACAAAGAGGGCGTTGCCCAGGCCCCAGCCGGCGCGGAAGCCGACCAGTTCGTTGACGCTGGTGGCGGTGCCGCTGAGCGAGGCAAACACCACGATGATGCCCAGGCCGATCAGGAGGGTCCGCTTGCCGCCGATCCGTGATGACACCCAGCCGGTCACCAGCATGGCGATGGCGGTGACCAGGAAGTAGCTGGTGAACAGCAGTGATACTTCGCTGGGGCTGGCGTCCAGGTTCTTGGCGATGGCGGGGAGGATGGGGTCAACCAGCCCGATGCCCATAAACGCAAACACCGCGGCGATTGCGGTGGCCCACACAGCCTTGGGCTGTTTGAGGAACGATGCCTTTTCGGCCTTGAGGGTGTCTTCTGCGTCCGGCAGTGCTGCTGCCGGCTGTGCTCCTGCGAGCGTGCCCTTCATGGGAAAAATCTCCTGATTCACGGGTTTGCGTCGACTTTTGGGGTCGACGGCGGTGTGCGCGCCGGACGTGCGGGCGGCGCGTGGTGGCCGGGCATCCCGGCGGGGTGGTCAGCCTGCGGCGTTGATCTTCGCGATGACGGGCAGCGCCGCCGCCAGGGCGGCCCGGTCGTTGTCATCGAGGGATTCGAGGATGGCGGCCACGGCCGCGTTGCGTTTGCGGTTGGCGGCGTCGACGGCGCTGCGCCCCGCCGGCGTGATGTCCACCAGGACGGCGCGGGAGTCGTGCGGATCCGGGCCCCGGCTGGCCAGGCCGGCTTTCTCCAGCTTGATGATCTGTTCCGTGGCGCTGGGAACCTTGACGCCGAGGTTGCGGGCAATGTCCCCCACCCGGACGCCGCCGTCGAACAGCATCTTGAGTGTGCTGATCTGGACCGAGCTGAGCTCCCCTTCGGAATCGAGCCGCCGGGCCAGGTAGACGCTCAGGCGCAGGTTTTCGCGGAAATCCTGGGCCAGGGCCAGCAACTGGGGGTCGGTGATCAGAGGGATACTCATACTTAGGTATCCTAATAGTTAGGGTGCCTAATGGTCAAGTGGCCTTGCATCAGAAGACCAGCTTCATGCCCAGGTGGCTGCCCGTGAACCCCAGCCGGGAGTAGAAGCGCTGCGCGTCGGTCCGGGACTTGTCGGTGGTCAGCTGCACCATGGTGCAGCCCCGGCGCCGGGACTCCGCAATGGCCCACCGGATCATGATCCCGCCCAGGCCGTGGCTCCGCAGCTCCGCCGCCACGCGGACAGCTTCGATCTGCGCGCGCCACGACCCCTGCCGGGAAAGGCCGGGGAGCATGCTCAGCTGGCAGGTTGCAGCCATGGTGTCGCTGCCGTCCTGGCCAAGGAACCGGCCCACCACCAGTTGGTGGGCGGGGTCGGCGTCGATCGCGGTGAACGCTGCCAGGTACGGTGCGAGGTCTGCCTGGTCCTCGCGACCGGCGCCCAGCCGGTCATCGGCGAGGAGCCGCAGGATGTCCGGAAGGTCCGCGCTGGTGGCCTCACGCAGGAGGAACGTGCCGCCGGCAACATCGGTGGACAGGAGCGCTGCGGGGGGCGTCGTCATGCGCCCCACGCTACCCGTGCGCCCCGGCGTCGGGCGAGTTCAGGAGAAGTAGACCCCGATCCGGTTCCCGTCGATTTCCTCGATCCGGATGTCGATGTCGTAGACGTCGCGCAGCATGGCCTGCTGCATGATCTGCCGGGGGCTGCCCTGGTGGACCAGCCGGCCGTCCTTCATGGCCAGGATGGTGTCCGAGTAGCAGGACGCGAAGTTGATGTCGTGGACCACCAGCACCACCGTTTTGCCGAGGTCGTCGGCCAGGCGGCGGAGCAGCCGCATCATCTCCACGGAGTGCTTCATGTCCAGGTTGTTGAGCGGCTCGTCCAGCAGGAGGTAGGAGGTGTCCTGGGCCAGCACCATGGCGATAAAGGCGCGTTGGCGCTGGCCGCCGGAGAGCTCATCAACGAACTTGTCCGCCATGGGCGTCAGGTCGAGGTGGCCAATGGCTTCCTCGATCTTGGCCTTGTCCGCCACCGTGGGGCGGCCGCCGGAGTGCGGGAACCGGCCAAAAGCCACCAGGTCGCGCACGGTGAGCCGCATGGTGAGGTGGTTTTCCTGCCGCAGGATGGCCATGGTCCGTGCCAGCTCGCGGCTGTCGGTGCCGGCGACGTCCAGCCCCGCCACCGAGACGGCGCCGGATTCCAGCGGCTGCAGCCTGCTGATCAGGGCCAGCAGGGTGGATTTCCCGGCGCCGTTGGGCCCGATGATGGAGGTGATGCCGCCCTGGGGGATGGTGCAGGTGACGTCGTCCAGGACGGCCACGCCGCCGTAGCTCTTGGAGACGTTGCGGACTTCGATCATGGCCGGGCCCCGAAGCCGGAGCGGGGGGTGGGGCGGATCATTTGAGCGAGCCTTTCAGGAGCAGGTAGAGGAACAGGATGCCGCCGGTGAATTCGATGACAACGCTCAGGGCGGCGCCGAAGCCGAAGACCTTTTCCAGGACCAGCTGGCCGCCCACCAGGGCCACGGCGCCGATCAGCACGACGATGGGCAGCAGCCAGGCGTGGCTGAACCCGCGGCACAGCTGGTAGCCCAGGCTGACCACCAGCAGGCCGAAGAAGGTCACGGGTCCTACCAGCGCCGTGGAGACGGCCACCATCAGCGAGCAGCCCAGCAGTACCAGCATGACCACCCGCCGGTGGTCCACCCCCACGTTGATGGCCACTTCGCGGCCCAGCGCCAGGACATCCAGGGTGTGCCGGGAACGCCACACGGCGGCGCAGACGGCCAGGATGATCAGCGCGGAGACTCCCAGCAGGGCGGGGTCCACGTTGTTGAAGGAGGCGAAAAAGAGGTCCTGCAGGATGATGAATTCGCTGGGTTCCATCAGCCGCTGCAGCAGGGAGGAGAAGCCCCGGAACAGGCTGCCCAGGATCACGCCCACCAGCAGGAGCAGGTGCAGGGACCGGGCGGCGCCGGTGAACATCCAGCGGTACAGCAGCGCACTGAAGGCCACCATCAGCAGCACCTCGAGGCCGAATTGCAGGGTGGGCGGTGCGGCCACGACGGTGGCGGCGCCCAGCGTGAACGTCAGGGCCGTCTGGATCAGGATGTACAGCGAGTCGAAGCCCATAATGGAGGGCGTCAGGATGCGGTTGGCGGTGACGGTCTGGAACAGCAGGGTGGACACGCCCACAGCCACCGCTACCAGCAGCATGGCGGCCACCTTGATGGCGCGGCGGGGCAGGATGTAGCCCACGTTCCCCTTGAGGTCGAAGAACAGGAACAAGCAGACGACGGCGGCCGCCAGGACCAGCAGCACGGCCGCCACCAGGTGCGGCGGGGCGTTGCGGATGGCGGCTTTGAGGCGGCGGCCGGCTCCGGTCCGGGCCGGACCATGCGGCACCCGGGGGCCAGCGGGCACACCGGGGCGGGCAGGGGCGGGGGCTGTTTCAGGCATTGCGCTTCTTCAGGATCAGGATGAGGAACACGATGGCGCCCACCACGGACATCACCATGCCCACCGGGACCTCGTAGGGGTAGCGGATGGTGCGGCCGATGATGTCGCAGGCCAGCACAAAGGTGGCCCCCATCAGGGCGGTCCAGGGGACGGACCGGCGGAGGTTGTCACCGAAGACCAGGGAGACGATGTTGGGCACCACCAGCCCCAGGAACGGGACCGCGCCCACGGTGGTGACCACCACGGCGGAGATCAGCGAGACAATCACCAGTCCCAGCCGCATGGTGCGGGCGTAGTTGAGGCCCAGGTTGGTGGTGAAGTCCTGTCCCATGCCGGCTACGGTGAAACGGTCCGCCGCCAGGAGGCCCACCAGCATCAGGACCGCCACGATCCAGAGCAGTTCGTAGCGGCCCCGCAGCACGCCGGAGAAGTCGCCGATCATCCAGTTGCTGAGCGTCTGCAGGAGGTCGAAGCGGTAGGCGAAGAAGGTGGTGATGGCGGCGATGACGCCGCCCAGCATGATGCCCACCAGCGGAATGAGGAGCGTGTTGCGGACGGGCAGGCGGCGGAGGATGGCCAGGAAAAGCGCCGTTCCCAGCAGGGCGAACCCGCTGGCCACCAGCATTTTGACCAGCATGGGCGCGGCGGGGGCGAAGACGGTGACCACCAGGATGCCAAGGGTGGCGGCTTCAACGGTGCCCACGGTGGAGGGTTCCACAAACCGGTTCCGGGCCATGAGCTGCATGATGAGCCCCGCCACGGCCACGGCCATCCCGGCGAGGACCACGGCCAGGGTCCGCGGCACCCGGGAAATCCAGAAGACCTCGGCCGTTGCCTGGTCACCGGACAGCAGGGCGGGGAGGGAGACGTCGCTGACGCCGATGAACATGCTGGCCGCAGCCAGGGCCAGCACGCCGGCAACGGCCGCAGCCAGGCCCGCCGTCCTGCGGGCCTGGCTGGGGGGTGCCGGCGCGGCCGGGCGCACGGCGGTGACGGTCATGGCTGCGGCAACCCGGGCTGGGCTCAGGCTACGGAGCCGGCCACGGCATCAACCATGGCCTTGACGTTGTTCAGGCCGTAGCCCACGATGTACCAGCCGGCGGGGTCCAGGTTGACGATCCTGCCGTTTTTGGCGGCGTTGGTGGACTTGACCAGCTCGTTGTCCAGGATGGGGTTGACGGTGGAACCTTCGGTGCCGATCGCGGTGTCGCGGTTGATGACGTAGAGGATGTCCGGGTTGGTCGCCTTGATGTACTCGAAGGAGACGGCTTCGCCGTGGCTGCCCTCGCTCTTGACCTCCGCGGCGGTGGGCACGCCCAGGACGTCGTGGATGATGCCGAAGCGCGAGCCTGCGCCGTAGGCCGTGACTTCGCCGCCGGAGGTCAGCACGATCAGGCCCTTGCCGGCGCCGGCGGCCTTGGCCTTGGTTTCAGTCACGGTGGCGTCCACGGCCGCGAGCTGCTCTTCAACTGCTGCCGACTTGTCGAAGATGGCCCCCAGCTTTTCGCTCTGGGACTTGAAGCTGGCCATCGGGTCTTTGGCGTCGATGGACAGGTCGATCGTGGGGGCGATCTTGCTCAGCTCGGCGTACGCGCCGGCGGTGCGGCCGGTGATGATGATGAGGTCCGGGTCGCCGGCGCTGACGGCTTCAAAATCGGGTTCCTTCAGGGAGCCGATCTTGGTGTACTTGGCGTCGGCGTACTTTTCCAGGGATGCGGGGTAGCTGGCCTCGGGGACACCGGCCGGGTCCACGCCGAGGGCATCCATGGTGTCGAGGATGCCAAGGTCAAACGTGAAGACCTTCTCCGGGTTGACCGGAACTCCTGCGGTGCTGCCCTGGGCGTGCTCCACGGTGATCGTCCTGGCTTCCCCTTCAACGGACGTTGCTGTTGCGCTCCCGCCGCATGCGGTCACGGCCAGGAGGGCCGCCCCCGTCGCAAGCGCCCCCAGGTAGCTCGACAGTCTCTTCTTCACGTCATTCTCCAGTTTCCGGTAATACGTCACAACTCTGTTGCCTAATACCGGGAAGCCTATAAGTAAGGAAAGGCTAACTTCAAAACGAAAAACGTCATGCGGTGCATATTGTGCGGCGGATCACACTCAACGACGCCGGCACCCAGGTGGGTGCCGGCGTCGCGGGCAGTGGTCAAGCACCCGGCGGGCCGGGCTGCGGCTCAGGCGGGAGTACCGGCCACCTCGGCCTGGCGCTCTTCCACCAGGGTTGCCACCGCCTGGAACAGTGGGTGGCCCGGCTCCAGCCCGGTGATCCTGGCCGTGGCATCCGCGGCGCTGGCGGACGCCAGGATCTGCGTCAGTTCAGTGGCTTCGGCATCGGCGGGGTCGTTGAAGCGCAGGGCCGCCGCCATGGCCCCCAGGAGCGCCTCCGGGACGATGCCCTGTTCCGCCAGCTGCGCGGCGGGACCCACAAACCGTTCGTTCCGGCTGAGTTTGCGCAGGGGCGCCCGGCCCACCCGGTTCACGGTGTCCGGGAGGTGCGAGTTGGAGAACCGGACCAGGATCTTCTGGACGTAGGCTTCCTGCTCATCGGCGTTGAAGCCGTGCTTGGAGACCAGCAGCTGCTTGGTCTCCGCCAGCACGGCGCGTACGTCCTCGGCCACGTCCTGGTCCGCCATGGCGTCCGAGATCTTCTCCAGCCCGGCCTCAAACCCGAAATAGGCGGCCGAGGCGTGCCCCGTGTTGACGGTGAAGAGCTTCCGTTCAATGTACGGCGCGAGGTCGTCCACAAATGTGGCGCCGGGGATTTCCGGGGCGTTCCCGGCGAACGGTGTCCGGTCGATGACCCACTCGTAAAACGTCTCCACCGTGACGTCCAGGCCCTGGCCGGGTTCCTGGTTGGGGACGATCCGGTCCACGGCGGTGTTGGCGAACACCGCGCGGCCGGCCAGCGCACCCTGGCCGGCTTCCGGACTGGCACCCACTTCGGCGGCCAGGATGTCCGTGGCGTTGATGGCGTTTTCGCAGGCCATCACCTGCAGTGGCGCGAGGTCCGCGGACCTCGCCGCGAGGCCCTTGGCGATCACGGGTGCCACGAACTTCAGGATGTGGGGTCCGACGGCGGTGGTCACCACGTCTGCCGTGGCGATCTCCGCGACCAGGTCGGCTTCCTGGCTGCCGGAGTTCAGCGCCCGGAAGTTGTCCACGGAATGCACCGTGGGCTCCTCCCCCACCGCGTGGACCCGGTAGCTGGAAGCCGCTGACAGCTGGTCGATCAAACCTTCCGCAACGTCTGCAAACACCACCTCGTAGCCGGCCTCGTGGAGCAGCAGCCCCACGAAGCCGCGGCCGATGTTGCCGGCGCCGAAATGTACTGCCTTCACTATGAGTTGACCTTTCCGAAGAGCTCCAGGACTTCCTCCACGGTGGTGGCTTCCTCGAGGCGGGCCACCTGGGCCTTGTCCGTGAAGACCTTGGCGATGGAGGACAGGATGTGCAGGTGTTCGTTGTTGACGCCGGCCACGCCCACCACAAACTTGACCTGCTTGCCGTTCCAGTCGATGCCCTGCGGGTAGCGGATCACCGAGACGGCGGACTTGATGATGTGGTCCTTGGCGGCGTTGGTGCCGTGCGGGATGGCCAGGAAGCTGCCCATGTAGGTGGACACCGATTCCTCGCGTTCGTGCATGGCGTCAACGTAGCCCTGGTCCACGGCGCCGCGGGCCAGGAGCAGCCGGCCGGCTTCGTCGATGGCCGCGTCACGGGTGGTGGCCGATCCGGTCAGCACCACGCTTTCGCGGGCCAGGATGTCTGCGCCGGGGGCGGTTGCGGCGGGTTCCGCCGCAGCCGCCGGGGCGGGCGCTGCGGCCTCGGAGGCGTGTGCTGCCGTGCCGGCGTCGGAGTTGCTTTGCCGGACCAGCTCAACGATCTCGTCGTACTTGGGGCTGTTCATGAAGTTGTCCACCGAATAATGGGTGGCACTCGCCGTGGCAGGCATGGCCCGTTCGGTCAGGTCCTGGTGCGTCACCACGATGTCGTAGGTGTCGCTCAGGTTGGCGATGGCCGAATTGGTGACCTTGACGTCAGGGAAGCCTGCCGCCTTGATCTTGTTCCGAAGCACCGAGGCGCCCATGGCGCTGGAGCCCATACCGGCGTCGCACGCGAAAACCACGGAGCGGACCGGACCGGCGAGCACTGCAACGTTGCCGGAACCGCCGCCCAGGTGGCTGGAGACAGAGCTCTTTTTGCCCTTCATGCCCTCCATCCTGGAGGTGGCGGCGCTGAGGTCGCCCTCGCCCTTGTCCTTGGACGCCCGGAGGATGACCGCTGCCACCAGGAAGGAAGCCGCGGTGGCCAGCACCACAGCGAGGGTGACGCCAATGTAGCTGTCGCTGGCGGCCTGCGCGTAGACGGCGATGATGGAGCCCGGGGCCACCGGGGCCCGGAAACCAGCGCCGGTCAGGGACAGGGTGGCGATGCCGGTCATGCCGCCGGCGATGGCGGCGAGGATCAGGGCCGGCTTCATCAGGACGTACGGGAAGTAGATCTCGTGGATGCCGCCGAAGAAGTGGATGATTGCTGCGCCGGGGGCGGACGCCTTGGCAGCGCCACGGCCGAACAGCATAAAGGCAAGCAGGATGCCCAGGCCCGGGCCGGGGTTGGCTTCGAGGAGGAACAGGATGGACTTGCCGTCCACCTGCGCCTGCTGGATGCCCAGGGGCGTCAGCACACCGTGGTTGATGGCGTTGTTGAGGAAGAGGACCTTGGCGGGTTCAATGAAGATGCTGGTCAGCGGCAGCAGGCCGTTGTTCACCAGGAACTCCACCACCTTGCCGGCAGCGTCCGTGAAGGCCGCCACCAGGGGCGAGATGGCGAAGAAGCCGATCAGCG
Source organism: Arthrobacter sp. Leaf141 (assembly GCF_001424565.1). Classification (GTDB taxonomy): domain Bacteria; phylum Actinomycetota; class Actinomycetes; order Actinomycetales; family Micrococcaceae; genus Arthrobacter. Next base: position 68,576 of record NZ_LMOL01000016.1, read on the forward strand.
CCAGGATGGCGCCCCAGATGCCGGCCGAGAAGTTGTTGACCAGCATCTCGAAGCCGGGCCGGATTTTGCCGTCCCACAACGCATCGAGCTTCTTCATGGTCCATCCGCCCAGGGGGCCCATGATCATGGCACCGATGAACATGGGGATGCCGGCGCCCACAATGACGCCCATGGTGCCGATGGCCCCCACCACGCCGCCGCGGACATCGTGGACCATCCGGCCGCCGGTGTAGCCGATCAGGAGGGGCAGCAGGTAGGTGATCATGGGCCCGACGATGCCCACGTTGGGATCGCCGTCGGCGTTGGTTCCGAAACCGCCCAGTTCGGGGATCGGGATGTAGCCCTTTTCAATGAACAGGGCCGTGATGAGGCCCCAGGCGATGAACGCGCCGATGTTGGGCATGATCATGCCGGACAGGAAGGTCCCGAACTTTTGGACGTGGACCCGCGCGCTGGTGCGTGGTTTTGCAACTGTCTCTGTTGCCATGTGATTTCCTAACCGTCATTCCTGCTGCTCCGCAGGATGGTCCGATGATTTCCGACGACGTGCTGCTGATGGAACGGGTGCGCCGTGCCTCGGCTAGGCCGGGCTGGCTGAGATGCGGTGAAGCCATTCGAGGAACAGCTTGAGTTCCGAGCTGGAAAGCTGGTCCGAGTGCGAGGCCTGAAGCGCGGCATTCAGGGCTATCGCCGCCACCACCACCGAGGATCTCCCGGAATCCCCCGCTGCCGAGCCGCTGGCGGGCTCGGCGGACACCGCAAAGATCATGGCGTCCCGGGTCATGGTGGACAGTTCGAGGTTGCGTTCGGTGGCGGGCTCCGCAATCAGCATTAGCGTCACACCCACGTTGGCCGCCAGGATGGACCTGGCCGCTTCCCGGGGCTGGACGTTCAGCTGGCCCGCCGCCGCTGCCTTGTTCAGCATTTCCTCCATCAGCGCCTCGGCATCGGCGACGATGGCGGGGCGGTTTTCCGGGCGGATGTTGCCGAACATCACCAGGTACAGTTCCGGCTGGTTAAGGCCGAACTGGACATGGTTGTCCCACATTCTCCGGATGTCCTCAAGAGGCTTTCCGGAGGGGGCAAAATCCCTTTCACCCGCGACGTACTCTTCAAACCCTGCGGCGACAACGGCGTCGAACAGACCTTCCTTGTCACCGAAGTGGTGGTAAAGCGTGGGCGCCGTGACCCCTGCCAGTTGCGTGATCTGGCGGGTGGAAACGGGCGCGCCGGCAGACTTGGCCAACAGCTCCGCGGCAGCACGGAGCAGCCGCATTTTCGGGGGAAGCTGGCCATCCAAACTCATAACCGCTACCCTAGCACCTATAGCATCGCTATATGAACTGAATCACATACAATTTTTTCAGGCACGTTTTCCGCCTCCGGACGTAGCAGTCCGCCGGCGGCACCGGCAGGGCGCCGGAGATCTTGACGGGCCTGGCTACCGGCAGAGAATAGGACCTTCAGTGCAGAACTTCCCAGGAGTAGGCGTCAGCCCCGGCCGCATCATCGGCACCATCCGCCAGATGCCCAAACCGATCAGCGAACCGCCCGCGGGGGAACAGCTGGCCGAAGGAACCACGGCGGAGGAAGCCACTGCAGCGCTGAAAGCAGCCTCGCAGTCGGTCCACGACGAGCTCAAGGCCCGCGCAGCCCATGCCATCGGGGACGGCAAGGCCGTCCTGGAAGCCACGGCACTGATGGCCAAGGACACCATGTTGATCAAGGGTGCAGCCAAGCTGGTGGCCAGGGGCATCTCCAGCGAGCGGGCCATCTGGGAATCCGGCTCCTCGGTCTCGGAGATGCTCCACAACCTGGGCGGCTACATGGCGGAGCGCGCCACGGACGTCCTGGATGTCCGGGCCCGGATTGTGGCCGAGCTCCGCGGCGTCCCGGCACCCGGCATCCCCACGTCCGCCACGCCGTTTGTGCTGGTGGCCGAGGACCTGGCGCCCGCTGACACCGCAACCCTGGATCCCAACAAGGTCCTGGCCCTGGTGACTGCCGGCGGCGGTCCGCAGTCCCACACGGCCATCATTGCGCGTTCCCTTGGCCTGCCGGCCGTTGTGGCCGCCGTGGGCGTGGATGAACTCCAGGACGGCACCGAGGTCTACGTGGATGGCGCCGCCGGTACCATCACGGCCGCTCCCGATGATTCGCTGCGCGAGGCTGCCACGGCCTGGGCGGCCACGGCGTCCCTGCTGGCTGAATTCAGCGGCACGGGCATCACCGCGGACGGGCATCTGGTGCCCCTGCTGGCGAATGTTGGCGGCGGCAAGGACGCTGAGGCGGCGGCCAAGCTGGGCGCGCAGGGTGTTGGCCTGTTCCGCACCGAGTTCTGCTTCCTGGAACGGGACTCCGAGCCGTCCGTTGAGGAGCAGGCCGCGGCCTACAAGAGCGTTTTCGACGCTTTCCCGGGCAAAAAGGTGGTCCTGCGGACGCTGGATGCCGGCGCCGACAAGCCGCTGCCGTTCCTGACCGACTCCACCGAGCCCAACCCGGCCCTTGGCGTCCGCGGGTACCGCACCGACTTCACCACACCAGGGGTCCTGGACCGGCAGCTCGAAGCCATTGCCCTGGCCGAAAAGCAGTCCGAGGCGGACGTGTGGGTTATGGCCCCCATGATTTCGACGGCGGAGGAAGCGGCCCGGTTCGCTTCCATGTGCTCCGACGCAGGCATTAAAACGCCCGGCGTTATGGTGGAGGTCCCCTCCGCCGCCCTGACCGCCGAGGCGATCCTGCGCGAGGTGGGCTTCGCCAGCCTGGGCACCAACGACCTCACCCAGTACGCCATGGCCGCGGACCGGCAGCTCGGGCCGCTGGCCAACCTCAACACCCCCTGGCAGCCCGCCGTCCTGCGGCTGGTGGGACTCACGGTTGAAGGCTCCCGGGCCGAGGGAAACGCCAAGCCTGTTGGCGTCTGCGGCGAGGCCGCTGCCGACCCGGCCCTCGCCGTCGTCCTCACCGGACTCGGAGTGACCACCCTGTCCATGACGGCCCGTTCGCTGGCCGCTGTTGCGGCAGTGCTCAAGACCGTGACCCTGGCCGAAGCGAAGGAACTGGCCAAGCTGGCCCTGTCGGCGCCGAGCGCCACCGAGGCGCGGAACTGGGTCCGGGAGAAGCTGCCGGTCCTGGCTGAGCTGGGCCTCTAAGCCACCGGGTGCTGCGGGTCAGGCGGTAACGCCGAAGCCGTTCGGGCCCGCACCCAGCTGCTGATGGCTGCCGCGGCCACGCCGGCCGCCGTGTGCTGGAAGACGTGCCCCTGCCCGGCGACTTCGGCCACGGCGCCGTTCCGTGCCGCCGCAGCCAGCCGCCGGCACCACGGCAGCCGGGCCACCGGATCCCTGGCGCCGCGGAGCACCAGGACCGGCTGGGCCACGCCGGCCAGCCGGTCCTCCATCGCATAGGCCATCATGACCGGCAGTTCGGTGAGGTACCAGCGTGGCCCGGCCCGGAAGTAATCGGTTAATACGATGCTGTTGGCGCCGGGGGATTCACTGAACATGGCGTCCTTGGTCAGCGCGGCGGCCTGCCGGGGCACACTCCGCCGGGCCGCGTCCACCACCGGCCCCATCAGCACCACCGCCGTAACGCGGTCGGGTGCCTGCAGCGCCGCTTCAACGGCGAACTGGCTGCCCATGGAATGGCCCACCACCACAAAGGTGCCGGGCCTTTCGGCGGCCATGGCTCCGAGTACAAAAGCGGCGTAGTCCGCCACCTGCAGCTGCCGCGGCGGCCGCGGAGTCCCGCCGAAGCCCGGCAGGTCGAACGAGTAGACGTCCGCGTCCCGGGCCAGTTCGCGGTGCAGCCGGGACAGGTACCGGTGCGAAACCCCAATACCGTGCAGCAACACGTAGGCAGGCCGTTGCCCACCGCCGGTCTGCGGGCCGGCCGTTGCGTACAGGGTGCCGTCCAGTCCGCCGGATTCCACGGCCCGGCCGCCACTTAACGTCATCGGCCGAGCATACCGCCGGGCCCGGAAGGACGCCGGTAGGCTGATCCCATGGCACTGATAGCTCCCAGGATGACCGGCGCCCTGCCCCGTGACGATGCCCAGCGCCTGGCCCGCGCGCTGGAGGGAAGCGAGGACATCACCGTCTTTGTGGACGGCACCGTCCATCGGCTGCCGCCATTGGCGGCCGACGCGGTAGTGGACCTGCTCCGGCGTTTTGGCAGGAGCGAGGCGGTGACTGTCAGCAGCGTCGAGGAGATGCTCACCACCTCCAAGGCGGCCGAACTTGCCGGCATCTCGCACACGTACCTGCGGAACATGACGGACCGCGGCGAGATTCCGGTGGAGTACCGCGGCACCCACCGCAGGATCCCGCTGGCGGCGATCCTGGCCTGGGTGGACCAGCAGAAGCGGGATGCCGTCCCGGGAGCGTCGGGAGAAGCTACAGATGCCTAGCCACCAGGCCTAGATCCGGGGCCGGCCCGCCCAGCGCCGCATCTTCAGCGCGGCCGAGAGTTCCAGCCGGGGCATCCCCTTGAGCGGATCAACACCCAGCAGCCGGCGGATCCGGCCCAGCCGGTTGTAGATGCTGCTGCGGTGCAGGTGCAGCCTGGCCGCCACGTCCTGCACGGAGCCGTCGTTGTCATAAAGCAGCTCCAGCACCGGGATCAATTCGCCGTTCCGGTCGTGGTCCTCAAGCATCCGGAAGTACACGGAACCGGAGTCCGCCCAGGCGCCCACACCACCGCCGGCGGAGGCCAGGAGCTGGTACACCCCGGTGGAGCGGCAGTCCACCAGTTCCCCGAGCTGCGGATCAACCGCAGCGGCTTGCGCCGCCAGCCGCGACTGGCGGTAGGCCTCGGCCAGCCCCCGGGTCCTGCCGAAGCCCTCGCTGATGCCTAAGATGATGCGGTGGACCGGCCGGCCCGAACGCTTGGCCAGCTCCAGCTGGTAGTGCACCAGCACCTGCGCATGGTTGGCCCGGCCCGTTGACTCGCGGAACAGCAGCACCGAATGCGTCTCGGTGCCGGCGCTGAACAGCGCGGCGTCCACCCCCACTGTTGCCTGCAGTGCTGTGGAGCGGTGGATCAGGGTGGAGGCCAAAGAATCCGGACCGCCGGCCCAGCCGTCAGCGTCCAGGACGGTCACCACCTGCCAGGGTCCGCGGCCTTGGACTTCCTTCCAGCCCGCCACGGCTGCGACGGCGTTGGGCTCCCCCGCGCAGGCGGCCAGGAATTCACGTTCCCGGCCGCGGCGGAATTCCGATTCGGCGGTGTTGGATTCGAGCAGCAGCCCGGACAGCGACTCCAGCTCATGGTTGACGGCCGGCAACTGGGTGAGGATCGCCGTCGGGCTTTCCTCCACTGAGTCCTGCTGGACCCAGAGGTACCCCACCCGGAAGCCGCGGACCATCAGCGGGACGCAGATGCGGCCCAGCATGCCGAGCGCGCGGTTGGCAGGGACCACCACCGGACGCACCGCGGTGGCGATGCCGTGGGAGAGCTGCCAGGCGCTGACGTCCGCCGGCACTTTTTTGCTGAGCAGGAAGTTCACCCGGACACGGTCGGCGTGGGACTGGTTGGAGCTGTAGGCGAGCAGCAAACCGTCGAGGTCCTCCAGGGAGAGGCCGCGGCCCAGTTTCTGCGCCACCTGTTCCACGAGCTGTTCCACACCCTGCTGCTGCATGGGCCCACAGTACTGCCTGCCGGGCCGCCGCAACGAACGGACATGAGACGACACTTGCCGCCCCGGGCCTCGACATGTGTCGAACACGCGCCATCGAAAGTCCCGGAATGGCGGGGAACCTTGGCATGGGGCAACGGTGGTCAATGTCGGCTGGCTCACAACCGGATTTATCGTGGAAGTACATCAAACATCAGTACTTTCCGGCGAATCCCGCCGAGAACCTGGAGCTTCCCGTGATCATCGGCGTCCCCAAAGAAATCAAGAACAACGAGTTCCGCGTAGCCATTACGGCCGCCGGTGTCCACGAATTCCAGAGCCACGGCCACACGGTCCTGGTGGAGCGCGGCGCGGGCCTCGGTTCCGGGATCACCGACGAGGAATACGCCATTGCGGGCGCCGAGATCGTCACCGACGCGGATGATGTGTGGGGCCGTGCGGACATGGTCATGAAGGTCAAGGAACCCATCGCCGCGGAGTACCACCGGTTCCGTAAGGGCCTGGTGCTTTTCACCTATCTGCACCTCGCCGCGGAGCCGGAACTGACCCGCGAACTGATCAATGCCGGCGTCACCGCCATCGCGTACGAAACCGTCCAGGACGGCCGGGCCCTGCCGCTGCTGGCCCCCATGTCCGAGGTCGCAGGCCGGCTCTCCGTCCAGGTGGGCGCCGCGTCCCTGATGGCACCCGCCGGCGGCAAGGGCGTCCTCCTGGGCGGCGTCCCGGGCGTCCGCCCCGCCAAGGTTGTGGTCCTCGGCGCCGGCGTCGCGGGCACCAACGCCGCCGCCATGGCCCTGGGCCTGGGTGCAGACGTCACCATCATGGACATCAACATCAACCGCCTGCGCGAACTGGACGCCCAGTACCAGGGCCGGCTCAAGACCGTGGCGTCCAACAAGTACGAAATCGAGAAGTCCGTCATCGACGCGGACCTGGTGATCGGCTCCGTGCTGATCCCCGGCGCCAAGGCACCCAAGCTTGTCACCAACGACCTCGTGGCCCGCATGAAGCCGGGCTCCGTCCTGGTGGACATCGCGGTGGACCAGGGCGGCTGCTTCGAAGATACCCGCCCCACCACGCACCAGGAACCCACGTACCGGGTCCACAACACCATCTTCTACTGCGTGGCCAACATGCCCGGCGCGGTCCCCAACACGTCCACCTACGCCCTGACCAACGTCACGCTCCGGTACGCCGTGTCACTGGCCAACCTGGGCGTCAAGGCCGCGTTTGACCGTGACCCCGCCCTCGCAGCTGGCCTGAACATCGCTGCAGGCCACGTGGCACACCACTCCGTGTCCGAGGCCCATGGCCTGCCGCTTACGGCTGACTGGCACGAACTGGTTTCCGCCTAGCCTGCCGAACCGGCCAGCTCCCTGGCCGCTTCAATAATTTTCAAGGTTTCGACGGCGTCTTCCGGGTCCACCGGCAAAGGCGCCGTCGAAGCTGTTCCACCGCCGGCCAGCCGGTCCGCGAGGAGCCGGTAGAACTCGGGGTACGCACCCCGTTCGGTGGGCAGCGCGGCCAGGTGTCCGTCCCGGCCCAGCAGCCCGGCCCACTCCGGGGCTTCCACGCCGTATCCGGCGTCCAGTGGACTGCCGCCTGCGGCGATATATGGTTCCTGCGGGTCCACGCCGTGTTTGGTGAATCCACCCACCGAGCCCAGGATCCGGAACCGCGGGCCCTGCTGGGCGCAGAGCATGTTCATGCCGAGGTGGCTGGTCACTCCCGAGTGGTGCCGGAGTACCAGGAAAGCGTCGTCGTCGACGCGCTCGTCCGAACGGCGCGCCAGCAGCTCGGCGTGGACCACCCGGGCCGGGCCGAAGAGTACCAGCGCCTGGTCGATCAGGTGGCTGCCAAGGTCAAAGAGCGTGCCGCCGCCATCCACCGCCGTGGCAGTGGCCTTCCAGGCCTTCGAAATGACGGGCTGCCACCGTTCGAAACGGGACTCGAAGCGGGTCACGGGACCCAGCGCCTCGGCTGCCAGGAGCTTCCGGACGGTCAGGAAGTCACCGTCCCAGCGCCGGTTCTGGAACACCGTAAGGACCCGGCCCAGGCTGAGTGCCAGGTCCACCAGCTCCCTGCCTTCCGCGCTGGTGACCGCGAAAGGCTTGTCCACCACCACGTCCAGCCCGGCCTCCAGCGCGGCCTTCGCGAGCGGGAAATGGGTGGCCGGCGGGGTGGCCAGGACCACCAGGTCCAGGTGGGCCGCACGCTCAAGGACCGCGCCGCCGTCGGCCACCACCTCCGCGCCCTGGAGCTGCCGCGCCGCAGCCTGCCGTCCCGTGTCCGACGTGGCCACAAGGTCCAGGGCGTACCGGGGGTCTGCGGCGATCAGCGGGGCGTGGAAAACGCTCCCGGAGAGGCCGTAGCCCACAATGGCCGTGCGGATGGGGCGGTCTTCGGGGATGCCGGTCATGGCCTCCACGCTACTCCCCCACGTTCCGGGCTTAAACGCAGACGCTCCCCCACTTCCAGCCGGTAAAGGCTGCGAGGTGGGGGAGCGTCGCGGAAAAACTCGGATCAGGTGGGGATTACTTCTTTTCCCAGCCCAGGGTGGTCCAGTCGGGAACCTGCGAGAGGCTCTGGAACAGGGACGGGCCGTAGTTGGCCAGGCCCGTGCGGACGAAGGAGATTTGCGGGCCGTTGAAGGCCACGCCCATGGAGAAGTACTTCGCCATGTGCTCCTTCTCAACTTCCATGGCCGCCTTGTTGCGCTCGGCGTTGTCCTCGATGGCGGCGAGGTCGGCAATCTTCTTGTCCAGCTCGGCGTCGCCCAGTTCGTTCTCGTTGGTCTTGGAGTCGTAGTACTGCTTGACGGCGTCCGTGGCATCCGGGCCCACGGTGTAACCGGAGATGCTCAGGTCGAACTCGCGGCCGCCAATGACCTTGCCGAAGTCCGCAGAGGCGCGCTGGTCGATGCCAACATCCATGCCGCCGGCCTGGAGCTGCTTCTGCAGGGTCTGGGTGACGGCAAGGGTGGTGGGGTCGTCGCCGAAGTTGCTGATCTTGAAGGCAGCGGGCTTGCCGTCCTTCTCCATGATGCCGTTGGCGTTCGGGGCGTAGCCGGCGTCGGTCAGCACCTTCTTGGCTGCGTCGGCGCCGGTTTCCTTGACGGGGTAGTTGTCCTGGTAGTACTCGGAGAACGGCAGCAGCATCATGGAACCGGAGCTGGGCTCCTCCCAGTTCAGGCCGTTGAAGCGAACGGCGCGGAGGGCCGGACGGTCGACGGCGGCGAAGACGGCCTTGCGGACGGCAACGTCGGTGATGCGCTGGGCATTCATGTTCATGCCGCCTGCGAAGAGGCGCTGGCCACGGCGGATGTCCGCATCCTTGGTGCCTTCAACCTGCTTGTACAGGGAGATGGTGTTGGTGGAAACGGCATCGATTTCGCCGTTTTTGAATGCGGCTACCTGGGCGCTGGTTTCCAGTTGGCGGAAGGTGACGTTGGCCAGGACCGGCTTGGCGCCCCACCACTTCTCATTCGGTGCCAGAGTTACCGTCTTGGCCGCGGTGTCGTACTGGTCCAGCTTGAACGGGCCGGCCATCCATTCTGGGTGCAGGTCGCCGTTGTAGCCTTCGTTGAAGATTTCCGGGGTGTTCACGGCCGGGTGGATCAGGCCGAAGAAGAGCGAATCCACCGGGAAGACCGGCTGGGTCGTCTTGACGATGACTTCCTTGTCGCTGCTGCCGGCCTCGACGGATTCAACAAACTGGTACGCGCCGGAGCTGACGATGTCGTAGCCGGCGTCGGCGCTCTTGAGGATGTTCCAGGTGTTCTGGAAGGCCTTGACGTCGATCGGAGTGCCGTCGTTGTAGGTGGCTTTATCGTTGACCTTGATGGTGATGGTCTGCTTGCCGTCCTTCACCTCGCTGTCCACGGTCTCGCAGAAGTCCGTGTTGGGCGTGACCTTGCCCAGGAAGTCCACCTTCCAGCAGCCGCCGATGCCGCCGCTGTTCATGGCCACCGGGTTCATCGGGATCTGCAGGGCGGAGTTATCCGCTGTGTTGCCGTTGTTGGAGAAACCGTTGAAGTCCGGGCCGATGTTGCCCAGCGGAAGGGTGACCTTGCCGCCCTGCTCAAGGTCGGCTGCCGGCTTCTCGTTGACGCTGATGAGCTTTGAGAGGTCGCTGCCCGACTCCTGCCCCTTGGCGGTTTCGGGGCCGGTGGACCCGCCGCCGTTGCCGCATGCCGTCAGCGTAAGAGCCGCAGCGATGGCTGCTGCTCCGCCGATCTTCGTCAGATTCCTCATGGTGTTCCCTTCGTTGGTGCGGGTGGTGATACTGGTGATGGGTCGGAAAAATCTAGGGTGCATTGTGTTCCGCCGAATCGTGGACCACAAGCATTTCCTCGTCCAGTTCCCCGTCGGGGAAGAAGCAGGCGAAGCGCTGGTCGACGGGTTCCGCGGAGCCGGCTTCCAGGACCTGGACGGCCGACGACGGCCCGGCAGCTTCCAGGGGCGGCTCCAGCGTGAGGCACTTTTCCTGCTTCGGCGCCGGCAACGCGGCAAAAACCGGGCAGCGGGTGGCGAAGTTGCAGCCCTTGGGGGCATCCAGGGGAGAGGGAAGGTCGCCCTTGAGGATGATGCGTTCCCTGGTGCGTTCCAGGTGCGGGTCCGGTACCGGGATGGCGGACAGGAGGGCCCTGGTGTAGGGGTGGCGGGGGTTATCGAACACCCGGTCCACCTCGCCCACTTCCACGATCTTGCCCAGGTACATCACGGCAACCCGGTTGGAGATGTGCCGGACCACCGAGAGGTCGTGGGCTACCAGCAGGTAGCTCAGCCCCAGTTCGGCCCGAAGCTTGTCCAGCAGGTTGATGACGCCGGCCTGGACGGAGACGTCCAGGGCGGAGACCGGTTCGTCCAGGACCACCAGTTTGGGGTTGACTGCCAGGGCCCGGGCGATGCCGATGCGCTGGCGCTGGCCCCCGGAGAACTGGTTGGGGAAGCGGTTCACGTGGTCCGGCTGCAGTCCCACGAGCTTCATCAGCTCCATGATCCGCTTCCGGATGGCGGGCTTGTCCATTCCCGCGTTCTGCAGCGGTTCGGCGAGGACCTCGTAGACGGTGAACCGGGGGTCAAGGGCGCCGGTGGGGTCCTGGAACACCATCTGCAGTTCCCGGCGCATGGCGCTCTTGGTCCGGGCATCAGTGGCTTTTTTGTTGCTGATGCCGCCGATCACCACCTCGCCGTCCTGGTCCTTGTGGAACTCCATGATTTCCAGGAGCGTGGTGGTTTTGCCGGAGCCGGACTCCCCCACGATGGAGAAGCATTCGCCCTCGCGGATGTCGAAGCTCAGGCCGTCAACCGCTTTGACGGTGCCGATCCGCTTCTTCAGCAGTGCGCCCTTGGTCAGCGGGAAGTGCTTGCGGACATCGTTGAGCTGGAGCACCGTAGCGCGTTCGTTGCGGGGAATCGCGTCGAAACGGGAAACGGGAACGGGCGGGGCGGAGAACACTTCGTGCCCGTCCACGTCCTGGCCAAGGGAGTCCGACTTGATGCACGCGGCGCTGTGCGGGCCGCTGCCGGCCACGGGCAGCAGCGCCGGTTCGCCCTCGAGGCAGGCGTCGGTGGCCAGGGGGCAGCGGGGCGCGAAGGAGCAGCCGGTGGGCGCGTGGATGAGGTTCGGCGGGATGCCCTCGATGGGGATCAGGGAGGACTTCTCCGAGACGTCCACGCGGGGCACCGCCCCGAGCAGGCCCAGGGTGTAGGGCATCCGGGGGTTGTAGTAGATCTCGTCCACCATGCCGGTTTCCACGGGCTTGCCGGCGTACATCACCATGATGTCGTCCGCCATGCCGGCCACCACACCGAGGTCGTGGGTGATCATCACCACCGCCGCGCCGGTTTCCTCCTGGGCGGTGTGGAGCACCTCGAGGACCTGGGCCTGGATGGTGACGTCCAAGGCGGTGGTGGGTTCGTCGGCGATGAGCACCCGAGGGTTGTTGGCGATGGCGATCGCGATCATCACACGCTGCCGCATGCCACCGGAGAATTCGTGCGGGAATGCCCGCAGCCGGTCCTTGGGGCTGGGGATGCCCACCATGGCCAGCAGTTCGACGGCGCGCGCCTCCTTGGCCTGCTTGCTCATCGCGGGGTTGTGGATGGTCAGCGCCTCAACGATCTGGGCGCCCACCGTGTAGACGGGGGTCAGGGAGGAGAGCGGGTCCTGGAACACCATGGCGAGGTCGTTCCCGCGGTAGGCGCACATGGCCTTGTCACTGAGTCCCAGCAGTTCACTGCCGTGGAGCCGGACTGAGCCGGTTACCTCGGCGGTGGGCGGCAGGAGCCCCATGATGGCCAGGGACGTGACCGATTTGCCTGAACCCGACTCGCCCACGATGCCCAGGGTCTTGCCGGCCAGCAGGTCGAAGTCCACGCCGCGGACAGCGTGGACCACGCCGTTCTCGGAATTGAACCGGACGTTCAGGTCCCGCACGGACAGGACGGCGTCGGTGGGGGCGTGGAGGCCGGCGACGTGCAGCCGCTCCACGGTGGACGGGGTGGGCTCGAAGGCCCCGGTGGTGGTTTCGCTGCTCATGGGGTCTTCATCTCCGCGCGGTTCTTCCTGGCACTGGTCTTCCGGGCCTTGCCCACGGAGCTGGAACTGGGATCAAAGGCGTCCCGCAGCCCGTCGTTCATCATGGCCAGCGACCCGGTGAGGAGGAACATCACCGCCAGGGGCACCCAGAACATCCAGGGAAACGTCTGGACCTGTGAGGTGGCTGCGCCGATCAGCACGCCGAGGCTGACGTCCGGGACCTTGATGCCGATGCCGATGAAGGAGAAGGCCACCTCGGCGAGGATGGCGCCGGTGACGCCGCGGGTGATGTCGAGGACCAGCAGCGAGCCGATGTTCGGCACCAGGTGCCGCCACACGATCCGACGGGGCGGGACGCCCATGTACTGGGCGGCCTTGACGAAGTCGCGCTGCATCAGGGACATGGACAGGGACCGGATGAGCCGGGCCGTTCCCATCCAGCTGAAGATCAGCAGGACGATGATCAGCAGCAGCCACGAGGGCAGGTTCTGCTTGAAGTTGGCGCCGCCCCCGCTGGTGGCCACGGCCACCACCAGCAGCGCGGGCATCATGATGAGCGCCTCGAGGACAAAGAGCATCACCTTGTCCACCTTGCCGCCGAAGTAGGCCATGGTGCAGCCGTAGACGGCGGCGATCAGCACCGAGACCAGGCCCACGATCAGGCCGATCAGGATGGAGATCCGCGTTCCTTCCACGGTCATGGCGTACAGGTCGATGCCTGCCTGTGAGGTGCCCAGGTAGTGCTCCGCGGACGGCGGCATGCCGATGTTGAAGGGGTCGATGGTCTCCTTGTCCCAGGTGGTGAAGAAGTTGCCCACAAAGGAGAACACCACCAGGGCCAGGAAGATGACCAGCCCGGCCACAGCCGTTTTGTTGCGCAGGAAGCGCCGGAAGATGATGGTGGATTTGCCAATAACGACGTCGGCGTTTTCCAGGTGTGCGTCCTGGGCAACTGCTGCCGGGTCTACGGCGTTGAGGTTGGTCATGGCTACTGCACCCGCACTCTCGGGTCTACAAGCGTGGTGGCGAAGTCCGCCAGGATGGCGCCCAGGGCGAAGATCACGGAGCCGTACGCCAGGGTGGCGGTGGCCGCGTTGACGTCCTGCAGCGAGATAGCGTCAATGCTCCAGGATCCGACGCCGGGCCAGGCGAAGATCTTTTCGGCGAAGAAGCCGCCGGCGAAGATGGCCGGGATGGTGAAGGCGATGCTTTGGGCCACGGGGATGAAGGACACGCGCAGGGCGTGCCGGCTGATGGCCTGGTTGCGGGTCAGTCCCTTGGCGCGCGCCGTTCGGACGAAGTCTGCGTTGACGTTGTCCAGGAGGTATTGGCGCTGGGCGATCTGGTAGGAGCCCCAGCCCACCAGGGTGATGGCCACCGTGGGCACGGCGTAGTGGCCCACCATGTCCACAAACTGCGCCCACCCGGGCTCCATGCCGGGGGTTGAGATGCCGGTGACGAAGAAGATGCGGTTGCCCACGGTTTCGTTGATGTTGATGGCGCCCAACTGCACCAGGAAGTAGGCGATGGGGGCCGGCACGATGTAGGCCAGGTAGCTGTATGACGTGATGACCCGGTCCTGGAACTTGTACTGGCGGGCGGCGGAGTACACACCCAGCGCGACGCCGATCACCAGGGTCAGCACGATCGAGGCGAGGAAAAGCCGGGTGGAGATCCACACGCGGTCCCCAAATTCAGCGTTGATGAAGGCGCCATTCGGGCTGCGGCCCCAGTCCCAGCGGGTCACGATGCCGGTGAGCCAGTCAACGTAGCGCTCCCACGGGTTGAGGTCCGGGTCCAGGCCCTTGAGGCGCATGGAGTTGGCGACCTGCTCCGGAGTGGGGCGGGGGATGCGTTCCTGTTCCAGCAGCGCCGGTTTGAGGGAGCTGACGGCCAGGAAATATCCGGCAGAGGTGGTCAGAAAGATCATGACCAGGTAAGTGAAGCCGCGTTTGGCAAGGTAGCGGAGCATGGGGCGCTACTTCTGTTTCGCCGCCGGCCGTTGGACGGAAGGACACTGCGCGGGTGGCAGCTGGAGTGCCGGGATACGGGGCAAAACAACAATCACGTGCTGGATCCTTCCGTCATCCCCGGATGAGCGGGGGTTTGCTCCGCCTCACCGGGTTCTGTGCCAGCGGGTGGCTGGCGTCCCGCAGCCTTTGGGGCCGGTCCTGGTGGACTATGTTGCGGGTCACATTCCAGAGGAAACTATCACAGCCCGCAGCCCGGATTGCGCCGGGACGGCCCGAAAGCTACTGGCCCGTATCAGATTGTTATGAACATTCCTGTAAAGCTCATGTGACTGGACCGAGGGTCCGGAACTGACGTAGCCTACGCCCCGCGCACGACGCGTGTGACAAGGTCCTGCCAGGAAGCCATCAGCCGTTCCGGCGCAACGCCGTGGACCCGGACCAGGTTCAGGAGCCGCTCAGGATCCAGGGTGGCAGCAAGGGAACCGGCCATCAGGCCAGGCTCGGGGGCATAGCCTTCCTGCCGCAGCAGCATCTCAATATGCCGGTTCCACAGGGCTGCGGCGGGCACTTCAAAACGGCCCCGCGACGCCATTTCCGCAGCGAGAACCAGGTCCCCGAAAGCCAGTACATACTGGATCCGCCCGATGCCGCAGGCGATCAGCCGCTCAAGGCCGGGCGCGCCCGGACCCAGGGGCGGCGGCCCGAACATAAACCGCGACTGAAAGTCGGTTTCGGAGTCGTTGAGCAGCGTCACCATCAGCCCGGCTCGGCTGCCGAACCGCCGGAACACGGTGCCCTTGCCCACGCCGGCGTACTCCGCCAGCCGGTCCATGGTCAGGCCGGCCACCCCGCCCTCCTCAATGAGTTCGCGGGCGGCCCTTAGGAGGCGCTCCCGGTTCCGGGCGGCGTCACTGCGCTCGGCAGCGGTAACCGGGGCCACTCCCGGCCGCATTGGGATGGAACTCACAGGTCCAGTCTAGTCCCCGGGAATATTAAACGGACCGTGGTCCGTTTACTCTGGATGAAGGCGTTCCGACGCCCCAGTTGTGCTGCGCCGCAACCCCCGCGGCCCGAACCCTAGGAGTCCCCATGTCCAAGAACACCGTCCTGACGCTCGTCGGCAGCCTCCGCGCCGAGTCCACCAACCAGATGCTGGCCGAAGCAATCCAGCTCAACGCCCCGGAGCACGTCGCTGTTGTTATCCACGACAGCCTGGGCAACATTCCGTTCTACAATGAGGACATCGACGTAGAAGGTTCCGTTCCAGCCGCCGCCGCCGCGCTGCGTGCCGCTGCCGCAGAAGCCGGTGCCGTGCTGCTGGTGACCCCCGAGTACAACGGCACCATCCCGGCCCCGCTCAAGAACGCCATCGACTGGCTGTCCCGCCCGTTCGGCGCCGGCGCCCTGACCGGCAAACCCACCGCCGTCGTCGGAACCGCTTTTGGCCAGTTCGGCGGCGTTTGGGCCCAGGATGAGGCCCGCAAGGCTGCCGGCATCGCCGGCGCAAACGTCCTGGCGGACGCCAAGCTGGCTGTTCCCGGCTCGCTGGTCCGGTTCGCCGAACTGCACCCCAAGGACGACGCAGAGGTCGTGGAGCAGATCAAGGGCGTCTTCGATGCCCTTGACGCCGCAGTCGCAGCACCGGCCGCCTAGTACCTCGAGGCGCCTGCCCTGCTGTAACCAACTCTTGTCCCAACCGGTACCACCCGGAGATCCCCGGTCCTGCCGCCGGCCGTAACGTTAATCAACCGGAGCCGCCGCGCTGGACGGGCCGGAACGGAAAAGCGGTGCAGGATGCCAGGAACCGGGGGTGCCGGTCAGGGGCGGGGAACGCGGCAGGCGGCCGTCGCGGCCCTGGCGCTCTGCTGCTGGCTGGGCGCCTGCGCCCCGGCGCCGGAGGGTGTGCCCGCCCCCACCAACCCTGGCGTTCCGGCCGCCCCGCCGGCGCCCGAGCCGCAGGCTCCGCCCTGGCCGCAGGCCCCAACCACATCCACGGCGGCGGCTGTTCCGTCCGCAGCTTCGGCGACGCCCGGCGCCCGTCATGCCGCGCCTCCGGTCAGCCCGGCTCCTGCGCCCGGCACTGGCGGGGGCAGTCCCCCACCGGCGGACACCCCTGGTGCCGCCGCCACCCCCTCCTCGGCACCCTCTTCGGGCCCCGCTGCTGCACCCGTCCCCGGTGCCATACCAACCTCCGGCGCCAGTGCGCCTTCCGGACTGCGTACCGTCACCACGTACTACGTGCTGCTGGACGACGGCGGCCGGAACGGCGTCCGCTTCGGCTGCAATGACAGCCTGGTGGGCCTTTCCCGGCAGCTGCCGGCCGCCACTGCCGCGGCACCGCTGCGTGCTGCACTGGGCCCCCTCCTCGGACCAGCGGAATCCGATGACCTTGGGGCAGCGTTGCCTGCAGGCAGCTACAACGCCCTGGCAGGTGCCACCCTGACGCTCCTGTCCGGCCGCTTCGACGGAACCACCGTCACGGTGTACCTTGCGGGCGGACTCAACCCCGATGGCGTCTGCGACCTGCCCAGGCTGGAAATGCAGCTGACCCAGACAGCCGTGGCCGCCGTGGGTGCCGTCCGGGCCGAGATCTACATCAATGGCGTGCCCTTGGGGCAGGCACTCCGCCTGGACCAAGGGGACGGAACCGCCGGAACGCCGCCACCGGGTGAATCATGATTCAACAGCTGTTGCTTTTCAGGCAACACCCGGTTGTATCCTGAGGATGTGAGCCACGAAACACTTGATGCCGCCGCGGGTGCGCTGCCGGCCGAAGCCATTGATGCCATCGAACGGGCCGCAACATCAGCCCACCGCCACCAGGAGCTGTTCTCCGAGCGGGCCGCCCACATCCGGCAGTCAGCCGTCCGGGACGTTTTTGATATCTCGCTCCGCGAGGGCCTGGTCTCGCTGGCGGGGGGCAGCCCCTACCTGCAGTCACTGCCGCTGGACCGGCTGGCCGCCACAGCGGCACGGATCATCGCCGAAGAGGGCCTCACCGCGCTGCAGTATGGTGCAGGCCAGGGCACTGCCGAACTCCGGGCCCAGATCTGCGAAGTCATGGCCGCCGAAGGCATCACCGACGCCCGCCCCGAAAACGTGGTGGTCACCGCCGGCTCCCAGTCGGCGCAGGACGTGGCCACCAAGGTGTTTTGTGACCCGGGGGACGTGGTCCTGGTTGAGGACCCCACCTACGTGGGCGCCCTGAACACCTTCGAGGCCTACCAGGTCCAGGTGGAAACCGTGCCAATGGATGAGCATGGCCTGGTGCCCGATCTCCTGGAGGCGCGCATCGCAGCCCTTCAGCTGGCAGGCAGGACCATCAAGTTCCTGTACACCATCCCCAACTTCAACAACCCGTCGGGCATCACCCTCGCGGCGGAACGCCGCCAGCAGATCGTCGATATATGCCGTAAAGCGAATATTCTGGTCCTGGAGGACAACCCGTACGGGCTGCTGCGGTTTGACGGCCGGCCACTGGCCCCGTTGCGGGCCGCTAACCCGGACGACGTCATCTACATGGGCTCCTTTTCGAAGATCTTCGCCCCCGGCCTCCGGATCGGCTGGGCCCTGGTGCCCGCCCACCTGCAGCGCCGGTACTACCTCGCGGCGGAGTCGGTGACCCTGTGCCCGCCGGCCTTGAACCAGATGCTCGTGTCCGCCTACCTGCGCGACTACGACTGGAAAGGCCAGATCGAGACCTACCGGGGGCTTTATGCCGAACGCTGCCGCGCCATGATCGAAGCCCTCGAGGAGCACTTGCCTGCAGGTGCCACCTGGACCTCGCCCGACGGGGGCTTCTTCGTGTGGGTCACCCTGCCGGCGGGCATAGACACCTACCCGCTGCTTTACAAAGCCATTGAGGCCGGTGTGGTGTTTATTCCGGGGGCCGCGTTCACGCCCTCGGATGAACCGTCCAACAAACTTCGCCTCGCATTCAGCGCCGTTCCCCCCGATGCCATTGCCGAAGGAGTACGCCGGCTGGCGCCGGTCCTTCAGGAAGCCATCGCGGCGCTGTAGCGTAGGCAGCACAAACCCTGACACACCAAGCGAAGGAGCAAGGCGCATGAGCGGAATCATCGTTGTAGGGGTCGACGGCAGCGACACGGCCAAGCGGGCCGCAGAGTCCGCACGGGACCTGGCAGCCGCCCTGGGAGCCTCGCTGCACGTGGTGTCGGCTTTCGACAGCGACCGGACAGAGGTTTTCGGCAGCGGCAGCGACCAGTGGATCGTTTCCGACGCGGACGCCGCCGAACACGTGGCGCGGACCGTTGCGGACTCCCTGGGCAGCAGTGTCGCCGTGACCTACTCCGCAGCCCGGGGCAGGCCGGCAGATGCCCTTATTAAGGAAGCTGTGCGGCGGGAAGCACGCATCATCGTGGTGGGAAACCGGCGGATGCAGGGGATCGGCCGGGTGCTGGGCAGTGTGGCCAACAGCGTGGCCCACAACGCCCCGTGCGATGTGTACATCGCGAACACCTACGACGCCGACTAGCAGCGTTCCGCGGACGCTCCCCGCTGTGGCCATTGTCGCGGCGGGGGGTGTCCGTTCTCACGCCCGGATCGCGGTTTCCGCCCGGGGCGAACGATAAAATTGAAGCAGCCCCAATGGTGCGGACCAGACCACCAGCACCCAAAGGGGCATCCTTGATCACTCTCCAGCGCCGCCAGCTCGTAGGCCACGACATCCTGCTGGCACGGCACGGCAACCACATCTGCTCGATGCGGGTGGACCGGAGCAACGGCACCGTCGTGGCGCTGCTCGACGACGGCAGCGTTGACAGTGCCCCGAACACCATCGCCCCCGGCCTGCGGCTTCCCGAAACGGTGGGCAGCACCCTGCGGGACGACTGGAAATTCCTGGCGGCCTGGGGCGCAGCAACGGCGGTCCTGGGAACGGTGATGACAATGGCGGCGGTGACTATCGGCGCCACGCTGGATCCTTCGACGCTGGAGATGCTGGCCGCTTACCCGGCGTACTGATCCCGGCCGGGGCTAGCTAGCCCACCAACCAGCCCTGCAGGAGCCACCAGATCCCGGCCATCACCACACCGCCGAACAAGGTGCCCGCCACTACCTGCGCCAGGGTATGTGCCCGCAGGACCACCCGGGACCACCCCACGGCCGGGACCAGCAGCACGAGCGGCAGCCATGCCGGTCCCAGCATCAGCACGGCGATGACCGTGGACGAGGAAATTGCCGCCGCGTGGCCGCTGATTTTCCAGAAGGGGCTCACTGCCGCCAGGACCACCACGCCGCCCACCACGGCCAGGACCATGGCGGTGACACTGGGCGGAGCCCCGGTTGCGGCCAGCACCAACAGCCCCACCCCAATGGAGACCAGGGTCAGGACCAGCACGGGGGCGCGTTGCTTGCGGTTGCTGATGTGGTGGTCGCTGACACGTCCCAGCCGGACCAGGATGAGCAGCAGGCCCAGCGGAAGCAGGCAGACAAACACGGCCGCCAGCGCCCCGTAGCCCAGTGTTCCAGGCAAGCCCGGGGTGGTCAGCGGGCTCAGCAGAAGCTGTGCACTGACCACCACCGGCGGCTGGAGGATTTCGGTGATCCAGCGGGCAGCCCTGTTTTTTGCCCTGATGATTCCGGCGGCCGGCACCGCAGCTTCAGTCAAGGAGCAGCGCCGGCTCCTCCAGAATGGCGGCTACGTCCGCCATGAACCGGGCGGACAGGTCGCCGTCCACAACGCGGTGGTCGAAGGAACCACCCAGCGTGGTGATCCACCGGGGGATGACCTCGCCGTCCAGGACCCAGGGCTTCTGCTTGATGGTGCCGAAGGCTACGATCGCCACTTCGCCCGGGTTGATGATGGGAGTCCCCGTGTCGATGCCGAGGGCGCCGATGTTGGTCACTGTCAGGGTGCCGCCCTGCATTTCTGCGGGTTGGGTCTTGCCGGCCCGGGCGGTGGTGGCAAGGTTGTTCAACGCCAGCGCCAGTTCCTTCAGGGAAAGGTCCTGGGCGTTTTTGATGTTGGGCACCATCAGCCCGCGCGGGGTGGCGGCGGCGATTCCCAGGTTCATGTAGTGCTTGATCTGGATTTCGGCGGTGTCTGCCGCGCCGTTGTCCACCCAGGTGGCGTTGACGCTCGGGTTCCTGGCGGCGGCCCAGATGACAGCCTTGGCAAGGATCAGGAGCGGAGAAACCCTGACGCCCTCGAAGTCCCTGGATGCCTTGAGCCGCTTGACGAACTCCATGGTCCGGCTGGCGTCCACATCCACGAAGATACTCACGTGCGGGGCCGAGAACGCCGACTCCACCATGGCCCGGGCCGTGGCCTTGCGGACACCCTTGACGGGGATGGTTTCCACACGCTGGTCCTGCGGCTTGCCGGCCTTGCCCCAGAAGCCGTCTGCCTTGTCCAGCTCGGCATCGCGCTGCGACTGGTAGCTCACCAGGTCCTCCCTGGTGACCTCACCACGCAGCCCGGTGGCCACAACGTCCGCGAGGTCAATACCGAGGTCGCGGGCGATCTTGCGAACCGGGGGCTTGGCGAGGACACGGTTGACCAGGCCGGTGATGGTGCCACCAAGGGTGGGCCTGGTGTCCTCGGCTCCGGCGGGGGCGGCAGGCACCGCCACCGGGCCGGCCGCGGGCACGCTGGCCGGCGCCGGCGCCGGCGCAGTGGCGGGCGCGGGCGTGGCAGCGGGGCGTGCGGCCTGCGCAGGCGCCGCCGCTGTCTTGCGGGGGCGGCGCTTCACGGCGTCGGCTTTGGGGCCCGAACCCACCAGCGGACCGCCGGCCGGCCGCGCTCCCGGTGTTCCGGCGTCGTCCGCTGCTGCCGCGTCATCGCCGGCGTCCGCGGGCAAGGTGCCGTACATCAATTGGGCAGGAGCCTCGGGCGCACGGACATCGGCGGGGGTGGGGTCGCCTGCAACGTCATCGCTCACACTGATGATGGCGGTGCCAACATCGATGGTGACGCCTTCGGGCACCAGCAGTTCCCTGACGGTCCCGGCGAACGGGGACGGCAGCTCCACGATCGACTTGGCGGTTTCGATCTCGCAGATGACGTCGTTGACGGCCACGGTGTCGCCGGGCTTAACCTTCCAGGCGACGATTTCCGCCTCCGTGAGCCCCTCGCCGACGTCGGGCAGGTTGAACTTGTTTAAAGTCATGGTGTCCTCAGTAGGAGAGGGCGCGGTCCAGCGCCTCCAGGATGCGGTCGATGTCCGGCAGGTAGTCTTCCTCCACCTTGGCCACCGGGTAAGGCATGTGGAAGCCGCCCACCCTGATGACCGGGGCTTCCAGCGAATGGAAGGCCCGTTCACTGATGCGGGCCGCGATTTCGCCGCCGATCCCGCCGAAGGTAGGTGCCTCGTGGGCCACAATGAGCCGGCCGGTCTTTTTGACCGATGCGGTGACAGTGTCGAAGTCGATCGGGGAGATGGAGCGGAGGTCGATCACTTCGACGCTGTGGCCGTCCTCTGCCGCCGCGTTGGCAGCTGCGAGTGCCACCGGGACCAGCGGGCCATACACCACCACCGTGGCGTCCGTACCCTCACGGAGGACATGTGCCTTGAACGGATCAGCGGAGGCGCCGGGAGACGTTGTGTCCACCTCACCCTTGAGCCAATAGCGGCGCTTCGGTTCGAAGACAATCACCGGGTCCTGGCAGTCCACTGCCTGCTGGATCATCCAGTAGGCGTCGTGCGGGTTGGAGGGGGTGATGATCCGCAGGCCGGCCGTGTGGGCAAACAACGCTTCCGGCGACTCTGAATGGTGCTCGATGGAGCCGATGCCACCGCCGTAGGGGATGCGGATCACCACGGGGACAGTCAGGTTGCCGTTGCTGCGCGAGTGCATCTTGGCCAGTTGCGTGGTGATCTGGTTGAAGCCGGGGAACACAAAGCCGTCAAACTGGATTTCGCAGACGGGCCGGTACCCGCTCAAGGCCAGCCCGATGGCGGTGCCGATGATGCCGGATTCCGCCAGGGGTGTGTCGACGACCCGGTCCGGGCCGAACTCGCCGATCAGGCCGTCAGTGACCCGGTAGACACCGCCCAGGGGCCCGATATCCTCGCCCATCAGCAGAGATTTGGGGTTCGCACCCAAAGTGGCGCGGAGGCCTTCGTTGATGGCCTTGGCGATGGTCATGGTGGTCATCAGTGGCCTGCCTTTGCTGCTGCCGGGCTGCCGGATTCGTCCGGGCCGGCGAACCCTGCACTGTATTCCTCGAACCAGGCCAGCTCCTCGGCCACCAGCGGGTGCGCCTCGACATAGGTGTTGGCGAAGGCGGTTCGGATGTCCGGCGTTTCCAGGTCGTGGGTGGTGCGCCGGACGTAGGCGGCGAGGTCGTCGCCGTCGGCCTTGACCTTGGCGAAGAAGTCGTCGTCCGCCATGCCCTCGGCGCGCAGGTGAATTTCCAGGCGGGCCAGGGGATCCTTGGCGCGCCAGGCGTCCTCCTCCGACGACGGCCGGTACTTTGTGGGGTCATCGGCTGTGGTGTGGGCGCCAACACGGTAGGTGAACGCTTCGATCAGGACGGGTCCGTGGCCCTGGCGGGCGTGTTCGAGCGCCCATTCCGTCACGGCGTGCACGGCGATGACATCGTTCCCGTCCACCCGGATGCCCGGGAATCCGTAGCCCTTGGCGCGGTTTGAGAGCGGCACCCGGGTCTGGACGTTGCTGGGCACGGAGATGGCCCAGTGGTTGTTCTGGCAGAAGAACACCACGGGGGCGTTGTACGAGGAGGCGAAGACCATCGATTCGTGCACATCGCCCTCGGAGCTGGCGCCGTCCCCGAAGTAGGCCATCACAGCCGCCTTGGGCAGCGCGGCCGCGTTCCCGGCGGCTGCCGCAAGCTTCTGGTCCCGCTGGATGCCCATGGCGTACCCCACGGCGTGCGGGGTCTGCGCCGCCAGGACCAGGGTGTAGAGGTGGAAGTTGGTGTCCTTGGGGTTCCAGCCGCCATTGGAGACGCCGCGGAACTGGCGCAGGAGCTCAGCCAGATCAACGTTGCGGGTCAGTGCCACACCGTGTTCACGGTAGGTGGGGAAGATGTAATCCTGGGGCTGGCTGGCCCGGCCCGAGCCGATCTGCGCAGCTTCCTGGCCGGTGAGCGGCACCCACAGGGCCAGCTGGCCCTGCCGCTGCAGGGCGGTGGCCTCGACATCAAAGCGCCGGATGGCCGCCATGTCGGCGTACAGGCCGCGGAGCACGTCCGGCGTCAGTTTTGCCGCGTACTTGCTGAACACCGGGTCCGACCCGAGCGTTCCGTCGGGGCCCAGCAGCTGGACCATGTGCGCGGGGGGTGCACCCAGCACGGCTTCCGCATCAGCTTCGCGCTGATCGTCAACAGCTGTTCCGTCGAACTCGGTGGAAGGCAGATGTGTGCCCATACCGTCTCCTTGCTTGCCGCATCCAGGTTGGATGCAATGTCGCTGGGATATATGCCTTCACAGGAATACATTCCCGGTACGGCATATACATTGGCTTACTGATCCTAACTTTATCTTCAGTAGGTAGCGCCGCGGCCACTTGTTAAGCGCTAGGAACCCCGGGGCGCCTTTGTATAGTCCGCACAGAGCTGCAGGAAGCGGGTGTTGGCCTCGGCTTCACCGATGCTCACCCGGACACCCTCATCCGGAAACAACCGGACCGACAGTGCCCTTGCCGCCGCTTCCGCGGCGAAACCGGCACTGTCGGATCCCAAGGCCAGCCAGACGAAGTTGCCCTGGGCTTCCGGGACAGCCCAGTCCAGGTGCCGCAGCCCCGCAACCACACGGTCGCGTTCGTCCACCAGGGTTTGTACCCTTCCTACAACTTCGGGGAAATTCTGCAGTGAAACGACGGCTGCCTTTTCGGCGATCTGCGACACCGCAAACGGCGTGGCAGCCGCCCGGAGGTACTGCGTGATGCCGGGATTACTGACGCTGTAGCCCACCCTGAGCCCGGCCAGTCCATGGGCCTTCGAGAAGGTCCGCAGCACCACTACATTGGGATAGCCGCGGTAGAGGTCGATGCCGTCCACGGCCCCGTCCGACCGGACGAACTCCTGGTAGGCCTCATCGATGACCACCACCACGTCCGCAGGCACGGCACGGATGAAGGACTCGGTTTCGGCTGCCTGGAGCGCCGGTCCTGTGGGGTTGTTGGGCGTGCAGAGCAGAATGACGCGGGTCCGGGCAGAAACGGCGGCCGCCATGGCCGCGAGGTCGTGCCGGCCGTCCGGGGTGACAGGGATGCGGACGCTTTCAGCGCCGGCCAAACCAACGCTGATGGGATAGGCCTCGAAGGAACGCCAGGCGTAGATCACTTCATCCGGCTTGCCGTCTTCGTTCCGGCCGGCAAAGGCGGCCAGGATCTGGTTCAGCGCTCCGAGGCTGCCTGCCCCGGTCACGATGTCGTCCGATGGGACGTCCAGGAAATCCGCGAGCTCCGAGCGCAGCCGGCTGCTCAGCGGATCAGGGTAACGGTTGACGTCCGATTGCTCCGCGATGGCCGCCAGGACGGCGGGCAACGGCGGCAACGGGTTCTCGTTCGACGAGAGTTTGTAGCTGTCCAGTCCTTCGACAACGGCCGGCGGTTTGCCGGCGGCGTAGCGGGGCAACCCGGCCACCACCGGACGCGGCGGGATTGCGCCGCCCAGGGACTCTGCTGAGGTCATGCCCTCCAGCCTACTTCTCCCACCGCCCCGGCCTGGGGCAATTGCTGCCCGGTCCAGCCCGTTTCCGTGCGGTGTGGAACCATGGAGGGCATGGGTTCCTTTCTCCTGCGGGTCATCGTCAACGCTGCGGCAATCTGGGTGGCCGGCTGGGTCCTTCCCGGCCTGGAGATCTCCAGCGGCGCGGCATCGGACGTCGTGGCAAAAACCGGCGTCACTGAAAACACCGACACCATCGGCATTGTCCTTGCCTATCTGTTCATCGGCGCCATCTTCGGGGTGGTCAACGCCTTTGTCCGGCCCTTGGTCCGCGCCCTGGCGCTGCCAATCACCATCCTGACCCTTGGCCTGTTCACCGTGGTGATCAACGCTGGCATGCTTTTCCTGACAGCCTGGATCAGCAGTTACACCCCGGTGCATTTCACCATTGACTCGTTTTTCTGGACGGCAGTCCTGGCAGCCGTCATCATCTCGCTGGTCTCCCTTGTGGCGGGCATCCTGCCGGGCCTCAACCGGCGGTAAGATCCGGCCAGGTCCTTTCCTCACCTCCCACCCAGGCCACGCTCCCTGCCCCGCGGTTCCGTGGCCGGCGCCCGCCGCGGCAGCTCCCGGGACCGGGTGAGCTGGAACCTCGTAGCGGTGGCACTGCCGCCAGCTCCCAGCAGAACACCCAGCGCCGCAGTGGTGGACACCAGGGAAGGGTCGGAGCTGGCGGCGACCAGCCGCGCGCCGTTTTCGTAGCCGCTGAGGCTGTGGCCGGCACCCAGCCCGCCCTCCCCCGGGCCGGCAACGGGCGGGCTGCCAAGGGTTACGGTGACACGGTCCCGGGTGTCCGGGTTGGGGGTGCCGTCCGCGCCCGGCACCCAGTCTGCCCGGTGTTCCAGATGCAGGGACCCAACACCCGGCGGAGCGTTGATTCCCGCCACCGGAGACCCTGCCGTCAGCACGTAGCCGACGTTGTACTCGTGGCGGATCCGCGGGTCCGCCACGAGGTTCATGGCGTGGATGCCGCCCTGGCTGTAGCCCACGGCCACCACCGACGCGCCCGGTTCAGCGCCCGCCGCCCGGAGCGCCGACAAGATGGCGGCGTCGATTTCCGCCGAGCCGTAGAACATTCCTTCGGCTATGCCGGCCTCGTCGAACGGGTTCTCCCCTCCCATCCGGCTGCCGGCGGCCTGGGTGCCCGGAACCACCACCACGTACGTCTTGGCCGGACCGGCGCCCACGGCCAGGATCTCAATGAACCCGGCGCCGCGGGCGTCGATGAGCCGGACACGTTCCAGCAGCCCGGCCGGTGAGCTGTCCAGGGCCACGGACAGCGTTTCCTCCTGCCGGAGCTGCAGCGGCCTGGGCCGAAGGAAACCCATCAGCAGGTCCCGGAGCTGCGGTGCCCGGGCGATCCGGCGTCGGGTGTCCGCGGATTCCAGCCCCAGGGTGGACACCAGCCCTTCCACGGAGCTCCGGTCCGGTACTCCGGTGCCGGCCATGGTGGCCATCGAACCCCGGATGTCCGCAACGCCTGCGAACCCCAGGAACCGGACGGCGTCCGCCCGCCATTCCGCCAGTTCATACTCGCGCCGGCAGTCGCGGATGCGGGTACTGAGCTGCTGCATCTCCTGCCGGACAAGGCGGAGGCTCCACTGGCTGTTCCGCACCGCAGCGACATGCGGCGCCGCCGACCACGGCGCCGCACCAGCGATCACGCCCAGTTGCTCACCGATCCTGCCCACCTCCGTTTCCGCTGCCAGGAGGTCAGCTGCGAGGGAATCCAGCTTCTCCGCACCACCCGTCAGCTCCTCGAGCTGAACGGCTATCCCGCCGGCGCCGCCACGGATGGTCAGGTACCCGTCCCGGGCAGGGCCGGACAGGCCGATCCCGCCGCCCTCCGCCTGCGGGTAGCCGGACACATTGCCGGCGGCAAGCCTGCGCGCGGACATCACGGCCAGCCCGGGAACGCCTGGCCGGGGAGGCTTCCGCCGGCCAAAGTGGAGCTTCCGGACAACGGGACTTCCGGAACGAAGCGTGACACTGCCGCGCGGGCCTCCGCCAACCGTTCCAGGGACTGCGCCAGGGCGGCCGCCTGGATCGACACCGCCTCCCGGTACGCCTGTCCCGCCGGGGACTGCCACTCAAGCAGCTGGATATCCCGGCACCCGGCAAGGACCTGCTCAACACGCACCGAACAGCCCGCCAGCCGGGACACCAGGTGCCCCACCGCCTCCTGCGCGCCGGCTCCGGACCATGGGTCCGTCACCGCATCCGTGACCATTTTGTCCCTCCCTGCTCCGTACCCCACCTGCCTTGTGCGGCCTCGTACTGCCTGCTTTTTGACCCCTGACTTGTGCCGCCGCCGCAATCTCTTTGCCGACAGGCACCACGCTACGAACGGCCGGCGCGCCGGCCAAGAACCGTTGCGGCCTATGTGGACAAGGTGCGAAGCCAGCAGCCACCCCTGACCGGGCAACCGCCCCTGCACGGGTAACAAGGAAGGCCGGCTTAAGCGCCGCACCAGGTTCGTGAAAGAATCAGCACATGCCTGAAACTGCCGCCACAGCTGACACCCGTACGCCCTCCGGACGACTCGCCCTCGCCGCGTCCCCGGAGCAGATCGCCCTGGGCCCGCTGGACGGCCGCTACCAGTCCGCCGTCGCGCCCCTCGTGGACTACCTGTCCGAGGCGGCCCTGAACCGTGACCGTGTAGCCGTTGAAGTTGAATGGCTCATCCACCTGACCAGCAACAACGTTCTTCCCGGCGCGGGTCCGCTGACGGCGGACCAGCAGGCAAAGCTCCGCGCCATCGTGACGGAGTTCAATGCCGCGTCAGTGGTTGAACTCGCTGAAATCGAGGCTGTCACGGTGCACGACGTCAAGGCCGTGGAGTACTACATCGGCCGCCGGCTGGACGGGATCGGCATCACCAACCTGACCGCCATGGTCCACTTCGGCTGCACGTCCGAGGACATCAACAACCTTTCGTACGCCCTGGGTGTCAAGGGCGCGGTGGAGGACGTGTGGCTCCCGGCCGCGCGCACGCTCGTGGCGCAGATCAGCCGGATGGCCGAGGAAAACCGGGCGGTCCCCATGCTGTCCCGCACCCACGGCCAGCCCGCCACCCCCACCACGCTGGGCAAGGAACTGGCCGTCATTGCGCACCGCCTCACCCGCCAGCTGGACCGCATTTCCAGCACTGAGTACCTGGGCAAGATCAACGGTGCCACCGGCACCTACGCGGCCCACGTCGCTTCCGTTCCGGGCGCCGACTGGCAGCAGGTGGCCAGGTCCTTCGTGGAAGGCCTGGGCCTGGCCTGGAACCCGCTCACCACCCAGATCGAAAGCCACGACTGGCAGGCTGAACTGTACGCCGACGTCGCACGCTTCAACCGCATCCTGCACAACGTCTGCACGGACATCTGGAGCTACATTTCCATCGGCTACTTCGCACAGGTTCCCGTGGCAGGCGCCACCGGGTCCTCCACAATGCCGCACAAGGTCAACCCCATCCGCTTCGAAAACGCCGAGGCCAACCTGGAAATTTCCTCCGGGCTGCTGGACGTCCTGGGCTCCACCCTGGTCACGTCCCGCTGGCAGCGCGACCTGACCGACTCCTCCAGCCAGCGCAACATCGGTGTGGCCTTCGGCCACTCGCTGCTTGCCATCTCCAACGTGGCCAAAGGCCTGGAGCGCCTTGACGTGGCCGAGGACGTCCTTGCCGGCGATCTCGACACCAACTGGGAAGTGCTGGGCGAGGCCATCCAGATGGTGATGCGCGCAGAGGCGATCGCCGGCGTCGAGGGCATGGAGAACCCCTACGAGCGGCTGAAGGACCTCACCCGCGGACAGCGTGTGGACGGCGCCCGCATGCAGGAGTTCGTCCAGGGCCTTGGCCTGTCCGCTGACGCCGAAGCCCGCCTGCTGGCCCTTACGCCGGGCAAGTACACGGGTATCGCCGACCAGCTGGTAGACCACCTCAAGTAGGCTCCAGCGCCGGGGCAGTTGCCCGACGGCGGGACCGGACCTTTCGAAGGTCCGGTCCCGTTTTGCGTCCCAGTGCCAGACTGGAACCATGAAGCTGCTGCTGATCCGTCATGGCCAGACGCCCGGAAACGTCTTGGGCCAGCTGGACACCGCCCACCCCGGCCCCGGCCTTACCGAACTGGGCCAGCGCCAGGCCGAAGCCATGGCCCGGTCCCTGGCCAACGAGCCCATCGGGGCCCTGTATGCGTCCACCCTGGTGCGGACACAGCTGACGGCAGCACCCCTGGGCCACCGCCAGGGCCTGGATGTGACGGTGCTTGATGGCCTGCACGAGATCGAGGCCGGCGCCCTGGAGAAGCTGACCGACCACGAGTCCCACCTCCGCTACATCGGGACCGTGATTTCCTGGATCGCCGGGGACCTGGACCGCCGGATGCCTGCAGGCCCTGACGGCCACGCGTTTTTTGGGCGCTTTGATGCCGCAGTGGCGCATGTGGTGGACCAGGCGGAGCAGGCGGGCCACGGCACGGTGGCGATCGTCAGCCACGGCGCGGCCATCCGCACCTGGGCGGGCCGTCGGGTGTCGGGCGCCGGCCCCGACTTCGCCAACCGGCACGTCCTGGAAAACACCGGGATTGTGGCGGTGGAGGGCGGACCAGCGGACGGCTGGACGCTGGTCCATTGGGATGGCAGCCCCGTGGGCGGCCTGGCCCTGGCGGATCCCACTGCGGAGGATCCGACGGGCACCACCCTGGCCGGCGGCTAGGGAACAGGGCGGCCAAGCCGCGCCGCAGCGTCCGCGGCTTCCGCAGCCGTGGGCCGTGCGGCGCTGTCCATGGCGGTCAAAGACCTGAGGAATGCGCCCCATTCCGGGCCCAGGACGTCAGGGACCTCCGGGGCCCGGAGGGTCCTGGCAACGAGCGATTCGATGGCCGTACCGGGGAAGGCCTTGGTGCCGGTAAGGACTTCGAGCAGGACCAGCCCCATGGAATAGACATCCCAGGACGGCCGGGTGTTGGCCCCGGCGGCCTGTTCAGGACTCATGTAGTGGACCGTCCCGGACGAGATGCCGAGCTCCGCAGCGGAGCCCGCCGCCGCTGCGATGCCGAAGTCGATGATCCGGACCGGGCTCCGGCGCAGGCCACTCAGCATCAGGTTGGCAGGCTTGATGTCCCGGTGGACCAGGCCGCCCGCGTGCAGGTGGGCCAGGGCGCCGAACAGGTCCGCCGACCAACGGGCCACCTCGGCCGGGTGGTGGCCGCCGGCCTGCGCCGCCGCGGCCAGGCTGCTTCCATGGGCCAGCTCCTGCACCAGGAAGGGCCGCCCATGGTGGGGGCCGCCGCTGATGGTGCCTGCTGTAATAAAGCTGATGATGGCCGGGTGCTGCAGCGAGGCCATGACGGCAGCCTCGTGCAGCAGGCGGTCCGGTTGCCCTTCGGGGCGGTGGAACCCGATCTTCACGGCCACATCCGGACCGCCCGCGGAGTCAACGGCCCGGTACACCTCAGCTGCCGCACCGCGGCCAAGCCGCTCGCGGAGGCCCAGGGTGGCGGGCAGGCCAGTTGATCGGCTGCCGGAGCTGCGGGGCTCTGCCGGCTGCGGCGGGACACGGGGCAGGGTCCTGCCAGGCCGGGCAGCCAGGGCGTAGGCAGGCAGGGCGGAGGCGCGCCGGCGGGCAGCCGGCACGGTGGTGCTCACGCGGACAGGGCGGTGGTGCGCCGGCGGGACGGGCCCGCAGACAACGTTTCCGGAGTGGCGGCGTCTCCGCCAGGCAGCCGGGCATCCAGCTGGAACCCGCAGCTGCAGCGCCACACCGGGGGAAGGTGGACCGGGCCGCCGCCTGCAGGTCCAAAGGTGTAGTCCGCCGCTGTGGAGCGGGGCGTAAACAGGACCATGGCCGTACCACAATGGACCGCTTCGCTGCCCGTCACCCCGCGGGGGCTCCAGGACCCGGTGATGTGACGGGGCGCAGGACGGCCGTTGTGCTGCATAACTTCCGGAAAGGCGACCAAGGTTTTCACAACTCCATCGGGAGGGATCCAGCATCTTGATCGTAAGCATACATATTACTAGCCAAACTAGCTAGTCGCTTCGGGGCCCTCCAGGGCTTCGGTCATCCGCTGCAGGAAGTCCACCACGATCCGGGCCTGGTCTGCGGTGAGGGTTTCCGCCACCGACATCATCCTGCGGTGCATGGCGCCGAGCGTATGCCGCACCTCCTGATCGGATTCACCCGTGGGAATGACAATGATGGAGCGTCGGTCCGAGGGGTGCGCCTCCCTGCGGACGTGCCCGCTGGCCACCAGGCGGTCGATCAGCGTTGTGGTGGACGCGCTGGTGATGCCCAGGAACAGGCTCAGGTCTTTGGGTACTGAGGATTTTCCCGCCGCCTGGGACCGGAGGAGGTACCGCAGGGCCAGGATGTCCGTCTCGCCCATTCCCATGGAGTCGCGGGTGGATTTGCGGACACCCGTTTCGGCTGTGCGGTAGTCCCGCAGTGACTTCAGCACGGCAGCGCTGCTGTCCAGTTGCCCGTCGGGTCCGTACCAGTAGCCGGAGCCCTCATTACCCGCAGAAGCCATGCGAACATCTTAGTCCACCTGCTAACTAGGCAATCGAACAACAGGGACTTCGCGTTATCCGTCCGCTTACCCCCGTGAAACACCGGCGTAACCGCGCACTCGTAGCCTTGGTTTGCATAACCCTTCGGCGAATCGAGGCAGACATGCAGACCAACCCACGGCTGAACATCAGGCAGGTGGCCTGGTCCAACCCTGTGGGTGCCGATCTGCGCCGGGCCCAGCAGGCGGAACTTGATGCCCGCTTCGGGACACCGGATCACGAACCCGGCCAGCCGCCGTCGGGCGCTGACTGTGCCGTTTTCCTGGTGGCCTACGACAAGGGTTCCGGGCAGCCCGTGGGCTGCGGCGGGCTGCGGATACTGGACGCGCTGACGGCCGAAATCAAACGGCTGTACGTCCTGCCGTACACGCGGGGCTCCGGAGTGGCCAGCTCAATCCTCGCCGCCCTTGAGGCGGAGGCGTTCAGGCAGGGCATCACGCGGATCAAAGCGGAAGCCGGATCGGCCCAGCCGGATGGACGGAACTTCTACGAGAACAGCGGCTTCGAACCGGTCCCGAACTTCGGCGCCTACGCGGGCGTGGAGCACTCCTACTGCTACGCCAAGTCCATCAACGCCCGGAGCGCGGCGCACACCGCCATGGCCTGAGGCGGCGGCCAACGTCATAATGGGGGCCGCGCGGCGTCGTCAGCTACCCTCGCCGTATGGACCCCGCAGACATCACCTTCCGGACCCGCAAGTGGGTCCGGCCCGAAGACCTCAACGCCAACGGCACCCTGTTCGGTGGGAGCCTGCTCAAATGGATTGACGAGGAGGCGGCCATTTACGCCATCCTGCAACTGGGCAACGGCCGGGCGGTCACCAAGTATATTTCCGAGATCAACTTCGTCAGCTCTGCGGTCCAGGGCGACCTGATCGAAATGGGCCTGACGGCCACGCGCTTCGGCCGCACGTCACTGACCATGCGCGCGGAGGTCCGGAACATGATCACGCGGCACAGCATCCTCACCATCGAGGAAATCGTTTTTGTGAACCTCAGCCCCGCCGGCCGGCCCGAGCCGCACGGCTACACTGAAATCACGTATGACCGGGACAGGATCCCCAACCACCACCTTACGGACACGCTCAGCCAGGACTGACGACGGCGGCCTGCCGCCTTCCATGGTGGGGGCGCCGGGGGCACTGATGGGCGCCGCTGGCCGGCAGCCGCAGCCCCAGCCGTACCTGCTGAAAGGATCCCCCTTTGTCCAAGCTTTACTTCCGCTATGGCGCCATGAACTCCGGGAAGTCCACCGGGCTGCTCCAGGCGGCGTTCAACTATGAGGAACGCGGCCAGCGTGTCCTCCTGGCCAAGCCGGACGTCGATACCAAGGGTGACACGGACATCGTGTCCCGGCTGGGGATGACCCGGTCCGTGGACTTCCTGATCACCCCCGGGGCGGACGTCCGTGCACTCTTCACGGCCCACGCTGCCGGCGACGATCCCGATGCCCTGCTCGAACACGTCGACCAGAAGCCTGTCGCGTGCCTGCTGGTGGACGAAGCGCAGTTCCTGAGCCCGGAACAGGTGGATGACCTGTTCCGGATTGCCATCCTGGACAGTGTTCCCGTGCTGGCCTACGGCATCCGGACGGATTTCCTTACCCACGCCTTTCCCGGGTCGCGGCGGCTCCTTGAAGTGGCCCACACGCTGGAGGAGCTCAAAACCATCTGCCGCTGTGGGCGGAAGGCTATTTTCAACACCCGGCGCGTGGGCAACGCGGTGGTGTTCGACGGCGACCAGGTAGCCATCGACGGAAAGGACGTCTGGTACGAGTCGCTCTGCGGCGCCTGCTACCTCGAGGTGTCCGGCGGCCGGCTGGGTTCCTGACCTCCGCGGCAACCCCGGTTACTATGTGGCCGACGGCCAGCCGGTGTAGGCCTCGGCCAGGTAGGCCAAGCCGTGCCGGGACGACACCACGGAGTTCAGCTCGCCAAGCTGGCGCGCCCGGGAGAAGTCGTCGGCATCCGCCGGGGTGTGCAGCATGGTGGTCATCCAGTAGGAGAACTGCTGCGCCTTCCACACCCGCTCCAGGGCCCGGTCACCATAGGAATCCAGGAGCAGCCCCGAGCGGGAATTGTAGTGGCTGTCCAGGCCTTCAAAAAGGACCTTGACGTCATGGATGGCAAGGTTCAGGCCCTTGGCGCCGGTGGGCGGGACCGTATGGGCGGCGTCGCCCACCAGGAACAGGTTCCCGTGGCGCATCGGCGCCTGGACGAAACTGCGGAAGGGCAGGACCATTTTGTCGATGACCGGGCCTTCGTTCAGCTCGAAGCCGTTGCCGTTGACCCGGTTGCGGAACTCGGCCCAGATCCTGTCGTCGTCCCAGTCCTGGACGTTCTCCCTGGGATCGCATTGGAAGTACATCCGCTGCACGGTTTCGGTGCGCTGGCTGATCAGGGCGAAGCCGTTGGCGGAATTGGCATAGATCAGTTCGTCGGAGCTGCGCGGCGCTTCGGCCAGGATGCCGAACCAGGCGAAGGGGTATTCGTGGAAGTAGCGGGTCCTGGCGGATTCCGGCACCAGGGATCGGCATTGGCTCCGCGAGCCGTCGGCGCCCACCACAAAGTCGGCCCGGAGTTCGTACTCCACGCCTTCCGCATCGGTGAAGTGGACCACCGGCTTGCCCTCGGGGTTGTGGACGGAGGTGTCCGTTACGCTGTAACGGACGTCGCCGCCGTCGGCTTTCCGCCGTGCGGCCAGGTCAAGGAAGACGTCGGTCTGCGGGTACAGCCACACGGCTTCCCCCACGAGGTCCTTGAAATCGACGCGGTGGCTTTCGCCATTGAAACGCAGCTCAATGCCATCGTGCCGGTCGCCCTCGCGCAGCACGCGATCCGAAACTCCGCTGTCCACCAGCAGGTTCACCGTCCCGTGTTCCAGGATTCCGGCCCGGACGGTCTCGGAGATGTCCTGGTGGCTGCGGACTTCGATGACGGTGGACTCAATACCGGTCTTCGCCAGCAGGTGCGAAAGCATCAGTCCGGCGGGACCGGCGCCCATGATGGCCACCTGGGTGGTGATGATCGTGCGTGCTGCCATGGCTGTCTCGCTTCGCTGCGGGGCCCTTTGCGGGGCCGGATGGGGGGCGTCTGGCTATCAGTGTGCCGCCGGAGGCATGACTGCGGTAACACCTATTCCGTTCAACGGAATCAGGGTTCATCCCTTCCCAGCCGCCGGGCGATCCCCCTCGCGGCCGTCTGCAGCGCGGGAACCAGCGCCTGCAGCCGCATTTCCTGCAGCGGAACCACGATGCCAAGCGCGGCCACTGCGCGTTTTTTGCCGTCAATCACGGGAACGGCGATGCCCCACGTGTCCGGATCAACCACGCCGGCGAGCTGCGCATAGCCCTGGTGGGCTGTTTCGCTGAGCAGCCCACGCATGGTGTCGACGGTCGCTTTCCCAACGGGGTCCGCGAATTGGGCCAGGTAGTCGGCCTGCAGAGCCATGTCCTGGTGCGCCATCAGGGCAAGCCCGGCTGACGAGACGTGCACTGGCATCCTGCCGGCCACCTTGGCCCGGTTGGCCACTGATCCGCGGCGGGACAGCCGTTCAACAAAGAGCGCCTCCCAGCCGTCCAGGACCGCAAGGTTGACGTTCTGGTTCAGGACCTGCTGGATGTCCTCCATAAACGGCATGGCGGCCTGCCGGAGCGCCAGGGTGGGCGAATTCCGGTTCACCAGCTCCCACAGGCGCAGTCCCAGCCGGACCGTGCCGCCGGCGCCGGTTTCAAGCAGCCCGTGGGCCGCCAGCTGCCGGACCAGCCGGTGGGCGGTGGTCAGCGGTAGCCCGGCGCGGACGGCCAGGTCGGAGAGCTGGAGGCTGCTGGCACCCTCGGGGAAGGCGGCAATCACCCGCACCACCCGGTCCACCACCGAATCCCCCGAGACTGAATTGGCCATGGTCCATCGCTTCCATTGAATGGTAGAACTTGTTCCAGATTACACTCCCCGGTGATACAAATCTCACTAAGGGTTTGCACTGCCGCGCCCGCGGCCGTGCGCCGCCACACTCCATTCACGATGTACCGAGGTTTGTAATGCCAATGACGCCAGCGCAACACCGATCGAAGTGGCCCGTCTGGCTGTGCTGGCTGGCGATGGTCCTGGACGGCTTTGACTTGGTGGTCCTGGGCACTGTCATCCCAACGCTGATCAAGACCCAGGACCTGGGGTTCGACGCCGTCGGGGCCACCTATGCCGCGACGATCTCGCTGGTGGGCGTGGGCATCGGGGCGCTCTTTATCGCACCGCTCTCTGACCGGTTTGGCCGGCGGCGGCTCCTGGTGGCCTGCGTGCTGTGGTTCTCCATTTTCACCATTGCTGTGGTGTTCGCCCCGAACGTGGCCGTCTTCGGCATTTTCCGCCTGCTGGCCGGCCTGGGCCTGGGCGCCTGCCTGCCCGCGGCCCTGGCGTACATGAATGACTACGCACCGGCTGGCACGGCCGGCAAGTCCACCACCCGCACCATGACCGGCTACCACGTGGGTGCCGTGGCCACAGCGTTCCTGGCCATCCTGGTGGTGCCGGACTGGCGGATCATGTTTGTGGTGGGTGGCCTCGCCGGTTTCGCTCTGGTGCCTTTCCTTTGGTTCAAGCTTCCGGAGACACTGCCTGCAGTCACCGTCGACGTCGGAGCCGGCTCCGGCGCTGCCGGTACCACCGGGAAAGCCGTGGAGGAACCGGCACCCACCACACCCGCAGCGCGCGCCAGCTTCCGGGACCTGGCCCGCAAGCCCTACCCGCTGGTGGCTTTGGCCATCGCTGTCGCGTCCTTTATGGGACTCCTGCTGGTGTACGGCCTGAACACCTGGCTGCCGCAGCTGATGGCCGCCGCAGGCTACACCGTCAGCACCGGCCTGGTGCTGCTCCTGGTCCTGAACGTGGGGGCCGTGGTCGGCCTGGTGGTGGCGGGCATCCTCGCCGACAAGCACGGCACCAAAAAGATCGTCCTGCTGTGGTTCGGGTTGTCCGCCGTGCTGCTGGCCATCCTCAGCGTCAAGATCCAGAGCGAGCTGCTGCTCAACGCCGCAGTGTTCGTCACGGGTGTCTTTGTGTTCAGCTCGCAGGTGCTTGTCTACGCCTGGGTCAGCCAGCTCTTCCCCGCCCGGCTGCGCGCAACTGCCCTGGGCTTCGCGGCGGGCGTGGGCCGGTTCGGCGCCATCATGGGCCCGGCCGTCACCGGAACACTGGTTGCGGCGGGGATCGCGTATCCGTGGGGCTTCTATGTCTTCGCGGCTGCCGCCGTCATCGCGGTGGTGGCGCTGGTGACCGTTCCGCACGCCATCGCACCGGCACCCGGCCGGGAAACCGTCATCGGGCAGTCCCCAAACCAGCCGTAACCGGGCGTATCCGCCGGGGCACAAGTCCCGGCAGTCCTAGGCCCGGCGCAGGCGCCGCCACAGCGTGGGTGCCAGCACCACCGCAATGCCCACGGCCGCACCGATGATGGTTTCCACGATGCGGTCCCGGAGCAGGGTGGCCGGTGAGGCCGGGACCACCAGCAGGGTGGAGATCAGCGCCAGCGGAGTCACGAACAGCTGGGCCAGGAGGTACTGGCGGAGGATGAACATCTCCGCCCCGAACTGGCACAGCGCCATGACCAGGATCGTCTGCCATGGTTGCAGGTCCAGCAGTACAATCCCGGCCAGGAGCACCAGCCCCAGCCCGGTGCCGACAATACGCTGCACACCACGGCTGACGCGGTGCCGGGTGGTGTGCCCCACCAACGGGACCACGGCGGCCACCATGGCCCAGTAATTGTGGCCGAAGCCCAGCTGCGCCCCCACCCAGGTGGCCAGTGTCCCGGCCAGGCCGGCAGCCACCAGGTACCCCAGCCCTTCAAGCCAGGCAGCCCGTTTCTCCTCGGCGGTGCGGCGAAGGGGCCTGGGGCGGACCCACTGCGCGCGGTGGCCGGGCAGCGCGCGGGCCGAGAACCCGATCAGCAGGCAAAAGGCGGTGGTGAGGACGGCCACCAGCAGCCCCTGCCACAGCGGGGGCTGGTTGGGGATGGAGGCGATGGCCGCGAAGGCGAAGATGTGGAACAGCGACCCGGCCGGACGCAGCCGCTGCCAGGAGATGGCCACCGAGCAGGCTCCGGCAACCAGGGTGGTGGCCAGGACCAGGAGCCAGGTGGTGGTGGCCGCATCGAGGTTCCAGGCCGCTCCCATCCGCGCCGCGAGGGAGGCCAGGAGGATGACCGCCAGCATCAGCCCGCCGGCCCGGAGCTGGAGGAAGAAGCGGGTTCCGTGGGGTTCGCCGCGGCCGTAGATGCCGGTGAAGGCGCCGAACGAAGCGAAAATGGCCAGGTCCAGCCTGCCCAGGAGGACCAAAGTGAAGAGCGGAACGAAGACGCCTACCGCGCAACGGATGGCCGGGTGGTGGTCCTTGTTGCCGGGCGCGAGGCTGAACAATTCAGCGAGCATCTTCACGGGCAACAGCGCCTTTCCTTCGGGGCCGGGGGTGGTTTTTTTGGGGGGCGGCCGCGCTGACGTTCCCTCAGCATCCTACGCCCGCACCCCCGGCGGGTGCCCGGCCCGGCCAACCTGCCGATGGTGGGAGGTGCAGGCTTCGCATGATCGGAACCGCCGGGCAACACCGCCGAAACAGCCCCCGGGGATCCTTGGACCATGGACATCCACGCTCGTCTTTCCCCTGCGGCTGCGCTCAGCTGCGAAGTCTGCGGCCTGATGCCCGAGCCGCCCAAGGCCCGCCTCACCCTCGCCAACGTGGCCATGATGCTTCCCATTGAACTGCTGGTCCACGCCCTGGTGGTGGGCACCCACCTGCCGTACCTGGCCAAGGTGCTGGTCCTGACCATCACCGCCACAGTCCTGGTGATCTGGGTGGCGGAACCCTCCGCATCCCGGGTCCTGCGCAGCTGGCTGCACGCACCTGCGCTCCGGCACCGGCGGCGGCTGGCCGCGGCACCGGCCCTGTGGCGGGCTCGGACCATGCTCCGGGATGAGCCCGGGTCCCTGCAGCGGGTCACCGCGGCACTGGCAGGACTGGATGCGAATATCCTCAGCATCCACGTCCATCCGGTGCCGTCCGGGGTCCTGGACGAGTTTGTCCTGTCTGCCCCCGGGGACATCGGCGAGCGCCAGTTGGTGGCGGCGCTGCAGGAGGCCGGCGGAATCAGTTCCCAGGCCTGGCCCACCACGTCCCTGGCGATGGCGGACGGGCAGACCCGCGCACTGAGCCTCGCGGCCCGGATCGCCGGCGCCCCGGAAGAGCTGCCGCTGGCGGTGGCGGAGCTGCTCCGGGCGCGGATCCTCACCCCTGCGGAAGCGCACCAGGGAACGCCCGACGCCGGGACGCGCCTGAAGATTCCCACCGCCTGGCACGGCCCCATTACGTTCGCCCGGCCCGGCGAACCCTTCACGCCCGCCGAATCGGCCCGGGCGCACCGCCTGGCTGAACTTGCCGAGACGGTGGCGCACCGGAACACCGCCTGCGCTCCCCCGCCCAACTAGGTAGCAGCAAGTGTCGTTATGACGCCCCAAAATGACATCTTCTGCTACCTGGTTGGGGCGCGTGAGCCTACATCCGGATGGTCAGGGCGCCCGGATCCACCGTCATCAGGACCTGCTTGCCCTGGCCCTCATGGTCGCCGTCGAGCTGGTAGTCCTGGTCGCTTTCCAGCGAGATTGCCACTGACTTGCCCTGGAAGTACTCCACTGCGGTGTCCTTGGTCTTTCCCTTGCCGATGATGCCGGCCAGGACGGAGAGCCAGCCGAGCTTGCCGTGGTGGGGGGCCAGGACCGCAATGTCCAGCAGGCCGTCGTCCACCTTGGCGTCCGGGAAGATCTCCAGGTTGCCCTGGACCTTCCCGCAGTTGCCCACCATGACGCTGCGGACCCCGCGCTGCGAAACGGTCTTGCCGTCGATAACCACGCTGGCCTTGACCGGCTTGCCGGGCAGGTTGCGGATGCCGGCGTCCACGTACGCCAGCCAGCCCACCTTGTCCTTGAGCTCGGAATTGGTGTCCGCCATGATCGTGGCGTCGTATCCCACTCCGGCCATGACCAGGAAGACCTGTTCCTTGTTGTCCCGCCGGGCCCGGACCACGTCGATTTTCCGTTCGGTGCCTGCCAGTGCTCCTGCCATGGCGCCGTCGAAATCGGTCACGTCCATGCCCAGGTTCCGGGCCAGCAGGTTGCCCGTGCCCATTGGCAGCAGGCCCATGGGGGTCTCCCCGCCGGCCAGGACCTCCGCGACGCACCGGACGGTCCCGTCGCCACCGGCGGCGATGACAATGTCCGCGCCCTGGGCTAGGGCCTCCTTGGCCTGGCCCACGCCGGGATCCTCCTTGGTGGTCTCCAGCCAGATGGGCTCGCCCCAGCCGTTTTCCGCACAGTGTTTTGCCACCAGGGCATTGACGTCGAAGTCCACCGGCTTTGAGGGGTTGACGATGATGGCGGCGCGCCTGGGGGAGGTGGTGCTGGATTCAGTCATGGTGTCCTCTGGGAGCGAAGGGAAGGGTGCTGCTGAAAGAACAGTAGCGCGGCCGGCCGGCTACAGCGCCTTTACCGCCCCCAACACCTTGGCCAGGGATTCCTTGGCGTCGCCGAACAGCAGCGAGGTTTGCGGCTCGTAGAGCAGCTCGTTTTCGATCCCTGCGAAGCCCGGCCGCATGGAGCGCTTGAGGAACACCACCTGCCGGGCCGCCGCCACCTCCAGGATGGGCATGCCGTAGATCGGCGACCCAGGGGAGGACTTGGCTGCCGGGTTCACCACGTCGTTGGCACCCACCACCAGGGCGACGTCGGCGGTTTTGAACTCTCCGTTGATTTCGCCCATCTCCTTCAGCGATTCATAGGGGACATTGGCCTCGGCCAGCAGGACGTTCATATGCCCGGGCATCCGGCCGGCCACGGGGTGGATCGCGAATTCCACGGTGATGCCCCTGGCCTCCAGCGCCTGCGCCAGTTCCGCGGCGGTGTGCTGGCCCTGCGCCACGGCGAGGCCGTACCCCGGCACGATGATCACGTGCTGTGCGTACCCCAGCAGCACCGCCACGTCCTCTGGGCTGGAGGACCTGACCGGACGTTCGCTCACAACGGTGGATCCCGCCGTCGAGCCTCCCCGGAAGGCGCCGAACAGGATGCCCGCCACGCTGCGGCCCATCGCCGCGGCCATGGCACGGGTCAGGATGGTGCCCGACGCGCCCACCAGCGTGCCGGCCACCACCAGGAGCACGTTGCCGAGCACCACACCGGACGCGGCGACGGCGAGGCCGGTGAACGCGTTCAGCAGGGAGATGACAATGGGCACGTCCGCGCCGCCCACGGGCAGCACCAGCAGGGTGCCCGCAGCCAGCCCGAGGACCAGCAGCGCTACCGCCAAGGCCGTTGATCCGGTGGCCATCACGACGGCGGCAGCAGCCACGGCGGCCACCAGCACCGCCGCCATCAGCACGGGCAGGCCCGGGAACAGGATGGGCCGGGTGGTGATCAGTTCCTGCAGCTTGGCGAACGTGACGGCGGACCCGGCGAAGGACACCGCTCCCACCAGGAGCGTAAACACGATGGCCAGCCGCAGCCAGGGGTCCGGGGCGTGGTCCAGCTCCAGGAAGGCCACCAGCGCGGCAGCACCGCCGCCCACCCCGTTGAACAGCGCCACCAGCTGCGGCATCTGGGTCATCTTCACCCGCCGGGCCACGGGCGCCGCCACGAGGGAACCCACCGCGATGGCGGCCAGGATCCAGGGGATGTTGGCCAGCCGGACGGACAGGAAAACGGTCACGACGGCGATCACGGCACCCAGCGCACCGATCAGGTTGCCGCGACGGGCCGACCTGGGCGAACTCAGGCCGCGGAGGGCAAGGATGAAGCACACCGAGGCGGCGAGGTACAGCAGGGAGGTCCAGGCCGGAGACAGGAGGATCACGGCTGCTCCCCCTTCCGGCCGGCCCGGGCAGGACCTTTCCGGCCGAACATGTGCAGCATCCGGTCGGTGACCACAAAACCGCCCACCAGGTTGGCGGTGGCCAGGACCACGGCCAGCAGGGCCAATGCCAGGAGCCAGGGCTCGGCGGCCTGGCCTGCCACGATGATGGCACCAACCAGGATGATCCCGTGGATGGCGTTGGCGCCGGACATCAGGGGCGTGTGCAGGGTGCTGGAGACCTTGGAGACCACCTCAAAGCCGACAAACACGGCAAGGACCGTAACAGTCAGCAGGCTCATTCCGTCCATCACCGCTCCCCTTCCTGTCCGTTGCCGGTTTCCTGCCGGGCCGTACCCAGCAGGTCCGCCGTGGGCTGGTGCCGCACGGCGCCGCCCGAGGTCAGGCACGCCCCCGCCACCACCTCGTCGCCGAAATCAGGGGCCAAGGCACCGTCCCGGACCAGCAGGGCCACCAGGTTGGCGACGTTTTTGGCATAGAGGCGGGAAGAGTCTGCCGCCATGGCCGACGCCGGGTCCTTGAGGCCCACCAGCTGCACGTGGCCGGACCCGTCAGCGGTGGGGACTGCGGTGTCCTGCCCCGCCACCACCCCTTCGACGTTTCCGCCGGAGTCGGCAGCCAGGTCCACCACCACGGAACCCGGCCGCATGCCCTGGACCATGTCCAGGGTCACCAGCAGCGGTGCGCGCCTGCCGGGGACGGCCGCCGTCGTGATCAGGACATCCGCATCCGCCACGTGGGGTGCCAGCAGCTGCCGCTGCCGGGTGCCGGCGTCGGAACTGAGCTGGCGGGCGTACCCGCCGGCGGCTTCCGCCGTTTCGAGGTCCAGCCTGATGAACGTGCCACCCAGCGATGCCACCTCGTCCGCTGAGGCAGGCCGGATGTCGTTGGCGAAAACGCGGGCGCCCAGGCGTTTGGCGGTGCCGATGGCCTGCAGCCCGGCCACTCCTGCGCCCAGCACCAGGACCCGAGCGGGCGGGACCGTTCCAGCGGCTGTCATATACAGGGGAAAAAACCGGGGCAGCCGGATCGCGGCTTCCAGGACGCAGCGGTAGCCGGCCACCAACGCCTGGGAGCTCAGCGCGTCCATGGACTGGGCCCGGGAGATGCGGGGCACCAGTTCCAGTGCGAAGCTGGTCACGCCGGCGTCCGCGAGCGCCCGGACGGTGGCCAGTTCCGAAGACGGCGAGGCAAAGCCCACGGTGATGGCCCCCGGCTTCAGGAGCCGGGCGGTGCCGGGATCCAGGGGCCTCACGTGGGCCAGGAGGTCCAGACCCGCCAGGTCGAGGTCCGGCACGATCCTGGCGCCGGCCTGTTCGTAGTCCCGGTCCGGGTGCCCCGCGGCCTCCCCGGCGCCGGCTTCCACCAGGACTTCGAGCCCCAGTCCGGTCAGCTGCCTGGCGGTTTCCGGCGTCCCGGCGACGCGGCGTTCGCCGTCCCGGCGTTCGCGCGGTATGCCCAGTTGCACCGCAGCCTCCCTCGCTCAGTGGTGCTGCGGCGGGCTGGCCAGGACCGGCCTGGCAGGCCGGGATCCGCGGCGGCGTCACTGCTGCACGTAGTTGGCTTGAGTCTAGGGCCAAGAAAGCCGCTGCGGGAGGCGTGCCGCCCCTGTGGCCTGCGGTTACTTTTGCGGGGCTACTTCCGGCGGGGCTGCTTTTCGCCTGCTTCCGGCTGCAGCCGGCCGCCGGCCAGCCGGAAGGAGTCCTGCAGCAGCTCTGCCAGCAGGGTGCCGTCCAGCCGTTCCAGCCGCACCAGGACCAGCTGCGGGGACCGGTCGTGGTGCGGCGTCCAGAAGAACGTGTCCGGGTCGGTGCCCGCCAGCGCTTCCCGCTCCGCCGTCTTGACGGTCAATACTCCGGGTTCCCAGAGCCGCGCCATCAGGGTCTTCGCGAACCAGGCAGGCTGGCCCCAGCTCAGCCGTTCGGTAATGCCGGGCAAGGCCAGTGCGGCCTTCCTGACGTGGTCTTCGGTCACCATTGACCGAGTCTGCCTGCTGGAGCGTCCGCCGCGCAAGGGCCCCCGGGCTACCCTCGGGCGGTGAGGTCCGCTGAAACCCGCCGCGCGGTGGCGGTGATTTCCTCCGCCACCGTGGCCAGGTAGGCGTCCGGATCCGGCCTGGCAGCGACGGACTGGGCCTGCAGCGAGACGTTGACGGCTGCCACCACTTTGGGCCCGTCAAGGACCGGCGCGGCCACGGACATCAGCCCGAGCTCCAGTTCCTGGTCCAGAA
The DNA here is from genome assembly GCF_001424565.1 of Arthrobacter sp. Leaf141. Lineage (GTDB taxonomy): Bacteria > Actinomycetota > Actinomycetes > Actinomycetales > Micrococcaceae > Arthrobacter. The sequence continues at coordinate 112,079 of NZ_LMOL01000016.1, forward strand.
CGCACCAGCCCTTGTCCCGGACGTCCGCCAGGACAGCCAGCAGCTCCGGGACCGTTCCCAGGGCGCGGGGGGTCAACGGGCTGATGTCGGCTGCAGCGAAGTATGCCTTGAGCTGGTCCGCCGGCAGGTGGGCCAGCAGCACCCGGCCCATGGACGTGGCGTAGGCCGGGAATCGGGTCCCCACCGTGATGCCGATGGTCATGATGCGCCGCGTGGACACCCGGGCCACGTAGGCGATGTCCGTCCCGTCCAGCACGGCCGCCGAGGTGGACTCCCCCAGCTTCAGGGACAGTTCCTCCAGGTGCGGCTGGGCCAGCTGCGGCAGGGACAGGCCGGACAGGTACGCGAAGCCCAGCTGCAGGACCTTGGCCGTGAGCGCAAAGGTTTTGCCGTCGGTCCGGATGTACCCCAGTTCCACCAGGGTGTGCAGGAACCGGCGCGCGGTGGCACGGGTCAGGTCGGTCCGCGCCGCCACCTCGGTGAGGGTCATCAGCGGGTGGTCGGGGCCGAACGCCCGGATCACCGCCAGCCCCCGCGCCAGCGACTGCACGTATTGGTCGCCGGCCTGCGGAGGAGGTGCTGCTGCGTCGGTCATGGTGTCCAATCCTATGCGTGCCGCCGGCGTGGTTTTCCGGTTCAAGGCACGGCGGCGGTGAGGGGGACGGGGACGAGTTCCTGGAGTTCGGCGAGGGTGCAGCCGAAGGTTTCGCGGACGGTGACGCCGTTGGGTCCGGTGAGGAACACGGCTTTGTCGGTGTACACCCGGGTCACGCAGCCCACACCTGTGAGCGGGTAGGTGCAGGCTTCCACGATTTTTGAGGCACCTTCGCGGGTCAGCAGGGTCATCATTACAAAGACGTCCTTGGCGCCGGTGGCGAGGTCCATCGCGCCGCCCACTGCGGGGATGGCACCGGGCGCCCCGGTGTGCCAGTTGGCGAGGTCGCCGGTGGCCGAGACCTGGAACGCGCCCAGGACGCAGATGTCCAGGTGGCCGCCGCGCATGATCGCGAACGAATCGGCGTGATGGAAGTAGGACGCCCCCGGGAGTTCGGTGACGGGAATTTTTCCGGCGTTGATGAGGTCGCCGTCGATCGCGTCGCCTTCCGCTGCCGGGCCCATGCCCAGCATTCCGTTCTCCGTGTGGAGGGTGATGTTCTGCTCAGCGGTGAGGTAGTTGGAGACCAGCGTGGGCTGGCCAATGCCGAGGTTCACAAAGGAACCCGGGGCGATGTCCCGGGCCACCAGCCGGGCCAGGTCGTCCCGGCCCAGCGGTTCCGGAGCTGACTGCAGGGCCGCCGGCTGGTTGGTTTCGCTGCTCATGTTCAGGCCACCTTCACGATGCTGTTGACGTAGATGCCGGGGGTGACGACGTTTTCGGGGTCCAGCCCGCCGGTGGGAACAATATCGGAGACCTGGACGATGGTGTGCTTCGCCGCCGCGGCCATGATGGGGCCGAAGTTCCGGGCGGTTTTGCGGTAGACCAGGTTCCCCCGGCCGTCCGCGGTGAGGGCCTTGATCAGGGCCACGTCCGCGTGCAGCGGGGTTTCGAAGACCTGGCCGCGGCCGTCGATGATCCGGGTTTCCTTGCCCTCGGCCAGCATGGTGCCGTACCCGGTGGGAGTAAAGAACCCGCCGATCCCGGCCCCGGCAGCCCGGATCCGCTCCGCAAGGTTGCCTTGCGGGACCAGTTCCAGCTCGATTTCGCCGGCCTTGTACTTGGCATCGAAGTGCCAGGAGTCGGACTGCCGCGGGAAGGAGCAGATCATTTTCCGCACCCGGCCTTTCCGGATCAGCAGGGCCAGGCCCTGATCGCCCTGGCCCGCGTTGTTGTTAACTACCGTCAGGTCCGTGGCGCCGCAGTCCATCAGGGCGTCGATGAGTTCGAACGGCTGCCCGGCGTTGCCGAACCCGCCGATCATCACGGTGGACCCGTCCTTGATGCCGGCCACGGCATCCTGGACGGTGTCTACGAAGTTCAGCATTGCCTTACGCCTTTCCAGCGGTAACGTTTTCGAGGACCACGGCCAGGCCCTGGCCCACGCCGATGCAGATCGCAGCCACACCCCACCGCTGCCCGGAAGCCTGCAGCGACCGGGCGAGCGTGCCCAGGATCCGGGTGCCGGAGGCCCCCAGCGGGTGGCCCATCGCGATCGCGCCGCCGTGCCGGTTCACAATCGACGGGTCGATGTCCCAGGCGTTGATGCAGGCCAGGGACTGCGCGGCAAACGCTTCGTTAAGTTCGACGGCGCCCACCTGGTCCCAGCCGATGCCCGCCTTCGCGAGGGCCTTGTTCGCCGCCTCCACCGGGGCGTAACCGAAGAACTGGGGATCGTTCCCGTGCGCGCCACGGCCCGCGATCCGGGCCAGCGGCTCCAACCCCAGCAGCCCGGCGGCAGCGTCGGAGCCGATCCAGGCCGCGGAAGCACCGTCGGACAACGGGGAGGCGTTCCCCGCCGTCACCGTCCCGTTCCCAGACCGGAACACCGTCTTCAGGCCCGCAAGCTTCGCCGCCGAAGAACCGGCCCGGATGCCTTCATCCCGGACCAGGTCCGTGCCCGGCACCGGGGTGACGAGGTTGTCGTAGAACCCCTCGTCCCAGGCGGTGGCCGCCAGGTTGTGCGAGTCCGCGGCGAATTCGTCCTGCTGTTCCCGGGTCACACCGTACTTCTCGCGGAGCCGTTCGGTGGCCTCGCCCAGCGAGATGGTCCACTCCTTCGGCATGGCCTTGTTCACCAGGCGCCAGCCAAGGGTGGTGGAGGCCAGCGTCATGTCCCCGGCCGGGTACGGCTTCTCCGTCTTGGGCAGCACCCAGGGCGCGCGGGACATGGATTCCGCGCCGCCCACCAGCATCAACTCGGCGTCCCCGGCATTGATCTGCCGCGAGGCGATGATCGCCGCGTCCAGCGAGGACCCGCACAACCGGTTGACCGAAGTACCCGGAATCGAGACCGGCAACCCCGCCAGCAACGTGCCCATCCGGGCAATGTTGCGGTTCTCCTCACCGGCGCCGTTGGCGTTGCCAAACACCACCTCATCGATCCGCTCCGGATCAAGCCCGGGGGCCCGCTGCACGGACTCCCGGATCACATGCGCAGCCAGGTCATCAGGACGCACAGACGCCAAACCTGAGCCGAACTTACCGAAAGGGGTGCGTACGGCGTCGTACACAAATGCCTGCTTCACGATGCTCCTCGAAAGATTCTGCGGGTGGTTTCCCAACTAGCTCGCAGTTGTTGTCGTTATGAGGGCTCAAAACGACAACAACTGCGAGTTAGTTGGGAAGGGGGTTAGTTGGGTGGGGTGGGCGCAGCGGGGTCCATGGCCGTTTTGTCCATGTCGCGGAACACCTGCTGCGCCGTCTTGAAGGCGGTGTTTGCGGCGGGGACGCCGCAGTAAATGGCGGTTTGAAGCAGGATTTCCTTGATCTCGTCCCTGCTCAGGCCGTTGGTGAGGGCCGCGCGGATGTGCATGGCCAGCTCCTCCCAATGCCCGTGCGCCACCATCGCCGTGATGGTGACGGCGGAGCGCATCTGCCGGGACAGCCCCGGCCGGGTCCAGATCCCACCCCACGCGATCCGCGTGATCATGTCCTGGAAATCTTCGGTGAAACCGTCCTTGGCGGCGTTGGCGCGGTCCACATGGGCCGCGCCCAGCACCTCGCGCCGCACGGCCATGCCGCCGTCGTAAATTTCCTGGCTGGTGGCGTCCGGCTGCACCACGCCGGAGCGCTCCGGGCCCGCTGCGCCGCTCACTGGGCGCCGCCGCGGGATTCGGACCAGGTGATGAGGTTCCGCAGCAGCTCGGCGACGTGCCCCGGCGCCTCGGCGGGTGCCAGATGGCCCACGCCGCCCAGCGTCAGCGCACTGGCCGTTCCACCGCCGGCCGTGATGCCGGCCGCCACGTCTTCGGCGAACGACGGCGGCGCAACAGTATCCTCGGCACCCGCAACCGCCTGCGTGGGAACCGTGATGCTGCCCAGGTCCGCGCGGACGTCAAACGCGGCAAGGGCCTCGCAGCAGAAGGCGTAACTGAAGCGATCGGCGTCGCGCAGGGCGTGCAGGAGCCTGCTGCTGAGCTCAGGCTGGCGGTCCATAAAGCCCGGGGCGAACCACCGCTCCGCGGAGCCTTGGATCATCACGGGTGTGCCCTGGCTGCGGACCGTGGCGGCGCGTTCCAGCCAGCCTTCCGGCGTGCCGAGTTTGGCGCCGCTGCACTGGACGGAAAGGCTTTTGAGCCGGCTGGCGTGCTTGATGCCGAGCTGCAGGCCCGTTGCTCCGCCCAGCGAGACGCCGGCGTAGTGGAAATCCTGGCCGGGGGCAATGGAATCGACCAGGCCCACCACGGCGTCCGCCAGCTCCGCCACGCTGAATGGTTCGGCGGCGGCGGGCGAGACCCCGTGCCCGGGGAGGTCCCAGGCCACCACATCCACGGTGGGTCCCAGCAGGGCGGCGGCGTCCGTCCACAGGACAGAGGACGTTCCCAGGGAGGAGCCCACCACCAGCAGCGGGTGCTCACCGAGGGGGCGCTGCGGAGAGAGCAGCACGGCTTTCAGGGTTGGTTCAGCCACGGGGGGCTCCAATCGCGTCGGGGTGGGGACGGTCTGTGCCGGCGAAATCCGGGTAGGCCGCCAGGATACGGTGGGCGATCCCGGCGGACTCGCCCAGGTAGCCGGCCGGATCCAGGAGCTCGGCCAGCCGGGAGTCCGGGAGGACGTCCTCGGGGACGGTTTCGCGCAGGTACCGGCGGTAGGCGGCAGCCTGGTCCGCCGCGGGAACCTGGAGGGTCCTGTCCACCACCGCCTGGAGCTGCTGTTTGCCGCCCAGGCCGTCCCGGTCCGCCAGCAGCGGCGCCACGGCAGCAGCCACGCCTTCGGCCAGGAGCAGGGGCCCGGCGAGGTCGAGGTTGCGGCGCATGGCGGCCGGGAAGACCTGGAGTCCTCCGGTGAGTTCCTGCAGCTGGCCAACGGCGCCGAGGGCCAGCGCCAGCAGCTGCCGGAGCGCAGGCCATTCCGCGTGCCACGCGCCGTCGGGGCGTTCGTCGTTGAAATTGGCAGCGGCGAGATGGAGCTGGGCCGCCGGCTGCGGGGCCTGAAGGGCGGCGCTGCGCACCAGCACGGACAGGACGGGATTCTGCTTCTGCGGCATGGCCGAGGAAACGCCGCGGCCGGCGGCGCGGGGTTCGGCCACCTCCGCCACCTCGGGCCGGCTGAGGAACAGGACGTCCGCGGCGGTCTTGCCTGCGGCATCAAGCACCGCGGCCAGGGCGTTGCCCAGGGAGGTGACCGGCAGGCGGTTGGTGGGCCAGGGCGCGGCAGCCGGGGCCAGGCCCAGGTGCGCGGCGAGACTGTCCGCCAGGTTGAAGGGGGTGGCAGCGGAGTTGGCTGTCAACGCGGAACCGGCCGCGAGGGTACCCGCGGCACCGCCGAACTGGACGGGGAAGCCAAGGCCCGCGAGCTGCCGTCCCGCGGCGGCGAGACCGTGGAACCACTGTGCGGCCCGCAGCCCGAAGGTATAGGGCAGGGAGTGCTGCGTCAGGCTCCGGCCCACGCAGAGGGTGGTCGAATGCGCTGCCGACAGGTCCGCGAGGGCCGCTGTGGCCCGGCCCAGGTCAGCCAGCACGGCGCCGACGGCGTTGCGCGCCACCAGCATCAGGGCGGTATCCAACACGTCCTGGCTGGTGAGCGAGGCGTGCACGGCTGCCGCAGCGCCGACGCCATGGGTGTCCAGCGCTGTGACCTGGCGGCGGAGGTCCGCCAGCAGGGGGATGACGGGGTTGGCGCCGCCCTGGGCGCGCACCGCGATGTCCGCCACGTCGTAGCGTCCGGGTTCCGCTGCGGCAGCCACAACGGCGGACGAACCGGCGGGTGCCAGTCCCGCCTCTTCCAGGACCGCAGCCCAGCCGGCTTCGACGTCGAGGATCGCAGCGAGCACCGCCCGGTCCCCCGTCAGCGCCGCCACGGACGGCGCGGCGGAGACGGGGCTGAGCAGGCCTGCGTCGGCATCCAGGCTCACTGGAAGTCCAGGAAGACTGTCTCGTTGGCGCCCTGGAAGTGGATGTCCCAGGTGAGACCGCCGTCCGGGTCGCGGCGGGCGATCAGGGTGTCGCGGCGTTCCGGGTCAAGCGAGGCCAGCAGCGGATCGTTGGCCAGAGCGGCGGTGTCCTCCGGAAGGTAGATCCTGGTGAACAGCCGGTTGGTCAGGCCGCGGGCGAAGATGGCCACGGAGATGAAGGGCGCGGCACCGGGTTCGGTGGGGCCCGGGTTCACGGTGGTGAAGGTGAAGACGCCCGAGTAGCCCACGGAGCCGCGGCCCCAGCCGGTGAAGGTGTAGCCGTCACGCACCAGCGAACCGGTCTTCTGCACGATCCGGCCTTCGGCATCCGGCTGCCAGATTTCCAGGATGGCGTCAGGTACGGTCTCGCCGGCGCCGTCGTACACGGTGCCCTGGAGCCGGATGGAACCGGCGGAGCCGGGGGCGAGGAGTTCGTTGTCCTTCTCAAAGGGCAGGGCGTAGCCGTAGAACGGGCCCACGGTCTGGCCCGGGGTGGGGACCAGCGGGGTGGTGTGGTTGCTCATGAGTGTTATTCCTCGTCGCCTTCTGCGCCCAGCGCCTCGTTTTCGGTCCAGGTCCGCTTGGGTCCGGTCAGCACGATGTCCCAGTTGTAGCCCAGCGCCCATTCGGGCTCGGTGAGGCTGTGGTCGTAGCTGGCCACCAGCCGGTCCCGGGCGTCCTGGTCCACGATGGTCTGGTAGATGGGGTCCAGTGGGAAGAGCTGGTCGCCGGGGAAGTACATCTGGGTGATGATGCGCTGGGTGAACTCCGTGCCGAACATGGAGAAGTGGATGTGCGCCGGCCGCCAGGCGTTCAGGTGATTTTTCCACGGGTAGGCGCCGGGTTTGATGGTAGTGAAGCGGTAGGAGCCGTCCGGGCCGGTGATGCATCGGCCGATGCCCGTGAAGTTGGGGTCCAGCGGGGCCGGGTGCTGGTCGCGCTTGTGGATGTAGCGGCCGGAGGCGTTGGCCTGCCAGATTTCCACCAGCTGGCCGGCCACGGGCCGGCCGTCGCCGTCCAGGACCTTGCCGGCAACAATGATCCGCTCGCCCTGGGGCTCGCCGTTGTGCTGGATGGTCAGGTCGGCTTCCAGCGCGTGCACGTCCTGGTGGCCGAAGGCCGGGGAGTACAGCTCGATGGTTTCCGGGTCCGCGTGGTGCAGGCTCTTGGTGGGGTGGCGCAGGATGCTGCTGCGGTACGGCGGGTAATCCAGCCGGGGCTGCGTCTCTGCGGGGGCCCCGTCCTTGAGCGCCTGCGCGTAGGCGCCGGCCAGGCCGTTGATCTCGGCGCTGAGATCCTGCTGGGTCTCCACGGCGCGGTCCGCCATGGTGTGTCCTGCCTTGGGTTCGGCAGCCGGGACAAGTTCGTCCGTTTCGGTGGTGGTGTGCGGCACGGCTGGCTCCTTTCTGGGTTGCGGATGGGGTGGTACGGGATGGGTGGGGACGGTCAGCTGCGGTGCAGGTGGTCGTACTGGACGGCATGCCGGACCGGGGCGTTGGGCGCCCCGTAACCGTCGTAGCCGCCGCGCCGTTCCACCATTTCGAAGAAGACGCTGCCAACGGTGGCCGTGTAGAAGTGCAGGAATTCGCCGTCGGCGTCCCGGTCGTAGAGCAGGTTCAGGTCCTGGAGGGTGGCCAGGAAGTCCGGGTGCAGGCCGAACCGGGCGCCGAGGTCCTCGTAATAGTTGGCCGGGATCTGCAGGAATTCCAGCCCCCTGCCGCGGGCGGCACGGGCGGTGCCCACCAGGTCGTCCACCGCGAAGGCGATGTGTTCCTGGTACGTGGTCCGGGCCCCGCCGCCTTCCTGCTGGATGAGGGGGGCCAGGTTCAGGACCAGGCGCACTGACCGGTCGGCGCTGAGCATGACCTGCGAGCGGACCAGTCCGGTGGGGCTGGGCACCTCGGCGAAGGGCTGCGGCTGCAGGGCCAGGGCGCTGGTATAGAAGAGGACAGCTTCATCGAAGTGCTGCCAGGGCTGGGCGAGGTTGATGTGGTCGATCACGGCCGTGCTGCCGCCGGCCGGAACGTCCAGGCCTTCGCCGAATTCGCTGGTCCAGGCCGCTGTGCGGTCCGCACTGCCCTGGCAAAGGAACACCTCGGTGGAATCCGGCGCGGCGAAGCCCTGGAAGACCTCCTCGTTGGCCTGGCTCTTGCGGGGGACCGCGGGGGCCTTAAGCTGCTGGGCGCGGGCGGCGGCAATGACGGGGGAATCGACGTCGAACCCCAGGGCAGCAATGGCCGGTGCACTGCCTGCGGCCAGGTCCGGGGCTGCCTCGTTGATGACAACCCGCGCAGCACCCATGCTCCAGAGCTGCACGTCCTTGGTCCGGTGCCGGCCGTCGAAGCCGAAGCCCAACTGGCCCAGGACCGTCTCCAGTCCTGTGGTGTCAGCGGCGCGGACCTCGGCAAAGTTCCAGCCGGCGGGTTCGGCCACCTGCGGAAGGGTTGCCAGTTCCATGGGATAACGACGCCGGGGCACGGCCGGGGTGCCGGCGTTGGCATCGAGCCACTTGGCGCCCTGCTCCTCGAGCCAGATGAGCGAGCGCATGCCGTCAACGGCGGTGCGTTCCACATCCGACTGGCGGAAGACGTCGTTGAAGATCTCCAGCGATACCGGGCCGGCGTACCCGGCACGGACCACGTGGCCCATGAACTTGGCCAGTTCGAACTGGCCTTCGCCCGGGAAGACCCGGTAGTGCCGGCTCCAGGACAGCACGTCCATGGCCAGCTTCGGGGCGTCGGCCACCTGAACAAAGAAGATTTTGGCAGGGTCCAGCGCCTCGATCGGGGCCGTGTCCCAGTTGCGGGACAGGATATGGAAGGAGTCCAGGCAGGTGCCCAGGTTGGGGTGGTCCACTGCCGTGACCAGCCGGTGCGCGTGTTCGTAGTCGCTGACGAACTTTCCCCAGGCCAGCGCCTCATACGCCACTTTGACGCCGTGGTCGCCGGCGAGCGCGGCCAGTTGGCCCAGCTGCTCAACCCGCAGGTCGTCGCTGTCGACGCTCGCCGTGGCCACGTTGGAGCAGACCAGGATGGTGTCCATGCCAAGCCGGGACATCAGCCTGAATTTAGCGTCCGCCCGGCGCAGGTTGGCGGCCAGCAGGTCCCCGGGGACACTGTCGAAGTCGCGGAACGGCTGATACAGGTCAAGGGTCAGGCCCAGGTCTGCGGCCATTTTCCGGATGTCCTCCGGCGGCAGCGGCGAGGTGACCAGGTCCTGTTCGAAGATTTCGATGCCGTCGAAGCCCGCGATGGCGCAGGCCTGCATCTTTTCCTTCAGGGTGCCGGAGAGGCACACGGTGGCAATTCCGGTGCGCATCAGGCAGCCACCTCCTCGGCGGCGACGAGCTGCAGGAAATGGCTGCGCATCCGGTCCGCATCCGGTTCCAGGCCCGTGAAGATGCGGAAGGCGTCAGCCGCCTGGCCCACAGCCATCCGGCCGCCGTCCAGCACGGTGCAGCCCTTGGCGCGGGCGTCCCGGACCAGCTCGGTGTCGATGGGCCGGTAGACGATGTCCGCCACCCAGTGCCGGGATTCCACCAATTCCAGGTCCAGCGGTGCGCCGGGGTGGGCCGCCATGCCCACGGGCGTGCAGTGCACCAGCCCGTCGGCGGCAGGCATCAGCTGCGGCAGCTCCGCCGTCGTCCGGCCCGTGATGGTGCTGTCCGGGAAAAAGCCGGCCAGTTCCGCGGCGCGCTGGGCCGCGCGTTCCGGGTCGACGTCCACGAGGTCCAGGGTGCGGACGCCGGCGCTGAGCAGGGCGTATGCGACGGCGGAACCGGCACCGCCGGCGCCCAGCTGGACCACGTGTTCCAGGGCAGCGCCGGGGAGGCCCGCGGCCAGGGCGGCGGCGAAGCCGGACCAGTCGGTGTTGTGTCCCACGAACCGACCGTCACGGATGACTACGGTGTTGACAGCGCCCAGGCGACGGGCATCGGGTGAGATCTCGTCCAGGTGCGCCAGGACCAGCTGCTTGCAGGGGTGGGTGATGTTCAGGCCGTTGAAGCCGAGGCTGCGGGCGCTCCGGAGCAGGCTGCCCACTGCTTCGCCGGCCAGGCCGAGTTCCAGGAGGTCGATGGGCCGGTAGAGGTAGCGGAGGCCCAGCAGATCGGCCTCGTGTTCGTGCATGGGCGGGGTGAGGGATGGCGTAACGCCATCGCCGACCAGTCCCACCAGGTAGGACTCGGTTCGAGAACTCATCCGTGCAGCTCCTTTGGTAACGGCACCCGGTGCGCGGGCCGCTCAGCGGCCGGGACAGGGGGTGTAGGGATGACAGTACAGCATTTGTTCATTAGTCGCACTACTGTTCGAGATGCGAACTTTTAACCGGGGGTCAGCGCTGCGGAAGCCGGTCCGCGAGCTCCGCCGCGGCTTCCAGCAGCACCGGCAGGTGCGCCTCGAGCCCTTCGACGGTGAGCCTGAAAACGGGAGCTGCGGTGGCAAGGGATGCGAAGGCGTATCCCTGGGCGTTCAGCACTGGCACAGCCAGGGCCCGCATGCCGGTCTCGTTTTCCTCGTCCATCACGGCGTAGCCCCGGCGCCGGACCGCCTCGATCTCCGCCCGGAACGCGTCCCGGTCCACGATGGTCCGGTCCGTCAGCCGCTCCAGGGGAAGCTCGGCCAGCAGGTGCTCCCGTTCAGCATCCTCGGCAAATGCCACCAGCACCTTGCCGACGGCGGTCGCGGACAGGGAGCCCAGGTGGCCGGGGTCACTGGTGACCCGGAACGTCTGCGGGCCATCCACTTTGTTGACAGTGAGGTGGTGAATGCCGTCGCGGACGCTGAGGATGGTGGCTTCAGCCGTCCGGCCCGTCACCCGGCGCAGGATGGGCAGGGCGGTCCCGGCAAAGCCGTGGTGGTTGGATACCCGCTGCCCCAGCTGGAAGACCCGCAGGCCCAAGTGGTAGCGGCGGCCATCCGGCTCATAATCCACAAAGCCATCGCGGGTCAGTGACCCCAGGAGCCGGTAGGTGGTGCTGAAGGGAAGTCCGGCCCGGCGCGAGATGTCCGCAGCACTGGCCCCGCGGGGCTCATCGCCCAGCAGGACCAGGAGCCCCAGGGCCTTGCCCACCATGTCCGTGCCGCCCGGAACCCGGGCGCCGGCAGCCCCGGCGGGCTGGCCATCAGTGTCATCGCCGGCCAGCGGCTGGGCAGTTGTGGTTTGGTTCACACTCATAGGTCGATGTTGCCACAATGTGAGAGCTATTTCCAGAGTGTGATTATTTTTCTTGACAGGTAACGCAGCTCACAGCCATCATTGCTGTATCGCACCAGTAGCTCCCACCATGCGGCTACCACCTCCGGGATTTTCGGATTCCGGCCAGCACCTCGACGCGCCCGCACCAAGGCAGCGGCAAAATGCTTTTCACTTTTCCCCGACACTGTCGTCACACAAAGGAACGCCATGAGCCAGACACGCCCGTCCGCCGGAGAGGACACTGCCACCGCGCAGGGGACGCCCAAGAAGGCGGCCCTCGCCAGCTTCCTGGGCAGCGCCGTCGAATATTATGACTTCTTCATCTTCGGCTCCGCCGCCGCCCTGATCTTCCCCACCGTCTTTTTCCCGAGCGCGGACGCCAACGCCGCCATTATGTCGTTTGCCACCTTCGGCTTTGCCTACGTGGCCCGGCCCGTGGGCGCCGTCATCCTGGGCCACTTCGGGGACCGGGTGGGACGGCAGAAGGTCCTGATGTTCACCCTGGTCCTGATGGGGGCCTCGACGTTTGTGATCGGCTGCCTGCCGGACTTCAATACCGTGGGCTGGTGGGCGCCGGCACTGCTGGTGCTGGCCCGCCTCTGCCAGGGCCTGTCGGCCGCCGGCGAGCAGGCCGGAGCCTCGTCCATGACCCTGGAACACGCCCCGGACAACCGCAGGTCCTTCTTCACGTCCTGGACCCTCACCGGCACCCAGGGCGGCCAGATCCTGGCGGCACTCGTCTTTATCCCCGTCCTTGCACTCCCGGATGAGATCAAATTCGGCATCGGCTGGCGGATCCCGTTCTGGCTCAGCGCCATTGTGGTGCTGGTGGCCTTCTTCATCCGCCGCACCCTGCACGAACCGCCGGCCTTCGCCGAGGCGCAGAAGACGGCCCAGATCTCGAAGCTCCCGGTGGCCGACCTGCTCAGGGGCCACTGGCGCGATGTGCTCCGCGTGGTGTGCTGCGCGTTCATCGCAGCCGTCTCCACCGTGTTCGGCACCCTGGCCATCAGCTACGCCAAGACCGTTGCCGGAGTTGACGGCACCACCACGCTTTGGCTGGTGGTGGGCGCCAACTTCGTGGCCCTGGGAACGCAGCCCCTGTTCGGCCTGCTGGCGGACCGGATCGGCCGCAAGCCCGTCTTTATCTACGGTGCAGTGGCCAGCGCCATCCTCACCCCGGTGTTCCTGCTCAGCCTCGAATCCGGAAGCGTCCCGCTGATGTTCCTCGCCGCCATCGGCTTCTTCTCCTTCGGATACGCGGCCTCCAACGCCGTGTGGCCCTCCTTCTACGCCGAGATGTTCAGCACCAAGGTCCGGTTCTCCGGCCTGGCCATCGGCACGCAGCTGGGCTTCCTGATGGCTGGCTTCGCTCCGGCGATAGTGGCGGCCATGGGCGGCATCAAGCCCGGCGGCTGGGTCCAGATCAGCATCTTCACCGCCGTGATCTGCGGTATCGCAGCGATTTCGGCCCTCACCGCAAAGGAGTCCTTCCGGACCCCCACCCGGCAGCTCGGCCTGAAATAGCCGTCCCACCGAACCGCCGCGGCTGCCCGTGGAGCCACCCTTGCATGGGGCGGATCCGCGGGCAGCGCCGGTTAGCGGGCCAGGACATGGATTCCCTAAAAGACAACAGGTGAGGCTAACCTAAGAAGTCTCCACTTTTTGCCGGGCCCCGCCGGCGTCACAGCAAGGCGGTTCCCCGTGCGCTCCTTCCCCCGTCCCCGCGTCCTCGTGGCCGCACTGGCCACCCTGGCCCTGGCCGGCTGCGGCTTCAGCGGCTCGCAACCGGGGCCGGACCAAGGCACGGCAACAGCAGACCCGGACCAGCGGATCGTTGTGGACAACTTCCGCGCCCCGGTGGCCAACTGGGCCCTGGAATCAGACGCCGCCTACATCCTGTCCCTGTCCGGCTGCCTTGAGACCCTGGCCAGGTACGACCAGGCGGAAGGCAAAGTGGTGCCGTCACTTGCCACCGAGTGGAAGCAGACCTCCCCGCTGGACTGGGACTTCACCATCCGGGAGGGCGTCTCCTTCCAGGACGGCACGGAGCTCAGCGCCGAGTCGATTGTGGCGGCACTGAACCACGTCCTGGACGCCAAGGTCCCCGCCCGCGCCTTCAACCGGACCATGATCAGCAGCGTCAGCGTTGTTGACGCCGGCACAGTCCGCGTCAGCACGCCAGCCGAAAACCCGCTGGTCCCGTACCGCCTGGCCAGCGTCAACACCGGCATCCTGGCTCCGGCCGCCTACAAGGAAACCGAGGTGGACCCGTTCGGCCACTGCACCGGACCGTTCACCCCAGTCTCCGAGAAGGCCAAGCAGTCGCTGACCCTGGACCGCAACGAGAACTACTGGGGCGGGGACGTCCAGCTCGCCGGCGCCGAAATCCGGTTCATCACCAATGGCGCTACCCGGGCGGCCCAAGTGCAGACCGGCGAAGCCGACATCTCCCTGTCCATCCCGGTCGCCAGCCTCGCCACCCTGAAGGGCGCTGCGGGCGTCACCGTGCTCGGCGCCGATTCGCCACGGACCGCCACCCTCTACATGAACAACGGGCGCGCCCCGCTGGACAACGTGGACGTCCGCAAGGCAATCCGGGATTCCCTGGACCTGGACGCCTTGGCCGCCAGCGTCTACGAAGGCGCAGCATTGCCAGCCACCGGGCCGTTCGCCCCCTCCGAACCCTGGGCAGGCGAAGGCCGGGAGCAGCAGAAACAGGACATCGAGTCAGCCAGGAAGCTGCTGGCCGGCGCCGGCTACACGGCAGACCGGCCGCTGGAGATCATCGCCATTGTGGAGCGCGCAGAATTCGCCGACGTCGCCGCGGTCATCCAGGAGAACCTGAAGAACATCGGCATCCCGCTCTCCATCCAGGCCAAGGAATACGCCTCGGCCGAACCGGACGTACTGGCCGGCAACTACGACATGCTGCTCAGCCAGCGGAACCGGCTGATCGACATCGCCGATCCCATCGGCTTCCTGACCGCCGACTACACCTGCAAGGGCACCTACAACCTGAGCCGCTTCTGCGACGCCGAGTACGACAGGATCATCGCGGACGCTGCCACCACCGTGGACACCACCGAACGGTACAAGCTGTACGCCGAAGCCGGCCGGATACTCCAGGACAAGGCGGTGAACGCCTGGCTGGTCAACGAACAGGCCACCGATGCCATCCGCACCAACGTGCTCTCCTACGTCCAGGACCCGCTGTCCCGCTATGTGCTGACGGCGAAGACGGCCAAGTCCGCCTCCTAGTCCTCCGGAACCGACCGTATGCTGCAGTTCATCACCAAACGAACGGCCACCTTGCTGGCCGCCGTTGCCGTGTCCTCCTTTGCGGTGTTCCTCATCCCCTACGTCACTCCGGGCGACCCGGTACGGAAGATCATCCGGTCCAGGGTCGCCGGGGACGCCATCGACGCGTCGTCCGTCCAGGCCCTGGCCCAGAACCTGGGGCTAAACGAATCCCTGGCCACCCAGTACTTCCGCTGGCTTGGCAACTTCTTCAGTGGCGACATGGGCCTGTCCTACGTCAGCCGCACACCCGTGGTGGAGCAGGTCCTGCCCGCGTTGGCCGTCACCCTCAGCCTGGTGGCCATGTCGTTGGGGCTTGCGGCAGCCGTCGCCCTGCCGCTCGGCATCATTTCCGGTCTTCGCCCGGGGAGCATGCCGGACAAAGCCATCACGGGGGTCACCCAGGCGCTGATCGCCATGCCGGAGTACTGGGTGGCGCCTGTCCTGGTCCTGGTCTTCGCCCTCAAGCTGCCAGTGCTGCCCACGGCCGGCTGGAACGACCTGTCATCGGCAGTCCTTCCCGTCTTCACTCTTGCCCTGCGACCCATCAGTTTCTTCACCTCTGCGGTCCGCGCCGGCATCATCGACGCCGCGGCCGCAGACCATGTGCCGGCAGCCCGGGCCCGCGGCCTCAGCCACGCCCAGTCGATCATCCGGCACGTCATCCCGAACGGGATGGTTCCGCTCTCCACGCTGTTCGCCGTCTGGTTTGCCGGGCTGCTGGGCGGTTCCGTGATCGTGGAGGTGATCTTCGCCGTGCCGGGTATGGGAAGGCTGCTTTTCGACGCTGTCATCAACAGCGACATCCCGCTCGCGCAGGGCGGCGTGGTGGTTGTGGTGGCACTGGCCGTCGGCGTGACGACACTGGCCGACTTCGTCCATCGCCTTATCAGCCCCACGGTGGGAGGTTCCCTTGCGTAAGCGGATGACAGTGACCACGGTTGCCGCGGCTGTCCTTGCCCTGATCGTCCTGGCCGTGCTGCTGGCGCCGTGGATTTCACCCTACCCGCCCGCAGAACAGCAGCTCGCGCAGCGGCTGGCGCCGCCGTCGGCGGATCACTGGCTGGGCACGGACAACCTGGGCCGGGACACGCTGAGCCGGATCCTGGAGGGCGGCCGGTTCTCCATGTCGGTCGCCGCGCTGGCGACGGTACTGACCTGCCTGGTGGGCGTCGCCGTCGGAATCATCAGCGCCCGCCGGCGTGGCTGGGTGGATGAATTCCTGACGCGCACCAACGATGTCCTGCTGGCCCTGCCGGAAATGGTGGTGGCGCTGTTCATCGTGGCCGCCCTCGGCACCGGGTTCTGGCCGCTCCTGCTGGCACTGACCGTCACCGGGTGGACGCCCTTCGCCAGGCTGGCCCGCACCCTTGCCTACGACGTTTCGGCACGCGGCTTCGTGGACGCGGCGCGGGTGGTGGGCTGTTCGCCGTGGTTCATCATCTTCCGGCACGTCCTGCCGCACCTCACCGCGCCCATCCTCGGCCAGGCGACACTGAGGTTCGGGCACCTGCTGATCAGCGTCGGCGCCCTCTCCTACCTGGGTCTGGGCGTCCAGCCGCCGCAGTCCGACTGGGGCTCCATGCTTGCCGCGGCCCAGCCCTTCGCAGACCGCGCACCGCTGGGAATCCTGGCGCCTGGCCTGGTCATCTTCACCGTGGCCCTCTGCGTGACGCTGCTGGGCCAGCGGGCCGCACACATGGCCGCGGCCCCGCTGCTCCTGCCCCAGGCGGCACATCAATGAGCGCGCGCCTGGTCCTGGCGGACCTGGACGTGAGGCACGCGACCGACGGCGGCCCGAACCCCAGGCGCCTTCTTTCCGGTGTCTCGCTCGCCGTTGAACCCGGCGAGTTTGTGGCGCTGGTGGGCAGTTCAGGTTCCGGCAAGACGCTGACCGCCATGTCCTGCCTGCGGCTGCTGCCGCCGAACCTTGAAATTGCCGGCGGATCCATCCGCTTGGGAGACCTTGACCTGACCCGGGCCACCGAAGCGGAGCTCAACAAGGTCCGCGGCGGCCGCTTGGGAATGCTGTTCCAACAGCCTAAACGGATGTTCAACCCCAACCGGACCATCGGCTCCCACCTCAAGGAGCCGCTGCGCCTCCATGCCGGGCTTCGCGGCGCCAAGGCCCGGGCCCGGGCTGTGGAACTGCTTGAGGAGGTTGGCTTCGCCGATCCGCTTCGCGGCATCCGTTCCCACCCGCACCAACTCTCGGGCGGGATGGCCCAACGCGCCATGACAGCCCTCGCGCTGGCCGGGCAGCCGGACATGCTGCTGGCTGATGAGCCCACGTCCGCCCTGGACAGGGTCCTGGAACGCCAGGTCCTGCAACTGCTGGACCGGGAACGGCGCGAGCGGGGACTGGGCATCCTGTACATCACCCACAACCTCGCCACCGTTGCCGCGTACGCGGACCGGGTCCTGGTCATGAACGCCGGCAGCATCGTGGAAGCCGGTCCGGCCGGCGAGCTGCTCACCCGGCCTGCGACGGACTACGCCCGCGACCTCCTGGCCGCAGCGCAGCTGGCACCGGTTTCCCGCCGTCGTCCGGCTTCGACAGAGCGTGAGGTCCTTGTTATGGATAAGGTGGGCAAGCACTTCGGGCCCAAGCGCGCCAGGTCCGCGCTTGAGAACGTTTCGCTTACCCTGCGGCGCGGCGAAATCCTGGGTGTCCTCGGCCAGTCGGGATCCGGCAAAAGTACGCTGGCGAAAGCCATCGTGGGGCTTGAGGCACCCAGTACCGGGACCATCACGCGGCGGCTGGACGGCGCCGCCGCGCACCTGCCCACCGCCGTGCAGCTTGTCTTCCAGGAACCGCACAGCGCCTTCGACCCCCGGCTGACGCTGCGGGCCAGCCTGGCGGCCCCGCTCAGGCCGCACCGGTCACTGACGCCGGCCCAGCGGGATGAGCGCATTGCGACCGCCATAAAGGAAGTGGAACTGGACGCGGGCCTGCTGGACCGGCGTCCCGGCCAGTGCTCCGGCGGGCAGCTCCAGCGGGCCACCATCGCCCGGGCCCTCCTGCTCGAACCGCAGGTCCTGATCTGCGACGAAGCCACCTCCGCCCTGGACGCCCTCACCCAACGGACCATCTTGAACCTGCTGCTCCGCTTGCAGCGGGAGCACCACCTGTCCCTCATCGTCGTTTCCCACGACATGGATGTGGTGCGCTACATGTGCGACCGGGTGGCCGTGCTGCTGGCGGGCCGGGTGGTGGAAGTGGCCGAAACCCGCGACTTCTTCGCAGCTCCCCAGCATCCACACAGCCAGGCCTTGGTGGGGGCGTCCATTCCCTGCCGGGCCGACGGCCTGTGGACCATGCTGGATGCCAGGACCCACGCCGCCCGTGCCGGGCTCAGGGGCGAAGCCCCGGAAGGCTGACCGCCTACGGCCGCCCCGTCGCCAGCACCGCGGCCAGGTCGAAGCTGACGGGTTCCTCCAGCTGGGCATAGGTGCAGGAGGCGGGATCACGGTCCGGCCGCCAGCGGGAGAACTGTGCCGTGTGCCGGAACCTCTCCCCCTCCATGTGGTCATAGCGCACTTCCACCACCAGTTCCGGCCGGAGCGGCACAAAGGAGAGGTCCTTGCCCCCGCTCCACCGGCTGCCTTCCGCCTTGCGGGGCGTCCGCTCCCCTTCTTCCTGCCGGGCCCATGCCCACGGATGCTCCTCGAGGCCCGTGACCAAAGGCTGCAGCTCAGCAAACAGCTCCTGGCGCCGCTTCATCGGGAAGGCGCCGATCACGCCGACGCTCGCCAGCCCGCCGTCGTCCTTGTACAAGCCCAGCAGCAATGATCCGATGGCGTCCGGGCCGCTCTTGTGCACCCGGTAGCCGGCCACCACGCAGTCCGCGGTGCGTTCATGCTTGATCTTGAACATCACGCGTTTGTCCGGCTGGTAGGTTCCGGCAAGGGGTTTGGCCACGATCCCGTCCAGCCCTGCCCCCTCGAACTGCCGGAACCAGCTCCCGGCCGTGTCCTTGTCGGTGGTGGCGGCCGTGAGGTGGACCGGGGCGCGGCTGCCGGCGAGCGCCTCCTCCAGCGCCGCCCGGCGTTCGGCGAACGGCCGGCCGGTGAAGTCGTCGTCGCCGAGGGCCAGCAGGTCAAAGGCCACAAACGACGCCGGGGTCTCCCCTGCCAGGAGGTTCACCCGGCTCGCGGCGGGGTGGATGCGCTGCTGCAGGGCATCAAAGTCGAGGCGGTCCCCGGCGGCGCCCACCAGGACGATTTCGCCGTCCACCACGCACCGCGGCGGCAGGTTCTTCTTCAACGCGGCCACCAGTTCCGGAAAGTAGCGGGTCAGTGGTTTTTCGTTCCGGCTGCCGATCTCCAGGTCGTCCCCGTCGCGGAAGATGATGGACCGGAACCCGTCCCACTTGGGTTCGTAGCTCAGCTCCCCTTCCGGGATGCCGCTGACGGCTTTGGCGAGCATGGGCGGGACGGGCGGCATCACGGGGAGTTCCATGGACCCCATTCTGTCCCCGGACCGCGGCGGGCGGAACCCCGCCGCGGGGTGCGGGCGGCTACTTTTCGTCCGGCCCCAGGTCCGGTGCGGCGACGAACTGCACGGTCCGGGTGGTGCTGCCATGCAGTTCCAGGATGGCCAGTTCGTTGCGGCCCGGCTGCAGCAGCGGCCCCGGAACGTAGAGGGTCCGTTGCGGCCCCCGGCTCCAGTAGCGGCCCAGGTTGAAGCCGTTGACAAACGCGTTGCCCTTGGTCCAGCCGTCCAGCCGCAGGTAGCGGTCGGCAGGCTCGTCCACCTCGAAGTCCGCAAACGCAACGGACGGCCCCGGCACACCGGCGGCCGCAGCAAGGTCCGTCGCCGCCGGGCGCAGGCTGCCCAGCTTTCCAACGTCCACCGCCTGGATGTCCCAGTCCAGCAGTTCGCCGCCATTGAGCTTCACGGGCGCCATCAGGCCCTTGAATTCGCCGATCCGCCGGCCGTAATTCACCCGGCCCTGGTCCTCCACCAGGACCTGGAGTAGCCCGCCGGAGGGGATGGTGATGGCCCGTTCCCCCAGTTCGCGGCTGAGGACACCCACGGGTGCGCCGGCCAGGAAAAACTGGGCACGGTCCCGGACTTCCGCAACGGTCAGCACGCCGCCGCGGTCCACCTCCGTGCTGTAGAGCGTGAAGCCCCGGTACTGCCCGGCGTCCTCGGTGGTGGGCACCGGCCCGGCCAGGGTGCGGGGCCCGCCCAGCAGGTCCAGGGAGCCAAGCAAACCGGCGGCCGAGGTCACGGCCACCTCCGTTTCGGCGGCAGGGCGCCGTCGGGAGGGCATCTCCTCCGGGACGGGGAAGTGTTTGGCGATCACGTCCCGGAAGGCGAAGTATTTGTCCGTGGGGTAGCCGTCCTCGCTGAGCGGGGCGTCGTAGTCGTAGGAGGTGATGGTGGGCTCGTAGATGCCCTTGTCGTTGGCGCCATTGGTGAAGCCGAAGTTTGTGCCGCCGTGGAACATGTAGACGTTTACGGAGGCGCCGGCGCTGAGCAGGGCATCGAGTTCGGCGGCGGAGGCGGCAGCGTCGGTGGTGTGGTGGTGGGTGCCCCAGTTATCAAACCAGCCGTTCCAGAATTCTGCGCACATCAGCGGTCCGGTTGGCTGCCGTTCCCGGAGGAAGGCCAGCCGCTCCGCCGTCCGGGACCCGAACGTCCCGGTTTTGTGCAGGAACGGCAGCGAGCCGTCCTCGATCATGCTGCCGAAGGGCTGGTCGCACGTGAACAGCGGCACGTCAACGCCGGCATTCAGCGCGAAATCGACGAGGTGCTGCAGGTAGGCCTTGTCGCTGCCGTAGGCGCCGTACTCGTTTTCGATCTGCAGCAGGATGACCGGCCCGCCCCGGCTGACCTGGCGTTCGACGACGATGGGCAGCAGGCCGGCCAGGAACCCATCCACGGCGGCCAGGAAGCCTGGTTCGCTGCTGCGGACGCCGATGGACGGGTCCGTGAACAGCCAGGCGGGCAGGCCGCCGTTGTCCCACTCGGCGCAGATGTACGGCCCCGGCCGGACAATGGCCTGCATCCCCTCCGCCTGGACCAGATCCAGGAACCGGGCCAGGTCCAGGCCCCCGTTGGTCAGGAACGTGCCGGGTTCCGGCGAGTGCTCGTTCCAGGGCACGTAGGTCTCGATGGTGTTCAGGCCCATCAGCCGGGCCTTGTGGATCCGGTCCGCCCACTGGTCGGGGTGGACCCGGAAGTAGTGGATGGCGCCGGAGAGGATGCGGAACGGTGCGCCGTCCAGCAGGAAATCCTCGGTGCCGATCTCGAAATGTCCCATCCGGGGTGCTCCTTCTTAAGTGGTTTTGGCGGGCTGCGGCCCGCGGGTTTGGTGCGGCCGGGGATCGGCCGGCAGTGCGGCGCCGGCGCGGGGCAAGGCGCCGCGGCTGGGCACTCCTGCCTGCTCAAGGAATCCCTCAAGCGCCAGGGTTGCCATGCCCAGGGTGACGGCGTTGCCGACGACGGTGGACAGTCCCACACGCACCACGCCCCCGGCGCTGGGCAGCATCTCCCGGGCCAGGTGTTTCTCCGTGGCCTGGAGCAGTTCGGGGCCGATGTTGGCCGCGGTCCAGCCCAGGATGCTGACGTGGTCCGGGTTGATGAAGTTGATGAGGTTACCCAGGGCGGCGGCGAAGTACTGGCCCGTGACGTCCAGCAGTTCGGTGCAGTCGGGGTCGCCGGCGGCCAGGCCTTTGGCGACGGCGAGGACGAATTCCCGCTGCCGGTCCGCCGTGAGGAGGGGGTGGCCTGCGTTGATTTCCGCCATGGTCTGCTGCAGGCCGGGCACCCCCAGGTACGCCTCCACACAGCCGTGCCGGCCGCACCGGCAGAGCCGGCCGCCAAACATGAGGGTGGTGTGGCCCCATTCCCCGGCGGTGTTGCTGGCGCCCCGGACCAGCTCACCGTCCAGGGCAAGGCCGGCGCCCACACCGGTGCCCAGGTTCACGGCAGCGATGTTGGCCACCAGGCGGCCGGCGCCGAACCAGAGCTCGGACAGGGCGATCGCCCGCAGCGGGTTGTCAACGTCCACCGGCAGCCCGATCGCGTTGCTGAGCAGGGCCTGGATGTTGACCTCGTGCCAGTCCCAGTTCGGGGCGAAGACGGACACCCCCCGCTGGGGATCCACCTGGCCCGGGAGGCTGACGCCGACGCGCACCAGCGAGCTGCGGGCGATTCCGGCGTCTGCGGCGGCCTGGTTGATGACCCCTGCCACCCGGCGGACCAGGGCCGCCGGTTCGTTTTCCTCGATGCCCAGGGCACTTTCGGCCTTGCCGATTACACACAGGGAGAGGTCGTAGATGTCCACGTGGATGTACGTTTCCGCGATGTCCACCCCCACCAGGGTGCCGCGTTCGGGGGATATCTTCAGCCGGGTCACGGGCCGGCCGCCGCCGGAGTCCTCGCGTCCGGCCTCCACCAGCACCCCGGCCTCGATCAGCTCGCCCACAATGCTGGAGATGGTGGCGAAGCTCAGTCCCGTGGCGGAGGCCAACTCCTGGCGGGTGGCGGTGCGGAGGGCATAGAGGCCGCGGAGCAGCGCGAAGCGGCTTTCATTGCGGATGTCCCTGGACGTTCTTTTCGGCATTGGTGTGTTTTCGTTGTTGGTGCGGATCAGCTGGCGGCCGGACGGCACAGCAGGGAGTCGAGGGTGCCGGCCGCGGTGCCCCGGCATTCGAGCAGGAGCGTCAGCCTGGCGTCCGGTTTTATCATAGGGGCCGGGAACCAGATCACGCCGGGGTCGCCGCCGCGGAGCTCCAGGTCACTGCCGGACTCCTGCCCGCCGGGGAAGAACCGCCCCAGCCGCTGCCCGTCGAGCCACACGCTGGCCATCAGGCCTGACCCGGCCGCTGCCAGGAAATACCCGTGTCCCGGCTGCAGCGCTGCAGTGTCCGGGACCAGCCAAACTGGCTGGCCGGGGCGGACAACCACCGGCAGCGGTTCCGCCGCGGATTCAACCGCCGCGGTCCCGGCGGCAAGCGCCAGGGCGTCCAGGTGCTGTTGCGGCAGTGCCTGCACGTCCCAGTCCCGCAGCGGCGTTCCCGACAGCAGTGTCACGGCCACGGACGGGGCCGACGGGTCATGGGTCAGGCTGACCGCCACGTCCCAGCTGTCCGCACCGGCCGGCAGGGGCAGGTAGGGGTTTTCGGCGGGAACGGCCACGGAAGGACCGCCGTCCACCCGCACCTGCACGGGAGCGGCCAGCCCGGCAAAGTGCAGCCACGCCTCCCCCTGCCGGGGAGCCGGAATGGTTTTGCGGTATTCGATGCCGGCGCCCAGCCGTGTGCTGCTCCAGCCGCCGAACCTGCGGACGGCGCCGCCGGGTGCGGCCCATTGGTCCGGGCCGTGGACCCGCCACAGCCCGGAGACGTCCGTGGCGGCGATGACGGCCAGGACGGTCCCTACCCCGCGCAGCGAGCCGAGGGCCAGCGCGGGCAGCCGGACGTCGTCGAAATTTGCGTGGCCCCAGATTTCGACGTCGGCCACCACCTCGCCGCCGGCGGCGGGCAGGTCCACATCCATGCCGGCGCCGTAGGGAATCCTGGTGCCCAGGGGCACTGATCCGCCGGCCGGAGTGCTGTGGTGGGAAAAGTCCACGATGTCGGCGGCCCCGTGGATAAGAAGCCGGCGGCAGCCTGCGGGAACAGCGGCCCGGTACCGGCCCCGGCCGGCATACACACCGACTTCCTCCAGCGGCGGCGCCGCGGCGTGCCGGGTTGCCGGAATCCCGGTGAAGGGCCGGGCAGCAAGGGTGCGTCCGGTGGAAAGCCCGACGCCGGCACCCGGGCTGGCCACGGCGCCCGTCGTGGGTGCCGCGGACGTTGACCACGCCAGCCGGGTGCCGTCGTCGAACGCCACCTCGCCGGGACCCGCCGCCACGTCCACGATGAGGAAGCTGCCGCTGTGGCCGGCGGTGCCGGACAGCACTGTGGTGTCCCGGTCCGTCGAGAGCACCAGCACCGCGCCCGGGGCGGGCGCAAACGTGAGGTGCAGGACGCCGGGGGCAGCGGCGCTGGCCGTCAGTTCGGCCGTGGCCAGTTCCAGCACGGCCGGCACGCCCCAGCCTGCCAGCGGCAGGCCGGCCAGGAGCAGCGGGCAGTGGCCGGCGGGAACCAGGGCCGTGGCGGTGGCCCCGGCATCGGTCTTGAGCTGCAGCATCCCGTCCGTGCCGGACAGGTTGGGCAGCCCGGCCAGGAACCCGCCACCGTCGAGCGCCAGCACGGGCCGGACGCTGGACGTGGCGAAGTCGGGCACCAGTTCCAGCGGCGCGGCCAGGACGGGCGCCGCGCCTGCCAGCCGGACGCCCAGCGCACCGATCACCGCCGCCAGCCGCTGGCCTTCGGCGTACTCCGGCCGGGTGGCGCCGTCGGCGGCCACGTAGCCGCCGAAGTCGTAGCTGTGGGTCATGAAGTTGCCAGGGTTTCCCCAGTTTCCGGCGGACGGGTTCAGGTCGAAATTCCAACCCGAGCTTTGCAGGTAGGGGGCCAGCAGGCGGGCACCCGAGAGGAGTCCGCGGCGCAGTGTCAGGTGGAGCCGGTTGGTTTCCGTGATAAGCAGCGGGATCCCCCGGGCGGCCAGTTCCTGCTGGTACGCCAGCACCTCGGCCTCAACGTCAGGGGAGGCGTCGTCCGGGTAGAAGTTTGCGGCCGGCACCACACCCCGGGCGTTGCCGGTGGCGCCGGCAAGGTCGCCCTGGCCGGCGCAGGCAATGATGGGAACCGTGATCCCGGCAGCCCTGGCCGCGTCCGCGAGGACTTCCACGTAGCCGGTCCGGTCCTCGCAGTCGAAGAAATCCAGTTCGTTCTCCACCTGGACCAGGACCACGCTGCCGCCGTTGCCGTGCTGGCGTTCGGCGATCAGGGGCAGTGCCTCCCGGTACCAGGCCAGCGCCTGGGACAGGAAGCGCGGCTCGTTCTGCCGGACCCGGAGTTCGGGATCCAGCCCCAGCCAGGCCGGCAGTCCCCCGCCGTCCACCTCGGAGCAGATGTACGGGCCGGGGCGGGCCATCACCAACAGGTCCTCCTCGGCGGCGAGGTCCAGGAACCGCGCGATGTCCCTGGCGCCGGTGAAGTCGAACGTGCCGGGCCGGAGCTCGTGGAAGTTCCAGGGAAAGTAGACGTCCACGGCGCGGTACCCTGATGCGCGGACCAGCCGGAGGCGTTCGCGCCACTGCTCCGGAGGAAGCCGGAAGTAGAACAGCGAGGAGCACAGCAATACCTCGGGGCCGCCGTCGATCAGCAGCCGGCCGTCCTCGAGGCGGACGCTGCCGCCGTCGGAATCCTGCATCATTTCACCCCTGCGCTGCCGGTTGTGATGTTCATTTCGTACATGTATTTCTGGCCGAAGTAGTAGATGATGATCATGGGCAGGGACAGGAACACGGTGCCCACCATGACCAGGTTCCACGGCGGTGTCTGCAGTTCCTGGCTGGTGCTGGTCAGCAGCTGGACGCCCAGCGCCAGCGGCATCTTGGTGTCGTCGTTGATGTAGATCAGGGGGCCCATGAAGTCGCCCCAGGTGAAGGTCAGGGTGAAGATGGCGATGGCCATCAGGACCGGGGTCATCATGGGCAGCACAATCCGGCGGAAGATGCCGAAGTAGCCCAGCCCATCCACCATGGCAGCCTCATCCATTTCCAGGGGCAGCCTGGAAACAAACTGCCGGATCAGGAAAATGTTGTAGGCGTTGCCGAAGAAGTTGGGGATGATCAGCGGCAGGAACGTGTTGATCCAGCCGAGCTCCTTGAACAGGATGAACTGCGGGATCATGGTGATCTGGGCAGGGATCATCATGGTGGCCAACACAATCATGAAGGTGATGTTTTTACCCTTGGCACGAAGCCGGGCGAAGGCGTAGCCGACCAGCGCGGAGGAGAACACTTGCCCCACGGTGGCGAACACCGAGATGATGACGGAGTTCAGCACAAAGTTGCCCACCGGCTGCTGGGTCTGGAAAATCCGCACGAAGTTGTCCCACTGGAATTCTGTGGGGATCAGTGAGAAGCTGCCGGATGCCACCGTCTGGTCGCTGCTGAGGGCGATGGAGACCACAAACACCAGCGGTGCGAAGAAGATGGCGGATGCCACCGTGAGCCACCCGTAGGTGAAGGCGGAACTTTTGTAGACCTTGAGGGCGGCCATCAGTTCTTGACCTCGGTTTCGTAGAAGACCCACTTGCGTGAGGTGGCGAAGGCCAGGACGGTCAGTGCCATGACGATGAGGAACAGCACCCAGGAGATGGCGGAGGCGTAGCCCATCCGGTAGTTCCGGAAGGCCTCGTTGAACAGCAGCGGGACCACCATCTGGCTGGCGTTGTCCGGCCCGCCCTGGGTCAGGATGTAGACCTGCGCAAACACCTGGAACGCACCGATGATGCCCATGATCAGGTTGAAGAAGATGATGGGGGTCAGCTGCGGAAAGGTGATGCTCCAGAACTGGCGGATCCCGGAGGCGCCATCGATTTCTGCCGCTTCGTAGAATTCCTGCGGGATGCCTTTCATACCGGCCAGCAGCAGCACGGTGGCACCGCCTGCCTGCCACAGGGACAGCAGGATGATCGCAGGCTTGACCCAGTCACTCTCGAAGAGCCAGGCGGGACCGTCGATGCCGAACACGGCGAGGAACCTGTTGAGCGGGCCGGAATCGGGTGCCAGCACCATCTGGAAGATGAGGGCGACGGCGACGATCGGCACCAGGTGCGGCAGGTAGACCAGGGTGCGGAACAGCTTCCGCCCCTTCATCTGCTTGTTCAGCAGCGCGGCCAGGAACAGCGCGATGGCCATGCCCAGCGGCACGGAGAAGAACGCGAAATAGAACGTGTTCCAGAGGGATTTATGGAAGATCTCGTCTTCGGTGAAGAGCCGGACGTAGTTGGCAACGCCCACCCAGTTGGGGTCCGTGAAGGAGTCCCAGTCCGTGAAGGACAGGTAGATGGAGGCCAGCATGGGGCCGAGCAGGAACACCACAAATCCGATGATCCAGGGTGAGATGAAAAGCCAGAAGAACCTGGCTTCCTTGCGGCGCATGGCGCTGGGGCGGGCCTTGCGGGGGTTGGGCGCCTCCCGCGCCGGGGCGGGGCCCGGCGCGGAGGTGGGCTTCTGCAGGACTGACATGGCCGTCTGCCGCGCCTAGGCCTTGACGATGGACTCAAGCCGCTTCTGCAGGTCAGCGGCGCTGGCCTTGGCATCGGACTTGCCGAGCCAGAAGTCGGACAGCGCGTCAGTCATGGCCTTCTGCATTTCGTTCCACTCGGGGATGAACGGGGGTTTGAAGATGGACGGTGCGGAATCGGGGAACACCTGCATGTCCACGGTGGCGTCCAGCCAGGCCGGCTTGAGGAACTCCTGGCTGCTTTGCAGGTCCTGGCGTGCGGGGACGTCCTGGCCCAGGTCCATGATGGGTTTCTGGCCCTCGGCAGAAGTCATGAATTCGATGATCTTGAAGGCGTCGTCGGGGTTTTTGCTGCTCCGGGACACGGCAAGGCCGGAACCGAAGGCTGCGATGGCCTTCTCCTGGCCGCGCCAGACGGGCGCCACATCCCAGCTGATGGTCTTTTGTTTGGCCAGGCTGCCGATGTTCCAGAAGCCAGTGCTGTTCATCATCACCTTGCCCGACGCGAAGGCGGCGTCGCCGCCCACGCCGGCGCCCATGTTGGCGTAGTCAACCTTGGACGGGGCCACCTTGTGCTTAAAGACCAGGTCCTGGCAGAACTGCAGCGCCTCGATGACTTCAGGGGTGTTCACGGTGGGCCGGCCGCTGCCCGGATCGATGATCTGTCCGCCGTTCTGGTAGGCGAAGGACATCCAGATGGGCCACCATTCGGTGCCGCCGTAGCCGTAGACGCCGTCGCCGGTGAGCTCTTTGGCGGCCGAGAGCAGGTCGTCCCAGGTCCACTCCGCCGTGGGTGCCGGGATGCCCTTCTTCTCGAATTCGGCGGTGTTGTAATACATGATCATGGCTCCGGCGCGGTCCGGGATGGCGTAGGTCTTGTCCTTGTACTTCCAGTTCTCCGCCACGGGCCCGAAGGTCGCGGAGAGGTCCAGGGCGGACTTGCCGATCAGATCGTCCAGGGCCAGCAGCTGGTTCTTTGAGCTGTAGGCGTTGGCGTCTTCCGCGACCTGCATGATGTCCGGGCCGGTGCCGCCGGAGATCATGGTCTGGACCTTCTGGGCGTAGTCCTTGTTCGGAATCAGCTGGAGCGTGATGTTGTAGTCGGGGTATTTGGCCTTGGCGAGGTCCAGCCGGGCCTGGTATGCGGCCTTGTCCGGGTCCCCGCCCCAGACGGTCATCACGAAGTCCTTGCCGCCGGATGAGGAGGCGGTGCCGAACCCGCCGCAGGCGGTGAGGGTGATGATGCCCAGGGCTGAGGCGCCCAGGCCGGCCAGGACGTTGCGGCGCGAGACGGTGGTTTCAAGAAGCTTCATTGCTTTCCCTTCAGATGGCCCGGCGGTCATTGCCGGAAACTGTGTACCAAGAGCCTGGGCTGGCGCGGGTGTCCCCCGGATAGCCGGCAGACCCTTACGCTAGTGCTTATTCTAACCGTCGTCAATAGTTTTTTGTGATCGCTAACACATGATCCCCGGGGCTGCCGACGGGTCATCACGGGCGGTGGGGCGGCGGCTGTGAAATGATCAACCATGCGCGCCATGCAACACTCCAGCAAACTTCAGAACGTCCGGTACGAGTTGCGGGGCCCCATTCTCCAGGCAGCCAAAACCATGGAGGCGGAGGGGCACCGGATCCTCAAGATGAACCTGGGCGACACAGCCCCGTTCGGCATGGAAGCCCCGGAGTCCGTGGTGGTGGACATGATCCACCACCTCCGGGGCGCGCAGGGCTACAGCGACTCCAAGGGAATCTTCTCCGCCCGTACCGCCATCTCGCAGTACTACCAGACCCGCGGCCTGATGCAGATCGGCGTGGAAGACATCTTCATTGGCAACGGCGTCAGTGAACTCATCTCCATGTGCCTGCAGGCGTTTATGGAAAACGGCGACGAAATCCTGGTCCCGGCGCCCGATTATCCGCTGTGGACCGCCGCCGTGACCTTGACGGGCGGCAAGCCGGTGCACTACCTCTGCGAGGAAGCGGACAACTGGTGGCCGGACCTGGCCGATGTCGAGGCGAAGATCACCAGCCGGACCAAGGGGATTGTGATCATCAACCCCAACAACCCCACGGGCGCCGTCTACCCCCGCCACATCCTTGAGCAGTTCGCGTCGCTGGCCCGGAAGCACAACCTGGTCCTCTTTTCGGACGAAATCTACGAAAAGGTGCTCTACGCCGGCGCCGAGCACATCCATACAGCGGCCGTCGCGGAGGATGTCTGCTGCCTGACGTTCAGCGGCCTGTCCAAGGCCTACCGGATGCCCGGCTACCGCGCCGGCTGGGTGGCCATCACCGGCCCGTTGGCCGCGACCGCCAGTTACCGAGAAGGCCTGGAGCTCCTCGCCTCCCTGCGCCTGTGCCCGAACGTTCCCGCCCAGCACGCCATCCAGACCTGCCTGGGCGGCTACCAAAGCATCGAGGCGCTGGTCCGGCCCGGCGGAAGGCTCCGGGAACAGCGGGATCTCGCCTACCAGTTGCTGACCGCCATCCCCGGTGTCACCTGCGTCCCGGCGGCGGGGGCCATGTACCTTTTCCCGCGCCTGGACCCGGACCTCTACCCCATCGCCAGCGACGAGCAGTTTGTCCTGGACCTGCTCCGGGACCAGAAAATCCTGGTTTCCCACGGCACGGCCTTCAACTGGCCTGCGCCGGACCATTTCCGGTTCGTCATCCTGCCCTCCGTCCTGGACATCGAGGAGGCCGTGGGCAGGATCGCCACGTTCCTGGCCGGCTACCGGGCGGCCGGCACGGAGTAGGGGCCGGCGGAAACAGCGCCGGCGCGCAGAACTAACCGGCAGCTAACGGCGGTGAAACCGGCGCGCAACATTGCAGGGCCACACTGGAACTGCGGGCAAGGGCCCGTCCCAGCGCCAGGAGGCCCCCATGTTGACGAAAGCGACGCCGAATGTAACCAGAGTCCGCGCCCTGGACCAGCTCCACCGCGGTGATGAAATTGAAGCCAGGCTCTCTGTGGGCCCTTCCTACGACGACGTGGTCATCCGCCGCGGCAGTGTCCAGGAGACCGCGCCGGGCATCGGCGTCATCTGGATCGTCGACCGGCTTACCGGCCTGCGGAAGGCCATCAACGCTGACGAGTGCAGCATCTGGCGGGTGGCCTGAGCCGGGCCGGGCACGGCAGTGCGGGCGCAGTCAGTATGGACTGCCCGCACGGCGCTGGACCCTTCCGCCTCAGCCGCCGGCCACGGATTGGATGACCAGTACTTCCTGGCCGGGCTCCACCTCGGTAGCCATGCCCTGCAGGCGGCGGACCTCGTCGCCGTCCACATAAACATTGACGAACCGGCGCAAGGCACCCGTTTCGTCCCGCAACCGGCGGGCCAGGATGGCAAAGTCCGCCGTCACCGCATCCAGCACGCTCCCAACAGTCACCGCCGCGTCAGCGGGCGCAGTCAGAACGGACTGCCCGCCGGCCAGGGGCTGCAGCACGCTGGGCAGCACCACAGTGATATCAGGCACCGGCCACCACTGCCGCCCGGACGCACAGGACATCCGGCAGGTGGGCAGCCACCTCGGTGAAGGTTTCCCCCTCGTCCGGGCTTGCGTAGACGGAGCCGCCACGGGTGCCGAAGTAGACGCCTGCCGGTTCGGCGCTATCCACTGCCGCGGCGTCGCGCAGGACGCTGTTGTATTCGTGGTCCGGCAGCCCGGTGGTGGATCTAAGCCAGGTGGCACCGGCGTCGTCCGTCCGGTGCACCGCGAGTTCGGCATCCGGCGGAATCCGTTCGCCGTCGGCCTTCAGCGGAATGACCCAGGCGGTCCCTTCCCGCCGCGGATGCGCCAGCATCACAAAGCCGAAGTCTGCGGGAAGCCCATCAGCGATGGACGTCCAGGTGTCGGCGTTGTCGTCTGTCCGGTACACACCATGGTGGTTCTGGGCGTACAGCCTGCCTTCGATCCCGGCGTCCGCCGCAATCTTGTGCACACACTGGCCGAATTCCGGTTCGGCGTCCGGCATAAAGCCCGCAGAAATGCCGCGGTTCCGCGGCTCCCAGGAGGAGCCCCCGTCCAGGGAACGGTAGACGCCGCCGGTGCTCATGGCGATGTGGACGGTGTCACCGCCTGGCTGCACCACGATTGAATGCGCCGCCGCGCCGCCGTAGCCTGCGCCCCACTCGCTGCGGTGGGGGTGGTCCCACAGCCCCCGGTTCAGCTCGAAATGCTCTCCCCCGTCCGTTGATTTCCAGACCGAGATGGGCTGGGCACCCGCCCACACCACCCCGGGCCGGGATTCGGCGTCCGGATGGATCTGCCAGATCCGCTCCACCGCCGCCCCGGTATCAGCGGGAAAAGTGATGGCGCCCTCCGCAGGCTCGGACCACGTGGCGCCAAGATCGTCGGAGTGTGCCACGGTGGGCCCCCAGTGCTCGCTGCGCACCCCCACCATGATCCGCGTCCGGACTTCCCGCGTGTCGATCCCCACGCTGGGGATCTCGCTCATCAGGAAATGCGGGCCGGTAAAGGCCCAATTGCTCCGGTCCGGGCTGGTGGCCAGCCATAACCCTTTTTTGGTTCCGATCGCCAGGACATAACTCTCCGCGGTTGCCATGCGTTCCATGCAACCACCGGCGGCGGCGGGCCGCAACGGTTTTCTTTCCAACAACAGTTTGGCCGGCCTTTTTGTGGTGTGGAAAATAAAGCGAAAGTACTTATTCGCGGTGCTGGCGGACCGCCCTACCAGCCAGTAAGCTTAATTTCGCAAGCCCAAGTGAACCGCGGGCCTGCCCAAATGCTGCTCCGGAGTGCGTATCCCCCAATAACGCACTCCGGAGCTTTTTTGTGCCCGGCCAAGATCATGAAGCCCGTCCTTGGAATACCCCCCAGGGGTACTTGCACCATACCCCAAGGGGGTATAAGTTGGTTGTATGGACACTGCAGAACAGCCGACGCCGGAGCACACCCCCGCCGTCCACGGCTACACGGGCAACAAGGACGCCTACCTCCGCCGGCTCAAGCGCATCGAGGGCCAGGTCCGCGGCATCGCCCGCATGGTGGACGAGGACAAGTACTGCATCGATATCCTCACCCAGGTCTCGGCAGTCACGAAGGCCCTGCACGCCGTGAGCCTGGGCCTGGTAGAGGAACATATCGGCCATTGTGTGGTGGGCGCCGCCGCGGAGCCGGATCCGGAACTGCGCGCCGGGGCCATCGATGCAAAGGTCAAGGAAGCCACGGAAGCCATCGGCCGCC
Organism: Arthrobacter sp. Leaf141; assembly: GCF_001424565.1. GTDB lineage: Bacteria > Actinomycetota > Actinomycetes > Actinomycetales > Micrococcaceae > Arthrobacter. The sequence continues at coordinate 143,929 of NZ_LMOL01000016.1, forward strand.
TGATCCGTTGAGGCAGCACCAGCCCGCGAACACCACCCACAACCCAAGGAGCCAGCCATGAGCACCACCTCACCCATCACCACCATCGTCAGCGTGTCCGGCATGACCTGCGGCCACTGCGTCTCGGCGGTCAGCGAAGAACTGGAGTCCCTGGCCGGGGTGGAAGCGGTCGCCGTAGACCTCAACGCCGGCGGCATCTCCACGGTCACCATTACCTCGAGCGGCGCCTTGCCGCCGTCGGACATCGGTGAAGCAGTGGCCGAGGCCGGCTACCTTGTCGTCGCCAACCAGGCCTGAACCCTTTTATCCCCTGACCAAGGAGGCGGACATGAGCCAGCACGGGCTCCTGCACCCATCGGACCACCGCACGGTTGACCTGGACATCACAGGCATGACCTGCGCGTCGTGCGTCAACCGCGTGGAAAGGAAGCTGGGCAAGCTCGAAGGCGTGGCAGCCACCGTCAACCTGCCTTTGGAATCCGCCCACGTGAGCGTTCCTGCCCATATCAGCGATGACCAACTGGTGGCCACCGTCAACGCTGCCGGCTACACGGCCACCGTGCGGCCCGCCGCGGACCACGGCCACAGCCACGCGATGGACCCTGCCGGCGGGGACCACATGTCCCACGGCGGTTCCGCCGCATCGCTGCGCCCCCGCCTCGTGGTCTCCGCAGCCCTCACGGTCCCCGTTTTCCTCATCTCCATGGTGACCGCCTTCCACTTCCCGCATTGGGGCTGGGCCGCCGCCGTCCTGGCCCTGCCCGTGGTGACCTGGGCCGCGTGGCCCTTCCACCGGGCCGCAGCCATCAACGCAAGGCACCTGGCCTCCACCATGGACACCCTGGTGTCCATCGGCGTTGCTGCCGCCTACCTGTTCTCCGCCTGGCAGCTGCTGGCGGATCCCCGCATGACCGAAAGCACCGGAATGGAGGGCATGGCAGCCGGCGGGCTCTATTTCGAAGTGGCGGCAGTGGTCACCACCTTCCTGCTCCTGGGCAGGTTCCTGGAGGCCAACGCCAAGCAGAAGGCGGGCGATGCCTTGCAGGCCCTCCTGAACCTCGGCGCCAAGGCTGCCACTATCCTGCGGGAGGGAAACGAACTGTCGATCCCCGCTGACCGGCTGCAGGTGGATGACCTGCTGGTGGTCCGCCCCGGCGAAAAAATAGCCACGGACGGCGTGGTCACCGAGGGGACATCGGCCGTTGACGCATCCCTGGTCACCGGCGAATCCATGCCGGTGGACGTGGGTCCGGGCAGCCGGGTAACCGGCGCCACCATCAATACCTCAGGCCGGCTGCTGGTCCGGGCCACCCGCGTGGGGTCAGCCACCACGCTGGCCCAGATGGCCCGGCTGGTCTCCCAGGCCCAGACCGGCAAGGCGCCCATCGCCCGCCTCGCCGACCGCGTCAGCGCCGTGTTCGTACCGGTGGTGCTGGTCATTGCCGTGGCCACGTTCGGGCTCTGGCTCCTGGCTGCCGGGCCCGCCATCTCCGCCGGCGAGCTGAGTTCCGCGTTTACCGCTGCGGTGGCCGTGCTGGTCATCGCCTGTCCCTGTGCCCTGGGGCTGGCCACACCGGTTGGCCTGCTGGCGGGAACGGGACGCGGCGCCCAACTGGGCATCCTGATCAAGGGCCCGCAGGTCCTGGAGGACACCCGGACGGTGGACACCATCCTGCTGGACAAGACCGGTACCGTCACCACCGGCATCCTGTCTGTGGACGGCACCACGGCGCTGCCGGGCTTCACGGAAGCCGAAGTGCTGCGCCTGGCGGCGGCAGTCGAGACCGCGTCGGAACATCCAGTGGCCAGGGCCATCGCCGCGGCCGGGAAGAGCCGGGAAACGCACGACGGCGGCGCCTTGCCGCCCGTCCACGGGTTCCGTTCCGAGCCAGGCGGCGGAGTGCTGGGAACCGTGGAAGGCAGGCTGGTGGCCGCCGGCCGCACCGGCTGGCTGGAACAGTCAGGACTTGCCCTGGGCCCGGACCGGAAAGCCGCGTTGGCGGCTGCCGAAGCGGGGGGTGCCACCGCCGTCTGGGTGGCCGTGGACGGTGCACCGGCCGGCATCATCAGCCTCCGGGATGCCCCCAAGGCAGGCTCCGCGGACGCAGTGGGCGCGTTGAAGGAACTCGGACTGCGTCCCATCCTGTTGACCGGGGACAACGCCGCCGCGGCTGCGAAGGTGGCTGCCGCCGTCGGAATTGATCCTGCCGACGTGTTTTCCGGGGTCACTCCGGAAGGGAAAGTGGCGGCCGTCCGGACGCTCCAGGCTTCGGGCGCCACGGTGGCCATGGCGGGCGACGGCGTGAACGACGCCGCGGCATTGGCACAGGCGGACCTCGGCATCGCCATGGGCTCGGGCACGGACGTGGCCATCGAGGCAGCGGACCTGACGGTGATGGGAAACGACCTGGCCCAGGTAGTGCAGGCCATCCAGTTGTCCCGCAGGACCCTCGCCACCATCAAAACGAACCTGTTCTGGGCCTTCTTTTACAACGCGGTGGGCATCCCGGTGGCCGCTCTGGGCCTGCTCAACCCGATGTTGGCCGGCGCCGCGATGGCGGCGAGCTCGGTCCTGGTGGTGGCAAACTCGCTGCGGCTGCGGCGCTTCGGCAGGTAACCGGGGCCCGGTGGTCCGTCAGGCGGCGCCAAACCGCTCGGCGGACCTGGCTCTTGCCTTGGCCGCTTCAACCTCCCGGTCCTTGGGGGGCGCGACACTGACCAGGGCGTCCAGCAGATGTGCCGTGATGTGGGCAATCTCGTGGACGGCGTCGTCGAAGGCCTCCTGGTTGGCCTTGGACGGCTTGGTGCTGCCGCTGATCTTCCGCACATACTGCAGCGCTGCGGCATGCACCTCATCGCTGGTGGCATGCGGTTCGAAGTTGTGAAGGGTTCGGATGTTCCGGCACATACGCCCATGCTAGGCGCTGATCCAGCCGGGATCGAGCCCTTTTTCCTTGGCAGCCGCCCGTTCCGCGGGGTCCCCGCATGGGGAGTCCAGCATGGGCAGGGGTGCCCATCGACACTGTTTTCCGGGCCGGGGTAGGTTTGAACCAATGGATCTTCCGGATGAGCCGGGGGCCACTGGGGAGACCGGTTCAAGCCGGATCCACACTACACAAGGAGAAACTGATGGCTATTTGGGGTGCAGACGTCCAGGAACTTCGTCAGCTGGGCAGCAAGCTTCAGTCGGGTGCAGCGGAGATCGAGACGCAGAAGACCACTCTCACCAAGGTCCTGAGCAGCACGAACTGGGAAGGTCCGGACGCCCAGAAGTTCCGCAACGAATGGTCCGGCACGCACTCCGCCCTTCTCACCAAGGTTGCGGAAGCGCTGAAGGAAGCCGGCACGAAGGCTACCAAGAACGCCGAAGAGCAGGACCGGGCCTCCAACTGACCCTGACGGTTCAGCAGGCTTGCCGCGGCAGGGTCCGGACACCATGGGGTGTCCGGACCCTGTCCGGTTTAACCCCCGCCCCGGTTCCACCTGCGGACAGGCCTGGGTTACGGGACGGGTTCGACGTCGTTCGCATGGTCCAGCGGACGGGGCCCCGCAGGTGCATCCGCGGCCGGCGGCGCACCGGTTTTCGCTGCGGCGCGGAGTTCGTCAAGCCGCACCAGGACCACGCCGCCCACAATCAGGACACCGCCCAGGAGCTGGATGGCACCCGGCAGTTCACCCAGCAGCAGCCAGGCCCAGGCCACGGCGAAGAGGACCTCGGTCAGCGACACAAACGATGCCACTTTGGAGCCCAGCGCCCTGGCCGCCATGATGCCCGAGACGTACGCCAGCACGGTGGCCAGCAGCACCAGGCCGGCCAGCGAAACCCACCACGGCGCCAGCCAGGGTCCCAGCTTGGTGTCAGCGGTGCTGAACGCCATGGGCAGCAGGCCGGTAGCGGCCGCCAGCCACATCACCGCAGCACCCACCATCAGCCCGCCGGACGCCAGGACGATGGGCGGCAGGGTGTCGTTTTCCTTGGCCGTGATCACAAAATAGATGGCGAGGCAGACCGCTGCGGCGATGCCCCACAGCACGCCCACCACGTCCACCTTGACAGCGCCGGTCAGGTCCAGGACCAGCACCAGGCCGGCCAGGGCGAGCAGCGTGCCGCCAAAGGTCAGGGCGCGCGGCGTTTTCCGGCTGGCCGCCCACAGCCAGAGCACAATCAGCACCGGCGCCAGGTACTCGAGCAGGAGGGCGACGCCCACTGACAGCCTGGCCACGGCATTGAAGTAGAACAGCTGGCAGGCTGCCACGCCCACCAGGCCAAACAGCACGATGGTGAGCCAGTTGCTGCGCAGCTGGTGCCACCGGCCGCGGAGGGCCGGAATGGCCGGGACGGCAAGGATCAGCGCGGCACCGGTCAGCCGGGCGGTCACCGCGGCGCCGGGGGTCCAGCCGGTTTCGAGCAGGGCCTTGGCAAAGGCGCCGGAGATGCCGAACACGGCGGAGGAAAAGAGGGCAATGCCGAGGCCCGGCGCCAGGAAGGCGCCGGCCGGTCCGCGGCGGTGGGTTTGTTTCACGGCAGGCACCAATGCCTTCTGTCAGGAGTAAAGTGAGGTGATGGTCATGACAGTACGCTTGCCCCACGTAAGGAGTCAAGATGGTTTTTGCCCCTGACACTGAGGTGGCCCTGCGCACCGTGGTCAACCTTGTTAACTCCGCAGCGAATGGCAGGGAAGGCCTGGCCACGCTGCAGGACCTGGATAAATTCCTCGCAGCCGAGGGTTTCACCGGATCCCGGGTCCGGGACGCCCGGGAACTGGCCAGCGTCCACGCTCTCCGCGGTGAGCTTGCGGCGCTTTGGACGGCCGGTGAAGACGCGGCCGTGAAGACGGTGAACCGGCTGCTCCGGGAAGCCCGGGCTTTGCCGCAGCTGGTGAAGCATGATGGCTGGGACTGGCACCTGCACGCCACCCTGCCGGCCGCGCCGCTGGCGGACCGGATGAGCACGGAGGCGGCCATGGCGCTGGCTGACGTCATCCGCAGCAAGGAGATGGACCGGCTGCGCGCCTGCGAGGCCGCGGACTGCGATGCGGCCGTGCTTGACCTCAGCCGCAACAGGTCAAAGCGGTACTGCGATACCGGAAACTGCGCAAACCGGGCGCACGTGGCGGCGTACCGGGCACGGCAGGCAGCGACCGGTTGATCCGGAAAGCCGCCGGCCGGACCAACGGCTAGGGGCCGGCGTGCCGGCGGTCAGGTGCCGGGGGTGCCGTCGGTGACGTCACCGGCAGCCGGGGCCTGGCCACCGGATTTTTGGCCGCCGAATCCGTGGCCCTGGTTTCCCGCGGAGCTGAGGTTGACGCCCGAGCCCTTGCCCAGGTGTTCGGCGTTGTCCTTATGGCTCATGGACAACATGGCGGCGATGACCAGGGTGACGATGAAGGCGATTCCCGCGGCGGTGAACGCGAGGTCGAAACGGGGCGCGCGGGCGCTGCCGCCGGAGGCGAAGATCAGCACTGCGCCAAAGGCCACTACCGCCCAGAACGCGGAAAACATCAGCGGCCCTTTCACCGAGGTCCGCAGCTTGCGCGGTTTGCCTGGATGCTGGTCTGCCACGATGATTCCTCCCTGCAGGCGGCGCGCCGGCCGGCCTGGTGTTAATGCTTCGATGGTGTGCCCGGCATATTTCTACAGGAAGTAGAACCGTGCGTAACCAGTTTACGGGTTGCCGGCCCCGCTGCGGGTATCGTGCCGGAGCGTCAGGCCCGACAGGACCCAGAGCACCCCGGAAATGATGGCACCGCCGCCGGCAACCCCCAGCAGGGCGTGGGCGCCCAGGCCGGCGAAGAACGGGAGGGCGGCCGCGGTTCCCAGCCCGATCACGCCGGACGCAATCCAGTCCCGGGCCAGGACGTGCCGCCCCCTGTACTGCAGCCCGCACGCAAGTTCCAGGGCACCGGCGGCTCCCAGCCCCAGGGCTGCGATCACAGCGAACAGGGTGTCGCCGTGCAGGAGGAGCACCGCAAAGCCCGCGCCCGCCAGCACTGATCCGGCGCCGGACAGGAGCTTGCCCGGACCGGACGTGCGCTCCCATCCCGTGGCGGGGATGCCGCGCAGCAGCACCAGCCCGGTGGCCAGCAGGTAGAGGCCGCCGGCCCAGCCCATGACTTCAATGGACGGCGCCGGCCAGAAAATGGTGATGGCGCCGAAGGCCAGGGCCGCCGCCGCGCGCACCAGGACCGGGCGCCAGAGATCGGGCCGGGGGCTGGTTTCGGGGGCGGTTCCGGCGGGGGTCATGGATTGGCTCACCGGTCCAGTTTAGTGGCGGGCGGTGCTACGCCGAACCGAGGACCATCCACCGGTCGGACCGGGCACGCAGGCCCAGCGTCACGGCCCGGGCAGCCATGTAGGCCAGGGCGAAGGCTGCCCAGAGCCACCCGAGGCCCGCGGCACCTTGCAGGCCGGTGCCGGCAACCCACACGAGCAGCGGCGCGTAGACGGTGAGGTTTGCCAGTCCCGCCAGTGCCAGGTAGCGGGCATCGCCGGCGCCGATCAGCACACCGTCCAGCACAAACACGTAGCCGGCAAGGGGCTGGCCTGCCGCCAGGACCCACAGCGCCGTTGCAAGGACGGCGCCCACCTCGGGGTCGGGCGTGAACAGGGCCCCCAGCCAGGGTGCCGCGAGGGCCAGCAGGGCTCCCGTGAGCACACCGAAGCCAATCCCCCACCGTGTCATGGTCCGGGTCAACTGGCGGGCCTCCCGCGGGTTGCCGGCGCCCAGTTCCTTGCCGATCAGGGCCTGCGCCGCGATGGCCAGGGCATCCAGGGCAAAGGCCAGGAAGGAGAAGATCGTCATTGCCAGTTGGTGGGCCGCCAGGTTCACGGCCCCCTGGGCGGTGACCACCAGCACGGTGGCCAGGATCGCAACGCGCAGGCTCAGGGTCCGCAGCATCAGCCACGATCCCACCCGGGCCAGGCCCCTGATACCCTGCCACGTCGGGAGGAGGCCCACGCCGTGCCGGCGGGCATTCCGTCCCACCATCACCACGTACACGGCAGCCATGGCCCACTGGGCCACGCTGGTTCCGGCGGCTGAGCCGGCCACGGACCACCCCAGTCCGTACACCAGCCAAAGGTTAAGGACGATGTTCAGCGCGAAGCCTGCAGTGGCCACCACCAGCGGTGTTTTTGTGTCCTGCAGGCCGCGCAGCACTCCCGTTCCGGCAAAGACCAGCAGCATGGCCACCAGCCCCGGCATGGACCAGCGCAGATAATCCACCGCATACTGCCGCACGGCACCTTCCGCGCCCAGCAGGCCCACCAGGGGTTCCGCGAACAGGAAACCTGCCGCGGCCAGCACCAGGCCCAGCAGCAGGGCGAGCCAGACGCCATCCCGCCCGGCAGCCAGGGCCTTTCCCAGCCGGCCGTCGCCCATGGCGCGCGCCACGGCGGGCGTGGTGGAGTAGGCCAGGAAAACCATCAGGCCGACTGCGGTGTGCAGCACTGCCGAGGCAAGGCCGACGCCCGCCAGTTGCGCCACCCCAAGGTGGCCCACAATCGCGGAATCGGCAAGCAGGAACAGTGGCTCCGCAACCAATGCGCCGAAGGCAGGGACCGCCAGGTGCAGGATCTGGCGGGAACGGCTTCGTTCGGGACGGGTGGTTGCGGGCAGGACAGGTTGAGGCACGGTGCCAGCTTAACGGGGATGCAGAGATGTCGCGGAAGCATGACAAAACCCACATCGGGGTCAATTTTATTGACACTTCAACAAATGATCCGGAAGACTCGAAGCATGAACCAGTCACATCTCACCACCACGGCCATTACCGCCCTGCGCATTGTCCTGGGCTTCATCTTCGCCGCCCACGGCTGGCAGAAATTCAATGAATGGACCATCGCCGGCACGCAGGCATCCTTCGGCAAGATGGGTGTCCCCGCAGCTGAGATCGCCGCTCCCGCCGCCGCAGTCCTCGAACTTGCGGGCGGCATCGCCCTGATTCTGGGCATCCTGACCCGCGTGGTGGCAGCATTGCTGGTGATCGACATGCTGGGTGCCCTGTTCCTGGTGCACGCATCAGCCGGCGTTTTTGCTGCCAACGGCGGCTACGAGCTGGTCCTGCTGCTGGCCGCGGCCGCCTTCACCCTCGCCCTCACCGGGCCGGGGCGCGTTTCCCTGGACAGGGCCCTGTTTGGCCGGAAAAACTCCAGGCTTGCCGCCTTCGCCTGACCCAACCCGTCCCGCGCATCACGGCGGCCCGGCACCCACGTGCCGGGCCGCCGTGGTAGGCCAGGCGGCCCACCGGGACCGTCCATGACGGCCGCATGTCAGCCCAACCGGCCGGTAACCGCTGGCCCTCAGTATGATCGCTGCATGACGCAGACCGGCAGGCAAAACTCCGTGACCCTCCGCTTCCTGGCAGCACCCATGGACGTGGGCCACAGCGGCTCGGTGGATGCCGGAACCGTCCTGGAGTGGGTGGACAAGGCCGCTTACGCCGCCGCGGTGGGCTGGGCCAAGTCCTACTGCGTCACCGCCTACGTGGGCAACATCCACTTCGCCGACCCGGTCAACAGCGGCGACATGGTGGAGGTGGAGGCCACGATCGTCTACACCGGCAGGTCTTCCATGCACATCCGCACGGTGGTCTCGTCCGGGGATCCGCGTGGCGGACAAGCCACCATGCGCAGCCAGTGCATCGTGATTTTTGTGGCTGTGGGCCCGGACGGCCGGCCCATCCCCGTACCGCAGTTCGAGCCCGTAACGGCGGCCGAAACCGAGCAGCGGGACCACGCCCTGGCCCGGATCAAGGTGCGCGAACAAATCGTCGAAGCCATGAACCATCAGGAATATACAGATGCCGGGACCGCCGAGCGGGTGACGCTCCGCTTTATGGCGGCCCCGACGGATGTGAACTGGGGCGGGAAGGTCCATGGCGGCACCGTGATGAAGTGGATCGACGAGGCGGCATATGTCTGCGCGTCCCGCTACGCCGGCAAGGACACCGTGGCGGTTTTCTCCGGCGGCGTGCGCTTCTACCGGCCGCTGCGGATCGGCCACCTCGTGGAGGTGGAGGCCAGGCTGGTCTACACCGGCACCAAAGGCATGCACGTCGCCGTCCACGTCCGCTCCGGCGACCCCAAGGACGGCGGCCTGGAGCTCACCACCTACTGCCTCACCGTCATGGTGGCCCGGGACACCGAAGGAACATCGGTGCCGATCCCGGCCTGGGACCCGGTGAGCGACGAGGACCGGCGGCTGCACGCCCATGCCCGGGACCTGCTGGAGATCCGGGGCACCGCGCCGGGGAACCGGCTGCCCAACCATCTGCTGGCCGCCGGCCCCGCGGGTTCAGCAACGGGCCGGCCGGCGGAAAGCGTCAGCGGCTAGAAGCCGCCGCCGCCAGCGTCCGCTGCCATATTGGCAAAGCGGGAGTAATGACCCTGGAACGCAACCACAATGTCCTTGGTGGGCCCGTTGCGGTGCTTGGCGATCAGGATGTCCGCCTCACCGGCACGCGGCGATTCCTTGTCGTAGACGTCCTCGCGGTGCAGCAGGATCACCATGTCGGCATCCTGCTCGATGGAACCCGATTCACGGAGGTCCGAGACCATGGGCCGCTTGTCCTGGCGCTGCTCGGAACCACGGTTCAACTGGGACAGCGCGATGACCGGAACCTGGAGCTCCTTGGCCAGCAGCTTGAGCGCCCTGGAGAATTCCGACACTTCCTGCTGGCGGGACTCGACTTTTTTGCCGGAGCTCATCAGCTGGAGGTAGTCAAGGATCACGAGTTTGAGGTCGTGCTGCTGCTTCAGGCGCCGGCATTTGGCACGGATTTCCATCAGCGACATGTTGGGGCTGTCGTCAATGAACAGCGGGGCATCGTTCATCCGGCCCATGGTGGTGGCGATCTTGGACCACTGATCATCTTTGATGGTGCCCTTGCGCAGGTCCTGGAGGCCGATGGTGGCCTCTGCGGAGAGGAGGCGCATGGCGATCTCATTCCGGCCCATTTCGAGCGAGAACATCACAGTGGCCAGGTTGTTCTTGATGGCGGCGGACCGGGCGAAGTCCAGGGCGAAGGTGGACTTACCCACGGCGGGGCGGGCGGCGATGACAATCATCTGGCCGGGGTGCAGCCCGTGGGTGAGCTCGTCGAGTTCGTAAAACCCGGTGGGCACACCCGTCATGCCTTCTCCGCGGTGGCCGGAGGCCTCAATTTCGTCAACGGTAGATTCCATGACGTCCTTGAGCACCACGTAGTCCTCGGCCGTCCGGCGCTCCGCGACGGCGTAGACCTCCGCCTGGGCCTGGTTGACCAGGTCCTCCACCTCGCCGTCCGAGCCGTAGCCCAACTGGACGATCTTGGTCCCGGCGTTCACCAGGCGCCGGAGGACGGCCCGCTCCGCCACGATCTCCGCGTAGTACCCGGCGTTGGCAGCCGTGGGGACGGTCTGGATCAGCTCATGCAGGTAGGCCGGGCCGCCGATCCGGTTGATTTCGGCCCGCTTGGTCAGCTCATCGGAGACCGTGACGGCGTCGGCGGGTTCGCCACGGCCATACAGGTCGATGATCGCTTCGTAGATGGTTTCGTGGGCGGGGCGGTAGAAGTCCTGCCCGCGGAGGATTTCCACCACATCCGCGATGGCGTCCTTGGACAGCATCATGCCGCCCAGCACCGACTGTTCAGCGGGAATGTCCTGCGGCGGTTTCCGGCTCGCGTCTGATCCGCGGGTGGTCTCTGCGGTGTCCAGGTGCGCGATTGACAAAACTGCCGTCCTTCATAGGTGCCGGTGCATAAGATGCCCGGCAGGTGTGCGTCCCGCCAGGGGTGCGCGGGGAATTTCGCTCCGCCGCCTGGTAATGGTCTACCCGGAGGGTCCGACATAAGGCCTTGGCGCCCGCCTGCTCGCGGGGAACACAGTTATCCCCACTTTCCACAGGTTTTCCACAGCCACCTCCGGCTTGGGTCCTTCGGAGCCAGTGAAGCTGTGGTCCACCGGCACCTCCGGAGACCGGGGCGACAGGAAAAACAGGTACTCCGCTACGCTAGCCGCCTGCGGGCCAGCCGCAAAGCCAAGGGACCCGGGTGGGTGTGGATAACCTGTGCACTAAGCGGCATAGATTGTGCACAGCCTGTGGGAAAGGTTGTGGAAAGAAAAATTCTTTTCCCCGCTTTAAGGCTCTGACCTGCGAAAACACTACTTTTGAGGTGTGGAGTAAATATTTCTTTGCCGGAATTTCATCCACAGCCGCGGTGCGGCACCGGAGCCGCCGGTTACAGCTTCCGGGCAGGTGATGCAGTTCATTCCACCCCCGCGGTGCGCCGCATATATTCCCGTCCGGTGCACCCGCGCCAGGCCGGGTACGCATCCATGCGCAGGGGCGAATATTGCTGTGGATAACGTGCATCTGGCATAAGCTCTTGGTATGGGCGAACTTCTGCTGGTACTCCTGCCATCGATCATTCTGGTGGCGCTCCTGTGGGGGCTCGCCACGGCATTCAAACCACGGGATACCGGCCTGTCGGACGCCGAAAAGTACCAGCGGGACCTTGCCCTCCGTTCGGCCCGGCACAACGCCGAACAGGTCCAGGCCGCGTCAGCTGCGCGTGCCCGGTTTGAAGCCACAACCCGGCCGTCACAGAACGAGCAACAGCATGCACAGCAGCAGGAGTACCACCCCGCCCAGCCGCAGCTCCGGCCCCGCGGCTGAATTTTCACAGAACGGCTTTTGAAAGATGGAATCGCTTGTGATCCCTGTCCTCATCCTCCTGGCAGTCCTGGCAGGCATCCTGCTGGCCGTCAGGGCCATGGGCCGGCGGAAGTCCCCCGGGGCGGGCGCGGAGCCGCTCCCGGCGGCCGGCAGTGCCGACCTGGCGCGGACGGCCTCGGCCAGGCTCTCGGAGGATGAGCACCGCCGGATCTACGCCCTCATAGCGCAGGGCCAGGCCATGGCGGCCATCAAGCTCTATTACGAATCGACAGGGGACGGCCTCCGGGCATCCCGCGACGCCGTGGGCGCCCTCGCCACCCACCCCCAGCCGTACCGGAGCGCCGAGGTGCCGGCGCCCGCCCAGGAGGAGGCTGGTGGGCCGGAACGCTTCCCCTACCGGTACCGGGCCATCGCCAGCAAGGGTGAGGTTACGCGTGAGGTCAGCAGCAACATGCTCAACGATGAGATCTACGGCCGGATCCGGACCCTTGCCCGCAGTGGGGAAACCGAGGCCGCCGCCACGGCGCTGACCAGGCACTCCGATGTCTCCCTGGACCAGGCCCGCGAGTTCATTGCACTCCTGGACGACTGACCCGGTGCACAGGCCTTAGTGGCTGGCGGAGATCCCCGCCAGCAGCTGTTCGAACGGAAGGGACTCCAGCGTCGCCGGAGCCTGGCCGGGCTGGGGGCCCGTCAGGAGAACTGCAAACTCTGCGGCTGCCCTGCCGGTCCGCTCCGACAGGGGCGACGCTGCGTCGTCGGCCGAACCCCAGTCCTGCGGTCCGGCGAAGACGGCGGTGGCAGCCGTTCGGGTGCGCAGGTAGCTGAACAGCGGGCGCATGGCGTAATCCAGGACCATCTGGTGCCTGTCAGTTCCGCCCGTGGCGCCCAGCAGGACGGCCTTCCCGGTGAGGGATTTCGGGTCCAGGACATCGATGAATGACTTGAAGAGGCCGCTGTAGGAAGCACTGAACACCGGTGTCACGGCAATGATGCCGGTCGAGGCATCCACGCCGGCGATAACCTCAGCGAGCTTCGGCGCGGCGTACCCGGTGACAAAGTTGTTGGCGATGTCCACGGCAAGGTCCCGAAGTTCCACAAAGTCCACCACGACGTTGTAGCCTGCCGACTCCAGCTGGCGTTTAGTCGACGCGGCGAGCTGGTCGGCGAGCAGCCTGCTCGACGACGGTACTCCCAGGCCCGCGGACAGGACGGTGATGCGGCGGGTTTCCATGGCGTTCTCCTCTTGGTTCTTACCAACAGCATATATGCATATGCATCTACATGGGGAACAGCGGGTCCCGTCTGGGTATTCCCGCGGCCGACCGGTCCTTCCGGTTACAGCAGGACAGTCCCCCGGATGCAGGTGGTGCTGTTTCCGCCCACCCAGATTCCGTCGTACCGGGCACTGATATGCAGCCGGCCTGCCCGGCCGAGGACCGTGCCCTGCGCGGCCACATAGCGTGCAGGAGCGCGGCCGCTGTCGATCAGCCACTTCGCGGCGCCCGCATTAAAGCTTCCCGTTACCGGATCCTCCATCATGGCGTCCCCCGGAACAAAGGTCCGTACCTCGAAGTCGGCATCGCCGCCTGCGGTGTGCGGGCCGATGACCCCCACCTTCAGGTCCCCCATGGCCACAGGATCCGGCTGGATGGCCAGCACCTCCCCAGCGGACGCCAGCAGGACACCCACCCAGGACGGGCCGTTGACCAGCCAGGAAGCATCCAGGATGGCTGATTCGGGCAGCCTAAGGCCGGCAGCGAGGGTGCGCCGGACGGCCGCGTCCACGGGCCCGAAGCGGGTCAGCGGGGGCGCCGCGAAAGCCAGGCGGCCGGCGTCGTGCCTGATCTTTACCAGCCCCGCCCCGCACTCCTGTACCAGCTCCCCCGCCGTGTGCGGAACGCCACCGGCCTCAAGCCAGGTGTGGGCCGACCCGAGCGTTGGATGTCCCGCGAAGGGGAACTCCTCGCTTCCGGTGAAGATCCGGACCCGGTAGTCAGCGCGGGGATCCGTGGGCGGCAGCAGGAACGTGGTCTCGGACAGGTTGGTCCAGTTGGCGAAGTGCTGCATCATGCCGGAGCTGAGGCCATCGGCGTCAAGGACAACAGCGAGGGGATTGCCACGGTACGGCTCGGCGGCAAAAACATCCACTTGGTGGAAAGGGCGGTTCCGGGGTTCGGGGTTCACCGCAGAAGGCTACCACCGGCGCTGGCAGCGCCACCGCCGGTCTGCAAGACTTCGTCCATGGCAACGAACAAGACCCAGCCCACAACGGTGTCGGTGGCCGGCTTCCTGGCGTCGGTGGAGCACCCCGGCCGCCGGTCCGACAGCTTGGAACTGGCCGACCTGATGGCGGGCATCACGGGCCAGGAGGCAGTTATGTGGGGACCCACGATCGTGGGGTTCGGCGCATACCACTACCGGTATGAAACCGGCCGGGAAGGCGACGCGGCGGCGGTCGGGTTCTCGCCCCGCAAGGCAAACCTGGTCCTTTACGGACTGACCTATGGTCCGGACGCGGACCGGCTGCTGCCGGAGCTTGGCAAGCACCGGGCCGGGGCGGGATGCCTCTATGTCAATCGGCTGGCGGACGTGGACCGGGACGTCCTGGCGCAGCTGGTCAGCACCGGGTACCGGCACACCATGGCGGAACTTCACAAACCCTGACGCAAAAGACCCCCGCCGCCGGAACCGGCAACGGGGGTCTTAGTGCAGTCAGATGACCGGGATGCTGCTACTTGCCTGCAACGACGTCGAGTTCGACGACGGCTGCAACGTCAGCGTGAAGGCGGACGTTGGCCTGGTAGGAGCCAACCGACTTGATGTGAGCCGGCAGTTCAACCTTGCGCTTGTCGATCTTGCCAAGGCCAGCGGCCTCAACAGCATCGGCGACGTCGGCCTGCTTGACGGTGCCGAACAGGCGTCCGGTCTCGCCGGCCTTGACGATCAGCTTGACCGGCTTGGAGGACAGTGCAGCGGCCTGCTTCTGAGCATCTTCCAGGGAAGCGTGCTCGCGGGCGGCGCGGGCAGCCTTGATGGACTCAACCTGCTTCTCGCCACCCTTGGACCAGGTCAGGGCGAAGTTGCGGGGCAGCAGGTAGTTACGTGCGTAACCGTCCTTGACCTCGACAACGTCGCCAGCAGCACCGAGACCGGTTACTTCGTGGGTCAGAATGAGCTTTGCCATGTTAGTTAGTCCCTTTCCTTAGCCGCGGCCAGCGCCGGAGTAAGGCAGCAGTGCAACTTCGCGGGCGTTCTTGATTGCCTGGGCGATTTTGCGCTGTTCCTGGACCGTAACGCCGGTGACGCGACGGGCGCGGATTTTTCCGCGGTCGGAGATGAACTTGCGCAGCAATGCTACGTCCTTGTAGTCGATGACAGTGATGTCAGCGGCCTTCAAGGGGTTGGACTTTGGTTTGGGCTTACGGAGTTCAGCCTTAGCCATCGTGGAGCTCCTATTCTAGGGAGCCCGTGGATATTGATCCACGGGATGGTGGTGGCCAGGCGCCGGCATCCGCAGCGGTGCGCAATGGCACCCCTGGCGGTCCCGGCGTCGGGCCGTTATTGGTTGTTAGAAGGGAGGTTCGGAATCGGGGCCGTTGCCCCAGCCGCCTGCGTTGGAGACACCGGGCGTTGCCCAGGGATCCTCCTGTGCAGCCTGCTGGTTGCCGCCGCCCCAGTTTCCGCCGGAGTTGCCACCCTGGTTTCCACCGGAGTTGCCACCTCCGAAGTTGCCGCCGCCGCCGGCGTTTCCGCCGCCGAAGCCACCCTGGCCACCCTGACCGCCGGAGCGCTGGGTGCGGTTGACCTTGGCATTGGCGTAACGCAGGCTGGGGCCGATTTCGTCGACCTCAAGCTCGATGACGGTGCGCTTTTCGCCTTCTTTTGTTTCGTAGGAACGGCTCTTCAGACGGCCGTTGACGATCACACGCATACCCTTGGTCAGGGATTCGGCGACGTTTTCGGCTGCTTCACGCCAGACGGCGGCGCGGAGGAACAGGGTTTCCCCGTCCTTCCACTCGTTGGACTGGCGATCAAAGGTGCGGGGGGTGGAAGCGATGGTGAAGTTCGCTACTGCCGAACCTGACGGTGTGAACCGCAATTCCGGGTCATTGGTGAGGTTACCGATGACCGTAATGGTGGTCTCGCCTGCCATCTACTGCCTCCTTGTTCGATCCTGGGTGAAGAGTGCGTTTCCTGCGGGGTGAAGAATGAAGCTGGTGCGGGAAATTACTCCGCAACGACCTTCTGCTCTTCGGGGCGGGTGATCTTGGTGCGCATGATGGTCTCGTTAAGAGACAACTGGCGGTCAAGTTCCTTGGCGGTGTCCGGCTTGGCGGTGAAGTTCACCACGGCGTAGATACCTTCGGACTTCTTCTTGATGTCGTAAGCCAGTCGGCGACGGCCCCAGATGTCAACCTTTTCGATGGTTCCACCATCGTTGGTGATGACGTTCAGGAACTTCTGAAGCGACGGCTCAACGGTACGCTCTTCGACCTCGGGGTCGATGATTACCATCAATTCGTAAGGACGCATATGTGAACCCACCTCCTTTGGGCTAAGCGGTTACGGCATTTCCGTAACAGGAGGTTCATTTGCGGTGCCGTGCGGCGCCAGCTTCCGGAACGGAGGCAGGGCGCAGCACAGACTTTTCAATCTTAGTGCATGCGGTGCGGATAGGCGATTCGCGCCTTGGAGCAGCCGTGTTCCCCCAGCGTAGGGCGGTTCCACCCCGGATATCGGGGCTGGTCACCGTATGTGGAAAACCGTCCGCCCGGCGGCCATGGCGGCGCGCCGGGCGGACGGCAGGAGAAGCAGATGCGGCAGGTTTACGAAGCCGGCGGGGCGCCTGCGGCTGCAGGTTCGGTTGTGTCGGCAGCAGCATTGGCCGGGCCCGCCGGTCCGCCCTTGCGGTAACGGAACACACCGATACCCACCACAACAGCGGCAAGGGCAACGGACAGCAGCAGCGATTCGCGGGTCGAATCCAGGATGACCATGCCGATCAGCAGGGCAACGATGCTGCCGATGGCCAACCAGGTGAGGTACGGGAACAGCCACATTTTCAGTTCAAGGTCCTTGGCCCGGGCACCCATGCGCTTGCGCAGGATCAGCTGCGAGGAGGCGATGACCAGCCAGACAAAGAGGGCAATGGCACCGGAGGTGTTGACCAGGAAGAGGAAAACGGTGTCCGGGGCGATGTAATTCAGGCCAACGGTGACGAACCCCACCACGGTGGAGGCGAGCACAGCGGACGCGGGGACGCCGCGGCGGGAGATCCTGGTCCATGACTTGGGTGCGTCGCCCCGCTTGGACAGCGAGAACAGCATGCGGCTGGCGGTGTAAAGCCCGGAGTTCAGGCAGGAAAGCACTGACGTGAGGACTACAACGTCCATGATGGTGCCCGCCCCGGGGATGCCGAAGAGTTCAATCACCGCCACGTATGGGCTCTTGGCGACGCTGGCGTCGTTCCACGGCAGGAGGGTCACCACAACGGCGATCGAGCCGATGTAGAACACCAGGATCCGCCACACGGTGGACCGGACTGCCTTCTTGACGGCGTCGACGGGATTCTCGGATTCGCCGGCCGCGATGGTGGCGATTTCCGCGCCGAAGAACGAGAAGACCACCACCAGGATGCCGGCCAGCACGGCGCCTGGTCCGTTGGGGAAGAACCCGCCGTTGTTGACCAGGTTGTCCAGGCCGGGGGCCGGGACGCCCGGCACCAGGCCCAGGATGGCTGCAGCTCCGAACAGCAGGAACAGGGCGATGGCTGTGACCTTGATGGAGGCGAACCAGAATTCGAATTCGCCGAAGGATTTTACGGATCCCAGGTTGGTCAGGGTCAGCAGCACCATGAGGAGCAGCGCCCAGACCCACTGGTCGACACCGGGGACCCAACGGTGCATGATGGCGGCCCCGGCCGTCGCTTCAATGCCCAGCACGATGATCCAGAACCAGGCATACAGCCAGCCGATGCTGAATCCTGCCCAGCGGCCCAGCGCCTTATCGGCATAGGTGGAGAAGGAGCCGGTTTCCGGGTTTGCCGCTGCCATTTCGCCCAGCATCCGCATCACCAGGATGACGACGATGCCCGCGGCCATGTAGGCCACCAGGATCCCCGGGCCGGCCTGCTGGATCGCCGCGCCGGAGCCCACAAAGAGCCCCGCGCCGATCACACCGGCGATCGCGATCATGGAGAGGTGCCGCGGCTTGAGCGACTTGGCTAACTGTTGGTCAGCAGGCATGGAGCGCCGTCCTTAGGGTCTTTCAGTGCGGGTTGGGGCGCCGGACGGGTCTCCGGGACGCCACTGCGCGGTACGCAGGGGCCGCAGCGAGTGCGGCGGGTCACAATGTTTCTCCCACCCTAGACTCCGACTCCGGGGGGGCATTATGTGCAGTGGCACAGATCGTCGGGTGCGAAATCGGATGATCCCACAGGCATGAGGACCACAAGGAATCAACAGATTCCCTGTGGTCAACGCGGTAATCTTGAGGAAACGCGTGGGCAATCTTGATCCAATCCAGTGACTAATCGGTGGAAACGCTTGCATCTGCGGCGCTATATTCCTTCTACGGCTGGGAACCGTGCCGGCAGCACCTCGTTTGCCGGCATGTTGCACTGTTGGCCAGCCAGCTGGCCGGTGTGCGGCAAACCACATTGGCATCAATAACGCAGAGGACGCGGTCTCACCTTTGATGGGTGGGGACCGTATGTCGCTTATAGGCCGCAGCAAAGAGTTGGACCGGATCCTTTCTGTGATCCGGGGGCCCAAGGATTCCGCCCTTGCCGTGATCGGCCGGCGCGGATCGGGCAAGTCTGCCTTGCTGTCCGAGATTCCCACTCTTTCCGAGTACCGGACCGTTTTCCTGCAGGCCAGCGCCGCCGAATCGGATTGGCCGCTGTCCGGGCTGACCGCGCTGCTCAACGGCATCGACGACCCGGTCCTGAACCGCATCGCAGATGAACTCCTCCGCGATACAGCCGGCACCATGAACGTCCCCATCGTCTCCGCGATGCTCTTGAACGGCCTGCAGCAGCGTTCCTCAGCCCGGACAGTGATTGTGATCGATGACGCGGACCAGCTGGATTCCAGCAGCCAGGCCGTCATCGGGTTCCTTTCCCGCCGGTTGGCCGCAACGGACATCGCCCTCTTCGTCAGCGTCCGTGAAGAAGTGCCGGACAGCCCCTTCACCGGTCTTGCCGTCCTGCCGTTGGGTCCCCTCAGCTACAGCGACACCGTCAGGTTGCTGGAGGCCATTCCGGCGAAGCAAACCACGACGGCGGCCGCCCACACGGTTGCCGCGGCTACAGGCGGGAACCCGCTCGCCGCCGTCGAGCTTTACCGCCGGCTGCTGGAACGGCAGGCGGAAGGCAAGCACGCGCTGCCGGTCCCGCTGCCCTGCAAAGGCAGCTTCGAGGCGGAGTTCGCCGCCGTCGTCGGCGGGATCAGCCGCAGCGCGCGCAACGTGCTGGACCTGCTGTCCCTCTCCTACCGCAGCGATATCCCCAGCCTGGAAAAGGTCAGCCCTGATATTTGGGCCGGGGTGGATGAGCTCCTCGCCAGCGGCCTGGTGAACCGTTCCGGGCACCACCTGCGCATCCGGGACCAGCTGCTGCGCGGCTTCGTTTTCTCAGCCATGACCCCCGCTGTCCGCACGGCAAGCCACCGGACCCTGGCCGAAGCGTCGGAGGCCACCGATCCCTACGCCCGGCGGTGGCACCTCAGCTTCACCGCCCTGGAGCGCCAGACCCCGTTCGGCCTGTTGCGCCACGCCGTGGACCTGATCCGGGGCGGGGAGATCTCCTTCGCCGTCGAATACATCGAGCGGGCCCTCACCATCAACCCGTGGGAGGCCGAAACAGCCTCGCGCCTTGCCACCGTCGCCGAACTGCTGTTTAACCGCGGCGAATTTGTTTATGCCAAGCGCTACCTCGAGTGGGCCCAACGGGTCACCCGCAATCCCGCGCTGATCCTGCGGCTCACCGGCCTGTCCTTCCAGATCCAGTTCATCCAGGGCGCGGCGGTGCGCTCCAGCATGGTGCTGCGGCTGGTGAGGGAATTCGGCCGCCACGATCCGGGATACGCCGCCAGCCTGCTGGCCGTTGGCGCCCTGTACTACGCCGAACGCTGGGAACTCCGCGACGCCGCCGAACTCCTCCGGCAAGGCGCCGAGTTCCAGGACTCGGCATCCGCCGGGGTGCTTGCCATTTCGGAGCGGGCGAGGATGCTGGCAGACTCCATCAGCGGCAATACCGGGACGCTGAGCCGGAAGCACGAACCGGCGGGCAGCGCCCGGATGGCAAGCCTGCTGATCCAGGGCCGCGCCCTGAGCTACGCAGAACGGTACGACCACGCGCAGGAAGCCTTCGCCATGGTCCGCAGTTCCGTTGAGGCAAGCAACACCAACTGGCGGGAAACCGCAGCGTTCCTTGCGGTGGACAACGAAATCCGGGCCGGCAACATCCGCGCCGCCATCAAGCTCATCGACGACATCGAACGCCACGAACCTGAAGTGAAGTTCCACCGTGGCCTGCGGCACCTCTACCGCGAGTGGCGGGCCCACGCGCTGGGCGACGAGGCCCTGGCCCATGTCCACGCCGCCGAGGCACAGCGCTACGCCGGTTCGGAAAGCCACGCTGCGACCACCGCTCAGCTCGCCTCGGTCCGCGGCCATTTTGCCCTGCTCCGCGGCGACCTGGCGGAGGCTTTTGCCCAGTTATCCCGCGCTACGGAAATCGGCCTGGGGTTCGGGAATCCAACATTGCTCCGGTGTGAGGCTGACCTGGTGGAAGTCCTCATCCGCATGGGCCGCCACCGCGAGGCCACGCACGCGCTGATGATCCTGGAAGGCCGTTCCGTGGGCCTGCGGTCGCCCTGGCTGGCGATCGCTGTGGCCCGCAGCCGCGCCATGCTTGCCGACGGCGAGCAGTCACTGAATCTTTTTACCCAGGCGCTCGAAGGCCGGGCCGCGCTTGAATCCGTGCTCGAATGCGCCCGGACCCTGATGTGCTACGCCGAAAGGCTGAGCGCTTTCGGCCGGTTGCGGGATGCCCGCGACGCCCTGCTGCGCGCCAAGGTGATGTTCGATGAGGCCGGGGCCGACGCCTGGACCCAGCATGTGGACGCGCTGCTGCTCGACGAACGGGTGGAGCCGGCCAAACCGCAGGGCAACCCGGCCATGAGGCTGCTCGCGGACCACGAACGCGCCCTGGCGAAAATGGTGGCGCGCGGGATGCGGAACAAGGAGATAGCGGCCACGTTGTACGTGTCGGTCCGGACCGTGGAGGTGCGCCTCACGGCCATCTACCGCAAGCTCGGCGTGGAGTCGCGCGCCCAGCTGACAGCCCTGGCCGCCGGCAAGGAAAACCTTGCGCCGGAGCCGTACGTCCTGCCCGTCCTCTAGGCCTTTTTCCGGCCGTTTTGCAGGTACCCGCAGTATCCACAGCGTTACCTCCCGGGACCCACAAAAGCCTCCTTGAACCCGCGTTTCCCCAGGCTTTTCCCAGCTAATTTTTCCTCATGGCCAACTCAAAAGGCGGATACGCCGGAAAGGTTCACTATGGCAGAAATACCAGTAGCCCGAACCGGACGTGCAGCTTTTAGCTGGCCTGTTGCGTCGGTTGCTGCACAGCGGACGTCAACTCCGCGGTTGGCGGCGGCGGAAACCGCAGGAACCCGGATTCTGCGGCCGCCAACCAGCGGTCCCGCCCTCGGCGTGGCGAAGGCCACCGGACGGAAAGCTGCAGCAGCGTGGATCTCGACGCACCTGAACCTGATCCGCGGCGCCGACACGGTCCTGGTGGTGGCCGCCGTCTACCTCGGCTACGTGGTGACGGGCGCGGCGCCGGACAGCCTGGCGAACCGGGCCGCCACCGTGACGGCCATGGGTGTGGCGGTGGCCTGGCTGGTGGCGCTGGAAATGTACCGGACCAGGGACTCCAAGGTCCTGGGCATCGGTGCCGACGAATACAAGCGGGTTGCCTCGGCCACTGTGCGGATCTTCGGCCTGATGGCCATCGCAGCCGTGGTTTTCTCCGTCGACGGGGCCGACGCCTTCGTCACCGTTTCCCTGCCGCTGGGGCTCGCCGCCCTGACCCTGAACCGGTGGGTGTTCCGCCGCAGGCTCACGGCAGAAAAGGCCAAGGGCCGGCATCTTTCCCGGGCCATCGTTGTGGGGGACCCCGAGGACGTCCGCTACGTGGTGCAGCAGGTCCGCAGGAAGTCCGGAGCCGTTTACGACATCCTGGGTGTCTGCCTCCCCGGGGCCCGCCGTGGCGGGATCTTCCGGGTCGAGGACAGCACGGTCCCGGTCCTTTCCTCGACCGATGACATTGCCCGGACGGTCCGGCTGTCCGACGCGGACTCGGTGATTGTCGCCGGTCCCCTGCCGGGCGGCAACCGGTTCATCCGTGAACTGGGTTGGAAGCTTGAGGAGTCATCAGCGGAGCTGATCCTCGCGGCAACCCTGACCAACGTTGCGGGCCCCCGCATCCACTGGCGGCCCGTCGAGGGACTGCCCCTGATGCACGTGGACATCCCGCAGTATTCCGGGGCCAAGCATGTGCTCAAGCGGGCCATGGACGCCGCCGCCGCGCTGGGCGCCCTCCTGGCCCTCTCCCCCATCCTGCTGGCACTGGCACTTATTGTGCGGTTGGACAGCCCCGGGCCGGTGCTGTTCCGACAGGAGCGGATCGGCAAGGACGGCAAGGTGTTCGGCATGTTCAAGTTCCGCTCCATGGTGGTGGACGCCGAGGCCCGGCTGGCTGACCTTGGCCAGCAGAACGAGGGTGCGGGTGTGCTGTTCAAGATGCGGGACGATCCCCGGGTGACCCGTTGCGGACGGTGGATGCGCAAGTACTCGCTGGACGAGCTGCCGCAGCTGTGGAACGTGGTGCTCGGCGACATGAGCATGGTGGGTCCCCGCCCGCCGCTGGACCGGGAAGTAGGGGCCTACGAGCACCACACCCGGCGCCGGCTGCTGATCAAGCCCGGCATCACCGGCCTGTGGCAGATCAACGGACGCTCGGACCTCGCCTGGGATGAAGCCGTCCGGCTTGACCTGTACTACGTCGAAAACTGGTCCATCGCCGGTGACCTCCTTATTCTTTGGCGGACTTTCCGGGCAGTGATCCGGCCGTCCGGCGCTTACTAACAATCCATCTCCGGGAAAGAAACCGCCATGACCGCAGCTGCTACCCCATCACCAGCCCCCGCCCACCGGCAGCAGGGCAGGAAACTCCGGATCGCCGTCGTTGGCGCCGGCTACTGGGGACCGAACCTGGCCCGCAACCTGCAGGCGAGCCCCGACTGGGACCTGGTGGCCATCTGCGACCTGGACCTTGCGCGGGCCCGGAAACTCGCCGCGTCGCTGGGCGAGATCCCCGTGGTGGAAAGCCTGGACGAGCTGCTGGACACATTCGACGTGGATGCCGTGGCCATCGCGACGCCGGCGCGCACCCACTATGGGACCGTGATGACGGCGCTGCGGGCCGGCAAGCACGTCCTGGTGGAAAAGCCCCTCGCGGACAGCCGGGCCCACGGGGTGGAAATGGTGGAGACCGCGGAGGCGAACGGCCTGGTGCTGATGGCCGACCACACCTATTGCTACACACCTGCCGTGCTTAAGATGCAGGAACTGGTGCAGAGCGGCTCCCTGGGGGACATCCTGTACGTGGATTCCACGCGCATCAATCTGGGACTGGTCCAGCCGGACGTGGACGTGTTCTGGGACCTGGCGCCGCATGACCTGTCCATCCTGGACTTCATCCTGCCGGGCGGACTGAACCCCAGTGAAGTCTCGGCGTTCGGAGCCGATCCGCTGGGCACCGGCCGTGACTGCGTGGGACACCTGAACTTCCGCCTCGCCAATGATGCCACCGCCCACGTGCACGTCAATTGGCTCAGCCCCACCAAGATCCGGCAAATGGTGATTGGCGGCTCCCAGCGCACGCTGGTCTGGGACGACCTCAACCCGCAGCAGCGGCTCAGTGTCTATGACCGCGGCGTAAGCCTTGACCGGCAGCCGCAGTCCATCGGTGAAAAAACGTCCACGGCGGTGTCCTACCGGCTCGGTGACACCTGGTCCCCGGCGCTTCCGGAGCGCGAAGCCCTCTCGCAGGTGGTGGAGGAACTTGCCACCTGCATCCGCAGCGGCCGCCCGGCCCGCACCGGCGGCGCCTCCGGGCTCCGGGTCCTGTCCGTACTCGAAGCGGTAACCAGGAGCCTGAGCCGGTCCGGCCAGGCATCACAGGTTGAGGGGTCCGCCCTGGCGGATGCCGGCGCGGAGCGTGCCCGGTGACCAATCTTGAGGGTGCGGATGTCCTGGTGACAGGCGGCGCGGGCACCATCGGATCAACCCTGGTGGACCAGCTGCTGGCGGCCGGGGTGGGCCGGGTGGACGTTCTGGACAACCTGGTGCGCGGCCGCCGGGCCAACCTCTCCGGCGCCTTGTCCTCCGGCCAGGTGGAGCTCGTGGAGGGCACTATCTCGGACCGGGACCTGGTGCATGACCTGAGCCGGGGCAAGGACCTGGTGTTCCATCAGGCCGCCATCCGGATCACGCAGTGTGCC
Source organism: Arthrobacter sp. Leaf141 (assembly GCF_001424565.1). GTDB lineage: Bacteria > Actinomycetota > Actinomycetes > Actinomycetales > Micrococcaceae > Arthrobacter. The sequence goes on from NZ_LMOL01000016.1 coordinate 168,163, forward strand.
GAAGAGCCGCGCCTCGCCCTGGAAGTCCTGGTGGACGGCTCCTTCAACGTGATGGAGGCCGCCGCGGAACACAAGGTGGACAAACTCGTGGCCGCCTCCAGTGCTTCCGTCTACGGGATGGCGGAGGAGTTCCCCACCACCGAACGGCACCACCACGCCAACAACGACACGTTCTACGGTGCCGCCAAATCCTTCAACGAGGGCATGGCCAGGAGCTTCAGCGCCATGACCGGACTGAACTGCGTGATGCTTCGCTACTTCAACGTCTACGGCCCCCGGATGGACGTCCACGGCCTGTACACGGAGGTCCTGGTGCGTTGGATGGAGCGGATCAAGGACGGCAGGCCGCCGCTGATTTTCGGCGACGGCCAACAGACCATGGACTTCATCCACACCGCGGACGTGGCCCGGGCCAACGTTCTAGCGGCCGGAAGCGGCGTCACCACCGGCGTCTACAACGTGGCGAGCGGAACTGAAACGAGCCTCCTGGAAATGGCCCAGGCGCTGCTGCGGGCCATGGACTCCGGCCTGGCCGTGGAACATGGCCCCGAACGCCAGGTCAACGGCGTGGTGCGCCGGCTGGCCGACACGACAGCCGCAGCACGCGACCTGGGCTTCAAAGCCGAAGTGGAGCTGGAAGAGGGCCTTCGCGGCCTGGTCGCGTGGTGGGCCCCGCTCCGGGACGAAATCGCCGCAGCAAGGAAGGCAGGGTTGTCATGAGCCAGGAAGCAGTCCTCGCGCGGATCAACGTGATGAAGCCCCTACTGGGCGAAGAGGAAGCGAAGGCCCTGGCCGACGTGGTGGCATCCGGCTGGGTGGCCCAGGGACCCAAAGTCAAGGAGTTCGAAACCCTTTTCGCTGCCGGGCAAAGCGTCCGCCATGCGGTGGCAACCTCCAGCTGCACCACGGCGCTGCACCTGGCCCTGGTCGTGGCCGGGATCGGGCCGGGCGACGATGTCCTGGTCCCGTCACTGTCCTTCATTGCCACCGCGAACGCCGTCACCTATGTGGGAGCGCGGCCGGTCTTTTGTGACGTTGATCCGGCCACGGGCAACGTCACGGCCGAAACCATCCACGCCGCCCTCACCCTGGACACCCGCGCGGTGATTGTGGTGGACCAGGGTGGGGTACCACTGGACCTTGACCCCATCAGGGAGCTCTGCGACAGGCACGAAATCACCGTCATCGAGGACGCAGCCTGCGCGGTGGGTTCCACGTACAAGGGAAAACCGGTGGGCACCCGCGCGGACATCGCGGTGTGGTCGTTCCATCCCCGGAAAATCCTCACTACCGGCGAGGGTGGCATGCTGACCACCAACCGGGCCGACTGGGCGGCCAGGGTACGGACCCTGCGGGAGCATTCCATGAGCGTGTCCGCCACCGACCGGCACGGCTCCGTCCTGGCCCCGCCGGAGGTTTACCTTGAGGTGGGCTTCAACTACAGGATGACGGACCTGCAGGCGGCCGTCGGCATCGTCCAACTCGGCCGGCTGCCCGAAATCCTGCAGCGGCGCCGTGACATCGCTTCCCGTTACGTGGCCGGGCTGGCGGGCCTGCGGGGACTGCGGCTGGTCTCCGATCCGCCCTACGGCACCACTAATTACCAGTCCTTCTGGATCGAGGTCCTGCCCTCCTTCGCCACCAGCCGGGAGGGGCTGATGGAAAAGCTGGCTGACGCCGGGATTTCTGCACGGCGCGGCATCATGGCCGCGCACCGCCAGCCGGCCTACCGCTGGCGGGACGGGGGCAACGCCAGCCTGCAGCACACGCAACGGCTCAATGACAGGACACTGATCCTGCCTGTCTTCCATGACCTCAGCGACGAAGGACTCGGCCGCATTATCAGCACCATCCGGGCGGCGGCCACATGAGCGAGCTGATTCTGATCGCTGCCAGCGGCCTGGCCCGGGAGGTCCTGGCCATGGTGCGCAGCAGCGGGCAGTACGACGTCGTTGGCCTCCTGGACGATGACCGGGAAATGGCGGGCGTTACCGTGGATGGCGCGCCGGTCCTTGGAACCATCGACGAGGCAGCAAAATACACCCATGCCTTTGTGCTGGTGTGCATCGGTTCGGGAAGGGCCAGGGAGGCGGTGGTGGACCGGCTTACCGCCATGGGCCTCAACGAGGCCCGCTACGCCACCGCTATCGACCCGTCGGTGCAGTATCCCGAAGACTGCAGGATCGGCCGGGGCAGCATTTTGCTGCGCAACGTCACCCTCACCGCCGCTGTCACCCTGGGTTCACATGTGGTGGTGATGCCGTCTGTGACGTTTACGCACGACGACGACGTGGCAGACTTCGCCACGTTTGCCGCCGGCGTGTCCCTGGGCGGCGGCGTCCGGGTGGGCCGGGCAGCCTACCTCGGTATGAATTCCAGCGTCCGGGAACGGGTTTCCGTGGGTGCGTACGCAACTGTGGGGATGGGCGCCGCTGTCCTCAGCAACGTACCCGACGGCGAAACGTGGGTGGGTGTGCCCGCCCGTGAAATCGACAAGGACAGTTTCCTGTTCAAGGGGGCACCGTGAGCGCGGGATTGGAAGTCTCGGCGCCGGCAATCGTTCCGTTGGTGGACCTGGCCGCGCAGCAGGCGGAGGTCCACGACGTCGTAATGGCCGAACTGGCCGGGGTGTTTGCGACGGCCGCGTTTGTGGGCGGCACAGCCGTGGCGGACTTTGAGTCCGGCTACGCCCGATTTACGGGTGCCCGGCACTGCGTAGGCGTCGCTAACGGCACCGAGGCCCTTGAGCTGGCCCTGCGGGCAGGTGGCGTGGGGCCAGGCGGCGAAGTCATCCTGCCGGCCAATACGTTCATTGCCACAGCGGAGGCTGTCAGCAGGATCGGGGCGGTTCCCGTCCCCGTGGATGTGGACGCCCGCTACCTCCTGATGGACCCGGCCGCCGCGGCTGCCGCCGTGACGGGACGCACCCAGGCCATCGTCCCTGTCCATCTCTTCGGGCAGACGGCGTTTGTGGAACAGCTGCTTCCCGTCGCCGCGTCGTGCGGGGCGGTGATCATTGAGGACGCCGCCCAGGCCCAGGGCGCCACCCGGTTCGGCCGCTCCGCCGGCACGTTGGGGTTGGCCGCGGGCACAAGTTTCTATCCGGGAAAGAACCTCGGCGCTGCGGGTGACGCAGGCGGGGTCCTGACCAACGATCCGGACGTGGCCGCGCATGTCCGGCTGCTGGGCGCTCATGGAAGCTCCGTCAAGTACCGCCACGACGTGGTGGGGATCAACTCCCGCCTGGACACCGTCCAGGCGGTGGTGTTGAAAGCGAAACTGGCCCGGCTGCAGGAGTGGAACCTCCTGCGGCGTGCTGCAGCCGAGCGGTACGCGTGCCTGCTGGCCGACATTCCGGGTGTGGAACTGCCCGCGGAAGCGCCCGGCAACACCGACGTCTGGCATCTTTATGTGGTCCGGGTCCCGGACCGGGATACCGTGCTTGCCGGCCTGCTCGCCCGGGGGATCCAGGCCGGCATCCACTATCCCGTTCCCGTTCACTTGAGCGGTGCGTACGCGGGCGATGGCCGGGGGCCGGGGTCCTTTCCTGTCGCCGAGGAAGCCGCCGGCCGGATCCTGTCCCTCCCCTTGTTCCCGCACATCACGCCGGACCAGCAGGAGCGGGTGGCCGACGCCCTGAAAGCAGTCCGGAGCAGTCTATGACCGCCCCGGTGCAAGGGCCGGGAACGGCTTCGCCGGTTACCGCCAAAGCACCGGGAGCCTCTGCGGCCCTGGCGTGGAGCCTGCTCAATACCGGCGTTGCCAAGTTGGGAACCCTGGGGATCGGAATCCTGCTTGCCCGGATCCTTGGTCCGGATTCCTACGGCACTTTCGCGGTCGCCATGGTCGCGCTGCTTGCAGTCCTGACATTCAATGAGCTCGGCGTTAGCCTGGCGATCGTCCGCTGGCCGGGTGATCCCGCCGATATCGCACCTACGGTGACCACAATTTCAATCCTGAGCAGTTGCCTCTTTTGCCTGGCAGGGCTGTGGGCGGCACCCTGGTTTGCGGCTGCCATGGGCGATCCGGATGCCGCCGGCGTCGTTCGCCTGATGGTCTGCTGCGTCCCCATCAGTGGCGTCGTCGCAACACCTGCCGCTCTCCTGCAGCGCAGCTTTGACCAGAAAACAAAAATGGCCATCGACCAGGTGAATGTCTGGCTGGGCGCCGTTATATCCATCGTTCTCGCACTCGCGGGATTCGGGGCCATGAGCCTGGCCATCGGACGCCTGGCCGGAACTGTGGTTTCCGGCATCATGTTTGTGGTCAAGTCACCGCTGCCACTGCGTGCAGGCCTCGACAGGAAGCTTCTGAAGCCCCTGCTCGGGTTCGGCCTGCCGCTTGCCGGCACCAGCATCATCGTCTTTTGCCTGGGCTATTTTGATCAGCTGGTGATCGGCAATCTCCTCGGCCCCACCATGCTGGGCCTGTATGTCCTCGCCTTCAACCTGGCCAGCTGGCCGGTCTCCGTCCTGTCACAGCCGCTGCGAAGTGTTGCACCCGCTGCCCTGGCCCGGCTCCAGCACGACCCGCCGAGGATGCGGGCGACAGTCACCGCCCTGACAGGTGTCCTGACGGCCGTAACCTTCCCGGCCGTTACCCTGCTCGCAATCCAGGCCGGGCCCATTGTCCAGTTTGTGTATGGCGACGCCTGGGCAGGAGCCGCGGCCGCCCTTACCTGGCTCGCCATGTTGGCGGGCCTGCGTATTTTCTTTGAATTGATTTATGACTACCTGGTGGTGGTGGGTCTCACCGGTTCCATCCTCACTATCCAGGTGTGCTGGCTCGTGGCCCTGGTGCCGGCCCTCCTCCTGGGCGCTGCTGACGGGATTGCCGGGATTGCCAGGGCACAGTTCCTGGTTGCGGCAGCCGTGGTGCTTCCCATCTATCTGTGGCGGTTGCGGACGGCCGGTATCGGACCCGCCAGGATGCTGCGCCAAGGCTGGCTTCCGGCGCTCTGTTCAGCCTTGCTGTCCGGCTTCGCCATACTTGTGGACAGGGCCGGACTGCAACCGCCGTTCGCCCAACTCATTTCAGCGGCTGCGGCCATCGCTATGATGGCTGGCCTGCTGTGGATCAAACGTGCCGATATTTCGATGCTCAAGGCGATGGGACGGAGCGGGGGCCTTGACGACGACTAGTCAGAACAGGGAAACCTTCTGCCAGCTCGTTCGCAGCGCGGCAGCATTTGCGGATTCCGGAGCCTGGGAGCGCGCGGCAGTCCAGGCGCAGCTGGCTGCCCGCTTCGCGTGGACCGACCATGCGGGATTTTTCGCCAGCAAGGAACTTGAAGACCTCATCAGCCGGATCAGAACCTCCGTTCCGGCCGCGGTTGGGCGGCCGGAATCAGCGGCCCCGGGCCGGCAGGTGATTGTTCACGTGGCCACCCAGCTCTACGGCACGGGTGGCCATACCCAGTCCATCGCACGCTGGATTCGTGAAGATCCGCTGTCAAGCCACAAGCTGGTGCTCACGCGGCAGGGAATGGCGCAGATACCGGCCAAAGTCACGGCTCATCTCCCCGATTCCAGCGATGTGCTCCTGCTGGACCGTCGACCCGGGGGCCTGCTTAGACGGGCAGCGGCCCTGCGCCGGTTCGTCCGTGCCGCCGACGTGGTCATAGTCCACGCCCATCCGTACGATGTGGTGCCCGCCCTCGCCCTCGGGCTCGAGGGATCGCCGCCCGCGGTTTACGTGAACCACGCAGACCACGTCTTCTGGGTTGGTACATCCGCCGCCACCGTGACAATGAATCTGCGCCAAAGCGGCCGGGACCTGAGCGTCAGCCGGAGGGGAATAGCCCCTGAGCGGTGCATGGTGGCGAACCGGCCGCTTGAGCTGTCCCCTGCCGGGGGGCTTGACGGCTTCCAACGCTCGGCAGCCCGGTTGCGGCTTGGCGTGGCGGACGGCGAACTGCTGGTTGTTTCAGCGGCAGCAGGCAGTAAGTACAGTGCGGTGGGCCAGGAATCCCTGATCGGGCTCTTCTCCGCCCTGATTCGGCACCGCCCCGAAATGCGGCTCCTGGTTGCCGGTCCGGCCGCCGAAGGCCAATGGTTGGAGGCTGCGGGGGCAAGCGGTGGCCGGATCCGGGCCCTCGGCCGGCTTCCCGAGGTGCAGGGCCTCCTGTCCGTTGCGGACGTTTACCTTGATTCCTATCCGTTTTCGTCGCTGACCTCCCTGCTGGAGGCCGGCGCGCATGGCCTGCCGCTGGTGACCTTCCGGGGCCACCCGGAAGAGTGTGCGGTACTTGGCTCCGATTCGCCCGGCATGGTCAAGGAGCTGTTCAGCCCGGCAACCGAGCAGGAGTTCATTGAGACCTTTGCGGCGCTGGCCGACTCTCCCGCGTTAAGGGCCGCCCGGGGTACAGCGAGCCGGGAGGCGGTTCTTGCCGGCCACAGTCCAGCTGCCTGGGCGGAGACGGTATCCGCCATCTACACCAAAGCCCGGGCTGCCGGTACGTCCGTCGTGACGGGGGCGACGCCTTGGCAGGACGGACCATTGGATCAGCTGGTAGGCATGATCCAAAGCAGGACAGGTTTTTCGGGCGTTGGAGCCGCAGCGGCCGACGTTCTCACCCTGCGCGGGCCTGCCGGGCGGATCCGGCACTGGTTGGCATTGCGGAAGTCCCAGCAGTTGGGGCCCTGGCGGCTGCTGCCGGAATGGGTCCGTGCCGGGATCGCAGATACCCGGCGCCGGCTCAGCCCGCCCGCATGGCAAACGGCGTTGCCCGCCGTCCACGATAGCCTGCTACCGCTGCGTCGACGCCAGGTCCGGTAAGAAGCCACGCACCGATGTCACCGTCGAACCCGAGAAGGACCTTCCGGCCGGCCAACGCACCTGCAACCTCGCCCACAGCGGCAAAGCCCGCATTTGTCACAACGACTGTACGGTCCAGTGGTTGTGATGCAACCAGCGGGACCAGTGACGCCTGATCCGCGGTCTCGAACCTGAACGTCACATTCCTGCGGGGCAGCTCCACGGCACAGCTGATGGCGGAAAGGCCTGCCCCAGCGGGCACTGCACTGATGACATACGCCTCGGCAAGATCCGCCGCGGAACAGATGGAATCGATGTCCCAGCGGATGTCGCCAAGTACAGTCGGGGCATCCGCCGGCGCACCGTTGCGGAGCCGGTGGGCGGCCAGTGATTCCCGAAGCCATCGATACCGCCATTTCTGGGTGCCCACCATGCGTGCAAGGACTCCGGGGGCCTTCATCCGCGCCTGGACGGTGCCGCACGTGGTAACCACCGGCAACTGCTCCGGGTAAGCCTTGGCGATCCAGTCATGCGCTTCGGCCAGCAGGTCCACGTTGGTGGAGAGGCTGTTGTGGGTCAATGGAATCGGGGCCGCCGACACCCTCAGTCCCAGGGACCGCATGCGGACGCAGTACTCCACCGCATAGGCGTGCCATGAAAGGTCACGGACTTCAGCGAGCGGGTGGCGGAGGATTTGTTGCCGCCGGGCCATAAAAAGTACCTCGTCAAGGGTGTCGACATCGGTCAACCCCGAGAGGGGTTCGCCGGAAAAGACCACGCGGTCGCGGATCAGTCCAAGCTGCCTGCCGTCACGTGTTACTCCTGTTGCGCCGGCAATGCCCGTCGAGGTGTCACGCATAAGGAGTCCCGCCGCGGCCTCCAGAGCAACAAGGGAGTGGAGGAAGACGTCTTGGTGCACAAAGACCACCACGTCGTTGGCCGCCAGGCGCGCACCGTGATTGAGGGCGGCGCCGGCGGAAGGAAATTGACCGGCCGTATTGTCAACCGGCAGGTACTCGGTATCCGGCGCCGCAGGCAATCCCGAGTGCACAGACGCCGTCAGGCATTCCCTGAGCACGTCCGGACTATTGAAGACACAAATAATGGATACCGGTGTGCGTACTCCCACTTCAGTGCTTGGCAACATCAAGATCTCGCTCCTCATCCGGGTTTAGGGGTGCATCACCCGGAAGCGGCCATACCGGCCGCCGCTCAGGGATCGGGTCTGTTCGTGGGAGCTGCAGTACCACGGTTGAGGCTTTCTCATTCCTCGCAATGCGCCACAAAGCACCGGCGATGCCAAGCATCAGGAACAGGAATGCGCCGGCCATGGGAAAGCTCAAAGCGTCAAAGAAGGCAAACATCACTCCGGCAGCAGTGAGTGCTGAGGCTACAGCGATACTCAGCCTGGAAAGCAGCGGGTCCGTCAGGAGCGCCCGGGCGCGGAAACAGCAATAGAGGCCGCTGAGCATAAACAGCAGGAAGGTGAACAGCCCCAGGAAGCCGGAATCAATCAGCATAAGCAGGTACTCATTATCAAGGATCCTGTACTTGGGCAGGAACGTACCGAAACCGCGCCCCAGAATCCCGTTCCTGATGGCCAGTTCCAGCACAACTCCATAACTGTCAGTTCTGGATTGGGTACTTGAATCTCCGGAGAGCCCCTCGAACAGGCCGCGCACCGTTCCCACCATGCCCGGCACCAGGAAGTACACGGCGACGCCGGCGAACATGAACACAAGAAGTGCCCGGAGGCGTAAGGTCCTGGACCAACTCGGGAGCAGCACGATCAGAACAACGGCAACGCCTATGAACGTCGAACGTGAAACCGAAAGGGCAACTGCCGCCAGAATTATTCCCACACAGATCCAGCGGAAGATGCTCCTGCCTTTAAGTTCGTTCAGGGCAAGAGTCACGGCGATGGGAAGGGACATGCACAGCACCACGCCGTACTCGAGCGGGTGGGTCGCTGTACCGGCGGCGCGCAGGAAACCCGCCCTGAGATGGATGCTGTCAGCGGCAACTCCTTCGCTGAAGCCAGGGATGGAAATGGCGGAGACAAAAGACTGTCCTGTCACGAACTGGACAAGTCCCAGTGTGGCCATCGCCGTTCCCAGCAGCACAACCCGGTCCAGCAGGACCAGGAGTTTTCCGCGGTCAATCACTCCGTCGTTGGCTAGAAGGAAGAGACCGGCCCAACTCAGTGCCCGCAGCAACCCGGTGTCAGCAGCACGCGCCTCATCGGGGGCCAACCCGGCAAAGTTAGCGACGGCATAAGTGACCGCAACGGCACACAGGAACATAAACAGTGAACGGCGGGCCGGCTGACTACCGCCAAAAAGCGGAAAGGGCCGCTGTACTTGTTGCCATCCCCACCACAACAGCGCTCCAAGAAACCACAAAAGACCGGGTCTGCCGATTGAACCAAGTGCCGAGATGGTCAGGTTGGACGGAATGGCGCAGCTCAGGATCATGCCAATCGTCAGCACATCCACTGCATCAAACCGCGCCGGGGGCCGGAGCGTAAGCCCCTGCCCGCGCGGGGTGCGCCGCCGGCCGTGCTGTTGACCGCTCATGGGTGTCTCCAGCGCGGTTTGTAAGCCGTGAGCCAGCGGTCGATCCGGCTGGCGGAAAATGCGGTGAGGGTCAGTCCCAGCAGTCCGATAACCAGGGCTGCCTTGGTGCGGCCCAGCTTGGTGCTTCCAAGGTCGACAACTACCGGGGCCGCCGGCGATGGTGTGACCTGGATGTAGCCTCCCGGTGGTACCCCCTTGCCCCCCTGCAGACCCTGTGCTTCCAGTTCAACCGAGGTCATCACCTGGTCCAGGGTCTGGCGGACCTGCTGGGGGCTGGGTCCGACCACCTGGACGGCCAGCACCGGGCGGGAGAAGCTGACAGCCCATTGTGTTCCGGTATTCGGGAGGGTGATGGAGTATCCATTGCGGACACCGCTGCCGTAGAGCGTTGCGGTGGACGAGGGCAGCTCAACGGCGCTGCCCTCCTCCGAAATCCTTTGCTGGACAATTCCGGCGAAGTCAACGAGGGACGGAAGCGCCGCATCCGAACCACTGACGACAGAACCCCTGCCGGGTTCGACAAAAAGCAGCTCCACTGTTGTTCCGTAGGTTCGCCCAACTCCGGCGAGCAGAAACGCCGACATCGCCGTCAGGGACAGGCCCAAGACAACGACCGCCCATTTCCGCAAAGAGACCAGGCCCAGGACCCCGCCAATTGAGGCCGAAACCCGCGGGATCTCATTTGTCCTCACCCGTTGGTCCTAACCTTTGGCGTCGACCGTCAAACGGTCCTCGACCGGGGGGATGGCCGGTGGCGTGCGCGTGCCCGGTCCAGGTACGGCAGCGTCCACATGTTTGTGATTTCGTGCGCGTCGCAAGGTTCGCAGATCGGAAGCTGAGCCGTCCTTGACTGGCGCACCGCGTCGCTCATCGCGGGCCAGCATCCGGCCATCAATAAAACCCGTCAGCAGGATGCTCAGTGCAAACCCGCCCGCCGCTGCGGTGGCCACTGACAGCGACTTCGATTTGGCGTCTTCCGTCGGAGTCTCATCCATCACCAACGTCATCAAACCAACACGCGACGGGGTTGGTACCCGCTGCTCATCCTGCATGGCTGTCAGCGTCTTTGGAACCAGAGCAACAACGTCTTCCAGGGCGGGAATGACCTGGCTCGGGTCATCCCCCTCCACTGTGACACGGATGATGGAGCCGCTGCTGCCCCGGTCTGGTTCGGTTACGAAGGACATGCCAGGGTATAACTGGCCAAACGGCGGGGCAGTATCCGCTGTGGATACTTCAACTGCGAGGATGTCGAGTATCTGCCCCATCCCTGTCAAAAACAGGAATGGGTTCCCCTCAGGGCCCACCGTGGAAGTTGGCGGCATCAGGACCAGGCTCGCGTGGGCCCGGTATGTTGAAGGAAACGACTGCTTGACCACCAAGCAAAGCCCAACAGTCAACAGCAACAGTGCAGCAATGACGTACCATCGCCGCAACAGGCTCGAGATCATGTCGCGCAACCACATTATCCAATACCGCTTTCGATTAGATTTCCATTTGAAACGCAGCGATTGATCACCTGGCTCCAGCCGGCTAGGAATTTCTCCGGAGCAGGACCCGTGAACGAACACCGTCCGTAAGGGTTGCCCGCCAGACCCTGAGGCCATCGAGCCGCGACCGGCCGGAGGTGCCCTGGATTACTGTCTTGGCCAACCGGCGCAAGGATTCACGGATTTTCCGTCCCGGTGCGGAAATCGCGCGGTCCGCCAAAAGCTGGATTGGGGTGGGAATTTTTGCATCCTGACCCAGGACCGGAAATCGGTCCAGAAACCCTGTGGGTGAGATGCGTCGTCCGTGCACCCGGTTGCTGACATTGGTCCCATGGATCACCTGCAGCCAGGCAGGGTCACCCCGAAGGCGGACCACGGGCATGGAATATTTGAGGTGATTATGCCAATCCTCCCAACAGGTCCTGGCGTCAGGCCAAGGCGCCAGCACTGAGCAGAATGCATTGTCCCGGTCTTCGTGCAGGTAGATTCCTTTGCTTGCGCTGATCAATCCCCGGGTGAGATAGATCGCCGTTGCACGATCAACCGGGCCCACCGCCTGAAGCCGCTCTACAAAATCGCATGCCAATCCGTCATCGTTGTCCAGGTTTGTGGTTAGAAGCAGTTCTTTCGGTGATCCCAAGACGCCGGCAATATCGGACAGCAACTCACTTCGCGAGACTTCGCTCCGGAATATCGGCGAAAACACCGTGTCGGCGTTTAACTGCTTCATGCGGTCGATCAGCCACACTGGACTCGCGGGATCAAGATAGATGATCCACGCGGAGGGTTTTCGGCTTTGTCCACTCACCGAGGGCAGGCAATACTTTTCAAAGAGATCAGCACGCTCCAGGAGCCATCCACTCCTGGCTCGAACAATGCCCTCGTAGCCTTTTGACGGCAGATTAAAACGCGTGAGAAGAACGTGATCGACGTCCGGAGATCCAACCAGGTCCATACTTCACCGCAATTCGAGTTCCGCTGTGGCACAAATGGGTAACTCCCTGATTTGTTAAGCTATCGTTCAGGGATTGGACCCACCAGATCCGCGGGCTGGAAATGTGGGTAGCCACAGCAACTTTGTCGCGTGCTGCCCTGTCCCAGGGTGCCCCTGCCGTTCATTGAACAGCGAAGGAGTCACTGCCTTCGAGGGCCCGGCGCACTGCGGGCACGTCGTCAATGTCGCCCAGGGTAAGCCGGGGGCTCTCGGACAGCCGCCGCCACAGGAAATAGGTCCGGAAACCCACGCCCTTTCGTTCGTGCCGCGACTTGATGACATCCCGCCAGGTGCTGTACCCGAGCTTGAGCGTTGCAGCCAGGCCGCCAAACTGGCTGCACCGGAACACGAGCAGAGCCAAATGGCTGCCCAGCACAGGTAGTAGAAGCAATGCCGGCGTATGACAGTACTTGAACCGGAATTCGCTCCGCCACCTGAGTTGACGCCGCAGCAGCGGTTTACGGTCCGCGTTGGGGCAGTGTGTGACCGGATCGGCGGAGCCGTGCCTGACAACCAGTCCAGCCGCCAGGAACCGAATGGCCAGGTCTGATTCCTCGCAGTAGAAGCCGTAGGATTCACGCAGGCCGCCGCAGGCGAGGACCGCATCCCGGCGGACAGCATGCGCGGCGCCGATGAAGGACCTGGCCAGTCCAATCGAGGGTCCGGCTGTTTCACCCTGCATAAGCACGCCATTCTCGGTGAATGGGACGGCAACAGCCCCGATCCGTTCGGAGCTGAAGTCATCGAGAGTTTGTTGAACCGTTTTCGGGGAAGTAAAAAAGGCATCATCGTCCAGAATAATAACAAATGGAGTGGACGCCTCCCGGATGCAGATATTCCGGGCGGCAATAAGTCCAACATTATTTTTTCCGGCAATGACCCTGACTGTCGGAAACTGCGTTCGAACAATTTCCGCGGTCGCATCCAAGGATGCATCATCATAAACAATAATGGGAACTTTCGGCACCTGCATGAGTGCGCTTGAAATCAACCGGGTCAGGTCATCAACACGATTATATGTCGAAATACATAAACTTATGCTGTTCACGTAGTCCTCCAATCCAATATCGTCGGATGTTTGCCGGGATTCTTCTCACCTGCCGGGAATCGTCAGAATCCGTCGGGGCTTTGTAGCCGCCAGGGTCTCAGTATTTTCCCGGATCTGCTCTACGAAGTCCTCGAGCCTATGGTTTGCTTCGACGTAAGCCCTTGCCCTGCGCCCTAGGACGGCCGCCGCTGCCGGGTCGTTGAGGACGTACTCGATGCCGGCCCTGAGGGCGGCAACATCGCCGGGCGGAACCAGAAGTCCGTTCTCTCCGTCCCGGATCACATCAATTTGGCCTCGTGTCCTGGACGCGATGACCGGGCGCCCAGCGGCCATCCCTTCGAGGATTACGTTCACCCCTGCATCGATGTCGGAGGGGAGCAAGGGAACAACCACCACTTTCGCCGCCGCATAGGATGCCCGGAGCTCGGCCGGTGTCAGGGGTCCAACCTCCAGATCCGCCAAATCTCCCAACTGACCACGGACGTCCTTCGTGGCCGTCCGGAGTCCGTCGTGGGTAACCACCAGGGATGCTGCAATTCGAACCGGAATTTTGAGTCCCCGGGCAGCCTCAACGAGCGTCTGGAAATCGCGCTCAGTGGACCCTGCCGAAAAGATGATGGTTTGCTCATCGCTGCCCGGATGATAGAACTCCTGGTCAACGGGGTGGTGGACCAGGACGATATCCTCCGGACTGAAACCGGAGTTTTCGATGGCGAGGGAGCGCTGGAGGGAACTCCAGGTGATGATGCGGTCGACGCCGGAGCGAAAGATCCTGAGCGGGATACGGACGGAAGGTTTCGACATCCAGAACATCAGTGCAAGGTGCGGGGTCCGCACCCGGAAGCAGGCAAAGAGGGCTGCAACGGCCACCGTATGCCGCTCGGACCACGTCACCACCACGTCATAAGACCTGCTCCGAAGAGCTGCCTCCATCGCCTGGGCCACAAAATATGGGAGGAACTTGTAGACGCGCCCACGCCAGCCCGCCATACCGGTCACCTCGAACTCGTCCAGAACGTCGCAGCCGAGGACCTCTTCCAGAAGCAGACTGCGGGGCTCCTCGCCAGCCCGCTGCCGGATTGCCCGCTCCGCGTTGTCCGTGCGGGATCGTCCCCGGCTTTTCACCAGCAGGACCCTGGGAGCCTGCCCGGCTTCGTCTTTGCGCGGCCCGCGCGTCCCGTCCCGCGGCATCAGGAAGCCCTACTGCTTTCATCGCGATGCCATCGCACGGCCCGCGAAGACCGTGGTTCCCCTCGTCCGGCCAGCGCAAAACAGGTGTAGACCAGTGCGTCCGCGGCCGATATCGGCCCACGGATGGAGCGGAGCAGTCCCTTCATCGTGTCCCGCGCACCGGACGGACCGGCTCCGGCCTGCTCGCTGTTCCCCCGGTAGACCCGCCGGAGGGTCCCCACGAGGGCCTTTGTGGACCGCGGCGTCCGAACGAGTACCGGATCGCAGTCGAGGACGCGTTTCTCGTCCGCCCGATATAGCCGGTCGATGTAATAGTCGTCGCCTGTGACCGCAGGAAACTCGCCGAGGACGTCGTGTCCGCGTTCGCTGAGGCCGTAAACGCCCGCCCCCCAAAGCGCCGCCGACGTGCCGGGGATCCGGCTCCTCGCGCGATAGTAGGACCGCACAGCGTGGCTCGCTTCCCTGAAGTCGTATCGGAATGCCGGCCTGGCCGCGAACGGTGCGTCCTCGGAGGAAAGCTCCTCAAACGTAAGCCGGAGGGCTTCCTCGGAGATTTCTATGTCAGCGTCCAGGTAGATCCGTGGCCACAGCGTCGCCGCCCGGTCGCCGGCGTTGAGGGCCGCCACCTTCGACGGTTCCTGCACGCGGATGACTTCCACACCCGGAACGGATGATGCTGCAGCTTCGGTGCCATCGACGCAGCCGTTGCAGGCCACAATGACCTGGACCTTCCCGGTCCCGAGGGGCCTGGCAAGGCATGCCAACGTCCGCCTGATGACTGCCACTTCATTATGGGCGGGAATGATAACGGCGCCGCAGGGGAAATTTTCCGGCAGTCCGGGATCAGGGTACTGAACGGCGTGGGGAAGCATGGCCCATGTCCGTGAACGCAGAACAGCGTGCAAGGCCCGCCTGTGCGCAGGTTGCCAGGCCCTGGCAAGCTCCGCAAAGCCCACTATGACGTGAACGGAGGTCGAATACATTCCGTGCCCGTACTTCCGTGCGTACCGGACCCGGTTGACTGCCAGCAAGGCCGTGAGTGCTGGGGAACTTCCGGAGCCTCCCTCCCTGTGGCGCATTCGGGCGGCCGGTTCGAACCAGACCCCCGCACGACCGAGCCGAACGCGACGGAAAAAATCCGTTTCCTCCGAATAGAGGAAAAATTGCTCGTCCCAGCGTCCGACCAAAGCCGCCACGTCGGGCCTTATCAGCAAAGCCGCCCCGGTCGCCCAGTCCACGGGATGCGGATGAGTGTAACTGCCGTCGTCGTAAACAGTCTCTGACAGCCACCCGGGCCGGCCCTGGAACCTGCTTCCCAGCAAGGCATCACCCAGGGAGCGAAGCAGGCCCGGCTCCCTCCGCAGGGAACGGTGCAGCTCACCGGCTGCGTCAAGGAGTGCGGGGACCACAACGCCGGCCCCCGAGTCAGTCAGGCGTTGCCGCAGGGTCTTGATCGAACCCCGTTCCACCCAGAGATCCGGATTCAAAACGAGAATGCTGCCGGCTTCGCCAACCAACTCCATGGCCCGGTTGATGCCTCCGGCGTAGCCCAGATTGCCGCCCGTTGAAAACGAAAGCACGTCACTTTGAAGGGAGAGCACGTCCAATGTGGCAGGCGCCGGTGAGTTGTCCGCGACGATGACCTTGATGGACTGGTCCTCAGTCTCGCAGCGAAGGCTTGCCAGCAGCTGTGGCACGTCGGATTCGTTGTTGTACGTCACCACGATGACAGCAACGTCCGCGTAGTCCGTCGCCGGTGTGAAACCGGGCAACCCGTTGAGTCCGGTCAGCGCGGGCCGATCCGGCTTCGTATTCCGGCTGGGCGGTTCACCGTGTGCAGACTTCATGTTTTGCTCCAAGCGCGCGGCACAATCACCTTCCGGCCTTACCTGGCGTCTGCACTGCCTGGCCGAAGGTGCCGGCTGCCCGGCACGTGGTTGTGGTGTTTGGATATTCTGTTACTGATGGCCGGCCGGGGATGGAACCGCGGCCCCGAACCCGGGGCAGCGTTCCGGCTGGCATCTGTAGTTCCCAACCGTAGGCTCGGCTACCCGCGTTCACTAGCCATGCAGGCCGACATTGTGGGAGTCCGCCTGAGCTTTGTGGTGCGGCACGGGGGAGTCGGCCTCCCCTGCGGCACGCAGTTGCCGTTCGCTTACCGTACCGGCAGTGGACGCCACGGCAGCTGCCGGATCCGCCAATCGCACACGGTGCGGAGCTGCCGGAACAGCGGTTCTCTTTGCCTGCCCCTTGCCCCGGTAGCGGAAACTTCGAAGCTGGCTCTCCAGGACCGGCAAGGGCGGAAGTTCCCGGGCAGCTTCCAGTTCTTCCTGCCGGAGGGGCTCCCACTGGGCTATCTGTTGCAGGGCGCCGCCCGCATCACCGGACAACGGCAGAATCCTGCCTAAGCCGCGGCGCAGGATTTCCCGGGCAAAGTGTTCCTGGTGATCATCCACGTGCTCCCCTTGTCGAGCGGAACGCACCGCCAGCAAAGGAACGGCGCCGTTATCCAGCGCCTGCAGAACCGATCCGACCCCGGCGTGGCAGACAAACGCGTCAGAGTCCCGGATGAGCTGCCCCATCTGTTCCCAAGGCAACTCGCTGTGCGTTGTTCCAGGCACGTCGTCGCGCGAGGTCGCCCCAAGCTGCCACGTTACGGAGCAATCGTCGGGCAACACCGCCCTGACCGCATCGACCGCCCGGTCGAACCGGTAGGGCTGGATGGTCCCCAAACTGACAAACACGTTCCTGACGGCGGTGCGCCGCCCGCGTAACCGGGTGTCCCAGTTGTCCAGCACAGATCCAGAGTATTTCCACCTGTCATTCGCCCATCGTTCATACTGGGTATAGGTCTGGACGCCCGGAAAAAGTCGCAGGAGCCGCCCGGTGGCGGACGGGGCATGAGTTCTCGCGAGGCTCTCCACGTACAGGGCCTGGACTCCCATCCAGGCAGCGAGCGGCAGGAAGGAAACTGCCACGGCCGCCCCGGTGCTCACTACGTAGTGGTACGAACCACTGCGAAGAATCCTGTATGCGGCCAGGATCGTGTGCAACGTCCCCCATGCATCCCGGGTGCCTATTGACGGGATGAACTGCACATTGCGGCCTGACAGCATGGACCGGGCCTGGGGAGTATTGAAGGTGACCCACATGGACCTTGAGTCAAGCTCGGGATAGAGGTCTGCCATCTTTTTGAGTTCGGCCAGGTGCCCGCCACACGAGGAGACCCACAGAACACGCTTGTCGGGCGGGATCAGGTCGCCCAGGGTCCCGGTCATCGCCTTGCCAGCCCGGGACGTGGTGGAATAAACCGGGAAAATTTTCCGGGTGCAGACTTCATTTTCGGCTCCATTGTCGCGGTACAACCACGCAGCGGCGGGAATCGGGGTCTGCACTGCCCTTGTCCTGCCATCAGCACCGGCTCGCCGGTGCCTGTCTGTCGCGTTCAGGTAGTTGTTACCGGCGTCCCGCGGGTGGCGTATCCACCGTCATGCGGCCCGGAACCGGGAACCGCATGCCCTCAGGGCATCCGTACTTTTTAACCGTAGGCACCGTGATCCGGCGTTCCTAGCCGGAATCACGGTGCGTGTGGGTATCCGCACCATCTTTGTGGAGCGCCTGAAGTGGCCGTCCGTCCCCTAGGCTGCAGTGCCGAAGAAACGCTCCGCAACAGCAGCCAGCCGGTGGGGGTCCTCGACGCCGCACAGTTCGCGCGCCGAGTGCATGGAGAGAAGCGGCACCCCCACGTCCACCGTGCGGATTCCCAGCCGGGTGGCAGTCAGCGGACCGATCGTGGACCCGCAGGGCATCACGTTATTGGACACAAATTCCTGGTAGGGAACGCTGGATTCGGCGCAGAGCCGGGCCCAGAAGGCGGCCCCCGCAGCGTCAGTGGCGTACCGCTGGTTGGCGTTGATTTTCAGGAGCGGGCCGCCGTTGAGGACAGGGTGGTTGGCGGGGTCGTGCCGTTCGGCGTAGTTGGGGTGGACTGCATGCCCGGCGTCGGCCGAGACGCAGAACGATGCCGCCAGTGCCTGCCGGCGCTGGCTGACGGTGGCCCCGAGGCCGTCGGAGATGCGCACCAGCACGTCCTCGAGGATGGGTCCACAGGCGCCCGAACGGGAGTTGGACCCGATTTCCTCATGATCGAAGGCGGCCAGGACGGCGATCGGAGCGCCGGGGACGGCAGCGGCCGCGGCGTGTGCCATCAGCGCCGCCAGACCCGCGTGCGTGGCGGACAGGTTGTCCAGCCGGCCGGAGGCAAAGAATTCACTGTTGACGCCGAAAACCGCGGGCGCCTGCGTGTCTGCAATAACGACGTCGTACCCGCCAATGGCAGCAGGGTCCACCGAACCACCGCCGGCGCGGGCGGCGAGGACGCCGAGGAGGTCAACGTCGCCGGGGGCGCCCAGGCCCCAGACCGGGTTCATGTGGCGCTGCTTGTCCAGGGTGAGCCCGTCATTGACGGCCCGGTCCAGGTGGATGGCCAGTTGCGGGAACCGGAGCATGGGGCCGGTGGCGGTGAGGTGTTCGGTGCCGTCCAGCATCACCAGCCGGCCGGCGAGCTGCAGTTCCCGGTCAAGCCAGGAGTTCAGCAGCGGCCCGCCGTAAACTTCCACGCCCGCCTGCAGCCAGCCGTGCGCGCCCGTTGTGGGTTTGGGCTTGAGCTTGAAGGACGGCGAATCCGTGTGCGCCCCCAGGATGTTGAACCCGGTGGTGGGTCCGGCGTTCCCGGGGACCACCCAGGCAATCAGTGCCCCGTCCCGGATGATGAAAAAGGAGCCGGCACCCCCATCCCACGGCTCAAGCTCATCCAGCCGGGCGAAACCCGCAGCTTCAAGCCGCCGGCCCGCCTCGTGCACGGCGTGGAAGCTCGACGGCGAGGCGCTGACGTAGGCGCCAAGGTCCTGGATGTGCTCTGTAGCGGAGGAAAAGATAGCCATCTACCGAGTCTAGGGGGTGCCGTTACCCTCAGTAGTCGGGGTTGCTCGGGACCACCAGTCCGGTCTCATAGGCATAAACCACTGCCTGCACCCGGTCCCGGAGGTGGAGTTTTGTGAGGATCCGGCGCACGTGGGTCTTCACCGTGGCCTCCGAAAGGTAGTAGCGGTGGGCGATCTCGGCGTTGGAGAGGCCTTCCGCCATGGCCTCGAGCATCTCGGTCTCCCGCGGCGTGAGGTCGGCCAGGAGCGGATCGGGAGCCGCTGCCGCCGGCGCCGGCCGGGCAGCGCCACGCACATACGTCTCCAGCAGCCGCTGCGTGACCCGGGGCGCCACCACCGCGTCCCCGCTGGCCACCACCCGCACGGCGTGGATGAGTTCTTCCGGCGCGGCGTCCTTGAGGAGGAACGCCGACGCTCCGGCCTGCAGCCCGGCGAAGGCGTACTCGTCCACATCGAACGTGGTCAGGATGATGATCCGGGCGCAGGAGCCTGCAGCCGTGATGGCGCGGGTGGCCTCGATGCCGTCAAGGACGGGCATCCGCACGTCCATGAGCACCACATCCGGGTTCAACTCCTGAACCCGGCGGATCGCTTCGGCGCCGTCGGAGGCTTCGCCCACAATATGCAGGTCGTCCTCGCCCTCGAGGATGAGGCGGAACCCCATCCTCAGCAGCGGCTGGTCATCCACCAGCAGAACGGAGATAAGGGCGTTGTCAGTCATGCTTTGCCTTGCAGTTCAGAGGGACGGCTCGTCAGTTCGGGATGCTCTCCGGGCCAGGACAACACGGCGTGCACCCGCCAGCCGCGGCTGCTGCGGCCGGCTTCAACGGTGCCCGCATAGATCCGTGCCCGCTCCGCCATGCCCGCCAGGCCCTGCCCCGAACCGAACGAACCGGCGGACAGCCCAGGTTCGTTGGCGGGCTGGGCGACGGCGCCGTCGTCGAGCACGTCAATGGTAACCGTGCCACCGGACCGGACGATGTTGACCTCCACCCGCCCCAGCGACCTGCCGTACCGCAACACGTTGGTGAGGGATTCCTGCACAATCCTGTACACGGTGAGCTGGAAGGCGGCATCTGCGGGCAGTGCGGGGCCCGTGTGGGAAAAGTGCAGCGGCAGGCCTGCCGTCCGGAAGCCGTCCAGCAGTTTGGCAAGGCTGTCGCCGGATGCCAGCGGCTGCCGGGGCGCTGCCTTGCCGGCGTCGTCCCGGAGGACACCAAGCACCCGGCGCATATCCGCCAGTGCTGTTCGTCCGGTCCTGGACAACTCCCCCAGCACGTCGCCGGCGCGGGCAGGATCCTTCCGGACCACAACGGCGGCCCCGTCCGACAGGCTGACCATCACCGTCAGGGAGTGGGCAACAACGTCGTGCATCTCGCGTGCGATCCGGTTCCGTTCGTTGACGGAGGCCAGCTGCGCGGCCCGCGCGGCCCAGGCAGCCACTTCCTGTTCGTGTTCGCGCCGCTGCCGGACGCCGATGCCGATGCCGGTGGCAATGACGTTGGACAGTGCAATGGTGGCGCCGGTGGCAATGCTGGTGATCAGCTGGAAGTCACCGGACGCTGCAGCAGCCGCCGGTACCAGGCGTTCCTCGATGGGTCCAACGGCGGCCAGGAGGTAAAGCAGGGCCAGCGGCGCTGTGGCAACGGCCATCGTGATGAGTGCGAACCTCCGGCTGTGAACCACAGCAACGGCGTACAGCGAGAACCAGAGCCCCGCTGAAACGTTGGAGCCCCACGGATGCAGCATCGTGACGGCAACCTCCACCACCGCCACCAGCGCCACCAGCGCCACAGGGTAGCGGCGGCGCAGGAGCATGGCCCCGCTCACCCCGACCAGCAGGGCCGCCGCGAGCCAGTTGCCGGACCGGACGGCATCCACCACGGTGGGGGCCACCACCAGGGTGTAGCTGGCGGAAACCACAGCATCCATGGCTTTGGGCCGGCGGTACAGGAAGCCGCGGATGCGTCCCCGCCGCCTGGCGGTAAGCTCGGCAAAGGACGCGTCAGCCTGGCTGGCCGGCGCGTCCTTTGCGGGTCCTGCGGTGTTCACGGTGCGGTGCCGGTCAGACGTCGCGCTTCTTGAGGACCAGCAGTGCCGGGACCAGGAACAGCAGCACATAGCCGAGGAAGATCAGGCCGCCCTGCCAGGGATCGATGTAGGCGTCGATCTCGCCGATGGCCAGGAAGCGGCCGCCGGCTTCACTGGGGATGTATTGGGGAACGTATTTCCAGAAGTCCCCCGGGACCAGCGAAGCGAAGCCTGAGGCAATGGGGATAACAAAGAAAATCCCCACCAGAACGGTGATGCCGCCGGCGGAGTTGCGCAGCAGGGTACCGAGTGACAGTCCGATCAAAGCGACACCCGCCACGTAGAGGCCCCCGGTGAAGACGCTGTAGATCACACCGTCAGTGGACCAGGACAGATCCACGCCCAGGCCCTGGAACATCGGCAGGGACAGCAGGAAGGTGACCGCGCCGGCCACCGTGGTGATGACATAGGAAACCACGGCAAGGATGATTGCCTTGGCCAGGAACGCCGGAGTGCGGCGCGGTACGGCGCTCATGGTGGAGCGGATCATTCCGGTGGCGTATTCAGAGGCCATGAACAGGACGGCAAGGGCCCCGAAGATCAGGATGCCGACCTGCAGGCCGGCGTTGGGCAGGTTGTAGAGGTCCAGCCCTGATCCCGGCGGCATTGACTGCTCCAGCATGTCCGACGACGGCTCAATCCCCTGTTCCCGGGCGCCGGCCACCATGGAATCAAGGATGTTGTAACGGACCCAGGCGGTCAGGACACCGACGCCGATGGTGGCCACCAGGGTCAGCAGGATCAGGATGCGGGTGGACATCAGGCTCCACAGCTTGATCCATTCGGAGCGGAGCACGCCGCCGAAGGTCAGGCCGTGCCGGGCGGCGGCCGCCGAGCGCGTGGGGGCCGGGGAAGTTTGTGTGGTGGTGCTCATCGTGGCTACTTTCCTGCCGTGGCCGGAACGGCCGCTGCGGGCCCCCCGGTCAGATGCGAGTGGTATTCCACTTCGTCCTTGGTGAGGTCGAAGTAGGCGTCTTCCAGGGACGAAACCTGTGGGGTGAGCTCGTAGATGAGGACGCCGTTATCGAGCGCCAGCTTGGCGATGCGGCGCGGCTCAAGACCGGTGACGGTAAGTGTCTCCGGCTCGCTTTGGTCAACGGTGACGCCGTTGCCCGCGAGGAGCGCGGAGAGCTGGTGCGACTCGCCGGTCCGCACCAGGGTCCGGGTCTGCCGGGTCCCGGCGATGATGTCCTTGACGGGTGCGTCTGCGATGATGCGGCCTCGGCCAATGACCACCAGGTGGTCGGCGGTCTGTGCCATCTCGCTCATCAGGTGGGAGGAGAGGAACACGGTTTTGCCCTGGGAGGCGAGGTAGCGGACCAGGTTGCGGACCCACAACACACCCTCCGGGTCCAGCCCGTTGACCGGCTCGTCCAGGATGAGGGTCTGGGGGTCGCCCAGCAGGGCGGCGGCAATGCCCAGGCGTTGCCCCATGCCGAGGGAGAATCCGCCGGCCTTTTTGCGGGCTACGGCGTCCAGTCCGGTCATCTCGATGACTTCGCGGACCCTGGACTTGGCAATACCGTGCGTTGCGGCCATGGCCAGGAGGTGGTTGTAGGCGCTGCGGCTGGTGTGGACGGCCTTGGCGTCCAGCAGCGCACCGACCTCGTGCAGGGGCGCCTTGTGCTGCGCATACGGCAGGCCGTTCACGGTGACGGAGCCGGACGTGGGTCGGTCCAGCCCCATGATCATGCGCATCGTGGTGGATTTGCCTGCGCCGTTCGGTCCCAGGAATCCGGTGACCTGCCCGGCCCTGACGGTGAAACTGACCCCACCCACGGCAGTCTTGCTGCCATAGGTCTTGGTCAGGTCGTGTGCCTCTATCATGGTTCCTCCGGCCGGCAGCGGGGCTGCCGGATTCGTGTGAAGACGGTGGTGTGGTTCCTACGCTACCGACGCCCGCCCGCTTTCGCGCCGGTCTCAGGGATGATTCAGGGCCGAATCAGGGTACTCCGCTTGGATGAGGATGCCGCCGGAGCCGGCAGCATGGGGGATTACGGCTGCGGCGAATAGTACGTCAGGGCGCGTGGCCGGACGCTGTAGGCCACTGCGCGCACGCCCGCCAGCGCCTCACCGTCCACCGCCAGGGCCATGGGTGCACCCCCGGCATCGATGTGCACCTCCGTGGCCTCCTGCAGGTGCGTGATCCGGGAGCCTGCAACGGTTCCGGTCAGCACCGACCACAGGAGCCGGAGCCGGGCGAAGGACTCATCTGCGGTGATAAGTCGGAGGTCCAGCACGCCGTCATCGAGCACCGGCCGGACCAGGGGCGCGTGGTCGCGGGGGTAGAACCTGCCCCTGCCCACATAGGCAATCCACACCTTGTGCCGGATGCCGTCAACCGTCAGGGTGGTGGGGGTCCCGGCCGCGAAGGTCCGGAACATGGCAACCACGCCGGCCAGCGGCTTTCCCAATGCCGGCTGCAGTTGCTCGCGCCGCCGCACAAGGTTGGGATAGAGGCCCACACTCGAGGTGTTGAGCATGGTCAGCCGGATCACCTCCGGGTCTGTCGCGAGGCCGCGCTCGGCCGTAACCAATCCCACGTCTGCCAGGGCCGCGTGGCCTTCCGTTGCCGCTGCCAGCGCATCCCGGAGGCTGCCGATGCCGGCGTCGCGGGCAAAATGGTTCAGGGTTCCGCCGGGCAGGGCCAGGAGCGGGAGGCCCCGTTCCACGGCGGCTGCGGCCGCAGTGCCGACGGTTCCGTCTCCGCCCCACACCCCGAGAGCCAGGGTTCCGGGATTGTCGGCCGCAGCAGCGATTTGCTCCGCCAGGTCCTGCCCGCTTTCAACGGTCACTATATGCGCCTTAGGGAATACTTCGTGGAGCGCGCCAGCTGTTTCCGCAGTAAACGATCCGCCCAACGTGTTGACCACGATGCTGAGGCCTTCGCCGGCGGGGAGCCTGGGGGCCGGGGCCGCCGTCCTGGTGAGGGCGGGGATGGGCGGGCGCACCGGCCACCACCGCCGGGTTGCCATGGCTGCGGCAGCGCCGATCGCGGAGCCAAACACCACGTCCGACGGCCAGTGCGCGCCGGTGTGCACCCGTGAGTAGGCGACGCCAATCGCTGCTGGAGCCAGCGCGGCACCAAGCCCCGGTTTGACCAGTCCTGCGCCGACCGCGAACGCCACCGCTGAGGCGGAGTGCCCGGAGGGCATTGACGAACTGGTGGGCTGGGGGTGGACGAACCGGAACACCGGCAGGTGTTCCGGTAATGGCCGGCTCCGCGGCAAAAGGGTTTTGAAGACGATATTGGTGACGCCCGATGCCACGCCCTGGGCGATGAGTCCATGGAGGGCGGCACGCCGCGGGCGGCCTGGGAAGGCTGCCATCACGGCTGCGGCGCCCATCCAGAGCTTGCCGTTGTTGGCGGCAGCGGAGAGCCTACGGAAGAACGCGTCATGGTTTCCGCCGGGCAGGTCCGAAACATGCCGGACAAGGTATCTATCCAGCCGGCTGATCCACCGGTGCCCGGCCCGCGCTTTGCTCTGCATTTCTTCACCCTACCGCCGCGTCCCCGGCTGCCGGGAAGGCAACGGGGCACGCGCGGCTGGCGTGGCTAGCTGGTGGGCGTTCCCGGCTCAATCTTGAGGGGCTTGGCAGCCTTGGCCAAAACAAGGGCAACCAGGATCGGGATGAGGATGGCAAGCAGCGCCCGGTGGATTCCCGTGACGTCACCCAGGTAGCCGAGCAGCGGGGGGCCTGCCAGGAAGGAGACGTAGCCCAGGGTTGACACCACTGACACCCGGGCTGCCGCCCGGCGGGGATCGTCCGCGGCCGCCGACATCCCCATGGGGAAGGCGAGTGCCGCGCCTACGCCCCACAGGGCGGCACCTGCTGCCGCGAGCCAGATGTTCCCGGCGAGGACAAAGAGGCAAAGGCCCGCCGCAGCGGCCGCCATGCTGGCGCGCAGGACGGCCACCCGGCCGTACGTGTCGATCACGCGGCCGCCCAGGAAGCGCATGGCGGTCATGGCCAGCACAAAGAGCGCAAACATCAATGCGCCGGTGGACTCCGAGGTGCCCAGTCCATCAACGGAGGCCTTGGCGATCCAGTCATTGCCTGCACCTTCGGTCAGGGTGGCGCCGAGAACCACCACACCGATGAGCAGGGTGCGGCTGTCACGCCAGGCGGAAGGGCCCTTGGCGGGCTTCGGCTCACCGACGGGAGTCGCGGTGCTGATGTGCGGCAGGAAGTAACGTGGAGCGACCATGGTGACCACCAGCACCACAGCCACGATCACCAGCAGGTGCAGCGGAAGGTCCACACCGATGGTCGAGAGCCCTGCACCGACCAGGGCGCCAATAAATGCCCCGCCGCTGAAGGCCGCGTGCAGTTGGGGCATCACGGTGCGCCGGAGCCGGTGCTCAACATCGGCGCCTTCAATGTTTTGGGCAACATCCCAGAGCCCTACGGCTATGCCGAAGAAAAACAGGGAGACGGCGGTGCCTGGAATCGAGGCAGCGGACAGCGAGAAGGCGATCCCGGTTCCGGCGAGGGCGGCCACCAGACCGCCCACACGGACTGTGTTGGCTGTGCCGATCCGGCCCACCACCAGCCCGGCCGTGGGCAGCGCCAGCAGCGAGCCAACGGCGGTGCACAAGAGCAGGGTTCCCATCTGCCCGGAGGTGATCTGGAGGGTTTGGGTGACGGCCGGGATTCTGGCAGCCCAGCTGGCAAACACCAGGCCGTTGATTCCGAACACCACGAAGGTGGCCAGCGCGGCCGCCTTCACCGCAGCATCCGGGGAGTCGTTTGTCTTGGTGCTCATACGTTCACTACTTCCACTGGATATCCGTCGAGTTGTGCGCGTTCCGCCGCGCTGAATGTCCGGTCCGTGACCACCACGTCCACCTGCTGGAGGCCGGCGACCAGGACCCTTGCCGAGGCGTGCCATTTGGCTGCACTGGCCGCGAGGATGATCCGGGCCGCAGAGTCGATGCCTGCCCGTTTGACGGCGGCATCCTCAAGGTCGTGGGCCAACAGGCCATCCTGGAAATCCACGGAACAGGGGGTGAGGACGGCGGTGTCGAACCGCAGCGACCTGATATTGGCTTCGGCCATGGGACCACGGAAGCCGAGCTCTCCTGGCACCAGGCTCCCACCTGGCAGGAGCAACCCGGTGCGGGAAACCGCCGCACCCTCCGCCAAAGCAACAGCATTGAGTGCCTGCAGGCCCATGGGCATCACCGTTATTTCACGCCCGGCCAGGGCACGGGCCACCTCCGTGGCGGTGCTGCCACTGTCCAGCCAGAGGTGCTCCCTGTCCCGGATCAAATCCGCCACTGCAGCGCCGATGCGCCGCTTTGCGTCGTGGTCCTCAAGTTCGCGCTGGCCGTAGCCGGGGTTCTCGCCATGGCCGATCAGGCTCCTTGCCCCGCCGTGGATCCGTTTGAGGACACCATTCGCGGCCAGGACGTCGAGGTCCCTGCGGATCGTGGCGCCGGACGCCGCGCAGGCCGTCGTCAGCTCCTCAACACTTATTTCCACCCGCTGCCGAAGGAGCGCAGCGATTGCCCGGTGCCGCTCTTCCGTCTTCATGATCAAATGATATCAATTTTTGATCGTTTGGCGTTTTAGCCCGTGCGCACCGGTCAGCGGACCCGCTGGACCCGCTTCTCGTCCCAGACCGGCTCCGGGGACTCGTAGACCTTGCCGTCGGAACCAAACACCATAAACCGGTCGAACGTCCGCGCGAACCAGCGATCGTGGGTGACAGCCAGGACCGTTCCTTCAAAGTGGTCGATGGCCCGCTCCAGGGCCTCAGCGGAGTGCAGGTCGAGGTTGTCGGTCGGTTCATCCAGCAGAAGCAGCGTGGCGCCGCTGAGCTGGAGCAGCAGGATCTGGAACCGGGCCTGCTGGCCGCCTGAGAGCGACTCGTACTTCTGCTCCGACTGCGTCGCCAGCCCGTAGCCGTCCAGTGCCCCTGCAGCGGCTTCGCGGCCCAGCCCGGACCGGTGCTCGTCGCCGCGGTGCAGGATTTCCAGCAGCGTCTTGCCCAGCAGGTCCGGGCGGACGTGGGTCTGGGCGAAGAATCCGGGGCGGATGCGGGCACCGAGCTTGACTGTGCCTTCGTGGGGTACCTCGGCAATCTCAACGTCCGACACCGGCAGGTGTTCACGTTCCGGATCGGTGCCACCGGTGGCCAGCAGGCGAAGGAAATGGCTTTTGCCAGAGCCGTTGGAGCCCAGGACGCCGACGCGGTCACCAAACCACACCTCGGTGGAGAACGCCTTCATGAGTCCTGTCAGCTCCAGGCGCTCGGCCACGATGGCCCGCTTCGCGGTCCGCCCGCCCTTCAGCCTCATCTGGACGTTCTGCTCGATGGGCAGCGCCTCAGGCGGCCCGGCCTCAAGGAACTTCGCCAGGCGCGTTTGGGCTGCGTGGTAGCGGTTGGCCATGTCCGAGCGGAAAGCGGCCTTGTTTTTGTACATGTTGACGAGTTCCTTGAGCTTTACGTGCTCCTCGTCCCAGCGCTTGCGCAGTTCCTCAAACCGGGCGTTCCTGTCCGCGCGGGCGTCAACGTAGGAACCGAACCCGCCGCCGTGGATCCAGGCACCGGCGCCGTTGATGCCGGGCTCCAGGGTGACGATGCGGCCTGCGGCGTTGTTGAGCAGTTCGCGGTCGTGGCTGATGAAGAAGACAGTCTTCCGGGAACCGTTAAGTTTGTCCTCCAGCCAGCGCTTCCCCGGAACGTCAAGGTAGTTGTCCGGTTCGTCCAGGAGCAGCAGTTCGTCAGGGCCGGCGAAAAGCGCTTCCAGCACCAGCCGCTTCTGCTCGCCGCCGGAAAGGGTAGACGCCGGTCGGTGCTGGGCGCGGTCGAAGGGCAGTCCCAGGGCGGCCATGCAAACCTCGTCCCAGACCGTCTCGACGTCGTATCCGCCGGCGTCGCCCCAGTCAACGATGGCCTGTGCGTACCGCATCTGGCTGGGTTCGTCGTCGTGCTCCACCATGGCGAGTTCCGCGGCGTCCACCTCACGCGCGGCGGCTGCCAGTGCCGGCTGGGCAGCGGAAACCAGCAGGTCACGGACAGTGGATCCGTCCCTGACCTGGCCCACGAACTGGCGCATGATGCCCATGGTGCCGGACCGGCCGATGACGCCTTCGTCCGGAACCAGGTCCCCGGCGATGATCCGGAAGAGCGTGGTCTTACCGGTGCCGTTGGGCCCGATCAGCGCTGTTTTGGTGCCGTCCGGGACCTTGAAGGTCACGCCGTTCAGCAGTTGGGTGCCGTCGGAGAGGAAGTAATCGATACCGGAAACGTCAATATGGGCCACGTACTCCATCTTCCCACGCCGGCAATGCCTACCCTGCGGCCGTGAGGAACTCCTTCAGGAGGGGCCCGGAGGTGGTGGCGCCCAGGCCGCCGTCCTCCACAAAGACGGCAACGGCCAGGTCACCGTGGACGGCCACAATCCAGGCGTGGGTTTTGGGCGGTGTTTCGTTGCCGAACTCCGCCGTACCGGTCTTGGCGCCGACGGGTGCGCCCGGGACGGAGGAAAGGAAACCTGCGTGACCGGACGTGACCACTGCCCGCATCATGTCGGACAACGAGGCGGCTTCGGCGGCAGTGATGGGCTGGCCGGATGCTGAGGCCGGGGCCTCGCCGGTGGCCGTGGCGGAAGGCTGGGCCGCCGGTGCGGTGGACCCGTTGGCAGTTCCGGCGGCGGGAGCCCCGGCGTCGGGATTGAGGACAAGCTGCGGTGCGACGGGAGCACCCTTGGCAACAGAGCCGGCCATCATGGCGGCTGACAAGGGGGAGAGCAGCACCTTGCCCTGCCCGATCATGGACGCTGCGTGTTCGGTTCCTGCGGCCTCGCCGGGAACTGAACCGAGGAAGGCCTCTGCGCCCAGGGTGGGGGCCTCAACCGCCAGGCCCATGGCCATGGCCGCAGCTTCGAGCTGGGCCTGGGATACGGAGTCCCTGGCGGCGATGAAGGCGGTGTTGCAGGAGTGGGCGAACGCGTCACGGAGGGTCACGGATCCCAAAGAACTTTCCGGATAACCTTCAGAGTTTTTGAAGGTCCTTCCGTCCACCGCCAGGGTGGGCGTGCAGGCGACCTTGGAGTCAGGGGTGAGCCCGTTGCGGAACATGGCCAGGGAATCGACCATTTTGAAGATGGAGCCGGGCGCGTACTGTCCGAGCATGGCGGTGTTGTAGCCGTTGCTGCCGGGGCCGGACGCCGCGGCCAGGACTGCGCCGGAGGAGGGTCGGAGGGCCACGATGGCCGAGGCCGGTCCGACGTCGGCCAGCGTGGTCTCGGCCAGTGCCTGCAACCGCTGGTCCAGGGTGGTTTTCAACGGCGTCCCCGGGGCGGGGGCCACTTCGAACAGGGTCCGCCGCGGGTCTGTTGCCGCGGCCTGGATCTGCTCCCGGGTGAGGTCGGCGCGTTGGGCGCGGATGATCAGCGCTTCGGTTCCCCGGAGCTGCTTGTCGTATTGCTGCTGCAGACCCCCAAGTCCTGTCACATCCCCTGCGGTCAGTGACCCCCCGGATGCTTCGATCTGTTCGGCAGTGGCCTCGCCGACGGCGCCCAGTACCGGGCGGGCAAAGGTGCGGCTAGGAGCAAGCGGGACCGATGCGGGAATGGCGCGGGCACCTGGAACCGCCGCGATCTGATCATTGGTGACGGTGCGGCCTTCTTCGCGCAGGGTGATGGCGCGGACAAAGGCTTCCGGTCCGGCAGCCTTGACCTGGTCGGCGTAGGCCGCCGGGTCCACCCCCACCAGCGTCGCGAGCTTCGAGGCTGCTGCTGCGGGATCCGCTGCGCCCAACTGGGGCTTGTCGATGCCCACGTCCACCACGGGACGGTAGGTGACCAACGGAACGTCGCCGGCACCGAGGATGTCCGCCCGCGGCGGCGATTGTGATCCCTTGCTGAGGATTTCGGAGTCAGCGAGGCCTGGGACCAAAGTGGCTGGGTCCCAGACAGCAAGCCATTCGCCGCCCGACTTCTTGAATTTGGCTGATGCAGCGTACTTCCATTCGGAGTCCCCGAACGTCCAGGTGTAGTTCAAGGGTGCGGAGGCATTATCGCCGTCGAGGGTCAGATCGCCAGGCTGCACTGCCGGCTTTTGGGGGTCCAGGGCAGCGAACACGTTCCGGAGCTGCTCATTTGCGCTGGCGGAATCCTTGCCCTCGAAGGCTACGGAGCCAACGTCCAGGGCCGAGACTGCGCTGGCCAGGTCCTTGACAGCTGATTCTGCTCCGCTCCGCCCATCGTCGCATCCAACGAGGGAGGTCCCCAGGACGAGCGAGGCCATGGCAAGTGACAGCTTTGTTTTTTTCCCCATTTCGCCATTATGCCCGTTTTTCCGATGCCATTATGCCCGAGGGGGACCGCTTAAGCCCGGCCGGCGCCGTCCCGTCCCAGGGCCGGGACGGGAAGCCCGAAGATGTCCCGGAGAGCATATGTTGCGGCGTGCAGGCCGGGCATGCCGGTCACCCCCGGACCCGGCGGTGTTGAGGAAGAGCATATGTACACCCCGCGCAGCGGTGTGCGCCACGGGACCCGGGAAACCACGGGGCGCTGGATCAGGCCGCGGAGGTCCATGGTGCCGGCGCTGAAGTCCCCGCCAACGTAGTTTCGGTTGTATTCCCCCAGCTGCGCCGCCGTGACGGCCTGCGACTGGACCACCAGGTCCCGGAAGCCGGGCGCAAAGCGCTCGAGCTGGCCGGTGATGGCAGCCGTCATATCGACGGTGGATCCGGCAGGGACGTGGCAGTACGTCCAGAGGGTGTGCCGTCCGGCGGGGGCCCGGCTGGCATCGAACGGCGAGGGCTGGGCCACCAGGACATAGGGCTTTTCGGGGTGGCGGCCGCTGGCCACCTGGTTTTCGGCGTGGGCCAGCTCCGCCCTGGTCCCGCCCACGTGGACGGTTCCGGCCGCTGCCAGGGACCGGGCCGCCCACGGCACGGGCCCGGACAGGATGTAGTCCACCTTGCAGGAACCGTTCCCGTAGCGAAAAGCCTCCAGTGACCTCCGGTAACCGGCCGGCAATGAACTTCCTGCCAGGTTTGCCAGTCCCTGCGGCGCGACGTCCAGGAGCGTGACGCACGACGGCGGCAAGGCAGCCAGGCTGTCCACTGCGGAACCGGTGTGGATGACGCCGCCGTGGGCGCTGAGGTCCCCGGCCAATGCCCCGGCGATGGACGCCGAACCGCCGACGGGGATTGGCCAGCCGTCCCGGTGACCCAATGCGGCCAGCAACAGCCCCGCCCCGGCCGCAGCCAGGGATGGAAGGTGGGAGACGGCGTGGGCGGCAACACCACTCAGCAACGATGGTGCAAGGTCTTCGCGGAACCTGGTGTTCCAGAGCCGGGAACCCTGCTCCAGCGTGCGCAGACCGAAGAGGGCAGCGACGAAGGGATGCCGGGGGATGCGCAGCAGTTGGTTCTGGGTGAACTCAATGACCTCGTCACGGTGCTGGACCAACGGGCCCATCAGCTGACGGTAAGCCCGCCCGTCGCGTCCCAGTTCAGCAGCCGTCCGGTCCAGCGACCGGTACGCCAGCGCTGCCCGGCCACCGCCCAGGGGTGAGCCGAAGGATATGTCCGGTGTGGCAAAACGGATCCGCTCCGACAGTTCAAAGGCGCGGAAGAACGGCGACGCCAGTGCCATTGGATGCACGGCAGAGCATACGTCGTGGAAATGCCCTGGCTGCATCAGCTCGGCCGTACGTGTCCCGCCGCCAACGGCCTGGGCCGCTTCGAACACTTCGACTGACAGCCCCGCTCTGGCCATGATTACCGCCGCTGCGAGCCCATTGGGTCCCGCACCCACCACATTGACGTCAGCCATCGGATAAAGCCTTCCTGACGGGGGAGCCGGTGAGGGCTCCCGCGGCCGTCCGCAGCCGGTCAGGCGCCCCGTCGAAAGGTCCGCCGTGCGGATCGTCGGCGTGTTGGCGGCGGACCGGGTCCAGATTGGGGTCGTAGATGTCCCAGATGACCCGAATCATCAGATATGCCACAGCAAGCATATGAATGACGACGGCCAGGACGTAGTACGGCATGTCGAGGTTGTGCTGCGGGGGCCCACCGCTGGTGACCTGGCCAAGGTACAGCCAAATAGCGGCCCAATGCAGGCCTTCGATTCCCTGCCACACCAGGAAGTCGCGCCAGCGCGGACGTGCCAGCGCGAAGAGCGGGATCAGCCAAATGACGTACTGCGGCGAATACACCTTGTTGGTGAGGATAAAGGCGGCAACAATCAGGAACGCCAGCTGGGCCAGGCGCGGCCTGCGGGCCGAGCTGAGGGCCACCGCGGCGATGCCGGCGCAGGCCAGCAGAAAGAGTCCAATGGACAGCAGGTCCACGGCCGTGCGATCCAGCCCGGCCATTCCGATCCTTGCGGCCACAAGGTTGTAGATGAACCACGGCGAGCTGTAGCCCGCGTCGCGGTCCGCGCTGAACTGGAAAAAGTAAGCCCAGCCGGCGGGGTTGGCGGCCGCAAACGGCAGGTTGACTGCAGCCCACGAGGCCGCAGCCGCGGCAGCTGCTATCAGCATCGGCCTGAACCTGCCGGTCCGGACGGCCAGCAGGACAATCGCGCCGAGGATCAGCAGGGGGTACAGCTTCGTTGCCGCAGCCAGCCCGATCAGGATGCCGGCGGCCAGTGGCCTGTGCCGGGCGAAGAAGTACATGCCTAGGGCCAGCAGCGCGGCAGCCCAGAGGTCCCAGTTGATGGTCCCGGCCAACACGATCCCCGGGGCTACTGCGATCATCGCGGCATCCCAGGGGCGCCGGCCGGCCAGGCGCGCCGTAGCCAGGACGGTCACCAGCGCCGCAAATGCCAGCAGGGCCGCATTGATGTCGAAGTAGCCCAGGACGCGTGCGTCCGATACACCGGTTCCGGGCACCAGCCAGGCGGTGATTCCCGCGATGACACCGATCAGGACCGGATATTCGAACTGGCTTCCGCTGCCGGCGATGGGGAACAGTCCGTCCGCCAGGCCCCGGTTGCGGAAGAGTTCGGGGAAGTCCGAATAGCAGGTCGCATAGAACTGGGTGGGGGTCTCCCACCCATTGACCCGGCAGTAGCCTTTCAGGACCACCCCGACCAGGGCGGCAGCGACCGTGAGGAGGATCAGGACCCGGTCAACCGTAAAGATCCCCGGTGTGATCACCCCCGGTTCCGACCTGGCACCCAGCGGCCCCCCGGCGATCTCCGTGAAGTTCCTGAGGGTCAGGTCGCTGCGGGTGGGAACCACCAGACGGGACCGGCCGCGGCGTTCCGGGGGCGTGGTCTCCTGCATGCACCGAGCTTACCGCCGGGTCTTCGGTTGGGCGCCGCCGATCCGCCGGCAGGTATGGTCATGGGGTGGAAACCCAGAACGCCGGAGCCAAAATTGCCGGGCGCCGCCGTGCCTTGACCACTGAACGGCCGTGGCTTGCACCCGTCGGCATCGGACTCCTCGCCTTCTGCGCGGCGTTTGTCGGCTCCTGGGTCCCGTCGTTCTGGGATGACGAAATTGCCACCATTTCGGCTGCTGGACGGTCGCCGGCAGAACTCCTGCTCCTGTTGCAGTCCGTGGACGCCGTCCACGGCATCTACTACTTCCTGATGCACCTGTGGACCGCTGTTTTCGGTTTCTCCGAGGTGGCGCTGCGGTTTCCTTCCGCCTTGGCCGTTGGTGCTGCGGCAGGCCTGACAGTGGTCCTGGGGCGGAGGCTGGGATCCGCACCCCTGGGGGTGGCGGCCGGGCTGGTGTTGGCGCTCCTGCCCCGCATGGTGTGGGCAGGCACGGAGTCACGCCAGTCTGCACTGACAACCGTGCTGGCAGTTCTCCTGACGCTGCTGCTGTTGCGGGCCTGGGAATCCAACCGGCCGCTGGACTGGGTGCTGTACAGCTTGTGCGCGGTGGTGGGAGTCGGCGTTTTTATGTTCTTTGCGCTGGCCATCGTGGCCCATGCGGTGGCCGCCGTTGTCCTCCGGCGCAGGATCGTGGCCACGTTGGCGGCCGGTGCCGTTGCAGGCGTGGCCGCCCTGCCCTTCCTGGTGTTTGCCTTGGGACAAAAGGCACAGGTGGAGTGGATCCAGAACCGTTCGCTGACGGAGCATCTGGTGACGGCAGTGGTGAAGCAGTACTTCTACGGCGATGACAGGCCAACAGGGAACCTCCCGCCGCAGTGGGTGCTGGCGTTTGTGGTGGTTCTGGGCCTGCTGCAAGGCGCACTGGTGGTCCGGGGCGTGTGGGCGGCCCGGCTGGACGCGCAGCTCCGCCAAGCAATGGTCCTGGGACTGGCCGGCGTGCTGGTCCCTGTGGGTGGGCTGCTCCTGGCCAGCCTGATCACCCAACCTGTTTATGTGGCGCGGTACCTGACGTTCACGGCGCCGGCGTTCGCCCTGCTGGTCGGTATGGGCCTGATCAGCCTGCCGCGGAGGCGCGTAGGGTTCCGATTCCTGGTGGCGGGGCTGGTCCTCTGCAGCCTCGTCCCGCAGCTCACGCTTAAGAGCCTGGTCAATGAGCCGCCGGACACCGAGCGGCGTATCGCTGCCCTGGTGGACCAGGAGCCCGAACGCCCGGCGGCAGTGGTGTTCGGAGCTCCGTACCTGCGGGACATGGTGCTGGCCTACCCGGACGATTTCGCCGGCATCGCCGACCTGTCCCTGGCCGCCAGTCCGGCCACTTCCGGCTCGCTGTGGGGTGTTGATGCCCCGGTTGCCCCGGACCAGTTGACCGGAAAGGGTGAGGTCCTGTTTGTCGGCACAGGCGGCGGCACTCCCGGCGATACGTCGGCATTTGGGGCCGCGGGTTGCCGGGAGACAGGGAACCAGCCCTTCCAGCGCCTGGTGCTGATCTCCTTCGACTGCCCCTGAACACTGTTCCTGAGCCGCAGCAAAAGCCCACCGGCACCCGGCGGCGCCGCCGGAACGGCAAAGAGCCCACGCACCAGTGCGTGGGCTCTTTGCCGTTCATGGGGCTGGACGGAAATCATCGGCCCTCCTTTCCTGGACGGTGTGGACCTCAGCGCAGGCCCGACATCTGCTGGTGCAGGACGGCGAACACTTCTTCTCGGCGTTGCTCCAACAGTGCACTGTTGAACGAACCACGGCCGCGTACTGGCCGGGAACGGGCGAGCAGCAAGCGTTTGAGTCTTTTCATCACGGAAATCACCTCCCGGGTTTTATCGTGAATTTGGGCATGACAATTAGGGTCCAATTTGCTGATGCAAAAGAGGACTAATTTGGGCATTACGGGGCCTTGCCGGAAATGCACCGAATTTCCCCACGGCAGGATATTGCCGGCGGTACAGCACCGTCCCAAGGGGAAGCTGGTTCCGATTCAGGGAGGGCGGATGGTACCGCCGCCACGCGCCAGAGTCAGCGGGACTGCGTCAGCAGAACCGGGTCTGCGATCTGGCGTGGGGAAAGTCAGGCGTCCGGGACGGCCTGCAACGGGTGCCGCGGCTTTCCAGCCAAGCGGCAGGGAACGGGCCTAGGCGCCGAAGTATCCCGCAAAAGCGCGCGCGTGGACAGCAGGGGCCGGGTCATTGGTGATGGTCATCTTCCATCCGCCAGTCAAAGTATTCATTTTCCCAACCTCCTTTTCAGCTATCCGTTGCACCATTACCGGGTGCTACGCGGGCGAACGTCCGGGCAGAACGCCCTGGGACTAGGAATAAAAATACACCACAATTTGCGCTGTGACTACCAATTGCCGGTACTTTCAGGAAATTGGTTGAAAAGAAAGTCCTCAGAGTCCCCAGCGGACAATTGCCGGTGTTCTTTTGTCCCAGCCGAGTGTGCAGACTTTCGCGGTTCCCAAAACAAAATGCCGGCCTTCCACGGCCGGCAATTCAAGCCACCGGGCCGTCAGGATCCGGGAAAAATGACCGTGGGCCACAATCAGGACGTTATCCATTCCGGATTCGAGTACGCGGGCGATGATCTTGTCGGCCCGGGCCGCCACCTCATCCAGCGCTTCGCCGTTGGGGACGCCGTCCGTCCAGATCAGGTAGTCCGGATTGTCCTTGCGGATGAGGTCCGAACTGATGCCCTCGTAGTCGCCGTAATTCCACTCCACGGCCAGGGGCTCGTGCTGCGCGTCCGGGTAACCCGCCAGTTCGGCGGTCCGCCGCGCACGCCGGAGCGGCGAGGTCAGCACCAGGTCGAAGTCAACGCCGTCGAGGACCTTGCGGGCCTCCACCGCCTGCTGTTCGCCTTCGACGGTCAGGGGGAGGTCTGTGAGGCCTGTGTACTGGCCGCTCTTGGACCATTCCGTTTCGCCGTGGCGCAGGATCCAGAGCTGGGGGCGGGGGGCGAACGCGGGAACTGTCACTGGGACTCCTCTGAGGGGGAAAGGTCGACGCCGGCGGAAGGGTTTCCTGCCGCTGGTTCGACAGGTGCTGATTCGGGCTGCCCCGCCCACCATTGGAGCAGCCGCGCCTCCGCGACGTCCGCAGGAAGGGGACCGTGGTCCATCCGCTCGTTCAGCAGGAACTTATAGGCCCGGCCCACGACTGGGCCCGGCCTGATCCCAAGCAGTGCCATGATCCGGGCGCCGTCCAGGTCCGGCCGGACGGCGTCGAGCGATTCCTGCTCCCTCAGCGCCGCGATGCGGTCCTCAAGGTCGTCGTAGGCAAACGCCAGGCGTTCGGCCTTGCGCTGGTTGCGGGTGGTGACATCGGAGCGGGTCAGCCGGTGCAGGCGCTCCAGCAGGGGACCGGCATCGGTGACGTACCGCCGGACTGCGGAATCGCTCCAGCCCGCATCACCGTACCCGTAGAACCGCATGTGGAGTTCCACCAGGCGGGCGACGGCCTTAATGGTGTCGTTGTCGAAACGCAATGCCTTCATGCGCTTCGTGGTGAGTTTGGCACCCACCATGTCGTGATGGCGGAAACTCACCGCACCGCCCGGTTCGAAGCGGCGCGTAGCCGGCTTCCCGGCGTCGTGCATCAGCGCGGCGAACCGAAGGACAAAGTCCGGGCCGGGAACGGCTCCGTCCGCAGCCGTTTCCAGGGCCGCCGCCTGCTCCAGCACCTGCAGGGAATGCTGGTAGACGTCCTTGTGCCGGTGGTGTTCATCCGATTCCAGCCGCAACGCGGAGACTTCGGGCAGGACGTGGTCGGCCAGCCCGGTATCCACCAGGAGGTCCACGCCCACCCGTGGACTGTCCCCGCAGATGAGCTTCACCAGCTCGTCCCGTACGCGCTCCGCCGAGATGATGGCGATCCTGTCAGCCATGTCCGTCATGGCCCGGCGGACGTCGCGGTGGACCGACACCCCCAGTTGGGCAGCGAACCTGGCAGCCCGCATCATCCGCAGCGGGTCATCCGAAAAGGACGACTCGGGGGACCCCGGCGTGGCAAGGACGGACGCGTGCAGGTCCCGGACGCCGCCGAACGGGTCCACCAGCTCCAGGGAGGGCAGCCTGAGGGCCATTGCATTGATGGTGAAGTCACGGCGCTGCAGGTCATCCGTCAACGACGTACCGAACGCCACCACTGGTTTGCGCGAGTCGGGATCGTAGGCCTCGGCCCGGTACGTGGTGACCTCGATCTGGAACCCGTCCTTGCGCATCCCGATGGTGCCGAACGCGCGCCCGATCTCCCAGTAGTTGTCCGCCCATTTTTTAATCAGGGCCAAGGTCTGGTCAGGGGTGGCGTCGGTGGTGAAGTCCAGGTCCGGCGACGTCCGGCCCAGGAAGAGGTCACGCACCGGACCGCCCACCAGCGACAATTCGTGTCCGGCGGCCACGAAGCGACGGCCGAGCTCCAGAACCACCGGGTCCACCCGGAAATCGACGGTGTGGGAATCAATCTTGTGATGTGCGTGCGCCATAGTTACTTAAGCTTGTCAGAAACCAGCGCCGCGGCAGGCCAATATTCCGTCAAGATCACGGATGATTCCGTGTATCGCCACCAAACGGCGTCATATCCCGTCCATATAGGTGTCATGTTCCGGTCATCACGATCGGGCAACTGTCGTTAGAGTGGACTCCATGGCCCATCCAGTACCGAGCGCTCCCGGCAGGAGGACAAACGCACCATTGCCGTCGGCAATCGGTGCGCACGTTGCCCCTGCCCAGCATTCGGCGCCGGCTTCGCTTCCCACGGTGGAGGAAGTTTCCGCCGGGGGCGTTGTGGTGGACACGTCCGACGCCGAACTTCGGGTGGCGATCATCGCCCGCCTTAACCGCGGCGGACGGCTG
Organism: Arthrobacter sp. Leaf141; assembly: GCF_001424565.1. GTDB lineage: Bacteria > Actinomycetota > Actinomycetes > Actinomycetales > Micrococcaceae > Arthrobacter. The sequence continues at coordinate 206,409 of NZ_LMOL01000016.1, forward strand.
GAGTGGTGCCTTCCCAAGGGTCACCCGGAGGGCAAGGAAAACAACGAAGAAGCCGCGGTCCGCGAGATTGCCGAGGAAACCGGCATCGAAGGCATCATCCTGGCGCCGCTGGGCAGCATCGACTACTGGTTCACCGTAAGCGGGCACCGGGTTCACAAAACGGTGCACCATTACCTCCTGCGCGCCACCGGCGGTGAACTCACCATCGAAAATGATCCGGACCAGGAAGCCGTGGACGTGGCATGGGTCCCCATCGCCGAACTCGCCCGGAAACTGTCGTTCCCCAACGAGCGGCGCATTGCCGATCTGGCCCGCGAAGTCCTGCCCACCCACCTCTGAGGTTCTCGGCACCGGCCGCTGTTGTAGTGCGGCGTTATGGGGCCCCGGGTGAGACGATGAAGGCGATGTCAGCTACCAATTTTCCTTCTGAGAAGCCCACCCGGCCACCTGCAACCACCTTGGCCGGCCCCGCGGACAGCTCCGGCAACAGCGTTCCAGCGGAGCCCCGGGGCACCGGTGGGGAGCCTTCCGGGGCACCTTCGGGGGCCAGCGAAACGCGGTCCAGCGCCATCATGGCCGCCGGAACGCTCGTCTCCCGGTTCCTGGGCTTCGGCAAGACCTGGATGCTGGGCACCGCCCTGGGGCTTGGCTCCACCGTCAATGACACGTTCATCAACGCCAACAACCTGCCCAACCTGATTTTCCTGCTGGTGGCCGGCGGCGTCTTCAACGCCGTACTGGTGCCCCAGATCATCAAGGCGAGCAAGGCCCCGGACAGGGGAGCGGACTTCATCAGCAGGCTGCTGACCCTGGCGGTCCTGCTGCTGCTCGGGCTGACCGCTTTGGTGACCCTTGCCGCGCCGTGGGTCATCGACCTGACGACGCAGGGGTACAACGAGCAGCAGAAGGCGCTGGCTGTCACGTTTGCGTTCTGGTGCCTGCCGCAGATCTTCTTTTACGGGCTTTACGCCCTGCTCACCCAGATCCTGAATGCCAACGGCGCCTTTGGCCCGGCCATGTGGGCCCCCATCCTGAACAACCTGGTGGCCATCGGCGGGCTGGGGATGTTCATTTGGCTCTTCGGCACCAACGAATTCAGCCCGCATACGCTCGCCAACTGGGGTCCCCAGCAGACGCTGCTTGTGGCCGGTTTCTCCACCATCGGCGTGGTGGCCCAAACGGCCATCCTCCTGATCCCCGTGATCCGGCTGAAGCTCGGGCTGCGGCCGCGCTTCGGCTGGCGCGGTGTGGGCCTGGGGCAGGCCGCGAAGCTGAGCGTGTGGACGCTGCTGACGGCCGCCGTCGGGCAGCTTGCCTTCCTGTACGTCATGCGGATCGCCACCATCCCCGGCGCCGAGCGCATCCGCCTCACGGAGGCGGGAGACCCAGCCGCTGCGGCGCTGCCGGGCAACGCCGTCCTGGAAGTAGCCAGCCAGCTGTACCTCCTGCCGCACTCGATCATCGCCCTCTCGCTGGCCACGGTGCTCTTCAACCGGATGACGCGGGCCTCCCAGGCGGGGAACCGCACGGAGTTGCGGGACGCACTCTCGCACGGCCTGCGGACCATGGCCGTGGCCACCGTTTTCGGAGCCCTGGCGCTCTTTGCGCTGGCTGGTCCGCTGGGGATGTTCTTCTCCGGCGGTTCCCGGCAGGACGGCGTGATGCTGGCCCAGACGCTGACCATACTGGCGCTGAGCACCCCCTTCCTGAGCGCAAACTTCATGATGTCGCGGGTCTTTTACGCGAACGAGGATGCCCGGACGCCGTTTTACGTCCAGCTGCTGCTGGCGGTGGTCTACGTGGCAGGGGCCTTCGCCATCCAGTTCCTGCCGGTGGGCCAGATCATTTACGCTATCGCCATCCTCTATATGGTGGGCAACATCCTGTCCGTGGTGATCAGCGCCGTCTTCCTCCGCCGGCTCCTGGGCCACCTGGACGGGCCCCGGATCGCTAATTCGTACATCCGGATGGGCTACGCGGCGCTCGGTTCAGCCCTTGCCGGTGCCGGTGCGCTGTGGCTGATGGGCAGCTACAACGTTGATGGCTTCGCCTGGGCCGACCGTTTAACGGCGCTCATCACCGTTGCCGTGGTGGGTCCGGTCATGCTTGCGGTGTACCTGGTGTTGTTGAAGCTCTTCCGCGTGAGCGAATTGACTGACCTGCTCCGTCCGCTGCTGGGCCGGTTGGGCCGCGGCGGGCGGAACGACCCCCCTGCCGGGGACCCGCCGTCGGACGCTTCCAAGGTGCCGCCCACAACAGGCGGGCCTGCCGCAGATTCCCCCCAACGGGCCACGACGTCCGTGGATACCGGACTGATTCCGCGCATCTCCGGCGAGTTCGACGCCGTGTCCTTCCGGGCCGGCCCGGTGCCGGAGCAGCTGCCCGAGGCGTACGACGGCGGCACCCGGGAAACACCGCACGGCGGCTACCTCCCTGGCGAGGATCAGCCCGGCACGGCCAGGGCAGGCTTCCTGCGGGAGAGCATCCCCCTGCCGGGCAGGCGGACCTTCCAGGGTAAAGCCGGGGAGAACCCGTATTTCAAGCCGCGGACCACCCGGAAAAAGTAGGACGCCGGGTATTTCCGGCATCTTTTCTCCACGGCCCAACCGATGCCATCCGCTAGGATCGGAAGGGTATGGGGACCGAAATTCCGGGGGAGAGCCGCCAGGCTTCCGCCGCGAGCAGCGGTTGCATCGCTTGAGCCGGCACCGCCGGACAATCTAGGAGGAACACGTGTCCAACCCGATCGATGTCGGATCAGTACTGGGCGGCCGTTACAAGGTCACAGCCACAGTCCTGACCTCGCACGACCACGATCTGGTGCTGGACGGTGTGGATCAGGTCCTGAACCGGCCGGTCAGCATCCTGGTTGCCGGCCCCGAAAACACGGAACAGGTTGCCCAAAGCGCCCGCGAAGTGGCTACGGGAGAACGCCCGGGGACTGTCCAGGTCCTTGATTTGGGCGTGACGGAAGCGGCCACGTACCTGATTACCAACCACGCGTCCGCGGCGGACCTGCTGGACCTGGTGGTGGCCTCCAACCCTCCCTACGTTGAGCCGTTCTTCACGGACACCCTGGGCAGTGAAATTTTTGGCCAGGCACGGTCCAATGAACCCGAACCTTACGACGACGACGAGGACGACGTCGACGCCGGGTACATCAACTATGCCGAAACGCACCCAAGCCAGGTGGATCCTTACCCCACCGCGCCTGTGATGCCGGCCAAGCCGCCGGCCCGCCCCGCAGCCGCCGCGGCCACTGCCGCCGCCGCACCCTCCTCTACTGGTGATGCTGACGCGACAGCGGCCCACCCCGTCCAGCCTCCGCAGGACGCGGATGCCGGCAGCAGCCAGGCGACCGACAACGCGCAGGGCACCGGAAAGCCCAAGGTTTCGTTGTGGTCCGAGGACGACTACGCCCAGGCCGACACCACGGAATCTTATGCAGAGACGCCGGAAGAGAACGCCGGCCCGGCTGTCCGGAAGCCCTCCCGCTTTGCCCGTGCTGCTGCCCCGGCAGCCGCCGGGGGGGGCATTGCGGCAACAGCCGGCAGCACGGATACCGAGGTCGACGAGGACCGGGACCGGGACGAAACCGAGCGCGAACCCCGGTCCATGCGTTGGCTGGTGGGTGGCCTGCTGGCGGTTGTCCTCATTGGCGGGTTGATCTTTGCTGTCTCGAATCTGGGCAACCTCATCCCCTCCGGCCCGCAGGCCAACACCACGGCGCCCCAGGCCACGGGTGGTTCCACGGTGGAGCCCACTCCCTCAGCAGCCCCCAGCTCTGCGGCGCCGGCGGCGCCTCCGGTGATCGCCAATGTCAGCCGGCTGGGTTCCTTCGATTTCGCCGCCACTTTCGACGGTGACCTGGTCAAGGCCTTTGATGGCAACGCTGCCAGCTACTGGTCCGATATGGAGTTCGCAACGGAAAACTGGGGCGGACTGGCTCCGGAAGGCGTGCCGCTGGCAATCGAGCTCAAGGAACCGGCAAAAGTATCCTCCATCACCCTGCAGCAGCTGGGCGGTTCCGGCGGCAACATCACGGTGTACACCAACGACAAGCCGTCCCTGGACGGTGCCAAGTCCGTGGGTACCAACAGCTTCACCTCCGGAGACCTTAACATTCCGTTGGCTGAACCGGCTGAGTCGAAGTACGTGATTGTGGCCATCAACTCCCTGCCAAAGCTGGCTGCCCCGAAAACGCGCTACGGTTTCGGGCTTCGACTGGCTGAAATCAAGGTCCAGTAGCCTACCGACCGGGCCGGCAGCATTGTGACTGCGTTTGCTTCCCAGCCGCTGGCCCGGTGGCTGATCCCGGATAGGGGACGGTAATCTTGTGGGTGCCGGTTTGTGTGCCCGGCTCCGGGCGGGACCGACCTCGCAGCGCAGGCAGCGGAATATTCAGCACCAAGTATCAGTTGTGCCATGTGGCCGGCCTCCGCAGGGGGCGCGTCAATCAAGGAAGAGGTTCACAGTTCAGTGACCATCGCAGAAAACACGGCGTCAGACGTCCGTGACGTCATCATTGTCGGCTCGGGCCCCGCTGGATACACCGCAGCGGTCTACACCGCGCGCGCAAACCTGAAGCCGCTGCTGATCGCAGGATCGGTGACTGCAGGTGGTGAACTGATGAACACCACTGATGTGGAGAACTACCCGGGTTTCCCGGACGGCATCATGGGACCGGACCTGATGGAGAACTTCGAGAAGCAGGCTGCCCGGTTCGGCACCGAAATCCAGTTCGAGGACGTCACCGCGTTGGACCTCACCGGTCCGATCAAAACGGTCACCATTGCCACGGGTGATAGCTTCCAGGCACGCGCTGTCATCCTGTCGACAGGATCCGCATACCGCGAGCTTGGTCTCCCGAATGAAAAGCGGCTCTCCGGGCACGGTGTCAGCTGGTGTGCAACCTGCGATGGTTTCTTTTTCAAGGACCAGGACATTGCAGTGATCGGCGGGGGAGACTCTGCCATGGAGGAAGCCCTGTTCCTCACCAAGTTCGCCAAGTCCGTCACTGTAATCCACCGCAGGGACACATTGAAGGCCTCCAAGATCATGGCCGACCGCGCCCTGGCCCACGAGAAGATTAACTTCATCTGGAACACCGCCGTTGAAGATGTCGTGGGAGACGCCAAGGTGGCGGGCTTGAAGCTGAAGAACCTGATCGACGGTACGGTGTCCGACCTGGCCGTGACGGGTGTCTTCGTGGCGATCGGCAACGATCCGCGGACCGACTTGGTGAAGGACGTCCTCGCCTTGGCACCGGAGGGCACCATCGCGGTGGAGGGCCGCAGTTCCAGGACCAGCATTGCCGGCGTCTTCGCTGCCGGCGACGTCGTTGATCCCACCTACCGCCAGGCCATCACTGCATCCGGATCCGGTTGCGTTGCGGCCCTTGATGTTGAACACTACCTGGCCGACCTGTCTGCCTAATAAACGTACCGATATTTCACGAAAGAAGGACTAGTTATGAGCAACGCCAAAGATGTAACTGATGCAAGCTTCGGTGCGGATGTACTGTCTTCCGAGAAGCCGGTAATTGTTGATTTCTGGGCAGAGTGGTGCGGTCCCTGCCGCAAACTGGGCCCTATCCTCGATGAGATCTCCGTCGAGTACAGCGAGAAGGTTGACGTTGTAAAGGTGAACGTCGATGACAACCCGGCCATTGCAGCCGAGTACGGTATCACGTCGATCCCCGCTGTTTACCTCTTCCAAGGCGGCGAAGTGAAGAGCACTGTGATCGGCGCGAAGCCGAAGCAGTTCTTTGAGAAGGAATTTGCGGACGTCCTGTCCTAAGGACTCCACATAGGTACGGTCACCGCCGTCCGAAAGGAGTGGCTCCGGCTTTCAGCCGGAGCCACTCCTTTTTTTAGTGCGTGTTTCACGTGAAACATTTACGTCGGGCACATGCGATGGGAGGCGATGTGGTCTACTCCACGCTCAGGAAGCTCGGCGTAGCCATGAATGACCCGACTAATCAGCAAGCTCCAGCCCAGCGGGCATGTTTCACGTGAAACACAGAGATGTAGCAAATCTTCGAAGTAGACAGCTTGTTCCAACAAGCGAGTACGTCAACGAAGCGAACAATGGTGCGCTTAGATCAGTTCCTGGAGAAGACCGCCGGATCCCATTCCATCGACTGCATCCGTGTTTCACGTGAAACATATGTGCGGTGTTCTTTAGGCATTGACTCTGAGTGTCTGCGATCATTCGTCCATCAAGTTGTCTGGGACGTTGCTGGAACAACAAGGCCGGGCCGGCTGAGGTCGGTTCTTCGGTCTGCCACGACGGAGCAAACACACAGCATCCAGCAGGGCTGCCGAACATGAACTCGTCATCGGCTGGCTGGGCTGGGAGGTGTTCCGATAACGATAGGGCCTGTTGCAGCTTTCCTCAGCACACGGTCCCCATCCTGGCGATGACGGATCGGATGTTTCACGTGAAACATCCGCCAATAGTCGGTGCTTGGCCATCCGGCTAAATTGCAGGCGGTTCCACTCGATTGATAGGAAACGTGGGCAGTCAGCCCATTTCAGTTTCCATCATTTAGCAGCATAGCGATCCTAGGTCTTAGAAGGAACCCAGAGGCGTCGATAATCGCTCGCTCACCCGGAAGAGGGTCCACCGCCCAGCGTACGGATCAAACCGCAGTGTAGCTCCTGAAATGGGGCGAAAAGGGAGATGAAGACTCTCATCGCAGATATGGCCACACTTTCCGCTACGGAAACACGCAATTCAGCGTAATGGTGCAAATGGATCCACCCGAGGCAGTCCCAAACGTTGCGCAATCATTTAGCAGGGAAACCGCCAAGGCACTCCTCAGGGATTGCGACTATCAGGGGTACGGCCTCCGTCCCGCTGGTTTCCGCTGCGAGCACCGAAGTGCCGGGTGAAGCGGTCACCAGGTACCATGTGGCCGAAGGAATTCCGAGGGCCTGAGGGTCTGAGGGCCTGCAGCGGTAGCACCATCCCCATGCCTCTAGTGACCTCGCAGTGGCTTCCCTGCCCCTCGCCATCCTGTCCCCGCAGAGACTCATCGCCGCGGCGGCTAAAACTCGTGTAGATACGTCATCCAGGGTTGAGCACGCCCTGCGTGACAACGATTGGGGTGCTGACATCGGAAGCCAAGACCTGGATCACGGGAAATAGGAGCCAGGAAAGAACCGCAACGGCCCAGATGCTCCGGAGCAAGCCTCTCCCAAGCCGGAATTCTTGGCTGTAGCGTGGCCTACCTGCTCTGAGTCGGTCGACCCTATTCATCTCTACCAAAACTGATTATCCGAAATGATGACTCATGGTAGCCAGCTACTCGGTAACGTATGGCCCTGGAGCCATTCTGCTCGTGAGTATGTTTCACGTGAAACACCACCTCAAGACGACATTCCGTGAATGCACGCAGCGGGCGGTCTGGTAGGCACAAGGCGTCCTTCACGGCGCCACCGCTCCCACCATGCCTGGCTGTTGGGCTGGCTGTCCGGTTATCGCCCCGTACGGCTCACCGCGGCCCGGGGGAGCCGTACGGCGCCAGTGCCAGTTGGTTCGGTTCTGTGGGGCGCAAGTTGACTGGCAAGAACCAATAGGAGACTCGTGGCCCGGGTGTATGCCGTTGGTTCCGGAGTTATGGCAACTGCAAATCGTCTTGGACAACTTCGCAGTCTTGGGGCAATTCCGCAACCTGGGCAGCTGCATATCCGTGAGCGAATACACACGTTGTCCACACGAGCGCGGCCAGCTTATCCACACCTTTATTCACAGCCATCGTCTCAGTGAGGATGCTGCCCCGTGGAGCGTACGGTTTCGTCGTCTCCCACCCGGGTAAGTCCCGCTGCGCAGTTTCACCCACTTATCGGCGCAACAAATAGGCAGAAGAGCCCAAAATAGCGGAATAATCAGCCTTTTGTGGCTTATAATGTCCGTTCTGCGCCTGAATCTTAGATTGCCTATAAAGGAAGGCGCATGTTTCACGTGAAACATGACCTGTCTTGGAGCCCAACCAAGATAACCTTGCGCGCCTTTTGCTCCGCCGCCTGCTGCCAGCTGGCTAAAGTTAGCCACAACCAGCAACTAGATATCCACACCGTTATCCACAGCCTGATCAACGAGTGATATCCGCCAGTGAAATCCATAGAGCCGGTTGATGACAAACACTGGAGATGGTGACTGCAGTTCAATTTGGGGTGGGCCGGGGCCAGCATCAATCGCTCAGCCCACCAACCGGAAACCCTCGTGGTCACCCACGGTGCCAGCTGGTCACGAACTGCGCAGCGGGCTCTTTCTAGAGCCCATCGGTGGGATTCCTAACGGCGAGCTCTGGTCGACTGACCCGTCGATGGATGACACCGCCAGTCCTGGCAAAGAAGTCCGCAGAACTCCATGTGCAGAAGTGAATATTCAGCGAAGCGGGCGCCGCGGCCCGAGTGGCTCGCCTTGGTCCGGCGAATGAACTATGTCTCGACCGAAGTTGATACTGGCGCGGGATCGGCGACTTGTCCTCCGGGCGCCAAAGGTCGAAGCGACAACACAACCGGGACGGCCGACGCCAAACTGAAGGGTTAAAGAACGTAGCGTCGTCGCCATCCCTGGGGGGAGTGCAACGGTGTCGGCGCGCATCGGCGTCTGCACTCAATCAAGATTGTCCGCCGCGGAATGGGAAGGATAACAAACGTTGCTACAGGGACCGCACCCAGGCATGTGTTGGCGGTCTACTCATCAAGCGCAATGCTGTCAGGTGCTCCGTCTCCGCACACCTCACGATGGGAGGGCGGCCGATAATTCCGCTGAAGACTGTGCTTGCGTACTTTGGTCTTGTGGAGGCGACAGTGAGGAAGCAGTTGACGGGAACAAGCACCAATAGATCACGGCATTGGTTAGGCAATGAGCGTTGCGTTCCGTAGTTGCACCGGGCCGGAGACTACGGCAACGTAAGTGGGTGTGGACCCATACGGATGCCACGTCCACATCTGCGCCTACATTATCTTCGTTACAGCGGCGACCTACTGAGATAGAAGTGCCGTGGACTCGGGAGTTCGCCGTGGCGGCCGGGGCCGGCTCGTCACGGATGTAGGCCCCCTCGCCGGTCTTGCTGCCTGGCGCTGAGCCGACGGGGTCCACCGACCCGTCGAAATCATGGTCACTTTCCGTGTTCGGACCCGGGTTCGAGTCGATGTCCCCGTCCTTACCAAGGTCCAGGTTCGCTTTTGCGGCCGGCAAGTGACTCAATCTGCTGACCTTTACTGGAGGTTTCACGTGAAACACAAAACCAGAAAACTGCGGCAGACAGCTTCCAGGTAGTCCATTCGGCGAACCGAAGTTCTCCTGGCAGGCAAGCCAAACGAGGTAGCGTCTTTCGCATCGGTATTGCCCGATCGCCTGATAGCGATATTTCCGAGTGGCCGATGCCTAGACTGCGGAAGTATGTAGTGCGGTTGGATTTGCAGCTTCGCTAACGGCCGCCTGGATACAGCAAATGCAAGGAGTAGTCCGATGTTCCATCCAAATGAAGAGCCCCAGCCATTCCTTTAGCGTTTCACGTGAAACATCAGTCTGACTGAGAATGATCGGGGTGCTTGGGTTGATGCCTCGGTGTTGATCTGTCGCACACGGGGCGCGCCCGTAGCGGGCGATTTCGTACCCTGATCCCATGCTTCTCAGAAGCCGAATCACCTACTGACACGCTAAGACGGCATAGGAAAATTTCATCAGTCTCGCATAGCCGTCAGGCCCGACCAGTCAAGACACATCCGGGCGCTCCTCAACAGAGGAGAGGGGGACGATCCTTGTACGCCGTCCAAGCCGACTGTTCGGTCTCTCATCCTGAAGTGCCCGCCAAGCGGAGTGAGCGCTCTGAGGTCCCGTGTCCCTCGCGTTTCACGTGAAACATTTGGTGAATCATTAGTACGAGCACCACCGTTCTCATCCCGATGGAGCTTCTCTCACTCGGTCGCCACGACGGGCATTCGCTTTTGAGTACTATCAAACTTGCCTTTATGACCATGCCAGAGTGGTTGCCGATGACAGCAGAGTGAATCAGCTAATCGTGGCACGCAACACTCGCGTCCTGCAGCGAATCAGAGCGACTGAATGACAACCGGTGGCTGGCCTCCCTGGTCGAAAATGGAACCTGCCAACTCGAAAGACGACCAGCCTACCGGCCATTTCCTCCGACACCCGGGCGGTGGGGCCCGCCTGGTAGTTCCGCATTCATAAGCCGCCGGCGCCCCATCAGGGGAGTGGGATGCAGCCCGCATGCACCAGCAGCCGCTGAAGGCATTCAAGGCGCTCAAACAGCCACCAAGCAGCCCAGCGCCAATCAATTTGATGCTCCGCTCATCCAGGACATCAAGGGATTGGCCTTCCGTGGAGGAGCCATCGCGTACCACGCTTCCCGGAAACAGGAAAAGGCCCCGTCCACAGACGGGGCCTTGCCAAAGAGAGTAGCTTCAAACTGTCAGTTCGCAGAACCCGGACTCAGGACATCCATGATGCGATTCAGATCCTCAACGCTGGCAAACTCAATGCTTACCTTGCCCTTACGGACACCAAGCGAAATCTTGACATTTGTGTCCAGCCGGTCCGAAAGGGATGACGCGAGATAATCCAAACGCTCATGCCTGGCACCGGGGCGGGGAATGTTGTTCTTTGCGGGCTTTGCGGGATCCTGGTGCAGGGTTACCGCCTCTTCGGTTGCCCGGACGGACATTCCCTCGGCCACAATCTTCTGCGCCAGCCGCTCCATTGCTGCCGCATCGGGAAGGGAAAGGAGGGCCCGTGCATGGCCGGCCGAAAGAACTCCAGCGGCAACCCGACGCTGTACCAGGGCCGGAAGCTTCAGCAGGCGAAGCGTATTGGACACCTGTGGCCTGGACCGGCCGATCCGGTCAGCCAACTGTTCGTGGGTAGTGCCAAAGTCCTCAAGGAGCTGCTGGTACGCTGCTGCTTCTTCCAGCGGGTTCAGCTGGCTGCGGTGCAGGTTTTCCAGCAGGGCATCCCGCAGAAGGTCATCATCGGTGGTGTCACGGATGATCGCGGGTACCGTTTCGAGGCCTGCGGCCTGTACTGCCCTCCACCGGCGCTCACCCATAACGAGCTCATAAGGCTCGCCATCGGTTTCGGTTGATTTACGCACCACAATTGGCTGGAGGACGCCGATTTCGCGGACCGAGTGGACAAGCTCTGCCATGTCGTCTTCATCGAAGACGCTGCGGGGTTGTTTGCGGTTGGGATGAATGTCCAGCACCGGGATTTCAGCGAACCGGGCACCGGGCACTTCAACAAGTTCTACCGCCGGCGCCGGACGTCCCGTCCTGGTGCCGGCAGGAACTTTGGCCGTCGTCGGAGCATCGGATGTCTTCGCAGCCGTCGCCTCCGCGTCGGAAGCTGAGACCGGAGACTTCCGCGAGCTGGAACCGGCAGCAGCCGCAGGCGCCGGCTTTTCGGGAACGGAGCCCGAAGCATCAGTTGCTTTGCCGGAAGCTGGTTTCCGGCCGGGCTTGACTGTCTCATCGCCGGTGCCGGGCGCGGCAACGGTTTCCTCGACAGGCTCAGTCTTCCGCCGCCCTTCAGGGAAAAAGAGATCCACCGGACGCGAAACGGAAGTGCTGTTGCCTGATTCGCCGGCGCCAGCCGAGCTGGGAATCAGCGCGCCAAGTCCGCGGCCTAAGCCCCGTCGCTTCTCGCTCATGGGTATGTCCCTCCAGTGGTCCGGGTTGCAGCCCGGGTCCAGTCGTTGCAGTTTCGAAAGATTCTAGCGTTCCGCGATTTCAGCAGCGGCTTCCAGGTAGGACAGTGCTCCTGTGGAGGAGGGGTCGTAAGTCATGACCGTCTGCTGGTAGCTGGGCGCTTCAGAAATCCGCACCGAGCGGGGAACAACCGCAGAGAGTACCTTCTCAGGGAAATGCTGGCGCACCTCCGCTGCCACCTGGGCGGCCAGGTTGGTGCGGCCGTCGTACATGGTCAACAGGATGGTGGATACTTCCAGATCAGCATTCAGGTGCTTCTGGATCATTTCGATGTTCTTCAGCAACTGACTCAGTCCCTCGAGGGCGTAGTACTCGCACTGGATGGGGATCAGTACCTCGCCGGCTGCACAGAAAGCGTTGACCGTCAGCAAACCCAGGCTGGGCGGGCAGTCAATAAAAATGTAGTCGAGGCGCTCTTCGCCGTTCTTCTCACGGGTCTTCGCATAAAGGTCGATGGCCCTGCGCAGCCGCTGCTCGCGGGCCACGAGTGAAACGAGTTCAATCTCTGCGCCGGCCAGGTGGATGGTGGCGGGTGCACAGATGAGGTTCTTGATGTCCGGGCACTGGGCCACAACATCCGCCAGGGCCACATCGTTGATCAGCACATCGTAGATGCTGTCGACGTCGGCGTGGTGTTCAATGCCGAGGGCTGTGGACGCATTTCCCTGCGGGTCAATGTCGATGACCAGGACATTAAGTCCGGCAGCTGCAAGGGCTGCGGCGATGTTCACGGTGGTGGTGGTTTTACCCACACCACCCTTCTGGTTGGAGACGGTGAAGATTCGTGTCTTTTCGGGGCGGGGCAAGGGACGCCCCAGAAGCTTCTCCCGGCGCTTGGTTTCATGCGCCAGTTCCTTCGCGATGGGACTTGAGTCATCCATCGCATCCATAACGTTGCTTCTACCGCCGGCGGTTGTTTCACGTGAAACGGCCGCGGTTGAAGCTGCTGCTACTACCTGTTTCGGGTGATTACCACCGCGGGCAGGGGCAGAGACTGGGCCCGCGACAGACCGCGCCGACCCCAAAGACACAAACGGGGGGATCCGTTGCGTGGAGGCTTCGCTACTGCTCAATGGGCACACTCACTCTCGTTCAGCCAATACTGCTGCCGTGGACTAGCCTATCCGCTCAACCCGGCGAACCTGGGCCGCCGGGCTCGCCTAGGCCTTCTTTTGGGACTTGTTTACAACAATGCGGACCACGGTGGTGGGTTCCGCCAGGAGGGTCTCGCCAACGGTGACCACGGAGGTGGAAACGCCGCCCAGCCTGCGGATGGTTTTCGCGGCTTTCTCGATTTCCTCACCGGCGCTGCGGCCCTTGATGGCCACCACTTCCCCTTTGCCCGCCAGCAGGGGAATGGTGAGTCCCGCCAGGTTTGTCAGCGCCGAGACAGCGCGGGCCGTCACCACGTCCGCTTCGACGTGGCCCACCGCGAGTTCGGCGCGGGTCCGCATCACCGTGACGTTGTCCAGCCCCAGGTCATCAACTACTTCCTGCAGCCAGATCACCCGGCGCTCCAAGGGTTCGATCAGCGTCAATTCGAGGTCGGGACGGGCAATCGCCAGGCAGAGTCCCGGCAGCCCGGCCCCGCTGCCGACGTCGGCCACCTGGCTTCCCTGCGCAATCTCACTTTCGATGACGGCGCAATTGAGCACATGCCGGCTCCAGAGGCGGGGTACTTCCCTCGGCCCGATAAGGCCACGTTCGGTACCCGAGGTGGCGAGGTGCTCGACATAGCGCTTCGCAAGCTCCAGCCTGTCGCCGAAGATCTTTTCAGCGGCCACGAGCTCAGCTGCCGTGATTTCAACCATGGTTAGCGGGTCAGCAATTCTCTAGTCTGCGGATACAACAATGTGGCGGCCGGCGCCTTCGCCCTCGGACTCGCTGACAAGTCCCAGATCGGCTACGGCGTCATGGACGATCTTCCGCTCGTAGGCGCTCATGGGCTCCAGGGCCACGGGCTGGCCGGTCTCCTTGACTGCTGCTGCGGCATCCTCAGCCACCTTCTGCAGGTGACCGGTCCGCTCCTGGCGGTAGCCGTTGATGTCCAGGACAAGGCGCGAGCGGCTGTCCGTCGCGGACAGCACGGCAAGCCGCGTCAGTTCCTGGAGGGCTTCCAGGACTTCGCCGTCCTCACCCACCAGGTGGTCCAGGTTATCCGTCTCTTCTTCGGCCACGATCGAGATGTACGTGCGGCCGTTCCGGACCTCAATGTCGATGTCGCCGTCAATGTCCGCAATGTCCAGCAGCTCTTCGAGGTAGTCCGCCGCGATGTCGCCTTCTTCTTCGAGGCGGCTGACGGAGGAGACCTTTGCCGGGGAGTCATCGCCGGCAACGACGTCGTCCCGGCCGTTGATGCCGTCTTCCGTAAGGGCGTGTTCGGTGCTCTCGGCTGACATTACTTCTTCTTCCTGTTCTTGCGCTGGGGCTGGACACGCTGGATCTTGGGCTCAAGGGCGGCGGCAGCAGCGGCGTCGGCCTCTTCGTCCTTTTTGCCCGTAAGGATGGACAGGGCCGGCAGGCCCTTGGCGGCGCGGCGCTCCGCCAGGGCCTTCGCTGCGGGGGAACCCGGGGTGGGCATCCGGCGGATCACAAAGAACTGCTGGGCCATGGTCCAAAGGTTGGTGGTGGTCCAGTAGATGAGGACACCGATGGGGAAGTTGATGCCACCCACGCCGAAGACCACCGGCAGGATGTACAGCATCATCTTCTGCTGCCGCATAAACGGGCTGGCCATGGCTTCTTCTGACATGTTCTTCGCCATGATCTGCTTCTGCGTGATGAACTGCGAGGCGGTCATGGCGAGGATCATCACGATGGAAAGAATCCATGTGGCCGTGACGTTGCCGCCGGCCGGTGTGCCGTGCAGCAAGGTGGCTGAGAGCGGGGCACCGAAGATGCTGGACTGGTCAAACTGAACGACCTGTTCGTGGCTCATGGCGCCAACGCCTTCGCCTTCACGGGCGTTGGTGCTGATGCCGGAAAGCACCTGGAACAGCGCGAAGAAGAACGGCATCTGGATCAGCATGGGAAGGCAGGCCGAGAACGGGTTGGTCCCGTGCTTCTTGTACATGGCCATCTGCTCCTGCGCCATGGCCTGGCGCGAGAGCTGGTCGGTTTTGCCCTTGTACTTGGTCTGCAGCTTCTTCAGGTCGGGCTGCAGGAGCTGCATTCCGCGCTGGGCCTTGATCTGTTTGACGAAAACAGGGATTAGGGCGGCACGGATCACCAGCACCAGCCCGATGATGGACAGGGTCCACGTCCACCCGTTGGCAGCGGGCAGGCCAATGATCGTCAGTCCCTCATGAAAACCCACCATGATGATGGACACGAGCCATTTGAACGGAAACATGATTGTTTCAAAGAAGTCCATACTTATCCCTATTCGTCAGGCCGCACTGCGGCCTTCTTCATCAGTCCGAGCAGCCAGGTACTTGTCCGGGTTGTTCAGCACAACAATTGTGGGGGTCCGGCCCGCAGGCCATTCCCGGCTCCCGGCGGGGACGTGGTCCACACCGCCGGCGTTCCAAGGGTGGCAGCGGCCAAGGCGCCGGGCTGCCAGCCACGTACCCTTCACGGCACCGTGGACGGTGACCGCTTCGAGGGCGTAGGCAGAACACGATGGGAAAAAACGGCAGACGGGACCGTACAAGGGGGAAATCACCTTGCGGTAGGCCATCAGCAGGAGGATGAGGATGTTGCGGGGAAGCGTCCAGATGAACTTCCCGACGGCGGCGGCCACGGAAGGGCGGACGACGGCGGTGGCGTTAGGCACGCGGTGTCCCCTCCTGTGTTGTACCGGCAGAACCGCTGGGGGCGCCTTTGAGGGCGCGGCCCGCCAGTCGGTTCAGCGTCGATTCGAGTGCAGCGTTGTAGTCCGAAAGGAGCTGGTCCCAGCTCGCCGATGCGGACGCGGGCAGCGCCCGCACCACGATGGCGAATCCGGTGCCGTGCTCGCGCAGCGAGACGGCTCCTGCTTCCCTCAGTCTCCTCTTAACGAGGTTCCTGACCACAGCGTTCCCTACACTCTTGGAAACGATGAACCCGATCCGGCTGGGTTCGTCAGCAGCTAGTGCTGCCGCATATAACACTACGTTCCGGCGTCCATTGCGGACACCGGAACGTACGGTTGTTGAAAAATCGGTCGCAGTCCTCAGGCGGTTGCGGGCGGCAAGCACCTCTAAACTCGCAGGGAAATGTCTACCGACAAGTCAGTGTTTAGGCCGACAGTTCGGTGCGGCCCTTGCCACGACGGGCTGCCAGGATGGCGCGGCCGGCACGGGTACGCATACGAAGGCGGAAGCCGTGCTTCTTGGCTCGACGGCGGTTATTCGGCTGAAAAGTCCGCTTGCTCACGTTAGTTACTCCAGTGGATCAAAGGTGCGCCCACCCGATCAGAAAAAGGGGGAAGAACTGGCCGACGCTAAGTTTTGTATGTGCACACGCTTTCCCCCTACTACCCGGACGCGTTGCGGCTGGGAGATTTCGATGGGGCTAAAAAGCGGACACAAAGGACTTCACAACGTTAGGGCCTTTTGTGCCCCGGAGTCAAACCGGGAGCCATGCCGGCGGCTATCCCCAGCTGTGGCTAACCTGCCTGCCGGGCCTGTGGATGAAGTGTCCCGGGGGCCCGTTTTTCGAACCACACCCGTGTAATTATCCACAAGCCGATTGCCAGCTATCTTCTAGGCTTTTCATCCCCTAGAGTGGCTCAGTAGCCGATTATCCACGGACTGTGCATAACCCTGTGGATACAGCTGGGCCAGCCCCCTGGATTCCGGACTGGCTGCTGGCAATGCAGGCAAAGCAAGTTTTAGGGAACCGATTGATGACAGTAGACGAATCCAACCACGCCAATACTGTCGGAAGTTCCTGGCGGCGCGTTATCACCCTGCTGGAGCAGGACCACCGCGTTTCGCCCCGCCAGCGTGGTTTCGTCATTCTGGCCCAGGCCCAAGGCCTGATCGGATCCACCCTCCTGGTGGCCGTTCCCAATGAGCTCACCCGCGAAGTTCTGCAGACCCAGGTCAAGGACGCCTTGGACGACGCCCTGCATAACGTCTTTTCCGAGGACATCCGGTGCGCCATCGACGTGGACACCGATCTGGTTCCCCTGCACGCGGAGCCCGAACCCGTCGTCGAGCCTTCCTTCACTGCCGACCAGCTGATCGAGCAGAAGCCGCAGCCCATGCTGCCCAGCACCTCCCACGAGTTCGGCCGGCTCAACCCGAAGTATGTATTTGACACTTTTGTGATCGGCTCGTCGAATCGGTTTGCCCACGCCGCTGCAGTGGCCGTCGCCGAAGCCCCTGCCAAGGCCTACAACCCGCTTTTCATCTATGGCGATTCGGGCCTGGGCAAAACACACCTGCTGCACGCGATCGGGCATTATGCCCGCCGGCTGTACAGCGGCATCCGGGTCCGGTACGTCAACTCGGAGGAATTCACCAACGACTTCATCAACTCCATCCGGGATGACGAAGGCGCCAGCTTCAAGACCACGTACCGCAATGTGGATGTGCTCCTGATCGATGACATCCAGTTCCTGGCCGGCAAGGACCGGACGCTGGAGGAGTTCTTCCACACGTTCAACTCCCTGCATAACAACAACAAGCAGGTGGTCATCACCTCGGACCTGCCGCCCAAGCAGCTGGCAGGTTTCGAAGACCGGATGAAGTCACGCTTCGAATGGGGCCTCCTGACGGACATCCAGCCCCCGGAACTGGAAACCCGCATCGCCATCCTCCGGAAGAAGGCCCTTAGCGAAGGGCTCTCCGCTCCGGACGACGCGCTGGAATACATCGCTTCCAAGATTTCCAGCAACATCCGCGAACTTGAGGGCGCCCTCATCCGGGTCACGGCCTTCGCCAGCCTGAACCGGCAGCCGGTCGATGT
Source organism: Arthrobacter sp. Leaf141 (assembly GCF_001424565.1). Classification (GTDB taxonomy): domain Bacteria; phylum Actinomycetota; class Actinomycetes; order Actinomycetales; family Micrococcaceae; genus Arthrobacter. The sequence goes on from NZ_LMOL01000016.1 coordinate 224,045, forward strand.
GGCACTCGCTGAGATGGTACTCAAGGACCTCATCACCGATGACGGGGCCCAGGAGATCACCTCGGCCCAGATCCTGCAGCAGACAGCTGAGTACTTCAAGCTCAGCATGGAAGAGCTGTGCAGCAAGTCCCGCACCCGGACCCTCGTCACGGCGCGCCAGATCGCCATGTACCTCTGCCGCGAGCTGACGGACATGTCATTGCCCAAGATCGGGCAGGAGCTCGGCGGCCGCGACCACACCACGGTGATCCACGCGGACCGGAAAATCCGTGAGCTGATGGCCGAACGCCGTGTGATCTACAACCAGGTGACAGAGCTGACCAACCGGATCAAGCAGCAGCAGCGCGACTCCTGACCGCGCTTCTCTTACCTTATTAACAGGCACATGTGGATAAGCCTGTGGATAGTTAAGGGGACAACCGCGCTTAATGGGCTTAAAACCCTTAAGCCGCCTGTGGATCAGCAAACCGGGCAAAATTCTTATCCCCATCCACACCCTGTTTAAAACCAGCTCCACCCACAATCCGTGAACAGGGCTTAACCGCTGGAACCCGCGGCCAGCAGGAGTTATCCACAGTTTCCACAGCAGTTATTAACACTACTAATCCCAAAAAATTGAAATCCCTCAAACAACAAGTTCGTTCCCAGCACTTCGACCGTCCGGACCTGGCGGCCCGAACAGCTGGGTGGGAGACCCGGGGATGGGTTAATCCCGGATCTTCCGGCTAAGCTGTCAGCAGCGCTCCCATCCTTGGGTTTTCTTGTGGTTTCCGTCTGTGCGGACCATGCACGTCCCGGATGTGGGCTCGACATTTTTTAGGACCACCCCGGGGTGGTTTCGGGTTTCCAATGCAGCAGCAATGAAAGGCGGCACCCTTCCGTGAAGTTCAGAGTCGATCGGGACGTCCTGGCAGAAGCCGTCACCTGGACAGCCCGGTCGTTGTCTCCGCGGCCACCCGTGCCCGTCCTGTCCGGCCTGCTCCTCAAGGCGGAGGCCGGCACTGTCAGTCTGTCGAGCTTCGATTACGAGACGTCAGCGCGGCTTGAAATTGCAGCGGACATCCGCGAAGAAGGCACCATCCTGGTGTCCGGACGGTTGCTGGCTGATATTTGCCGGAGCCTTCCGTCCGCGCCGGTGGATGTCGAAACGGATGGCAACAAAGTCACGCTGACCTGCCGCCGAAGCAGCTTCCACCTGGCCACCATGCCGGAGGCGGAATACCCGCCGCTGCCCGCTTTGCCCACCATCAGTGGTACGGTCCCGGGCGATGCCTTCGCCCAGGCTGTCTCGCAGGTCATTATCGCTGCGAGCAAGGATGACACCCTGCCCATCCTCACCGGCGTGCGGATGGAGATCGAGGATGACCTGATCACCCTGCTGGCCACCGACCGCTACCGGCTGGCCATGCGTGAAGTGCCGTGGAAGCCTGTCACTCCCGGCATCTCCACCAGCGCACTGGTGAAAGCGAAGACCCTGAACGAAGTTGCGAAGACGCTGGGCAACAGCGGCGACATCAACCTCGCCCTCGCCGACGACGACACCCGCCTGATCGGTTTCGAAAGCGGTGGCCGCACCACCACGTCGCTGCTGGTGGACGGCGACTACCCCAAGATCCGCTCGCTCTTCCCGGAATCGACGCCCATCCACGCGACCGTCCAGACCCAGGAGCTCGTCGAAGCAGTCCGTCGCGTGTCCCTGGTTGCCGAGCGCAACACTCCGGTCCGGCTTGCCTTCACCGAAGGGCAACTGAACCTTGATGCAGGCACCGGCGAGGACGCCCAGGCTTCCGAGGAACTTGAGGCCCAGCTTTCCGGTGAGGACATCACCGTGGCGTTCAACCCGCACTACCTGGTGGAAGGCCTGAGCGTCATTGAAACCAAGTTCGTCAGGTTCTCCTTCACCTCTGCGCCCAAGCCCGCGATGATCACCGCGCAGGCAGAGGCCGACGGCGACGACCAGGACGACTACCGCTACCTGGTTATGCCCGTCCGCCTGCCCAACTAGGCCCCATCGGATCCCAGCCGTCGCAAGCTGAGGCCGGGGCCCGCGCCGATGGGCCCCACCCACTGCACTTTGCGGTGGGCCCGGACTCCTGGTGCCAAACGACAACCCATCCCTAGCTTAGAAAAGAGTTCCACCTTGCACATTGGACTGATCGGCCTTGGCAAAATGGGTTTCAACATGCGCGAGCGGCTGCGCGTGGGTGGCATCGAGGTCACCGGTTTCGACCGTAACCCGGACGTCACCGATGTTGCCTCCGTCGAGGACCTCCTGGCAGCCGTCCCCACGCCCAGGATCATCTGGGTCATGGTTCCCTCCGGAGCCATCACCGATGCGGTCATCACCGAACTCGGGGACAAGCTTGACCAGGGCGACCTGGTCATCGACGGCGGGAATTCCCGCTTCACCGAGGACCAGAGGCATGGCGAAATTCTTGCCGCCAAAGGCATCCGGTTCGCTGACTGTGGTGTTTCCGGTGGCGTCTGGGGCCTGCAGAACGGCTACGGACTGATGGCCGGCGGCGCAGTCGAGGACATCCAACGCGCCCTGCCGGTCTTTGATGCACTCCGTCCCGAAGGCGACCGCGCGGACAGCTTCGTCCATGTTGGTGACGTCGGTGCCGGACACTACGCCAAAATGGTGCACAACGGAATCGAATACGGGCTGATGCAGGCCTACGCCGAAGGCTACGAGCTCCTCGCCGCCAAGGACATCATCACCGACCTGCCGGGAACCTTCCGGGCCTGGCAGAAGGGCACCGTGGTCCGGTCCTGGCTGCTGGACCTCATGGTCAAGGCCCTGGACGAGGACCCTGGCCTGGAAACGATCGATGACTACGTGGAGGATTCCGGCGAAGGCCGCTGGACCGTGGAGGAAGCCATCGCCAACGCCGTGCCGGCGCCGGCCATCACGGCAGCACTCTTCGCCAGGTTTGCCTCCCGCGAAGACACCTCGCCGGCCATGAAGATGGTCTCCGCACTCCGCCACCAGTTCGGCGGGCACGCCACCCGTCCAGCCAAGTAAGACCCAGCGGGGACCTCCGGGTCCCGGAATTGTCGAAGCCCGCGTGTACCTGGAACACCTTTCCCTGACCGATTTCCGCAGCTACGCGCAGGTTGACCTTGCCCTGCAACCCGGCGTCACCGTGCTGGTGGGGTCCAACGGGATCGGCAAAACCAATCTGATGGAAGCCATTGGGTACCTGGCAACCCTCAGCTCCCACCGGGTCAGCTCGGACGCCCCGCTGCTGCGGTTCGGGACCGAACGGGCCCTGGTCCGGGCCCGGCTGGTCCGCGGGGACCAAACCACCGTGCTGGAACTGGAAATCAACGCCGGCCGGGCCAACCGGGGCCGGATCAACCGGAGCAACCCGGTCCGGGCGCGGGACCTGTTGGGAATCTGCCAGACGGTCCTCTTTGCGCCCGAGGACCTGGCGTTGGTCAAGGGCGATCCGGCCAACCGGCGCCGGTTCCTCGATGAGTTGCTGGCTAGCCTCATTCCGCACCACGCCGCGACACGCAGCGACTATGACAGGGTGCTGAAACAACGCAACGCCCTGCTGAAATCCGCCCGCGCCGGCAGGTTCACGGCCGGCCACGAAGCCACCTTGGACGTTTGGGACCAGCACATGGCCGCCGCAGGAGCCGCCTTGCTGCACGCCCGGCTCGAACTCGTTGAACGCCTGCGTCCGCATCTGTCCCGCGCCTACGCGCAGCTGACGGACGAATCCAAGCCGGCCGATGCCATTTACCGTTCCTCGCTGCAGAACCAGATGGATGACGACGGCGCAACGGCTTTCGGAGTCCCAGGCCAGAACGGTCCGGCCGGGGCAGCCGGGGCCGAGGAGCTGCGGCAGCTCACCGTCGGGCAGCTCACTGAACGCTACGTGCAGGCCTTCCGGGAGTCCCGGAAGAAGGAACTTGAACGGGGGATTTCCCTGGTGGGCCCGCACCGGGACGAACTGGACCTGATCCTGGGCCAGGCCCCCGCCAAGGGCTACGCGTCCCACGGCGAAACCTGGTCCATGTGCCTGTCGCTGCGGCTGGCTTCGTATTACGTGATGCTCGATGACGCCCGGACCGGCGGCTCCGCACCTGTCCTGATCCTTGACGACGTGTTTGCCGAGCTGGACGTGCAGCGGCGGCGTAAACTTGCTGCAATAGTCGCCGGCGCCGAACAGGTCCTGGTAACTGCCGCCGTCGACGCCGACATCCCGGAAGAGCTGTCCGGCCGGCGGGTGACGGTCATCCCGGGAGGCATCGATGAGCAGGAGCAGTGAATCCGGCGGCGGGCTGCAGCCTGGCCGCGACCCGGATAACATCGACGCCCCGCAGGCTGCGCTGAACAGGATGCGCGAAGCCGCGGCCGCCCGCGGCGAAATCCGCCGGGCTGCGCCACGGGCCGGAGCCAAAAAAGCCAAAAGTGGCATCCGCGACACCCGGGGCTTCAGCCAGTTCCACTCAACGGGCCGGGATCCGCTGGGCCTGGGCAAAGTTGTGGGCAGGCTCGTCGCCGAGCGCGGCTGGACCTCCCCAGTGGCGGTGGGGTCGGTCATGGCCGAATGGGCCACCCTGGTGGGTCCCGAAATTTCGGCCCACTGCACGCCGGAGAGCTTCACCGACACCACCCTCCATGTCCGTTGCGATTCCACTGCGTGGGCTACCCAGCTTCGCCTTCTCAGCATCAGCCTGCTGGAAAAATTCCGGCGGGAGCTGGGGGACGGTGTGGTGACCAGCATCCAGGTGCTGGGCCCGTCGGCGCCGAGTTGGCGCAAGGGCGGTCGGACCGTCAACGGCCGGGGCCCCCGCGATACGTACGGGTAGGCGGCGGTGTAACTCTTGATTGTCCGCCCTGCGGCGTGTAGAGCCACCAGCGGGTCAATGGGCGTATAGGCACCCAAAGGCAGGACCGCGAGGGCGCCCAAGGCGCGATCAACGGCCGCGCAGCGCCACATCAGCCGCCAGCCACGGCTCCGGAATGCGGGGAAACGCCCTACTTCGCGGTAGAATTACGGGAGAAAACTGGGCGCGGGTGAACCTTGACTGGGTCCGGACTTCGCGCATGTCCAGAATGCGGAGTACGGACCGCACCGTCGGCAGGCCACCGCGCTATCAGTTTGTGCCTGCTGGCAGGTCCCTCCCCGGTTGGGAGCGGACCATCCGGCCATCATCGAAAACAGAGGAGTCGACACCGCCTGTGGCTAACGACAATACCGAAATCCTGGCAGTTGACCCCGAGTTCGAGGATGCCCCCACACCGGATACCCCCGCGGAAGCCGTGACACCCCGCGAGTATGGTGCCAGCGACATTACGGTCCTTGAAGGACTTGAAGCCGTCCGGAAACGGCCGGGCATGTACATTGGCTCCACCGGTCCCCGCGGCCTGCACCACCTGGTCTACGAAGTGGTGGACAACTCCGTGGATGAGGCGCTGGCCGGCTACTGCTCGCACATCGAGATTGTCCTGCAGGCCGACGGCGGCGTGAAGGTCGTTGACGACGGCCGTGGCATTCCCGTTGACATGCACCCCACCGAACACAAACCCACCGTCGAGGTGGTGATGACCATCCTGCACGCCGGCGGCAAGTTCGGTGGCGGCGGCTACGCCGTCTCCGGCGGGCTGCACGGGGTGGGTATCTCCGTGGTCAACGCGCTTTCCCATCGGGTTGACACCGAGGTCCGCCGGCAGGGCCACGTCTGGCGGATGTCCTTCGCCGACGGCGGCAAGCCGCAGGGCGGACTGGTCCAGGGCGAGGAAACCGACCGGACGGGAACCACCCAGACGTTCTACGCGGACCCGGCCATCTTCGAAAGCACGGACTTCGACTTCGAAACCCTCCGTGCCCGGTTCCAGCAGATGGCCTTCCTCAACAAGGGCCTGCGCATCACGCTCACGGACGAGCGTGCCGCCGAAACCGCGGAGCCCGACGTCGACCTTGACCTGGATGCCGTGGCCACGGAAGGCGAAGTCAGCGCCGAGCACCGCACGGTGGTCTACCAGTACGACGACGGACTGCTGGACTATGTCAAGCACCTGAACTCAGGCAAAAAGGTGGACGTGGTCCACGAGGACGTCATCGCCTTCGAAACCGAGGACAAGGAACGCCACATCGCCCTGGAAATGGCGATGCAGTGGACCAATGCGTACTCCGAGAGCGTCCACACCTACGCCAACACCATCAACACCCATGAGGGCGGCACCCACGAAGAGGGCTTCCGCGCCGCCATGACGTCCCTGATCAACCGCTATGCGCGGGAGAAGGGCATCATCAAGGAAAAAGACGACAACCTCACCGGTGATGACATCCGCGAAGGACTCACCGCCGTGATTTCGGTCAAGCTCGCCGAACCGCAGTTCGAAGGACAGACCAAAACCAAGCTGGGCAACTCCGAGGTTAAGGGCTTTGTGCAGCGCGTGGTCACGGACGGCCTGGGCGACTGGCTCGAGCGCAACCCCGGCCCTGCCCGCGACGTCATCCGCAAGGCCATCTCGGCCGCCCAGGCCCGCATGGCCGCCCGGAAGGCGAGGGACAATGCCCGCCGCAAGAGCCCGCTGGAATCGTTTGGCATGCCCGGGAAGCTGTCCGACTGCTCCTCCAAGAACCCGGAAAAGTGCGAGGTCTACATCGTGGAGGGCGACTCCGCCGGTGGCTCCGCCAAGCGCGGCCGCAACCCCGAGACCCAGGCGATCCTGCCGCTCCGCGGCAAGATCCTGAATGTTGAGCGGGCGCGCCTGGACAAGGCCCTGGGAAACGCCGAAGTGCAGTCGATGATCACGGCCTTCGGAACCGGCATCGGTGAGGACTTCGACCTCTCAAAGCTCCGGTACCACAAGATTGTCCTGATGGCCGATGCCGACGTGGACGGACAGCACATCACCACGCTGTTGATGACGCTGCTGTTCCGCTACATGCGTCCGCTGATCGAACACGGTTACGTGTACCTGGCCCAGCCGCCGCTGTACAGGATCAAGTGGTCCAATGCGGCCCACGACTACGTCTACAGCGACCGGGAACGCGACGCCAAGCTGGTGTCCGGACAGGCTGCCGGCCGCCGGATCCCGAAAGACAATGGAATCCAGCGCTACAAGGGCCTTGGTGAGATGGACTACACCGAGCTTTGGGACACCACCATGGACCCGGATAACCGCACCTTGCTGCAGGTGACCATGGACGACGCCCTTGCGGCGGATCAGATCTTCTCAGTCCTGATGGGCGAGGACGTGGAATCACGCCGAAACTTCATCCAGCAGAACGCCAAGGACGTCAGGTTCCTGGATATCTAGGGCAAACCCCCTTACATATCCTCGACCCGACATATACCTGAAACGGAAAATATAAGATGAGCGACGAAACACCCGAGAACCCGGCCGCCGACGCCGGCACTCCGGATACCGTTCCCGCAGGCGACCTTGTGCTGGTGGACCGTGTGGAGCAGGTGGACCTGCAGACGGAAATGCAGCGCTCCTACCTGGATTACGCCATGGCCGTCATTGTGGGCCGCGCGCTGCCTGACGTCCGGGACGGCCTGAAGCCCGTCCACCGTCGTGTGCTGTACGCCATGTTCGACGGCGGCTACCGGCCGGAGCGTTCCTTTAACAAGTGCGCCCGCGTGGTGGGCGAAGTCATGGGCCAGTACCACCCCCACGGCGACACCGCGATCTACGATGCCCTGGTCCGCCTGATCCAGGACTGGACCATGCGCTACCCGCTGGCCCTGGGCCAGGGAAACTTCGGTTCGCCCGGCAACGACGGCGCCGCTGCACCCCGGTACACCGAAACGAAGATGGCCCATTTGGCCATGGAAATGGTTCGGGACATCGACGAGGAAACCGTCGACTTCCAGGACAACTACGACGGCAAGAACCAGGAACCCACCATCCTGCCGGCGCGGTTCCCCAACCTCCTGGTCAACGGTTCCTCCGGCATCGCCGTGGGTATGGCCACGAACATTCCGCCGCACAACCTCCGAGAGGTTGCCGACGGCGTCCAGTGGTACCTCGCCAACCCCGGAGCCAGCCGCGAAGAGCTCCTCGAAGAGCTCCTGCTGCGGGTCAAGGGACCCGATTTCCCCACCGGTGCCACGATCCTGGGCCACAAGGGCATCGAGGACGCCTACCGGACCGGCCGCGGTTCCGTCACCATGCGTGCCGTGGTCAACGTCGAGGAGCTCCAGGGCCGCACGTGCCTGGTGGTCACCGAACTGCCCTACCAGGCCAACCCGGACAACCTGGCCATCAAGATTGCCGAACTGGTCAAAGACGGCAAGATCTCCGGCATCGCGGACCTCCGCGATGAAACGTCGGGCCGCACCGGCCAGCGCCTGGTCATTGTGCTCAAACGTGACGCCGTGGCCAAGGTGGTCCTGAACAACCTTTACAAGCACACGGAGCTGCAGAGCAACTTCTCCGCCAACATGCTGGCGATTGTTGACGGCGTTCCGCGGACTTTGAGCCTGGATGCCTTCATCCGGCACTGGGTCACCCACCAGATGGACGTCATCGCACGCCGCACCCGGTACCGCCTGCGCAAGGCCGAAGAGGAAGCACACATCCTCCGCGCGCTGCTGAAGGCCCTGGACATGCTGGACGAGGTCATTGCCCTCATCCGCGCGTCCAACACCACCGAAGCGGCCCGCGACGGCCTGATGGAACTCCTGGATATCGACGAACTGCAGGCCCGGGCCATCCTGGACATGCAGCTGCGCCGCCTCGCCGCCCTGGAACGCCAGAAGATCCAGGACCGGCACTCCGAACTCGAAGCCCTGATCGCCGAGTACAACTCGATTCTGGCCTCCGAGGAGCGCCAGCGCGAAATCATCAGCACCGAACTCGCGGAAATCGTGAACAAGCACGGCGATGACCGGCGGACCCGGATCCTGATGGGCTTCGACGGCGACATGTCCATGGAAGACCTCATCCCCGAAGAGGAGATGGTGGTCACCATCACCCGCGGCGGCTACGTCAAGCGGACCCGCAGCGACAACTACCGCTCCCAGCAGCGCGGCGGCAAGGGCATCAAGGGCGCGCAGCTGCGCGGCGACGACGTGGTGGAACACTTCTTCGTCACCACCACCCACCATTGGCTGCTGTTCTTCACCAACCTGGGCCGGGTCTACCGGGCCAAGGCCTATGAACTGGTGGAGGCGGGCCGCGACGCCAAGGGCCAGCACGTGGCCAACCTGATGGCCTTCCAGCCGGACGAACACATCGCGCAGGTCCTTGACCTCCGCGACTACCAACAGGCGCCCTACCTGGTGCTCGCCACCAAGCGGGGCCTGGTCAAAAAGACCCGGCTTGAGGACTATGACACCAACCGGTCCGCCGGCGTCATCGCCATCAACCTGCGGGACAACGACGAACTGGTCTCGGCCCAGCTCGTGTCCGAGACCGACGACCTCCTGCTGGTGTCGCGCAAGGGCCAGTCGATCCGCTTCACCGCCACCGAGGATGCCCTGCGTCCCATGGGACGCGCCACCTCCGGCGTGACCGGCATGAAGTTCCGCGAAGAGGATGAACTGCTGGCCGCCAACGTCATCACCGACGGTTCGTTCGTTTTCATCGTGACCGAGGGCGGCTACGCCAAGCGGACCGCCGTCGAGGAATACCGCCTGCAGGGCCGTGGCGGCCTGGGCATCAAGGTGGCCAAGCTGGCGGAGGAACGCGGCGACCTGGTAGGTGCCCTGATCGTCCAGGAAGAGGATGAGGTCCTGGTGGTCATGGAAGGCGGCAAGGTGGTCCGCTCCTCCGTTTCAGGAGTCCCGGCCAAGGGCCGCGACACCATGGGTGTCATCTTCGCCAAACCGGACAAGAACGACCGGATCATCGAAGTGGCGCGCAACAGCGAACGTGGTCTCGAGGGCGAGGAATCGCCGGAGGATGACGTAACGTTGGCTGAAGATGGCGGGCCCGCCGGGGACGTCGCCGCGCAAGCATTGGCAGAAGAAGCACCGGCCGTTGAGTCTGAAGACTCCTCCGGCGACGAGCCGAACGAAGACAACACGGAGGTAACGAGTGAGTAATTCCGACTCATTTCCCAAGCCGAGCAGTTCTGCTCCCGATGGAAACCGGCCTTCGTCGGCTCCGCGGGTGAACGCCCCCCTCCGCCCGCAGCAGCGGCCGGCGGCTCCGGCGTCGGCCCCGGGCCAACGCCCGCAGGGCGCCCCGGGTGGCGGCGGCCAGCAGCGCCCCCAGCAGCCGTCCGGGCAGGGCCAGCGGCCTTCACCGGGTGCCGGCCAGCGGCCCGCATCCGCAGGGCAGGGCCAGGGTAATCCCGGGCTGGTCAAGCCCGCTCCCAAGGCCAAAGTCCGCCGGGCCAGGCTCCTGGTCAGCAAGGTGGATCCCTGGTCCGTCCTGAAGATGGCGTTCCTGCTGTCCGTTGCCTTGGGAATTGTCACGGTGGTGGCAGCGATCGTGCTGTGGACCGTCCTGGACCTCACGGGCATCTTCGACCAGGTGGACAGCCTGCTGGGCACCCTGGCCGGGTCCGAAGGCGGCGGCTTCGAGCTGAAGAAGGTGGCTTCGCTGGGGCAGGTGGCGTCCTTTGCCACCATCATCGCCGTCGTCAACGTTGTGCTGCTGACAGCCCTGTCGATGCTGTCGGCCATTCTGTACAACATCTCCGCCACTTTGGTGGGCGGCATCGGCGTGACCCTTACCGACGACTAAAACCCCCCTTTGCGCCGGTCCCGGGCCGGCGCAAAGACCCGATTTGGGATCGGGCCGGGATGTGCTGTACAGTCATATCTCGGCCCGATGAGGCATCGGGGCGTATAGCTCAGGCGGTTAGAGCGCTTCGCTGATAACGAAGAGGTCCCAGGTTCAAGTCCTGGTACGCCCACGGAACCTGTGCAGGTTCAAGCGGAGGCTTGGTTGTGGTAACGCAATCAGGCCGGGATGGGGAGCATGTGAAGAAGTTGCTGGTTCTGGCAGCCGCAATCGCAGCCGCCCTTCTTTACCGCAAGGCACAGGTTTCCGAAGCCCGGAAAACAGTCTGGAGCCAGTCAACCGACACGGTCGACTAGCCCCGGAAACGGAACAGAAGCTGGTCAACAGTCTGCTGGTTCTGGGATATGATTATCGGGTTGCCACTTACGGGGGCATGGCGCAATTGGTAGCGCACCTGCTTTGCAAGCAGGGGGTTCGGGGTTCGAGTCCCCGTGCCTCCACCGTAAAAAAAGTCCCGGCCCGCAGAAATGCGGACCGGGACTTTTTGTTGTGCCGGGAAGGTTCCGATTCCTGCCGCCCCGGCACACTAGTGTGGTGCAGTGACTTTCCTTCTTGCCACCCTGGGCGTCCTCGGTGTTGCCTCCTCCGGGCCGCTGATGGCCGCCACAATGGGTGCCACCAGCGTCAGCGCCCTGGCCATTGCCTTTTGGCGCAACGCCATCGGTGCGGCCGTGATGGCCACCCCCACCCTGGTCCGCACACCGCGCCAGTTTGGTCGGATCACCGGGCGCGAATTCCGGTGGTCGCTGGTGGCCGCTGCTGCGCTGGCGCTGCACTTCGCGTGCTTCATCACGTCACTGCAGCTCACATCGGTGGCGGCCGCCACGGCGCTGGTCTGCCTGCAGTCCGCCTGGATTGCCGTCTTCCAGCTGTTCCGTGGAACCCGGCACCGCTGGCAGGTGCTGGCCGGCCTGGGCGTGGCCTTCGGCGGGGTGGTGGCAATTACCGGCTTCGACATGGGTTCCTCGCCTGGGGCGCTGCTGGGTGACGTGCTGGCGGTGGCAGGAGGGGCGCTGGCCGGCGTCTACACGCTGGCTGGTGGTCAAGCCCGGCAGAGCATGACCACGGGAACCTATACAACGCTGTGCTACGGGATGTGCGCGGCCTTGGTGGCGGGCATGATGCTGATTTCCGGGCAGCCTCTCGCAGGCTTCGAAGCAACTGGCTGGCTGGGAATCGTTGCCATCACCGTGTGCGCCCAGCTGGTGGGCCACACGGCCTTCAACCACCTGCTGGCCACGATGAGCCCGCTGCTGGTATCCATGATCATCCTGCTGGAAATCCCGGGAGCCGCCCTGCTGGCCGCGGTTTTCCTCAGCGAGCAGCTTCCCGCGGGAACGTATGCCGGGCTGGCCCTGATTATGGTGGGGCTTGCCATTGTGGTGCTGGGCCAGAAGTCCAGCCGGAACGCGGGCAAAACCGATCAGGAGCCGGGCCAGGCGCTGCCGGGGCTTGGCACGGACTGAACGGTGTTACTGCCCGCCGCGGCGGGCGGGCTGCGCGGTGTTGACCGTGTGGATGGCACGGAGGATCTTTGCGGGGAAGTAGACCGAGAAGAACACCACCATGGGGGCTTTCAGTGCCATCTTCTTGACGTTGTGGGCCTTGTAGGTCCGGTCAAAGCGGGTGACGTAGTAGCGGTAGTCCCGGGGTGAGTCCTCCAGGCGCCGTGCGGACATCCCGGAGACCATTTGCGGCCAGTACTGGACCTTGAGCCCGTGATCGGCGAGATGCAGGGACAGGTCGATGTCCTCATGCATCTCGTCCTTCTCGTCCCGGCAGGTCTCGCTGCGGATGGTTTCCCAGGCCGTCGCACGGAGCGCCATGTTGGATCCGAAGAGGAAATGGTACTGCTGCTTGGCCAGCTTCAGCATCAGCTGGCGCATTTTGTCGTCCGCCTTCAGGCCGAACCTGCGCATGGGCATGTCGTAATACACCACAGGCCCGGTGGCTGCCTGGACCGACGGATCATGAAAGGCCCGCTGGACCTCTTCCACCCAGTCGGGCTCCACCACCGAATCGGCGTCGATCCGGCCCAGAATGTCACCCGTGGCGTGGTTCAGGCCGAAGTTCCGGGTGGGGATCAGGCCCTGGTCAGTGTCCTGGCTCAGGAGAATCACAGGACTCTCCGGGTATTCAAGCTGCATCTGCTGCACAATCGCGGCTGTCCGGTCAGTGGAGAGATTGTCCACCACGATGATCTCGTGGGCCGGCACGGACTGGTAGACGGCAGCAATGAGGCACTGCCGGATGACGCTCTCCTCGTTGTAGGCCGGGATAACGATGGACACGCGGGGCAGCACGGCTGCGTCGTTCAAGGCATCCCCAGAGGATTGATCGGCTGACATCAGCTTCAATGTAGCACCGTTCCCGTCCACGCCTGCCGGGGGCACCGGGCGTGGACCACAAAGGGCCCCGTCCGTGGACGGGGCCCTTTGTGTCATCGGTGGGGACAGTTAGTTGGTGCCCTTGTCCGTGTGGCCGATGTTGGCGGCGATGTTCTTCGTGGCCGTCTTGGCGTCCGTGGCAACCTTGGCGGCTGCATCAGCGGCGTCACCGGCAACGTGCTTGGCCTTATCTGCGGCATCGTCGACGCCGTCCTTGACGTCCGCTGCAACGTCCGCTGCCTTGTCCTTGGCCGCGGCCACGGCGGAGGAAGCTGCGCCGGCTGCGTTCTCTGCAGCGTCAGCGGTGTTTTCCTTTACGTCGTTGACCGTGGTGGCGGGAACGGGGGCGGGCGTGGGCTTCACGGGTGAAGGCGTCTTCCATGGATCCTCCACCGGCTTGGAGGCCTTCCATGCGGCAACACCGGCAGCGACCGCTGCTGCCACAATGCCGAAGACCAGCCAACCGCGCTTCTTAGGCTTTGGCTGGGCCACTTGGATTCCTACAGCCTTCCCGGCCCCGGCCGCTGCGGCCTTCAGCTGGCTGCCTGCCGCATGGGCCTGGTCCTGGAACGAGTGGACGATCCCGGCGTCACCGAGGCGCTGGGCTACGGCATCAACGCGTGCCGGCGCACCTTCAAGGGTGCGGTGCACAGCCTCGGAGGCGTTGCCGATCTGGTCCGACAGGCGGGGCAGGTAGTCAACAACCACCCGGTCGCGGGCGTTCAGCACCACGGGGGCCGCCTTGTCGAGGGCCTCATGCAGGCGGGGCGAGGCATTGTCCACAACGTCGCTGATCCGGGGGGCAAGGTGCGCCAAGCCATCCTGGATCCGCGGCGTAACTGTTGCAACGCCGTCGGCCAGGTTGTGGGCAGCGGACTTCAGGCCCTCCTGGATCTTGGGAGACGCAGTGTCCAGGCTGTGCTGGAGGCGGGGTACCGCCCAATCCACAGCTGCTTCCACGCGGGGGGTGGCCCAATCCCGGGCATTCTCCACTGCGCTGGTGACTGACTGCTCGAGGTCACGGGCAATTCGGTCCGACTTCTTCACAACTACCTCCCGATTAATGTGACGGTTCTGTGGTTAGCCTACGTGCCCAGCTCTTCACCGGCTATTCACTCTGCGGATTTTAGGCATATTTCACCCAGCGCGGAACTGCCGGTGCTGCAGGCACTCCCCCAGGGTGGCATGGGAGAATGGGGGCCATGACTGCCATAGCAACTGCAAAAGCAACCATCCACACGAGCCTCGGCGACATCGTGGTTAACCTCTTCGGTAACCACGCGCCCAAGACAGTGAAGAACTTCGTGGGCCTCGCCACCGGCGAGCAGGACTGGACCCACCCGGAAACCGGTGAGGCCAAGTCCGGCACGCCGCTGTATGACGGAACCATCTTCCACCGCATCATCAAGGACTTCATGATCCAGGCCGGCGATCCGCTGGGCCGCGGTACCGGCGGACCGGGCTACCGCTTCGACGACGAAATCCACCCCGAACTCAGCTTCAACCAGCCCTACAAGCTGGCCATGGCGAACGCCGGCATCCAGATGGGCCAGGGAACCAACGGTTCGCAGTTCTTCATCACCACCATCCCCACCGACTGGCTGCAGGGCAAGCACAGCATCTTCGGCGAGGTGGCGGACGATGAGTCCCGCAAGGTAGTGGACGCGATCGAGGGCGTTCGCACCGGCATGGGTGACCGTCCGGTGGAGGATGTCACCATCAACAGCATCGACATCGAACAGCTGTAACACCGCACCATGAGTTACGGAATTCCTTCGGCTGAGCCGTCCGCCCAGGCTCCGGTGTGCCCACGGCACCCGGACAGGCCCTCCTACGTCAGCTGCCAACGCTGCGGGCGGCCTGCCTGCCCGGAGTGCCAGCGGGCGGCCGCCGTTGGATTCCAATGCGTTGACTGCGTCAACGAAGCAAAACGTTCGACGCCGGAAGTACGGTCTGTTTACGGCGGCGCCGTAGCAACGGGCAAACCTTTGGTGACGTTCGTGCTTATCGCCGCCTGCGCCCTCCTGTATGTCCTGCAGTGGTTGGTGCCCAACGATGCCATCTACCAGGCCCTCGGCTTCGCGAACATTTACGCGGAACCCCAATACGGCGAGTTTGAGCCGTGGCGGATGGTTACCTCCGCTTTCCTGCATTCGCAGGGTTTTGTCCTGCATATCGCCCTGAACATGTACATGCTCTGGATTTTTGGCCAGGCGCTCGAGCCGCTGCTGGGCCGCGTCCGTTTCCTTGCCCTTTACCTGCTCTCGGCCTTTGGCGGGTCCGTAGGCTACCTCCTGCTGACCTCCCTCTACAGTCCAGGCCAGCCGCTGTACGGGGTGGTGGGTGCCTCGGGTGCCATCTTCGGCCTGTTCGGCGCCATGCTGCTGGTCCAGCGCCAGCGCGGCGGGGACACGAGGCAGCTGTGGATCCTGATCGCCATCAATGGTGTCATCGGCTTCCTGGTGCCGCAGATCGCCTGGCAGGCCCACCTGGGCGGCCTGGTCACGGGTGCACTGGCAGCAGCCGTTATCGCCTACACCCCCCGCGGGCCCCGGCAAGGACTGATCCAGGCCGCAGGGCTGGTGGCTCTCCTGGTCCTGCTGTCGGTGGCCGCCTGGGTACGGGTGAGCCTCTAACAGCCCTCGGCTTCCAACGGAACCCCCGACGCCACCCGGCGTTGGGGGTTTTTGTTATCCACAGGGATTATCCACAGTGTTGGTAACTTACACACATGTAGTTCAAGCAGGCCATCGGCCTCTGGAGCGCCCTGCCGGGCTTTTGTTACCGAACGGTACAGCGGAATCCACAGCTGTGGATAACTCTTGGGGATACCAGTGTGTGTATGTGGAAAACCGGGCTGCAAATGCTCCAAATGTGGAAAAACCACGCAAAGATTGCCATGGCTGCGTGCGGTCGCAGGCCAGCCGGCCTGCTTTCAACAGGCTTTTGCACACTGTTAATAAGTGACATCGGTGTAGTTAAGCCATAAAAACAGGGCACGATCGCCCCCATTCCGGTGATTTTCGCGAATCGGGCCGTCCCTGTATCCACAGTTGTGGATAACTTGTGGGTATCCCAGTGTTGGTAAGTGGATAAGTACGCCGCAGGCTTGCAGGCGGATAGCCAGCCGGGAAGCGGGTCAATCGGTGCGCTTTTTAATGAAGGTGCTTCAAACGCGGCGCATCGGCTCCACGAGCCCCGGTGCCGTTGTGGGAATGCCCGGATTTATCCACAGGCAATCCACACTGTTAATAACCGTCACCTGGCCACGGAACGGGCCCACTGCCGCCATTGGGGGCCTGTGGGCCGGGCGCACCCGGCAGCATCGGACGTTATCCACACTGTGGATAACTTTCCCAACAGTTGGGGAAAAGCTGAAGGCCTATGCAGGGCCCAGCGCAGGCCAGATTCCCGATGAGCCGCGCCTGTGGCTGTCCATGAGGTGGGTATCCACCATGCCGATAGCCTCCATCAGGGCGAACATGGTGGTGGGTCCCACGAAGGAGAACCCTTTACCGCGCAGGGCCTTGGAAAGGGCCGCGGATTCAGGAGAGCTGGTGGGTATGTCTGAGTGACGGGCAGGGGTGGGCGTGCTGGCCGGTTGGAACTGCCAGACGAAGTCCACCAGTCCACCGTCACCCCGCAATGAGAGGGTAGCCTGCGCGTTCCTGATGGTCGCCTGGATTTTGAGGCGGTTGCGGACAATGCCCGGATCCTGCAGCAGGCGCTCCACGTCGTGGTCGGTGAACAAGGCGACGGCCTCTGGGTCGAAGCCGGCGAAGGCAGCCCGGAAGGCGGGCCGCTTCCGCAGTATCGTGGCCCAGGACAGGCCGGCCTGGAACCCCTCGAGGCAGATGCGTTCGTAGAGCCCCTGCTCATCCCTGACAGGCAGGCCCCACTCGTGGTCGTAATAGTCCTGCATCAGCGGGTTGGCGGCGGCCCAGGCAGGCCGGGACAACCCGTCCGGTCCGGTGACGACGCCGGCAGTGTCAGGTTCCACGGCTGGCGCTAGGAGCGCCACCGCGTGGTCATCAGGAAGCCGACGATGGCGATGCCAAAACCGGCCACAATGTTCCACGATCCCCAGGCCTGGACCGGGAACCGGCCCTCGCTGATGTAAAACGTGATGATCCAGAACAGGCCAATAAGCATCAGGCCGAACATTACGGGCTTGAACCAGACCGGATTCGGTTTGTACGCCTGGGACGACGCCTGCTGCGGGGCGCTGGCAGTTTTCTTGCGCGGTTTCGACTCGGGCACTGGGTCTCCTTGGCGGGCTGGGACAAGTTCGGCAACCTGGCCTTGATATCCTGCAAGAAGGAAATAGCCAGTGGTCTGCACGATCTTGGTCAAATCTGGATTCTTACTAGCAGCCAATTCTAGCTGTAGTTCCTGGGCCGCCTGCGTCCAGTGGAGCCGCCAAGGAGAACGAGTGGTATTGCAGCAGAGGGCCCGACGCGCGGCCGCTCC
Organism: Arthrobacter sp. Leaf141; assembly: GCF_001424565.1. Classification (GTDB taxonomy): domain Bacteria; phylum Actinomycetota; class Actinomycetes; order Actinomycetales; family Micrococcaceae; genus Arthrobacter. Next base: position 241,628 of record NZ_LMOL01000016.1, read on the forward strand.
TCCTCCCCGCGGCAACGTCGTGCGCCGCGTGGTCGGCGTTGCCGGGGAGTTGCTCATTACGGCGGGCGTCATCCTGCTGCTTTTTGTCGCCTGGCAGCTCTGGTGGACCAATGTGGAATCAGACGCCGCGCAGTCCCGGGTGATCAAGGAATTCGCGCGGGACCTTGGGGGGTCAGCGGATCCCTCCGCAAACCCGGCGGCGGCGGCAGCACCGCCGTCGGCCGCTGAAGACTTTGGCGCCCCCGTGGTGGGCGTAGCTCCAGGCCACGCCGGAACCATCGGCATTATGTACATCCCCAGGTTCGGCGCGGATTACACCCGCCCCATCGTGCAGGGAACAACAGGGGATGTCCTGGACACCCTGGGGCTGGGACACTACGCCAACACGGCCATGCCGGGAGCGGTGGGCAATTTTGCCGTCGCCGGCCACCGGCAAACCCACGGCGCGGTCCTGGACAACATCCATACCCTGGTCCCGGGTGACAAAATCTATGTCCAGACCAAAGACGGTTTCTACGTCTACGTATTCCGCAACAACCAGATTGTGATGCCCTCGCGAACGGACGTCCTGGAGCCCGTTCCCACCCGGCCCGGCGTTGAACCCACCGAAAGCTACCTGACCATGACCAGCTGCAACCCGCGCTTCGGCGCCGAAGAGCGCATCATCGCGTACGCCCTGCTGGACGAGTGGCGTCCCGCCGCTGCAGGACCGCCCGCGGAAATATCCGGCCAGGTAGCGGCCGCCATGGGACAGGGGTAGGCGTGTACAGCTGGCTGTTCCACCACCTTCCGGGTCCGTTGTGGCTGCGGATCGCCATCTCGCTGGTGCTGATTGGCGTGGCACTGGTATTGATGGTTTTGTACCTTTTCCCGTGGATGTCCCAGTACACCCAGTTCACCGACTCAACGATTGGTTCCCAAAGCCAGCCATGACCACAGCCAAGATCCTCGTAGTGGATAACTACGACAGTTTCGTCTACACCCTGGTGGGCTACCTCCAGGAGCTCGGCGCCGAAACCACAGTGGTGCGCAACGACGACGTGACCCTAGCAGAGGCCATTGAACTGGCCAGCACCCGCGACGGTGTCCTGATCTCCCCCGGCCCCGGCAACCCGGCCGAGGCCGGCGTCTGCATCGAGCTGATCAAATGGTGCGGGCAGAACAGCAGCCCGATGTTTGGTGTTTGCCTTGGACACCAGGCACTGGCTGAGGCCTTCGGAGGGACCGTCACGCACGCCCCGGAACTTATGCACGGCAAGACGTCCCTGGTGGAGCACACGGGCACCAGCGTCTTCGCCGGGTTGCCGTCGCCGGTGACGGCTACCCGCTACCACTCGCTGGCAGCGGTCCGCGAAACCATTCCGGAGGTCCTGGAAATCACGGCCCAGACAGCGTCAGGGGTGGTAATGGGGCTCCAGCACCGGACAGCACCGCTGTGCGGCGTCCAGTTCCACCCCGAATCGGTCCTCACCGAGGGCGGCTACCAGATGCTGGGCAACTGGCTGGAATCGCTCGGCATGGCGGGTGCCGCGGCCAAAGCGGCTACGCTCAGCCCCCTCATCCAGCACTGACCCCGCGGTCCTGGCTCCTGTTACTTCTTTTTGGTCGCTGTCGGCGTTGGAGTCGGCGTGGGTGTGGGTGGCGGCGGCGGAGCTTTGGCCACCACGATGTTCACGGTGCTGCCCTGTTCCAGCGTGGCATTGACGGGCGCTGACTGGTCGGTCACCCGGCCGGCTTCGACCTCGGAATTTTCAACCTCCGCCACCACCGGAACCAGGCTCAGCGCCTTGAGGGCAGTCTCGGCTTCTTCGCGTGTCCGGCCGCGCAGCTCGGGAACCGCCACCTTCCCGGTGGAGACCACCAGCTCAACAGTGGATCCGACGCCCACCGACTGGCCGGGCGCGGGGCTGGAGGTGATGACAATGCCGGCCGGGACCGTTGCGCTGTTGGCCGTTGTAGTGGTGGGCGCACCCACCAGGCCCATCTGCCGCAGGATGTCACGCGCAGCCGCCTCAGTGGCGCCTGGCAGGCTGTCGGGGATCTTCACTGCGCTGGGTCCCTCGGAGATGTTCAGCAGGATTTCAGCGCCGGGATCCAGCTCCGTGCCGGTGGTGGGGTCGGTCCCCAGCGCGGTGCCCTTGGCCACCGAGTCGCTGGCCTGCCTGACAATTTTGGGCCGCAAATCGGCGTTGTAGAGCTCCTGCAGAGCCGCCGATTCAGTCATGGTGGAGACCGAAGGCACCTGCACCTTCGGTGCGGCGGGAGCGGGCCTGTTGACGGAGTTGTACAGCCATAGGCCGCCTCCCGCCAGTATCAGCAGCGTGAAGACCACCAGCGTGGCAATCCACGCACGACGGCGTGACTTCTGTCCTGCAGTCCGGTCGCGTTCGGGGGTGAGGCCCAGCGGCAGCGCATCGGCGGGCGGCGGATCAAATTTGCCGGCGTCGCTGTTGCCCCAGGACTCAGTGGCTGCATCGCGGGTCGATGCGAACGAGCTGGCGGCCATGATCCCGGTTGGCGCATCGTCAGCCCGTCCTGTCCCCGCAAGGGCGAAAGCCTCGGTGGGAGGCGCCGCGGGGGCGGGAACATGGTCGTTGGGGTCGGTGGGGGCTTCCGAGGCGGCAACGGCAGGCACGGGAATGCCGGACCGGGCTGCCCGGAGCGCCCGGCGGAAAGCCGCTGCGTCCTGGAAACGGTCGTCCCTGTTTTTCTGCAGCGCCTTGGCCAGGACCGTATCCAGGGCAGGCGTCACGTCCGGATTGATGCTGCTGGCCGGTTCCGGTATTTCACGGACGTGCTGGTAGGCCACGGACACCGGGCTGTCACCGATGAAGGGCGGCCGGGAGGTCAGCATTTCGTACAGCAGGCAGGCCGCGGAGTACAGGTCGCTGCGGGCATCCACGGACTCTCCCCGTGCCTGCTCAGGAGAGAGGTACTGGGCGGTACCCACTACCGCCTGCGTCTGCGTCATGGTGGCCGAGGAATCGGCAATGGCACGGGCGATGCCGAAGTCCATGACCTTCACCGTGTTGGGCCCGGCGCAGTACATCACGTTGGCCGGCTTGATGTCCCGGTGGACGATCCCTGCTTTGTGGCTGTATTCGAGGGCACCCAGGACACCGAGGCAGTATTCGATGGCCTGGGGAATCGTGACGTCCTTGGCCCGGATGAGGTCGCGGAGGGTCTGTCCGTCCACGAACTCCATCACGATGTAGGGCACCTTGACGGTCTCTTCCGATCCGTCATGGACCAGGTGTTCGCCGGTGTCATAAATCGCCACGATGGACGGGTGGTTGAGGGCCGCTACGGCTTGGGCCTCGCGCTTGAACCGGGCCTGGAACTGCGGGTCCCGGGCAAGGTCGGGCCGGAGCAGCTTGATGGCAACGGTCCGTCCCAGCCGGGTGTCGAGGCCCCTGTGGACATCGGCCATGCCCCCGCGGCCGATCAGTTCACCCAGTTCGTAGCGTTCGCTCAGGACGCGCCGGATATCCACCGGGAGGTTGTCCTCCCGGTGCATCGGGGTGCGCGATGGGTCCGTCACTGGTTGTTCCGTTGCTTACGGTTTACAGGTTGCCTGCGCTCCCGGCAGCTGGCCGGTGGCGCAATCGGTGACGGTCGGAGCGGACGGAGCGGTCGTGGGAGCCTCCTTGGTGGGTGCTGCCGTAGTGGGTGCCGGCGGCTCGGTGGTCTGCGGGGCGACTGCGTAGGTGACAGTGATTGTTGAGCCCGGGGGGACGGGACCCGACGGATTCACATCCAGGACGGTGCCAGGTTCAGCGTCATCGGTGACTTGGGTGACGCCGTTGACTCCGAGCCCGAGGTTGACCAGGTCGGTGCGCACCTGCTGGTACGACCTGCCCAAGTAGGCCGCCGGAATGATGTCCACGGTCTCCGGCGCTTCGCTGGTGGTCGGCGGCGGGGTGGTGACCGGCTCAGTGGTGGGCGGCGCTGATGAGGGCGGCGCGGACCGGGTGGGGCTGGCGCTGGTGGCCTGCGGGCTGCTGGACGTGGGTCCGGCAGTGGTGTCGTCGGACGGGGAAAACAGTCCCTGCTGGTTGAGGAAGACCCCCACGAGCACAAACAGCCCCAGCAGGATCAGTGCCACCAACGGCCAGGTCCAAGGGCTGCGGCCCTTGCGTTTGGGCTGGTCGGCGGGCTCGTCGTCGTACGCTGGCTCGTCCTGGCTCCAGCTCCGTTCCGCGGCCAGCGCGTTGGCCCGGGCCAGCGTTCCCTGGGGCGCGTCGGCGTCCTGGGCGGCGGCGGCCCCTGCACCGGCTGCCGCACCCGCTGCTGCCGCACCCACGGCGGGCAATGCCGAGGTGTGCGTTGGAGCGTCCCGCTGGGTGCCCACCACGCTGGTGGGCGCAGTGGCCGTGTCCACCGGCGCGGTGACGGGGCCCGTGCCGGAATCGAAAAGGAGCATGCCCGGCACTGCCGCGCGGGCGGCGCTGATGTCCCCGTTGCGGATGGCCTCGGCGGCTTCCGACAGCTTGATGGCGTTGGCGGGACGGTTCTTGGGGTCCTTGGCCAGCATGGACATCAGGAGGGCGCGTACGGGAGTGGGCAGGGTTTCGGGCAGCGGCGGCGGCGCATCGTTGACCTGGGCCAGCGCGATGGCAATCTGCGATTCCCCGGAGAACGGGCGGTGGCCGGTGAGGCATTCGTAGCCGATGACGCCCAGCGAATAGATGTCGGAGGAACCGGTGGCGGTCTGGCCGGTGGCCTGCTCCGGAGCCAGGTATTGGGCCGTTCCCATGACTTGCCCGGTTTGGGTCAGCGGCACCTGGTCGGCGAGCCTGGCGATGCCGAAGTCAGTGACCTTAACCCGGCCGTCAGGGGTGATCAGGAGGTTTCCGGGCTTGATGTCCCGGTGCACCAGGCCCTGGGCGTGGGCCACGGACAGGGCCCGGGCAGTCTGGGCAATCATGGACAGGGTACGGTCCGGGGACAGCACCTGTTCGTGCTCGATGATGCTGCTCAGCGGCTGGCCGGGCACCAGTTCCATCACCAGGTAGGCGGAGCCCTCCTCCTCGCCGTAGTCGAAGACGTTGGCGATGCCCACGTGGTTGAGCAGGGCGGTGTGGCGGGCCTCAGCGCGGAAGCGCTGGAGGAAGCCCGGATCCCCGGTGTATTCCTCTTTCAGCACCTTGATGGCGACGATGCGGCCAAGGACCAGGTCCTTGGCTTTCCAGACCTCCCCCATCCCGCCGATCGCAATCCGCGTGGTCAGCTGGAATCTGCCGCCGAGGGTGATTCCGGTTGTAGGCCTCACTTATTCAACACCGCCTCAAAAATCTTCTTCGCGTTCGGACTGGTTAGCTGTGCGCCGGTAACAACGTCTACGTCTTCCATCACGATGGTGACGGCCACCTGAGGGTTGCCTGCTGGAGCAAAACCCGTAAACCAGGAATTGTTGGTGCCGCCGGCGTTCCCGAGCTCTGCGGTGCCGGTCTTGCCGGCGACTTCCACACCCGGTACAGCGGCGCCACGGGCAATGCCCTGGCTTACCGCGCTTTCCATCCACTCGGTAATCTGGTTGGCAATCTCGGGAGTTGTGGAGGTCCGCAACTGTTCAGGCTGTGGTTCGTCGATGACCCGCAGGTCAGGTGAGCGCAGGGTTTTGATCAGGCTGGGAGCCATCTGGACGCCGTCGTTGGCGATCGCTGCCGTCATCATGTTGATCTGCAGGGGAGTTGCCCGGACATCCTTCTGCCCCACTGAGGACTGCGCCAGCCCCGGACCGTCAAGGTCGTCGGGGAAGCTGTTGTCCGTGGCGTGGGCCAGCTTCAGCTGGTCGCCCACGTCCTCGCCGATGCCGAATTTTTTTGCCTGCTCGGCGATCGCGTCCCGGCCCAGGTCCAGGGCGATGCTGGCGAAGGGTGTATTGCAGGATTGCTGCAGGGCGAAGGCGAAACTGGCCTCGGTGCGGGTATAGCAGTTTCCGCCGGCGTAGTTGGGCAGGCTGTAATCGATGCCGTCGAAGGGCAGCTGCGCCGGGTTGGGCAACACACTGTCCTTGTTGTACTTCCCCGAGGCGAGGGCCGCTGCGGTGTCCACCAGCTTAAAGACGGATCCCGGGGCCAGGAGCTCGCCTGTGGGTCCGCTGACATTCTGGTTCAGGTTGATCCCGGGAACCTTGATCAGCTGATCCATCGCTGCCTGCTCAGCCGTGCGGTCCTGCGTGGCCACGGTGTTGGGGTCGTACGAAGGCTTGGACACCATGGCCAGGATGGCCCCGGTCTTCGGGTCGGTGACCACAATCGAGCCGCGCTGGCCGTCCGGTATCAGGCTGTAAGCCAGTTTCTGCAGTTCCGGGTCGATGGTCAGTTCCACGGAGGCACCCTTGGGCTGGCTGCCCAGGAACAACTGGCCGATCCGGTCCAGGAACAGCTGGTCCGAATTCCCGGCCAGGACCTCGCCCATGGACTGTTCCAGGCCGGTGGCGCCATAGCTTTGCGAGAAGTACCCGGTGAGGCCCGCGTACAGATCCCCCTGGGGATAGGTGCGCTGGAAGGCACACACTTCGGAGGTGCCTTCCACGGACTCCGCAACGGGATCGCCGCCCACAATGATGGCACCGCGGTCGTTGCAGAAGTTCTGCAGGACGGCCCGTTGGTTCAGCGGGTTGGCCTTGAGGTCGTCGGCGCCCACCACCTGCACAAAGCTGATGGCGCCGAAAATGAGGGCGAACATGGCAACTGCTGCCACCCAGGAGTTACGGATTGCCTGGTTCATGCCTGTTTCACCGCCTGGGTGGGAGTATCGATGCCGGTGGATTCCGCTGCGCCGGCGGGAGGCAGCGGTGTGGTGTCCACCGGGCCGCGGGCGGTGTGCGAGATCAATAGGAGCAGGCCCACAATGATCCAGTTGGCCAGCAGCGATGAACCGCCGGCCGCGAGGAACGGTGTGGTCAGGCCCGTGAGCGGGATCAGCCGGGTGACCCCGCCGATGACCACAAAGCACTGCAGGGCGACGGCGAAGGACAAGCCGCATGCCAGCAGCTTCCCGAAGGCGTCGCGGGTGCCAAGTGCTGCCCGGAAGCCGCGGGTGAAGAGCAGCAGATACAGCAGGACAACGGCGAACAGGCCGATGAGACCGAGTTCCTCGCCGATGGACGCGATGATCATGTCGCTGTTGGCGAAGGGGACCAGGTCTGGCCGCCCCTGGCCCAGGCCGGTACCCACCAGGCCGCCGTTGGCCATCCCGAACAGTCCTTCGATCACCTGCCGGCTTCCGTCCCGGTATACGTCCGGGCTGAAGGCATTGAGCCACCCATAGATGCGCTGTTCCACGTGGGAGAAGACCTGGGCGGCAACAAAGCCGCCGCCCAGGATCAGCGCCAGGCCGATCACCACCCAGCTGATCCGGCTGGTGGCCACGTAGATCATCACGATGAACAGTCCGAAGAAGAGCACCGACGAGCCGAGGTCGCGCTGGAAGATCAGCACGCCGATGCTGACCAGCCACGCCGTGATCATGGGGCCCATGTCCTTGAACCGCGGAAACTGCAGGGGACCGACTTTGCGGCCGGCCAGCAGGATCAGGTCGCGGTTTGAGGAAAGATACCCGGCAAAGAATATTGCAAGCGTGATCTTGGCTACTTCGCCGGGCTGGAACGTCATGGGCCCGATCTGGATCCACACCCTGGCGCCGAGGATTTCACCGGCGCTGATCCCGGGGATCAGCGGCAGCAGGAGGAGCAAGGCGCTGGCAGCCAGTGAAATGAACGTGAACCGGCGGAGTACGCGGTGATCGCGGAGGAACCAGATCACGGCAATGGCCACGGCCATGGCGATCAGGGTCCACCGCAGCTGGTTGTTGCCGGTGTCCTGGTCTGGAGCGTCCAGGCGGTGGATGATGGCCAGACCGAGACCGTTGAGGGCCACCACGATCGGAAGTATTACTGGATCGGCATATTTAGCGCGGAGCCGGAGGACCACATGGAAAACCAGGGCCGCCACGGCCAGGAGGCTCGACTGGAACCAGAAGTCGGAGTCGAACGCCTTCTCCTGATCCACACCCACCAGCATGTTGGCACCGATCCCCACGGCAAGGGCCAGGACCAGCAAGGCCAGTTCGACGTTCCGGCGGGGTTTTGGCATGGTGCTCAGCTGGCTCATCGTGCGGCCTCGCAGGTAACGGTGGGACTTGGCGTGGGTGTGGGGCTGCCCGGCGCCGGCGTGGCTGGAGCCGTCGCCGTTCCTGTGGGGGCGGGGGTGGGCGACGCGGTCTGGGTGGGGGCGGCCGAAGCCGTCACGCAGTCCTCCTCGGGTGAGGGGGAGCCGGTCAGTTCAAGGTTTTTTACGATCCGCTGCGCGTCGTAGAGGTCGTTGGCGGGCACTGTCTGGCGGACGCGCTGCTGGGAGAACTGCGGCAGGGAGTCCATCCGGATGTCAGTGACGGCCTCCAGCGTGGACAGCTGGATGGGGCCCAGGCGCTGCGAAACGCCATTGTAGATAGCCACGCGCGAGTCGAATTCGCCCACGTAGTAGCGGGTCTGGGTCCAGGCGTAGCCCAGCCACAGGCCGGCGGTGAGGAACACCAGTACGGCTGCAGCGATGGACCAGGTGATCCACCGGCGGGTCTTCAGCGGGACCGGGACGTCATCGGCGTCGCTGCCTTGCCCCTCTGCCTTGTGGGTCAGCAGGGTTGCCGCCCGGCGGGCGACAGTACGGCCCGCGATGGTGGGGATTGAACCTGATTCGGCGGCCAGCGCCGCAGAGCCCACCAATTCGTGGGGGCGGGACGAGAGTTCCTCGCGCAGCACCTCCGCCGACAGGTGTTCGCCCAGGTGGGGGTCGGTGGCACCGGAATCCGGCGGGTGCCCGGCAGCAGTGCCGGCAGCGTCGGGTGTTGCCGGTTCGGTCTCTGGACCGGCCGCGGCCGGACTGGACGCCGGTTCCTTGGCGGCAGGGGCGGACCCGGCCGGCTGCTGCTGGATCACTTCCACGGCGGCCGTGTGGACGTCGTCGGGCGTTTCCTCCACGATGTCCACCACCACCACGGTGACGTTGTCCGGGGAACCTGCCTCCAGGGTGAGGTCCACCAGGATCCCGGCGCACTCGTGGAGGTCCTTCGTCTCGCGGACAGTCCTCTCCACGGCATGCCCGGCAACATAGTTCAGGCCATCGGAGCACAGCAGCCAGCGGTCGCCCGGCAGGACATCCAGGGTGTCCAGGTCAAGTTCGGGACTGGCATCCACATCGCCCAGCACACGCATCAGAACGTTTTTATGCGGGTGGGTTTCGGCTTCTTCGGGCCGCAGCCTGCCTTCGTCAATGAGCCGCTGGACGAAGGTGTGGTCAACGCTGACCTGCTCGAATGTCCCGGCCCGCAGGCGGTACGCGCGGGAGTCCCCGATATGGGCGAAGTGCAGCCGGCCGCCGGCCAGCAGGAGGGCCGTGACGGTGGTGCCCATTCCCGCGAGTTTGGGATTGATGTGCACCAGTTCGGAAAGCAGTGAATTGGCGGTCTGGATTTCATCGGCCAGGATGGTGCCGGCGTCATCGTTGTAGTCTGCGCGGTCCAGGTGGATCATGTCCAGGACAGTGGCGGCGGAGGCGACGTCGCCGCCGGCGTGCCCGCCCATGCCGTCCGCCACCACGGCCAGATGCCGGCCGGCGTAAGCGGAATCGTCATTCTTGGAGCGGATCCGGCCCACGTCGGACTGCGCCGCGAAGCGCATGATGAGGGGCCGCTGCGCGGGCAGGTGCCCGGTGGCGGGGTTTTCGGGAGCAGCCACGGCTACGGCCTCAATTCGATGACCGTCTTGCCGATTCTCACGGGAACGCCTGGTTCAACGGGCAGCGCCCGGGTGAGTTGCTGGTCTGCCAGGTAGGTTCCGTTGGTGGAACCCAGGTCCTCGATGAACCAGCGGCTGCCCTGCGGGAACAGGCGCGCGTGGCGGCCGGAAGCGTAATCGTCCTCAAGCACCAGGGTGGCTTCCTGGGCGCGGCCCAGCAGGATGGGGCTCGCAGCCAGCGGAATGGTAGTGCCCTTCAATGGCCCTTCGACCACCACCAACTGGTGGGCCTGCAGCTTGACGGGCTGCGGGGGAGCCTCGGCAAGTTCGGGGTTGCGGCGGACCTCGCGGGCGGTGGGGGCGCCGGAAGCGGCTTTCCGTCCCACCATAAGGTCCCGGCGCATGGCCGAGACAATGCTGAAGATCAGGACCCACAGCAGCAGCAGGAAGCCGAACCGCAGCACTGTGATGGTGAGATCGCTCATGTCATTCATGCGGAACCACCGGGTCCGGCGGGAAGCAGGCGGAAGATGATCTTTGTCCGTCCCATCGTGATGGTGGAGCCGTCTGTGAGTTCGGTGCTGCCGGCCACGCGCTGCCCGTTGACGTAGCTGCCGTTGGTGGAACCCATGTCCACGGCGCTGGTCACGCCGTTGGTGGTGCGGATCTCCAGGTGCCGGCGTGAAACGCCGGTGTCCTCCACCAGGATGTCTGCCTCGGAGGACCTGCCCAGCACGATGGACGGCGCGTTCAATGAGTACCTTTGCCCGTCAATGTCCAGCACGGGCTGCAGGCGCACGGGCTGGCGGCTGGGGGCGGCCGGCACGTTGGGGCGTGCCGGTGCGGCGGCCGCGGCCCCGTTCTGCTTTTCCGTGGCCGAAGCAATTTCGAAGTCCCCGGCGCGGAGTTCCGCGTCCCGGCGGAAGGAGATCCGGACCGGGCCCTGCAGGGTGTAACCCTGGCTGCGGACGTGGTTGATCACCACGTCACAGAGTTCTTCGGCCAGCGGGGTACCCCATTCCTGGGCCCGGGCAAAGTCCTCGTTGCTCAACTCAACGTCGAAAACGTTGGGAGCCAGCGTCCGGCCGGCCGAAACCGTCAGCGCCTTGTTGTCGAGTTCGCGGCGGAGCCTGCTGGCGATCTCCACGGGCTCAACCTGTGCTTTGGAGCCGGTGGAGAAGACGCCCCGGACGGCTTTTTCGATGCCGCGTTCCACTTTATCCAGCAGACCCATAGGTCCTTCTCCTTTCCCCCCGGCTGCGGGGCAATAGTCCTTGGCAGGAACGCCGCGTGACGGTCCGTCACCAGGCGTTGTGACTGCGCGCGGCAGTCACGTCCAGAACCGATACTACTGGGCAGGGCTGGGAATGACCTTAATCCGCAACGGCCGGGCGGGCGTAAAAGTTCAGCCACCGGACGCTGCCGTGGGGCTCCTGGGGGGCTGTGGAAAGGCTATTTCGGCCCGTGTTCCGGGGGTTTTGGCGCGGCTGATGGAGGGGCCGCCAGGCTCAATTGGTATTTTCCGGCATATGTCCGTTATGCTTGATCTCGCTGCTTTCGCAGGTCCGCATAACCGGGAAACCGGGAGCGGAAATGGGAAAGAAGTTGCGCGCGAGTGGCGGAACGGCAGACGCGCTGGCTTCAGGTGCCAGTGTCCGAAAGGGCGTGGGGGTTCAAATCCCCCCTCGCGCACGCAAATGGATGGGCCCCGGTCTTAGGATCGGGGCCCATCCTGTTTTAACTGTTGGCGGCTGCCTGCTCCGCACGCCACGCTACGGACGCGCGGACGCCTGGAACCGGCGTCGTGAGTTGGCAAGGTGGCTGCGCATGGCAGCTGCGGCCGCGGATCCGTCGCCGTCAGCGATGGCATCGGCAATGGACCGGTGTTCGTGCACCACCTGGTCGAAGTGGTCCCGGGCATAATGTTCGACGCCGGTCATAAGCCGGGTGCGGGGCATGGCGATCATCGTCTGCCCCAAGGCGGCCAGGCAGTCGGAGTAGTACGGGTTGCCGGATGCGGCGGCCACTGCCCGGTGGAATTCGAAGTCCGCCTTCATGGCGTGCGCGGGGTGGCCCGTGCTGGCCGTAAATTCTTCCAGGGCGGCCGTGACGGCACGCAACTGGCGGTCGGTGCGGTTGCGGGCGGCCAGGGCCGCTGCCTCCGATTCCACGCCGAGCCGGAAGTCCAGCAGGTGGAGGCGGTCCTCCGTACTGGCCACGGGCCGCGTCCCCGGCGCTGCCGGGGACGCCTCTGAGGGCGGGGTGAGGGCAAAGCTGCCCCTGCCCCGTTCAGTTTCCACCAGTCCCTCGGCCTGCAGCCGGGTCAGGGCCGCGCGAACCACCGTACGGCTGACGCCGAAATCGCTGATCAGCGTGTTCTCGCTGGGCAGTTTCCCGCCCGGCTGGATGATGCCGTCCACAATCCGGGTGCGGAGGTCGGCGGTGAGGTCCGCGGTGAGGTTTCGGCTCATGGGATCAAGGTTACGCGCCGAACTCCACGGAGTCGGTGGTCCAGGCGCGTGCCTGGCCGCTCAGGGTGACGCCCAGTCCCGGCCGGTCCGGGACGATCATGCGGCCGTTCTTGGTTTCCAGGCGTTCCTCGAAGAGCGGGTCGAGCCAGTCGAAGTGCTCCACCCACGGTTCCCGCGGGTAGGCCGCCGCCAGGTGCAGGTGGATTTCCATGGCGAAGTGGGGTGCCAGGCCAAGGCCGCGTTCGTCGGCCAGGGCCGCGAGGCGGAGGAATTGGGTGATGCCGCCCACCCGTGGGGCGTCCGGCTGGATGATGTCGCAGCTGTTGGCGTTGATGAGGCCCTTGTGTTCGGCCACGGAGGCCAGCATTTCGCCGGTGGCGATGGGTGTGTCCAGGACGTGGGCCAGGTGCGCGTGTCCCTCGAAGTCGTAGGCGTCCAGGGGCTCCTCGATCCAGATGAGGTTGTACTGCTCCAGCTGCCGGCCCATCCGCAGTGCCGTGGCACGGTCCCACTGCTGGTTGGCATCCACCATCAGCGGCACGTCCCAGCCGATGTGCTCCCGGACGCCCGCCACTCGGCGCAGGTCTTCCGAGGAGTCCGGCAGGCCAACCTTGATCTTGATGCCGCCGATGCCTTCCGCCAGGAGTTGGGTGGCACGGGCCTTGACCTCGTCCAGGCTTGCGTTCAGGAATCCGCCCGAAGTGTTGTAGGTCTGGACGGAATCGCGGTAGGCACCCAGGAGCTTGGCCAGCGGCAGCCCGGCCCGCTTTGCTTTCAGGTCATACAGGGCGATGTCGATGGCCGCGAGGGCCTGGGTGGCCACCCCGGAGCGGCCAACGGAGGCGCCGGCCCAGAGGAGCTTGGTGTAGATCCGGCCGATGTCGTTGGGGTCTTCCCCGATGATGCCTTCCGCCACTTCCTTGGCGTGCGCGTACTGCGCCGGGCCGCCTGCCCGTTTGGAGTAACTGAAACCCAGTCCGGCGTGGCCCTGTTCCGTGGTGATCTCGGCAAACAGGAACACCACCTCGGTCATGGGCTTCTGCCGCCCGGTGAAGACCTTTGCGTCGCTGATGGGGACGCTGAGCGGCAGCGTGGCGGTGGACAGCTTGACGTGGCGGATGAGATCGACGGGACTCATGGGTTCTCCTAGGTGGCGGGGCATCTTTGCCTACACTTAGGATACAAGTTTAAAACTTGTACTACAAGACTTACCTGTTCCGGAGGGCGTCGAAGCCTGTGATCAGGGCTTCCAGGCCCAAGCTGAAGGCCACGTCGGCCGGCCGCGGGTGCTGCTCGGCTGCCAGCCGGTCGACGGCGGACGTAAAGTTGGGAGTCTGCGCGGCGAGGGTGCCGGCGTCGAAAATGTCCGCCGGGGCCGTGACATCGTACGCGGCGCCGAAGACAAACGCCTCCAGGGCGACAATGGCGGAGATGGTTTTCTCCGCGGGGAACCCCGCAGCCCCGAAGCCGGCCGTTACCGCCTCATACATGGCGAGTGTTTTGGGCGCATTGGCGACGGGCAGCACCGCGATAATGGGGATCAGGGGTGTGTGCTGGGCAAACACCTCGCGGTAGGACCAGGCCCACCGGCGCACGGCGGCATCCCACGGACCGGCGCCGAAACCCGACACGTCCACCATCTCCACCAGGTGGTCCTCAACAAGGAGCAGCACATCATCCTTGGAGGACACATGGTTGTAGAGGGCAGACGGCGCCACGTCCAGCGACCGGGCCAGCGCGGCCATGGTCAATCCGTCGTAGCCCTTCCTGCTGATCAGCGCCAGGGCTGCGACGGTGATGCCCGCCTTGTCCAGTACGGCTGCCGACGGCCTCCCGGCGCGCCTTCTGGCTGCCGGGTCCTTCCCCGCGGATCGTCCCTGTGTGGCTGATACTGCCGGCATTGCTGCCCCTTCTGTCATGGTCTCCAGCATTATTCCATCCGCGCACTTCCGGTCCCGCCCGGCAGCCGCTATAGTTGATGCTAAATGAACGTCATTCATTTAGTGCTCCCCGTCACTTTGCGGGCCGCAGAGAGGACATCATGCTGAACCTGAACCGCGACGTTGCAGTGGTGGGAGCCGGCCCGTCCGGCCTGACCGCAGCCCGTGAACTGAAGAAGGCCGGTTTCACCGTCGCCGTCATCGAGGCCCGTGACAGGGTGGGTGGCCGCACCTGGACCGACACCATCGACGGGGCCATGCTGGAAATCGGCGGCCAGTGGGTCTCGCCGGACCAGACGGTGCTCCTGGACCTGCTCGCGGAGCTCGGCCTGGAGACCTACTCCCGCTACCGGGAGGGAAAATCCGTCTATATCGGCGCGGACGGCGCTCCCGTGACCTATACGGGCGACTCCTTTCCCGTGGCGCCGGGCACCGCCGCCGAAATGGACCGGCTGATTGAACTGCTTGACGGCCTGGCGGAGGAGATCGGTGCCACCGAGCCCTGGGCGCATCCCAAGGCACGCGAACTGGACACCATCTCATTCCACCATTGGCTGCGGCAGAATTCCGCTGACGAGGAAGCCTGCAACAACATTGGCCTCTTCATCGCCGGCGGCATGCTGACCAAGCCGGCGCACGCCTTTTCCGCCCTGCAGGCGGTCCTGATGGCCGCCTCCGCCGGCTCCTTCACGCACCTCACGGATGAGGATTTCATCCTGGACAAGCGTGTGGTGGGCGGCATGCAGCAGGTTTCGCAGCTGATGGCCGCAGGCCTGGAGGGTGACGTGGTGCTGGACAGCCCGGTCCGGAGCATTAACTGGACTGCCGACAGTGCGGTGGTTGTCTCGGAGCGCGCAACAGTGAATGCGAGGTTTGTAGTCATGGCGGTTCCGCCGAACCTCTACTCCCGGGTGTCCTTTAACCCGCCGCTGCCCCGCCGCCAGCACCAGATGCACCAGCACCAGTCGCTGGGCCTGGTCATCAAGGTGCACGCCGTCTACAAAACCCCGTTCTGGCGTGCGGCCGGCCTGTCGGGCACCGGCTTCGGCGCCGGCGCCCTGGTGCAGGAGGTCTACGACAACACCAACCACGGCGACACCCGCGGCACCCTGGTGGGCTTCATCTCCGACGAGAAAGCCGACGCCGTCTTCGAGCTCAGCCCGGCGGACCGCAAAAAGGCCGTCCTGGAATCCATCGCCGCCTTTTTGGGTGACGCTGCCCTGGCGCCGGAGGTGTATTACGAATCCGACTGGGGCTCTGAGGAGTGGACGCGCGGTGCCTACGCTGCCAGCTATGACCTGGGTGGCCTGCACCGCTATGGCAAGGACCAGCTGGCTCCCGTGGGGCCCATCCACTGGTCCTCGTCAGACCTGGCCGCCGAGGGGTACCAGCACGTTGACGGGGCCATCAGGATGGGGCGCCGGACGGCACAGCTGATCGCAGAAAAAGCGAAGGTGCAGGTTGCGGCCGGCTGGTAAATAAGCATGCTTACCAATAGGCTGGCCGAAGGGGAGCGACCCCGACAGCAGACGAAGAGGTGAGGCATGACTGACGCACAGAGCATCAGCAAAGTAACCGACATCATCAACGGGTCCCACATCGGGATGTTGACCACCATCAACGGGGAGGGTGCCCTCGTCAGCCGCCCGCTGGCCGTCCAGGAAGTGCTGGACGACGGCGACATGTGGTTTTTCACGGGCCTGAACACCTCACAGGTAACGCACGTCCGGGCCGACTCCCGCGTCAACGTCTCGTTCGGAAAAAACACCGAATGGGTGTCTGTGGCAGGGACCGCCGAGGTTGTCACGGACCGCGCCAAAATCCGCGAAATGTGGAACCAGGCGGTGGAGGCGTGGTTTCCGGACGGCCCGGATACCCCTGAGGTGTGCCTGCTGCGGGTCGATTCCGATTCGGCCGAGTACTGGACCAGCCCGGGAGGCACGGCGGCCACTGTCCTGCAGTGGGTCAAGGCCAAAGTCACCAACAGCCGGATGAGCGTTGGCGAGAGCGGCACCGTGGATCTCTGAGTCCCCGCAAAAGGTGGAGCAGCGCAGGCTGCTCCACCTTTTGTCGTTTAACCGCCGGTTCAGCCGTTCGGGGAAAGAGCGGCGAGGACTGCAGGAAGGAGGACATCGTTCCGGCCCCAGACGGGGTCCAGGATTTCGACGTACCAGGAGTCGGCCAGCAGTAGGGCCAAAGCATCGTTGGTTTCCTCCGCCCAATCCCGGATCTGGTCCTCGGTGACGGGGTTTTCGCTGGAACCGAGGACGGTGGCCACATCATCGCCTGCCAGCGTGACGGGAATGGCGGCGTTGCTTGAATCGCCCGGGGCGTGCGCCACGGTAATGAATTCGCTGCGGGTGGACAGCGCCAGCAGGTCTCCAGCCGCGGCGGGGCTGCAGAACCCGGTAACGTACTGCCGCTGGGCCAGGGCGGCGCCGCTGATTCCCGGCTGGGATTCCTTCGTGAAAAGGCCGCTGCGGTTCAGGCGGGCGAGTTCCGGGGCGAGTGCGATGGTTTCAGGATCGAAGCCTGCCGCGAAGTGGCCCGGCTGGTATTTGCTGCCGCCTTCAAGCCACCGGGCCGTTAGCTCGCCAGCCCCGGCCAGGGTGGTGGCCTGGCGCCACACGCCGCGGTCCTCCAGCAGGCGGCCGAAGCGGTCATGGACTGGCATTTCCTCTGGCTTCATCCTTTGGATGCTATCCGCCCTGACGCAGTCTGATCCAGTGGCACCGACACAGCACTTAACGTCAGGCTGCGCCGGCCTGGTTCGTAGGAAGTCCGGCAGCGCGCTCCGCTGCAGCCAGTGACAACGCCAATCCGGTTACTGCGGCCGGGTAGTCGCGGTGCGGCTGTGCGCGCAATTGTTCGGCCGTCCGCATGGCCTTGATCAGTGCCGACGTTTCCGGCAACCGGACATCGGTGAGGGCCGGGTAGTCGATGCTGCAGGCGGGGTCCAGCTCATACCTGCGCCAGCGGGCCATCAGTTCATCGTGCTGGACCCTGGCGGCCTGGTTGGCGGACACCTGCAGCCTCGAGTCCCGCCGGCCGGCCCGCCAGGCCAGCAAGCGGGGGCTGAGGCGGTAGGCGGCGACGGCGGCCCCAACACCGGCGGCACCGAGGATCAGGCCGGCCCACGGCCAGGCCAGGGTGGGAATGAGCAGTGCCGGAACGGCAACGGCGGCGCCCAGGAAGAGGTCCCAGAACAGCTGGTCGGAGCGCTCCGGACCGGTGCCTGCAGGGGCGAGGGACCGCCGCCGGACCAAATAGACAGTGCCCGCAACACTGACCACCAAAACCGCCCCGCAGAGGAGCAGGAGGAGTCCCTCGGAGAAGGCTTCCATCACGGCCGACATCCTGAACCTCCAGCGGTTACCGCCCGGGCCAAGGGTTTCCCAGGCTTGTCTTCCCATTAAATTGGGTTCCGGCGCCGGGGTCAATGCCGCGTACCGTGGAGTCATGAGACTGAAAATGTGCAGCATCCATGTGCAGGACCCGGCGACGGCCCACACCTTTTACACGGACACCCTGGGTTTCGAAACCCTGATGGCCATGCCCGAATACAACCTGTTCATCGTCAAGGATCCCGGTGCCGGCGCAGGCGCCGCCGGGCTGCTGCTGGAACCCAGCGACAACCCGATCGGCGCCAATTACATGAACGCCCTGCACAACGCCGGCCTGCCGGCAATTGTCTTCGGCGTCCCCGACGTCCAGGCCGAGTACCAGCGGCTGCTGGCGGCCGGGGTGAGCTTCCGCGGCGAACCCACCGAGGATCCCTCAGGCATCAGCGCCGTGTTCGACGACGGGTGCGGCAACTACGTGCAGTTGCACCAGGACTGAGCGGCCCGGAGGCGCTACTCCGCCTGGGCGCGGGCCTTCTTCGCGTCCTTCTTGGCGGCGTCGTCCTTGACCCGCTGGGCGTCGGCGCGGACGGCAGCGTGCGTGGCGCGCTCGGTGACCAGCCAGGCCGGCGGAGCCTGCAGCAGCGCGGTGATTTCCGCCGTCGTGAGCGCTTCTTCAACGCCGCCGCGGGCCAGGCCGCTGATGGAGACGTTCAGTTTCTGGGCCACCACGGGGCGCGGGTGCGGGCCGGTGCGGCGGAGCTCGGCCAGCCACTCCGGCGGGTTGGCCTGGAGCTCGGCGAAATCCGCGCGGGAGATGGTTGAATCCTGGAACTCCTGGGGTGTTGCAGGCAGGTAGATGCCAAGTTTCTTGGCAACGGTGGCCGGCTTCATGGACTGGGAGTTTGCAGAGGTCATGCTTCAAGGGTATCCGGGCGGGCGGTACTGTGAAGACGTGCCCACCGAGAACACCCCCCAGACAGACGCAGTCCCCGCCGATTCCGCGGAACAGGACGCGTCAGCGGAAGCGCCGCGGGAACTCCGGATCGCGTACGTGCCGGGAGTCACGCCGGGCAAATGGATCCGCCGCTGGGAAGAACGGATGCCCGGCGTACCGTTGCAGGCGTTTATGACCGACGGCGGTCCCGGCGGCCAGGCGGTCCGGGACGGGTCCGCGGACCTGGCCTTTGTCCGGCTGCCGGTGGACCGCGAAGGGTTCAACGTCATTTCCCTGTACGAGGAGCTGCCGGTCGTGGTGGCGCCGAAGGGGCACGAAATTTCGGTGTTCGACGAAGTGGCGCTGGCGGACCTGGACGCGGAAACCTTCCTGGACGTTGCGGCATTGGGCGGTGCCGAAGCGGCCCTGCAGGTGGTGGCTTCCGGCGCCGGCCTGGTGATCCTGCCCATGTCCGTGGCCCGGCACTTTAACGTCAAGGACACCGTGGCCCGGCGGCTCACCGGCGCCCCTGAATCGGGAATTGCCCTGGTCTGGCCCATCGACGGCACGGATCCGGTCATCGAGGAGTTCATCGGCATCGTCCGCGGGCGGACGGCGCAAAGCTCCCGCCAGCCCTCCGCCCAGCCCGTCAAGGAAAAGAAGGAGCCCAAACCGGACCGGCGCGGCACAGGTGCCAAAAAGGCCCCCAAGGTGGCCCAGCGGTACGCGCCAAACCCGGATAAGGGCCGCGGCAAGGGCTCGCGGAAAAAGGGCAAGCGGTAGGTTCCGCTCATTCCGCCGCCGTGATGCGGTCCGCCGCGGCGAGGTTTGTGGCGCCGGCCCGGGGCAATGAGGGCCGTTCACTTGCATCATTGATGCTAAGCATGCTTATTGTGTAGGGGTAGCCATGCGTGACGGGTGACCCCCCGCGCTTCGCCACCTACAGGAAGGCGTGCCGATGACCAGCAACCTCGACCCGGATGCCCGGAGCAGTTACCGCCTGATCAGCTTGGCCGCCCGGATGGTGCAGCGACGCCAGGATGACGCGCTGGCTCCCTTGGGGCTGACCCGCGCCGCTGTCATCGCGCTTGAAGGACTGGCGGCCGGGCCGCTCAACCAGGAGCAGCTCGCGGATGCCATCCGCGTCCAGAGCCAGACCCTGGGCCGGGTCCTCAGCAGGCTGGAATCCACCGGCCACATTGTCCGGAACCGCCACGCCGCGGACCGGCGGCAGATGATTGTGGAGCTGACCGGGGCTGGCCGGGACGCCCTGGAATCTGCACGGGAAGCGGAAATAAACGCGTATCCCAACGATCCGGACATCGGCTGGAAGGTCCTGCACGCCGAGCTGGCTAAATTTGTCCGCGCCCTGCCAGCCGGCAGGGACCGTGAAGTGGTCCCGTTTACCGTTCCGGGGAACCGGAAGGATCACCGGGCCGGCGCTGAGCACCGCAACCCGCACCGGCCCGGCCGTGGCACCGGTCGTGATGCCGGCCGTAGCACCGGCGAGTGGGGGCCGGGCAGGCCGGGGGCCTGAGCGGGATTCCAGTTGCCCGAGCGCAGTTGCGGCCCTTCCGGGCTAGGCGCAGGCGTCCTGCAGCGCCTGGACGGACTCGGCCGGCACCTGGTCTCCGGCCTCCGCGATCCGGCCCAGCGGCGTCGTAATGTCCTCTGCCACTCCGGCAGACCGGGCAGCGGAAACCAGGCTGCCCAGCACTTCCCGGTCCTGGGCAGTGACCAGCCCGTCCTGGACCACGGCGCAGATCTGCCGGTTGACCTCCTCCGCGGCCGCCGAGGCCACCTGGGAAGCGGCATCGCTGGCAGCGTTTCCCGCGGCCTCCTCGACGGCGCCGCAACCGGCCACCAGGAGCAGCAGCGGGGTGGCGAGGAGGGCGGCGGCATGTCGGTTCATGCCTTCAGTTTAGGCGGGGGCGCCGGGCTGCCGCTTCCTAGCGTCCGCTGGCTGCCGGCACGCCAAGGACGCTGTCCAACAGGGTGTTGCGGAATTTTCCGTCGGGATCATGTGCTGCAGCCAGCGACCGGAACTCGGCAAACTTCGGATACAGGTCTTCCCAGTCATGGCTTGACGGCGTGAAGAGCTTGCCCCAGTGCGGCCTGGCGCCGAACGGGCGCAGCGCGTCTTCCAGGTCCGGCAGCAACGCCTCCACCTCCTGCTGCAGCGGTTTCCACGTGAAGTGCAGGGCAACGCTCCGCTGGCGGTAAAACGGGCTGAGCCAGAAGTCATCGGCCGCACCCGTGCGGATCTCGGAGACGAACAGCAGCGGTGCCAGCCGGCCGGCCAGGCCGCGGACGGCCTGCAGGGCAGCGGGTGCAAGCTCCAGCGGAAGGATGAATTCGCTCTGCAGTTCCTCGCCGTTGCTGGGCGTAAATTCGTGGCGGAAATGCGGGAGCCGGTCGAGCCAGGGCCCCGGTACGTCCAGCTGTTCCGTGCAGTTCTCCGCGGACATGTCGGGGAGGGGGTGCCGGGAGCGGGTGGCGGCAGTGGCGCCGAAGAGATCCGGCAACGGCGGCTCGGCGGCGAGGGCCTTGAGCCATACCTGGTTGATGGTCCCACCTGCGTAGTCGGTGAACAGGCTGACGCTGTAAGCGCTCGAGACGATGGCGGGGAACTCCGCCAGGGCCCGGTCCCACGGCAGGTCCTCCAGGACGCGCTGGCGCATCTGGTACGCCGGCCGGACGGACAGTTCCAGGCCCGTCACGATCCCCAAGGCGCCCAGGCCCACAACGCTGGCCATGAATTGGTCGCCGTCCGCCCTGGCAAGCGTGACCTGCTCGCCGGAGGGCCGCACCAGGTCGATGGACTCCACGGCGCCTGCCAGTGACTGGTTGTCCACCCCGGAGCCGTGCGTGCCTGTCTGCACTGCACCCGCCACGGAAATGTGGGGCAGGGACGCAAGGTTGTGGATGGCCGCGCCTGACTCCGCGAGAGTCCGGCACAGGGCGCCGTAGCTGACTCCGCCGCTGACGTGGACCGTGCCGCGCGCCGAGTCGAGCTCAATGTGCTGGGGCAGGGCGTCCAGGAGCACATGCACGCCGTCGGTGTCACCCACGCGGTTGAAGGAGTGCCGGGAACCCAGGGCCTTGATTTTGCCGGCCCGTCCCACCATGGCCGCCAGTTCCGCCACCGATTCCGGCCGGAGCACGTCCGCCGAGCCGTATTCGAGGTTCCCTGCCCAATTCTTCATATTGCGTGGCTTCCCGTCCGGGGTTGAATTCGTTTCCTCCACTGTCAGCGCTAACAAATTTGCTGTCAAGGCTCGTCCAGGGTGCAACCGCCCGTCAGGAAGCTGTTGCTGATGTGGGGTGGTGCCTTGATTTCCAACGTTATAGATTTGTCGGATGACACTTGCGCAGACGCCACCGATGGGCTGGAACAGCTGGGACTGCTTCGGCACGTCCGTCACCGAGGATGAGGTCCTGGCAAACGCGGCCTTTATGGCCGAACATCTTTTGCCGCACGGCTGGGACACCGTGGTGGTGGATATCCAGTGGTACGAACCGGCGGCCCGGGCGGGCGGCTACAACGACGGTGCCGTCCTGGAACTCGACGCCTACGGCCGGCAGCTTCCGGCCGTGAACAGGTTTCCTTCGTCCGCCGGCGGGCTGGGGTTCAAGCCGCTGGCGGACCGGATCCATGGCATGGGCCTCAAGTTTGGCCTGCACATTATGCGCGGCATCCCGCGGCAGGCCGTCCGGGACCGGCTCCCCGTTGAGGGAACGCAGGTCACGGCGGACCAGGTGGCCGACACGGGATCCTCTTGCGAATGGAACACCGACAACTTCGGCCTGGATCACGGCAAGCCGGGCGCCCAGGCCTACTACGACTCCCAACTGCGCCTTTTTGCCGCCTGGGGTGTGGACTTTGTTAAGGCCGACGACATGCTCGGCCCGTACTTTGCGGAGGAAATCGCCGCGTACCAGCTGGCCATCGGGCGCAGCGGCCGGGATATGGTGCTGAGCCTTTCACCGGGCAAGGCGCTGTCGTTGGCGCGGCTGGAGCACCTGCGGGCCAACGCCCAGATGTGGCGGGTTTCCGACGATTTGTGGGACATCTGGGACGACGTCGAAGCCCAGTTCGCCCGGCTGGCGCGGTGGGCGCCGCACCAGCAGCCCGGACATTGGGCGGATGCGGACATGCTGCCAGTAGGTAACATCGCGCTTCGCGCCGAGCGTGGCCAGGAACGGCTCAGCCGCCTGACGCGCGACGAACAGCGCACCATGCTCTCGCTCTGGTGCATTGCCCGCTCCCCGCTGATGCTGGGCTGCGACCTGCCGTCCTCTCCGCCGGAGACCCTGGAACTGCTGACCAACGCGGACCTCCTGGCCGCCCTCAAGGACAGCCACAACAACCGTGAACTGCTGCGGGACGGGGACCTGGTGGTCTGGGCGGCGGACAGCACGACGGCGGACGGCGGCTTTGTGGCGCTGTTCAACACCGGGACCGGCGCCGCAACACACATCATGCCGTTGGCCGACCTGGGGCTTTCAGTCCTCCCGGATGCCGGCGCGTGGCGGCTCCGGGAGGCCTGGAGCGGGCAGGAGGCAGGCGCTGCCGCCGTGGACGGGATGCCCGCACTCGCGGTGGACCTGCCGCCGCACGGGGTGCAGTTCTTCAGCTGCTTCCGCGGCTAGGACAACCCGTCCGCCAGGGTGCTGTCGGGTTCTGCACCATCAATCGGCTCGGCCCGGCTGCCGGACCCGCACTTCCGGGGTGTGGCCACCGCGCCGGTTGGTTTGATGGTGCAAAACCCGCCAGGCGGAAGCTCTAGCTGGTGCGGGGCGGCGGTACCCTCCGGCTGCCGGTGGCCTCGAACGCGGCCGCCAGGTTCAGCAGGGCGTTGTCGGTGTAGGCGCGGCCGGCGAACGTGAGGCCCACCGGCATGGCGATGTCTGCAGCGAGGCCCATGGGCACGGTGACTGTTGGAATGCCAAGGTGCCGTGGCACCAGGTTCCCGTTGGCCACCCACACGCCGTTGCGCCAGGCCTGGTCGGCTGAGTCCTGGTTTATGTCGGCATCGGCCGGGCCCACATCCGCGACGGCGGGAAACACCACGGCGTCCAGGCCCAGGCCGTCCATCCACTCCTCCAGGTCAACGCGCCGGGTCTCCTCCAGTCCGGCCAGCCCGTCCGCGAGTTCCGGCATCCCGTCGAGGGTGGGAACCCCGTGGGCGCGGATCCAGGCAGGGTAGTCGCTGATATCGTCGTCGAACCCGTCGTAGCGGTCCGGGAGGGAGCCGTCCGGGGCGGGGAAGATCATGGCTCCGTCCACCTGCGCCAGCGTGTTGAGGCGCGGATCGGCGTTGGCCGCCAGGAAGTCGTGCCAGGCCCAGGCCGAAAGGTCCACGATCTCTCTGCGGAGGTAGGCGGCGGAGACCAGGCCCCGGGTGCCGAGCGTGGGGGCGCCGGGCCGGTCGCCCTCGTAGTTGGAGACCACCGGGAAGTCGACGTCCACAACCTCGGCCCCCGCGGCTTCCAGGCTTTTAAGGGCAGCGCTCCACAAGTCGATGATGGACTGCCGGGTGTGGATGCGTTGGCCGGTGGGGCCGCCGATGCCCGGCGCAGGTGCCGTGCCGGCGTCGGGATCCGCGTTGATGTACATCCGCGGGATGCCCAGCCGTTTACCGGCCAGGATCCCTGCCGCCGCGGCAGGGTCGGCAACGGCCAGGTCCGGGTACGACGGCGGCCGGACGGCAGATGCCGCGGGGATGGGGATCCATGGCTGGACGCGCCAGAAATCGCCGCGGGTGTTCGCGTCGTCGGCCACCACAACGTCAAGGACCTCGAGGAGGTCGGCCATGGAACGGGTGTGGGGGACCACCACGTCCATGGTGGGGACCAGGGGCCAGTTGCCGCGCACGGAGATCACTCCCCGGGAGGGGGTGTAGGCGCACAGGCCACTGTTCGACGCCGGCGCGCGGCCGGATGACCAGGTTTCCTCGGCCAGCCCGAACGCCGCAAAGCTGGCGGCCGTTGCCGTGCCGGAACCGTTTGACGAGCCGGAGGCGAAAGCGGCCGGGAGGTAGTCGGCGTTGTAGGGGGACTCGGCCCGGCCGTAGGCGCCGCGCTGCATACCGCCGTTGGCCATGGGCGGCATGTTGGTCAGGCCAATCAGGACGGCGCCCGCCGCCCGGAGCCGCTCGATGGTGAAGGCATCCTGTTGCGCCACGAGGTCCTTGAACGCCGGGGATCCGGCGGCCACGGTCAGGCCCCGAACCTTGTAGCTGTCCTTGGCGGTGTAGGGAATGCCGTCCAGTGGGCCCAACGTTTCCCCGGCTGCCCGGCGGGCATCCGACGCCCTGGCTTCCGCAACTGCTTCGGGGTTCAGCACCACCATGGCATTGAGGCGTATGCCTGAGGAGTCATATGTCTGAATTCGCTCAAGGTACTGCCGGACCAGGGCTTGGCTGGTGGTGGCGCCGGTCTCCAGGGCCTGCCGGAGCTCCCTGATTCCCGCTTCCACAACGGAGAACGCAGCTTCTTCGCCGTCCTTCCCGATGCTGGCCGGCGTCATGCCGATGGCTCCTGGGGTGCCGGCTGCTGCTGGGTGATGCAGTGGATGCCGCCGCCGAAAGCGAAGATGTCGCGCGCGTCCACCAGTTCCACTGCCCGTCCCGGGTAGGCGCGGGCCAGGATGCCGGCCGCGATGGAATCGTTGGCATCGTCGAACCCGCACAGGACCACTACTCCGTTCGCGACGTAGTGGTTGATGTACGACCAGTCCACAAAACCCTCGTCATCCGTGAGGACAGTGGGGGCGGGGACGTCAATGATGCGCAGCGGCCTGCCCTGGGCGTCCAGCTTCCCCGCAAGGGCGGCGCGGACTTCCTGGTACACGGCGTAATCAGGGTGGGAGGGATCCTGCTGCTGGTGCAGCAGTATGGTACCGGGGCCGGCGAAGGCAGCCACGATGTCCACGTGGCCGCGGGTGCCAAATTCGCCGTAGTCCCGGGTGAGGCCGCGGGGGAGCCAGATCGCCGTTGTGGTGCCCAGGGCCGCGTGGATTTCCGCCTCCACGGATTCCCGGGTGGCGCCAGGGTTCCGGTGCGGGTCCAGTTGGACGGTCTCGGTCAGCAGGACGGTCCCGGCGCCGTCCACGTGGAATCCGCCGCCCTCGTTGACCAGGGTGCTGCTGCGCACGGACGTGTCCGCGAAGCCGGCCACTGACCGGGCCACATGCTGGTCGTTGTCCCATGCTGCCCAGTGCTGGGCGCCCCAGCCGTTGAACGTCCAGTCCACCGCGGCCAGGGAGCCGTCACCTTGGTGCACGAAACTGGGACCGCTGTCGCGGAGCCAGGCGTCATCCAGCTGGATTTCAACGACGTTGATGTCCGCGCCCAGCCATTCCCTCGCGGCCGTGGCGTCCCGCGGGTGTGCCACCACCGTGACCGGCTCATAGCGGGCGATGGTGTGGGCGACCGCGGTCCAGGCGGCCCTGGCTCGGTCCAGCGTGGCACTTCCGGCGGGTCCAAAAGTGTCGTTGGGGGGTGGGAATGCCATCCAGGTCCGTTGGTGGCGGGCCCACTCTGCGGGCATGAGGGTGGCTGGCTGAGCCGCGGCCGAAGGGGCGGATGGGAGGGTTGCAGTTTTCATGGCTTGGCGCAGGTCTTTCTGTGGTGGCCGTCAATAAATGAATGACATTCATTTATTATGGGGACGTCGACGTGCCCACGCAAGGGTTTAGCCAGAAGCACTTCGGGAACCTGCATCCGTCAGCCGCGGATCAATCTAGCCGGCGCTGCCGTCCACAGACGCCAGAATTGCCTGCGCCAGTTCCCTCGGCCGGGTGAACTGCGGCCAGTGCCCGGTGGGCAGGTCGACATATTCCACCTCGCGCACAAGGGCCAGCTCCGCAACGAACGGATGCCCCGCCGCCATCCATTCGCGGAGCACCGCCGACGGGAACTCGCAGGCAATGACGGTCACGGGAACCTCGTAGCGCCGGTCATCGTGCAGGCGCTGCCGGCCAAATGCCACCCCTTTTGGCTGGGGGATGGCGCGCTCCCGGAAGCTGGCGCGGATCCGGTCATCGAGATCCACCAAATCCGCGTCCTCGAAAGCGTCCCAGGGCGGAAGGGGAACGTCCGGACCTTCGGATGGCAGTTCGTCATTGATCACGCCGCCCTCGCCGAGGGGCCCGCTGTCCACATAGATGGCCCGCGCCACCAGGTCCGGCCGGGCATCGACTGCCCCGTGGATGACAGCACCACCGCCGGAGTGGCCCACCAGCACCGCCGGCCCGGACAAGGCGTCGATTGTTTCGACGACTGCATCCACGTGGTGGTGCAGTTCAATGCCCTCCCGATTGGCGGTGGGTGATTCCAGGCCGGGCAGAGTGAGGGGGTGTGGACGGTGGCCGGCGGCCTCCAGGGCCGGTGTCACCTCGTCCCACGAGGAAGCGTCCAACCAGAATCCGGGAACCAGAATGATGTCCATGACCGAACCCTACTCCAGGCCGTTGACCAACTGGACGGACACAAGGCGTCCCGTGCGGAAGCCCGGGACGGCCGTAACGGTGAAGACGAGCTCGTCCCCGTTGCGTGCCACGCCGGTGATGTCGAAGTCGCTGGCCGGCGGGCCGCCGTCGTCGGGCCCTTGGGCCGGACCGGTCAGGAGCGCCCCGTTCAGCCGCAGGATGTGGTGGTGCGCGTCGCCGGGCAGGAAGCGGACCCGCAGGATTGTGGCCCGGTTCGCCGGATCGGTGAGGACATAGGAGAACCAGCCGCCGGCGTCCCGCCAATGGAGCCCTCCGGCGCCCCCGGCCATGGTGTCTTTCCCCGCGAATTTGTGGTCCGCCTCGGGCTGCTGCTCTCCGGCTGTAACGGCATCCACCACCCGGGCTGCCCCGGCGGCGGCCCGATCCAGGGCCTGCAGACTGGCCCGCAGCTCTGCCGGTTCACCCGTAGGCCAGTACACGGTATAGCGGCAGTCGTGGATCCGGTGGAAGGGCTCCAGGATGACCGTGGCAGGCTGTCCTGCCGGATCGATGACCTCCAGCTCGGCTGCGAAGGATGGGGTGCGGCGCCGGGAGAGGGCTTCCGGATCCGGTACCACGGGCGTTCCGGCCAGTGGCTCCAACGTTCCCACGGCGACATGTCCCATGCGCTGGTCAGCGGCCTCGAATCCGGGGACGCCATCAGCGCCGCCCCGGGCTGCCAGGACCATCGGGCCGTACCGGAAGGAAACCCAGGGGGACCCATCCGGCAGCGCCTCCGCCTGGAATCCCGCGGTCAGCCGGATCCGGACCGTAGAGGTGCCGGCCCAGCGGCGGGCAAGGCGGACGTCCCCGGCCTCGGCCGGAGGGGTGGCCTGGGTACTTCCCTGCCCGCCGCCGTCGACCGTCATTGCCGTGGCCCAGCCCGGCCTGCGCAGCCGGACGGTGGCGTCCACCGGCGCAGTCGCGGTGATGGTCAGCGTGACCAGGCCGGAACCCGGAAAGTCGGTTTCGAGCCGGACCGTAAGTCCGCGCTCTGTCCAGTCCAGCGTGGATGGGATGTAGAGGTTGACCAGGAGGTCGGTGTCTGTGTGGCTGTAGATCAGCTCGCCGTAGCGGGCATGGTTCTCCAACCCGGACCCCACACAGCACCACATCGATTCCTGCGCCTTCGAATATACGCGGTAGTGCCCGGGGCGCATGGGTGTGAAGTACACCAGGCCGCCGCTGGCAGGATGCTGCGAGGACAGGATGTGGTTGTACGTGGCGCGTTCATAGAAGTCGATGGCGGCCGGGTCGCCGGAGGCCTCGAACCGCAGCTGCGCCAGCTTCAGCATGTTGTAGGTGTTGCACGTCTCCGGTCCCTGCGGTTCCTGGACCATCGATGAGAAGTCTGCTGCCGGGTGGAAATGCTCGCGGACACTGTTCCCGCCCACGGAGACCGACCGCCGGCACACCACTGACTCCCAGAAGGTGTCCACGGCCCGGGCATACGCCGGATCGCCGGTGCCCGCGGCAAGCCGCGCGTACCCCACCACCTTGGGGATCTGGGTATTGGCGTGCAGCCCGTCCAGTCGGTCCTGGTACGCCGCCAGGGGATCCAGGATGCTGCGGTGCGCGAACCGGTGCGCCTCCGCCAGGTACCGGTCATCACCCGTGAAGCCCCACAGCAAAGCGAAGGCGTCGTTCATTCCGCCGAACTCGGTCCGCAGGAGCCGTTCGAAGGCAGGCTGGTCCAGCCGGGCGGAAACGCCCAGCCACCAGTCCGCCAGGGCGGTGGCCGCCTCCAGTGCGTCCGTGAGACCGGCAAACTGATGGGCATCCAGCAGCCCGGCCAGGGTCTTGTGCAGGTTGTACAGCGGAACCCATCTGCCGTTGAGGGTGAACAGGTCCGCGTCCACCTCACCGCGGGACAGCTGGTTCCCCAGGTCCCGGCCGCCCGGAACGCCGCCCACATAACCGTCCGTTGCCGCGTCCTGGCACCGGACCAGGACCCCGACCACGTATCTGGCATTGGCCAGCAGTTCCGGGTTGCCGGTGGCGGCGAACAGCTTGGCGCAGGCGGAGAGGTAGTGGCCGCCGATGTGGCCGCCCATGCCCTCCGACTCCCAGCTGCCGTAGGGGTGGGCCGGGCTTTCCAGGCCTGCTGCCAGGAGATACGGGGCGCAGAGCCGGTCCGCGTCGAGGGACAGGACGTAGCTGACAGAGGTCTCCTGGGCCGCTTTGAAGTCGCTGTCGAGGAGGCGGACCTGGTGCGGGGGGAAGGAGCCCGGACCGGTGCGTGTGGGCGTGCTGGTTGTGGTTTTGTGTTCCGGCCTGGTGGGCACAACAATCCTTCCGTGACGAACGCCCTGCCCGGCGGTCATGTGATTGGTTTCAAACCCAAATTTATAACGTTGTAATTAGTTGTCAACAGTGGCAGTCCTTGACGGTGGCTGCTGATCGCCTCACCGCCGCCCGCGCCGGTTCTTCCCGCCGGACCGTTCCTGCTTCTCCGCCAGCCCGCGTTCGGCCGAACGCTGCGAGGTCCCGGCGGAAACCACCTTCTGGTGCCATTCCCGGTAATAGGCGCGTTGTGCCGCCACATCACTGCGGCGGGCCAGGGCCGCGAGCTCGCGCTGCATCTTCCCGTAGCTGAGCCAGCGGCGTTCGGCCAGGCTGCCGTCGGCAAGGGCGGCCTGCACAGCGCAGCCAGGCTCGGTCCGGTGGGCGCAGTCCGCAAACCGGCAGCTCCCAGCCAGCTCCGCCACGTCCCCGAACATTTCCCCTAATCCGTCGGCAGCGTCAAAAAGGCCGAAACCACGGACTCCGGGGGTGTCCATCAGGACGGCTCCGTTGGGCAGCGGGACCAGCTCCCGGGCCGTGGTGGTGTGCTTGCCCTTGAAATCCCCGGACCGCACCTCCCCGGTGTGCTGCACCTGGCTGCCTGCCAGGGCGTTGATGAGGGTCGACTTTCCGGCGCCCGAAGGCCCCAGGAGCACGATGGTGCGGCCCCCGGGCAGGTGGGACAGCAACGCGTCGATGCCGTCGCCATCTTCAGCGGAGGTGGTGACCACCTCCACGCCGGCGGCCTGGAGGATGACCTTCCCGACGACGTCGTCCGCCACGTCGGCAAGGTCCGCTTTGGTGATGATCACCAGGGGAGTGGCCCCCGAATCCCAGGCGGCCACCAGGGTCCGTTCCAGGCGGTTATGGGTCAGCGGACGGTCCACCGGCACCACCACGCCCACCACGTCCATGTTGGCGGCGAGGACCTGGGCCTCGGAGGAATCCTCGAAGGCGCGTTTTCGGCTGAGCTCTGTCAGGCGCGGCAGGATGCCGAGGATCTGGTGCGGACCGGCCCGGTTGGGCCCGGTCCACACCCAGTCCCCGGTGACGGCGGTTTCCCCGGTCAGCGGGTAGGGCAGATGGGCGGTGCCCTCCTCAGACGCCACTAAGAGGAGTGTTCGGTCCACCCGGATCACCCGGCCGCGGCCGGTGGCACCCGGCAGCGGGTTGTCCTCGAAGTGGGCTGCGGCCCGGGGGCCGTAGCCGTAGTTGATGGGGCCGCCGGAAGTTGCGGCGGTGCTGGGCAAAGGGTTGTACACGGTGGTTACCTTCGGACAAGGTCCCCTGCCACTGTCCGGCGTGGATGCCGCTGCGGGCGCCGCTCAGGCGGTGCAGGTGCGGGAGGGGAGGGAATGGTGGTTGATGGCGGGGCGCGCACGGCGCGCAACAACTGCAGTCATCAAAACCACCTCCCATCCTCCGGGGCCTGTTCGAGGCCCGTTCCTTAGTGTGCCCGCGCGGTGGCGGACGCTTTTCACTCTAGCGCCGCCCGCCGTCGTCGGCCAGCCCCTGCGGCGAAAAATCTGAGTGCACAAACGGGTGGCGCGGTTGGCGCCGCACCACCCGTTTGCGCAGGTCAGGCGCTGGTGGCATCCTGTACTTCGCCCACCAGCTCTTCGATGATGTCCTCGAGGAACAGGACGCCGGTGGTCCGGCCCTGCGCGTCGAAGACGCGGGCCACGTGCGCGCCCGTGCGCCGCATGGCGGCCAGCGCGTCCTCCAGTTCCGCCCCTGCGAACGCCGACGCCAGGCGCCGGATCCGCTTGGCCGGCACCGGCGCGTCGAACGTGCCGGGCGCCACCAGGTCCATCACGTCCTTGAGGTGCAGGTACCCTGCGGGTTCCTCGGCGCCGTCCGTGAGGATGTAGCGCGAGAAGCCGTGCCGGCCCACCGCCTGCTGGATGTCGAAGGGCGTGGCGGACTGCGGCAGGAGCACCATGTCCGCCAGCGGCACCTGGACGTCCGCCACGGTTTTGGCCGTGAACTCGAAGGCGTTGGTCAGGGCGCCCGTGGTGTCCTTCAACATGCCGTCCCGGGTGGACTGGGCCACGATGTTTGCCACCTCATCAAGTGTGTAGGCGCTGGTGGCCTCGTCCTTGGGCTCCACTTTGAACAGCCGCAGGATGGAGTTGGCAATGCCGTTAAGGGTCCAGATGACCGGTTTGAAGATCCGGGCCACCAGCACCAGCGGCGGCGCCAGGATCAGGGCCGCACGGGTGGGGACCGAGAACGAGATGTTTTTCGGCACCATCTCGCCCAGCACCACGTGCAGGAACGTGACCAGGAGCAGCGCTGCGATGAACGCGATGACGCCGATCGCTTCGCCGGAGAGTGTGGTCAGGCCCAGCGGGATCTCCAGCAGGTGGTGGATGGCAGGTTCGGAAACGTTGAGGATCACCAGGGAACAGACCGTGATGCCGAGTTGGCTCGTGGCCAGCATCAGGGTGGCGTGTTCCATGGCCCACAGCGTGGTTTTGGCGGCCTTGCTGCCGGCCTCGGCCTTGGGCTCGATCTGGGAGCGGCGCGCCGAAATGACGGCGAACTCGGCGCCCACAAAAAAGCCATTCACCGCCAGGAGGACAACAAGCCAGATGATGCCGGGAAGGTACTCACTCATGGGTCAGCTCCTGCGTGATGTCGTCGATGATTCTGTCGTGGGCGCTGCCGGCCGCTCCTGCGCCGGCCGGGGTGAACCGGAGCCGTTCCACGTGCGTGCCCACTACCCGCTCCACCCGCAGCGTGCCGGCGTCGAGCTCCACTTCATCACCGAGCTCGGGGATGCGGTCCAGCCGGTCCGTGACGAAACCGGCCACAGTGTCGTACTCCCCGCCGTCCGGGACTTCAACCCCGGTCCGGTCCAGGAGCTCGTCGGGGCGCAGCGCCGCATCAAAGGTCAGCGAGCGGCCGGTGCGGACCACACCCACCCGGGCACGGTCGTGTTCATCTTCCAGCTCGCCCACAATCTCTTCCACCAGGTCCTCCAGGGTGACGATCCCGGCGGTGCCGCCGTGTTCGTCCGACACGATGGCCACCTGCAGGCCCTGGCGCCGCAGCAGGCCCAGGAGTGTGTCCACGCCCATGGATTCGGGGACGCGGATGGGATCGATCATGAGTTGTTCAGCCCGGACGGCGGGCCGTTCGGCCAGCGCCACGGCGAAGGCCTGCTTGACGTGCAGCACCCCCACCACGTCGTCCCGGTCCCTGCCGATCACGGGGAAACGCGAGAATCCAGTGGCAGTGGCCAGGGCGACGATGTCCTCCGCCGAGTCCTGGATTCCGACGGCGGTCATCCGCACACGCGGGGTCATCACGTCCGCCGCGCTGTGCTCGGAGAACCGCAGTGTCCGGTGCAGGAGGGTTGCATGGTCCTGGTCCAGGACGCCCTCGACGGCGGAGCGGCGCACCAGGGAACTGAGCTCCTCGGCGCTGCGGGCGCCGGAGAGTTCCTCCTTGGGTTCGATGCCGAAGCTGCGGATGATGTTGTTCGCCGTGTTGTTGAACAGCAGGATCACCGGCTTGAACACGGTGGTGAACAGGGTCTGGAACGGCACCACCACCTTGGCGGTGGCCAGGGGCAGCGCAAGGGCGAAGTTCTTGGGGACCAGTTCGCCGATCACCATGGAGAAGATGGTGGCCAGGAAGATGCCGGCCACGGAGCCGACGGCCGGCACAATGGCCTCGGGTACGCCTGCCGACGTCAGGGGAGCGCTAAGCATCCGGCTGATGGCCGGTTCGAACGTGTAGCCCGTCAGCAGCGTGGTGAGCGTGATGCCCAGTTGCGCGCCGGACAGGTGCGTTGAGGTGATCCGGAGGGCTTTGATGGTGGGGCCCAGGCGTTTCTCGCCGCGGGTCTGCCGGGATTCGAGGTCGTGCCGGTCAAGGTTGACCAGCGCGAATTCCGAGGCAACGAAGAATCCGGTGCCGACAGTCAGGACGAGGCCGATGCCGAGCATGATCCATTCATACATTTCGGCGCCCCTCTCCCGTGGTGGCCGGTAATCCGGTCAGATGGCAGAGGGGCCAGGGCATGTGTGAAGGAGGGTCGTCCATGCTGCTTTCAACGCCGGGTCCGGCGGAATGGTTCCCCGGCAGGCACAGCCTGCCGGACCAGCGTGCCGGAGCAGGCGCTGCTGCTCCCGGAACGTGTGCAGTGCCATACTGGGGGCACGGGCGGGCGGAGTTTGGGGGACCTCGAAGACATGGTTTTGGATACGGAGACCCTCCGGCTCTCATTCGGCATAATGGCGCTGGCCCTCGTTGTGCTTTTTTACTTCTCCGCCTACCGGGTGACGCGCTCGCCGTACAGTGGCTGGTGGTGTGTGGCCCTGCTGTTTTTCCTGGCGGGCTCGGCGTGCTTCCTGCTGGACGGCACCGCCCACCAGGTCTGGGCCAATCCGTTGGGCAACACCCTGCTGGTGCACGGCGGCGTGGCCGTGTGGGCCGGGGCCCGTTCGCTCCGGACAGCTGCGCCGAACAAGTGGGCCTTCGCGGCAATCCCCGTGGTCACCCTGGTGGCCTCCGTCCTGGACAACCCGGCCACCAACGTGTGGTCAGGCGGCCCCGTGTTCCTGTTTGCCATGGCCCTGACCATCGGCCTGGGCTCCCGCGAACTGTGGCGCCTTGAACCGGGCTACTCCCGCGTCCGGATCCCCATGGCCACGGCTGCGGGCGGGCTGGCCCTGTTTTACTTCCTCCGCTGGGTGGCCTTCCTGCTGGAAGGCCAGAACGGCCCCACCTTCACCACCATCTTCGGCTCAGCCGTGACCACCATGATCACCATGGTGCTCCTGGTGGTGGTCTCCTTCAGCATGGCCGCCCTCAGCAGCGAACAGCAGACCCGGGCCCTGCGCGTGGTGGCCACCCGCGACGACCTGACCGGCCTGTTGAACCGGAAGGCCTTCCTGGACCTGGCCGCTGAACAGCTGTCCGACCGGGCCATCACGGGAGGCTCCGGTGCCTTGATCCTGGCCGACCTGGACCACTTCAAAGCGGTCAACGACACCTTTGGGCACGCGGCCGGGGATGTCGCACTGAAGGCCTTCGCCACCGCCTGCACGGACACCGTACGGACCACCGACCTGGCGGGGCGGTACGGCGGCGAGGAGTTTGTCATCCTTATCCCCGGTGCCAGCGCCGAACGGGCGGAGCTGATCGCCGGGGAAATCAGCCGCCGGCTGGCTGCCTCGCCCACGGTGGACGGCATGGTGATGCCCACCGTGAGCTACGGCATTTCAACGTACGACGCCGGTACCGCTGACATCGACGACGTGATCGTCACAGCGGACGCGGCGTTGTACACGGCCAAGTCGCTGGGCCGGAACCGGATTGCCCGCAGCGACCACCGCGGCCTCAGCTGACCGCAGGCTCCGGGACCGTCAAGGGAACCAGGGCTGGCCGCGCCGCGGTGCTTTCAATAGCCACGGTCCTGCCCGTCCCGGCGGCCACCAGGACCGACTCCATAACCTCCAGGACATGGTAGGCCAGCCGGCCGCCTGCCCGCGGCTCGCTGCCGGGCGGGGTGGCGGCGAGGTCCGCCAGGCCGGCGCCCCGTCCTGCGTCCACAAAGCCTGCTGACACCGGAAGCACCTCCCAGCCGGCGGCGCCCAGCGCGAAAAGCTCAACATCGCCGTCGAACCGGTTGGGATCCGGGACCACCAGCGAGCCGCGCTCGCCGTGGATTTCGAGGTTGGGCGCCTTGGTGCGCACGGCGTCGAAGCTCATCACCAGGGTGGAGATGGCACCATCGGCGTGCGTCAACATGGCTGCGACGTGCGAGTCAACGGCCACCGGAATCACCTCGCCTTCGCGGGCGCCTGAGCCGATGATGCGCTCGGTCCGGGTCCGGCTGGCGGCGCCGGTCACTGACACCACCGGGCCCAGCAGGTTCACCAGTGCACTGACGTAGTACGGGCCCATGTCCAGGAGCGGCCCGCCGCCGGGCTGGTAGTAGAAGTCCGGATTCGGATGCCAGGATTCGTGTCCCGGCGTTGCCATCATGGCCATGGCAGACACCGGCCGGCCGATCAGGCCGTCGTCGATCGCTTTCCGCGCCGTCTGGATGCCCGTGCCGAGGACGGTGTCCGGCGCGCAGCCCACCACAACGCCAGCCGCATCCGCCGCGGCCAGGACATCCTTGGCCTCGGCCAGGGTTGCCGCCAGCGGCTTCTCGCCGTAGACGCCCTTACCGGCGGCAATGGCTTGGAGCGCCACCTCGGCGTGGACGGCGGGGATGGTCAGGTTCAGCACCACATCCACCGCGGGATCCGCCAGTAGTTCCCCGACCCCGACGGCGCGGGCGCCCGGGTGGGCATCGGCCACCGCCTGTGCGCGGGCAGGATCGATGTCCGCCACGGCCACCAGGCGGATCGAGTCGTCCTTGGTAAAGGTGGCCAGGTACTGGGTGCTGATGGCGCCGCAGCCCACCATTCCGATGTTCAACGGCTTGCCCACAGCATGCCCCTTTCGATGATGGTCCGGACGTTGGTGTCCTGGAGGACTTCCACGCGGTGACCCGGTGTGCTGACGAAGATCCTGCCGGCACCCCATTGCCGGGTCCAGATGGCGGGGGAGGTCACTTCCCGCTGCCAAGGGTCCCAGGACCGGGCCTTCTGAGTGGTGGTGGCCAGGACGTCGATGTAATCGTCCGAGAGGACCCAGTACTGCTCGGTTTCGAGCTCAAAATCGGCGATGCCCTCGGTGATGGGGTGTCCAGCAGCCGCGGGGAGCATGTTCACCGTATACGGCACGTAGTTGTCTGCCTGTTCACCCTTGAGTTCGTCGGCGTGCTTGCCAGGATGGCAGGCGAATTGGCCCCCGATCAGGTGCAGGTAGTCCGAGGTGTTCCGGTAGGAATCGGCGATGCCGCCGTGCCAGCCGGCCAGCCCGGTGCCGCTTTCGACGGCCGCCCGGAGTCCCCTAAACTCATCCTGCTCAATGGTGGACATGGTCATGCACTGGACGATCAGGTCCACCCCGGCCATGTATTCCGGATCGGCATATATTTTGGCGGATTCCTCCACGCGAACGGTGTAGCCGTTTTCTTCCAGGAACGGGATGAAGAGCTCCGTGGCTTCGACGGGTTGGTGGCCGTCCCAGCCGCCGCGGACCACAAGTGCATTTTTGCTGCCGGTCATTAATATTCCTCTAACTGCATGGATCTGTCGGGATTGCTGGTGGGCTGGTTCAGACGCTGTGCCATTGCGACGACGCCCCGGCGCTGGCCTCCACAGCCGCCAGGACGCGCTGCACCTGGAGTGCGTCGGCGAAGGAGGGCTCGGGCTGCTGGCCGGCCGCAAGGGCGGTGACCAGGTCCACCACCTGGTGTGTGAAGCCGTGTTCGTAACCCAGCCCATGGCCCGTGGGCCACCAGTTACCCACGTAAGGGTGCTCGGGCTCGGTAACGATGATCCGGCGGAACCCGGCATCCGGGCCTTCGGCGGCGTCGTAATAGGACAGAACGTTGTTGTCCTCGAAGTCGAAGGCCAACGAGCCCTTGGTGCCGTTGAATTCAAGCCGCATCGCGTTCTTGCGGCCCAGTGCCATCCGGGTGGCCTCAAAGACGCCCACCGGCCCGCCGTCGAACCGTGCCGTGAAGATCGCGGCGTCGTCCACCGTGACGGTTCCCCGCGGTCCCTCGGCCGCCGTATTGCCGTGGCCACCGAGCCCCACGAGGTCTCCGCCGAGCGGACGGTCCGGGACGAACGTCTCCAGCAGCGCTGACACCCCGGTGATGTGGCGGCCCAGGATCCACTGCGCGGCGTCGACAATGTGGGCGCCAATGTCCCCGAGTGCGCCGGAGCCTGACTTCGACTTGTCCAGCCGCCAGGTCATGGGGGCGTTCGCATCGCTGAGCCAATCCTGAAGGTACTGCGCCCGGACGTGCCGGATGGTACCCAGCCTGCCTTCGGCCACCATACGCCGGGCCAGCGCGAGGGCAGGGGTCCTGCGGTAGGTGAACCCGCACATGGCGAAGATGCCGTTCCGGGCCGCGGCCGCAGCAGCCGCCGTCATTTGTTCAGCCTCGGCCACCGTATTGGCGAGGGGCTTCTCGCACAGCACGTGCTTGCCGGCGGACAGGGCGGCGATGGCAATCTCGGCGTGCGTATCGCCGGGGGTGCAGATATCGATCAGGTCAATGTCGTCGCGCTCCAGCAGCCGCTGCCAGTCAGTTTCCACCGAAGCCCAGCCCATTTTGGCTGCGGCGGCTTCGACCGAGGCTGCGCTCCGGCCGGCGACTGCTGTCAGTTCGGGCCGGAGCGGCAGGTCGAAAAAGCGGGGGGCGGTGCGCCAGGCGTGTGAGTGGGCGGCACCCATAAAGGCGTAGCCCACCATGCCAACACGCAGCGGGGATGGAGTGGTCATAGGTCCTCGTTGACTCAGGTTTCGAAACATTTCGAAAAGATGTACGCTTTTCTCTTATTGAAATCTATTACCAATAAGCTGAACCGGTCAATGCCACGGACGTCTTCTTCATTTGAGCAGCGAATGTTTTCGAAAGGTTGGTCATGGCGGAAGAGCAATCGAAGTGGACTCTGGCGCAGCTGGCCCATGAAGCGGGAGCGTCGGCCTCCACCGTCTCCAAGGTCATCAACGGCAGGCCTGACGTTTCCGCCGCGACCCGTGCCAGGGTCCTGGCAGTGCTGGACCGCACCGGCTACAGGTCTCCGGTGCAGCAGCGGCGCGCCCTGGAAGACGTTCCCGTGGTGGAAGTGGTGCTCGATTCGCTCAACTCCGCCTACACGGCTGAGGTGGTCACCGGAATCCTTGGCTACGCCGCGGACCAGGGTGTGGAGGTGCTGGTCACTGCCATCGGCGCCGGCGGCTCCCGGCCCTTGAATCCGGAACAGCGAGCCCAGCGCATTGTGGACCAGGGGCGGACCGGCCTGATCCTGGTGACGTCAGCCTTCGGCAACGGTCCACTGGACGCATTCCACCGGCGCGGGGTTCCCGTAGTGGTCATCGATCCACTCAATCCGCCGCCGGACGAGGTGGTAAGCATCGGCTCGACGGACTGGACGGGAGCCAAGGATGCCACCAGCCACCTGCTGGGCCTGGGCCACCGGCGGATCGCGTTCCTCAGCGGTCCGGAATCCATGGAGTGCAACCAGGCCAGGCTGCACGGGTACCTGGCTGCCCTGCGGGCGGCCGGGGTGGCGGTGGATGGCCGCCTGATCATCCCCGGCAGCTTCAGGACCGACGACGGCGCCAGGCGGCTGGGTGAACTGCTCCGGCTGGAGCCACGCCCCACAGCCGTTTTCGCCGCCAGCGACACGATCGCCCTCGGAGTGATGTCCGAGGCGCTGCGCCGGCAGCTCCGTGTGCCTGAGGACCTCAGCGTGGTGGGCTTTGACGGAATCCGCCAGGGCGCGGAGTCGGTACCGGCGCTGACCACCGTTGCCCAGCCCCTGCGCGAGATCGGCCGGGCCGCACTCCGGGTGGTCCTCCGCCAGGTCAAGGGCGAGGTCCCCGATTCGCGCCGGGTTGAGCTCGCCACCCGGCTGCTGGTCCGCGAATCCACCGCGGCCATCGAATAAGTCTCAGTTTGTATACACAGGTGGCGTGATTGACGGATTTCCTCGCTGCTGATGGTCGCTGTGTATACACTGAGGATATGCGTGCAAGCGAAAGGGCCTATACCGGCCTGCGGGGGGACATCCTCGACGGGCGGCTGCCTCCCGGTACAGTCCTCGCCGAGGTGGAGCAGGCCGAGCGTTTGGGCGTCTCCCGTACCCCGCTGCGCGAGGCGCTGCGCCGGTTGGCCGCCGAAGGCCTGGCCGCACCCGGCGGGCGGGGACTGGTGGTCACGGGCGTTCCGCTGGCGGCCATCGACGAACTCTTTGAGCTGCGCGAAACCCTTGAATGCCGGGCGGCGGCGCTTGCCGCTGAACGCGGGGATCCCGCCGTCTTCCGCGGCCTGCAGGAAGAGCTGCTGGCCGCGCCACTGCTGATCTCCGGTGACGTGCTTGAGCTGGCCGGGTACTACACGTTGGTGGGCAGGCTGGATACCGCCATTGATGCCGCCATTGCCAACGCCTATTTGGCCCAGGCCATGCAGGGCCTTAGGGTCCACCTGGTCCGGATCCGCCGGCTCGCGGCCGACGACGCCGGCCGGCTGACCGCCGCCGCGGCGGAACACGCCGCCATTGCCGAGGCCATTGCGGACCGCAATGCGCACCTGGCCTCGGCAGCAGTAACACTTCATCTGCACCGCAGCCTTACGCACATCAAAGCAACCCACACGTCCTAGAAGGAGTCCCATGGTTCAGGAGCATCACGTCCGGGTTTACCGGAGCGAGGAAAACCTTGCCCGCGAGGATCAGCTGGCGCACAAGATCGCCGTGGTTGCAGCTGATCCCGTCGAGGTAAGCGCGGAGGTGACGGAGATGGTGATCAACCGGATCATCGACAATGCCTCGGTGGCCATCGCGTCGCTGAACCGGGCCCCTATCGTCGCGGCCAGGGCGCAGGCGCTCACGCACGGCCCCAGTACGGGCGGGAAGGGCGCCAGGGTGTTTGGCATTGCGGAACGTGTTTCCCCGGAATGGGCGGCGTGGGCCAACGGCGTTGCGGTCCGCGAACTGGACTACCACGACACGTTCCTCGCAGCGGACTATTCCCACCCGGGGGACAACATCCCGCCGATCCTGGCCGTGGGCCAGCACGTGGGCTCCTCCGGCCGTGACCTGGTCAGGGCGATCGCCACCGGCTATGAGATCCAGGTGAACCTGGTGAAGGCCATTTGCCTGCACGAGCACAAGATCGACCACGTGGCGCACCTCGGCCCGTCGGCGGCCGCCGGGATCGGCACCCTCCTGGGCCTGGATGTGGAGACCATCTTCCAGTCCGTGGGTCAGGGCCTGCACACCACCACTGCCACCCGGCAATCCCGCAAGGGCGAAATTTCCACCTGGAAGGCGCACGCCCCGGCGTTCGCCGGCAAAATGGCCGTAGAGGCGGTGGACAGGTCCATGCGCGGCCAGACGTCGCCGGTGCCCATCTACGAGGGCGAGGACGGTGTGATCGCCTGGCTGCTGGACGGACCGGACGCCTCCTACACGGTCCCGCTGCCGGTACCCGGAGAAGCGAAGCGCGCCATCCTGGACACGTACACCAAGGAACATTCCGCCGAGTACCAGGCCCAGGCCTGGATCGACCTTGCCCGGAAACTGAACCGCGAACACCCCGAGGCCACCGACCCCGCCAACGTGGCCTCCGTGCTCATCAAAACCAGCCACCACACGCACTACGTGATCGGCTCCGGCGCCAACGATCCCCAGAAGTACTCCCCAACGGCCTCGCGGGAAACCCTTGACCACTCCATCCCGTACATCTTCACTGTGGCCCTGCAGGACGGGTCCTGGCATCACGTTGATTCCTACGCCCCCGAACGCGCCGCCCGGCCGGACACCGTGGAACTCTGGCACAAGGTGTCCACCGAGGAAGACCCGGAGTGGACCCGGCGCTACCACTCGCTGGATATCAATGAGAAAGCCTTCGGCGGTTCCGTGGAGATCACCCTGAACGACGGCACGGTCATCACTGACCAGATCGCCGTGGCCGACGCCCACCCGCTCGGCGCCCGGCCGTTCGCCCGCGAGCAGTACGTGCACAAGTTCCGTACCCTTGCCGCCGGGCTCGTTGAGGAGGCCGAAATCGACAGGTTCCTCGCCGCCGTCGAACGCCTGCCCGAACTGGCTGCCGGCGAACTGGACCAGCTGAACATCGAGGCAGCACCGGGGATCATCAACCCCGCAGGCGCACCCAAGGGACTGTTCTAAATGCTGTACTCGGCTGTGACCCCCGAACAGAAACGGATCCGGTTCCGGGAGCTCCTCGCGGCGGATACCATCGCGCAGTTCCCCGGCGCGTTCAACCCGCTCTCGGCCAGGCTGATTGAAGAAAAGGGATTCGAGGGCGTCTACATCTCCGGGGCCGTCCTGGCCAACGACCTGGGCCTGCCGGACATCGGCCTGACCACCCTCACGGAAGTGGCCACGCGCGCCGGCCAGATTGCCCGGATGACGGACCTGCCCGCGATCGTGGACGCTGACACCGGCTTTGGTGAGCCCATGAACGTGGCCCGCACGGTCCAGGAGATCGAAAACGCCGGCCTGGCCGGACTGCACATCGAGGACCAGTTCAATCCCAAGCGCTGCGGGCACCTGGACGGGAAGAACGTGGTGGACCTGGATACCGCCGCCAAACGCATCCGGGCCGCGGCGGACTCCCGCCGGGACCCCAATTTCCTCATCATGGCCCGCACGGACATCCGGGCCGTTGATGGACTTGCGGCCGCGCAGGACCGCGCCAAAGCCCTGGTGGACGCCGGTGCGGACGCGATCTTCCCCGAAGCGATGGCCACGCTGGCCGAGTTCCAGGCCATCCGGGACGCCGTGGACGTGCCCATCCTGGCCAACATGACCGAATTCGGCAAAAGCGAGCTCTTCACCACCACCCAGCTCCAGGGCGTGGGCGTGAACATGGTCATATATCCGGTGACCCTGCTCCGTAGTGCCATGGGCGCTGCCGAGCGTACGCTGGACTCGATCAAGGCGGACGGAACGCAGGAAGCACAGGTTGGCGCCATGCTGACCCGTGCACGGCTGTACGACCTCGTGGACTATGAGGGCTACAACCGGTTCGACTCGGGGGTCTTCAATTTCCAGGTGCCCGGGAAGCACTGACCCGCACCCACCGCCGGCCACGGCCGGCATCCGACAGGCGACAGGAACAAAGGAGTTTCAGCATGGCTGAACAGGACATCAAAAAAGGCCTCGCCGGCGTGGTGGTGGACTACACCTCCGTCTCTGCGGTCAACTCGGACACCAACTCGCTGCTGTACCGCGGGTACCCGGTCCAGGAACTCGCCGCCCGATGCAGTTTCGAGGAGGTGGCCTACCTGCTGTGGAACGGGGAACTGCCTAGCGCGGAGCAGCTGGCGCAGTTCACGGCGCGGGAGAAAGCAGGCCGGGCCCTGGACCCCGTGGTGAAGCAGGTGATCGACGCGTTGCCCGAATCGGCACACCCCATGGACGTCTGCCGGACGGCGGCTTCGGTCCTGGGCGCCCGCCACCCGCAGGCCGAGGACCAGTCCCGCGAGGCCAACATGGCCAAAGCGATCGACCTCTTCGCCGCCATGCCTGCGGTGGTGGCCTACGACCAGCGCCGCCGGCACGGCCAGGACGTGGTGGAACCGCGCGATGACCTGGGCTACTCCGCGAACTTCCTGTGGATGACCTTCGGCGAGGAAGCCGTCCCCGAAGTGGAGGAGGCGTTCAACGTCTCGATGATTCTTTACGCCGAGCACTCCTTCAACGCCTCCACCTTCACCGCCCGGGTGATCACCTCCACCCTCGCGGACCTGCATTCCGCCGTGACGGGTGCCATCGGGGCGCTGAAGGGCGCGCTGCACGGCGGCGCCAACGAGGCCGTGATGCACACCTTCGACGAGATCGGCATCCGCCCGGACGAACCCCTCGAGGAGGCTGCTGCCCGTGCCAAGGCATGGATGGAGGACGCCCTGGCCCAAAAAAAGAAGGTCATGGGCTTCGGCCACCGCGT
The DNA here is from genome assembly GCF_001424565.1 of Arthrobacter sp. Leaf141. Classification (GTDB taxonomy): domain Bacteria; phylum Actinomycetota; class Actinomycetes; order Actinomycetales; family Micrococcaceae; genus Arthrobacter. The sequence goes on from NZ_LMOL01000016.1 coordinate 284,399, forward strand.
CTACAAGCACGGGGACTCCCGCGTGCCCACCATGAAGACGGCCCTGGACAAAATGATCGCGCACTATGGCCGGCCCGAGCTGCTGGGGCTGTACCAGGGCCTGGAAACGGCAATGGACGAAGCCAAGGCGATCAAGCCGAACCTGGATTACCCGGCAGGGCCCACGTACCACCTCATGGGGTTCGACACCCACACCTTCACCCCGCTGTTTGTGGCCAGCAGGATCACCGGCTGGACCGCGCACATCATGGAGCAGCTCGAATCAAACTCGCTGATCCGGCCGCTGAGCGAATACAACGGCCCGGCGGAACGGCACCTTCCGTAGGGCCGCGCCGGCTGCGGGAGCCCGACGGCGGTGGGTCACCTTGGATGGTGGCCCGCCGCCGTCGTCGTGAGTCCTGCTACTGGGACAGGCTGAGGCTCAGGACCATCTGCTTCAGGTTCCGGTACTCGGCGGTGGCCATGTACGCGATTGCGTCGGCCATGGTCCGGAAGACCGGCTCATCGGGGGTGTTGTATGCCCGGTCGCCGAAGGTCAACGTACCACCCGGCGCCGCTGTGACCCCGGAGTACATCAGGCAGCTGGTGCTCAGCCGGCCGGTGTCCCTGTCAACCAGGCCCGCCTGGTAGGTGAGCCCGCCGCCAACTGACGTCCGGTCGAGGACGCGGTAGGAGAACCTGACCCCCGCGCCAGAGTCCCAGGCCGCGGCGTAGGGCGCGGAGTCCAATTCCGTGGCCGTATAGGCTTCGGGGCCGCAGGAACCCCCGCGGCCGCCTCCCACGCCGTAGTACAGGTCCGCCACCGTTTTTCCGGTTCCATCCCGCACCTGCACACCCGCTGCGGGGTAACCGGGGGCGCCGGCAGGCACATCCAAGGCAGTCCAGCCGGCCGGGACATCGAAGGACAGCCCGGCAGCGGGACTTGAGAACCTTCCCCAGGCAGCGGCGGGCGGCGTGGGTTCCGCGGCAGGGGAGGGCGCAGCGGTGCTGGGCGCAGGGGCCGGTTGGGACGATGATGCCGGCACTGTGGGTTCCGGGGGTGTGCTGGCCGTTGCACTGGCGCGGGGAGTCGCGGACGGGGTGGCGGCGGAGGTGTTTGCCGGCTCCGGTGCCGCCACGATGGGTCCGAGGTTCAGGGATAGCAGGACGCCGGCAGTTGCTGCCGCCGCGGCCATCGCAGCAAACCCGGTGATCCTGCCGCGGCGTTTCCGCCGCTCAGCCAGCGTTGGGATGTTGGGATACACGCGGTCGGGGGAAGCCTCAAGGCGCGACAACATGGAGCGCAGGGCGTCCTCAGGGTCCGGAGTGGCGGAGTCCTGGCCGAGGGGGTCAGCACCTGCAATGAGTTTCCTGATGTCATCCACGGCTAGGCACTCACTTTCTGTTCGAAGGTTCCCGCGAGGGCGGGCATAAGCCGGCGGAACGCTGCCCTTGCCCTGTGAAGCCGCACCTTGGCCGATGCCGGGGTGCACTGCAGAACCTGCGAAATTTCCGCCATGCTCAGCCCGTCCCAGTACGCCAGTTGGAGGATATCCCGGTCCTTTTCCCGCAGCGCTGCCAGGGCGTCCTCGACGGGCGTGCTGCCATCCTGATTCGTGAACGGTCCCGCGGCGGTGGCCATAAGCTTGCTCTGCAGAGCCTTCTGCCGGTCGCGTCCGCGGTATGCGTTGCCGATCAGGTTGCGGGCCACGCTGAAAAGCCACGGAATCTCCAGGCCGGCCTGCTCGTCCCACTTTTGCCAGGCGACCCGAAAAACGTCCGCCGCCAGCTCTTCGGCAAGCTCCGCTTCATCCACCCGCCTTAGGACGAATTGGTAAATCCTTGGATAGCTGTCCTTATACAAGGCGATAAACGCCAACTCGCGCTCTGAAAGCACGATCCCCCCTGAAGTTCACATTTTGGTTCTGCTTGCAACCGTATAGTTTCCGGCCGGACCGTTCCGGTTACAGTGCTCGGATTTCAATTCCGACGGATTCGAAAACGTCAGCCTGGGGCGCCGAGCGAGGCGTACCGTGCGTTCCTGAGGGCCAGCCCCGGCCCGTCGGAGACAAGGTTGATGGACTCCACGCCGGCCCCGGGAAACACCAGCGACGTCAGGGCCTGTTCGCCTCCGTTGACAAAGACCTCGACGGAGGAATGGTCCACAAAAACCGTCAGGTCCACGCTGCCGTCCCGGGCCGGTGCCCGGGCGGTCCGGCGTTCCGTGAACAGCCGGCCCAGGTTGGTCCCGTCGGCTGGCTGTTTCCGGCTGACGGAAGCCGTCCCCGCGGCGAAGTCGTAGCCGATGGTGGCGTAGACGGCCTCCCCGCGGCCAAGTTGGAGCAGTGCCGTGGCGTCGCCGGCACCCGTTTCGCGGCCGCCGTCGGCTTCCAGGGTCAGGTCCAACCGGTAGGCGCTGCCGTTCACGGCGGGCAGGCCGGCCGTTCCGTCCGGGGTGATGGCTGCCGGCCCCGACGTAACGGGAGGGCCCTCAAGCCCGGCCAGCGCCCGGGCCGGCGTGGAAACCAGAGTCGGTTTGCCCCTGACGGTTTTGAGCCGGAGGTCGCGGACTATGGAGTCCATTCCGCCGTGCCAGTCAGCGGTGGGCAGTTTCCGGGCGTAATCCCAGTTGTTGACCCAACCGATGGCCTGGCGGGACTGCATCCGCTGGCCTTCCGTCAGCCGGGGGTCGTCCCAGGTCACGGCCGCGTAGAAGTCGGAGCCGGCATCCAGCCACTGGTGCCCGTTGCCAGCGGGGGTGAAAGTGGTCCCGTCCCAGCCGCCGGTCCAGTAGGCCACGCCGGTGGTGCCGCCTTCTCCGGCGCCGTTGCCGCTGGCAGCCAGGACCCAGGTTCTTTTGGCTGGGTCGCCGTCGAGATCGAGCTGGAAAAGATCCGGGCATTCCAGCGTGCCCAGGCCGGGCAGTTCAACGCTGGAGGTGTACCGCCAGGACTTGAGGTCCGTCGAGGTGTAGATGCCCAGTTTTCCACCCTCGGCCAACGTCATCAGCCATTGCCCGTTGGCCTCGTCCCGGATGATTTTGGGATCCCGCCAGTGGGTTTCACCGGGATTTTCCATGACGGGATTGGCGTCAAAGGCGGTGAAGCTGTAGCCGCCGTCGGTTGAGTGGAACAGCGACTGCCGCTGGACGCCCTGGTCCTGCTGCGTCAGGACGGCGATCACGGCGCCCTCCCCGAACCCGGCGGTGTTGTTGTAATCCACCACCGTGCTGCCGGTCTCAATGTCGCCCAGTCCATTTTTGTACTTGGGGATGGCAACGCCCTCGTCCTGCCAGGTCACCAGGTCGGTGCTGGTGAGGTGGTACCACTCGGTGCCGTTGCCTTCCGGGTAGTCGGCGTTGTAGAGGTAGTAGTAATGCCAGCGCCCGGCCAGGAAAAAGGGCCGCTGGGGATCGTTCATCCAGTCCTGTCCGGGAGTGATGTGGTACGCCGGGCGGTGCGGGGACGCTCCGGCGGGACGCTCCGGAACAGCCGCGGGGGTGGCCGGTGGGTCCGTTTTGCCCAGATCGGCGAGCATCGCCGCCGTTGCCTCGGGGGTGATGCAGTCAGGCCTGCTGATCTCCCGTTCCCCTGCCTGGCGCGTTGTGCCGTCTTCGCTGGACCGTACAAAATACCTGCCGTTGGTCCGTGCCGCGGCGACCCAGCCGTCCGCGCAGCTGATGCTGCGCAGGTCCTCCGCGCCGGCCGGGTCGACGGGGCCGCCGGCCTCCAGGGTCCGGTCGCCGCCCGCCAGCCAGTACGTCCCGTAGGCGTCCCGGGAGGCTTTGAGGCCGGCCTGGGCTGCTGCGACACTCCCAAGGGCAGTTTCGGCGCTTTCCTGGCCGGCATCAGGTGTTCCGGTGCGGGGCAGGAATGCCAGCAGCCCCACCAGCAGGATGCTGAGGGACAGCGCCACGGCCAGCCAGGTGCTGCGCGTGGCGGTGGCGGGGGAGGGGAGCCAATTCTTGGGCATCGGGACCGTTCGGGGTGAGGCCGGTACCGGCAAAGGAGCGGGGCCGCCTTGAGGGGGTCCCCGCTCCTTCCGGTGTGCGGGCCGGTGCGTCAGGCAGCAGTCCGCCGGGCAGGCTTACTTGTAGAGGCCCTTGCCGCCGACTTTGAGGTTGGTGGGCAGGTAGCCGAAGGGGCCCAGGCCGTTTTTGCCGAAGCTGCGGTCCACTTGTGAGACGCCGTCACGGAAGTTGATCTTGACGGTGGGGGAGAGGGACCCGCCCCGCACGCCGTTGACGTTGTCGATGAACGACTGCACCAGGCCGCCGGGCTGGACGTAGTGCGAGTACGCCTGGAACTGCCGGCCGTTCTGGTTGGGCGTGGGAGCCTCGGGGGATTCCGACGGAAGGTTCAGGTCCGTGGGGGAGCCAAGCGCCAGGCCGCTGTTGTTCATTGGCTGGTAGTCGGAGCGGATGCCGTTGCCCACGAAGCCGTACACGCCGTCGGGGCCGCGCATTCCGGCTGCGTACGTGAACTGGTGGCTGATGGTGAAGAGGTAGTACTTGTTTTTCCCGCCTTCATTCTGGATGAAGATCTGGGGGCGCTCAGTCTGGTCGTTCACGCAGTTGGCGGACAGGATGGGCGGCAGGAACGACCACTTGGTGAGGTCCTTGTTATCCGCCACGGCCAGGCCCACATTGGCGGTCTGGAAGTAGGCGCCGGCGCTGTTGACTTCAGCCACCGATTCGGCCTGCGCGTCACCTGGGCGGTAGCCCAGGTCTTCAGCCTTGCACTTGTAGTCGCCGCGGGTGCCGCCGGTGTTTCCTTCGAACACCATAAACGTCTTGCCGGGGTGCGCCGGGTCGGCGAAGGTGTACGGGTCACGGAACGCGAAGCCGGGGTTCTGCGCCTTGTTCTGGTACATCTTGCCGTCCGGTTCCAGCAGCTTGGTGTGTTCAAAGCCGTCGAACGTGACGCCGTTCTTGTCGGCGTGAATTTTGCCCAGCGCCTTCGCGATCGCCGCATCCGGGGCGATGCCGCCGCCGCCCGCGTTGCGCTCGGCCACGTCGTAGAACGTGGTGGCGGTGTAGAAGACGTTGACCTGGTTGCCCTGCATCAGGCGGGTGGAGCCCGACCATTCGGTGTTGCCGATCGACGCGCCGTCAGCGAAGACGTGGCCGCCGTAGTTCCACTTTTCTGCCGGGTCGGCGTTGGTTTTGCGGAAGAAGTACCCGATCCGGGCGTTCCAGTGGCGCTGGTCGAAGCCGTACCCGGCGTGCCGGTCGGCCACCAGCGAGAAAATGACGTCCCAGCCCTTGTAGCTGATCTGGTTGGCGTTCTCGTCGGTCAGCGACCAGGTGTCCCACACCCAGACGTCGTCGTTCATGGTGGGGAAATCCTCGGGGATTTCCGGCATGGTCACGTCAGGGCTCATGGAGTTCACGCCGGGGGCAACCGCGGGGTCGCTTTGCGCCATGATCTGCTTGGCGTCGGCACGGGTCCACTTGGAGGTGAAGTCCGACGCCGGGTCGAACGCCTGCTGGGAATGCCCGGTGGGGAGGGGGAAGCCCGGCGCCGGGGCCGGCATCTGCTGGCTTGCCGGCGGGTCTGACGGCTCGTTGGCCTGGGCGGCCGGTACGGCGAGGAACGTGGTGACGGCGAAGGCCGCCACCAGTGTCGCTGCGGCTGACCGTTTCCGGAGCCGGTGGGGTTTGTTGGGGTGCGTAAGCATGATGCTCTTCTCGGGGGTTTGTTGCCATGGGTGGAAGAAGGGCTGGTGCCCGGTTCCAGAACTCCGGCATCCCCAAGACAAAGAGCTGCCGCCGGGACGCCTTCGTTGTGGGGTGAAGGGTCGTTGTGCCCTTCGCAGAGGCGGCTGGGGAATCCCTGTGCTGCGCCTGTCAACACCCTAGGCAGAGTTGCGGAAGGGGTTCAAACCTCTTTACCCGGCGGAATTCCGGCGTTAGCGATCACAAAATGTAAGCGCTTGCATTAAGAATCCTGCGCGCGTTGCATGAGCCGCCGTAAGGAGTCAAATATGTCAGGCATCTCCGGAAATTGGGGTCCGGACGGTCCGTTGCGGGTGGCGCAGGCTCAGCCGCCGAGCGCCAGCGCCGCGATCTCCGCTAGCCTGTGGTCCCGGGTTTCCTCGTGTGCGGTAATGGTGATGACGGCGTTCCGGGCTGCGTCCACGATGACGTACTGGCCGTACTTGCCGTCCAGCCGCCAGCTGCCGCCGGGGCCGTCCCAGACGGCCAGGCCGTACCGCTGGTAGGGCGGTCCGCCGCCGGTGTCCACCCAGTGGGAATGCATCCGTTCGATCCACGCGGAGCTGACCAGGTGGCGTCCGTCCCACCGGCCGCCGTCGCGGAGCAGCCGGGCGATCCGCGCGAGTTCTTCCGTGCGCAGTTCCAGTCCGGAACCGCCGACGATCCACCCCTTCGGACAGCGGTGCCACTGGGGGTTGTGGATGCCCAGCGGGTCAAACAGCCGCGGCTGGAGCCAGTCGCGGACATCGCCCACCACGGCGCCGAGCAGGCGCATTGCCACGTAGGTGCTGGCATCCGAGTACTGGAAGGCGGTTCCGGTTCCGGTGGCCGGCCTGCGCAGCATTTCCTGGCCGAGGTCCGGCCAAGGGGCGGGCTCGTGACCGAACCACGCGAAATCGATGCCGCTGGTCATTGTGAGCAGGTGCCCCACGGTGACGTGTTCGACGCCGGGCCCCAGGACCATGCCCGGCAGCAGTTCCGGCACCCGGGAATCCAGGGTCAGGAGGCCGCCGTCGACCGCCATGCCCACGGCCAGCGCGCACACTCCTTTTGACGCCGAGTAGATATTGACCCGGTCATCACTGCGCCACCGGTGCTGTGCCGCCTGGTCACCCACCAGGACGTGGACGCCGTAGGCACCCAGGCCTTCCGCGTCCACGGCGGCCACAACGGAGCCGAGGACTGCGGCGGCGGTTGGCATCTGGCTGGTCTCCTGTCCGGTCAGGCGTGGGCCTGCGCCCGCACCGAAGTGCGTTCCACCGGCGGGCAGTGGATCCTGGTCGGTGCCTCGGCCGGAGCTTCGTCGATGCCCAGCAGGATCCGCACGCCGGCGGCCCCCAGCTCGTAGTGGGGAAGGGACACCGTGGACAGCGGCGGGCGCAGGTGCGCGGCGATCACTTCCTGGTTGTCGAAACCAACCACTGCCAGGTCGTCGGGGATGGACAGGCCGCGTTCGCGCAGCCCGTCATAGAGGCCCATGGCCATACGGTCGTTGTAGCAGTACACGGCCGTGGCGCCCCGTGCCAGGAGCCCGGCCGTGGCGCGGTAGCCGCCCTCCTGGTCCGGGTAGGCCTCCAGCACCAGCTCGGGATCGAACGGGATGCCCGCAGCCGCCAGGGCATCGCGGTATCCCTTCAGCCGGCCGTCCTTGGCCGGAGCCGGGATGGTGGCGTTGATAAAGGCGATCCGGCGGTGGCCGTGACCCACCAGGATGTCCGTGGCTGAGCGGCCGCCCTGCTCCTCGTCGGGGACCACCGCACGTGTGCCGGGTTCCTCCGAGAAGCAGTTGACCAGCACAAACTCCGCTTCGCGGAGCGATTCCGGGATGCTGGTGGCCCTGTGGAACCAGGTGGAGTAGAGGATGCCGCGCACCTTGTACTCAAGCATCATGGCGATTGCGTCCTGCTCAAGCTCGGTGTTGCCTTCGGTGTTGGCGATCAGCAACGCGTACCCGTGCTTCCAGGCCTCATCCTGGGCGCCGTGGATGATCTGGCCGGCGAACGGGGTGGTGGCGACGCCGTCCGCCACCAGGCCGATGAAGCGTGAGGTGCCGCTGACCAGGTTCTTGGCCATCGCGTTGGGGCGGTAGCCGAGCGCCCGGATGGCGTCCTTAACGCGCTGGCGGGTTTCTTCCGCGATCCGAGCCCCTTTTTTCCTGTTCACCACCAGGGAGACGGTGGCGGTGGAGACCCCGGCGGCCTCCGCGACTTCCCGGAGGGTTGCGGGGTGGCTGCGTTCCGGCGGCTGGACCGGGCGCGGCAAGGGGGCCGGCTCACCGGAACTTTTCGTCTCTGAAATCATCTGCCCTCCGTCAGGAGTATATCCGTCAGTTGTGGGACTCATCCCTTGTTCGCCCCGCTCTCCAGGCCCTGGATCATGGCCTTGTTCAGGACCAGGAACACCAGCAGCAGGGGGGTGATGGTGACGCAGACGGCGGCAAAGGTGGCAGTCCAGTCGACTTTGCCCATGGCCCCGATGTAGTTCTGCAGCCCCAGCGGAATGGTCTTGAGGTCCTCGGACAGGACAAAGGTGTTGGCGAAGATGAAGTCGTTCCAGATGAAGATGCTGTTGACCAGCACCACGGTGACCACAGTGTTTACGGACAGCGGCAGCGTGATGAGCCCGAAGATCCGGTACGGGCCGGCGCCGTCCAGGGACGCGGCCTCATAGGTTTCGCGGGGGATGTATTCGAAGAATGAGGAGAAGAGGTAGATGGACATGGGCAGGGAGAACCCGGCGAGCGGGATGATCATGGACTGGTAGGTGTCCAGCAGGTTCACGGCGGAGTAGTCGATGAACAGCGGCACCAGGGCAATCTGGACCGGGACGATGATTCCGACCATAAAGAGGCCCCGGATGATCCTGCTGTGCCGAAAACCGAGGACCTGGAGGGCGTAGGCGGCCATCATGCCGAACAGGACAATCAGGATGTTGGCGCCCATGGTGACAATGAAGCTGTTCAGGATGTTCCTGCCCAGGTCCCCTGTCTCGAATGCCCTGGCGTAGTTCTCCCAGGTCAGCGAGCTTGGCAAGGCGAACGGGTCCCCGGAGGCGAAGTCCTGTTCGGTGCGCAGGCTGGTCAGGAACAGCCAGGCGAGGGGGTACACCTGGACGATGACGATGAGCATGATCAGCACGCGGGACAGGGTGCGGGAAAGGCTCGGTTTGCGGCGCCGGCGCACGGCGACGGGGCTGGGCGGCCGGATGGTGGGTGGGGCGGCCGGGCTGGTCTGGGCGATCATTAGTCTGCCTTCCGCTTGAGCAGGAAAAGGATGAGGCCGACGGCGACGAGGCACTCGATCACGATGAAGACGGAGATGGTGCTGGCGTAGCCGAAGTCGGTGCTGGTGAACGCCGTTTTGTACATGTACGTGGTCAACAGCTCGGAGGATTGGCCGGGCCCGCCGTTGGTCATCAGGTAAGGGATGTCGAAGCCGCGGAGCCCGTACGTGGTTGCCATGATGGTGGTGGTGATCCAGACGGGCCGGATGTACGGGAACCGGATTTTGGTGAACAGGGTCCACTTCGAGGCGCCGTCCAGGACGGCCGCTTCCTCGAGTTCCTTGGGGACGGCGATCAGTGCGGCGTAGATGATGAGCATGTACAGCCCGGTGAAGCGCCAACCCTCCGGTGCGGAGACGGCGGCCAGGACGGTGTTGACGTCCGAGAGCCAGGGCCGCTCCAGGCTGCCGAGCCCGATCCAGTGCAGCAGCTGGTTCAGCAGCCCCACGGGGTCGATCGAGTAGATCCGGACAAACAGGAAGGCGATGGCGACGGTGGAGATCACGGCGGGAAGCAGGTAGAGCGTTTTGATGAGCTCCCGGCCCCGTCGCAGGGACGTGAGCAGGCTGGCCACCACCAGGGCCCCGCCCAGCTGCAGGACCAGGCAGATGGCCAGGTAGACCAGGGCGTTGAGGAAAGCGCGCCAGAAGATATCGTCGGCGACGAACATCCGGACGTAGTTGTCCAGGCCAACGAATTCCATGTCGCTGATGCCGTTCCAGGAGAAGAAGCTCAGGAACAGGGACTGGAGGATGGGAAAAAGGACGGCTGCGCAGTAGAGCAGCAGGGGCGGGAGCAGGAAGACGAGGACCGATGTCCGTGACCTGTTGGGAAGCATGGCGGGCCTTTCGGACGGGGGACCAAATGATCCCCCGCCGCTGTGGTTACTTGAAGAACTTGGGGGCGTTCTGCCCGATTGCCTTGTCCATGGTTTCGGTGAACTGGGCGGGGGTGATGTCGCCCTGGACCAGGAGGACGAGTTCCTGCTGCAGCCTGCCGTTGGTGGTGGGGTCCAGCTGGGTGTCCCACGGCATGGCCTGCTTGGCGCCGAGGTTGTTGGCCTGCTCCAGCGCTTTTTTGTACAGCGGGGTGGCGTTGGCAGGAACGGCGGTTTCGACGTCGGTGGTGGGCGACAGTGCGCCGGTGGCGGCGTATTCGGCGGGGTACTTCTGCAGTGCGAATTTCAGGAAGTCGCTTACCAGCGGATCGTAGGTCTTGGTGTTCACGGCCATGCCGATGCCGGAGGGGGAAACGAACTCGTTGGCCGCCGTCGCCGATCCGCTGGTGGTGGGCAGGGTGAAGAAGTCGATGTCGTCGCGGACTGCCGGGTTCAGCTTGTCCGTGGCGAGGCTGGGCAGCTCCCAGGTTCCGATGTTGTACATCGCCGCCTCACCGTTGGTGAACAGGTTCTGCGCGTCGGAGTAGCCCTGGGCGGAGAAGCCCTCCTGGAAGCAGTCCGCCTTGCCCAGGTCTGCCATCCAGTTGACGGTTTTCTGTCCGGCTGCATCCGCAAAGGCGGCGTCGCCCTTCTTCAGCTGCTGGACAAAGTCCGGTCCGGCTTCCCGGAACGGCTGGTACGCCACATAGCGCTCCAGCGGCCACTGGTCCTGGCCGTCAATGGCGATCGGGGTGATCCCCGCGCTGCGCAACGCGGTGCACATGGCCGGAATATCGTCCAGCGAGGTGGGCACGGAGACGCCCGCCTTTTGCAGCAGTGCCTTGTTGTACCAGATAAATTCGAGCTCGAACTGGAACGGAATCATAAAGAGGGAGCCGTCGTCGAACCGCTGGTAGTCCAGGGCGCCGGGGCGGTAGCTGTCGTAGAGGTCCAATGACTTCAGCAGCTTTTCGGCGTCGACCATCTTGCCCTGCCCGGCCAGCTGCTGGGCGAAGGGGGTGGCGTCGGTGTCGAACAATTCCGGGAGTTTGTTGGCTGCGGCCAGGGTTTCCAGTTTCTGGATGTAGGACGGCCGGTCCGGGGTGGTGATGAGGTTCAGCTCGAACCCCGGGTGGTCCTTTGCGTAGTCATCGGCGAGCTTCTTCATGATGTTGATGACGGCGCCATCGGCGGGCCGGGACAGCAGCCACGATATTTCGCGCGGTTTGATCTCACCGGTGGGCGCTACGTTGGCGGGGTCGGCGGAACTACCGCCACCCCCGCAGGCAGTCAGGGCCAGGGCGGTGGCGGCTGCGACGGCGGCAGCGCGGAACAGTTTCTTCATTGCGGCAATCTCCCTTGATTGGAACGGAGGGTGGGGTGGGGTGCGGGTCTTCAGTTGTTGGTGCGCCGGCGCACTTCAAAGTCGGTGACGGTGACGGAACCTTCGCCGGCAAACACGCCGATCCGTCCTGTGGGCAGGTCGTAGATCCTGGTGCTCAGGGCCACCTGGCCGTCCACGGTGGCCACGCAGAGGTCGCCATCAACAACCACCTCCAGGGTGTGGAGTCCGGCGCTGAGCCTGCAGGGTCGCTCCAGTTCCAGCGCGAAAGGCACGTCGCCCGAGACCTGCCATTGGGCGTCGCCGGTGCGGGTCCGCGGCCACCGGTCAAAGACCAGCCGGCCACGCTTCGGTTCCAGGCGCAGGACGTAGGAGTGGTCGCCGTCCGCGCCGGCCCGCAGCAGGAGGCCGCATTCGGTGGTGCCGGCGGCGATGTCCAGGACCGCCTTCGCGTAGAACTGGGCGGGCAGGTCCTGGTCCGAAACGAGCGCCTCGTAGCCGTCCGGTACGTCGAGCCGGGCTGGCAGCGCGCGGTCGAAAGTTACGGGGACCTCGTCCCAGAAGCTTTCCACCACCTCGTCGGCGAGGCCGAATCCCAGCGTCCCGTCGGCGTTCTGGCGCATCTCCAGGACGGCCATGGTGCCCGCCCACTGCCAGGGTCCGGCGTCGTGGTTTCCTTCCTTGCTGGCGATCCAGCCGAAAAGGAATCGCCGGCCGTCCCGGGCCGCCGATTTTGAGGCGTAGAACGCGCGGCCGTCGATGCTGTCCTGCGCCGGCACGGTCCACGGACCGTCGGGGCTGGTGGCCATCCGGTACCGGGTGGTGAAGCTTTCGGAGAATTCGGAGTAGACCATGTACCACCAGCCGCCCCAGGCAAACACGTCGGGGCATTCGTGGGTGATGTAGCGGCGCGGGTCCCAGAACGGTTCGGTGTGCCGCCACGTGAGCAGGTCGTCGGAGACGCACTGGGCGATGACGCCGCGGCGGCGCCCGGGGCCGGACCCGTGCCGTGCTGCCAGCAGCATCCGCCACGGACCCTGGCTGCCGTCGCGGAACACAAAGGGATCGCGCCAGTCGCCGGGTTCATAGCCGGCAGGTGCCCCGAATGTCAGCTCCGGGTGCTTGACCCAGGTCTGCATTCCGTCAGTGCTGGTGGCGTGCATGGCCAGCTGCAGCGGCAGGCCGTCCGGTCCCAGGTTGTCCGGGTTCTGCCCGGTGTAAAAGACGTGGTGGACTCCCGCATCGTCCAGCACGATGCTGCCGGTGTAGGCATTGAAGTCCAGGTCCGTGCTGCTGCCATGGGGGAGCGATACGCCGTGGTCCTGGAACTGCGTAAGGTCCTTGGTGGTGACCAGGTGCCAGGCCGTCCCGGGCTTGGGATCGGTGCGGACCTCGTGAAGGTAAAAGAGCCAGAATTCGCCGTCCTTCTCGAACGGGATCAGGTCTCCCACCCATCCATCGGCGGGCTGGAAAAAGACTGGATGATTCATCGGCGCTGACGTCCATTCTGCTAAAGCGTTTGATCACTCAAAGGCTAGCGCCGGGCCCACGTTTGATCAAGCGTTTTAGCAAACTTCTTTTGGGCCCTGAAGCCGGGCTGATTAAACGCTTGATCAAGACGCTGTCTGCGCAGCCGGGATCGGAGCCGCCACCCTCTCCTGGAACCGCCGTCCGGGAGTTCGCTCGGGGCTGGTGGTGTGGTGCGGGCGTGCTCGTTTACGGCCGGGCGCTGCTGCGGCAGGGCGGGCTGGCAGGGCCGCGGTCAGACTTCCAAGTGGCTGTAGTCCGGCAGCTCGATCTTGTCCGCAGGAGGCGTAAAGAGCCGGCTGCCCACCCTGCCTGCGAACGGAGTCGCGGCAATCTTCAGGGCCAGGCCAAACACGGCAATGCCCAGCCGGCTTTTTGGGTTGGCGGCGCGTGGCGTGCCCGGCGGCAACTGCTGCGCCTGATTCACGTACGGGCGCATGATCCGTTCGTACCCGGCGAACGCGTCCAGGTGGTGGCGGTGTGCTGCAAGTTCGCCCGCGAGGACGTAGGCCCCGGTGATCGCCAGGCTTGTCCCCATTCCGCTGACCGGTGAGGCGCAGTACGCCGCATCACCCAGCAAGGCCACCCGTCCGTTCGACCACCGTGGGGCGAGCACCTGGCCGACTGATTCAAAATACAGGTCATCGGCGTCGTCAAGCGCGGCAAGGATACGCCCCGTTTCCCAGCCGGCGTCGCCGAACTGCGCACGCAGCCTGGCTCGCTGCTGCTCCAGGGTGCGGGAGCCGGCTTCCCGGCGGCCCTTGTCGGTAATGCGGTTCAGGGTGGCGCGGATGGTGCCTTGGCTGTCAGGCCGTAAGGTGACGGACCGCCCGCCGGGGGCGTTGTACCAGCGCCACCAGTCGTCGTCGGCGGCGGTCCGCGGGATGGTGGCGTAGGTGATCTCCAGGCCCAGGGGGCGGATTTCGGCTTCGTCCCCGAACGCCAGCTGCCGGGTGCCGGAGCCGATGCCGTCAGCCGCGACCACCAGGTCGAATCGTTCGTCGGGGGAGTTTTCGAAGCTGACCGTGACGCCATCACCGTCGTCCCGGATGCCGGTGAGGCTGTCGCGGAAGCGGTAGTCAGTGTTGGGTTGGGTGCAGTCGACGAGGATTTCCGCCAGGTCGCCGCGCAGGATTTCCAGTTCCGCCGTGGCGCCCCCTGAATCTGAGGTTCCGGCCGGGAACTCCGCCACTGTTTGCCCCCCGGGGCCCAGGAACCGCGTGCCCACTTCCCCGGTGGTTGCGGCCCGGATGCTGTCCTCGAGGCCCATGCGCCGCGAGACTTCCCGGCCGGCCCCGCGGACGTCGACGTTTTGCCCGCCCCGCCGCAGTTCCGGGGCGCGCTCCACAACTGTGGGCTCGAAGCCACACCGGTGCAGCCAAAACGCCAGCGCGGGTCCGGCAATGCTTGCTCCGGCGATCAGGACTCGTGGTCCGGGCATAATTCCTCGATTTTCAGGGGGAGGGGGCGTGCGCGAATTGGATAAAGGCACGTGGACCGGAATCAATAAAGCGTATTCTCCGGCGGGTGCGCCACGAGGAACACATCCACGGCGTCCTCGCGCTCAAGTTCAAAACCGTGGCGCTCGTAGAGCCGCCGGGCCGGGCTGCCCTGCAGGACGTTGAGCCGGAACGGCCGGCCATCGGCGTGTGATTCCATCACGGCGGCCAGGACCGCGCCGCCCAGGCCCTTGCCCTGCTGGTCGGGGGCCAGGTAAAAATGCTCAACCCACAGCCCGTCAGGTTCGGGGCGGACGGCGATGGCACCCACGCCGGTTCCGTCCGCCTCGATCACGAAGGTGTGGCCGGGCACAAAGCCGGCCAGGAACCTTTGCCGCACCCGCACGGGATCAAACCGGCCCAGCCGCTCAAGGTCGGGGCGGAGCACCACGGCGCGGAGCCCGGCGATCCAGTCGGCATCGGCGGGACGGCTGGGGCGGAGGGACCAGTCCGGAAGCATACGGCCATTCAACCGCAACGGACCGGCATGGCCGAAACTCAGTTGAGCTTCCCGGCCAGCCGCTCCCGCATGGTGACGCTGGCGGAGTTCAGCCCGATCAGTTCCACCTCGCGGCCGTGCCGCCTGTATTTTTCGGTGACGGCATCAAGGACGGCGATGGTGGAGGCGTCCCACAGGTGGGAGGCGTGCAGGTCCACCACCACGCGGGCGATGTCCGGCGATGCGTCCAGGGCGTAGTCGAACTGTGTGTAGAGGTCGTTGGAGGAGGCGAAGAACAGCTCTCCGTCCACCGTGTAGGTGGCCACATTTTCGCCGTTGAGTTCCAGGACCGTCCGGTCGACAGTCACAAAGTGCGCCACCCGCCGGGCAAACATGGCCATGGCGGCGAGGACCCCTGCGCCCACGCCGATGGCGAGGTTGTGGGTGGCCACCACTACGGCCACGGTGATGACCATCACGGCGGTCTCCGACTTCGGCATCCGGCGCAGGGTCCGCGGCGCAATGGAGTGCCAGTCGAAGGTGATGGCGGAAATGAAGACCATCACGGCCACCAGCGCAGCCATGGGGATCAGCCCCACCACGTCGCCCAGGACCACCACCAGGACCAGGAGGAAGACGCCGGCCAGAAAGGTGGAGACCCGGCTCCTGGCCCCGGAGCCCTTCACGTTGATCATGGTCTGCCCAATCACGGCGCAGCCGCCCATCCCGCCGAAGAAGCCGGTGACGATATTGGCCACACCCTGGCCCCAGGACTCCCGGGTCTTGTTGGAGCGGGTGTCTGTGATGTCATCCACCAGCTTGGCCGTCATCAGGGATTCCAGCAGCCCCACCAGCGCCATGGACAACGCGAAGGGGGCGATGATCTGGAACGTTTCCCAGGTCAGGGGCACGTTGGGAACAAACAGGGACGGCAGGCTCTCCGGCAGCTGCCCCTTGTCCTGCACCGTGGGGACGTCGACGCCGGCCACCACGGCGAGGAGGGTGAGTACCACGATGGCCGCCAAAGGCGAGGGGACCGCCGTGGTGATCCGGGGCAGGCCCACCACGATCAGCAGGCCAGCCGCCACCAGCGGGTAAACCATCCACGGCACCCCGAAAAGCTCCGGCAGCTGTGCCATGAACACCAGGATGGCCAGCGCATTAACAAACCCCACCATCACCGAGCGGGGGATGAAGCGCATGAGTTTGGTGACCCCGGCGACGGCCAGCAGGATCTGGAAAACGCCGGCCAGGATCACTGCGGCAATCAGGTAATCCAGCCCGTGGCTGCGCATCAGCGGCGCGATCACCAGCGCCACCGCCCCGGTGGCAGCGGAAATCATTGCCGGGCGGCCGCCCACAAACGAAATGGTCACCGCCATGGTGAACGACGCGAACAGGCCAATGCGCGGATCAACGCCGGCGATCACCGAAAACGCGATGGCCTCCGGGATCAGCGCCAGGGCCACCACCAGCCCGGCCAGGGCCTCCGTCTTCAGTCGCCGTGGCGAACGCAGCGTGGCGCGGACTGATTGCAGCTGATGCGGCGGGACCGTTGCCTGCGTGGTGGTTGGCGCGGCCATTACTGGCTCCGTTCGGAATCGGGATGGGCTGGCGGGCGGCGGCCGGTCACCGGCGATGCCGGGAAGGGGCGGTTGTGCGCCGGGGTGGCCTGTACGGCCGGAAGCTAAACCCTACCCTAACGTAATGGTAGGGTTTAGGCCGAATGTAAGGAGCAGAAGATGGACACCATGCACATCGGCGAGCTGGCCGAACGGACGGGCCTGTCCCTGCGCACCATCCGCCACTACGACGAGGTGGGCCTGCTGCCGGCCGCAGCCCGCACCGATGGCGGCTTCCGGGTCTACACCGAGGATGACTTCGGCCGGCTGATGGTGATCCGCCAGATGAAGCCGCTGGGCTTTTCGCTGGAGGAGATGGCGGACATGCTGGCCCTCCTGAAGCCCGACGGCGGCACCGCCGGCGGGGAAGCGGCCACCGGCGGTGCCGCCGCGGAAAAGCTGGCCGGCTACCTGGGGAAGGCCATCCACGAGCGGGAAAAGATGGTGCGGAACCTCGCCCAGGCCGACGAACTGATCGAACGGCTCCGCTCCGGGGCCTGAACCGGCGTGGGGCCGCCGCGCGGGCCCGGCCGGCATCGCGGCACGTGTTGCCGAATTGTGCCTTTCCACAGCGGCCCGCCCGGGCCGCGGCAGGGAGCCTGCTGGTAAAATGGCCGGGTTGCGGAGGGCCGTAATGCGCGTCCACCCAGCGCCGTAACGAAGTAGGGGACCAACACAATATGACGGCAGGCGGGTCACACCTCGGGACTTCGGAGAGCACGGCGGGCGCACCTGCCGCCGCCTCCGCACCCGTAAAGCGCCGCGCCTACGTTGCCACCCTTGAAGGGTTCGTCGGCGCCCTGATGATGTTCGTAGGCTCCATCGGCACCGGCTGGATCGCCAACGGCTCGCCCATGATCCGCCAACCCGTGGTCATCGCCCTCCGCACCGAAGGCTGGGGCGTCACCGTATCCACCGTGCTGCTCACGGTGGGGGCCATGCTGCTGATCCGCTCCTGGCTGCGGCTGGGGCAGCGGCTGGGGGACTGGGGTACCCGGTCCCTGCGGTCAGTGGTGATCGCCATTTCGGCGTGGTCCTTGCCGCTGCTTTTCTGCGTGCCCGTGTTTTCCCGGGATGTCTATGCCTACACGGGGCAGGGGCGGCTGGTCATGGAAGGCCAGGACCCCTACGAGGTGGGCATTTCCACCCTCAACAACTGGTTCGCGCTCGGCGCGGACCCGGCCTGGGCCGAAAACCGGACTCCCTACGGGCCCTACTTCCTCTGGCTTGCCCGCGGCGTGGTGGGACTGACCGGAGCCCAGCCTGACATCTCGGTCCTGCTGTTCCGGTTGCTGGCCGGCGTCGGGGTGGTCCTGTGCGTGATCTACGTGCCCAAACTGGCGGAGCTGCACGGCATCAACGGCGCCCGCGCCCTGTGGATCTCCGTGGCCAACCCGTTGTTCCTCATCAGTTTCATTGCCAGCGCCCACAACGATGCCCTGATGGTTGGCCTGGCCGTGGCCGGGGTCTACTTCGCGGCCACGCGCCGCTACATCCTGGGCATATTGTTGGTCACCGCATCCATCGGCATCAAGCCCATCACCATCCTGCTGCTGCCCTTCATCGGCGTGATGTGGGCCGGGCCCGGCGCCACCTGGCTGCGGAAATTCCTGATCTGGGGAGCTACGGCAGCCATCAGCTTCGGTGTGCTGGCCCTCAGCGGGATACCCTACAACCTGGGCATGGGCTGGACCTGGGCCATCCTGGACTCAACGCCCGGCTACACCGGCTATTCGCCGTCGGGCTTCCTGGGCCAGCAGGTGGAGTTCCTGGGCAACGTCCTGGGACTGCCCGGCGGGACCTTCGCCGACCTGCTCCGGACCGGAATGAAGTGGGCGGCTATCGGCCTGGTCCTGCTGCTGATGTTCCGCGGCGACTACTCCCGGGCGGTGCGCCGGATGGCCCTGGCGTTCGCCGCCGTCGTGATGCTTTCGCCCATCATCCAGCCCTGGTACATCCTCTGGTTCGTGCCGCTCCTGGCCGTCACGGGGATCCGGGACGACTGGCAGATCAGGTCCCTCTACGTGGGGGTGACCTTCTTTGTGGTGTTCGGCGCGCAGGACCAGCTGTCCGTCTGGTCATTTGTGGAGCTGCCCATCGATGCCTCGTCACTGGCGTTTGTGACGGCGCTGGCCTTCACTTTCTACCTGTTGTTCCTTGATGTCCACACCAGGACGCTGCTGATCGATGGCAGGCCGCTGGACCTGGCCAAACGCGCGTGGCAGTGGCTGCTGGCCAAACGGACCAGCCTGCAGCGCACCGGCACGCCCTAGGGTTCAGGCTCCGGCCGGGACTGTGGCAGGCTTGCGGCCCAGCTCAGCGGTCCGCTGCACGGACCACCAGAGGAGCACCACCAGCAGTACGTTCCGGGTGGTGAGGACGGCAGCCATGACCGGGTGGGCATGGATCAGCGGCGTGTAAAACAGTGGATAAATGACAAACGTGGTGATCGCGATGCCCATCAGCAGCGCCGCGGGGACCTTCCAGCGGTCCCAGTCGTGCGCCAGGCCGGCCACAATCACCGGTGCCAGCCAGATGATGAACTGCGGCGAGCCCACCTTGTTGAACACGATGAACGCGGTGACCACCATCAGGGCACCTTCGAGGACCAGCTCCTCCCGCTCGGCGCCGCGGTTCAGGGCCCGGACCAGCAGGACGGCGGCGGCCACGGCCGCCAGGATCAGGAGCGGCTGCATCAGGAACGCCGCGACGCTGGCCCCGGGGCCGTACACCTCCGTGGAGTTGATGGCCGTATTGTCCGCCATCCTTGATCCTGCGATGTGGAAGACGCTCAGCCAGACCCAGGGTGTGGAGAACGTCGCCTCAAGCTGCATGCCGCGCTCGCCCTGGTTGGTGAGGAAGTCCAGGATGTGCGGCAGGCCGCCGGAAAGCCAGGTCCCCACGGCCACGACGGCCGTCACTGCCACACCGGACAGGAGCACCTGGATCCGCTGCCGGCTGGCGATCACAAACGGCACCAGCACGGCGGCCGGCCACACCTTGATCCACGTGGCGACGCTCAGCAGGAGCCCGGCCACCACGGGGCGTTCGGCCGCGTACAGCAACGCCACCAGCACAATCGGGGCGGTGATGCCCTCCACCCGGGCAAAGCTGAGGTAGCCCATGAACACGGTGAAAAACAGCCACCACCAGGCCGGCGCAATCCCGGATTCCGATCGCCGGCCGCGGGTCAGGAACCACAGGCCCGCAGCGTTCAGCGCCGTGATGATCAGGGTCCAGACCAGCAGGTACAGGCCGGGTCCGGCGATGTTGGCGAGGAAGATCGGAATCTGCGCCAGGACCGGGTAGACCCAGGGGCTGATTTTGCCCTCCAGGTCCGCCGGGTTGTAGCCGTCCATGGCCCACTGGCGGTACTGCTCAGTGTCGCTGAAGGTGCCGCCGCCAAGGAAGAAGGACGCCATCCAGCCCAGGAAGTAGAGGTGCACAACGGCGAATCCCCACCACACGCTGGCACGGGTGGCGAACCAGTCCACCACCTTCGCCGGGAGGAGCCGGGTGCGGACGCTGACCAGGCGGTCGAAGAAGCGGGTAGGAATGTCAGCTCTCCTTGAGTGCGGGAGCGGCGGCCGGCGTCTTGCGGCCCAGGAGGTACAGGCGGCGGACGCTCCACAGGAACAGGACCACCAGCAGGACGTTGCGGATGGTCAGCACCAGCGCCATCCAGGGGTTGTTGTGGCTGAGCGCGTCGTAGAAGAGCGGGTAGATGAAGTACGTGGCCACCGCGATGACGATCAGCATGGCGGCCGGGACGCGCCATTCACGCCAGCTGTGGGCCAGACCCACGGCAACAGCGGGGGCCAGCCACACCATGAACTGGGGGGAGCCCACCTTGTTGAACACCACAAACGCCGTGGCCAGGGTCAGGGCACCGGCCAGGAGCAGCTCGGTGCGGTCCACCCCGCCGCTGACCTTGCCGTTGTGCAGGGCCCAGAACGTCAGCCCCGCCACCAGCAGCGCGGCCAGGATGAGCAGGGGCTGCATCAGCACGGACATCACCGCCGTGCCCGGGCCGTCCACCTGCATGGAGTTGATGTCCGTGTTCATGTACATCCGCGAATCGCCCACGTTGAGCACGGACAGCCAGAGCCACGGCGTGGTGAACGTGGCTTCGAGCTGCATGCCGCGGTCACCCTGCTGGGTGAGGAAGTTAAGCAGCTTGGGGACACTGCCAAGGGCAGCGGCCAGCGCAACGACGCCCGCCGTCGTCGTAATGCCTGCAAGGACCACCAGGATCCGGTTCTTGACCACGGCAAACAACGCCAGCATGACCGCTGCAGGCCATACCTTGGCCCAAGTGCCGATGGCCAGCAGGATCGAGGCGATGAACGGCCGGCCCACCCCATAGGAAAGGGCCACCAGGACCAGCGGTGCGGTGAGGCCGTCCACGCGGGCGAAGCCAAGCCAGCCCATCAGGAACGTAAAGACCAGCCACCACCAGGCGGCGGGGATGGCCTGGCTGTCGCGGCCGCGGTTGGTGAGCTTGAGCAGGGCCCAGGCGTTCAGGAGGGTGGTCATCAGGACCCACAGGAAGAAGAACGGCGCGGGACCGGCAACGCCCGCGATAGCCATGGGGATCAGGGCCAGGATGGGGTAGACCCACGGGCTGGGCCCGCCGCTCAGGTTGGCGTCGTTGAAGCCGGCCAGCGCCCACGCGCGGTAGATGCCTGTGTCGCTGAACGCCTCGCCGTTCAGGGAAACGATACCGGCGAAGATCAGGAACACCAGGTGCACCACAATGAATCCGGCCAGCAGGCCGCGCGGGGTGTTCAGCCAGGCCCGCGCACGGGACGGGATGACGACGTTGCGGATCCGGGTCAGATTGCCGAAGAAGGCGTCGGTGGAAATGGCGGAATCCTTGTCGTCGTGGCACCGCCGGCTGCAGCGCAGAAGAGGCGTTTGTCATGCCGCAGGGCGGGTCTCGGGAGCAGTGGAGCCGTTTTGCGCGCGGCCTCCGCTCCGCGTCCAGTCTAATTGACGGCGCCGCGCTGCCGGTCAAGGCCCGCCCACCCGGCCGCTTTTGTCTGGTGTGACCTGCGGTTACCCGCCGGTAGTTAAATAAAGTTGCTTGCTGTGACTTGACGGTAGATTATGTTCTGGGCACACATATGCCTGATTGCGCCGGCGGCTTGGGGGAGCGGACCGGCGCGGACCCGTATGCACCGTCCCCACCGAAGGTTCTCCCAATGACTGCTGACTTCCCACTGACACTGACCATCTCCGATCGCCAGAGCATGGACACCGAACTTGAGGCTGCCGTCGCCGCAGCCAAGGACCACGCCCTCGCCGGGAAGCAGCACGGCATCCTGGTGACCCGGCACGGGGTGGACACGTTCACTGTGGCCCTCAGCGACGCTGTCCCCTTCGGCCTCACCCGCGAACACCAGGCCTGGTAGGCCGCGCCGCCGCCTGTCCGGCGCCGGATGCCGGCAGCGGCGCGCCGGGGCCTATGGCCGGCCGGCGCTGCGCAGCCCCCGGGTCAGCTTGCGGATTTCCTCGTGCTTGAGGCCGCTGGCTGAAGCGAGCTCGTAATCATCGAGCAGCCCCAGGGCCCGTGCGCTCGCCAGCAGCCGGGCCCGGTTCCGTTCAAGCACCGCGCGGTCCCCGTCGGCAGCCTTCAGCTCGTTGCCGAGCTGCGTGATGCCCCGCAGATGCTCATCGGCTGACCCGCCGGATGGCTGTACATCGTCCAGTGACACCGCTGCGCTGCGGATCGCCCCGAGCGGCATCCCGGCGGCTTTGGCAATGGCGGTCATTTTCAGGCCGTCACACAACGCCTGCGCCACGTGCTGGTTGAATTTCGCGGAAAGTGCCCGCAGCCTGCTGGACCGGAATGCCAGCAGGGTCTTTTGCTCCCCGAGCTTCGCGCGGACGTCAGCGGACCGGTCCGACGGCTCCCGGTCCGGATGCCCCCGGTAGGTGTAGAGCCGCGGTGCTGTTCCGCGCCGGAAACCAGGCGCGGCGCCGCTGGCCGCGTCACGGACCTGCGGCGCGGGTTCTGCAGCCACTTTGAGCTCCTGCCCTCGGTTCGGATGCGGACCGGGCAGCTACACCGGGCCCGCTGTGCGTCCCCTGCACGCTACGGGCAATTCCGGACCGGCAAAAATACCGAAAATGCGTGGTGTGATAGCCGGTTCGTGTGGCCGGACGGTCATAAGCACGGCTTATCCGTCCACGTACTTTAGGTCTTATCCAGATGCCGCGGCCTTCCCTAGGCTCGAATGAATCAAGCTCTGCCAGCTCCCCGACCCTGGAAAAGACCATGACTGAATTTGTGCCTGCCTCCCGCGTATCCCGCATCAAATCCTCCCCCAGCGTTTCTGCCGCCGCCCGTGTCCGCGAACTGAAGGCCGAAGGCCGGCGGATCCTCGACCTCACCGTCGGTGAACCGGACTTCGACACGCCGGCCCACGTGAAGGACGCCGCCGCCGCGGCCATCAGCCGCGGCGAAACCAAGTACACCTCCGTCAACGGCACCCCCGAACTGCAGCGGGCCATCCTGCAAACCCTTGAGCTCAAAACCGGGCTGCACTACACCCCGGCGGAAATCACCATCGGCGGCGGCGCCAAGCAGGTCATCTTCACCGCTTTTATGGCCACCCTGGACCAGGGCGACGAAGTGGTCATCCCCGCCCCCTACTGGGTTTCCTACCCGGACATGGTGCTGGCCAACGACGGCAGCCCCGTGATCGTCCCCTGCGGCGAGGACGTGGGCTTCAAACTCACCCCGGAAGCCTTGGCCGGCGCCATCACGGACCGCACCAAATGGCTCATCCTGAACACCCCCTCCAACCCCACCGGAGCCGTGTACTCGCGGGAGGAGCTGGCAGCACTCGCAGCCGTCCTCGAGGACCACCCGCAGGTCCTGGTCCTGACGGACGAGATCTACGACGAAATCCACTTCGGTGCCGGAAAGCTGTCCAGCCTGGTGGCCGTGGCTCCGGGGCTCAAGGACCGGGTGCTCCTGGTGAACGGCGTCTCCAAGGCCTACGCCATGACCGGCTGGCGGCTGGGCTACGGCGCGGGACCGGCGGCCCTGGTGGGTGCCATCAACAAGCTCCAGTCCCAGATTTCGTCGTGCCCGTCCTCCGTGAGCCAGGCAGCAGCAGCGGCCGCCTTGACCGGGGACCAGTCCTTCGTCCGCGACAGCCTCGAAACCTACCGCGAACGGCGCGACGTGGCCGTGGCAGCGCTGAACGCCATCGACGGCCTCTCCTGCGCGACGCCGGAAGGCGCCTTCTACGCCTACGTCAACTGCAGCGGCGTGATCGGCAAGTCCACCCGTGAGGGCCGCCTGATCAGCACCGACGAAGACTTCACGCTCTACCTCCTTGACGAGGTGGGTGTTGCGGTCATCCAGGGCTCCGCGTACGGCCTTGGTCCGTACTTCCGCATTTCCTATGCCACAGGGCTTCCCGTCATCGAGGAATCCATCGCGGCCATCGACAAAGCCGTCCAGGCGCTTTCCTAACCCCAGCTGAGGAGCAAATCCCATGATCCACGTCAAAACCTCCATCGAGCGGCCTTCCGCCGACGCTGTCCAACGGCTTTCGAAATTCTCATCGGCCACCGTCCACGAAGCACAGGGACGCAAGGGTGCGCTAAGTTCCAGGATCAAGCCGATCGACCGCAGCATGTCCTTCTGCGGCCCCGCCGTGACGGTACGGTGCGCCCCGAGGGACAACCTCATGCTTCAAGTGGCCATCCACTACGCCCAGGAAGGCGATGTTGTCCTGGTCGCCGCCGGTGAGTTCGAAGAAGCCGGAACGTTTGGTGACGTCCTGGGCAACGCCATGAAGGCCAAGGGCCTGGCTGCCCTGGTCACCGATTCCGGCGTCAGGGACACCCAGGACCTTATTGAGCTTGGCCTGCCGGTC
Source organism: Arthrobacter sp. Leaf141 (assembly GCF_001424565.1). Lineage (GTDB taxonomy): Bacteria > Actinomycetota > Actinomycetes > Actinomycetales > Micrococcaceae > Arthrobacter. The sequence continues at coordinate 308,577 of NZ_LMOL01000016.1, forward strand.
TTCTCCGGCAGCGTCAGCATCAAGGGCACCGTGAAGGAGACCATCGGCCCCGTCAACCACCCCGTGGTTTTTGGTGACGAGATCATTTACGCGGGCGACATCCTGCTCGGCGACGCCGACGGTGTGGTGGTGGTCCGCCGCGACGAGATCGAAGAGGTCATCAAGCTGTCCCAGGCGCGCGACGACGCCGAGCGGGAGCTGATCCGACTGTACAAGGAAGGCGGCACCACCATCGACCTGTGCAACCTCACGGACGTCCTCAAGGCCAAGGGCCTGCTGGTGGAGGACGCCCCGGAACTGCTCAGCCGGTAACGGCACCCCCCGCGCCCAAGGGCCGGTGTCCGCGTGGACACCGGCCCTTGGGTTGCGTCGGCAATACAAAAATGGCCGGTTGCGCAGCGACGCTGTACAACCGGCCATGCTCCGTCCGTGCGGCGGGCTACCGCCCCGGCAGCGGGTACGCTGGCGGACCCGCGTGCGCTTCGTCGAGGAACCACATAGTGGAACCACCCTTCCCTGGCGGCATCATGCTGCCTTCAAACACGAAGATGGGATCCGAGAGGAGGTCCGCTGTGCGCCAAAAGCCGTTGGCGGGGCAATGGGATCCCGTGCTGGCCTTCAGATGGATGGCTCGCTCCGCTGCACTCCGGTAGGCCGAAGTAATTTTCTTCATGATGGGCTCCAGTTAATTACGGCATTTATAAAAGCGGTCCGGCTGATCCTGATGCTTTTATTTTAGTTCTGCCGGGAATTGCTGGATAAGACGAATGCAGGGTGCTGTGATAAGCCGGCCTTATGAATCGGCGCGCCGGGTGTACTTGCTGTTGAGCCATTCCTGCAGCATCTCCCGAAGGACCAGCAGGACCGCCGACGCGGCCTCGGACAGCGGTTCGTGATCAGGGGTGCAGAGGGCGATCCGGCATTGCAGTGCGGGGTCCGAAATCCGCAGCACCCGGAAGTCCTCCTCGTGGAAGAGCGCGTCCGCAGCCGACTTGGGCAGGATGGTTGCGCCCAGGTCCGTCCGGAGCAGCCGGGTCAGGCTGGGGACGGACTCCACTTCCCCCATCAGGCGCAGTTCCATGCCCTTGGCTTCGATCCCGGCCTGGACCACCTGGCGGAGGGTGTGGTTCTGCTCGGGCAGGAACAGACCAATTTTGGCTGCTTCAGCCAGGGTGACGGAACCCGCATCGGCGGCGATACCCAGGTCCCGCCCCGCGTTGACAATCAGGTGCAGGTCCTCCACGATCAGCGTGGTGAACTTGACGCCGCGGATGGGGCCCGGCTCGTAAATCAACGCCATGTCCAGGCGCCCGTTCTTGATGGCATCGCTCAGGACGCCACCGTAAATCTCGGTCAGGTGCAGCACAATGTCCGGGTAAAGCCGGCCAACTTCCCGGATGATCTGGGGCGTGAGGCTCGAGGCCATGCTGTACGGCGCGATGGCGATGGAAACGCGGCCTGACGGCGCGGCGCCGGAAGATGCCACGTCCAGGCGTGCCTGCTCCACCTGGCGCAGGATGGTTTGCGCGTGCCGGTACAGGGTGTGGCCTGCGGCGGTGGGCTGGACCCCCTGCTTGCTGCGGATCAGGAGCCGCTGCTTGAGATCGTTTTCCAGGGACGAGACCTGCTGGCTCAGGGCAGGCTGCGCCACGTGCAGCGCCGCCGCGGCCTTGGTGATGCTGCCCGAGTCGACGATCTGTACGAAGTACGCCAGCTTCCTAGTGTCCAAAACGTTCCTCTTTCCAGCACGGTGGGCAGGCCCGCCGGGGGTCATACGCGAACGCTATGTAGGGACATGCATTCGGTCTTTGTGTGATCCACATCTCGGACCTAAGTTTATGCCAGACGACATTTCCGTGACGGCATCATTCTATCCCCGTCGATCAATGGGAAAAAACTATGACCCAATATGCATTTTGCATGTTTGGTACATTCGGCCGAAATGTCATCGCTTTAAACATTCCGGAAATAAGTGCCGCATACCTTCTGGTGTGTTCTTGGGCCCACCCACCGGATTCTTCCTTATGAGAAAGAGCTGACAGATGAAAGTAACGAATAAGGGAAAGTTTGCGGCGCTGGCTGCGATCTCCGTTTCCGCCCTGGTCCTGACCGGCTGCGGCGGCGGATCCACCCCGGCGGCCAATGACAGCCCGGACTCCGGCGAAGTCAACCTGATCGCCTACTCCGGTGTGTGGCAGGACCAGTACACGGCCGCCGTCATCGAGCCCTTCAAAGCCAAGTACCCCAACATCAAAATCAACTTCTCCTCCAAGCGGTCCTCCGCCGAAATGTTGAGCGCACTGCAGGGCCAGAAGAACAGCCCCGCCACGGACGTTGCCATCATGGACAACTCGGTCTCCACCACCGGCAACAAGCAGGGCCTCTTCGAGAAGGTGGACGCTGCCGGCGTCCCCAACCTGGCCAACGTTCCGGACGACTTCAAAAACAAGGACGGATTCGGCCCGGTGGTCATGCTGGACGCCGTCGGACTCCTCTACGACACCGCCGCCTTCCCCAAAGCCCCGGACAGCTGGGACGTCCTCTGGGATCCGGCCTACGCCGGCAAGATCAACGTCAACGCGCCCCCGTCGCTGCTGGGCCTATCCCTGACCGCCATCACCTCAAAAATGGAGGGCGAGGACTACACGCAGGGGATCGACAAGGCCGTGGCCCGGCTGAAGGAACTGGCTCCCGCCGTCCAGACCTTCGCCCCGAACCCGGACGAATACCAGAACGTGATCACAGGGCAGACCGTCCTGGGCCTGGGCCAGAATGCCCGCGGCCAGTTCTACAGCGACCAAAGCAACAAAAAGATGGGCGTCACCTTTCCGAAGGAAGGCACCGTCTACCAGATCAACACGGTGAACCTCGTCAAGGATGCCCCGCACGCAGCCGCAGCCAAGACCTTCATTGACTACTCCCTCTCCGCCGAAGCCCAGACGGCCTTCGCCAAGGCGCTGTTCTACGCCCCGTCCGTCAACAACGCGGACCTCCCGGCAGACGTCAAGGACCGGGTGGTCCCCACCGACGGTTCCCTTAACATCATCCCCCTCGACGTCGACTTCCTGTCCTCGGCCCGCGACAAGTGGACCGACACCTGGAAGCGCGAAATCATCACCAAATAGCCGCCCACCGGCGCCCCTGCCTCCCTTCGCATCAGGAGAACTGAAACCGTGAGTGAAACAAAACTGTCGATCGTTGATCTGACCAAGCGATACGCCGCAGGCCTTGACCCGGCGGTGGACCGACTGAACATGCAGGTGGAGGAGGGGCACCTGGTGGCGCTCCTCGGCCCGTCCGGGTGCGGCAAAACCACCACCTTGCGGATGGTGGCGGGCCTGATGGACCCCACCGCCGGGTCCATCGTGGTGGACGGAAAGGAAATCACGCACACGCCCGTCAACAAGCGCGGCATGGGCATGGTGTTCCAGTCGTACGCGCTGTTCCCCCACATGAACGTGGAACAGAACGTGGCGTTCGGGCTGCAGATGCGGCAAACGCCCAAAGCCGAGCAGAAAAAACGGGTGGCGGCCGCCCTGGACATGGTCCAGCTGGGCCACCTCGGAAAGCGGCAGACCCGGGAACTCTCCGGTGGCCAGCAGCAGCGGATCGCGTTGGCCCGCGCGCTGGTGGTGGAGCCCACCCTGCTCCTGCTGGATGAGCCCCTTTCCAACCTCGACGCCAAGCTCCGCGAAACCATGCGGACCGAAATCCGGTCCATCCAGCAGCGCACCCGCGCCACCACCCTGTTCGTCACCCACGACCAGGACGAGGCACTGGACATGGCCGACCGGATCGCGGTGATGAACGGTGGCCTGATCGAGCAGTTCGGCTCACCCACCGACGTCTACGAACGCCCGCAGACCCACTTCGTGGCCAACTTCATCGGCCAGGCAAACTTCCTCGACGTCACCATCATCTCGGAAACCGGCCCCGCCCCCGTGGCCGGCGAGGCCAGCTACAAAGTGGACGTCGAAGGCCTCGGCGGCTTCGGCGCCGTCGGCGCCAAGGGGCTCACCGGAGCCCACGAACTGGTCATCCGTCCGCACCGGCTCAAGGTCACCCTCACCGGTGAAGGCCACGACGCGCTGAAGGGAACCATCGAACGGGTCAGCTACACCGGCGATGCCCTGTCCGTTGCCATTGCTGTAGGAGAAAGAAGCTTCAACGCCCAGCTGCTGACCACCAGCGGGGACCTGCCCCGCCGCGGTGACACCGCGTACCTGTCCTGGGCGCCGGAAGACGCCTACCTGCTGCCGGCAGCCGCACCCGGGAAGGCATCATGACCCTCCTCAAGACCAGGGGGCGCTCGCCGCTCCAGGCCGCGGGCTCAGGTGAACTCGAAAAAGCCACCGAGAAGCGGAACCGGCGCACGTACCTGGCGCTGCTGATTCCCGGACTCTTGGGCCTGCTGGTGAGCTTCGTCTTCCCACTGGCCTACATGGTGCGGATGTCGTTCAACAAAGGCGCACCGGACGGCGTCATCGAGGAAACCTTCACGTTCGACACCTACCTGCAGCCCCTCACCGATCCGTACTACTGGAAAGTGACCCTGGATACCTTCCAGATGGGCGTTACGGTGGGCCTGCTCTGCGTGCTGGTTTCCTACCCTGTGGCGCTGTTCCTGGCCCGGAGCCAAAGCAAATACCGCGGGCTGCTCCTGGCCATCGCCATTGCCCCGCTGCTGACCTCAGCCGTCGTCCGTACCTATGGCTGGATGGTCATCCTGGGCACCAACGGCCTGATCAACTCGTCCCTGACGGGAATGGGCCTGATCGATACGCCACTGAAACTGACCAACAACATCACCGGCGTGACCATTGGCCTGGTGGAAATCTTTATGCCCTACGCCATCCTCGCCATGATCTCAGGGTTCGGCCGGCTCAGCCCGCAGCTGGAAGAGGCCGCCGGGTCCCTGGGGGCCAGCAAGGCAAAGATCTTCGCCCGCGTGACCCTGCCGCTCAGCCTGCCGGGCATCCTCACCGCTTTCCTGCTGGTGTTCGTCCTGTCCATCAGCACCTTCATCACGCCCCGCCTCCTGGGCGGCGGCAGCGTCCAGGTGCTGGCCACTGAGATCTACGACCAGACCACCGGCCTGCTCAACTGGCCCTTCGCGGCCGCCCTGTCCGTCATCCTGCTGGTGCTGTTCGGGCTGATCATCGCCGTCTACCAGCGGCTAACACGAAAAATCGGAGGCTGAACCATGAGCGAAGCACCGCTGTTCAAACCACGGTTCAACGCCGCGAAGCCCGCCTTCGGCATCCTCGTGTTCCTGCTTTACGTGTTCCTGCTGGCGCCGCTGCTGATCGTCTTTGTTGTCTCCTTCGCCTCCAACCAGTACCTCTCGTTCCCGCCGGAGGGCTTCACCCTCAAGTGGTACGAGATGCTGCCAAAGGAAAGCACCTTTATGGAGGGCATGAAGGTAAGCCTGATTGTCGCCGTTGTGGTCACCCTGATCGTCCTGGCGCTGGGTGTTCCGGTGGCCCTGGCCCTCGACCGGTTCGAGTTCAAAGCAAAAGCGGCCGTGCAGTCTTTTTTCCTCTCCCCGCTGCTGATCCCCAGCATCGTGCTGGCGCTGGGCATGGTGCTGCTGTTCGGCCCGCTCAGGCTGAACAACACCTACGCCGGGATCATCATCGGCCACGTCGCCATCACCATCCCGTTTGTCATCAGGACCACGCTGATGAGCCTGGCCACCACCGATACCTCCTGCGAAGCCGCTGCCAGGATCCTCGGCGCCAATTCGTGGACGGTGTTCCGGCGGGTGACCCTGCCCATCATCGCGCCAGGGGTGATCGCCGGCGGCGTCATCGCCTTCATCGTGTCCTTCGACGAGGCCGTCATCTCCTTGTTCGTAGCGGAATCGGGCCTGCCCACGCTCCCGGTGCAGGTCCTGAGGTACGTCGAAAATTCGGCGGACGCCGCCGTCGCCGCCCTTTCCGTGATCCTGATCCTGATCTCCCTGGCCGTTGTGGTCATCGTGGAACGGGTGATGGGCCTGCGCAAGGCGCTGCGGTAATTCCTGGACCCGCACGCCCCCGGCGGGATAGGGCCACGTCATAACCTGGCCCTATCCCGTGACACCGATTACGTCTTTGTGTGAGTCAACTCTCGGTGACAGACTTTTTGAAGGCCGGAAGTGGCGGCGCAAACCGCCGCTTCCGGCCTTCACTCCGAACCACCAGCCGCGAAACGCGGCGGCGGCAGATACCCCAGCAGAGGAAGGCCCATGATGCCCACAGTTGATCTCGTAGCGGATCTTGGTGAAGGCTTTGGTGCCTACTCAATCGGCGACGACGCAGCCCTGCTCGACATCGTCTCCAGCGCCAACATCGCCTGCGGCTTCCACGCCGGCGACCCGGACATCATGAACGCCACCGTTGCAGAATGCGTCCGCAAGGGCGTAGGCATCGGGGCGCACCCCAGCTTCCCGGACCTGCGGGGCTTCGGCCGGCGCGCCATGGACCTCACGGCGGAGGAAGTCCGCAACGACGTGGTCTACCAGCTCGGCGCGCTGACCGCCTTCGCCGGCTACCACGGCGCCTCCGTCTCCCACCTGGCCCCGCACGGCCGGCTGGGCAACCTGGTGGCCACCCGGGCCGACTACGCGGACGCGGTGGCAGAGGCCGCCAGCCGCGTGGATCCCAGCCTGATCATCCTGGCCCAGGACGGCGAACTCGCCCTGGCCGCCGCCCGCCGCGGGCTCAGCGTGGGGATTGTGGGCATCGCGGACCGGGCCTACCAGGATGACGGCACACTGGTGCCCAGGGCGCTGCCCGGCGCCGTCATCCACGACCCCGCCATCATCGTTGACCGGACCGTCCGGATGGTCTGTGAAGGACTGATCCGCACCGCTTCCGGCACGGACATCCGCATCGCCGCGGACACCGTGCTGCTGCACGGCGACAACGCCGGCGCCGTCGAACTCGCCGGCCTGATCCGCAGCGAACTGATCGCCGCCGGTGTCACCATCGCCCCGCTGGCCCAGGTGCTCGCCGCAAAGCAGAAGGCCGCCTGACATGTCCGCTCCCACCCTTGAAATCCACGAGTCAGGCGACGCCGCCCTACGCGCCGTGGCAGTGTCAGCGGACAAGGAAGCCAACTGGAGCACCGTCCACTCGCTGGCAGCCTGGCTGGCCACCGCCGGGGTGGACGGAATCCACGGCGCTGTCCCCACCTACGACTCGGTCCTGGTGGAATTCGATCCCTACATCACATCCGCCCGGCAGGTCCGGGCGTTCATCCAGCTGGGAATGCGCCAGCTGGAGTTTGTGGGCGGCGGCCTGCGGCAGCCCCGGCACTTCGACGTGCCGGTGGTGTACGGCGGGGGCTACGGCCCCGACCTGGAACGGGTGGCCGAACAGCAGGGCCTCTCCGTTGCCGAAGTCATCGCGCTTCACACCCAAAAGTCCTACCTCATCCGCTGCCTGGGCGCGCCCGCCGGTTCACCCATGATGGACGGGCCCGACTTTCCCCATCCTGTCCCGCGGCTCAAGGACCCGAGGCTGTCCGTCCCCGCCGGAGCCGTGTCGGTAGCCGGCCGCCAGGCGGTTATTGCCCCGGCCGTCGCCCCGGGCGGCTGGTGCGTCATCGGCCAGACCCCGCTGGTGGTCCTCGACGCCGCCAGGGAACCCCTGGTTCCCTATACCCCCGGAGATGTCCTGCGCTTCCACCGGATTGACGCCGTCGAATTCGCCCGGCTTGAGGGCCGGCCGCTGGAGGCCACGGCATGAACAACCCACTGATCGTCGAACAGGCCGGCAACTCGGTCATCACTGACCTCGGCAGGACCAGGGGACCCGCCTTCGGGCTCCCCGTCAACGGCGCCCTGGACCAGTTCTCGGCCAAGGCCGCCAACATCCTGGCAGGCAACCCGGACAACGATCCGCTCCTGGAAATCACCGCACTGGACTTCCGGATGCGGGCCACCTCTGACCTGCTGATCGCCGTGACCGGCGCACCCCTGCACCTGACTGTCGGCGGCCGGGAAACCCCCTGCTGGGAGCCGGTATCCGTCCGCGCCGGGGAAACCGTGGCCATCCGCCGCATCACCACCGGCCTCCGCGCCTACATCGCGGTCCACGGTTCCTTCCCCGTCCCCGTCCTGCTGGGCAGCTGCGCCCCGGACACCGTAATCGGCTTCGGCCTCCGGCTCGCCAACGGCACCGCCCTCCCCACGGCCGCCAGCCTCCCGCCCGTCAGCCAGCCGCACTTCGGCCTGCCGCTTTACCGGTTGGGGTTCGCCGCGCCACAGTTCAGGGACCACCTGGTCATTGACGTGACGGACGGCCCGGACGTGACCGAGTTCGGCGCCACCGCGGAACTGCTGTACCGGAGCACCTACACGGTCAGCCCCCGCAGCAACCACATCGGGCTGCGGCTGGGCGGGCTGCTCCCGGAACGCCAGACGACGGCGGAAGTCCTCTCACGCGGCGTCCCGGTGGGTGCCATCGAGGTTCCGTCGCGGGACGAACTGCTGCTGCTGCACCGAGGCCGCGGCGTGACCGCCGGCTACCCTGTGCTCGCCGTCGCCACCACCCGCGCCCTGGACCTCCTGGGCCAGGCCAGGCCAGGCCACACCATCACCTTCCGAAAAACCACCGTCGCCGAAGCCACCGCCACACACCGGGCAGCGTGCCTCGAGCTGGAGAGGCTGCGTGGAACCGTGCAGACCGTCTTCGGGCTGCTCGGCGTTGGAACCAACGCCGGCTGGCGTGAGCTGCCCGCCGCAGCCGGAATCTAAGCGCATGCCCCCCGTGCCAAACCCCGCAAAGGACCTGAACATGACTACATCAACGCGCGCGGCCTCGCCGCAGCACGACCGGCTGGATGCACGGCAGACCAGGAAGGTTGTCACCGCCGGCTGCGTCGGGATTTTCGTCGAACTGTACGACAACGGAATCTTCGCATTTATGGCCGGCACCCTGGCGCTGGTATTCCTGGCACCGGGGAACCCGGACAACGCCCTGCTGTTTGTTTTCGCCGGCTACGCCGTGTCCTTCTTCGTCCGCCCACTGGGCGCCGTGGTCTGCGGCTACCTGGGCGACATCATCGGCCGGCAACGGCTCCTGGTCTTTGTGATCATGCTTATCAGCGTGGCGACGGCGGGCATCGGCCTGCTCCCGGACTACGCGGCCATCGGCATCGCGGCGCCCATCCTGCTGGTGCTCCTGCGCCTCCTCCAGGGCTTCTCCGTGGGCGGCGAATCGGCCGGTGCCATGACTTTCCTGGCCGAGCATGCCCCCGAAGGCAAACGCGGCATCATCACCTCCTACGCCCAGATCGCCTCCTTCGCGGCGCTGCTCACCGGCACGCTGGTGGCCTACTCCATGTCCCCCTGGCTCACCCAGGCCGCGATCGACGGCGGCGGCTTCGGTTCGTTCGCCTGGCGCATCCCGTTCCTGGTGGCCATCCCCATGGGCATCATCGGCTGGTACATCCGCAAGTCCATCAGCGACACCCCGAACTTCGAGAAGCTCAAGGAAGAAGGCGGGCTGTCCAAGAACCCGCTGAAGGAAGCGTTCGCCTCGGCAGAACACCGGCGCGCCATGGTGCTGGCCCTCTTCATCCCGCTGATGAACGGTTCCGGCTACTACGTCCTCTTCTCCTACATGCCCACCTTCCTGAAGGGCAAGGCCCTGAACTTCAGCATCGGTGAAGCCCTCCTGGTGACGGCCTGCAGCCTGGTGGTCATCTGCATCGCCATCCCGTTCATGGGCGCCCTCTCTGACCGGATCGGCCGCAAGCGGGTCATCGCCGGCTCCGCAATCGCCATGGCCGTGATCGGCATCCCGGCCTACGCCCTCATCGCCACCGGTGAAATGGTCTGGGCCATCCTTGGCGCGTCCCTGATGGCTATCGTCTTCGCCGGCCACACCGCCGTCATCCACATCCTGATTGTGGAACTCTTCCCCACCAGGGTGCGGTACTCCGCCTACGGCCTGGGTTACAACGTCTCCTCGGCGCTGTTCGGCGGCACCGCGCCGCTGCTCATGACGTGGCTGATCAGCACCACCGGCAACATCTACATGCCCGCGTTCTACGCCGTCCTGACCGCCCTGGGCACGCTCATCGCCGTCAGCAGGGTCACGGACCGCGCGCACCAGCCGCTCCGCGACGCCTGACCCACCACTCACCCGGGACCACCGTCCCGCCCAACCACAGGAGACTTCAATGCCCTTTTCCGACTACAAGACTGCCCTCGTCACCGGAGCCTCCACCGGCATGGGTGCCGCGATCGCCGAACGCCTCACCAAGCGGGGCCTCACCGTCCACGCGGTGGCCCGCAACACCGAACGGCTGGCCGAGCTCGCCGACAGGACGGGGGCCATCCCGCACACCGTTGACCTGACCGACACCCAAGCCCTCGCGGCCGCCGTCGGAAACCTGGAAATCGACGTCCTGGTCAACTGCGCCGGCGTCTCCCGGCCCGGCAACATCCTGGACTCCAGCGCGGCGGACATCGACGAACTTGTGGACGTGAACCTCCGCGGGCTGTTGCAGCTGACCCGTCTGGTGCTGCCGGGCATGGTGGCCCGGGACCTGGGCCACGTGGTGAACATCAGCTCGATCGCCGGGCTGTACAACTTCTACGGCCACACGGCATACCACGCCACCAAAGCCGCCGTGCACCAGATTTCCCGGCAGCTGCGGAACGACACGGTCGGCAAACGGATCAGGGTCACCGAAATCTGCCCCGGCCGCGTGGAAACCGAGATCTTCGGCCGCAACATGGGCGGCAGCCCCGAGGCCATGGCCGAGGCATGGGACACGTACTACGAGGGCTACGAGTCCCTCACCACCGACGACATCGTCAACGCGCTGGACTACGCCGTCGAAACGCCCCGCCACGTGAACCTTGGCCTGATGGAAATCATGCCCACCTTCCAGGTCCCCGGCGGCCTCACCTTCGACCGGCGCGTCGCCTGACCCGTCCGGCCAGCAGTCACCCGTCCCCACAACGAACAGGTCCAACCGATGCAGCTTGTACAAACCGTCAGCTTTCCCACGCCCCAACTCCTGGCGGACCTCTCACCCCTCCCGGAGGGGCTGCGCGGCGTCGTCTGGGACATGAAGGCGGCGCCGGGGGAGTCCGCGGGCGAGATTGACGGCGTGATCCTGCCGTACATCGATGCGTCAGCGGTGCTGGGTTCACTGGCGCACGTAAAAAACCTCAAGTACGTCCAGACCCAGTCGACCGGATTCGACGGCGTGCCGGAGGCGGCCGGGCCCGGCGCCGCAGTGGCCACCGCTTCGGGGGTGCACGCTGCTGCCACCGCGGAACTGGCGGTGGGCCTGATCCTGGCCAAGCTGCGCGGCATCGACGAGGCCGTGCGGGACCAGCAGGCGCAGAACTGGAACCCGCAGCGCCGCCAGTCCCTGGCCGACCGGCGGATCCTGCTGCTGGGGGTGGGCGGCATCGGCGCCGAACTGGCGCGCCGGCTTGCTCCTTTTGAGGTCACGCTCACCCGGGTGGGCAGCAGGGCCCGGACCGACGCCGATGGCCAGGTCCACTCCTCGGCGGACCTGGTCCGCCTTGCGGCCCAACACGACATCCTGGTGTCCGTCCTTCCGCTGGATTCGAAGACGCACCACCTGGTGGGCGAGGAGGTCCTCGCCGCGCTTCCGGACGGTGCACTGGTGGTCAATGTGGGCCGGGGCGCCGTCATCAGCACGGACGCCCTGACCCGCGAGGTGGTCTCGGGACGCCTGAGCTGCGCCCTCGACGTCGTCGACCCGGAACCGCTGCCGGCCGGCCACCCCCTGTGGTCCACCCCGAACGCGCTCATCACCCCGCACGTGGGCGGAAACGCCTCGGCCTTCGAACCGCGGATCCTCAAACTCCTCAAGAACCAACTGGAAGCGTTGGCCGCAGGCCGGACCCCGGCCAACCTGGTCCAGCAGGGGGCGTTCTGATGAGCGGCCTCTTCGACCTCACGGGCCGGGTGGCCCTGGTGACCGGATCAAGCCGGGGCATCGGCTCCGCCCTGGCCCGCGCCCTCGCGGACGCAGGTGCCACGGTGGTGCTTAACGGTGTCAACACCGAACGGCTCAAGGCCGCCGAGACGGCGTTCGCCGCCGACTATCCGCCGGGCCGGATCGCCAGCTGCGCCTTCGACGTCACGGACGGCGACGCTGCCGAACGCAGCATCGCCTGGATCGAGGAAAACGTCGGCCCGCTGGAGATCCTGGTGAACAACGCAGGCATCCAGCACCGGGTGCCCATGCTGGAGCTGGACGTCGTCGACTGGGAACGGGTCCTGGCAACGGACCTGACCAGCGCGTTCCTGGTGGGCCGGGCCGCCGCCCGCCGCATGATTCCCCGCGGACGCGGCAAGATCATCAACATCTGCTCGGTTCAGACAGACCTGGCCCGGCCCACAATCGCCCCTTACGTGGCGGCAAAAGGCGGGCTCCGCAACCTCACCCGCGCCATGACGGCCGAGTGGGCAGCGGACGGGCTGCAGATCAACGGCATCGCACCCGGCTACATCCACACCGAAATGACCCAGAACCTGGTGGACGACGCCGCATTCAACTCCTGGATCCTCGGCCGCACCCCCGCCCACCGGTGGGGAACCGTGCAGGACCTCGCCGGTCCGGTGGTCTGGCTGGCCTCCGACGGCTCGGCGTTCGTCAACGGCCAGACAATCTTCATCGACGGCGGAATGACGGTGGTGGTCTGATGGAAACCTTGAACCTGCCCGCTTCCGGGCCTGCCCTGGTGGCCCACGCCGCCGGGGACCTGCGCATCGACGACGTACCGTTGCGTGCTCCCGGCCCGGATGAGGCCGTGATCGAGGTGCTGTACGGCGGCATCTGCGGGTCCGACCTGCACTACTGGCTGCACGGCGCGGCCGGCGAATCCATTCTCAAGGCCCCGCTGGTCCTGGGACACGAAATCTCGGGCACCGTGGTCCGCGGCGCCGCCGATGGTTCCGGCCCCCAGGCCGGAACACCCGTTGCGGTCCATCCGGCCACGCCCGGACCAGGGGCCGCGAGGTATCCCCAGGACCGGCCCAACCTGTCCCCGGGATGCACTTACCTGGGCAGCGCGGCCCGGTACCCGCACACCGACGGCGCGTTCAGCCGCTACGTCACCCTTCCGGTCCGGATGCTCCGGCCCCTGCCGGACACCATCGACCTCCGCACGGCGGCCCTGATCGAACCCGCCAGCGTTGCATGGCACGCGGTCTCCCGGGCCGGCGACGTGCGCGGAAAAACCGCGCTGGTGATCGGCTCCGGTCCCATCGGTGCGCTCGCCGTGGCCGTCCTGAAACGGAAGGGTGCCGCCCGGATCGTGGCCGTGGACCTGCATCCCCGGCCGCTGGCCATCGCCACGGCAGTGGGCGCCGACGAGGTCATCGCGGCCACCGACACCGCTGCCATCGCCGCCGTCGAAGCCGATGTGGTGATCGAATCCTCCGGCAACCACCACGGCCTGGCGTCCGCGATCAACGGCGCAGTCCGCGGCGGCACCGTGGTGATGGTGGGCCTGCTGCCTACCGGCGCCCAGCCGGTTCCCATTTCACTGGCCATCACCCGTGAATTGCGGCTCCTGGGCTCCTTCCGCTTCAACAACGAAATCGACGACGTTATCGCCGCCCTGGCCGACGGTTCACTCCGGATCGACCCGGTGATCACCCATGAATTCCCGCTCTCCGAGGCGCTGCCGGCCTTCGAGATGGCCAGGGATTCCACCAGCTCGGGCAAGGTGCTGCTGCGGTTCGACGGGTCCGTCCCAGCATGAGCGGGGAAGCGGCGCCGCTGGTGGTGATGGGGGTTTCCGGTTGCGGGAAATCAACTGCCGGTGCCCTGCTCGCTGCCCGGCTGGGGCGGCCGTTCCTTGACGGGGACGATTTCCACCCGGCCGCCAACAAGGCCAAAATGGCGGCCGGCATTCCCCTGGCCGATGAGGACCGGACGCCCTGGCTTTCCCGGCTGGGGCAGCTGCTGGCCGGCGCCGATACCCGGCACGCACCGCCAGTGCTGGCGTGCTCGGCGCTCAAGCGCAGTTACCGGGACCTGCTGCGCAGCTACGCCCCCAATGCGGTGTTTGTGCATTTGGATGGCAGCGAGGCCACCATCACCGGGCGGCTGAGCGCACGGGCGCACGAGTTTATGCCCGGCTCACTGCTCGCCTCGCAGCTGGCTACGCTGGAGCGGCTCGGGCCGGATGAGGCACACGTCCTGGCGGACATCACGCTTCCGCCGGAACTGCTGGTCGCTGCCGTGGCCAGGCAGCTGGCCGCGGGCTGAACGGACCAACCGGCACCTCAGCGGTCCGCGGCTCAGGGCAGCCGGCTGGGCCGTAAAACGTGCGCGACGCCGGCCTGGCCGGGGTCCAGCGGTACCGGGCTGACCAGCGTGGCGGGCCCGCGGTGCAGCGTTCCGTCCGAAAGGGCCCGGCACCTGATCCCGCCCCGGCCCCGCATGGCCGCATGCGCTCCGTTGGCCAGCATCCGGTCCATCCACGCGCACGGATGCGCCGGCCGGCCGCCATGGAATTCCACCGCGGAGCCACCGGATTCCACGGCAAAGTCCCGGCCCAGCAGCGGCGCGAGCTCAGCGCCGCGGAGCACCACGTTCCGGCGCGCCAGCAGTGGATCGAAGGGCCCCGCGCCAAGTTCCGCGGCCATCGCCTCCAGCGCCTCCACCGCCAGCAGGGTCACCGCTGCATCCATGTGGGCGGCTTTGCCAAAAAACCGGTCCCCGACGATCCCCTTGCCCGCCACCACGTCCGCCTGCCCGGCATCGATGGTGGGAACAGCGGCGGCACCGTCCCGTGCCCGGCCGAAATAGGCATGTGCGGGGGACACCAGGACGTGCAGGATTTCGACGTCGTAGCGGTACATGTCAGCCATGCTCCCAAGCGTAGGGCAGGCAGCACCGGAGGGCCTGTGGTGCAAAAGTATCTCCATGATGGAAGGATCTTTCCCATGAGCTCTCTTCAGCACGCGCCAACAACCCCCTCGACGCGCCGCCCGGTCCTGCACTGGGTGTCGCTGGCCTGCGCCGCCGCGCTGGTGCTGGTCCCGGTGGCGATGCTGACCGGGAATCCGGCGGTACTGGGCGGGCACCCGCTCCTGCCGGCGCTGCTGGTGGTTGCCGCCGTCGTGGGCCTTGCCTGGGGAGTGCTGGAATTACGACGGCGGCGCAAGGCCCGGCAGCGCGGGAAGCTCCGGTCCGTCGGGGCCTGGGCCGGTCGGATCGCCATCTTGGGGCTGGTGGCCGCTTTGGCGTGGCTTAACCCGTTCGCCTACCAGCCGGGCAGTGCCGCGGAGGCCGGGCCGATGTCCGACCTGACCGTCACCGAAACGCCGACGGCGATCACCATGGCACCTGACGGCGTCCCCGCCACCACGGGGCTCGTCTTCTATCCGGGAGCCCGCGTGGATGCGGCGGCGTACCAGGAGATCCTGGCGCCCGCGGTGGACGCCGGGTTCCTGGTGGTGATCCTCAAGGAGCCCCTGGGGCTGAGCCTGCTGGACGGCAACCAGGCGCGCGCCGCCATCGCCGATAACCCGGACATCACCACCTGGGCGGTGGGCGGACACTCACTGGGCGGCGTCAGCGCGTCCACCTTCGCCGGGGACAACGCCGACGTCAGCGGCCTGCTGCTTTACGCCTCCTACCCTTTGGCCACGCTGCGCGACAAGCCGGACCTGGCCGTGCTGTCCGTCTCGGGCACCGCCGACGGACTCAGCACCCCGGACAAGATCGACGCATCCCGCGGTCTGCTGCCTGCAGACTCGGAGTTTGTGGTGGTCCAAGGGGGTGTGCACGCCTTCTTCGGCAGCTACGGCCCGCAACCGGGCGACGGCGAACCCGGCATCAGTGCCGACGCCGCCAGGGACCAAATCTCCGCCGCCACGGTCACGTTCCTGCAGCGCGTCACGCAGTAGGCAGGACACCGGGCCTCACCGGCCGGACACCGCCACCTCAACGTTCCCCGGCTCGTTCCGGGCTGCCCGGGTGGCCAGGACGCGGGCAAACACCAGCACCAACAACCCGGCCGCGGGCACAAACAGCAGGCCAACCCGCAGGGATGACGCGTCGGCGATGGCCCCCACCACCGGCGGCGAGGCCAGGAAGCCCACCCGCAGCAGCCAGCCCACAATCGTCAGCCCGGCACCGGGCCGGAACCCGGGAAGTTCGTCAGCTGCGTGCATCGCAGCGGGAATGAGGGTGGCCACCCCAAAGCCGGCCAGGCCAAAACCGGCCACCGTCCCCAGGACGCTCGGGAACGCCAGCGCGGCACCGGTGCCCACCAGCACCAGCATGCCGCCGGCCCTGGCAACGGCTCGCTGGCCGAAGCGGTCCACCATCCGGTCACCGAGGAGCCGGCCCACAAACTGCATGCCCTGCAGGGAAATGAAGCCCAGGCCCGCCATAAAAGCGGACGCGCCCAGGCTGCCGGCCAGGTAAATGGCCAGCCACGAACTGCCGGCATCCTCCACGATGGCACCGGACGCGGCAATAGCCACAAGCGCCAGCAGGATCCCGTACCGGGCCGCGGCTCCTGGGATTTGCAGCGAATTGGCCGTTTTCGCGGAAGCGGAAGCCGTAGCCGCCGGACCGTCGGCGCTGTCAGTCCCCCCGGCCCCATCCGGCTCCGGCCCTGCCAGGAGCCAGCGGGCCGCGGCCAGCGCCGCCGCCCCGAACACCACTGCCGAGACCGCCAAATGGAGCAGGAGCGGGACCCCGGCTTCCGCCGCCGCCGCGCCCACCACGCCGCCCGTGACCGCACCCAGGGACCAGACAGCGTGGAACGAATTGATGATGGACCGGCCGTACAGCCGCTGCACCCGGAGCCCGTGCGAGTTCTGCGCCACGTCGGTCAGCGAATCCATGGCTCCGGCCAGGAAAAACGCCGCGGCGAGCACCGCCCAGCTGGACGCGGTGCCGGCCGCCAGGATCCCGACGGCGGTCAGCAGGGTTCCGGCGACGGCCACCCGGGAGGAGCGGAAACGGCGGATGAGGTGGCCGGCGCTGAGCCCAACAATCAGGGCACCCAGCGGAAATGCGGCTACCGCGGCGCCGAACGCGGCGTTCCCCAGGTCAAGGTCCGCCTTGATCTCCGGGTAGCGCGGCAGGAGGTTGGCGAACAGGGCGCCGTTGGTGAAAAACAGGATTCCGACGGCGGTCCGCGCCCGGCGCGCCGCAGCCGGAGCGGCGGCGCTAGGCACCAACGTACGCGGCGAGGTGCTTGCCTGTCAGCGTGGACTTGGCTGCCACCAGCTCCGCCGGGGTCCCCTCGAAAACCACCCTGCCGCCGTCGTGCCCTGCCCCCGGACCAATGTCGATGATCCAGTCCGCGTGCGCCATGACCGCCTGGTGGTGCTCAATGACAATCACCGACTTGCCAGCCTTGACCAGCCGGTCCAGCAGGCCCAGCAGCTGCTGGACATCCGCCAAGTGCAGGCCCGTGGTGGGCTCGTCGAGGATGTAAACGTCGCCCTTTTCGGCCATCTGGGTTGCCAGCTTGAGCCGCTGGCGCTCGCCGCCGGACAGGGTGGTGAGGGGCTGGCCCAGCGTGATGTACCCCAGGCCAACGTCCGCAAGGCGCTCCAGGACCTTATGCGCGGCGGGCGTCTTGGCCTCGCCGTCGGCGAAGTACGTCAGCGCCTGGTCCACGGACATCGCCAGTACGTCCGCGATGTTGCTGCCGCCCAGCGTGTACTCCAGGACGGCGGCCTGGAAGCGGCGGCCCTCGCAGTCCTCGCACGTGGACTCCACCGTGGCCATCACGCCGAGTTCGGTGAAGATCACGCCGGCGCCATTGCAGGTGGGGCAGGCGCCCTCGGAATTGGAACTGAACAAGGCCGGCTTCACGCCGTTGGCCTTCGCGAAGGCCTTGCGGATGGGCTCCAGCAGCCCGGTGTACGTGGCGGGGTTGCTGCGGCGCGAGCCCTTGATGGCGCCCTGGTCGATGGTGATGATGCCTTCCCGGTTGGCCAGCGAACCGTGGATCAGCGAGCTTTTGCCGGACCCGGCCACACCGGTGACCACGCACAGCATCCCCAGGGGCACGTCCACGTCCACGTCGCGGAGGTTGTGCTTCGCGGCGCCGCGCACTTCCAGCGCGCCGGCGCGTTCGCGGAAGGAATCCTTCAGCGTGGTGCGGTCATCCAGGTGGCGGCCGGTGACGGTGTCGCTCTTCCGCAGCCCCGCCACGTCGCCTTCATAAACGATTTCGCCGCCGCCGGAGCCAGCCGCCGGGCCGAGGTCAACCACATGGTCCGCAATCGCGATGGTTTCCGGCTTGTGCTCCACCACCAGGACGGTGTTTCCTTTGTCGCGCAGCTGCAGCAGAAGGTTGTTCATGCGTTCGATGTCGTGCGGGTGCAGGCCGATGGTGGGCTCATCAAACACGTACGTGACGTCGGTCAGGGACGAGCCGAGGTGCCGGATCATCTTGGTGCGCTGGGCCTCGCCGCCGGAGAGGGTGCCGGCCGGGCGGTCCAGCGAGAGGTAGCCCAGGCCGATTTCGGCGAAGGAGTCCAGCAGGTGCTGCAGCCCCGCGAGCAGGGGTTTCACCGACGGCTCCTTGAGTTCCCGGATCCACTGGGCCAGGTCGCTGATCTGCATACTGCACAGCTCGGCGATGTTCTTGCCGTTGATCCTGGCGCTGAGGGCTTCCGGCGCCAGCCGAGTGCCGCCGCAGTCAGGGCAGGACGCGAACGTGACGGCCCGCTCCACAAAGCGCCGGATGTGCGGCTGCATGGCCTCCACGTCCTTGGACAGCATGGACTTCTGGATCCTGGGGATGATGCCTTCGAATGTGAGGTTGACGCCCTCCACCTTGATCTTGGTGGGTTCGGCGTAAAGCATCGTGTCCAGCTGTTTCGGGGTGAAGCCGGCCACCGGTTTGTCCATGGGCAGGCCCACACCTTCGAACAGCCTGCCGTACCAGCCGTCCATCGAGTAGCCGGGGACCGTCAGCGCACCCTCCGCCAGCGTTTTGGTGTCGTCGTACAGCGCCGTCCGGTCGATATCGCTGACGTTGCCCATGCCCTCGCAGCGGGGGCACATGCCGCCCAGGTACGTGACCTCGCGGACCACGTTCTTTTCGACGCGGCCGCCCTTCTCGGTGCTCATCACGCCGCTGGCCTTGCGGGTGGGCACGTTGAAGGAGAACGCGGTGGGCGGCCCAACATAGGGTTTCCCCAGCCTGCTGAACAGGATCCGCAGCATGGCGTTGGCGTCCGTGGCGGTGCCCACGGTGGAGCGCGGGTTGGCGCCCATCCGCTCCTGGTCCACGATGATCGCGGTGGTCAGGCCTTCCAGCCGGTCCACCTCGGGGCGGGCCAGGCTGGGCATGAACCCCTGCACAAAGGCGCTGTACGTCTCGTTGATCATCCGTTGCGATTCGGCGGCGATGGTGGCGAATACCAATGAGCTTTTGCCGGAACCGGACACGCCCGTGAACACGGTGAGCCGCCGTTTGGGCAGTTCGACGCTGACGTCCTTAAGGTTGTTCTCCCGGGCGCCCTGCACGGTGATCAGGTCGTGGCTGTCAGCGACATGCAGTCCGTCGTTGCGGCGGCCCTGGCCGGCGGCGGTTGTGGTGTCCGTGCTCATTGCGTCTCCATCTGTGGGCCGTCGATTTCCGGGGCAAAGCCGTTGCGGCTTTTGTTCCCGGCGCCGCTGGATCCAATACTGTCAGGTCAGGGGTGCTGGTTGATACGGACGGTGTTGCCGGCGGGGTCCCGGAAGGCGCAGTCACGGATGCCGTAGGGCTGGTCGATGGGTTCCTGGACGACGTCGGCACCGGTCGCCTCCACGGCGGCGAAGGCCGCATCCACGTCCGGTGCGGACAGGATGACGGTGGCATAGGTGCCCTTAGCCATCATCTCGGCGATGGTGCGGTGCTCGACTTCGGTGATGCCGGGGCCGGCCGCCGGTGGGTAAAGGACGATTGAGACGGCGGGCTGGCCCGCGGGGCCCACCGTTATCCAGCGCATTCCGCCGTAGCCGACGTCGTTGCGGATCTCGAAGCCCAGGCAGTCGCGGTAGAACGCCAGCGAGGCGTCAGGATCGGTGTGGGGGAGGAAACTTGAGCTGATGGTGATGTCCATGCCAGTCATGCTAACTGCGGCTCCGGGGCGGGCGCTTCTCGATTCCTGACCGGTCTGGTGACCTGTTTCGATACGCACGACGGAAGTCCCGCCGTCGTGCCTGCTGCCTCCGCTTTGTAGGCGCTGGGCGGCATCCCCACGAGTTCGCTGAACCGGGTGCTGAACGTGCCCAGGGAGGAGCAGCCGACGGCGAAGCACACCTCGGTGACGCTGAGGTCACCGCGCGTCAGCAGCGCCATGGCCCGCTCAATGCGCCGGGTCATGAGGTAGCTGTAGGGCGATTCGCCGTAGGCCAGTTTGAAGCGGCGGCTCAGATGGCCGGCCGAGACGTGGATTCCGCGGGCCAGCGACTCCACATCCAGCGGCTGGGCGTACTCCCTGTCGATCCTGTCCTTGACGCGGCGGAGCAGGGCAAGTTCACGCAGGTAGGGGCTGGGTGCTGTGCTCACCTTTCGATGGTGCTACGGGCGGCAGGGGTTGTCCAGAGCCGGGAGTCCAGCGGTTGGGCCCGGACAAATTGGCGGGCGCGGCGGTGCCGGGTCGGCCCGGGTTCTACCGGCCGGCGGGTGTTCGCCTCTTCAACGCCGTCTTGAACCGCGTGGGTTGGAACCGTGGCATCAGCGGAATGCGCGGGTACGCTCCCGGCCGGGCCGGAGTGCGGCCGCACTGTTCGCGGGAAGCGGCACAGGAGCAGCCCGGATCGGGGCGACCGGCATTCTGCTCCACGCCAATCCCGTGGTAGTGACACGATCGGTGCCGCTTCACCGGCGTCCCTGTCCTCAAAGACCTCCTGGAGGTGATCGTCTCCGCCCCGGACGAACTCCGCCAGGTCGAAGAGGACCGGATGAAAGCGCGTGGCTTCGTTGAACGTTCCGGTATGGTCATCTACGGCGGACTTCCCGCCTCGGAAATGCCGCTGCTGACCTCCGCGATCCCTTTGTCACGGCAGGAGCAGCAGAAGCTCATTTCCTGGCAGGACCCGCCCGCGTGGGACTCCCGCGGCGTGGACGTCGAATCCCCGGGCCGGGGAAGTTCCTCATCAAGGTCGGCGGCCGTCCCGGGATCCCCGTCCAGGTCGGACTGACCACCTTGGAAAAGGGACCGGACGGTGTTAACGACACCGACGGCAAATGGCACGAAAAACCTGAACCTGTCCTTGACCCGGTTGCCCCGGCAGAACCCACCCAAGGAGGCATCTCATGAGCGCACCGAACCGCAAAGGCATGGACCTTGGGGACGCGATCCTCGTCTGGCTGGCCGTCGGTGCGATCGTCGTCTTCGGCGGCGGGACTTACGCTTCCCTGCACCTGGGGTCCTGGCTGGCCGGTGCGGAGGCGCCGCCAGCGCACCCGGTGGACCTGGTCGCCGGCCTCATCAAGGGCAAAGTCACCTGGCCCCTCCAGGCCACCATCGTCGCAGCCGTCATGGCCGGGCTGGTCCTCGCCCTGGCTGGCGTGGTGCTGCTGGCCTGGCGGAAGGGCGCGTCCAAGCGCGCCCGAGTCGATAAAGCCGCCCGCTCCCTGGGTAGGGGCAAGGCTCTGAGCGCATTCTCGGAAAAGGGTGCACAGGCCACCGCTGACCGGCTCGCCGTCACCGGCACGCCGGGCATTGTCGTGGGCCGGGTCGTGGCCACGGGGCAGAAGTTCATCCAGTCCTGGGAAGACCTGTCCCTGGACATCTGGGGACCCAGGACCGGTAAGTCCACCTCGAGGGTGATACCGGCGATCCTTGATGCACCAGGTGCGGTTGTCTCGACCTCGAACAAGCGCGACGTCGTGGACGGCACCCGCGGCGTTCGTGAGGATGTGGCCCTGGTGTGGGTGTTCGATCCGCAGAAGATCGCCCAGGAAGAACCCGACTGGTGGTGGAACCCCCTGTCCTATGTCACCGACGAAGAGAAGGCCTACAAACTCACCCAGCACTTCTCCACCGGATCCCGGACCCCCGGATCCAAACCGGACGCGTACTTCGATCCGAAAGCCGAGGATATTCTCTCCTCGTACTTCCTCGCGGCCGCGCTAGGCGGGCTGCCGATCACGCAGGTGTACCTGTGGGTGACCGAGCAGGTTAACCGCGAACCGATCAACATCCTCAAAGCCCACGACTATGAGCTGCAGTACAAGGGCCTGGAGTCCACGCTGGAATTGGCTGATAAGCAGCGGGACGGTATCTTCGGCACCGCCGAGAAGATGATCCAGTGCCTCAAGAGCCGGAACACGCTGCGCTGGGTCGCACCCACCGGCGGCGCGAGCGTGGCCAGTGATGCCCGCCGGCAGTTCAACCCGCACGAGTTCGCCGCCTCCCAGGAGACGATCTACATCCTTTCGAAGGAAGGGGCCGGCTCAGCCGCCCCGCTCACCACCGCCCTGATGGTAGCCATCGCTGAGGCGATGGAGGAACGTGCCGAACGCAGCGGCGGCCGACTCCCCCAACCTGCTTTGTTCGCCCTGGACGAGTTGGCAAATGTGGTCCGCTGGGCCGGCCTGCCGGACCAGTTCAGCCGCTACGGCTCCAAAGGCCTGATCGTCATGGGCATCCTGCAGTCCTGGTCCCAGGGCGTCGAACTCTGGGGGGAGGCGAACATGCGGAAAATCTGGTCTGCCGCGAACGTGAAGGTCTACGGCGGCGGCGGCGCCGAAGAAGGCTTCCTCCGCGCCCTCTCAGACCTCGTCGGGGACTACAGCTACACCAACGTCTCCGTCTCCTCCGGGAAATCCGGATCCTCCCGATCCCGCCAGGAAGGCAAGGAACGGATACTCGACGTCTCCAACCTCGCCGAACTGGACCGCGGCCGCGCCGTCGTCTTCGCCTCCGGCGCACCGGCCACGCTGGTCCGCACCATGCCCTGGTATACAGGGACCCACAAAAACGCAGTGGAAGCATCCATCAAGAAATACAGCCCACGGCCCGAGGAACCATCGGTCGCTGTCCACAGTGAGCCGGCGCCTAATCCCTGGGTCTCGAAGTAGGGAAGCGGCGATATGACCAATGACATTGGACTCTTTAGCGAAACCCTCGCCGCAGCTCCTGAGCCTCCCGCACCGGCAGGAAAGCAGGGTGAAGATAAACCGCCTGAACTGGTCTACGGCTCAGCCGAAGAGTTCCTGCACGAGCAGCTGCTGCCCACCTACGTCCGCGACGTCGACGGCCGCTCCTTCAAATGGTGCACCGAATGGTACTTCCACCCCGAAGCCGTCTCCCGGGTGGAAGCGCTGTGGCGGGCCTGGGAACACCTTCGACTCGACGGGGCAACCGGCATCAGCGTCTGGTTCAAAGACCACGCAGACCACCACATGAACGTCCTCCTCGACCCACGCGGCCCGTTCTACAAATGCGACATGCAAAAACACCGCGCCCCCGAACACCTCGAACCAAAGAAAGCCCCGCCGGGTTGGTTCCCCGACGTGCGGGCACTGCCGGCCTAGTTGCAGACCACGACCGGCTGTTCTGTGTGAATCTTGCGCAGTTCATGTGCATCACGTCGCTGCACCATCGGTACGAGACACTCCGGGCAGAAGAGACATGTCCTTAGAAGACAGCGGTGCCGGGAGCTACTTCTGCTCCCGTGTAATTGGTCACTGGGCGCAGGAATAATCGTTGCAACCCATCCCCGCTCTGCGAATTCGGGGCGACAGGGAGAAGTTTCCGGGTTCGAGGGTCTTCGCGAAGGGTGGGTAGGCTGGGAACCAGATCCGCAAGGAGGTACGTCATCGCCCGTCCATCCCACCCTCTGCTTAGCCGGGAGTTGATTGCTCGCACTGCCCTCGCCCTGGTGGATCGTGAGGGCGCCTCCGGTGCCAGTATTCGCCGTGTCGCGGCGGCCATCGGTGTGAACCCGACATCCCTCTATAATCATGTGCCGGATCGCGCCGCAATGATCGAGGACTTACGAGCAATCGTTTCTGCGAACATCGATTCGCGCCCCCTCAGGGAATGCCCTTGGGAAGAAGGACTCCGTGCCTGGGCCCATTCGTATAGAGTGGCGTTTGCTCGGCACTCTCGAGCGGTTCCGCTGTTGATGACTACGCGTGCCTCGTCACCAGTCCTGTTGTCCGAGTACGAGGATTTCGTGGTCGCGGCAGAAGCCGTTGGGTGGACAAGCAGAGATGTCCTACCGCTGTTGACCGCTTATGAGTCCTTTATTCTTGGGAGCGTTCTCGACATGTCCGGGCCCAGCGTCGTGTTCGATCCCACCGGCCAGGAAGAGCGATTTCCGCGGTTTTCGGTAGCAATCGCATCTCTGTCCGCCGAGGACCCGCGCGATCCGATTGCATCCCGGGCGTTCGAGATGGGTTTGGGTATGTTGATAGCTTCTTCGAGACCAGGACGACACCCGGTTCTCTGATCAACGGCGCCATCGCAGGCTGCACCAGCTTCGGCTAGGCATCGAACATGCCGCCCGTTCGGGTTCTTCGCGCGGAGGGACCGGGCCGGCGCTCGTGGGTAGACATAGAGACTTCAGGTGAGGGTCTAGATGACGGGCTAGCGCCACTAGGCAACGTGGAAGCCTGAACAAGAAATGCCCTCGCCCGGCGAATGTGGACAGGGGCATTTCGTTGAGCGCTTAGTCGGGAACCACTAAAGCGGGAGTGTCTTTACGGAGCGTTTCGCCGTGGAAAAACCCGGGCCGGACCTTTGCCATAATGACCATGAACACTGCGCCGAGGGCTAGGATTCCAACGCCGAGTATGAAGACCAGCCCCACTCCGAACACTTCTGAGCCACTGCCAAAGTCCGGTGACCAACTGTCGACTGCCGTCTGAAGGAATACCAGGGTTAGGACCAAGCCGCCCATTACCGGAAAGAGCAGGCGCATGAAGAAGTTGCGGACGCTGCTGAACACGCTGTACCGGAAGTACCAAGTGCAGGCGAACGCGGTCAGGGCGTAGTAGAAGCAGATCATCAAACCCAGTGCCAGGATGGTGTCGTTGAGAACGTTTTCGCTGACCACTTTCATGACGGCGTAGAACCCGCCGGAGATCAGGCCGGCCACGATGGTGGCGAAGCCCGGGGAGCCAAAGCGTTTGCTGACATTGGCGAAGCGGTGCGGCAGTGCGCCGTAGTGCGCCATGGCTAGCAAGCTGCGGGCTGGCGAAGCCATGGTGGACTGCAGGGATGACGCGGTGCCTGCGAGTACTGCCAGGGACATCAGGATCGCCAGCGGCCCCATTACGGGGGAGGCCAGTGCGGTAAAGATGTTCGACTGATTGTCCGGGTTGTTGAGCCCAATGCCTTCACTGCCGATCCCTGCAACCATCATGGTTGCCACGATGACCAAAATGTAGAGCCCCAGCACGGCCGCCGCCGTTGTGGTACCGGCTTTACCGGCGGTGCCTTTGCCGCCCTTTGTCTCTTCATTGACGGCCAGGCAGACATCCCATCCCCAGTAGACGAAGACGGCCAAAGACATGCCCCCGGCGAACTGCTGAAAAGTGGCGATTTCGGCTGGGTTGAACCAGTCCCAGTTGAAGGCAAGTGCCGTGGGTGTGCCACCGGACAAGGCTTGAGTCAGCGCCATGACGACGAAGACTCCCAGGACCACGACCTGGAACCCCACCATGGTGTACTGCACGAGCTTGGTGGCGTGCAGACCCCGGTAGCTGATCCATACGGCAAGTGCCACAAAGAGCAGGCATGTTGAGATGTTCAGGAGTTTGTTGGAGGTCAGGCTGGCCAGGTCGGGATTGCCGAATAGTTGGGCGAGGAAGAGGTAAAAGAAGTCGACGGCGACGCCGGCCAGGTTGGACAAGACGATAATGTTTGCCGCCAGCAGGCCCCATCCGCCCAGCCAGCCCACAAAGGGGCCGAAGGCCTTGGTGGCCCAGGTGAAAGTGGTGCCGCTGTCGGGGGAGTCAGCATTGAGCTCCCGGTAGGCGAAAGCGACGAGGATCATCGGGATGAAGGCGACAATGAAGATCGCCGGCAACTGCAGGCCCACCGCGTTCACCGCCGGTCCCAGCGAACTGGTCAGGCTGACAGCCGGCGCCACGGACGAAATACCCATGACGACGACGGCAAGGAGTCCCAGTTGCCCCCTTTTCAGTCCCTTGCTGGTGATGCCGTGCGTTGTTCCAGGGGCGTCGGGGGGTGTCTTCCCGGCGCCGTTTTGGCGAATTGTCTGGCTCATGTCAGGACCTTTCTCTGACCGCAGGCTGATGCTGCGTGATGCAGTGGATTGTGCCGCGCAGGGCGAAGATTTTGCCGGTGGCGATGCCTGCGACTCGGACCCCGGGTAGGCGTCGACAGGGACGAGGAGGGTTATTTCGTCCATCGGATCATTGAATATGCACGCCATGACACCTCCTCGTGACAACGATGTGGTTGGCGTAGCTGTAATCAACGTCATCTCGTCGTCCTTGAAAGCGGCGGCGCCAGGAATGTTGATGATGTTCCAGATTTTTGCCGACGGCGGCCTGCGTGGTGGGCAGGTAATTGATGGTTGCCAGGCAGGCTTTGGGACGGGTCTATTCCGGTTTTTTCTGGGAAATGGACGGGAGTTTACCTGGCCAGTGCAAAACAGCCACGCTGTCTACAAAGCCGCGGATATCGAGCCGTTCCTAGTCCCGGCAGGCGCCGGGGAGCCAGGATAATGCTTGACCCCCTTGGGCCCTTTTCGATGTCCTGCTTGCTGATCCCAGGTCGTTGATGGACTGACATTAGGCTGCGGAATTACCTCTGTCAACCATGAAAGTTGGGTCTAGCCTAGAGTAAACAAACGGTGTATGTTTTAAATCCAGGTGCCGTTTTGGCAATTTTTTAGGGACTTCCACTCGAGAGCGGGAACCATGGATTTTCGAAGCTTCACAGTCGTCGAGGCAGACATAGACGACCTGTCCGGCGCACTCAAGGCCGGACTCGTGACCAGCGTCGAACTGGTTATCCGCTACCTCAACCGCATCGCCTTCTATGACCGCTCAGGCCTTCGGCTGAATTCTGTCTCGACAATCAACCCCAGCGTCCTGGATGAGGCCCGCCAGTCGGACCTCCGGCGCTCACGGGGCACGGTTCGAGGCCCTTTGGATGGCATCCCCTTCACGGCGAAAGACAGTTATTGCGTACAAGGCCTCCCTGTGGCCGCGGGGTCGCCGGCTTTCGCCAACTTGATCGCGCGCACAGACGCATTTGCAGTTTCACGTCTCCGCGACGCCGGCGCCGTATTCCTTGGTCTCACGAACATGCCCCCCATGGCCGCTGGCGGTATGCAACGCGGGGTCTACGGACGCGCAGAATCCCCCTACAACGCCGAATTCCTGACATCAGCATTCGGTTCGGGATCGTCAAACGGTTCCGGAACCGCGACGGCGGCCAGTTTTGCGGCGTTCGGTCTTGGTGAGGAGACATGGTCCTCGGGGAGAGCCCCAGCCTCAAACAACTCACTGGTCGCTTATACCCCTTCACGCGGCCTCATATCCGTGCGTGGCAACTGGCCCCTCGTGCCCACGATGGACGTCATTGTCCCGCATGCCCGTTCTATTTCGGACATGAAGCACATCCTCGAGGCAATCGTCGTTGACGACCCGATCAAGGATGGTGATCTATGGCGAATGCAGCCATGGATCCCCTTGCCGAAGCCCTCCGAAATACGGCCTGCCTCTTTTTCAGCCCTGCCCGATCTTCCATTGGACGGGCTGCGTTTGGCAGTTCCCCGGAACTACGTCAACGGTGACCTCACGAGCAGATATCCCATCGAGACGCGGGCATCGATTATGGATCTGTGGGCGGAGCTGTGCCAAGATCTGCGGGCAGCCGGTGCCGAGGTCATCGAAACCCCTTTCCCTGTAGTCGATAACTACGAGCGGCTGCATGACGGCGATCGTGATTTTGTCGATCGAGGCTGGGTGCGCAAAGACTTCCTCACCGATGAAGTTGGAATGTTGTCGGCTTGGGCGCTGGACAATTTCCTGCGGCAAATAGGAGACCCTGCCATGGATCGCCTTTCGAAAGCGAATGC
This sequence comes from Arthrobacter sp. Leaf141, assembly GCF_001424565.1. GTDB lineage: Bacteria > Actinomycetota > Actinomycetes > Actinomycetales > Micrococcaceae > Arthrobacter. The sequence continues at coordinate 336,609 of NZ_LMOL01000016.1, forward strand.
TGAACTCATCTTCCCGCAACCGAGCGGGGCCCTTTCCGATCGGTACGGATTCTTTGACTTTGACATCGCATACGACATTTCCGAATTTGTCTCCATGGCCGAAGAGGGCGTGACTGACTGGAGGCAGATCTCGACCCTCGAAGACGGTCTGCGTGGTCTTGAACGAACGCGTAAAGAGGACTTTGAGGACTGGATGTCCGAGAACAGATTCGATGCGGTGATTTTCCCAACCGCGGCGGACGTCGGACCTTCCGACTCTGATACCAACCCGTCGTCTGCCGACATCGCTTGGCGCAACGGAGTCTGGGTGTCGAACGGAAACCTCGTACCGCGGCACCTCGGCGTCCCCACCTGGACGCTTCCTTTGGGAACGATGTCCGATACTCGGATGCCGGTCGGCGTCACCGTCGCCGGTCCCGCATACGACGATGCGCGCCTGCTGCAGCTGGCTTCGGCAATGGAGAAGTTACGACCACGACGCGCTATGCCACCGCGAACACCACAGCTTGCGGAAGAGGCTCTGTTTACCCGCCCCATGGTTCCTGCTGCGGATTCTATCGAAGTGCGTCTTGATGCTGTCGAGCTTGAAAGGACCCCCACCAACATCACCGTCCGTTTCATCGCCACGGTCACGGCAGGTGAAGCAGCCGAGTGTGCAGCATTCATCGACGGCCAACCCGTGCCGACGGTAGTGCAGGGATCTCGGATCGTTGGAGTCCGAATAACCGAGCCCGGCTCCTACAACCACCTGCACAGCGAGTGGCGGCCGGCATACGACCCTCTGGTGACCCTGGCCGTCCGCAGCTCCAGTGGATCTGTTGCCGGAGCACTGGGAACATCCAAGAACTCACCGCTCTAAGCCAACGGTCCATCTAAACACCGGCCCACTTCCCCCTAGAGGAACACCATGTCATCAAAAGTTTTCGACTACTTCGAACAAGTCGAGCTACCCACGCCGACACTCGAGACCACCGAGGTCTTGGAGCTTGTCGCCAGCACCTTCGGTTTGCAGGTCTCGGTCCAGGCTCTGGGCAGCCAGCAGGATCAAAACTTCAGGCTGTTCAACCACGGATCACCCCACCCTTTGGGAGTGCTCAAGCTCAGTAATCCGGTCTTCAGCGCCGCCGAGATTCACATGCAGGACCAGGCCGCGATCATCTTGTCGAAAAGCCAGAGCACGCTTCGTATCCCTCGCATCGTGACGGGCCCACGGGGCCCAATGTCAGCTTGGTGGGAGACTTCGCAGGGCCGCATCCATGCCCGGGTGATTGAGAACATCGCGGGCCTCACGTTGACGGGATCCGGATACCTGGCTCCTGATGTGGTCGCGCGTATGGGAGAGATCGCGGCCAGGACGAGCCTGGCTCTCGCGGATTTTGAGCACGTCGGAACGAGTCGGGTCCTGCAGTGGGATCTCCGCCACGCCAGGAGGGTGATCGAGAGGCTTCTTCCGCTCGAACCGGACAGAGCAATCCGGGATTTTGTTGAGGAATCCACCCTGCGCGCGTCCCGTGTCCTTGAAGCCGTAGAAGACTTACTTCCGGTGCAAGCCGGACACTTCGACATCACCGATGACAACGTTCTTCGGCCTGACGGAGGGCGGTTGCCCGATGCTGTCATCGACTTCGGTGATGTGTGTGCCTCGTGGCGGGTAGGGGAACTAGCGATCACCGTCTCCTCATTACTGCACCACGACGCAGCGACCCCCGCAACGACGTTGCCCGCGATCCGGGCCTTCCACTCGTTGCGGCCCCTCGGGGAGAACGAAGTTACTGCGCTGTGGGCGCTGGTGGTTCTGCGTGGCGCTGTCCTGGTTCTGAGTGGCCGTCATCAGGTCAGACTGGATGAGGCAAATTCCTACGCGGATGCCGCCCTGGAGCGCGAATTCCGCGTTCTCTCTGTTGCGGCGTCCGTCCCCCCCGAGGTGATGACCGGTGCCATCCGGCAAGCTCTCAGGATGCCCCCCCGTGCACGTCGCCCCTGGAACCACACTTCAGTGCTGGCGCCCCTTGGTGTCGTTACAACACTCGACGGTGGAACGGCCTCGGCGTTAAATGACGATGGCGCATGGATGAAAGAGAGGACCCTTGATGAGGCTGCGGCCGAGGCGCTCAACGCCGGAGCTGACGCAGCTGTTCTGCCCGCCTGGCGACCGGTTCTAACCGCTGCTCCAATACGGACGCCGTCAGCGCCTGAGACGATTCCGACGGGTCTGACACTCTGGCTCTCCGCGCCAAGGCCGCTTGCAAAGGAGGCTCATGTTTCGAGAGTCAATTTCGACAGTATCGCCGTCTCAATCGCCGACGAGGTCATCACGATATCGGCACCAGGTCTGGGCGATCAAGCCAATCATGCGCTTCCGGCGCGCACTCGGCTCTTTGTGCAGCGCGACCGGCGCGGCGTATCCGATGCCCCCACTCTAGTAACAGCCGATCTCGCGGCGGGATGGGCAGCGGTTCTGGACGATCCTGCACCTGCTCTTGGACTCGCATGCACTGAGACGTCGCTGCATGATGACGTCCTCGCACGCCGGGACGCTGTTCTCGCAGAGGTCCAGGAACACTACTATGCGGTGCCACCCCAAATTGAACGTGGATGGCGGGAGTATCTCATCGGAATCGACGGCCGGGTCTATCTCGACATGGTCAACAACGTCGCATCAGTTGGGCATGCCCACCCACGGGTGACCGAAGCAGCGACCCGGCAAATGCGGCTCCTCAACACAAACTCGCGTTTCCATTACCGCGCGATCGCGGACTATGCCGAGCGGATTGTCGCTACATTACCGGATGAGCTCGACACTGTATTTTTTGTCAATTCCGGCTCCGAGGCGACTGATTTGGCCATCCGGCTCGCGATGGCAAGTACAGGGCGGCGGGACATTGTCGCAATGCGTGAGTCCTATCACGGGTGGACTTTTGCAAGTGACGCCGTTTCCACCTCGATCGCAGACAATCCTGCGGCGCTCGGGTCCAGACCGGAGTGGGTGCATACCGTGGCGGCGGCGAACTCATATCGGGGAGAGTTACGCGGCCCCGACGCCGCAGGATATGCGTCGAAGGCAGTGCAGATGATCGACAATCTTGCTGCCGCGGGCACTGTGCCAGCGGGTTTTATTTGCGAGTCGTACTTCGGCAACGCGGGGGGCGTCGCGCTGCCGGACGGTTACCTGAAGGAGGTATACGCAGCGATCCGCAAACATGGTGGAATCGCAATCGCCGATGAGGTGCAGGTTGGCTTTGGACGTCTTGGGGACTGGTTTTGGGGTTTCCAGCAGCAGGGAGCAGTTCCGGACGTCGTCGCTGTCGCCAAGTCCATTGGAGCTGGCCAACCCATCGGGGCTGTCGTCACCCGTCGCGAGATCGCCAATCGCTATCGCACGCAGGGCTACTTTTTCTCGTCGACTGGAGGATCGCCGGTTTCGTCGGTCATAGGCATGGCGGTGCTTGACATCATCCAAGATGAAGGCTTACAGGAAAACGCTCGCATCGTCGGTACTCACCTTAAGAACCGCCTTGAGGTGCTTGGCAAGGCATATGGCCTGGTCGGGGCCATCCACGGGTCGGGACTCTACCTCGGCCTTGAGTTCGTCAAAAACCGGGTAACCCTTGAACCCGCGACGGAAGAAACAGCGGCCATCTGCAACCGGCTGCTCGAACTAGGAGTCTTCATGCAGCCCACCGGCGACTACCTGAATGTCCTGAAGATTAAGCCGCCGCTGTGCGTTTCAAAGGAGTCAGCCGACTACTTCGTCGACAGCCTTGCCCACGTTCTTGAAACGGGGTGGTGACGCTCATGTGGCAGATGCCTTCAGAGACCGCCAAGCACACGCGTACTTGGATGGCCTTCCCCCGAGAAGGTTACACACTCGGATCGACCGCGACGGCGAAGGAGGCCGGCTACGCTGCCTGGACAGAAGTAGCACACGCGATTGTCCCGTTCGAGCCGGTATCCATGGTCGTGGACCCAAGCGAGATTTCACGTGCGCGGAGGGTGCTTGATTCTTCGATCGAACTCATAGAGGCGCCCCTGGATGAATTCTGGATGCGGGATATAGGTCCCACCTTCGTTGTCGACCGGGACCGGCCCGGCGCCCTCGGGGCCGTCGACTGGATCTTCAACGGCTGGGGCGCGCCGGCCTGGGCTGACTGGCAAAAGTCAGCACACATCGCACGTTTGATCGGCGAGCACCTCGGAGCCGAAATCCTCAGTTCGCCACTGGTCGCTGAGGGGGGCGGCCTCCATGTAGACGGCACCGGCACCGTGTTGCTGACCGAGACTGTTCAACTCGATCCGCGTCGGAACCCCTACGCCGATCGATCGCGGGTCGAAGCTGAAATGGAGCGGACAATCGGAGCGACCCAGGCTATCTGGCTCTCGCGAGGCTTGACCAGAGACTATGACGAGCTCGGCACCAACGGACACGTGGATATGGTAGCCACCTTCGCCGCACCGGATCGTGTTCTCCTTCACGCCCAGGAAAACTCCGAGCACCCAGACTGGGAAGTCAGCCGGCTGCTTCGCCGAGAGCTCCAGGAAGCCTTCGACGTGATGGGCCGCAGCGTTGAAATCACCGACCTGCCTGCTCCCTCTACTCTTCATGACAGCGTGAACTTCGTTGATTGGAGCTACGTCAACCATCTCGTCGTCAACGACGGAGTCATCGCCTGCGGGTTCGGGGAGGCCCACGCTGACGCCCGAGCACGGGAGATACTATCCGACGCCTACCCGGGCCGCCAGGTTGTGACTGTTGATGCCCGGGAACTATTCATCCGAGGCGGCGGCATTCACTGCATCACTCAACAGCAACCGGCTGTCTGAGCACCTAACCACCTATTTACGGCAAAGGCGCCGTGAAAGGACATCATGACATGACAAGTCCACAACTTGACACCCGGCTTCCTCTGAACAGTAGACGCGCTACGTCCGTCTTCGGGCTCTCCGTGCTCGGCTTGCTTACCGCCAACCTCCTTCCGTTCATGGTGATCGCTCTGGAGCAGTCTTTAGAACTCACTGTCACTGAGGCGGGAGGGGTGATGACAGGCTCTTTGTTGGCCACAGCCATCGGTTGCATAGCGAGCACCCGCCTCGCAGACGGTAACCGACGCATCCTGTTGGCAAGAATCAGCCTCGCACTCTCCACAATCGCGTTCACAGCGGCAGCGTTCGGCATGGGTGCCCCTGTGACTATCACCGCGGTCATCCTGGGTGGTGCGGGCCTTGGTGGGGCGCTTTCCGCCAGCGGCGCGGCGCTGGCTGCTTTGCGTAATCCGAACCGGATGTCAGCGGCGAACGGCATCGTTAATCGGGCAGTAGTCACAGTCTTGCTGGGGATCGTACCCCTGTTCGGGATAGTCCTTGGAAGCATCTTTGGACTGGTTGCCGCGATATCAGCCAGCCTTCTTATCGTTGCCGCATGGCTCCCACGCGCACCCTTGGCCGATAAGCCGCCTACCGCACCGGCAGGCGACGCAGTGCCAAGTCTGACAGGAGGGCAGCCAAGTCGTTTGACCACCACCGCCGGTTTCGCGTTGTTGGGTATGTATGCACTCTGGGCTGTCAGCGAAGATTCGGTCTGGGCGCTGGCCGGTACGATGGGCGCCACCCAGTCCGGCCTCTCGGATGCGGGCATCGGCCTGGTCCTGAGCACCTCCAGTGCTGGCGGTCTGGTGGCCGCTGTGCTGCTCACATGGGTAGGAGCACGGTTTGGCCGAGCTGCCCCGTTAGCCGTGTTGCTGATATTGGGAGGCATGCTCAAGCTGGCTGCGGCCCTCACGACCGACCCGGCCTTGTATATGCTCGTTTTGATCCTGTGGAACACCGCATATATGGCAGTCTTTCTGCTCTTCATCGCTACCGCAGCCGCACTTGATACCAACGGGCGCTTCTCCGGCCCTGCCATCGGCGTCTATCTCTTCGGCTCGAGCTTTTCCCCGGTAATTGGAGGATGGCTTGCTGAAACCTTCGGATATGCAGGTTTCGGCTGGGTTGTCGCGCTAGTGAGCTGGGTGCTCGTGATTCCAGTGGTGATAGTCGCCAGAGTATCTACCCGTTTGGAAAGACAGGAAAGCGCGCTTCACCTGGCCGCGACCGCTTCAGAAGAAGGCCTACGATGAACCGAATTGTGCTGACCGACGCACGTTTGCTCAACCCAGCGACCGCTGTTGCCAACGGCACCCCGGACCTTGAAAGAACCACCATCGTCCTGGACCAGGGACTTATCTCCGAAATTGCACCCACCGTCGAACCAAGTATCGGCGACGAGGTCATTGCCCTCAATGGCCAGGTCGTCACACCCGGGTTCGTTGACTCCCACGTCCACCTCGTGTGGGCCGGTGAAAGCCTCGCGAAGGTGGCGCTTACCGACGCATCGGACTTGCCGGAGATTCAGCGCCGTCTCAGCGCAGAACGCCAACGACTCGGCGACAACGCTAAAATACTGCTCGGTAAGGGGTGGCTGTTCGACGCCGTCGGTGGCGAGCCCACCGCCGAGATGATCGATGCAGTTGTTTCCGACATCCCCGTTTTTCTCGACTCGAACGACATGCATTCGATATGGGTCAACAGCGCCGCCCTCGAGGCGATGGGCATCGACGCGGCGACTCCAGATCCTCCATCCGGCCAACTGTCCAGGCTGCCATCCGGTCAGCCTGCCGGCATGCTCTACGAACGGGCCGCACATGAAATTGGTTGGGCCTACCTCACGGCGAGAACCTCCGACGAGGAGCGCGGAGCATCCGTGCTCCGCGCCCTCGATGCTTTCGCCGCCGCCGGCGTAACGTCTGTGATTGATATGGGCATGGACGAGCCGGGGTGGCGGGCACTGCAGAGCGTTACGGCCGCGCACGGCGGCACGCTCCCTGTGAGGGTGGCCGCCCACTGGCTCGTCGCAGATACCGGCGATACGACGACCAACCTCACGCAGGTCCGCCGCGCCCTTGAGCTGGCTGCTGAGTCCACTGAGTGGCTGAGCGTCATCGGAATCAAACTGGTTCTCGATGGGGTAATTGACGCCTGTACAGCGGCGATGAATCAGCCGTACAGCACCGGAGGCAACGGAGACCTGATGTGGGACATTGATCGGCTCCGGGAAGTATCCCTGTCAGCCGACGCCTCCGGTCTCCGCATCGCAATGCATGCCATAGGTGACCACGCGAGCGATGTCGCACTCGATGTATTGGAGTCTGTCATCGAAACGAATCCGATTTGGGACCGTCGCCCTAGACTCGAGCACTTAGAAATAGTCTCTGAAAACACTCCTGAGCGAATGGCTGCCTTGGGAATCACCGCGTCCGTCCAACCAGTGCACGCAGATCCTGCGATCCAACCAAACTGGCGGGCTCAAATCGGCGACGATCGTATCGAGCACGGATACCCGTGGCGCTCATTCAGCGACGCCGGGGCGCTCGTAGCCTTCGGAACAGACGCCCCAACAGCTCCACACGAAGCCTTGGTCAATCTATACATCGCGACGACGCGAAAGTCCGTCATAGACCCAGAACTGCCCGCAAACACCCCACATTCGGCCATACCGGCCGACCAAGCGCTCCGTCACGCAACAGTCGATTCCGCGACCTCCTACGCCGTCGAAGACCGAATAGGACACCTCCGCCGCGGATATTTGGCTGATCTCGTAGTCCTCAGCCGCCATCCTTTTGAACCTGGAGGACTGCGAGAGAACACCGTTGTGTGGACATTCTCCGCTGGCCGTATTATCCACCCAGCAAAATCCGCTCCTGACTCCGATAATGCTGCCCCGGAAGTAGGACCTACCCAGCTGAAGGAGGCCCAGTGACACTGAAACTCGACCCGATTTTCGAAGAGTCCCATCCAACGGGAAGCCCCATCACGGTACCCTCCGTCCTATCAGGGGACGCAATCGGACTGCGCGCAAACCTTGACCCCCTGCTCGTCGATGCCTTTCGCGGATCCGATCCCGCACCTGACGTGAAACACCGGCCTGCAACAACGCGGCGCGGTGACGGTAAACCCATTCCCATGCGTTGGTACAAAAAAGACAACTCTGCGCCAGGCTCTGCAGTGATCTTCCTTCACGGTGGAGGAATGATCGCAGGTTCAGTTGAGATCTACGATCCATTCGTCAGACAGCACGTGCAGTGGTCCGGCGTCCCCATGCTTTCGGTGGACTACACGCTCGCTCCTGGAACCGGCGATGAGGCGCCCGCCTACGAGGCCCTTGCCGCCATCCAGTGGGTTCTGGACCATGCCGCTACTCTCCAGATCGACCCGGAGCGGGTGGCAATCATGGGTGATTCAGCAGGCGGAGGAATCGCTGCTGCTACCGCCATCCTCGCACGGGATCGGGGGATCAACATAGCGCAGCAGATCCTTGTATTTCCTATGCTCGATGATCGGACCCTGGAGATGGATCCCCAGGTGGCCAGGTTTGCCACGTGGACTCACGAGGACAACTACACCGGCTGGCGGGCCTTGCTGGGGGACCGGCTCGGCAGTCCGCACGTCTCGGCATATTTTGCTCCCTCACGCCTTGAGGACTTTGCGGGCCTCGCCCCGGCATACATTGAAGTCGGGACCCTCGACCTTTTCCGCGACGAGTGCATCTCGTACGCGCAGCGGTTGCTAAGGGCCGGGGTTCAAACAGAGCTGCACGTCCACCCCGGCGCTCCACATGGGTACGATTCGCTGGCGTTGGGCTCTTCGTTTGCCGCTCGGTGGAAGGCAGACCGGGTACGGGTAATCAGAAACCTCTGATCCAGTTGCCACATCCCGGAAAATCAGACCCAACCGGTTTGGACGTGCCTTGGGGATCTGATTCCGGAAAAGTTACCAATCTAGCCGATGCTTCTTAGCGGCTTTAAAAACTCGTTTCCAGCCTCGGGACATCAGCCCGTCCGTCTGCACGATTTCTCGTGCTGGGCTGTATGGATTGTCTGGTGGACGGAAAGGAAGAGGCATGAACGAGGTTGAATTGGGTCCTATCTGACGTTGTGGGGAGAGTGGGCAGACCGGCTTGCGGAGGCGGTGGTGATGTCCATGGCCGCGCCCTCGCCAGCGGGGAGTTTCAGTTCTCAGATGCCGCGTCCAGTTTTTGAAATGAGTTCACGCTCGAATTCGCCCAGAGCGGCGAAGACCTTCAGGGGTATTCTGGTGGTGTGTGAATCCGCTGCGCGGGTGTTGGTCGTGGTCAGAGCGCAGTTCTCGTGTGCAACAGGTGCCGCACATATTCTCGACTCCGCCACCCCATCCTTCGTACTTCCTGCTCGTGTGCTAACCCCGCGATCCGTGCTGAGCCCAAGACCTTCCTTGCGGCGGCCAGGCCGTGGTCGCGCTCGGGGTCAGGCCGCCCGTAAGACGCACAACAAGTGCGGGGCGAAGTCTTCGCCGATTTCCAGCACCACGCGGCAATGTGCGCCGTGCTGTTCCGGGAACCCTGCGTACTGACCGCGGAGGTCACACGCCGTCTGACCGCGGCCGAGACCGTTGGTGGTATCCACCTGGACGCGAACGGTCGGGGCGAGGGTGGGTTCCACTCCTCTGACGGCGATGGCCGCGGCGAGGGGATCGTGCATCGCCGAGCATTCCCGGCCGAAGATGTCTACGTAGAAGCCGAAGTAGTGGCCCAGCATTTCACCGAGAGCCTGCGAGGCCGGGTGCTCCGAGGCGAGGAGTTCTTGCCGGTGGTTCTCCTCCAGGACGTTGGTCATGGTGACATCCAGGGGTACCAGGGTGACGTTCCAGTCGGCAGCCAGCACCTCAGCAGCGGCCTCGGGATCGTTGGCGATGTTCGCCTCGGCCACCGCCGAAATGTTCCCCGGGACCAGTGCCGCGCCGCCCATGATGGTGACCTCGGCAATGAGCTCGGGCAGCCTGGGTTCCAGGCGCAGAGCCTCGGCAATATTGGTCAACGGGCCGATGGCCACCAAACGCAAATCCCCCGCGTACTTGTGGGCCAACTGGACCAACAGTTCCGCAGCCGTGGCTTTCACCGGTTCGCGGTCTGATGGGACCAGGTCCACGCCGCCGATTCCGTTGTCGCCGTGGACGTGCGGGGCGCCACCGTGGAAGGTGCCCGCCTGTGGATCGTGCGCACCCACAGCCACGGGGATGTCCGGGTGGCCGGCCAAGTTCAGCAGGTCCAGGGTGTTTCGGGCTCCGTTGGCTGCACTGACGTTGCCGCTCACGGTGCCGATGCCGACGAGGTCGGCCCGCGGGGAGGCCAGGAGGTAGACCAGTGCGAGGGCGTCGTCGATGCCGGTATCGCAGTCGAGGAAGAAGGGGGCGACGGTTCGCTGGATCAATGGCTTCTCTTCTCGCAATTGGCGGTGGATGGTGCAATGGGTTCGATTGTCCGGTCACTACACAAGTGCCTGGATCTTGGGGTTAGCAGAACGGGCTGCTTGGTGACGATCTGGGGAAGTCCTTGTGAATCTCTGCCTAAGATGTCCGCAACGGGCTGCCAGCGGCTTCTTGGTGGGCCCGCTCGGTGACGGGGCAGCAGACGTGCCGGTGCCGGACTTCCTTCCAGTCCGCCTCTTGACTGCTGAATTCGACGGCGTCCACGTCATGTTGATCAAGCAGGCTGGTGGCTCGTTTCATGATTCCTCCATAGGTCTTCTGGGACGGATGTATATCGCGCCGTTTGCTCTGCCGAAGGCCCTGTGAACGGTCGGAAAATCTTTGTTGGGTTGCCAGATGCTGAAAAGAGCGGAGCCTCCTCAGCGTTTGGCGCGGGGTAACCGCATAGCGAATCCGTTGTGGTCGACCGATAATGGCAACGTGTGGTTCAGGGTTTCCGGCGAGGCTGACATCTATGCAGACCGGTCGGCCTCCGAGATTTCCGCTCGCACCGTAGCCTTCTGTTCGACTTCATCGACGGCCGCTGCTTCGCCCTGCTCCAGCCACTCCTGCAGCTGCCCTCGGGTTGGGTATGAAGCCTGGGTCCCACGCCCTGTGGCAGCGTAGGCAGCGACCTGACTGGCAAAGCGCGCCGCCGCCAGTAGGTCGGCCCCATGGGCTAGCTCACCTGCCATGGCTCCGGCAAACGCGTCACCGCACCCGCTCGTGTCTACCGGACGGACCCGAGTAGGTTCTATGCGAACCGGTGATATGGGCCCGTTCTGGAGGTTTTCCAGAACGATTGCGCCCTCGGCTCCCAACGTAATGACGGCGTTCTTCGCTCCGGTCTCTCCAAGCAACGCACCTACTGCCTGCCAGGGCCGCTCAGCCGGAAGGCCTCTTAGACCTACGGCAGCCAGAGCCTCTCCTTCGTTCAAGACGGCAACGTCAACGAGTGGCATGATCGCGATAGCCTTCGGTGAGTAGGGCGAGAGGTTCAATACGGTTATCGCGCCCATGACAGCCGATGCTCTGGCCGCTGCAAGGGCCGTGTCCACTGGCACCTCCAGGCTTAGGCAAAGGACGGCTGCTTTTCCAATTTCGAACAGGGACCTCTGAAGCATCTCGGAGGTGAGCTGATTGTTCGCTCCTGGGGAGACCACGATGAAGTTCTCGGCAGCGTCATCGACCGTGATCAGCGCGGTTCCTGTTGCACTACCTTTTTCCTGGCGAATCAGGTCGATATTAATGCCTTGCTTGGCGGCCGCTTCGCGGAGGAAAACTCCATCTTCGTCCGCGCCGAGTGCGGCCACCAGAATAGGGTTTGCACCCAATCGCGCTGCTGCTGCCGCTTGGTTGGAACCTTTTCCACCAGGGCCGCGGCTGATGCCTCTTCCGATCACGGTTTCGCCAGGATTTGGCAGGTTTCTCGTGCGAACCGTGAGATCCACGTTCATGGATCCTACGACCACTAGCGTGCCCACTCCAGGCTTCGTCATTGTACGTCTGCGTCGTGGAGCTGGAGCTTGCCGGCATTGACGATTCTGGAGCTGATCTCGTCGGCTACCGCCTCGGCGTCGATGGTCGCCACTAAGCGGGCAGTGCCGGTGGGCGAAGGCACTAAAATGGACTGGCCCGCGAACTCGCCTTCACCACCAATCTCGACGATTCCGGCTTCGGAGAACGTGAAGAGTTCCGGGCGCAGGAGGGTTAGCACTGTTATGGGGTCGTGAGGTACGTTCCATTCTTCGTTCCAGAATGCCCACCATTGCCTGATGTCAGCGTCCAGGGCCTGTCCCAGTTGGCCTGCCGCTGCGATTAGCGCCAGCTGGTCCTTGCGCATTTCCACTTTTCGGGTGACTTCAAGCCCGGTTACGGTGATGTTTAGTTCTGACTCGAATACGATCTTGGCCGCATGGTCATCACTGCGGAAATTGTGTTCGGCTTCGTCCATGCCAAATCCTCCTCCCATGACCCACAGGTGCCTCACGTTTCGTGCAAAGGCGGGATCGGTTTCGAGGGCGGCGGCTATGTTGGTGAGTGGTCCGATAGCGATGACGTCGATTTCTCCGGGGCGTTCTGAGACTTGCCGGGTCAGGTAAGGGACCGCGCTTTCTTCCTCGACGGTTTCGTTTTCCAGCCCGTCGTGAAGGGATCCTTCATGGCCGGGCCACCAGACGTCGCGGCCCGACATTGGTTGCTCACGGCCCTGGTGGACGGGTATTTCGCGTCCGGCCAGTTTGCCGAAGCGCCTGGCTAGGCGTGCTCGCAGGAGCGTGTCACCGTAGACGGTTGTGATTCCAAGCAGGTTGGCTTCGGGTGAACCGAGGATCAGTGCCAAGGCGAGGGCATCGTCTACGTCCGATCCGATGTCGGTGTCGAGAATGATGTGGTGCAAGGCACCCATAGTTGTTCCTTCTGGTTAGTGCTGTGGGCATGGCGGTGCCACGCCCACCGGTGTGCGAATGTCTATTTCAGTCCGGTAGTGGTGACGGATTGGATGAAGTAACGCTGGAATCCGATGATGATGGCCAGCGGGATGACGGTCAGCACGATCGATCCGGCGAACATGACGCCGTAGTCAACGTTGAACTGGCCTTGCAGGTTTGAAAGGGCGATAGGGCCGAGGATGTGCTGGGCGTCGGTGCCGTTCAGGAGCGGCCATACGTAGGACTGCCATTGGAACAGGAAGAGAGTGAGTCCGGCTCCGATGAGTGATGGGACTGAGAGCGGTAGGTAGATCCGGCGGAAGATCCCCCACCAGCCCAGCCCGTCGAGGCGTCCTGCTTCTACGAGGTCTTGGGGGATAGCCAGGAAGAAGGTCCGCAGCAGGAAAATGGCCATTCCGTTGCCCAGCCCGGGGAGGATCAGGCCTGTGTATGTGTTTTGGAGGTTCCAGTCCCGGAAGAGGTCGGCCAAGGGAATGGCGATGGCGTCGAAAGGGATCAGGAAACTGACTACAACAACAATGAACACGACGCCTGATCCTTTAAAGGGGATGGCGGCGAGGGCGAAGGCTGCCATGGAGCAGATCGCAAGCCCGATGATCACGGTGACGGTGCTGACGAAAATCGAGTTCCATGTGGCGAGACCAAGGTCGCTACTGAGCAGCGCGGCGTAGTTGTCCAGGCTGGGCGTCAGCGTGAAGAAAGTCTCCCATTGCAACGGGTCCAGAAACCGGAAGGTATCACCTCCTGCTCGTAGAGAGTTCACGAACGTCCACCACAGCGGCAGCAGGAACAAGAGTCCGATGCAGGCGCCAAGAGCGCTTAGCCCGATGTAGCCCAGTGTCCGGCGTTTGGAGATGCTGGTTCTGGTCACGCTGCTCATGCGTTATCAGAGCTCCGGAGAAGCCGGAATTGCACGGCGACGACGACGAGGGTGAGTAGCACGAGAATGATCACTTCCGCTTGGGCCTTGTTGAGGTCACCCAAGGTGTAGGCACGGGTATAGATGTCATACATGAGTAGGTTCGTGGAACCTGACGGGCCGCCTTTGGTGAGGATTTGGACGGGGGCGAAGATCAGAAAATTCGAGACGGTGTCCGCTACCAGAACGAAGGCCAACGGACGCCTCACCAGAGGGAAGGTCACAGACCACAGCTTCCGCCAGGCTGAGGCGCCGTCGATGGACGCAGCCTCGTACAGCTCGGTGGGAACATCATTGATGCCGGCAATGAGGAAGAGCATCCAGTAACCGACGCCGATCCAGCTCAGCAACACCATGATGGAGGCAAGAGACTGCTGCGGGGACGAGAGGAACGGTTGTTCCGGCAAACCGAGTAGTGCCAGGAAGGAGTTCCCCAGGCCATCGGGGCGGTAGATGACGCTCCAGACAACGGCTGAAACCGCCGGCGGCACGGCGATCGGCAGCACGACAAGTGAGCGCCAGATCTTGGACCCAGCAGCGCGCCGCGTATAGAGGACGGCCAGGAGGAATGAGACGCCAATCTGCAAGGGATTGACGATCGCTGAGAAGACCAGGGTGACGAGCAGTGCATTGTTGAAGTCTGCGTTTCCAAAGAGATCGGCGTAGTTCTCAAGACCGACGAACACGGTTCCCCCGCGGAGGAAGCTTTCCCGGAAGAGGCTCTCCGAGAGCGCCACGGCCGCGGGCGCGATGCGCAGGACCACGAGACTGATAAGAGCTGGGGCGAGGAACGCGAAGGCGACGACGATGGTTGACGGGGGCCGCCGGCGGCGGGCAGGCCGCCCTGTGGGGGCCTGCCCTTCCGCGGTTGGGGGACGATCTCTCAGTTGGGAGGGGGACATTGTCAGAGCTGCTTCCAAGCGTCGGTAAGCTGCTGGGCGGCTTGCTTGAGCCGTTCATCCACCGGGCTGCCGTTGCGGATGTCCGCGAAGGCCTTGCCCATAATTTCCTCGAACTGGATGTAGCCAACGGTTACCGGACGGGCTTTTGCAGTCTCAGTGTTTTCGTTGGCAATGAGTTTTGCCAGACCCTTCGCATGGTCTCCGCCGAGGGCTTCGAGTTTGGGAAGGTACTGTTCGGTTGCAGCGCTGTTGGCCGGGATGATGGTGGTGGCTTCGGTTGTTGCCAGGTTGCCAGCTGTGTCCAGGGACGCGAACTCAAGGAATTTCTTGGCTGCGGCTTTGTTCTTGGAGGCAGGGTTGATGCCCCAGGACCACGAGCCCGTTGGTGTGGCTTTACTGCCGCCCTCAAAGTAGGGCATGGGCGCGACGCCCCAATTGACGTCTGCCTTGGAGAACGCGCCAACATCCCAGGGACCGCCCACGAAGTACGCCACTTTTCCGGATGAGAAGAGTGGGCTGGTCTGGAAACCTCCGACACCCCGGGGGGAAAGCCCGGAGGCGAAGGTGTCCGAGTACCACTTCATGGCCTTTTCCCAGCCAGGGTTGGTGACATCGACGGTCAGGTTGTCCTTCCCGGTGATGCCTGAACCGCCACCGGCGGATTCTGCCAAGGGCTGCAGCTGATAGTAGGCCTCAACCTGCTCAAGCAAGAGCCCATACTGTGTGCCAGCCGCTTGGACAGCCTTCGCGTCGGTCGCAATCTGTTCCCAGGTCCTGCGCTCCGAAGGATCAGCCGACGGGTATGTGACCCCCGCAGCGTCAAGAGCGGTCTTGTTAAAGAACAGCAACTGGGTTGAATTCCAAACAGGGAGCGCCCACATCTTGTCCTGATACAGGTTTACGGAATACTGAGCCTCGGGGACGGCAGCTTCGGTTTGGTCCTTCAGGCTGCTCAGGTCCTCCAAAAATCCCTGGGCCGCCAACTGGGACAAGCGGGGCTGGTCCACCGTGTAGACATCAATGGTGTCGTCCTTGGCTCCCAACCTCTGCTGGAGCGTGGAGTTGAGCTGGTCGAACGGTACTTGGGAATACTTGACCGTGATGTCCGGGTTCTTGGCTTCGAACGCCTTGATCACTGGAGCGAACGTCGCAGCGTCTTCAGGACCCAGGAAATTCACTGTACCTGCGCCTGAACCGTCGCTCCCCTGCGACGGATTCGAACTGGGTCCACTGGCGGAGCACCCGGCGAGGAATATCGCTCCGGCTGCAAGCAGCGACGTCGCTGCCAAGGTTGTTCGCTTCACGGGAAGCCCTTTCTAAAGATGAGAAGGATGCAACTTGAGCATCTAACCGGTTAGACTACTCGTGGCGCATAGCTTTGACAAGAGTTTTCCCATTCAAGGGTCGAGGGCCGAATTCACAGTATGATACGAATCTAGGCGGTTAGATGAATCGCTTGTAATCGCTAACAAGGAGAAGACGGTGCCGACAGCCAGGGACGTTGCCAAACTGGCCGGGACATCCAACGCCGTTGTGAGTTACGTGTTCAACAACGGACCCCGCGCTGTTTCAGCGGCCGCCCGGGAACGCGTTCTCAGGGCGGCCAAAGAACTTGACTATAAACCCAACGCATTGGCACGTGCGCTCAGCGCTGGAAAGACCAGGTCCATCGGACTGATCGTTCCGGACATCGCCAATCCGTTCTTCGCAGAACTCGCCCGAGCACTTGAAGTGGCTGCAGCCAACAGGGATCATCTGCTCCTAATCGGCGACTCGGCAACGATCCAGAACCAAGAGCATCGCCTCCTCGAAAGTTTCATCGAGCGGCAGGTTGACTCTCTCATCCTTGTTTCGCTTCTGGACGAACCAAATCTCACGCCGGCCCACGCCGCGAATCTTCCTGTGGTGGCTCTTCACCCGCTGTCATCGGGACAGCGTGCGTCGTCGCTGACGATCGACTATGAGCAGGCCGCCTATGTTGCCACGCGCCACCTGGTCGACGAAGGCTACGACAGTATCGGGCTGCTCAACGCGCCCGTCGACTCTGTAGGTACAAGGCAGCATTCTTCTGGTTTTTCCCGGGCCGTCGCAGGAACACCTATCGTCGTTTCCCGACGTGCTTCGCCCATATCCAGGGCGGGGGCTGCCGAGGTCACCATGGAGTGGCTTCAGGCCCAGGACGCGCCGAGGGCCATCTACGCAACCACTGATGAACAAGCCCACGGCGTGCTTTTCGCTGCCTACTCCCTCGGCCTTAAGGTGCCCAACCAGCTGGCAGTGATCAGCGTCGACGGAACAGAGGCATCCGCCTATTCAGTTCCACCGCTGTCCACAATCCGGCAACCCACTCAATCCATTGCCGAGAGAGCCATCGGTCTCCTTGTCGACGGAAACCCTGAGGAGCCCCTCGTCAAGGAGATCTTCGACTTCGCGCTCATTGTTCGCAAATCGTCCAGAATCTGAACCCCGCACAAACCGTGCCTGCCCAAACGTTGAATGTCAGATGCGCCTTTTTGAGCCTGCCCATCCGCCCGTTCAATGAAGGATCCCCGCCATCGGCTACCCAGCCGCGCACCCGCACCGCCCCATATCAAATGAGACCCTCAGGTCGCTGCCCAAATCACTCTCCACGACCACCTCGACGGAGGACTGCGCCCGGAAATGATCGTTGAACTGGCCGCGGAGGCAGGCGTCCAATTACCTTTCGCTGACGGAGAGCGGCTCGCTGACTGGCCGTCGTGGATAGCGGTCAGCGTCACCGCGCTCTGTCTCGTGGTCGTCGTCACCGAACAACCACGATGGCGCGCACTGACCAAACGACGGTGAACAGCCGGGGCCCAGGAACACTCTTAAGTGAGTGGAGCGCGCCGTAAGGCTCCAGAGAAGTTTTCATGAAAAACATGACGACCGCCCCTGGCCAGGGATTGGCGCGGGGGCCTCAGGGTCTGACCCTAGCCGGTTCCTTGGCCAGCACGATCCTCTCGTTGGGAGTTAGGGCTTCCCCTGAACCGCAGGCTCGAACAAGATGGGTCAGCTTCTGGCCGGCTTACCAACAACGCTGTGGACCGCGGCGAGCACGGTACGCGCCGCCCTGGCAACCACCGCAGTGCTCATAGCCGGCATGCCGTGGACCGGACAAGGCCCGCGATCTCCGCCGGGAGGCTGAAGCCCGACCGGGGGAGTGGTGCGTAGGTGGATCTCAGGAAGATACTGCAGCGCTGAATTTTCCATTGGAGGAGTCCAAAACTGCTGCCGGTTTGGGCTCTAGCAGGCTCCGAGTGTTCGTTTGTCGGTGCTGAGGATAGCGTGGATCAGCTCGCGTATTAGTACGACTGTTTCAGGGTGGGGGAGGGCTGCCCGGTATAAGGGATCTCCCCGGATGCGCCGCCGTCGTGTACTTCATGATTTTGCTCCCAGGCGGCGGAGAGTTCTCTGGCCGCAGGATTCTTGCAGACCAGCAACGCTTCGGCCGCGGCATGGCGGTCTGTGCCCAGATATGCCATGGGCATGGGCATAGGCCACTAGATAGGGGACTCTCTCCAGGTTCAACGCTTGATCTTGGTCGTATTCAGAGCTAAGTGCTGGGTTCACGAAGGCGCAGCGCAGTCCGCAAGAGGATGGTATACCGGTCGCCGGTTCGGGTTCTTCGTGCATATCGTATGGACGGGGTGACGCAAAGTTGCCGGTTGCTTCACCCCGTCCAGAAGGTGACTTCTAGAAGCTGGCCCGCCATTCCTGGATGATGCGTACAGCATCTTCGATGTTGGACTCGAGGAGGAAGTGCCCGCCGTCGATCAGTTCAATGCGTGCGTGGGGAGCATCGTGGAGGAATGCCTTAGCACCGGCTGGCCCAAAGATCTCATCGTTCTCGCCCCAAAGGGCAAGGACGGGCACTTTGGAGTTGCGAAGCCACTCGTGGACGGACGGGTAGAGGTCCCGGTTTGTTTGGTAGTCGCCGAAAAGCGCCAGCTGCGCCCTATCGATGCCCGGTCGGTTGAGCAGCGTAATGTCGTGTTCCCAGGCGTCCGGGTCGATTGTTGTCGGATCGGGTACGCCGTGCTTGTACTGCCATTCGATGGCTTCGCGGCCGAGGGCAGGACGCAGGGCCTGCTCGTTCTCCTCGGACGGGTCGGCATGGTAAGCCCAGATTGGCGCCCAGAATTCTGGCACGAAGCCTTCTTCGTAGGCATTGCCATTCTGCGAGATGACGCCCTCGACGGCTGCCGGGTTCGCCAAGGCCAGCCGCCACGCGATCGGGGCGCCGTAGTCCTGCGCGTAGACGGTGTACTTCTCAACTCCGATTGCATCGAGGAAAGCGATCGTCACTTCAGTGAGTGCCGCGAAAGTGTAATTGAAGTCGTTGACGGACGGCGCCGAGGACCGGCCGAAGCCGATATGGTCGGGGGCAATCACCCGGTACTTGTCCGCCAGGGCCGGGATGAGGTGACGGAACATGTGTGAGCTTGTCGGGTACCCGTGAAGGAGGAGCAGTACAGGAGCGGCCTCCGGGCCGGCTTCACGATAGAAGACCTCAAGACCATTGACGGAAACGGTGCGGTGGTGGACTGTAATCATGTCGATAACCCCTAAAGTTTGTTTTACTGGTTACCAGGACGATAGCATGAACCGGTAAAGTCACCCCTAACGTCGAAGGAGTATCCGATGGTCCAGGACGAGGATCTACTGCTGGCTCTGCTCAACAGCGCCCCGATCATCGAGGGCACCCCGACGGATACACTGGCCGGCGCGACGGGCGAAAAGTTCAGCGCCCGATTCGGCGGCACCGGCTCCGCGGCCGAGCGCACGCAGATCTGGAAAATGCGTGGCTGTCTCCACGATGCAATCCGCGGCCGCGATGACGCGCCGCAGCACCTCTCACTAGCTCTCTACGAGACAGTCCTCATCCCGAAAGTCACGCAGCAGGGACTGAACTGGGAGCTCAGGACGCACCCAGACAAGATGATCTCCGCCCGGGCCGCGATCGCGTGGTCTCGCGTGCTCGAGGAAGCTCCTGGCCGTCTACGCGCCTGCGCCAACGACGATTGCAACCTTTTCCTTATCGACCGCAGTCGCCCCGGTACCGCCAAGTGGTGCTCGATGGCCACCTGCGGCAACAGGATGAAAGCCCGAGCGCACGCAAACCGCAAGCGCGGAGCAACCGCCCAGTCCTGACCCCGGTCGTGTGCACTGTCTTCCGTCTAGCCGTGGACACGCTGGTGATGCATAGCTTGGGCCGTCTCGCCAAGAAGCTGGATGAGTTCTCTTAAGTGCAGCAGCTCACGGCCAGGGGGAGGTCGACCCCCAGGATCTTTGCCAGGGCAATGCCCTCGCTTACGGGGGAGGACGGCATAGCTGCCCCTTCAGATGAGTGCGCTTAGGCCAGGCCGCGATAGTCCTAATTTGGGTCATGCCAGGCGCCTTCCCGCTTTTGCCGGGTCCGCACCCGCCGACGGTGAATCTGATGCTCTCGGAGATGGGCGCCTTCGCTGGGTAACCGAGACAGGAGCGCTATTCGAAACCCTCAAAGAACTGTAATTCTTCTCCAGTTGAGGGTTTTCGAGTGTATCGGTTGCGTCGATGGATGCCATCGGCTCGTTATCTCTTGTTCATCTGCCGTTGGTGGCGGTGGCATGCACCCGTTCACCCCTGCTGTTTCAGCGCGCCGATCATTCTGAGTGGAGATCAACTCCGGCAAGCGATGAGAGGGGTAGAGATGCGTTTAGTGAAGAGAAATCCGGCAGCGGTCCGCACGTCATGGTTCCGCCAGTTATACGTCTGGGTACTGTTGGGCATGGCTGCCGGAGTTACCGTCGGCTTCCTGGCGCCGAGCTTTGGTGCTTCCCTGGAGCCGCTCGGAGATGCGTTTATCGCATTGATAACGATGCTCCTGGGACCCATCGTCTTCTGCATGGTGGTCACCGGAATCGCCGCGGTGTCCAACCTCCGCAAACTTGGCGGCGTCGCGTTGCGCTCCCTCATCTACTTCGAAGTTGTCACGACCATCGCGATGCTCCTTGGGCTGTTGGCCGTCAACTTGGTGCGCCCCGGCGACGGGCTGGCCGTCGGCCAGTCTGCGCTGGAAGTCACTGACGCTGCATCCAGCAAAATTGAAGCTGCTGAGGGGATGCAATGGACCGATTACATCCTCCAGGTCGTGCCGGGAAATATAGTCGAAAGCTTTGCGACTGGTGCCATCCTGCAGATCCTTCTGTTCGCGGTGCTCTTTGGTGCCGCCCTGGTTGTTTTGGGACCGCGAGCCAAACCGGTGGCATACGGAGTCGAGCGGCTCAGTGAAGTTCTGTTTACCATCGTCCGGTTTGTCACCTACGCGGCTCCCATCGGCGTCTTCGGCGCCATGGCCTACACCGTTGGAGCGCATGGGGCAGCCATGATCACTGCCCTCCTGAAGCTGATCCTCACGTTTTACGCAACGTCAGCGGTGTTTATCGTTGTGATACTGGGTGGAGTTCTGCTGATGACTGGCCTGAACCCGTTGCGGACGCTTCGTTACTTCCGTGAAGAGGTTCTCCTCGCTCTGGGCGCGTCATCCTCCGAAGTAGCCATCCCGGGCATCGTCCGGAAACTGGAGAATGCTGGCGTCAGCAAGGGAACTGCGGGAATCACCGTCAGTGCCGGTTACTCGTTCAATCTTGACGGCACCTCGATCTACCTTTCATTGACTACCGTTTTCATCGCCCAGTCATTGGGCATCAATCTGAGCCTTGGTCAGCAAATGCTGCTGCTGGGCGTAATGCTGCTCTCATCCAAGGGCACTGCAGGCGCCACCGGAGGCGGCTTCGTAATGTTGTCCGCCACCGTCTCCTCCTCGGGTCTGATTCCGGTTGGCGGGGCCATGCTGGTGTTCGGCATTGACCGCTTCATGTCAGAGTGCCGAGCCGTGGTGAACTCCTTGGGCAACGCAGTGGCAGGCCTGGTCATCGCCCGCTGGCAGGGCGAGATCACTCCCGTAGCCGTAAACGCCATCATGTCCGGCGGCCGGCCCGGAGAACTTGCCACCAGTGATGCAACCCAGGACGGATCAGGGCTTGGCGACGCCGCCGCCGCGGAGAAGCCCATCCGCGTCAGCCAAGATGCTTGATGGGACGGTTCAGCCTTGAACGTCTGCGGACGCTCGTAACCATTACGGATCACGGCAGCATTTCTGCCGCCGCCCGCACCTTGGGGCTGGCCCAGTCGAGTGTCTCTTCCAGTCTTCAGCACCTCGAAAATGAAATTGGCGCCGTTCTGATAGACCGGAGCGGCCGCAGCCTGCGGCTTACCGAAGCCGGCTGGACGATGCTCCACTACGCGCGGTCCATCATCAGCCTTGCCGAAGAAGCAACCGACCAGGTAGCTCGGTTGAAGCTCGCCCCCATTACGGGAACGTTGTCGATCGGGGGCACAGGGACCGCCGCGCACACAGTACTGCCGGCGGCACTTGGCGCCTTCCTGGGCAGCTACCAGGGCATTGAACTGCTGATGACGATCCAAAGTTCGTTGCGGACGGTCCAGCAGGTGGTTTCGGGCGAATTGCCCCTGGCAATGATCGCCGGACCCGCAGAGCACCCGTCGCTGGAAGTCCTCCACGTTGCCAACGAAGAAAACGTGGTCATCGTGTCCCGTTCCCATCCCTTGGCGAATCAAGATGCCGAAACAAAAAGCCTCAGGGGTGTCAGGGTCCTGCTCCGGGAAGAGGGATCCACCACCCGAAGCTATCAACTTGCACTGATGGAACGATGGAACATACCCGGCGTCCAGACCAGCACCATAGCCAGCACCAGCGCCATCCTCAGCGCCGTAGCTCACGGACTTGGCCTTACCTGTCTGCCCCGGGCGGTAGCCGAGCATGCCCTGCAGGTCGGCGCCGTGGCCGAAATCAGATTCAATGAACCCCTTCCGGTGCGCCCGGTATCACTGATCCGGCGCGCTGACAGGCCACCCACCTTGATCGAAGAACTGTTCTTCGAACGCATAAAAGAGAAAGCGACAGCATGTCCACCATCACCGTAAACGACCGAACCTACACCGTTCCGGAAACACCCGTCGTCGTCATCACCGTTGACGGAGGGGACCCCCGGTACTTCCACGATGCTCTCAACCGTGAGATCATGCCACGCCTGGCCGGGATGCTCACCTCGGGTGGTTCCTTCGCCCTCGGCGCTTCAGAGATGCCCAGCCTTACCAACCCCAATAACATTTCCATCGTCACCGGGGTATCGCCGGCCATCCATGGAATCCCTGGCAACTACTGCCGCCTGCCCGACGGCACCCTGGAACTCCTCAACGACCCACGATTCCTCCGCGCACCCAGCATCCACTCCGCATTCGAAGCCGCCGGCATACCCACCCTGATGGTGACCACCAAGGACAAGCTGCGACTGCTGTTGGGCAATGGCGGCGTCCCGAGCGTCAGCGTCGAACGCGCTGCCGGCGCTTCGATTCCCGTCTACGGCATCGATGACGTCGAGGCCTTGGTCGGGTCGCCCGCACCGGGTGTCTATGACCCGCTCGCCAGTCACTACGCAATGCAGATCGGCCTGGCAGCGATCGCACACACTCCCGAACTGAAACTCATCTACGTGTCGCTGACCGACAGGGTCCAGCACGCCTCTGCCCCCGGAGACGAACTCGCGGACTTGTTCTTCACCGAGTTCGACGCCCTGCTCGGCCAATATCTCGACGCGGGCTGCCGCGTGGCAGTGACCGCAGACCACGGAATGAACAGCAAGCACGACGCCAACGGCGAAGCAAAAGTCCACTACCTCGAAGACGTCCTGCAGGAAGCGGGCATCCCGATCGAGGAAATCGTCCTGCCCATCACCGATCCCTACACCAAGCACCACGGCGCCCTGGGTTCATTCGCCTGGATCTACCTGGCCCCGGAACACCGGGATCGCGCCCGGGAAGTCCTTGGTGCATTGACCGGCATCGAAGAGATCTGGGACCGTGAATCGTCAGCCACCATCTACGAACATCCCATCGACCGGATCGGCGACCTGGCCGTTACCGCCGCGGCCGACACCGCACTTGGCCGAACCGCCAGCGCTCACGATCTCACCCAACTGCATGGCGCCCTCCGCTCCCACGGTGGACGGTATGAGCAACTGGTCCCGTTGATCCTCAGTCACCCCGTTAACGGCCCGCTAACTGCCAAATACCAGGCAGGAATCCTCCGGAGCCGAGACATCCACGACCTCGTTCTCAACCACGCCTGAACGACTACCCCGACGTGAACCACCCGCCCAAGTCCCTCCGTAGGGTCCTTGCGCGCATGGCAGCAGGTGGCGAAGCCTAGGACGACAAGTCCAGCCAGGCGGCTGGAAACTCCCTGGCCGCGGTGGGTGGGGGCGTTGCCGGCCCTAGGCGAAGAAAGCCGGCCAGCCGTTCAATGGCACCCGGCCGAGGGATGTCGTCCGGCCTTCCTCATGTGCGGGGCGGGCTACCATCTCAGCTGCTTCCGGCATGGCGCGTCAGACCGGCCTTGGTCGGCATGTCGGCCGAGACCCCGGTTGATGACCATGGGTCTCAGTGGGTTGGGGGAGTTTGGCCGCTCAGGAGTTCAATGATCGTTTTAAGATCCGAGCTCTGTAGGTTGGCGAGGGGCGAGCCGGTGGAGGCGAGCTTAGCGATCGCCATGCGAGCTGCGCGGCCATCCGAGGTGAGCTCAATGACTCGCTGTCGAAGGTCGGTGGGAGATGGTTTGCGTGTGACGAGGCCTTTTGTCTCGAGTTGGTGACACAGGAACGTCACGTTCTGTGGGGTGCAGTGTGTCCGTTCGGCGGCTGCACTCATTGACGGTGGTGGCGAATCTGGGTCGATCACCCAGAGCAGATGGGCCGTGGCTGCAGTGATTCCAAACTTGCGTAGGACCGGCTCGAGGGCATCGTTGGTGCGCGCGACCACGTCATAGACAGCGAATAGGGCGTCCGACATATTCTTTGCGCGGTCGTTTTCCACACCCTCACTCTACCTGTTACTACAACACTCGAAGTTCCTGTTAGATTAACTTCAAGACTTGAAGGAATGGTGAGCGAATTGAAGCGGAAGACACGCCTTTATGGGTGATAGCCCCTGCTCGGGCAGTGATTGTGGTGTGGAGCGGGCGTGGCCAAAGGATTCCGATCCCTGCCGCGGTCAACGCAATGCCTGGCACTGAGCCGTTTATCAGCTCACTACTGTTCACACGTCGGCTACAACCAACCACGTGCCTACGCACCTGAATAGAAAGCTCGCTATGCATAGAGCACAACTCGATGGACAGTCCATCATCGTCACCGGCGCCGCGAGCGGCATCGGTTTCTTCATTGCGGAAGGACTCGCACGCCTCGGTGCGCAGATCATTGTGGCAGCCCGGTCCGCGGAAAAGGCGCAGAGTGCTATCGCGCTTCTCCCGGAATCCGCGCGCCACCGCCACCTGATATTGAATCTCGCAGACCTCGAATCAGTTCGCTCAGCCGGATCGAGCATCGGCGACGGTCCGCCTGTGCACGGTCTCGTAATGAATGCCGGAGTCATAGCCGCCCACCCCACCTTCACTGAGGGCCCTTTCGGAGTGGAGTCCACGGTCGGCGTGAACGTCCTCGCGCATCTTGAGTTTCTGAGACTGAGCTTTCCCGCGCTCGAGCAGGCTCCTGCAGCGAGGATAATCAGCACCGGCAGTTTTCTCACGAAGAAGATTCCTTTTGACGCGGACGGGTGGCTCGCTCCTTCGGCGTACCACCCCCGCGCCGCCTACGCAATGTCAAAGCACGCAGCAGAAATCATCGGATTCGAACTCGACCGACGTCTAACCAGGACTGGTTCCAGTGTGAGATCGGTGGTCAGCCACCCAGGCTCAGCCATCGACGCCTTGACGCCAGACCGGCCCCCTATGCATCAACGCTCCACACTCGTACGCACACTCGCCACCATCGCGGCTCCGGCATTCGCAAGGATCGTGCACGGCAAAGAAGAGGCTGCGCAACCGGCGATTGCCGCGATGACTACCCCCGAGATCCCTGCCAACGCCTACTTCGGACCACGCACGGGAGTCACCGGCACGCCAACCCTAACGACGCCGGTGTCGACGAGCCTCAGTCCTGCTCTCGGCCGAAGAGTCTGGTCAGAAGCCGAAGAGCTGCTAGGGAACCCGATCATCTCCGAGACGTGATCTAGCACGTCTTCCGCGGGGCTGCCCACGATTCTTACCCTGGTCAGCGGTAGAGGGCTGTGAGGAGGGTGATGATGTCGTGCAGTCTTGCGGGCGGGTCTTTTTTGGTCCAGGCAGCGTAAACGGGTACGGGGGG
>NZ_LMOL01000017.1:0-30025 GCF_001424565.1 Arthrobacter sp. Leaf141
CGACTCGTGGGTGGTCCTGAATCAAACCGTCTCAGCGGTCCTGAATCGAGTTGACATACTCAGCGCACCGTGGCGCCGAGACAAATAAGGAGCCGAAATCGGGGCTGTGTCGGCAAAGGCGACTGCCACGTCCTGGGGCCGACCCCGGACAGCTGGTGATCAAGTCAACGCCTGTAGCCACGACACAAATGCAGGCCGGAAATCCAAGAATTGACGTGGGAGCTGCAACCTCCGCCGGACCTGCATGCTCCGTGGCGTTCCAGCTCACATACAGCTAAGGGATTCAGGTGAGCGCCGCAAACGTCGGGTCTAGGAGGTGCATAGGATGTAGCGCTCATTCTCAGCTAAACCGTGGGTGTCGAACGCGACGCCTTCCGAAAAGTCAAGCTTTGTCAACACTAGAAAGAGAAAACGCCACTGACCTGCGGAAACACTGTGCCCGAGGTGGGACTCGAACCCACACACCTTTCGATACCGCATTTTGAGTGCGGCGCGTCTGCCAATTCCGCCACTCGGGCGCGGAATACACGGAGGGGAACGGAAACCCCACGAAGGAACTGTGAGCAACGCGATCACTCCATGTACGCGGAATTACTCTACATGCAGATAGGCTGAATCCCAGAATCGCGCCGCTGACGCCGCAATTGACCATGCAGGCCATGTACAGCAGCGGTGGCACCTAAGATAGTGATGTCCCGCCGTACCTTTCCAAGGAGATCCCGTGACTGAACAGACGGAGTCAAAATCCACGTCCCAGCCGGCGCGCCGCGTCATTGTGGCTGAAGACGAAACCCTTATCCGCCTCGACATCATCGAGATTCTGCGCGGCGAAGGTTATGACGTTGTGGGCGAGGCGGACAACGGCGAAAAGGCGGTCCAGCTCGCCGAGGAACTCAAGCCTGACCTGGTCCTGATGGACGTGAAGATGCCCGTCATGGACGGCATCTCCGCCGCCGAGAAGATCGTCAAGGCCCGCATCGCCCCCGTGGTGCTGCTGACGGCCTTCAGCCAGAAGGAACTGGTGGAGCGGGCCCGCGACGCCGGCGCCATGGCCTACGTGGTGAAGCCCTTCACCCCTGCTGACCTCATCCCCGCCCTGGAGATCGCCCTGTCCCGCCACGAGGAGATCAAGGCCCTCGAAAGCGAAGTCTCCGACCTTCAGGAGCAGTTCGCCACCCGCAAGCTGGTGGAGCGCGCCAAGAGCCTGCTGACCACCAAGATGGGCCTGACGGAACCGGAAGCATTCCGCTGGATCCAGAAGACCTCCATGGACCGCCGCCTGAGCATGCGCGAAGTGGCCGAGACCATCATCAACCAGGTCAACTAAGGCCGCACAAAACACCAGACATAAAAGGGAAGGTCCCCGCCGCGGCGGGGACCTTCCCTTTTGTGTATCGGAAGCCTGCTAGGACTTCTTCTTCTTTTCCGGCCAGGGGCCGAGCTTTTCCTTGTTGCTGGTCGCTTCGCCCGTGTAGGTCGAGTCGGCGAGGTCGCCCACCTTGTGCACCTTCAGCGAGTTCGTGGAACCGGCCTTTCCGGGAGGGGAACCGGCAGCGATAACCACCAGGTCACCGTCTTCCACCAGTCCCATTTCCAGGAGGCTGCGGTCCACCTGGGCGGTCATCTCGTCCGTGTGGTCCACCATGGGCACCAGCACCGGCTGGATTCCCCAGGTCAGTGCCAACTGGTTCCAGACCTGCTCCACCGGGGTGAACGCGAAGACCGGCTTGATGGGGCGCAGGCGGGAAAGCCGGCGTGCCGAGTCACCGGACTGCGTGAACGCACAGATGTACTTGGCGTCCAGCTGGTCGGAGATCTCGACGGCGGCACGGGTGATGGCGCCGCCACGGGTCTTGGGCTTGGTCCCCAGCGGGGGAACGCGCTCCAGGCCGTGGACCTCGGTGGATTCGATGATCCGGGCCATGACCTTGACGGTTTCGATCGGGTACTTGCCCACGCTGGTCTCGCCCGAGAGCATCACGGCGTCAGCACCATCCAGGACGGCGTTGGCGCAGTCGGAGGCCTCCGCGCGGGTGGGGCGCGGGTTGTCGATCATGGATTCCAGCACCTGGGTGGCCACGATCACTGGCTTGGCCCAGCGACGGGCCAGCTCGATGGCGCGTTTCTGGACGATCGGCACTTCCTCCAGGGGAAGTTCCACACCCAGGTCGCCACGGGCCACCATGATCGCATCGAACGCGTCGATGATCTCGGAGAGCTGCTCCACGGCCTGCGGCTTTTCGATCTTGGCGATCACCGGCACGCGGCGGCCTTCTTCGTCCATGATCTCGTGCACGCGGACAATGTCCTGCGCGTCGCGGACGAAGGACAGGGCGATCAGGTCAACGCCGCGACGCATCGCCCAACGCAGGTCGTCCTCGTCCTTTTCACTCAGTGCGGGAACGTTGACGGCAACGCCGGGCAGGTTGATGCCCTTGTTGTTGGACACCATGCCGCCGACGGTCACTTCGGTGACCACCTTGACGTTGTCCACGGCCGTAGCGCGCAGCGCCACCTTGCCGTCGTCGATCAGCAGCGCGTCGCCAACGTTGACGTCCTCGGTGAGGCTCTTCAGCGTGGTGGAGCAGATCTCCTTGGTGCCGGGGACGTCTTCGGTGGTAATCGTGAAGACATCACCGACGGCGAGGGCGTGCGGGCCGTCAACAAAGCGGCCCAGCCGGATCTTGGGACCCTGCAGGTCGGCCATGATGGCAACCGGCTTGCCCAGGTCCGAGGCGGCCTTGCGGACGTTCTCGTAGGTGCTGTCGTGCACGGTGTAGTCACCGTGGCTCATGTTCATCCGGGCGACGTCAACGCCGGCCTCCAACACCGCCCGGGTGTTTTCGTAGCTGGCAATTGCCGGGCCGAACGTGGCCACAATTTTTGCGCGTCTCATATACCTACCCTATTGGTAACTTGCATTGGTTAAGTTGTCGTCGAGGTGAACCCTCGGTGCATCTCTACAGGACGGCGATGGCCCGGTCGGTGGGCGCCACGGGTGCCGGCAGGATGGTGCTGCCCATCAGGAACTTGTCCACGGCAGCTGCCGCGGCGCGGCCCTCGGCGATGGCCCACACAATCAGGGACTGCCCGCGGCCGGCGTCGCCGGCCACAAACACACCTTCGGTGCTGGTCATGTAGTAGCCGTCGCGGGATACGTTGCCGCGGCCGTCGAACTCGGCGTTCACCTGGTCGGTGATGCCTGCCTGCTCCGGGCCCGTGAAACCGAGCGACAGGAACACCAGGTCTGCCGGGATGACCCGCTCGGTGCCGGCCTTGGGCAGGCGCTTGCCGTCCACAAACTCGGTCTCGGCCACCTTCACGCCGGTGAGCTTGCCGTCCTCCCCCACAAACGAAACGGTGGAAGCGAGATACGTCCGCTCGCCACCTTCCTCGTGGGCGCTGGCCACTTCGAACAGGGTGGGGAACGTGGGCCAGGGCTGGTGCCCGGCGCGTTCCGCCGGCGGCTGCTTACCGATGGCCAGGGTGGTCACCGACGCGGCGCCATGCCGGTGGGCGGTGCCCAGGCAGTCCGCACCGGTGTCGCCGCCGCCCAGGATGACCACGTGCTTGCCCTGCGCATGGATCTGGTTCTCGACGGACTCCCCCGCCACCACACGGTTCGCGGGCACCAGGTAATCCATGGCGTAGTGAACGCCGTCCAGGTCCCGGCCGGGAATGGGCAGGTCGCGGGGAACGGTGGCGCCGGTGCAGACCACGACGGCGTCGTATCGCCTCCGCAGCTGCTCCCAGGTCACGTCGGTGCCCACCGCAACGCCGGTCCGGAAGCGGGTGCCTTCGGCCTTCATCTGCTCAACGCGGCGGTCAACCTGCTCTTTTTCCATCTTGAAGTCGGGGATGCCGTACCGCAGCAAGCCGCCGATCTTGTCGTCGCGTTCGTACACGGCGACGGTGTGGCCCACGCGGGTCAGCTGCTGCGCCACGGTCAGGCCGGCCGGGCCGGAGCCCACCACTGCCACGGTCTTGCCGGTCAGGCGGGTGGGCGGCAGTGGGGTGACCCAGCCGTTCTCAAACGCCTCATCGATGATGGAGACCTCAACCTGCTTGATGGTCACAGCAGGCTGGTTGATGCCCAGGACGCAGGACGCCTCACAGGGTGCCGGGCACAGCCGGCCCGTGAACTCGGGGAAGTTGTTGGTGGCGTGCAGCCGCTCAATCGCTTCCTCGCCCTTGTCCCGCCAGGTGAGGTCGTTCCACTCCGGAATGAGGTTGCCCAGCGGGCAGCCCTGATGGCAGAACGGCACACCGCAGTCCATGCAGCGGCCGGCCTGGCTTTTCAGGACGCCCTTTTCCTGGGCCTCGTAAACTTCCTTCCAGTCCATGATGCGGACGGGAACGGGACGGCGTGGCTGGGTTTCACGCTGGCGTACTTTCAGAAATCCGCGTGGATCAGCCACCGGTCACCTCCAGGATTCGAGACCAAACTTCTTCGCCATCGGGGTCAAGGCCCTCTTCGATGGCGTCGAGACGGGTTTGCAGGACGGCCGCGTAGTCACGCGGCAGCACCTTGGTGATGCGGGCGGCGGTGTCATCGAAGTTCTCGAGGAGGCGCGCCGCCAGCTGGGAGTCAGTTTCTTCAACGTGCTTGACCAGCAGGCCATGCACAATGTCGCGGTCCTCGGCATCCAGCTCCTTGAGCTGGAGTTCGCCGGACTGCAGGGCTTCCTTGTTGACCCGTGCAGTGTCCAGGTCCAGGAGGTACGCGGTGCCGCCGGACATGCCGGCGCCGAAGTTGCGGCCGGTGCGGCCGATGATCAGGGTCTGGCCGCCGGTCATGTACTCGCAGCCGTGGTCGCCGATGCCTTCGACGACGGCCGTGGCACCGGAGTTGCGGACCAGGAAGCGTTCGCCCACCTGGCCGCGCAGGAACATTTCGCCGCTGGTGGCGCCGTAGCCGATCACGTTGCCGGCAATGACGTTGGTCTCGGCCTTGAACACGTTGGTGCGGTCCGGCCGGACAATGATGCGTCCGCCGGAAAGGCCCTTGCCCACGTAGTCGTTCGAGTCGCCGAACAGCCGCAGCGTGATGCCGGCGGGCAGGAACGCGCCCAGCGACTGGCCGGCGGTTCCGTTCAGGGTCACGTCGATGGTGTCGGTGGCCAGGACGTCGGTACTGAACGTCTTGGTGACCACGTGCCCCAGCATGGTGCCCACGGACCGGTCGGTGTTGATGACGTCCACGTTGATCTTGACCGGGCTGCGGTCCGTCAGCGCCTCGGTGGCCATGGTGATCAGCCGCTGGTCGAAGTGCTTGTCCAGCTCATGGTTCTGGCCGGTCATGTTCCGCAGCGGGGCGTCGTCGTCAAACTCCAGCCCGTGCAGGATGGGGTCCAGGTCCAGGCCGTCGGCCTTCCAGTGGTCCACCGCTTCGCGGGCGTCGAGGACCTCGGCGTGGCCGATCGCGTCCTCAAGGCTCCGGAAGCCGAGTTCCGCGAGCAGTTCACGGACTTCCTCCGCCAGGAATTCGAAGAAGTTGACCACAAATTCGGGCTTGCCGGTGAAGCGCGCCCGCAGTTCCGGGTTCTGGGTGGCAACACCCACGGGGCAGGTGTCCAGGTGGCAGACGCGCATCATGATGCAGCCTTCCACCACCAGCGGAGCGGTGGCGAAACCAAATTCCTCGCCGCCCAGCAGCGCGGCGATAACCACGTCGCGGCCGGTCTTAAGCTGGCCGTCCACCTGCACCACCACACGGTCGCGCAGGCCGTTGAGCATCAGCGTCTGCTGCGTCTCTGCCAGGCCGAGTTCCCACGGAACACCGGCGTGCTTGAGCGAGTTCAGCGGCGAGGCGCCGGTTCCGCCGTCGTGCCCGGAAACCAGTACGACGTCGGCCTTCGCCTTGGTCACGCCGGACGCCACGGTGCCGATCCCCACTTCGGAGACAAGCTTCACGTGAACCCGCGCCGACGGGTTGGCACGCTTCGCATCGTAGATCAGCTGCGCGAGGTCCTCGATGGAGTAGATGTCGTGGTGCGGGGGCGGGGAGATGAGTCCGACGCCGGGCGTCGAGTGCCGCGTCCGGGCCACCCAGGGGTAGACCTTCTGCGCCATCAGCTGGCCGCCTTCGCCGGGCTTGGCACCCTGCGCCATCTTGATCTGGATGTCGTCGGCGTTGGTCAGGTAGAGGCTGGTCACGCCGAACCGGCCGGATGCGATCTGCTTGACGGCGGAGCGGCGCTTGGGATCAAGCAGCCGGTCCACGTCCTCGCCGCCTTCACCGGTGTTGGACTTGCCGCCCAGCTGGTTCATGGCAATGGCGAGGGTCTCGTGGGCTTCCTGGGAGATGGAGCCGTAGCTCATGGCGCCGGTGGAGAACCGCTTGACGATGCTGGAGACCGGCTCCACCTCGTCCAGCGGAACGGACGGCCGGTTGTCCTTGAACTTCAGCAGCCCGCGGAGCGTCATCAGGTTGGTGGACTGGTCATCCACACCCTTGGTGTACTGCTTGAAGATGTCGTAGCGGCGCTCACGCGTGGCGTGCTGCAGCCGGAACACCGTCTCCGGGTTGAACAGGTGCGGCTCGCCGTCGCGGCGCCACTGGTACTCGCCGCCGCCCAGGAGCGGGCGGTGGGGCTGCTCGATGCCGCCCTCGGGATAAGCCATCTGGTGCCGGGCCGAAACCTCGGCGGCGATCACGTCAAGACCCACGCCGCCCAACTGGGAGTGCGTGCCGGCGAAGAATTCGTCCACCAGTTCCTGGCCCAGGCCCAACGCCTCGAACGTCTGGGCGCCGGTGTAGGACGCCACGGTGGAGATGCCCATCTTGGACATGATCTTCAGGACGCCCTTGCCGAGGCCCTTGATGAGGTTGTAGACGCCGTCCTGCGCCGTAACCCCGGTGACGTCGCCGGAGCTGATGAGCTGCTCCACCGATTCCATCGCCAGGTACGGGTTCACGGCAGACGCGCCGTAGCCGATCAGGACTGCCACGTGGTGCGTTTCGCGGACGTCGCCCGCCTCGACCACCAGGGCGGTCTTGGTGCGGTTGGCGCTGCGGAGCAGGTGGTGGTGCACGGCGCTGACCAGCAGCAGGGACGGGATGGGCGCCCACTGCGCGTTGGAGTCACGGTCGGAGAGCACAATGTACTGCACACCGCGGTTGATGGCGCCGGAGACCTGCTCGCAGATTTCGGTGAGCCGGGCACGGAGCGCGTTCTCGCCGCCTTCGGGGCGGTACAGGCCACGGACCTTCATCGCCACGCGGTCGCCGTCGGGGCTTTCGATGTTGGCGATCTTGGCGAGCTGGTCGTTGTTGATCACCGGGAACGGCAGCTGGACCTGCGGCTGCCGGACCTGCTTGGTGTCCAGGAGGTTGCCGTTGGGGCCGATGGCGCACGTCAGGGACGTGACCAGTTCCTCGCGGATGGCGTCCAGCGGCGGGTTGGTAACCTGCGCGAACGACTGCACAAAGTAGTCAAAGAGCAGGCGGGGCCGCTTGGACAGCACAGCCACGGGAGTGTCTGAACCCATGGCGCCCAGGGGCTCGGCGCCGGTGCGGGACATGGGACCCAGCAGGATCTTCAGTTCCTCGGTGGTGTAGCCGAAGGTGCGCTGGCGGATGTTCACGGAGGCGGCCGTGTGGACCACGTGCTCACGCTCGGGCAGGTCGTTGAGGTCGATCAGGTTGTCCTTGACCCATTCGGCCCACGGGTTGGCCGCGGCAACTTCTGCCTTGACCTCTTCGTCGTCGATGATCCGGCCGGCATCCGTGTCCACCAGGAACATCTTGCCCGGCGAGACGCGGCCCTTCTTGACCACCTTGGAGGCTTCGACGTCGATCACGCCCACTTCGGAAGCGAAGATGATCAGGCCGTCTTCGGTGATCCAGAACCGGCCGGGGCGCAGCCCGTTGCGGTCCAGGGTGGCACCCACCAGGTTGCCGTCGGTGAAGGAGACGGCGGCGGGGCCGTCCCACGGTTCCATCAGCAGGGAGTGGTATTCGTAGAACGCGCGCCGGGCCGGGTCCATCGTGGCGTGGTTTTCCCAGGCCTCGGGGATCATCATCATGATCGAGTGCGTGATTGGGCGGCCGGACAGCCACAGGAGCTCGGCAACCTCGTCGAAGGACGCCGAGTCGGAGGCCCCGGGGGTGCAGATGGGGTACAGCTCTTCCGGGGAATCCCCCAGCAGCGGGTTGGCCAGCTGGGACTGCCGGGCGCGCATCCAGTTCCGGTTGCCCTTGACGGTGTTGATTTCACCGTTGTGGGCGATGGTGCGGAAGGGCTGGGCCAGCGGCCAGGACGGGAACGTGTTGGTGGAGAAGCGCGAGTGGACGATGGCCAGCTTGGTTTTGAACCGCTTGTCCGAGAGGTCCGGGTAGAACGGCTCGAGCTGCGCGGTGGTCAGCATGCCCTTGTAGACGATGGTGCGCGAGGACAGCGACGGGAAGTACACCCCGAACTTGTTCTGCGCACGCTTGCGGATCCGCCAGGCGCGGGAGTCCAGCTCGTTGCGGTCCAGTTCCTCGCCCGTGGCCGAGGCAAGGAACGGCTGCGAGAAGTAGGGCATGCAGGCACGGGCCATGGCACCCACAAGGTCTGCCACGATTGGGACTTCGCGCCAGCCGAGAACGGTGAGGCCCTCATCTGCCGCGAGGCCTTCGATGCCGGCCTTGGCGGCGTCGGCTTCGCGCTGTTCAGCCGGCAGGAAGGCGGTGCCTGCCACGAACTGGCCGGGCGCAGGCAATTCGAATTCGGTGACCGCCCGGAAGAACTCGTCGGGGATCTGCATCAGCAGGCCGGCGCCGTCGCCGGTGCCTTCGTCGGCGCCAACGGCACCCCGGTGCTCAAGGTTGCGCAGGGCCGTGAGGGCGGCGTCAACAATGTCGTACCCGGGTTCGCCGCGGAGCGTGGCGATGATCGCCAGGCCGCAGGCGTCCTTCTCCTGCTCCGGGTTGTACAGCCCGCGTGCCTCCGGCAGGTTGGCGAAGCGCTTGAACGGCGAAACGGCAGCCTGGGACTGATCGGGTTCCGACCAGCTGGGCGTTGGTGTTGGGGTCATGGGAGACGTCCTTCCTCATGAAAGTGCGTATGGAAGGGACGCCATTGGCCCCACTCGTGTCCACGCCAAGTGACGGGCGCAACAAAGTGTTACTTACTGGAAATTGTAGGCCAGCACGGCCTGCTGAACTAACAGTTACGCAGGCCCCTGACCAAGGCCTGCCCCGGCAGCAGCTCTATGCTGTCCGGCTCGGCCCCATCCCACGACGCTGTGGATTCAGGGCGCTTCGAGCGGTGGCTCTGCTGCCCTGCCGGGCCGGACCGGTTACTTGCTGGTACCGGTGTCCGGCACGGATCCGGTGGCTGTGCTGCCGGAGCTTCCGGCAGCCGTGGCATTCGGTTCCGGCGTGGTGCCGGCCGGTGCCGCCTTGGCATCTTCCGTGGGGTCGGAAGCGTGCCAGGACCCGCTGTGGTTATCTGGGAGATTACCACGCGATTCACTATCTGAGACAGCAGAGTCCGGATTCCGGACCCCTGGGGATGCCGTCCCAACTGTTGTTCCGGCGTCGTCCGCTGCCGGTTCCTTGCCCGGCAGGAACACGCTGTCCGGCGTTGGCCTGCCCTTGAGGCCCAGCAGGATAAAGACCACCAGGGCCGCGACGAACACAAAGATGCTGGTCCAGACGTTGAGTCGGGTGGTGATGCCGAAGAGGTCGATCTGCTCGGCGTCATCGATGCGCATGGCTTCGATCCAGACCCGGCCCAGGGTGTAGTACATGGCGTAGAGCCAGAAGAGCCTGCTGCGGCGGAACCTGTTCCTGCGGTCCAGGGCCAGCAGGATCACCACACCCACGAGGTTCCACAATGATTCGTAGAGGAACGTGGGGTGGAACAGGGTGTCGGCGGCGTAACCCGACGGGAAGTTGGCGTTGTCGGCGTCCACCTGCAGTCCCCAGGGCAGCGTGGTGGGTCCACCGAAGAGCTCCTGGTTGAAGTAGTTGCCCCACCGGCCGATGGCCTGGGCCAGGAGGAGTCCAGGCGCCGCGGCATCCAGGAACGCCGTCAGCTTGACGCCGCTGCGCCGGCAGCCGATCCAGGCCCCCACAACACCGAGGACAACAGCACCCCAGATGCCCAGCCCGCCGCGTTGGATCTGCGGGATCAGGGAGAGGTCGCCGGTGCCGTCGAAGCCCGGGCCGAAGTAGGCGTCCGGAGAGGAGACCACGTGGTAGAGCCGGCCGCCGATGATGCCGAACGGGATGGCCCAGATGACGATGTCCCAGAGGCTCCCTTCCGGTGCACCGCGCCGGGCCCAGCGCAGCGAGGTCAGCCAGAGGCCCACCACAATGCCTGCGAGGATGCAGAGCGCGTAGGCGTGGATGCGCAGGGCGCCCCACGGGAGGGGAATGTCGAAGCCGGACCAGTCCGGGCTCGGGATGCTGGCGGGCACCAGGGTGGCCGCAGCCAGGAGGGTCTGCATGGTTTAGGCGTCTTCCCTGGTCAGGCCGGTGCTGAGTTCCTTGGTGAGGGTGGCAACGGCGTCCACGCCGCCGTCGCGGATGGCGGCCACCAGGGCGGTACCGACGATCACGCCTTCTGCGTATTCCGCGATCTCACGGACCTGCGCGGCGGTGGACACACCCAGGCCAACGCAGACGCGTTCGGCGCCCGCGGCGTGGGCTGCTGCCACAACGTCCTTGGCGGCGGTGCTGACGGTGGACCGGGCACCGGTGACGCCCATGATGGACACGGCGTAGACAAAGCCGCGGCTCGCGTCCACTGTCCGCTGCATCCGCTCGGGAGTGGAGGACGGGGCCACCAGGAACACGCGGTCCAGGCCGTACTTGTCCGAGGCTGCCAGCCATTCGGCGGCTTCATCCGGGATCAGGTCCGGGGTGATGAGCCCGGCGCCGCCGGCCTCGGCCAGTCGGCGGGAGAACTCGTCCACGCCCATCCGGACCACGGGGTTCCAGTACGTCATGACCAGGACGGCGGCATCGGTTTTGCTGGTGATGCCGGCGACGACGTCAAAGACCTGGCGGACCGTGAAGCCCTTGGCCAGCGCTTCGGTGGTGGCAGCCTGGATGACCTGCCCGTCCATCACCGGATCGGAGTAGGGAATCCCGATTTCGATCAGGTCGGCGCCGTTTTCGGCCAGGGCAATGCCGGCCGCAATGGTTGCCTCAACGCTGGGGTAACCCGCGGGAAGGTAGCCGATCAGGGCGGCCCGGCCTTCGGCGCGTGCATTGTCAATGGCTGCCGCCGCTTTGCTGGTGGCTTGTGCGGTGCTCACAGCTGTTCCCCCTCTTTGCCGATTTCCGACTCGGCGGAATCCTTGTCCAACAGGTCAAACCATTCAGCGGCGGTGGCCACGTCCTTGTCGCCGCGGCCGGACAGGTTCACAATCACGATCCTGTCCTGGGCCGTGCCGCTGCCGGTCTCAGCGACTTCGGCGGCCAGCCGCTGGCCCACCTTGATGGCGCCGGCCAGGGCGTGCGCTGACTCGATGGCCGGGATGATGCCCTCGGTCCGGCACAGGATGCGGAACGCTTCCATGGCTTCGCTGTCAGTGATGGGTTCGTAGCTGACCCGGCCGATGTCGGAGAGGTAGGAGTGCTCCGGGCCAACACCCGGATAGTCCAGTCCGGCGGAGATGGAGTGCGATTCGATGGTCTGCCCGTCGTCGTCCTGCATCAGGTAGGACCGGGCGCCGTGCAGCACGCCGGGCTTGCCCAGTGTGATGGTGGCTGCGTGCCGGCCGGTCTCCACACCGTCGCCGCCGGCTTCGAAGCCGTAGATCTTGACGGAGGGGTCATCCAGGAAGCCGTGGAAGATGCCGATGGCGTTGGAGCCGCCACCGATGCAGGCGACGACGGCGTCCGGCAGCCGGCCCACCTGGTCGAGGATCTGCGCGCGGGCTTCCTCGCCGATTACCTCGTGGAAGTAGCGGACCATGGCGGGGAACGGGTGCGCCCCCGCGGCGGTCCCCAGCAGGTAGTGGGTGTTGTCCACGTTGGCCACCCAGTCGCGGAGGGCGTCGTTAATGGCGTCCTTGAGCGTCTGGGATCCGCTGGTGACGGGGATGACGGTGGCGCCCAGCAGTTCCATCCTGGCCACGTTCAGGGCCTGCCGGCGGCAGTCCTCGGCGCCCATGTAGACCACACATTCCAGGCCCATCAGTGCCGCGGCGGTGGCGCTGGCCACGCCGTGCTGGCCGGCGCCGGTTTCGGCGATCACGCGGGTCTTGCCCATGCGCTTGGCGAGCAGCGCCTGGCCCAGGACGTTGTTGATTTTGTGTGAGCCGGTGTGGTTCAGGTCTTCCCGCTTGAGGAACACCCGCACTCCCCCGGCGTGCTCGGCAAAGCGCTTGGCTTCGGTGAGCAGCGAGGGCCGGCCGGAGTAGTTTTTGTTCAGGTCCGCGATCTGGGCCCGGAAGTCAGGATCGTTTTTGGCCTTCTCGAACGTCTCCTCCAGTTCGTCCAGGGCGGCGATGAGGGATTCGGGCATCCAGCGTCCGCCGAAACTGCCGAAGTACGGCCCCGGGGCGTGGCGTAGGGAACCGCCCTGAAGGAAGGCTTCCGTGGCATTGTTATCAGCGTTGCCTGAGGGTGCGTGGGCCATCAGTCCCGTCCTGTTCAAATTGGTGGGTCAAGGGAAGTGTGGTGCGCCGGGCTGACCCGGCGGCGGGGTGCGGCACCCGGGGGCACGGCGGCCTGGGGTTCAGCGGCGCGAAGCAATCGCTGCGGCGCCGGCCGCGGTGAATTCCGCGATCCGTTCCTGGGGCGTGGCGTGGCTGACCAGCGCCTCACCCACCAGGATGGCGTTGGCACCGTTGGCGGCGTAGTGGGTGACGTCGGCGGCATCGCGGACACCGGATTCGGCCACCACCACTGCCCCGGCCGGGATGCGGCCGGCAAGCGACGCAAACACGGAACGATCGACGTCGAGCGTCTTCAGGTTGCGCACGTTCACGCCGATGATGCGTGCGTTTGCCGCGGCGGCCCGCTCGATCTCCGCTTCGGTATGCGTCTCCACGAGCACATTCATGCCCAGTTCGGCGCTGAGGGCGCTGAACTCGGCAAGCTGGGCATCGGACAGGGCTGCGACGATGAGCAGGACCAGGTCCGCGCCGTGGGCGCGGGCTTCCCAGATCTGGTACTCGTCCAGCGTGAAGTCCTTGCGGAGCAGCGGCACGTCCACGGCGGCACGGACAGCATCGAGGTCCGCAAGGGACCCGTTGAAGCGGCGCTGTTCGGTCAGGACGCTGATGACGGCGGCGCCGCCGTCGGCGTACTGCCGGGCCAGCGAGGCGGGATCTGCGATGCTGGCGAGGTCACCCTTTGAGGGGCTGCGGCGTTTGATTTCCGCAATGACCTTGAGCTGTTCCCGGGACGTCGAGGTGCCGCCGAGGGCCTGCCAGGCGTCCCGGACGGGCGGCGCCTGACAGGCCCGGTCCTGCAGTTCGGACAGGGACACCAGGCGTTTGCGGCTGTCCATGTCCTCCCTGACACCGGCGTTGATGTCATCGAGAACAGTTGCCATCAGTGGCCGGAGTTCTTCAGCTTGCTGCCTTCAACGCCGTAGCCGGCCTTGCGCATGGCGTAGCCCAGGATCAGGCCAACCACCATGACTGCTGCGCCGGCGATGAAGATGGGGGTGCTGGCAATAACGAAGGCGATCGAGGCGATGAGCGCGCCAACCAGCATCACGATGACGCAGGTCCAGGCGGCGGGGCTGTTGCCGTGGCCGAGTTCCTGGCTGTGGTCGACGGCGCCGGGGGCCACCACTCGGGTGCCGGACGGGGAAACGGACGCGGGTGCTTTGCTCATGGAAATCTCCTCAGGGTGAATACTGCTTACATTCTGCCATTTTTTGGCGGCCCACCGCGTATCGGCAGGCCGCCGTATGCCGTCCGGCGCATGCCCGCTGGCTTACTGGGCCCCCGCCGGCGTGGTTCAGGTAGGGTCGTCGCCCCGGGACAGCCGGTCCCAGCTGTCGATCTCGTCGACGGGCCCGGCCGGCGCCGCAATTCCGGCTGCAGCGGGCTGGTCATATTTGGTGCGCGCCTTCCAGTGCCGGCTGGCGGGCAGCACCAGGAGCCCGGCCACGGCCAGCAGGCACCCGGCCACCACGGCCAGGATGGGGAAGACTGTCAGGTCCACCTGCGCCTGGCTGCCGGTGACGCCGGTGGCGGCGGCAATGGAACCCT
The DNA here is from genome assembly GCF_001424565.1 of Arthrobacter sp. Leaf141. Classification (GTDB taxonomy): domain Bacteria; phylum Actinomycetota; class Actinomycetes; order Actinomycetales; family Micrococcaceae; genus Arthrobacter. The sequence continues at coordinate 14,170 of NZ_LMOL01000017.1, forward strand.
GCGACGCGGCAAGCGGGTCGGCCAGGACGGTGGCCACCGCGGCGACGATGCCGGCCGAGGCCAGGACGATGATGGCGGTGATGATCCACCGGGCGATCCTGCCGGCAATCGACGCTGCCAGTCCTCCGGCCAGGGCCACCAGGGCCAGGGCCGTGACGGTGGTGGCCGCCTTGCTGCCCTGGACCGCCAGCGCTTCCAGGGAGCCGCCGGCCTGGCCCACCGTGCTGGGATCCAGGGTGACGGTCATCCACGTTTGGGTTGTAGTGCCGAAAACGCCAAGGGCAAGGACCGCGATGAGCAGCACCAGCGTGGACTTCCGGGCCCAGGCCGGAGCACGGGTGGCCTTGGTGCTGGTGGCGGGTGCGGCGCCGGCCATCAGGAATCAGCTCCGTCGGCCAGGGTCTCCGCCGAGATGTTCCGCAGCGATCCTGCCGTGTGCACGGCGCGCAACGGGGCCGCCGCCTTGTTCACCGTTTCGAGGGCCTCAGTGGCGTTGACGGAGTCCGCCACGATGCCGCCGCCGGCCTGGACGTAAGCGCGGCCTTCCCGGACCAGGGCCGAGCGGATGGCGATGGCCATGTCCATGTCGCCGGCGAAGTCCAGGTAGCCCACCACGCCGCCGTAGATGCCGCGGCGGTGCGGTTCGAGTTCGTCCAGCAGGCGCAGGGCGCGGGGCTTGGGCGCGCCGGACAGCGTGCCGGCAGGGAATGTGGCCTTGAGGACGTCGTAGGCCTTGGCCTGCGGGGAAAGTTTACCCACCACGGTGGAAACCAGGTGCATGATGTGGCTGAACCTCTCCACCTCCATGAATTGGGTGACGTCCACGGTCCCGGCCACACAGACCTTGGACAGGTCGTTGCGGGACAGGTCCACCAGCATCAGGTGCTCGGCCCGTTCCTTCTGGTCTGCCAGCAGTTCCTCGGCCAGGGCCTTGTCCGCTTCAACGTTTTTGCCCCGGGGCCGGGAACCGGCAATGGGGTGCGTGATGACGTCCTCGCCGGTGACGGTGACCAGCGCCTCGGGTGAGGAACCCACAATCGAGTATTCCCGGCCGTCAGCGTCCTCGAGGCTGAAGATGTACATGTAGGGGCTGGGGTTGGTGTTGCGCAGCACGCGGTACACGTCCAGGGCGGAGGCCTTGCATTCCATTTCAAAACGTCGCGAGATCACCACCTGGAAGACCTCACCATCCACGATGGCTTCCTTGCCGCGGTCCAGGGCGGCAAGGTATTCGGATTCGTCCCAGCGTTCCTGCACGCTGGCGGCGAAATCGAGCGCGGCCGGTTCCAGGACGGTGACGGGCTGTGCCACGGGGGTGCTGACCTTCGCGAGCAGCGCCTTCACCCTGGCAACAGCGTCATGCCAGGCGTCGTCGACGCGCTCGGAGCTGTCGTCGAAGTTGATGGCATTGGCGATCAGCAGCACGGTGCCGTCCACGTTGTCGTGCACGGCCATGTCGGTAACCAGGTTCAACGCCATTTCCGGCAGGTGCAGGTCATCCTCCGGCGGGCTCACCAGGCGTTCCCAGTGCCGCACGGTTTCCCAGCCCAAAAAGCCCACCAGGCCGGAGGTGAAGGGTGGCAGACCATCAAACCGGTCGGTACGCAGCGCCTCGATGGTGTCCCGGACCGCGTCCACGGGGTTGCCGTCCACGGGCACACCGGCCGGGGGCTCACCCAGCCAGTGGGCGCTGCCGTCCTTGGTGGTCAGGGTGGCACGGGACCTGGCGCCGATGAACGAGTAACGGGACCAGGCCCCGCCCACGGCCGCGGACTCCATCAAAAAGGTTCCGGGCTGGCCCTGGGCCAGCTTGCGGTACAGGCCAATGGGCGTTTCGGCGTCGGCAAGGACTTTGAGCCGGACGGGAATGACGCGGCTGTGGCCGGCGAGTTCGCGGAACTCCGCCAGGCTGGGGCTGATGGTTCCAAGATCCTGCATGGCTATGGGTTCCGCCTGTTCTTGTGCGGGCCGGATGCGCCGGCCCTTGGAGGTGGGGTGCAGAGGGGGTGCCGTGGTTCCGGGGAACGGCCCCGGAACGTCAGTTGGCGGTGCCGGTTTCGACGGCGAGGTCCCTGCCGTCGAAGCAGGTGCGGGTGCCCGTGTGGCAGGCCGCACCCACCTGGTCCACGCGGACCAGCAGGGCATCGCCGTCGCAGTCCATCGCCACCGATTTGACCCATTGCACGTGGCCGGACGTATCGCCCTTGCGCCAGTATTCCTGCCGGGACCGGGAGTAGAACGTGACCCGGCCGCTGGTCATGGTGCGGTGCAGGGCTTCATCGTCCATCCAGCCCAGCATCAGCACCTCATTGGTGTCGTACTGCTGGACAACGGCGGCCACCAGGCCCGCGCTGTCGCGCTTCAGGGCGCCGGCGAGGGAAGCGGGCAGCGGGCTGCCGGCAGGGACCGGCGCCGGGGCCGTGGAAGGGGCTTCGGGCGTGGCGGAACCGGGGAACGGGGCGGGGGCGGGCTGCTCAGACATCAGGTCAAGTCTAGTGCCTTGGCCGTTGCCGGATCGGATGTGAACGGCGGCACGCCAGCGGCGGGGCCGGCGGTGCCCAAGTACGCGCGTCTCGTGCTAGTTTTCCAAGTGATGCATTTCGTCGAACCGTCCCGAGAAGTCCTGGCCGAGACCCTGCTTGCGGCCGGCCCTGATGCGCCCACCCTCTGTGCTGGCTGGCGCACCAGGGATCTTGCCGCGCACCTTTACCTGCGCGAACGCAAGGCCGCTGTGGGGCTGGGCCTGATCATCAAGCGCCTGGCCAAGGCGTCAGATGCGGCCACGTCCCGGCTGGCTTCGAAGCTAACGTCCGCCGAGGACTACGCCGGACTGGTCAACACCTTCCGCGCCGGCCCGCCGGCGCTCTCTCCCATGAAGATCCGGGCGCTGGACGAAAGCTCCAACCTGATCGAATACTTTGTCCACACCGAGGACGTCCGCCGCGCCGTGGACCGCTGGGCGCCCCGCGCGCTGGACGAGGCCTACTCGGACGCCCTCTGGGATGACCTGGTGAAGCGTGCCGCCATCCTGTACCGCGGCGTGGACCTCGGGATCGTCCTGGTCCGTCCGTCCGGTCCCCGGCACGTGGCCAAGCGTGCACCCGTGTCGGTGGCCATTGTTGGCGAGCCGGGCGAACTGCTGATGCACGCCCACGGCCGGACGCGCCATGCCCTGGTCACCTTCGAAGGCCAGCCGGACGCCGTCGCGCTCCTGCAGTCAGCCGAAGTAGGCCTCTAGCCTCACGTTGCGCTATCACTCCTGGTGCCCAAAACCGCTTTTTGGGGACCAAAAGTGATAGCGCAACGGGTTAGCGGACCTCGAAGCCTGCCGCGCGGATGGCGTCCTTGACCTGGGACATCATGTTGTCCGGTCCCCAGTGGAAGATCGAGGCGGCCAGGACAGCATCGGCACCGGCAGCAACCGCAGGCGGGAAATGTGCGGGCTCCCCCGCGCCGCCGGAGGCGATGATGGGCACCTTAACGGCGGCCCGGACCAGCCGAATGAGCTCCAGGTCGAAGCCGTCCTTGGTGCCGTCCGCGTCGATGGAGTTGAGCAGGATCTCCCCCACCCCGCGGTGCGCAGCCTCACGCGCCCATTCGATGGCATCGATGCCGGTTCCGGTGCGGCCGCCGTGGGTGGTTACTTCAAAACCCGAGGGCGTGGGCTGCGAGCCGGGACGGGTGCGGCGGGCGTCGACGGACAGGACCAGGACCTGGGAACCGAAGTGCCGGGTGATTTCGTCGATCACGTCCGGGCGGGCCACGGCAGCAGTGTTGATGGCGGCCTTGTCTGCCCCATAGCGCAGGAGCTTGTCCACCTCGGCGACGCCGCGGACGCCGCCGCCGACGCACAGCGGGATGAAGACTTCCTCGGCGGTGCGGCGGACCACGTCAAAGGTGGTTTCGCGGTTGCCGGAGGAGGCCGTGACGTCCAGGAACGTCAGTTCGTCGGCGCCGGCGTTGTCGTAGCGGTGGGCCAGCTCCACGGGGTCGCCGGCGTCGCGGAGGCCCTCGAAGTTGATCCCCTTGACGACGCGCCCGGCGTCCACGTCAAGGCAGGGAATGACACGTACTGCTACCGCCATGGGAGGCTCCTGGGGTTCGCTGGTGGGTGCTGCTGCGCGGAAGGATCAGATGCGGCAGGCGTGGATGCTGCTGACCAGGATGGCGCGGGCGCCGAGGTCGTAGAGCTCATCCATAATCCGGTTGGTGACCTTCTTTGGCACCATGGACCGGACAGCCACCCATTCGGAGTCCCGCAGCGGCGAAACGGTGGGTGACTCCAGGCCGGGGGTCAGCGCTGCGGCCTGCTCCACCAGTTCCTTGCGGATGTCGTAGTCCATCAGCACGTACTGCCGGGCCACCAGGACGCCCTGGAGGCGCCGGATCAGGACCTCGATTTCCTTGGCGGTGCCGTTGGCGGCGCCACCGTCGCCGGTCCGGCGGATCAGGACGGCCTCGGACTTGAGGATGGGCTCGCCGAAGATTTCCATCCCGGCGGCCTTGAGGGTGTTTCCGGTTTCCACAACGTCAGCGATCGCATCGGCCACGCCCAGGCGCACGGAGGATTCCACGGCGCCGTCCAGGCGGACCACCTTGGCGTCGATCCCGCGTTCGGCGAGGTAGTTGCGGAGCAGGCCGTCGTAGCTGGTGGCCAGGCGTTTGCCGGCCAGCTGCTCAGCCGAGGCGAAGTCGCCCACGGGACCGGCAAACCGGAACGTGGAGGCCGCGAAACCCAACGGAAGCAGTTCTTCGGCTTCCACCTCCGCGTCCAGCAGGAGGTCGCGGCCGGTGATGCCGACGTCGAGCGTTCCCTGCCCCACGTACACGGCGATGTCGCGGGGGCGGAGGAAAAAGAACTCGATGTCGTTGTCCGGGTCCATCATGACCAGCTCGCGGCTGTCGCGCCGCTGCCGGTAACCGGCCTCGGCGAGCATGGCGGACGCGGCTTCGGACAGGGAGCCCTTATTGGGGACGGCTACTCGCAGCATGGGAATCTTTCTGGATCAACGGGTCTTGGGGTTCAGGCAATGCAGGCCACAGCAGGCACGGCGGCAGGGTGATGCGCGCCGGGCAGGTGGCTACAGATGCTTGTAGACGTCTTCCAGGGTCAGGCCTTTGGCGAGCATCAGGACCTGCAGGTGGTACAGCAGCTGGGAGATTTCCTCGGCCGCGGCTTCATCGGATTCATATTCGGCAGCCATCCAGACTTCGGCTGCTTCCTCAACGACTTTTTTGCCGATGCCGTGAACACCGGACTCCAATTCAGCGACGGTGCGGGAGCCTTCCGGGCGGGTGGCTGCCTTCTCGCTGAGCTCAGCGAACAGCGTCTCGAAATTCTTCACGCCCACCAGCCTACTTGCTGCGGCCCGCACGGCGCGTCCCGGGCCGTTGCATGACGGGCGCGATGTGAGCGAATACACACCGCGCCCGGAGATCTGCTACGTGTATTGCTTCAGGACCAGGGCGGTGGCCAGGGCAGCGGTGACGGCCTCATGGCCCTTGTCTTCCTTGGAGCCGGCCAGGCCGGCGCGGTCCAGGCCCTGCTGTTCCGTATCGCAGGTCAGCACGCCGAAGCCCACCGGAACCCCCGTGGCGACGCTGACGTCGGTGAGTCCCGACGTGGCGGCCTGGCAGACGTAATCAAAGTGCGGGGTACCGCCGCGGATTACGACGCCGAGCGCCACCACCGCGTCAAAGTGCGGTGCCAGCCGCGCGGCAGCCACAGGCAGCTCGAAGCTGCCGGGTACACGCAGTACCGTGGGCTCTGCGATGCCGGCGTCCTTGGCGGCGCGCAGGGCACCATCCAGGAGGCCGTCCATGATGGTGGTGTGCCAGCTGGCGGCAACAATCGCGAGCCGGAGCTGCGACGTTTCCGCCGGGTTGAGTGTGGTCAGGTCGATTTCGGGGGCGCCGTGTCCGCTCATGGGTAAGTGCTTTTCCGTTCAGTTCGTTGCGTCGGTGGGGTCGTTGAAAGGGGTGCCGGGGCTGGTGACAGGCAGCGGGACAACTGTGGTGTCCAGCAGCAGCCGGTGTTCCATCCGGTCTTTTTTGGTGCGCAGGTAGCGGATGTTCTGCTCCCGTGAAGGTACTTCGGTGGGGACCATCTCCACCACGTTGACGCCTGCGTGGGCCAGCCGGTGCTGCTTGTCCGGGTTGTTGCTCAGGAGCCGGACCTCGTGCAGGCCCATCTCCGCCAGGACCTGCGCGGCGGCGTTATAGGACCGGGCATCCACGGGCAGGCCAAGCTGTTCGTTGGCTTCCACGGTGTCGAAGCCGGCTTCCTGCAGCGCGTAGGCCTTGATTTTGTTGGCCAGGCCAATGCCGCGGCCTTCCTGGCCGCGGAGGTAGAGAAGGGTGCCGCCCTGTTCATGGATCATTTCCAGGGCGTAGGCAAGCTGTTCGCCGCAGTCGCACCGGTAGGAGCCGAAGACGTCGCCCGTGAGGCATTCGGAGTGGAGGCGCACCAGGGGGGCTTTGCCGTCGCTGGGCGGGGCGGGTGAGCTGACGGCGAGGTGCTCCACGCCGGTCACCAGGTCGGTCCAGGCCTGCGCCACAAAGTCACCGTAGGCGGTGGGCAGCTGCACTATGGGCCCGCCGCTGACCGGATGGGCCATGGCTGTTCTGCCGGTCCGTCCGCGGTGGCCGTCACTGCTGGCTGCGGATGCCGTCATCGTTTCTCCTTTGCTCCGCCCGGAACATCCCGGACGTTGTGTGCGGGGGCGTCCCCGGCCCCTGCTTCAAGATATGCCACCAGGTCAGCGATGGAGACCAGGGGGCAGCCGTGCTCTGCCGCGAAAGCACGGAGTCCGTCCAGGCGCATCATTTCGCCGTCGTCGTACACCACTTCCGCGATCACGCCCACCGGAGCGAGCCCGGCCAGGCGGCACAGGTCCACCGCGGCCTCGGTGTGGCCGGGGCGTTCCCGCACACCTCCCTCAACGGCCCGGAGCGGGAAAATATGCCCGGGACGGGTCACCGATTCCGGTGCCGACTGCACATCCGCCAGCACCCGGGCGGTCAGGGCCCGGTCAGTGGCGGAGATTCCTGTGCTGACACCGAGGGCAGCGTCGCAGGACACCGTGTACGCGGTACCTTTGGCGTCCTCGTTGACGGCCACCATCGGCGGCAGCGCCAGGGCGTCGGCCCGTTCGCCGCTCAGCGGGACGCAGATGACGCCGGAGCTGTACCGGATGGTCCAGCCCATCAGAGCGGGAGTGGCGAACTCGGCCGCGAAAATGATGTCTCCCTCGTTTTCGCGGTCCTCGTTATCCACCACCAGGACGGGTTTCCCCGCGGCCATGGCCGCCACGGCGTCCACAATGGCGGACAGGCCCTGCGGCGGAACCGGTGCCAACCCGGGGCCAGCCAGTGCCGACGGGGCAGCGGCCGGGGTGCCGGCCGGATCTTCGTGGACGACGGCGCTCATCGGGTTTCCCCGGTGGCGTCGCCGTCAGTGGTGGTCCGGAAAGCCAGGAGGCGTTCGGTGTACTTGGCCAGCACGTCCACCTCCAGGTTCACCGGGCTGCCGGTGGACTTGGCGCCGAGGCCGGTTTCGGCCAGCGTGGTGGGAATCAGTCCCACCTCGAACCACGGGTCCGGGTGGTTTGCTTCGCTGACGGCCGTAACGGTGAGCGAGACGCCGTCAATCGCGATGGATCCTTTTTCCGCGATGTAGCGGGCCAGGTTGCCCGGCACGCCGAAGCGGAGCCGTTCCCAGTTGCCCAGGGCCTCGCGTTCGCGCAGGCTGCCGACGCCGTCAACGTGGCCCTGGACCACATGGCCGTCCAGCCGCCCGCCGGCCGGGACGCAGCGTTCGAGGTTCACGGCGTCGCCGGCGGCCAGGCCGCCGATGGTGCTGCGGATGAGGGTCTCCCCCATCACGTCGACGCTGAAGTCCTTGCCGTCGATGGCCGTGGCGGTGAGGCACACCCCGTTGACGGCGATGGACCCGCCGAGGGCCAGTCCTTCGGTGGTGCCGGGGGCATGCAGCCGCACGGTGGCGCTAATGTCGCCGTTGCGGTCGACTGAGAGCACATGTCCCTGCTCGGCGATAATTCCGGTAAACATCAGTTGCCTCCCTGGGCTTGCTCCGCGGAAGTGCGGGCGTTCTCTGGTGCAGCGGTGCGCTGCGGTCGTAAATGCAAACGGAGGTCCCGGCCCAGCGTCCGGACGGATCCGCCGTCGGCCTGGTCCCATTCCCAGTGCTGGGCGTCTGCCAGCGTGCCAATGCCCAGTCCGGCCAGGGCGGGGGTGCCCGATCCGAGCAGGGTGGGGGCCAGGTAGACGATCAGCTCGTCCACCAGGCCAGCGGTGAGGAAAGCACTCAGGATCCGCGAGCCGCCTTCCACCATCACGTGGCGGGCGCCACCTCCGTACAGCAGCCCAAGGGCCTCGGCCGGATCGCGGGTGGGCAGATGGACTGCCAACCCGTCGGCGCCGTGGATCGCAGCGCCGGCCGGGACGCCGCGGAGGCCCATCACGGCGCGGACCGGTTGCCTGGCCGCAGGTTCCCCCTGGCTGTCCCTCGCGGTGAGGCGGGGATTGTCCACCAGGACCGTCTGGGTGCCCACCAGGATGGCGTCGATGCGGCTGCGGAGGGCGTGGTTGTCCGCCAGGGAGGCCGGGCTGGAGATCCACTGGCTGGTGCCGTCGTCGGCCGCGATCCGGCTGTCCAGCGTCTGCGCAATATGCAGCGTCACGAAGGGCCGCTGGGCAGCCACCGCTTCGAACCACTGCCGGTTCAACTCAAACGCTTCCACGCCAGCCAGTCCGCTGCGGACGCTGATGCCGGCGGCGCGGAGGGTTGCGGCGCCACCGGCGGCCGGATCATGGGGATCGTCCACGGCGTACACCACGTCCGTGATGCCGGCCGCAATGATGGCCTCGGTGCAGGGGCCGGTGCGGCCCACATGGTTGCACGGTTCCAGCGTGACCACCATGGTGCAGCCGGCCAGGTCCACGCCCGCCGCCGTCGCCTGTGCAATGGCGTCCGCTTCGGCGTGCGCAGTTCCGGCGCCCCGGTGGTACCCGGTTGCCAGCGTGGTTCCGTCCGGACCGACGACGACGGCCCCCACCAGGGGGTTGGCGCCCCTCGGGCCCAGCAGCGCGGCGTCCAGGGCCTGCGCCATGGCCTGGGCCTCCGTAGCCCGGAAGGGCACGGCGACGGCGTTTTCGGCGGCCATCAGAGCTTCACCCTGGGGTCCGGGAAGCCTGTTTCAACCGAGGCCGCGGGCGTATCCCCTGCGCTGGCGGAGGACGTGGCGTTCCGGGATGCCTTCCACCAGACAAAAAATCCGGTCAGCGTGAAGAACCCGTAGAACAGGTACATAAACGCGCTGGCGTAATAGCCGGCGCTGAACAGGAGGGGCACGCCCACGATGTCCACGGCCACCCAGACCAGCCAGAATTCGGTCCAGCCGCGGGCCATCCCGTAGGTGGCCAGCAGGGAACCGGCGAAGGTCCACGCGTCTGCCCACACCGGCGGGTAGGAGCCCAGCCGGTCAAACAGCGGCGTCAGGGCCAGGGTCCCGGCCACCATCGCGGCGCCCAGAATCCACCGGGTGCGGGTGCTGGCCCACTGGGGCACGACGGCGGTGTTCCCGCCGCCGGCGTCGCGGCGTTGCTTCCAGCGGTGCCAGCCGTACGCTGCCACCACGATGAACATCACCTGCCGGCCGGCCTGGCCCCACAGCGTGGCGGGTGTCGCGGAGCCAAAGACGTTGCCCAGGAAAACCGTGAGCAGCAGGAGGTTGCCGGCGATGCCCACCGGCCAGGCCCAGACCTTTCGGCGCATGCCGCCAAAGGCGCTTGCCAGGCCAAAAATGTTGCCCAGCACTTCTCTCAGAATCAGGACAGATCCCCCGACGGGGATCTGAGCGTCAAAGAGCCATCGCAGGAGGTCCATGTGTGTGTCGTTCCTTCCCGTTCGAACCGCGATGGCTCCGGGGGTATACGACAGCAGAGGGCTGCGGCGCCCCAAAAAAGGACACCGCAGTACAGCTGTACGTGCTTCTCTCATCCAGACTTTAACTGTCGGTACCGGAATTTCACCAGTTCAACCGTCCGCCGGGATTTTCCGAAGAAAAGCACCGGCTCGCGGGTCGCGGACTATCACCGCCGGTTCGGACTTACACCGACCCCGGAGCACGTATGTGTGTTGCTATTGTGCCATAACAGCAGGGCGCCGCCGGCTATTCCGTCGCTCCGCGTAACGAACGGCTGCCCCGCTCCCGCAGCCGCGTAATGGCTGCCTCCGGGTCCGCTGCACCGTACACGGCGGAGCCTGCCACAAAGACGTTGGCGCCGGCTTCCGCGGCGCGGATGATGGTTTCTTCGGTGATGCCGCCGTCCACCTGGATGGCCACGCCGATCCCCGAACCATCGATCGCGGCCCGGGCACGCCGGATCTTGGGCAGGGTCAGGTCAAGGAAGGCCTGGCCGCCGAATCCGGGCTCAACGGTCATGATCAGGAGCATGTCCAGCTCTTCGAGCATGTCCAGGTAGGGCTCCACCGGGGTGGCAGGACGGAGGGCCATGCCGGCCTTCGCACCCCGGCTGCGCAGCTCGCGGGCCAGCTTGACCGGCGCAATGGATGCCTCCGCGTGGAAGGTGACCGAGGCCAGGCCGGCATCGGCGAACCCCGGCGCCCAGCGGTCGGCGTCGGCGATCATCAGGTGGGCATCCAGCGGAACCGGGCTGACGGCCTGGATCCGCTGCACCACCGGCAGGCCCAGCGTCAGATTGGGAACAAAATGGTTGTCCATCACGTCCACGTGCACAGCGTCAGCCGTGCTGATGCGCTGCAGTTCCGCCTCGAGGTTCACGAAATCTGCGGAGAGGATGCTCGGGTTGATGCAGCATTGCGTCACGGGGGCGCCTTTCAGTGGCTGGCTGGGAGGAGGGGGTGCCGTAAAGCCGGCGGTCAGGCTTTTTTGCGGATCAGCGCCAGGAACATGGCGTCCGTGCCGTGCACGTGCGGCCAGAGTTGGGCGGTGGATTCGTGGCCTGCACCGAGGTTGCCGGTGAGGCTGACGGCATCCAGCGCAGACCCTGCGTCGAGCAGTTCCAGGTCGTCCCGCTTACGCATGGCGTCGGCCACCACGGCTTTGGTCTCTGCCGGGTGCGGCGAGCAGGTGACATAGGCAACCACTCCCCCGGGACGGACCGCGGCCAGTGCCGAGGCCAGCAGTTCCCGCTGCAGCGAACCGAGGTCCGCCAGGTCCTTGGGTGTGCGCCGCCAGCGGGACTCGGGCCGGCGGCGCAGGGCGCCAAGGCCGCTGCACGGCACGTCCACCAGAACACGGTCAAAAGTTTCGGGCTGTTCGGTGCCCACGTCGCGGCCATCACCGGTGCGGACCTGCCAGGTCTCCCGGGGTACGGCGGAAAGTGCCTGGCTGACCAGTTTGGCCCGGTGCGGTGCGGGTTCGTTGGCCAGCAGGGTGGCCCCACGCTGGCCGGCAAGGGCGGCCAGAAGGGCGGCTTTCCCACCGGGTCCGGCGCAAAGGTCCAGCCATCGCTCGCCGTCGGCGCCCGTCCCTTCCTTGTGTTGAGCGTCAGGCAGGTCCAGATCCACGGCGGCCATGGCGCGGGCCACCAGCTGGGACCCCACGTCCTGGACGCGGGTGGTGCCTTCCCGCACAGAGGTCAGCCGGCCAAGGTCACCGCCGCTGGAGAGGGCAGAGCCTTCCACCAGTTCGCCGGGTGTGGCGCCGCCTTCAAGCGCTTCGGCCAGGCTTCCCAGGCCGGGCAGCGCCACCAGGTTGACCACCGGTGCTGCGTTGTCGGCTTCGAGCAGGCCGGTGATTTCAGACGCCGGCCTGCCGTGGATCACCAGGGACTGCCGCATGGCGCGCACGATCCATTCCGGGTGGGCGTGCCGGAGCGAGGCGATTTTGGTCTCGTCGGTTTCGCCGGCCACGAGGAGGTCCAGCCAGCCGTCAAGGGTGTGCGCCGTGACCTTCCGGAGCACGGCGTTGATAAGCGCTGATGGTCCGGCGCCGATCACTGCGCGGGCCAGGCCCACTGTCTGGTCAAGTGCCGCGTGCGCCGGAACACGCATGGCCAGGAGTTGGTGGACGCCGATGCGCAGGGCATCGAGGATGGCGGGATCCAGCTGGTCGAGGGGCCGGTCCACGCACCGTGCCAGGATGGCGTCGTAGGTGCCCTGGCTGCGGAGCGCGCCGTAGCTCAGCTCGGTGGCGAACCCGGCGTCGCGCTTCTCCAGCTTGTGCTGGCGGATCCTGGCCGGCAGCACCAGGTTGGCGTACGCGTCCTCGGCTGCCACCGCCCGCAGGACTTCGAAGGCCACCAGCCGGGCGGGATCGGCCCGGCGGGTGCGCTGGGCCGGTGCGTTTTCGGTAAAGCTGCGCTGCGGTCCGCGGTTCCGTTCGCGGCCCTGGGCGTTGCGCCTGCTGGCGTCGCGCGGACCGCCGTTGCCGCGGCCGCCGCGCGGGACACCCTGCCCGGCGTTGCCGCCGCTTCCTGGATTGCCGCCGGAGCCGCTCATTCAAACACCACGCTTTCAAGGGAAGCCATACCGCGTGCCCAGTCGGCAGCGGCCATCATCTTTTTGCCCGCAGGCTGGATCCGGGTCAGTTCAACGGCGTGCGAGCCGGTTCCCACCAGCACCGACTTGCCGTGGAGCGCCACGGCACCCGGGGCCAAGGCCGTCACGTCGGGGCGGAGCAGGACCGGCTCGAGCTTGATGCGCTGCCCGTCCAGGAGGGTCCAGGCCCCGGGTTCCGGCGTGACGCCGCGCGCCTGCCGGTTCAGCGCCAAGGCAGGGTGGCGCCAGTCCAGGTGCCCATCCTCGAGCGTCAGCTTGGGTGCCAGGGTGACCTCACCGGCCTGCGGCCGGGGCGACGCAGTGCCGGCGTCGATGGCGGAGAGCGTCTGGGCCAGCAGGACTGAGCCGCTGTGGGACAGCCGTGCCAGCAGTTCGCCGGCCGTGTCTGCGGGAGCTACGGCCTCGGTGAGGGTGCCGAACACCGGTCCCGTGTCCAGGCCCTGTTCCAGCTGGAACGTGACCGCCCCGGTGATGTCGTCCCCTGCCATCACGGACCGCTGCACGGGCGCGGCTCCCCGCCACGCGGGCAGCAGGGAGAAGTGCAGGTTGACCCAGCCGTGCCGGGGAATGGTGAGGGCTGCGGGCGGCACCAGGCCGCCGTAGGCCACGATGGCCGCCACATCGGGGGCCACGGCAGTGATGGCGGCAACGGCGTGTGCGTCCACCCGGGCTGCGCGGATGACGTCGATGCCCAGCTCAGCGGCGCGCGCCGCAACGGGGGAAGGGGTGAGGACGCGCTTACGGCCGATCGGGGCGTCAGGACGCGTCAGGACCGCCACAACGTCGAAGCCCGCGCCCACCAGGGCATCGAGGGACGGGACGGCAACGGCAGGGGTTCCCGCAAAAAGGACCCTCACCCTTTGGTGCCTGCAGCGCCGGCGCCAAAGGCTGCCCCGCCGAAACTGGATCCTACGGTTTTGGCGCGCTTGGCTGTGGTCCGTTCCGTCACGGCGTCGTAGTTGGCGTTGCGGATGGACCGGAGGGCCGCCTTGCGGTCCTCGCCCTCCAGGCGGTCCGTAAAGAGGACGCCGTCCAGGTGGTCGTTTTCATGCTGGAAGCAGCGCGCCAGCAGGTCCTCGGCGGCCACCTCCACTGGGTTGTTGTCCTTGTCCACTCCCGTGATGCGGGTGGTCCGGAACCGCTTGACCGGGAATCCCAGGCCGGGGATGGACAGGCAGCCTTCCACATGGTCCGCCTGGAAGTCTTCGCTGTTTTCGAGGACGGGGTTGACGATGTGCCCCTCCACGCCATTGATCCGGTACGTGAAGACCCTTTTACTGACGCCGACCTGGGGTGCGGCCAGCCCTGCGCCGTCCACATCCTCCATGGTCTCGGTCATGTCCGCCACGAGTTTGGCCAGCTCCGGCCCGAAATCCGTCACGGGATCGGCAACTGTGCGCAGCACAGGATCCCCGATGATGCGGATATTCAGAATAGCCATGCGCTGTTTTTCCTCACGTAGAGCGGCATAGGGAACCCATCCAGTTTAGGTGCTCGCGGCCGGGCTAGGCGGTGCGGGCGTGGGCCAGCGCCGGCGGGGCGATGGGGAGCAGTGCCGTGCCGGCGCTGACGGTGTCCGCGTTCAGCTCCCAGACGCGGCGCAGCGCGCAGAATTTCCACCAGTGATGCTTCAGGACCTCGGGGTTGGCCCGGACGGGCCGGACCTCGGTTTCGCCAATAGCCACTGCCAGCAGGATGGGGTCGTTGCCGTGCTGCCACGGCTCCCAGGTGCCGGCCTGGGCGTCCAGCAGGCTTTCCTCGGCCTTCATGCCGGCCACCAGCTGCATCACCACTTTGTCGTCAAGGGGTTTGACCTGCCCGTCCCGGGTGGTGCCTTTGGTCTTGTAGTCGATCAGGCAGACCCGGCCATTGATGCGGGCCACGAGGTCCAGCGTCCCGGCGTAGCCCACGGTGCTGTTCCACACCGTGATCTCCGGGGCGATGGGTTCCACCTTGAACAGCTCCCACCATTCATCAAACCTGACGGCGAAGGATTCCTCGCCGTTGGCTGCCAGCGCCTCCCGGGTTTCCTTCATGGTGTGCGGCCGGCCCAGTGCCCGCAGGGCAACCTGCTCACAGTAGTTGTGCACCCGGTCCCCGCGGCGGGCGGCGTCGTCACGGTACGTTTCGGCTGCCTTGGCTGCACGGTTCACGGCCTGCCGGATCTTTGCCGGACTGCCCAGGCTGTCTGCCAGCAGCGGGTCCTTGGCCAGGCTGCTTGCCCCCATGTAGCCGAACCAGCCATCGAGGCCGTGCGGCTGCTGCCCGATGACATTGGTGATGGACGGCACGGCAAACTGCTCCGACGTGGACCGCGCATACATCCGGCCGTATTCGGTGGCGTGGGCGAGGAGTGGATCTGTCATACAGGAAACTCTTTCACAGGGGGCCGACAATATCTCCGGGGTCTGGCACCGGGCACAAAAAAGGTCCGTCCCCGCTCTCAACGAGCGGAAACGGACCTTCTGCGGTGGGCGATACTGGGTTCGAACCAGTGACCTCTTCGGTGTGAACGAAGCGCGCTACCACTGCGCCAATCGCCCTGATGCACTTGAATGCTAGCCGACGCCGGGGCCATTTGAAAAATCGGCCGACGGCGGCTGGTTCCGCACTCCCCTCACGGTACCCATGAGAGGTGGCGCGTCAGGCCAAAGCAGTCCCGACTGGTCGTCGCCACCCTCTTTGCGCTGGGAACGGCGTCGGGAATTACATGGCTGTAATTTTCAAGTTCCGCGCCATTACTGGGAAGGAAGGCTGCCACCGCCGGAAGCTGACCCGCGATTTGGAGAATCCCGGAACCTCCTATATTGTTTTTACTCGTTGGAACGCGAGGAAATGCCGGGTACGGCAGCGAATCATGCCTCCAAAATGCGGACGTAGCTCAGCTGGTAGAGCACCACCTTGCCAAGGTGGATGTCGCGAGTTCGAATCTCNNNGCAGGACACTGTCATGGCAATCATTCTTTGGAATGGGCGCTTACACGGTGGGTTGGCCGAGAGGCGAGGCAGCGGCCTGCAAAGCCGTTCACACGGGTTCGAATCCCGTACCCACCTCGGTTAAAACCATGGCTTTCCAGGTAGCACTGGAAGCAATGGGCGATTGGCGCAGCGGTAGCGCGCTTCCCTGACACGGAAGAGGTCACTGGTTCGATCCCAGTATCGCCCACTCGGCAAGGTAACTTGCCTGCTTGCAGTTTGGAACGGTTCCGGCCGGAAAACTGCAGACGCGGACGTAGCTCAGCTGGTAGAGCACCACCTTGCCAAGGTGGATGTCGCGAGTTCGAATCTC
>NZ_LMOL01000017.1:30033-71123 GCF_001424565.1 Arthrobacter sp. Leaf141
TGAAATCCCATTGACCGGTTTTCCCGGTTCCGGGCGATTGGCGCAGCGGTAGCGCGCTTCCCTGACACGGAAGAGGTCACTGGTTCGATCCCAGTATCGCCCACACTTGCAGCAGCTCTTCCGGAGCTGCTTTTTTGTGCCCTTTCGACACCCGCCAGCCACTGGCATCCGCTGCGGGCGAACAGCTAAACCCACTGTTTTCCTTGGCACCTGCTGGTTCCGGGGCTAGGATCGAAGGCGGAGGAGCGACCTGGCTCCGCGATTGAAGGGAGGTGCTCGTGGGACTGATTGACGATCTAAAGGGCAAGGCTCAGGGTCTTATCCATGGAAACGAGCAGGCCATCAAGAACGGCATCACCAAGGCCGGCGATTTTGTTGATACCAAGACGGGCGGAAAGTACGCCGGTCATGTGGACAAAATCCAGGATGGCGCTTCCAAACTCGTGGACAAAAACGGTACCCCCGGTCAGGCACCTGCCAATGAGCAGGTTCCGCCGGCCCCTGTGAACCCGGTTCCGCCGGTTGACAGGGCTCCGTAAAGGATTCGGCCAGGGTTTTGCCCTAGCACGTCAAGGGGGCGCGGGTCCCGCCGGGAGGCGGCGCCCGCGCCTTTGGCGTTTAATCAGGCAGCTACCGCCCAGCGGGACCGATTCACCGTCCGCCCGGCCGCGCCGGTAACCTGCCCTCATGGCGAAATTACCCGCACCACCGCGGCAGCAACCGGCACGCAGGCTTTCCGGAATGGATTCCCGTCCGATCGTGGCCGGAACCGTTACCGCGCTGGTGGGCTTCACCTCATCGTTCGCCGTGGTCCTGGCGGGCCTTCGTGCGGTGGGCGCGGATGCCGGCCAGGCCGCATCCGGCCTGCTGGCCGTAACGCTGGCCGTTGGCTTGGGCGTCCTGGTCCTGTCCTTCCGCGCCAAAGTGCCGGTGACCCTCGCCTGGTCCACCCCCGGGGCGGCCTTGCTGGCAACGTCGGGAGCGGTCGACGGCGGGTGGCCGGCCGCCGTCGGCGCCTTCCTGGCGACGGGGGTACTGATCGCCATGACGGGCCTGGTGCCCGCCCTCGGCCGGCTGATGGCCAGGATTCCCACGTCGCTGGCGCAGGCCATGCTGGCCGGTGTGCTCCTGCAGCTGTGCCTGGCACCATTCAAGGCACTGGGCAGTGTTCCCCTGTTTGTGGCCCCGGTGATCATCTGCTGGCTGGCCATGATGAAGTTTGCGCCGCGCTGGTCTGTTCCGGCGGCCCTGGTGGTGGCGCTCGGGGTCATCGGGATCTCGCTGGCCGCCACGGGTACAGGCCTGGGCGACGGCGCCCTCCTGCCTGCCCTGGTGTGGACGGCGCCCGCTTTCAGCCTCCAGGCCATGGCCGGGATCGCCCTGCCGCTGTTTGTGGTGACCATGGCATCCCAGAACATCCCGGGCGTGGCGGTGCTCCGGTCCTTTGGCTACGAAACCCCGTGGCGGCCCTCGATGCTGGTCACCGGTGCAGGGACGGTGCTCGGGGCGCCCTTCGGCGGCCACGCGATCAACCTCGCAGCCTTGAGCGCCGCCCTCGCAGCGGGGGAAGAAGCGGGCGCTGACCGGAGCCGGCGCTGGCTGGCCGGCTTCACCTCCGGGCTGGCCTACCTGGTGCTGGCAGCCTTCTCGGCCGCCCTGGTCACCCTGGTCAGCGCGGCACCAGCCGGAATGCTCGAAGCCGTAGCGGGGCTTGCGCTGCTGGGCACCCTGGCAGGCTCCATCTCATCGGCCCTGGCGGACCCGGAAGACCGGATCGCTCCGGCCGTTACGTTCCTGATGGCAGCGTCCGGGCTGGCCTTTGCCGGCATCGGCTCTGCCTTCTGGGCCCTGGTGGCAGGGCTGGTGGTGCGCGCAGCACTCCGCCCGGACAGGCAGGCAGCGGACTGAAACCGGCGGCCGCCTGCAGCAGACGGGTCAGGACGGTTCGTGGTTCTGGCCTTCCCGGGCCAGTGCCGTGAGCCGGGAAACCGCACGGAAGTACTTCTTCATGTACCCGCCGGTCATCATTTCCTCGGTGAACAGCTTGTCGAACGGCACGCCGCTGGCGAGGATGGGCACGTCCTTGTCGTATAGCCTGTCGGCCAGGACCACAAACCGGAGGGCCACGGACTGCTCGGTGATGGTTTCCACGTTGCGCCACACGATCCCGTCGATGCCGCTGATCAACTGCCGGTACCGGCTGGGGTGCACCCCGGCCAGGTGCGCAAGCAGGGTGCTGAACTCATCGTCGGCCACCGTCTTGCCGGCAAACTCTGCTTTTACGTGGGCCGAGAGGTCGCTGTTTTTCAGCGGGGCGGGGGCGGCGGGCAGGCCGCGGTGCCGGAAATCCTCGCCGTCGATCCGCAGCACGTCGAACTGGTCCGCCAGGACCTGGATCTCGCGCTGGAAATCCACGGCGGCGAACCGGCCGTCGCCCAGGGAACCAGGCAGGGTGTTGGACGTCGCAGCGAGCTTCACGCCGGCGTCGGCCAGTTCCCGCATCAGGCGGGACATCAGGACGGTGTCGCCCGGGTCGTCAAGTTCGAACTCGTCAATGCAGACCAGTTTGTAGCTGCTCAGGGCCTCCACGGTCTTGCGGAAGGACAGCGCCCCCACCAGGTTGGTGTACTCCACAAAGGTGCCGAACGCCTTGGGGCCCGGGGCCAGGTGCCAGAGTGAGGCGAGGAGGTGGGTTTTGCCCACACCGAATCCGCCGTCAAGGTAGATGCCCGCACGGGATTCGTCCTTTTTGCCGAACAGCTTCTTGAACAGGCCACCCCCGCCGCCGGTACCGACGCCTTCGGCGAAGCCCTGCAGGGCGTGGACAGCAGCGGCCTGGCTGGGCTGGTTGGGATCCGGCCGGTAGCTTTCAAAGGACACCTGGCCGAACCGCGGCGACGGGAAGAACCCTTTGAGGAGTTCATCCACCGACACCGCCGGTGTGCGGGCGGCGAGCTGTTCGATCTGTACCAAGGTGGTCCGTTCTGCTGGTGGGTGGTCCCGGGAAATGATACCGGCAATGCCCGGCGCGGACGGGTGCTGCCGCCGGGGGACCACGGCGGCGTGACCAAGGCAACATTTCGCCCTGTTAACGGAATACGGACATCGTTCCGGGCGCTGGCTAGGGTGGGAGCAGGTCCCAATGCCGGTCCCGCGGTGCTCCCGTGTTCTCAATGAAAGGCCAAAACATGCCCTACGCGGTTGAACAGAACGACAAGTTCGCAGCCTACGCCCACCCCGAACGCCTGGTTTCCACCGAGTGGCTCGCCGCCGCCCTGGCCGACGGCGCCGTGGAGAACGGCGGCCTGGTGGTGGTGGAATCCGACGAGGACGTCCTGCTGTACGAGACCGGCCACATCCCCGGCGCCGTAAAGATCGACTGGCACACCGACCTCAACGACGACGTCACCCGTGACTACGTTGACGGCGCCGCGTTCGCGGCCCTGGCCGCAGCCAAGGGCATCTCGCGCGACAGCACCGTGGTCATCTATGGCGACAAGTCCAACTGGTGGGCAGCCTACGCCCTCTGGGTATTCACCCTCTTTGGGCACCAGGACGTCCGCCTGCTCGACGGCGGCCGGGACAAGTGGGTGGCGGAGGAGCGGGAACTGACCCGGGACAGGCCGTCCCCGACAGCCGGCACGTACCCCGAGGTTGAGCGCAACGACGCCCCCATCCGTGCGTTCAAGGACGATGTCCTGGCACACCTGGGCAAGCCCCTGATCGATGTCCGCTCCCCCGAGGAGTACACCGGGCAGCGGACCCACATGCCCGCTTACCCGGAAGAGGGCGCCCTGCGCGGCGGCCACATTCCCACCGCAGCGTCCATCCCGTGGGCTCGGGCCGCCGCACCTGACGGCACGTTCCGGGACCGCGCCGAGCTTGAGGCCCTGTACCTCGGCGAGGCCGGGCTCACCGAAGGCGACGATGTTGTGGCGTACTGCCGGATCGGCGAGCGTTCCAGCCACACCTGGTTCGCCCTCAAGTACCTCCTGGGCTTCGAGTCGGTCCGCAACTACGACGGTTCCTGGACTGAATGGGGCAACGCCGTGCGCGTCCCCATCGTCAAGGGCGCCGAGCGCGGCTCCGTGGCCGTCACAACGGGAGTCTGACCCGCCGTCGACGTAGACTTGGGCTGATGACTACTCAAGCCCTGCCTTCCGCCCTGGCGGCAATCGTTGACGACTTCCAGGCCCTCACCGAGCCTGAACGGCTGCAGCTGCTGCTGGAATTCTCGGAGGGACTCCCCCAGCTTCCGGACCGGCTCAAGGACCACCCCGAGCTGCTGGAGCAGGTGGTGGAGTGCCAGTCGCCGCTGTTCCTGACCATTGAAACGGAAAAGAACGCCGGTCCGGCCAGCCCCGTCCACTTGTACTTCAAGGCACCGGTCGAAGCCCCCACCACGCGGGGCTTCGCCGGGGTCCTGCACGAGGGCCTGGACGGGCTCTCCGCGGAGCAGATCCTGGCGGTGCCGGATGACATGCCGGAGCTGCTGGGCCTCACGCGGGCCATCACGCCGCTGCGGATGCGCGGCATGACGGCCATGCTGGGCCGGATCAAGCGCAAGGTCTCCGCAGCGTCGGGCATCGGCCGCTGACGCAGTCTTATGGCACGGAAGAACACCTCACAGGGAACTCCTGCAACAGCGGCACTTGCCGCGGCAGGGGTTCCCTTTGTGCTGCACCCGTATACGCATGATCCGGCAGCGCCCAGTTACGGGACCGAGGCCGCGCAGGCCCTGGGCGTGGACCCGGCCCGGGTTTTCAAAACACTCATGGTGGATGTTGAAGGCAGGCTGGCCGTGGGCATCGTCCCCGTCAGCGGGACCCTGGACCTGAAGGCCATCGCAGCTGCCCTGGGAGCCAAAAAAGCCGCCATGGCTGACCCGGCTGCGGCCCAGCGCCGCACGGGCTACGTGCTGGGCGGCATCTCGCCCCTGGGCCAGCGGCTGCCCTCCCCCACCGTCCTGGACAGCAGTGCCCTGGCTTTGGCCACCGTGCTGGTCTCCGGCGGCAGGCGGGGCCTGGACATCGAACTGGCGCCGGCTGACCTGGTCCGGCTTACGTCTGCCGTCACGGCGGCCATCGGCTCGCGTGCCTGAGCACCAGGCGGCACGTCCACCGGAGGGCGGGCCGGACGGCGGGCCCTCCGGTGGACGTGAGCGCAGGCCGGGCGGCAGGACGCCGGTGGTCCTGGGTCCGTTCGCTTTTATCAAAGGCTGGCTGATTGCCGTGGTGCTGTGGGTGGCGGGCCTGTGCATTGTCCAGGTGACGCAGGAAATTATCTCGTCCCGGCAGGCTGATGGCGGCGCGAACTTTGTGCCTGGCATGATCATGATGCTGGTGGTCTACGGTTTCGGGACCGCGTTGTTGGTGGCCACGCCGCTGGCGGC
Source organism: Arthrobacter sp. Leaf141 (assembly GCF_001424565.1). GTDB lineage: Bacteria > Actinomycetota > Actinomycetes > Actinomycetales > Micrococcaceae > Arthrobacter. The sequence continues at coordinate 35,426 of NZ_LMOL01000017.1, forward strand.
CCTGCTGGCGTTCCTGCTGCGGCCCGTGCAGAACCAGTGGCTGCATGTGGCGGCTTTTTTCGCCGTGCCAACCCTCACCTATTGGGTCCTGGGCGGCCTGCTGGGGCTGGGCTGGACGCTGGCTGCGCTGGGTTTCTGGGCCACGGTGGGTGCGTCCGCCGCGGTGGGACGCCTTGCCGTGTGGCGAAACGTGACGGCGTGGCAGGACGATGCCCTGCAACCCGGCGGAAGTTAGCCCGCTGCCCGCAGGACGGGCCCGTCAGTTGGCCCCGGGGTTACGGCGGGGTGCCAGCTGCTGCCGCAGCCACGCCTTCACCAGCCGCTCCCAGCGTTCCGGATCCACGTTCCATTCCTTGGTGTGCCGGGCCCGGCTGAACGGCTCGAACGTCACCATCTCCGGGTTCCGCTCGGCCAGCAGGGTGGATGGCGGGTAGGGGACGTACTCGTCGTCCACACTGTGCAGGATCAGGGTGGGCGTCCGCAGTTCCACGGCCCGGGACACCCAGTCCATGGCTTTGAGGTCCACGGGGGCAGACAGGCCGGTGAGCCGGCGGCCCAGTGGGTGGCCGAGCATCAGCTGCCCGTAGCGTCCCACCAGGGAAGGAATGCGGTTCAGCTGGGCGTGGTGGGCCAGGACGTTGACCCAGTCGATCACCGGTGCATCCAGCACCATGGCGCGGATGAGGTGGCGGTAGCGGGAGAGGTCCGCGGTCTGCAGGCAGATGGCGCCGCCCATCGACCAGCCGAAGAGCACAATTTCTTGTGCACCGTTCGCCAGCGCGTACCCGATGGCTGCCTCGATGTCCTGCCATTCGGTGGAGCCGAGCCCGTACCGGCCGTCGTCCGCCGACGGTGCCAGCCCGTCGTTGCGGTAGGACACCAGCAGGCTGGTCAGCCCCAGTTCCAGCGCCGGGCCCACGGCCCGCAGCGCCTCCTGCCTGCTGGCGCCCCTGCCGTGCACCATGATGGCCCACGTCCGGGGGTTGCCCCCGGCCCGGACCAGCCACGCTGGGGCCTGGCCCCGGTCAACGTCAATCAGGACGTCCTCCGCGGGATACCCCGCGGCGGCCGGGTCAGGGTGGAGCGCACCGCTCCACCAGCCCCAGCGGGCCTTTTCCAGGTCGCCGCTGTACACCGCTTCAACCTCCCGCAGCACCGTCCGTTCGGCCGGCGAGTAGGAAATGATCCGGCCGATGCGCGCGTGCCCTTTGCCGCCGTCGAAATAAAACCCGTACGTACCCTCCACGGTGGTGTCGTCGCTGGCGGCGAAGATCACCTGCCGGGCCTGCCCGTCCCGGATGACGGCCAGCACTTCCTGGTCCGCCGTACGCTGCCGGGCGGGGGTGATGACCCGACGGGCAAAGTACACGGCGAGCGCCGAAGAACCGGTGGCCAGCAACCCTGCCAGGGCTCCGCCGCCGATCGTGCCGCCAATGGCCCATTTGGTCCGCAGCGACATCCTGGCGGGCTCCGGGGAGGCGGCGGTGCGGGAACGGCGGGTGCGCTGCGAAGAAGCCATGCTCCTATTCTTACCGCCCCCTGCGGTGTTGCCCGCATTTTGCCGGCGGTGCGTGCCGCGGCCCGGGCGTGCGGCCCCAGGTGCGCAGGACTAGGCTAAGGCCATGAGTGATCCCATCGTCATCCTGACCGAAGAACCCCTGGGGGCGGACGACCGCCTGAACATCGAGCGCCTGGTGGACGGAGCTGATTCGACGCTGCTGCTGCTTGTTCCTGCCAATACGGAACGGCATCTGCTGGTGGACTTCCTGGAGAACCTCTCCATGCTGGACATTGCCAAAGCCTTCAGGGACCTCACCTCCTCGACCCCGGACCCCGGTACGGAACGCGCCCAGGCCGCCGAAACCCTTGCCGTCTCCCTTGAGGCGTTGTCGGGCCTCGGCTCCGGCGTCACCGGCGAGGTGGTGGACGTCCGCGCGGTTGACGCCCTGGTGGCAAAGGTCCGCGATTCCGGCGCCACCCAGGCCGTGGTGATCACCCGCCCGCACGCCGTGGCGGACACCTTCCACACCGATTGGGCCAACAAGGCACAGGACCAGCTGGGTGTTCCCGTCCTGCACCTGTACGCGGGTTCGGGATTTATCGGCGACTCCTGAGCGTTGCAACGACTATGAGCATCTTCGGCAACAGCATTTTCAAAAAACAGGCAACCACCGCGGTCCCCGCCCCGGCAGGAACCGGTGACGACGCAACCCCCGCAGGTCCCAGCGTTGAAAAGAGCGATGCCCAGTGGCGGCAGGAACTGACTCCCGAGGAGTACCAGGTCCTGCGCAAGGCCGGCACCGAGCGCCCCTACACGGGTGAGTACTGGGACACCCACACCTCGGGCGTCTACCAGTGCAGGGCCTGCGGCACCGAGCTTTTCACCAGCAACGAGAAGTTCGACTCACACTGTGGCTGGCCTTCCTTCTGGGCCCCGCTGGCGGACGGCACCGTCCGCTACATCCACGACCGGACCCTGGGTATGGAGCGCATCGAGGTGCGCTGCGCCACGTGCGACTCGCACCTGGGCCACGTGTTTGAGGGTGAGGGCTACAACAACCCCACTGACCAGCGGTTCTGCATCAACTCGGTATCGCTCAAGCTGGTGGAAAAGGAAACCGGCCTGCCGGCCAGTCCCGGGTCAACGGGCGCCTGATCCCTTAGCGCCGGGCCGGTCTCACCAGACCGGCCCGGCCATTGAGCAATAGTATTTCTTAGGCTAAGCCGTATTTTAGATTAGTTCTTCTGGTTGCTTGCTACGCTTTTTGCAGACCTAAAGCAATCAGGAAGGCAGCCTCCGATGACTGAAACCATCACCACCGCCATCGCCGGGATCTCCGCCGACAACCCGGACTGGACCGCACTCAAGGCGGCGGCCGGCACCCTGCAGGCCCTGCAGGCACAGGACGGTTCAGTCCCGGATCCGGCGGACCATCCCGCAGCGGCAGCACACGTCGAGGACATCATTGCCGCGATCGGCGCCCTGGCCCCGGCCTTCCCGCACGATGCCCGGTATCTGGCCGCCGTGTGCACCGATTTCGACGGCTGGGCTGCGGCCGGCTTCGCCGTGCCTGACTTCCTGGCATCCCTGCTGGCCTTCCAGCCACAGGAGCAGCGCGTGAACGGCCTGCAGCACCTGGTCATCTTCCCGATGTACACCCAGAACGGCAGCAGCAGCCGCTTGGTCGAAGCAGTCCTCCTTGAAGTGATCTGGCCCGAATTCATCGCCGCGCTGGAAGCCGGGGACTACTCCAACAAGCTGTTTGTCCCCATCCGTTTTGTGGACTTCACCGCAGGCTACGACACCAACTCCGCGGTCCTGTTCCCCGAAACGGTTGCCGTCAGCACCACTCCCACGTTCACGTGGGGCGCCATTTTCGCCGACCGCGAGGCAGTGCGGTTCCGCCGGGTCCTTAAAGCCGCCGCAGGCATCACGGGCCTGGAACTTCCGGCGGGTGCCGCGGAACTGCTCGCGGACCAGGACCTCACGGAGGCCACCTTCGTGATGTGGGACCTTATCCACGACCGCACCCACATGCGCGGCGACCTGCCCTTCGACCCGTTCATGATCAAACAGCGGATGCCGTTTTTCCTGTACTCGCTGGAGGAACTCCGCTGCGACCTCACGGCGTTCCGCGAGTCGGTCCGCATCGACAAGGACGAAAATGCCGATCCGGAAGCCCGCCGGCACGCCAGGCTGGTGCAGTACGCCATCATCTTCGACAGGATCTTCCGGTTCGCCATCACCGGCAGCCGGGTCCGCAACTACGACGGCCTGGGCGGCCAGCTCCTCTTCGCCTGGCTGCACCAGCGGCACGTGCTGCATTGGACGGACACCCGCCTCAGCATCGACTGGGACAACGTCGCGGACGCCGTGATCGCCCTTGGGACCACCATCGACGACCTGTACTGGCGCTCCATCGACCGGCCCAAAACCGCGCACTGGCTTGCCGCCTACCAGTTGGTGGCCGGCACCCTCACGCCCCACCCGGCATCGGCCTGGGCCAAGGGCCCGGACGCCCTGCCGCTGGACGGTCCGCCGCGGGGCCTGACCGACCAGGTCCTTGACGATGAATTCCCGCTGTCCATGTTCTACGAAGCATTGGAGAAGAAGATGCGTCCCGTCATTGAATCCACCGCGGGGCTCACGGGCGGGTCGCCGCTGTGAGCCTTGGGTCCACGCCGGCAACCGTCCTGGTCACCGGCGGCAGCGGCCCCTCCGGCGTAGCAGTCGCCCGGGCCCTGCACGCCGCCGGGCACCGGGTGTGCACCGTTGGTTCCGATCCGGACCGGATCGCCGACGCCGCCCGGCAGGCGGGTACCGGCGTCACCGCCTTCACCTGCGACCTTTCAGTGCCCGACGACGTCCGGCAGCTCCGCGCGGACGTCACGGCGGCCGCCGGGCCGGTGGACGCCGTGATCCACCTGGTGGGCGGCTGGCGGGGTGCCAAAGGCATCGCGGACCAGACGGACGAGGACTGGGACTTCCTGGCGCGCGGCGCCATCACCACGCTCCGCAACGTCTCCCGGGTGTTTTACGACGACCTCGCTAAGTCTTCGGCCGGCAGGTTCGCCATGGTGTCCTCTACCGCGGTGACCCGCCCCACGGCGGCAACCGCCAGCTACGTGGCAGCGAAGGCGGCGGCCGAGGCCTGGACCATGGCCATGGCAGACGGGTTCCGGCGGGATGCCGGCCCGGGGGACGAACTGCACGCGGCCGCCGTCGTCCTGGTGGTCAAGGCCCTGGTGGACGACCAACTGCGCAGCAGCCATCCCGACCGGACCTTTCCCGGCGCCACCGACGTCGCGGACCTGGGTGCCGCCGTCGTTAATCTCTTTACCACCCCGGCGGACCAGCTTAATGGCACCCGGCTGGTCCTGGCCCCCTGACCTCCGGCAGCCGCGCAACCCGCAGCCGCGGACCCGCACCGCGGCGCCTGCGGCTGTCCCTAAACTGAAAGTGTGAGCAAACCTTTGACAACCACAGCCGAATCCGCCACCGCCGCGCGCCTCCACAACCCGGACATCCGCGGCTTCGCATCCGATAACTATTCCGGCGTCCACCCGGAAGTCCTGGCTGCGCTGGCGGCCGCCAACGAAGGCCACCAGGTCTCCTACGGCGAGGACGACTACACCGCCCGGCTGCAGGACCTGCTGGCCGAACACTTCGGCGCAGGCATCGAATCTTTCCCGGTCTTCAACGGAACCGGCGCCAACGTGCTGGCGCTGCAGTCGCTGCTGCCGCGCTGGGGCGCCGTCGTCTGCGCGTCCACCGCCCACATCAACATGGACGAGAACGGCGCGCCGGAACGCATCGGCGGGATCAAGCTCCTGCACGTCCCCACGCCTGACGGCAAGCTGACACCGGAACTGATCGACCGCGAGGCTTGGGGCTGGGGCGATGAACACCGGGCCCAGCCGCTGGCCGTCTCCATCACGCAGACCACCGAGCTGGGGACCTGCTACACCCCGGAGGAAGTGGCGGCCATCGCCGAACACGCCCACGCCAAGGGCATGAAGCTGCACATGGACGGCGCCCGGCTGGCCAACGCCGCAGCCCACCTCCAGGTTCCGCTGCGGGCCTTCACCAGGGACGCGGGCGTGGACATCCTCTCCTTCGGCGGCACCAAAAACGGCCTGTTGTTCGGCGAGGTGGTGGTGGCCCTGAACCCGGAGGCGGCCTCAGGCCTGGTGTACCTGCGGAAAATGAACATGCAGCTGGCTTCGAAAATGCGGTTTATGTCCGCCCAGTTCATCGCGCTGCTCGAGGACGGCCTGTGGCTGCGCAGCGCGTCGCACGCCAATGCCATGGCCACCAGGCTGCGCGCCGCAGTCGACAGCATCGACGGGGTGCTGCCCACGCAGAAAACCGAATCCAACGGTGTCTTCGCCGTCCTCCCGGAGGGCGTGGCTGACCGCCTGCGTGCCTCGTTCCGCTTTTACGACTGGAATGAGGCTGCACGGGAAGTGCGGTGGATGTGTTCATTCGACACCACCGAGGAGGACATCGATGCGTTTGCCGCCGCGATCCGTCATGAACTTCGGGACTACCGCCAGGGCAGCTAAGCGCTGCCAACGGCGAGCCTTCCGGCGCTCACCTGCACCGTTGCGTACTCTGCGAAGGTGAACGCACTTGACCAGGTTCCCCCGGACTTCCTCCGGGCGTTGGGAACCCTCAGGAAAGCCCAGTGCCGCAAGGAACTGCGCCTGGCCGAGATTCCGGCCCCGGCCCGCCTGGCGCCCTTTGCCGTGGCGCTGGGCGCGGAGGTCATGGCCCACGGCGCCGGCACAGCCGCCACCGCCCTGCACGGACCCGCCGCAATGGCCCTCGCGGCCGCGGCGGGTTCCGCTGGCGATGACGATACGGAACTTGCCACCGGCCGCTTCATCCTCCTGCACGACCCCGACGGCTCGGCCGTGTGGGACGGCGAATTCCGCATCGTGACCTACATCAGGGCAGAGCTGGAAGCCGAGATGGGCAACGACGAGATGCTGGGCACGGTTGCCTGGACCTGGCTGGTGGAAGCGCTGGAAAACCACAAGGCCGACTACCGGGCAGCCGGCGGCACCGCCACCCGCGTCCTGTCCGAAAGTTTCGGCACCCTCTCCGAACGGCCCGGCACCATCGACATCGAACTCCGCGCATCCTGGACGCCTGCCACCGCCGATGTGACAGCGCACCTTGAGGCCTGGTCTGACATGGTCTGCACGTTCGCTGGCCTGCCGCCACTGCCGGACGGCGTCACCGCCCTGCCCCACCGGCGCCGGAACTAGGATGCCGAACCGTCCCCCGACAGTCCCCAACCGGGCCGCCCGGTAAACTGGAAGCATCATGACCCCAAACATTCCGGAAAACACCACGGCCGGCGACCCGGCTGCTGAGACCGCACCCCACATCACGGTGGAGGGCTTCGAAAGCCCCATCCCCGAAGTCATCGAGCTCGACACCCCCCGCGAGGGGGTCCCGCTGGTCATCGAAACGGCCGCCGGACTGGAACGGTGCGCCGCGGCCATCGCCGCCGGCACGGGGCCTGCAGGGGTCGACGCCGAACGGGCGTCAGGGTTCCGCTACGGCCAGCGCGCCTTCCTGGTCCAGATCCGGCGCGAAGGCACCGGCACCTGGCTGATCGACCCCGAGCCGTTCGACAACCTGGACATCATCAACGACGCCCTCTCCGGCGTCGAATGGATCCTGCACGCCGCCAGCCAGGACCTGCCCTGCCTGTCAGAGCTGGGCATGTGGCCGGACCGGCTCTTCGACACCGAACTCGCCGCCCGCATCGCCGGGCTCCCCCGCGTTGGCCTGGCCGCCGTGATTGAGCAGCTGCTGGGCTTCGGCCTCGCCAAGGAGCACTCCGCAGCGGACTGGTCCACCCGCCCCCTCCCCGAGCCCTGGCTGCGGTACGCGGCCCTGGACGTGGAGGTCCTCGCCGAGCTCCGCGAGGAACTGATCGAACTGCTGGCAGCCGACGGCAAACTGGACTACGCCGAGCAGGAGTTTGCCGCAATCCTGGCAGGGGGTGTGGCGCCGCCCCGGGTTGACCCTTGGCGGAAAACCTCCGGCCTGCACCAGATCCGGGACCGGCGCCAGCTGGCCGCTGTCCGCGAACTTTGGCTGGAACGCGACTCGCTGGCCCAAAAGCGCGACGTCGCCCCGGGCCGGCTTATCCCCGATTCGTCCCTGGTGGCGGCAGCCAAGGCCATGCCCACCACCGTCCCGCAGCTCCTGGGCACCAAGGGCTTCCACGGCCGCGCTGCCCAGCGTGAAGCACCGCGGTGGCTGCGCTGCATCGCCACCGCCCGCGCCATGGAGGACCTGCCGCCGCTGCACCTGCCCACCAACGCCCCGCCGCCGCCGCGCGTCTGGGCCGACAGGGATCCCGAGGCCGCAGCCCGGCTGGCCACGGCCCGCCCGGCCCTGCAGGAGCTGGCGGAGAAGCTGAACCTGCCGCTGGAAAACCTTTTGACCCCGGACACCCTCCGCCGGGTGTCCTGGCGGCCGCCGGCCGAGATCACGGCGGAGGGCGTCGCAGCCGGTCTGCTGGCCCTGGGTGCCCGCCAGTGGCAGGTTGACCTGACGGCGCCGTTGATCACCGAGGCGTTCCTCCACCCGCAGCCGCTTCCCCCCAAGGAACCGCGGCAGGCCGTGGCTGCGGGACAGTAGCCGCCTGCCTCAGGGCCCTTGCGGCCTAAGTTACTCACGAGTAACATCGAGTGTACCGACGCCTGGCACTGCCGCACTCCGGCACGCGGCCGGCGCACCGTCTCGATGAGGAGTAATACGTGAGCCACCACGGAAGCGGCGCAGCCCAGCGCACCGTCCGCGACGTCGTTTTTGTCGACGGCGTCCGCACCCCCTTTGGCCGGGCGGGAGAGAAGGGGATCTACGCCGGAACCCGCGCCGATGACCTGATCGTCAAATGCATCCGCGAACTGATGCGCCGGAACCCGTCACTGCCGGCAGAGCGGATCGACGAGGTGGCCATTGCCGCCACCACCCAGACCGGCGACCAGGGACTCACCCTGGGCCGCACCGCCGCACTCCTGGCGGGGCTCCCGCGTACCGTTCCCGGTTTCGCCATCGACAGGATGTGCGCCGGGGCCATGACCGCCGTCACGGCCACCGCCGGCGGCATCGGGTTCGGCGCTTACGACGTTGTCATCGCCGGCGGCGTGGAGCACATGGGCAACCATCCCATGGGTGCCGGGGCGGACCCCAACCCGCGTTTTATGTCCGAACGGCTGGTGGACCCGGCAGCCCTGAACATGGGTAACACCGCAGAAAACCTGCACGACCGTTTTCCCGCCATCACCAAGCAGCGGACCGATGCTTACGCCGTCGCTTCACAGGAGAAACTGGCCGCCGCCTACGGTGCAGGCAACATCCAGCCGGACCTGGTTCCGGTGGCCACCAAGAAGCCGGGCCAGGGCTGGACGGTCAACAGCGTGGACGAGCCGCCCCGCCCCGGCACCACCCTGGCCGACCTTGCAGCGCTTCGCACCCCGTTCCGCGCCCACGGCCGGGTCACGGCCGGCAACGCAGCGGGCCTGAACGACGGTGCCACGGCCGCACTGCTGGCGTCGTCGGAAGCCGCCGCCGAACTTGGCCTGCCCGTGAAGATGCGGATGGTCAGCTTCGCGTATGCCGGCGTCGAGCCTGAGGTTATGGGCATCGGGCCCGTCCCCGCCACCAAAAAGGCCCTCCGCAACGCCGGGCTGGACATCTCCGACATTGGTCTGTTCGAGATCAACGAGGCTTTCGCGGTCCAGGTCCTGAGCTTCCTGGACCACTTCGGCATTGCCGACGACGACCCCCGGGTCAACCGCTACGGCGGTGCCATTGCCGTAGGGCACCCGCTGGCATCCTCCGGGGTGCGGCTGATGACCCAGCTGGCACACCAGTTCGAGGCCGACCCTTCAGTCCGGTACGGCATCACCACCATGTGCGTGGGCCTGGGCATGGGCGCCACCGTGATCTGGGAAAACCCGCACCACCCCGACTACAGCGGCGCCGCACCCACCGCCGCCGCAACCGCAACCGCCGCCGAAGGAGCCACCGCATGAGCGCCACCGATTACCGGGAACTGGCAGCCCTCTTCCCCGACGAGACCATTACCCACTCCTACGTCCAGGACATCGAGCTCCCAGCTGCGGGCGGTAAGCCGGGCGGCGGAACGTTCGCCCTGATCACGCTGGACAACGGTCTGGACCATACAAAGCCCACCACGCTGGGGCCCAATACCCTCATTGAACTGGGACAGGCCCTGGAGGCCCTCCGGGACCGGGCGGCCCGCGGTGAGATCGTCGGCGTCGGCGTGACCGGAAAGCCCCACTACCTGGTGGCAGGCGCCGATCTTTCCGCCGTGAAGTCGCTGGAGCAGCGCGAACATGGCCTGTGGATGGCCCAGCTGGGGCACGATGTCTACTCCACCCTAGCCAACCTGGGGGTGCCCAGTTTTGCGTTCATCAACGGCGCTGCCCTGGGCGGCGGGCTGGAGGTGGCGCTGCAGTCCACTTACCGCACCGTTTCCACTGGCGCCGGCGCCCTGGCCTTGCCGGAGGCCTTTATCGGCCTGGTGCCCGGCTGGGGCGGCGTCTACATCCTGCCCCGCCTGATCGGCCCCGAAAACGCCGTCAAGGTCATGATCGAAAACCCGCTCAGCAACAACCGGACCCTGACCGGCCAGCAGGCCTTCGGGCTGGGCATCGCTGACGCCCTGTTCGAACCCGCCGATTTTGTGGAGCAGTCCCTGGCGTGGGCAGCGCGCGTGATCTCCGGTGACCTGGTGCCGGAGCGTCCCGACGCCGTCGACCCCGCCGATCCTGCCACCGCCGGACGCTGGGACGCCGCGGTGGCGGCGGGCCGGCAGCTGGTGGAAGCCAAAACATCCAACGCCGCGCCCGCGCCGGGCAAGGTCCTGGACGTGATGGCGGCCAACCGCACCATGACGCAGGCCGAGTCCGCGGCACTGGAATGCGAAACCCTGGCCGACCTGATGCAGACCGACGAATTCCGCTCCACCGTCTACGCCTTCCTGGACCTGGTCCAGAAGCGGTCCAAGCGTCCAGCAGGCGCCCCCGACCGCAAGCTGGCCCGGCCCGTCACGAAAGTGGGGGTGGTGGGCGCGGGCCTGATGGCCGGCCAACTGGCCCTGCTCTTTGCCCGGCAGCTCAAGGTTCCGGTGGTCCTGACGGACATTGACCAGGCCCGGGTGGACAAGGGCGTGGGCTATGTACACGCCGAAGTGGACAAGCTGCTGGCGAAGAAGCGAATCAGCCAGGACGCCGCCAACCGGACCAAAGCGCTGGTGACAGGATCCGTGTCCAAGGCCGCGTTTGCCGACGCCGACTTTGTCATCGAAGCGGTCTTCGAAGAACTGAACGTCAAAAAGCAGGTCTTTGCCGAGCTCGAAGGCATCGTGTCGGACGAGTGCATCCTGGCCACCAACACCTCGTCGCTGTCCGTCACGGCCATGGCGGCGGACCTGCAGCATCCCGAGCGCCTGGTGGGGTTCCACTTCTTCAATCCGGTGGCTGTCATGCCGCTGCTTGAAATTGTCCGGGCCCCGCGGACCGACGACGCGGTCCTGGCCACGGCCTTCGAACTCGCCAAGGGCCTGCGGAAGACGGGTGTGCTGGTCAAGGATGCGGCGGCGTTTGTGGTCAACCGCATCCTCCTGCGCCTGATGGGAGAGGTCACCGCTGCGCTGGACGAAGGGACGCCGGCTGACACCGCCGACACCGCACTGCGGCCCATGGGCCTGCCCATGTCGCCCTTCACCTTGCTGGCCATGGTGGGCCTGCCGGTGGCGCAGCACGTCCAGGAATCCCTGAACACGGCCTTTGGCAGCCGCTTCCCGGTCTCTTCCAACCTGCAGAAACTAATCGACAGCGGCGTCAAGGGACTCTGGGAAGACGTGGACGGCACCCGACGGATCCCCGATTCGACGCTCGCCCTCATGTCCTTCGGGACCCAGCCGTCCACGGCCGAACAGGTGCTGCGCCGCACCCAGGACGCCCTGGCGGAGGAGATCGGCCTGATGCTCGCCGAAGGCGTGGTGGCCGGGCCGGAGGACATCGACCTCTGCATGATCCTTGGCGCGGGCTGGCCCATGTTCCTGGGCGGCATCACGCCGTACCTCGACCGGGTGGGGGCTTCCGAGCGGGTCAACGGCAAGCGGTTCCTGCCGGCCGGTGTGGCGTCCAGCGTCGCGGTGGGCGCGGACGCCTGATCCGGGCCGGGTTTCCGGTGCTGGCTGGGTTTCCGGTGCCGGCCGGGTTTCCGGTGCCGGGCCGGGATTCGGTGCCGGCCGGGTTTCCGGTGCCGGGCCGCGTTTCCGGTGCCGGCTTAGCCCGGAACCAGGCTGCCGCCCGTCAACCGGAGAATGCGGTGCGCCGCCGTCCGGGCGTACTCCACATCGTGGGTGACCAGCACGACGGCGGCGCCCGCCTCCGCGGCCGACCTCACCGCGGCGTCCAGGACCGCCAGCCCGTTGCCGTCCAGCCCGACGGTGGGCTCGTCCAGCGCCAGGACGGCTGGCCTGCGCGCCAGGACTGTGGCCAGGGCCAGGAGCCGCTGGTGGGAGCCGGGCAGTTCGGCGGGGTGCTCCCCTGCTGAATCCGCCAGGCCCACCTGGGCCAGGGCAGCCAGTGCCCGGTCGCCGCCTGGAGCCTGGCCGTCCCGGGCGGCGTCGATGCGGCCCAGGGGGCTCAGGCGGTCCAGGCGGTCCAGGCGGTCCAGGTGGTCCAGGCCGAACTGCACCTCGCGCAGCAATGACCGTTCAAACAGCTGGTCGCGCGGGTGCTGGAAGAGCAGCCCCACGTGAGCGGCCGTGCGGCCCACCGGGACGCCGGCAATATCTACGCCGTTCACCAGCACCTTGCCGGTCACAGGTCGCAGGAGTCCGTTGAACATCCGCAGCAGGGTCGATTTCCCGACGCCGTTGGGCCCCGTGATGGCAACAATCTCGCCCGGGTGCACCTCAAGGAAAAGGTCCCGCAGGATGGACCCCCAGGCTGGTTGCACGCCAGCGTCAACGGCTGCGTTCCGGGTTGTTTCCAGAGCTGGGTCCGTTGTTGCCGGTTCTGCTGGTGTCTGTTTTGTTGTTGTGGGGTCTTCCAGTGTCGGTTCCGCCGGCGCCCGGCGCCAACGGCTGCGCCAGGGCCGTCCGGCCGTTGCCCGCGCTGCGGTTGCGGGCGCTGCGGTTGGGGGTGCGTCGAACCCAAAGGTGACGTCCGTAAGCTGCAGTGCCGGTGCGCACTTGCCCTGCAGACGTGGTGCTTGCGGGTTCCGGACGCCCGGGGCAGCCGGCACCGGAGTTGCGGCGAAGGATCCGCCGGCCGCTGGGTGACCTGCCCGCGCAACCGACGTTCCGGCGGCGACCCCGCCGGTGCCCTGACGACCTGCCGCGCGACGGATGCCCGCCGGCAGCAGGGCGGGCGCGGACATCAGCCCGTCAGGTGTCCCGCTGGTTACCACGGTGCCTCGGTCGAGGATCAGCCAGGAGTCCGCGTCAAAGAGCGGCGGGTCGATGGCCTGGCCCAGGATCACCACGGCAGTTCCGGCCTTGTTCAGGTTGCGCACAAAGTCAGCCAGACCCGCCGAGCCAGCAGCATCCAGCGAAGCGTACGGCTCATCCATCAGCACCAATGGCGGGCCGGTGATGACGGCGCAGCCGATCGCCAGGCGCCGGAGCTGACCCCCGGAAAGCCGGTCAGGGCGGCGGTCCAGGAGTGCGGAGAGTCCCAGCAGGCCAGCAGTCCGGGTCACGGCTTCGCGCATGGCCGCTGGCGCCGTGCCCTGGTTTTCGAGCCCGAACGCCAGCTCCTCGGCCACGGTGGCCCGGACAGTGGACAGGATGGCTGCCGCGTCCTGGGGAACGAAGCCCACCTGGCGTCCCCAGGCGGCGGGATCGATGCGGGGGTCCGCGGCGGTCCCGCCAAACGCGATCCGCGTCCCGGAAACCTCGAGGTGGCCCTGCAGTGTTCCCCCGCTTCCGGGCAGCAGCCAGCCGGCCAGGAGCCTGCCCAGGGTCGATTTTCCGCTGCCCGAGGCGCCCACTATCGCTGTCAGCGAGCCAGGCTCTACTGCTAGATCAATGTCCTGCAGGGCAGCTGCCGCATGGTCGGGGTAGGTGAAGTTACGGATGCCGGCTGCCAGGACAGGCCCGGCACCTGCAGCTGCAGGTGCACCTGCTGTGGCGGGCGTCCTGGCCTCCCGTTCCTGCCCCGCAGCTGCACCCCGCGCGGCGGGCGTCCCGTCCCGGGGTTTTTGCCCGGCGGCACCGAGCCGTTGTGGTTCAGCCATGGCTACGCTCCCCCGCTTCCGGGCCACAGCCGCCATGCCACAGCAGCGGCGGCCGCAAGGACCAGGGCGGGACGCAGCAGCCGCTGAGCGGCAGAGTCGGGCACTTCCCGGTAGCTGGTGCGTGGTCCCGGCGCACCAAAGCCCCGGGCCTCAAGCGCTGCGGCACGGGTGCCGGCATCTTCCACCAGGGACAGCACCAGGGGCACTACCTGCTGCCGGAAGGCTGCCAGCCGGGCCACCGGCCCGCGCCGGATCACCAGGCCGCGCGCTTCCTGGGCCTGCCGGATGTGGTCCACGCGTGCGGCGATGGCAGGCAACAGCGTAAGAGTGGAAGCCAGGACAAAGGCGAACCGGCCCCGCACACCGCGGGCGGACAGCGCGGCCACCAGGTCCGGCACGCTGACGCTGAACGAAAACAGCAGGAGGACCAGCACCACTGCCGAAAGCTGCACTCCCCGCCCGCCAGCAAACGCCAGCCCTTCAGCGGTCACGCGGACAGGACCCCACTGCGCCAGCACGGTCAGCCCGCCGGGAAAGGAAAGCCCATGGACCAGCAGCAGCGAAAACCCCAACGGCACCAGGATGGCCACGGCGGTGGGCAGCAGCCGGCGGGCCGAACCGCTGACGGCCGAAATGCCAACCGCCACGACAGCAACGGTGAGGGACAGCGGCAGGCTGGCTGCCGCCGTCGTCATAACTGCTGTGCTGCCGGCAGCGGCAAGCAAGGTCAACGGGTGTAGGCGCACTGGCCTCAGCTACCGGTGTTCGGGGGTTCGGTGGATCACGGGCCTGCTGCTCAGGCAGCCCGATCCGTGGTGTCGCCGGCCAGGACGCGGTGCTTGCGCAGGAAAGGGAATTGCATCCGGGCCCGGCGGGGCAATGCGTAGACCAGAACCGCCACCACGGTGAAAACGATGGCCTTGTCCATGGGGTCCGAGATCAGGGCCTGCTTGGTGATGGCCGCCAGAAGTGTGTCGCCCATCGCGCGGAACGCACCCACAATCGCACCGGTGGCGACGCCGGAGGTACCGCCGAAGACAAATGCGGCCACCGGCGCCGAGACCACGCCGCCGATGATGCCCGTCACAAAACCCGCCACGGGGGCGAGGTAGAAGCGGCGGAAGAAGCCGTGCCGGGCGGCCAGGCCTGCCAGGGCGCCGATCAGGGCGGCGCCGGCAGCAAACGGAAGCACCGTGGGATTAAAGAGGGACCAGATGATGCTGCTGAGGGCGCCCGTGGCGGCACCGGCGGCCGGGCCTGCCAGGACGGCGATCAGCACGGTTCCCACCGCGTCAAGGTAGAACGGGACCAGGGTGCTGCCCACAAACTGGCCCAGCACGATGTTCAGCACCAGCGCCACCGGGATCAGGGCCACGGTGGATGCCGGCAGGGTGGGCAGGACTGCGGCGATCAGCAGGACCGCGCCCACCAGGAACCCGGAGAGGGCGATGAGGGCCGGGGCACTGCCGGGGCCGCCGGTGATGTCAGCGGGCTGGTTCAGCACCAGGTAGATGTAGGTTCCGGCGATGGCCAGGGCACCGGCGGCCTCCAGCAGCCTGCGCTTCCGGGCTGCGCCGGGGCCGGCTGCGGGCAATGTCAGGGAGGGCGATGACATGGGGTTTCCTTCAGGGGTGCGGGCACGGGGACCGGAATTGCCGGGCCGCGCGGAACGCCGCCTATGTCACCTCGGCAGCGGCCTGCGGACAATGCGTCCGGCGGGCCGCCCACCATTCTACGGGCCGGGCGCGGCATGCTGCGCCGTCCTGCCATAAACTGCCGGAGGAAGGCCGGGCGGACCCGGACCCCATTTTTACCCCCGGAAAGACGGATACATGCCCCACTATGACCTGGCCATCATCGGCTCCGGATCCGGCAACTCGCTGATTACGCCGTTTTGGGACACCAAGCGGGTGGCCCTGATTGACGGCGGCGTGTTCGGCGGAACCTGCCTGAACGTGGGCTGCATCCCCACCAAGATGTACGTCTATCCGGCGGGCCTGGCGGCGACGCCTGCCGAGGCTGCGCGGCTCGGGGTGGATATGAGCCTGGACAAGGTGCACTGGAACGGCATCCGCGACCGGATCTTCGGCCGGATCGACGCCATCGCCGAGTCCGGGCGGAAGTACCGGGCAGATGAACTGGACAACGTGGACCTGTACCAGGAGTACGTGCGGTTCACGGGGCCGCGCACCCTCGTGGGCACGTCCGGCGTCGAAATCACCGCCGACCAGGTGGTGGTGGCGGCAGGGTCCCGGGCGGTTCTGCCTGACGTACCGGGAATCGACCTGCCCCAGGTGCACACCTCCGACACCGTGATGCGCATCGACGGGCTGCCCGCCAGGGTTGTGGTGGTGGGTGGTGGCTACATCGCCGCCGAGTTCGCGTCCGTCTTCGCCGGATTCGGCTCCGAGGTCACCCAGGTGAACCGGTCAGGCCGGCTGCTGCGCGGCATCGACGCCGACGTTTCAACGCGCTTCGCCGCCGCGGCCGCCGCCCGCTGGAACCTGGTGCTGGACCACTCCCTGGAAGCCATCAACGATAACGGCGACGGCACCGTGACTGCCGTGTTCAAGGCCGCGGACGGCAGCCCGCTGCGCCTCGAGGCGGACGTGGTGCTGATGGCCACCGGCCGGGTCCCCAACTCCGACCGGCTGGACTTGGCTGCGGCCGGCTTCGACCTCACCAGCAACGGCACCCTTGCCGTGGACGGCAACCTGCGGATCCTGTCGGAGGGCAAGCCAGTAGCGGGCCTCTATGCGCTCGGGGACATCGCCAACGAATACCAGCTCAAGCACGTTGCCAACCGGGAAACCCGGGTGGTGGCCAACAACCTGGAAAACCCGGACCGGATGCGCAGCATCGACTACACCGCCGTCCCGTTTGCCGTGTTCTCGAACCCGCAGGTGGCATCCGTTGGCTTGTCCGAGGAGGACGCGCGGGCAGCAGCGGAACCGGGCACCGACATTGTGGCGGCAGTCCAGGACTACGGCAGCACGGCCTATGGCTGGGCCATGGAGGACGAAGAGGGCGTGGTCAAGCTGGTGGCGGAGAAGGCCACCGGCCGGCTGGTGGGAGCGCACATCATGGGCCATGAGGCCTCCATCCTGATCCAACCCCTGGTCCAGGCCATGGTGGCCGGCACAACAGTCCACCAGTTGGCGCGCGGCCCGTACTGGATCCACCCCGCGCTGACCGAAGTGGTGGAGAACGCGCTCCTCGCCTTGGACGTGGACGTCCCCGCAGACGCGCCCCTGTAGGCCGGTCCGTTGCCGTCGTCGGAAAGCCTTCAGCCCAGCCGGGTGGCGAGGCGTCCGACGGCGGCCACCAGCTCCGTGAAGGCCTGCTCCGGGTTGTTTGCCGAAACGATCCAGGCGTTGGGCGGTGCATTCCATAGCGCGCGGTAGTCCGCAACGGTGGTGCCGATCAGCAGTGGCGATTCCGTTTCGACGTCCACCGTGGCCAGCCGGGTGGCGTGTTCCAGGGTTCCGGCTGCCACCCCTGCAGCGAAGAAGTCGTGGACGTGGGCCAGGTAGCCCTGGTCGTAGTGCCGGTGGAATTCGAAGTAGAACCGCAGTGCGTCGGACAGGTGCCGGATCAGCGCGTTGCTGCTGGTGCTGGCCTGCCCCTCGGGCTGGTCCGGCAGGACCAGTTCGGGAACCGCTGCGCCGGCCGCTGCCGCAAGCTCCTGCACGTGGCGGGGATGCAGCTCCATCCGCTCGGTGGTGTCCAGTGAGCAGATGACGGGCAACCGGTCCAGGGGTTTGCCCCGGTATGCGGCAAACACCTCCTTGGCCGCGTGCGGATCAACGTGGGTGTTCCATTCCGCGGTGGGTGTGGTGTTTCCCTGGTGGTAGAAACTGCCGCCCATGATCACCACCCTGGCCAGCAGGTCCGGCAGGTCCGGTGCCCGGCGCAAAGCCAGCGCAAAGTTGGTCAGCGGCGCCGTGATGAGCGCCGTCAGCTCCCCCGGCCTGGCCCGCGCGTGTTCAATCCACAGGTCAACGGCGTCGCGGTCCGAAACGGCACCGTCGGGTTCCGGCAGGACGGCGTAGCCGATTCCCTGGGGGCCGTGGGTTTCCGGCGTTGTGACCAGTGGAATGGACAGCGGCACCCGCGCGCCAACCGCCACCTCGACGCCGGGCCGCCCGCACAGTTCCAGCAGCGCCAGGGTTGTGCGGGCCACCTGGTCCGCGTCCACGTTCCCCGGCGAGGCCGTCACGGCCACAAACTCCGTGTCAGGGAGTGCCGCGAGGTAGGTGATGGCCAGGGCGTCGTCGATCCCGGTGTCGACGTCGAGGAGGTAGGACGTCATGGTTGCCTAGAAGAGTGCCACCTTGGGGACAGCCGGAAAGATGCTGTCCAGTTCGGCCAGGTCAGCCGTGCCGGGCTGCCAGTCTGCCGCGGCGGCGTTCTGGTGCACCTGTTCGGGCTTGGTGGCGCCGGCGATCACGCTGGCAACCGACGGCTGGGCGGCGAGCCAGGAGAAGGCCACCTCGATTTCCGTCAGGCCGCGTTCCTTGGCGAACCGGCTGTAGGCGCCCAGCTGGTCCCAGTCGGCGTCGTTCACCAGGTTGGTGCGGGTGTGGCTGAGCCTGGAACCGTCCGGGGCGTGGCCGGGCGAATATTTGCCGGTCAGCAGGCCGTTGGCCAGGGGGAAGTAGGGCAGGACACCCAGGCCAAACTCCTCCGCTGCGGGAGTCACCTCCAGTTCGGCGCGCCGGTCCAGGAGGTTGTAGTGGTTCTGGGTGGAGATGAACCGGGTGCTGCCCAGTTCGCGGGCCACGTACTCGGCCTGGGCGATCTGCCAGCCGGAGCGGTTGGAGTGCCCGATGTAGCGGACCTTCCCACTGCTGACCAATGCGTCGAGTGCTGCAAGCGTCTCATCAATGGGCGTGAGCGGGTCCGGTGTGTGGAACTGGTAAAGGTCGATCCAGTCCGTTCCGAGCCGGCGCAGGGACGCGTCCACGGCCTGGATGATGTAGCGGCGGGATCCCCGGGCGCCGAAGTCCGGTCCGCTGGCGCCCTTCATGTCCATGCCGAACTTGGTGGCCACCACGGCGGCGTCGCGCCGGCCGGCCAGGGCCTTGCCCAGCATGGTCTCGCTCAGGCCGGGTTCGCGGCCGTAGGCATCAGCGACGTCGAAAAAGGTGATGCCGGCGTCGAGTGCTGCGTGCACGACGGCGTCAGTGCCGGCCTGGGACTCGGTGGCGGTGCTGGCCCGGCCAAGGTTGTTGCAGCCCAGCCCCACGGTGGAGACTGTCAGTCCGGATTTTCCGACGCGGCGGTACGAGGTCACAGGCGGGCTCCTAAAGGGTGAAACTGTTGGCGGGCTTGGCGGAATGCTTGAGCTTGAAGGTGCCCGGTTCGTTGAACGCGGCGGCACCGATGCTGAGCTTGGTGAAGTCGAGGTCTTCACCGCGGGCGCAGACCTTGATGGCGTTGACGGCCTTGTTGACGTCCGGCACCAGGCAGAAGATGTTCAGCTTGAAGGCGGTGAATTCCGAGCGTTCAACAGTGCCCAGGCCGCGCCACGCCAGATGGCTGATGAAGGCGTCCGTGGCTTTCTCCTCAAGATAGCGGTCCCGTTCGGTGCCTTCACGGGTTTTGAGGGCAAACTGGGCCACCACCCAGGACAGCTCGGATTCGGGAATTTCGGCATAGCCGTCTTCGGCGCACTGTGCCGCGAACGCGTCCAGGAGGCCGTCGGCTTCGGCACTGCCGGGCACGTCGGTTTCCTCTGTTTTGCTCTGGTGGCCCACTACGCCGTAGTTCATCACAAACTGGTTGTAGTCCTCATCGAACCAGGCTTCCCGGAACTGCAGGACACCTTCGTCGTCGCGTTTGTAGACCCTGACAATTTCGCTCATGTGCGTCCCTTGGTAAACCATGCGGCATCGGTGCCGTCGAACGGCGCCTGCTGCGCCGTGACGGCCTGGTAAAGCTCCTGGGTGGACTGCTGCAGCGATGCTGCCAGCCCGTCCGGATAATCCATCTGTTCGCGGTGTTCGGCGAACTCGTCCTCGTCGTCGATGAACACCCCGCGGCTGTCCATCCGGATCACGTCAAGGTCCATGTCGATCACATGGAATTCCATCACTCCGCGGCGGATGGGCTGCCATTCGTGGGCCACGGCGAGGTCGATGTAGACGCGCATCCCGTGGGGGTGGGCGTCGTCGTAGAACGTGGCCACCCAGTCCCCCTGGCGCGGAACCAGCAGGACGGCGTCGGACTCGGTGTAAAACGCGAGGCCGGGGCGGGAGCAGAATTCGTTGGTGCCCTGGAAGATCCACCAGCCGTGCTCATCCTCGCCCAGATAGCGTCCGGGCACCACCCAGTGGGCGGTGCCGTCCCATTTGCGGTTGCGGGCCACCACCAGCTGTCCCGGTTCCAGGCCCACCGGAACGCGGGTGGCGCCCGGCTCCCCGTGTCCGGCGGGTGCCCCCAGGACTCCGGGGTACTGCAGGATCTCCCCGCCCCTCACAGGATCGGCAGGCTGCCGGTGGTGGGGTGCTCCTGGCCCGGCAGCGGGCGTGCGAACGGCACCTTGGTGCCCAGCACCTGGGCAACAACGTCATGCGTGATCTGCTGGGCTGTCAGGCCAACGCGTTCCATCACCTGGCCGCGGGTGCCGTGGTCCAGGAATTCAACGGGCAGGCCCACTTCGTTCAGGGCCGTGTCAACACCGGCGGCCCGCATCTCCTGGCGGATCCTGGAGCCAACGCCACCGGCCCGGACTCCGTCCTCGATGCAGACCACCAGGCGGTGGTGCGATGCCAGCGCGATGATCGAACGCCGCACGGGCAGAACCCAGCGGGGGTCAACCACCGTGGTGCTGATGCCCTGCGCGCCGAGCCGGTTGGCAACATCGAGGGCGAGTTCCGACATGGCGCCGACGCTGACGATCAGGACGTCGTTTTCGGTGGCGCCGGACGGGCGGCGGGACAGGACATCCACGCCGTCGCTGAGCCGCTCAAGGGCCTCGACCTCGGCACCGACGGAGCCTTTTGAGTAGCGGACCACGCTGGGCGCGTCGCTGATGGCCACGGCTTCGCGGAGTTCCTCGCGCAGCCTGGTGGCGTCACGGGGCGCTGCCAGGTGCAGGCCGGGGATGATCTGGACCATTGACATGTCCCACATACCGTGATGGCTGGCGCCGTCCGGTCCGGTCACGCCGGCCCGGTCAAGGACGATGGTCACGCCCGCTTTGTGCAGGGCGACATCCATCAGCAGTTGGTCGAAGGCCCGGTTGAGGAATGTGGCGTAGACAGCGACCACCGGGTGCAGTCCGCCGAAGGCCATGCCGGCGGCGGACGTCAGGGCGTGCTGTTCGGCGATGCCTACGTCGATCACGCGGTCCGGGTGCCTGGCCGCGAACTTGTGCAGGCCCACGGGGATGAGCATGGCGCCCGTGATGCCCACAACGTCTTTGCGTTCATCGGCGATCGCGGCGATTTCGTCGGCGAAGACGGACGTCCAGGACTGGGCGCCGGCGCTGCCCGTAGGTTCGCCGGTTTCCGGGTCGATGATGCCCACGGCGTGGAACTGGTCCGCTTCGTGGGCTCGGGCCGGGGCGTAGCCGTGGCCTTTTTCGGTCATGGCGTGGACAATCACGGGGCCGGCGTAGTTCCTTGCCGTGGACAGGGCGTGTTCCATGGCCTGCAGGTTGTGGCCGTCCACCGGGCCGATGTACTTCATGCCGAGGTCCTCGAACATGCCCTGGGGTGCCCACCAGTCCTTGATGCCCTTTTTCATGGCATGCAGGCTCTTATAGGTGAACTGGCCGGCAGGGCCGCCGTTCTGCAGCTTCCGCTTCCACCAGTCCAGGGCGCCTTCGTACGCTGGCGCAGCGCGGAACGAGTCGATGGTGGGCCGCAGGGACGCCAGGTAGTCTGCGAAACCGCCTACGGTGGGCGCGTAGGACCGGCCGTTGTCGTTGACCACGATGACTACGCGGCGGCGTTTGTCGGCGGCGATGTTGTTGATGGCCTCCCAGGCCATGCCGCCGGTCAGGGCACCGTCGCCCACCACGGCGACGACGTGCCGGTCCCCTTCGCCCGTCAGCTGCCGGGCGCGGGAGATGCCGTCCGCCCAGGACAGGGAGGACGAGGCGTGGGAACTTTCCACGATGTCGTGGACGGATTCAGCACGTGACGGGTAGCCGGACATGCCGCCTTCCTGGCGGAGGGTGCTGAAGTCCTGGCGTCCCGTGAGCAGCTTGTGGACGTACGACTGGTGGCCGGTGTCAAACACAATGCTGTCGCGGGGTGAATCGAAGATGCGGTGCACGGCAAGCGTCAGTTCCACCACGCCGAGGTTCGGTCCGAGGTGGCCGCCCGTCTGTGAGACGTTTGTGATCAGGAAGTCCCTGATCTCGGAGGACAGCGTTTCCAGCTGCTCCCCGCTCAACTCGTTCAGGTCCTGCGGTGTCCGGATGGTGTCCAGGATTCCCAAATGGCCCCTCCTTCGGGTGGTAGACGTGCCGCTTAACTCTAACGCCTCGGCCCACCCGAACAGCCGAAGCCCCGGCTGGTCGGTGACCGGCCGGGGCTTCGGGGTGGTGCCTGCTGGCAGGACCTGCGCTAGTTCGCGGAGATCTGGCGCAGCACGTACTGCAGGATGCCGCCGTTGCGGTAGTAATCCGCTTCGCCCGGCGTATCGATGCGCAGGACGGCGTCGAACGACTTCGAGGAGCCGTCTTCAGCCGTCGCCGTGACCTTGAGGGTCTTCGGCGTGGTGCCCTCGTTCAGGGCGGTGACGCCCTCAACGGAGAACGTCTCCGTTCCGGTCAGGCCCAGCGTGGCTGCGGACTCGCCGGCCGGGTACTGCAGCGGCAGGACGCCCATGCCGATGAGGTTGGAGCGGTGGATCCGCTCGTAGCTCTCGGCGACGACAGCCTTGACGCCCAGCAGCGCGGTGCCCTTGGCGGCCCAGTCACGTGAGGATCCCGAACCGTATTCCTTGCCGGCCAGGACCACCAGCGGGGTGCCGGCAGCCTGGTAGTTCTGCGCGGCGTCGTAGACGTAGGCCTGGGGACCGTCGGCCTGGGTGAAGTCGCGGGTGAAGCCACCCTCAACGCCGTCCAGGATCTGGTTCCGGATGCGGATGTTCGCGAACGTGCCGCGGATCATCACTTCGTGGTTGCCACGGCGTGAACCGTAGGAGTTGAAGTCCTTGCGCTCCACACCGTTGGCCAGGAGGTACTGGCCTGCGGGGGTGTCGGACTTGAACGAACCGGCCGGGGAGATGTGGTCGGTGGTGACCGAATCGCCCAGCTTGAGCAGCACCCGGGCACCGGCGATGTCCGTCACCGGCGCGGGTTCTGCCTGCATGCCCTCGAAGTACGGGGGCTTCCGGACGTACGTGGAGTTCGGATCCCAGGCGAACGTGTCGCCGGCGGGGGTGTCCAGGGCCTTCCAGCGGTCGTCGCCGTCGAAGACGCCCTCGTAGCCGCGGGCGAACATGTCGGAGTCGATCGAGGAATCGATAACCTGCTGGACCTCGACCGGGTTGGGCCAGATGTCCTTCAGGAAGATCTCGTTGCCGGCTTCGTCCTTGCCCAGCGCGTCGGTGTCGAAGTCGAAGTCCATGGAACCGGCCAGGGCGTAGGCGATGACCAGCGGCGGGGAGGCCAGGTAGTTCATCTTGACGTCCGGGTTGATCCGGCCTTCGAAGTTGCGGTTACCGGAGAGCACTGCGGTGACGGAGAGGTCGTTGGCCTGGATGGCCTCGGAGATCTCGGCGTCCAGCGGGCCGGAGTTGCCGATGCAGGTGGCGCAGCCGTAGCCCACGATGTAGAAGCCGAGCTTCTCCAGGTACGGGGTGAGGCCTGACTTCTCGTAGTAGTCGGTGACTACCTTGGAGCCCGGCGCCACGGAGGTCTTGACCCACGGCTTGGAGGTCAGGCCCTTGTCCACGGCGTTGCGTGCCAGCAGTGCTGCGGCAAGCATGACCGAGGGGTTGGACGTGTTGGTGCAGGACGTGATGGAGGCGATGGAGACCGCTCCGTGGTCCAGCTCGAATTCGCGTCCGTCAGCCGTGGTGACGTGCACCGGGTTGGACGGGCGGCCCACCGCACCGTTGGCAGCGGATTCCACGCGGCTGGTTTCGGTGGTGTGCGAATCAGCGTGCGTGAACGACGGGGCGTCCGAGGCCGGGAACGACTCGTCCAGGGACTCGTCGACGCTGCCGTCCTCGATGGCCACGTAGTTGTGGATGTCCTTGCGGAACTGCTCCTTGGCGTCCGTGAGCTCGATGCGGTCCTGCGGACGCTTCGGGCCGGAAATGGACGGCACAACGGTGGACAGGTCCAGCTCAAGGTACTCGGAGAACTTGATCTCACGGGAAGGATCGTGCCAGAGGCCCTGTTCCTTCGCGTAGGACTCCACCAGGGCGACGTTCTCTTCCGCGCGGCCGGTGAGGCGCAGGTAGTCGAGGGTGACGTCGTCGATCGGGAACATGGCGGCCGTGGAGCCGAACTCCGGGCTCATGTTGCCGATCGTGGCACGGTTTGCCAGCGGCACCGCGGCAACACCTTCGCCGTAGAACTCCACGAACTTGCCCACGACACCGTGCTTGCGGAGCTGCTCGGTGATGGTCAGCACCACATCAGTGGCGGTGGCGCCGGCCGGGATGGACCCGGTCAGCTTGAAGCCCACAACGCGCGGGATCAGCATGGAGACGGGCTGGCCCAGCATGGCAGCCTCGGCTTCGATGCCGCCAACGCCCCAGCCAAGCACGCCCAGGCCGTTGACCATGGTGGTGTGCGAGTCGGTGCCAACGCAGGTGTCGGGATAGGCACGCAGGGCGCCATCCACCTCGCGGGTCATGACGGTGCGGGCCAGGTATTCGATGTTGACCTGGTGCACAATGCCGGTTCCCGGCGGAACGACCTTGAAGTCATCAAAGGCCGTCTGGCCCCAGCGCAGGAACTGGTAACGCTCCCCGTTGCGCTGGTATTCGATCTCCATGTTGCGCTCCAGCGCGCCGGAGTTACCGAATGCATCGATCTGGACCGAGTGGTCAATGACCATCTCGGCAGGAGCCAGGGGGTTCACCCGCTTGGGGTCTCCGCCCAGTTCCTTGACCGCTTCACGCATTGTCGCCAGGTCCACCACACAGGGGACGCCGGTGAAGTCCTGCATGATCACGCGTGCCGGCGTGAACTGGATTTCTGTATCGGGCTGGGCATTTGGATCCCAGCCTGCCAAGGCGCGGACGTGATCGGCAGTGATGTTCGCGCCGTCCTCGGTCCTCAACAGGTTTTCAAGCAATACCTTGAGGCTGAACGGAAGGTTTTCTGCACCTTCAACGGAGTTCAACCGGAAAATTTCGTATTCGGTTCCGGCTACATTAAGTTTGCCTTTTGAACCGAAGCTGTCCACAGTGCTCATCGCAGGACTCCTCTCGCAACAGTTTCATCTTTGTCGCGCGGTTGACCGCTTGCTAGTTAGGAAGCCCTAATTAGTCCGGGCTCGAAAATTGCACACGGCCGGCCGTGGAAACGGAGCGCGACGTGGGACTACTTAGCCCCATAGTAGTGGTATCAGCCGCGCGGAGTCAGCAGTGCCACCGTCTCCAGGTGGTGGGTGTGCGGATAAAGATCGAACCCGCGCAGCCCGGCAAGCTCCCAGCCCTCCTGCTGGAAGTAACCCACGTCACGGGCGAACGACGCCGGATCGCAGGACACGTAGGCAATGGCCCGGGGTGCCGCGGCAACGAGTTGGCGCACCACGTCCTTGCCGGCGCCGGCGCGGGGTGGGTCAAGGACCAGGGCGTCGAAATTCCGCGGCTTCTGGCGCAGGACGCGTTCCACACGCCCCTGTTCGATCTCCACCTGCGGTGCTGCGTGCAGGTTTTTGCGGGCGTCGCGGCTGGAGCCGGTGGCGCCTTCGACGGACAGGACCGAGCCTGTCTCACCCACCGCGTCAGCCAGGACTGCGGTGAACAGCCCGGCCCCGGCGTACAGGTCAGCCACCACTGAGCCAGGCGCCAGGAAGCCCCCGCCGTGCAGGAATTCTGTGACAGCGCCCACAAGCGCTCCGGGCGCGTCGCGGTGGATCTGCCAGAAGCCTGCACCGGTGACCCGGTACTCGTGGCCGACGGCGGTTTCCTGGACCCAGGTGCGGCCCCGCAGCTGCTGGACTTCTTCGGTCTCCGGATCAAGCGCGGCGACGGACACGTCATCGGGAAGCTGGGCGGCGATCCGGCTCAGCCGTTTGGGTGTGGTTCCAGCGCCCGGCGCCAGGAGCACCAGCGGGCGGGAGCCGTTGGCGGGTGCCGCGACTTCGACGCGTTCGATGCCCTGCAGGTCGATGTCCCAAAGGTTCAAGGCGTTGACGGCGTCCGTGGCCAGGGGCATCCCGCGGACGGGGACGATATGCGTGGAGCGGTGCGCGTGCATACCCAGCTTGCCGCCGGTGGTGACCGAGAAGCTGGCCCGAGTGCGCCACCCAAGGCCTGTCCCGCCGTCGGCCGCTTCACCTGCCGCTTCCACAGCTTCACCGGACCAGCCGGCCACGGGCCCGTTGATGCCAGCGAGCCGCTGCAGCTGTTCGTTGAGCACTTCCGCCTTGAGCCGGCGCTGCCGGGCCAGGGTGATGTGCCCGAACTCGGCTCCGCCCACGGGCGGGTGGCCGGCAGCCCAGGCCCGGCCGGAGTCGGCTGCGCGCCAGAAATGCTCCACCCGGTCCGGGGACGCCTCCAGCACCTCCACAACGTCGGCCCGCCAGAACTTGGCCTTCTCCCCCGCGTCCGTCAGCCGGACCCGGACTTTCTCGCCGGGGATGCCGTGCCGGACAAAAATGACCCGGCCCTGGTGCCGCGCGACGCAGTGGCCGCCGTGCGCCACGGGGCCCACCTCGAGGATGAACTCCTCTCCGGCGTGCGCGCCGGAATCAGCGGGGGCGGGATGGGTGGAGGTCTTGCCGGTCATTACACGTCCTGGAGGTTCTTTGCTTCTTCGGATGATTTGAGCTGCCACGGCACGCTGGCCACCATGACCCCGGGCTCGAAGTGAAGGCGGGTCTTGATGCGCAGCGCTGTCTGGTTGTGCACCAGCTGCTCCCACCACTTTCCCACCACGTATTCGGGGATATAGACCACAATCAGGTCGCGAGGGGAATCCAGGCGCATCTGCTTGACATAGTCCATGATCGGGGTGACGGTTTCGCGGTAGGGGCTGGCGAGGACCGTGAGGGGAACTGGGATTTCGAGCTTTTCCCAGTCCGCCACGGTGTGTGCCGTTTCGCCGGGTTCAATGTCCACCGTAATCGCATCGAGCCGCGAGGGCCGCGAGGCGCGAGCGTAGGCCAGTGCGCGCAGGACGGGTTTGCGGACGTGGGAGACCAGCAGGACGGCGTGCACGCGGGTGGGCAGGGCGCGGGGCGAGGAGTCCTCGTCCACGGCCAGTTCCTTGGCCACGTTGTCGTAGTGGGCGCGGATGCTCCACATGATCAGGAACAGGACAAACATGGCCAGCAGGGCGATCCAGGCGCCCTGCTCGAACTTGGTGATCAGGACAATGACCAGCACCAGCGCCGTCATGCCGAAACCGATGCTGTTGATGGTGCGGGACTTCGCCATCCTGCGCCGGACGGCTTTGTCCTTGGCCAGTTTCAGTTCCCGGCCCCAGTGCCGGATCATGCCCAGCTGGCTGGCCGTGAAGGAAATGAACACCCCCACGATGTAGAGCTGGATCAGCTTGGTGACGTCGGCATTGAAGGCGATGATCAGCACCAGGGCGCCCGCGGCGAGGGCCAGGACGCCGTTGCTGAAGGCAAGCCGGTCGCCACGGGTCCGCAACTGGCGGGGCAGGTAGCCGTCCTGGGCCAGGATGGAACCCAGCACCGGGAAGCCGTTGAACGCGGTGTTGGAGGCGAAGACCAGGATAATGCCGGTGGCGGCCACCACGATGTAGAACGGGATCGAGCCGGGGCCGAAGATGGTCTGGGCGATCTGGCTGATGGCGGGGTTCTGGATGTAATTGTCCGGCAGTGGCAGGCCGTTGAGCAGGAATTCCGTGGCCGGGTCCAGCACGATGTGGACCTTGGTGGCCTGGGCCAGGTACATGATGCCGGCCAGCATGGACGCGCCGATCACGCCCAGCAAGAGAAGCGTGGTGGCCGCGTTTTTGCTTTTGGGCTTTTTGAAGTTGGGCACGCCGTTGCTGATGGCCTCCACGCCGGTCAGGGCGGCGGCACCCGAGGAGAAGGCCCGCAGGAGCAGGAAGGCGCCGGCGAGGCCCACCAGGCCTTCATCGAAGCCGGGGGCGGGCACGATCGTGAACGCCGCGGACGGCGCCTCGCCGAGCTGGCCGGTGGCCGCCTGGTAGACGCCGACGCCGGTCATGCCCAGGATCGAGGCCATAAAGATGTAGGTGGGCACGGCAAAGACGCTGCCCGCCTCCTTGATGCCGCGGAGGTTCACCAACGCAAGGATTACGACGCCGATGGTGGCGATGAGGGCTTGTTGCCCGTGCAGGGCGGGCACGGCCGTGGTCAGGTATGCGGCGGCCGAGGACATGGACACGGCCACGGTAAGCACGTAGTCCACCAGGAGTGCGGACGCGACGGTGAGCCCGGCGTACTTGCCCAGGTTTTCGTTGGCGATCTCGTAGTCGCCGCCGCCCGAGGGGTAGGCGTGCACGTTCTGCCGGTAGGAAGCCACCACCGTCAGCAGCACCACCATCACGGCCAGGCCCACCCACGGAGAGAAGGCCACCGCGCTGACCCCGGCCAGGGCCAGGGTGAGCAGGATTTCATCCGGCGCATAAGCCACGGAGGAGAGGGCGTCGGAGGCGAAGACCGGCAGTGCAATCCTTTTGGGAAGCAAGGTGTGGGCCAGGCGGTCGTTCCTGAAGGGCCGGCCCACCAGCACGCGTTTGACGGCGTTCAATATTGTCAGCACTCCACAAAGCTAGTCTGAATCAAGGGCTGTGTCATGGCGGCCCGGGGAAGGCGATTAACGGCGGCATGCCGGTAGAGTTCTAGCTGCACGGCCCGGGCTTGAATACAGAGGAGAATCGGTGGCGCATTTCGTGATCATGGGATGTGGCAGGGTGGGGGCGACGCTGGCGCACACGCTGGAGGACGCCGGCCATTCCGTCGCCATCATCGACCAGGACGACAGGGCCTTCCGCCGGCTCCGCCCGGGATTTACGGGCCGCAAGGTGACCGGCGTCGGATTCGACCGGGACACCATGAAGCAGGCCGGTGTTGACGACGCCTACGCCTTCGCTGCTGTCTCCAGCGGCGATAATTCGAACATCCTGGCCACGCGGGTGGCCCGGGAGACGTTCCATGTGCCGCATGTTGTGGCCCGGATCTACGATCCCGGCCGCGCGGAAATCTACCAGCGGCTGGGCATCCCCACCGTAGCTGCGGTCCGCTGGAGCGCGGACCAGGTCCTGCGCCGCATCCTCCCCGAACAGCACCTGGCCGGTGATTACCGTGAGCCGTCAGGGCGCCTGGTGCTCGCGGAGGTGGACCTCGACCCCGGGTGGATCGGGCACCGGATCAGCAGCATTGAACAGGCTACGTCCGTCCGGGTTGCGTACCTGACCCGCTTCGGGGAAGGCCTGCTGCCCGACGCCGGGACCGCCTACCAGGACGGCGATACCGTGCACGCCATGCTGCAGGTTGACCGCAGCGCCCAGGTCGCCCAGATCCTGGCCAAAGCCCCCGCCAAGGAGTTGCAGTGAAAGTGGTCATCGTCGGCGCTGGCAGCGTCGGATCCTCGATCGCCCGGGAGCTTTTGTCCCACAAGCATGAGATCCTGCTGATCGACCTGAAGCCCGAAGTGATTGGCCGCAGCGGCCTGCGGGGAGCGCGGTGGCTGGTGGGCGACGCCTGTGAGCTGAGCACACTGCAGAACGCCAAAATGGAGGACGCCGACGTGGTGGTGTCCGCCACCGGTGACGACAAGGTCAACCTGGTGGTCTCCCTGCTGGCCAAGACCGAGTTCGGCGTGGGCCGCACGGTGGGCCGGGTGAACAACCCCAAAAACGACTGGATGTTCAACGATTCCTGGGGTGTGGACGTGGCCGTCAACACCCCGCAGTTGATGACGGCGCTGGTCGAGGAAGCCGTGGAAATTGGCGACCTGGTGAGGCTGCTGACGCTCCAGACGGGGGTGTCCTCGATTGTTGAGTTCACCGTGCCGCACGACTCGCACGTGATCGGCCGGACGGTGGGCACCATTGAATGGCCGGAGGATTCCACCCTGGTGGCGATCCTGCGGGACCACGCCCCCATCACGCCCAGCCGCGACGATGTGATCGATGGCGGGGACGAGCTCTTTTTTGTCACCACCATCGCCGCCGAAGACGAACTGCGGGCCTTGCTGTCCGCAGAGTCGGCCGGCACGGAGCCAGCCGATGCTGATCCGGACGGAGCTGACCGGACCGGCACTGATCGGACCGGCACTGATCGGACCGGCGCTGATCGGACCGGCGCCACGGGTCAGCATGCGCCGGAGGACGGGTTCGACGGGTAGCCCAGCGGGTTATTGCGGTGGGGTTGGGATGCCTGCTGTTTGCCTGCTAGGGCTGCAGCCCTTCAGCCTGCCCGTCCTTCGTGTTTCCGGCAGTTGCCTCGCTTGACCCTGCGGGCCGGGTGACCAGCCAGGCGATCCACACGCCCAGGATGTAGAGTGGCGCACCCATAATGAGGCGGGTAGTGGCCAGGGCGGCAAGGCCGTCCGGGCCCATCAGGTACAGCGGGACCTGGACCAGGAGCCGGAGGGCCAGGACAGCCACGATGATCCAGGTCCCCAGCCGGTAGGCCTTGAGCCGGACCGGGTCTTTGCGCCAGTCCAGTCCTTCATTACGGATAAACCCGAAAAGAAGTCCGGCCACGGGCCATTTGATGATGATGGAGAGGACCATCGCCAGGACGTACGCGGCGTTGGTGATGAGCCCGGGCAGGTAGAAGTCTTCGGCTTTGCCGGTGCTGTTGGCGAGCCAGGCGGAGATGCCTACGCCCACCACACCTGCCAGGGCCTGGGTGAGCGGCTTGCGCTGGACCAGGCGAACCACGGTGAACACCGCTGCCGTGCCCAGTGCTGCCACGAGCGACGGGGTGAGGTCCCGGGTGATGGTGAACGCGATCAGGAACACAAGTCCCGGCGCGATGCTTTCGGCGATGCCCTGGATGCCGCCAGCGCTGCGCAGCACGTCCACCTGGCCAGTGTGGGTCCGGTGCAGACCTGCCTTGGCCGCATATTCGGCGGCAAGTGCGGAGGTTGGCGTTGTGGTGTCCCGTACGTTTGAGGCCGGGCCGTTGTCCCGGCCCGACGCTTCGGCTTCGGCGATGCCGGACTCGCTGGCGGCGCCGGGTTCGCCCAAGGCGCCGGGGCCTTCCGGGGTGGAGGACGGTTCGTGCTGGGGCGCGGTCATTCGTTCTCCTGGTGGGAAAGTATCTCGTAACGAGGATTGAAGATCGTTGGCAGGCCTTCGCTCCGGGAGAGCATTCCTTCGAGGCGAAGTTCAGTGCCTGCTTCGATGCCTGGGACACGCCGCCGGCCCAGCCAGACCACGCGGAGCCGGGCCCGGCGGCCGGCTGTGGCGGTACTGCCGGGGCGGGGCGGTTCGGCGTCCGACATGATGGCGGTGAACGCCGCGGTCCGGTCGGCCGGGAAATAAGTGACGGACTCTATCCGGCCCCGGCAGAGGACCCGGCCCTTCGCCGGTAGTTGGCTGAGCGGGACGGGAACGCCGGCGGCCGGGACTCCGCCCTGCTCCGGATCAGCCAATCTGAGTGGTTTCGGGACCGCGTTCGGGCTCTTCGAGGACAGGTCCACCGGCGGGTGTGGGGCTGGCGGCAGCATCCTTGGGCAGGCGCAGCTGCAGCAGGTCGCGGGGAGGCATGGGAACGTCGCCGCGGATCACTACCACTTGGCGGAACAATGACTCGAGGGCTTCGGCAGCCGGGCGTTCCAACGCTGCCGGGCCGCCCAGCACGCCACGGAGGAACCAGCGGGGACCGTCGACGCCGATGAAGCGCGCCACCCGGTAGCCCTGGCTGCCGTCGGGGAGTCCGGCGGGGAGCTTGGCAACCAGTTCGGTGCCGAATGATCCTTCAACTTCCTCAACCTGGCCGCCCTGCGAACCGACCGACTGGCCGATCTGGCCGCGGATCTCGTCCCAGAGTTCCTCGGTCTTGGGTGCAGCGAACGCCTGCAACTGAAGGCTTGAACCGTTGAGGTCAAGGGTCACGGCCACAACGCGCTGGGTGGCTTCCTCCACCTCGAGCCGCAACTGGAGGCCCTCGCTCGGGGCGACCAGGAGAGCGCCGAGGTCGATGTAACCGTCCTGGCTGCTGATCTCCGATTCGTCGAACGGTCCTGTGGCGCTCCGCTCCGTACTCTCCGCCTTGGCTTCCGCAGCTTCTGCGGTGTCCAGCGAATCGTCCGGTTCGGCTGCCTTTTCCTTATTGGCTTTCCTGCCGAGCCCAAAGACCATGGGGTTCTCCTTTGTAGTAGCTGTTCCGGTCCGGCCCGAGGGGGTCCCGCCGTCGTTCTGTGCTGCTCCAGCAGCAGCGCGGTGCAGGAGCCGGAAACTAGGCGCTGGGGAGGCCGAAGCCTCCTGTGGATCCGAACCCGCCGGTGCCCCGGGCGGATCCGGTCAATTCGTTGACCGGGACGAACTGCGCGTATTCAACGCGCTGAATGACCATCTGGGCAATTCTATCGCCGCGTTTGAGTTCGATCGCGTTACTGGTGTCGGTATTGAGGAGGGTCACGGAAATTTCGCCGCGGTACCCGGCGTCCACTGTCCCCGGGGCGTTGACGATTGTCAGGCCGTGCTTGGTGGCCAGCCCGGAACGGGGGTGGATCAGGGCGACGAAACCGGCCGGGAGGGCAATGGCCACACCGGTTGGCACAAGCCTTCGCTCACCCGGCTGCAGGGTTACGTCCACGCGGGCCCGAAGGTCTGCTCCGGCATCGCCCGGGTGTGCGTACGACGGCGGTTCAAGTCCGGAATCAAGCATTTTCAGCTGCACCTGGAGAGTGGGAGCCGTTGCGGCTGCGTCCGTCTCTGCGGTGGCTTGTTCGGGCAGGGCATCAGTTGTGGCGGGTTGATCAGTCACAGTCACACACTCTAACCCCCGTCGCCAGCACCGGCCTAGGCGGCGGGGACGCCTGCCGACACGGATCTGCTGAGTCTTGGCCCGCCGTCGGACGCCTTGCTTCCTGTTGCCGGTCTGCCAAGGTGAAATAGGCAGGCAAAGGTGGAAAGCTGGGCACATGCCCGAATCAAGCACGCCCACTCCTGTTCCCAGTACTCCGACTCCCGGGACTTCCATCATCTACCGGGAGAAGCTCTGGCCGAACATGTGTATCTGGATCATCTCGGCGGGCATTGCCGGCGCGGGAATCCTGGTGTTTGCACCCATCAGCGCTGGTGCCGGCTACACGGCGGCGGCAGTGCTGTTTGTGATCATCGCGGCACTGCTTATCTTGTCCACCCCCACCATTGTGGTGACTGGGGATTCGGTGACGGTGGGACGTGCCACCATCGAACGCCGCTTCGTTGGTTCCGTGGAGGCCTTCCGGGCCCGCGAGGCGACGGCGGAGCGCGGCACCCGGCTCAACGGCCTGACGTACCTGTGCATCCGCGGCTGGATTGATCCCGTGGTGAAGATCGAGATCACCGATCCCGCCGACCGGACACCGTTTTGGCTGACCTCCAGCCGCCGGCCGGACGAACTGGTTGCGGCACTGACCCGGAACTGAAGTTCCCACGCCGCCTGAATTACTGCAGAAAACGCCGGAAATTTGCGGCGCGCCCTGCCACTTGAACCGATTCCGCCCTGCCGGATGGCAGAGTTTCGTTTGATAGTAATGCCAGGGTGGAGGATTTGTATGCAGGATCTACGGCTTGTAGGCGTACACGACGACGGGACTCACCTCCTGTTGAGCGGGGCCGGCGGCGAGATGTTCCAGCTGCCGATCGATGAAGCGCTGAGGACAGCAAGCAGGGCCACGGCAAAGCCGAAGGCTGACGTGCCGGCCATTCCCATGTCCCCGCGGGACATCCAGGCGCGGATCCGCGCCGGTGCCACGGCGGCGGACGTGGCGGAGCTTTCAGGGCTGCCGTTGGCCAAGGTTGAGCGCTACGAGGGCCCGGTCCTCGCGGAACGTGACTACGTTGCCCAGCAGGCCCGCAAGGTGGAAGTTGCCACCCCCTCCCCCGGCCACGACATTTACCGCTCTGCTTTTGGGGACAACCCGGCAACGCTCGCCGACATGGTGGCCCACCGGCTCTCAGCCCACGGCATTAGTGCCTCCACCGTTGAATGGGACTCCTGGCGCCGCCAGGACGGCCTGTGGACGGTTTCGGCCGCGTTCGAAACCGAAAACGGCGCCACCGCCGGGATCGGTGAGGAACCGCCCGCCCTGTGGACGTTCAACCCGGGCCGCAAAACCCTGCTGAACGCCAACCGGTGGGCCCAGCAACTCAGTGAGCTTGAGCCCTTGGACGGGCCCGTTCCGGCACGTCGCCTTTCCGCCGTCTCGGACCGGCCCTTTGATTTCGAAACCGATGCAGACGCCGCAGCCGCCGGCGCTGCCTCTGTCGCTGCCGGCACCGATCCTGACGGAATCCTCGATATGCTCCGCTCCCGTCGCGGGCAGCGGCTGGGTGTGGACGAGCAGTCCGATGACGCCCTGGCCCTGCTCCTCACACACGGAGTCCCGGCCGCCCACCCGCGGCCTTCAGAGGTCATCCCGGAGCCGGAACCCGGCGCAGACGAATCCACGGATGACGCAGTCGAAACGCCGGCCGCTCAGGATGGCCAGCCCGGCCAGGGCGATTCGTTCGTCAAGCGCCGGGAACCCCGGCCGTCCATGCTGTCCCGGCTCAGCCTCATTCCGCCGCACCGGGACTCCCAAGACGACGCTCTCCGGCTCCATGATGGGGTGAGCACGGAGACACGGGAAATCACCATTGTTGCTTCGCCGCAGAAATCCGGCAACGAGCCGGCGCCCGCAGTTGGATCGTCAGGCACGGCAGGACTCAACGAACTACTGGGTGGCAACCCGCGTCGGGCTGCACCCCGGAACGAGGACGCTTCCGGCTCTGGCCAGGGACCGGACTCCGAGACTCCAGAACGGCAGCCAGCGCGGCCCAAGCGTTCCAGCGTCCCTTCGTGGGATGAAATCGTCTTCGGTACGCGGGGCGACTAGCTTCACCTGACGCCACGGGCAACTGCCCGTGGCGTTGTTGGTTTAGGCATGCGAAGCGTTGGCGCGCAGCGGTTTTCGGCTGCTGGCTACTGGTTTCTGACTGCTGGTTACTGGCTACTGGTATTTGACTGCTGGCTGCTGGCCCGTGACATGTCGAAACTGGCCAGCGGTCATCACCTTGCGGTCAAACTTCATCTGACGGGCGACGCTGAGGCCAGCAGATACGTCACCCATTCCTTGGGCGGATCGCCAACGGATGGTTCAGGACATGCCGGGAGTTGGTCCCAACGCGGATCGTCCGGGCGGAGTTCCTGGACGGTGACAAAGTCCTCATCGTCGGGATCCATCCCCAGCGACTCATAGCCTGGCGGAGTTGAATACGGCGGCAAGGTCAAGTGCACGTCGTCGGTGGATTCAACGAAGGCATCCGCCGGTACATTTCCAAGTTCGGGGTTCTCGTCGCGGCAGTTCATGTTGCCCCACCAAGCTTCGTAAGCATTTAGTGCCGCGTGCACCAACTGCACCTGACTTCCGGGCTCATCAGCACCCGACGGGTCTTCACGAATGAGTTCCTGGTCCTGGAGACTCCAATCATCGGCGCTCTGTTCACTTGACTCCTGGTCGTCACGCTTCGCGTCCATGGGTGGTGTGGGGTGTTGTTGGGTCCAGGTGGTGGGCCAGGTGGGTGGTTCGTGGTCGGGGTGTTCG
>NZ_LMOL01000018.1:0-636 GCF_001424565.1 Arthrobacter sp. Leaf141
AGGTCCTTGGTGACATCACCAAGAAGCTCACCCAACGAGGTAGTATCCGCTTTCCGATGGGCCTCACTCGGGGCCGGTTCGGGGATTTGGCTGCTCACAGCAGACGTCCTTCCGCCGGATTGTACGGGTCATCCTCGAACCGCAACGGTGTGTCCGCCGACGTGCCGGCCGGGAGCGACGCCGTGGACACCGGCGTTCCGCTGCCTACTACGGGCTCGGCGTGAAGGTCGGCATCGCTACCCGCGGCGAATACCGTTTCCTGCCGCCGCGGTGCAGGCTGTGGTGAGCGGCTGGCTACTTGCTGCCCCGAGGGGGTGGATACGGTGTCATTCCCGGTGGGTCCGGCGGTGAGTCCACGGGTAAGGCGGCCGGCAAGGATACCTGCGCCCGCTGCCAGCAGCAGGAAGGTGCCCGGCTTGTTCCGGGCGAAGGTCTGGACCTCGCTAAGGAGCGAACCCGGATCCCGGTTCTCAAGCCAACCCGCAACGGCTGAGGTGCGTTCGGCTGCCTCCCGGATGAGGTCAGTGGCCATGCCCTGCTCTCCGGGAGCCTCGGCCATGCTGTGCAGTTGGCTGGAGATGTTCCGGATTCCCTCGGCAGCCTTCTGCTGCTGGGTCCCGGCCTGGCTGGTGAGCC
>NZ_LMOL01000018.1:701-71039 GCF_001424565.1 Arthrobacter sp. Leaf141
ATCCTTTCTGCCAGCGAAAGCAGCACCTGCCCGTTCGTTGGGTGTTGGGCTGCCGGACGGGTCAATGGGTGCGGGAGCCGCAACATCGGTCCACTGGTTCTCAGTCATGATCGCTCTCTTTCGGAAGTTGCAGCGGGTGCAGAACACACTGCCCACCGCGTTTAGTAAGCATGGTTACTAATCAGATACTAAGCACACTTGCTATCAAGTCCGCAAGACTTTTCTTTAGGGACGTCGTGGGGTGGAGAGGTTCGGAGCGGCGGCGCTGGAAGCGCAGAATGTGCTGCCTGCCGCACCTACCCGGCCGCCCTGATCCGCGTTCGCTGATCTCCTGGGCGGCACGTCCTGCGAGGTTGTGGATCAGTTGTGGAGATTCACGTTTGGGTGCCGTAGATGAATCTCTTTGCGTGGTCGACTGCTTTGCGGAATGCGTCGTTGCGGAGGGTGATCTGTTCTTCGGAGTTTGTTGCGCCGGCCTCGGTGTAGGCAGTGTGTCCGGGGCGCAAGACCCAGATGTCGCCGGTGGGAGGCAGGTAGAAGACGCCGAAGGATC
This sequence comes from Arthrobacter sp. Leaf141, assembly GCF_001424565.1. Lineage (GTDB taxonomy): Bacteria > Actinomycetota > Actinomycetes > Actinomycetales > Micrococcaceae > Arthrobacter. The sequence goes on from NZ_LMOL01000018.1 coordinate 1,255, forward strand.
GGTGCTGGGGGTTCTCGGTCCAGACAGGGACGACCGCGACTGCCGCGCCGGTGTCGGGGTTAATCCACTGGGCGCGGGGGAGCGGTTCTTCGTGGACTTCCGGGTCCAGGAACGGGGCTGTTCCCTTACCCCAGCGTTGTTCAAAGCGTTCGTAGAAGGCTGGGAGCAGGTTCTCGTTATAGGGATGCCAGGCGCTCATTGGTGCCCTTTCGCCTTGTTGCAGACCAGGCCGGCATTAATCCAGCATCGTGCCACCCGGTTCAGTAAGAGGAGTGATGATCCCCGGTGTTTGGCGCCGGGGATCATCACGGGGAGTTGGCCTCGGGACCGCGCATGCAGCGCATTCCGTGGTCCCCTCACGGTGGGGTTAAGCGCTGATTTCCTGGCGCTGATTGGACTCGGAGGCGATTTCGATGCGGCGGGGCTTGGCTTTCTCGGCCACGGGGATCCGCAACGTAAGTACCCCGGCGTCATAGGCTGCTTTTACGGCATCGGTGTCCAGCGCCTCACCGAGGATCAGTTGGCGGCTGAACACGCCGCGGGGACGTTCGGCCGCTATCAGCTCGGTTTTCGCATCGGCAGGGTCTGTCCGCTCCGCCCGGACTGTCAGGACGTTGCGTTCGATGTCGATGTCCACCGAATCGACGGCTACTCCAGGAAGGTCGAAGGCGACGACGAATTCTTCCCCGTCCTGCCAGGCGTCCATCGGCATCGGTGTGGGCCGGGCAGTGGTACCTAGGACCTGCTGGGCAAGCCGGTCGAGCTCGCGGAACGGGTCGGTACGCATCAGCATTGTTTTCTCACTCCTTGCAATCGTTTTTTGATCTCAGCTACCAGTCCAACTATCTGTCGTGGCTGGTATAGATTTTTTATACCACTGGGTGAGAAACTGGATCAAGGTCATTTTGGGATTTTTTGGAGGTTTTTGGTGGCAGTGGGTCCAGCGAAGAGCGCCCCGGTCTATGCGATCTCAGTTGCGGCTGAGTTGGTGGGAACGGGGCAGCAGAACCTTCGGTTGTATGAGCGCAAGGGCCTGCTCGAGCCGGGCCGCACCCGCGGTGGTACGCGCCGTTACAGCGAGAATGACCTTGAGACCCTGCGCCGGATCGGCGTACTACTCGAAGAGGGGCTCAACCTGGCCGGCATCCGACTGGTCCTTGAACTCGAGGCCATGAACAGGCATCTGGAGCATAAGTTGGCCGCCGCACGGTCCGCCGGGTACCGCCGCGACTGACCGGGTGAAGTAGCTCTTTTGGCCCCTTCAGTTGCCACGTTTATCCAGAGGTGTCGGAGTACTACAGTTAGTGCATGGCTACCAGCCGCAATCCGCTTGAAGACCTGCGTGGGACCATCGGCCACCTGGCCGATCAGCTCAGGCTGTCCGGTTCAGAGCGCGTCGACGACTTGGTCGGCGACTTAATGGGTTCGAGGCCTGGCCCGGCCCGGCCACTGGCCGAGGTGCAGGCCGAGCTCGATTTACTCGTGGGCCTGGAGACCGTCAAGGAACAAGTTCGCGCCCTCGTCGCGCTGCTCCGGGTCCAGGCCCGCCGCAAAGCACATGGCCTCCCGGAGGTGGCCACATCACAGCATCTGGTTTTTCTGGGAAATCCGGGCACGGGCAAAACCACCGTGGCGCGGCTCCTTGCCGAGATGTACCGCGCGGTCGGTCTGCTGCAGAAAGGCCACCTGGTCGAAGTCGACCGTTCGGGCCTGGTGGGGCAATACGTTGGCGAAACCGCTGTGAAGACCGATCGGGTGATCCGGCGTGCGTTAGATGGAGTGCTGTTCATTGACGAGGCCTATGCGCTGGCCCCGGAGGACGGCAGGATGGACTTCGGCCCCGAAGCGATCGAGGTCCTGCTCAAGCGGATGGAGGACCACCGGCACCGACTGGTGGTCATCGTGGCCGGGTACCCGCGGCTCATGGAGTCTTTCCTGCTCTCGAACCCCGGACTACGCTCCCGGTTCGCCCGCGAGATCACATTCCCCGACTACTCGGTGGAAGCACTCCAGACGATCTTCCACCAGATGCTGGCCCAGCACGAGTACATGCTGGAGCCCGGTGCCGAGCAGATGCTGCGCCGCATCCTCACCGGGCTTCACGCGGGCGAAGACTCCGGTAACGCACGGTTTGCCCGCACGCTGTTCGAGCAGGCGCTTAACCGCCAGGCGCTCCGGCTCTCGCTCGACGAGGAACGAAGTCTCGACGCGCTCGATCGTGAGGCCGTCATGACGCTGACCGCGGACGACATCGTGGGCGCCGCGGTGGCGTTGGGCGAAGTGCCGGAGCCGGAAACGCCGCCGGAACCGGAGCCGGAGCAGTCGCGCTGGTGGCGCTGGCTGGTCTGAGGTTGAACCGGATATCCGGCTGACATTTTTCGGGCAGCACGTCGCGTCTGGACCCGCCGGCTGGCCGACTCTCCTTCCGCCAACCAGGGAGAACATACGTTTGAGCATCAGGACAGGCGCACATGACCGGCCTGGCGCAACAGTTTGCAAGGGAACTTACTCTTCCTTTCCGGCCGAAAGCTTCTGTCCCGGGAGCCCGGTCGCGCGGGCAAGGTGCCCCACGACAAAGGCAGCATCGCGGTCAACTCCGCCGATGAGTCCCGAGGTCAGTGCGTACTGGAACGGCATGCCCGCGAAGTACAGTCCGGGTAGTTCCGGCACGACGCCGCGGCGCGTGACCGGCCAGCCCCCCTCCGTCACCGGGAGTCCCTCGATCCAACCCAGCGACGCCCGGTAACCAGTGGCCCAGATAAGGGTTCTCACGCCCACCGTTTCGGCGCTGGCCGATGTGTCGCCGTCGAACGTGGGCTGCCCGTCCATGGTGCCCGAGAGGCGCGGCAGCCGCACTACGCCAGCGCGGTCCAGGTCTTTAACGGAGATCCGGATGAGGGGTGCCCCGCGCTTGTGGAAGTTGGCGGCCACCTTGCGGCCGGCGGGAGACCCGGTGGTGAGCGCCGAATGGATGAACCGCCAGTAAGCGTCTCCGGCGTATCGCAGCACGGGGTCAGGAATATGCGGGGTGGGCCGGCCGGCGATGAAAGTCCGGTGGGTGGCTGCCAACTCCCTGGCAATTTCAGCTCCCGAAGTTCCGGCACCCACGACCAGGACGTCGCCTTCGGGCAGATCGGTTGGGCGGCGGTACTGCGAACTGTGCAACTGGCTGATGCCGGGGTTGATGTCTTTAGACGCAGCAGGGATCCGGGGGAGGGTGTTGGCGCCGGCAGCGACAATAATGTTACGTGCCCGCAGTGTGCCCGAGTCGGTGGCAACGTCGAAACCGTCGTCCATCCGACGGACAGTGGTGACGTGAGTGTCTGTCCGCACGGGCAGGTTGAAGTGTTCGGCGTAGCCTTCGAGATAGGCGGCGACTTCCTCTTTGGCCGGGAAGGTGTTCCTGCCGGCGGGGAAGGGAAGCCCTGGCAAACCGTCATGCTGTGCTGGCGTGAAAAGCCGCAGCGAGTCCCACCGGCTCCGCCACTGGTCGCCCACCCGGCCCGCGCTTTCCAGAATGGCGAAGCGGAGTTTCCTGCCAGTCAGGTGGTATCCGGCCGCAAGCCCGGCTTGACCGGCTCCGATGACTAATGCATCGAACACATGATCTTCCTCGCTCATGAGAACTTCCTCAACCCTGATCACGGATCATCCTTATTAGACTAGAGTACCGTTCCAATGAGTAGAGCGATAGTCTAATGAGATGTCGAATGCAGCAAAAGCAACAGCGTCCGGGGCGCCCGCTCCCAAAGCTTCAACCGTGCGTTCTGCGCAGCCCAAACCGACCCGGCGGGCGACCCAGGCTGCCGAGACCCGCGCCCATATCGTTGCCACGGCCGGTTGGCTCTTCGATGCAAACGGCTATGTCCGCACCACCATAGAATCCGTTGCCATTGAAGCTGGCGTTGCGCTGCAGACGGTCTACAACTCGGTGGGAAACAAGGCGGCCCTGCTCTCTGCGGTGTTGGATGCAGCAGCTGCGGGGCCCGGCACCAGGCAAGTGCTGGAGCTGATGCAGGAACGCACACAGAGCGCACCCGACTTGGAGTCGTTGACAGGCGTGCTGGCGGACTGGTTCGTCGAAGTGAACCAGCGCACTGGCCGCATAGTGGATGTGATCTCCCAGGCGGCCGCCGTCGACCCGGAAGTTGCCAATCTGGAGGAACGCCGCGCCCTTCAGCGGTTGGAGCGGTACAACATGGCGGCCGCCGCTGCCCGCGAGCGGGGCGGCCTCACCTCCGGCATGACCAACGGCGAGGCAGCTGCCGCCATCTGGTCATTGGGACATCCACGCACGTTCCAGGCACTGGTGGAATCCTCGGGGTGGACCGTTGGGGCCTATCGCAGCTGGATTCTGCGGGCGTTGTCCGCTGCCCTCGCCTAGCTGGGCGGGCTTCACCCGTCATGCGATTCATCTGATTGCTCGCAGCAGTCCTTGCCCGTCCTTCCACCCGAACACGTCGGCGTTTAACCAGTCCACTGGTCCGGGATGGCACCCAAGGCGTATATTCCGTCCATGGCAGAAGATCCTGTGGAGACGAATCCGGGGAACTACCGGGTGGCCTTTGAAAACGAACGCGTCCGTGTGCTTGAGTACACCGACGCTCCCGGGCATGTGACGACTGAGCATGGCCACCCCGACAGCGTGATGATTACAGCCAGCGCCTTCAACCGCCGCATCTCCGCCAACGGAAACTCCGTTGATGTGGAGCTGCCCGCCGGCGTGGCGCGCTGGTTACCGGCGCAGCACCATTACGGGGAAAACATCGGAGGATCAGACACTCATGTGTTCTTTGTTGAGCTAAAGGACGCCGCGCCGCCGTCGACCGACGAAGTTGCGGATCAATTGGGACCAGCCCACTCCTAGCTGCGGCGCTTCCGCGCAGGCCCCTCGACGCCGGGACAGGAATCCGTCTGTAAGGATGGACCCATGAAACAAACCGTTCGGCAGCACCAGGAGTCCGTCATGGTCCAGGCGTCAACGGTGACGCTCTACGACCTGGTCTCAGACATCACCCGCACCGGCCAGTGGAGCCCGGTCTGCACGTCGTGTTGGTGGGATGATGACGTCAGCGCCGCCACGGTCGGTGCCTGGTTCACTGGGCGTAACGAGCTCCCGCACCGAACCTGGGAGACCCGCTCGCAGGTGGTGGCCGCCGATCGCGGCCACGAATTTGCCTGGATTGTGGGTGGCAAGTTTGTCCGCTGGGGGTTCACCCTGACACCAACGGGAACCGGGACAACCCTGACCGAGTCGTGGGAGTTCCTGCCAGCCGGGATCGCCATGTTTGAAGAGAAGTTCGGTGCCGGGGCGCCGGCCCAAATTGCTGACCGCACGAAGCAGGCCCTCGACGGCATTCCGATAACACTCAGAGAGATCAAGCGGATCGCCGAGTCCATCCGGCGATAGTCCGGATGACCGGCATAGCCGGAGGTTACCCGAGGCTTACCGTCCTGGCAGGAGTGAAAGCCGGTATGTACACGCTGGAGCCAATGTACTTGGCCTGCAGGACGTGCTTGCCGTCTTTCAGGGATGCATATGTGTAGGCCGCCTGGCCGTTGACCGACTTCACCGGCGAGCCCACCTTGGTGTTCCAGTCATAAAATTGCACCCACCCCGCCGGGGTGGCCCCGCCAACAGCACATGATTCGATCACAGCCTGGACCGCAACAGCAGTACCGGCCGGGATGTCACCGTGACGCGAAGAATGGAACTCAGCCTTCACCGCCCTTGGAACCGGCAACACACCGTAGGCCACTGGGGCGGATGTTGAGGAATGGTAGTTGGCGTAAGTGTCAACGAACTCGGCGGTGATGACGTGATTGCCTACGGCGAGGTCGCTGACGGTGAAGACCTGTTGCCAATTCGTCGTGATTGCCGGCGCGTCAACCTCAACGCCGTCGATCAGCAGACGGAAGCCAGCGGCTGAGTCGCCTGTTAGCGGTCCTGACGTCAGCGCCGTCGCCTTCGCTGTCACGAGGATTGGCTGGCCAAATACGGATGTTCCCGCTGATGCGTGGCGCTCACTGTGGAACTGGTGGACTTTACAGGGGCGCAGTCGCACAGGTGCCGCTCATGGCGCGGGCCCATGGCTTGTCGATGGCCGCGAGGCCCAGGGTTGTGACGACGTTTTGGAGCATCCCCGCACCAAACCACTGACGGATTGCCTCGTCGTTGTTGTCCAGGAGGTGCCCGACAAGTTCCACCTGCTTTGCATGGCAGCGACGAACCGCGTCGCCGACGAGTCGTTCGTCAGCGGCGCAGTTCGCGTGCATGAGGAAGAGGTCAGCGAGCGGCAGCGCCCGCATCCGACCGAAGCCCGGCGCCGACGCCGTCGAGGGCGTGCTGTTCGACGAGGTCTGGGAAAGGAAGGGGGACAGAAGCCTGATCAGGGCGGCCGGGGGATTCCGACGGCCAGTGGCCTACTACGCTGCAAACGCTCTCTATCGACAGACTGATACATCAGTAATATACTAGTCCGGGATCTTACGTGGACCCGTGTCCAGCTCGACGAGGAGTGAAACAGCACATGCAGAAACTCGCCCAACGGCTTGAACGCCTTGGCACCGAAACCGCCTTCAGCGTCGCGCAGGCGGCCGCCGCCTGGAAGGCGAAGGGAAACCTGGTGTACCCCTTCCACCTCGGCGACATCAACATCCCGACCGCCCCGAACATTGTCGAAGCCATGAACCGGGCGATCGCCGATGGGTACACGGGATACTGCCCCGGTCCGGGCATCCCGCAGCTCCGCCAGGCCCTCGCCGAGGACCTGGGAGCGCGGCGCGGGATGGAGTTCTCCCCCGAAAATGTGGTGGTGATGACCGGCGGCAAGCCTGTCATCACCAAGTTCCTGCAGGCGGTCATGAACCCCGGCCAGGAAGTGCTGTACCCGAACCCCGGTTTCCCGATCTACGAATCGCAGATCGAATACCTCGGTGGCACGGCCGTGCCCTACCGCTATGTGCCCACCAGCGACGGGTTTGCGATTGACCTCGACCAGGTCCGCGCTTCGATCACGCCCAACACTGCCGCGATCATCTACAACGACCTGCAGAACCCCATCTCAGCCGAGTCGACCGTAGCCGAACGCGAGGCCATCGCGCAGATCGCCCAGGAGCACGATCTGTGGGTCCTCTCCGATGAGGCCTACTTCGAGACGCGCTACGAGGGCGTCTCCGGCTCCATCGCATCGCTGCCCGGCATGGCGGAGCGTACGGTCATCCTCTACACGTTCAGCAAGAAGTTCGCGATGACCGGCTCACGCCTGGGTTGCGCCGTCGCCCCGCTCGAGATCGCCAAGGTATTGAGCACCCTGAACACCAACGACGAATCGTGCACCACGCATTACGTGCAGTGGGCCGGCATCGAAGCCCTTCGTGGCCCCCAGGACTCGGTCCAGGAAATGCTGGACATCCTGCGGGACCGGCGGGACGCCGCGTGCGGGATCGTCAACGCCATCCCCGGCATGCACGTTGCCGTGCCGCAGTCGACGTTCTACCTGTTCCCCGACGTCACCGAGGCCATGCAGCGCATGGGGTACACGGCTGTGGGCGACTTCGCCGCCGACGCCCTGTACAAGACCGGCGTGTCCTTCTGTACACGTGAACACTTCGGCCGGCGCCTGCCCGGCGAGGAGCGCCAGTACATCCGGCTTGCCTACTCGGGCATTGACGTCGCAGACATTCGAGACGGCCTTGGCCGCCTGCACCAGTGGATCGAGACAGCATGAGCCGGGTCGTCGTCACGGGGCGTATCCCCGAACCTGCGCTTGAGAAACTGCGCGCCGAACACGACGTCGACGCCTGGGCGGGTCCGGAATCGATCGGTCGCGAGGAGCTCCTCCGCCGTGTCGCAGGGGCCGAAGCCATCGTCAGCCTGCTCACCGAGCGCATCGACGGCGAACTGCTCGACGCCGCCGGACCGCAGCTCAAGGTGGTCGCCAACGTTGCCGTTGGCTATGACAACATCGATGTCCCGGCCTGCGCGGCGCGCGGTATCGTCGCCACCAATACCCCCGGCGTGCTCACTGACGCCACTGCCGACATCGCGTTTGGACTGATCCTCATGGCGACCCGCCGGCTCGGCGAAGGGGAACGGCTCATCCGTTCCGGCCAGCCCTGGAAATGGGGAATGTTCTTCCTCCTCGGCAGCAGCCTGCAGGGCAAGACCCTCGGCATTGTTGGTATGGGCGGCATCGGCCAAGCTACAGCCCGCCGGGCCAAGGCCTTCGGCATGGAGATCGTTTACCAGTCGCGCAGCGAAATCGATTCCACGATCGCCGCCGAGTTGGGCGCCCGCCGCATGGACCTTGAGGAGTTGCTGGCCGTTTCAGATATCGTTTCCGTGCACTGCCCCTATGGGCCTGCAACGCATCATCTGATCGGTCCCCGGCAACTCGCCACGATGAAGAGCTCCGCGTTCCTGATCAACACCGCCCGCGGACCGATCGTCGACGAGGCAGCACTTGCACTTGCGCTTCGCGAGGGGCAGATCGCCGGTGCCGGCCTGGACGTCTTCGAAGAGGAGCCCAAGGTCCATCCCGAGTTGCTTGGGCTCGAAAACGTGGCACTCGTGCCGCACCTCGGCTCCGCCACTGTTGAGACACGGACCGCAATGGCCGTACTCGCCGCCAATAACGCACTCGCCGTGCTCCAGGGCGCGGAGCCGCCCACGCCAATCGGCTAGGGGAGGCAGGGACATCCGGGTACTGGCCCCCAAACGGGGGCCAGTACCCGGTTTTTTGAGTCCCGGGCCGGGTCAGTCCAGGTCGAACCGGTCCAGCTCCATAACCTTTACCCACGCTGCCACGAAGTCGTGAACGAACTTCTCCTTGGCATCGTCGCTCGCGTAGACCTCGGCCAGCGCCCGAAGCTGTGAATTCGAGCCGAAGACCAGATCCACCGGCGTGGCAGTCCATTTCACCTCGCCGGTGGCGACGTCGCTGATCTCGTAAATGTTCTCCCCGGCCTCGGAAGCCTTCCACCGTGTCCCCGCTGCGAGCAGGTTAACGAAGAAGTCGTTGGTCAGCACCTGCGGCCTGTCAGTGAGGACGCCGTGGGGCGTGCCGCCCACGTTTGTGCCTAAAGCACGCATGCCTCCGAGCAGTGCGGTCATCTCCGGTGCGGAGAGGCCCAGCAGGTACGCTTTGTCCAGCAGGAGAGTCTCTGGCTGGAGCTTCACTCCGGGGCGTACATAGTTGCGGAACCCGTCCGCCCGCGGCTGCAGGTACTGGAATGACTCGACGTCGGTCTGGTCCTGGGCTGCGTCGGTGCGCCCCGGCCGGAACGGTACGGTGACAGGGAAGCCGGCATCCTGGGCAGCTTTCTCCACGGCCGCACAGCCGCCAAGGATGATCAGGTCTGCGAGGGAGACCTTCCTGCCCCCGGTCTGCCCCGAGTCGAACTTTTCTTTTACAGCTTCGAGGGCCTGCAGTGCCGCTGCCAGCTCGCCGGGTTCGTTGGCCTCCCAGCCGCGCTGGGGTTCCAGCCGGATCCGTGCGCCGTTGGCGCCGCCGCGTTTGTCGGTTTTGCGGAAGGTGGCAGCCGCTGACCAGGCCGTGCCGGCGAGCTGCGCAACGGACAGCCCGGCGTCCAGAAGCTGGGCCTTAAGGGCGCCGATCTCCGGTTCGCCGATCAGCTCATGGTCAACCGCCGGCACCGGGTCCTGCCAGAGCTGCGCTTCCGGAACCCAGGGCCCGAGCAGCCGCGGGCTGACGGGCCCCATGTCACGGTGCAGCAGCTTGTACCAGGCCTTGGCGAATGCGAGTGCGAACTCGTCAGGGTTCGCGAGGAACCGGCGGGAGATCTTCTCGTAGGTCGGGTCGACGCGCAGGGACAGGTCGGTGGTGAGCATTGTTGGCAGGTGCTTCTTCTGCGGGTCGTGGGCATCCGGGATGATTTGTTCCGCATCTTTGGCCACCCATTGGTTGGCTCCGGCGGGACTCTTGACGAGTTCCCACTCGTGGCCGAACAGGATCTCGAAAAACCGGTTGCTCCACTGGGTGGGTTTGTCCGTCCAGGTAACTTCCAGGCCCGAGGTGATCGTGTCGGAGCCCTTGCCTGACCCGTAGGTGCTGAGCCAGCCCAGGCCCTGGGCTTCGAGGTTGGCAGCCTCGGGTTCGGCGCCAACGTTGGCGTCCGCGTCCCCGGCCCCATGGGTCTTTCCGAACGTGTGGCCGCCAGCGATCAAGGCGACAGTCTCCTCGTCGTTCATCGCCATCCGCTTGAATGTCTCGCGGATAAACGCCGCGGCCGCAGCCGGGTCCGGGTTACCCTTGGGCCCTTCAGGGTTGACGTAGATCAGGCCCATTTCCGTGGCTCCCACATCGTCGGCCATCCGGCTTTCGTCGATGTAGCGTTCGTCGCCCAGCCAGGCGTCTTCCGGTCCCCAGAAAATCTCCTCCGGTTCCCAGACGTCCTGCCGCCCGAACGCGAAACCGAACGTCTTGAAGCCCATCGACTCAAGGGCAACGTTGCCTGCCAGGACCAGCAGGTCGGCCCACGAGATCTTTTGGCCGTACTTCTGCTTCACCGGCCACAGAAGCCGCCGGGCTTTGTCGAGATTCGCGTTGTCAGGCCAGCTGTTGAGGGGCGCGAACCGTTGACTGCCATCGCCTGCGCCGCCGCGGCCGTCCTGGATGCGGTATGTGCCCGCGGCGTGCCAGCTCAGCCGGATCATCAGGCCACCGTAGTGGCCGAAGTCGGCAGGCCACCACTCCTGGGAAGTGGTCAGAACCTGGATGATGTCTGTTTTGAGGGCTTCGACGTCGAGTTTTTGGAACTCCTCACGGTAGCTGAAAGACGGGCCGAGCGGGTTGCTGACAGGGGAGTGGGCGTGGAGCACTGTGAGGTCCAGCTGGTTGGGCCACCAGTCTGCAACCGTCCGCGGCCGGTGCGCTTTGGGCTGCGGCGCATCGATCGCAGGGTTCTCGCTCTCGCTGCCGGACGACGTTGCGTTGCCATGGATAACGGGGCACCCACCCTCGGCCTTGGGGTCCATGCCCGGGGCGCTTTCCGGGGTGGGGGCCTGGGGCTGGTCCTGATGATCCGTCATGTGCTTCCTTCCATATGGCCGAGGCCAAGGTCGGACTCGGGCAGCCGGTCTAACCTTCCTATTGGACCACAGCAGGGCGTTCCGGGAGACCGCTATTTTTGGCGCCGTGCTGTCTCAGGCAGGGTAGACGGTCACGGCGGCGGCTTTGATGACGAAGTAGACGGTGCTTCCCGGCGTGAGGCCAAGGTCGGCCGAAGCAGCGGGGGTGACGTCGGCGGAGAGGTTCCCGGCCCGGGCCCGGATCAGGTCGCCGTGGGGTTCGAGGTCCGTAATGGTCACTTGGAAGGCGTTCCGGGGGCTGCCGTGTTCCGCCGTCGGATAGATGGAGACCGCAGCGGGCGGGAAAGCCGCAACCCCCGGGCTGCCGGGGGTGCTGTTGCCGTCCAGGTGCCCGGCGATGTGGCGGCCGTCGTCGCTGGCGAGGCCGTCATCGGTGATGGTCCCCGTCAGGAGGTTCAGGCCGGCCAGGCCCGCGGCGAACCGGCTGCGGGGTTTTGCCAGGACGTCCCGGGTGGGCCCCTGTTCGGTGATGTGGCCGTTTTCGATGACAATGACGCGGTCGGCGAGCATCAGGGCGTCCAGTACATCGTGGGTGATGATGATGGCTTTCCGGCCGGCAAGTACGCGTTTGAGGAGTCGGCGCAGCAGCGGGGCGGCGTGGATGTCGAGTGCGGACATGGGCTCGTCGAGGAGCAGCAGGTCCGGGTTGGTGGCCAGGGCGCGGGCCACGGCGATCCGCTGTGCCTGGCCGCCGGAGAGTTGCCCGGGTCGCCGCTGACCGAACTCCGTGGCGTCGACTTCGGCCAGCCAGTGGTCTGCGGTGTGGTGGGCTTCCCTGCGGGACGCGCCTGTTGCCCGCGGGCCAAAGGCCACATTCTCCAGGACGCTCAGATGCGGGAAGAGCAGCGGCTCCTGGGCCAGGAGGGCGGTGCCGCGCTGGTGCGGAGGGGTGAACACGCCGGCATCGGTGTCGAACAGTGTTGTGTCGCCGAGTGCGGATCTGCCCGTGTCTGGGCGGAGCAGCCCGGCGATGATCCCCAGGAGCGTTGACTTCCCGGCGCCGTTGGGCCCAAGGATCGCGACGGTCTCAGTCGCTCCAAGGGCGAGGGAGACATCGAAATTGCGGGCAGGCAGCGTCGCGTTCAGCTCGAAGGTCATGGGCTGGTTGCCTCCTTGGCCGGTAGCGGACGGGAACGCCGATAGGAAAGCCCGACGACGGCCACCGCCACGGCGACCAGGACAAGGGAGAGCGCAACGGCGGCGTCGGCGTCGGTTTCGCGTTGCAGGTAAATTTCGAGCGGGAGGGTCCTGGTGACCCCCTGCAGGCTTCCCGCGAAGGTCAGGGTTGCGCCGAATTCGCCGAGGCAGCGGGCGAAGGACAGTACGGCACCTGACGCGAGTCCTGGCAGAACGAGGGGGATACTGACCCGGCGCAGGACCGTGGTGGGCCGGGCGCCGAGGGTGGCGGCGACCGCTTCGTATCTGGTCCCGGCAGTACGAAGGGCTCCTTCGAGGCTGACCACCAGGAAGGGGAGGGCCACAAAGGTCTGGGCCAGGACAACGGCCGTGGTGGAGAAGGCAATCTGGATGCCGGCCACTTCGAGGGATTTTCCCAGGAGCCCTTGGCGGCCGAAGGTGTAGAGCAGGGCGATGCCGCCCACAACAGGTGGCAGCACCAGCGGCAGCAGCACAAAAGCGCGCAGCAGGCGTTGCCCCGGGAAGGTTCCGCGGGCCAGCACAAGCGCGAGTGGAACGCCGAGGACAACGCACAGCGCGGTGCTGGTTGCCGAGGTGCGCAGGCTCAGGCCCAAGGCCGTGAGCGAGGACTGGGACGTAATGAGTGGGATGAACTGGTTCCAGTTGACCTTTGCAACCATGGCTGCCAGCGGCAGCAGGACAAAGAGCGCGCCTGCTGCCGCGATGGCGTAAATCCACGGCGGGACCCCTGTGTAGCCGTTCCGGCTGCGTGATGGCATCCGCTGGGTTACGGCGTTCCGAAACCGGCGTCGGTGAGGACCTTTTTGCCTTCAGCGCCGATCACTGCGTCGATGAACGCCTGGGCCAGTTGCTTGTTTTTGCTCCCCCCGACGGTGGCGATCGGGTAGGTGTTGACGGCCTTGTCCGATTCTGTGAACGGGATGCCCTTAACCTTGTCGCCCGCGGTTTTGACGTCCGTGACGTAGACCAGTCCGGCGTCGGCTTCCTGGGAAGTGACCTTCCCGAGGACATCGGTGACGGAGGATTCCTCGCTGACCGGGGCCAGGCTGGTGCCGGTCGCCTTTTCGATGGTTTCGGTGGCGGAGCCACAGGGTACCTGCGGGGCGCAGACAACAACCTTGATGTCTGGCTTGGCCAGGTCTGCGAAGGAGGTGATGTTGGCTGGGTTTGATGGCGGGACGGCAATTTCGAGGACGTTGGTGGCGAAGTTGGCCGCTGCGCCGTCGATGAGCTTCGCGTCGGACAACTTGGACATGTTTTTGGTGTCCGCCGAAGCGAAGACGTCAGCCGGGGCGCCCTGGGTGATCTGGGTGACCAGGTCCGAGGAGCCCGCGAAGTTCAGGGTGACTTTGGTGCCGGGGTTCGCTGCTTCGAATCCGGCGGCGATTTTGGTGAAGGTTGCCTTCAGAGACGCTGCTGCGAACACGGTGACGGTGCCCGAAAGCTTGGCCGTTTCGGTGGTGCCGGGAGTGCTGGTGGTTGACGGTGGGGCGTTGCCGCCACCGCACGCCGCCAGGCCGGCGGCGAGGGTCCCGGCAGCCAGGAGGGCCGGGATGGTCCCGCGGGTGATCCTCATATGATGCTCTTTCCTTGGGGTGTTTCGACGATGACTGTGGTGGCCTTGACCACGGCCGTTGCCACTGAACCAAGTTCCAGCCCGAGTTCACGGACGGCTTCGCTGCTCATCAGGGATACAACCCGGAAGGGCCCGCACTGCAGTTCCACCTGCGCCATGACCTTGTCGGCCGTGATTCCGGTGACCAACCCAACGAACCGGTTGCGGGCGGAACGGCCGATGTTGGTGGGGTCATCCGGAAGCTGGGCCTGCTCCCGGGCCAGCTGGGCGAGTTCGAGTCCGTCCACGGCCAGGCGGCCGGAATCGTCCTTGTGGGGCGAAAGGGTTCCGTTGTCCGTCCAACGCCGCACGGTGTCGTCGCTGACACCCAGGAACCGTGCTGCTTCAGCGATGCGTATTCTGGTCACAAGGCCACAGTAGTACCTCATCTGCGGATCAAAGCAACGCAGCGGGACGCATATTCAATTGTGACTACTGCACCGGCGCCTGGATACGCGGCCTCGGTGCAGTGCCGGCCGGTACACCCGTTCCTGCGCGCGCCTACGCGGGGACGGACTGGTGCAGCGGAACGCTGAAGGTGCGCTGGCCGGCTCCGATGTCCAGGACGGCGCCGTCCGGCAGTTCAATGCGCGCACGGGTGCCGGGAGGTATCTCGATGTCGAGGATGAAGGTGCTGTCAACGATGCGCCAGGCAGATGACAACGGGCCACGCGTTGTGGCCAGGGAGGCCCGGGCCCAGCCGAGCCCGCCGCCTGGTACCGGCGCGATGGTGACGTGGCGGTACGCTGCCTCGGCCTCGGTGGGCTGCTCCCCAAGCCGGATTCCGGCCACATGGGTGTAGAGGAAGGACAGGACGGCGGCCTTGCTGTAGTGGTTAAGGGAGCCACGGACGTCGCCGTCGCTGACGCCGTTCCACCACTCCCACACAGTGGTTGCGCCATTTTCCAGCATGCCCAGCCAGGAGGGGAATCCCGTGGACTGCAGGAGGGAGTATGCCTGCTCCGCCCTGCCATGGTCGGCAAGGGCGGGCAGCAGTTGCCCGGTGCTGAGGAACCCGGTGCCCAAGCGGCCGTTGTTCTGCGAGACCAGCTCACCGAGGCGCGCCGCAGCGTTGTCACGGAGAGGAACGGGAAAAAGCCCGAATGCCAGGCCCCGGGCATAGTTTGCCTGTGATTCCAGCGAGAGCAGGCCGATGTCCGTGAGGAACTCGCGCCGCCAGGCCGTCAGGGCCCCTGCTGCAATGGCCGCGTATTTGGCTTCGATCTCCGGTTCGCCCAGTACTTTTGCCGAGGCGGCAAGGAGGAAGGCAGAGCGGTGCAGAAAGGCCGTGGCGACGATGCTGTGGTCCGCGCTGGGGTCCGGCGCGGGGCGGATGCCAGGTTCCAACCATTCGCCGAAGTGGAATCCGGTGTCCCAGAGGAAGGCCTCCCAGGACTCAGGGGTAGGCCGGAGCTCAGCCCGGGCGGGATGCCGGGAGGCCGCTGCGGCGCGGGACGCGTAGTCCACCCAGGCCTGCATCGATGGCAATTGGCGGCGCAGGATGCCCTTGTCGCCGTAGGCCCGCCAGAGTTCCCAAGGGACCAGGACTGCGGCGTCACCCCAGCCGGCTGACCCGGCTGACAGATCCTCAAAGACCACGCCGGAAGGCTGGTCGCCGGCCGGGTTGGGTGTGATGGTGGGAACCCGTCCGTCCGCCCACTGATCGGCGGCGAGGTCTGCGAGCCATTTGTCCGAGAAGGCCCGGACGTCGTAGAGGAGGGCTGCAGTGCTGACGAATACCTGCCAGTCGCCGGTGAAACCGGAGCGTTCCCGTTGTGGGCAGTCAGTGGGTATTTCGCAGGCGTTTCCCCTGAAGCTCCACACCCCGGCCGTGTGCAGTGCGTTAAGGGACCTGTCGCTGCAGGAGAAGGAGCCAGCGGGAGCCAGATCAGAATGGACAACAACGGCGCAGATGTCACCGGGGGAGAGGAGGCCCGGCAGGCCTTCGACCTGGACGTAGCGGAATCCGTGGGTGGTGTGCCGCGGCTCGAAGACGTCACCGGGCCGGCCGGCGGAAATGACCTCGTCAACCTGGCCTGCCGGCAGGAGGTCGCCGGTGGCGAAATTGAAGGCCCGGAGGTTTTCGGTGCTGACCATGCCCTCGCCGTCGAGGGCTTCCCCATGCGTCAGAACCAGGCGGGTGTCCTTGGGGCCAAGGGCGGACAGCCGCACCCAGCCGTTGAGGTTCTGGCCGAAGTCGACGACGGCGGTACCCGGCTTCGGCGAGGTAACCGCCACAGCGGCAAGCGTCTCGATCCGGCGTACCGGTTGCGCAGCCGCCGGAATTAACCGCGACCGGTCGTCGTAGAGGCCGCCGGTTGCCGGAAGCGCCGGTGACCAGGGTCCGGCGAAGCAGCCCCCGTCGTCGAGCCGGCGGAAGTCAACGCTTTGGCCGTCCATGAGGTCGGCACGAACAATGTGGCTCGGGGCCGAACGCCAAGCGGCGTCTGAGACGACTCGGATCGGCGTTCCTGTCCGGGACATTCCATGCAGTCCGAGCAGGAGGGCCGTTTCGGCGCCAAATCCGTTGGCGCGGCGTTCAAAGCCGTGCCGGCCACGGAACCAGCCGTCGCTCAGGAGCACCTCTATGCTGTTGGTTCCGCCGTGAAGGTAGCCGGCAACGTCCCACTCAAAAACCTGCAGCCGCTTGCGGTAGGCCGTGAAGCCAGGGACCAGCTCTTCGTCCCCAATCCTGTGACCGTTCAGGAAAACCTCGATGATGCCGTGGGCCGTTGCGGCGAGGGTTGCCGTGTCCACGTCGTCGGGCAGCTCAACATCGAGCCGGAGGACGTAGGCGGGGCGGGCGCCCGGGCCGGGGTCGGCGGGGTCGTTGGGGCGGATCCACCCCGCGCCTTCCAGCACCGCGGCGAAGGGCACTTCCGCCCCCATCAGGTTAGTCACAGGAACTCCTTTGTCTGTGTGCTGCCCGCCCGGATGCTTCGCACACAAGGCCTGTGGGAGTGATGAGCGGGTGTTGTACCGACATTATGGCATAAAAAAGTGGAACCACTGTTTTTTCTCTTTGGCCCGTGGGTTAGCGTAAAGAGCATGGGACTGAAGGCCAGTGGCGGCAGCTATCCAACCGGACTCCGGCGCCGCGAGAAGATCATCGACACCGCAATGCGGCTGTTCGGTGCGGGCGGCTATCACGCCACGCCGATGTCAGCGGTCGCCGAGGCCGTGGGCATCAGCGAGGGCGGCCTGGCGCACCACTTTCCCAGTAAGAAGGTGCTGCTCCAGGCCGTCGCTGAGCGGCGCCTCATCGAAACGGCGTCCTGGTGGGAGGCGCAACCGGGCTCGGAATCAGGACTGGCCGTGCTGGACCAGATGGTGGAGGCAACGCGGCGTTTCACCGACCAGCCGGGCCTGATCGAGCTTTTTGTGCTGTCCATCTCTGAGGCGGCGGACGCGAGCAGCCCCGCACACGCGCGCCTTGCCGGGCAATACAACGGCGTGGTGGAGTCGCTGGTTGCCCGCTGGCAGGCGGCCGTGGACAAAGGGGAAATCCGGCCGGATGTTGACCTGGAATTGGTTGCCCGCGAATGCATAGCTGTCAGCGACGGCCTGCAGATCCAGTGGGTGCTGTCCAACGGGACAGTCGACATTGTGGCCGGAGTTGCGGAATTTTCAGAAAGCCTGAAGGCGCGTCTCCGGGTTCCCTGATTACGGGGACAGGAGGTCCGCGCTGCTGGGAATCGCTTTGGACGCTGCCAACTACCCAAATCACTGATCTCGGCCGCCGTCGTCACCGCTGTTCTTTGGGCAGGTTTCGTCGTCCTGGTGTTGATGGGCAGGCCGGTGGTTCCGGTTTTGCCCATCGTCACTACGGTTTGGTTGGTGTACCAACGGCGGCGCCTGCGGGCACGAATGCAGGAGATGGGTGCCGGTCAGGAGTAGTCCGCGCGTAGTCCACTCTGCGGTCCCGGCATGGTGCGCGGGATCAGTCAGGCGATTCCGGTGGTGCCCAGCAACAGCCCGACGCAGTACGTGAAGGCCATGGCGACGGCGCCTCCCACCACAAGCCGCAGGGTTGCGCGGCGTTTTGAGCTGCCACCGATCCGGGCGCTGACGGATCCGGTGATCGCCAGGGCGACAACGACGGCGAAGAACGTCAGGGGTACGCGCACCCCTGCCGGGGTAAGGAGGATCGCCAACAATGGAAGAATGGCCCCGGCCGTAAAGGCGACTGCAGAGGCGAGGGCCGCGTTCCAGGCACTGGCAACCTCACCTTCCTCAATCCGAAGCTCCACCTCCAGGTGGGCACGCAAAGCGTCATGGTCGGTCAGTTCCCGCGCCACGGTCTGCGCGGTGGCATCGGACAGGCCTTTGGCCCTGTACATCGCGGCGAGCTCAGCCAGTTCCCCTTGCGGGTCGTCGCGGAGTTCCTTGCGTTCTTTTTCAATAAGTGAGCGTTGGCTGTCGCTCTGGCTGCTGACGGAGACGTACTCTCCGAGTGCCATGGAAACGGCGCCGCCCACCACGGCAGCCGCGCCGGCCACAAGGATGGGGGTTGCCTCGTTGGTCACCCCGGCCACGCCCACCACCGTTGCCGCAACGGACACGATGCCGTCATTGGCGCCCAGGACACCTGCCCTGAGCCAGTTCAGCCGGGCGGCAAAGGTCTGCTCGTGCGGTTCGTTGGGGTGCTGTTCCACCATCTCAGCCATTGTCGAAGTAAATCACCGTGCGGCGGCAGAATCCACGCAGGCCTGCATCGCCTAAGTGGAAAAGCAGGCGGAGCCCGCACGGCCTGTCAGGCCTGGTTTGCTGCGGCCGCCGTCGTTGCTTGCTCGAAAGGGTAGCGGAGACCAATCGCAGCGCGCCAGCAGTCCATGGCCTCGACTGTTCCGAGGGAGTCCGCCCAGTTCATCTGGGGTGCCTGGCCGGTGCCGTGGAAGGCAGCGACGGCGTCGGCCTGCAGGGCGTACTGCTTGGCAGCGGGAATGGCGATGTGGTTTGTTGCGGAGTCTGTCCGGTGCACCTCGATGATGGTGTCGGCGTCCGGATTGGGGAGCCACGGCTGGGCCAGGACGATCCGGCCGGCTGAACCAGAGACCACCACGCGGTTGTCGTCCTGGACTCGGATGCCGGCGGTCAGGTGAGCGGTGATGCCGGAGGCGAAGGTGAGCGACGCGGTGGCCCATTCGTCGACGCCGGTGGGCCCGATGGTTCCCGCTGCCGTGATGTGGGTGGGCTCGGCGAAGGGCTCGCCGTTGGCGGCGCCGGCGATGAGCCGGGCCATGGAGACGGTGTAGCCGCCAACGTCCAGAATGCCGCCGCCGGCGAGATCGGGGTTCATGAGCCGGTGTTCGGGCGGGGCGTCGGCGGCAAAGGCGAAGGAAGCCTCGATGTGCTGGACCTGGCCGATTGCGCCAGTGCGGACAAGATCGACCAGCCGCTCGGTCTGCGGGTGGAACCGGTACATGTACGCCTCCGCCAGGTAAACGCCGCCGCGTTGTGCGGCGTCGATGGCAGTGAGGGCTCCGGCTTTGTCGACGGACAGGGGCTTCTCGCAAACGATGTGCTTGCCCGCCTCAGCGGCCTCGACAACGAGCCTTACGTGCTCGGTGTGGGGGACTGCGATGTAGACAGCGTCAATGCCCGGGTCCGCGAAAAGTTCGGTGTAGGAGCCGAACGTCCGAACCGGCGCCTGGCCGGTGCTGAACCGGTCGGCAAACGACCGGGCGCGCTCAAGGCTACGGCTTGCGACGGCGGACAGGGTCCCCGTGGCGCTGGCTGCCAGTTGCTCCGCGAACCGCGCTGCAATGTTTCCCGGGCCAATAATGCCCCAAGTGATGCGTTGCATAAGAAGATTCCCTAACGGCTGATGCTGGGTGGGTACGCGGCGGTCCGTGCCGCTGTGCAGTGGGTTGTCCGCCACCTTACGGCAAGGCCTTTCCCGCCGGCAGGGAGGACCATGTGGTGAACAAACCTGCAGGTGTCGCCGGCTGCGGCTGCTTGATTCGGGGATGATAAAGCATGACCTTAACCGATGTGGATGCGTGGTTCGAGGCCTTGGACCATCCGATGAAGGCCGGGGCTCAGCAGCTGCGGCGGGTCCTCGCCTCGCTGTCGCCGGAAGTTCAGGAATCCGTGAAGTGGAAGGCCCCGAACTTCGCCCTCAAGGATGATTTTGCGACGATGAACCTCCGCCGGGCCGCCGTTGTCCAGGTCATTTTCCATACCGGCGCGAAGCCCAAACCGGGGCATCCGGAGATCATGATCGAAGATCCATCAGGATTGCTCCGGCGCGCGGACCGGAACCGGTTTGTGGTAACTTTTTCCGATGAGCCGGCGCTCCTGGCTGCGCTTCCAGCGTTCACCGCCATCGCCACGGCCTGGGTGGGGCAGTTGCAGTAGGGATGGTCAGTCTCCGCACGTTTGGTGTGGCCAACCGTCACGGGATAAATTTCCGTCGGTACGGATGCAACGGAGGCGGCAGTGCCGGTTCAGGCCGGTGATGGAAGCCCGTGTGCCACGGCCTGGGACAACAGCGCCGCGGCGGTCCACCGCATCGAGGCGATGGCCTGTTCCCGGCTCAAACCCGCGACGTCAGTAAGCCAGACCAGTGACTCGATGCCGGTGGCGCTTCGAATTGCCATGACCAGTCGATGGATGTCCTGGTCCGGCATTGTCCCTTGGAGCGGTGCAAGCGCCTCGGTGATCCAGGCAATCGCCCGGCCCTTCCTCAGCGGCAGGTCACGTGGTGCAGCATCCGCCGGCTCAAGCGAAAGCCGAAGCATGGTGCGTTGCTGGGATTCAGTTTCAACAATCAGCCTGGTGAACTCAGCTATCACCGCGTCCAGCCGTTCTGCGACGGACTCGGGTGGAGACGCAGGCAACAGCGTTGTCCGTCCGGTTTCCGGATGAGCTGCCGCAAGCAACTCCCGCTGGCCGGTGAAATACCGATAGGCGGTGCTCCTTGAGATCCCGGCAGCGGACGCGGCATCGTCGACGGTCGGCGATGTGCCGGCCGCAACCAGTTCGCGTGCGGCCGCGACCAGGGCTTCCCTGGTACGGCGCTTCTGGCCCGTCCTGCCGGCCTCGGCATAAGGTCTTGACATAGCCTTTATGGTACACGAGTCTTGTTATGGGATATCAGTCCCATAAGTCTTCCAACCACGTATCGAGGCGACCACCATGGAGACGACAAAAGCTGCACCAGCGATCATCCGGCAGCCGGGAGAAGGGCCCCGGCGATGGTTCTTCGGTGGCGGGGTGCACACATGGAAGGCGACGGCGGAAGAAACAGCGGGAGCGTTCCTCCTGTTTGAAGACGAAATGACGGCAGGCAAGGCCACGCCCCTGCACACGCACCCGGAGTCAGACGAGACCATGTACATCCTGGCCGGCGAGATTCTGATGAACGTGGACGGGGCAGAACACCGGGTTGCCGCCGGTGGGGTGACAATCGCGCCCCGCGGCGTCCCGCATGCCTTCAAAGTCCTCCAGGACGGGACCCGTGTTTTGTGTCTCCACACCCCCGGCAGCGCCCAGGCGTTCTACGACGGTGCCAGCGAACCTCTCGACTCCGCGAGCGGGTCTGGCGTGGTTGACTTTGACCGCATCCGCGAATCCGGGCGCCTGAACGGCGGCATCGAAATTCTTGGGCCACCCCCATTCCCCCAGGACTGACGCCGCCGGTGGCAGAAACAGCCCGGGCGACGGGGACGATCCTTCGGACTGCTCCGGGATCCGGGCGGGCGCCTCAACACTGGCGACGAGCAACAGCGGCAGGACCAGCAGAGCATCGCCGGTGGGACATACGGAAAGCCCACTCTCGCTGAGCGTGGGCTTTCCGTATGTCCAGGCAGTTCCGGGCTAGTCCGTTCTAGTCGCCGCTGCTGAACGCGGCGTCGAAGGAGGTCTGTGAGGCGGGGAAGTCGAACTTCTTGAGCGCGGCGAGGGCTTCGGGGGCGCCGTGGAGGCGGTCCATGCCGGCGTCTTCCCATTCAACGCTGATGGGGCCGGTGTAGCCGATGGCGGTGAGGGCGCGGAAGGAGGATTCCCAGGGCACGTCGCCGCGTCCGGCGGAGACGAAGTCCCAGCCTCGGCGGGGGTCGCCCCAGGGGAGGTGGGAGCCCATGACGGTGTTCCGGCCGGTGGGGCGGAGCTTGGTGTCCTTGCAGTCCACGTGGTAGATCCGGTCTTTGAAGTCCCAGATGAAGGAGACGGGGTCGATGCCCTGCCACATGAAGTGGGACGGGTCCCAGTTCAGGCCGAAGGCTTCACGGTGTCCGATCGCCTCGAGGGTGCGCACGGTGGTCCAGTAGTCGTAGGCGATCTCGGACGGGTGGACTTCGTGGGCGAAGCGGACACCGCACTCATCAAACACGTCCAGGATGGGGTTCCACCGGTCGGCGAAGTCCTGGTAACCGGCGTCGATGACCTTTTCCGGGACGGGCGGGAACATTGCGACGTACTGCCAGATGGAGGATCCGGTGAAGCCGACGACGGTGTCCACGCCCAGTGCCTTGGCGAGCCGGGCGGTGTGCTTCATTTCCTCGGCGGCGCGCTGGCGGACGCCTTCGGGGTCGCCGTCGCCCCAGACCTTTGACCCAACGATCGCCTCGTGGCGGAAGTCGATGGGGTCATCACACACGGCCTGGCCCTTGAGGTGGTTGGAGATGGCCCAGACCTTCAGGTTGTACTTCGCCAGGATGGCAAGTTTTGACTCGACGTAGCCCGGTTCGTCCCAGCGCCAGGCGTCCAGGTGGTCTCCGGAGACGGCGATTTCCAGGCCGTCGTAGCCCCAGCCTGATGCCAGGCGGGCCACTTCCTCGAAGGGCAGGTCGGCCCACTGGCCGGTGAACAGGGTATAGGGGCGGGGCATGGTCAGGCTCCTTCGGGGACGGTATCGGCGACGCTGGTGCTGCGGCCGTCGATGTGGATGCTGGTGCTGTTTGCCGCGGCGGATTCCGCCACTGCGTCAAGGATGTACTGGACGTTGAGCCCGTCCTGGAACGACGGGGACGGTGCGTGCCCGCCCTGGACCGCCAGGAGGAAATCGCGGATCTGGTGGGTGAAGGTGTGCTCCCAGCCGATGATGTGGCCCTGCGGCCACCACGCGGCCAGGTAGGGGTGTTCCGGTTCGTTGACCAGGATCCGGCGGAAACCCTGCTCCCGGGCAGGGGCTGTGGCATCGAGGAATTCGAGTTCGTTCAGGTTCTCAAGGTCAAAGCGGAGCGCGCCCTTGTCTCCATAGATTTCCACCGTCAGGGCGTTCTTCCTTCCGGTGGCAACCCGGGAGACCTCCACCGACGCGATGGCGCCGGAGGCGAGGGTGAGGGTGGCCCACGCGGCGTCGTCGACAGTGACGGGTTCCAGTCCGTCCGGGCCGGGCCTCTGGTCCACGAACGTGTGGAGGCGGCCCGAAACCCCGGTGACCGAATCGCCCAGCAGGAACAGCACCTGGTCGATGGCGTGCGAGGCGATGTCCCCCAGTGCCCCTGATCCGGCGGTTTCCTTGCGCAGCCGCCAGGTCATGGGCGCCTGGACATCAGCCAGCCAGTCCTGCAGGTAGGCTGCCCGGACCTGCCGCACGCTCCCTACCCTTCCTTCCGCAATGAGCTCCCGGGCCAGTGCCAGGGCAGGCACCCGGCGGTAGTTGAACCCCACCATCGACTGCACGTTCCGTGCCCGGGCGGCCGCCGCGGCGGTGGTCATGGTTTCCGCCTCGGCGAGGGTGTTGGCCAGGGGCTTCTCCAGCAGGACATGCTTGTTGGCTGCGAGCGCCGCGATGGCGATTTCGGCATGCATCCACCCGGGCGCGCAGATGTCCACGATGTCGATATCGTCCCGCGCGATGACCTCACGCCAGTCGGTGGCTGACTCCGCCCACCCGTACCGGGCTGCGGCCTCGGCCACCGCACCAGCGTCCCGGCCCACCAGCACCTTCTGCTCGATGGCGGGTACGTCGAAGAAGCTGGCCACATTCCGCCACGCGTTCGAATGGGCCTTGCCCATAAAGGCGTAGCCGATCATGGCCACGCCCAATGGCCGGTCCGCTGCTGCGGGTGGCTGTGCGGTAGGGGTTTCGGGAGTGCGCATAAAGGTGTGCCTGCTTCGCTTCGGTTAGAGGGTTGCGGTTTCCGGCGCCCAGTCCTCGGGGAGGGCGGGTGCGGTGCCGGCCGTGCTGGCTACGTCCACGAACGTGCCGGTTTCCACGGATTCCGCGATGGAGACCATGCTGTCCAGCACGTGGTAGGCCAGTTCGCCGGTGGCGCGGTGCTGGACCCCGGCGCGGAGGGACCTGGCCATGTCCAGGACCCCCATGCCGCGGCCGTTGGCCGGACCGGTCGCGGGGATAACGGTCCACTCGTCGTCTCCCGCGCGCCAGAGCCGGATGTCGCCGTCGAAATTATTGGGGTCCGGGAGGGAAATGGTTGCTTCGGTGCCGGTGATTTCCACAAAGCCCATCCGGACGCGGGGGGATTCGAAGGAGAAGACGCTGTGCGAGGATGCGCCGGAGTCGAAGAGCGCCATCGCGGAGACGTGGGTGGGGACCTCGACGGTGAATTCCTCGCCTGCCTTGGGACCGGAACCGATCACGCGCACCTCCTTGGCCTTCGAGCCGACGGCGGCCACCTTGTTGATGGACCCGAAGGCCTGGACCAGTGTGGTGAGGTAGTACGGCCCCATGTCGAACAGGGGACCGGCGCCGTACTGGAAAAGGAAGGCCGGGTTGGGGTGCCACGATTCCGGGCCAGGAGTCTGGAACGTGGTCATTGCGGTCAGCGGCGTGCCGATATCCCCGCGCTGGATCAGCCGCAGGGCGGTCTGCAGGCCTGCGCCCAGGAACGTGTCCGGAGCACAACCGAGCCGGATGCCGGCGGCGTCCGCAACCTTCAGCAGACCCAGGCCCGATTCCCGATCCAGGCTGAACGGCTTTTCGGTCCAGACATGTTTTCCGGCTTTGACCGCCGCGGTGGCAACCTCCACGTGGGCGGCGGGGATGGTCAGGTTAACGATGATTTCGACGTCGGGATGGTTCAGGGCGGCGTCCGGGCCGCCCCATTCGGGGACGCCGTATTCCTTGGCGCGGGCCTCGGCTGCCTCAACGAAGAGGTCTGCGATGACCAGGACTTTCAGGTCGGGGAAGGTAGTGAGGTTGTCCAGGTAGGCCTTGGAGATGTTGCCGGCGCCGATGACGGCGACGCCCACGGGTCCGCGGCGGGTTGTTGCTGAAGGGGTGCTCATGCGCTGGCTCCTGCGGGGGTGTTGGCGGTGAGGAAGGCCAGGGAAGCGGCGATGCCCGCAAAAATGTCGCCGTCATAGTCGTCGAATTCCACCACGCCTACCTCCAGGGACTTCACGGCGGCAATGACGTCAAGGACCGGGACCAGGCCCTGGCCGGCCGGCTGCTGGGCTTTGGTGTCGGTGGTGAGCGGACCGTCCTTGATGTGGATCAGCTTCACCCGGTCGCCAAGCCTTTCAAGCACCGCCACCGGATCCTGGCCGCCCACCCCAACCCAGTACGTGTCCACTTCCAGGACAACCTCCGGATCCAGCAGGCCGGCAAAGTATTCCAGCGCCGTCTGGTCCCCGATGGTGGACTCCAGCTCCCACTGGTGGTTGTGGTAGCCCACCCGGATGCCGTAGTCCGCACCCTTTTTGGCGGCGTCGTTCAACTTCGCTGCCGTCGCCTCGATGTCGGCGGCTTCCTGCCAGTGCTCTGCGCCGATGAACGGATCAATCACCGTGGTGATGCCAAGTTCCCTGGCTGCCGCGAAAATCTGGTCCTGGTCCTGGCTGAGCAGCGGAGCGTGGCCGGACGGGGCCGTCAGGCCGTTTTCCTTCAACGCCGCACCGAGCTCCTGGGCTGTGGCCACAAAGTTGTACGGCTCCACCTGGGTAAAGCCGATTTCCGCTACCTTGCGGATGGTTCCGGGCAGGTCCGCGGACATGGCATCACGCAGGGTGTAGAGCTGGATTGAATACGGCATGTTTTCCTGGCTTCCTTGGCATGGGGGATGTGTTGTGCAGTACATTTCGGGTCTCCTGCAAACCTAAGGCCACTTCTGTCGAAGGTCAAGCAAAAGTTGCTGGCGTGACATATATAAGTGGGCGTGCTATCCATGTCGTATGCCCACATCCGGAGACCTGCTGCCCCCGCCCGCTGAAGCCGCGGGCAGCCACAGCCGTGCGGGGGACCTGTTCCAGCTGTTGCGCGACGGGAAGGCCAGGACCCGGGCCGAACTTGCCCTCAGCACAGGACTTGCCCGGTCCACGGTCGCTGCACGGGTTGATGCGCTCATGCTGTCCGGACTGGTGGGACCGGCCGGGGAGGCGGTCTCCAGCGGCGGCAGGCCGCCGTCGCGCTTTGCCTTCAACCCGGCCGCGCGGGTGGTGCTGGCGGTCGACGTCGGCGCGACGCACGTGATCGTTGCTGTGACCGACCTGGGCGGAAAGGTCCTGGGCCAGCGCCGCGCCGTCCTGGATATTGCCGACGGCCCCAAAGTGGTGCTGGACCGCGTTGTCACGTTGGGCAGGGAGGTGCTGGCAGGTGCCGGCCGCAGCCTGCAGGAACTCGCCGGAGTCGGCATGGGCCTGCCGGGACCCGTGGAGCACAGCACCGGTACTCCCGTTAAGCCGCCCATCATGCCCGGATGGGACGGTTTTGACGTGGTCCAGTACATCCGGAAGTCACTGCCCGTCCCGGTCCTGGTGGATAACGACGTCAACATCATGGCGCTGGGGGAACGTGCGGCCCACTGGGCCGGGCACAACAACTTCTTTTTTGTGAAGGTGGCTACCGGGATTGGCGCGGGCATCATCAGCAGCGGTGCGCTCCAGCGCGGGGCGGATGGCACCGCCGGAGACCTTGGCCATGTCCGGGTGCCGCGGGGAAGCGGGGTGCTGTGCCGTTGCGGCAACCATGGCTGCCTCGAAGCGCTCGCTTCGGGCCCCGCGCTGGCCGCGGAATTGCGCGGTCAGGGACTGGACGTTGCAACGGGGGCGGATGTGCTCCGGCTCGCCGCTGAGGGGGAGGTCCGTGCAGTCCAGGCTCTCCGCCAGGCCGGACGGGACGTGGGTGACGTGCTGGCCACGGTTGTGAACCTGCTCAATCCGTCCGTCATTGTGATCGGCGGCAGCCTGGGCGAAGCCGGCGACCACCTGGTGGCGGGCATCCGGGAGGTCGTCTACCAGCGGTCGCTGCCCCTTGCCACGTCACGGCTGCACATCGGTGTGGCCCTGGCCGGCGCGAGTGCCGCCATCCTGGGCGCCAGCCAGATGGTGGCCCAGCATGTTTTGTCGCCGGCAGTCATCGATGCGACGCTGGCAGCTGCGGCCGGCGGCGTGTGAGGACGGATCCTCCCACGCGCACCACGGCGCCGCTGGCATTACCGCCGGCAAGGCTGTGCTCGACTTCCATCACCCGAGCCTAGCGCCGGGTCTTCCTGCCTGCTCTTGTATACAAGTAGACTTGTATGCGGAGGTGGCGCAATGCCAGAACAAATTGCCCGGAACACCGGTGCCCACGTCGTTTACGCAGAGCTGAAGCGCCGGATCCTGACGCTCGAGCTGAAGCCGGGGGAGCGGATCTACGAACCGGCGATGGCCGCCGAACTCCAGATCAGCCGGACGCCCCTGCGGGAGGCGATCCGGCGGCTCATTTCCGAAAGCCTCCTGGAGCAGCAACCAACGGGCGGCGTGCTGGTGCCGGACCTGGACGAAGTGGTGATTTCGGAGCTGTACGAGGTGCGCGCGGCCCTGGAATCCCTGATGGCGCGCAACGCCTGCCTCAAAGCGACGGCTGCAGACATCGAAGCCTTGGAGCGGATCCTGGCGCGTAACGCTGCCCTGGTGGAGTTTGCCGATGACGCAATGCAGCAGGGGATGGCCCTGCACGCCCAAATCGCCGGCATTGCCGGAAACTCGTGGGCCCATCGCGTCCATAGCCAGGTTTCCAGCCAGATGGAGCGGTACCGGCACTTCACCAACAGCACCCAGGACCGGCGCGATGCTGCCCTGGCCCAGCATCGGATCCTGGTGGCGGCCGTGGCGGCCGGGAATCCGGACGAGGCCGCTGCCATCGCGTTCGAGCATGTGATCGCCGCCCGGGACGCGTCCCTGCGGGCCATCACACGCAACGGCCCGGTCACCCCGTGATCGGTGAACTCGGCCGCCGCTCGGCCACGGCCCTGCTGGTGCACTCCGCGCTGATCCAGGCCGTCACCTTCCTGGTCCGGCCGGCCGCGACCTACCGTGCCCTCGAACTGGACGTGCCCGGCTACGCCCTCGGACTCCTGGCCGCCAGCTACGCCGTCTTCCCGCTCCTGCTTGCCGTGCCAACGGGCGCACTGGTGGACCGCCTGGGCGAGCGCCGGCTGATGGCCATCGGATCCGCCGTTGTGCTGGCCAGTTCCGCCTTCCTTCTGGTGGCTGGCTCGTCCATTGTCACCCTGGTGATCGGCACTGCCGTGCTGGGCGCGGGCCAACTGGCGTGTGTGGTGGGACAGCAGGCTGTGGTGGCCAACAACGCCGTCGCAGCCAGGCTGGACTCGGCGTTCGGATACCTGACCTTCGCCGCATCGCTGGGCCAGGCCCTGGGGCCGCTTGCGATTGCACTGGTGGGCGGGGCCGTTATCCGCCCGGACACGCAGGCCATTTTCCTGCTGGCCGTGTGCATGGCCCTGGTGCTCTTCCTGACAACGTTTGCGGTGTCAGGAAGCGTCAGCAGCGGCATAAAGGGGACCGCCGCGCCGGGGAGTGGCGGTGGTTCCCTGGCACTGCTCAAGACCCCTGGCGTTGCCCGGGCCCTGGCCACCAGTGCCACCGTCCTGGCTGTGGTGGACCTGACGATGGTCTATCTTCCCGCACTGGGAACCGAACGGGGGCTGACGGCGGCCACCGTGGGTGCCATGCTGACCGTCCGGGCCGTTTTCTCAATGCTTTCCCGCATCCTGTTGGGCCGGGCTGCCAGGGCCATGGGGCGCATGCCGCTGCTGGTTGTCAGCCTTGTCCTGTCCACGGTGGCGCTGGCTGTTGCGGCGATCCCCATGCCGGCCTGGCTGCTGTTTGTTGTGATGGGTGCGCTGGGACTGGGGCTGGGGATCGGCCAGCCGCTCACCATGTCCTGGCTGTCATCCCGTGCCCCGGCGGGACAGCGGGGCCGGGCGCTGGCCTTGCGGCTTGCCGGCAACCGGGTGGGACAGGTGGTGCTGCCCGCCGCGATCGGCACCGTCGCTGCAGGACTTGGCGCCGCGGGGGTGTTCCTCGTCTCCGCTGTTGTGGTGGGCGGAACGCTGGTGCTGCTCCGGGGCGTCAAGCTCGACTGACGTGCCAGCAGGCTGGTTCAAGACTGGGCAGGCAGCAGCCGGGAACGCGCGCCTCGGTGAAATGGTGCAGACTGATGGCGTGAGCGGAATTCCGTGGGTGCTGCACGTCGATCTGGACCAGTTCATAGCTGCCGTCGAAGTCCTGCGGCGGCCGGAGCTTGCGGGCCGGCCGGTCATTGTCGGCGGCCGGGGCGACCCTACGGAGCGGGCCGTGGTGTCCACGGCTTCCTACGAGGCCAGGGCCTTCGGAGTGGGATCCGGGATGCCACTTCGGATCGCGGCCCGAAAAGTCCCCGACGCCGTGATCCTGCCTGTTGACCAGGAGGCGTACCTTGAGGCGTCCGAGGCGGTTATGGCCACGCTGCGGGCGCAGCCGGCCGCCGTCGTCCAGGTCCTGGGCTGGGACGAGGCCTTTGTCGGCATCACCACGGCGGACCCGGAGTCGTACGCCCGTCAGTTGCAGGCGGCTGTGCTGGCCCGGACGCAGCTGCAGTGCAGCGTTGGCATCGGAGACACGCTGGTCCGGGCCAAGGTGGCCACCGGGTTCGGCAAACCGGCCGGCGTCTTCCGCCTCACGGCCTCGAACTGGCTGGACGTTATGGGGAACCGGCCCACCAAGGACCTGTGGGGGGTGGGGTCCAAGGTATCGGCCCGGCTGGCGAAACTTGGCGTCCGCACCGTGGCCGGGCTCGCCGCCTGCGATCCTGCGGCCCTGGTGCCGGAATTCGGCCCGAAGATGGGTCCCTGGTATGCCAGCCTGGGACGCGGGGACGGTGCCAACGAGGTGGACGACACCCCCTGGGTGGCCCGCGGGCACAGCCGCGAAACCACCTTCCAGCAGGACCTCACCGTTCCTGCCCAGGTGGCGGACGCCGTCAGGGAGCTGGTGGCGCGGGTCCTGACGGATGTGGCGGCCGAAGGCAGGCCCGTGGTGGGGCTGACATTAAAGGTCCGTTACGCCCCGTTCCGCACCACAACACACGCGAAGAAGATCCCGGAAACCTTCGACCGGGACGAAATCCTGGCCAGGGCGGTGGAGCTGTCAGCCGCGATCGAGGAGGGGCAACCCATCCGCCTGCTGGGCCTGCGCGCCGAAATGGCCATGCCGGACGACGCGCGGACCGGACACACACCAACGCGCGGCGGCTGGTGAAGCGCCGGCCTCAACCGGTATGCCGCAACACGTCAGGGAGTTCATCCACGTACACCGTTTGCGGCGGGTCGAAGTAGATCACCAGCACCTCATCACCCACGGCGAAGCCGCTCACCCCGTCGAACGGGTGGGCGTGGAAGGCAGCAGTGCCACCCCGGTAGGAAAGCATCACCTCGCCGATGGTGCCCGGCCCGATCCGCCCGGAAACCCTTCCGATCCGGCCGGTCAGGCTCCGGTCGGCTTCCCTGTGCATCAGCTGTTCCTCAGGCGCCGGGAGCTGCCGGCGGCTGCTGGCCCGCCTGGCCCTTTTTCAGCGCCGACGCAAGGACCGGCAGGTAGTCGCCGGCCTGCGCGAGAATGCCGCCCAGCATCTTGTTCACACCTTCGCCGCCGTTCAGGACCGTCATATGGCCCACGTGCGAAAACGGCTCGGCCGCTGCCGCGATGATGGCGGGCATGTTCTCCGCGAGCTGCTGGGAGATCACCGCGTCCTGGTTGGTTCCCAACGCTTCGGCCCGCGCTTTGATGCCATCCGCTTCAGCCAGTGCCTTGGCCTTGATCGCCGAGGCCGCGGCATCACCCCTGGCCCGCGTGGCTGCGGCTTCTGCCTCGCCGGTGACCTTGGTGGCGCCTGCAGCGGCAGCTGCGGCGGTGGCATTTGCCTGCGCCTGAAGTTCCGTTCGGCGGGCATTGGCCTGGGCTTCGAGTTCGGTGCGCCGCGCCAGGGCCTCGGCCGCGCTGATGTCCGCGGCCTTTTGGCCTTCGGCGTCGGTGCGTTTGGCGTAGGCCTTGGCATCGGCGGGTTTCCGGACTGTGGTTTGGAGCTTCTGTTCCTCCCGGTCCGCCTCCAGTTTGGCCACCTCGGTTTCCTGGACCACCACCTGCTGCCGCGCCGTGGCGTCGGCCAAGGGTCCGGCCTGGGCGGCGTTGGCCCTGGCCCGCTCGGCGTTAGCCTGCGCCACAGACTGCCTGATGGCTGAAATGCTCTGCGCATCCGCGATCAGCGCGGCGGCCTCCGCTTCCTTTTCGGCTGCTTCACGGTTCCGGGTGGCCTCCGCGATGCGGGCTTCCATTTTCACCTGCGCGATGTGTGGCTTGGCGATGTTCTGGATGTAGCCCGTGGGGTCCTGCAGGTCCTTGATCTGCAGGGAATCAACCACAAGACCCAGCTTTTCCATTTCCACGCCGCTGGCGCTGCGGACCTGCGAGCCGAGTTTGTCCCGTTCGCGGATGATCTCCTCCACCGTCATGCTGCCGATGATGGAGCGCAGGTGGCCCTCGAAAACGTTGTAGACCTGGCTCTGCATTTTGGGCTGTTGGCCCAGGAACCGCCGGGCCGCGTTGGCGATGAAGGGCGGCGCATCCCCGATCTTGTAAATGACCACGCCCTCCACGATGACCTGGATGCCCTGGGAGGTGACGCAGGAGACTTTCAGTTCGGTCTCGTTCAACGTCAGCGATAAGGCCCGCACTGTCTGAAGCCCCGGAAGCACCAGCGCACCCTTACCGGTGACAATTTTGAAGTCCATCCCGGCCCGGGTTTCCGGCGTTCCCCGGGTCAGCCCGGAAATGATGAGGGCCTCGTTGGGTTCGGCCACCTTCCACATCAGCCGGGTGGCCCCCCAGATGAATCCGACCGCAACAAGTACTCCAAGAATGATGGCGATCAGGGGAAAGAATGCTGACAGGTCCGGCATGACCAGGTCCTTTCAAAGGGTATGGAACAGGCACCTCGGTAAAAATTCCACCCCATGCAGCCAGTGTGGGTGCGCCTTGCCGGAGAGTCCAGAGCCGGACCGGTATTTGCCTGCAGCACCAACAGACGGCCGACGGCGGCACTTGGCGGCCGCCGTCGGGCAGCCGATCCGCCCCGTCGCCCCAGCTGCCCTGGTGCGAAGCAAACTTAGTGATCTTGCTCCATCTTGGCGGCCCAACAGCGTGGTTAATGTGCAGATTCGGGCGCGCACCAGCATAGTTAAGCTTCTGGACTTGCGCTTTTTGGGTAAAGTCCCCGCAGGAACGCAGGACGGAAACGAACAGAGGCTTGAATTGGCAGGTAACGCAACCTTCCGGCATCACAACTCGGCGCTGCTTTCGGTAAGCAGTGTCGAGGCTCCCATGATCGTCAGCTCCACGGAGTTCGACCGCAGGCTGGCGTCCACGCTGCAGCGGCTGAAGTTCCCGCCGCGGCTGCTGGAACGCGTGGCAGGCATCACGCACCGGCGCTGGTGGGCGGCCGGGACCTCCTTCGATGATGCAGCCATTGAGGCCGGCGCCAAGGCCCTGGCTGAGGCCGGCATCAATGCCTCGCAGGTGGGGCTGTTGATCAACACGTCGGTGACCCGGCGCAACCTTGAGCCATCCGTTGCGGTGAAGATCCATCACGGCCTGGGCCTGCCGTCGTCGGCCATGAACTTTGACCTGGCCAACGCCTGCCTGGGATTCGTCAACGGCATGACCCTGGCGGCCAACATGATCGACTCGGGCCAGATCGACTACGCAATGATCGTCAACGCCGAGGATGCCCAGGGTACGCAGGAGGCCACACTGGCCCGGCTGCAACGGCCGGAAACCACCCGGGAGGACTTCAACCGGGAGTTCGCCACCCTGACGCTGGGCTCCGGTGCAGCGGCAGCAGTGCTTGGCCCCGCGGACCGGCACCCCGGTGCCCATCGGATTGTGGGCGGCGTGATGCGTGCCGGCACCGAACATCACGAATTGTGTGTGGGCGGCATTGACGGCATGTCCACTGACACCAAAGGCCTGCTCGACGGCGGCCTGCAGCTTGTGGTGGACGCCTGGCACGAGGCGCACCCCGAGTGGGACTGGGGCTCCATGGACAGGTACGTCACCCACCAGGTGAGCAACGCCTATACGCAGGCCATCATCGACGCCATCGACCTGGATCCTGACAAGGTCCCCATCACCTTCCCGCACTGGGGCAATGTGGGTCCGGCGTCCCTGCCCATGACCCTGGCCGCCGAAGCGCAGTCCCTGGAAGCCGGGGACCGGGTGCTGTGCATGGGTGTGGGCTCCGGCCTGAACACCGCAATGCTGGAACTCGTTTGGTAGCCGCCGGCTGGCCCGGGGTCCACCCGGAGTGGCCGCGGGAAGTTGATGTGCCATCCACCTCCGCAGCCGATGGGCCGGGAACGGTCCGCCGCTGGCACCTGCTGGACAACAGCGCCCAGCTGCAACGCCTGGGCCTGGAACCTGCCGGCACCCTACTCTGCGTCCACGGCAACCCCACTTGGTCCTACCTGTGGCGGACCCTGCTGGCAGCAGGGTCCAATCCCGCCCATCCCTGGCGCGTGGTGGCCGTGGACCAGCTGGACATGGGCTTCTCGGAACGGACGGGAACGTTCCGCCGGCTGGCCGACCGGATCAACGATCTGGGCGACCTGACTGATGCCCTGGGCCTGTCCGGCCCTGTGGTCACCGTGGGCCACGACTGGGGCGGTGTGATCAGCCTGGGCTGGGCCCTGGCGCATCCGGACGATCTTGCCGGGGTGGTGCTCACCAACACGGCCGTGCATCAGCCGCCGGAATCGGACATCCCGGCGGCGCTGCGGCTTGCCCTCCACCCGGCCGTGCATGGCTGGGGCACCACAACCTCTGATGCGTTCCTGCGGGTGACCCATGCGCTGGCCCACCCGCCGCTCTCCCCGGATATCCGGGCCGCCTACATGGCCCCGTACCGCGGCGCGGACCGGCGGGCCGGCGTCGGAAATTTTGTGGCGGACATCCCCGTGGACGCCGGGCATCCCAGCTTTGCTGCGCTGTCCGGCGTCGCGGAACGCCTGCGCGGGTTGGAAGTACCGGCCCTGATGCTGTGGGGCCCCCGGGATCCGATCTTCTCCGACAAATACCTCAAGGACCTCGCCGGCCGGCTGCCGAACGCCACTATCCACCGCTTCGAAGGCGCCGGCCACCTGGTGGCCGAAGACCGCGACATTGCCACGCCGGTGTTCCAATGGCTCGCTGACCAGGGGACTCCGGCGCTGCCGGAACCTGCCGCGCCGGAACCGGTAGCTTTCACGCCGCTGTGGGACCAACTCGGGAAACTGGCCGCAGGGCCCGCCGCAACGGGGACCGCCGTCGCCGAAATGGCCGCGGATGGCACAGTGGACCGCTCGCTCAGCTGGCAGGACCTGGAACGCAACATCCTGGACCTCGCTGCGGGACTGCACGACGCCGGCGTGGAACGCGGCAGCCGGGTCAGCCTGATGGTTCCGCCCGGTGTGGACCTGACCGTCACGCTGTATGCCTGCCTCCGGCTGGGAGCCGTGGTGGTAGTGGCAGACGCAGGACTGGGAACCAAGGGCATGAGCCGCGCCGTCAAGGGAGCCACCGCCGATTTCCTCATCGGCATCGACAAGGCGCTGGCCGCCGCCTCGGTCCTTGGCTGGCCTGGCCGGCGGATCAGCGTCCAGGACCTTCCGGCCGCACGCCGGCGGCTCCTCGGGGTGGAAACGTCGCTGCAGGCGCTGGCGCGGGCAGGTGCCCCCGCCAGCGCGACCCACGTGATCGGAGCAGCAGATCCGGATGCCCCCGCAGCGGTGCTGTTCACTTCAGGGTCAACCGGGCCCGCGAAGGGCGTCCTCTACACACACCGGCAGCTGGCAGCGATGCGCGACACTGTGGCCGGCACGTTCGGGATCCGACCCGGCGCACGGCTGGTGGCGGGATTCGCCCCCTTCGCCTTGCTGGGACCAGCCCTCGGTGCGGTGTCCGTCACCCCGGACATGGACGTCACTGCGCCCCGGACCCTGACAGCACGCGCGTTGGGGGACGCCGCCGCGGCCATCGGCGCCACGGTGGTCTTCGCCTCGCCGGCGGCCCTGCGGAACGTTATCGACACCGAGACCGGCATGGGCGGCTCCGGCCGGGAGGCCCTGGCACGGATCGGCTTGCTGCTCTCCGCCGGCGCACCGGTCCCCGAACCGTTGCTGGCACAGGTGCAGCGCCTGCTGCCCCTCGCTTCCCTGCACACGCCCTACGGCATGACCGAAGCGTTGCCCGTCACGGACATCAGCCTCGGGCAGATCCGGCAGGCCGCCGCTGACGCAGCCGCCGGCACCGTGGCAGGAGCAGGCAACGGCGTCTGCGTGGGCTGGCCCGTCCAAGGCGCCCGCGTAGCCGTCATCCCGCTTGCCGCGGATGGTTCCGCGCCCGGCTCCGGACCCAGCACCGCGCCTGGCGTGACCGGGGAAATCCTGGTCAGTGCTCCACACGTCAAAGAGGCGTACGACAGGCTGTGGTTGGTCCAGCGCGGAAGCGTCTCCGTCCCGGGCTGGCACCGCACCGGTGACGTGGGCCATTTCGACGCCGCAGGCCGGCTCTGGGTGGAAGGCCGCCTCGCCCACATCGTCACGGCCCCCGACGCCACCGTGACGCCGGTGGGCGCCGAACAGGCCATCGAACGGCTCCCCGGCATCAGGTTGGCTGCCATCACCGGCGTCGGCCCGGCCGGCACCCAGGCCGTGGTGGCCGTCGTCGAGACCCTCCCACCGGTCCGCAAAGCGGGTCCAGCCACGCCTGAACTGGCCGGCCGCGTCCGCGGCGCTGC
This sequence comes from Arthrobacter sp. Leaf141, assembly GCF_001424565.1. Taxonomy (GTDB): domain Bacteria; phylum Actinomycetota; class Actinomycetes; order Actinomycetales; family Micrococcaceae; genus Arthrobacter. The sequence goes on from NZ_LMOL01000018.1 coordinate 37,144, forward strand.
ACGGGATGCGGGGGTTGACGTCGCGGCGGTGCTCGCGGTGCCTGCGCAGCCCACCGACATCAGGCACAACGCCAAGATCGACAGGACCAGGCTGGCGCGGTGGGCAGAACGCGTGCTGGCCGGCGGCCGGCCGGGGAAGCCGTGAGGGTCCTGGTAACGGGTGCCAGCGGACTGCTCGGCGGAGCGGTGGCGCGCCTTTTGGTCCACCAGGGCCACACGGTCGCCACCTTCCAGCGCCGCCCCTCAGGAGTCGACGGCGCCACGGACTTCCGCGGTTCCGTCACCAACGCGGGCGAACTTGACGCAGCGGTCCGCGGCGCGGAAGGGATCATCCACCTCGCGGCGAAGGTTTCCTTCACCGGCCGTGCCGCGGAATTTGACGAGGTGAACGTTGCGGGCACCCGCCGGGTATTGGACGCAGCCCGCGGGGCCGGCGTACGGGACGTGGTGTTTGTTTCCTCACCGTCGGTGGCCAATTCCGGCGCCGCCATCACCGGCCTGGCCGCGGAGCCTGCCGATCCCGTGCGGGCTCACGGCGATTACTCCCGCACCAAGGCGGAAGCAGAACTGCTGGCGCTGGCGGCGAACAGCCCGGAGCTGCGGGTGGCGGCGGTGCGCCCCCACATCGTCTGGGGCCCCGGCGACACCCAGCTGGTGGAACGGGTCCTGGCCCGCGCCAGGCACGGTCGGCTGCCCCTGCTCGACGCCGGCGCCGCCTTGATCGACACCACGTACGTGGACAACGCCGCCGCGGCCATCGTGGCAGCACTGCACCGCATGGACCACGTCAGCGGCCAGGCTTTGGTGGTCAGCAACGGTGAGCCCAGGCCAGTGGGCGAGCTGCTCGCGGGCATCTGCGCCGCCGGCGGCGTCAAGGCGCCCTCCTGGGCGGTGCCGGGTGTGCTGGCACGGGCCGGCGGAGCAGTGGTGGAGCGGCTCTGGACCTGGGCCGGCCGGAACGAGGAGCCGCCCATGACCCGGTTCCTGGCCGAGCAGCTGTCCACCGCCCACTGGTTCGACCAGCGGCGCACCCGCGAACTCCTCGACTGGACGCCCGCTGTGTCGCTGGACGACGGATTGGCGAAACTGGCCGCGCACTACGGGCCGGCCGGCCGCTGAGGGTTCCCGGGCGACACCCAAGGCCGCGCCGGCTGCGTCAGCTCAGCCGCACGGCGAATCGAGCGGGGGGAGCAGCACGTCATCGGCGCGCTGGATGGTGGGGGTAACAGCGAGTTCGGGTTCGGTGTCCTGAAGAATTTTTCCGAAGCTGAAATCGATGGTTTTGCTTTCCCCTGGCTTGAGGACGATCGTATGGACCGCCACGGGACGGCCCTGGTGCAGGTGTGGCGACAGGTCCACCGCCCGGCCGTCCTCGGTGACCGCCTCCACGTTCGCCTGCAGCGGACCGTAGGCCACAACATTCGTCCGGACTGAACCCGGTTCCACAGTGCGCCCGCCTCCGGTGACGTAGGCAGGCAGTGAGGTTGCTGCGTCCACGGGAGCGGTGTTGGTGCTTTTGACCCGCACGGTGGTTTGTTCGAAGCCCCCCCTGGGACAGGCTTTGACCAGCTGGACGGTGCGCCGCACGTAGTAGTCCATTTTGGCGCCGGTGTCATCGTTGAGGTAGATGCCGAACTGCGCGGGCGCAAGGCTGGGGCCGGAGATCGATCCGCCGAGGTCGTACCTGCCCAGGACATCCTGTTCGCCCGTTGCCGCGGACCACACCCGGACCCGGCCTTCGGCTGTACCCTGGGTCAGCGCGGTCATGAGCCCGGCGGCTTCCGGCTTGCCGCTGGACAGCGCGCCGAAGATCTGCCGGGCGGCTCCCGCGAAGTACTCGTCCTGGCTTTTGGGCTGCGCTATTTTGGCGTAAACGTCCGAGAGCAGGGTGGGGACCACGTTTTGTTCGGTCAGCTCGGTTGGCAGGCCAACGGCGGCCGCCGCCACCAGTTCCAGGCCCGTGAATTTGACCGGGCCGGTCGCTGCGAGGATGTAGCTCAGGGCCACGGGATCGATGGAGATGACACCGTCCACCCCCTGCCCGGTTTTCCGTTCCCACATGGCCCTGGCCGTTGCGGCGGCGGAGGGGAAATCAGGCGTCAGGTTTACATCCTGCATGGCGGTGCCCAGCCGGGCCGTGTACAGGGCCAGCTGCTCCGGGTCGCTCCCGAGGGCCGGGGTCATGGTGCCGAGGTCCGCGGCGCTCCGTTGGGCGGACAGGGTCAGTTTTCCCCGGTCCAGGGTAATGACGGCCAAAGCGCCGGGGATTCCGCCTGATGCGCGGGATTCAGCGTTGTTTTGGATCATCAGGAGATAGTTGCGCGGTGCGTCCGCGCCCAGCATCGCCGGGGCCACCCTGGCTGCGTCGGCGGCTGCACTGAGGGCTCCGGTGACCTCCCGGAGTTGCCCGCGCGCCAGGTTCAGCTGATCGGCCACCTGCGGCCATACCCTTCGGTCATCAATGGCTGCGAGCCGGTCCGAGGAAGCCCGCACGGCGTCGGCGGCCGCAGCCACACTGGGTGCAGCGGCTTTCATGGGTTCCAGGTCGGTGCCGGATTCACGCGGGACCAGGGTGTCCCAATCCAGGGACGCCAGGACGTTAATCAGGGGCAGGAGCCCCAGCCTGGTGATTTCGTCGGCGGACCGCGCCACTTCCGTGACGGTGCTGAAGTTCGGTCCAGCCCAGGGGAGGCCGGACGCGGCCTCCCAGAGCGGGTCATGGGCGGCCCTGCTGGCCGCTGCAGTATGCAGCCGGATGCTTTCCGCCGTTCCCCGGGCGCCCGCAATGTCCGTTCCGGCCACCTGTTGCCGCATTTCAGGCATCAGCCGCGCGACGGCCTTCAGATCGGTTTCGATGGACGACGCCAGGTCTGCCACCCGGATCCAGGCGGCCAGGACCAGGATGAGCAACGCGGCCGCTGCGAGGATGAGCCACGTGCGGGGCGGGATCCGCCTGATGTGCGCACGGGCCCGGTGCCGCTCGCCAAGATGCCGGTGATGTAAGGGTTCCTGCGCTTCGGTGCTCATTGTCCAGCGGACCTGGCCCTTCGTCTTGCGGCGTCGCGGAGTCCCCCTTGGTGGATGACTCTAACGTGCTGACAGCGCGGCGTGTCAATGCTCAGGCCCCTAATTACTTTTGCGGGACCGGCGTTCCGGGGTCGCCCGTTGCTGCTGGCGGAGGGCCAGCAGCGGGAATGCAAGGATCGAGAGCATGCCGGCACCAACCAGCGCCGAAGCCATTCCACTGGTTATCAGGCCCTGGTCTTTCCCGATCGCGGTGACGGCGACAATGATCGGCAGTCCCGTTGCGCCGAACAGCATGATGGCCCGCTTGTCCGCGAAAGTGGAATGGGCGGGAGCGGCCAGCAGCGCCGGAAACCCGCGGATCACCAGCAGCAGGAGCAGAAACAGGGGGACCAGTGCCAGGGCAGCGGGGCTCCCGGTGAGTGCACCCAGGTCAAAATCGATGCCCGTATCGATGAAAAATACCGGCACCAGGAAGCCGAACGCAATCGCGTCGGTTTTGGCCTCGATGACTGTCCTGTCCTTTTCCGGCGCCCGCGCCATGGCAACCTTCCACAGGACACCGGCCGCGAAGGCTCCCAGCAGCATGTCCAGGCCCAGCACCATGCTCAGCACCACCAGGACGGTGAGGATGAACATGATGGCGCGGACGGCGAACTGGCCGCTGGTGTGAAGGGTCCTGGTGACCTGGGAATGGAGCAGCGTGTGCCTGGACCGGGACGCCAGGACAATGGCCAGGCCCGTCAGGAGGACAAAGCCCAGCAGCACGGCGGTTGCCGGGCCCAGCTGCCGGCCGCTGAAGAACACGGAGATGGCGATCAGCGGGCCGAACTCACCCGCCGCGCCGAGTGCGGTCACTGCTACGCCGAGTGGCGACCGGGACCGGCCCTCGTCGCGGAGGATGGGCAGCAGGGCGCCCAGGGCCGTGGAGGACAACGCCACGCCGATGATCACTGCCGCGCCCGCTGCCGGGACAAGGATGAAACCGGCGGCGATTCCAAGGGCCAGCGAGATGATCCACCCGGTGGCCGCGCGGTTGGCCGGCCTGCCGCGGATCAGCGCGAAATCGATCTCGTTGCCCGCAACAAAGAAGAGCATGGCCAACCCGAAGTCCGCCAGCGTGTCGGTGAACGCCGTGGATTGGATCCACCCCAGCAGGCTGGGACCCAGCAGGATGCCGAGGACAATTTCGAAGACCACAATGGGCACCTTGACTACCCGCTCAAGGAACCGGGCGGCCAGGGGTGCCAGGATGGCCAGCAAGGCGATCAGCACCAATGACGTGGAAAGGCCCTGCATCAGCGGCACCTCCGGCACCTTGGCTGCCCAGCGGAAGAAAGTAGTCCAAAGCTACCGCCGCCTGGTCCGGCGGCGCTACTGGTGTGGACGCCGGATCAGGGAATGATGCCGTCGCCGCGGTATCGGTCAAACAGCCTCCGGAAGGAATCATCAGTCCGGCGGTAGCCCTTGAAGCCTGCCTGCCGGCTCTTGCCCATGTCCGCGAGGACTTCCATGGTGCGTCCCAGGTCAGCGTCCGTATGCCACCACGAAGCGACCCTGCCCAGGTCGGATTCGACCAGTCCGTGGTTGGCTGCGATCCTCGACCACTCTTTTTCCATGCCCCGCATCTGCTCTTCGAGCGGCCGTGGGGCGTCCTTGAAGCCTTCGGCTGTGACGCCGAAGCAGGCCGCCAGCTTTGGCCACATCCAGCGCCACCGGAACACGTCCCCGTTCACCACGTTGTAGGCCTCGTTGCCTGCCTGCTCCGTCGTGGCTGCCCAGACCATATGTTCCGCCAGCAGGTCCCCGTCGGTCATGTCGGTGAGGCTGTTCCACTGGGTTTCCGAGCCGGGGAAGATGAACGGTTGGCCCAGTTCCTTGCACAGGGTTGCCTGCGCCGCCAACGTGAGGCCCATGTTCATGGCGTTACCCACGGCGTGGCCGATCACCGTGTGCGAACGGTGCACGGACCAGCGGAACCCCTGCCGCGCTGCTGCCGCCCACAACTCATCTTCCTGGGCGTAGTAGAAATTCGGAACCGGCAGCCGGGGTTCCTCCTCGCGGAACGGTGTATCCGGAACCGGTCCCGCACCGTAGGACTCGAAAGGCCCAAGGTAGTGCTTCAGCCCGGTCATCAGGGCTACGTGCTCCACCGGGGCATGGGCCAGGGCCCGGAGCAGGTTGCGGAGCATCGCGGCGTTGACGCGGATGTTCTCCTCTTCCGAATCCTGCCTGGCCCATGCCGTAAAGAAGACGTGCGTGGGTTCGGCCCCGGCCAGTGCCCCGGCAAGGCTGGCCGGTGACATCAGGTCCGCGGCGATGTGCCTCGCGGTTGAGCCGGCGACCGGGGTCCGTGAGAGTGCCAGGACCGTCCAGCCGCCCTCCCGCTCCAACTGCTCAATGATGGCCGAGCCGGCGATTCCGCTGGCCCCCACCACCAGTGCTGTCCGGGTGGGCGTGTCCGTTGGGCGGGTGTCCGGAGTAGTCATTGGGGTTCCTGGCTGTCGTTGGGTTGCGCCGGTCCGGTCTTTGGTGGGACCTGGCGCCGGCGGTGGGCGCTTTGTGGGGCGCCCGTCCGATTCTCTCCCATCCGGCGGCCGCGGTGGGGGATGCCGTGCCCAGGGCTGGCGCGGGCACTATGCTGTGCACAACAGCGTCCTGACCGGCTCCCCGGGTCCGGCCTGCACGGACACCCGAACTCCAGCACCAGCTGCACGAAGGAAGTTGCCATGGGAACAGAACAAGCCAACGACGGCTTCGGTACCATCTCCGTCGCCGCCATCCTTGCCGAGTCAGCTGCCCGCAGGGCCGACGCAGTCGCATTGATCGTGGGTGACGAAAGTGTTACCTATGCCGCTCTCTGGGACCAGGCCAAGGCCTACGCCGGGGCACTGCGGGACCGCGGCGTGGGCCCGGGCGTGCCCGTGGCCATCCTGGTCCCCAACGTGGCCGACTTTGCCCGCGTTTACTTCGCGGTCCTGGCCCTGGGCGGCATCGTGGTGCCTGTCCATGCGCTGCTGAAGGCACGGGAAATCGAGTACGTGATCCGGGACAGCGGCGCGGAGCTGCTGGTCTGCGCGGCGCCGCTGCTGCCGGAAGGCGAACCGGGCGCCCGGGCCGCGGGAACCCCGGTCCTGACCGTCCTGGCGGCCGAGGCAACGGACGGACTGCCACGCCTCGAAGACGCGGCGGCGGATACCGAACCTATCCGGACGTACGTGCCGCGCCGGCCGGAGGACACGGCAACCATCCTGTACACCTCGGGCACCACCGGGAAGCCAAAGGGGGCGCTGGGAACGCATTTTGCGCTTGTGGAGCAGGTGAACGTGCTGCTCACCAGTACATTCGACCTCCGCGCCGGAGACAAAATATTCGGCGGGCTTCCGCTGTTCCACACGTTCGGCCAGACGTGTGTGCTCAACGCCGGCCTGCGCGCCGGGGCCACCGTGGTGATGCTGCCGAGGTTCACCGGCGCGGCAGCGTTGGACCTGGTGCGCCGCCACAACATTGACATCTTCTTCGGCGTCCCCACGATGTACATGGCCCTCCTGGAAGCGATCAGGGCCAGTCCGGGCCGCCCCGAGGGACTGAGGTATGGCATCTCGGGTGGCTCCTCCCTTCCCGTGGCCGTGATCGATCGCTTCCGCGAACTTTTCGGCGTGGAGATCTACGAGGGCTACGGGCTGACGGAGACGTCCCCGGTGGCGAGTTTCAACCATGTGGGCACCACACCGCGTCCCGGAACCATCGGTACTGCAATCTGGGGAGTGGAGGTGGCCATTGCCCGGCCGGAGGTGGCCGATGCCATCGAACTGCTTCCGGCAGGTGAGCTGGGCGAACTGGTGGTCCGGGGCCACAACCTGTTCAAGGGGTACCTGAACCGGCCCGATGCCACCGCCGAAGCCCTGGTGGACGGCTGGTTCCGGACGGGGGACCTCGGTACCAAGGACGGGGACGGCTACCTGCGCATCATGGACCGCAAGGGCGACATGATCATCCGGAACGGCTACAACGTCTACCCGCGGGAGGTCGAGGAGGTCCTCAGCCAGCATCCGGACGTGGCCTCGGTGGCGGTTTTCGGGGTACCGCATGAGGTCCATGGCCAGGAGATCGCCGCGGCTGTGATCGCCGTGCCCGGCAGCACCGTGACGGCGGGGGAACTGGCGGAATTTGCGCAGGCCCGGCTAGCGGCCCACAAGTACCCCCGCCTCATCGAGCTGCGGACCGAGCTGCCCCTGGGCCCCAGCGGGAAAATCCTGAAGCGGACCCTGCAGGCGTCGTTCGGCGACGACGCCGAAGCCTCCCGGACCGGGGGTCAGTAGCTGCCGGGGGTCCCGCCGTCGTCAGTCCGGGCAAATTCCGCCGCCAGCGTCTCGCTGCCCCGGGCCAGGAGGGCGACGTCGGCGCCCACCAGGATGAAGGCGGCCCCAACGTCGAGGTAGTGCCGGGCGGTGGCGGGGTTGAAGGCGTTGACGCCGGCGGGTTTGCCGGCAGCCTTCGCGGCGGCGAGACAGTGTTCGACGGCGGCCATCACCGTGGGGTGTTCCTGCTGTCCGAGAAGTCCCATGGACGCGGCGAGGTCGGAGGGGCCAAGGAAGATGGCGTCCACGCCGTCCACCGCGAGGATTTCCGCGACGGCGTCGACTGCGGCGGCTGATTCGATCTGCACGGTGAGGCTGATGGTGTCGTTGGCCCGGGACAGGTAGTCCGGGACGCGGTTCCAGCGGGCGGCCCGGGCCAGGGCGGATCCGACGCCCCGGACGCCGTGGGGCGGGTAGCGGGTGGCCGCGACCGCCGCTTCGGCGTCCTGGACCGAATGGACCATGGGGATCAGCAGGTTCTGCACGCCGAGGTCGAGGTACTGCTTGATGAGTACGGTGTCGTTGACCGGCGGCCGGACCAGCGTGTGGACGGGGTAGCCGTGGATGGCCTGGAGCTGGGCGAGGATGGATTCGAGTCCGTTGGGGCTGTGCTCGGCGTCCACCAGCAGCCAGTCCAGGCCGGAGCCGGCGCAGAGCTCCGCGATGAGCGGGCTGCCGGAGCACACCCACATCCCGGCCAATGGCCTGCCGGCGTTTTCTTTTTGATGGCGCAGGGTGTCCCGGAAGGTGTCTTCTAGTCGAACCGGCATGTGACACTCCCGAGGGGTCCGTAGTCTGCGTGCACCGTATCGCCTTTGGCTACCCAGAGGGGACGGGTGAAGGAGCCTGCCAGGATGATGTCGCCGGCTTTGAGCGTGTCCCCGTGGGCGGCGATTTTGTTGGCGAGCCAGTGCACTCCGTTGGCCGGGTGGTCCAGGACTCCTGCCGCGACTCCCGTTTCTTCGACGGTCTGGTTTTTGTAGACGATGGCGGAGACCCAGCGGAGGTCCACGGCGTCCGGTTTCACCGGGCGCCCGCCCACCACCATGGCTCCCATCGCGGCGTTGTCCGCGATGGTGTCCACGATGGTCCGGCCCTCCATTTCGATCCGGGAGTCCAGGATCTCCAGGGCCGGAACCACGTAGTCGGTAGCGTTCAGGACATCGAAAATGGTGCAGTTCGGGCCCTTGAGCGCTGACTTCAACACAAACGCGAGCTCCACCTCCACCCGCGGGTGCGTGTACTTGTCCCAGGCCACGGAGCAGCCGGTGTCGAGGACCATGTCATCGAAGATGGCGCCGTAATCCGGCTCGGTGATGCCCGTGGCGGCCTGCATGGCCCTGGACGTGAGGCCGATCTTCCGGCCCACCAGGGTGCGGCCGGCTTCCTCGTTCCGCCGCCGCCACAGCTGCTGCACGGCGTAGGAATCGGCCACCGTCATGCCCGGGTAGCGGGCAGTGAGCCGGGGGACCGGCGTCCGGGAGCGGCCGGCCGCCACCAACTCATCCGCGATGGCCTCAATTGTGGATTGGTCCAGGGTCACAGCTGGGCCCCGAGCTTGAACCCTTCGGCGGCGCCGTCGCCGGTGGGCCGGGTGTAGGAGAAGCCGTCAGCCCCGACGGTGACAGCCATTTCGCTTTTTTCCTCCCGGACGATCACCGGTTGCGGGTTCCCGTCCAGGTCCAGGACCAAGGAAGCTTCCGTGTACCAGGAGGGGACCACCGGGTTGCCCCACCAGTCGCGGCGCTGGTTGTCGTGCACGTCCCAGGTGATGGTGGGGTTGTCGGGGTCGCCGGTGTAGTAATCCTGGGTGTAGATCTCGATCCGGTGGTTGTCCGGGTCCAGGATGTAGAGGTAGAAGGCGTTGGAGACGCCGTGCCGGCCGGGGCCGCGTTCGATCCTGTCGCTGATGCGCAGGGCGCCCATCTTGTCGCAGATCTGGATGATGTTGTGCTTTTCGTGGGTGGCGAACGCGACGTGGTGCATCCGGGGCCCGTTGCCGCCGGTCAGGGCGGTGTCGTGGACTGTTTGCTTGCGGTGCATCCACGCGGCGTACGTGACGCCGTCGGAATCCTTGATGTCTTCGGAGACGCGGAAGCCGAGGTCTTCGAGGTAGGCGCGGCCGCGGGGAACGTCCGGGGTGACCTGGTTGAAGTGGTCCAGCCGGACCAGTTCGCCGGCGGAGTAGAGGTCATAGCGCTGGGTGAGGCGTTCGACGTGTTCCACGTCGTAGAAGAACTCGTAGGGGAAGCCCAGCGGGTCCTCTACGCGGACGGAGTCCCCAACGCCTTTGGTGAAGCCTTCCTTGCGGCGCTCAACCCGGCAGCCCAGTTCGCGGTAGTAGGCTTCGGCGGCGTCCACTTCGGCGGCGGACTTGACCCGGTAGGCGAAGGCGGCCACCGCGGCGACGGGGCCCTGGCGGAGCACCAGATTGTGGTGGATGAACTCCTCCAGGGACCGCAGATAGATGGTGCTGCCGTCTTCCTCGGTGACGTGCAGGCCCAGGACATCCACATAGAACTCGCGGGACTTGGCGAGGTCGGTGACCACAATTTCCATGTAGGCGCAGCGGACAATGTCCGGAGCCGGGGCGGTGGGGGTGGGAACAAAATTCGTCATGGTGCGCTCTCTTCGTTGAAAGGGTCTCGAGGCCCAACTAGGTCGCAGTTGTTGTCGTTTTGGGGGCCCATAACGACAACAACTGCGAGTCAGTTGGGCGGGGTGGTGCTTATGCGCCGAACTTGGGGGTGTGTACCGCGCCGAGGCTGATGTGGACCGCCTGCTGGTCGGTGTAGAAGTCGATGGAGCGGTAGCCGCCTTCATGGCCCAGCCCGGAGGACTTGACGCCACCGAACGGGGTGCGGAGGTCCCGGACGTTGTGGCTGTTGAGCCACACCATGCCGGCTTCAACGTTCTGGGAGAACGTGTGCGCCCGGGTCAGGTTCTGGGTCCAGATGTACGCGGCCAACCCGTACTTGGTGTTGTTGGCCAGGGCGAGTGCTTCGTAGTCGTCCTCAAACGGCGTAATGGCAACAACGGGGCCGAAGATTTCCTCCTGGAAGATCCGGGCGCCGGGCCCGACGTCGGCAAACACCGTGGGTGCGATGTAGTTGCCTTCGGGGAGGTGGTCGGGGCGGCCGCCGCCGGCCAGGAGCCGGCCCTCGGATTTGCCGATCTCCACGTAGGAAGCCACTTTTGCGTAATGCTCCGGGTGGACCAGTGCGCCCACCTGGGTCCGGGGATCGTGGGGATCGCCCACCACGATGTTCCTGGCCCGGGCGGCGTACTTTTCGCAGAATTCGTCGTAGATGGGTCGTTCCACGAGGATGCGGGAACCGGCGGTACAGCGCTCGCCGTTGAGGGAAAACACCCCGAACAGGGCGGAGTCGATCGCGGCGTCCAGGTCCGCGTCGGCGAACACCACGCAGGGTGACTTGCCGCCGAGCTCCATGGACAGGCCCTTGAGGTGGGTGGCGGCGTTGCGGAAAATGGTCTGGCCGGTGGTGGTTTCACCGGTGAAGGAGATCAGCGGGACGTCCGGATGTTTCACCAGCGCGTCGCCTGCTTCCTCGCCGAGGCCGTTGACCAGGTTGAAGACGCCGTCCGGGAGTCCAGCATCCTTGAAGATCTGCGCCCACAGCGACGCCGAGAGCGGGGTGAACTCAGCCGGTTTAAGGACCACGGTGTTGCCGGTGGCCAGGGCGGGCGCGAGCTTCCAGGACTCCAGCATAAAAGGGGTGTTCCACGGCGTGATCAGGCCGGCCACACCAATGGGCTTGCGGTTCACATAGTTGATCTGGGCACCCGGGACCTTCATGGCGTCATCGAACTGGGCCACAATCAGGTCAGCGAAGAACCGGAAGTTCTCCGCCGCGCGCAGGGCCTGGCCTTTTGCCTGGGTGATGGGCAGGCCGGTGTCAAACGTCTCAAGTTCCGCCAGGCGGGACTCCTGGGCCTCGACGGCGTCGGCGATCCTGTTGAGGATGCGGGCGCGTTCGCGTGGCTTCATCCTGGGCCACGGGCCGTTCACAAAGGCGTCACGGGCGGCGGCCACGGCCAGGTCGATGTCTTCCTTCTGCCCGGCCGCTGCGGTGGCGTAGTTGGTGTTGGACACCGGGTCCAGGACATCGAAGGATGCCCCACCTACGGAATCAACAAACCGGCCATTGATGTAGTGCTGGATGTGGCCGGGCAGGTCCTGGGGGACGTAATGCGTGGCTGTGGTTTGTGCAGGAGTCGTCATCGTTGAGGTCCTTGTCCGTTGGTCAGTGGTTTGTTTGGGCCAGGTAGGCATCAAGGGTGGTGGAGCGGTGCAGGCGCGCGGCCCTCTCGATGGTGTCAGCACCGGCGCCGGATGCAATCAGCTGCAGGAGGGCCTCGTGTTCAGCCACGGAGTCGTGGGCGCGGCCGGGGACGAAGCGGAACGTGGAGGACCGGAGGGAGGCCAGCCGGTTCCAGCCGCGGTGCACCAGGTCCAACAGGTGCGGGTTGGGGCAGGATTCGAACAGGATGCTGTGGAACGTCTGGTTGAGGGCGGTGAACCGTAGGGGATCAAAATGGTCCAGGCAGTCGCGCATCTCCGCGTTGACGGCCCGGGCCCGGTCAATGGCGGCCGGTCCGATCAGCGGGGCTGACAGCGCCGTGGCCGCGCCTTCAACGATGCTCAGCGTCTGCATGGTGTAGAGGTATTCGGTGGGGTCGATGCCGGCAACCGTTGCCCCGACGTTCCGAACAAATGTCACCAGGCCCTCTGCTTCAAGCCTGCGGATGGCCTCGCGGACAGGAACCACACTGACGCCCAGGTCTTCGGCGATCTTGGCCAGCACCAGGCGGTAGCCGGGGGAATAGGTGCCGTCCACGATCCGGGCTTTGACGGCCTGGTAGGCCTGTTCGGATTTGCTGGCCGTGGCCACGCCGTCAGGCATGGGGCGCGCCCGCTTCCCGTTCCTCGAAGCGGGACTGCCAGGCGGCGTTCATCGGGTAGAGCCCGTCAACGCTGTGTCCCTGCCCCACCATCTCGAAAATAAAGGCTTCCTCCCGTTCCTGCCGGATGCAGTCGTCCGCGAGCTCCGCGGCGATGGCAGGCGGGATCACCAGGATGCCGTCCGCGTCCGCCACAATGATGTCGCCGGGCTGGACGGTGGCGCCGCCGCAGGCGATCGTGATGTCCGTATCCCAGGGGACGTGCCGCCTGCCCAGGACTGCCGGGTGCGGGTTGGCGAAGTAGGTGGGCATCTCCAGGCCGGCCACGGCTGTAAAGTCGCGGACGCCGCCGTCGGTAATGATCGCGGCCGCGCCCCGCACCTGGGCGCGGAGGGCCAGGATATCGCCGACGGTGCCGGTGCCCTTTTCGCCGCGGGCTTCCATCACGAGGATCTCGCCTTCGTTCACGGAGTCGATGGCCTGCTTCTGGGCGTTGAACCCGCCGCCGTGGGCCTTGAAGAGGTCCTCGCGGTTGGGCACAAAACGGAGGGTCCGGGCCAGGCCCACCACCTTGCGGTCCGGGCGGGTGGCCTGGAGCCCGTCAATGCTCACGTTGTTGAGCCCGCGTTTGCGCAGCTGCGAGGACAGGGTGGCGGTGGCCACCTGTTCCAGCTTCGCCTTCAATCCCGGGGTCAATACGGTTGCCGGAGCCGGGATTCCGGCCGCTTCGCGGGAACCATACGCTTCCTCGCGCTGCCGGTCGTCGGTTTTTGGCCCCGCACCAAAGTCGGCGAACGGCTCAGTGCCTTCCACAACGCGGGTGGCCAGCCGGCCGGTGGTGAGGGCGACGCCGGCAGCACCCGCCGCCGTCGTACTGACCTCAACCTCGAGGACGTCCCCCGGTACGGCGACGGAGGCGCCGGCAGGCGTGCCGGTGAGGATGATGTCGCCCGCCTCAAGGGTCAGCAGCTGGGACAGGTCCGCCACAAGCCGGGCGAAAGGGAAGAGCAGATCCTCCGTGGTGTCGTCCTGGACGGGGTTGCCGTTATGCCAGGTGCGGACGCGGAGTCCGGCGGGGTCGACGGCGGCCGCTGGGAGCAGTGCCGGGCCCACGGGGGTGAAGCCGTCCCCGCCTTTGGAACGGAGGTTCGAGCCTTTGTCGGCGTACCGGAGGTCGTAGACACCGAGGTCGTTGCCTGCCGTGACCCATTTGACGTGGCTCCAGGCGTCCTCGAGGCCGACGCGGCGTGCGGGCGTGCCGATGATAAGCGCGATTTCGCCTTCGAAGCCGAGGAGTTCGCAGCCGGCGGGTCGTTCCACGCTGCTGCCGGACAGCGCCAGCGAGCTGGCTGGTTTGAGGAAATATGAGGGCTGGGCGGGGGTCCGGCCCCGCTGGGCCGCGCGGCTGGGGTAGTTGATGTGCACCGCGATGACCTTGCGGGCGCCGGCCAGCGTGTGGTCCGTGACCTGTTCCAAAAGCTGCTCCTCATCGAGTACGAAATCGTATACGAAAGAGTATTGCGCCGGGAGGGGTCGCCGTCAAGGCCTATTTTGCAGTGCTTGAAACCGCCTCGGCGCGTGGCGTACAGTTCTGGAGCAACATAGGATTTTCGATTATGGAATTTCTTGTTCGATTATCGAACAGCCCCGGTTAACCGCCGGCCACACAACGGAGTGAGGAAAGTACATGCAGTTCCACCACCACGGCTACGTTTCCGGTGACCCGCGGATCCAACCAGCGGCGGGCGTGGGCCTCGACCGGCCTGCGGGGCTTCCTGACCACGTGGATGTCCTGATTGTCGGCACCGGCCCGGCGGGAATGCTCGCCGCCGCACAACTTTCGCAGTTCCCGGGCATCACCACCCGCATCGTTGAGCGCAGGACCGGCCGACTGGCAATCGGCCAGGCGGACGGCATCCAGGCGCGGAGCGTGGAAACCTTCCAGGCGTTCGGCTTCGCGGAGCGCATCATCGCCGAGGCCTACCGGATCACGGAGATGGCGTTCTGGAAGCCGGACCCTGCGGACCACTCCCGGATTGTCCGCGCCGCCAGGGCGGTGGACGACGGGATGGGCATCAGCGAATTCCCGCACCTGATCGTCAACCAGGCCAGGGTGCTGGACTACTTCGCCGAGGTCATGGCCTTTTCGCCGGCCCGGATGAGCCCCGACTACGGCTACGAATTCCGTTCGCTGGACGTGGCGGACGACGGCGAGTACCCGGTGAGCGTGACCCTGCTCTGTACGGCCGGCCCGGAGGAGGGGAAGGAGCGCACGGTCCACGCCAAATACGTGGTGGGCGCGGACGGTGCAAGGAGCAAGGTCCGTGAAGCGATCGGCTGCAGCCTGGCCGGCGACCAGGCGAACCATGCCTGGGGCGTGATGGACGTCCTGGCCGTCACCGATTTCCCCGATATCCGCACCAAGTGCGCCATCCAGTCCGGCTCAGGCGGCAGCATCCTGTTGATCCCACGCGAGGGTGGCCACCTGTTCCGGATGTACGTTGACCTGGGCGAGGTGGACCCGGCCACGCACGGCAGCGTCCGGAGCACCACCATCGAGCAGATCATTGCCAAGGCCAACGGGATCCTCCACCCGTATACTCTCGACGTCCGCAACGTTGCGTGGCACAGCGTCTACGAGGTGGGGCACCGGCTCACGGACAGGTTCGACGACGTCCGGCCTGAAGACCTCGGCAGCCGCACCCCCCGCGTATTTATCACCGGGGACGCGTGCCATACCCACAGTGCCAAGGCCGGCCAGGGCATGAACGTGTCCATGCAGGACGGTTTTAACATCGCCTGGAAACTGGGCCACGTCCTGGAGGGTCGCAGCCCGGAAAGCCTCCTGTCCACCTATTCGGCCGAACGCCAGGTGGTGGCCAGGGACCTCATCGACTTCGACAGGAAATGGTCCACCCTGATGGCCAAAAAGCCCGAAGACTTCGAGGACCCGACGGAACTGGAAGATTTCTACGTCAGCACCGCGGAGTTTCCGGCAGGGTTCATGACCCAGTACGCACCGTCCATGCTGGTGGCCGCGCCGGAACACCAGGACCTCGCCACCGGTTTCCCCATCGGCAAGCGCTTCAAGTCCGCGCCCGTGGTCCGCGTCTGCGACACCAACCCCCTGCACCTCGGGCATCACGCCAGGGCGGACGGCCGCTGGCGGATCTATGTCTTCGCGGATGCCGCGACGCCGGGTGCCGACTCACCGTTGGCGGACTTTGCCGCGTGGCTGGAATCCGCAGCCGACTCGCCGCTGGCCGCGACGCCGTCGGGCGCTGACGCCGACGCCTGGTTCGACGTGAAGGTGATCTACCAACTGGCGCACCCTGACATCAACATCTCCGCGGTCCCCGCCGTGTTCAAACCCACGGTGGGGCCATTCCGGCTGACCTACCTGGAGAAGGTCTTCGCTGTGGACCCCCAGGCTGATATTTTCGACCTGCGCGGCATCAGCCGCAGTGGCGCCGTGGTGGTGGTCCGGCCCGACCAGTACGTGGCGGATGTCCTGCCACTCGAGGCGACGGCCCGGCTTGCCGCCTTCTTTGCGCCCCTTCGGCCGGCCCGGCAGGAGTTGGCGGGCCGGGGCTAGCCCGGTACTGCTAGCTGGCGGCCGTGGGGGCCTGCACCAGGCCCGAGCCCACGTCCACCGGATCCGTGCCGGCCTTGAGTGGCTTGAACGTTCCCGAGGCAATGAGTTTGGCCTGCAGCAGGACCGGGCTCAGCGGTCCCTGGGCGAGGAGCCGTTCGGCCCAAAGCGCCGCCACGCCGGCCACATGCGGGGTGGCCATGCTGGTGCCGCTGATGGTGTTGGTTCCCCCGTTCAGCCAGGAACTGAAGACCCCCACGCCGGGGCCGGCAACCGTTGCCATGGTGTTGGAGAACGGTGCGACGGTGAGCCCGCCGGCGCCGTCCGCCAGGGCTGCCACGGACGTGATCCCGTAGGCCGCTGCGGGCGGGGCAACGTTGATTTCATAAGCCGGCTGGCCCAGCCGTTCACTTTCGTTGCCGGCCGCTGCCACCACGATGGTGGTTTGTGCCACCGACGCGCGGGCGTTGAGGAGGTTGGCGATCTGTTCAAAGAGCCGCACGTTGGCGCGGTAGCCTTCGAGGGCGATCGAGGTGGCTGCCGGGATTGAGAGGCCGTTGTTGTTGACGAGTTCGTCCACCCATCCGGGGAAGTCCATGCCCAGCGACATGGAGATCACATTGGCGCCGTTGTCCGCAGCCCACAGCATGGCTGAGGCCAGGATGTCGCTGGTGCCACCGTTGGGGCCGCCCAGGACCTTGCCGATCAATGCCTTCTGGACGCCAGGGGCCACTCCGATCCGCTGGCCGCCGAGGTCACGGCCGAAGATGGTTCCGGCGCAGTGCGTGCCGTGGCCGTTGTCGTCTTCCGCGCTGCCGGCGCCGGTGAAGTCCTTGGTGACCAGGTCCACTCCCGTAAACGCGGGATGGTCGGCATCGATGCCTGTATCAATGACGGAGACCACCACGCCGGCTCCGGTGAAGGGCGAGGTGTCTGCGCCGACGGCCTTGACGCCCCACGTCGCGGCGGCGGCCGTTGCAGCATCGGCGGCGAGAGGTTCGATGAGCTTCATGGGCATCGCCGGAGCAAACCCCAGGACGGTAGGGTCCTTTTGCAGCGCACTGATGGTGGCGCCGGAAGGATACCCGGCCGTTTCCACGCTCATGCCGGCGGCCCGTTCGGCCACGTTCTGGGCCGCGGATTCCAGCCCCCGCGCCCCTGGTCCGTCGAAAGGGTCGCGGGTGGCACGCAGGGCGGGCGCCCGCAGGATAATGATTTTCCGGGACAGTGATTCTGGCATCGTAATCTCCTTTTGCCGCGGCTTCCGGCAGCGGCCAAATGGCGCCCGTTGAGTGGGGCCGTAAATGCAGGGGCCGGCGATAATGGCCGGAGCAAGGAGCGGGATAATTCCCGGACATGGGGCTGCGCAGGTATATCAATGTAAATGCAATAAATATTATCCGGGGGCCACTTTGCTGTCAATGAATTTGCAGCCCACGGGAGCGCGGCGTTATTGCGGCAGTTTCATCGATTCTGGTTTCGGAGTTCCGGTAACGGCCCAGTAACGCTGGCTGGATAAAGTTCGGCCAAATGCCCCGGAAGGGCGGCTGGAATGTCTGAAGCCCAGGAAAAGCAAATACGTGTTGCCAATGGCTGGCAAAGCCAGATTCTCACCAGGATCACGTCCATGGCCGCCCTGGCGGAATGGGTGAAGTCCGCCGGCGGTGTTGCCGGGCAGGAGGCACCGGCGCCACCCGGCGCAGCTGCCCTGGACGAAGGCATCAGCCGGCACCTGAACGCAGCCAGGCGCATTGCCCAGGCCGGCCGGCGAGGTGGTGCGCGGCGGGCAGCGCAGGTGGAGTCCGCGCTGGCAAACCTGCAGGCTGCCGATGAACTGCTCCTCCGGAGGGCCCCGATCGACTACGTCAAAGGCCGCCTGCCGGACATCCACTCGGACGTATGCAAGTACCTTGACGAGCACGATCCGCGCCGGATCCGGGTGGAAACCCTGGTCCGGTTCCGGGCGTCCGGGGATCCGCCCCTGACGGAAGAGCACCGTGAACTGGTGATCGTGGCCGTGGCTGCCGCTCATTCCCACTCACGGCAGGTCTACGCCCAGGCCAGGAGCTTCCAGTCCCTGATCCTGGCCTCTGCTGCAGCCTTGACGCTGTTGGCGCTGCTGCTGGGGCTCTGGGGTGTCAGGTCTCCCACGGACCTTGCGCTGTGTTTCAGCCCGGACCAGAAAATCGTCTGCCCCACCAACGAAACCCGGTTCGAAGCGGCCAATCCGGTCCCGCCGGGCACGGACGTGGACGAGGTGGTCAGTGCCCAGGCCGGTGCAGGCGATATCTTCCTGGTGGAGTTTGTGGGCCTCCTGGCCGCTGCCGTCTCGGGCTCAGCCTCGCTGCGGAAGGTTTCCGGCACCTCGACCCCTTACCACCTGCCGCTGTGGCTGGCGCTGATCAAACTGCCCACGGGTGCCTTGACCGCTGTCCTGGGGCTGATGCTGATGCGGGGTGGTTTTGTTCCCGGCCTGACGGCCCTGGACAATTCACCGCAGATCCTTGCGTGGGCTGTGATTTTTGGTGCCGGCCAGCAGTTGGTCACAGGAATTGTTGACCGGCAGGCGCACAGCGTCCTGAATAATGTCAGTGGAAAACCCCATGGTGAGGCGCAACGCCCGGCTGTTGAATAACGCGATGTGGACGCTTTGTTCGAATTGGCGGCAATTTTCGGGTGCGCTACTCGCTTTCCCGAATGCTTTTCCTTAGGCGGAGAGAACCTCGCCGTTTATTCGGGCGGGTCATCCGCAGTTTGCTGGTGGCCCGTTCGGGTGACGGGGACGGCACCCGCCTGCTGGACATTAACGGTTTGGACGTCGGAGGCGGCTGCTCCCGAAGCGCCGGGACTGTCGAGTGCTGTAAAGGGCCGGAACGTTGTCCTGGTGGTGACGGCAGATGTTCCCAGGATCTGCAGCAGCACCGAGGTCATGGTGAACATGTCCTCGTCCAGTCCGCCGTGGGTGGTGGCGCTGGTCCGTCCGCTCACCGGGTTCTGGCTGGGTGACCAGAAGAACTTCGCAAGGCGGTCCCTGGCCAGTGCGGTGAGGGATGCCGATTCGCTGACGTGGCGCTGCAGCCCCACCAACGGCGTTTCACCGCCGCTTTCCAGTCCTCGGGAAACCAGGTAAAGCAGGGACTTCTGGTAGATGTTCAGGGGACCGGCGCCCACCACATCGTCCAGTTCGGAAGCCTCGCTCAGCCCAAAAGAGGTGAACTTTTCCACCTGATGGGTCTGCAGCGCCGGCATCACCAGCCTTTCGAAGTCATCGATCCGGATGGCAGGTCCCAGCCAGCACAGGGATGCCACCGGTATCTGCTCCGCCTGGAGCCGGGCCAGCATATGGGCCGTGAAGATGGCGCCGGCACTGTGGGCCACCAGATGCACCTCCACGGGCACCGGGGCCACTTCGTCAAGGTAGGCCCGGAGCCTGCTGACCACCAGCGAAGCCCCCGGCAGGTTCTCCATGGCGGCACTGTCCACCGGATTCCAGGAGACGGGACCAGGCAGGTTCCCGGATGACCTGGTGGCGTTTTCCTTCATTTCGGCCCACATCCAGGCGAGCCGGGAGTGCGCGATTTTTTCGACCAGCCGGTCCACCTGTTCCACCAGGTCGAAGCCAAGCCCGCCGAAGGGAATCAGGCCGCCGGTGACGTCCCGGAGGTGGTTAGTGAGGGTTTCGATCGGGCCGCTTTGCCAGGCGAAGCTCACTGGGTAGACCCTGTTGTTCAGCCACCAGTTGAGCTGGGCCTGCGCCACCCGCAGTCCGCCTTCCTCGTCCACGAGTCCGCCGTGCGCGTAGAAAACGATCCGCCGTGGCACCGCGTCGGCGCCGCCGGCAGCGGCCTGCTGCCAGGCTGAATGGCTGGCGGCCATTGCCTGGAAGATCCGGTCAATCTGCCCGCCGGTGCTGATGAAACGCCCGCTGGTGGAGAGCCGCCCTTCGTTGCCCAGGTTAACCACATGGTCCTTGAGCCGTTCCAGGTCAGGTCCGGGCCCCTGCGCGAGGCCGCCTGTGGTCGCTGTGACCACCTTGGTTACGCCATGCAGGTTGAGCACCGACGGAACGCCCGGCCGGGCAACCCAGGCGTCGTAAGCGGAGGTGAGCCAGTCCTCATAGGGCAGGGTGGCAAAGCCGTGGCCGCCCCAGTTCTTTCCCCAGCTGTTCTGCACCAGGAAGCCAACGTCGTTGTATCCGACGATCGAGAAGGCGTGGCCGCCCAGCTGGTCCACTTTGTCGGGCCGGCTGATGCGGTAATAGCTGGTTCCGTCGTCGCGGTGTTCCAGCGTTGGGTTAAGCCAGCCGGAGTGGACCCTGGCGGACGCCGCCACCGCGTTGAGCTCCGTGATGGCCGACTGCATGTCGTCCAGCCGGAAGGCGTTGACCCGGTAAAACGCACCCAGCGGATGTTGCAGGGCCTTTGCGGCCAGGTCCGGGTGCAGGTCGATCTGTGGATCCGCGGCCAGGGATGGCCAGTCCTGTTCCGGGAGCACCCCGTGGTAAAACCAGCCTTTGAGCGCGCCGCGCAGGGAGGAGCCCTCGTCGCCGTCGCCGGCAAACTCGTCGTAGCGGCGTGCCAGGCTGTAGATCATGTAGGGGCTGACCCGGATGGGGTCCGGTCCTGCGGCGAGGACCGTGTTGATCATGGCAGCAACCGCGTGTCCCGTGCAGGAGCTTCCCACTTGGGTCAGGACAAAGTGCTGCCCGGGCCGGGCGTCCATTGCATGGGGCAGCGGTTGCAGTCGCGGGCGGTACTCGAGGTCGCGCTGATCGAAGACATCAGGCACCACATCGGTAAGGAATGTGTGGCCTGAAACCGAAACCAGGCCAGGCCGGGGTGGCAGGGGCACGGACGTTCCCTCCTCGCAATGACAGGCGTGAGCTACTTGGCCTTTGCCCGGCTGCGGCTGCCGCTTTCCGGTGGCAGGTCCACAAGCGGCGACGGCCCCGGCGCTTCGTCGGCTGCCGGTCCGAAGGACCCTGGCGGTGCCGGCGCGGGCGCCTCCGCGTCGCCGGACGAGCCGGACGAGCCGGCAGGCAGCTGGTCCAGGGGGAGCGGAGCGGGTGCCCCGCCCGGATCCTGCGCGTCGGCCGCCGCCGCGCCGGAGGTGCCTGGGCCCCCGATCGAGGCGGGTGCCGGTGCGGCCCCCGCGTCGCCGGCGCCCTTGACGCTGGCCGCCGGGTCCAGGGAGATATTGATCGTGATGTCGTTGGGCATCGGAGTTCCCCCGTCGGCTACAAGTAAACCTGGGTGATGTTTTTGGCTGCGTCCAGCACAACGTAGGCCTGCTTGCCGTTTGCCCTCGCAGTGATGAGCAGCAGATGCACGTTGGTCACGCCGTCGGCGGCGTTGGGCAGGATCTTGTGCCAGGCGCCGTCCACGGCGAGAAGGGCCCAGGCGTTCTGGGCATGGTGGGTGGTGAAAATCTGGTTGATCAGGGTCCACATGGTCGGTTGGTTCCTCTGCGTAGGTGGGCGGGTCAGAGATAGGTCTGGAAGACGGTGGTGGTGTCGGCGTTGACAGTGACTCTCAGGTTTTTGCTGCGTGCCACGGTGAAGACGGCCAGCATGTTGGTGACGCCGTCCGGGGCTCCGGTCTGGATCTTGCGCCAGCCGAGGCCGGAGAGGCTTGCCCAGCCGTTCTGGCCATGGTGGGTGGTGAACACGCTGTCAACCGCCAGGGCGGAGTACCACTGCGCCCCCGTAGCCCTGGTTTTGACGGTCATGGCGGCGCCCACGGCGGAGACCTGCTCAATGTCCAGGCCGGAGGCGGTGCCGTCCCACCAGTTGCTGGCCGGGGTTGTTGCAGGGCCGAACGTGGCCGCCGCCCCGCCGTACAGGTCCTCAACGTCGCCGCCGTTGACCCTGCGCTCAAGGTCGAACCGGTTGTCGGCCTGTTCCAGCGAACACTCGTAGTGCTTGGCCGCCGTCATTTGTTCGTTGCTGTTGTTGCCGTTCACGTCGACATGCCAGATGGCCAGGCCGGCGTCGGGAAGCGCCGCGTCCCGGCCGGACTGCTGCCGGTTTTCGATAATGAAGTACTCGGCGGCGTTCCTGGCGTGGATCAGGAAGTCGTTCCTGCCGGCCTCGACGGTGGTAGTGGTACCGGCGGCAAGGGTGGTGACGTTGGAGGACCATCCGGCGGCGTGCTTGAGGTAGGCCTCCACCTGGGTGGGGTTTTTGTCCTGGCCACCGAAGCACATCAGCGAGTAGTGCCCGATGCCGTTTCCCACATTAACGGCGTCGTAATCGTAGAGATCCGGGAAATCGCACACCATGTGCCCGTTCTCGTGGCAGAAGGTCCGCAGGGTCAGCTGGCTGCCGAGATCGGTGATCTGGTAGTCGGAGAACCGGCGGCCGCCGCCCACGGAGTACGTGCTGGCGAGCGCCCATGAGTGGGGCCACAGGCCCTGCGACCAGGCGTTGGACCTGCTCCCGGCGTAGAAGACGCTCAGCGCCTGGATGAAGTTTCCGGAGTCAACGGTGAGGTGCGAGAAGTCGAAACCGCTGGCCACCAGGCTGTCCAGGGCTTCCCGGATCAGTTCCTGCGCGCGGGTGCCATAGGCGACGGCAGGATCCGTGTAGTAGGTGCGTGCGTGGGCTGCCCGGTAGTAGGCGGCCACGTGGTTCCGGTACCGGAGCTTTCCATCAGATACGTCCCGGAAGTAGTCAAAGGCCGACCCGTTGTTCCCGAAGCCGGAGTAGCCGGCCTTGTTGCAGAAGTCATCCACTTCCTGCCGGCTGATGGACTGGGGGAAGTCGGAGAAATCAATGAGCAGGACCAGGCCCAGGTAGTCGCCTGTGGTGCTGCCCGACGGCGGCGCAGCACCAGGCCCGTCCGGCCCGGCTTCCTGCTGCAGTCCCGGCGGCTGCTGCGCGTTGCGGCGCGCCTGTTCTTCCTGCCGCCGCTGCATCCACCGGGGGACGGGCCCCATGGCGCTGCGGGCCTGGCCGGCCCGGATGCGGCTTGCCACGCGGGTGACCCGCAGGTGTTTGGGGATGGCGAGGGTTTCCGGATCCACGGTTCCCACCCGGCTGCCACCGGCAACCAGGGATTCGCCGCCACCTTCCGGTGTTGCATATTCAAAGTAGCCGTCAGCGGCCTGGACCACTGTGTAGCCGTCGAGTGTCTCGAAGACGGCCTCAAACTGGTTTCCCCACCCCCGCAGGGTCACTTCCGAGCCATCAGGATTCCCGAAAGTGAAGACTTCACCCACAAATGGACTTGGCATGTCCAAACCTCTCTCAACAACTCCGCTATGGACGGCCGGATCCTTCGACCCGGTTTACCCTGACCGTCCCAGCGCGGTTGAGCATCGCGCCGTGCGCCAAACTGCAGGCTTTCCGCCGCAGCCGCTGCACGATGCACTTCGCACGGTAGTGGTGCGGCGTTATCGCAGCGTTACCGGGTTTCAGGCCGCCCGCCGGCGCGATCCCTGATAACGGCGCAGTAACACCCGCCTTCATATGGTGGCGGCACCGGTCTCTGGTCCGGGGGGCGCTGCTTGCGGACTGCTCCCCATGGCAATCAACGAAGGATGCACCATGGAAAAGATAACAACCGAGACCGACAGGGTCCTGGAGCAGCTTGTCGCTGCGCGGCGCGAGGAGGTTGTGGGCCTGCAGAAGACCCAGGCCGACCGGCTGCAGCAGATTGAGCGGACCGGGCAGCAGCGGCTGTCGGATCTGCGCGAAAGCCTGCCCAAGGACATCGCGGCCGTCCTGCAGAACCAGGACACTTACAACGAGGACCAAACGGCCCAGACGGAAAAGCTGGCCGGCGACATGCGCCGGGAGATGGCGGAGGCCGAACCGCTGGCCACCGGCACGGGACTGCATCCGGGCGCCGGGCAGGGGAGCCTGGGTGCAGGGGCTGCGGCCGTGGGATGGCTGACGCCGTACTACGCCACCCTCCACGGATCAGACGGAACCGTGTACTGGCAGGGCTACAACCCGGGGCAGCTCGACACCTGGCTGTCGGCCAGTGGGTCCGGTTCCGGCCTGTTTGGAACGGGGGCGGGATCGTTCACTGTCTACATTGACTGGTGGTTCACGTTCCGTGCACCGGAAAACCGCAACTACGCCCACACCATCTACATCCCGTTCAACGGCTTCCACATTGTCCGCTCTGACGACGGCTTCTGGGACTCCAAGGAGGCAAAAGTCAGGATCGACCTGTCCGCCGTCGGCTACCAATACAACTACAAGGCTACCGGCTCCACCAACGTGCTGGATATCTCCGATGACAACATCAACGTCAACGACCGGTTCGACGGCTGGCGGACCATGTACTACTCGGACCTGCTCGGCGCGGACCAGGCCTACCTGCGTGCCAGCGCGTCCCTGTACGTTTATGCACGCGGCGGCGGCTCCCACGCCCAGCTGAACTTCAGCGACGGGAACGCCAACTACCTGGGCGTGCCGTGGGTTTACGTCACGTGATGAGCGGCCGGCTCCGGCGCTGATGGCCTGTTCCGTAACGGGCGGTGGACCGGCGGCCGCGGGGTTGCCGGTCCACCGCCCGATCTTCAGCAGCTGCTGCTGAGCCCGCTCGGCAGCGGGTGGCGGGGTCCCGCGCCACCCAGGATTCAAGGAGAAGACCATGGCTAAACAGGATGTGCCCCCGGTTTGCAGCGTCAAAGCACGGATTCCCCGGCCGATGCCGCCCGGCTTGCCCGGGGACCGGATGGAGCTCATCCGGACATTCGCCACCAAATGGGTCAACGGGACCATCCTGCACTACTGCTTCCAGGGCGGACCCGAAGCGCAGCAGGAGGCAGTCCGCAAGGCGTTCACCGAGTGGAAGAACCTCGGGATCGGCCTCGAGTTCCGGGAGGTGCAGGACCGGAGCGAGTCGGAGGTCAGGATCGGGTTCGCCCAAAACGACGGGTCGTGGTCCTACGTGGGTACCGACGTCCTGTCGATCGGGATGGCACAGGCCACCATGAACTTCGGCTGGGATTTGACCACCGACTATGGCCGCACCACGGCGTTGCACGAGATCGGCCACACCCTGGGCATGCCCCACGAGCACCAGAACCCCTTCACCGGCATCGTTTGGGACGAACCGAAGGTTTACCAGTACTTCGGCGGCAGCCCCAACTTCTGGTCCAGGGACCAGACCTTCAACAACGTGCTGCGGAAAATCGACGCCGCAGAGGTTGAAGGCTCCAACTGGGACCCTGACTCCGTCATGGAATACTGGTTTCCGGCCGGCCTGATTGTCCAGCCGGCGAAGTACCACGAGGGGCTGCGGCCGCCGGGCGGGCTGTCCCCGGCGGACAAGGAGTGGATCCTGAAGTTCTATCCCACCATTGAGAACGGCTTCGCCCGCCTCGAACCATTCGCGTCCGTCCCGCTGACGCTTGGCCCGGGCGACCAGGCAAATTTCCGCATCGAGCCGTCCGAGTCCAGGACGTACACAATCGGCACTTTCGGCAACGCCGATGCCGTACTGGTTCTTTTTGAGGAGGTGGATGGGCAACTCCGTTTCTTGGCCGGAGACGACGACAGCGGCGAAGAACGCAATGCCCAGGTGTCAGTCAAGCTGTTCCAGAACCGGAAATATGTGGTGCGGGTCCGCCTTTACTGGTCCGGCGGCAGCGGCACCACGGCCTTAATGTATTGGTAGCCAAGGGCGGGCCTTACCGCGACACGCGGAGAGTTAATAGAGACCATTGACAGGGCGCCCCCCGGCGGAGAAAAGTCGTTGCTACAACGGATCCGGCCCTTCCAACCACGCCGGATTGTTTGGGGGTACCCATGGGCAACGGCGACGACATCCCTGGCTATTGTCTGGACCTCCTGCAGGCCTGGCAGCTGCGCTGCGACACCACGGAGGTGCACCTCGCAGTCCGCCAGCAGCGGCTCGTTACCGCCCTGGCCATCTGCGGGCCGCGTCCCCGCCCGTATCTGGTGGGCCTGCTCTGGCCGGAATGCCGCGAGTCGCGGGCCCTGGAGAGCCTCCGGGTGAGTGTGCACCTGGTTTCGCGGCAGGCGCCAGGCCTGCTGGTCAACGGCGGCCGGGTGCTGTCGCTGAGCAAAGGGGTCGACGTCGACCTGCACCGGGTGCGTGCGCAGATTCTGGAGCTGGGCCGTTCGGGAGTCAACGGCAACGCAGCCGCCAGTCTGCACCAGCTGCGCGGGGCGGACCTGCTCCCCGGCTGGTACGACGACTGGGTGCTTTTTGAACAAAGCAGGCTGCGGCACGACCGGCTGCACGCCTTCCAGATCATCGCCCGCGAGACGCTGGCCCACGGGGATTTCGAGTCGGCGCTGGAAGCCTCCGAGGCCGCCCTCGAACTGGAACCCCTGTACGAGAGCGCCGTGGGTTTGCTCATCCGCGCGGAGAAGCTGCAGGGCAACAACGCCGCCGCCCTGCAGGCATTCAGGGTGTACCGGGCAAAGTTAAAGGCCGATCTGGGCCTGGCGCCATCGGCTGCCCTGGGGCGCCTTATTGCCGACATCTCATAAGTGCTGCCTGCCGGCCGTGCAGCTCAGGTATCCCCGCGGGCCGTGGCCTGGCCCGCAAGCCATTGCCCCACCGTTCGCAGCACCTCAGCGGTGTCGGCACTGTAGAGGGTCCGGGGTTCACCGTCGGGATCCGTGCTGAACGTCAGCCGTGCGCGGAACCCCTGCGGTTCGTGCCACGTGCTGATCACCAGGGTGCCGGGCAGCGGTGTTGCAGGGTCCCCGTCGCCGGTGTGGCCGGCTACCGGCGGGTGCTGGTCGCTTGGCATGGCAGCCCTCCTGGCGGTCTCGTTGCCTCGATGGTGCCGCACAACCATCAGGAATCAGCCAGCGTTTTACCAAGTCTTTGATCAAGATCGCCCCTGCTCAGCGGCTTGAGGCAGGTCCGGGGAGTGGCTAGCGGCCCACCAGGCCCAGGTGGGTGTCGTTGTACCGGTTGCCCTGCACCCCGATCCGGCGGGCCACGCCGTTAAGGTCTGCCACCTCATCAGCGGACAGCGCCAGGGCGGTGGCGGCAGCATTTTCCACCAGGCGCCCACGACGGCGGGTTCCCGGGATGGGCACGATCCACGGCTGCTGCGCCAGCAGCCAGGCCAACGCAACCTGCCCGGGGGTGGCGCCCCTGACGGCGGCGAGCGCAGTTACGTGGTCCACCAGTGTGTGGTTGGCGGTCCGGTTGCCGCTGGTGAACCGTGGGATGGTGTTCCGGACGTCATCGGTGGAAAACTCGGTGGCTGCGTCAACGGTACCCGTGAGGAATCCCTTGCCCAGGGGGCTGAACGGAACAAACCCGATGCCCAGTTCCGCCAGCGTGGGCAGGACTTCCGGCTCCGGGTCGCGGGTCCACAGCGAATACTCGCTTTGCACTGCGGTGACGGGGAAGACTGCGTGGGCGGCGCGGATGGTGGCAGCCGAGGCTTCGGAAAGGCCAAAATGACGGACTTTGCCCGCCTGGACGAGTTCGGCCACGGTACCGGCAACGTCCTCGATGGGTACATCGGGGTCCACCCGGTGCTGGTAGAACAGATCGAGGCAGTCCACCCTCAGCCGGCGCAGGGACTCCTCCGCCACCTGCCTGATTCGCCCAGGCGTGCTGTCCAGCCCCACGGATCTGCCGGCTTCGATCCGCCAGCCGAACTTTGTGGCAATGACAACCTGGTCCCGGACCGGTTCCAGCGCCTCACCCACCAGTTCCTCGTTGACAAAAGGCCCGTAGACCTCGGCGGTGTCGAAAAAAGTGACCCCAAGGTCCACGGCGCCGCGCAGTACTGCGATCATCCCGGCGCGGTCCCCGGGGTTGGGGCCGTAGCTTTGCGACATGCCCATGCAGCCCAGCCCCAGTGCAGAAACCTCGAGGCCCTGGCCCAGTGTCCTTGTGTGCATCGTCTCTCCTTCGTCGAACGTTGCAGGCCGGCTAGCCTGCTCCCCAGTCAACACCCCTCCGGGAATGTGTGGGAGGCCCTGCTGGAACGTGTACCGGCAAGGCATCCCTCACGTGGTTGGACAGCCGGCATGCCAATGGGGCGGGCCGTCAGGGGGACTTGCGTCGCTGGGGGCTCCTGACCGGCGATACAGTGGACAGCCAGGACCAATCAACAGCATCCGCCGCACCGCCGGCGGATGCCGGAGGAACCCGCATAGATGCAGACCGTTCAAGCAGCTGACCTTTCCCGCGACGCCGGACAGTTGCCGGCTGACAACCAGGCCACTGCCGGCTTCGTCACTGTCCGGGGAGCCCGGGAAAACAACCTCCGCAACGTGGATGTCGCCGTTCCGCGGGACGCGATTGTTGCCTTCACAGGTGTTTCGGGTTCCGGCAAGTCCTCGTTGGCTTTCGGTACCATCTACGCCGAGGCGCAGCGCCGCTACTTTGAATCTGTTGCGCCCTACGCGCGGCGCCTGATCCAGCAGGGCCACAATCCCAAGGTGGAAATGATCACGGGCCTGCCGCCCGCCGTCGCGCTCCAGCAGCGCCGCGGGACGGCCACGGCCCGGTCCACGGTGGGTACCGTCACCACGTTGTCCAACTCGCTGCGCATGCTTTTTTCCCGCGCAGGCACGTACCCCGCCGGCGCCCGTCCGCTGGACTCGGACGCCTTCTCCCCGAATACCGCGGCCGGGGCGTGCCCAGAATGCCATGGCCTGGGCACCACACACACGGTCACCGAGGACTCGCTGGTCCCGGACCGGTCCCTGAGCATCCGCGACGGCGCCATCGCTGCCTGGCCTGGTGCCTGGCAGGGCAAAAACCTCCGCGACATCCTGATCCATTTGGGCTACGACGTGGATACCCCGTGGCGGCAGCTGGCCAAAAAAGACCGGGACTGGATTCTCTTCACCGCCGAGCAGCCCGTTGTGGAGATCACGCCGCAGCGGGACCGGGTGGCCAAGCCGTACAAGGGCCGGTTCTGGAGCGCCAAAAGCTACGTCCTGCATACACTGGCGGATTCAAAGAGCAACACCATGCGTGAGCGGGCGCTGCGGTTTATGCAGACCGGTCCGTGCGCTGTCTGCGGCGCCAGCGGCCTCACCCCGGAAGCCATGGCCGTCACCTTCGCCGGCCGGACCATCGCCGAACTGAACGCGGCGCCGCTGACCGAACTGGCGGACATCATCCGCCCCACCACACGCGTGAACGACGCCGGGACCGCCTCGCGCCGGCAGGGCACCGGCGAAACCAACGAGGTGGCGGTGACCATCACCCGTGACCTGCTCCAGCGGGTCACGGTCCTGCTGGACCTGGGCCTCGGCTACCTGGGCCTGGGCCGGGCAACCCCCACGTTGTCGCCGGGGGAGGTGCAGCGGCTGCGGATCGCCACCCAGCTCCGGTCCGGCCTGTTCGGCGTGATCTACGTGCTGGACGAACCGTCGGCAGGGCTGCACCCGGCGGACGCCGAAGCGCTTCAGGCGGTCCTGGAGCAGCTCAAGGCGGCCGGCAATTCCGTGTTTGTGGTGGAGCACAACATGGATGTGGTCCGCAGGGCCGACTGGCTGGTGGACGTGGGACCCCGGGCCGGGGAAGGCGGCGGCGAGGTGCTGTACAGCGGGCCGGTGGCCGGCCTGGCCGGCGTAGCGTCATCCGTGACGCGGCCTTTCCTGTTTCCGGCGGAAGCAGTAGCAACGGCCGACGCCGGAACGGGTACCGCCGCGGAGCAGCGCGCCGCGGGTGCCGGCCGGGATGCCTCGGAATGGCTTGAGTTGCGCGGCGTCACCCGCAACAACCTCCGCGGGCTGGACGTCGAGGTGCCGCTGGGTGTGCTGACCGCCGTCACCGGCCTGTCCGGCTCCGGCAAGTCCACGCTGGTCAGCCAGGTCCTGGCCGACGTTGTGGGCCACCGGCTGCACGCTGATGACGGGCCCGCCGAGGGTCTGCTGTCAGCGGCCGGACTGGACCGCATTGACCGTCTGGTGTCGGTGGACCAGAAGCCCATCGGGCGGACCCCGCGCTCCAACCTGGCCACGTACACGGGGCTCTTTGACGCGGTCCGCCGTGAATTCGCCGCCACGGAGGATGCCCGTGCCCGCGGTTACGGTGCCGGCCGGTTTTCCTTCAACGTGGCCGGTGGCCGGTGCGAAACCTGCGAGGGTGAGGGTTTTGTGGCCGTTGAGCTTTTGTTCCTGCCCGGCAGCTATGGGCCTTGCCCGGAATGCCACGGCACGCGGTTCAACCCCGGGACGCTTGAGGTGACGTACCGCGGCGAGACGGTGGCCGGTGTCCTGGGCATGACGGTGGACGCCGCTGCCGGTTTCCTCACCGACATCCCTGCTGCGGCGCGGAGCCTGCAGGCACTGCGCGATGTGGGGCTGGGCTACCTTCGCCTGGGCCAGCCCGCCACGGAGCTGTCCGGCGGCGAGGCGCAGCGCATCAAGCTAGCCACCGAACTGCAGCGGGCCCAGCGGGGCAATACCCTGTACCTCCTGGATGAGCCCACCACCGGGCTGCACCCGGCTGACGTGCAGCTGCTGATGGCCCAGCTGCACAAGCTGGTGGATGCCGGGAACACCGTTGTTGTGGTGGAACACGACATGGACGTGGCGGCCGCCGCCGACTGGGTGATCGACATGGGACCTGCCGGCGGTGACGCGGGCGGCCAGGTTGTTGCGGCCGGAACCCCCGCCCACGTGGCCCGTTCGGCAGCATCCCGGACCGCACCCTACCTGGCGGCCCGGCTGGCTTAGCGCCCTGCCTGCGGTGGCACCGGCCTGTCAGCCGATCGGCCACCACGCGGGCAGCAGTTCGCTGAGGTCCGCCAGGAAATCCCCGGCGGCCCGGGGCGTATCCTCCAGCAACCGCGACTCGAACGCACCCACCACGCCGTAAGCGATGAAGCGGGCCACCATCGCCGCCGGAACCCGGCGGCCGTCCCGGGCGCTGACGGTGATGCCCCTGCTTTCGAGGACCAGCCGCACGGATGCCTCGAAGTGCCCGCCCAGCATGGCGTGCAGCCCGGCAGGACCGGCGTCGGTGTTCAGGCCGCGCCGGTAGATCCTGCGGTGCTGGTCCACGTGCTGGACCACTCCTGCGGTGACTGCGCGGATCGCATCGCCCAGTTCGTTATCCGTCGCTGTAAGGTTCCCGGAGCGCAGGGCGTCCAGCTCCGTCGAGAGCACCTGATGGAGGAGCGCCACCGGTGAGGCGGCGTGCTGGTAGAACGTTGACCTGTTCACCCCGGCAGCAGCGGCCACCTGGGAAGCGGTGAGCGATCCGGCGTCGTGGTCCGCCGCAAGGTCCAGGATGGCCGCGGCGAGGCGCTCCCTGCTGCGCTGAGCCCGGGGGTCCAGCGCGGGTGCCAAGGCGGCGCCCTCCTTCTGCGGCGATGTCATGCAGGTCACACTCCCGGGTGATGTCGGACTCCAGCGGTGGATTTACCGCCAGTCCGAGCGTAGCGTGTCAAGTATCCAACAAGTGTTGGATAGATATCTGAGGCCGGCGGTTGTCCGGCCCATCGGCTGGAAGGAAGCACCATGGCCCGTTTTGACGGTCGCGTCGGCATCATCACCGGAGGGGCCAGCGGCATTGGCCGGGCTTCCGCGGTACGTTTCGCGGCGGAAGGTGGCTCGGTGGTCATCGCCGATGTCCAGGACGGTCCCGCAGCGCAGGTTGTCGCCGGGATCGAGGCCGCCGGCGGCAATGCCCGGGCCATCCACCTGGACGTCACCAGCGAGGCCGGCTGGGCCGACGCCGTGGCCTTCACCCTGCGGGAATTCGGCCGGCTGGACGTCCTGGTTAATAACGCCGGCATCGGCGACAACCAGGCCATTGAAGTCACCAGCCTGGAAACCTACAACAAAGTGGTTGCCGTGACCCAGACCAGCGTGTTCCTCGGTGTCAAGGCCGCATCGGCCGCCCTGAAGGAGTCCGGCAACGGCGCGGTGGTGAACGTCTCCTCCATGTTCGGGATTGTGGGCGGCTTCGGAACGTCCCCGGCCTACGCCGCAGCCAAGGGCGCCGTGCGCACCCTGACCAAAAACACGGCGCTCGGCTGGGCCACGGAAGGCGTCCGCGTGAACTCGGTGCACCCCGGATTCATTGACACGCCCATCCTGGGGGACACCGACCGCCAGTTGCTCACGGAAACCACCCCGATGGCGCGGCTGGGCCGGCCCGAGGATGTCGCAGCGGTCATCCTGTTCGCCGCCAGCGACGACGCTGCGTTTATGACCGGCTCCGAACTTGTGGTCGACGGCGGCTATACCGCCCGCTGATCGCCAAAGCCCCTGCGGATTGCCCGGCACGCTCCGGCAGCCGGGCGGTCCGCACCGCCCCCTGACCTGAACCACACAGAAAGACCATCGACATGCGCGCAATCGTTTTTGAGGAATGGCAGCAGTTTCCCGTGCTGGCGGACGTGGCCAAGCCAACGCCCGGCCCGGGCGAGGTCCTGCTGAAGGTGGCCGGCGCCGGTGCCTGCCACTCGGACGTCAGCATTTTCCAGGACTTCACCGCAGAGGTCCCCGGCAACATCAAAAAGGGCTTTGTCCTGGGCCACGAAAGCTCCGGCTGGGTCGAGGAAGTGGGTCCCGGCGTCTCCGGCATCGGGATCGGCGACGCATACCTGGTGTACGGGCCCGTTGGCTGCGGCCACTGCAAGGCCTGCTCCCGGGGGCAGGACACCTATTGTGCCAACGCCGCCACCAACCCCTACCTCGCCATCGGACTGGGCCGCGACGGCGGCATGGCGGAGTACGTCACCGTGCCGGTCCGGAACCTGATTCCGTTGGGCGACGCGGATCCCGTGGCTGCAGCCCCGTTGTCCGATGCCGCACTGACGCCCTACCACGCCATCAAGCAGGCCATGCCCAACCTGGCGGGTGGCGGCCGGTTCGCGCTCGTCGTCGGACTTGGCGGCCTGGGCCAGATCGCCGTCCAGATCCTCAAGGCACTGACCGGCGCCACGGTGATCGCCACGGACATGAAACCCGAGGCCATGGCCAAGGCGGAAGCTGCCGGCGCCATCACCGTCCCGGGCGGTCCCGGACAGGTGGAGCGGATCCGCGCCATTACCGGAGGGCGCGGCGTTGACGCGGCCTTCGACTTTGTTGGCGTTACGCCCACCATCGCCACTGCCACCGGATCCATGGCGCAGGGCGGCCGCTTGACCGTGGTGGGCATT
Source organism: Arthrobacter sp. Leaf141 (assembly GCF_001424565.1). Lineage (GTDB taxonomy): Bacteria > Actinomycetota > Actinomycetes > Actinomycetales > Micrococcaceae > Arthrobacter. The sequence continues at coordinate 70,129 of NZ_LMOL01000018.1, forward strand.
GCCGGGGGAGTCCACGAGTGGACCTTCTTCAACACGCCGTACGAGTCCACCATCACCAACACCTACTGGGGCACCATCGAGGAACTTCACGAGGTGGTGGACATGTACCGGGCAGGCCAGATTGTGCCGGACATCGAGACGTTCAGCCTCGAGGACGGGCTGGCCGCCTACCGCAGGCTGGCGGACGGGCAGTTGAGCGCCCGGGCCGTGATCGTTCCGCACGGAAAGTAGTTGCGTTCCCGGCCCCGGTCCCTAGGATCGGGGCATGAGGGAACGTCCGCAGGCCCTGATCGAATCGGCAGTCCGGCGCTACGGCGCGGATGAGGTGGTGGACTGGGCGGCGGGCCTGCTGGCCGGCGCCGACCCGGGCGACGCTGGTCCGGACGACGCTGGTCTGGACGGGGCCGGCAAGGACGGGGTGAGGGATATCCGACTGCTGGGCGGCTCCCCTGGCTGGGACGCGTACTGGTTCCGGGTCTGGGGCGCCCGGGCCTTGCTTTACGTCTGGGACACCACGGCCGCGCCGGCCGTGGTGTCCGGACTTTCCGATGACCACTGGCGGGTGCGGGAGATGTGCGCAAAAGTCTGCCGCCTCCGGGACCTGCCGGAGGCCGCGGACGAACTGGTCAAACTGATGGCCGACGGAACGGAGCGGGTCCGGATAGCCGCGGCCAAAGCCATCGGCGACACCTGCGAGGCGGACGCCGCCGGCCCACTGCTGGCAGGGGAATTCGGCAGCCTGCGTGAAGCCGCCGCCGCTGCCCAGGCACTGGACCGCATGGAGCAGCGGCTGGACCGCAGGCTCCGCTGAGGCCGGCGCCGGCGTTGCCCCGCGGTCCGGACCTAGCTGTACTCAGCCAGCAGGTTGGTTACATCTGCTGATGGGTGGTCGCCCTCCGAGGGCTGCGTGG
>NZ_LMOL01000019.1:0-702 GCF_001424565.1 Arthrobacter sp. Leaf141
AGGTCCTTGGTGACATCACCAAGAAGCTCACCCAACGAGGTAGTATCCGCTTTCCGATGGGCCGCGCTGGCCGGTGCTTCGGGAACTTCGCTGCTCATCAGAACCTGCCAGACTGGCCGTCCGACGGGTCCCGGGTGACGGGATCGCCGGTAAGGGGATCGGTGGCGAAGGACTCGTCATCCAACCTGTTCCCGGTCCACGGCTCCTCCACCAATTGCGGGCTGTCCAGCGAGGACGCGGACCCTGCGGACGGGTAGTTGCTGCCCGGTGCGCCGCCGTCGAAACCGGCGGTGGTGACGGCCGGGCCTGGAAGGTGGACCGGCGGTGGGGGAGTAGTGCCACCGGCAACCGGCGGGTACGGAGTCGAGCCAAGTGCCTGCCCACCGTTGGCGGACGTTTCCGGAGCCCCGGCGGTGAGTCCACGGGTGAGGCGGCCGGCAAGGATGCCGGCGCCGGCTGCCAGCAGCAGGAAGGTGCCCGGCTTGTTCCGGGCGAAGGTCTGCACCTCGCTAAGGAGCGAACCCGGATCCCGGTTCTCGAGCCAGCCGGCGATGGAGGAAGTGCGTTCCGCCGCTTCACGGATGAGGTCAGTGGCAATGCCCTGCTCTCCGGGAGCCTCGGCCATGCTGTGCAGTTGGGTGGAGATGTTCCGGATTCCCTCGGCAGCCTTCTGCTGCTGGGTCCCGGCCTGGCTGGTGAGCC
>NZ_LMOL01000019.1:772-14903 GCF_001424565.1 Arthrobacter sp. Leaf141
GTCCTTGCGTGAGGTGCCCGTCACATCGCCCAAGGGGGTGGCGCCCGGAACGTACTCCGTGGTCGCCCCGAATCCGCCGGTGCCGGCGGTGGGTGCTGCGGGGGCTGGCGTATCAGACCATTGGTTCTCTGTCATCGTTGCTCTCTCTTTCCAACAGGCCGGTTTGGTTGGCCCAAACCGGCGAGAAGTGGCCGTAGATAAGTAACCTGCTGTTCTGGCCGTAAAATAATAAGCACGATTACTACCAATTGGTAAGTACCCTTGCTAACTGGTTCTAAACGGTCTTGGCAAAGTCAGTCGGAACGGCGGAGGGCCTGACCGGTCATATCGAGGTGGAAGTGGTGGAAAGCGTGGAATCAGCCCCGTGGGTTTGGATTGTGGTTGCTGTTGTTGTGGTGGTCCTGGTGGTGTTGCTCCTGTTGTCCGGGAGGCGGCGCAAGGCGGCCCAGGAGAAGCGGGACCAGCATCACCGGCAGGAAGCAGCGGAAATCCGCAAAGAGGCGGAGAACCGGGAGCTTGATGCCCGCGAACGCGAAGCCAAGGCTGCCCGCGCCCGTGCGGACGCCGAGCAGGCCCAGGTGAATGCGGCCAGGCTGCGCCAGGAAGCCGAAAAGCACTCCACGGAGGCGCAGTCGGTGCGCGAGGATATTGGCCAGAAAACGCGCCGGGCCGATGAATTGGACCCCGATACTGATACCCGGGATGGCGGCCAGCGTCCTGATGTGGCGCGGGACGCCGACGCCGGTGCCCGGGATGGCGGCCAGCGTCCTGATGTGGCGCGGGACGCCGACGCCGAAGGGACAGGGCGGCGCCGCGCGGGAAATCCCGAGGAACCGAAGATCTAGCCGGCCCCCCGCTACCGGGGTGTGAGGACGGGCGAGGGCGCAACGCCGTCGCCCGTTCCCATGCCCCGCAGCACTTCCGCGACTGCGTCGGCGGAAGAGACGCGTGGCTCCCAGCCAAGGACCCGCCGGGCTTTCCCGGTGTCCATGATGGGCGCGCCGGCAGCCATCTCCACCCAGCCCGAATCCGTGGGTTGGATCCTGAGCCGCCAGGTCAGTCCGGCGAGGCCGCGCAGAAGTCCCATCGGGATGGGGAGGATGCGCTTTGCCCCCAGGATGCGGGCCAGCACCTGGGGTGTGACCACAGGCTCTGCAGCGATGTTGAACGCACCGCTGGCACGCTGGTCCACTACCCGCCAGTACGCCTCCGCCACGTCATCGGCGTGCACCGCCTGGAAAATCAAGCCTTCCGGAACGGTCAGCAGCGGAATTCGGAGCCGTTTGGGCAGCAGCCGCGGAAAGACCGGGCCCAGGAAATAGCGGCCGATTTCGCTGCCGGCATCACCCTGGAAAATCAGGCCGGGCCGGAGGCGGGCCACGGCAATCCCGGGCTCGGTGGCCGCAAAGCGGTCCAGTGCTTCTTCCTGCTCGGCCTTGTGGCGGCTGTAATGCGAGCCGGCCATTCCGCCTGCCGGCCAGGACTCGTCTGTGCGCTGGTCCTTTGGCGCTTTGCTGTATGCCCCCACCGAGGAGGCGCAGACAATCTGCTTGACCCCGGCCGCCTTGGCGGCGGCCAGGACGTTCCGGGTGCCGGTGACGTTGGTCCGGTAGAGCTGTTCCAGGTCGCGGTTGGGTTGAATCTGCCAGGCCAGGTGCACCACGGCGTCCACGCCGGCCAGTGCCTGCTCCAGTTTGGAACGGTCCGCAGCCAGCCCAACGTCCAGGCAGTGCCAGTCGACCCCGGCGTAGGGCTGCCGGCCGGTGTCCGGCAGCCGCCGGCTGATCGCTGTCAACCGCAGGCTGCCGGGCTTCCTGGCCAGCTGTCCCTGCAGGTTCCGCAGCAATGCCGTGCCGGCGTTTCCGCTGGCTCCGGTGATGGCGATGTGCATGGCGAAGACTCCTTGGCGGTTTGACGGTTCGGGCCCTACCATCCGAGCCTAGCCCCGGAAAGCTTGTTTAATAAGCAGCCTTATGATTTCCTGCTTACAAGTCTTGCCCCAGGCTTTCGGAAACCAGACCGAGGGAATCATCCCAATGCCCGAATCCGTTGCTGCCGCCGCACTGGAGCCCATTACTGACCGCCAGTGCCCCGCAGAATACCCGTCACCATCCCGTCCAAAGCCCGTCGGCCGGCTGCAGGAAACCTTCGACAATGAGCTGGTCCTCAGCTACCTGGACCTCGCCGAGGCCCTGGCCAGACGGTTCGAGGCCAGGGGCCGCGAACGTGCAGACCTCAACCAGGTGGCCTACCTTGGCCTGGTCAAGGCAGCCAGGGGCTTTGACCCGGCCAAAGGCGGGAGCTTCCCCGCCTACGCCGCACCCACTATCACCGGGGAACTGAAAAGGTACCTGCGGGACAGGACCTGGGTGGTGCGGCCACCCCGGAGCATCCAGGATCTACGGACGCGGATGTTCCGGGTCGAACCCGAACTGACCCAAGACCTTGGGCGCACCCCCAGTGTGGCGGAACTGGCTGCTGAACTGCAGGTGGATCCGGCTGAGGTGCGGGAAGCGATCTCGGCGGGCAGCAGCCTGCATCCTGATTCGCTGGACGCGGTCAATCCGGGCACAGACACGCCCTGCATCGCGGACGTGTTGCCGTGCCAGGATTCACCGCTCGAAAGGCTTGAGGAGCTGGCCTGCCTGCGCGGCGCCATCCAGGGCCTGGCGGACGCGGACCGGGACCTCCTGTACCGCCGCTACTTCTGCGAGGAAACGCAGGCGGAACTGGGGAAGAGGCTGGGGATGTCCCAGATGCAGGTGTCGCGGCGGCTGGCACGGGTCCTGGTGGAGCTTCAGGGCCGGCTCGAAGAGGCGGCATCCGGGCGCGGGACCTTGCCGGCAGCGGACCGGGCCGGCCGGGAATGCTTTCCCGGGCCGGGAGATCCCGGCCCGGTGGGGTAACTGCAGCGACGGCAGGAAGCCCGCCGCCGGCGGGGTGCTGCCCCCTGCCTGCCGGCCTTTCCGCAGCACGCGGAGGGCCGGCAGGAAAAGTGACGGAGCCTGTTTAGGCAGGCATCAGGAGGGAACAAGGTGGGTATGGAAAGTTCCGAAAGGCCAAAGCTGCGGGCGGTCCTGTTCGACCGCGATGGCACCTTGGTCCTCGATGTCCCGTACAACGGGGACCCCTGCCTGGTGGAACCGGTGGCCGGCGCCAAACCGGTCCTTGACGCCATCCGCGCTTCGGGACTGGCCACGGGAGTGGTGAGCAACCAGTCCGGGATTGCCCGCGGCCTCATCACCCCGGCCCAGGTGGCGGCGGTAAACCGGCGGGTGGAGGAAATCCTCGGTCCGTTCGATGTCTGGGAAATCTGCCCGCATGGGGATGGGGATGGCTGCAGCTGCCGGAAGCCGGCCCCGGGCATGATCCTGAGCGCCTGCAGGAAGCTGGGCATCGAGCCCTTTGAAGCGGCAGTGATCGGCGACATCGGTGCTGATGTTGGCGCTGCCGAGGCGGCCGGTGCGGCCGGCGTCCTGGTGCCCACCCCGGTAACCCGGGCTGAAGAAGTAGCAACGGCCAGGATGGTGGCACCCAGCCTTGCGTCCGCCGTCGTACTCCTCGATGAAACCGGTTATCTTCCGGCGGCTCCATAGTGGAAAGCGTCCTGGTGGCCCGGCTGGACAGCATGGGCGACGTGCTGCTGGCCGGCCCGGCCGTCCGGGCGGTGGCCAACGGCCGCCTTGCTGACGGCCGGCGGCCGAACAACGTGGTGCTGTTGTGCGGCCGGGACGGCGAGGCTGCCGCCGGAATGCTGCCGGGCGTCACGGAGGTCTGCAGCTGGGACAGTCCCTGGATCATGAACCCGGCGCCTGCCCTGACCGGGCCGCACGCAGACCGGCTGATCGATTATGTGCGCAATTCACGGGTCACCGAGGCTGTCATCCTCACCTCCTTCCACCAGTCACCGCTGCCCTTGGCGCTGCTGCTGCGGCTTGCCGGCGTGGAACGCATCACCGGCGCCTCTACCGACTATGCCGGGTCCCTGCTGGACATCCGGCTCAAGCCCGGCGAGGACTTTCCGGAGGACCAGCCCGAAGCGGAGCGCGCCCTGGGGATCGCAACGTCGGCCGGCTTCCGGCTTCCTGCGGGCGACGACGGCCGGCTGCGCCTTTCGTCCGTTCCCAACACCGGCCCGCTGGTCGGCGGGGAGCCGTACGTGGTGGTCCACCCGGGTGCGGCCGTCCCCGCCCGGGCCTGGCCGCCGCTGCACCACGCCGCCACGGTGGAGCTCCTCCAAGGCGCCGGACGCCGGGTGGTGGTCACCGGCGGGCCCGCCGAAACGTCCTTGACTGCGACGGTGGCGGGACCGTCCGCACTGGACTTGGGCGGCCGCACCGACCTGCGGACCCTGGCTGGCGTGATGGCGGGAGCCGACGCCCTCATCACCGGCAACACCGGCCCCGCCCACCTGGCAGCGGCGGTGGGAACACCCATCGCGTGCCTCTTTTCGCCCGTGGTGCCGGCCATCCGCTGGGCACCCTACGGCGTGCCGCTGGAGTTGATGGGGGACCAGGACGCCGAGTGCCGGCTGACCCGCGCCCGGGTATGCCCGGTGCCCGGCCACCCCTGTTTGGATTCCGTGTCACCGGAGGACGTGGTGGCCGCCGTAGAGCGCCTGATCGGTGGCGTCCGCTCCTTCAGCACCCACGCCAGCACGCGTCGAAAGGCGTGGAACCGATGAGGATTCTGCTTTGGCATGTCCACGGTTCGTGGACCGACGCCTTTGTCCGCGGCAGGCACGAGTACCTCCTCCCCGTGCTCCCCGGCGGCGGCCCCTGGGGGCTGGGCCGCGCCGGCCGGGACTGGCCCGCCTCCGTCCACGAGGTGGACCTGGCCACGCTGCCGGCCGAGGCCGTGGACGCAGTGGTCCTGCAACGGCCGGACGAGGCATCGGCAGTAGCCCTGCTCCTGGGCAGGGTTCCGGGCGTGGACGTCCCCGCCGTGTACCTGGAACACAACACGCCCAAAACCGGGTTCCCCTTCGCTGCCCATCCGCTCGCCGACCAGGACCGCATCCCGCTGGTGCACGTCACCCATTTCAACAAGCTGGCCTGGGACAACGGCCGGGCCCGGGCAACCGTGATCGAACACGGCATTCCGGACCCCGGGCTGCTGTACACGGGCGAGCTGCCCGAACTGGCGGTGGTGGTCAATGAACCCGTCCGCCGCGGTCGGGTTACGGGAACGGACCTGCTCCCCGCGTTTGCTGCGGTGGCCCCGCTCCAGGTGTTCGGGATGGAAACGCACGGCCTGGCCGCGGCCATTGGTGTTGACGGATCCCGGTTGCGGGCCCGGGGAGACCTGAAAACCGCCCAGCTGCACCGCGAACTTGCCCGTTGCCGCGTCTACATCCACCCCATGCGCTGGACGTCGCTGGGGCTCTCGCTCCTGGAAGCCATGCACCTTGGCATGCCCGTGGTGGCGCTGGCCAGCACCGAGGCTCCCCGGGCCGTCCCGCCCGAAGCCGGCGCCGTGTCCGCAGACCTTGACGAGCTGGTCCGTTGCGCCCGCACCCTGCTGGCGGACCCGGAGGAAGCACGACGGCGGGGGGCCGCCGGGCGTGCAGCGGCCTTGGAACGCTACGGGCTGGGCCGGTTCCTGGGCCGCTGGGACGGACTCCTGGCCGAGCTCACCGGCAGCAGCGCAGACAGTACCCCTGGCCCCGGCGAGCAGATCCTCGTCCCGGCACAAGAGAGGAAGGCACCATGAGAATTGCCATGATCTCCGAGCATGCCAGCCCGCTGGCGGCCTTGGGCGGAGTTGACGCTGGCGGCCAGAACGTCCACGTCGCAGCCCTTTCCGAGGCCCTGGCCCGCCGCGGCCACCATGTCACCGTCTACACCCGCAGGGACGCAACGGAGCTTCCCGCCCGGGTCAGGGTGGGGCAGCGCCTTGAGGTGGTCCACGTGGATGCGGGCCCTGCCCGGCACGTTCCAAAGGACCAGCTGCTGCCCTACATGGGCCAGTTGGCCGCCGGGGTGGCTGCGGATTGGGCCAGGCGGCCGCCGGACGTGGTCCACGGACATTTCTGGATGTCCGGCCTTGCCGCCCTGGACGCTGCCCGACGGGCCGACGCCGGTCACCGCGTCCCGGTGCTCCAGACCTTCCACGCGCTGGGCACGGTCAAGCGCCGGCACCAGGGTGCGGAGGACACCAGCCCGCCCGAGCGCACCTGGCTGGAACCGGGGGTGGGCCGCTCCGCTGACGGCATCATCGCCACCTGCCCGGATGAAGTCCTGGAACTCACCGCCATGGGCATCGACGCGGCGAAGATCTCCACCGCACCCTGCGGGGTGGACCTGGACTTCTTCGCTCCGGACGGGCCGGCAGACGCCCGACGGCGGCGGCACCGGGTCCTCTCAGTGGGCCGGCTGGTGCCGCGCAAGGGCGTGGACCTGGTGATCCGCGCCCTGCCCCACCTGCAGGCAGCAGGCTTCGACGACGTCGAACTGCTCATTGTGGGCGGTGGCGGGAACGCACTTGCGCTTGACCCGGACCCTGAGGTCCGGCGCCTCCTGGACCTTGCCACGCGCCTCGGCGTCGCCAACCACGTAAGCCTGCACGGGCAGGTGCCGCGTGATGCAATGCCCGGCATCTTCCGCAGCGCCGACGCCGTGGTGTGTGCTCCCTGGTACGAACCCTTCGGCATTGTGCCGCTCGAAGCGATGGCCTGCGGAGTCCCTGTGGTGGCCGCCGCCGTGGGCGGACTGCAGGACACGGTGGTGGATCACGGCACCGGCCTGCACGTTCCGCCGCGCGATCCTGCCGCCATCGCCGCTGCGCTCGCCATGCTGCTGGCGGACAAGGCCCTGCGGACCCGGCTGGGCAGCGCGGGTGAGCAGCGCGCACGCACCTTCTACTCCTGGGACCGGGTGGCCGCCCAAACCGAAAAGGCGTACCTGGCTGCCATCGCCGGCACAACGGCCGGCGCCGTTTCCATGGAAGGAGCCGCGCTGTGACGGCAGAATTTTCGGTCCGCGATGTGGCCTTTGATGCCCTCGCCCGCACCGCTGCCCGGCAGGGGCCGCGTCCGGGCGGACCGTATGTGGACCAGGCCAGCGCGGACGCCGTCCGCGTCCATCTTGGCAATGTTTTACCGGCGCTGGAATCGCTGCGGAGCCAGTCGGACCGGCTGGCGGCATGGGGGGTGGAGCTGGCCCAGCGCCTGCTGCGCGGCCACCGCCTGCTGGCAGCCGGGAACGGCGGCTCAGCGGCGGAAGCCCAGCACCTCACCGCCGAACTGGTGGGCAGGTTCGACGGCGAGCGCGTCCCGTTTTCGGCCATCTCCCTGCACGCGGAGACCTCGGCCGTGACCGCAATCGCCAACGACTACGGCTACGACGAGGTGTTTGCCCGGCAGGTCCGGGCGCACGGCCGCTCCGGTGACGTCTTGATGTTGCTGTCCACCAGTGGCCAAAGCCCGAACCTGCTCCGGGCGGCGGAGGTGGCAGCCCGGCTGAACGTCCGGACCTGGGCGCTGACCGGCGTCGGCCCCAATCCACTGGCCTCTGCGTGCGATCAGGCCGTCACCGTGAATGCCCTTAACGCCAACGCCCAGGAGGCACACCTGATCGCGCTGCACGCGGTGTGCCGGGCTTTTGACCTCGAGGTGGCACGGCGCGCCGCGGCAGGCAACGCCGGCCGCATGCCGGAAGGACTGCGGCCATGACCATTGTGGTGGTGGGCGATGTGATGCTGGATGTGGACCTTGCCGGGGAGGCCACGCGGCTCAGCCCGGACGCGCCTGTCCCGGTGGTCGATGTCACCAGCGTCCGGCGCAGGGCAGGCGGCGCCGGCCTCGTCGCCCGGATGCTGGCGGCGGACGGCCGGCCGGTGACCCTGGTGACGGTGCTGTCAGCTGACGACGCCGGCCGCCAGCTGGCAGCTGAACTCGCCGGTGTGCAGCTGGTGGCAGGCGCCACGAGCCACCCGTCGCCGGTGAAAACAAGGGTCCGGGCCGGCTCTCACCCGGTGGTCCGGTTCGACCAGGGCTGCGCCGCCACGCCGGTTCCGCACACCACGCCGGACATGCTCAGGGCCGTGGAAGCCGCGGAGGTGGTGATTGTCGCCGATTACGGCAGGGGCCTGGCCGCCAATCCGCAGCTGCGCATCGTCCTGGAGCAGGTGGCAAGGAAGGTGCCCGTCATCTGGGACCCGCACCCCGCCGGGGCGGATCCGGTGCCCGGCGTTGCAGTGGTAACGCCCAACCTCGCGGAAGCCAGAAAAGCCGCCGCCGCAGCGCCGGCAGGCCAGCCGGCGGGGACTGGCCACGGAGACAATCCAGGCGGAACCCATGCCCGGGCTTCAGCCGAAACTGCTTCCGTCGAGGTTGCCGGAGAATCAGCAATTGCGGGGGAAGCCGCCCGCCTGGCCCATGTCCTGCTGGCCCGGTGGCGCAGCGGCGCCGTGCTGGTGACCACCGGGGCCGATGGTGCCGTCCTGCTGCAGGAAGGCAACGCCGCTTCCCGCTGCGTTCCGGCGCCACGGGTGGAAACCGGGGACCCCTGCGGTGCGGGGGACCGGCTGGCAGCCGGGCTGGCGGTGCATCTGCTGTCCGGCCTCGGCCTGGAGGAGGCCGCCACGCTGGCGGTCCGGGACGCCGCTGACTTCCTCGCAGCCGGCGGTGTTTCGGCCCTCGCCGGAGCCGGTGAGGGCATCGCGACTCCTGCGTTGCCCGCTGGTCCCGCACCGGCCGCCGCCGCAGTGTCCGCAGCCGTATCCCAACAGGCGGGCTTCCCGGCGGGACCCGCCCTGGCGCCGCCGTCCCGGACCCCGGCGCGAAGGCGCAGCACCGAACCCCTGCTTCTGGCCCGCACCGTCCGCGGCGGCGGCGGCACGGTGGTGGCCACCGGCGGGTGCTTCGACCTCCTGCACGCCGGACATGTCCGCTCCCTTGCCGCCGCCCGCGAATTGGGGGACTGCCTGGTGGTCTGCCTGAATTCCGATGCCTCAACACAACGGCTCAAAGGTCCCGGCCGGCCCATCATCAGCCAACAGGACCGGGCCGAACTGCTGCTCGCCATGGAATGCGTGGATGCGGTGCTGGTGTTCGATGAGGACAACCCTGAAGCCGCCCTGCAACGCCTCCGTCCGGACATCTGGGTCAAGGGCGGCGACTACCGGGGCGCGCGCCTGCCGGAAGCGGACCTGGTCGAAAGCTGGGGCGGCCGTTGCCTCACCGTCCCGTTCCACCCTGCCCGTTCCACCACCGGCCTTGCCGACGCGCTGGCCAAAGTCGGCTGACCTGTTTCGCCTACCGAAGGGAACATCATGACCGCAGAAAACCTGACTGCACGCCGCTCACCAGGCCGGGTGCTCGTCACCGGCGGTGCCTCGGGACTGGGGGCCGCCGTCGTCAGTGCCGTGCTTCAGGCCGGCGGCACCCCGGTGGTACTGGACCGCGACATCAGCAAGGTGGCGGGGGTCAAAGCCGTGGAAGTGGATGTTGCCGACCGGCCGGCCGTGGAAGCCGCCGTGCGCGAGGCTGCCGGAATGCTCGGCGGACTCGACGCCGTGGTGACGGCCGCAGGCATCGACCGGTGCGGTGCGCTGGCGGACGTGGACGCCCTTGAATGGGAGAAGGTGATCGGGGTGAACCTGATGGGCACCGTCTCCGTGGTGCGGGCCGCACTGCCGCACCTGGCCGCAACGCACGGCCGGGTGGTGACCGTGGCCTCCACCCTGGGCAAGCGGGCCGTGGCCGACGCCACAGCCTACTGCGCCTCGAAATTCGGGGTGGTGGGTTTCAGCCACGCCCTGGCAGCGGAAACCGGCGGGAAAATTGGGGTCACCACCATGATTCCCGGCGGGATGAAAACACATTTTTTTGATGACCGCACCGAACAGTACAAGCCCCAGGACGATTCGCGCCTCAACGATCCCGGCAACGTGGCCCAGGCAATCCTGTTCGCACTGACCCAGCCGCCGGGATGCGAAATCCGCGAAATGCTGGTCTGCCACGAAGAAGAGGGCTCCTGGCCCTGACCCTTCAAGGGATCAGCCGGGACCGAACCCACAGGAGCCAAACATGCCTACCGCTGCCACCGAAACCCTTGACCATCACGAACCGGCCGTCAGCGCCGGGATCACCATCATCAACCCGCGCACCGGGGAAACCCTGTGGACGGTACCGGAAACGCCCCCGGAGGCGGTGCACCACGCCGTCCACGTGGCCCGGGGTGCTGCCGCGGGCTGGGCAGCAACAGCCCCGGCAGCACGCGGGGCAGCCGTCCGCGCCGCGGCAGCAGCCCTGGCTGAGGCCGCCGCCGAATTGGCAGGGCTCAATGCCAGTGAAACCGGCAGGCCCATTGACGAGGCCCTCGCCGGGATCGCCGCCGGGGTGTCCACGCTGGAGCAGTACGCCGAGCTGGGTCCCGTGCACCGCGGCCACAGCCTCCGCGGTGACAGGCTCGCCAGCGACTACACAGTGGCGGAACCGCGCGGCGTGGCCGTCCTGCTCACGCCGTGGAATGATCCGGTGGCTGTGTCCTGTGGGCTGATCGGGGCCGCACTGATGTCCGGCAACACCGTCATCCACAAGCCCAGCGAACGCTGCCCCCGGCTGGGGGAGGCCCTCGGTGAAGTGCTGGCACCGACCTTCCCGGCCGGAGTGCTCGCCACCGTTTCCGGTGGCGCCGGGGTGGGGCGGCTCCTCACAGGGTCCGGGGTGGATGTGCTGGCCCACGTCGGTTCCAGCGCGGCGGGCGCCGGCATCGCCGTGGCCGGGGCCCGCGCCGGCGCCCACGTGATCCGGGAGAACGGCGGCAACGATCCGCTGCTGGTGGATCGCGACGTGGACCCGGCCTGGGCCGCCGGGCAGGCCGCCGTCGGCGCTTTCAGCAACAGCGGCCAGATCTGCACGGCCGTGGAACGGATCTACGTCCACGCTGACATTGCTGAAAGGTTCTGCGCCGCGCTCGAAGCGGAGGCTGCCCTGCGGAACGCCAACGGTTCGGTGGCGCCCCTGGTGGACCGACGGTTGCGGGAGGCTGTCCATGCCCAGGTCGCCGACGCCCTGGACCACGGTGCCCGGGCGGCGGAAGGCGGCGCCGTGCCCGCCGGTCCCGGGTCGTTTTACCCGGCCACGGTGCTGCTCGGCTGCACGGAGGCCATGGCCGTGATGGCGGAGGAGACGTTTGGCCCCGTAGCGCCGGTGCAGGTGGTGGACACGTTCGACGACGGCCTCCGCCTCGCGTGCAGCGGCCGGTTTGGCCTCGCAGCCACAGTCCTGACCAACTCGGTGGCGCACATCCAGCAGGCCGTGGCGGACCTGCCGGTGGGAACGGTGAAGATCAACGCGGTGTTTGGCGGGGCACCCGGTGGCGCGGCGCAGCCCCGGGGCGGGAGCGGGCACGGGTTTGGCTACGGGCCGGAGCTGCTGGACGAGTTCAGCCAGGTCAAAGTGGTCCACATCGCTGCGCCGCCGGCACCCAGCGGAAACGCTGAGGAAAAGGTATGAATCCCGCGGCGGAGGATGCGGAGCCGGGGCAGGTGGACCTCGCCAACCAGCAGGCCCTTGCCGACTGGCTGCCTGGCCGGCTGGCCGCGGAACAGCCGGCCGTGCTGGTGATTGGCGACGTGATGCTGGACGGCTGGTGGACCGGCAGCATCGAGCGGATGTGCCGCGAGGCTCCTGCGCCCGTGGTGGACATCAACTCCCGCGGGGCTGCCCCGGGCGGCGCGGCCAACACCGCCATGAACCTGGCGGCGCTCGGCGCCAGGGTGGCCGTTGCCGGCATCATCGGCACGGACGCCGCGGGGGTGGAGCTACGGGACAAACTGGTGGCCGCAGGAATCGACGTCCGGTACCTGCAGTCGCACCCGGACATGGTCACCACCACCAAAATCCGGATCAGCAGCGGCGGCCAGGTGCTGTTGCGGATGGATGACTCAGCCACGGCCGTGCCGCCCGATGCACTGGCCGCGCTGGCCGCTTCGGTGCAGGACGCCGTCGGCCGCCGCAGCGCCGTGCTGGTCTGTGATTACGGGACCGGAGTGCTTGCGGAACCCGTGCGGGCTGCGCTGCTGGCTGTCCTGGGCGGAACCGGCCCGGGGCCAGCCGCTGGCGGCCCGGGGCGCCCGCTGGTGGTGGTGGATTCCCACGATCCCCGGCCCTGGGCGCAGCTTGGGCCGGACCTGGTGACGCCCAACGCCCAGGAAGCGGCCCGGCTGCTGGGCTGCCGGCTGCCCGAAGGGCCGGAGCGGGTGGACGCGGTGGCGGCGGCGGCGTCGGCGCTGCTGGCTGCCACCGGATCCCGGGCCGTGGTGGTCACGCTGGACCGCGACGGGACTGTCCTGCTGGGTCCGGGCGGCATGGCCCACCGGACCTGGGCACGGCCCGCCGCCGAAAAGCAGGCTTCAGGGGCGGGGGATACGTTTGTGGCGGCGCTGACGCTGGCGATCGCCGGTGGCCTGCCGCTGGCAGCCGGACTGGACCTTGCCCAGGCGGCGGCGGACGTGGTGGTCCATCAGCCTGGCACCTCCGTCTGCAGTACGGGGCAGCTCAGCCGGTACCTGCGGGCGTTTGCCGACACGGCGCTGGGCGCTGACGAACTGCTCCGCCAGATGGAGCTGCACCGGGCTGAGGGGCAGCGGATTGTGCTGACCAACGGCTGCTTCGACGTCCTGCACAGCGGCCACACCCGCTACCTGTCCCAGGCCAGGCAGCTCGGTGACGTGCTGGTGGTGGCGCTCAACAGCGACGACTCAGTGCGCCGGCTCAAAGGCCCCGGCCGGCCCATCAACAACGTTGCGGACAGGGCCGCGGTGGTGGCCGCCCTGAGCTGCGTGGATTACGTGACGGTCTTCGACACCCCCACGGCGGTGCCGCTGATCCGGCACCTGCGGCCTGAGGTGTACGCCAAGGGCGGCGACTACACCCCTGAGATGCTGGCGGAAACACCCGCCGTGGAGGAGTACGGCGGCCGGGTGGCCATCCTGGACTACGTCGCGGAGCGGTCCACCACTGCCGTTGTCAACCGGATCCGGGATGGGGAGGGCGCGGCAACCAACCGGTGACGGCGGGCCGGACAACAGATGCAGCCGAATGCGGTCCCGGGCACGTCGCGTTTGCCGTACCTGCCGGCGGCCCGCAGGCCGCCAACTTTCCGGCCGTGAACTGCACACTAGGGTTGAAGCATGAATGAAGTGCGGCGCGGGTAATGGCGAAACGCGGACGGGCGGCCGGCCGGGGCAGCAGGCCGGCAGCAGGCGTGGTGGAGATCCCCAAGGGCACGCGGCCCGATGGTCCGGTGGAAGGCGTGTACTACGTCGACACCGGGGACTGCGAACTCATCGCCGACCAGGACAACTCCACCGGCTGGCTCCTGAAGATCAACGGGGTCATGAGCTCGCACATCGACCTGGCCGACCCGCTGTTCCTGGACTTCGAATACATGCGCTGGATGGCCGCGCTCATCGAGTCCCGCTGGCCGCCGTCGGACGCTTCTTCCGGCGCAGGCCAGCCGGGCCGGATCCGGGGCCTGCACCTGGGCGGCGGCGCCTGCTCCATGGCGCGGTACTTCGCCGCGGCCTACCCGGATGCCCGCCAGGTGGTGGTGGAGCTGGACGGGAAACTGGCCGAATACGTGCGCGGCTGGTTCGACCTGCCCAAGGCGCCCCTGCTGCGGCTGCGGGTTGGGGAGGCCCGCGAGGTCACCGAAACGCTCACCGCCGACACCCGTGACTTCATCATCAGGGACGTCTTCGCCGGGGCCCTGACCCCGAGGCCGCTGACCACCGCCGAATTCAACCGGCATGCTGCCCGCGTGCTGGCGCCCGGCGGTATGTACGTAGTGAATTCAGGCGACGCCCCGGATCTGAAGAACGCCCGGGAGGACGCGGCCACCATCGCGGCCACCTTTGCCTATACCGCGATCATCGCCGATCCCGCCATGCTCAAGGGCCGCCGCTACGGCAACATGGTGATGGCCGGCAGCGATATCCCTTTCGCCGACGATCCGCGGCTGGTCCGCCGGCTGCTCGGCGGTGCCGTGCCGGCACACCTGTGGGACGACGCGCAGGTGCGGGCCTTTGCCGCCGGCGCCCCCGTCCGCTCCGATCCTCCCCACCCGCACCCTGACCTCGCAAGCTCGGCCAGGGAACCCGGCGGGCGTGGGCCCACACCACC
>NZ_LMOL01000019.1:14924-81810 GCF_001424565.1 Arthrobacter sp. Leaf141
ATCGGCCAGGGAACCCGGCGGGCGTGGGCCCACGTAGTTAGTGTTTTCAGCGGCCCAGCAGCTTGTCCCGATGCTCCGCCATCCGGCCCCGCAGCGCCTGCACTACGGCGGCCACGGCGGGGCGCCGCATGGAGTCCGGCCGGAGCACCATCCAGTAGGGGAGCAGCTCTCCGATCTCATCGGGCAGCAGCCGGACCAGGTCATTGTGCAGGTCGCCCATAAAGCACGGCAGGAAACCGATCCCGGCCCCGGCGCGCGTCGCTTCAACGTGGACAAACACGTTGGTGGACGTCAGCCCGTCGCGCATGTCCGGCACCAGCCGGCGGGGCGCGTCCAGGCTGTCCACCTGCAGCATCGAATCCACGAAGTACACCAGCGGGTGCCCGCTGAGCCCGGCCACGCTGTCCGGGGTGCCATGCTCGGCCAGGTACGTCCTGGACGCATACATCCCCAGCATGTAGTCGCCCAGCCGGATGGCCTCGGCCCGGTGCACCTGCGGCTCGCCCACCACCACCTCGATGTCCAGCCCGGAACGCTGCTGCAGCGCCCGCCGGGTCATGGTCACCACCTCCACGCTGAGCCCCGGATGATCCCGCCGCAGCCCCGCTACCGCCGGCGCCGCGATGTAGGCGCTGAAGCCATCCGTCGCGGTCATCCGGACGACGCCGGCAACCGGGTCCGGTGCCGCGCCGTCGGCTCCCAGCGTGCCCAGTACAGCCTCCACCTGCTCGGCCGCGCGGACCGCCTTCGCGCCCAGCTCGGTCAGCTCCCAGCCGCCCGATGCCCGGGCCAGGACCCGGCCGCCCAGGGACTTCTCCAGCGCGGCGATCCTGCGCGAGACTGTGGTGTGGTTCAACCCCAACGCCTGTGCCGCCGTCGTGAATTTCGCTGAGCGGGACACCGCAAGCAGCACCAGCAGGTCATCCGGGTTCGCCTTCATATCTGCAATTGTGCACACAGCAGGTGCCGGATTGGGCATTGTCCGTGCAAGTTTGTGCAGCAATACTCAAGGAAGCCATTTGTGCTGGCCATCACAGCACGTGTCACCGTGGACACCAAGGAGAAACCCATGAGCGTAGGACAACGCCCGGCGGACAACGCCGCAGGACCCGCAGGCAAGGGGTCCGGACTTAAGAAGATCGTCGCCGCCTCGATGGTGGGGACGGTGGTGGAGTGGTACGAGTTCTTCCTCTACGCCACCGCCGCCACCCTGGTGTTCGGGAAGTACTTCTTCCCCGCCACCGGCAACGAGCTGGACGGGATCATCCAGGCGTTCATCACCTATGCGGTGGGCTTCGTTGCCCGGCCCCTGGGCGGCATTGTGTTTGGCCAGATCGGCGACAAGCTGGGCCGCAAACCCACGCTGCAGCTGACCATTGTGATTGTTGGCGTGGCCACATTCCTGATGGGCTGCCTGCCGGGCTTCGCCGAGATCGGTTACATGGCACCCGCCCTGCTGGTGGCCCTGCGCTTCATCCAGGGCTTCGCGCTCGGCGGCGAATGGGGCGGCGCCGTCCTGCTGGTGGCTGAACACAGCCCCAACAAGTCGCGCGGTTTCTGGTCCAGCTGGCCGCAGGCGGCCGTCCCCGTGGGCAACCTGCTCGCCACCCTGGTGCTGTTTGTGATGTCCTCCACCCTCAGTCCGGAGGCCTTCCTGGGCTGGGGCTGGCGGGTGGCGTTCTGGCTCTCCGCCGTGATCGTGTTTGTGGGCTATTACATCCGCACCCACGTGACCGAGGCACCGATCTTCCTCGAAGCCAAGGCGCTTGTGGAGAAGGAGCAGGCCGTCAGCTACGGCGTCTTCGAAGTGGTCCGCAAATACCCCAAGGGCATCCTGCAGGCCATGGGCCTCCGGTTCGCGGAAAACATCATGTACTACCTGGTGGTGAGCTTCGCGATCGTCTACCTCAAGACTGTGCACAAGTACGACACCTCCTCGCTGCTGCTCGCCCTGCTGATCGCCCACGTGATCCACTTCCTGGTGATCCCCCAGGTGGGCCGGCTGGTGGACAATGTAGGCCGCAAGCCCGTTTACCTGTTTGGTGCCATCGCCGGCGCCACCTGGCCGTTCTTCGCCTTCCCCATGTTCGACACCCGCAACGCCGTGGTGATTGTGGCCGCGGTAACCATCGGCCTGGTCCTGCACGCGTTTATGTACGCCGGACAGCCCGCCATCATGGCTGAGCTGTTCCCCACCCGGATGCGGTACTCCGGCGTCTCGCTGGGCTCCCAGGTCACGTCCATCTTCGCCGGTTCGCTGGCCCCGCTGCTGGCCACCCAGTGGCTCAAGGACACCGGTTCCTGGCTTCCCACCGCCCTGTACCTGGTGGTGGCCTGCGCCATTACCGCCGTGGCAGTGCTCAGCCTGAAGGAAACCAAGGGCATCGCCCTGGAGGACGTGGACCAGGCCGACGCCGCCCGCGAAGGACTCGTTCCGGCCCGGACCCGCTGAGGTGCCGGAGCCGGTGGTACAGCCGAAGGACAAGGCCAGGTTGGGAGCAGGGATGGGTATGGAAAGCACTTTGAACGGACGCAAGGCGCTGGTCACCGGCGGTGCCAGCGGCATCGGCGCCGCCTGCGTGCGGGAACTCGCCGCCCGGGGCGCCAAGGTGGTGGTGGCCGATGTCGACGCCGCCGGGGCCGCCGCGCTCGCCGATGAGGTGGGCGGCACCTCCTGGGCCGTGGACCTGCTCGACGTCGACGCCCTCGCCACCCTCAGCCTGGACTGCGACATCCTGGTCAACAATGCAGGAATCCAGCGGGTCAGCCCCATCGAGGAGTTTGACCCGCTGGAGTTCCGGCGGATTCTCGCGCTGATGCTGGAGGCGCCGTTCCTGCTGATCCGGGCCGCGCTGCCGCACATGTACGCCAACGGTTTCGGCCGCATCATCAACCTGTCCTCGGTGCACGGACTGCGGGCCTCGCCGTTCAAGAGCGCCTATGTCTCCGCGAAGCACGGGCTGGAAGGCCTGAGCAAGGTGACGGCACTGGAGGGCGGCGAACGGGGCGTCACGTCCAACTGCATCAACCCCGGTTACGTGCGCACGCCCCTGGTGGAGAAACAACTGGCGGACCAGGCCCACCTGCACGGCATCCCCGAATCCGAGGTGCTGGCCAAGGTGATGCTCACCGAGTCCGCCGTGAAGCGGCTGGTGGAGCCTGCTGAAGTGGCGTCCCTGGCGGCCTGGCTGGCCTCCGACCACGCCGGCATGGTCACCGGGGCCAGCTACACCATGGACGGCGGCTGGTCCGCCCGCTGAGGACCGGACCGGGCTGGGGGCGGCACTACTTGGACTGCGCCCCGGCGCCGGCAACGGCATCCGCCCCCGCCGGTGCGCCGCCGTTGATGATTTCCTCGGCATTGGTGAACGCCCAGCCAACCAGCGGGATCAGGTGCCCGCTCAGTTCATAGCCGCGGTCCGTGAGGCTGTAGTCCACGCGCGGGGGAATGATGGGCTGGGCGGTGCGCCGCACCAGTCCGTCGCGTTCCAGGGTTTTGAGCGTCTGGGCCAGCATTTTTTCGCTGATCCCCTCCGCCCGCCGGCGCAGTTCACTCCACCGCTGTTCTCCCTCGGACAGCGACACCAGGATCAGGACACCCCATTTGCTGGTCACGTGGTCCAGCAGGGTGCGGCTGGGACAAGCGGCCGGGAACACGCCATAGGTGAAGCTGGCGGGCAGCGGAGCCGGCAATGTTGATGCTTCCATGACCCCAGCTTACTTTGAGGTCAGTACCTTACCTCAAAGTGCGTACTCTCTTTCCGGAAGTAATCCGGTCCCCTGCAGGTTATGCCCTGCGACACCGTAATAATTCCCGAGAGGATTCATCATGAGCATTGTTGTTACCGGAGCCACCGGACAGCTGGGCCGCCACGTCATTGCCGCATTGCTGGAGCGCGGGGTCCCCGCTGCAGGGATCGTAGCCACCGGACGGGACACCGGCAAGCTGGCCGATTTCGCCGCCCGGGGCGTCCAGGTCCGGGCCATGGATTACACGGATGCGGCCTCGGTGGCTGCTGCCCTCGAAGGAGCCAGCCGTGTCCTGCTCATCTCCGGCAGCGAAGTGGGCCAGCGTGTGGAACAGCACCGGACCGTCATTGAGGCCGCCAAGGCAGCGGGCGTGGAACTGTTGGCCTACACCAGCATTGCCAACGCGGACACCACGGGCATGAAACTGGCCGGCGAGCACCAGGCCACCGAAACCCTGCTCCGCGAATCCGGCGTCCCGTTTGTCCTGCTGCGCAACGGCTGGTACCTGGAAAACTACACCGAACAGCTCCCCGGCACCCTGGCACAGGGCGCCCTGGCCGGCAGTGCGGGTGACGGCAAGGTCAGCGGAGCCGCGCGGGCGGATTACGCCCACGCAGCGGCGGCCGTCCTGGTGGCCGGCGACCAGGCAGGCAAGGTCTACGAACTGGGCGGCGACCACGCCTTCTCCATGGCTGACCTGGCCGCGGAAATCACCGCAGCCACCGGCCAGGAGATCACCTACACCGATCTTCCCGCCGAGGACTACGCAGGAATCCTGGTGGGCGTCGGTGTCCCCGCCCCCTTCGCCGACATCCTGGCGGACTCGGACCTGGGCATCGCCAGGGGAGACCTCCTGGTCAGCTCCGGCGATCTTGCCCGCCTCATCGGCCGCCCCACCACCTCCCTTTCGGAGGCACTCCGGACGGCCGCTGCCAGCAACTGACCGCTTCTGCCGCAGTGCGGAGGATGCCCGGTTCCCCTTGGGGCGCCGGGCATTTTCCGTTGCCGGGCGTCCGGGACTTGATCCCTGGGGCCGGTCTTGGTGCACTGGTAGGCATCAAGCGGTGCAGCCTGCCCCGCGCGCAGCCCGCCCACGGCATCCTGCGCTCCGCCGCCCACCGTCAATCCGAAGGAACCGAACATGAGCGTGGATACCCCCAGCAGCCAAGACCGCCAGCCCCGGCAGCTCATCATCATCGGCTCCGGCCCGGCCGGCTACACGGCGGCGATTTACGCGGCCCGCGCCGGCCTCGCGCCGCTGGTGCTGGCCGGTTCCGTCACCGCGGGCGGCGCCCTCATGAACACCACTGAGGTGGAAAACTTCCCTGGCTTCCCGGGTGGCATCCAGGGCCCGGAACTGATGGATGGACTGCAGGAACAGGCGGAGAAGTTCGGCGCAACGGTAGTGTTCGACGACGTCACGGAAGTCAGCCTGACCGGCCGGCTGAAGACAGTGGTCACCGGCGCCGGGGAAACCCACCAGGCGCCCGCTGTTATCCTGGCCACCGGCTCCGCATACAAGGAGCTGGGCCTGCCCGAGGAGAAGAAGCTCAGCGGACACGGCGTCTCCTGGTGTGCCACCTGCGACGGGTTCTTCTTCCGGGAACAGGACATCGTGGTGGTGGGTGGCGGCGACTCGGCCATGGAAGAAGCCACGTTCCTGACCCGGTTCGCCAGGACCGTGACGGTGGTGGTCCGCAAGGGTGAGCTGCGGGCCTCCCGCATCATGGCGCAGCGGGCCAAGGACAACCCCAAGATCAGCTTCGCCTGGCACTCGGCCATCACCGCCATCCACGGCGACGGTAAGGTCACCGGCGTGACGCTGCAGGACACCCGGACCGGCGAAACCAGGGAACAGTCCGCCACCGGCATTTTTGTGGCCATCGGTCACCTGCCGCGCACCGAGCTTGTGGCCGGCCAGGTGGACCTCGACGAAGACGGCTACATCCGGGTGGACGCCCCCACCACCGTCACCAACCTTTCCGGCGTGTTCGCCTGCGGCGACGCCGTGGACCACCGGTACCGGCAGGCGATCACCGCCGCCGGCACCGGCTGCGCCGCCGCGCTCGATGCCGAGCGGTTCCTTGCTGCCCTCGATGACGCCGCCAGCATCGCCACCGCCCTGGTGGAGGAACCGGTCCACGGCTAGGGTGACCCGACGGCGGTACTTCCGTGCCGCCGTCGTTCGCCGATTCATCCGGTATTCCAGACACCGGCTTGTCCCGGCGGCGTGCCGCAGCGGCCGGTACGGGGCCATGCTTGGGTACGGGATACCGGACACGCGCAACCAAAGGATCGATTTCGCCCATGACTGCAGCACCCAGCACCAGCCCTGCCCCCGCGGCGGATGGCAGGGTTCCGTCCAAAGTGCCCGCCGCCGAAAACACGTTGCGGATCCTGAAGCTGCTGGCGTCCCGGCGCGGGCCCATGGCGGCGTCGCAGATCGCGTCCTCGCTGGGGTTGCCGCGCTCCAGTGTCTACCATCTGCTGGGCGTGATGGAGGCGAACGGCTTTGTGCTCCACCTGCACGAGGAACAGCGGTACGGGCTGGGCATCAGCGCCTTCGAACTGAGCTCCGCGTACTCGCGGCAGGAGCCGTTGTCCCGGCTGGGCAGGCCCCTGCTGGCCGCGCTGGTGGATGTGCTGGGCGAGAGTGCGCACCTGGCCGTGCTGCACGGCCGGGACGTGCTGTATATCGTGGAGGAGCGTGCCAAAAACCGGCCGTCGCTGGTGACCGACGTGGGTGTCAGGCTCCCCAGCCACCTCACCGCCAGCGGCCGGGCCATCCTGGCTGCGCTGCCGAAATCCCAGGTCAGGGCCCTGTACCCGAATGCTGCTGCCTTCTCTGCCCGGCATGAGGTGCCCGGCGCCATCATGAAGTACTCGGCGTTGTCCTCGCACCTGGACCAGGTCAGGCAGCGCGGCTACGCCACCGAACACGGCGAAGTAACGCCTGGGTTCGGGTCCATCGCCGCCGCCGTCACGGACCACCTGGGCTGGCCCACCGCCGCGGTTGCGGTCACTTTCCTCGAGGACAAGCTGCCGTCGGCTGACTGGCCCGTTCTCGCTGCGCGGGTGCAGAAGGCCGCGGACGACCTCTCGGTCCGCATCCACGGCCGGCCGGCGGCCTGACCCCGCCCTGCCTGCGGTGAGCGGCCGCCTGCGTGCCCCCCTTCCCAACTGACTCGCAGTTGTTGTCGTTTTGGGGGCTCTAAACGACAACAACTGCTACCTGGTTTGGGGGCGGGGCGGGGTTGTCTGGAATGCCGGACAGGACCCCTGCAAAAGTCCTGTCGCCGGGCCGAGCCAGGGGCTTTAGTGGATACAGGACAATCCGCTATGCAGACAAAAAGGAGCCACCATGGCACCCGCCGATTTCACCACCGGTGCCCGCCCGGTCAAAGCCGCCCGGGGCACCACGCTCACTGCCAAATCCTGGCAGACCGAAGCGCCGCTGCGCATGCTGATGAACAACCTGGACCCCGAGGTTGCCGAGCGCCCCGATGACTTGGTGGTGTACGGCGGGACCGGCCGGGCAGTCCGCTCCTGGGCCGCGTTCGACGCGATCACCCGCACCCTGGAAACCATGGAAGCGGATGAAACCCTGCTGGTCCAGTCCGGCAAGCCCGTGGGTGTCTTCCGCACCAACGAATGGGCACCACGTGTGCTGCTGGCCAACTCCAATCTGGTGGGCGACTGGGCCAACTGGCCCGAGTTCCGCCGGCTTGAGGCCGAGGGCCTGATGATGTACGGCCAGATGACGGCCGGGTCCTGGATCTACATAGGCACCCAGGGCATCCTGCAGGGCACCTTCGAAACCTTCGCGGCGATCGCCCGCAAGCTCACCGGTGACGAGAACGGCACGCTCGCCGGCACCCTGACCCTGACCGGCGGCTGCGGCGGCATGGGCGGCGCCCAGCCGCTCGCCGTCACCCTGAACGACGGCGCCTGCCTGATTGTCGACGTCGACGAATCCCGCCTCCGCCGACGCGCCGGGAAGCGCTACCTGGACGAGGTGGAAACGGATCTCGACGCCGCCATCGCCAAGGTGCAGAAAGCGAAAGCGGAGCGCCGCGGCTGGTCTGTGGGCTACGTGGGCAACGCCGCCGAAGTTTTCCCGGAGATCCTGCGCCGCCACAACGCCGGCGAACTGACAGTGGACATCGTCACCGACCAGACCTCCGCCCATGATCCGCTGAGCTACCTGCCCGAAGGCGTTTCCGTCGAAGAGTGGCACCGCGAAGCCGAGGCGGATCCGGACGGGTTCACCAAGAAGTCCCAGGCGTCCATGGCCCGCCACGTCCAGGCCATGGTGGACTTCCAGGATGCCGGCGCCGAAGTCTTCGACTACGGAAACTCCATCCGCGACGAAGCCCGCAAGGGCGGCTGCACCCGCGCCTTCGAGTTCCCCGGATTTGTGCCCGCTTACATCCGGCCGCTGTTCTGCGAGGGCCTCGGCCCGTTCCGCTGGGTGGCCCTTTCCGGCGATCCGGAGGATATTGCCGTCACGGACCGGGCCATCAAGGAACTCTTCCCGGACAACAAGCATTTGCACCGCTGGCTCGATGCCGCGCAGGAGCGCGTCGAATTCGAAGGCCTGCCCGCCCGTATTTGCTGGCTGGGTTACGGCGACCGCGCCAAGGCCGGGCTGCTGTTCAACCAGTTGGTCAGGGATGGAAAGGTCAAGGCGCCCATCGTGATCGGCCGCGACCACCTGGACTCCGGTTCGGTGGCTTCCCCCTACCGCGAGACCGAAGCCATGGCAGACGGCTCAGACGCGATCGCCGACTGGCCCATGCTCAACGCCCTGCTCAACACCGCCTCCGGCGCCACCTGGGTTTCGCTGCACCACGGCGGGGGAGTGGGCATCGGCAGGTCCATCCATGCCGGCCAGGTGTCCGTCGCGGACGGCACGGACCTCGCGGCGCAAAAACTTGAGCGGCTCCTGACCAATGACCCCGGGATGGGCGTGATCCGCCACGCAGACGCCGGCTACGACCGGGCATTGGAAGTCGCCGGGGAACGCGGCGTCCGCATCCCCATGAACGAAACCCGCTAAGCCACCCCAACGCCCGCCCCACCCCAACTGGCTCGCAGTTGTTGTCGTTTTGAGCCCCCAAAACGACAACAACTGCGAGTCAGTTGGGAGGAACCACCGAAGTAGGAACCATGACCGTCACCACCCACACACCCCGCACCGTTACCCTCGGCTCCAGCGGCGTCACGCCCGAGGAGGTTGTCGCCGTCGCGCGCCACGGCGCCCAAGTGACCATCGCCCAGGACGCCCTGGACGAGGTTGCCCGGGTCCGCGCGCACATCGACCGCCTGGCAGCCAGCGACGTCCCCGCGTACGGCATTTCCACCGGTTTCGGGGCCCTGGCCAATCGGCACATCCCGAACGAACTGCGCACGCAGCTGCAGAAAAGCCTCATCCGCTCGCACGCCGCCGGGATGGGCCCCGCCGTCGAGCGCGAAGTGGTCCGGGGCATCATGTTCCTCCGCGCCAAGACGCTCGCCTCAGGCCGCACCGGCGTCAGGCCCCTGGTGCTGCAGGCAATGGTGGCGGTCCTGAACGCCGGTATCACGCCGGTGGTCCGCGAATTCGGCTCGCTGGGCTGCTCGGGCGACCTCGCCCCGCTGTCGCACTGCGCCCTGGTGCTGATGGGTGAAGGCGAAGCGGAAGGGCCCGACGGCGTCCGTTACGGCGGGCGCGGCGAGGAACCGGTTGCGGCGCTGTTGGCAGCCCACGGCATCGAGCCGGTGGTCCTCGCCGAAAAGGAGGGGCTGGCGCTGGTCAACGGCACCGAGGGAATGCTGGGCATGCTGCTGATGGCCATCGCGGACATCCGGCACCTGCTGACGACGGCGGACATCACCGCCGCGCTCAGCGTCGAGGCGCTGCTGGGAACCGACCAGGTGTTCCGTCCCGAACTGCACGGCGCGTTGCGTCCGCATCCGGGGCAGGCCGACAGTGCGGGAAACATGCTGCGGGTCCTGTCCGGTTCGCCGATCGTCGCCTCCCACCGCGTGGGGGACACCCGGGTCCAGGACGCCTACTCGCTGCGTTGCGCGCCGCAGGTGGCAGGGGCCGTCCGGGACACTGTGACGCACGCCGAACTGGTGGCGTCCCGTGAGCTGGCCGCCGCGATCGACAACCCCGTGGTCCTGCCGGACGGCGAGGTCAGCTCCAACGGAAACTTCCACGGCGCTCCGGTGGCGTACGTCCTGGATTACCTGGCCATCGCCGTCGCGGACCTGGGCTCCATGGCTGAGCGGCGCACGGACAGGATGCTGGATCCGGCCCGGTCCCACGGGCTTCCCGCGTTTCTGGCTGCCGATCCCGGCGTGGACTCCGGCCTGATGATTGCCCAGTACACGCAGGCCGGGCTGGTGTCCGAGAACAAGCGGCTGGCCGTCCCGGCGTCCGTGGATTCCATCCCCAGCTCTGCGATGCAGGAAGACCACGTGTCCATGGGCTGGCACGCGGCCCGCAAGCTCCGCAAAGCGGTGGAGAACCTGCGGCGGGTCCTCGCCATCGAACTGGTGACCTCCGCCCGGGCACTGGACATCCGTACCCAGCTCTCCGGCGGTGTCCTGACCCCGGGGCCCGCCGGGACAGCGGTGCTGGCCGTGCTGCGTGCCGTTGTGGAGGGGCCGGGATCGGACCGTTTCCTCTCGCCGGAACTGGAAGCGGCGGACCGTCTGGTGGCCAGTAGCGAAGTGCTGCGGGCTGCCGAATCCGCCGTCGGCGCGCTGGCGTAGCGCCGAAGAATCTTTCGTGTTCCCGGCCGAAGCGTCCGCCAGGCGGAATATCCGCCCGTCGTGGCGCGGTGGCGGCGCCGAGTGTAGTAGAACTGAAGGTGTAGTGAAAGTCACATCAACGAAGCTGTGGCGCAGAACGTATACAAAGGGGTAGAAGTTCACATGAAAGCACGCGGGGCAGTCCTATCAAGGCGCGGCGCCCATTCCGCCGAAATTTCCAACTGGAAGAACCTCCGGGTTGGGGATCACGTAGAAATCATCAAACATGCTCAACTGGTGGCTGCCGGGGAGGTGGAAGAGGTTTCCCAAAGCGGAAACGTCCTCTGGCTCGTCGCGGCGGGCCCGGCTGAGAAGCCACTCTTCCTGAAATCGGACGGTGTCCAGGTCCGGCGGACCTGACAACCATCCCCAGCCTGTTCTTCCGGGAACCGGAAATCCCCGCACTGCATCGGCAGGGCGGGGATTTTTTGTGGCGCGGAAGCGACGGCAGTCAAGCGGCCGCTGGCAGCTTACGCGGCGATGGCCTCGTAGGTTTCGCCGAAGGGCACCGACTCGTCCAGTGCCACGGTGTAGCGGCCCGGGTGCAGGCGGGTCACCAGGATGCCGCAGCCGGCCTCCTGGGCTGGCCCTTCGATCAGCCCGGCGACGGCCTCTTCCAGTCCGGCGTGGACGTCGAGGGCGCGGGAGAATTCCAGGTCGATGGACGTGACCGGCTCCGTTCCGGCGGGGCCGGTGGTGGCGGGAAGTCGTTCGAGGGTGGCTGCAGTCATGAGTGAACTTTCTGTGTTTCGTGCCTCAGGGCAGCTCCCATTCTACCGTCCGGACAGCAAATATGTCAGATGACTGCCTACCAGACAGGTGAATTTCCCGCCGGAAAGCCTTGCCGCCGCAGGTCAGCCGGTGATGAGGGGCTGGTCACAATCTGCTTCGTTGGCGGCCGGATGGTGCCATAAGCAACCATGGAAGCATCCCGCTGAGCCACCGGACCGAAGGAGATTCCCGATGAAAATCATGCGCCTGGGCAAGATCGGCAGCGAACAGCCAGCCGTGCTGGTGACGGATGGGGACGGCTCGCCGCAGTACTTCAGCCTGTTGCCGCTCACGGCGGAAATTGATGGGGATTTCCTGGCCGGCGGCGGGATGGACCAGGTCCGGGATGCCCTCGCGGCCGGTGCCCTGCCTATTCTTGACGGCGCGGAGGCGATGCGCGTTGGCTCCCCCGTGGCCCGGCCCGGGTCGGTGGTGGGAATCGGGATGAACTATGCCGCCCACGCGGCCGAGTCAGGGTCCGCACCGCCGGAAATCCCGGTGGTTTTCCTGAAGCCCAGCAATACTGTGGCCGGCCCGTTTGACCCGACGCCGGTCCCGCCCCGCTCCGGAAAGTTCGACTGGGAAGTGGAGCTGGGCATTGTGATCGGCAGGGAGGCCAGCTACCTGGCCGGCACGGCGGAAGCTGCCGCCTGCATCGCCGGTTACGTCACCGCCAATGACCTGTCGGAGCGTGAGTACCAGCTGCCAGGCGAGGCCGGCCAGTGGACCAAGGGCAAGTCGCTCCCCGGCAGCACACCCCTGGGCCCCTGGCTGGTCCCGGCGGCTGATACGGACGGCGGCACCCTGCAGCTGCGCAGCTGGGTGAACGGAGAACCCCGCCAGGGCTCGTCAACGGCGGAACTGATCTTTGACGCCGCAACGCTGGTGCACCACTGCAGCCAGTACATGCGGCTGGAACCCGGGGACGTCATCCTCACCGGAACCCCGGAAGGCGTCGCGCTCAGCGGCCGCTTTCCCTACCTTCGGCCGGGCGACGTGGTTGAAGTCGAAGTGGAAGGCCTGGGACGTCAACGCCAGGAACTGTTCCGCGCCGCGCCGTAGCAAAACGCGCCGGGGGTGCGCCGTGCTGGTGCACCTCCGACGCGGCTCCTGCCGAAAGTATCAGGCGGCCAGGGCTACCCAGCCGGAGCATCCGTAGATTCCCGTATTGGCACTGCGGTTGTTGAGGCAGGCGCGCAGGTAGACCGTTCCGCCGATGCCGCTGTTCTGGGCAGCAGAGGTCGTTCCGGTGCCATTGCTGTTGGTGAGGGTCGCCGTGTAGGTGCGCCCATTGAGGGTGTATTGAAGCTGTGCCACGGAGGAAATGCCGTCCTTCCGGGTGTCGGTGCTTGAGACCGTATTTGTGGCCGAATTCCAGTAGGCCGACGATCCACCCACCGATGCCCCGCCGCTGGCGAAAGCCATCGAGGGGGTCGCAAGCATCGTTATGCCCACGGCACCCGCGACGGCGGCCGACGCGATTCCCAGCTTGGATTTACGCATGTCATAAGTCCTTCCCTTGGCGGATCACTGTGCGAACGGCGTGCGATGTGACAGTTTTGTCAGCCGCTCTGTCAAATAGTTACATTGCTCGCCAAGGTTAATCAAGAGTCTGGATGAAATCGGATCAGCCCGCTGTTAGACCAAAGAGCCCCGGCTGCCGGTCCGCGAGGGAGGGCAGGCCGGGGCTCTTAGGGTTCAGGTTTTCCTTAGCCGGCTTTGACGGCGAGGACCGGGCAGTCGGCCTCGAGCAGTATCCGCTGCGAGACGCTGCCCATAATCAGCTTGCCCACCGGGGTGCGGCGGCGCAGGCCGATCACAATCAGCTCCGCGTTGTGCTCCTCGGCGGCGTCCAGGACTTCAGCTGCAGCATCGTGGCCACGGACCGGCTGCTTGATCACGTGTTTGATGCCCTGGGTCGCCAGCCGGTCTTCGATGCTCTGGATTTCGGAATCCTGCGCGTACCGGTTGTCCACCAGCGCGTCACCTTTTGACGAGTTGATGACCAGCAGGGTGGTGTCGGTTTTCCGGGCTTCGGCGATGGCCTGGGTCAGGGCCGCTTC
This sequence comes from Arthrobacter sp. Leaf141, assembly GCF_001424565.1. Taxonomy (GTDB): domain Bacteria; phylum Actinomycetota; class Actinomycetes; order Actinomycetales; family Micrococcaceae; genus Arthrobacter. The sequence continues at coordinate 28,310 of NZ_LMOL01000019.1, forward strand.
ACCTTCCGGGGTGGGGACGTATCCCACAACGATCGTCATGTTTGCTCCTTGGGTCTGCACACGGTTGATGGATGGCTGGGAAGCCTGCGGCTTTTCAGTCGCTGTAGTCGGCTGCTCCGGAATTGGCGGGCAGCAGTGGCTTCTTCCCGGGGCGGTTGCGCTTGATCAGTTTCAGCGCGAACGGCCAGGCCAGGATGATCGCCACAATGATGTACACCACGACGGCGATCGGCTCGCTCCACAGCCCTGCCGGGTCGCCTGCGCTCAGCTGCAGGGTCTTCCGCAGCTGGCCTTCGATGCGCGGGCCCAGGATGACGCCAAGGATCAGGGGCAGGACCGGAAGCCCGAAGCGCCGCATCATAAAGCCCAGGGCGCCCAGGACCAGCAGGATCATCAGGTCGAAGGCCTGCAGGTTCACCGAATAGGCGCCCAGTGTGGCGAAGAAGAGGATGCCGGCGTACAGGTAGGGGCGGGGGAGCTGCAGCAGCTTGGCCCACAGGGGTGCCAGCGGCAGGTTGATGATCAGGAGCAGGAAGTTGCCAATGAACAGGCTGGCGATCAGTGCCCACACCAGGGGCCCCTGGCTGGAGAACAGCTGGGGTCCGGGCTGGATGCCGTAGCTGGTGAACGCCGCGAGCATCACCGCTGCCGTGGCGTTGGTGGGCAGGCCAAGGGCCAGCATGGGGGTCAGGGTTCCGGCGGCGGCCGCGTTGTTTGCGGCCTCCGGGCCTGCCACGCCCTCGATGGCGCCCTTCCCGAACTCCTCCGGGTGCTTCGAGAGGCGCTTCTCCGTCACGTAGGACAGGAAGGTGGGAATTTCGGCGCCGCCGGCCGGCAGTGCACCGAACGGGAACCCGAACGCCGTGCCCCGCAGCCACGGTTTCCAGGACCGCTTCCAGTCCGATTTGCCCATCCAGGGCTGTCCCACGGGAATGGCGTGCAGGGGAGTGCGGCGCAGGTGCGCAGCGACCCAGAGCGCCTCGCCCACCGCGAAGATGGCCACGGCCACCACCACGATGTCCAGTCCGTCGGCCAGCAGGGGCTGGCCGAAGGTCAGGCGGCGCTGGCCGGTGACGGAGTCGATGCCCACCAGGCCGATGGCCAGGCCCAGGCCCAGCGAGGCGAAGCCGCGGAGCCGGGACGAACCCAGGACGGCGGTGACGGCAAGCAGGGCGAGGATCATGATCGCGAAGTAGCTGGGCGCGCCCAGGCTGACGGCGAACTTGACCACAATCGGTGCGCAGACGGCCAGGAGGGCGGTGCCGATGGTGCCGGCGACGAACGAGCCGATGGCCGCCGTCGCCAGCGCCTGCGCCGCCCGTCCGGCCTTGGCCATCTTGTTGCCTTCGATGGCTGTCACCACCGACGACGATTCGCCGGGTGTGTTCAGCAGGATGGAGGTGGTGGACCCGCCGTACATGCCGCCGTAGTAGATGCCGGCGAACATGATGAAGGCGCTGGTGGGTTCCAGGGCGTACGTGACGGGAAGCAGCAGTGCCACCGTCATGGCCGGGCCCAGGCCCGGGAGGACGCCGACGGCGGTACCCAGGATGACGCCGATCACGGCGTACATGAAGTTCAGCGGGGTGAGGGCGGTGGCAAAACCGTCCATCAGTGAGGACCAGACGTCCATTAGAGGATTCCTTCCAGGAGTCCGGCGGGCAGGGCGATGCCGAGGCCGAGGTAGAAGCCGTAGAAGGTCAGCAGCGACAGTGCCACCGAGATGATCCCGTCACGGATGTAGTGGCGGCTGCCCAGGGCCAGCACGCTGCCCCAGAACAGGACAGTTCCGGAGATGACCCAGCCGGCCCAGTCGATGAGCAGGATGTTCAGGACAAATGCCCCTGCCAGCGGCAGGACGGTCTTCCAGTCGGCGGGGTGGCTGAGGTCAACGTCCTCGCCGCCTTCGGCCTCGCCCTTGCCGCCACGGAGGACGTTGATGGCCAGCATCACGGCGCAGACGATCAGCAGGGCCGCCACGATGAACGGGACGGTCTTGGGACCCACCGGATCCGACTTCGAATACGGGGTGACCAATCCGTTGGCGTCGAGGAAAACCACAACGCCGGCCGCCCCGAGCAGGAGGGCTACCCCCAGCTCGGAGCGGCCTTTGAGGCTGGTAGCCAAGGAACTCACGCCAACCCGAGCTTCGTCAGGACGTCAGCCACCCGCTTGTCCTGTTCGGTGAGGAAGGACGCAAACTCGTCGCCCGTGATGAACGCGTCGGTCCAGCTGTGGGTCTTGAGGGCTTCCTTCCAGCTGGCACTCGCGTGCATCTTTTCGAGTGCGGCGATCAGTGCGGCCTTGTCGGCGTCGTTGATGCCCGGAGGGGCCACGATGCCGCGCCAGTTGGTGAAGACCAGGTCGATCTTGGATTCCTTCAGCGTGGGTGCATCCACGCCTTCGAGCCGCTCGGCACCGCTGGTGGCGAGAACCCGGATTTCACCGGACTGGATCTGCTGCAGGTATTCGCCGGCACCCGAAGCGGCGAAGCCGAGCTTGTTGCCCAGGATCGCGGGGAGCAGGTCGCCGCCGCCGTCGTAGGAGACGAAGTTGACCTTGGTGGCGTCGATGCCCACCGCGCCGGCCAGCTGCATGGGCAGCAGGTGGTCCGGTCCGCCCGGTGAGGAGCCGCCGCCCACGGCGATGGAGCCCGGATCGGCCTTCCATGCCGTCACCAGGTCATCGATGGTTTTGTACGGCGAATCCTTGCTCACCATGATGGCGCCAGGCTCTTCGATCAGGCGGGCCAGCGGGGTGGTGCCCGTCAGCTTCGATTCGGACTTGTTGGTGTAGCTGGCGCCCACCACGCCAAGGCCCATGAGCATGGTGAGGTCGCCGTTGCCCTTTTCGTTGACCACGCGGGCCAGGCCCACGGTGCCGCCGGCGCCGGCGAGGTTGAAGACCTCGGTGTTGGTGGAGATCTTCTCGTCATCGAGAACCTTCGCGGCGGCACGGGCGGTGGTGTCATAGCCGCCACCGGGGGTGTTGGGGACCATGATCTGCAGTCCGGTGATGGGGCCGGCAGCGGCGCCGGAGCTTTCCGAACCGGTGGAGCTCTTACCTGTGGCACCGCAGCCGGTAGCCATCAGGGCGATGCCGGCGGCGACGGCGGCAATACGCAATGCGCGGATTTGGCGCATGGTGTTCCTCTTCTCAAGAAATATGTTCAGCAGGACTGACTGGTGTTTCGATGCTAGGGGCGTCCGTGACCGGGGTCACTCTTATGTACGCAGAGAAAGTTAAGTTCATTGCGTTCACGTTTCCGGCCCCTCATGGTCCCGGCCACGCGTCGGGTCCCGCCGGGGGCCCGGCCCCGCCGGTCCGCGGGCCTGCGGTATAGTTCCGGTACCCCGGCACCGGCCGGCTGCCGCACCCCACCATAAGGACCAACCAGAGTGACTCGTCGAAGAGGAATGTCCCTGGCGGGGCAGTATCTGGTGCTTCAGCTGCTGATTGTCCTTGCCGTGCTCGTCGCCGTGGTGGCCATCTCCCTGGCCCAGTCAGCCGCCACCTTTGAACGGATCGAGGGCCGCCGGGCTCTGTCTGCGGCCGAGGCGCTGGGCAACAGCCCGGCCGTGCGGGAACTCCTGCCCGAGGCGGAACCAAGGGGCGGTGCGGCACTGACGGCAGTGGCCGAGTCAGTTCGCACGGTCTCCGGATCAGCCCAGGTGGCGCTCGCGAAAATCGACCTCACGGTGGTGGCCACCTCGGACCCCGGGCTGTTGGGCGGGCGGTTGGAGCTGGGGGAAAGCCGGGTCATGGAAGGCCGAGCCTGGACCGGGGTGGTGGCCGGGACCGGCCCCGCCGTCCTGTCAGCACACGTCCCCGTCCTCAACGACTCGGGCAAGATGATCGGGATCGCCTCCATCAGCAGGAACTATCCCACCGTGCTGGAACGCCTGGGCGACGCCGTACCCAACCTGCTGACCTACCTGGGCGTGGCCAGCGTCCTGGGTGTGGCCGGTTCGCTGCTGCTGTCCCGCCGCGTCAAACGGCAGACCCTGGGCATGGAACCCAGCGAGATCACGGGCCTTGTGGAAAACCGGGAAGCGATGCTGCACGGCCTCAAGGAAGGCGTGGTGGCGCTGGACCCGAACGAACGCATCACCGTGGCCAACGACAGTGCCCGGGAGCTGTTGGGCCTGCCGGCGGACTGCGTGGGCCGGAAACTTGGCTCCCTCCACGTGGATCCGGCCCTGAAAGTGGTCCTCACCCGGGACCAGACCGAAACGGACCAGCTGGTCCTGGTGGGGGAGCGGCTGGTGGTGCTGAACCGGGTTCCCATCCGGTCCCGGGGCCGGGCCATCGGCTCCGTCACCACCCTGCGTGACAGGACGGAGCTTTCGTCGTTGGAGCGGGAGCTTGGGGCCACCCGGACCGCCACCGATACGCTCCGCGCCCAGGCGCACGAGTTCGCCAACCAGCTGCACGTGATCTCGGGCCTGATCCAGATCGGCGAGTACGACTCGGTGGTGCAGTTCGTCAACGGCGCCACCGTGGACCGGACCCGGCTCAACGATGAAGTGACCGGCAGGATCCACGATCCGGCGCTCGCCGCCCTGCTGATCGCCAAATCAAGCCTCGCGACGGAACGGGGTGTGGCGCTTAAACTGTCCCCTGATTCCCGGCTGGAGGCCGTGGATGATGGGCTGTCACGGGACCTTGCCACCGTGGCCGGGAACCTGGTGGACAACGCCTTCGACGCGCTGGCAGGGGTGCCGGCCGCCGAAGTCCTGGTGCTGGTGGCGGAGCGGGCCGGCCAGGTGACCGTCACGGTCCGGGACAATGGTCCGGGTGTGCCGCCGGGCACTGCAGCGAAAATCTTCCAGCAGGGGTTCACCACCAAGGACCCCCGGCAGGAAGGCGGGCGCGGTTTCGGCCTGGCGCTTTCCAGGGTGGTGTGCCGCCGGTCCGGCGGCGACTTGACGGTGGCCAACGACAACGGTGCAGTCTTCACGGCACGATTCCAAAGAGGTGCAGGAAAATGATCAAGGTCCTGATCGTCGACGACGACTTTATGGTGGCCAAGGTGCACGCAGGTTTTATCCAGCGCACCGCAGGGTTCACGGTGGTGGGTGCCGCCCACACCGGGGCGCAGGCGGTAGCGGATACCGAGCGGCTGCAACCGGACCTGGTGCTGCTGGACATCCACCTGCCGGACATCAACGGGCTGGACCTGATGCACCGGCTGCGGGCGGTCGCCCCGGAACTGGATGTGCTGGTGATCAGCGCCGCCCGCGAAGTGGAAACCGTCCGCAAGGCCCTCCGCGGCGGAATTGTGCACTACCTGATCAAGCCCTTCTCGCAGACGGACCTGCAGGAGCGGCTGGAGCACTACCGCAACGCTTACCAGGGGCTCGAACAGGCCAAGGACGGCGCCGACCAGTCGGATGTGAACCGGGTGTTCGGCCTGGACCGCACAGAACGGCCGCTACCGAAGGGCTGCAGCGTGGAGACCCTGAAACTGGTGGAAACCGCCCTGCACGCAACCTCGTCAGACCTCTCCGCAGCAGAGCTGGCCGAGCAGCTGGGCACGTCCCGCGTCAGTGCCCGCCGCTACCTCGAATACCTGCACGACGAAGGGACCCTCGACGTCCGGCTCAAGTACGGCGTGGGCCGGCCGGAACGCCGTTACGTCCTCAAGGGCCGGTAGCCACCGCTCAGCGCAGCAGGGTGTCCACCAGCCGGGCCGCCACCTTCGCGGTCCGGCCGTCAAGGTCGTAGGCCGGGTTCAGTTCCGCCACGTCCAGGTGGAGGAGCTTCCCGCTCCAGGCCACCTGCCGGCAGATGGCGCTGATGATGGGGAACGGGACGCCGAAGGCCGCGGGCGCGCTGACGCCCGGAGCGACAGCCGCCGGCAGGACGTCCAGGTCGATGGTCAGGTACAGCACGTCGATGCCGGCCAGGAACCCGGCCACAAAGCCCCGCACCCGGTCCGCGTCGCATTCCTCGTCCAGCAGGTACGCCACATCCAGCTTCCGGGCAGTATCAAAGAGCGCGCGGGTGTTGTTTGTTTCGGAAATCCCGACGACGGCGTAACGGAGTTCGCGGCCCGCGGCCGCTTCGGCGCGGGCCATCTGGAGGAACGGGGTGCCGGAGCTGGGGAGTGGTTCGTCCCGCAGGTCGAAGTGCGCATCGAGGTTCAGCACGCCCAGCCGCTGGCCTGCCGTGACGGCCGCTGACGCGCTGACGCCCAGGTAGCTGGCGTAGGCGGTTTCATGGCCGCCGCCCAGCAGCACCGTCAGGTTGCCGGCATCGATCAGGGCCGTCACCGCTTTGCCGGCACGCGCCTGGCCGGCTTCCAGGTCCCCGCCGGAGACCACCACGTCGCCGGCGTCGGCCACCTCACGGTCCAGGTGGAATGCCAACGGCCCCAGCGCGCGCCGGATGGCCGCCGGTGCCGTTGCGGCGCCGGTGCGGCCCTTGTTCCGGCGCACCCCCTCGTCGCTGGCAAAGCCCAGCAGCACCGCCGGGCTGGGGTTACCGTTCCGGCCTGCGGGACGGGCCCGCGCGGATCCGGCAGCGGCACCGCCGTGCGGCACCCAGGGTGCGGTATCCGCCACGGTGTCCCCGCCGTCGTTGGCATCCTCATCAACGTCCCGGCCCGCTTCCACCGCCTGCCACCAGCGGCGGTGTTCGGCCGCGTCGCCGTCGAACCTGCCCGTCCAGGGCCGGGGCGGGACGTCGACGGCGGCGGGCAGCAGATCCATGGTCCAAGCTCACCGCATGCAGGCCGCGAATGCCAGCAACACCGCCGGTGGACTGTCTGGAATCCAAGAACTTTTGGGCCGCCCGGGGGCTATGGTGGAGCAATCCCTTCCCCCGGGGACCGTTACCCTTTGCCTGCGCCCACGGGCGCCACGATCCAGGCCGGAGCAGTACCCCATGTTTGAAGGTCCCAACATCCTTTTCGCGGCCGCCGGGCTGGCGGTCTTTGTGGCCGCTATCCTGCCCAAAGCCCTGCGCAACATGCCTTTTTCGATGCCCATGGTGTTCCTCGGCGCCGGGATGGCCGCTTTCGCGCTGATCCCCACGCTGCCCAGCCCGGACCCGATCGCCCACAACGAATTTGTCCTGCACCTTGCCGAGATCTGCGTGATTGTGTCGCTGATGGGCGCCGGGCTGGCGCTGGACCGGCCCGTGGGGCGGAAGCGGTGGGCCACCACCTGGCGGCTGCTGGGCATCGCCATGCCGCTGTGCATCGTGGGGCTGACCCTGCTGGGGTTGTGGTTCCTCGGTTTGGGCCTTGGCGCTGCCCTGTTGGTGGCGGCCAGCCTGGCGCCCACGGACCCGGTCCTGGCCTCGGAGGTCCAGGTGGGCGAGCCTGCGGACCACGACGACGAGGCGGACAAGGAGGACGAGGTCCGGTTCGGGCTTACCTCCGAGGCCGGCCTCAACGACGGGCTGGCATTTCCCTTTGTCTATCTGGCGATCATCATCAGCGTGGTGGGCTCACAGCCGTCGGAGTGGTTTCCGGAATGGTTCGGCGTGGACGTGGTGTGGCGGCTGGCTGTTGGCCTGCTGGCGGGGTTCCTGACCGGAAAGCTGCTGGCGCGGCTCTTTTTCTCGGCCAAGGCGGACAGCCTGCGGCTGTCCAACCACTCGGAAGGTTTTGTGGCCCTGGCAGCCACGTTCCTGGCCTACGGCCTGACAGAACTGGCGGAGGGCTACGGCTTCATCGCGGTCTTTGTCTGCGCGGTCACCATTCGTGCCGCCGAACACAGCCACGGTTACCACCGGGTGCTGCACTCCTACGTGGAGCAGCTGGAACGGCTGCTGACCGTGGTGATCCTGGTGCTGCTGGGGGGTGCGATTGCCCGCGGCCTGCTTGCCGGCGTCGGGCTTGCCGAGGTGCTGGTGGCCCTGGCGTTCCTGCTGGTGGTGCGTCCCGTGGCGGGCTGGCTGGGACTGCTGGGCGGCAAAACCGGGCCGCGGGAACGGATCGCGCTGTCCTTCTTCGGGATCCGCGGCATCGGCTCGCTGTACTACCTGGCCTACGCCCTTGCCGAAGGCCAGTTCGGCGGCCAGGCACGGGAACTGTGGGCCTTCGTGGGGCTGGTGGTGGCGCTCTCGATCGTGATCCACGGCGCCACCACCTCGCCCCTGATGAACCGGTTGGACCGGCTGCGGGAACGGAAGGCGCGGGCGGTGACCGGGGATGAAGGGCTGGCGCCCAACACCCCCGTGTAACCCCACCGGCAAGGGGGAGTTACATGCCCAGGGCGGCCTCGATGGGACCCACGGCGAAGAACAGCAGGAACGCGGCAGCCACGGCCCACATCAGCGGGTGGATCTCCTTGATCCGGCCCTGGACGGTGCGGATCAGCACAAAGGCGATGAAGCCGGCGCCGAGGCCGTTGGCAATGGAATACGTGAACGGCATCAGCGTGAAGGTCAGGAACGCCGGGATGGCGATGCCCCAGTCCTGCCAGTCGATCTTGCCCACCTGGGACACCATCATGAAGCCCACCACCACCAGCGCCGGCGCCACGGCCTCGAAGGGCACCAGGTTGATCAGCGGGGTGAAGAACATGGCCACCAGGAACAGCAGGCCGGTGACGATTGACGCGACGCCGGTGCGGGCACCTTCGCCGATGCCGGCGCCGGCCTCCACGTAGATCTGGTTCGAGGAGACGGACGCGCCGCCGCCCACGATGGCGCCGAGGGCGTCCACCTGGAGGACACGGTCCACGTCGGGGATGTTGCCGTGCTCATCGATGGTGCCGGCCTCGTTGGCCAGGCCCACCATGGTGCCCATGGCGTCGAAGAAGATGCTGAGCAGGATCACGAAGGCCAGCAGCGTGGCGGCCACAAAGCCCAGGTGCTCGAAGGCGCCGAACGGGTTGGCCTTGCCGATCAGCGACAGGTCCGGTGCGGCCCAGCCGGAGAACTCCGGCGCCACCAGGGACCAACCCTGCGGGTTGGACTTTTCGCCGTCGAAGCTGGGACCGATGTGCAGGGTCATTTCCAGGATCACGGAGATCACGGTGGAGGTGATGATGCCGATCAGGATGGCGCCCTTGACCTTGCGGACCACCAGGGCAATGGTGAGGATCAAGCCGAAGACAAACACGGCGGTGGGCCAGCCCAGCAGCTTGCCGTCAAAGCCCAGGCCCACCGGCACGGTGGTGCCTGCCACGTCCGGGATACGCCGGACAAACCCGGCGTTAACCAGGCCGATCAGCGCGATGAACAGTCCAATACCCACCACGATCGCCGTCTTCAGTCCGTCCGGCACGGCTTTGAACACAGCGGTCCGGAAGCCGGTGAGGACCAGGATCAGCATGGTGACGCCGGAGAGGACAACCAGGCCCATCATGTCCGGCCACGTCAGGCCCGGGTTGGTGGCCACGGTGACCGCCACAAACGCGTTGACGCCCAGCCCCGTGGCCAGCGCGAACGGGTGCCGGGCCCAGGCGCCCATCAGGATGGTCAGGATGCCCGCCACAAAGGCCGTTACGGCCGCGACGGCGGTGAAGCCCAGGGTATTGCCGCTGGAGTCCGGGCCGGACAGGATCAGGGGGTTCAGCACCACGATGTAGCTCATGGCGAAGAACGTGGCGAACCCGCCGCGGATTTCGCGGGAAAGGTTGGAGCCGCGCTCGGTGACTTTGAAGTACCGGTCCAGGGCAGAGCCTTGCTTGAGCATTAGTCCTCCGGGGGAGTCTGTGGGGATACCAGCATCTTATGGTGGTGCCGGGGGATCGGCCTTCAAATTCCCCTAGTCTGTAAGGAAGCCAACACAAGGAGCAGTCCCCTCATGCGTTCCATCCGCCGCCAGTTCCTGAGCCTTGTGCTCGGTGTCCTCGTCTCCGCCGCCGCCGTCCTGGGCCTGGCCGGGCCCGCAGCCGCCCACGACGCTGCCGAGTCGACCAGCCCGGCCCAGGGCGCGGCGGTTGCCACACCGCCTGCTGAGGTGTCGGTGACCTTCAACAACAACCCGTTGGGCATCGGGCCCTCCATTTCGGTCAAGGATGCGGCCGGGACGGAGTGGGCGGACGGGGCCGTGGAGATTGTGGACAACGTGGTGTCCCAGAAGCTGCGGGCAGGCGGCCCCGCCGGGGAATACGTCGTGGCCTGGCGCGTGGTCAGCTCCGATTCGCATCCCATTGAGGGGACCTTCAGCTTCACGGCAACTGCCGCTTCGCCCGGTGGTGCTGCGTCAGGCACCCCGTCGGGTGCAGTTTCGGCAAGCCCGACGGCGGCCTCCACCGTTCCCGGGATGGGCAGCGCCCAGCCCGGTACCACCGCAGAACCCGCCGAGCCGGCCGGTTCGGGGGAGCCGTTCCAGTGGAGCATCGTGATTTTCGCCGTGGTGGCTGTGGGCCTGCTGGTGGCGCTGGCCGTCCTGGCCCGCCGCCGGCTTTCCGGCAACGACCGGGAGGACACGGAGAGCTGACGCGGTTGCGGTGCTTCCCGGCTGCCCGCCGGGTGCGCTTCGCCGGGCCCGGCTTTCCGCACGTTCCTAGCAGGGCAGGACGGCGAGGCTTCCGGTAGCCGGGAGCGTTCCGGCATCGGGGTTGACCTTGGCGGAGATGGCCAGCCCCACGGTTTTGGCCTGCCGCAGGACTTCCTTGGGTGAGGGCGTAATCAGCTCGCCCACTCCCACCAGGTAGATCCCGATGGCCCGCATCGCAGCGGCAAGGTTCCTGCCCACTGCGATGCCGAAGTCGTTGAGCATGCGCCGCAGCTGGCTGTGGGCGCAGCGGGTGAGGACGATGTGGTCGGCAAGCAGGATGCCCGTAGGGGTATGCACTTCCCAATGGGTAGGGGTGGCCGCAATCCCATCCAGAGCCACGCCGTCCACCATGGTCAGCTGCACGGCCCGGGTGGTGTTGCGGACATCCACGTGATGGCTTGCGGCATAGTTGCGCAGGTGCCGGAGGATTTCGTTGCGTTCCTGCAGGCTGGCGGAATCAGCGGCGTCACAGCGCTGCAGGGACGAGGTATTGGGCGGCGAAGCGGCGCCGAGGATATCCAGCCCGTCCACCACGATGGAGTCCACGCCCCGGCGGCGCAGCTCCGCAGCTACGGCCAGGCCGGAAAGTCCGGTGCCGATGATAACGGTGGTGGTCTGTTCGGTCCTGGCAGTCAGGGGCAGGCTAGACACTACAGATCACTCCTTCGAAGGATTTCAACGCCGGTGCCGGCCTCCTGGCCGACGTGCGCCCCGTTTCCCCCTCAGTCCGGCCGCCGTGCGGGGCCGGGCAGCCTGATGGATTACGTACGGCATAGTCCCGGACCAACAATGTCCTGAAGACTACAGAACAAACGGGCCGCTGGATAGACCGTGGCGTAAACATTCTCCAGCGGCTGAACGCGCTTTCCAAGGAGGTGCCCCACGCCTGTGGATAACCCGGCCAAACCGCTCCTGAACAGGCTTGCCATGCAATACCGGACAGAGAATAGTGGGAACTGCAGGCGGAATTTCGCCGGCGGCTCCGGCCGCAGTGCACGGTGGCGGGGGAACGCCCCGCTGTCTGGCAGAATGGCCGGAACATCACAGCGGTATCGCGAGGAGGCGGCCCCATGGGCGCACAAGAGTGGCATCCGGACCCGGAGCGTGAGGACGGCGGCGAAACAACCGCTCCGCAGGGGATCGTTGTGGGCGTGGACGGCTCAGAGCATGGCCAGTGCGCGCTGGTGTGGGCTGCCCGCGAAGCCGTGCGCCGCCGTCGGCCGCTTCATATTGTGACCGCGTATTCCGTCCCTATTTTCGCGGCATCCGGCCTGGACGGAGGCTACGCCACCGTTGACGATTCAGTGATCCGGGAAGGCGCCGAGGCCATTGTGCGCCAGGCCCTGGACAAAATCGCCGGCTACGACATTGAGGTCAGTTCCTCCGTGGAGAACGGCGACGCGTCCGGGGTGCTCCTGGACCTCTCCGAGTCGGCTGAACTTCTGGTGTTCGGCACCCGCGGGCGCGGCGGCTTTGTGGGCCGCCTGCTCGGCTCCGTGAGCAGCGCCCTCCCCGCCCACGCCAAGTGCCCCACCGTCACGGTGCCCCTGGTGTGCTCCGACCGGCTGGGGGAAACCACCGAGGACCGGCGCGTCAAGGCAGAACAGGCAAAATCCGGACACCAGCCCGTGGAAAACGTGGTGGTGGTGGGCGTGGACGGCTCGGAGCAGGCACGGATCGCCGTCCTCGAGGCGGCGGACCAGGCCCTTCGCCTCGGTGCTTCCCTTCGTGTCGTTTGCGCCGTTCCGCAGTACAGCGGCTCCCTCGCCTGGGTTCCCGCTCCGCTGGACCGGAAGGCGCTGTTCGCGGACATCCAGGTGACCCTGGACGCGGGGATGGCCTGGCTGCGGAGCCACTATCCCGGCCTGTCCGCCGAGTCCCAACTGCGCGACGGGTCACCGGTGGAGGTCCTCGTGGCCGAGGGCCGGCACGTCGAACTGGTCGTCGTGGGCACCCGCGGCCGCGGCGGTTTCACGGGGATGCTGCTGGGATCAACGTCCGACGGCGTCCTGCACCACGCCAAGGGCCCCGTGATGGTGGTGCCGGACCGCGAGGATCCCCGTTTGGCTGACCGCGCCCGCTTCGGGCCGATCCTCGGCGCCGCCTGACCAGGGCGGCACCCACCGCGCCTGTGCGCCCGGAGCTCCCGTCCCCAGGTGCGCGGACTCCTGCGCGCCGTCGGGGACAGGCGTACCCTTGAAGTTATGAGCCCCCTTCCGGGATCCGGTCAGTTGCACCCGCGGCGGAAACCGCCGGGAGTTTCCCGCGTGTGGACCCGATGGCTGCCCTCGGTGGCGGTTCCGGTCGTGATTGCCGCCGGAGTGCTGGTGGGGACGCTGCCCGCCGGTGCCGCCGACCCGTTGCCGGCCAGGACACCCGCGCAGGTCATCGAACTGATGGGCACCCGCACGGCCGTGTCATTCACCGGCACCCTGGAACAGGCGACGGATTTTGGCCTGCCGGACCTCCCCGCGGCAGGGCCTTCGTCGGGTCCTGCGGCGGCCGGGGACGGTCCCGCCGGAAGTGTGGCGTCCATTGCCGGGCTGCTCGCCGCGGACCACACAGCCCGGGTCTATGCCGACGGCCCGGCCAAGCTCCGGGTCCAGGTGGCGGACGGCAGCTTCGCCGAACGCAATATGGTGCGCCGCGGAACGGATGTCTGGTTCTACGCCTCCAAGGACAATTCCGCCGCCCACCTGGTTCTGCAGGCTCCGGACCGCGGCTCCGGCGACCCGTCAACCGCCACCCCGGCGGACATCGCCGGCCGGTTCCTGGCCGCAGCGGATCCGGACACCGAAATTTCTGTCGGGGCCGAGGTTGAGGTGGCCGGCAGGGCGGCCTACAACCTCCTCCTCGAACCCAGGACCGCCGACACCCTGGTGGGCAGGATCGCCATTGCCGTGGACGGCGAAACAGGGTTGCCCCTGTCCGTGCAGGTCACGGCCCGCGGAGCCGCAACACCGGCCTTCCGGTCCGGGTTCACCGCCCTGGCCTTGGGCGCGCCGGACGATTCGCTGTTCACGTTTGTGCCGCCGGCCGGCAGCAGCGTCCGCGAAATTGTGCCGCCTGCCCCCGGTTTGTCCCACGACGTCGGTGATTCGGAGACGCCGCCTTCCGGTCCGCGGCCGGCTGTGACAGGCAGCGGGTGGACCAGCGTGCTGGCCGTGCCGGCGCCCGCAGCCGGCGGTACCGGTGCCGGCGCCAACGCGCTGCTGGCGGACCCGCTGCTGTCCCAGGCCGCCGTGGACGTGCCCGGCGGAAAGCTGCTGTCCACCCCCCTCTTCACTGTCCTGGTCATGGCCGACGGCCGGCTCCTGGCCGGCCTGGTCCCGGGGGAGCGGCTCCAGGCTGCAGCGGCCGCCGCGCAGTGAGCGCGGGCGTTGGGGGATCCCGGGCCGGCGCTTCCGGCCTGGCCATCGAGACTTCCGGCCTGACCAAGCACTTCGGCCGGCAGGCGGCCGTGGACGGCGTGGACCTTGCCGTTCCCGCCGGGACCGTCTTCGGGTTCCTGGGGCCCAACGGCTCCGGTAAAACCACCACCATCCGCATGCTCCTGGGCCTGGCCGCCGCATCAGCGGGGACCGTGAAGCTGTTGGGCGCCAGCATGCCCGGGGAGCTGCACAAAGTGTTGCCGCGGGTGGGAGCGCTGGTGGAAGGCCCGGGGTTCTACCCGTTCCTGTCCGGCGCCGCCAACCTGCACCGGATGGACGCGGCCGGGCCCCACACCGTCCCGGCCACCCGGAAGCTGAGGGTGGGCCAGGCCCTGGAACGGGTGGGGCTGGCCCACTCCGCCGGGAAAAAGGTCCACGCTTATTCCCTGGGGATGAAACAGCGGCTGGGTATCGCCGGCGCGTTGCTGTCCGCCCGAGACCTGCTGGTCCTGGACGAGCCCACCAATGGGCTGGACCCGCAAGGTACCCGTGAGGTGCGGAACCTGATCCGGGCCCTGTCCCACGACGGCACCACCGTTTTCGTCTCCAGCCACCTCCTGGCCGAGGTGGAGCAGATGTGCACCCACGCGGCGGTGATGAGCAGCGGCAGGCTGGTGGCCCAGGGGCCACTCGCCGACCTGCGCCGTGAAGGCACTGTCCGGATCCGGCTGGAGACTCCTGACGCCGCGCTGGGCCGGCAGGAGCTTGTCCGCCTGGGGCTGGTCCCCGCGGCGGACACCCTTGAACCGGGCGGCGATGGCGTTCAGGTGCTGGCCGCATTGCCGGCGTCAGCTGGCCCCGCAGTCCCCGCCCTGCTGCCGGAAGACATCGTGGCGCACCTCGTGGCGGCGGGCGTCAGGGTCCGGGGGTTCGGCGTGGAACGCGAAAGCCTGGAAGACCGCTTTGTGGCCCTCACCGGTGAGGGGTTCGATGTTGCCGGTTGACGCCACTGCCAAGCCCCCGCGCGGCTCCGCGTGGTCCCTCCTGGGCTCCGAGCTCAAGGTGCTCTTTGGCCGGCGGCGCACGTGGGCCCTGCTTCTGGCACTGGCAGCCATTCCGGTGCTCATTGCCGTGGCCGTCAGGCTTTCCTCCACCGTTCCCGCGGGGCGGGGACCGGCCTTCCTTGACCGGATCTCGCAGAACGGCCTTTTTGTGGCCTTCACGGCCATGCTGGTTTCCGTTCCGCTGTTCCTGCCGCTCACGGTGGGGGTGGTGGCCGGCGACACGATCGCGGGTGAAGCAAGCCACGGGACGCTGCGCTACCTCCTGGTGGCGCCAGCGGGCCGGATCCGGCTGCTCCTGGTCAAATACGCGGGGGCGCTGGCTTTCTGCGTTGTGGCCCCGCTGGCCGTGGCCCTGGCCGGCGGCGCCATCGGGGCTGCGCTGTTCCCGGTGGGGCCCGTCACGCTGTTGTCCGGTGACGTGATCCAGCCGCCGGAGGCTGCCCTGCGGATCCTCCTGATCGCCGCCTACCTGGCCGTATCGCTGGCGGGGCTGTCAGCGATCGGGTTGTTCCTGTCCACCTTGACCGTGGTCCCCGTGGGCGCCATGGCCGCCACCGTGGTGGTTTCGGTGGTGTCCCAGATCCTGGGCCAGCTGCCCCAGCTCGAGTGGCTGCATCCGTGGCTGTTCAGCCACTACTGGCTGGGGTTCGGTGACATCCTGCGGCAGCCGGTGCTGTGGGATTCCTTCGCCTCGAACGCGGTGCTGCAGGCAGGGTACGTGGCGGTGTTCGGAGCCCTGGCCTACGGCCGGTTCGCCACCAAGGACATCCTGAGCTGAGCCGTCCGGGCGTACAGCTAGGCGTGCTGGTTAGCCTCGTGTTCGGAGTGGCTGGCCGGTTCGAGCTGGAAGGTGCAGTGTTCGGTGTCGAAGTGGGAGCCCAGGCAGGTGGTGAGCTGGTCCAGGATCTGGTCGGCGCCGTGCGCATTAAGCACACCGTCCTCCACCACCACATGGGCTGAAAAGACCGGAACACCGGACGTAATGGTCCAGATGTGGATGTCGTGGACATCCGTGACGCCGTGCACGGACAGGATGTGCTCGCGGATCATCTGGACCTCCACGCCCTTGGGGGTGGCTTCCAGCAGCACATCCACCACGTCCCGCAGCAGGCTCCAGGCCCTGGGCAGGATCATCAGGGCGATGACCACCGAGGCGATGGTGTCCGCGGCCTGGAACCCGGTGACCATGATGACCACTGCCGCGACGATCACGGCGAAGGAGCCCAGGAGGTCACCCAGGACTTCGAGGTAGGCGCCGCGCACGTTGAGGCTGTGCTCCTGCGCGCCGCGGAGGATCAGCAGCGAGACCAGGTTTGCCGCAGCGCCCAGGATGGCGGCGAACAGCATGATGTCCGTCTGCACTTCCGGGGCGGTGCCGATCCGGCGGATGGCCTCGGTGAAGATGATGACGGAAATGACGATCAGGATCAGGGCGTTGGCCAGTGCTGCCAGCACTTCTGCGCGCTGGTAGCCGTAGGTCCGCTGGTCACTGGCCGGGCGGCCTGCGATCCACGCGGCCAGCAACGCAATGGTTACCCCGGCGGCGTCGGAAAGCATGTGCCCGGCGTCCGCCAGCAGCGACAGCGAGCCGGAAAGGAACGCGCCCACCAGTTGGATCAACACCACGGACAGGGTGATCACCAGGACCGCCACCAGGCGTTTCCGGTGCCGGCCCGTTGCGGTCAGGCCATGTGTGTGGCTGTGGTCGTGTCCCATGCTCCTAAGGCTATCCCCAGCCGAGCTCGTGCAGCCTGTCATCGGAGATGCCGAAGTGGTGGGCCACCTCGTGGACCACTGTCACGGCGACTTCGTGGATGACGTCTTCCCGGGAGGAGCAGATCTCCAGGATGGGCCCGCGGTAGATGGTGATCCGGTCCGGCAACGAACCGGCATCCCACCAGGAATCCCGTTCGGTCAGCGGCACACCCTCGTAGAGTCCCAGCAGGACCGTATCCGGGTCTTCCCCGGGACCCGGCACGTAGTCGTCCTCGATGAAAACGGCCACGTTGTCCATGGCCTCTGCCAGCTTGGCCGGGATGCTGTCCAGGGCGTCCTGGACAGCGGCCTCGAATTCGTCGGCGGCCATGCTGAAGCCATAGGGCTCGTGCGGGCCGTCGGGAATGATGGGAAGGCCGGGCGGGAGGCTGGCGTGCATCCTTCGACCTTAGCGCTGAACGGCGGCAGCCGTAACGTGCTTGTTCCGGGTCCGGCGCCGGGTCAATGCCACCCCCACCAGGCAGATCAGCCCGCCCACCAGGCCCCACACCGTGGGAATTTCGGCGAGCAGGAACCACGAGATCAGCACGGTGGTCCCGGGTACCAGGTACGTGGTGGCCGCCAGCTTGCCGGCGTCGATGAGCGAGAGGGCATAAGCCCAGGTGGTGAACGCGATGGCAGTGGGGAACACCCCGAGGTAGGCAAGGCCCCAGGTGGCCTCCGGCGGAGCGGCCTGCAGTTCGTCGACCAGCTGGCCGGTGAACGGCAGGCAGCAGAGCGCCCCCACCAGGATGCCGAACCAGGTGGCCTGGGCCGCCGGAAACTTCCGCAGGACCGGCTTCTGGATGATGACGCTGACGGCGGCGAGCACGGCGGCAAGGAGGCAAAGCGCCACACCCGCCATGTCCGCCGTCGGCCGGTTCCCGCCGCCGGACCCTTGGCCGGACCCGAGCGCAATCACTGCCACGCCGGCGAACGCGACAGTGCTGCCGATCAGCAGCCAACGCGGAAAGCCCTCCTTGAGGAAGATACCGGCCATCACGGCCACCAAAATGGGGTTGACGTTGATGAGGAGGGCACTGGTTCCGGCATCCAGGACATGTTCCGCCGCGTTCAGCGCCACGTTGTAGCCGCCGAACCACATCACGCCGTACGCCAGGATGGGCAGCCATTCCCTGCCGTGGGGGAGGAGCCTGCTCTTCATGAGTTGCGGGACCACCAGCAGGCCCAGGACGACCGCGGCAACCGCCAGCCGGCCCAGCGTCAGCGGCCCGGGTGAAAAGTGCGGGCCGATGGCCCGGATCCCCACAAACGCCGACGCCCACAGCACCACCGTCACCACCATGGCGGCGATGCCCAGCGCTTTGAGTGGGGCCTGGGCGGTGGGCGGTGCGGGTGTGCTGGCGGGACCTGTGGTTGGCATACAGCAAATCTAGCCGTGCCGGCGGGGCAGGGGCTCGCGGAAAACGGTCACGTCACGGCGGCTACCCGTCGGGGGCAGCCCAGGCCAGCAGTTCCGCCAACGGCCAGGTGGTGATGATGCGTTCTGCCGGGACGCCGTTGCTGGCGGCCCGTTCGGCCCCGTACTGGAGGAAATCGAGCTGGCCGGGGGCGTGGGCATCGCTGTCGATCGAAAACAGGCAACCGGCGTCCAATGCGAGCTGGATCAGGGCGTCCGGCGGGTCCTGCCGTTCCGGCCGGGAGTTGATTTCCACGGCGACACCGTATTCGGCGCAGGCAGCAAAGACTTCCTTGGCGTCGAAGTCCGACGGCGGCCGGGTTCCGCGGGAGCCTTCCACCAGCCGGCCGGTGCAGTGGCCCAGCACATTGGTGTGCGGGTCCCGGATGCCGCCCAGCATGCGCCGGGTCATGGTTTTACCGTCGGCCCGGAGCTTCGAGTGGACGCTGGCCACCACGATGTCCAGGCGGTCCAGCAGTTCCGGCGCCTGGTCCAGGCTGCCGTCCTCGAGGATGTCCACCTCGATGCCGGCGAGGAGCCGCGGGGGCACCTTCTTGCCAGCGGACCCGTCCGGGCCGCCGGTGTTGATGGCGGCCACCACCTCCAGCTGCTCGGTAAGGCGTTCGGCGGAGAGCCCGTTGGCGATGGTCAGGTTCGGCGAATGGTCCGTCAATGCCAGGTATTCGCGGCCCAGGATTCCGGCGGCGGCCACCATCAGGTCGATGGGGGATCCGCCGTCGGACCAGTCACTGTGGCTGTGCAGGTCGCCGCGGAGCGCCTGCCGCAGCTCGTGGCCGCCGGATACCAGCGGCTGGGCCCCTTTGTCCCGCAGGTCCGCAAGATACTCCGGCACCCCGCCCGCCAGTGCTTCCTGGATGACCTGGTGGGTCCGGTCGCCGATGCCCTTCATGGATTTGAGCCGGCCTGTCCTGGCCCGTGCCGCAAGTTCGGCCGGCTCCAGCGGCCCGATGGCGGCGGCTGCCTTCCGGAAGGCCTGGACCTTGAACGTGGCGGCCCGGCTCCGTTCCAGCCAGAAGGCAATTTCGGACAGTGCTGCAACGGCATCCATCACTCCATCTTGGCCCAACCAGGCGCCAGGAGGCGGGGTTTGTGCCGATTTTGGTTAAATCGAAACTAGGCCCTATAGTTTTAGAGTCCAGTTCGGAGACAACGCAAACGATAAAGACTAAAAGCCTCGGCTCGAAGCCTTTTCTTTTGTTCCGAACGGGTTCTGGCCCCCATCGTCTAGCGGCCTAGGACACCGCCCTTTCACGGCGGCGGCACGGGTTCGAATCCCGTTGGGGGTACGCAAGGAACTGGTCAAGCAGGCAGAAATTGTCTGGTAAGCTTGAAGCCTTGAAAAAAACGGTAGCGATGCCGTAAAAGCAAGAAACGCAAGGCCCTGTAGCGCAGTTGGTTAGCGCGCCGCCCTGTCACGGCGGAGGTCGCGGGTTCAAGTCCCGTCAGGGTCGCTCTGATTGTTGGAAGTAATTCCGGCTCTCAAGGTGACTAGTCACCTAGGCTCTGTAGCTCAGTTGGTAGAGCGTTCGACTGAAAATCGAAAGGTCACCGGATCGACGCCGGTCGGAGCCACCACTGGGAAGCATCAGTTCTTCGGAACTGATGCTTTTCTTCTTTAACAAGCCGTTCCCCGCGCCGCCGGATGGCCGAAGAACGTATCAATCCCGCATCGTTGTGCCAACGGATCCTGCCTTCCCGGCCGCGCTGCGCCCACGGTCAGTAAACTTGCAGGCTGCACGTTGAACCTCGAAGAGCAGTCTGAGCATTGCACAGCGCATAAGGAGCAACCTGAATGTCCGCCACACCAGGCGCAAGGACCACCAGCCAACCACAAAAGGGCAATCCGCCGGGAGCGGAGAAAGCGGCTTCCCAGCCGCCCGGAGGTGGTGGCCAGAAAATTGCCACCTGGGTCTTTTGGCCCGCCGCGGCCGTCATTTTCCTTTTTGTCCTGTTCGCGACGCTCTTCCCCGGCACAGCCACCGAGGCCTTCGGGGCCATCCAGACCAACGTCATTAAATGGTTCGGCTGGTACTACGTTGCAGCCATCGCCGTTTTTGTGGCGTTTGCCCTGTGGATCGGGCTGAGTCGCTACGGCGACATCAAACTCGGCAAGGACGACGATGAGCCCGAATTTTCGGTCGTGTCCTGGTTCTCCCTGCTCTTCGCCGCAGGCATGGGCATCGGGCTTGTTTTCTTCGGCGTGGCCGAACCCCTGAACCACTTCGCCGCGCCGAGGCCCGGTGTTGAAGGAACCCCGGTGGCGCTGGCGCAGCAGGCGCTGACCCAGACCTACCTGCACTGGGGGCTGCACGCCTGGGCCATCTACGTGGTGGTGGGTGTCTCCATCGCCTACGCGGTGCACCGCAAAAACCGGCCCATCTCCATCCGCTGGACCCTTGAACCGCTGCTGGGGCACAAGCGCGTTGCCGGCGGCTGGGGCAACCTGATCGACGTGATCGCCCTGGTGGGCACCCTCTTCGGCGTCGCCACCTCCCTGGGCCTGGGCGTCCTGCAGATTTCGGCGGGCCTGGAACACGCCAACATAGCGCAGGCCACCACGATGACCCAGATCGGCCTGATCCTCTGCATCATCACCTTGACGATCCTTTCGGTGGTCTCCGGCGTGGGCAAGGGCATGAAATGGCTCTCCAACACGAACCTGCTGCTCGCCGGGGCGCTGATGATCGTGGTGCTGTTCACCGGGCCCACGCTGTTCCTGCTCCGCGAGTTCGTCCAGTCGATCGGCAACTACCTGCAGAACGTGGTGGGGCTGACCTTTAACACGCTGGCATTTTCCGGCGCCGAAGGCGAAGCCTGGCAGGCCGCCTGGACCACGTTTTACTGGGGCTGGTGGATTTCGTGGGCACCGTTTGTGGGCATCTTCATCGCCCGCATCTCCAAGGGCCGCACCGTACGCCAGTTCGTCGCCGGCGTGCTGCTGGTCCCCACCATGATGGGCTTCCTGTGGTTCTCCGTCCTGGGCGGCGCCGCCATCCACCGCGAACTCTTCGGTGCCGGCGGGCTGGTCAGCGCTGACGGCACAGTGGACACCGAGGGGGCGCTGTTCTCCCTGCTGGGCAGCCTTCCGGGCGGGATGGTCCTCACCATCGGGGCGATTGTCCTGATCGCCATCTTCTTTGTCACCTCGGCAGACTCCGGCGCGCTGGTCATGGGCATGATTTCCACCGGCGGGAACGTGGAGCCGAAGAACTGGATCCGCATCTTCTGGGCGCTGGCCGCAGCGGCAGCAGCCATCGCGCTCCTGCTGGCCGACGGGCTGCAGGCGATCCAAACGGCCGCCATCCTCACCGCGGTGCCCTTCAGCGTGGTGATTCTGTTGATGTGCGTGGCCACGGCCAAGGCATTCCACCAGGAACACGCGGCGCTGATGCGGGCCCAACGGAAGCTGGCCCGCGAACAGATGACCGCCCACGTGACGGAAAAGGTGCAGGACTCCGTGAACGATTCCGTCCAGGAGCACTACCAGGAACACCTGGCGGACCAGGTATCGGACCAGGTGGCGGAGGCCGTCCAGGCGCAATTCACCGAACACCTGGCCCACGGTGACGAGGCCGGCGCGGAACATGTCACGCACGACGCCGACAAGGCCGGTTCTGGCGCGAAGGGAACCCGCTAGCCCGGCCGCCTGCATCGGGGGCGCTTCAAGTCCCCGACGCAGGCCCGTTCCAGCACATCGGCGCGGGCTAGGGATAGGGTAATGAACAACAGAAGGGGGAGTTCTTCGATGGAGTACCAGAACCCGCAGCCCGGCCAGGGCGGCCTGGGCCCTGCCCCGTTGGTTCCTGCCGCAGGGGCAGGGTCGGGCAGGACTGTCATTTCCGAAACCGCCGTGGCGAAAGTGGCCGGTATTGCCGCCCGCGCCGTCCCCGGCGTCTATTCGCTGGGGTCCGGCCCGTCCAGGGCCCTCGGCGCGATCCGTGATGCCGTGGGCAGCACGGACCATGCCACCGGCGTCCATGCCGAGGTGGGCGAAACCCAGGTGGCGGTGGACATCAACCTCGTCGCCTCCTACGGCACACCCCTGCATTCGCTTGCCAACCAGGTGCGTGCCGCTGTTTACGGGGCCATCGAGGAACTCGTGGGCCTGCAGGTCATCGAGGTGAACGTGGAAATCACGGACGTCTTTGTTCCGCCGCCCGTCAAACCAACGGCATCCGGCACCACCGAACGGGAGGCGCTGCTGTGAACCTCACTCTCGCAGGAACGGCACTTGGCGCGTTCGTGGCGTTTATGTCCCTGCAGTTCGGCCTGTGGGGCTTCCTGATCTCGCTCCTGTTTATGGCCATTGGCGCCGTGCTGGGCCGGGCAGCGGAGGGCAAACTTGATCTGCGCGGTGTGCTGGACGCCATCACCGGCCGGCGCTCATCCTCATGAACCCGGGCGCGCCGGCCGTTTCCGGGCAGGTGCTCAGCGGCCACAACCGGATTAGCACCCAGGCCCTGACCAGCCTGGCGAAAGCCGCAGCGGCGCAGGCCCTGGGATGCGATGCCCAGGACGTGCGGGCCGACTGGGCGGACGACGGCGGCCTGCTGGCGCTATCGCTCGTGGCGCCCATCAGCATCCCGCCGCTGCGCGCGGCCGCGGCTGATCCGGCCAGGCTTCAGGCCTTCGGCGGCTCCATCTGGGAACGAACCGTCACGGCGAAAGCCCGGATCCTTGCCACGGTCACCGAACTCAGCGGTGCCCAGCTGAGCCGGGTTGACATCAGGATCAGCGGAGCCAGGATCAGCGAAGGAGGACGGGTCAAGTGACCACCGTCGACACCGGTCCTGAGGGGACCCGCAAAGCCAAACGGCACGGTGCCGCGGAACCGGACCCCGTCCTGCGCAGGATTGTGCACCGCGAAACCCACTCAAACCGGGCGGGCATTGCCATCTTTGCTGCCGTGCTGGTGGCCGGCCTGGCCGCGTACGGCCTGCTTGAAGCAGCCGTGCACGCCATCGGACAGCCCGCCTGGCTGATCGAGCCCCAGGTGGCAGCCGAACGGCTGGTCGACCTGCCGGCGGGGATCACTCCGCTGCTCCTGGGCGCCATCGGCGCGGTGATCGCCATGGCCGGCCTGATCTTCTTCCTTAACGGTGTCCTGCCCGGGCGCCGGGCCCGGCATCCGCTGGCCCTGCCAGGCCGCCATGCGGGCCACCATGCCGTGGTGGTGGATGACGAGGTCATCGCCTCATCGTTGGCCCGGCGCGCCCGGCTGGCCGCCAATGTCACCCCGGGACAGGTGATGGTGGTGGTCTCGCACCGGCAGGTCCTGGTCAACGTCCGCCCCACCTCCGGCGTGCCGGTGGAACAGGACGCCATCCTGGCGGCCGTGGCGGACGAGCTTGAGCAGATGGACCTGCAACCGGCCCCTGAGGTCCGCATCAACCTGACCCCGTCCGGAGTGATCGGCGCATGAACAGCACCCCCGGAACATTAAACCGGATCCTCATCACCCTCCTGGGCCTCGCGATGCTGGCTTTGGGCCTGCTGCTGGTGCTCCTGGCCGCAGTGCCTGCCGTGGCGTCCTGGTGGCATCCCTGGGCGGACGGAACCTGGAGCTCCGTCAACACCGCCTTCAACGCCACGCGTTTCCCGGGCCGCGCGGAAAGCTGGCTGTGGCTCCTGGTGGCCCTGGCATTGCTGGTCCTGATCGGCCTGATGGTGGCGTGGATCGCGCAGCAGGGCAAAGGCAGGTCCAACCTCCTCGCCTCCGAATACGATCCAGGCGAGGTCGCGGGAGATATCCGCATCGGCGGGGGAGTGGCGGAGCAGGCCCTTAGGCAGGCCCTCGCAGGGCGGCCGGACCTGGCGGGAGCCACGGTGGCGACCTACAACGTCAAGGGCATGCCCGCCCTGAAGGTCAAGCTCCTGCCGCGCCAGGGTGTTGCCCCGCACCTGCTGGCTGCCGAAATCTCTGACCTCCTCGGCGCGCTGGACGCCGTGGTGGGCCGCGAAACACCCGTGCTGATCCACATCGGCGCAGGCGCCCGGACCCGGTTTGGACGGGCGGAACGGGTCCGCTGAGGGGGCCGGTCCGGCGTTTGATCACCAATTGGACACAGCTGGTGTAAACGCTTGCATTTCTTGCCGGGAGTCCACTACTGTGATGGTCACCACGTCAATCGCACCAGGCGTAAGGTCCGTAACTCAGCGAGGAGTCACCAGTAATGAAGAACCGCAAATACCTGCTGCCGATTGCAGCCACCGGAATTGTGGCCCTGGCACTCACAGGATGCAGTAGCTCGGACAGTGGATCCGGAGACGCTTCCGTCGATTGTGCAAAGTATGAAAGCTACGGCAAGCATGACGGAAAGACCGTTTCCGTCTATTCCACGATCGTTGACCTTGAAGCCACCAACCTTGAAAAGACCTGGGCCGCTTTCGAGCAGTGCACGGGTGCAACCATCAAGTATGAGGGCAGCAAGGAATTCGAGACCCAGATCGGTGTCCGCGCGAAAGCCGGAAACGCCCCCAACATTGCCATCTTCCCGCAGCCCGGCCTGATGGCGGACCAGGCCCGCGCCGGCAACCTCAAGAAAGCACCGCAGGCCGTCTCGGACGCCGTGGACAAGAACTGGTCAGCGGACTGGAAGAAATACGGCACCGTGGACGGTGTCTTCTACACCGCTCCCATGCTCGCCAACGTCAAGGGCTACGTCTGGTACGCACCGAAAACGTTCGAGGATAAAGGCTGGACCGTCCCCAAAACGTGGGACGAAATGATGGACCTGTCCAAGAAGATCGCCGATGAAGGCGCCATGAAGCCTTGGTGTGCCGGTTTCGAGTCAGGTGAAGCCACGGGCTGGCCCGGCACGGACTGGATCGAGGACGTTGTCCTCCGCGCACAGGGACCGGAGGTTTACGACCAGTGGGTCAGCCACGGAATTCCCTTCAACGACCCCAAAATCGTTGACGCCTTTGATAAGGCAGGCGACATCCTGCTCGATGACAAGATGGTCAACGGCGGCTTCGGCGACGTCCGTTCCATCCTGACCACCGGATTCGCCCAGGCCGGCCAGCCGGTACTTGACGGCCAGTGCGCAATGCACCACCAGGCCAACTTCCAGGCCTCCAACTGGCCCGAAGGCACCTCCGTTGCACCCGACGGCGACGTCTGGGCGTTTATGACGCCACCGATCGACGAGTCCAAGGGCCAGGCCATCACCGGCGGCGGCGAAATGGTCGGCGCCTACAGCGACGCCCCCGAAGTCCAGGCTTTCCAGGCCTACCTGGCGAGCTCTGAATTCGCCAACGACCGCGTGAAGCTCGGCGGCGTCATCAGCGCGAACAAGGGCCTCGACCCGGCCAACGCGCAGACCGAGCTGGATAAGCTCTCCATCCAGCTCCTGCAGGACGAGAACACCGTCTTCCGCTTCGACGGTTCGGACCTCATGCCGGGCGCAGTAGGATCCAACTCCTTCTGGAAGGGCATCGTTTCGTGGATCAACGGCACCCCCGCCAAGCAGGTTGCCGACAGCATCGAAGGCAGCTGGCCCAAGAGCTGACCTCCCAGCTGTACGCTGCGCCCCAGCCACCGGTAGGTGCTGGGGCGCAGTGCTCCCCACTCTTCATTCTGATCCACGCACACCCCGGAGGTTGAGCCTTGGAATTCATCGGAGGAAAGCTCCTTCAAGTCGTGATCGCGCTGGCCATTTTTGCCGCGATCATTGGACTACTCATGTTGTTGGTGGACAGGGCCCCCAAGTCCGCCAAAGACAAGGTCACGGTGATCGGGTTCCTCGCACCGGCCGCGATCCTGCTGCTGGTTGGCCTGGTTTACCCGGCAGCCCAGACATCATTCCTGGCGTTCACGGATTCCGGGGGAAAGCTGAACGGCGTCGATAACTTCGTCTGGATGTTTACCCAACCGGAGGCCCTCGCCACGCTTCGCAATACCGTCATCTGGACCATCCTGGTCCCGTTGCTTTCCACCGTTTTTGGCCTTGCCTACGCCGTCTTCATTGACAAGGCCCGCGGCGAAAAGGTCCTGAAGGCCCTGGTCTTTATGCCTATGGCCATTTCGTTTGTCGGTGCCGGCATCATCTGGAAACTGGTGTACGACTACCGCGGCCCTGGCATTGAACAGACCGGTGTGCTGAACGCACTCCGCGTTGCGTTGGGCCTGGACCCCAAGCAGTTCCTGCTCGACGCGCCGGGAAACACGATCTTCCTCATCATCGTTATGGTCTGGATCCAAACCGGGTTCGCCATGGTGATCCTTTCGGCCGCCATCAAGGGCGTCCCCGCTGAAATCGTCGAAGCCGCCCGCCTGGACGGTGCCAACCCGTGGCAGCAGTTCCGGAACGTCACCATCCCCGGCATCCGTGGCTCCCTTGTTGTGGTCCTAACCACCATCACCATCGCCACGCTCAAGGTCTTCGATATTGTGCGGACCATGACAGCCGGCAACTACGACACCTCGGTTGTTGCCAATGAAATGTATACGCAGGCGTTCCGCGCCGGTGAACCTGGCAGGGGTGCGGCCCTCGCGCTGATCCTCTTTATCCTGGTTCTGCCTATCGTGATCTACAACGCCCGCGTCCTCCGCCAGCAGAAGGAAATCCGATGACCGTCATGCCAGCGCCGGATGAGGCGGCGAAAAACACCCGCACCGCGACCAAAGCCAAGAGTGGTGGCCGGCCCGTGGATCCGGAAGATACCGGCCCCATCATGCGGCGGGTCAAGAACAGGCTGACGTCCCGCTGGGCCACCGCCGCGGCGGTGATCATCGCCGTTATCTGGACCATTCCCACCTTCGGTTTGCTGGTGTCATCGGTCCGGCCCGCGGCGAAGCAGGTGGGTCCACGCTCAGACGGCTGGTGGAACTTCTTCTCCGACTGGGACTTCACCTTCAAGAACTACGTGGACGTCACTGCTGCAGCTGGTTCGCAGTCCGCCAACCTCTCGCAGTACTTCGTCAACTCGCTGGCAATCGTTGTGCCCGTCACCGTGTTTGTCCTGGTGCTGGCCTCCATGGCGGCCTACATCTTCGCGTGGGGCAACTTCCGGGGCCGGGAAGCAGGATTCATCTTCGTCTTCGCGCTCCAGATCATCCCGCTCCAGATGGCGTTGATCCCGCTGCTCCAGTTGTTCACCCAGGTGCTGCAGATTCCGCCGGGCTCCTACACCCAGCTGTGGATCGCGCACACCATCTTTGGGCTGCCGCTCGGTATCTTCCTGCTGCATAACTTCATCTCGGAAATTCCGGGCGAGGTCATCGAGGCAGCCAAGGTCGATGGCGCCGGACACACCACCATTTTCTGGCGGATCATCCTGCCGCTGTCCGTCCCCGCTTTGGCGTCACTGGCCATCTTCCAGTTCCTCTGGGTCTGGAACGACCTGCTGGTTGCGTTGGTGTTCTCCGGCGGCACAGCGGACGTTGCACCGATCACCCAGCGGTTGGCTGAGATCTCGGGTACCCGCGGAAACCGGGACTACCTGAACCCGGCCGCCGCATTCGTGTCCATCATTGTGCCGCTGGCCGTGTTCTTCGGCCTCCAGCGCTACTTCGTCCGCGGTCTGATGGCCGGCGGGCTCAAGGGCTGACAAGAAGGTAGTGCTGCCATCCGGCGGGTGCGCACGTAACAGTGCGCCTCCGCCGGGCGGCCCTGCTATAACGTGGCGGGTGGCGGGGGCCTGGTAATCGTTAGGGACCGAAGAGGATATACAGTGGCAGGCAGTTCTGAGAGGTCGCAGCGAGGCGGCCATACGGGCATCAGCATCGAGGATGTGGCCGCCGCAGCCGGGGTATCAACCGCAACGGTGTCCAGGGCCGTCCGTGGACTTCCCAAAGTCTCTCCGGTTACCAGGCAAAAGATCCTTGAGGTCGCAGCCAGCCTGGGCTACGTGGCGTCGTCATCGGCTTCCGGCCTGGCCACCGGCCGCACCAGGACCATTGGCATCCTGGCGCCGTTTGTGAGCCGCTGGTTTTTCTCCAAAGCCATCGAAGGCGCCGACCGCGAGCTTTACGCCCGGAACTACAACCTGTCCCTTTACAACCTGGGTGGGCACGGCGGGAACAGGGTAAGGCTCTTCGACAAGACGATGGTCTACAAACAGATCGATGCGCTCTTGGTTCTCTGCATGGCGCTGAGCCACGAGGAACTGGAACATCTGCATAAAATCGAGATCCCCCTGATTGTGGTGGGCGGACACGTCGAGGAATGTTCCTACATCGGAATCGATGACTACGCCGCGGCATCCGTTGCCGTGCAGCACCTGGTGGACCTTGGCCACAGGGACATCGCCCTGGTCCACGGTGACAACCAGACGGACCTGAACTTCGATGTCCCGCGGGTCAGGATCCTTGCCTACCACGATGTGATGCGCAAGGCCGGCCTGGACCCGCAGCCCGGGTGGGAACAGTGGGGCGACTTCACCCTGCTGAGCGGCCAGGACGCGTTCCGAAGAATCTGGAACCTGCCCGGCCGGAAGCCCACCGCCATCTTTTGTGCATCGGATGAGATGGCCATGGGGGTGATATTCGAGGCCGCCCGCGCCGGCGTGAACGTACCCGGCGAGCTGTCGGTGATAGGGATAGATGACCACGACTTCTCTGAAGCCATGGGCTTGACGACGGTTGCCCAACGGCCTGACGAGCAGGCGGAGCTGGCCACCAAAATGCTTCTCGATGAACTTGACGGCCACGTGGGTGCCGTGAAATCCGCCGTCGCACGCCATGAACTGATCCTCAGGGCAACCACAGCTCCCCCGCGGGCCTAAGGTCGAGGCGGCCAGCCGTACCGGCGGCCGGGGAGCAGCTCAGGAAGCCCGGGCCAACTGGCGGATGGGGATCCAGCGGGATGCCAACCGCCGGTAGGCGGCTGCGGCGCCGGTCATGTCGCCTTCCGCCAGGCATTCGATGCCAAGCCGGATATCCATGGGCGAATCGTCCGGGTACACCTTGTCCGCTACGGCTCCGTAGTCCAGTTCCACCATGGACCCCACGTGGAACAGCTCCAGCCATTCGGTCAGCTGCGCCAGGTCATCCAGCATGTCCAGGTCCGGGGCCGCCAGCGTCAGGTTGGCCACCGCGTACCGGGCGCGTTCCAGCGCCTCCGTAATGGGCGCCCAGACCCGCACCGTCAGGATCCGCCCGGCAGATTCCACCACATCCTTGTGGTCAGACTCCGAAAACAGCGAAAACCAGCTGAACGGGATGCCCCACGTGGACGCCCGGGTATGGACCCGGATGGACCCGTCCCTGGCCTTCACCTGGTCGATGCGCTCCTGGTGCCGGTCGCGCTGCTGCTCGGGAATCAGCAGTTCGGCGAGCGGCCCATGGATGCCTTCCATCAATGCGTTGGCCGCAAGGCCCGCCCGCAGGACCAGCTGGCTGGGGCAGTACAGCAGCGCCGGGCCGGCGGCGTCTTCCGGAGCGGCGGCCGCACCCGACGGTTCACCGGTCCGGGGCGCGGCGGGCGCCGTCGTCACCCGGACGGTGTCAGTCCTGCCCGTAGGGAAAGGATCCCCGCCGGTCCGCGTGATGCGGCCCAGGGAAGCCAGCAGTTCGGCGTTTTCGACGGCGGCTCGCGAGGCGGTGCGCGCCCCGGCCGACTGGATGGCCGGGCGTTGTTCCGGCGGGAACGCGGACAGGGGCTCGTAGACCCGCAGGGTGGAGGAAAAGGGCAGCCCGGCTTGGCCCCGGTAGAGATTTCCGGTCACAGTGGCCTCCTGCGGCGGCTCCGGGGCTGGCTCATCAGTCCGCCAGGTCCACCAGGACGGGCGCGTGGTCCGAAGCGCCCTTGCCCTTGCGCTCCTCGCGGTCGATCGCCGCTCCGGTGACGCGGGAGGCCAAGGCGGGGGAGGCGAGGACAAAGTCGATGCGCATGCCTTCCTTCTTGGGGAAGCGGAGCTGGGTGTAATCCCAGTACGTGTACACGCCAGGGCCCGGGGTATAGGGCCGCACCACGTCCGTGAAGCCGGCGGTTTCAAAGGCGTGGAAGGCTTCCCGCTCCGGGGGGCTGACATGCGTGAAGTTGTTGTTGACGAACAGGTCGATGTCCCAGACATCGTCGTCGAACGGGGCGATGTTCCAGTCGCCCATCAGCGCCACCTGGGCCTGCGGATCCTGGTCAACGAGGTCCTGGGCGTGGGTTTTGAGGCTTTCGAGCCACTTGAGTTTGTACGGCATGTGCTCGTCGTCCAGGGACCGGCCGTTGGGGACGTAGAGGCTCCAGATCCTGACGCCGCCGCAGGTGGCGGCGATGGCGCGGGCCTCCTGGACGGGGTCCTTGCCGGCTTTGCCGAACGCGGGCTGGTCCAGGAAGGTCCGCTCCACGTCGGCCAGGCCCACCCGGGAAGCAATGGCCACGCCGTTCCACTGGCTGAGCCCGAAGTGGGCCACCTCGTAGCCCATCCGCTCAAACAGCTCCCAGGGAAAGTTTTCGTCCTTGCACTTGGTCTCCTGGATGGCCAGGACATCGCAGTCGCTGCGCTGGAGCCAGGCTTCAACACGGTCGGCACGGGCACGGAGCGAATTTACATTCCAGGTAGCGATCTTCACACCCCTAACTTACCTTGGCGGTGCGGAGGCCGGTATTGACCCGCCGTCCCGTCCGCGCCGGCCTGCCGCGGCGGATGGTTGCGCGGCGCCGGCGGCGGGTATATTCGCAACCAGACATGACCTGGATCACCTGCTGCGCCTCGGCGGCCATGGTTCCCCGGCCCCGGAAGGCACCGGAGCCGGGCCAGTCCGGCGGTGCAGCGCCGCCACGTTGGAAGGAAACAGATGACGGACAGCCCCAGCAGGACGGACCAAGGCGCAGTTCCGGCGGGTGCCGCGGCAGCCGCGGCGCAGCCCGAAGCGGCCGCAGAGGTGCTCTTCGAACGCCGGGGCTCCCTCGCGGTGGCAACGCTCAACCGGCCGCGGGCCGTCAACGCCCTCACGGCCGGCATGGTGGCGGAGCTCCTGGAAACCCTCGCCGGATGGGCAACGGACGACGCCGTAGCCACGGTCCTGATCCAGGGCGCCGGTGGGCGCGGGCTCTGCGCCGGCGGGGACATCGTTGCGATCTACGAGGACATGCTGCACGGCGGCAACCGGACAGCGGACTTCTGGCAAACGGAGTACCGGCTCAACGCCCTGATCGCAGCGTATCCCAAACCCTACGTGGCGCTGATGGACGGGCTGGTCCTGGGCGGCGGCGTGGGGATCTCCGCCCACGGGTCCGTCCGCGTGGTCACCGAGCGGACGCGCATGGGCATGCCGGAAACCACCATCGGTTTTGTCCCGGACGTGGGCGGTACCCTGCTCCTGGCCCGTGCCCCCGGCGAAACAGGAACCCACGCAGGCCTGACCGGCGCCCACCTGGACGCGGCCGACGCCCTGTTCCTGGGCCTGGCCGACCACTTTGTCCCCTCAACCAGCCTGCCCGGGCTCGTGGCGGCGCTGGAACACGAACCCGCGGCAGCCGCCGTCGGACGCTTCACGACGGAGGCGCCGCCCTCGGTGCTGGCCGGGCAGCGCGGCTGGATCGATACCTGCTATGCCGGAACGGATGCGGTGGAGATTGTCCGCAGCCTGCGCACTTACGCCAAGGACGGGGACGGGGACGCGGCTGCCGCGGCGGATGCCATCGAGTCCAAGTCGCCCACCGCGGTCGCCGTCACCCTGGCCGCCCTGCGGCGGGCCCGCGGCCTGGACCTGGCGGAAACCCTGGCCCAGGAATACCGGGTAGGCCTGCGTTTCCTGACGGCACCTGACTTCCGCGAGGGCATCCGGGCCCAGGTGGTGGACAAGGACCGGAACGCGCAATGGAAGCCGTCCACCCTGGCAGAGGTCCACCCGGACCGGGTGGACCGGTTCTTCGCGCCCCTGCCGGGGGCGGAACTGGACCTGCAGCCGGTCCCGTCAGACCGCAGGAGAGCCTGATCATGCCGGAATACCGCAGCATCGCCTTCCTGGGCCTGGGCCACATGGGCACGCCCATGGCCGCCAACCTGGTTAAGGCCGGCCACCGGGTGGCCGGGTTCGATGTGGTGCCGGCCGCCCGCGACGCGGCCCGCGCGGCCGGGATCCCCGTCAGCGGCAGCCCCCGCGAAGCCGTAGCCGGTGCGGACGTGGTGCTGACCATGTTCCCCAGCGGAGAGCACGTGCTGGCCGCCTACCAGGGCATCGACGGGGAGCCGGGGCTGCTGGCCGCCGCAGCGCCGGGCACGGTCTTCCTGGACTGCTCCACCATCAACGTCGCGGAGGCCCGGGAAGCTGCAGCGCTGACCGGCGCGGCGGGCCACACCTTTGTGGACGCGCCGGTGTCCGGGGGCGTGGTGGGTGCCGGAGCCGGAACCCTGACCTTCATGGTGGGGGCCCCGGCTGCCGGCTTCGCGGACATCCTGCCGCTGCTGGAGGTCATGGGCAAGCGTGTGGTCCACTGCGGGGACCACGGCGCCGGGCAGGCCGCCAAGATCTGCAACAACCTCATCCTGGGGGTGTCCATGATCGCCGTCAGTGAAGCGTTTGTGCTGGGGGAGGAGCTGGGCCTGAGCCACCAGGCCTTGTTCGATGTGGCATCCGCAGCCTCCGGGCAGTGCTGGGCCCTGACCACCAACTGTCCCGTCCCGGGGCCTGTCCCCGGCAGCCCAGCCAACCGGGACTACCTGCCCGGGTTCGCCGGATCCCTCATGGCCAAGGACCTCAACCTGGCCGTCAACGCGCTCCGCAGCACCGGGGTGGCCGGCCGGCTGGGACCACTGGCGGCGGAAATCTACGATACGTTTACCGCAGAAGGCGGTGCCTCCCGGGACTTCTCCGCGATCATCACGGACATCCGTGCCCGCTCGGAGCAGGAGCGTGGCGCCGCACCGGCACACCACGACGGGAGCCCTGAATGAGCGAATACAACAACATCCTGGTGGAACAGCGGGGCCGGGTTGGCTTGGTCACCCTCAACCGGCCGGAGGCGTTGAACGCCCTGGACAAGGCCACCATGGATGAACTGGTGGCGGCGGTGTCAGCCATGGATGCGGACCCCGGTACCGGTGCCGTGGTGATCACCGGCTCCGGCAAGGCCTTCGCCGCCGGCGCCGATATCAAGGAAATGGCGTCCCAGGGCTACATGGACATGTACGCGGCTGACTGGTTCCGGGGCTGGGAGGACTTCACCCGGTTGCGGATTCCCACCATCGCCGCGGTGTCAGGCTTCGCCCTGGGCGGCGGCTGTGAGCTTGCCATGATGTGCGACCTGATCATTGCCGGCGACAACGCGAAGTTCGGCCAGCCGGAAATCAACCTGGGCGTGCTGCCCGGCATGGGCGGGTCCCAGCGGCTCACCCGGGCCGTGGGGAAGGCCAAAGCCATGGACCTGATCCTGACTGGAAGGTTCATCGACGCCGCGGAGGCTGACCGCTGCGGCCTGGTGTCCCGCGTGGTCCCGGCAGGCGACGTGCTGGCTGAAGCCCTCAAGACGGCCGACCTGATAGCGGCCAAGTCCAAACCCGTCGCCATGGCCGCCAAGGAGGCCGTGAATGCCGCCTTCGAAACAGGCCTCGCCCAGGGTGTCCTGTTCGAGCGCCGGCTCTTCCACTCCCTGTTCGCCACGGAGGACCAGAAGGAGGGCATGGCGGCATTCACGGAGAAGCGGCAGCCGGAGTTCAGGCACCGGTAAGGGCCAAAGCCTCCCGGTACGCGCGGAGGTCGCCGTCCATTTCGTCGGCCATCAGGGAGTTGTTGATCACGACGGCGGTCCACGCAGCCGCCGCGGCTGACGCCATCACCTGCGCCTTGATGTCCGTCACGTTCCCGGCCGCCCAGACTCCGGGGACGGCTGTGGCGCCCTCAGCATCGGCCGGGAGGTAATCGCCGATCCCCATCGGATGCGGCTCCGCCACCAGGCCCAGCCCCGCAAACCCGTCAAGGCGGGCGTGGACCCTGGCGCCCACCACCAGGGCGTCCACCGCCACCTCCGGCCCGCCGGCCAGGACAACCCCCTTGAGCGCATCGTCCGCCACCCGCAGCGACTCCACCGGACCGGCCACCAGCTTGACGCCACGGGCGGCCAGCTGCTCCAGCTCCGCGTCCGTAGGGGTGACGGTGTCGTTGAGGAACAGTGTGACGTTGCTGCTCCACTGCCGGAACAGCAGGCTTTGGTGCACGGACCAGGGCCCGGCGCCCAGCACTCCGATGACCCGGTCCCGGACTTCCCAGCCGTGGCAGAACGGGCAGTGCAGCACATCCTTGCCCCAGCGTTCGCGGAGCCCTTGGAGCTCCGGCAGTTCGTCCACCAGCCCTGTGGCAATCAGGAGCCGACGGCCGCGGAGCCGCTCGCCGCCGTCGAGCTCCACGTCGAAGCCCTGCTCCAGCCCACCGGCTGCGGACACCACCGCGCCGCGGACAATCCGGGCGCCATAGTTTTCGGCTTCCGCCCGTCCGGCGGCCAGCAGCTCCGCGGGGCTGACGCCGTCGCGGGCCAGGAAGCCGTGCACTCCCGCAGCCGGAGCGTTGCGCGGCTCCCCGCTGTCCACCACCGCCACGGACCGCCGGGTGCGGCCCAGCATCTGCGCGGCGCTCAGGCCGGCGGCGCCCCCGCCCACAATCACAACGTCATACATTGGGTTCTCTTGATTCGTCATGTTCCAAGGCTCCCGTCGCCCGGGCCGTTATGGCAAGCTTCGTTGCTGGTATGGCAAAATAGGCCCATGGGAGAGAACACGGAAGAGAGCCTCGATGATGTCCTGGCCGCGGTGGGCCCCCGGCTCAAGGCCCTGCGGCTCAGCCGCGACGTCACGCTGGCCGCGCTCGCCGACATTACGGGGATCTCCGTCAGCACCCTTTCCCGGCTGGAATCCGGCCAGCGCCGGCCCAACCTTGAGCTGTTGCTGCCGCTGGCCAAGGCGCACCAGGTTCCACTGGACGAACTGGTGGGCGCCCCGGCGACGGGCGACCCGCGCGTGCACCTGCGGCCCATCGAGGCGTACGGCATGACCATCATTCCGCTGACCCGGAAGCCCGGCGGCATCCAGGCCTACAAACACATTCTTCCCGCAGGCCCGATGCTGGCGCCCACCCCGCAGGTCCACGAGGGCTACGAGTGGCTGTACGTCCTCAACGGCAGGCTCCGGATGGTGCTGGGTGCACGCGACCTGGTGCTGGGGCCGGGCGAAGCCGTGGAGTTCGACACCCGGGTGCCGCACTGGTTCGGCCGGGCGGACGGCCGCGCGGTGGAATTCCTGAGCCTCTTCGGTACCCAGGGGGAACGCATCCACATCCGGGCCAAGCCTGCCAGCAAACAGCCAGCCACGTGAGGTAGAAAGGAGCAGGCGCGCATCGCGCCCCAGCCGCAGACCCAGGGGGAGCTCTTTTAGAATGTGGGCAGCAGCAGCCGTAGGATCCAGCGCCACTGACGGCCTCACCGGGATTGTGGGCGTCGCTGCCCGGGCCATCGAGAGCCTCGGGGAATGGGGTGTTGGCGCGTTCACCCTCGCCGAGACGGTGGTTCCACCCATCCCCAGCGAAGTGATCCTTCCCCTGGCCGGCTTCCTCGCCAAGCAGGGTTCGCTGAACCTGCTGCTGGTTTTCCTCACCAGCACCCTGGGCGCCTACCTCGGGGCGCTCCTGCTGTACTGGCTGGGCGCCAAGCTGGGGCTGGAACGGTCAATCCGGGGGCTGTCCCGGCTGCCGCTGGTGGACCGCGAAGACTTCGAACACGCCGCCGGCTGGTTCCGCCGCCACGGCCGGTCCTCCATCTTTTTTGGCAGGCTCCTCCCCGGCGTGCGGAGCCTCATCTCGCTGCCGGCAGGAGCCGCCGCGATGCCGCTGGGCACCTTCAGCCTGTTCACCCTGGCCGGCAGCGGCCTGTGGAACGGGGCCCTGATCGGACTGGGCTACCTGTTGGGAACCCAGTACCACCTCATTGAGCAATACTCGAAGTTCCTCAACTACGCTGTCTACGCCGCCATCGCCGTGGCGCTGGCACTGCTGATCATTCGGCGGGTCAGGCGCGCCCGGGCGAAAAGCTGACAGGCGCCGCGAGATCAACTCTCTCCTGGTGGGCCGGGCCGGGCCGTGACCGGCTACTCGGCCTTTCCCTGACCGGACCCTGCCCCGGGCAGGTGCGCCCCGGCGTAGATCCGCAGCGCATCCCGGACGAAGGCGGCGCCTGCAGTGCCGCCGTAGTTCGCAGCAAAGCGCGGATCCGCCACGTACATGTCCGCCAGTCCCAGCACGTAGCCGCGGGTATCGCCGCCGTCGTCCGACGCCGGTGTGCCCGGGATCGACGTCAGCCAGGCCACGTGCCGCCGGGCCAGGTCCTGCGCACCGGCGCTGCCCGGGTCCACTCCGCCGGTTGCCGCGGCAATCCAATCCCTGCCGAGGCCGGCGACCCTGGCTTTCCAGACCTGCTGTTCAGCCGGGCCCATGCCCCGCCACCAGGCGTCACTGCGGGCATAGGTGTCCTTGCCCCAGCGCTCCTCCACCTCGTCCTTGTACTGCGTATGGTCAAAGCCGTCGAACATTTCTTCCGCCACCGGGTCGCCTCCTGTTGATACTGTCCTGATCGTTTTACTGACGGATGCCATCTGCCGGGCCAACCGCTCCTGCTCCTGGCCCAGCCACTCCAGGTGCCGGCCCAAGGCCGTCACGGTGTCCGTCTGGTTCCGGAAGACCTCCGCGATGGCAGGCAACCCCAGCCCCAGTTCGCGCAGCAGAAGGATCCGCTGCAGCGCAAGGAGAGCGTCGCCGTCGTAATAGCGGTACCCGTTGCTGCCCACCCTGCTGGGTTTCAGCAGCCCCACATCGTCGTAGTGGCGAAGGGTGCGGCTGGTGGTGCCGGCCAGTTTTGCGATGTCCTGGATGGGCCAGTCCCGCCGGAGTGCTTCCATGCTCTGAGCGTACGGGTTGACGCTGCGTCAACGTCAAGAACTCTTTTTCCGGAAGTTCCCGCAGGCGCTCAGCGCCGGTGCCTGCGGCGTGCCTGGCGGGCCAGCCGGGTGAAGGAAAAAACGAAAACTGCCTCAATCAGGACCATCAGCCCGGCCGGCAGCCACTGGCCCATGGCGACGAAGAAGATGAAGCCCGTAAGCACCAGCGCGGTACCCAGCGCCAGCGTGTAAATGGCGAAGCCCAGCGCCACCCTGCCGCTGCGGACGCCCGTCCGGAAACCGAAGCCGTGGGGTTCGCCGCCGGGCTGGCCGGGCACACGGTCGGGAACGGCAGGCCCCAGCCTGTCGAACTCCTCCCACGGGTCCCTTTCCGGGTCCTGTCCGGTCATGCTCCGATTATTGCAAACCGGGGCTGGTGGTGTGCCGGGCACAAAAAAGCGGCCCCGCCAACGTGATGTTGACGGAGCCGCCTGACGGGCGTGCCCCGGCCGGAGCCGGGAGTACCTAAGTCTTAGAGCGGGCGGATGTTCTCTGCCTGCGGGCCCTTGGGGCCCTGGGTCACATCGAATTCGACCTTCTGGTTTTCGTCCAGTGAGCGGTAACCGCTGCTGGCGATTGCCGAGTAGTGTGCGAAAACGTCAGCGGACCCGTCATCGGGGGCAATGAAGCCAAAACCCTTTTCGGCGTTGAACCATTTAACTGTGCCTGTTGCCATGGCTGCATTCCTTCATGTGACTCTGATTCTCTCTCCGGGTATCAACCCGAAGTGTGCGGAGAACGTCCCCCGCCATCCCAACGTACGGGGCGGAAGGCCTGCGTGCAAGGGTTTGACGTGTTTGGCGTCGTCAACGCATGCCTTCGCGGCGGATTGCGGTGGCAATCGCAGCGGCCCGGGTGTCCACTCCGAGCTTGCCGTAGATGTGCGCCAGGTGCGTTTTGACGGTGGCTTCCGAGATAAAAAGCCGCTTGCCCAGCTCCCGGTTGCTCAGGCCTTCGGTGAGCAGGCTGAGCAGCTCGGCCTCCCGCGGCGTCAGGATCTCCCCGGGGTTGCGCAGCTGCTGGAACAGCCGCGACGCCACCGGGGGACTCATCACGCTTTTACCCTCGACGGCGCCGCGGACGGCTGCAAAAATTTCACCCGGTGCCGCGTCCTTGAGCAGGTAGCCCATGGCGCCGGCGTCCACCGCCCGGACAATATCCGCATCCGAGTCATATGTGGTGAAAACCAGGATGGCCTGCCGGGGGTTGAACGCACGGAGCTGCCGGATGGCCTCGATGCCGTCCATGCCCGCGCCCATTGCCAGGTCCATCACCACCACCGCAGGCTGGAGTTCCGGCACCAGGGCCAGGGCTTCCTCCCCGGACGCCGCTTCACCCACCACCTCGATGCCGGGCTGGGTTCCCAGCAACGCCCGCAGTCCGCGGCGCACCACAAGGTGGTCATCCACCAGCAGCACCCGGATGGCCGTCACAAGGCACCGCCCCGGTTTTGCTCCGTCAGCGGGGCGGCCGGCAGCTGGGCTGCGACGATTGTGCCTTCCCCGGGGCCGCTTTCCACTGCGAAAACGCCGCCCAGCTGCTCCACCCGTTGCCGCATGGCGCGCAGGCCGTACCCGCCCGCGTCCGACGGCGGTGCTGCCGCCAGCGGATCGAAGCCCGCTCCGTCGTCGTAAATGTCCAGGGTGACGGCCCCGGGCAGGTAACCGAGGGTCACGGTTGCTGCCGTGGCGCCCGCGTGCAGGCGGGTGTTGGCAGCTGCGCTCTGCACCACGCGCAGGAGGGCGTGGCGGACCTCTGCCGGGACCTCCCGCGGGTCTCCGGTGACCAGTAGCCGGGCCGCGGGCATGTACTGGCGGGCCGCGATCAGCAGGGCCTCGGGCAGGGGCGAAGTGTCCAGGCCGGGGGACGCCAGTTCATGGATCAGGCTGCGGGTCTCGGAGAGGTTGCTTCGCAGCAGGCCGGTGGCCTGGTGCAGGCCCGCTTTCGCCGCAGGGGCGGGCCAGGCCCGGTCCGCGGCTTCAAGCAGCAGCAGGCTGCTGGCCAGGCCCTGCGTCACGGTGTCGTGGATCTCCCGGGAGACGCGCTCCCGTTCGGCGATGGTGCCGGCACGGCGCTCGCTGGCCGCCAGGCCCGCCTGCGCCTGAGAAATTTCCGCGTGCAGGCGAACCTGTTCGTTGGCATCATGCGCGATCCTGTCGTGGACAAGCGTGAGCATCAGGCCCACGGCCAGCGGGCCCAAAACCATTGCCGGATCCGTGCCGTCGCTGAGCCGGAAGAGCCCCGCGGCCGTGGCAAACGCCGTGGCGCCGGCCGCGACGTACGCAGCGGTGCCGGTCAAAGCCCGGCGGGCCAGGAAAAAGAGCGCAAAGGAGCACCAGGCGAAGCTGGGCGCCGCGATAACCAGGCCGGACCAGACGGCCACGAGTGCGAACATCCACGCCATACCGGGCCGGCCGCGTTCGGCCAGGACGGCGACGGCCGCGTAGAGCAGGCACGCAGCGGCCGCCAGTCCCAGGACCAGGACGTTGTCCGTGGCGCTGTGCCGCATAAGATACCGCACCGCGGAGGCCACCAGCAGCACAGCGAAACCAAGATGCACGGCCGCGCCGATGCTGCCCCAGCGGGTGCCGGGAGTGCCGGCGGAGCCGGTGCTGGGGAAGGGAGCCATGAGGTTTTCCGATGCTGTTGCGGGACGTCCCCTCCATGCTAGGGCGCCGGGTCCGCCCGGGTCTCTCAGCCATTTGGCTGATTCCAGGCGCCATAAGTGGCAGCCTGCCACAGACCAACGCCCGATGGCAGGCGTCCGATGCGCCGGAAGGATTGAAGCCAGCACCCGCTCCTCCTCCTCCGACCAAGGGAAACACCATGAAAAAGTCCACAAAAACGTTTGCGGTCGCAGCCACGGCACTGCTGCTGGCCACCGCCGGCGCCACGGCCGCCGCCAACGCCGGTGCCACCGCGGGGCCCGCTGCAGCCGGGGCCGTTGCCGGCGCTGCAACTGTTCCCGCGGCCCTCCCGGCGGCTGACGTCCAGCCGGTCCCCGCCAACGCGGTGCAGCAGGACCGGATCACGGCCGGTGTCTCAGCTGCGGCGGTGGGCGCTGCCCTGGCCAAGTGCCAGGCGGACAAGCTCCCGTTTGTGACGGTGGCGCTGGTGGACCGGTTCGGGACCGTCCAGGCGGTGCTACGGGGCGATAACGCCGCGGCGCACACCATCGAGGCCGCCAAGCAGAAGGCCTACACCGCCGCCGCGTTCGGTGCCCCCACCAGTGAACTGGCCCGGCGCATCAACGGCCCCGGCCCGTCCATTGCGGACCTGCCCGGCACGCTCTTCCTGGCCGGCGGCGTGCCCCTGAAGGTCAACGGGGTTTCTGTTGCCGGCATCGGCGTGGGCGGCGCTCCGGACGGTGCGCTGGATGAGGCCTGCGCATCCGCCGGGGCAGCGGTGCTGGCCGGAACCGGCAAGTAGGCTGGGCGGCATGCGGCACTACCTGACCTGGACCCGGCCCCTGGCCTTCGCCCCGCTGGTGGCCGCCGCCGGGCTGGTTTTGTGCCTGTCCGGCTGCGAGGCGGGTTCCTCCTCGCCCGGTACCCCGTCGCCCGGTGCCGCCACGGCTGAGCCCACAGCCACCCGCCCGGTTCCAGCAGTGCCGGCCCCCTCAGCGGCTGATTCCGGCACTGCGGCTGCACCCGTCACCACTGCGCCGGTGCGCTCGCCCGACGCCCAGGCGCAGCTGGACCGGGACCTGATTACAGCGGCCAAGGCCAACAACGCGCCCCTGGTGCAGGAACTCATCGGCCGAGGAGGAAACGTCAATGCCAAGGATGACATCTCGGATTCGGCGTTCCTCTACGCCGGCGCCGAGGGGTTCAACGAGGTGCTCCAGCTGACCCTTGCGGCAGGGGCCGATGTGGCCAGCACCAACAGGTACGGCGGCACAGCCCTGATCCCGGCCAGCGAGCACGGCCATGTGGAGACGGTGCAACTTCTGCTCGCCGCCGGGGTCCCCGTCAACCATGTGAACAACCTGGGCTGGACCGCCATGCAGGAAGCGATCCTGCTCAACTCCGGCGGCCCCAACCAGCAGGAAGTGGTGCGGCTGCTCCTCGCGGCAGGCGCCGACCCCAACATCCGGGATCCGGAAGGCCGCACCGCCCTGCAGAACGCCGAGCGGCTGGGCTTTGGGCAGATTGCAGCCCTGCTCCGGCCGGCTTCCTAGCAGCCGCCCGCCCCGCTGACGTTACCCATCTTTGCCGGCCCACGACGGCGGTGCGCCGCCTTTTGAAGGCGGCGCGCCGCCGTCGTGCTCCCAAGGTGGGGAAGTCCAGTGGCAGGGGCGGACGCTCAGGTGGCTTCGAGGACGCTGACGTAGTTGGCGATGCCAACCCCGCCCATGTTCTGCACGGCAGCCCGGCGAGGGGTCGTCAGCTGCATGCCGCCGGCCGTCCCGGTGAGCTGCATGGCGGCGATGACGTGCTGGGACACGCCGGTGGCGCCCACCGGATGGCCCTTCGCCTTCAGCCCGCCGGAGACGTTGATGGGCAGTTTGCCGTCTTTGTGGACCCAGCCCTCCCGGACGGCGCGGGCGCCCTGGCCGGGTTCGGTGAGGCCCATGGCCTCGTACATGATGAGCTCGGCGATGGTGAAGCAGTCGTGGACTTCGGCGAAATCCAGGTCCTCAAGTCCGACGCCGGCCATCCCCAGGGCGCGCTGCCAGGACATCCGGGTCGCTTCGAAAGCCGTGGGGTCGCGGCGGTCGGCAGGGAAGAAGTCGTTGGCCTGGCCGAAGCCTGCCAGCCGGACAGGGTCCGTGGCTCCTCCCGTGGGTGCCGTGGACAGGACCACGGCGGCGGCACCGTCCGAGACGGGGGAGCAGTCGGTGCGGCGCAGCGGATCGGCCACCATGGGGTTGCGGTCCGAGACGGTGCGGCAGAACTCCTCGCCGAGGTCCTTCCGGAGCTGCGCGTACGGGTTGTCCACACCGTTGCGGTGGTTCTTCGCGGCGATGGAACCCAGGACGTCACCCAGGTTGCCTGCCTCGCCGTAACGCTTCCCGTAGTGCTTGGCCACCTCCGCAAACAAGCCGGTGAAGCCCGTGCTGGAAGCCTTACCTGCCATGTCATAGTCCGCGCCGAGGAGGGCCGCGCCCACCACGTCAGCGCCGGCATGGGTCATCTTTTCAGCGCCGATCACCAGCACCGTCTTCGCCGTTCCGGCCAGCAGGGACTTGGTGCCCTGCTGGAACGCCGCCGAGCCCGAGGCGCATGCGTTTTCCACCCGGGTGGCGGGGACGTTGGCCAGCTGGTCCGAAACCTGCAGGGCCAGCGAGGACGGGAACGCCAGCGGCATCATGCCGGAGTTGAACTGGCCCAGGTAGATCTCATCGATCCGGCCGGGCTCGATGCCTGCAATGGTGATCGCCTCGGTGGCCACCTGGACGATGAGGGACTCAAGCGTCTGGTCGGTGAGTTTGCCGAACTGGCTGTGGCCCCACCCGGTGAGGAGGACGTCCTTGCCGAACTGTTCCTGCAGGCTCATGCCGGGACTCCTTCACTGTCCAGCGCCACGGCGAAGTCCGCCCCCGTCTTTTCCCGGATCCCGGCCACGGTGACCCCCGGCGCCAGCCGGGTGAGCGTGAGGAGCCGCCCGCCGCCGTCGTCCGCTGCCGGCAGGTCAAAGACGGCGAGGTCGCTGATGATCCGGTCCACGCACGCCAGCCCGGTCAGCGGCAGGGTGCATTCCGGCACGATCTTGGCGGTACCGTCCTTGGCGTTGTGTTCGGTCAGGACCACCACGCGCGGCGTCCCGGCGACCAGGTCCATGGCCCCGCCCATGCCTTTGACCATCTTGCCGGGGATGGTCCAGTTGGCCAGGTCCCCGGCGGCGGAGACCTGCATGGCCCCGAGGATGGCGACCTTCACGTGGCCGCCCCGGATCATGCCGAAGGAGGTGGCGGAGTCGAAGATGCTGCCGCCCGGGAGCACTGTCACCGTCTGCTTGCCGGCGTTGATGAGGTCCGCGTCCTCCTCGCCCTCGAACGGGAACGGGCCCATGCCCAGCAGGCCGTTTTCACTTTGTAGGACCACCCGCACGCCCTCGGGCAGGTTGTTGGCCACCAGCGTGGGGATGCCGATGCCCAGGTTCACGTAGTCGCCGTCGTTCAATTCTTCGGCCGCAATCGCAGCCATCTCATCCCTGGTCCAGGCCATGGGGTCTCCTTTTGTGTGGGTGGAAGCGGGTGTTGTTCAGGCGGGGACGGCTGCGGCGGCGCGTGTCCTGACGGTGCGCTGCTCGATGTCCTTGACCCGGTTGGCGGCCTGCACCAGGTGCTGGACAAAAACGCCGGGCGTCACAACGTGGTTGGGATCGAGGGCGCCCGGTTCCACCACCACTTCCGCCTCTGCGATGGTCACCAGCCCTGCTGTGGCCACCACGGGGTTGAAGTTCCGGGCCGTGTAGCGGTACACGAGGTTGCCGTCGGTGTCCGCGGTGTGCGCGTGGACCAGGGCCACGTCCGCCCGGATGGCGAGCTCGCGGACATAGGTGGCGCCGTCGAAATCCTCCAGCGGTTTGCCCTCGGCCACAAGCGTGCCTACGCCGGTCCGGGTGTAAAACGCCGGGATGCCCGCGCCGCCGGCGCGCAGCCGCTCCGCGAGGGTTCCCTGCGGGGTGAACTCCACCTCGAGGCGGCCGGCCAGGTACTGCTCGGCGAAAAGCTTGTTTTCGCCCACGTAGGAGGCAATAACCTTCCG
The DNA here is from genome assembly GCF_001424565.1 of Arthrobacter sp. Leaf141. Lineage (GTDB taxonomy): Bacteria > Actinomycetota > Actinomycetes > Actinomycetales > Micrococcaceae > Arthrobacter. The sequence continues at coordinate 71,977 of NZ_LMOL01000019.1, forward strand.
GACCTGGCCGGATTCGATCAGGATACCCAGCCCCTTCCCGTCCACGCCCATGTTGTTGGACACCACCGTCAGGTCCCGGACGCCGGAATCCCTGACGGCCTCAATCAGGTCAGCGGGAATACCGCTGAGCCCAAACCCGCCCACGGCCACGGTGATCCCGTCCTGCAGGACCCCCGCCAGGGCAGCGGCGGCGGATGTTTGAAGTTTCATGGCGTCTCCTCATTGAGAATGGGTATCCATTTTATGGACATTTTGTCTGGAGATGGACGCTACGGGCCGGGCTGAAGCGCTGTCAAGGATGCCAGAAGCCCATTCAGAGCCAGTTTTTACAGTGTGGACGCTACACTGACAACTATCCATATTGTGGACAGAAAGTTGGAGTTATGAGTAACGGACCCGTGCAGGGAGCCCAGGTTGTCGGCCGGGTCGCCGGACTGCTCCGGCTGGCCGGACGCAGTGCGGGGGGCATGTCCCTCGCCGGTATGGTCCGGGAATCCGGACTGACCCGGCCAACCGTGCACCGGCTGCTGTCCTCGCTGGCCGCCGAAGGGCTGCTGGACCACGACCCCGCCACCGGCAACTGGACGCTGGGGCCGGAAATCCTGCTGATGGGTTCGGTGGCTGCGACCCGATTCCCGTTGGAGGACCTGGCCCGCCCCGGCCTGCGCCGGCTGGCCGAGGCCACGGGGGAGAGTGCGTTCTTCTCCATCCGGCGGGGCACGGAAACTGTGTGCCTGCTGCGGGAGGAAGGCAGCTTCCCGGTCCGCTCCTTTGTGCTGCATGAGGGCGTCCGGTTCCCGTTGGGGGTGGCATCGGCCGGGACGGCGATCATGGCCTTCCTCCCCGAATCCGAGAAGGCGGAGCTGCTGGGAAACTGGCCCGCCCACGCAGGAACGTTCGCCGACCACCACACTCCGGCGGTGGTCCGGGACAACCTGGCCAGGACCCGGCAGGCCGGCTATTCGGTCAATCCCGGGCTGGTCCTGGAAGGCAGCTGGGGCATGGGAGCGGCCGTCTTCGACAGGTCCGGCCAGCCTGCGTGGGCGTTATCCCTGACCGGCATTGAGCAGCGGTTCCGCAGCGGGCGCCAGGAGGAACTGGGCGGACTGTTGATGGCGGAGGCGCACCGGATCAGCCAGCAGCTCGCCGGCGGGGACCCCGGCCAGCCGCCCCGCTGAGTCTCCCCGGCTTTGCCGGCCCCCGACGGCGGCGTGCCGGCTTATCGGGCCAACCCGCCGCCGTCGGGCACCAAAGATGGGGAATTCCAGCGGCAAGTCAGCCCTGGCCTACTGCTTCCACCAGGAGTCGAAGATGGTCACCGGAACGGTGCGCTTGTGGCGGGTCCGCAGGTACTTCTGCTCGATGGCCTCCGCCGCCGCTTCCGGAATCTCCCGGCCCTCAAGGTAGTCATCGATCTGGTCATAGGTCAGGCCCAGTTCGTCCTCGTCGGTACGGCCGGGAGTGCCGTCCAGCAGGTCCGCGGTGGGCACCTTTTCCCAGACCCGCGCCGGGGCGCCGAGCTCGGCCAGCAGTGCCCGGTTCTGCCGTTTGTTCAGGCCGAACAGCGGCAGGATGTCGGCCCCGCCGTCGCCGTACTTGGTGAAGAACCCGGTGACGGACTCGGCGCCGTGGTCAGTGCCGATCACCAGGTAGTTGTGCTCACCGGCCAGGGCATACTGGGCGATCATCCGGGTCCGGGCCTTGGTGTTGCCCTTGTGGAAGTCGGAAATTCCACTTCCCACCGTCTTTTCGAACTCATCCTCGAAGCCGTCCACGGCCGCGGAAATGTTGAAGGTCCACTCCGTTTTGGCCTTGATGAAGTCCAACGCAGCCTGCGCGTCCGCCTCGTCATGCTGGACACCGTAGGGGAGCCTGACCGCCACAAAATTGGCTTCCAGGCCCTCGGCCTCAAGTTCCTGGACGGCCAACTGCGCCAGCCGGCCCGCCAGCGACGAGTCCAGCCCGCCGGAAATGCCGAGCACAAAGCCCTTGGTGGAGGTGGCGCGGAGGTATTCCTTCAGGAACGTCACGCGCCGGCGCACCTCCCCGGCGGGATCAATCCGGGGCAGCACGCCCATTTCTTCGATGATGGTGGCCTGGAGTTCGCGCATGCCACCCAGCCTAGCCAGCAATGTCAACAGCACCCAACCTCCTGCACCGGCCGGCCCCGACTAAACTGGAGCCCATGACTTCACCCCGTGACACTGCCGCAGACGCTGCCGCCGCCCGCACCCGCCTCCTCGAACTGATCAAGGAACTCGCCGTGGTCCGCGGCAAGGTGATCCTCTCCAGCGGCGCCGAAGCCGACTACTACATCGACCTGCGCCGCATTACCCTGCACCACGAGGCCGCCAAGCTGGTGGGCCAGGTCATGCTGGGCCTGGTGGACGACGCCGGCATCAGCTTCGAGTGCGCCGGTGGCCTGACCATGGGCGCCGACCCCGTGGGCACCGCCGTGATGCACTCCGCCGTTGACGCGGGACGCACCGTCGACGCGTTTGTGGTCCGCAAGGCGCAGAAGTCCTATGGCATGGGCCGGCAGGTGGAAGGCCCCTCAGTGGAAGGCCGGAACGTGCTGGTACTTGAGGACACCTCCACCACCGGCGGGTCGGCGCTGGCCGCCGTCGAGGGTGTGCGGAAGGCCGGCGGCAACGTGGTGGCAGTCGCCGTCATCGTGGACCGGGACACCGGCGCCAAGGAAAAGATCGAAGCCGAAACCGGCGTCCCTTACCTGTTCGCGTTCGGCAAGGACGAGCTGGGACTTTCCTAGCCGGCGCCGGCCGGGCACTACGTTGCCCGGCCGGCGGGGTTGGCCTGGGGCTGCCCGCTGATTTATCATGTGCTTTACCCGTGCGTAGCCCTTGGAGAACGTGACCATGCCCAGCCCCCAACAGCCTTTGACTGCCAATGACCAGGTTCAGAACCTCATCCTGGACAGCGCGGATTTTGAGGACTTCCTCAACGAACTGGCACGCTTTTCAGCACACCAGGTAGCCGGCACCGGCGACGACGCACTGTGCGGCATCACCCTGCTCCGGGACCGCAAAGCCGCCACCATCGGCTGGAGCAGCGATTCCGCACGCGAAGTGGACGAAATCCAGTACTCCCTTTCCCAGGGCCCGTGTCTCACGGCGGCCAAGGAGGAACGCGAAGTCCACGTCCCCGACCTCCACCGCGAAAACCGCTGGGGCCCCGACTACGCCACGGCGGTGGCCTCCCACGGGCTGCGTTCCGTCCTGTCCGTGCCGTTCAACCTGCAGGGCGAAGCCAAGGCAGCCCTGAACCTGTACTCCGACGTGCCCAACAAGTTTGATGAAAGAGCCACCGCCAAGGCCCGCGGCTTCACCCGGGAAATTTCCCAGGCGCTGCGGCTGGCCGTCCGCTTCTCGCTGCACACGGACAGCGCCGCGAACCTCCGGGCCACCCTGGAATCGCGGACCATCATCGACATCGCCGTTGGCATCGTGATGGCCCAGAACCGCTGCAGCCAGAAAGCAGCGGTCACCATCCTCACCGAGGCGGCCAGCAACAGCAACACCAAGCTGCGGGACATCGCCCGGTCCCTGGTGGACTCCGTGGGTGGCATGGGGACGCGCACCCACTTCCAGGAGCCGGGCCTGCAGGCGGACCAGCCGGCCTGACCTGTGAGGTTGTGCCCGGCTCCGCCGGAGGGTTACGCTTATCGAGGTTGAGCCGTCGGCCATAGACACCCTTTTTTGGAGTACCTATGGACCGTTCCCTCGACGCCCTCGTTAATCTGGACGTCCCCGCTGACCTCGTCCGCATCGAGATATGCGGCAGCCTCAACCAGGATTCCCGCGCCGACCTTGTCCACATGATCCGGCGGGTCCGCCGCATGGGCATCCGCTCGCACATCCGCGTGGACCTTTCCCGTGCCATCATCGTGGAGTCCTCGGCCCTGGCCGGACTCCGCAGCGACCTCAACTCGCTGGAGTCCAACGCCTTGACGGGGACCGCCGGCTCAGGCGTGGCTTTGCATCTCACCCCAGCCGCCGAGGACTGGACCGGCGGACAGCACAGGACGCCCCTGACCGTGGTGGACGACGACGTCCCCACCCCCACGGACGGGCCGGACTTTTCGGGCGCCTTCAGGGTCCCCGCCGAGCGGTTGGAAGGGCTGTACGGCCGGAATTTGGCGGAATATTCGAACGACGAGCTGCTGGCCGCCAGCGATTCCCTTTTCGCACTGCTGGACGTCCCGCAGGCGTTTTCCGGCTCCGACCTGCTGGGCAGATACGACGACATCTGCGCGGAGCTGCAGCGGCGGCAGGAAGACCACGATTCCCGGGTCCCGGCCGTGGAGAGCCAAAGCGCCAGCTGACCCGCACGCCGCGGCCTGATAGCCCTCCCTATGGCGTCGGCATCGCAGGGTGTGACTACGGTAGAAGTGTGCCGTATGAGGGGGAGGTCAATCCGCAGGACAGGCGTGGGTCCGCAGCGGCCCGCTACCTGGCGGAGGCCGCTGCCCTGAAACGCTTCTCCCGGCGCGGGTTTTTCGCCGGCGCCGGCGCCTCCGGCGTGCTGGCGGCGGACATGCTCTTCACCAGGCAGGTCCAGTCCCAGCGCCGCGTCAACAAGATCCTGGACGTCCCAGACGACTTTGCGGACGCCTACTATCCGGATGCCGGCTGGTTCCTCTTTCCCGGCTACAAAACCAGCTGGGAGGAAGCCCAGTGGATCCTCAATGTCCTCCGGGGAGCGTTGAATAAACGGGCCCGGCTGGCCGCCGTCGGCTATTCGAACGTCGGGTTGGACATCAACGACGTGGTCATCGCCGTCATCGAATACGTCCGGGCCCGGAAACTGACCAAGCTTTTCTTCTACGGGCACAGCTTCGGCGGGATGGTGGCCACCCAGGTGGCGGCCCGGCTGCTGGAGATCCACGGTGTGCAGGTGGAGTTCATCCTGCTGGACTCCAGCCCCTTTAACCGGACGGACGTGCTGGACCAAAGCTGGTTCGACGGCGTTGTGTACCTCTACGAGCACGGCTTCCGGTTCCCGTCGGCCCTGCGCGGCAGCTACGAGCTGGGGGAGCGGGTCATCCACAAGAACGAACGGAGCTGGCGCCAGATCCTGGACCAGACGCTGGAGCAGCTGTCGCCGATCGCACCCTCCAGCGTCCTGGTGCAGACCGAATCGGCGTACATCTACCACTTCGACGGCACCAGGTTCGCCGGGAAGCTGGGCACCGCGAAGATGGCCTTCATCGGCAGCCCGGGCGACCGGACCGTTCGCTACCAGACCGCGGTGGCCAGTTGGGCTTCGGTGTTCCGGGACAACATGGTTTCGTCCGGCCTGCAGACGGTGGGCGCCGCCCCCGCCCACGCCAGCCCGGGGTGGAACCCCAACATCTACCGCCCCATCATCACGGAGCTGCTGGACAGCAACTTTCCGCTGCCGCGGGGCGGCGGACGCGTCTCCGTGTTCTAGATCTGGTCCTTCAGGTCCGCCACGGAATTGAGGACCTGGTTGGGCCGGAAGGGGTAGGCGGCGATTTCGTCGCGCTGGGTGATTCCGCTGAGCACCAGGACCGTGTGCAGGCCGGCTTCCATCCCGGCGATGATGTCCGTGTCCATCCGGTCCCCGATCATGGCTGTGGTCTCGGAGTGGGCGTCGATCTGGTTCATGGCGGACCGGAACATCATGGGGTTGGGCTTGCCCACCACATAGGGCTCCCGGCCCGTGGCCTTGGTGATGAGGGCTGCGATCGCCCCGGTGGCCGGCATGGGACCGTCCTTGGACGGACCGGTGGCATCGGGGTTGGTGGCGATGAAGCGCGCTCCGGCCAGGATCAGGCGGATGGCCATGGTGATGGCCTCGAAGGAATACGTGCGCGTCTCGCCGAGGACCACAAAGTCCGGGTCCTGGTCGGTAAGGATAAAGCCTGCCTCATGCAGCGCCGTCGTCAGCCCTGCCTCACCGATCGTGTAGGCGCGGTTGCCGGACCCGGAACCCTGCACCTGGTCCTTGAGGAACTGGGCGGTGGCCAGGGCCGAGGTCCAGATGTTTTCCTCAGGGACGTGCAGCCCCGACGCGTGCAGCCGTGCCGCCAGGTCGCGGGGCGTAAAAATGGAGTTGTTGGTCAGCACCAGGAAGCGCTTGGACGTGTCCACCCAGCGCTGGATCAGCTCGGCGGCCCCCGGAACCGCCTGGTTCTCGTGCACCAGCACCCCGTCCATGTCCGTGAGCCAGCACTCGATTTCCAGGCCGTTGCGATACACCGCCGGTGATCCCTTGACCTCGTCCGCTTCTGCCATGCCTAACCTCCGAATGTGATGGAACCCCGAAAGGTCCAGTCTAGTGTTGAGGGGTGAATCAAATGCCCGGTACCACCGGCGGACCCCAGCCCGAACCAGAGGACACGCACGAGGCCAAGGCGGAGGTCGGCGTCGGGCCCTGGGAAGGTGAGCTGCCCGACGGGGACCACTGGGACCCTGACCTCCTGGCGGACGGCGACCGCCGCAACGTCCTGGACAAGTACCGGTACTGGAAGCACGAGGCCATCGTGGCGGAGTTGGACTCCCGGCGCCACAACTTCCACGTGGCCATCGAGAACTGGCAGCACGACCTGAACATCGGGACCGTGGTGCGCACCGCGAACGCGTTCCTGGCCAAGGAAGTGCACATCATCGGGCGGCGCCGGTGGAACCGGCGGGGCGCCATGGTCACCGACCGGTACCAGCACGTCCGGCACCACCCCACCGTTGACGACTTTGTGGCCTGGGCGCAGGGCGAGGGTCTGGCCATCATCGGCGTGGACATTTTTCCGGACTCCGTGCCGCTGGAAACCTACGAGCTGCCGCGCGACTGCGTGCTGGTCTTCGGCCAGGAGGGCCCGGGCCTGACCCCCGAAGTTCACGAGGCCGCCGGCGCCACCCTTTCGATCGAACAGTTCGGTTCCACCCGGTCCATCAACGCGGCCTCGGCGGCCGCCATCGCCATGCACGCGTGGGTTCGCCGGCACGTGTTTGGCCAGCCCACCTGACCACCGATCCCCCGCGAGATGGCACTTCGCGGCAGTCGCAGCGCCCGGGACTGCCGCGAAGTGCCATATCGCGGTGCTGGCGACGGCTTGGGCTGTGGATAACTCAGGAGCCGTGCTTTGAGCGGACCAGAATGAGGTATGCGCAGGGTCCCGCTTCCAGCCCATCTGACCACAGGTTCCTTTTCACTGCGGGCTTCGGACAAGGCTGGAGTGACCCGCACGCGTACGGCTGCGGGAGACTTGGTGACCGTTTCCCGGGGCGTCCGGGTTCCGTTGCTTTCGGCAGCGGCCGGAGCGGCAGCACTGCGCGCCTACACGGACCTGGACGACACCTCGATCCTCGTCTCTCTTTCCGCAGCGCACGTGTGGGGTGCGCCGCTCCCGCCCGGCTGCGGTGCTGATTGGCGCATCCATCTTGCCCGGCGCCGCGGCTTCAGTTTTCCGCGGCGGGTCAACGTGGTGGGACACGTGCTGACGTTCCTGCCCGGGGAAGTGGTGGAGTACGACGGCGTCCGCCTCACCTCGCCTGCCAGGACCTGGCTTGACCTGGCTGCCCTGCTGTCGCTGGAAGACCTTGTGGCCGTGGGCGATTTCCTTGTGTGTGCCCACGGGAAAAGCTTCCCCGTACCCCGGGACGCCATCTGCAGCGCCGAGGACCTGCGCGCCATCGCCGCCCGGCACCCGGGGATGCGGGGCATCAAGACTGCCCGGGCGGCGCTGGACATGGTGCGGGTGGGCGCCGACTCCGCGGCGGAAACCAGGATGCGGCTGGCCCTGGTGGAGGCCGGGCTTCCTGAGCCGACCCTTAATCACGTCCTCTGGGGTCCGCGGGGCGCGCCCGAGGTGTGGCCGGACGCTGCCTACCCGGAGTGGGGTATCGCCCTGCAGTATGACGGCTCGCACCATGCCGGCCGGGAACAGTACCTGCGGGACCTGGTCCGGCACGATCGGACGGTTGCCTTGGGCTGGATCGAAGTCCGCGTGGGCCGCCGCCACCTTGAAGGCGAGCGTCCCACCGTCGTTCCCTTGGTCCGGCGTGCGCTCCAAAGCCGCGGCTGGGCGCGAGATGGCAGTTAACGGCAGTCCCGCCCACCGCGACTGCCGCGAAGTGCCATCTCGCGAGGGAGTGTTACCGGAGCCGGACCCGAAACGTTGCGCCGGAGCGGATATCGCTAGGATGGTGCCTAGCCGTAAGCGGTCTACTCCAGGGCCATCGGCCCATAGACGAATCACAGCATAGGAGTCAGCATGCCCATTGCAACCCCAGAGATCTATTCCGAGATGATCGACCGTGCAAAGGCGGGCGGCTTCGCGTTCCCCGCCGTCAACGTGACGTCCTCGCAGACGCTGAACGCCGCCCTCCGCGGCTTCGCTGACGCCGAGTCTGATGGCATCATCCAGGTCTCCACCGGCGGTGCCGCGTACTGGTCCGGCGCTTCCACCAAGGACATGGTTGCCGGTTCCCTGGGCTTTGCGGCGTTCGCCCGCGAAGTGGCCAAGAACTACGGCGTCAACGTGGCCCTGCACACCGACCACTGCCCCAAGGACAAGCTGGACGGCTTTGTGCTGCCGCTGCTGGCTGCTTCCGAAGCCGAGGTCAAGGCCGGCCGGAACCCGCTGTTCAACTCCCATATGTGGGACGGCTCCGCTGAAACCCTGCAGGAAAACCTGCGGATCGCACGCGAACTGCTGGAGCGCACCGCTGCCGCGAAGATGATCCTCGAAGTTGAAATCGGCACCGTTGGTGGCGAGGAAGACGGTGTGGAGAACGAGATCAACGAAAAGCTCTACACCACGGTTGAGGACGCACTGGCCACCGTTGAGGCGCTGGGCGCCGGCGAGCACGGCCGCTACATCACCGCCCTGACGTTCGGCAACGTCCATGGCGTCTACAAGCCCGGTGGCGTAAAGCTGCGCCCGGAGATCCTCAAGGACATCCAGGCCCAGGTGGGTGCACGGATCGGCAAGGAAAACCCGTTCGACCTGGTGTTCCACGGCGGTTCCGGCTCCTCGGACCAGGAAATCGCGGACGCCGTCTCCTACGGCACCATCAAGATGAACATCGACACGGACACCCAGTACGCCTTCACGCGTCCCGTGGCGGGCCACATGCTCAGCAACTACGACGGCGTCCTGAAGGTCGACGGCGAAGTCGGCAACAAAAAGACCTACGACCCCCGCGTCTGGGGCGCTGCCGCCGAAGCCGGCCTCGCTGCCCGCGTGGTCGAAGCGACCAAGCAGCTCGGTTCGGCCGGGAAGACCTTCTAAATGTCGGATGAGTTCCGCCGCAACCTCATGGGCCCCGAGCCCACGCTGCTGCCTGCCGAGACCGAGGTCAACGAGCAGCTGGCGGCCGGCCACGAAGCGCTGGACCTGGTGGCGCAGCACCCCACGTCGTCGCTGCTGTGGGCCGTCCTGGCCGAGGAGGCGTGGGCCGAAGGGCGCACCATCGACTCCTACGCCTACTCGCGGGTGGGCTACCACCGCGGGCTGGACACGCTGCGCCGCAACGGCTGGCGCGGGGTGGGCCCCATCCCGTGGGAGCACGAGCCCAACCGCGGTTTCCTGCGGGCCCTGCACTCACTGGGCCGGGCCTCGGCTGCCATCGGCGAAGCCGAAGAGCCGGAGCGGATCGAGAAGTTCCTGACGGACTCGGACCCCACAGCGAAGGCTGCCATCGAGGGCAAGTAAGCAAAAACCAGGCGCGGAGCCCTCAGGGGCTCCGCGTTTTGGCGTTAAAGAGTACGACGGCGGGCGGTGACCTTCTTGAGTTCTAGCGGTCGTTGCAACACCCATAGATTTTGGGAGTTGCAACGACCGTGCCGCAT
>NZ_LMOL01000020.1 GCF_001424565.1 Arthrobacter sp. Leaf141
CTTCGACACCACCCACACACCGCCGTCGTTCAACTCCACCTCAGTGGTTTTAAACCCCGGATAGAGGATGGCACCGGTCACCACAACAGCCACTGCAGCACCAAACGCGGTGCCTGCGGCGATTTTTTTGTGGCGCCTTTTCAGCCCAAGTTTCCCCAGCAGTGATGTCAAAGCGGTATCGTTCCCTCGATCGTGCAGCCGCCCCAAAAGCGGCACGCCCAAGGGCCCCGAGCGGGCCCCGTATCCCGGGCCAGCCTACCGAACGTGCCGGGCCCCCGCGATGGGCAGAGGTCCCCCCGCCGCTGACCTGCGACGACGTCCGTGGCGTGGCTCAGCATGGCGGCGCACCCAGCCCGGCCGGGTCCGGCAGGTTGGTGTGGCCGGCGATGATGTAGCGGCCCACGTTGCGGTATGAACCAGGCTCGAGCCGCCACCAGCGGACCACGCCACCGTTGGACCAGTTATCGCTCTGGTCGATGTAGCACTTGACCACCAGCTTGCCCTGGGTGGCGGTTGCCATCCACGGCGGGGTATCACCGCCCTGCCGGTCGCAGTCGTAGTACGGCTTGGGACGGTAGTTGGAGCCGCCCAGGGTGTAGCTGCAGGAACGGACCACGGCGTTGGACATGGTGGTCTCCCATAGCCCCTGCTTACCGGATATGGCGGAGGCGGAGACCACCCCGCTGCCGGTGCCCACGGAGTTGATGGTCTGCACGTCAATGGTCCGGCTCTGCTCCCAGCCGCCGGTGTTGATGGTGCGGGTGCCCGATGCGGCGACGTTTTCCCAGGCGCCGCCGTTGATCCGGATCCGGGTGGTGGCAACGTCGTTGCTCCCCGTGGACGGGGAGCCCCACGACAGCTTGACGCTTTGATCGTTGACGGCCCCGTTGGTACCGGCGGCGGAAGGGGTTCCGGGTGAGCCGAAGGGAGTGGCCGTGGCAGGTGCGCTCGCGTCCGAACTGGGCGCGACGCTGGAGACCGCGGTGACGGTCACGCTGACGGCCTGGCCGTTGGGGAAGCCGCCAATCACGTCGCCGCTCCGGATGGGGCCGGACCGGCCGCCCGCCCGGTACTGGTAGCTGATTTCGCCGGGCGCGGACCCGTTGCGCTGGGCGGCGGTGAGGTTGTTGAAGGTGACGGTGAGCTTCCGGCCCGCGCCGCCTGTGTCGGCGGGCACCGCTGCCACGCCTGTGACCTGCCCGGGTTTTCCGGTGGCGCGCCGCGGCGCGGACGGGTTGCTGGCCGGGCCCTTGCCGGCTTTGTTGTCCGCCTGGACGGTGAACGTGTACGCGGTCTCGGAGTTGTTGGCTTCGAAAACGGCGGACCGCACGGACCCGGAAACGGTCTGGGTCTTGGCTGCCCCGCCGCCGCCGGTCATGGTGACGTAGTAGTTCCTGATCGGGTCGCCGTTGGTGTTGGGCTGGTCCCAGGTCACCTGCAGCTGGTTGCTGCTGCCCACAGACGCGGCCACTGCCGTGGTCGGCGCCGCGGGCGCCGCGGGGACACCTGCAGGGTTGTCTTCAGCGGAATAGGTTCCCCAGTCCGAGGGGCCCAGTTCGTTGACTGCCTGCGCCCGGACCTTGTACTTGACCCCGTTGGTGAGCCCTGGCCAGGTGTAGTTCAAGCCAGTGACCCCGGTCTTGACCGCCACACCGGAGGCCGGCGGCGGCGAGATTTCCAAAGTGTAGGACGCCACTGCCGAGCCTTCAGTCCTGGCTGCGGGCCAGGAGATGGCCATGTCCTTGTCCCCGGCTTTGACCGTGGGCGCCTCGGGCGGCGAGGGTTTCTCATCCGGCCGGATTTCATTGGACGGCGCGGAGGCTGCGGAGTCCCCCACCTCGTTGGTCGCCTTGACCGTAAAAACGTACTTCACGTCGTTGGTCAGCCCGCTGAGGGTGCAGGTGGTGGTGGGGCACTCCTGCGAGAAGCCGTTCGCGGATGTCACGGTGTACTTGGTGATGGCTGCGCCGTTGTCCGACGGCGGCGCCCACTTGAGCACCGCGGTCCGGCTCCGGACGTCGGTCGCGGTGGGCGCGGAGGGGGCGTCGGGGGCGTCCCGGACGGTGATCCGGACCCGGCCATCAACCTGCCGGGAGAGTTCGTTGGTTTTGTCGGCCACCGTGTAGCGGACCACCAGCACACCCTTGAACCCGTCGGCCGGGGTCACGGTGATGGAGTCGCCGTTGGCTGCAGGCTGGCCCTGCGCCGAGCCGGTCTCCACGGTAGCCCCCACAATACGAAGCGGGGTATCGCTGAACGGGTTGAAGTCGTTGCCCAGGACATTGACGGTTTCGCTCCGGCCGGCGTTGGCTTTCTCCACTACATCGTCGTTGGCCACCGGCATGGGCCGGTTTGAGGCCACGTGGCGCACCTGGATGGTGGCCGACACCGGGGCCGACCTGCCGTCCGTCACGGTGGCCTGGAGGTTTCCGGCCACGCCGACGCCCACGTCGTTGCCCGCGCTGACGGTCAGCACGGTGCCGTCCAGCTTGGCCTGGAAGCCGGGGGGCGGTGTGCCCTCTAGGGCATACACCAGGTTGCCCTGGTCGCGTTCGTCCACGTCCGCTGCCAGCGGGGCCAAATCAATGGTTCCGGTCTCGGTTTTGGGAACGTCCACCGAAGCGCCTCGGAACGTGGGCGGGGTGTTGGCTTCCTCGGGATCCGGGATCACGCTGGTCATGATCACCAGCGTGGATTTGAGGCCTGCGGGGTCATCGGGCCCGTCGCCGTCGGTGACCTCGAAGGTGATGGAGCCGGGACCTGCGTACCCGGCGCGGGCGGCGTAACGCAGGGCGTCGCCCTCGCCCACAATCACGCCGTCGGGGGAACCGCCCAGCACCGTGACCGCTTCCGCCACGGTGATCCGCGGCTTCCGGCCGTCCCGGACGCGGACGTAGTCGGCCAGGTTCAGGGTGACGTCCTTGCCCGCCATGACTTCCACGGGGTCGGTGTTTGAGAGTGTCGGGTACTGCGCGCCCTGGCCGGGAACCCAGATCACGGCGGTGGCACTGAGGCCATCGGCGTCGGTGACGGTGTAGGGAATGAGCTGGTCTTCTGGGGCCAGGTCCACCAGGACGGTGCCGGTGCCGGTGGCCCTGGCGTTGGGGTTGCCGTCCGGCAGGGTGATGTCCAGTTCCGAGGCCACCCCGTCAGGGTCCGAGTCGTTTTTAAGCACCGGGACGTCCACCGCGGTTTTCCCCAGTGTTTCGGCCAGGGTGACCCGGTCGTCTTTGGCGATGGGACGCTTGAGTTCCGCATCCGGGCTGATCCTGATCCGGATCACGGCGCCGGCCTGCGCTTTTTTATCGTCCTGGATCTGGTAACGGATGCTTTCGTTGCCGGCGGCATCCGGTGCGGTAAAGAGGACCTTGGCGCCGTCCACCACCTCCACTTTGAGCCCGGGCGCGGCTTCGAAACCGTTGCTGAGCAGGGAGATGGGGTCGCCGTCGGGGTCGGAATCGTTGGCCAGGGCATCCACGGCGACGTTCCGGCCGGGCCTGACGTCCACGGCGTCATCCACGGCGATCGGCTTCTGGTTGATGGCCTCCGGCGGGGCGATGCCCACAATCACGGTCCCCGTGTTCTCGGCACCGATGCGGTCCCGGACCCGGTAGGTGAAGGTGTCCGTGCCGGCGCCGTCGCCTGCGGCCGTGTATTCCAGGTAGCCGTCGCGGACCACGGCGGTTCCCATGCCGGCGGCCTTGTCAATGCCGATCAGCTGGACCGAGTCGCCGTCGGCATCGATGCCGTCCAACGGCACGGGGATCTTGACGGTCATGCCGGTCACCACGCGTCCCGTGAGGTTTTTGGGTTCGGGGCGGGTGTTGCGTTCGTCATCGCGCGCCAGGATGCGGATGGTGACCTGCTGCGAGTCCTCCTGGCCGGTGGCGTTGCGGACCTTATAGATGGCGTAGACCGTTTTGGGCTCGGGGCCGGCAATGAAGCGGAGCTGGTCGCCGGCCACAAACATCCGGCCGTCCGCCGCGTCGGGTACCTGGGCCAGGTCGGGCACCAGGATCAGCGCGCCGCCGTTCGGTTCGGTGTCATTGGCCAGGACCGGGATGGTCACCACGTCACCTGCGCGGACCACCGCTTCATCGGGTTTGGCCTGCGGTGCCTGCAGTTTGGTGGGGGCGGGCACCACCACAACGGCGATCTCGCCCACGGCGGAGGCCCGGCCGTTGGAGATGGTGTATTTGAGGCTCAGCTGGCCTTCCGCCCGGATGTCGGTAATGCGGACCACCGAGTGGTCCAGGACGGACACACTCACGGGCAGCGCGGAATCGGCGGTCACGGACTGCACCACCAGCACACCACCGGAGGGATCGGAATCATTGCCCAGGACGTCCACCAGGACGTTGCCGCCCGTGGGGAGCAACGCAATGTCCCGCACGGCCACGGGGGCGCCTTCGGTGTTTCCGGGCACAACGTCCACACGCACCAGTTGCTGGGCGCTGGCGGGCCCGTTGGTGACCAGGTACTCCACGTAGTGGGATCCCAGGGCGTCCGAGGTGAAGGTGAAGGTCTGCTGGTCGGCGCCGATGGACACCCGCGATTGTTCATCCGGGGTGGCCTGCGCCAGGCGCAGCGTGCCGCCCTGCGGGTCGAGGTCGTTCTTCAGCGGGGCGATGACGGTTTCGGTGCCCGCCACGGCGATGACGTGGTCGGCATTCGCGATGGGCGGCAGCGAACCGGGAGCGCGGACGTCCACGGTGATCCGTCCTTCGGTGCTGGTCCGGCCGTCGGAAATCTCCACGGTAAGGACTTTCCGGCCCGGGGCCGTGCCGGAATCCTGGAAGGTGAGCTGGCCGTCCGGCCGGATGCGGACCTGGTCCAGCGCATCCGGGCTGGCCGCGGTCACCGCGAAGAGGTCGTCGCCGTCGGGATCCAACCAGTCGGGCAGGATGTTCCGGGTCACCGATTTGCCCTGCTGCACCACCAGGGTGGTGTCCCGGTTGGGTTTCTGCGCGGGTGCCGCGTTTTCGGTCACCGGAACGATCCGGAGCGCCACGTCGGCCGTGGCGGAGAGCCCGCGGCCGTCGTCCACCGTGTACTGGAAGGAGTCGCTGCCGGTCCTGTCAGCGGGGACGGACACCTGGAAACCGGTGTCGCCGTAGATGGTGGACAGGTCGCCGGACCTGATTTCGCCGGGCGGGCGGACGGTGAGGATGTCGCCGTCGGGGTCGGTGTCGTTGTCCAGGACCGGCAGGATGGTGGTGCGCCCGGGGCGGACGCCGAACGAATCCGACTGCGCCACGGGCGGGCTGTTGGGCTTGCTCCGGTCCGGCAGGACTGTCTGCTGGACCTGGTCGGCGGAATCCTTGTCCGCATCGTCCGAGGTTTCCTTGGGCGGGATCACGTCGTCCCAGTTGTTGACCAGGAGCATGTTCTGGTTCACCAGCCACACATTGCCCGAATT
>NZ_LMOL01000021.1:0-12312 GCF_001424565.1 Arthrobacter sp. Leaf141
GCCCTCGGAGGGCGACCACCCATCAGCAGATGTAACCAACCTGCTGGCTGAGTACACCTAGCTGCGGGGTCGCAGCACTGCGAAGTAACCGGGCACGCGGCTTTGCTCCGGCACCCCCGTGGCGGGGTTGGTTTCGATGGCCACGGCACCGTCCGCCAGCAGCTCCCAGTCCGCCGCCGGCAGGGCCCGCGCCCGCTCCACGGGACCGAAATGACCCGGCATGGGCAGCTCGCGGATGGCGCGCTCCAGTGGCGCGGGAATGCCGCGGCCGGTGGCGCCCAGATGCGAAACGTACGCCACCGGGTTGCCCTGGAAGTTTGTTTCGGCGATAAACACAGTGCCGCCCGGACCGGCGAGCCGCCGGAGGTTCGCGGCAAACGCAGCCTGGTCCGAGTGGTCCAGGACATGGAGGACGCCGCGGACAAAAACGTTGGCGCTGCCGCCGGCAACCAAGGATTCCGCCGCGCCCGGTGCAGTCATGTCCCGGACCTCGAAGCTGGCATTGCCCAGCCCGGCGGCTTCGGCCCGGGCCCGCTCCACCGCGTGCGCCGAGATGTCCACACCAATGGCCTGGCTAAACAGGCCGGCCAGGGACCGGGTGAAGCTGCCGTGGCCGCAGCCAACGTCCACCACGGGCAGGGCAGGGTCCAGGTATTTCACCAGCGTGTCCCGGTAACCCAGGAACTCGTGTTCGGTGCCGGAGTCCCACAGGACTTCCCCGCCGATACCGGTGGTCCTGATGCCGGCCCAGTAACGGTCCCAGGCCACCGCCCGGTCTTTGGGGGCGGAGCGTGAGAGCCGGGCCAGCCGGGGAATCAGCAGGTATCGACGCGCTGCAGCCAGCAGGGAGCGCAGTGCCGGCGGGCATGCGCCGAAGGAACTTTTGACGGTGGACACGCCTCAAATATAAGTCCGGAACGCCTTTCCGGGCGCCCATGCACTTGTTCTGTGACAGCGCCAGCCCCGGGCACTGCCCGTCAGGCTCCGTGCCCGGAGTCCAGCTGAAGCCACGCCATGGCCTCCGCGCGGGAGGTGAAAAAGCGCGTAGGGCACGGCAGCTTGTTGATGCCCAGGATGAAGTTGGCCAGCACCTTGTCCACGGGCGAAGAGCCCAGCAGGGCAATCCGGGATGCCTGGCAAGGCCGGCCGAAAACGGCCCGGGCGCCGCGGCTGACCTGCGCCGTGGTGGCCATGTCAACCAGCATGGGATGCGTGTCGGTGCCGCAGAGGAGGTTCACCCGGCGCATGGCATCCTCGGCATCGGCCTCGCTGATGGACGCGCCGCGCGGCCACAACAGCTGAAGCACGCCGCCCGCATCGAGGGTCAGGTCGCCCTTCACAGGTTCAGCCGGCTGATCCGTCACGCGTCTCCTTCGCAGATTACCTATGGAGCCCATCACCCCTGCTCCCCCTACAATGTACTCAACTGTGAGGGAAGGGGACATTGTGGCGGCTGATGTGCCGTGTGAATGGCGCGCACCCCGTACCGCCGTCGTGGCAGATCCCGACGCCGGCCGGCTGGAGGTCAACGCCGCTGCACTCCGGCGCGTCGGTTACGCCGTCCGGACCACCGGTGACGCCGCCGGCCTGGCTGCCCTCCTTGCCACCGGCCAGCCCTCGGTCATCGTGGCGGACGCCTCCCTGTCCGCCGTGCATTCCGACGCGCCCATGTTGGTCCTTGTGGACCTTGATGACCCGGCCGACATTGCCGCGATGACGCCCCCCGGCATCCACGACTGCATCACCAAGCCCCCGCCGCCCGCCGAACTGGTCCACCGTGCCACGGCACTGATCGACCAGGTGGCCCGCCGCAGCAGTGCCAGGCAGGAAGCCGAGGCCCTCCGCGGGCAGCTCCGCCAGGTCTCCGCAGCCGTCCGCGCCACGAACAACCCGCAGGAAATAGCCCAGCACGTCGTGGCGGGCTTCGGTAAAACCTTCGGCGCCGACCGGGTGTGGCTGACCACGTTCGAAGACGAACGGGTTCCGCGCATCACGGCCACGTGGAACCGGCCCGGCCTGGTACCCGCCGGCGCCGAGGCCATCCCGGACGAAGTGCAGGCCCGCCAGGTGGCGGATTACCTCTGGGCCGGGACCGAGACCCTCTCCACTGACGCCTCCGATGAGGAAGCCACCGGCGGCGAGGGCCCGGCGTCGGGCATTACCGATGCCGTTTCCTCACTGGCCGTGCCCATGGGCGAAGGCGATTCCTCCCTGGGCATCATCTGGATTGCCATGGTGGACCAGCCCCGGCAATGGTCCCGGACCGAACGCGGACTCATCCAGCACGTGGCCGGCAACGCGGCGCACGGGCTGATCCAGAGCCACCTGATCAGCAACCAGCTGCAGGTGGTCAAGCAACTGCAGCAGCTGGACAAGGCCAAAACCGATTTCCTGGCCACCGTCAACCACGAGCTGCGCACACCCCTCACTTCGATCATGGCGTATTTGGACATGATCCAGGAGAGCACCGAGGGTCCGGTCTCCTCCGAGGTGCACCAGATGCTGGACATCGTGGTGCGGAACACGGAACGGCTCCGGTCCCTGATCGAGGACATGCTCAGCGTCTCCCGCGCGGGCCTCGACAACAGCTTGCTGCACCTGACCCCGGTCCGGCTGGGGCACACCCTCGACCTGGTGGCAGCAGCCCTCCGGCCGCTGGCCAAACTGCAGAACGTGACCATCGCCGTCGACTCCGTGCCTGAAGACCCGGAAATCCTGGCGGACGAGGTCCAGCTGCAGCAGGTCTTCACCAACCTGGTCTCCAACGCCATCAAGTTCACCCCCAGCGGGGGCCGGATCGAGGTGGGCAGCGTCTCCCACAAGGCCCCGGACGGCAGCCGCTGGGCCACCGTCAGCGTGGCGGACACGGGCATCGGCATCTCCAGCGAGGAAATCGATCACGTCTTCACCCGGTTCTACCGGGCCTCCAACGCCATGTCCGGTGCCATCCCCGGCACCGGACTGGGGCTGGCCATCACCCGCGACATCGTGGCCCGGCACGGCGGCAGGATCGACGTGGCGTCCACCCTGGGCCTGGGCACCACGGTCACAGTCAGCTTGCCGCTGGACGCCGACAGCAACCGGGCCAACTAGGGCCGGAAGGAGGACCACACATGTTTTCCGACGACGATCCCCGGCTTTCCCAGCTCCTGGAAGGCATTGTCCGGCTCGCCTCGGGTGACCTCAGCTCCAGGATCGAGGTGTCCGCCAACCGGGATGAACTCGACGCGATCATCATGGGCACCAACCTGCTGGCCGAAGATCTCCAGGTCATCTACGAAGAGCTTGAGCAGCGCGTCCAGATCCGCACCCGGCTGCTGCATGAGGCGCACCTGGAAATGCAGCAGATGGCCATGCAGGACCCGCTGACGGGTCTGGCCAACCGCTCCGCGCTGATCGAGGCGTTGCGCTCCGCACTGGACGCCGAGCGGGAGGCCGGCGAGGGACCGGTGATCCTGCTGCTGGACCTCGACGCGTTCAAGTCCATCAACGACACCCTGGGCCATACGGCGGGCGACCAGGTGCTGATTACGGTCGGGGAACGGATCCGCGGTGCCGTCCGCAGCTCCGACGTTGTGGCCCGCCTGGGCGGTGACGAGTTCGCTGTGGTGATGCCCTCGGCGTCCCCCGACCAGGCCACCATTGTGGCCCACCGGATCCTGGCGGCACTGAAGGAACACATCGAACTGCCGGGCCGGAGCGTCCGCTGCGGCGCGAGCATCGGCCTGAGCGTGGGCGGTGAAAACCCGACGCCGGAGGACATGCTGATGGAGGCCGACGTCGCCATGTACGCGTCCAAAGCCGAAGGGCAGAGCCGCCTGCACCGGTTTGAACCCGGCCTCCTGCTGGTCCGGCGGCTCCGGAGCCAACTGGTGGAGGACCTCCGCACCGCCATCAGGAGCAGCGGGCTGACGCTGTATTACCAGCCGGTGGTGGAGCTGGGCACGGGCAGGATCGAAGGTGTGGAAGCCCTGATCCGCTGGAACCACCCCAAACGCGGGTTCATCATGCCGGACGAGTTCATTCCGCTGGCCGAGGAAGCCGGGTTGATCTCCGAGCTTGGACTGTGGGTGCTCCGCACCGCGGTGCGCCAGCTCCGCGGCTGGATCGACGACGGCCTGGTGGATGCCCGCTTCTCCGTGCGCATCAACATCTCCGCCACCGACCTGCAAAGCCTGCAGTTCATCGAGGATGTGCGGACCGTGCTGAAGGAAACCGGGGTGCAGCCGGACCAGGTGGTGCTGGAACTGACGGAAGTTGCGATCGTCAAGGGCAACGAGCTGGACCGCTACTCCCTGGGCGGACTCCGCGGGCTGGGCGTCGGCATCGAAATCGACGACTTCGGGACCGGCTACTCGTCCATCAGCTACCTGCGCCGGCTGCCCGTGGACAGGGTCAAGGTGGACCGTTCGCTCATCACGGGGCTGGGCACCGATCCCAACCAGCCGGCCCTCGTCGCAGCGGTTCTGCAGCTGGTGCGCGCCTGCGGCCTGGAAGCGGTCTGGGAGGGCGTTGAAACCGCCGAACAGGCCCAGATCCTGCTGGACCTGGGCTGCCTCAGCGCGCAGGGCTACTATTTCAGCCGGCCCGTCCCGCCCGAGAAAATTCCGGCATTACTGGCTGACCAGCCGGAAAGCGCTAGCCCGAAACTGTAAAAGTACTGCGCTTTCGGTCACTCCGATATACGATCATCGTGCGGCGTCAGGTTCTCAGCACCGCACCATGTTGGGCATCAACAGCAACACCGACCGTAAAAGGCGTTTTGAAATTTGAACAATAAATGGTCCATGGGGTCATTACTTCGTCAACTGGGGGCGTAGCTAATGTCGGTTCGGGTACAGGCATGGGGAATTATTGCGGCTGTTCTGGCGGATTCTGATCCGTCCGGAGCGGCCATACGGCAGCGCCTGAGCAACAGCCTCGATGAGAATCCCGGCGTCCCCGAGCGGGCGTTGCTGGAGTACCTCCTGGAGACTAGGCGCAATGACGCCATGGCGGCTCAGGAACCGGAAGATGGGCCGCGCCGGCTGGCGCCGCCGGTCCTGCCACCGCAGATCATCGAGCAGATGGATGCGATCCAAAGCATGTCGCGGATCAGCGCCCTGCTGGAAAGCCAGATGCTGATGACGGCGTTCCAGCCCATCTACGGGCTGGCCGGCAGGAACGTGGTGGGCGTCGAGGCGCTGTCCCGCTTTGTCAGCGACGACGGCGCCGCGGCGGAGCTGTGGTTCGCGGAAGCGGCCGCCGTGGGGCTCGGGGCCAACCTTGAGTTCTCGGCGCTGGGGTCCGCCGCAGCAGCGGCGCGCGACCTGCCCGAACACCTCTACGTCTCCTTGAACATTTCCCCCTCATCCTGCATTGATCCGCGGCTGCCGGAATTGTTTGCGCACATCGACCTGCCCATCCACCGCGTGGTCCTCGAATTAACGGACAGCATTTCGGATGAGGAATACCTGCAATTCATCGCCGCGATTAATCCGCTGCGGGAAAAGGGCCTGCGCATTGCCGTGGATGACGCACACTCCGGGGCCGGCGACCTGAGCCGGATGATCCACCTGCGGCCGGACTTCATCAAAGTGGGCCGGAACGTTATCAGCAGGGTGGACTCGGACGGCCTGCAGCGGGCCCTCGCAGCCTGCCTGGTGGACTTCTCGGACCAGATCGGCAGCACGCTGGTTGCCGAAGGCGTCGAGACCGTGGGCGAGCTTAAGGTCCTGTCCCAGCTGGGCATCAGCGCCGGCCAGGGCTACCTGCTGGGCCGGCCTTCCGTGCGGCCGCAGGACTGGGCCACCTGGAACAAGCAACTGGACGTGGACGTGCTGGAGCGCCAGCTGCGCGAGCGCGAAACAGCGTCCGGCTCAGCCCCGCCCAAAAAGTCCCGTTAGGCAGCGGAAGACCTATTCTGCGTGGCCCTGGTCCCCGCTCATTTGGTCTTCTGCAGGCGGCGTTTCGCCCGGCGGCACTCCCCCGCCGGGTTCCAAACCGGTGATGTTGCCTTCGGCAGGGTCCGGATTGGACGTACCGGCGGAGTCCTTGCCATGCGGGTGCGGCCCGGCCTTGTCCGTGCCGGCCGGCCCTGCACTGCCGGCCTGGTCGCTTCGGGGCTGATCGGGATTGGCGGGATCATTTTCCGGATGGTAAGTGCTCATGGCGTGTGCGTCCTCCCTGTCCGGCCGTGGCGGATTCCCCAGCCTGGACTAATTGTAAGCATACTGATAATCCTGAAGGACTGGCCGGTGCGGCCGGCACGCTTGAGAGGAGCGCCGCGCGCGAAGGTCCCGGACCCGAACACGCCCGGAGTCGGACACCGGTCCTAGGACCGCCCGCCGGTCGCCGGCCATTCCCCGCGGGCCAGCAGCACGTCCCGGAGCAGGTCGGCGCGGTCTGTGACGATGCCGTCCACACCCAGGTCCAGGAGGCGGCGCATTTCGTCGGCGGAATTGATGGTCCACACGTGCACCACCAGCCCCAGGGCGTGCGCACGGCGGATGAAGCCCGGAGTCGCCACCCGGACGGGGCCTTGCCGGACCGGGACCTGCAGTGCCTGGACATCGCGCAGCACGTGCCGCATCACCCGGGCAAACACGGGCGCGGGGAGTACCGGGCCCAGCAGCGTGAACAGGGCGCTGGAGACCACGCCCGCGGACGCGGCGACAGGCCGGGTCAGCAGTTCCAGCACGGCCCTGCGGCGCCGGTCCGAAAAGCTCGTCACCAGGACACTGTCGTGGACCCGGTGCCGCTCGATGGCCGCGGCGAGGCTCCGGACTGAACTCCAGTCCTTGACGTCCAGGTTCAGCCGGACGGCAGGCAGTGCGGTGACGAGTTCGTCGAACAGCGGCACGCGCTCCCGGCCGCTGATCCGCGCGGCGGCCACCTGGGCCGCGGTGAGCTCCGAAACTTTGCCCCGGCCGTCCGTCACCCGGTCAAGGGTGTCGTCGTGGAAAAGGTGCAGCACGCCGTCGGCCGTGGTGTGCACGTCCGTCTCCAGGTACCGGTACCCCAGCCCGGAAGCAGCCCGGAAGGCCGCCATCGAATTCTCCAGCCCCTCCCGGGAAAACCCGCGGTGGGCCATGGCGATGGGGAGTATCCGGCCGCCGTCGCCGGTGTTCTCGAAGTAGGGCAGGGTCACACAGCGAGCGTACCCGAGCCGCGGAGGCTAGCTCTCGGCGGGCAGGATCTCCACGCCGTCGCTGCAGTGCAGCAGGGTCCGGCCACGGCCGCCGTCCAGGTTGATCCATACGGCGGTGTGGTCTGCGGTGATGGCATCGACCAGGCCGCCGGTCTCAAAGCCCGGGCTCAGCAGGACCCGGACCCGGTCGCCCTGGCTCAGGTTCCGCCAGTGCGGGGCCGGCGTTGCCCGGCGCAGTGGTGCTTCGGCGCTGCCATGCTTGACGTTCTTGGCCATCGTTACCCCTCAGTGCTCGTATGGATAGGTTGGGGCTCTCCGGAAGCCACGCTACGGAGGGAAGGTAAACGCGGAGTGATCGTTAGCTGAATGCCACCTTGGAACCTGCCCGGCGGCGGCGCGTCAGGACAGCGGCGCGCCCAGCGCTGCGAGCCTGGCCTCAAGGACCTGGGCCACGCCGTCGTCGTCAAAATGCGGTGCCTGCTGGCCGGCGGCACTGATGGCGTCCGGATGCCCGCTGGCCATCGCGTAACCGTGGCCGGCCCAGCGGAGCATCTCGATGTCGTTGGGCATGTCGCCGAACGCCACCACGTCCGCGGCGTCGATTCCCAGGGCGGCAGCGTAGCCCGCCAGGGTAACGGCCTTGTTCAGGCCTGGCCGGGCAAGTTCCAGCATGGCCACGGTGGGTGCGGAGTGCGTTACGGAGGCCAGATGCCCGACGGCGGGACGCACCTCCGCGAGGAATTCGTCCGCGGTGCCCTCCCGGACAATGGCCAGGAACTTCACCACGGCGTCGTCGTCCGTCAGGGTGTCCGCCAGCGGCGCGGGTGTGAATTCAGCCAGGAGTTCGCTGGATTCGTTTTCCACAAACCCGGACTCCAGGTGGAAGCCGGCCAGCGTTTCCACCGCGAACCGGGCGGACGGCCGCAGGTCCTTGATGATGCGGCGGGCTTCGAGGACCGTGGCGATGTCAAGGGTTTTGGCCGACACCAGCCGGTCCGCTTCGAGATCCCACACCACAGCGCCGTTGGAGCAGATGACCGTGCCCGAGTGACCCAGCTGCTCCTGGAGGGGGTAAAGCCAGCGCGGCGGCCGGCCGGTTACAAAGACCAGTTCGACGCCGGCGTCACGGCAGGCGTGGAAGGCGCGGATGGTGCGGTCGCTGATCTTTCCGTCGTGCCCCAGGATTGTTCCGTCAATATCACTTGCCACCAGCCGCATGCTGCCAGTCTACGTGGGAATCAGGGTGCCGGTCCTGCGTCAGAATCGCGACAGCGCCTGGTCCAGCATCCGGTGCCCCTGCGTTTCAAACGCCCCGTCGCCCACTTGGTGCGCCCACACGGCAGTGCCGATGGCTTCGCGGAGCAGGTAAACCGGCCAGGCGTCCCCATCCCGCGGGTCCGCGCCGTAGCCACGGAGGAAGGCCGCTTCCAGGGCCGGGTCCCGCTGCCACTGCTGGACGGCCAGCCGGCACAGGTCGATGGCTGCCGGCCGGAGGTCGAACCTGCCGAAGTCGATGACGCTGATGGCGCCGTTGTTGCTGATCCAGTTCCGCGGCTGCCAGTCCCCGTGGATGGGCACCATCTCGGCGGCGGCGGCCCGGTAGTCAGCGAGGCACTGCCTGGCCCGGCTTTCCACCCGGGGATCGATCCGGTGGTCAGTGTCCAGCCAGGCGAGGGCTTTGGCGGTAGCGCGGGTTTCCCAGCCGCCGTCCGCCGTGCGGGCCTGGCTGTGGAATGCCTTCAGGAGCCTGCCGGCCTGCAGATATGTCTCCGGGTTCTGTTCATCCGGGGCGCCTTCCACCAGGACCCCGGGCAGGTAGCCGACCACCAGGAGGGCCTCGTTGATGCTTGCGTGCAGCATGGTTGCGGCCCGGCCGGACTCCACCAGCGGTCCAGTGAAGGTGGTGTGGGCCATGATCTCGCGGCCGAGGTGGTGGTTGTCCGGCCCGCCGGCTTTCACAATCAGATCCTTGCCCCTGGAGCGGATGCGAAGAACCGTGGTGTCAGTCAAACCCCAGGACAGATCCTCAATGAGTTCCGGCTCACCGCACCAGGCGGCCACCAGCTCCGATTGCCTCGCCGTGAGCGTCCCCCCATCCCAACGCATCACGCCGTTTCCCGCAGGAATTTTCCGGTCCTGGAGAACTGGCGGAATGCCTGGACGCCAAGGGGGATGGTGGCCACGAAGAGCAGTAGAGACAGCGTGTTGGAGACGCGCCAGGGGTCCCCGTCCACAGCCAGGGCAGCGAAGTAGAGCGACAGTCCTGGCGTCGTCACCAGGCGCCGGGCAGTACGTTCACGCATCTGGGCGGCCGCGCCACGAAGAACACCCAGCGCGGCAGGATCCACCGCTTCCATTCCCAGGATCTGGCGCCGGACGTGACGCGCCGCTGCCGGCCCCAGTTCCGAGGTGACAAGGGCGCGCAGCGGCTGGACTTTGGGCATAATCCGCAGCCAGCCGTACAACACTCCTACGGCGAGGACCCCAACCGCGGCCAGGTACAGGCCCAGCGTCAAGCCGGAAAGGTGAATACCGACGGCTGACACGGCGCCGCTGGCTGCCAGGGCCATTCCCGCACAGAGTGCGGCCAGCACCGTGGCGGGGAAGACCGCCTGGAAGTAAAACCGGACGGTTGCCTCGACGCCCACGTCCTTGATGCCGTCAGCGACGGCGGAAGCACTGGCCCAGCGCGCCTCCGGTCCAGCAGCGGAACGCCTCATGCATGCCCCCTAAGTGATGTGTCAGCCCAGCTTAGAGCCGACAGGGCCGGCGGTCACCCGCTCCTCCGGACTCAGGCGCTGATGGCGGCCTTCATTTCGTCCACCGCTTTCTGCCCCGCTTCTTCCGGCGACAGCCGGTTGAACAGGACCTCCACCGTGTAGCGGCGGATGATCTCCTGGATGATACCGGCGCCTTTCGGCGGCGGGGCGGGAGCAGCTCCCAGCTCTCCCTTGATCTGGTCGATGAACTTAACCACCTTGAGGTCGGCGGACGGCAACTTCGCTTCCGTGGCGGCCCGGATCCCGGAATTCGGGTTCACGCCACGCTCCGCAAGCAGGATTTCCCCGGCCTTGATGTCATTGGCCAGGAAGTTGATGAACCGGGCCGTTTCTTCGGGGTGTTTAGTCCTTGCGGACGCCGACCAGAACTGCGAGGTCTTGTACCAAAGCTGCGTATCGGCTGCTTCGCCGGTCCGCGAGGGGAACCGCAGGATCTCCAGGTCGCCACCGGCTGCCTTTTCCAGTGCCGGGAGCTGGTTGGACCATCTGAAAGCGAATCCGTTGGTGCCCACGGCGATGCCGCTCTGATCCAGCGTGGCGGCCTCGGCTTCAACCACTTCAGAGGCGGTGGGCACTGCTTCCTTCTCGCGGAGCTCCTTCAGGAAGGCCCACCACGCCGCGATGTCCGGCGCTTCGAACCCAAGCGTGCGGTCCTGGGTGTAGAGGGACTTGCCGTTCTGGCGCAACCAGACGCCGAGGGAGGCTTCGTCCCCGCCGTACGCAGCGGATCCGTAGGTGCCCTGCGGTGACTTGGCCGTGACTTCGGCGGCGATGCGCCCGAAGTCCGCCCACGTCCAGGTTGCGTCATCCGGCAGTTCAACACCGGCGGCCTCGAAAACCCGCGGATTGGCCAGGATGGTGGGCGCATTAATGCCGGCCGGCAGGCCAGTGAGGCCATCTTCGCTGGTTCCCGACTGGAGTGCTGCTGGATCAAATTTTGACGTGTCAATCTTGTATTTCGACAGGTCCAGCAAGGCGCCGCGGCTGGAGTACTCGGTGATGTACTTCTCGTCCATCTGGATGATGTCCGGGGCATCGTTGGCTGCAACCTGGGTGGCCAGCCTGTCCCAGTACGGCCCGGAATCACCAAACTCCGGCCTTATCTTGATGTCCGGGTTTTCCGCTTCGAACGCGGCGATGACGTCCTGGGTCAGCTGGGCCCGTTTGTCGCCGCCCCACCAGGCAAACCGAAGCTCCACAACACCATCAGCCTCCTGCCCGGAGGTTCCGCCGCCGCAGGCGGTTAGCGCAAGGACCGCTGCTGTCAGCGCGGCGGCTAGCCCCGACTTGGCAAAGCGGCGTCCCGGGCGGGACCCCGCTCCGGTTCGGCCGAATGAGGATGAAGACTGCACTGGGGCTCCGATCGTCGGTGATCAAGTGACTCTTGATACATCGTATACTAAGTACGATGCAGCATGCGGCCGCGGAATGTGGGAAAGTTTGAGCGTGACCAGCCAACCAACTCCCCATGGCCTCCTGCCGTCAGCGTCCCGGACAGGCCTCGTTGTTGAGGCGCTCCGCCGTTCGATCCTCACCGGCGAACTACCCGCTGGCCGGGCCTTGGTTGAGGCCGAGCTGGCCCGCTATTTCGGGATTTCGAAAACGCCGGTGCGGGAGGCACTGAAGACGCTTGTGGGCGCGGGCCTGGTGACCATGAGCGATTACAAGGGCGCCACCGTCCGGGCGGTCGATGCAGAGATGGCCCGCAGTGTCTTTGACGTCCGCTCCCTGCTTGAGCCGGTGGCCGTTGCCCGGACCATCGAACGGGGCCTTGACCTGGAGCTCGCGCAGGACGCGCTGAACCGCGCGGCCAGGGCACTGGATGAAGCCGACCGGAGCCTCGCCAACCGCGATTTCCACCAGTTGCTCTATTCAAACTGCGGCAACCAGGTCCTGGTGGACATGCTGGACGGGCTCCGCGAACAGACGGCGCTGATCTCCGTCAACGCGTGGACCCAGCAGCCGTCGTGGGACGTGGAGGCCGCGGAGCATGCCGACATACTGGCCGCGGCCCGCCGGGGTGACACCGACGCCGCGACGGAACTGGTGCTGAACCACATCCGCAGTTTCGAGGCCCGCGCCGTCGGACAGCTTGCCGGCGGCAAACCCTGACCGTTCCCACGCAGGGAACAGGGGCCCAATGATCCACCGCAGTGGCATGATGGGCGCATGAGCCTCGTCACCTGCGACCTGACCATCTCCCTCGACGGCTTCGTCGCTGGCCCGGACCAAAGCATGGCCGAGCCGCTGGGCCGGGGCGGCGAGCGCCTGCACCGCTGGATGTTCGAAGAACCCGCGGAGCACACAGCCGAGCGCGACGGCATCCTGGCAGCGGGCGCCTACATCCTGGGCCGGAACATGTTTGCCGGGCCGGGGACGTGGGATCCGGACTGGCAGGGCTGG
>NZ_LMOL01000021.1:12360-21052 GCF_001424565.1 Arthrobacter sp. Leaf141
GAATTGAAACGGCCCTGGCGCAGGCCCGCAAAGCCGCCGGCAGCGGGGATGTGGCCATTGCCGGCGGGGCACAGACTGCACGGCAGTACCTGTCGGCCGGATTGATCGATGAACTCCGGCTGCATATAGCGCCCATCGTCCTGGGGGCAGGCGAGCGGCTCCTGGACGGCGTGGCCGGCCTGAACCTGGAACCCACCGAGGTGAGCGGGACGGCGCTGGTCACACACATCCGCTACCGCCTCACCAACTGACCGGCCGCCGTCGTGCGTTCCGGAGAACCCCCGCCAATCCGTCAACGGACGACGGCGGCGCATCGCCGGATCCGTTCCGTTACGATCTGTTGATGCCTACGCTTGCCGCACCACACGTCAGCTACCACCCCTCCTGGCTGGCAGCAGCCGCCGAGTTTGGCGGTACCCGGATGGATGGCGCCGGCGCCGACGGCTGGCTCCTGGCGGACCTCAAGGAAGCCGCGACGTTCCGCCGGTTTGTTGACACGCTGGCCAAGGACGCCCTGCCGGAAAGCCCCCGGCAGTCGGGCCATGTCCCTTGCACCTATCTGTGGATGGTGGATGGCGGAACGCTCCTGGGCTCGCTGGCGATCCGGCATGGGCTCAATGAATATCTGCTCAACGAGGGCGGGCACATCGGCTACAGCGTCCGGCCCTCCGCAAGGCGCCGCGGCCACGCCGCGGCAGCGCTGGCTGCCGCCCTGCCCATCGCCCGCGACCTGGGCATCACCCGGGCGCTGCTCACCTGCGATGAGGATAATGCCGGCTCGCGGGCCACGATCGAAAGGAACGGCGGCGTCTATGAGGACAGCCGCAACGGCAAGCGCCGCTACTGGATCGCCGCCGGGTAGGCATCACCCCGAAGTAACCCGGCCAGATGCACCTGTAACGAGCCTGGACGCCGTCAGCTCGGGACGGCTCTGAAGCCTCGAACCTGCATATTCTGCAACTCCGACAGCTTCGCCCTGCGGCGTTCGCCCCTATAATAAGTGCATAGTCGTGCACTCATGCACTCAAGGGGTTCTGATGTTGTCTGTTCTGCGGAATGAAACGTACCGGAGGCTGCTCGCGGCTCAAATCGTAGCGCTGGTCGGGACGGGTTTACTGACCGTGGCCCTGGGCTTGTTGGCATACGACCTGGCCGGGAGCAATGCCGGCGCCGTGCTCGGCGTTGCATTGACAATCAAAATGCTGGCCTACGTTGGCCTGGCCCCGGTGATCAACGCCTTGGCCGTGCGGTGGCCGAAGAAGCGGGTGCTGATAGCTGCGGATCTGGTCAGGGCCGCGATGGCCTTGTGCCTGCCGTTCATTACCGACGTTTGGCAGATCTACCTTGTGATCTTCCTGCTGCAAAGCGCCTCCGCGACGTTCACCCCGGCGTTCCAGGCACTGATACCGACCATCCTGACCAAGGAGAACGAGTACACCCTGGCGCTGTCACTGTCCCGGCTGGCATATGACATGGAAGCCTTGGTCAGCCCGGCTGTTGCGGCTTTGTTGCTAACGCTGGTCAGCTACAACAACCTGTTCATCGGCACCGCCGCCGGCTTCCTGTTCTCGGCTTCGATGGTCACCGTCACGGTTCTACCCCGGTTGGCTGCCCCGACCGGACCACAGCCGTCCCTGTGGCACCGGACCACCCTTGGCACGAGGATCTTCTGCCGGGACGGTCGCCTGCGGTCGCTGTTGGCCCTGAACCTGGTCGTCGCCGCCCCCACCGCTCTGGTCCTGGTCAACACCGTAGTCTTTGTCCGCGATGTCCTGCAGCGGCCTGGCACCGACCTGGCCCTGGCCCTGGCCTGCTTCGGGGTGGGGTCCATGATCGTGGCCCTGTCCGCGCCCCGAGTCCTGGCCCGGTTCGGGGACCGGTCCGTGATGCTCACCGGCGCTGCAGTCATCCCGCTGGTCCTGGCCGGCGCGTCAGCCCTGACGCTGCCGGGCGTCCCCGGAATGGGGTGGTGGCCGCTCCTGGGACTGTGGTTCCTGCTGGGGGCGGCGAACTCCACCATCCTCACGCCCTCCTCCCGGCTGCTGCGGGACGCGTCCACGGAGGAAACCCGGCCTTACGTGTTCACGGCCCAGTTCTCGCTTTCGCACGCCTGCTACATCCTCACGTATCCGCTGGCGGGGTGGGTGGGAGCCGTGGCCGGTTTAGGCTGGGCAGCGCTTGCACTGGCAATTATTGCGATGATAGGTAGCGCAGGCGCCTTCCTGTCCTGGCCAGGGCATGAGGACGCAGCAAACACGGAACCGGCGGAGAAGGAGCCAGGCATTGAATACACACCCAGGCAGCCCGGCCGTCCCCGTTCCTGAACAACCCTCACTCGCCCACCGGGTCACCCCGGGTCCGCAGCTGTTGGAATCCGCTGCCGGCACACTGAGGATGCTCGCCGAACCGACCCGGCTGAACCTGCTCTGGCAGCTCGCCGAGGGCCCCAAAAGCGTCACCGAACTCACCGCCGCAGCCGGGGTGCCGCGGACCGTCGCCAGCCAGCACCTGGCCAAGCTCCGTCTTAGCGGGCTGGTAGATACCCGCAAAGACGGCCGACACGTCATCTACTCCCTCCACGACGGGCACCTGGTCCGGCTGATCCGGGAAACCATCAACCACGCCGATCACCGCATCACCGGTGAACCCACGCACGGCTAGGACCCGGCGGGGCTTTATGACCGCGCGGCTGCTGCGGCCAGGGTTGGTTGGACCGGTTTCTCGTCCGTTCCTTTGATCACCCAGTGGACGACACCGACTGCCAGAATGCCGATGACCGGCGTCAGGTAGGCCGCCCAAGCAGTGCCGAGCGGGGCAAAGCCGACCGAAAACGCAGCGATATCCCAGATGCCGTGCAGCGCCATCGCCCAAAGGAGGGAGCCCGTGACCCGCCGCACGATGTAGAAGCTTGTACCCGACATCGCAGCCAGCACCACTTGTCCAAGGGTGTTCGAGAGGGGAGCCCCGAGAGCGGCGTTGATGAGGTGCATGGCGCCGAAGAGGACGGAGGTGAGCAGCCACACCCAGACTTCCGGCAGTCGTGAGCGGAATGCCGTCAGCAGGAGCCCCCGCGACATCAGTTCCTCGCAGAATCCGACTGCGATCCCGAGGGCAAGCAGGGACAGGAGGAAGGAGGCATCGAACTTTGACCAGTCAGTGTTGAACAGGTTCAGCACGGCGACGAGGAGCATTAGCGCGGGGACGAAGATCGGCCACTTATGGTGCGACCGTTTCCGCTCGAACAGCGCAGGTTTCCACCACCCCAGGAACCAGGTGGTGATGGCCAGCAGTACCGCGCCGACGGCGAGGTCCAGGACCGCTCCCCGCCAGGTGAATTCCGCGGACGTGCCGATCTCGGTGTAGGCCACCCCGCTGAGTTTTGATACGGCGTAGATAACAAGGACATAACCGACGTAGATTGCCAGGCCGATCCAAGCACGAGGGGTGATGCGCATACGCTGTTGCCTTTCAGTCGGCGAAGAGGGCGCTGTCCAGGTTTCCCCTGTTAGGAGGCGGCGCTGGGCGCGTGGAGCTTTTGTGCAGACCGGTCCGAGTGCCCTTTCACAAGGAAAATCGCGACGAGTGCCAGGAGGATATAGGCCCAGTTGAAGAGCCCGGCCAGGGATATCAGACTTGCCGTTCCAGCCGTTTCCGTGGCGGCGTCGATTCCGCCGGTGGCCAGGAATGTGGTGGGATCTGTGGCTGCATGCAGCAGGATGGCCCAGGTGATCCGGCCTGTGACGCGCATGGACAGGTACATCATGGCGCCGAATCCGAAGGTGTAAACCACGGTGATTCCGACAACGAGAGGTGACATGCCGGAAATGATGTTTCCGCTGTGCAAAAGGGCGAAATACAGGGAGGACAAAACGAAGACCAGGCGCTCCCCGTAACCTCCGTTCCGGAGCATGTTGACCACAATGCCCCGGGTGGCGAGTTCTTCGGTGAAACCCACGCACAGGCCGAAAAACACCATCACCAGCAGCAGCCCCACCGAGTACGCAGACCAGTTGGTGGCTGCTGCGCGCAGGAAAATGGGTACGACAACAAGAACAACCGCCACCCACATCCAGGGCCGCCCTCGAACGGGTTGCGGTCCGAAGATTTGGCCGACCCAGCCGAGTGAACGCGCAAAGAGAAACAGCAGGATCCCGGCGATGAATATCGGCAGCGCCAGAGTGAGGAAAGCGCTCAGCGGATCAGCCAGCAGGTTTTCCAGATTGATGGAACCCGAGAATACGGATGTGATCCCCAGCCCGATCAGTTCATACAGACCCCAATAGACAACGATGAAAAGAAGCGCTTTCCACCACGTTCCTTTGTTCCAGAACCGGCTCCATCCAGAACCGTCAATATGTGCAGCCAAAGTTCTACCCCCAAGTATTTTGGTCCAGCGCTTTTAGGTTTATCGAACTAATAATATGTGTCACCCAAGGCTTCACGGCTCTCGTCCAGTGCGCTGCCCGGGCCGGCCATCCTGCGGACCCTGCCCGGCGCAGGAAGACGTCCCGCGTCCCTGGATGACGCCGGGCTACGCCATATTGAGCCTTCGCGTCGTCCCGTGAACGTGCGCGACCGGAACGATTGTGGCCCCGCTGGGCGCTCCGTACTCTCAACTCAGCATCCCCCCACCGAAGGAATCCCCGATGTCTGAATCCCAGGACAAGAGTCCGCAGAGTTCCACCCGCATTGTGGCCGGCCAGTCCGCAACCCCGAAACGCCCGCTCGGCCTGAAGATCGGCATCGGCGCCGCCATCCTGGCCCTGGTAGGTGGCGGTGTCGCCGTCGCATCCGCCGTCAACGCCAACAACGGCGGCACAACCCCCGCCGCGGACAGCGCCCCCGCCGGCAACCCGGCCGCCGACCTGAAGCTGGGCTACTTCGGCAACGTCACGCACGCCCCGGCGCTGGTGGGAGTCAGCAAGGGCTTCATCGCCGAAGAGCTGGGCAGCACCAAACTCAGCACCCAGGTCTTCAACGCGGGCCCGGCCGCCATCGAGGCCCTCAACGCCGGTGCCATCGACGCCACCTACATCGGCCCCAACCCGGCCATCAACTCGTTCGTCAAGAGCCAGGGCCAGTCCATCAACATCATCGCCGGCGCTGCAGCAGGCGGCGCCCAGCTGGTGGTCCGGCCGGAGATCACCTCCGCCGCCGACCTCAAGGGCAAAACCCTGGCCACCCCGCAACTGGGCGGCACCCAGGACGTCGCACTCCGTGCCTGGCTCGTCACGCAGGGCTACAAGACCAACGTGGACGGCAGCGGCGACGTCGCCATCAACCCCACCGAAAACGCCCAGACCCTCAAACTCTTCCAGGATGGAAAGCTGGATGGCGCCTGGGTACCCGAGCCGTGGGCCTCCCGCCTCGTGCTGACCGCAGGCGCCAAGGTGCTGGTGGATGAAAAGGACCTGTGGGACGGCTCGCTGTCCGGCAAGCCCGGCGAATTCCCCACCACCATCCTGATCGTCAACCAGAAGTTCGCAGCCGACCACCCGGACACTGTAAAGGCGCTGCTAAAAGGCCACGTGAAGTCGGTTGAATGGCTGAACAAGGCTTCCGACGGCGAGAAGGCCACCGTCATCAACGCAGCCCTCAAGGAAGCTGCCGGGGCAGAGCTGAAGGCGGACGTGATCGACCGCTCGCTGAAGAACATCGTGTTCACCGTTGACCCCCTTGCCGGAACCTACCAGAAGCTCCTGGCCGACGGCGTCACCGCCGGCACCACCAAGCAGGCGGACATCAACGGCATCTTCGACCTGCGTGCCCTCAACAGCGTGTCCGGCGAGCAGACCTCAGCTGCGAAACTCGGCAAGGAGTAACACCGGCTCCAGCCAGGACGCTCTCACTAGATGCGCCATTTTGGCCAACACCCGCTCACCGTCCCCAGGAAAGTGAGCGGGCGTTGGCGATTTAAGCGCATTAAGTGAGGGAACGGCCATCCGATGGGTATCGGTGAGGCAGATAGTTGATATCGAAAAACTCGCCTTCCCCAAATATATGAAGTGCTTCACAGTGGTTACAGGACCTGCACCAAACCGACCGCAGCCAGTAACCAGAAGGACTTCAACGTGGAAACTCCCCTCTCCCATCTTGCCCACCTCGAGATCACCGCCCCGGACGTCGAAGCGTCGGCACGGTTCTACGAGGAAAAGTTCGGCATGCGCATCATCGACCGCATGGATGGCAACGTTTACCTGCGCTGCTGGGGCGACTACTACCGTTACAGCCTGGTCATCACCGAAGGCCCCGAAGCGTCCCTGGGCCGGATGGCCTGGCGCACCAACTCCCAGGCAGCCCTTGAAGCCGCAGCCCAGCGCATCGAAGCGACCGGCGTCCAGGGCACCTGGACCGCCGGCGGCCACGGCTACGGCAAGGCCTACGAATTCACCGGCCCCTACGGCCACCACATGCGCCTGTTCTACGACGTGGAAAAGTTCGTGGCCGAGCCCGGCTTCGAATCCACCTACCCGGACCGGCCCGAGCGCCGCAGCAGCCACGCCGCCGCCCCCCGTTTCCTGGACCACGTCACCGTGGCATCCTCCGATGTCCGCGGCTTCGCCAAGTGGTACAACGAGGCCCTGGGCTTCCGCGTCATGGCGTTCGTTGACCTGGACGAAGCACCCATCACCGTGTTTTCCGTGCTGACCACCAACGAAAAGTCGCACGACCTCGGCGTTGTCCTGGACACCTCCAGCCGCTCCGGCCGCGTCAACCACATCGCCTTCTGGGTGGACGCCACCGAGGACCTGCTCCGCACCGCCGACGTCATGATGGAAAACGGCACCCCGATGGAATACGGCCCCTCCATCCACGGCGTGGGTGAGCAGAACTTCCTCTATTTCCGCGACCCCTCCGGCCTGCGCGTGGAGCTCAACTCCGGCGGCTACCGCAACTACGTCCCGGACTGGGAAGCCAACACCTGGAAGCCCTCGCTCGGTTCCAACAACTTTTACAAGAACGGCGCCATGCCGCACTCCATGACTGAATCCTTCCCGCCGGCCGAGGGCTTCACTGCCACGGAGGAAGGTGCGTCCCCGGAAATGAAGGAAGCCCTCCTGAACCCGTACGCCAAGCAGGGCCTGGGCTAAGACACCATGGCTGAAACCTATGCACTCATCCGGTTCCAGGAAGCCGGCGACGCCAAGGCACGCACCGGCCTGCTGGTTGACGGCCGGGTCCTGCCGCTGGACGGGGACATCAACTCCCTGATCGAGCACTGGGACACCACCGAACCACAACTGGACTCGCTGGCCGCCTCCGCTGACGGGCACACCGGCCTGGCCCTGGCCGACGTCGGAATCCTCGCCCCGGTGGAGCCCGCGCAGGTCCTGCAGACCGGCGCGAACTACCGCAAGCACGTGATCGACCTCGCCGCAGCCCACCGCGAACCCGGCGAGGACGAGGAGGAAGTGCGCGCCAAGACCGCCGCCATGATGGACAAACGCGCAGGCCAGGGCACGCCGTACTTCTTCATCGGGCTCCCGACGGCGATCGCGTCCGCCACGGACGACCTCACCCTGCCGTCCTACTCCACGTCCCATGACTGGGAGCTGGAACTGGCAGCAGTGATCGGAAAGACGGCATTCCGGGTCACCCCCGAGGAAGCCCTGGAGTACGTGTTCGGCTACACCATGGTCAACGACATCACCACCCGCGAGTACGTCTTCCGCAAGGACATGCCGGCCATCGGCTCGGACTGGTACCGTGCCAAAAACGCGCCGGGCTTCCTGCCCACCGGGCCGCTGCTGGTGCCCGCCAAGTTCTTCGGCGACCCGCAGGACGTCCAGGTCACCCTGAAGCTCAACGGGAAAGCCATGCAGGATGAGTCCACGCAGGACATGATTTTCGGTGTCGCCAAGCTGGTCAGCGAAGCATCGCAGATCATGCCGCTGCGCCCCGGCGACCTCGTGCTCACCGGCAGCCCAGCCGGCAACGGCCAGCACTGGGGCCGCCTGCTCCAGGACGGGGACGTGATGGAAGGCACCATCACCGGGCTCGGCACCCAACTGATCCATTGCAAGGACGAAACCACAAGTGAAGGTGCCCAGTGACCACCCAGGACACAGCACCAACCGGCACCGGGGAATCAACTGATTCCCCGGTTATCCGGCGTGACGATCCGCTCGGCAGCATCCGCGCCATGGCCGCGGCCCACAACAACTGGGGCCGCTGGGGCCAGGACGACGTCCTGGGCACCCTGAACTTCATCGACGCCGCCAAGCGCGTCGAAGCCGCAGCACTGGTGAAGACCGGTGAGGCGTTCTCGCTGTCCCAGCCGTTCGACACCAACGGCCCGCAAAAGGGCTGGCGCCGCCGCACAAACCCGGTGCACACCATGACGGACACCGGGGTGGACGCCGAACGCGGCAACCAGGGTTTCCCGCACGGGTTCGGCGGCGCGGACGACGTGATCGCCATGCCGCTGCAGTGCTCCACGCAGTGGGACGGCCTGGGCCACATCTTTGACCAGGGTAAGGCCTGGAACGGCCGCGCCGCCGGGGACGTGGTCACCTCGGAGGGCGACCTGGTGACCGGCATCGAGACAGCCGCCGCCAAGATCGTCACCCGGGGCGTGCTGCTCGACGTCGGCCGGGCGCTCGGCCCCGAGCTGGGAAGGAACGACGGCGAACTGCCGGACGGCTTCGCCATCACCCCGGAACACCTCCAGCGGACCATCGAGCTCCAAGGC
>NZ_LMOL01000021.1:21112-35787 GCF_001424565.1 Arthrobacter sp. Leaf141
CTGGCTGCACCGCTCAAAAATCGCCGGGATCGCCACCGACACCTGGGGTTTCGAGGTCCGTCCGAACGAGTTCGACGCCGCCTTCCAGCCCCTGCACCAGATCGCCATCCCCAACCTTGGCCTGTTCCTGGGCGAGATGTGGGACCCGGACGGGCTGGCCGAGGCGTGCGCGGCGGACGGCAGGTACGACTTCCTGCTCACCGCAGCACCGCTCCCGATCACGGGGGCCGTTGGCTCGCCGGTCAATCCGATCGCGGTCCGGTAGCTTTCAGCTAAAGCAGAACAACCACCAGCAGTATCGCCGTCAATACAAAGGAGTCAGCGATGGCAGCAGTACAGAACGTCGGAATCGTTGGGGCGGGAGCCGCTGGGCTGGCCGCAGCCATCCTCCTGGCCGACGCCGGAATCCGGGTCGAAATCCTCGAAAAAGCGGACGCCCCGCAGAGCCTCGGGTCCGGCATCACCCTGCAGGGCAACGCGTTGCGGGTGCTCCGCCAGCTCGGCGTCTGGGACCAGGTGGAGGCGAAAGGTTACGGGTTCAGCACCCTGGGCCTGCGCGCCCCCGACCCCGCCGGCACCGTCATCGCCGTACTTGAAGACATCCGTACCGGCGGCGAGGACCTTCCCGCCACCATGGGCATGTACCGCCCGGACCTCACCGCCATCCTCCGCGAACGGGCCGAACAGGCCGGTGCACGGATCAGCTACGGCAGGACCGTCACCGGAATAGCGGACGACGGCGGATCAGTCACTGTCAGCATCGCCGACGGCGGCAGCACCACATACGATCTCCTGATTGGCGCAGACGGCCTGCACTCAGCCGTGCGCAAGGCCATCGGCATCGACGTGGAACCCCAGCCCACCGGCATGGGCATCTGGCGTGCCTTCGTGGAGCGGCCCGACGAGGTGGTCCGCACCGACCTGACCTACGGCGGCCCCTGCTTCATCGCCGGCTACTGCCCCACCGGCCCGGACACCATCTACGCCTACCTCGTGGAGAAGGCCCAGGAACGCAAACACGAGGACGGACCCCGCATCATGGCCGAACTCGCCGCAGCCTACGGCGGCCCGTGGAAGGAAATCCGCGCCAACCTGGACCACAGCGCACGCATCAACTACACGTGGTTCACCACCCACCTGGTGGACGGTCCCTGGAACCGCGGCCGCACCGTGATCATCGGTGACGCCGCACACAGCTGCCCGCCCACGGTGGCCCAGGGTGCCGCCATGGCCCTGGAGGACGCGGCCGTCCTCGCTGAACTGCTGATCCAGGCCGACGAGATCACCGAAACGCTCTGGAAAGAATTCACCGACCGACGCCTGGACCGGGCCAAGGCAGTGGTTACCGCCTCCGTCCAGCTTGGCCAGTGGATGCTCGACGGCGTCCGCGACGCCAACGTGCCCGGCCTGATGAACTCGCTGTCCACCATGCTGAAGGAACCCGCATGAGCACCGATCCTGTTCAAGTACCTATCGTGGACGTCCACGCCCATATCCTGCTTCCGGCCCTGCAACAGCTCGTGGCCGAGGCGGACCCCGAAGGCTTCGGCGCCCAGCAGGCCCTGGAAGTCCGACGCAACGGGCCGGAGTCCATGGCCGCTTCGGGCAGGATGATCAAGGAACGCTGGCCGCAGCTGACCGACCTCGACCGCCGGCTCGCGGATATGGATGCCCAGGGCGTCGATGTGCAGCTGGTCTCGCCGTCGCCGTCGCACTTCTACTACTTCGCCGGCGGGGAACTGGCCCTGAAACTGGCGAAAGCTGCCAACCAGGCGGTGCGGGAGTTCGTGGACCGCGCGCCCGGGCGGCTCAACGGCCTGGGCCTGGTCCCGCTCCAGCACCCTGCCCTGATGGTGGCGGCCCTGGAGCATGCCGTGCTGGAATGCGGCCTGTTGGGTGTGGAGATCGGCTCGTTCGCCGCCACCCCCGAGGACCCGGAGCGCAGCACCGTGGAACTGTCCGATCCCCGGCTGGAGCCATTCTGGACCCGCGCGGAGGAGCTGGGCGCCCTGGTGTTCCTGCATCCGTTTGGCTGCTCGCTGGATGAGCGGCTGGACCGCTTCTACCTGGCCAACACGGTCTCCCAGCCGGCCGAGAATGCGGTGGCCCTGTCCCACCTGATCTTCAGCGGCGTCCTGGACCGGCACCCTGAACTGAAAGTCCTGGCAGCACACGGCGGCGGCTACCTTCCCACCACCCTGGGCCGCTCGGACCGCGCGTGGACGGTCCGTCCCGAGGCGCACGGCTGTGCCCAGCCGCCGTCGTCCTACCTGAAGAAGCTGTACTTCGACTCGCTGGTCCACAGCCCCGCTGAACTGCGGGCACTCGTGGCCGCAGCCGGTCCGGAGCGCGTGCTGCTCGGCTCGGACTACCCGTTCGACATGGGATCAGACCTCCCGGTGGACGAGGTCCAGGCCGCCGGACTTCCGGCCGACGACAAAACCCAGGTTTTGGGCGGCAACGCACGCACGCTGGGCATCACCGCGGCGGCCGCCCTGGCCGCCCGACGCGACGCTTAAGGAACACGCACATGGTCAAGATTGCCCGTTGGGATCACGACGGCGGGACGCAGTCCGGCTTTGTGGACGGCGGAAACTGCTATGCCCTGCCCGCAGGCCAGTCCGTCCAGACGCTGCTCGACGCCGGACTTGAGGAGACGCTGGCACTTGCGCGTCAGGTGGTTGGTTCCGCTGCTGCCGTTCCCCTGGCGGACGTGCACCTGCTTGCCCCACTGGAGCCGGCCACCATCCGCGACTTCGTGGCGTTTGAGGAACACGTCGAAGGCGTGCGGAAGAGCATCGACGGCGTGGCCGGCGTGGTGCCCGAATGGTACGAGGCGCCCACCTTCTACTTCACCAACCCGCACACGGTGACGGGCACCGGCGAGGTCATCGGTATTCCGGCAGGGTGTACGGACCTGGACTTTGAGACGGAAGTGGCCGCCGTCGTCGGACGCGTTCCGGGCAGCGACGGGCGGAACCTGGGCGCGGAGGAGGCCCACCGGCACATTTTTGGGTACACCGTCCTCAACGACTGGTCGGCGCGGGACCTGCAGCGCCGGGAAATGAAGGTCAGCCTGGGGCCCTGCAAGGGCAAGGACTTCGCCAATACGCTCGGCCCGTGGATTGTCACGGCGGACGAGCTCGAGGACGTGCATGACGCCGAGGGGTTCCTGCCCATCTCCATGGCTGTCGAAGTCAACGGTGAGGCGATCGGCCAGGACCTGCTCTCCAACATGGGCTGGCCGTTCGCGGAGCTGGTGGCTTATGCCTCGCAGGACTCGGTGGTGCGGCCCGGCGACGTGCTGGGCTCCGGCACCTGCGGCAGCGGCTGCCTCGCCGAACTTTGGGGCCGGAACGGCGCCCAGACTCCCCCACCGCTGAAAACCGGCGACGTGGTCCGGATGACGGTGAAAGGAATCGGAACCATCGAAAACACCGTCGGCACCCGGCGCGAGGCCGTGACCCGGGTTCCCGCCCGGACCCGACCACGCAACCGGGTTGCCGCTGCGGCTCCTTCCGGAGGCGCCCTGCGCTGAACAGCCCCTCCCCCCATCCGGGTTTCGGCTGGTCCCGGGGACGGTCCTCAGCCGTGTTCCGCGGCAGTGCCGGCAGCCGGAGCGGCAGAGTCTGCGGCGAGGGCTTGCCGCCGACGGTAGATCTGGACCGCAATGGCGGTGGGGATCGCAGCCAAAGCGGTGATCCGCATCCAGGGCCGGTCCAGGACATGGCCGGTGAGCGCATCCAGGGAGTACGGTCCGGAGCCGCCAATAGTGAACGCGGCGGCAGCCAGGCCCAGGACGGCCGGGTACTCGAGGCCGCCCTCCTGGGCGAAGAAACCGTTCGGGGCGTGGACGCTGGCCGCTACGCCCATGGTGGTTGCGGCAGCGGCGCCCGCGGCAGGGGTGGCCAAACCCAGGGCCAAGGCAAGCCCGGCTCCTGCTTCACCAACGCCCGCAAGGACGGCGCTTGCCTTAGCGGGGCGGAAGCCCATGGCGTGCATGCCCTCACTGGTGCCTTCGACGCCTCCCCCGCCGAACCAGCCGAAGAGTTTTTGGGATCCATGAGCCACGAGCACCCCTCCCAGAGCCACCCGGAACAGGGTCTGCGCGGCGGCCGCCGCCTCAGGGCTGGTGGTTACATTGCTCATAACAGTCCTCCTTGGGTTGTTTGAGTCGCTGCACGGCTCGTTCCAGCATGAGTCTACGGCTGCGCGACCACCGCGTCACAGGAGAGCATCAGGCAGGTACCCCTCCGGCAGCAGGCACCAGCCGTGGGTCTACGGGGTATCCGCCGCGTGGATAACCACCGGATGCGCGTTGACGGGAAAGAGCTCGTGGAGCCGGGCGCAGGAGCGCTGGACCACGGACCGCAGCCACACGTTTGCCGGGTCCTCCGCCTGGGACGGATGCCAGTACATGGCCTCCACCAGGGACGCTTCGGTCCCGCCCGAGAACTCCAGCACCGCGATGTCCGCGCCGCGCTGCGCCCGTCCGGCCAGCATCCGCGGGACAAGTGCCACAAGGTCCGTGCCTTCGACCAGGAGCGGCAGGGAGAGGAAGCCGGCCACCACGGCCGCCACCCGGCGCTGGATGCCGCGCGCTTCGAACAGCTTGTCCGCCGGCGTGCTGATGCCCTCGCCGAAATAGCCGACGGCGTGGGGCACCGCGGTCAGGTCTTCGAGGGTCAGGCGCGGCTGCTGGAGCAGCGGGTTGCCGGCGTCGGCCACGGCCACAAAGCTGTCACGGAAAAGCTGCTTGCTGGCTCCCTGCATCTGGTATCCCGTGGGCCCCACCAGCAGGTCGATCCTGGAGTAGTCGGCCATCTGGCCCTGG
Source organism: Arthrobacter sp. Leaf141 (assembly GCF_001424565.1). Classification (GTDB taxonomy): domain Bacteria; phylum Actinomycetota; class Actinomycetes; order Actinomycetales; family Micrococcaceae; genus Arthrobacter. Next base: position 25,947 of record NZ_LMOL01000021.1, read on the forward strand.
ATCCCGGAGCCGGCGGTGGGGACGAAATCCACGGAGACGCCCGGTGCTTCTTCCCGCAGGATCCCGCGGAGCGGTCCGACGATTAGCGCCGCAGCGTAGTCGGACGCGGCGATGATGAACTCCCGCTCACTGGTGGCGGCGTCGAACCCGGACCGCACGCGCGTGGCCCGCTGGATGTGAAGCATGGCTTCATCAACCAGCGGGACCAACGACTGGGCAAAGGGCGTGAGGTCGTAGGTGCGGCCGTTTCGGACCAGCAGTTCGTCGTCGAAATGGCGCCGGAGCCTGGCCATCGCCGCGCTGGTGGCCGGCTGGCTGAGCTGGAGCCGCTCCGCCGTCCGGGAGATGTTGCGTAGTTCCAGGAGGACCTGAAGTTGGGGCAGCAGGTTCAGGTCCAGGTTCTTCATACCCACAGGTTATCCGTGCCCGGAGTTCCGCCCTTCCAAGGCCGGCTACTGGCTGACCGGCACCAGGCGCGGTCCCCGGACCAGGACGGCGAGGAGGGCCACCGCGCATGCGATGCCCAAGGCGCCCAAGGCAAACCCGAGGCTGCCCACCCTGTCAGCAACATAGCCGGCCAGTGGCGAGAAGAGGGCCACAAACAGTGCCGGCAGTGTCAGGGTGAGCGGTACCAGGATGGCCACGCCTGGTGTGCCCGCAAACACCTGGCTGAGCGTCGGCAGGATGGGCGCGAGCAGGACGGCGCCCAGCACCGGCATGCAGCTGCCGGCAACCAGCAGGGCCGCCTGGAACCGCCCGGCCCGGTGCGCCACCGCGGGGCTGGCCGCCCCGGCCCTGGCGGTACCCGCGAGCTGAATATTCTCCATTGAATCTTCCTTAGCCTCTTGATGGTCACGGAGGGGACGGCACCACTGAGGCGCCGAAGAGTGACTTCCCTCACTGTGACAACACCGGGGCCAGCGCGGAATCATGGATTTGGGATAGCTGGTATCCACGGGACGGATGGGCGCCGGCCTAACCCTCCCCCGACGCCCCGTTCAGCTCGGCGCGCGTGGGCGGGTTGGCGCCGGGCCGGGACACGGTGACTGCGGCGGCGCGGGCGGCGTGAGCCAGGAGCTCGCCCAGGCCCTCGGCGGAAAGCGCCCGGAGCACGTCACGGTTCTGCGCCCCGTCCAGCCCCCGGTCCACCAGGCCTGACAGCAAAGCGGCCATAAAGGAATCCCCGGCACCCACGGTGTCAGCCACAGTCACGGAAGGGGCCGGGTACTCGGCAACGCCGGCGGCAGTGATGCCCCACGGGCCGTCGGCGCCACGGGTCACCACCACCATCGCCGGCCCTTCGGAGCCGCCCAGCGCCAGCCAGTGCCGCGCCGATTCAAGCACGTCCCGGCCCGGATACAGCCACGCCAGGTCCTCATCCGAGGCCTTGACCACGTCGGCGAGCGCGGCGAACTTCTCGGCCTGGCCGCGCGCATAGTCCACATCGGTGATGATGCTGGGGCGGCAGTTGGGATCGAAGCTGATGGTGGCGGACGGGTGCGCGAACTCGACGGCGGCCAGCACGTCAGCGGCGCCGGGAGCCAGCATGGTGGCGATGGATCCGGTGTGCAGGAGCGTGGTGCCCTGCAGCATAAAGGCGATCCTGTCGGCCAGGCCGGGGAGCTCCCAGGCGAGGTCGAACGTGTAGGTGGCGGCGCCGTCGTCGTCAATCAACGCGGTGGCCACGCTGGTGGGCAGGCCGTCGGGCCCCTGCGGCAGCATCACCGAGCTGGCGCGCAGGTGCGCGGCCACGGAGTCGCCGTACGCGTCCCGGCCGTACCGGCCGATGAACTGCACCGGGTGGTCCAGGCGGGCCAGGCCCACCGCAACATTGAGCGGGCTGCCGCCCACGTGGGCTTCGATTCCGGAGGCGCGCTGGACTACGTCAACAAGGCCTTCGCCGATAACTGTGAGCATGGACATACTCTGCCAGAGAAGTGGGTCCGGCAGCAGTTCGTTTCACTCCGGTCAGCGCAGCAGCCCCTGGAGCAGCCCCCGGCACCTGGCGAACGCCGCGGCCCCCGGGTCGATCAGCGAAAAGTGGTCTCCCGGCACCATCACCAAATGGGCGGGCTGGTGCCCCGCCTGGGCCGCGTCCGTGTAACTGGTGGACATGGCGAGCGGGACGGTGGTGTCGTCCACCGCGTGGACGGCGTACACGGGAACGTCCAACGGCAGGGCATTCATGGGATCCGCGGCCCGGTACCGGTCCGGGAAGTCCGACGACGGCCCACCCAGCAGGTTGGCCACCGCCCCGTCGCTGAGATTCAGTTTCTCCGCCTCGGCGAGGTTCAGGACGCCGGACTGGCTCACCACACCTGCGAGCCGGACGGCGTCGGGCCCGCTGCCCAGCCCGTCCGGCTCCGGGGCGGGACCGTACCCGGCCAACCGGGAACGCCCCGCCGCCCACACCGCCAGGTGCCCGCCGGCTGAATGGCCCAGCGCCACCACGTTGGCCAGGTCAAGGCCGTGTTCCCCGGCCAGTCCGCGAAGCCTGTCGATGCCGGCCAGGACGTCCTGGAAGGTTTCCGGCCAGCCGCCGCCGTTGCCCGCGCGGCGGTATTCCAGGTTCCAGGCTGCCATGCCGTGGGCGGCAAGGTCCCTGGCCAGCGGCTCGCCCAGCTCGGCACCGTACTGTGCGCGCCAGTAGCCGCCGTGAATTACCACCACCACGCCCTGGCTGGTCCTGTTGGCGGGGCTTTCCGGAAGGAACAGCTCGCCCCACTGGCTGGGATCGTCGCCGTAGGTGTAGCGGTGCCGCTGAACAGTGATGTCCTCGATGGGGTCCCCCGTGGATGGTTGCGTGGTCAAAGTCCGCCCGGCGCCGGGCTCCGAAGCCGGGCTGCAGGCTGCCAGCGCGGCCGCGGCAACTGAGGCCAGGAGCGCTCGACGCCGGAAGCCAGTCATGTTCCGACACTATCGCGGGTGCAACGGGGGAACGTCCCAGGGCACCGGAGGCCGCCCGGTCCGGGCGCGCATCCATGGCGGTCAAATGTAATGCAGGCGTTATCTCCGAAGGGTGTTACACGAGTGACGGATGGGGCTACTGTCGTAACAAGGTGCATATCGGGCTACGAGCGAACCGTCAAGGGGCGTCCGAAACTGCACCTCACTGCATGACAGCAACGGTGCTGTTTATAAGGGGGCATGTATGTGGGAGAAGCCAGGGGCCGGCCAGGTCCGCACGGGACGGGTGTCTGCACTGCTCGGCCGTATTGGCGGCCGCGGCGGTGCACTCCGTCCGCACTACAAGGTGGGCGAGGTGCTGATCGGGGATGATCCGTTTACGGGCCGGCGGCACGGCCGGCTGGCCGTTGTGAACAGGAACTCCGTGGGACTGGAAGTCCAGAACCGGATCTACTTCTACGACCACCGCCAGGTCCGGCGGCCCGGCTAAGCCCCCGCGCCCCGGACAGCCCAGGAATCCTGCCGAAGCCGTTCTTCCACGTCCGCCGCGGAAGGATAGGCCGCCTGGGTGCCCTTGGCCGTGGTGGCCAGCGCGGCCGCCACGGACGCGAACGCCGCGGCCTCGGCGAGCGCATCGCCCGCGGCAAGCCGGACAGCGACGGCACCGGTAAATGCGTCCCCGGCGCCGGTGGTGTCCACGGCCTTAACGGTGGTGGGGGCAACCCGGGTCACCGCCGGCGGTTTGGCCAGGGAATCCAGCACCACGGAGCCTGCCCCGCCGAGGGTCAGCAGGACACGGCGCACACCGTGGTCCGCAAAGCGCAGCCGGACGTCCTCCCACTCGGACAGCGGCGCCTCAGGGCCGGGCATGCCGGCGCCGCCAAGGAACAGCGCAGCCTCGTGCGCGTTCACCAGCAGTACATCGGTCAGCCCGGCCAGGGCTGCGGGGATCTGCGCATACGGCGAGAGGTTCAGGAGCACTGTTGCACCGGCGTCGTGCGCTGCCTGCGCGGCGGCCGTCACGGTCTGCAGCTGCACCTCAAGGCACAGGCTCACGACGGCGGCACCCGCCATGGCGTCCGACGCGCCTGCCACGTCGGCCGGCACCAGCGTCCCGTTGGCGCCGGCGGAAATGATGATGTTGTTCTCGCCGCCGGCGTCCACCGCGATGACGGCCACACCGGTGGGCTCCTGCGACATGCGGACATGCCGCACGTCCACGCCCGCGCCCGCGACGGACTCCCGGAGCATGGCGCCGTTGGCGTCGTCCCCCACAGCCCCCACCAGCGAGACGGTACCGCCCAGCCGGCCGGCAGCCACGGCCTGGTTGGCGCTTTTGCCGCCGGGATTCACGGCGAAACCGTTTCCGTGGACGGTCTCCCCGGGGGCCGGCAGCCGTTCACAGTAGATGGTCAGGTCCGCATTCAGGGACCCGACGACGACGATCCGGCCGGGCGCGTGCGCTGCGGAACTCATTCGGCCACCTCAGCCTCAACGGGCTTGGGAATCAGCAGCGAGGCACCAAACGCGGCCACCGTCAGCGCCAGGCCAACCAGCACAACGGTGAGGTAGGACGCCTTCGCGTCCGCCAGGCCGGCGGTGGCCACCAGCACAGCGGGAAGCACCAGGAAGCTGAGCCCGGCGCCGAGGTTGAACGCGCCGGCGTTCATGCCGGGAAGGAACCCGGGGTTGCCTGCCGGGGAGAGGACCACACCAAGACCGTTGAGCATGATGTTGACCGTACCGGCGTACATAATGCCCAGCAACACCGTGCCCACAATCATCATGGGCAGGCTGCCCAGGCCCAGGAAAGCGATGATGGCCAGCGCCGCCACGCTGCCCAGCAGCCCGATCCGGAGCACCTTGGTGTAGCCCAGGACGGGGGCCAGCCGGCCACTGAGCGGACCCACCAGCCAGCCCAGCAGGGCGTACGGGGTGAGGATCAGCAGCGACATTTCGGTGGGGCCCACGCCGAAGCCCGGCCCGGCGGCCTGCACATAGGCGGGGACAATGCCGTTGATCACGGCGAAGATGCCGGTCATGGTGAGGGTGGTGGTCAGCAGCGGCGCCCAGGTGGAGCGCTGGCGCAGGTGCACCGTCTCCACCATGGGCTGGCTGGTCCGCTGTTCCGTCCGCCAGAAGGCATAAAACGCCGCGGCGGAGACCAGCACCAGGCACAGGCTCAGCACCAGCGTGCCGGCGGAGAAGGCGCTCACCAGTTTGGCACCCTCGTTAAGGGCTGTGAGCAGCGCGCCCACGGCCACCACGATGAAGAACACACCCAGCCAGTCCATCCGGGTGCCGGCCGCGGGCTTGCTTTCGGTGGCCAGGAAGGCGATCAGTGCGGTGGCCGCCAGGGCCAGGACCACCATCAGCCAGAAGATGCTGCGGAAGCCGAAGTGCTCGGCGAAGTAGCCGCCCACAAACGAGTCCACGCCGGCCACTCCGCCGTTGACGGCTGTGATCAGCCCCATCAGGGTGCCGTATTTACGCGGGTTGCTGACGGCCGAACGCAGCATGATCAGGCAGAGCGGCACGGTGGGTCCGCTGATGCCCTGGATGATGCGGCCCACAAAGAGCCAGGTGATGTCCGGGGCCAGGGCGGCGATGACGGACCCTGCGGCCATCAGCACCATCATGCCCACCAGGACCTTCTTCCGGCCGATGATGTCAGAGAGCCGCGGCAGGAACAGGGAGAACAGGGCGGCGGCGGTGAAGAACCAGGTCTGGGACAGGCCGATGACCGCCTGGTTGGTGTTGAGCTCCTCGCCCATGGTCACCAGGGCGGGGCTGAGCATGGAGGCGTTGAGCTGGAAGGCCACGCAGGCGGCCAGCAGGGCTGTCATCAGGGCGGCGATGTTGCCGCGGCCCGTGACGGGGGCGGTGAGGGTGGCAGACATTTACTTCCCCCCTGCGGTGGCGAGGTCCGCGGTGGACTGGCTGCCGCCGTCGTGCGGGTCCCCGATCCGGACCAGCGCATCGGTGACCAGGTCCCAGAACCTTGCGTGGTCCAGGTCCACGGCCACGCTGGTGGTGCAGTCCGCCGGCGCGGGGGCACGGAAGTCCGCCACGGTCATGCCCAGGGTGAGTGCGCCCTGGAGTTCGATGTTGACCGGGACCTTGCGGGTGGTGACGATGCTGGGGTCGATCACGTAGGCCACGGCGCAGGGATCGTGGACCGGCGGGAAGTCGAAGCCCTGGGCGTCCTTGTAGGTGGCGGCGAAGAAGTCCATCAGTTCACGGACAAAGCGGGCCGGACCCGTGCCGATGGCGTCGATCCGCTCCACCACGTCCGTGGTGGCCAGGGCCTGGTGCGTGAGGTCCAGCCCCACCATCACCACGGGCCACTTCTCGTTGAACACAATGTGCGCGGCTTCTGGGTCGATGATGATGTTGAACTCGGCCACGGCGCTCCAGTTGCCCACGTGGTAGCCGCCGCCCATCAGGACAACCTCCTTGACGCGCTCTACGATGCGGGGTTCCTTGCGGGCCGCCATGGCGATGTTGGTCAGGCCGGCGGTGGGGACCAGGGTGACGGTGCCCGGCTCGTGTGCCATGACGGTGTCAATGATGAGGTCGACGGCGTGGCGCGGGTCCAGTTCGATGGTGGACTCCGGGAGGGCGGGGCCGTCCATGCCGGATTCGCCGTGGATGTCCGGCGCGGTTTCGATGCTGCGGACCAGGGGGCGGTCGCAGCCGGCGGCGAAAGGCACGCCGGTGATGCCCGCAATGGTGCCCACGGCGAGGGCGTTGCGGGTGACCTTCGCCAGGGTCTGGTTGCCCACCACGGTGGTCACGGCCAGCAGGTCGATGGTCGGGCTGCCGTGCGCCAGCAGCAGGGCCACCGCATCGTCATGGCCGGGGTCGCAGTCCAGGATGATTTTCCGGGGGGCGGTGGGCTGGGGGTTGGGTTCCACGATCGTTCTCCACGTCATTGGGGCCTGCCGGGGCAGGGTACTGAAGCATTCCAGAAGCGATCATGACACCTGCCTCCGGTTTACGTCAAACGCTTAACGCTGGCCTGTGCGGCAAGTGCGTCAAACGCTTGATGCATTGCGGTGGCTGGCGGGGGCTGTTGCCGACTACGATCGAGGGATGGATTCGGCAGAGCAGGTGCAGCAACCCGCGCGGCCGCGCCGGATCACTGCCGCCATGGTGGCGGAGCGGGCGGGCGTTTCGGTGGCCACGGTATCGCTGGTGGCCAACGGCAAAACCGCAGGCCGGGTTTCCGGGGAGAACATCACACGGGTCCGCGAGGCCATCTCCGAGCTGGGCTATGTGGTGGACGGGATCGGCAGTTCGCTGGCCAGGGGTGTCAGCTCGATCGTGATCCTGGTGGCCCCTGACATCTCCAACCCATTCTTTGCAAAGGTGATCAGCGGCGTCCGCGAGTCCCTCGGCCCGGACTACCAGCTGCTGCTCTCGGTGACGGACTCAGGACAGTTCCCCAAGGCCGACGACGTGCGGCGGCTGATGTCGCTGCGCCCGGCCGGACTCCTGGTGGACGCACCCAACGCGGACTTCCTGGCGGACCTGTCTGCTGCCGGCCCGTTGGTGCTGCTGGACGCACCGGGCCTGGCGGAGTTCGCACCGGCCGTGAACCTTGACGTGGCCCACGGCGCCCGGCAGCTTGCTTCCCACCTGGCCGCCCAGGGCCACCGGACCGTGGCCTACGTGGACAGCGTGACCGGCACCGACACATTCGCCGTCCGGCGTGGTGCGTTCCTCACCGAGGCCGCCGCGCTGGGCATCACCACCCCTGCGGACGGCATCATCGCCACCACCATCGACGTCGGCGCTGCCGCGGCCGCCTTCGCCACCTCGTGGACGCAGTGGCGGCGGGAGGGGGTGACCGCCGTCGTCTGCGGAACCGATACCCATGCCTACGGCGTGCTGCAGGAGGCGCGCGTGGCCGGGGTGGACATCCCCGGCGAGCTGGCCGTGGCGGGTTTTGACGACCTGCCCTACTCGGCCACCAGCAATCCCGGCCTGACCAGCGTCCATCTGCCCGCCGCGCCCCTTGGACTGGAAGCCGGCGCGCAGCTGCGCCGGCTGATGCAGGGTGAGGCCCTGGTGCAGTCCGAGGTGACGCTGGAGAGCTCCCTGGTGGTGCGTGGTTCCACGTCGGCTGCCGCGGATCAACTGCACGCCGCGGCGGCGCCTTGGGATGTCACAGCCCCGCCGTAAGCTAAGACCATGCCGAGTAACTGGGAAAACCTGGACGCCACGCTCCGCGAATCCGTGGAACAGAACGTGGAGATCTACACGCGCGTCCGGCCGGCCCTGAAACTGGTCACCAGGGATGTCCTGCTGACCCTCCGCGACATGCTCAAGGACACGGACGTCACACCGCTGTTCGTCACCGGGCGGACCAAAACGGTGGCATCGTTCCGGGAGAAGATCTCCCGGATTGAGGAGCCGCTGGAGCCTGGCGGCCCGCCCGTCCTGAAGTTCCCGGACCCGTTCCGCACCCTGAACGACATGGTGGGCATCCGGGTGATCACCAAGCTGCCGGCGGAGAATGCCGCGGTGGCCAACCTGATCAAGCGCCAGCGCCAGCTGTTTGATTGCCGCGGCGACCGGGAAAAGGACATCGGCTCCATCGAATCCGGCACCTACGGCTATTCCAGCCGGCACCTGATCCTGCGGACCATCCAGAACGAGTCCGTCAAGGAATACCAGCAGGCATTCAACCCGGAAGCCCAGCCCAACGGCAGCTACTTCTTCGAATGCCAGATCCGCACCGTCTTTGCCCACGCCTGGAGCGAGATCGAGCACGACATCCGCTTCAAGGCGGAGGATCCGCGCGCGTGGACGCCGCAGTTCGACCGGCAGTTCACGGCCACGGCAGCCATGCTGGAAACCGTGGAGACAGCGTTCTCGGAGCTTAACGAGAGCTACGAGCAGGTCCGCAGCTTCTGGGACCTGGAGGGTGAAGGGGCTGCCCCGCTGACGCCCAACCGGATCCGCGACGTGTGGCGTACGCTGTTGCCGCACGTGGACCGCAAGGTGGACGACGACTGGGGCTGGGCCGCCGAACTGATGGCAGCGCACGGGCTCAACCAGACCGTCCAGCTGGCGGGGCTGCTGAGCGCCAACCGGATCACCGAGGTCCGCAAAGCCCTTGACCACCGCTACTCCCCGGGTCCGGACCGGCTGCTGGATGACCTGCTGCTTTGGCAGTACGGCACCAAGCACATCGACCTCACCGCGGAATCACCGGACACCATCCCCCACCCCCGGCGCGACAGCCTCCAGCGCCGGCTCAAGCAGATCGAACGGTACCGGCTCACGCAGGCCTAGATCCCAGCGGGCCCGCCCCGGGACCCACCGGCATCCTCCGGATCAAGGCCGCATGCCGCCCGTCCATGCGGGCGTGCGGGTGCGTCCGCGCGCGCCGATGCGTTCAGTGCAATGCGCGGGCACGAAAAACTCTGGACACCCACCCGGTCCTGCCCTACACTTCACTGATATATCTCTATAGGTAATTTAAACATATCAATTGTCGCCGCATCGCCGGCCGAACTGCCGGTACGCACCCACGAAGTGCAAATTGTCGACGGCAACACCATGGTCACCGCACCGGACGAGGCCCCCAACCTCCCGTCCGCGCTGACCTCCGAGGGCCTGCCTGACCGCACGCCCATGCCTCTCCGAGCAAAAGGACCCGCTCATGGCTTTTGATAGTGACTTAAAATCCCATCCGCCCGAGGAGTTTCCTGCCGATAACACGCCGGCAAAATCCTCCCGCCGCGAAGAACGCGAAATTTCCCGCACAACCCCGCCGGCAGTTGCTGTCTCCAGCGAAGCAGACACCAACCCCGCTATCCTCGACCCGGAGGAAGTCGCGACCACCCTGCCGGAAGCCGGCGAGCACGCGCAGATCATGGAGGAGCTGCGCAGCGCCAGGACTGAGCGGGCTGTTGCGGACCGC
>NZ_LMOL01000022.1:0-15743 GCF_001424565.1 Arthrobacter sp. Leaf141
CAGCCCTCGGAGGGCGACCACCCATCAGCAGATGTAACCAACCTGCTGGCTGAGTACACCTAGTACCAGTTGTTGGCGAGGTGGAAGTTCAGGGCGGCTGCGGGGGAGCCGTAGCGCTCCTTGATGTAGTTCAGGCCCCAGTTGATTTGGGTGCGGTAGTTGGTGAGGTAATCCGGGCCGGAGCTTGCCATCTTCTCGGCCGGCAGCGACTGGACAATGCCATAGGCGCCGCTGCTCGCGTTGGTGGCCGTAGTGGTCCAGTCGGATTCCTTGGTCCAGAGCGTCAGCAGGCTCTGCATCTGGTCCGCCGACCAGCCGTAGGATGCCAGCTGGCTGGCCGCATAGGCCTGCGCGCCGGCAGGGTCATTAACCGCGACGACGGGAGCGGGCTCCGGTGCGGGAGCGGGCTCCGGCGCAGGGGCAGGCTCGGGAACCGGTGCCGGTGCCGGCTCGGGGGCCGGTGCAGGAGCGGCTTCCACGGCGGGCGCCGGTTCCGCGGCAGGAGCAGCCGGAGCGGGCTCGGCGGCCTGGGGTGCAACAGCGATCGGCGCCGCAGATTCGCTCGGCGCAGCCTGGATTTCGCTCTTCTCCAGTCTCAGTGAGGAGCTTGCCTCGGCGGCTTTTGTTTCAGCCGCCACAGGGGAGGTGACGGAGCTGGTGGCTTGGCCGGCGGCACCGACTCCCACCAGCAGGGCGCAGGACGCGGCGAGGATGGCCGTGCGCCGGCCCAGGAAGGCAATGCCGCGCTTTTTGGTGTGGAATGGACTGTCGGCCCCATTTTTCGGGCGCGTTTCTACCGGGAATTCAGACATGATGGATCGCCTCTCACACCTGCGGAGTTAGCTGTCGGGTTCGGATGAGGGCATCCGGCCATCCGGAAAATTCACGAAAATGGCTTAACCCCAAGGGCATGCAGTGCCCGGGACTGTGGGTCCCCCGCCTCTGCCATGGGTCAAGAAGGATCCGGGAAGCGGCAGAGCTAGGCGTCATCCGGACATGCGCCCCAACGGGAACCGCACCCTTTCGACGGTACAGGAGTCCGAAGCTTAAGTCACATTTAGGTAACGGACATCACGACGGCGGCGTGTCAGGTTGTGGGGGCGGCTGCCGCGAGCGGTAGGGAGATGGTGAATTGCGTCCTGCCCGGCTCGGACGTCACCCAGACCGTCCCGCCGTGCGCCTCGATGATCGACTGGACGATGGAAAGCCCCAGCCCGCTGGTGCCCTCCGCGGCGGCGGCCCCGGCCTGGTCGCCGCTGCCTTTCCTGGCCGCGTCCGCGCGGGCAAAGCGTGAAAAGACCTGATCCACGAACCCTGCCGGGATCCCGCCGCCGTCGTCCGTCACCGTGACAAACGCCGTGTTGTGGGCCGTACCCACCCCCGCCAGGACGGTGGTTCCGGCCGGCGTGTGTTTCCGGGCGTTCGAGAGCAGGTTCATCAGGACCTGACGGAGCTGGGCTGGATCGCCCATGACCACCACAGGCTCGTCCGGCAGTTCGAAGCGCCAATTGTGCCCGGGTGCCATCACCTTCTCGTCGCTGACGCTTTCCACCACGAGTTGCGTCAGGTCCACCTCGCTGAGCTTCAGCGGCTGGCCCTCATCCAGTCGCGCCAGCAGCAGCAGGTCTTCCACCAGCGCCGTCATACGCTCGGACTGGCTCTGCACGCGTGCCAGCGAACGGGCACCGTCGGGCGTGAACTGCTCCGTCATCCGCATCAGCTCCGTGTAACCACGGATGGCCGTCAGCGGGGTGCGGAGTTCATGCGAGGCGTCAGCCACAAACTGGCGCACCTTGGTTTCGCTTTTCTGCCTCGCCTGCAGCGCGCTGGCCACGTTGTCCAGCATCAGGTTCAGCGCGTGCCCCACGCTGCCCACCTCGGTTCCCGGATTGGAGTTCGACGGCGGGACGCGCACCGCGAGTGCCACCTCGCCGGCGTCCAGCGGCAGTTGGGAGACCCGTGTGGCTACTTCAGAGAGTTGTTCCAGCGGTTTCATGGTGCGCCGGATCAGGACGGTGCCGATCAGCCCCACCAGCAGGAGACCGCCCAGGGATACAAAAACAAATGTCCACACCAGCGACGTGAGCGTGCTGTCCTTGACTGCCAGGGGGAGCCCGGTCACCAGGACGTCGCCGAAAGAGGTTTCGACGGCCACCAGTCGGTAGCTGCCGTTGGACAGTTCCCGGTCCACTGGCTTGCCGTCCGTCGCCAGGCCGAGGAGGACAGGCTTGTCGTCAGCGGCGAGGGGAGTGCGTGTGGTGTCCGAGGCGAGGAACCCGCCGGTGTTCACCTGGCCGTTGCGGATGCTGGCGTTGACGGTCCCCACGCTTTGGCCGCGGGCGTCGAGCGGGTCGCGGCCGTTGAAGCCGCCCTGCGGCGGGCGGCCGGGATCGTTGGCCCGCTCCGCCGCCTGGCTCAGCTGTGCATCAAGCTGGCGGGTGAGGAAGGCATCCATTGAGGCGTAGCTGACCACCCCCACCGCGCCGCAGATGGCGATCAGCAGGGCCATGGCCAACGCCACCAAGCGCGTCCGCAGATGCCAGGTGGCGGGTCGGAGCACGCTCCGGCGGGGTGCCTCCGGGGCTGGTGTGGTGGCCACAGAACCTACTCTGCAGGCTTGATGACGTAGCCGGCACCGCGCACGGTATGGATCATGGGCGGGTGCACGGCATCAATTTTTTTGCGCAGGTAGGAAATGTAGAGCTCCACGATGTTGGCCTGGCCACCGAAGTCGTAGTCCCACACCCGGTCCAGGATCTGGGCCTTGCTGATGACCCGCTTGGGGTTCTCCATCAGGTAGCGGAGCAGCTCGAACTGGGTGGCGGTCAGCTGCACGTCGTCACCGGCGCGGGTCACTTCCCGGGTATCGATGTTCAGGACCAGGTCGCCCACCACCAGTTCGGAGGTATCCATGGCGGCCACCCCGGAACGCTGCACCAGCCTGTGCAGCCGCAGCAGGACCTCCTCCATGCTGAATGGTTTGGTGACGTAATCGTCCCCGCCCGCCGCCAGGCCCACGATCCGGTCCTGGATGGCGTCCTTGGCCGTCAGGAACAGCGCGGGTACCTCCGGGGCGAACGCCCGGATCCGGCCCAGCAACTCGACGCCGTCAAAGCCGGGGAGCATCACATCCAGCACCAGGACGTCCGGGCGGAAGTCCTTGGCCAGCTTCACGGCCTCCGGCCCGTCCGCGGCCACGGCAACGGACCAGCCCGCCATACGCAGGCCCATGCTCATCAGTTCGGAGAGGCTGGGCTCGTCGTCAACCACCAGGGCCCGGATGGGGGACCCGTCCGGGTGGGACAGCTGGGGGAGGTTGTTGGTCATGGAGTGCGAAGTGGCCATGGGACAACTCTCCGGTCGTTCGGTTAAGCCCGGCTTTGGGGTTCCTGTGTCCGGGCTGTGAATCCCAGCCTAGCGACCTGGGTGCCGCTCAGGTTGGAACGTCCGCCGCAGGTGGCGGAAGTCCTGACTGGCTCCAGGGCTTTCAAAGAACGTCCAGGGGCCAGGTGCAGGGATCTTGCGGGAGCCCACCGGGAACTTTTTCCGGAGAAGCCCGACGTCGGCTGGACAGCAGGGGCCGGGAAGGGAGGAATTTTAGTGAATTCGGCTTCGCTGAAGTTCTTAATTCTAAAAGAAGGAATTGCCGAATATTGTTCTCAACAACATGGATTTTCCAGGTGCTGAACGGATAACGAACGTTATTCTTTACGCCGGACAGAATGGTGATCTGCAACACAAAAGCGCATTTTGTCTCACCATGCGGACGATGCCGTCCATTGTTACTTGCAAGTTGGCATTGTTACGCGTCACACTTCCAATGTGAACAAGAACTCAACAGCACCTGCAGCCGCAGAATATTGGCCCAGCACACCCGCTGCTGCCGACATGCGCTGTTGTCGAATGTACGCCTGACTTCCCACCCTCCGAAGTTCTTAGGCATTCGCGCCCCCAGCCCAGCGTCGGGCGTCCCTCCCCAATTCGCAGTGCGGGGAAACCCAGCATTCGAGCCGCCCAGGCGGCCATTCACATTGAGGTAAGCACAACATGACCGTTGCATCCGGATACGTCCACATCTCCGTCCGTAACGCCGCCAAGGCCGGCCAGCCCTCGGGTCTTCGCCCGGGCTTCGGACCCCGCCCCGCGCTGGCCCCCGCAGGCAGCGGAAACACCTTCCCTGCGCAGGGCTACGCGCCCCAGGGATATAACCCCAACTCCTACGGCCAGCTCCGCGCCGTTCCTGCCGAGCCCGCGCCCCTTACGGCCCCCACCCCCGTAATTGCCGGGCCCAACGCCGTCCGCCCGGTGGCGAACGAGAACGTGGCCCGCGGCTTTGTCCTCTACATGGGCATCGATGAGGAAACCGCCGCAGCCGCAGGTACCTCCATCGCCAAGCTCGCCCAGGAAATCCGGGCCTACGCCCAGTCCCTGGTCACCGGCGCCGAAAGCTACGCCGCCGTTGCCGTGGCTCCGGCAGGCACCCCCGGTTCCGCGCTCGACGTCGTCCGTTCCACCTTTGGCGACCCCACCGTCAACGCCCGCCAGCGCACCGAAACCCCGCGTCCCCAGCTTCCCCAGGAACCCCGGCCCTCCGGCGTCCTGATCGATCTGGCCCGCCGCGAGGTGCACCTGGACGGCGAGTCGCTGAACCTGACCTTCAAGGAGTTCGAGCTCCTGAACTACCTGGTGGAAAACGGCACCCGCACGGTTGGCCGTGACGAGCTTCTTGAGGGGCTGTGGCGCAACGCCGAGGAAGTGCCCAATGAGCGCACCATCGACGTGCACATCCGCCGCCTCCGCTCCAAGCTGGGACGCCTGGCCAACACGGTGCGCACGGTCCGTGGCCAGGGTTACCGCTTCTACGAGCACCCCGAAGTTGTTGTCTGGGCCGCTCCGGAATACTCGATCTAGCCTTACCACTGCCCGGAGGCAGATGGCCGCCGCCGCTGGGTGCGGAGTGCGGGCGATAGGCTGGGGCCATGAGTGAGCACCACGTAAAACGCCTGGTCCTGATGCGCCATGCCAAGGCTGACTGGCCGGGCGGGGTGGCCGACCATGACCGTCCGCTGGAGGAACGGGGGCACCGCGATGCGCCCGCCGCCGGCCGCTGGCTTGTGGACCATAACGTGCTGCCGGATTTCATCCTCTGCTCGAGCGCGCTGCGGACGCGGCAGACCTGCACCTGGGTGTGCTCGGAACTGGGCGATAAGGCGCCCACGCCCAAGCTGGAAGGTGGCTTGTACGCCGCATCCGCGCTGCGGATGCTCTCGGTGGTCAACCAGGTGCCGGATACCGTGACCACCCTGATGCTGATCTCGCACCTGCCCGGTGTCCAGGACCTGGCCATGCACCTGGCGTCGCGTGATTCGGAACATGACGCCTACATGGACGCCGCCACCCGGTATCCCACAAATGCCCTCACGGTGCTGGAGACGGAGAAGACGTGGGCCGAACTGGACGGCCAGGACGCCCGGATCATCAGCTTTACAGTTCCGCGGGCCCGCTGATCTCCCGCAGTATCGCTGCCACGTGCCTGATGCCCGGGCTGGCTGTCATAGTGCGGCGGTAGACGATCCCCACCTGCCGTGCCTGCGCCGGGTTGGTCACCGGCACGGCCACCACCTCCGGCGGCAGCACCCCCCGGCCCAGCCTCGGCACCAGGGCCACCACGGCGCCCTGCTGGACCAGCGCGATGTGCGTGGCAAAATCAGGATCGTAGACCTGGATGTTGGGCACCCGGCCCAGCCCGGTGAAGATCCGCAACAGGGCTTCGTTGCAGATTGCCCCGTTGGGCGTACTGATCCACCGTTCCCCCACCAGGTGGGCCGGTTCAACCTCGGTCCGGCCGGCCAACGGGTGGTCCCGATGCACCAGCACATCGGCCACGTCCTCGCACAGCCACTCGAGGGTGAGGTGCTCCGGAATCACCAGGGGAACTGAGTTCCAGTTGTGGACCAGGCCCAAATCGGCCTCTCCGTTGGCCACGCGGGCCACCGCCTCCCGTGGATCCTCGGCCAGGACGCTAACGTCCAGCATGGTGCCGGCCGCAGCCAGGCGGCCCAGGAGGGGACCCACCAGCCCCCGGCAGGCGGTGGAGAAGGCCACCACCCGGAGCTTGCCCTCGGGTTTTGCGGGATCGGCCAGCAGGGTGGACTGGAGTTCCTCCAGTTCGGCAAGGATCCGCCGGCCGTAGGCGGCCAGCGCTTGACCCCGCTCGGTCAGCAGCACACCGCGGCCCCGCCGTTCCAGGACCGTGAAGCCCGCCTCCTTCTCCAGCTTCTTGACCTGCTGGGAGACGGCCGAGGGGCTGAAGCCGATCGACTCCGAAGCGGCGATCACCGATCCATGCTGTTCAACGGCTGCAAGGGCACGCAGTGAACCAATATCAATCATGAAGCAAACGTACATTGTTTTATAAACAATTCAACGCTGGTGCTTCATTCGTCAGTCTGCGACAGTGAGACCATGAATCTCCGTGACACCCTGTTGGCCGTGGCAGTCGCAGTCCTGTGGGGCTTGAACTTCGTGGCCATCGACATCGGCCTGCACCCCGCTGGCCAGGAGGTTCCGCCCCTGCTGTTTGTGGCCATCCGGTTTGTCCTGGTGGTTTTCCCTTGCATCTTCTTCATCCGGAAACCGGACGTAAGCTGGGCGGCAATCATCGGCGTCGGCCTCTTTATGAGCGCCGGCCAGTTCGGGCTCCTCTACCTCGCCATGGCGCTGGGGATGCCCGCGGGCCTCGCCTCACTGGTCCTGCAGGCGCAGGTTCTGCTGACCATCCTGCTGGCGGCGATGTTCCTGGGCGAACGGCCCAGCCGCCGGCAGGTGGGCGGGGTGGTTCTTGGTGTGGCGGGCCTCGCCGTCGTGGCTACCGGGCGCAGTGCCGTTGCACCGTTGCTGCCCCTGGTGATTGTGCTGGCGGCGGCCCTTTCCTGGGCGGCGGGAAATGTCATTGCCCGGCGGGCCAAGGCGGCATCCGGGTTGGGCCTGGTGGTCTGGTCGGGGGCCGTGGTGCCGCTGCCGCTGGCCGGCCTGTCACTCGTGGTGGACGGCCCCGAAGCGGTGTTCAGTACGCTGGGCAACCTGCAGGCACCCACCATCCTGAGCGCGCTCTACACGGCCGTCTTCGCATCGCTGGTGGGATACGGCATCTGGAACCGACTCCTGGCCAGCCACCCGTCGTCGTCGGTGGTGCCGTTTACGCTGCTGGTGCCAGTGGTGGGGATGAGCGCCGCCTGGCTGGTGCTGGGTGAGGTGCCCTCGGGGCCGGAAGTTGCTGGCGGGCTGCTGCTCCTGGCGGGGGTGGCGACGGCGGTCCTCACCTTCGGGCGGGGCCGGCGCCAGAGCCGGCGCGCAGGCCTGGATCCGTTGACGGTTGACGGGGTTGACGGGGTTGACGGCGTGGGTATGCGCGGGACCGGGGTGCGCTGAGCCGGGGTGCGCTGTGCCGGCGTGTACTGCGGCGGCGTTTGTTGGGCTGGTGTTCCGGCGCCTACTGCGGCGGCGTTTGTTGGGCTGGTGTTCCGGCGCCTACTGCTGCGGCGTGCGTTGGGTTGCTGAGCGTTGGGCGGCTGTGCGTTGCGTTGTTGTCCGCTGGGACGCAGTGCGCCCGGCGGCGGCAGCGCGGGCTGCGGCCGTGCGCCGGGCCTGGGCCGGTACGCCGGTACGTGCCCGGCCGGTGGCAGCCCCCCGCTGGGATTTTCCCCCTTGGGAGGTCCCGCGTGGCGTGCTGCGGGTCCGTGTGGTGCCGGTTTGGCCGGGGCGGGGTCGGCCGGCGCGGGTTTGGCCCGGCAGGCGCCGTCCGGAGGTT
Source organism: Arthrobacter sp. Leaf141 (assembly GCF_001424565.1). Classification (GTDB taxonomy): domain Bacteria; phylum Actinomycetota; class Actinomycetes; order Actinomycetales; family Micrococcaceae; genus Arthrobacter. The sequence goes on from NZ_LMOL01000022.1 coordinate 7,811, forward strand.
CCCTGCCTGGCCCGGCGGCCAGCCGGCCACGCTGCTCCAAGGAAGAGGATGACGAGTGTAGCCGCGGCAGCAGCCCCGGCCCCATAAAAGTAGTCGTCCGGATCGCCGGTGGGCAGCGGGGTCCCAATGAACGAGCGCTGGCCGGCAAAGGCGAGCTCCCAGGTACTCAGGAACGCCAGGCTGAAGCCAATGGCCAGGCTGAAACAGGCGCCCGCTGCCAAGAGGGCAACCCGCCGGCCGCGGACCAGGATCTCGCCAACGGCGGCCAAAAATGCCACTGTGAGGACCCCCAGGAACGCAAAGAACACGGGCAGCGCGAGTGTCATCCCGGTGAGGACCAGCAGGCCCAAGGCAACGATCCCCGTGACTACCGCGAACTTGCCGCTGTTCCCCATGTGGCGCATTGCTCCATCATCCCGCAGGCGCGGGCACCTTCAGGACGTAGCCGCGCATGATGGCCATGATTGCTGCAACGCTTTGGTCACGGGTGCGCTCCGGGTTGTAGGTCTGCCGGTCCAGTCCCACCACAAAGCAGGCGCCGAAGATCGCCGTTTCCAGGCTGCCGCGCGAAACGGACGCGTCCACGGGGTAGGTTTTGGCCACGTTCTCCACCGCAGCGCCGATCACCGCCAGTAGTTCACCGCGCAGCACAGCGAACGTTCCCTGCCATTCGCTGGGGATGCGCCAGTTTTCGCTCACCCACAGGCGGGCGAAGGAAGGGTAGTCGGACATAAAGTCCATGGCCGCACCGATCATCCATTCCATGGCAAGCAACGGATCCTGCGTGCCGGAGGTGTCGGGATCCTGGGTGCCGGCGGGATCCTGCGTGCCGGCGGTGCCGGGGTCCTGGGCGTCGGCGGGATCCTGCGTGCCGGCGGTGCCGGGGTCCTGGGCGCCGGCGGGAACGGCGGGGGCAGGCCCCTCCAGCCGGGCCTTGAGGATGTCCACGCCGTGCCGCAACAGTTGGGCAATCAGCTCGGATTTGCTGCCGAAGTTGTAATAGACGGTGCCCTTGGAAACGCCCGAGGCCGCAGCGATCTCATCAACAGTCACACCGGCGGCCCCGCGCTCGCCGATCAGCTCCATGGAAGCGTCGAAGATTTTCTGCCGGGTGGCGCCGGTGCGTGCGGGCCGCAGGGCTTTGGCAGGCTCAGGGGTTCCGATGCTCATACGGCGATCTCCGGCTTGAGGCTTTTCAGCGTCCAGTATTTGTTTTTGCGTACTGCCAGGGTGGACAGGGCTGCCCCCAGGAGGGTGTAGCCCAGCAGCCCCAGCACGGTGGGGATGATCATGGACAGGTCGGCGCCGTAGATCAGGTGCCGCATGCCGGTGACCACATATCCCATGGGCAGGATTTCATGGACCACGTGGAGGGGCTGCGGCGTGGTCTGCCACGGGAACGTGCCGCCGGAGGACACCAGCTGCAGTACCAGCAGGATCAGCACCACCAGCTTGCCGGGGGAACCCAGCAGGGCCACCACACCCTGGATGAGCGCGCTGAAGGCCATGGCGGCCGCCAGCAGGAAGAGCCACATCAGGAACGGGTGGGCCGGGTTCAGTCCCAGCGCCAGGTCCACCACCAGCGTCAGCAGGGTGGCCTGGACCACCGATACCGCCAGGAACGGCAGCCAGCCGCCCACCGCAATCTTCCACGACGGCGCGTTGGAGGCCAGCGCACGCTGGGTGATGGGCCGCATCGCCTGGACCAGCATAAAGATTCCGATCCACATGGCGAGGGTGAGGAAGAAGGGTGCCAGCCCCGCCCCGTACGAGCCTGCCTTCGCCTGCGAGACGTTGCTGACGGACACTGGATCGGCGATCACGCGGGAGAGGTTGCTCTTTTGTGTGTCGTCGGGGTTGGGTACCTGGCCCGCGCCCTTGCCGATTTCGTCTGCCAGGGTCCTGGACCCGTCCGCGGCTGTGCCGGCACCCGCGGCAAGCTGGGCGGCGCCGTCGTCGAGCTTTCCGGCTCCGGCCACCAGGGAACCTGTGCCGTCCACGGCGGTCTGTTCGCCGGTGGCCAGGGTGGCGGCGCCGGTGTGCAGCTGGTCCGCACCACCTGAAGCCTGCACAATGGCGTCCTTCAGGGCGGGGGTAGCGGCAGCCAGCTGGGATGCGCCGACGCTGACAGCTTCTGCGCCGTCCGCCAGCTGCTGGATCTGGGCGGCGTCGGTCTGCAGCTTCGTTTTGGCCGTGGTGACCGGGTTGGACGCGGCCACTGCGTCGAAGTCGGCAAGAATGCTGTCTGCCTGCTCCTTCGTGATCACGCCTGCGTCCATCAGCCGGGTGTTGGATGCCACCACCCGGTCCCGGAGGCCTTTGTCCGCGGCCTCCAGTTGTGCGGCAACGTCCTGGACCTTGGTGTTGAGCTGCGCGTTTCCAGCCGCGACCTGCGCCGCACCGTCCGCCAGCGTCTTTGAATCGGTGGGGAGCATGGAGGTTTTGTCCCTAAGGAGGGACAGCCCGCTGCTCAGGGAGCCGGCACCCTCCGTCAGCTGGTTGGCACCGTCGCGGAGCTTCACCTGCCCCGCGTAGAGTTCGTTGGCTCCGCTGTTCAGGGCAGTTGTTCCATCATGCAGGGTAGCGGTTCCGTCCCGAAGGGTGGCTACGCCATCGGCCAGTTGCCCCGCGCCGTCAGCGGCCTTGAGCATCTGGGTGTGGATGGTGCCGAAGCCCGTGAGCAGCTGGTTGGCAGTCTCTTCGCCCACCTCCGTGGCCACGGTGCTGTGCACCGCGGTGGTCAGCTTGTCCACAATGGTGCTCAGGAGGTAGTTGTTGGCGTCGTTGGTGGTGACATTGAGCATGGCCTGGCTGGCGGAGTCGAAGCTGCCCGGCGAGACCAGATTGGCGGAAAAGTCCTGCGGAATTTTCAGTGCAAAGGCGTAGTCGCCGTTGCTGACGCCCTGATCCGCCTCCTGCGTGCTTGCCACAGGGATCCAGTGGAAGACGTTGCCGTCCACCAGGCTGTCGGCCACTTTTTCGCCGGCCGCCAGGGTGCTGCCGTCGGCAGCGGTGGCGCCGGTATCCTCCACCACCAGGGCGGCGTCCAGGTGGTCCAGGTTGCCGTACGGATCCCAGTTGGCGTAGAGGTACACCGCGCCGTACAGCAGCGGGACCATTGTCAGGGCAAGAATGGTCAGCTTGGGCAGCAGGCCACCGGTCATGCGCTTGAGTTCGGAGCGGGCCAGCCGCAGCACTGTCACTTGGCAACCTCAGTTTCGGTTTCGGCTATGTGTCTGGCCGGCACTCTTGGCTCCGGCTCCGGCTGCGTTGTGGTGGCCGGCTCCGGCTGAGCAGGAGTGGGCTCCGCCGGCTGTGGCTCCACTGCGCCGGAGCGCACGGCCACGGAACCCGGCGTGGTGGGCTCTGGTACGGCAGTTTCCGGCCCGTCATTTTCCTGCCCGGGCACAGCGTTGCCGATTTCCGCGACAGCCCCCGACCACAACGCCGGGACGGCACTGACGGTGGCGACGACGGCGAGCTGCCGGCCGCCGTCGGCCGCCAACTGGATCAGCCGCGGCAGCCAGTCCTGGGGATCCGCGCTGTGCCGGTCCGGGGAATCCACCACCACAAGGTCCGTGTGCGGGTTCGCCAGGGCCAGCGCCGTCAACAGTTCGAGGCGCCGCTTCGGGCCCAGTTGCTCGGTCCAGAGGTCCGCGATGTCCTCGAAGCTGTGGACCTTGAGCCAGGGTTTGCTGAGCAGCGCCCCACGGTAGCGGCGGGGGATGAGGGCCAGGTCCTCGGTCACCAGGTCGCGGACACTGAGGTGCCGCTCGGGCTCGTTGACGTCCACCGCGTCCACCAGCGCACTGGCCTGCCGAAGCACTTTGATGCGCGGATTGGCGTCCCAGGTGATGGTTCCCCCGCCTGGCTTCATCCGGCCGCTGAGGGCAAGGGCCAGCGCGGTCCGCTGGTCCTGCCGGGCGCCGGTGACCAGAAGGAGCCCGCCGCGCCGCACCGAGAGTGAGGTGGCGGGGAGCAGCGGGTCCCGGCGTCCGGGGACGTGGAGCTGGTGTGCTGAGAGCAAGGAAGGCCTTTCAGGGGATACGTCTGTATCCAGCCTAACCGAACTGACTGGTCAGTTCAAATAGCTCTGGCTCGTGCTTAGAGCCCGTATTTCTCCAGGAGCCGCAGCCACACCTCGCTGATGGTGGGGTAGGAGGGGACGGCGTGCCACAGCCGGTCCAGCGGAACCTCACCCACAATGGCGATCGTGGCCGCGTGCAAAAGCTCCGCCACGTCGGGTCCGGCGAAGGTGGCGCCCAGGAGCACCTTGCGGTCCTCGTCGATCACCAGCTGGGCCCATCCCTCATAGTGCTCGGAGTGCAGGGATGAGCCGGCCACCTCGATGGGCAACTCCACCGAGGAGGCGTTGCAGCCGTCCTTCCTCGCGGTGTCCAGGGTGCGCCCCACCATTGCCAGCTCAGGGTCGGTGAACACCACACTCGGCACGGCGTGCTGGTTGGCGGTCTGGGCGTACCGGCTCCAATCGGGGGCTGCGCCTTTGAGGGTTCCGTTGGCCCGGGCGCTGATGGCGTCCCCCGTGGCCCGGGCCCCGTATTTGCCCTGGTGGGTGAAGAGGTTCCTGCCGGCGGCATCGCCCACGGCATACAGCCACGGCTCGTCGCCAGGTGCGCCTTCCACCAGGCCGGTATTGTCTGTGGCCAGGTTGAAGCGGCCGTTGCTGTCCGGGCCCAGGCCAACACTTTCCAGGCCGAGGCCCTCGAGGGCCGGGTGCCGCCCGGTGGAGACCAGGACCTTATCCGCCGTCACGGTGGTGCCGTCGCCCAGCGCCAGGCTGAACGTCCCGTCGTCGTTCTCCTTAATGCTGTTGGTGGCGGTGTGCAGCCGGAGCTCCACGCCGTCTGCCCGCAGGCCTGCGGCCACAAGGTCGGCGGCTTCGGTGGGGAAGCTGCCCAGCAGGCTGCTCCTCGCTACAAGGGTTACGGCCGCGCCAAGGCGGGCAAAAGCCTGTGCCAGTTCGACGCCGGCAACGCCGCCACCCAGGACGGCCAGGGACGCCGGGATTTCGCTGGCAGATGTGGCCTCCCGGGTACCCCAGACCTGGAGGTCCTCCAACCCATCGATGGGAGGTATGGTGGGCATCGAGCCGCTGGCCAGGACCACGGCGCGGCGTGCCTGCAGCCGGTGCTGCACGCCGTCCAGACCGGCCACCTCCACCTGCCTGGGCGCTGTCAGCCATGCGTGGCCGCGCACCAGCTCAATCCCGGTGTCCTTGACCCAGTCAACCTGGCTGTCATCCTGCCAGTTGGACGTGAAATAGTCCCGCCGCTTCAGCACCGCGGCGGCATCGAGGGGTTTAGTCACCGATTCCTTGGCGCCGGGGGTGGTCTGCGCTCCATGCAGGGCGGTTCCCGGGCGGAGCAGCGCCTTGGAGGGCATGCAGGCCCAGTAGGAACACTCGCCGCCCACCAGTTCGGCTTCCACCAGCACCACGGAGAGCCCGCCCTGGACCACCCGGCCCGCCACATTCTCACCAACGGCGCCAGCGCCGATCACCACTACATCAAATTCGCGCTCAACGGCCTCGGGCATCATGGGAAAAGCCTACGCCGGGCAACGTGTGAAGAAGCGCGTGGCAGACCCGGGGCCGGCGGTACGGCGGATGCAGGGTCTGGTCGCAAAACCAGCACCGACACACAAAAAAGGTCCGCACCGGCGAACCGGTGCGGACCTTGTTGGTGCGCCCAAAGGGATTCGAACCCCTGACCTTCTGTTCCGTAGACAGACGCTCTATCCAGCTGAGCTATGGGCGCATTCCGTGTCCCAGGAGAAGAACCGCACTCCCTGAACCTCGAATTACTTTACGCGAGGGTTGGCCGTGTGCCAAATCGAAACGCCTGTAATCTGCACAACTAGACCGGTCTACGTGACCTTAGTCACTTAAGTCACGCTTTTGGGCGAAATATTCCGCGTATTTCCGCGGTTTTCCCATTCCGGCCCCCGGCGGCCCCTGAAAAGACCCCAAAAACACGAGTGGTCCGGACCATAGCATTTAGCACACACCGATGAACCCCAGGAAGGGATCCGATATGAGCGATCTGGCGCACAAGCCGCTGCTTGAGAATGCACCCACCACCCATGCCGGCCTGCTGGCTTGGGTTGAAGAGGTTGCCGAGCTCACGCAGCCGGACCGTATCTACTGGGTGGATGGCTCTGAAGCTGAAAACACCCGCCTCACCGATGAGCTCGTGGCAGCCGGAACGCTGACCCGGCTGAACCAGGACACCTTCCCGAACTCCTTCGCGGCGTTCTCCGACCCGGCAGACGTTGCCCGGGTCGAGGAGCAGACCTTCATCTGCTCGGAAAACAAGCGCGATGCAGGCTTCACCAATAACTGGATGGAACCGGCCAGCATGAAGGAGAAGCTGCGCGCCTTGTTCGCCGGCTCCATGCGCGGCCGCACCATGTACGTCATCCCGTTTGTGATGGGCCACCTCGACGCCGAGGACCCCAAGTTCGGCGTGGAAATCACTGACAGCGCCTACGTTGTCGCCTCGATGCGGATCATGGCCCGGATCGGCACGGACGTCCTGGACCGGATCACCGAGACCAACGCGTTCTACGTCCCCGCCCTGCATTCGCTGGGTGCCCCGCTGGAAGCCGGCCAGGCGGATGTGCCTTGGCCCTGCAACCCGGATAAGTGGATTGTGCACTTCCCGGAAGAGCGGTCCATCTGGTCCTTCGGCTCGGGCTACGGCGGAAACGCCCTGCTGGGCAAGAAGTGCTACGCCCTGCGGATCGCGTCCGTGATGGCCCGCGACGAAGGCTGGCTGGCCGAGCACATGCTCATCCTCAAGCTCACCTCGCCGGAACAGAAGACGTACTACGTCTCCGCTGCCTTCCCGTCCGCCTGCGGCAAGACCAACCTCGCGCTGCTCGACCCCACCATCGATGGCTGGAAGGTCGAAACCCTGGGTGACGACATCACCTGGATGCGTTTTGGCAAGGAAGGCGAGCTGCGCGCCGTCAACCCCGAGGCAGGCCTCTTCGGCGTGGCTCCGGGCACCGGCTGGGGCACCAACCCCAACGCCATGCGCGCCATCGCCAAGGGCAACAGCATCTTCACCAACGTGGCGCTGACCGACGACGGCGGCGTGTGGTGGGAGGGCATGACGGAGGAAGTGCCGGCGCACCTCACCGACTGGCAGGGCAACTCCTGGACGCCTGATTCCGACGCCCCGGCCGCGCACCCGAACTCCCGTTTCTGCACCCCGATCGACCAGATCGACATGCTTGCCGAGGAGTACAACAGCCCCGACGGCGTGGAGCTTTCCGCGATCCTCTTCGGCGGCCGCCGCAAGACCACCATCCCCTTGGTGACCGAGGCCCGCAGCTGGTCCAACGGCATCTTCATGGGTTCCACCCTGTCCTCGGAAACCACTGCCGCGGCAGCCGGCGCGGTGGGTGTCGTCCGCCGCGACCCCATGGCCATGCTGCCCTTCATCGGCTACGACGCCGGCGACTACCTGAACCACTGGGTCAACCTGTCCGCCAAGGGCAACCCGGAGCGCCTGCCCAGGATCTTCCTGGTCAACTGGTTCCGCCGGAACGCCGAGGGTGGTTTCGCCTGGCCCGGCTTCGGCGACAACGCCCGGGTCCTCAAGTGGGCCATCGAGCGCCTCGAAGGCAAGGCTGACGCCGTGGAGACCCCCATCGGGTTTGTGCCCACCGGTGACGCGATCGACCTCAAGGGCCTGGACATGACCCCGGCGGAGGTCGAGGACGCCGTCCGCGTGGATCCCGCCGAATGGGCCACCGAGCTCGCATCGATCGAGGAGTGGTACGCCAACTTCGGCGGCTCGCTCCCGGACGCACTCCAATCGGAACTCGCCGGGCTGAAGGAACGCCTCGGCTGATTCTTACGCGTACGACGGCGGCCCCGCACCTTTTTCCGAAAAGGTGCGGGGCC
>NZ_LMOL01000022.1:15771-58955 GCF_001424565.1 Arthrobacter sp. Leaf141
CAGTGGGCGGTGGGTAGTGGACAGTGGCCACTGGACAGCGGCGGGCGCGGGGTCGGTGCAGCTCAGCCTGCCTGCCAGATGTCGGGACCAAACACCTCGTAGTGGATCGAGGTGGCGGGGATGCCGGCGTCGATGGCCTCGCTGCGGATGCTGCGCATAAAAGGCAGGGGGCCGCAGAGGTAGAGGGCGGCGCCGGCTGGCAGGTCCACTTCCCGCAGGGACATAAAGCCCTGGTTGGATCCGGCTGCGGGCTCCTCCAGCCACAGCTGCAGTTCCGCGCCGTCCAGCCGCGCGACGTCATGCGTCATCTGACTGCGCAGCGCCCAGCTGTCCATTGTGCTTTCTGCGTGCAGCACCAGGACCTGCCGCTCCGAACCGGCCGCCGCGAGCGAGCGCAGAATGGAGGCTGTGGGGGTGCAGCCGATACCGGCCGAGGCCAGGATTACGGGGCCGGTACCGTCTTTGAGCGTGATTCCGCCGTAGGGATTGGAGATCTCCAGGATGTCGCCAACCTGGACGTCCCGGTGCAGGACGGGGGAGACCTCGCCACTGTCGTCGAGTTTGGCGGTGAAGCTGCGGCCGGTGCCGGCGTCCCCCGACAAGGAGTACTGGCGGACCTGGCGGATCCCGTCCGGCAGCGCGACCTTGACGCTGATGTATTGGCCGGGCAGCGCTGCAGTGACGGGGGTGTCGTCGGCAGGTTCCAGTGTGAAGGTCAGGGCGCCGCTGCCGGCGGGGGTTTTGGCGGTGACGGTCCAGGGCATCCACATGCGGCTGTTGGCCTGGCTGGCGTACAGTCCCTTTTCGAGTTTGATCAGGGCGTCCGCCATCAGCCAGTAGACCTCGGTCCACGCTGCGGCGATGTTGGGGGTGATGACTGCGGCGAGGTCCTCGGCGATGGCGGCGAACAGGTGCTGGTACACCACCTGGTACTGCGGTTCGCTGATGCCAAGCGACGCGTGGCGGTGGGCGATGCGCGCCAGGACAGCCTCGGGCAGAGTTCCTGGATTGTCCACCAAATGGGTTGCAAATGCGGCGATGCTGCCGGCCAGGGCCTGCTGCTGGGTGCCGGAGCGCTGATTGGACCGGCTGAACAGGCCGTCCAGCAGTTCCGGGTGGGCGGTGAACAGCCGGTCGTAGAAGTTGGTGGTGATGGCACCGATCCGTGAGCCAACCAGCGGGAGGGTGGCTTCGATGACGGGGCGTGATTTGTCCGACAGCATGGGAACTCCTGAAGTAGGGACCGGGGCCTTCGTTCGGCCGATAATACTTGCATTGGAAATGCAAGTATTTATGCCCCATTTCTACACTGCGTAGAAATTTGGGTCAAATCCCTCGTGGGTGGGCAGCTGGGTGCGGGCAAAACCGGTCGGGTCAGAGCCCGGGGCGCAGGCCAATCAGTTGGAAGACCGGCGCCATCTGGCCGCTTCCGGGCAGTTCCGCCACCACGACGGTGTCGAGCTCCCGGTAGAAGGCCTCGCGGGCCCTGGCCAGCGCGGCCCGCAGCTTGCAGTCGTTGATCAGCGGGCACGGTCCGCCGGGGGCCACGCAGTCCGCAGGATCGGTCCGCGTATCAAGCTCCCGGAGGACCCGGCCAACAGTGACCCGGCGGCCGGCAGGGTTCAGCCGGGAACCGCCTGAGCGGCCACGCTCCACATCGATCAGGCCAAGGGCCCGCAGCCTGGCCATTGCCTTGCTCACGTGGTTATACGGCGTCCCCACCGCATCGGCGATGTTTTGGGTGGTGAGCAGGGTCCCGTCCGGGACTGCGGCGAGCACCAGCAGTGCCCGCAGGCTGACATCCGCGAACGCGTTGATCTTCACGGCAGCTCTGGTCTAGTCCACCCAGATAACGGGCTCGTTAGTGTCTGCCGCGAGTTCCCCGAACTCCCACGTGTGGGTGGCCTGGTTGGCCGCGTACGGCAGCACGGCGGCGAACACTGCGCCGTCCCGGTGCTCGGTGGCCACGGAGATGGCGTCCGAGTCCTCCTCGAGCAGCATGATGTCGCAGACCACTGCCGCCGCCCGGAAATCGTCCCGGTTCTGGCGCAGCAGGGCGTGCAGGTCGCTGATCATGGCGTCGGCGTCGAAATCCGCGTCCTCCCCTGCCGGGGAATCAGCGGGGGAGACCGCCACCAGGCGCACCTCGCCGTCGTTCTGCACGGTCAGGGCGAAGGGCAGGAAACCGCCGTTGCGCTCCAGCTGTTCCTGGGCTGCACTGACGCCGGTCCCCAGGAGGTTTTCCAGGTCCGTGGCCGTGGCCTCGGGCACCGAATCGCGCCATGGGAGGTCGCCGTTCGTGGTCTGGTCCGCGGCGGCAACGCCGTTCTCTTCCGCCAAGGGTCAGGCCCGCACGATCGACAGGACCCGGTCGCGGACGCGTTCCATGGTGGCGCGGTCCGTGGCCTCTGCGTTGAGCCGCAGGAAAGGTTCGGTGTTGGAGGGGCGGAGGTTGAACCAGTAGCTGCCGTCGTTGGCCGTGAACGTGCTGCCGTCCATGGTGTCGATGGTGATGTCCTCGGCGGCGAAGTCCTGCCGGACGCGGTCCACAGCGCCGGCCTTGTCCTCGATTTCGGAGTTGATCTCGCCTGAGCTGACGTACGGTTCATATTCGCGGCCCAGGTCGGAGAGCGCGCCGTCCTGCTCGCCGAGCGCGGCGAGGACGTGCATGGCGGCCAGCATGCCGGTGTCCGCGTTCCAGAAGTCCCGGAAGTAGAAGTGGGCTGAGTGCTCGCCGCCGAACACCGCGCCTTCCTCAGCCATAACGGCCTTGATGAAGGAATGGCCGACACGCGTGCGGACGGCGCGGCCGCCGTCGTGCGCCACCAGTTCCGGAACCGCGCGGGAGGTGAGGAGGTTGTGGATGATCGTGGGGGTGCTTTCGCCCTGGGCTTTCGCGCGGGCAATCTCGCGGCGCGCCACCATACCGGTGATGGCCGACGGCGACACCGGCTCGCCTTTTTCGTCAATCACAAAGCACCGGTCGGCGTCGCCGTCGAAGGCGAGGCCGATATCGGCACCGTGCGCCACCACCGCTGCCTGCAGGTCGCGGAGGTTTTCCGGCTCCAGCGGGTTGGCCGGGTGGTTGGGGAAGGACCCGTCCAGCTCGAAGTAGAGCGGAACGATGTCGAAGGGAAGCTTGGGCAGCAACGTGTCGCCGAGGACGGCGGGGGTGGTCAGGCCGGCCATGCCGTTGCCTGCGTCCACCACGATCTTGAGCGGGCGGGAACCGGTGAGGTCCACCAACGTGCGCAGGTACTCGGCGTAATCCTTGAGGACGTCACGGACGCCGATCAGGCCACGGGTTTCCGCTGCGGGGATGCTGCCGGTGTTGAGGTACTGCTCGGCGAGGGCCTGGATGTCCTTGAGCCCGGCTTCGGAGGAAATGGGCACGGCCCCGGCCTTGGACATCTTGATGCCGTTGTAGCCGGCGGGGTTGTGGCTGGCGGTGAACGTGGCGCCCGCCCGGTTGAGGAACCCGCAGGCAAAGTACAGCTCATCGGTGGAGATCAGGTCCAGCAGCTCAACGTTGGCGCCGCGGGTGGCTGCGCCGTCGGCGAAGGCCTTACTGAACTCGGGGGATGAGGGACGCATGTCCCCGCCCACCAGGATGGTCTGGCCCTCAAGTTCCAGAATGTCCACAAAGGCGGCCCCCACGGCTTCGACAATTTCGGCGGTGATGGACTCGCCCACAATGCCACGGACGTCGTAGGCCTTGAAGGATGCTGAAAGATCAAAAGTCTTTGTCTGTTCGCTAGTCACGGGCTTTATCTTACGTGGGCCGGTGAAGCGGCTGTTCAGGCGCGGGCGCGGCGGCATTTTGTGACGCCGCCGGGGCACGGCCCCCGGCCCGGTTGTCCACAAACGGGACTCCGGTTGGGCGGGGTGTCGGTGCCGGCTGGGATACTGAATCAATGGTCGATAACCAGAACGCCACCGCAATGTCCCCTTCCACAGAAACCGGAACCGCCCCCACCGGCACCCTGGTGGCCGGTGATGCCCCGGCTCCCGGCGGCACCCGCGGGCAGGCGCTGGAAGTCCTGCGTGGCCTGGTGGGCCACCCTGACGCCGCGTTCCACGACGGCCAGTTTGAAGCCATCGAGGCACTGGTCGACGGCGGCCGGCGGGCCCTGGTGGTCCAGCGCACCGGCTGGGGCAAATCGGCGGTCTACTTTGTGGCGTCCCTGCTGCTGCGCCGGCGCGGTGCGGGGCCAACCCTGATCGTTTCGCCGCTGCTGGCCCTGATGCGGGACCAGGTGGCCGCCGCGGCGCGGGCCGGAGTCCGGGCGGTGGCCATCAACTCCGCAAACCAGCTGGAATGGGATGCGGTGCGCCAACAGCTGGCAAATGATGAGGTGGACGTCCTGCTGGTGTCCCCGGAACGGCTTACCAACCCGGCGTTCCGCGAAACCCAGCTGCCGGAGCTGATCCGGCGGACCGGGCTCCTGGTCATTGACGAGGCCCACTGCATTTCCGACTGGGGCCACGATTTCCGGCCGGACTACCGCCGCATTGCGGACCTGATCACGCAGTTGCCGGACACCGTCCCCGTGCTGGCCACCACGGCCACCGCCAACTCACGTGTGGTCCATGACATCGAGGAGCAGCTCGGCGCAGGTGTCCTGACCATCCGCGGCGCCCTGGGCCGTGACTCGCTGCGGCTGGGCGTCCTCCGGCTGCCGGACTCCCGGCAGCGTCTGGGCTGGCTGCTCACGCACCTGGCGGAGCTCCCCGGCAGCGGCATCATCTATACCCTCACGGTGTCCGCGGCGGAGGACACCGCCCGGCTGCTGGCGGAGGCAGGCCACGAGGTCCTTGCCTACACCGGCCGCACCGATCCGGCGGACCGCGAACGTGCCGAGCAGCTTTTGAAGGACAACCAGGTCAAGGCCCTCGTGGCCACGTCCGCGCTGGGCATGGGCTTCGACAAGCCGGACCTCGGCTTTGTGGTGCACCTCGGGGCGCCGTCCTCTCCGGTTGCCTACTACCAGCAGGTGGGCCGCGCCGGCCGTGGCGCCGCCAACGCGGACGTCCTGCTGCTCCCTGGCTCGGAGGACCGTGACATCTGGCAGTACTTCGCCACCGCCTCCATGCCGTCAGAGGAAAAGGCTGCGGCAGTGCTCACCGCCCTGGCCGAAGCCGGATCCGCCTTGTCCACGGTGGCGCTCGAAGCGCGTGTGGACCTTCGCCGGACCCCGCTGGAGCTGCTCCTGAAGGTACTGTCCGTGGACGGCGCAGTGGAGCGCGTTGGCGGCGGCTGGCGCTCCACCGGCCAGCCCTGGATCTACGATGCCGAGCGGTACGAGCGCATTGCCGAAGCCCGGGTGGACGAGCAGGACTCCATGGTGATCTACCAGGACACCGCCGGGTGCCGGATGGAGTACATAACCTCCGTCCTGGACGACGAAACGGCCCACCCCTGCGGCCGCTGCGACAACTGCGCCGGGCAATGGTTCCAGGCCGATGTGGCTGCCGATGCCACGGCAGCCGCGGGCCAGACCCTCAGCCGGGCGGGCGGCCCGCTGGAAGCCAGGCTGCAGTGGCCCAGCGGCATGGACCGGCTGGGCGTCCCGGTGAAGGGGAAGCTTAAAGCGGGGGAGGGCCTGTCGGAAGGACGGGTCCTGGCGCGGCTGACGGACCTGGGGTGGGGCGGGGCCCTGCGGGGGATCTTCGCTTCAGGGGCCCAGGACCAGCCCGTGGAGCCGGGCATGCTGCAGGCCTGCGTGCAGGTCCTGCGCGAATGGGGCACCGGGGACGGCCGCAGCGCCGGCTGGAGCGGCGCCGGGAGGCCGGCCGCCATCATCAGCATCCCGTCGCGGAGCAAGCCCCAGCTGGTGGGCTCGCTGGCACGGGGCATCTCCGAGATTGGCCGCATCCCCTACCTGGGGGAGCTGCAGCTGGCCCACGGCGGACCCACCGGCGCCCGCGGCGGCAACAGCGCCTACCGCCTGGCCGGCGTCTGGGACAGGCTGGTGGTGGGCCCCGAACTGGAAGAAGCCCTGGCCGGGGTGCAGGGCCAGAGCGTGATGCTCATCGACGACCTCGTGGACAGCCGCTGGACGGTGACCGTGGCCGGCCGTGCCCTCCTGCAGGCCGGGGCGGGAGCCGTGCTGCCGCTGGTGCTGGCGCAGGCCGGCTGACGGGCAGGGCGCGCGGGGAGGTCCGGGTTCAGGCAGGTCCGGCTGCGTTTGCTGCGTTGCCGGGTCGGCTGACTTCCGCGCCCGCGTGCCGCGATAAAAAGAGGCTGTCCACGGTGCTGGCCAGCATCAGGACAGCCATGGCCAGGAACGCGCCGCGGAACGGGGCCGCCTGGTCCTGCCCAAAAACGGCCACCCCGTCGAAAAGCCGGATCAACAGGGCCGCCACGGCGATGCCGGCCCCGGCGGCGAGCTGCACCAGGGTGGCCGACACCGTGTTTGCCGAGGTCAGCATGGCGGGGACGATGTCCGCGTACTGCACCGACGCGTAAGCGGAGAACCCGATGGACCTGAAAACGCCGCTAAGGACCAACAGGGCGAAGATCAGGGCGCCGGGTGTATCCGGGGTCAGCGCGGCGCACAAGGCGAAGGTCACCGCTGATGACAGGGAAGCAAACACCAGCATCGCCTTGAACCCGAAGCGCCGGATCAGCGGCGTGGTGGCAGGCTTGATGCCAATATTGCCGATGAAGACCGCCGCCACCATGATGCCTGCCTGCAACGGCGACCAGCCGAAGCCCGACTGGAACATCAGCGGCAGCAGGAACGGGACCGAGCTGATGGTCAACCGATAAATGAAACCGCCCGTGGCCATGGCCCGGAACGTGCGGGTCCGGAACACCTCCAGGTTGAACAGCGGGTTCCGGGCGCGGCGCATCCACAGCACCGCTGCCAGCAGGGACACCGCCCCTGCCGCCGCCGACAGGGCAACCCACGGCGTCTCCGGGTGGCCGCTGGCGAGCTCAAGGCCCACCACCAGGGCGCCAACACCCATGGTGGTGAGGGCGAGGCCGGGCCAGTCGAGCCGCCGCCCGGGGTCGCCCGCGGAAACGGGAACCAGGCGCAGCGCCGCCACAAACGCGGCCAGGCCCAGGGGCAGGTTGATCAGGAAGATCCAGTGCCAGGAAAGGTACGTGGTCAGCGCACCGCCCACCAGCGGGGCCAGCACGGGGGCGAGCAATCCGGGCCAGACAAGGAAAGCCGTGGCCCGCAGCAGCTCCGACTTGGGCGTGCCGCGGAGCACCACCAGCGTGCCCACCGGCACCATCATGGCCCCGCCCGCGCCCTGGATGATCCGGCTGATGGTCAGGGCCGTCAGGTCCTGGCTCAGCGAGCAGGCCAGTGAAGCCACCGTAAACACGGCCAGGGCCAGGCAAAACACCCGACGGGCGCCGAAACGTTCAGCCAGCCAGCCGCTGATGGGAATCCCCACGGCCACGGTCAACAGGTACGCCGTCATGGTGATGTTCACGTCCGCGGCGGGGACGTCGAAGTCAGCGGAGATGTTGGGGATGGCGGTGGTGAGGATGGTTCCGTCGAGGAACTCCATAAAAAACGCCGCCGCCACCAGGAGGGCAAGGCGCGGGTTCCAGGCCGGCCCGGTACCCGGTTCCGCGGCGGCCTGCTTGCTTGTTGACATCGTTTTATCCTGCCACCGGGCCCGCCGGCGCCGGTGGTGCTGTCCGTCCTGCGGACCGGCAGGCCGGACACACGCCCGGCCCTGCCGGCTGCCTGGGTGTTCAGAAGCCCCGGGTACGCAAAAGGCCAGGTACGCAAAAGGCCCCGGTCAAGGACCGGGGCCGAACGCGGAGACGGGGGGATTTGAACCCCCGGTGGAGTTGTGCCCCACACTTCATTAGCAGTGAAGCCCATTCGGCCGCTCTGGCACGTCTCCAATTGCTATTCCTAGCCCACCAAGAATACGCAGATGTGGCCATGCAGTGCAAAACGGCAGGCGCCCTGTCCGCAGCAGGCTTCCCGGGCTCGCGGTTTCAGCCGGAAATCCCGGCCTGCCCGGGCCGGACCATCCTCATTTCGGCAAGGTTTTCCCACTCCGGAACCAGGTCCGCAGCGCCATCGGCCCTAAAGCCGAAGTGCCGGTAGAAGCCGATGGCGCGGGCGTTTTCCGAGGCCACCCAAAGGCTAGCGGCATCGGTGCCAAGCGCTGCCCGCAGCAGTCGGCCACCAAGACCCAGGCCCTGGTGCGAGGCCAGGAGGTACAGCCCCCACAGTTCACGGTCCGCCGCTGGCGGTTCCACGCCTGCGGTGCTTGGCACGGGCCGGACGCCGGCGAACCCCACTGCCGTGCCGCCGTCGTACGCTGCCCATAGGATTCCTGCCGGCGGATCCGCCAGCAGCTGCGTCCACAACGGCAGCCGGCCTGCGGGTTCCAGCGCCGCCAGGAACCCGTCCGACAGGATGCCGTGGTAGGCCTCCTGCCAGCAGCGGACGTGCACCTCGGCAAGCCGCCCGGCGTCCGCCGCCGTGGGCGGCCTTATGGACAGCACGGGGCTCACCCGGCCCCGCCAGCAAGGGCCTTCCACAGGAAGTGCTGGCTTCGGGCCTGCAGCGCTGCTGCCTGCCGGTTGTCGGAGGCGCCGGCGTGGCCGCCCTCAAGCGC
The DNA here is from genome assembly GCF_001424565.1 of Arthrobacter sp. Leaf141. Lineage (GTDB taxonomy): Bacteria > Actinomycetota > Actinomycetes > Actinomycetales > Micrococcaceae > Arthrobacter. Next base: position 24,370 of record NZ_LMOL01000022.1, read on the forward strand.
TTCGTGGAACCACACGTTGGGGATGCCCATGGCCAGCATCCGGGCAGCCATCTTGCGGGCCTGCACGGGACCCACCCTGTCATCCGAGGTGGCGGTCCAGATGAACGTTTCGGGGTATTCCACGCCGTCCTTGAGCAGGTGGTAGGGCGAGAAGGTCCGGATGTACTCCCACTGGTCCGCTACGTCCGGATCGCCGTATTCGGCGATCCACGAGTGCCCGGCGGACAGTTTGGTGTACCGGCGCATGTCCAGCAGCGGCACCCCGCAGGAGACCGCGCCGAAAAGTTCGGGGTACGAGGTGAGCATGTTGCCCACCAGCAGGCCGCCGTTGGACCCGCCCACACACCCCAGCCGCTCCCTTGAGGTCACGCCGCGGGAGATCAGGTCCCGGGCCACGGCCGCGAAGTCCTGGTACGCCTTGTGCCGGTTTTCCTTCAGGGCCGCGCGGTGCCAGGACGGCCCGTATTCGCCGCCGCCGCGGATGTTGGCCACCACGTAGACGCCGCCGCGCGAGTGCGTCCCGCCGCCGTCCGCCCCGGCCGCGCCGGTGGTGCGCCGCTCCAGCCAGGCCCGGCCCACGGTTCCGCTGTAGGCCGGGGTCCGGGACACCTCGAAGCCGCCGTAGCCGGAAAGCTGCGTGGGGTTCTGGCCGTCCAGGGCCATGCCGCGCGCGGCGATCTGGAAGTAGGGGACCCGGGTGCCGTCCTCGGAGACCGCAAAATGCTGCTGGACCTCGTAGCCGCCGTCGGCAAAGTACGACGGCGACGACTTCACTTCGGCGTGCCGGCTCAGGACCGCGGGGGCGCCGGAGTCCTGGCCGCCACCGTCCGTGCGCTCCAGTGAGCCCCGGAACAGGGTGCTGGGTGTGGTGAAGCCCGTGGCGATGAGCCAGAAATCGTCGCCCGCGCCGCCACCGTCCGTGGTGTCCTCATCATCCACCGCGAAGGCGTTCACGTCGTGCAGCGGCGGGCAGGCATCCAGGATCGTGGAGGTCCAGGCGGCGTCCGGGCTGCCCGATGGTGTGGCGGGGTCCAGGACCCGGATCTCGGCGGAGACGTCCTTGAGCAGGTTCAACAGCAGGAAGTTCCGGGTCCAGCTCCAGGACTGCAAGGACGTGGCGGCGTCAGGGGCGAACAGCACCGAGATGTTCCGGCCGCCTGCGAGGTAGTCCTCGAACTTCGTGGCCAGCAGCGAGCCGGCAGGATACGTGGTGCCGGCCAGGGTCCAGTCCTGCTGGGGACGGAACAGCAGCCACTCCCGGTGCACGCTCAGGTTGACGTCCGTGGGCACGTCGACCGCCACCCAGCCGCCGTCCCGCAGCACCAGGTTGGTCTGGTTGTAGAAATCGATGTAGTCAATGGCGAAGGTCCGCTCGAAGCCGGGGGTGGAGTCGTGGGCCACCACCGCCACCATGTGGTCCGCCGGCACTTCGAAGAGCAGCGGCGCGTCAGCCAGGGCCATACCGCGTTTGAGGGTGACGGCCGTCCGGGCGTACGAGGAGGCGGTCACGGGCAGACCTTCGGCCGTGGAGGCCACCAGCAGGGTGTCGGCATCGAGCCAGGACACGTTGCCCTTGGCTGTGGGGAGGTCGAAGCCGCCGTCGGCCGGGTCCACAAACCCGCGGGACTGGACATCGTATTCGCGGTACCGGTTGGCGTCCCCGCCGTCGGGGGAGAGGGCCAGCAGCGCCAGGCGGTGCGGTTCCCCGGGTGCGGGCCGCAGGAACGTGGCACCGTGGAAGACCCACTCCACGCCTTCCCTGGCGGCCAGGGCGTCCACGTCCAGGAGGACGTCCCACTCGGGCGTATCCGTGCAGTAGCTCTCCCACGTGGTCCGGCGCCACAGGCCCTTGGGGTTGTCCTGGTCCTTCCAGAAGTTGTAGTACCAGTCCCCGCGCTTGCCCACCATGGCGATCCGGTCCGTGGCGTCCAGCACCTCCAGGATGCTGCTTTCCAGGGCTGCGTACTCCGCGTCCTCCAGGAGGTCCTCCGTCCGGGAATTCTGCTCCCGGACCCAGGCCAGCTGTTCTTCGCCGTAGATCTCCTCCAGCCAGACGTTTTCGTCGGTAGGCTCCGGCGCCGCACCCGTGGCGGACGATGAATCAGCTGCTGTGGTGGTCATGCGCCCCATCCAAACAACATCTTCAGCCTGCGGGCAAGTCAAGCGTTCAGCCCTTAGCGGATACGCTGGATGCCGTGGAAACAACGCAGAGCATCCGGACCGTCATCATCGGTGCCGGTCCCCGCGGCACCAGTGTGCTGGAGCGCCTGCTCGCCCACACCGCAGCCCGTCCCGCCGCAACGGCCGGTCCGCGCCTCCACATCGACGTGGTTGACCCCTACCCGGCCGGGCCCGGCCATGTCTGGCAGCCGCACCAGTCCCGGCTGTTCCTGATGAACACCCAGTCGTTTTATCCGACGCTGATTCCCGAGGACCCCGAACTCCCGGCTCCGGTGGCCGGCACCACCTTCGACCAGTGGCGGATCCGTCAGCAGGAGCACCCGGCGTCCTCACTTTCAGCAGCTGAACGGGCCGAACTGGCGGGTCTTGGTTCCACCGGCTTCCCCAGCCGCGCCCTCTACGGCCGGTACCTGCGCAGCACCCTCGAGCAGCTGGTGGACCACGCGCCGCAGGATGTCACCCTTGAGTTCCACGAAACCAGCGCCTTGTCGGTCCACCGCCGCGACGACGGGATGTTCGACGTCGGCCTGGCCGCCGGGGCCGTGCTGACGGCAGGGTCCGTGGTGCTGGCGCTGGGGCACATCCCGTCACGCCTGAACCCGGAGCAGCGGGACCTGCAGGCTGCTGCGCAGCAGCTTGGCCTGCGCTACCTGCCGCCCGCGGTCCCCGCCGACGTCGACTGGGACAGTGTCCCCGCCGGCGAACCCGTCCTGGTCCGCGGGATGGGCCTGAACTTCTTCGACACCATCGGCCAGCTCACCGAAGGCCGCGGCGGCACGTTCCTCAGCAACGGCGGCCAGCTGGAGTATCAGCCCTCCGGCCAGGAACCCCTCATCATTGCCGCGTCCCGCCGCGGAACCCCGTACCGGGCCAAGGCGGCGCTGGAAGGCTACTACCCGGCGTCGGTATCCCTCCGCTACTTCACCGAAGAGGCCCTGGGCCGGCTCCGGAAGGCAGGGATCAGGCCCGGTTTCGACTTCGACCTGTGGCCGCTCCTGCACCGGGACACGCTGTGGGCCTACTACGCCACGCTGGTGCGCTCGCAGCCCGGCGCGGTCCCGGACGCTGACGCTTTCCTGGCTGCCCTGGATGAGGCGCTGCACCCGCACGCCCACACGGCCGCGAACTGGGAAGACACCGTGGAGAGTGTGCTGGCCGTGCATGTGGGACCGCGGCACCGCCTGGACCTTCGTGGGCTGGCTGCGCCCCTGGCCGGCCGGACGTTCGCGTCCCGGGCGGAGCAGGACGCCGCAGTGGTGGAATACCTGCTGGATGACGCCCGCCGGTCCGGCCTGGGCGAGGACGATCCCGTCAAGATGGCCATCGGTGCCCTGCACCACGGCCGGGCGCTCCTCAAAACCGCAGTGGCCGACGGCGGCATCACCGACGAATCGTGGGTGGCCGGCCTGCGCGGCTGGTTCGAAAACTTCGTGGAGGGTCTGGCCAGCGGCCCGCCCGCCCTCCGCTCCGAGCAGCTCGCAGCCCTGGCCACCGCCGGGGTGGTCAGCTTTGCCGGACCCGACCCCAAGTTCGGCGTGGACCGCAAGAGCCGGACGTTCACCGTCAGCTCGCCCTGGGTGCACGATGCGCCGGTGGCAGCCCGGACCATGGTGGAGGCCCTGGCGCCGGGCAACCGGGTGTCCGCGAATGACTCGCCGCTGCTGGAACAACTCCTGGCAGACGGCCTGGTCCGGCCCCGGCTGATGATGACCGCCGAGGGCGCCCCCATCCAGTCAACAGGCCTGGACGTGGCGCCGCACCCGTACCGGCCGCTTGCCGCGAACGGGTCGGTCACCGAGGGCCTCTACGTGCTGGGCCTGCAGCTCTCTTCGGCCCAGTGGGGTACCGCCATCGCGGCTGAAGCGGCACAGCCCGGCAGCCCCGCTTACCGCAGCGCCCAGCGGACCCTCAGGGACGCCGACGAAATCGCCGCCGCCATCCTGGCCGCCTGACCCCCGCCCGGTTAACGTCCAACGCCCGCCCACGGATGTGGGCGGGCGTTGGACGTCAGGGGCGGATCAGCCCCGCAGGCAAACCTGGTACTGGAGCCACTGGATGCCGTAGCGGATCCAGCCCAGCACGTCGTACCACTTGGTGGGGGCCGTGGGGGCCTTGCAGACCGGTGCCGGCGGAGTGACGGCTGCAACCGTCACGTCCGCAGTCACGGTCGTTCCGGATTCCGCGGCGGTCAGCACCAGGGTGGCAGTCCCCGCCGCAGCTCCGGCGGGAACCGGCAGGCTGACGGCGGCGGTTCCGGCTGCCACGGGAACCGTGCCCAGCCGGGTCACCTTTCCGGCCGCGTCGGTAAACACCGCGGTGAGCGAGGTGTTCACCGGGCTGCCCAGGGAGGTGAGGTCCAGCTTGGTGATGGCCAGCGTCACCGGCTCGCCGGGCTTGACCCCGGCCGCTGTGCTGTTGGCTACGGCCACGGAGCGCCGGGCGAAGTCCGGTGCCACGGGACCGCTTTTCTGCAGGTACCCGATCCAGGCGTCGCGGTCCACCAGGCCGGAGTCCTTGGTGCCGGTGCCCTGCGTGAAGACCCGGAAGTTGTCGCCGCCCGTTGCCAGGAAGCTGAACGTGCCGATCCGGTAGGACTTCGCCGGATCGATCAGGGTGCCGTTCACGCGGATCGAGGTGATCCGGTCACCGGCGGCGCGGGCTGCGTCGTAGGTGTAATTGACGTTTTTGGACAGGCCCAGCTGCTGGTAGGCGCGGCTGGGAACCGAACCGTCGGCGTTGGTCTGCCACTGCTGCTCCAGCAGGGTTTTCACCTGCGCGCCGGTCAGCGACGTGGTCCACAGGTTGTTCACAAACGGCAGTACCGCGTTGGCCTCGGCGTACGTGATGGTGCCGTCCGGGGCGTAGTACAGCTCGTTGCGCAGGCCGCCGGGATTGACGACGCCGATCTCCGCGCCGCCGAGGTCCGCGGACTTCAGCGAATCCAACAGGGAATCGGCCACCAGGTTGCCCAGGGTGGACTCGCTGGCACGGTCATCGCGCTTGGCGGGGCCTCCTGCGGGGTCCGGGGTGAACGCGGTGGTGATGTCCTTGGTGACCGAACCGATGGGCTGGTCGCCGATGACGGCTGCGTCGGCGAGGGCCTTCTTGACGATGCCGTCCACCGTTGCGACGCGGGGGTAGGCGGCGATCAGCCCGGCGGCGGGGTCGGTGGTGCGTTTGACGTTCCCGGCCTTGTACGCGGTCACGGCCTTGGTGGCGGTGTCCACGGTCAGCTGGATCTGGCCGATGTTTTCGCCGTAGTTGCCGGTCTGGACGATCGGCCGGGTCTTGCCGTCAACGCCGGGGACGGGTGCGTCCCAGGCGTATTCCTTGTGCGTGTGGCCGGTGAAGATGGCGTCCACGTCGGCTGAGGTTTCGGTGACCAGCTTGGCGAACGGTCCGCCGGCTGCCACTTCCTGCTCCAGTGTTGCGCCGTCCGGGGTTCCCGAGCCGGCGCCGTCGTGGTTCTCCACGATGATGACGTCCGCCAGGTTCCCGGCGGTGATGGTGGCAGCCACCCGGTTGATGGCCGCTACGGGGTCGCCGAACTCGAGGCCGGTGATGCCGGCCGGGGTGACCAGCGACGGGACTTCCTGGGTGACGGTGCCGATCACGGCCACCTTGATGCCGTTCATGTCCAGGACCGTGTACTCCGGCAGGACCGGGGTGGTGGTGCCCTTGGCATAGACGTTGGCGCCCAGGTACGGGAACTTCGCGTTGGTGCCGCCGGCGATCACGCGGTCCCGCAGGTCCGCCCAGCCGCCGTCGAATTCGTGGTTGCCCACCGCGGATGCCTTCAGCTCCAGGGTGTTCAGCACGTCGATGGTGGGCTGGTCCTTGGCAACCGCGGACGCGAACAGCGAGGCGCCGATGTTGTCGCCTGCGGAGAGGAACGCCGTGGCGCCCGGGGCAGCGGCTGCCCGCAGCTTCTCGATGGTGCCGGCGAACTGGACGGTGTTGGTGTCGATCCGGCCGTGGAAATCGTTGATGCCCAGGAAGTTCAGGTCAACGCTGGCTGGAGCGGACTGCAGGTTCAGGCCCACCACCACGGGATCGTGGTCGCTGGCGCGGAACTGGTCCGGGGCGTAGTAGTCGGTGACGTTGTTGTTGTAGCGGCTGTATTCAAGGGCCACCGACTCCACCGAGTTGATGTTCCAGATGTCGGCACCGGACACCACGGCGTCAGCCGCGGGGGAGGCGAGGATGTGGTCCAGGGAACCCACCAGGCCACCGAAGAGGTAGGAATGCTTCGCGGAGCCGTCGGTGTTGCGGGCCTTGTTGTCCTGGTTGACGTAACCGGCGGCGGTGAAGACATTGATGGGGTCTTCGTGGCCGTAGGAGTTGAAGTCGCCGATCAGGAAGACCTTATCGGTGGCCTTGCTGGCCTGCAGGCCCTCGGTGAACGCCAGTAGGGATTTGGCCTGGGCGGTACGTGCGAGGTTCGAAGCGCCCTGGCCCTTGTCGGTGTCGTCCGGGGTGGCTGCGGAGCCCTTGGACTTGAAGTGGTTGGCGATGGCGATGAATTCGGTGCCGGCTGCGCCGCCCACCGGCTTGAAAACCTGTGCCAGCGGTTTGCGGGCGGTGGCGAATGCCGCGGTGTCGTTGTGGATGATGGACTCGCCCACCGTTTCGACTGCCGCTTTTTTGAAGATGAAGGCCGTGCGGATCATGTCTTCATCGGACAGCGGGGGAGCATTGGCGGGGGTCCGGACGTAGTCCCAGATACCGGGCGTCTCGATGTTCAGCGCCGCCACCAGCTTGGCCAGGGCGTCGTCGCGGTTTTTGCCGAACTGGGCGGAGTTCTCAATTTCCATCAGCGTGACCACGTCCGCGCCGGCCTTGGTGATGGCCGCCACGATCTTGGCCTGCTGGCGTTCGAAGTTTTCCGCGTTGGCGGCACCGCGGGCGTCGCAGCCGCTGCGGACCGTGATGGGATTGCCTGCCCGGTCCGGGTAGAACGTGCAGCCGGCAAGGGTGTCGCCGGTGGTGGGGAAGTAGTTCAGCACGTTGAACGAGGCGATCTTGACGTTGCCGCCTACAGCCTGCGGCGCTTCGGTGCGGGTGGCGCCGAAGGATGCCGGCTGCACCGTGTCCTTGTTCGCTGCGGTGAGGTGCGTCAGCGGCTGGAACTTCCAGGCGTCGTTGGAGTAGCCCAGCACTACGTTCGTCGTGAATGTTGCGGGGGATCCGACGCGGACCGGGTCCGTTGTGGTCAGGTACGGCAGGATCTCTGCCTTGGTGCCCGCGTCCTTGAGGAAGTTGGTGCTGGAGCCGTCGTCGAGCTTGATGCCACGCGCCGTGTTGCCGGCCACGGTGGCGGTGTATTCGGCTGACCCGAAGGGCGCGACGGCGGTGGGCTGGACCAGCGGTCCGGTGCCGCCGGCCAGGCCGATTTCGCCGTACTGGTTCAGGGTGTAGTTGTCAGTCACCGTGAGGGGACCCTGCGGGGCCAGGAGCATGCCTTCGAGGGATTCCCGGAAGGTTTCGCTGGCCGGAAGGGTGAAGGCGGTGGCCTTCACCTCGGGCGCGGCTTCGGCAAGTTTGGTGAAGCCGGCGGCCGCGGTCACGTTGACCTGGGTCATGCCGTAGTACTCGGCAACGGCGCCGGTGACCTCGACATGGTCACCGATCCGGACGCCGGCCACGGTGGCGGGGGAGTAGATGAAGATGCCGTCCGAGGCCGCGTGGTTGGTGGCATTGAGGTCACCGCCGGTGCCGGGCGTCTGCAGGTAGTAGCCGTTGAGGCCGCCGGTGGGGAAGGCTGCCGTGATCTTTCCGCGGGTGGTGACAGTGGCCCCCACCATGGGGCTGGCCGTTCCGGTGCCCTGGATCTCGGCGATGGTGCGCGTGACCGGATCCGGGGCGGGCTCGGGATCAGGATCCGGCGTGGGATCCGGGTCAGGGGCGGTGCCGCCCGCGTTCGTCGGTGTGATCGCCGCGGCGAGGGTGAAGTCAGCGGCATTGCTGTTGGTGTCCACCCCGGGAGCGCGGTTCAGGGACCGGACATCGGAGTTACCCGACGGCGCCGTCGCCGGGGCCGTCTCGAAGGTGTTGGAGCCGCCGTAGCCCAGGAGGTCTGCCACGTTGGCGGGCTCGACCGCACTGCCGGTGGTCACCGCGAGGGCACCCGGCTGCCTGGCCAGGATCAGGGTGCCGCCGGCGCCGGCGGGGTTGATGCTGCCGGCCACCAGGTCGGGGGTAGGCAGGGCCGCGCCGCTGGCGCCGTTGCTTCCACCCTGGACCAGGTAGTGGCCCTTGGCGGGAATGCTGCCCGTCAGGGGAGCTACTCCGCTGGGGTTGCCGGTGGAGCCGGCGGCCCGGTACTGGAGCGACCAGCCGCTGAGCGGAACGGCCGTGTCCGATGAGTTGTAGAGTTCAACAAATTTGTTTCTGAACGCTGCCCCGCCGCTGCCCCCGCTCAGGTAGGCCTCATTGATGGTGACGGGGGAAGTGCCCGCGGCCGCTGGTGCGGCGTCCACGGCGGCGGCGGGCAGGGCTGCCAGCGGGGCGGCTATTAGCCCCACTGACAGCGCTGTGCCCAGCGCCAGTTTCCAGGTTGAGTGATGCATTCTGCTCCGGCTTTCGTTGGTTTGCCCCTGTAGGGACGCGACGGAAGGGGTGGGGATTGCCGCCAGGTGTGCTGATCGGGACAATGCCGAAAAGGCGTGGCCCGGGCCATCACAACACCTCCAAATGAACGCAGTATTGATGGGACGTGCATTCGGTTGGTGTGCTGGACATCACAAACACTACCCGCGGGTAGTGTTTGGGGTTGGCCGGCTGGGGTTGGTGCGGCGAAGAATTTACGCCCCCGTAACGGGCTGCGGAGGTTCTAGCCCGCAGGCTGCTGCCGATTGTCGTCCACGATCCTGAACCGCGCGCCGGTGGGGTCGGCGAGCTGCGCCACCCGGCCGAAACCGCTGTCCTGCGGCCCCTCCAGCAAGGTGGCACCCAGGGTCAGCGCCGCGGCCACGCTGGCGTCGGCGTCGTCCACGGCAAAGTAAACCTGCCAGTGCGGCGGGACGTCGGCCGGCAGGTAGGCGGACGCGTCCATGACTCCGGCGTGGGCGTTTTCACCCTCGCCGGAGGTGGCGTACCGGAACTCCGGGGTATCGCTCAGGACGGCGGGCTGCCAGCCGAACACGGTGGCGTAGAACTCCAGGGCGCCCCGGTAGTCCTTCGCATGGAGTTCGAACCAGGCCGGGGCGCCGGGCTCGGCCGCGATATCGAAGCCGTGCATGGCCCCGGGCTGCCACGCGCCGGTGGCGGCCCCGGCGGAGTCCTGGAAGAACAGCATGGTGCCTTGATCCGGGACCTCCAGGGGACCCAGGTGGATGGAACCGCCATGCGCCACCACGGCGTCGGCGGTGGCTGCAGCGTCATCGGTGCGCAGGTAGACGGACCACAGGTCCGGCATGCCCACCTGGTCCGGCTGCCGGGCCATGATGCCCGCCACCGTGCTGCCGTTCCTGGCAGCCATGATGTAGCCGCCGTATTTTTCGGTGTCGCCCACCTCGAATTCCCAGCCGAACAGGCTGCCGTAAAACGCGCAGGCCTGGTCCGTGTCGCTGGTCATAAGGTCGATCCAGCAGGGCGAACCGTTGATGAAATCCGGAGTGGGCATGGAATCTCCTGGGTGCAAGGTCAGCTGTCCGGCCCCAGCGGCCGGATCACTCCAGAGACTATGGCGGGCCCCTGACACTGGCAAGCGCCCTGTGCGGCGGGTGCGGATCGGGCGGTTAAGCAAAAAACCCCGGCGGCCAGATCACTGGCACGCCGGGGTTATTCCGCGGAAGGTAAGAGATTCGAACTCTTGGTACGGGGTTACCGCACACTAGTTTTCAAGACTAGCTCCTTCGGCCGCTCGGACAACCTTCCTCAACGAGTAGTGTTTCATAGGCACTTGCCTGCAACAAAACAGAGCCCGGAAAGTGTCCGGTGCACACTGGTGGCAGGCCAGTATTCAGTCAGGAACGGGAGAGGTCCATGAAAGCCGTCTTTATATCGGAACCGGGCGGCCCGGAGGTGCTGGAAGTCCGCGAGGTGGACGCCCCCGTGCCGGGTACGGGCGAGGTGCTGATCGACGTGGTGGCTGCCGGCCTGAACCGCGCGGACGTGCAGCAGCGCAAGGGCGTATACCCGCCCCCGCCCGGTGTGTCCGAAATTCCCGGCCTGGAGGTTTCCGGCCGGATCGCGGGTTTCGGGCCCGGGGTCGCCAAGGCGTTTTCCCTGGGCGACAAGGTGGTGGCCCTGCTGGCCGGCGGCGGTTATGCCCAGCAGGTGGCGGTCCCCGCCGAGCAGGTCCTGCGGCTGCCGGACGGTGTGGATCTGGTCACCGCTGCGTCCCTGCCGGAGGTCGCGGCCACTGTTTATTCGAACCTGATCATGACCGCGCAGCTGCAGGCCGGCGAAACGGTCCTGATCCACGGTGCCACCGGCGGGATCGGCACGTTCGCCATCCAGCTGGCCAAAGCCTTCGGCGCGCGGGTTGCCACCACCGCAGGGTCCGATGAGAAGGTGGGCACCGCCACGGCCTTCCTCGGTGCGGATATCGCCATCAACTACCGGGAAGAGGACTTTCCGGAGAGCCTGCGCCGCCAGAACGGGGGCAAGGGGGCCGATGTGATCCTGGATGTGGTGGGAGCCAAATACCTCCGCCAGAACGTGGATGCCCTGGCCGAATACGGCAGGCTGGTGGTTATCGGGCTGCAGGGTGGTGCCACGGGCGAACTCGACCTCGGCAAGCTGTTGTCCAAGCGCGGTGCGGTGGTGGCCACGGCCCTGCGGCCCCGGCCTGTCGCCGAAAAGGGCGCCATCATGACGGCGGTGCGCGACGCGGTGTGGCCGCTGGTCAGTGACGGCCGGATCCGCCCCTTGGTGGCCAGGTCCTTCCCGCTGGAACAGGTCAGGGCGGCGCACCGGTACTTCGATACCGGCGATCACGTGGGCAAGATCCTGCTGGTGATGTAGTCCGCCGTTCCGGCGGCGCAGGCGCTAGATACTCAGTATTGCCAGGGGACTTCACTCCGGCTAGGCTCGTCTATACGCGGTATGCACGGGTCTTGGGGGTCCGTGCATACCGGCAGCCAGCCACGCAAGGGAGCCGTATGTCCATCCGCCACAGCCTCCTCGCCCTCCTGCAGGACCAGCCGCGGTACGGCTACCAGCTCCGGGTCGAGTTTGAAAACCGTACGGGCGCTACCTGGCCGTTGAACATCGGGCAGGTCTACACCACCCTGGACCGGCTGGAACGCGACGCCCTGGTGGCCAAGGAGGGCGACGACGGCGAAGGCCACGTGGTGTACAGCATCACCGCCGCCGGGACTGCTGAAGTCCGGGGCTGGTTCGCCGCCCCGGTGGAACGGAACAACCCGCCGCGGAATGAGCTCGCCATCAAGCTCGCGCTCGCCGTGACGCTGCCGGGAGTGGATGTCCAGGCCATCATCCAGGCGCAGCGCGTTGCCTCCATCAGGGCGCTGCAGGATTACACCAGGGCCCGCCGGGACGCCGCCGGCACACCGCGGACAGGAGATACGGCCTGGCTGCTGGTGCTCGACTCGCTGATCTTCCAGACCGAAGCGGAAGTCCGGTGGCTTGACCTTTGCGAGGCGCGGATGGTCCAACAGGCGCAGGCCGCCGGCCAGGCCGTCACCCGCCCATCATCCGCCGGGGTCCCGGAAGACGCCACGCCCACCGCGGATACCCGCCGATGAGCGTCCAGGGTCCGCAGCAGGTCCTCGAACTCGCCAAAGTCAGCCGGACATTCGGCGCGGGCGCCACGGCGGTGGCGGCCCTGCGCGAAGTGGACCTGAGCGTGGCAGCAGGAGAATTTGTGGCCGTGATGGGGCCGTCCGGATCCGGGAAATCCTCCCTCCTCGCTCTCGCAGGCGGACTGGACAAGCCCACGGGCGGCGGAGTCTTTGTGGAATCCACCCCCCTTGCCGGGCTGGGCCTGAATGACCTGGCACGGCTCCGCCGCCGCGCTGTGGGGTATGTGTTCCAGGACTTCAACCTGGTCCCCACCCTGACGGCCGCGGAGAACGTCAGCCTGCCGCTGGAACTGGATGGCACACCCCTGAAAAAGGCCCGCCGGCAGGCCGCCGACGCGCTGCGCCAGGTGGGTATCCCGGAGCTGGCGGACCGTTTCCTGGACCAGATGTCCGGCGGACAGCAGCAGCGGGTGGCAATCGCCCGCGCCATTGTGGGCGAGCGGCGCCTGATTCTTGCCGACGAGCCCACCGGAGCATTGGACTCCACCACCGGGCACGGGGTGATGGAGGTTTTGCGGGCCCGCGCCGATGCGGGTGCCGCCGTGATGCTGGTTACCCACGAGGCCCGGCACGCGGCCTGGGCCGACCGGGTGGTGTTCCTGCGTGATGGCCGGATCGTGGACCAGGCCTCGGCCATGCACGATCCCACGATGCTGCTGACCCAGGCCGGCTTCTGATGCCGTTGAATCTGGCTCCGGCGCCTGGCGGGCGGCGGGGCAGCTTCCGCGTTGCCCTCCGGATGGCCCGCCGGGACATCCGCCGCCACCGCGGCAGGTCGGTGCTGATTGTCCTGCTGATCCTGCTGCCCGTCGCGGCCATGACCGGGGCGGCGACCTTGAACCAAAGCCTGCACCGCACTCCCGATGAGACCGTCCGCTATGAACTGGGCGGCATGCAGGCGCGGTTCAGCACGCTTCCCGCTCCCAACGGCGACTCCGTCCAGGACCCGCTGGATGACACCAGGGTGGTCTCCAGCTCCGGTGCGCACGATCCCGGGTTCGTTGGCAGTGACCCGCTGGACCTTGTCCCGGCGGGGTATGAGGTGGTCCCGCACCGGCAGCTCCAGCTGACCACCCGGGTGGGCGACGGCGACGCCTCCTTCGGCGCGAGGGTGGTCGACGCGCTCCACCCGGCCTTCGCCGGCCGCTACTCACTGCTTTCCGGCCGCGCGCCGCAGTCCCCCGCTGAGGTACTGGCCTCCCCAGGGTTCCTGGACCGGTTCGGCCTGGAGCCGGGCACCACCATCACCACTTCCGCCGGCACGTTCACACCCGTGGGCATCCTCCGTGACGCCGACACCTCTGACGGCAATTCGTTCCTCTACCTTGCGGCGGACCAGGTTCCGGCCGGGCTGCTGGCCGGGGTGGCCGCGGACTCTGTCACCACGTCCTACTACCTCGCCGGACCCGAACCCGTCACGTGGCAGCAGGTCCGGGCGGCCAACCGGGCGGGGGTGGCCGTACTGTCCCGTGACGTGGTGCTCAATCCGCCGCCCGCGGACCAGCAAACGTTCGACGGCGGCCCGTTGCCGGACCAGGGGTTGGCCGCGGAACTCGGCATGTATGCAACGTTTGCGCTGATCGGAGCGCTGGCACTGCTGGAGGTCGGCCTGCTGGCGGGCACCGCCTTTGCCGTTGGCGCCAAAGGCCAGATCCGCGAACTTGCACTGCTGGCCGCTTCCGGCGCCGAAGCGCCCACCCTCCGCGCCGTCGTCACGGCGGCAGGCCTGTGGCTGGGCGGGACCGCCGTTGTGCTGGGCGCGGCCCTGGGGTTCGGCGCGGCAGCCCTTGTGGTGCTGTGGGTCCGGGCTGCCGGTTCGGCCCGCCTGGCCGGGGTGCACCCGGACCCGGTGCCTACAGCCGTCGCCATGGTGATGGGGCTTGCCGCCTGCCTTCTCGCCGCGCGGTCGCCTGCACACCACGTGGCCCGCCGGGCGGTGCTGGGGGCGCTGAAGACCGGGCGCGCCCCGGCCGGAAGCGCGAAAAAGAGTGCCATCACCGGCGCTGCCCTACTGCTGGCCGCCGCCGGTGCCTTCGCCGGAAGCTGGTTCGTGGGACACTCCACCAGCGATCCGGACCGGCTGGCGGAGCTGTTCCCCGTGGCCTCGGGCCTGCTGACCGGGGGTGCGGTGTTGACCGTGGTGGCGCTGTCACTGCTGACCGGGTGGCTCCTTACCCTTCTCCCGCGCCGGACCGGGCGGCTGCCACTGGCGCTCCGCCTGGCTGCCCGCGATGCCACCAGGAACCGCAACCGCACGGTGCCCGCAGTGGCCGCAGTCCTGGCCGCGGCGGCGCTGGCCAGCAGTGCCCTGGTCCTGGCGGCGAGCCAGCAGGCCGGGATCCGCGAAACCTACTCCTGGACCGCCCTTGAGAACCAGGCCTTCCTGCCCCTGTCGCTGGAGCAGCCGCCCCTGGTGGACGGCACCCCGCAGCCAGCCACCGCAGTGGCGCCGGAGCAGCTTTCCGCCGCGCTCAGCGGAGCCCTGGGCACCGTGGCCTGGACCAGGGTGGTCGCCACGCCCGCCCCGCCGCTGAACTGCTTCGATGGTCCCGGTGAAGACCTTGCCCCCGCCCGGACGGCCACCAGGAACTGCCTCCAGTACGCGCTGGGCACCCCGCCGGGCAACGCCTGCCCCGTGACGCCGATGGGGCGGCTGCAGGATCCCGGCGACCCGCGCTGCAAGGGACCGCTGGCCGAGGGGACCGGCTCGCCCCGGTCCATCGTGGTGGGCGGCGCTGACGAGATCCGTGCCGTCCTGGGCGTGGAACCCGGGCCGGCTGCCCTGGCCGTCCTGGCGAACGGCGGAATGGTGGTGACCAACCAGGTCTTTGTCCGCGACGGGACGGTGGAACTTCAAACCCTGGACCTTCGCCGGCCCATGGATGAACCAGCGGGGCGCCAAATGCAGTATGACCCGGTCGGCAGCGTCCCCCTGGTGGCGGCGGTGGTGGAACCGCTGGTTCCGGTTCCCTACTACGGCGTCATTTCCGCCGGCACGGCAGCGCGGCTGGGGATGGAGCCGCGTCCCAGTGAGTTGCTGGTCCAGCTCACGGAGCACCCCTCCGCGGCCCAGGTTGACACTGCCAACGGCGTTATTGCCTCGACGTACAAACACCCCGGCGCCGCCCTCTGGGTGGAACCGGGGATCCCCAGGGACAGTTCCTGGCAGATGTGGGCCATCGTGCTGGCCAGTGCGCTGATCACCGTCAGCGCCGCCGGCATCACCACCGGTCTGGCGCTCGCCGATGGCCGCCGGGACCAGAGGACCCTGGCCGCGGTGGGTGCCGCACCCAGGCTCTGCAAAGCGCTCGCCGGAAGCCAGGCGCTCTTCACGGCCGGGCTGGGCGCGGCACTGGGTGCAGCGGCCGGCGTGGTCCCCGCTGTGCTGCTCGTGGCAGCCACGGAAATGCGGATCGCGCTGGCGGTCCCGTGGACGTACCTGCTGGTCCTGGTGCTGGCAGTCCCGCTGGTGGCCGCCGCCCTCGCCTGGACGTTCACCAGGGCGGCCCTGCCCACGGGCCGGCGGGAGCAAGGAACCTGACGGCCTGCGGGCATGGCCGGGTCCGGGCTGGGGCCAGAAGCCAATAGGTCACACAATTGGGTCTTTTTGATTGACCGCAACAGGCCTAGCGTGGGTTGCAGGAGCCGCCTGCCAGGGGCGGCGGAGCCCACGGAGGAAGCTCATGACAACCCACGTTGCCGATTGCAGTGTCACCCGTTGTTCGTTCAACGACCATGAAGGCTGCACAGCGCACGCCATTACTGTGGGGGGAACGGAAGACCACGCCTCCTGTGCCACCTTCATCGACACCGGCCACAGCGGCGGCCTGCCCAAAGTCCTGGCCGATGTCGGGGCCTGCCAGCGCTCCGAATGCGTTCACAACGACCACCTGATGTGCAACGCCCCCGCCGTGCACGTTGGCCCGGGCGCGGACAACGCCGACTGCCTCACCTACTCGCACGCCTGACCACCGGACACCACTGTCCCGGGACAGGGCCTCCGACCGGACACCCGGCCGGGGGCCCTGCCTGTTTCGCGGCACTGCCACGCAGGTACCGACAGCTGCAACCCAGCCGCCAATCCCGCACCGACCCAACAGCGGCAAACCCCATACCGCCGACCGGCCGGACTGCCCGGCCGGACGCCCGCTGCCCGGCCCGCCCAAGACGTGAGCGCACTCTGCAAGCCAGGTGCCGGCGTCGTTCGCCGCCCCATGCCCGCCGTTCGCCGCACCCCGCCGGCGGCATAACCCGAAAGCCGTCCCGGCAGCCGGATGCATTGGTAAGGTGCCTGCAAGCAACAGTGAACACTCTCAAGGAGGAGACATGGCACCAACACCTGAGCAACGAAGGAATCCATCGCCGGGGGAAGGTGCCGTGGCCACTGACCCGGCCCTGCCCGCCGTCGCCGTGGACGACGCCGTCCTGGAAGCCGAGGACAGGAAGTGGACACCGGCGAAAATCGCCCTGTGGGCCGCCATTGCGCTGCTGGGCGGCGTGGCCTGGTTCATGCTGGCCATTGCGCGCGGCGAAACCGTCAACGCCATCTGGTTCGTCTTCGCCTCCGTCTGCACGTACCTCATCGGCTACCGCTTCTACTCGAAGGTCATCGAGCGCTACCTGACCAAACCTGACGACAAACGCGCCACCCCCGCCGAATATAAGGCTGACGGCAAGGACTACGTCCGGACCGACCGGAACGTCCTGTTCGGGCACCACTTCGCCGCGATCGCCGGCGCGGGCCCGTTGGTGGGGCCGATCATCGCAGCCCAGATGGGCTACCTTCCCGGCACCATCTGGATCATCATCGGCGTGGTCCTTGCCGGCGCAGTCCAGGACTACCTGGTGATGTTCTTCTCCATGCGCCGCGGCGGCCGTTCCCTGGGCCAGATGGCGCGCGAGGAACTTGGTGTGGTGGGCGGCACCGCAGCCCTGGTAGCCACGCTGCTGATCATGGTCATCATCGTGGCCATCCTGGCGCTCGTTGTGGTCAACGCGCTCGGCGAAAGCCCCTGGGGTGTCTTCTCCGTGGGACTGACCATCCCCATTGCGCTGTTTATGGGTGTCTACCTGCGTTACCTGCGGCCCGGCAAAATCATGGAGGTTTCCCTCATCGGGTTTGTCCTGCTGATGGCCGCCATCATCGGCGGCGGCTTTGTGGCCGAGACCGCGTGGGGCGCCGAACTCTTCACCCTGGATAAGGTCACCCTGGCGTGGGGCCTGATCGTCTACGGCTTCATCGCCGCCATCCTCCCGGTCTGGCTGCTGCTTGCCCCCCGCGACTACCTGTCCACCTTTATGAAGATCGGCGTGATCGTGATGCTGGCACTTGCCATCATTGTGGTCCGGCCTGAAATCACCGTGCCGGCGTTCAGCGAGTTCGCCGGCCGCGACAACGGCCCGGTGTTCTCCGGAGCGCTGTTCCCCTTCCTGTTCGTCACCATCGCCTGCGGCGCGCTCTCCGGCTTCCACGCCCTGATTTCCTCCGGCACCACCCCCAAACTGGTGGAGAAGGAACGGCAGACGCGTTTTATTGGCTATGGCGGAATGCTGATGGAATCCTTTGTGGCCATCATGGCCCTGGTGGCTGCCATCTCGATCGACCGCGGCCTGTACTTCGCCATGAACGCCCCGGCCGCGCTGACCGGCGGCACCGTCGAAACTGCCGCCACCTGGGTGAACAGCCTGGGCCTCGCCGGCGTGAACATCACCCCCGATTTCCTGGCCCAGACAGCTGCCAACGTGGGCGAGGAAAGCATCATCTCGCGCACCGGCGGCGCCCCCACCCTCGCAGTGGGCCTGGCCCACATCATGCAGCAGTTCATCGGCGGCACGGCCATGATGTCGTTCTGGTACCACTTCGCCATCATGTTTGAGGCCCTGTTCATCCTGACCGCCGTGGACGCCGGCACCCGCGTTGCCCGCTTTATGCTGCAGGACTCGGTGGGCAACTTCATTCCCAAGTTCAAGGAAGCCTCCTGGCGGCCCGGAGCCTGGCTCTGCACCGCCATCATGGTGGGGGCGTGGGGTGCGGTGCTCCTGATGGGCGTCACGGACCCGTTGGGCGGGATCAATACCCTGTTCCCGCTGTTCGGCATCGCCAACCAGCTGCTGGCCGCCATCGCGTTGTCCGTGTGTCTGGCCATTGTGGCCAAGAAGGGCACGTTCAAGTACCTGTGGATTGTGGCCCTGCCCCTGGCATTCGCCGCCGTCGTCACCATTACGGCGAGCTTCCAGAAGATCTTCTCCGCCACCCCGTCGGTGGGCTACTTCGCCAACAACGCAGCATTCAGCAAGGCGCTGGCGGACGGGAAAACCGAGTTCGGCTCGGCCAAGTCTGTGGCTGCCATGGAGGCAGTGGTCCGCAACACCGGGATCCAGGGCTGGCTGTCGGTGATCTTTGTGGTGCTGAGCATCATCGTGATCGCCACCGCCCTGCTGGCAACCGTAAAGGCCTTCCGGACCCGGGACGCCGCCGGGCGGCCTGAAGGCAACGAGGACCCGGCCGTGCCATCGAAGGTGTTCGCCCCGGCCGGGGTCATCCCCACGGCCGCCGAGCGTGCCCTGCTGGCTGAGTGGGACAAGGTGCCCGCCAGCCAGCGGTTCGAACGGGCGGGACACCACTGATGCCGGCGCCCATGGCGGTCCTGGCCAAAGGCGTCAGGGGCGCTGCCCGCTACCTGGGCAGCGTGATGGGCGCCGACGCTTACACCCGGTACCTGGAACACCACCAGGCTATGGGGCACCAGTCGGCGCCCCTGACAGAGCGGGAGTTCTGGCGTGACCGTACGGACCGCCAGGACGCCAACCCCCAGGGCCGCTGCTGCTGATTGAGCCTGCAGCGGACAACCCCGTCAGGGACGTTCACACGGGGGCCGGGGACGGATCGCTCATGAGAGTATGAACGCATGAGCGATCCGATCCCCGCACAGGCAGCCGAGGACCTACCGGTGGAAGGCACCACCCTTGACGGGGACCGGCCCGGCGACGGCGGGTCCGCTCCGGCGGAACCCGCGCCCGGGGCCGGCGCCCGGACCAAAGGCGGCAACCTGCAGGACCTGGTGGACCAGCCGGCCAAGGTGATGCGGATCGGCACCATGATCCGCCAGCTCCTTGCCGAGGTGAAGTCCGCGCCGCTGGATGACGCCGCACGCGGCAGGCTGGCCGAGATCCACGCCCGCTCCATCAAGGAACTCGAAGACGGGCTGGCGCCCGAGCTGGTGGCGGAACTGGACCGGATCCGGTTGCCCTTTGACGATAACGCCACGCCCTCGGACGCCGAGCTGCGCATCGCCCAGGCCCAGCTCGTGGGCTGGCTGGAAGGCCTGTTCCACGGCATCCAAACCGCCATCGCTGCCCAGCACGCAGCCAGGGAACACTCCGCCCAGCTCCAGCTGCGCCAGCTGCCGCCCGGCACTGTGATTGCCCCCGGGGTAGTAATCGGCGACAACGGCGAACCCCAACGAGCCGGCACCCCGCCGGGATCGCCCGCGCAGCCTGGCCAGCCCAACGATCCGGACCACGGTCCCGGACAGTACCTGTAGGCCAGCTTGGGTTTTTTCAGCGCCGCCAGGCAAGGGCGCAAGGACGACACAGAACTGGGCAAGGGGCTGTGGCGGCGCGCCCACGACCGCTTCCACCGCGGCCTTGACCGGTTCCACCAGGTCCTGGAAGGCGTCGAGGACGACCAGCTGTATGCCGAGCTGGTGGAGGTCGCCAACAGCCTCGCAGCCCTCCTGGACCGCGTCCGGATCATCTGCGTGGAAGCCCAGCGGCGTTCCCCCAGCGAGGGGCTGGACATTCCCGTGGCCCTGTCCGGGGTGCACCGGGCGTTGTCCAAGGCCGGCAATTCCCTGGCCACCACCGCTGAAGCTGCCGCCATGCTGCGGCTGGCCGTTGGCCCGGTTCCGGTCGGGGCAGCCTCTGTGCGGCGCCGGGCCGAATCGGTTTTTGAACAGGTGGCCGACGCCGAGAGGCACCTTCGCGGGGACGCTCCGGCAGCAGGACAGCAGGATATTCCCGGTTAAGCGCCTGGCATAGTCCGGCCGGATTCACCCCTTCAGGCGGCAGCGGTTTGGCAGGATGAGGGCATGACTTCTTCACCAACACTGACTTTCAATGACGGAAACACGATCCCCCAGCTCGGCTATGGCGTGTGGCAGGTTGAGGACGACGTAGCGGAAAAAGTGGTCCGCCAGGCTTTCGAAGCAGGCTTCCGGCACATCGACACCGCGAAGATCTACGGCAATGAAGCCGGCGTGGGCCGCGCCATCGCCTCCTCCGGCATCTCCCCGGAAGAGCTGTTCATCACCACCAAGCTGTGGAACGCGGATCAGGGCTACGAGGAAACGCTGGCCGCTTTCGAAGAGTCCATGGCCCGGCTCGGCCTGGAAACCCTTGACCTGTACCTGATCCACTGGATGCAGCCCAAGCAGGACAAGTACGTTGACACCTGGAAGGCCCTGGTGGAGCTGCAGAAGCGCGGCCGGGTCAAGTCCATCGGTGTCTCCAACTTCACCACGGCCGGGCTGCAGCGCCTGATCGATGAAACCGGCGTGGTTCCGGCCATCCACCAGATCGAACTGCACCCTTACTTCAGCCAGCGCGAACTCCGCGAGTTCGGTGCTGCGAACGGCATCCTCACCCAGGCCTGGTCTCCGCTGGGCCAGGGCGGCGAGCTCCTGGAAGACCCGGCAGTGGCTGCCGTCGCGGCCAAGCACCAGGTCACCCCGGCGCAGGTCGTCATCGCCTGGCACCTGGCGATCGGCAACGTGGTCATCCCCAAGTCCGTCACCGAATCCCGGATCCGCGAGAACTTCGCGGCCCTCGAAGTGGCCCTGGACGCCGGCGACATCGAGGCCCTCAACGGCCTGGACCGCACCGCTGCCGGCGAAGGCCGGATCGGTGCCGACCCGGCCGTTTCCGACTTCGCCTGACCACCACGGCCAGGCACCGGCACGGCCCCCACGCCGGCCGCGTGAAGCCGCCGGAACCCGTACTGCCCGCATGGGCGGTGCGGGTTCCCGCGTTAACCGCGTTGCTGCGGCGCCCCGCTGTGCCCGGCGCTAAGCGGCGAGGCGGACCTGCTCGACGGTGACGGTGTCCACCACGGCCCAGCCGTCCGCACCGGTGCTGTGCCGGTCGGCGAACCGCCGGGCGCCGGCCAAGGTGTCGAAGACTTCAGCCCGGGCGCGGCCGCAGTCGGCGTCAAAGTACGTGACGTGAAATTCCTGAACGGTGTGCGTTTCCATGCTTCAAGTCTGCAACCGGGGTACGACATTCCCCGGGATCAGTCCCGCGTGTTGCCCAGGCGGAGCACCCGTTCCTGCGCCAGCATGGCCGTCCGCTCAGCTTTCGCCGCTGCCCGGGCGGCCTGCTTGGCCTCCGCTGCGCCCGCGGCCAGGGCCTTCCGCTCCGCAGCGAGCTGCTCCTCGGCTGCCTTGAGCCGGCTGCGGAGCTGCCCGGTTTCCGTTTCCAGGTCAGCGACAGTGGCACGCGAGCGTTCCGACTGTTCCAGCAGGTCCGCCGCGAGTTGCGCGGTCCTGGCTTCCTCGGCGCGGGCCCCGGCGAGTGATTCCTTCGCCCGGTCCAGCGCTGGTGCGGAGGCCGCCCGGGGGGTTTGCCGGACCGCCTCGAGCCGCGGCTTGGTGCGGGCCGGGGCTTTGGCGGGTTCCGGCGTCGGGCGCTTCTGCAGTGGTTCGGTGTCCGCGGGTTCGTCGCTGGCGGGTTCTGCCCGCGACGCGGAGGAAACGCCCGCGGGTGCTGTTGCTCCCGGGACTGCAGTGGCGCCGTCAAGGTCCACGGCGTTCACGCCATCTGCCGCGAGGGCCTTGAGGAGCAGGCCGCTGCGTACGGCGCCGGCGGCCCCGGGATCGGCCGTCAGGGCCCGCAGCGTCTCTTCGACGTCCGTGGCCATGGCGCCGCTGATGGTCCTGCCGTGATCAGTGGACACTGTCCGGGCGGTGTCGACCGCGGCTGCCAGGAGGGTGCGGCGCTCCCGGGCAAGCCCGCGGAGGGCCGCCGCGTCGAGGTTCGCCTGCGCGGCCTGCATCCGGTGGCCCAGGTCCGCGAGGCCCGCCAGGACGTCCGGCTTGTCGCGGGCCAGCATGTTCACGGCCCAGGCCGCCACCGATGGTTTGGGCAGCTTCAGGACCGCGGCCCCGAGGGCTTTGTCTCCGGCGGCCGCCGCCTTGGCTGCGGCCGCCCGGACGGCCACGAAGTCGTCCAGGGATGTGCTGTACAGCGTGTCTGCGATGCCGGCCAGCTGGTCGTCGTCCATGCACGCCATCTTAGGCATGCGCGCGGAGTCAGGCCTGCTGGCCGGGGGACCGGATAATGCGGCGGCGGGTCGCCTCGGCAATGGCGGCCGTGCGGTTGTCCACGCCCAGCTTTCCGTAAATGTGGACCAGATGGGTCTTGACCGTGGCCTCTGAGATGAACACCCGCTGCGCCATGGCCCGGTTGGACAGCCCGGTGGCGAGCAGTTCAAGCAGCTCCACCTCACGCCGGGTGAGGGCCATGCCGGGGTTGGTGATCCGGTCCATCAGCAGCGCGGCCACTTTGGGTGCCAGGGCGCTTTGGCCTGCAGCGGCGGCAAGCACCGCCTGCTGGATCTGCTCCGGTGGCGCGTCCTTGAGCATGTAGCCGCTGGCGCCCGCTTCGACGGCGGCAAGGATGTCGGCGTCGGTGTCGTATGTGGTGAGGATAAGGACGGGCGGAGCCGGGTCCAGCAGCCGGATCAGCCGGGTGGCGGTCACACCGTCCATCCCGGCGCCCATCTGCAGGTCCATCAGGACCAGGTCCACTGGATCGCCCAGGACCTGCCGGCGCTGCAGTTCGTCGACGGCGGCCTGCCCGTCCGCGGCTTCGGCCGCCACCAGGATGCCCGCAAAATCGGTGAGCATGGCGCGCAGGCCGGCCCGCACCACGGGGTGGTCGTCCACCAGCAGCACCCGGATGGCGGTCATGGGGTGCCCGGTCCGGGCAACGGCAGCCGGATGGCCACCACGGTGCCCTCCCCGGGCGCCGACTGCAGCTCCAGGGTGCCGTGCAGCGCCGCCACCCGCGCGGCCAGGGAACCCAGGCCAAAGCCCCGCCCGTCCGCTTCGGGGCGCACCTCCGCGACCTGTGCTGCCGGGTCAAAGCCGATGCCGTCGTCGTAAACATCCAACGTGACCTCGTTGCCCAGGAATGCCAGCGTCACCACGGCTGCGGAGGCCTGCGCGTGGGCAGTGACGTTGGCCAGGCTGGCCTGGACCGCCCGGAGCAGTGCCACGGCGTGCGGCGGTGGCAGTTCAACGGGGACACCGTCCAGTTCGAAGCGGCAGCGGAGCACCTTCCCGCGGGCCGCAACTGCGGCTTCCGTGGCCGCGCAGAGCCGGCGCAGGCTGTCCACCAGGGAGGCGTCCCGCAGCTGCGGGGCGGAGAGGCCGCGGACAAAGCTGCGGGCCTCGGCCAGGTTGCCGGCGGCGGTATCCTGAACCACCCGGAGGCGGTCGCGGGCGGTGGTGGTGTCGCCGTCCTGCAAAGACTTCTCCGCGGCCCGGGCCATCAGCACAATGCTGGAAAGCCCCTGGGCCAGGGTGTCGTGGATTTCGCGGGCCAGCCGGGTGCGCTCGGCCAGGACACCGGTGTTGTGCTGGGCAGCTGAGAGTTCCGCCCGGGTCCTGCGGAGTTCGTCGGCGGCCCGGCGCTGGCTTTCCGCCTCCAGGTAGAGGGCCCGGTACGCCAGCCCCGTTACCACCGAAAACGCCGCGCCCAGCGCGGGCCCCAGCACCACCGCCGCATGTGGAACGGGAAGCCCGCCGGCAGCCCACTGGGCGCCGATGACCGCGGCCGTCATCACGGCGATGCCCACCAGTGCAGCCCGCCGGGGCAGCAGGTGCAGGTGCAGGAAAAACAGCGGGAACGCCAGCCAGGAAAAGTCCGCGCTGCCGGCCAGGAGCACGGCCCACAGCACCGTGACCGTCGCCAGCCACGGCAGGCCGTAACGGCGCGGATCGAAGCCCTGGCCGCTGGCCGAGAACCGCTTTTCAAGGATGGTGCCCGCCAGGTAGGCGGCCGCCAGGAGTGCGGCGCCGCCCATCAGGGCCGGCCGCAGCGGGTGGGGATCGCCGGCCAGCAACAGCCTTGCCGCTGCCACGGCCAGCAGGACCGCAAAGCCCACATGCAGGGTGATCCGCAGGACGCGGAGGATGGCTGCCGAAGATCCGCCCTCATGACCTGCCGGCGGCGCGGCAGGGGCGGCGGAACCAGGCGCCGCAGGCGGGCTGGCTGGTTCGGTGGCTGGCATCTGTCCAGCCTATGCGCCGGCGGCAACCAGCGGATCAACCGATCGGTTGAGTCCGGTCTCCACACCATGGGCCGCAGGGATCAACCGCCTGCACGATGGCACGCGGCGTGAACCGGCGGAGAGTTGAAAGGGAAAGCCACCCCGCCCTACCGGAAGAAGTCCAACGTGTTCCTCGCCATCCGCGACATCCGTTTTGCCAAGGGCAGGTTTGCCCTGATGGGCAGCGTGGTCGCTTTGATCACCTTGCTCCTGGTCCTGCTCTCCGGCTTGACAGCAGGCCTGGCCGACCAGTCCACGTCCGCGATCGCCCGGCTGGGCAGCGGCGGCACCGGGACCGTGGACAGGATAGTGTTCGGCGGGCCGGCCGGTGCAGGCGCCAAGGCATCCTTTACCGACAGCGCCGTCACTGCGGACCAGGTGGCACTCTGGCGGGACCAGCCAGGCGTCGAGGCCGCCCAAGCGGTGGGGATCAGCCAGTCCCGCGTGCAGGCCACCGGCCCGGACGGGGCGGTCACGGCCACCGCGAACGTCGCAGTCTTCGGGGTAGCGCCCGACGGCGGCCTGGCGCCTGGCCCGGTCACGGCAGGTACCGCTGTGCTCGGCTCGGGGGTCGCGGACGACCTGTCGCTGTCCGTCGGCGACCCGGTCACCGTCGGCGGCATGGAACTGTCCGTCGCCGCCGTTGTGGCCGACCAGTGGTACTCCCATACCAGCGTCGTGTGGGTGGACCTGCCCGTCTGGGCTTCGCTGGCCCATGTATCCGGGCCTGCCCAGGCCGGCACCGTGGCCGCCGTCACGCTCGGGCCGGCCGGCGCGGACGAAGCGGCGGCCAACGCAGCTGCCGGCACCGTCAGTGCCACCCGCACAGGCTCGTTCCAGGCTTTGGGTTCGTTCCGGAGCGAGAACGGATCGCTGATGTTGATGCAGGGGTTCCTGTACGGCATCTCCGCGCTGGTCATTGTGGCGTTCCTGACCGTGTGGACCATCCAGCGGACCCGGGACATCGCGGTGCTGAAGGCCTTGGGTGCCGGCAGCGGCTACATCCTGCGGGACGCCATGGCGCAGGCGGCGCTGGTCCTGGTGGCCGGCGCGGCCGTTGGTGGTGGTGCCGGCGTTGTTGGCGGCCTGCTCGCCGGCCAGGCGGCGCCGTTCCTGGTCTCACCCGTCACCACCCTGGTACCCGTGCTCGGCATTGTGTGCCTGGGCCTGGCCGGCGCAGCGCTGGCGGTACGCCGCGTCGCCGGGGTTGACCCATTGCTTGCCCTCGGTGGCAACTGACCTGCCCCGCCATAATGCCGCAGCCAACTCAGCCTGCACGCCATCTCCAGCCATCAGAAGGATTTAACCCATGTCAGCCAACTCCGATTCCGCGCCGCTGTCCCTCGTCAACGCCACCCTTGAGTATCCGGATGGGGAAGGCATCGTCACGGCCCTCGACGGCGTCCACCTCACCGTGCAGGCCGGCCGGATGATGTCCCTGGTGGGTCCGTCCGGATCCGGAAAGTCCAGCCTGCTCGCCGTTGCCGCGACCCTGGTCCGGCCCACGTCCGGGCTGGTGCTGATAGCCGGCACCGACGCCGGCGGACTGGGGCAGCGGGAGCTCAGTGCCCTGCGGCGGGAAACCATCGGGATCATCTTCCAACAGCCGAACCTTCTGGCGTCCCTGACCGCCGTCGAACAGCTTATTATCGGCGCCCACCTGCGGGGTGCACCGCTCCGGGATGCGGGCGCCAAGGCTAAGGAGCTGCTGTCACTGGTGGGCCTGGCGGACTGCGCCGGCAAGCGTCCGCACCAGCTGTCAGGCGGGCAGCGCCAGCGCGTCAATATTGCGCGCGCGTTGATGGGGAAACCCAGGATCCTGCTGGTGGATGAACCCACGGCAGCCCTGGACCACGACAGAAGCCGGGAAATCGTGCAACTGCTGCGTCGCATCACCGACGAGTTCCAGGTGGCAACCGTGATGGTTACGCACGACACCGAGTTTGTGCCGCTGACCGATGACGTGGCCACCATGCGCGATGGCCGGCTGGGGCTTGCCGTACGCACCGGCTGATGTCCCGGGCGGTCAGCGCCGGAGCTTGGCTTCCGCCAGCGCCGTCTGCAGCTCCCGCCAGGCACCGGTGGACCAGAGCGCCCACACCACCAGCGCCGGCTGGAAAAACAGCCGGATCAGGCGGCTCCGGTCCGAATCCAGTCCGAACCCGTCAGTGCCGGTCGCGTACTGGGAGATGTTGCCGGGAAAAATGGCTATAAAGAAGGCGGCGGCCACCAGCCCCACCGGAACCCGGCGCCGCCGCAGGACGATCAACGCCGCCCCCAGGCTTACCTCCACAACGCCGGATGCCAGCACCACAAAGTCCTTGTCCGCGGGGAACCACGGCGGAACCTGCGCCTGGAATTCCTGCCGCGCAAACGTAAGGTGGCTGATGCCGGCAAAGACCAGCGCACCGCCCAGGGCCACGGCGCCGATAAGTCGCGGGGCGGAGATTTTCCCGGCCGGTCGCGTGAGGAGCCCGGCCAGTGCAGTTCGCAGAGATGACATTACTGAACGGTAACATCAGGAGCTCCCGGTTCCTGCAACGGAGGATGGGGCGCGGTGCCCACCGGGGATGATCCAATGGGTGCGGGGACGCGCCACAAAGGGTGCGCCGCCGTCACGGTGCGGGCAGCCCCGCAGCGCGTGGCCCGAGCGAGGAACGAGGAATCGACATGTCCCTGAAGGACACCCTGAAAGCCGATGTTGTCACCCATATGAAGAATGGGAACAAGACGGCGCTGACCACCGTCCGCAACGTGCTGGGCGAGATTGAGACGCGGGAAAAATCCGGCAAGACCCCCGTTGAGCTCGACGACCTGCAGGTCACGGCCCTGCTGCAGAAGGAAGCTGCCAAGCGCCGGGACACCGCAGCCATCTACGCCGCGGCCGGCGAGGACGGGCGCGCCGCAGCGGAAATCTCAGAGGCGGACATCATCGAGGCGTACCTGCCCCAGGCGCTGACGCGCGAAGATGCCGAAGCCATCGTGGACGAGGTAGTCGCCGGGCTTAAGGCCGACGGCCACGAGTTGACGGTCCGGTCCATGGGAACGGTGATGAAATCAGTCACGCCCCGCATTGCGGGCCGGTTCGACGGCAAGGCAGTCAGCGAGATCGTGCGCGCACGGTTGGCCCAAGTGCAGCGTTAACCAGCAAAAAACCCCGTACAGTCGCAGATTTCCGCGACGATACGGGGTTTTTCCCGAGCTTCCTATCAGAATCGAACTGATGACCTTTTCATTACGAGTGAAACGCTCTACCGACTGAGCTAAGGAAGCACCGCACGAACTTTCCGGCGAACCGGGCGCTTCATGCAAGAGTCAACTGTAATGGAGTCCCGGCGCCCGGGTCAAAATGGCCGGCGCCTCAACATACGGTGTTGTCGGCCGGCACCTGGCCGCTCAGCAGGTAACGGTCCACGGCGTCCTCCAGGCAGCTGTTCGACCGGCCGTAGGCGGTGTGCCCTTCGCCTTCCCAGGTCATCAGCGCGGCGTTGCCCAGCTGCCTGCGGAGGGACCCGGCCCATTCCACCGGCGTCGCGGGGTCTCCCGTGGTGCCGATGACCACAATCGGGGACCCGCCGGTGTACTCCACCAGCGCCGGGGTGCGGATGTTGCCGTATGGCCAGTCCGTGCAGTTGGTGCCGCCGTAAGCGAAGAAGTAGCCGAAAGTGGGGGACTCCTGCATCAGGCGCTGCTGCTCGGCCCGCATGGCGGCGGGATCGGTGACCATGGGGTAGTCCAGGCAGTTGATGGCGTTGAAGGCAAACGTGGAGTTGGACGAATAGGTGCCGTTGGCAGTGCGGTCCGCGCCGAGGTCGGCCAGCCGCAGCACCAGGCTTACATCGCCCGACGTGGCCGCTTCCAGGGCCTGCGTGAGGGCCGGCCAGCTTTGGTCGTTGTACAGCGGGGTAATCAGGCCGCTCACAAACATGTTGGCGTTAACCAGCCGGCCGTCCTTTGCCGTCCGCGGGGTCTGCTGCACGGCGGCAATGAGGTCCCGGATCTGCTGGACCCCGGAATCAACGTCGCCGCTCAGCGGACAGCCGTCCTGGCGGAGGCAGCTGGCAACGTAGGCGCGGATGGCCTTTTCAAAGGCCTTCGCCTGGCCGCTGGTCAGCTCCTCGTTGCTGATGGACGGATCCAGGGCTCCATCGAGCACCATCCGGCCCACGTTGTCCGGGAACAGCGAGGCGTAGGTGGAGCCCAGGAACGTTCCGTAGGAGTAGCCAACGTAGTTGAGCTTCGCGTCATTCACCACGGCGCGGAGGATGTCCATGTCCTTGGCGGAACTGACGGTGTCAAGGTGCGCCATCACGGGGCCGGTCTGCTCCGCGCACCGGGCGGCGATGGCCTTGTTGTCGGCCAGTGCGGCGGCCAGGCCGGCGTCGGTCTCCAGGTCGTAGATTTTGGCCCGTGCCTCGTCCCGCTCGGCATCGTTCAGGCAGGTGACTGGCGCTGAGCGTTTGACGCCGCGCGGGTCGAAGCCCACCAGGTCGAAAGCGTCCCGGACGGTGGTGGGGAACTGGGTCCCGGCCGCGTCCTTGACGAAGTCGTACCCGGAGGCGCCGGGTCCGCCGGGGTTGACCAGGAGGCTGCCGGTTTTGGTGCCCGTGGCAGGTGCCCGCAGCGCCGCAATCTGGATGGTTTCACCGTCCGGATCCGCGTAGTCCTCGGGAACAGTGACCCTGGCGCACTGGAATTCCTGCTCGCAGGGCTCCCAGACCACTTCCTGGGCGTAGAAGTCCGCCAGGCCTTCCGGCGCCGAGGCGACGATGGAGGGATCGGCCTTGGCTGTGGCGGCTTCCTGGTTCCCGCTGCCATTAACCAGCGTGCAGGAGGCCAGTACCAGCGAGAGGGCCAGGGCGCCGGCGGCACGGAACGCCACGGCAAGGGGTCGGGCGCGTGCGGGCAGGTGGCGGGCAGTCATCGGGTCTCCTTGGAGGTCTCAGATCAGGCTGGCTGCCATGGACTCTATGGCCAACAGCGGTGCAACGTTGGTGGTGGTGATGCGTTCGCGGGCTTTATTGATGGCATCCATCCGGGCCAGGGTGGCTTCGGGAGCTGACCGCCGGGCGAACTCTTCGAGCTCACTGCGCAGTTCAATGTTCACCAGCTCCACAGCGTTCCCCAGCTGGATAATCAGCACATCGCGGTAAAACGACAGCAGGTCAGTCAGGGTCCGGTCCAGGGAGTCTGTGATGGACCGCTTGGCCCGCCGTTTCTGATCGTCTTCGAGCTGTTTGACCTGGCTCCGCATGGCCGGCGGCAACGTCCCTGACTCGGGGGCACCGAGCGTGGCCAGCAACGCAATCTTCTCCGCGGCGTCGCGCTCCTCGTTGGAACTGTTCGCTTCCGCGGTGGCGATCTTCACCAGTTTATCCGCCATCATCACCGCCGCGGTAACACCGCGGAGTCCCAACGGGAAACGCACCGTCTCCAGCCGGCGTTCCCGGGCGGCCGGGTCGCGGGCCAGCCGGCGCGCGATGCCCACATGGCTTTGCGCGGCGCGGGCGGCCCGTTCCGCGAGTCCGGGCTCCACCCCGTCGCGTTTGACCAGCAGCGCAGCAACGTCTGCAGCCGGCGGAAGCCTCAGGGCGACGCTGCGGCACCGGGACCGGATGGTCACCAGCACATCGGCGGGGGAGGGGGCACACAGCATCCATACGGTCCGCGGCGTTGGTTCCTCGATGGCCTTGAGCAGCACGTTGGTGGTGCGCTCGGCCATCCGGTCGGCGTCCTCCACCACGATGATCCGCCACCGCCCGGACGAGGGACGGTTACCGGCGGTGGCCACCAGGTCCCTGGCCTCGTCGATGGTGATGGTCACCTTTTCCGTCCGGACGAAGGTGACGTCGGAGTGGGTCTCGCCCAGGATGGTGCGGCAGGCGGGGCAGTGCCCGCAGCCCCGGAGCGCCACATCCTCCTGGTCGCAGTTCAGGGCCGCCGCAAACGCCCGCGCCGCGTTGGAGCGGCCGGAGCCGGGCGGTCCCGTAAAAAGCCAGGCGTGGGTCAGGCTGTCGCCGCTGGCCGCCTGGCGCAGTTGTTCGACGACGGCGGGCTGGCCCTGCAGGTCATCCCAGACGGTCACGGCAGATCACCTGGGCCGACGTCGGCCGGAAGGGAAGCAGCTGGAAGGGAAGCGGCCGGGTGGGAAACCTCGGGAAGGGAAGCGGCGGGAGGGGAAGCGGCGGGAGGGGAAGCGGCCGGCTGGGAAGGCGCGGGGAGGCCGGCAGGGGTTGCTGCGCCGCCGGCCAGCAGCGCCTCCACCCGCTCCAGGATCCGCGCGGCGAGGTCCGCCACGGACAGGTGCGCCGGGAGCACCAGGTAGGTTCCGGGCCGGGCGCCGGCCAGGGCAAGGAATGCGTCGCGGATCCGGGAGTGGAACTCATCCGCCTCGGATTCGAGCCGGTCCTCGGCAGCTTCGCCGGCTGTGCGGCGGCGGCGGCCCATGGCCGGGTCAACATCCAGCAGGACGGTCAGGTCCGGTTGCAGGCCCGAGGTGGCCCACTCGTTCAGGGTCCGGACGGCGTCCTGGCCCAGGTTCCGGCCGGCACCCTGGTACGCCACGGAGGAGTCGATATACCGGTCGGTCAGGACAACCGTGCCGCGCTCCAGTGCCGGCCTGATCACCTGGCCGGCGTGTGCCGCGCGGGATGCCGCGAAGATGAGCGCCTCGGTGTGGGCGTCGATGTGGCCGTGGCCATGGTCCAGGACCAGCGAGCGGAGCTTTTCGCCAATGGGAGTCCCGCCGGGCTCGCGGGTGCGCAGCACTGTCAGCCCGCGGGATTCCAGTGATTCAGCCAGCCGGGCTGCCTGCGTGGACTTGCCGGCACCATCGCCGCCTTCAAACGCGATGAATAGGCCGGCCGTTAGTGTGCTCACCGCACCAGCCTACCGATCCCGGCCCGCAATCCCCGATTGGGGCGCCGCGCTGGGGATAACCGCCCGGCGCCCGGCGGGCGGCCCTGCTTTCCGCCCGCTCCCTGCCGGACAGTACGCTTTTTCGCATGAGCCTTTCTGAACAGCAGGCAGCCGCCCTGTCCCCGGACACCTTGGTGGTGGCTGCCGGACGCCCGCCGCGGGAGCGCGACCAGCCCGTCAACCCGCCCCTGGTCCTCTCCTCCACCTATTTCGGTACGGGCCCGCTGGCCGACGGCGACCGCGGCTACGGCCGGTACTCGAACCCCACCTGGGACCCCTTCGAGGAGGCACTGGGCCAGCTCGAAGGCTCGGACCTGCCCGGGCTGCTCTACGCGTCCGGCCTGGCAGCCGTCAGCTCCGCGTTGTCGCTGATCCCCGCAGGAGGAGTACTGGTGATGCCCACCCACAGCTACTCCGGCACCCTGGTGATGGCAGCCGAACTGGCGCAGAAGGGCTTCATCGAGCTCCGCACCGTGGACATCGCGGATACTGCGGCCGTGATCGAAGCCCTGGCCCCGGCCGGTCCGGATGGCCGCCAGGCCAGCATGCTGTGGCTGGAGAGCCCCACCAACCCGATGCTCGGCATCGCCGAAGTCTCCGTCCTGGCCGAAGCCGCCCACCGGGCCGGTGCCATGGTGGTGACGGACAACACCTTTTCCACGCCCTTGGGGCAGCAGCCCCTGAAACTGGGTTCCGACGTCGTCCTCCACTCGGTGACCAAATACCTGGCCGGCCATTCGGACGTTGTCCTCGGCGCCCTGGTGACCGCCAACCCCGAAATCCGGGCCGCGTTGCTCCACCACCGGATCATCCACGGCGGCATCGCCGGGCCGTTCGAAGCCTGGCTTGCCCTGCGTGGCCTGCGCACCCTGGCGCTCCGGGTGGAGCGGTCCCAGGCGTCCGCCCAGATCCTCGCGGAGCAGCTCAGCGCCCACCCGCGGATCGAATCCGTCCGGTTCCCAGGCCTGGCCACGGATCCGGGCCACGAACGGGCCAGGAGCCAGATGAACGGTTTCGGGTCCATTGTCTGCATCCAGGTGGCCCCCGTGGCAGGGCTCACGGGCGCCGAAGCCGCCGATGCGCTGGTCAGGGGGCTGGAGCTGTGGCTGCCCGCAACCTCGCTGGGCGGGGTGGAATCCCTGATCGAGCGGCGCCGCCGGCACGCCGCGGAGCCGGCCAGTGTTCCGGAGAACCTGGTCCGGCTCAGCGTCGGTGTGGAGAACGCCGCAGACCTCTGGGCCGATTTGCAGCAGGCGCTGGACCGGTTGGGACGCTAGGCTGGGTCCGTGGACGGTGAACTGATTATTGTGCCCGTAGAACGGGCAGTGTTCTTTATCCTGGCGCTGGTGGCGCTGGGACTCGAGCTGTGGGCCGTGGTGGACTGCGCCCGGCACCGCGCGAACGCCTTCGAGGCCACCGGAAAGCGGACCAAGCCCTTCTGGCTCGCCCTCACCGGAGGCGCAGCCCTGGTGGGAGTGATCTCCCTGTTCGGCAGCGGCGGTGGGATCTTCGGCACCCTAGGCCTCTTCGGCCTTGCGGCAGTGGTGGCAGCGTCCGTGTACCTCGCCGACGTCCGGCCCGCCGTCAAGGACGCAGGCCGCGGCGGCAGCCGCAACATGGGCCCCTACGGCCCCTGGTGACCCGCCGGTTGGACGGGTAGCGGCGCCACCGCCGCCCAACCGACCGTCAGCTCACCCAGCCGCCACCGCGCCGGCCCGTCCTGGACCGGCCAGCCGCCGGCGCGGAGCCGCCGGCACATGCCCAGCCAGCGTTGCCGGTTGCCAAATGACGCCAGCGCAGCGCTCTCCAGCCAGGCCCGGTCCATGGCCTGCAACAGAGCGTGGACCGGCTCGCCGGGCACGTTGCGGTGGATCAGCGCCTTGGGCAGCCGCTCCGCCACGTCCGAAGGCATCGCGAAGCTGCCGAACCGGACGGAGAAGCTCAGCGACACCGGCTCCCGGGCGTCCAGGGCAATCCAGGACGCCCGGCGGCCGATCTCATCGCAGGTCCCGTCGATGAACAGCCCCTCCGGCGCGAGCCGGTCCTGCACCAGCCGCCACAGCCCGGCCACGTCCGCTTCCTCATACTGGCGCAGCACGTTGAACGCACGGACCAGGACCGGCCGGCCGGGGACAGGCAGTTCAAAACCGCCCACGTGGAAGCTCAGCCCCGGCCGCTGCAGGGGGAGCGCCGCCCGGACCCGATCGGGCTCAATCTCGATGCCGCAGACCCGCACGTCAGGCCTGGCGACCGCCAGCCGCTCATAGAGTTCGACGGCGGTGGCCGGCGTTGCGCCGTAGCCCAGGTCAACCACCAGGGGCTCAGCCGCGGACCGGAGGCGCCACGCCTGCGGCCCGGTGAGCCAGCGGTCCACCCGGCGCATCCGGTTGGGGTTGGTGGTGCCGCGGGTGACGTTTCCCACCGGACCGCCCTGCCGGCGGGGGACACCCCTGCCGGAAATCTGCGGGGCAACCACCCGTTCAGCCTTTTGCACCACGGCCCCACTTTATCCCGGGGCGGGTTACGCAGGGTGCCGTGTAACGCAGGGCGGGCGGCAACCCCGCTCGGTTAGGATAAAAATCATGACTTACAAGCTGATTCTGCTGCGCCACGGCCACAGCGAATGGAACGCCAAGAACCTGTTCACCGGCTGGGTGGATGTCGACCTGAACGAGCAGGGCCTCAAGGAGGCGGTCCGCGGCGGCGAGCTGCTGGTGGAGCACAACGTCCTGCCGGACGTCCTTTACACCTCCCGGCTGAAGCGGGCCATCAACACCGCCAACCTGGCACTGGAAAAGGCCGACCGTGGCTGGATCGACGTCAAGCGCGACTGGCGCCTCAACGAGCGCCACTACGGCGCGCTGCAGGGCAAGGACAAGGCCCAGACCCTCGCCGAATACGGCGAGGAGCAGTTTATGGAATGGCGCCGGTCCTACGACACCCCGCCGCCGCCCCTGGCCGACGACTCCGAGTTCTCCCAGGTGGGCGATCCCCGTTACGCGGACATCGGCGACGCCGTGCCCCGCACCGAATGCCTCAAGGACGTCCTGGTCCGGCTGCTGCCCTACTGGGAGTCGGACATCAAGGAAGACCTCAAGGCCGGTAAAACGGTCCTGGTCACCGCGCACGGCAACTCGCTGCGGGCCCTGGTCAAGCACCTGGACGGCATCAGCGACGACGCCATCGCCGGCCTGAACATCCCCACCGGCATCCCGCTGGTATACGACCTCGACGAGGACTTCAAGCCCGTCAAGGCCGGCGGTACCTACCTGGACCCGGACGCCGCGGCGGCAGCCATCCAGGCCGTGGCGAACCAGGGCAAAAAGTAGGACTTCAGGACGTACGACGGCGGGCCGGTGACCTTGGAAATCCAAGGTCACCGGCCC
>NZ_LMOL01000022.1:58987-80432 GCF_001424565.1 Arthrobacter sp. Leaf141
TTTGTGGGAAAGCCTCAGCCGTGGTCGGTGCCGTTGGGCTGCCAGGCGCCCGTGACGAGGTAGGTGACCTTCTGCGCCACGGAAACGCCGTGGTCGGCGAAGCGCTCGAAGTAGCGGCTGGCCAGGGCCACATCCACCGTGGTTGCCGGCGATTCGGCCCACTCCGGAGCCGCGATGGCCTTGAACACGCTCAAGTGCAGGTCGTTGATGGCGGAGTTGGCCTTCAGGATGTCCCGGGCCACTTCCAGGTCGCGGGTTTCGAGCAGCTTGGTGAGGCTGTCCGCGATGTTCTGGTCCAGTTCCGCCATCCGGCTGAAGGTTTCCGTCATGGCTGCCGGGATCACTGTGGACGGGAACCGCAGACGCGCCAGCTGGGCGATGTGCCGGGCCAGGTCACCCATGCGTTCGAGCGAGGCGCTCATCCGCAGGGAACCCACGATCATCCGGAGGTCGCTGGCCACGGGACCCTGGAGGGCCAGGATGTCGATGGCGCGTTCGTCGAGGCTGTTCTGCAGGAAGTCAATGCGTGCGTCAGCAGCAATAACATCCTGGGCGAGGTCCACGTCGGCCACCTCGAAAGACGTGGTGGCCTTGTCCATCGCCTCGCTGACCAGCCTGGAGATCTCCACAAGCTGGTCACCTACCTGGGTGAGCTCTTCCTGAAAAACCTTACGCACAGGGCGTCCTTTCCTTGGAACTCCCGCCCGCCCGCGTACGGGCAGGAGGAATTATGTCGCCGTTCGGCACTCCAACCCGTTACTCTGCCAGTGGCCGGTGAACGGTTGAGCCCCTGCAGGTGAACGTTAGTTGAACCGTCGGCGCAGGCCGCCCGGACGCGCCGTGGGGGTCCCGGCCAGAGCATAAGGTGGAGCTGTGGATCCTATGCTCATCGGTATGCTGGCCGGCCTGATCGGACTGGCGCTTGGCACCTTTGGCGTGCTCGCGTACCGGGTCAGCGAACGGCAGCGCAAAATCCTGGACGTCGACGCCGGCGAAATCGCACTCCCGGCCGGTGCCGCCGAGGTGCTGGCCGTCGTCGGCCGTGCCTTCGTGGTGGTGGACGCCGTGGACGGGGTGGTGCGCGCCAGTCCCGCCGCCTACGCTTACGGGCTGGTCCGCGGCCACACTGTGGTGCACAAGGAACTCCTGGACATGACAGCCGGGGTCCGCCGCGACGGCGTGATCCTGGAAAAGCAGCTGGAGCTGCCCCGCGGCCCGCTGGGCCAGGGCACCATCATCGTCCAGATCCGGGCGGCCATGCTCGGCGAGGAATTCATCCTCCTGCTCGCGGATGACCGGACCGAGATCACCCGCACCGAGGAAATCCGCAACGACTTCGTGGCGAACGTGTCCCACGAACTCAAAACCCCCGTCGGCGCCATCTCGCTGCTGGCCGAGGCCCTGGAATCCTCCGCGGATGACGAGCTGGCCGTCCGCCGGTTCGCC
Source organism: Arthrobacter sp. Leaf141 (assembly GCF_001424565.1). Taxonomy (GTDB): domain Bacteria; phylum Actinomycetota; class Actinomycetes; order Actinomycetales; family Micrococcaceae; genus Arthrobacter. The sequence continues at coordinate 60,434 of NZ_LMOL01000022.1, forward strand.
AAGCGCATGCACAAGGAATCCGGCCGGCTCGCGGCCCTGGTGCAGGACATCATCGAGCTTTCCCGGCTGCAGGGCGCCAGCGTCACCCAGCAGGGCGGACCGGTGGACGTCAACGCCGTCATCACCGAAGCCGTGGACCGCTCGCAGCTTCCTGCCGAAAGCAAAAACATCAGCATCGTGGTGGGCGGCCGGACCGAAGGCAGGGTCTTCGGCGACCAGGACCTCCTGGTGACCGCGCTGCGCAACCTGATCGACAACGCCATCCGCTACTCGCCACCCAACACCCGTGTGGGGATCGGGGTCCGCTCGAAGGAAGGCCTGGTCGCCATCTCAGTGACCGACCAGGGCGAGGGCCTGAGCCCCGAGGACCAGGAGCGCGTGTTTGAGCGTTTCTACCGCGTGGACGCCGCGCGTTCCCGGCACACCGGCGGCACGGGCCTGGGCCTGAGCATCGTCAAGCATGTCGCTGCCAACCACGGCGGGGAAATCACCCTGTGGTCCCAGCCCGGCCAGGGTTCCACCTTTACCCTCCGGCTGCCGGAAATGGAAGGCCAGGACGACGACGCGGCGGAGCCCGCCAGTGCGCCGGCCACCGCCCGCAAACCTACTCTCACCCATGTACCCCGCGCCACCGGCGCCACAGAACGAGGAGCTAGCGCTTGAGCAGGATTTTGATTGTGGAGGACGAGGAATCGTTCAGCGATCCGCTGTCCTATTTGCTGGGCAAGGAAGGATTCGAGGTGGAGGTTGTGGACAACGGCCTGGACGCCATCACCGAGTTCGACCGCAACGGGGCGGACCTGGTGCTCCTGGACCTGCAGCTGCCGGGCCTCTCCGGCACCGAGGTGTGCCGCCAGCTGCGCCAGCGTTCCAGCGTCCCGGTGATCATGCTGACCGCCAAGGACTCCGAAATCGACAAAGTGGTGGGCCTGGAACTCGGTGCTGACGACTACGTCACCAAACCCTACTCGTCCCGCGAACTCGTGGCCAGGGTCCGGGCCGTGCTGCGGCGCCAGGGGGAGCCGGAAGAGCTCATCTCCGCCACGGTCCAGGCCGGTCCCGTGCGAATGGACATCGAACGGCACGTGGTCAGCGTGGACGGCGGCCAGGTCCTGTTGCCGCTCAAGGAATTCGAGCTGCTGGAAATGCTGCTCCGCAACTCGGGCCGGGTACTGACCCGGGGCCAGTTGATCGACCGCGTCTGGGGCTCGGACTATGTGGGCGACACCAAAACCCTCGACGTACACGTCAAGCGGCTCCGCAGCAAAATCGAGCCTGACCCCTCGGCGCCGCGGTACCTGGTGACCGTCCGCGGGCTGGGTTACAAGTTCGAACCGTAAACCGCGCCGCGGCGCGGCAACACAAAAGGGAGGGGCCAGCTGGCCCCTCCCTTTTGTGTTGCGCTGCGGTGGCCGCCTTAGTGGGCAGCTTCTTCGGAGGCGGACGGCGTGGGCGACGCGGTGTCCGTGGGTTCGGCGGTGGTGCCTGCCGGGACGTAGTCCTTGTACTCGGCGATGGAGCTGTCCAGCACCGGAACCTTGACGGTTTCGTTGACGTTGGTGCCGCTCTCACTGATTTTCAGGTCCACCAGTGACCCGGGAATGCCGCCGGTGGTGCTGAGGATGGCCTCGTCGGTGCTGTTGTTCAGCAGCGTGTACGAGTTGGCCTTGACGGGGACCTCGGTCTGCGAGCCTTCGGAGCCGTTGACGGTCAGCGTCACATCCTGCGAGGAGGAGTTGTAGACGGCGCCCAGCACTCGGCCCGGCTGATCCTCGCCAGCGGAAACGACCAGGAAGTTCCGCAGCTGCAGCGGGCCCAGGTCGGCGACGATGCCGTCCGAGGCAGCGTACTGCTCCTTGGTCTGCTGCGGCGTGATGTATCCGCAGCCCGATACCGTCAGCAGGCCCGCGCACAGGGCGGCAGCCGTCAGTGCCATTTTGCCGCGCCCGGCCCGGTTCATCGCAGTGAAACGCACGTCAGTACTCCTCGAGAGTCTTGAAACATTATTCAGCCCTTAGCCTATCCGCAAAGGGGCTCAAACGCGGATTCGAAGACCTGCGCAACACCCTTGGCAGCCCCGGCCAGATGCACTATTATCCGCTTTCGTCAAGGGGTCCCGACGGGCTGATTGGGCCCATTTTCCGCGTATTTCTGCGGTTGCGGGGCCGTTCCGCGGCCGGTCATATGCCTTAATCGTGATAAACTGGGTGCCGGGAAAGGGGAAATGTCCACATGGTATTTGAGGTTGGCGAGACAGTAGTTTACCCTCACCACGGTGCTGCGAAAATTGAAGAAATCAAGATGCGCACCATCAAGGGCGAAGAGAAAATGTATCTCAAGCTCAAGGTGGCCCAGGGTGATCTGACCATTGAAGTTCCAGCAGAAAACGTAGACCTTGTTGGGGTCCGGGACGTGGTGGGCAAGGAAGGCCTGGAGCATGTCTTCGACGTCCTCCGTGCCGAGTTCACCGAGGAACCCACCAACTGGTCGCGCAGGTACAAGGCAAACCTCGAGAAGCTTGCCTCCGGTGACGTCATCAAAGTGGCAGAGGTCGTCCGCGACCTGTGGCGCCGCGATCACGACCGGGGCCTTTCCGCAGGCGAGAAGCGCATGCTGGCCAAAGCCCGGCAGATTCTGATCTCAGAACTGGCGCTGGCAGAAAAGACCGACGAAGAGAAGGCAGCAAGCGTTCTCGACGAGGTCCTGGCTTCCTAAGAATCGAACCCCGGTGGCACCTGGAGTGCCGCCGGGCTTCTTTTTGCCCAAAAACAGGGCCGGCTGGGGGCTTGGCCGGGCAAGGCTTCCTGGACGTAGGCTGGTCCGCATGAGGAATTCATCCACCCGCCCGGTCACCGCGGTGATCCTGGTGGCAGCAGGATCAGGGCAACGGCTCGGCTACGGCATGCCCAAGGCGGCAGTGCCCCTGGGCGGCGACACCATCCTGATCCATGCCTTGCGGGGCATTGTTGCCGCCGGCGTCGGCGTGCAGATCTGCGTGGCCCTGCCGGCCGGCGACGACGGGCTCCGCGCCCAGTGCGATGCGTTCCGGGACGAACTGGCCGACGGCGGACCCCTCCTGACAGTGGTGGACGGCGGCGCTACCCGCGCCGGCTCGGTCCGGGCCGGCCTCGCTGCCCTGATGGAAGGCGTGGAGGCGGTCCTGGTGCACGATGCCGCCCGCGCCCTCACCCCCGAAGCCGTTTTCCACCGCGTGGCCGACGCGCTGGACGCGGGGGCGGAAGCGGTGATTCCCGCCGTCGCCGTGGTGGATACCGTTAAGACCGTGGTGGCCACGGACGGCGGGGACGCCGCCATCGCCCCCGAACTCGTGACCGGGACGGCGCCCCGCGAGGAACTCCGCGCCGTCCAGACCCCGCAGGGCTTCCGGCTGGCAACCCTGTTGGAGGCGCATGCCGCGGCAGCGGCGCTCGACCCGGCATCGGCGGCTGCCGTGACGGACGACGCCATGCTGGTGGAAATGCTGGGGACTCCCGTTTACGCGGTCCGGGGTTCCACCCAGTCCCTGAAGATCACCACACCGCTGGACCTGATCCTCGCCGAAGGCCTCCTGGAAGGCCCGCTCGGCGCCCGTTGGGTGGAGGGATGACCGTGGACCAGCCCGCAATGATCATTCCCCGGACCGGCATCGGCATCGACGTCCACGCTTACGACCCTGGCGAACCTGCCCGTCCCCTCTGGCTCGGCGGACTCCTGTGGCCGGGCGAACGCGGCCTCGCGGGCCATTCGGACGGCGACCCCGTGGCCCACGCCGCGGCGGATGCGCTGTTCTCCGCCGCCGGCATCGGCGACCTGGGCACACACTTCGGGACGGACCGGCCCGAATTCGCCGGCGCCTCCGGTGTGACCCTCCTCGCAGAAGCGGCGCGGATCGTCCGCGCCGCCGGTTTTGAGATCGGTAACGTCGCCGTCCAGTTCGTGGCGAACAGGCCAAAGTTCGGCCCGCGCCGCGAGGAAGCCCAGACCGTCCTCAGCGATGCAGCGGGGGCGCCCGTCAGCGTCACGGCCACCACCAGCGACGGGCTGGGATTCCCCGGCCGCGGCGAAGGCATCTCCGCCATGGCCACCGCCCTGGTCTATCCCCGGGCAGCCGGCCCCATCGGCTAATCTGGACCGGTGACCCTGCGCTTCTATGACACTGCCTCCGCCGAAGTCCGCGACTTCGTTCCCCTCGTCGCGGGCACGGCCAGCCTCTACTACTGCGGGGCCACGGTGCAGGGGATGCCGCACGTGGGGCACATCCGCTCCGCCATCGCCTTCGACCAGCTGACACGCTGGCTCGCCCATCGCGGACACCGGGTCACGGTGGTCCGTAACGTCACGGACATCGACGACAAGATCCTGGCTAAGTCCGCCCAGTCCTTCAGCCCGGAGTTCAGCGGCGGCCCCGGTGAAATTGTGGCCGAAGAGTGGTGGGCGCTGGCGTACCGCTACGAGCAGGAATTCCTGAAGGCCTACGACGCCCTGGGCGTCGGCCGGCCCACCTATGAACCGCGGGCCACCGGGCACATCCCGGAAATGCATGCCCTGATCCAGGACCTGATCGACCGCGGCCACGCGTACCCTGCTGTGGACGACTCCGGGGACGTGTACTTCGACGTCCGGTCCTGGGCCCGGTACGGGTCCCTGACCCGCCAAAACATCGATGACATGCAGGCCGCGCCGGACGCCGACCCCCGCGGCAAAAAGGACCCCCGCGACTTCGCCCTCTGGAAGGGCGCCAAGGCAGGCGAACCCGCGTCCGCCGGCTGGGCATCCCCCTGGGGGACCGGCCGGCCGGGCTGGCACCTGGAATGCTCCGCCATGGTCACTAAATACCTGGGCACCGAGTTTGACATCCACGGCGGCGGGCTGGACCTCCGCTTCCCGCACCATGAGAACGAAATGGCCCAGTCGCAGGCGGCGGGCCACGGCTTCGCCAACTTCTGGATGCACAACGGCATGGTCACCTACCAGGGCGAAAAAATGTCCAAGTCCATCGGAAACACCGTCAGCCCGGCGGAGATGCTGGAACTGGCCCCCGCCCGCGTGGTCCGCTATTACCTGGGCCAGGCCCATTACCGGTCCATCCTGGACTACCGGCCCACGTCGCTGCAGGAGGCCGCCGCTGCCGTCGAACGCATTGAAGGCTTTATGGGCCGGGCGGTCCAGGCCCTGGCCGACGGCGGGACCTACAGTTTCGCCACCTACGGAACCGTTCCCGAAGCCTTCGGCAACGCCATGGACGATGACCTGAACGTGCCGGCGGCACTGGCGGTGCTCCACGAGACGGTCCGGCTGGGCAACACAGCGCTCACCGAAGGCCGGCTGGAGGAGGCCCGAGGAGCCCTGCACCAGGTCCACGACATGCTCCGGGTCCTGGGCCTGAACGATGTTGCTTCCGGCCCGGCGGGGGATGGGCGCGAAACCGGCGCCCTCGCCGTCCTGGTCCAGGCCCAGCTCGCCGCCCGGACCAAAGCACGGGCAGACAAGGACTGGGCAGCCTCGGACGCCATCCGGGACACCCTTGCCGCGGCGGGAGTGGTGGTGGCGGACGGCCCGGACGGCGCCACCTGGAGCCTGAAACGCGGCTGAGCCCTCGGATCCGCCCCGATTGAGCCGATTTTTCTGCTGTCCGTAGACTGGTAGGCAGACTCAGTCAACACAATCAAGGGTGGAACACAATGGCCAACAACGGTCGCCGGTCTATTAAGGCAAAGAAGGGCCCAACCATCGGAACCGGTGGACATGGCCGCAAGGCTCTCGAAGGCAAGGGTCCCACCCCCAAAGCCGAGGACCGCCCGTACCACAAGGCCCACAAGTCCAAGCAGCTGTCCGAGCGTTCCGCCGCCAAGCGCGGCACGGGTGCCCGCAGCGCCGGCGCCAGCAGGACCGGACCCAAGGGCCGCGCCACCGAAGAAGTGGTGACCGGCCGCAACTCCGTGGTGGAGGCATTGCGTGCCGGCATCCCCGCGAAGGCGCTGCACATCGCGATCCGCATCGAAATGGATGACCGGGTCAAGGAATCCCTGAAGCTCGCCGCCGAACGCGGCATCCCGCTGCTGGAAACCGGCAAGCCCGAGCTGGACCGGATGACCGACGACGCCGTGCACCAGGGCCTGGTCCTGCAGATCCCGCCGTACGAGTACCAGGACGCCTACGACCTCGCCGAGGAAACCGTGGACAAGTGGAAGAAGGGGCACGTTGCCAACGCGCCGCTCTTTGTTGCCTTGGACGGCATCACCGATCCCCGCAACCTGGGTGCCATCATCCGCTCTGTTTCCGCCTTCAGCGGTCACGGCGTCATTGTCCCGGAGCGCCGCTCCGTGGGCGTCACTGCCTCGGCCTGGAAGACCAGCGCCGGCGCAGCCGTGCGGGTCCCGGTGGCCCGTGCCGCCAACCTGAACAGCGCGCTCAAGCAGTTCAAAGGCATGGGCATTTTTGTGCTGGGCCTCGACGGCGACGGCGACGTGTCGCTGCCGGACCTCACCCTCGCCACCGAACCCGTGTGCATCGTGGTGGGCTCCGAGGGCAAGGGCCTCAGCCGCCTGGTCCGCGAGAACTGCGACCAGATCGTCTCCATCCCGATCGATTCGGCCATGGAATCCCTGAACGCCTCCATGGCCGTGGGCATTTCCCTGTACGAAGTCTCGCGCCAGCGCGCCACGAAGTAGCGGACGCCCGTTCCGTAGCTGTTACCCGGCCGTCATATCGGCGGCCGGTCAGTCTTATGTGCCGCTGGCGGCTAAAATTTTAGGTGATGGTCATGCCGCTCTTCGACACCGCTTCCACCACGGACACCTCCACGGCGGTGCCGCTGGGTGTCAGCGTGCCGCGTCCGGAAACCAGCGGCGCCGGGCACCACGGGACGGCCCGGGCCAACGTTGCCTGCTACGCTCCGGGCGTCCCCAGCCTGGAAATCGTCTACATCGCCCCGGGCGGGGACTGGCGGGTGCAGGCGCTGCCCAACGTCACCCACGGCGTCCACCACGGCATCGTGGCGGACCTGCCTGTTGGATCCCGGTACGGTTTCCGGCCGGCGTCGCCCGAGCAGTCCCTGCCGCTCGCGGTGCCCACCAGGGATGTGGATGACGCCGGCGGCCAGCCGCTGCTGCTTGATCCCTACGGCCGCGCCATTGACCAGCGCGACGGGTTCCTCACCAGCGTCCGGATGGCATCGGCCTTCGACTGGGGCTCCGACGCCCGCCTGGGCCTGCAGTGGCGCAACACCATCATCTACGAGGCCCACGTCCGCGGGCAGAGCATGCTCCACCCCGACGTGCCGGAGGAACTGCGCGGGACGTACGCCGGCATGGCCCACCCTGCCGTGATAGCGCACCTCCAGGGACTGGGCATCACGTCGGTGCAGCTGCTGCCGGTGCACTTCCATCTGGACGAACCGCACCTGCAGGACCTTGCCTTGACCAATTACTGGGGCTACAACACTGCAGCGTTCTTCGCGCCCCACCCCGGCTACGCCACGCGGGCCGCGCAGGACGCCGGGCCCCAAGCCGTCCAGGACGAGTTCAAGGGCATGGTGAAGCTCCTGCACGCGGCCGGCCTGGAAGTCATCCTGGACGTCGTCTACAACCACACGGCCGAAGGCGGCCCGGACGGGCAGACCCTCAGCTTCCGTGGCCTCGGTGAAGACAGGTATTACCGCACCGACGGGAACGGCCGGTACCTGGACACCACGGGCTGCGGCAACAGCCTGAACTTCGGTGAACCCCGCGTGGTCCAGATGGTCCTGGATTCCCTGCGCTACTGGGTGGACGAGTTCCACATTGACGGGTTCCGGTTCGACCTGGCCGTGACGCTGTGCCGCAATGCCGCCAACGAATTCGACCCGCGGCACCCGTTCCTGGTGGCCATCGCCGCCGATCCTGTCCTGTCGGACGTGAAGCTCATCGCCGAACCCTGGGACGTGGGCTACGGCGGCTGGCAGACCGGTCGGTTCCCTGCCGGCTGGGTGGACTGGAACGACCACTTCCGGGACTCCGTCCGGTCCTTCTGGCTCGCGGACCGCGCCGCCATCGACGCCGGCGGCCAGGGCGGTTCCGTGGCCCGGCTCGCCGATGCCCTCTCCGGCTCGGCAGCACTGTTTGAAGGCTCGGGCAGGTCCCGGCTCGCCTCGGTCAACCTGGTCACCGCCCACGATGGGTTCACCCTCCACGACCTGGTGTCCTTCGACCGGAAACACAACGAAGCCAACGGTGAGCAGAACCGCGACGGCCACGGCGACAACCGCAGCTACAACCACGGTGTGGAGGGCCCCACCGAAAACGGGGCCATCCTGGCCAAACGGGCCCAGTCCCGCCGGAACCTGATGGCCTCGCTGCTGGTCTCCCTCGGCGTGCCCATGATCACCGCCGGCGACGAACTGGCCCGCACCCAGCAGGGCAACAACAACGCCTACTGCCAGGACAATGCCATCGCCTGGCTGGACTGGACCCGCACGCCGGAGTCGGAGGAGATGCTGCGCAGCACCACGCGGTACATCCGGCTGCGCAAGGAATTTTTGGCCGCCCAACGGCACGACTTCCCCGTCCGGGATGAACAGTCCTACCTTTACTGGTTCGACCAGAGCGGCCAGCCCATGAGCATGGACGCCTGGAACAATCCGCAGCACCGCGTGGTCCAGCTCCTGCTGGGCTCCGACGACGGCACCCTGGCCGGGCTGGTGGTGGTCAACGGCAGCACCTCGGACGTCCAGATCACCCTGCCGGCGATCGCCGGCAGCGCTGCCCCCCGAATGTTCGAACTCCGGGTCACCACCTCGCCCCTGCACGAACTGCGCAAGGGCGGCAGGGTGGCGTCCGGCGAAAAGGACCTGGTGGAGGCAAACTCCATCAGCATCTACCGCACCTAGGCTTCGGCCCAACCCTGTCGGAAGGCAGCACAGCACCCCCATGAAGATTTACTCAGGCGACACCTGGACCCTTGCCGAACTGCAGGAGCAGGTGTCCGATCAGGGCCGCCGCAGCCTCCTGGTTCCGGCCGCCGACAGCAAACGGGCGGTCCTGGAGACCTTCGGGGAGGTCCTCAGCTTCCCGGCCGAATCCGACGCGGACCTTGACGCGCTCAACGACTCCCTGCACGACTTCGCGGACAGCATCGCTGACAACGGCAACCCGCCCGTGACGGTCCTGTGGCAGGTGGCGGGACCGTTCCGCAGTGACCGTTCCTTCGGAATTATCTGCGAGGTCCTCCAGGACGCCGAGCGTTACGCGGGAGCTGACCTTTCGGTGACGGCAGTCCTGCTCTGAGCTGAGCGCGCCGATACGCAAAAAGCCGGGTCCGGCAGCCTTTTCATCCCTGCCGGACCCGGCTTTTTGTCCTGTCAGGCGTTGACGATCAGCCCGAGCTCAGCCTTGGATGCCAGCGCGTCGTGGCGGGGGAGGACCCGGACCGTGTAGCCGAAGGAGCCGGACCTGTCGATCACCAGGGAACCGCTGAACAGGTGGCGGCCGCCACCCAGGTCCTCCTGCGCCTTCAGTTCCATCAGCGTGATGTCCGTGAGGCTGTCGCTTTCCTCGGCCCGGCCGTAGGCCACTTCAACGCAGACATCCTCCGGGGTGAGGGCCTGCAGCGCCACGTACGCGTTGACCTGGAGTGTGTCGCCGATCTGCGGATCCTCCGAGACGTTCACGGAGTCCACGTGCTCCACACTCACGTGCGGCCAAGCCGCACGCACCCCCGCGGTCCAGGCTGCCAGGGTGCGGGCCTGGGAGAAGGAATTCGCGACGGCGGTCCGGCCGGCTTCCGCCGCCGGGCGGTACAGGATGTTGACGTAGTCGCGGAGCATCCGCTCGGCGGACACAGCGGGGCCCAGGTGCGACAGGGTGTGCTTGATCATCGACACCCAGTGCGTTGGCACCTTCTCAGCGGCCGACGTCGACGGTCCTGCCGCGCCCGCAGCCTCGGAAACGGTGTTGCCGTAGAACCTCGGCGCCACCTGCGTTTCGAGCAGTTCGTACAGCGCGGCCGCCTCGATATCGTCGCGTTCCTCCGGTGAGGCCCCATTGTTGGCGGTGGGAATCGCCCAGCCGTTTTCGCCGTCGTACATTTCATCCCACCAGCCGTCCAGGACGGACAGGTTCAGCGAACCGTTCAGTGCCGCCTTCATGCCTGACGTGCCGCAGGCCTCCAGCGGGCGGAGCGGGTTGTTGAGCCACACGTCGCAGCCCGGGAACAACGTCCGGGCCATGGCGATGTCGTAGTTGGGCAGGAACGCGATCCGGTGCCGGACCTCGGGATCATCGGTGAACCGGACCAGGTCCTGGATCATCTTTTTGCCGGCGTCGTCCGCCGGGTGCGACTTGCCCGCAATGACCAGCTGGATGGGATGGTCCTTGTGCAGGAGCAGTGCCTTCAGGCGGTCGGGTTCACGGAGCATCAGCGTGAGCCGCTTGTAGGTGGGCACGCGGCGGGCGAACCCGATGGTCAGCACATCCGGGTCGAGGACCTTCTCGGTCCAGCCCAGCTCCGCGTCGGCGGCGCCGCGCTTCTTCCACGCGGCCCGGAGCCGGCGGCGGACATCATCCACCAGCGCCGAGCGCATTTCCCGGCGCAGCGCCCACACATCGGCGTCGCTGACGTTGTAGGCGAGGTCCCAGCGGCCGTTGGCCTCCGCTTCGCTGCCGAACTGGTCGCGGGCCAGCTTGGAGATCCGGCTGTCCACCCACGTGGGCACGTGCACGCCGTTGGTCACGGACGTGATGGGCACCTCGGAGTGGTCAAAGCCCGGCCAGAGGGCCGAGAACATACCGCGGGACACCTCGCCGTGGAGCTTGGCCACGCCGTTGGCCCGCTGCGCCAGCCGCAGGCCCATCACGGCCATGTTGAACACTGACGGGTTCCCATCGGCGTAATTCTCCCGGCCCAGTTCCAGGATCCGGTCAACAGGAACCTCGGGGGCCAGCCCCGCCTGGAAGAAGTGGTTGATCTGGGCGATCTCGAACCGGTCGATGCCGGCGGGAACCGGTGTGTGCGTGGTGAACACCGTGGAGGCCCGGCCAGCGGCGAGTGCCTCGTCGAAGGTCAGCGCCTGCTCACCGGCCATCAGCTCCTGGATGCGTTCGATGCCCAGGAACCCGGCATGGCCTTCGTTGGTGTGGAAGACCTCCGGTGCAGGGGTCCCGGTCAGCTGCTGGAAGGCGCGCAGCGCCTTCACCCCGCCCATGCCCAGCAGCAGTTCCTGCTGCAGCCGGTGGTCCCCGCCGCCGCCGTACAGGCGGTCGGTGATGCCGCGGGCGGCGTCGTCGTTGCCCGGCACGTTGGAGTCCAGGAGCAGCAGGGGAACGCGGCCGACGTCGGCCCGCCAGATGTGTGCCAGCAGCCGGCGGCCGTTGGGCAGAGGCAGCGACACCTGCAGGGGCCGGCCGTTGCCGTCCGCCGAGGGTTCCCGGAGCAGCGTCAGCGGCAGCCCGTCCGGGTCCAGCACGGGGTACGTCTCCTGTTGCCACGCATCACGTGACAGGGACTGCTTGAAATAGCCGGCCTGGTAGAGCAGGCCGACGCCGATCAGCGGTACGCCGAGGTCCGAGGCGGCCTTCAGGTGGTCCCCGGCCAGGATGCCCAGGCCGCCCGAGTACTGCGGCAGGACCTCGGTAATGCCGAACTCCGGCGAGAAGTAGGCGATCGCCGCGGGCGCTTCCGGCCCGAGGCCCTGGTACCAGCGGGGCTCGTCCAGGTACCGGTCAAGATCCGCCGCGGCGGCACTGATCCGGTCCACTACCGACTGGTCGGCTGCGAGTTGTTGGAACTCCTCCCGGCTGACCAGGCCGAGGAAGCTAACAGGGTCCTGCCCGCTTTCCGCCCAGATCCTGGGGTTCAGGGCGGCGAAAAGTTCCCTGGTGGGGCGGTGCCAGGACCAGCGCAGATTGCTGGCCAGCCGCGACAGCGAACGGATGGGCTCGGGGAGGACTGTACGGACCGTAAACCTGCGGATTGCCTTCACCTGCGTCACACTAACGGACAACTTCCGCGGCTGGAACAAGCACAGGGTTTCTTTTGGGTAAATGACAGGAATGACGTGCGCCACGGCGCAAAAGGTGCGCAGGCTTAGCAAATTCCGGCTTTTCTCGCTAACGTCGAGCCTGTGACGACTAACCCAGGAAACACAGCCGCATCCACGACGAAACCAACGGGCAGCATCACTGAGGGCCTGCGCTTCGGACGTTTTCCGATCACCGCCGTACAGCCGGTCATCGAAGACGGGGCGTTCCCGGCCAAGGCCGTGCCGGGAGAAGGAATCGTGGTGGGCGCCACCTCATTCCGCGAAGGCCACGACCAGCTGGGCGTCAGCGCCGTCCTGCACGACGCCGCAGGCGCCGAGCGCCAGCGCGTCCGCCTGGCCCCGCCCCGCGGGGAACGCGGCATGGGTACCGACCGCTGGGAAGGCATCCTCACGCCGTCGGAACCCGGCAACTGGACGTTCAGTATTGAAGCCTGGCATGACCGCTACGGCACGTGGCACCACAACGCGGAGGTGAAGATCGCCGCCGGCGTGGACGTTGAGCTGATGCTTGCCGAAGGTGCGGCGCTGCTGGGCGAAGCCGCGAACGACGAGTCCCGCGACGGAAACGACAGGCACGTCCTGGGCCGGGCCGCGCAGGCCCTGGCCGACACCGGTCGCAGCACCGAGGAACGTTTGGGCGCCGGATTCGCCGCCGACGTCACGGACGTTGTGGCCCGCCAGCCCATCCGCGAACTTGTCACTGTTTCGCGCCGCTACCCGCTGCTCGTGGAGCGCGAACGTGCCGGCCGCGGGGCCTGGTACGAGTTCTTCCCCCGTTCCGAAGGCGCCGTTAAGGACCACACCACCGGCGCCTGGACCTCGGGAAACTTCCGCACGGCCGCGAAGCGCCTCGACGCCGTGGCGGCCATGGGCTTCGACGTCCTGTACATGCCGCCCATCCACCCGATCGGCGTACAGCACCGCAAGGGCCCCAACAACACCCTCATTGCCGGCCCCAACGACCCCGGCTCGCCTTGGGCCATCGGCGCGGCTGAAGGCGGCCACGACGCCATCCACCCCGACCTGGGCACCTTTGAGGACTTTGACGCCTTTGTGGCGCGGGCCACCGAACTGGGCCTGGATGTAGCCCTGGACCTGGCGTTGCAGGCCGCCCCTGACCACCCCTGGGTGGCGTCGAACCCGGAGTGGTTCACCACCCGCGTGGACGGCAGCATTGCCTACGCGGAAAACCCGCCGAAAAAATACCAGGACATTTACCCGCTGAATTTCGATAATGATCCGGAAGGACTTTCCCGCGAAATTCTCCGGATTGTCCTCCTGTGGGTCAGCCATGGCGTAAAGATCTTCCGGGTCGATAATCCGCATACCAAACCCGTGTGGTTCTGGGAATGGCTGATCGCCGAAGTGGACAAGAACGTGGACGGCGTGGTGTTCCTCGCCGAGGCCTTCACCCGCCCCGCCATGATGCACGCGCTGGGCCGGGCCGGGTTCCAGCAGTCCTACACCTACTTCACGTGGCGAAACACCAAGGCGGAGATCGAGAAGTACTTTGCAGAGGTCAGCCACGAATCCGCGGCTTTCTTCCGGCCCAACTTCTTTGTGAACACCCCGGACATCCTCACCGAATACCTGCAGTTCGGCGGCCCGGCAGCGTTCAAGATCCGCGCGGTCCTCGCCGCCACGGCCAGCCCGCTGTGGGGTGTGTACGCCGGCTACGAACTCTACGAGCACGTTGCCCGGCCCGGTGCCGAGGAATACATCGACAACGAAAAGTTTGAGTACAAGGCCCGCGACTGGGAGGGTGCTGCCGCGTCCGGCCGCACCCTGGCGCCGTTCATCACCCGGCTCAACCACCTCCGGCACAACCACCCGGCGCTGCAGGACCTGCAGAACCTGACGGTCCACCACACCACTGACGACGCCACGGTGGCCTACTCCAAGCACAAGACCCTGCCGGACGGAACGAAGGACACCATCATCGTGGTGGCCAACGTGGACCCGCACGGCGCCCGCGAGTGCACGGTGGTGCTGGACCTGGCCGCCCTGGAACTGGACCAGCAGGACCTGACCCCCGGCGGCGGTTTCTACGTCGATGACCTGCTCACCGGTGAAAGCTGGGAATGGGGCGAGTACAACTACGTCCGCCGCGACCCGCACCTTGAACCCGCCCACATCCTGAGCGTGAGGAGAATGCATCAGTGAATTTCAATCCGCAGGGTGCCAGCCAGCATTTCACCCCCAAAAGCAGCTTTGAGCTGAACGCTCCGGGCCTGCAGCACGACCCGCTGTGGTACCGGAAGGCCGTGTTTTACGAAGTGCTCGTCCGGGCCTTCGCGGATGCCAACGGCGATGGGTCCGGTGACTTCTCCGGCCTCATCGACAGGCTCGACTACCTCCAGTGGCTGGGGGTGGACTGCCTCTGGCTGCCGCCGTTCTTCCAGTCGCCGCTGCGTGATGGTGGCTACGACATTTCGGACTACAACTCCGTCCTGGACGAGTTCGGCACCATCAGCGACTTCAAGCGCCTGGTCGCCGAGGCCCATGCCAGGGGCGTGCGGGTCATCATCGACCTGCCCCTGAACCACACCTCGGACCAGCACCCCTGGTTCCAGGAATCCCGCAAGGACCCTGACGGTCCGTTCGGCGACTTCTACGTGTGGAGCGATACGGACAAAAAGTACGAGGACGCCCGCATCATCTTCGTGGACACTGAGGAATCGAACTGGACGTTTGATCCGATCCGCCGGCAGTTCTTCTGGCACCGTTTCTTCGGCCACCAGCCGGACCTGAACTTCGAAAACCCCAAGGTCATCGAAGCCCTGTTCGACGTGGTGCGCTTCTGGCTGGACCAGGGCATCGACGGCTTCCGGGCCGACGCCATTCCGTACCTCTTCGAAGAGGAGGGGACCAACTGCGAAAACCTGCCTGCCACGCACGACTTCCTCCGGAAACTGCGCACCATGGTGGATGAAAGCTACCCGGGCCGGGTGATCATCGCCGAGGCGAACCAGCCGCCCAACGAGGTGGTGGAGTACTTCGGAACCGAGGAGGAACCGGAATGCCACATGGCCTTCCACTTCCCCATCATGCCGCGGCTGTACTACGCGCTGCGCGACCAGAAGGCCGCGCCCATCATCGAAACCATGCAGGACACCCCGGAAATCCCCGAGGGGGCCCAATGGGGTACGTTCCTGCGCAACCACGATGAGCTGACCCTGGAGATGGTGACCCCGGACGAGCGCGCCGCCATGCTGGGCTGGTACGCCCCGGATCCCCGGATGCGGGCCAACATCGGCATCCGCCGCCGGCTGGCCCCGCTGCTGGACAACTCCCGCGCCGAGATTGAACTGATCAACGCGCTGCTGCTGTCCCTGCCGGGCAGCCCGTTCCTGTACTACGGGGACGAGATCGGCATGGGCGACAACATCTGGCTGGACGACCGCGACGCCGTGCGCACGCCCATGCAGTGGAACCCCGACCGCAACGCGGGATTCTCCAGTGCCGACCCCGGCAAGCTGTACCTGCCGCCCATCCAGTCGCTGGTGTACAACTACGCCATGGCCAACGTGGAAGCGGAATCCGCCCACTCGGGTTCGCTGCTGCGCTGGACCCGGCAGATCCTCAGCGTCCGGCGCAACCACCCGGCCTTCGGACTCGGCGGCTTCAAGCACGTCGAGGCCGATCACGACGCCGTCCTGTCGTACCTGCGTGAACTCCCGGAGGGGAATTCGGCGGGGGCCGACAGCGAGACGATCCTGTGTGCCTTCAATCTTTCCCAGCACCCGGTGGCAGCCAAGCTGCGGATCCCGCAGTACGCGGGGCGGGGCCTGCGGGACGTTTTCGGCGGCCAGCCGTTCCCAGGCATCAGCGAGGACGGGACGCTGACGCTCACGCTGGGCAGCCACGATTTCTTCTGGCTGCGGATCCGCTCGGCGTCGTCAAATCCGGCCTCGCCGTATACGCAGGCCTTGCCGATCCTCTCGATCGAGAACTGATATGAGCCAGCCCATCCTCACCCCCGCCCTGACTGCCCTGCTTCGGGAATGGCTTCCGAGGCAGCGCTGGTTCCCCGTGAAAACCGACGACTTCGAGATGTCCCAGGCGGGCAGCCTTGGCCTGGCCGACCCCGCGGGGCACGCCGGGCTCGCCGTCTTCATCCTGAACGTCACCACCAGGACGGCCGACGGCGGTCCCCGGACCTCAGTGGTCCAGGTTCCGTTGAGTTTCCGGCCCGCCCCCGCGGCCGGGATGGAGCGGGCCCTCGTGGGTCAGGCTGCCGGGACCGATCCGTCCCGGACCTGGGTCTACGACGCCGTCCATGACCCCGACTTCGTGGCCGCCTGGCTGGAACTCATCCGGCACCAGGGCACCGCGCCCACCGGGACGGCCACCGGCTTCAAGGTGGCCGGCGACTACCGCCTGCCCACCGCCCGGGGCGTGGTCAAGGTCCTCTCCGGTGAGCAGTCCAACAGTTCGGTCATTGTGGACGACGGCGAATCGGCAGCGATCGTCAAATTCTTCCGGGTACTCTCCGACGGCACCAACCCCGAGGTGGAAGTGGGTTCCGCCCTGACGGCCGGCGGCACCACCGAGGTGCCGGCCACGTTGGGCTGGGTCCGCGGGGAGTGGCTCGCCCAGGGCCCGGTCAACGGTGCCGGCGCCGGGCAGTCCGGCAGAAGCACCCGGACAGTGCAGGGCGAACTGGCAGTGGCCCACGAATTCCTGGCAGGCGGCCGCGACGCGTGGAGGCTGGCAGTTGACGCCGCCCGGTCCGGTACCGACTTCACCGCGGAAGCCCACGCGCTTGGCGCGGCCACGGCCACCGTCCACCGCCGGCTCGCGGCAGCGCTGGGTACCTCTGCCGAACCCTCGTCCGGGACCGTGATCGGACCCGCTGTTGCACAGCGCGTCCGCGAGGCCTGGGCGGAAGCCGGTCCCGCCGTCGGGCCCTACAACGACGCCCTCGACGACCTGCTGGCAGGGCTCGACGGCGTCGCCGCGGGTCCGCTGCAGCGGATCCACGGCGACCTCCACCTTGGCCAGATCCTGCAGGTGCCCGGCAGCGCCGGCGCCTCACGGTGGGCCATCCTGGACTTCGAGGGTGAGCCCCTGCGGCCCATCGCCGAACGGAATGTCCCGGACGTTCCGCTACGGGACGTGGTGGGGATGCTCCGGTCCTTCGACTACGCCGCGGGCGCCGCGCTGCGCGAACAGGACGGGGCGCAGGTTCCCGATTCCTGGGTGGATGACTGCGCGGACGCGTTCCTGGCCGGCTACGCCGGCGTCAGGGCCGGCACCGTGGACCGGGAATCGCCGCTCTTTGTGGCATTGTGGCTGGACAAGGCGCTTTATGAAGTGGTTTACGAAATGCGCAACAGACCCGACTGGCTGGCGATCCCCGTGAACGCTTCCAGACGGCTCCTGGGCAGTAATGGCGCCGGCATCCTCGCCGGGGCAGCATCGGAAGGCAATGAAATGACAGGCTCAGCACAGACCGACCGCCCCGGGGCGCCGCTGCCGGTGGACGCCGACACGCTGGGCAGGATCGCGAACGGCGAACACCACGCCCCGCACTCCGTCCTCGGCGCGCACCTTGACGACTACGGCCACGTGACAGTCCGTACCGTCAAGCATCTGGCGGAAGCCGTCTCCGTGGTGACGTCCGCCGGGTCAGTACCCATGGAGCACGAGGCGCACGGCGTTTGGGTGGCGGTCCTGGAACCGCTGCAGCAGGGCCATGTGCCCGACTACCGGCTTTCCGTGACCTACCCCGGAGCCGACGCCGTCACGGTCGACGAGCCGTACCGCTACCTTCCCACCGTGGGCGAAGTGGACCTGCACCTGATCGGCGAAGGCCGGCACGAAAAACTCTGGGAGGTGCTCGGGGCGCACGTCCAGCACTACAAGTCATCGCTGGGTGACGTGGACGGCGTGTCCTTCGCCGTGTGGGCCCCCAACGCCCAGGCCGTGCGGATCAAGGGTGACTTCAACGGCTGGGACGGGCGCGAGAACTCGCTCCGGTCCCTGGGCTCCTCGGGGGTCTGGGAAATCTTCGTTCCCGGCGTTGTAGCAGGGGCGTGCTATAAATTCGAGATCCGGACCAAAGCCGGCTACTGGGTGGAAAAAGCCGATCCGCTGGCCTTCGGGACCGAGGTACCGCCGCTGACCGCTTCACGTGTCGTGGAGCCGTCCTACGCCTTCAAGGACGCCGAATGGATGGCGGCCCGCGCCGAGCGTGACCCGCACAACTCAGCCATGAGCGTCTACGAGGTCCACCTCGGCTCCTGGCGTCTGGGCCTGGGCTACAAGGAACTGGCCACCGAACTGGTGGACTACGTCAAGTGGCTCGGGTTTACGCACGTCGAGTTCATGCCCGTGGCCGAACACCCGTTCGGTGGCTCCTGGGGCTACCAGGTCACCTCCTACTTCGCGCCGACATCCCGCTTCGGGCACCCCGACGAGTTCCGCTTCCTCGTGGATGCGCTGCACCAGGCGGGAATCGGCGTGCTGCTGGACTGGGTGCCGGCCCACTTCCCCAAGGATGCCTGGGCGCTGGCCAAGTTTGACGGCGAACCGCTCTACGAGCACGCCGACCCGAACCTGGGCGAGCACCCTGACTGGGGCACCCTGATCTTCGACTTCGGCCGCTCCGAGGTCCGGAACTTCCTGGTGGCGAACGCCTTGTACTGGCTGGAGGAGTTCCACATCGATGGGCTGCGGGTGGATGCGGTCGCCTCGATGCTGTACCTGGACTACTCCCGCGAGGAAGGACAGTGGCAGCCCAACCGGTTCGGCGGGCGCGAGAACCTGGAGGCCATGTCCTTCCTGCAGGAAGTGAACGCCACTGTCTACAAAACGCACCCCGGTGCCGTGATGATCGCCGAGGAATCCACGGCGTTCCCCGGCGTCACCGCGCCCACCAGCCACGGCGGGCTGGGCTTCGGCCTGAAATGGAACATGGGCTGGATGCACGATTCCCTGTCCTACGCCGCCGAGGAACCGATCAACCGCAAGTGGCACCACGGGACCGTCACGTTCTCGCTGGTGTACGCGTTCACCGAGAACTTCCTGCTGCCCATCAGCCACGACGAGGTTGTGCATGGCAAGGGTTCGATGCTGCGGAAGATGCCGGGTGACCGTTGGCAGCAGCTGGCCAACCTGCGCGCCTTCTTCGCCTACCAGTGGGCACACCCGGGCAAGCAGCTCATCTTTATGGGCACGGAGTTCGGCCAGGAAGCCGAGTGGTCCGAGCAGCACGGCCTGGACTGGTGGCTTGCCGATATCCCGGCCCACAAGGGACTGCAGCTGCTGACCAAGGACCTCAACGAGCTCTACGCTGCCACCCCGGCACTGTACGAACGGGACAACGAACCCGGCGGGTTCCAGTGGATCAACGGGGGAGACGCGGACCGCAACGTCCTGTCCTTCATCCGGTGGGACACGAACGGCAACGCAGTGGTTTGCGCCATCAACTTCTCCGGGGCTCCCCATGTGGGCTACACCCTGGGGGTTCCCGTTGCCGGGGCGTGGAACGAGGTGCTCAATACCGACCATGCCACCTATGGCGGATCGGGCGTGCTGAACGATGGCCCGCTGGTTGCCACCGATGAAGGCCAGGACGGGCAGCCGGCAACGCTGACCGTCACGTTGCCGCCGCTGGGTGCCGCGTACTTCACCGTGGGTGCTCCGGCCGCAGGCTGACATCTCTGCAACCGGCACCGCTTTTCTGCGGAACGCCTCGAAGGCCCGGGATCCCCGTGATTCCGGGCCTTTTGGGTCCAACCGGGGGAGCGTTGGATGACCGTAACCGGGCCGGGTGGTCTTCCCGGCCAAGTGGTGGTACAGTTTATTTCCGCGCTGCTCCACGGAGTCAGACCGAAAACCCCGGCCGTTATGCTTTACAGCTATGATGGCCGCGGATCCCGGTTTGACAGACTGGAATGCAGCCGGTAAGTTTGGAAAGTTGCTCCGGAGCGATCTGCGACCTGTGGTTGTGGTGGTGTCGGGTGTGTCTGTTGTTTG
>NZ_LMOL01000023.1:0-147136 GCF_001424565.1 Arthrobacter sp. Leaf141
CCAACCTAAGAGGTCTTCACCCTTTCACGATGTAACCAACGTCCTGGCCGAGTACAGCTAGGCTTTGAGCAATAACCGGCGGATGAGTCGGAACGCAATTCACTGGTGCGTTAGCGGGGACTAGATGAAAAAAATTGAAGCGCCCCGAACCTGGGCCGTCTACGCAGGTATCGGGATCGTTCTCTGGGTGGTGTTTGGTGCAATCGATTTCGCTAACAACGGGGCTTCGTGGCGAACGATCGCGTATGCGCTGCTGGAAGCAGGGTCGATTTACCTCTTGTTTAGGGCGATTAGCACCTTGAAGCGCGAGAGAACCCAAGGGCGGTAGCCGCCCGCAGCGGTACCCTAGCCGGGCGCCATACCGTTCATTCCGGCTGTCTTGTATGGCTTGTGTTTCGAAGCGCAGAGGTTGAGCAAGTAAGTCAATCGAAGCTGTGGAGGTACTTGTCTACGTCCGCCCAGATTTCATCTTCGGTCCTTGGGGGGATGTAGTTGCTGGTGAGCTCGTCCCAAAGCTGCCATAGGACATACGCTTCCTCGGCGTCTCGATCGGCATACTCGACTGCTCGAAGGTATTGAACGGCATCTCGGAGGATTTGCCCCCTGGTTCGCTGGCCAGTTTTCCATGAGGCTAGTTCGTATGCCCAGATCAAAGGCCACTGCTTTTCAAGTGGAATGGCTTGGACTTCTAAGTCCTGCAGGGTTGCCGTCCACAAGTCACGGATGTCGTTGGGATCCTCGTTGTCGGCGCCGGCAAGTGTGCGAAGGTTCGCCGAATCCATGCCGTCCGCCAGCCACTGGGCGGCAATGTCAGGAAAGTCGTCGACGTCCAACAGCCCGGAAGTCATCAGGGCCATGGCCTGGTCAGGGGTCGGTTGAAGCTCCATTTGATCAGCCTTACATACGTACCGCACGATTCGAGCGCGTCACGCCATAGGGTCGGGGACGCATATATTGTGCCTTCTCTGCGACGGAGCGGCGCCCCGGTAGAGGATCCTTCACCGGACGCCGGCGCTACGAAACGGCCAAAGGCTCAAGAAAGAATCAGGGGTCCGCTTTTAGGCGAGGTTTCGTGCGTAACTGTTCCGTATGGACTGGGACGAAGCTGGCGGTAGTGGTGTTCTTGGCGCAGGTGCGGGGAATTTGGAGACGAAGGCGCCCCGGGACTTGTATACGTTCGCGCTTCCGGCTGGTGGGCAGTCCACTTACCCCGAAATTGGGAGGTGTCCCTATTACGGGAAATGGCACCTGATGTCCCAGGGCACGGTCGCGCAGATCGCGACTGGGCGATGCTGGGCCGGGGACAAACAGATCAACAACATTCCCGCAGGGCACTACACCCTGGATTTTCATGGCATCAAAGAGGCTTTGGGCACCTACTCCTTCGAGATCCGATGAAGATTGAATCCAGTGGTCTGAGCGTCAGTGAAAAGATGATTTTGCGTGAATGGAGGCGGTGTGGGACGGTCCACCTGCGTTTACGCTCAGACTTATCGGTAGATCAGGCTGCTTCATGTTTACGAAAATCCAGGTTGGAGCTCGCACTACCCGGTCTTGGGGAAATGGGCCTCGGGGGAGTGGCCGCAACCTCCCAGGGGCCGGTGCTGATCGTTCATGATGTACCTGACCGCAAGGAGGCTTTGGAACTGGTGCGCAGGATCGCCGATAACTTGCGTGAGCAGGGAGTTGTCGGCCGGTTGATTTCCTGTGGGTTCCAAAAGTCTCCCGTCGACAGCCCGGATCGGTTCTTCCCTGCAGTAGCGGCAGGGATCAGTCTGCGGGGAAAGCCGGCATTTGTTCCCCCTGTTCCGGATGTCGGCCGTGCGCGGGCGGAATATCGCTGGGAGGTCGATCCCGTGGTGCTGGAGGCGGTTTTTGACTATGCCCTTCGCTGGTGCAACGTCCCGTCCGGGAAGTACTTCGTCAACTCTGGGCTGACGCAGTTTAAGTGCGAGCAGGAAGAGTGCCGGGATCTTCTGTTGGCGGCCTACGGGGCCATCCCCACGGCCGCACTGACTTGCGCGGCGGGACCCAATGAGGCACGCCGCGTCGCCATCACTCGCGACGGTTTCCTCAGTTTGGAGTGGCGCCTTCGACCCAGCGCTTGGAAGGAAGGTCTCGCCGAGCTGACGGGGGTGCTGGAGGCGATGGCCGACTATGCGCAGTACGGACTGGTCAAGAGAATCAACATGCCTGGGTATTCCTGGCAGGATCTAATTGACCTCGACTGGCCGGTCAGGCCCCATCTGCGAACATCGTCCATGTGGGGGCAAGAGCTCATGACCGAGCTCATTCCTGATGCCTTCGCGGTTCAGCTCCTCAGCAGCACCCACGTGCTTCCGGACCTCAACGGACAGTGGGACTCCAGACCAGTTGGCCGCTCCTCGGCGCTTCTCACCCACACCGACCTGTCAACCTGGTTTGACGGGCGCCATCCCCGTCAGGAAACTCTTGAAACGGCACGCGACAGCCTGTCCGCGCTCTTCATGAATGATGCGATGCTCCGGGACAAAAAGGCAGACTTCTTCGGAGAACACCTCAGGACGCCGGCTCACACGCTATTCGGGCACTGAACTTGAGCCACTTGGGCGAGCTTATGTCCATTTGTACTAACTCCAGACTGACGTCAGGGCGAGATTTCCCGCATGCGTGACTGTCGGCGGTAAACCACGCCTTTTCACGGTCCTATCGGATGCGCGGAGTAGCCCGCAAGGGGATCCTTTACGGGACATCACAGGGGCGTTTTCGGTAGATTTTTAGCTGTCCCGCTTCCACCTTCACAAAAGGGGATACAGGTGGAATGCTGAGGGCACCTGCCCAGCCTTCCACGGCAGTGGACAGTGGGGACAAGCGAATGCAACGAAGCCAGCCGCGGTTGTGGCGTTCCGGTGTTCCTCTTTTATTTGTTGGGATGCTGCTGACATCGTGCGGTGACATGAGAATAGGAGGGCCAGGCAGCGCCGAGCCTGTCTCCATCGAATCCCCAGCGTTAACCAACCCAACTCCGCATTCCAGCAGCACTTCCCCGCCCGAAGAATCATGCGCGGCGTTCCTACCGTCGGCCCCGTGCACGGACTACACGGCCATCTCAGCCACCGGCAACAATCGAGACCTTCCATGGGCAGCTGCCGGCGTGAGCGCGCAGCTGGCTGCCGTACCTGGGGCACTTTGGCTTGCTGTATCAACCCAATGCGGACCCATGAGCGGCCCAGTGACCATCACTGGTACCACCCTGACCGTCGGGGACATCGCAATCGGCGCGAGCGGTTGCACTGGCGATTCCGGCGAGCAGCAGCAGTGGGTATTAAATTTCCTGCAGCGCCCGATTGAACAGACCTTCAGCAACGGGACTCTCACCTGGAAGAGCGACAGTGACACACTCAACTTCAGAAATTCTCCAGGCGAACCGGGAACGGCCGAGCCCACGATAACCTCCACCGGTTCAATCTCTGGTCCTCCTGGCAGCCCAATTTCAGGCGGCGGGCCGGTGTCGTGCGTTGACTGGGTCCGGTTCGAGACCCCTCAGGACTTATACGACAACGCCGGCGCGGTGCTCGTTGGAAGGTCCGTCGGCCGGGCCGGCGAAACCAGCATTTATGGTTCCAAGGCAGCGACCCATCTTGTTGAAGTCGAGCAGATACTCAAGGGGGATACCGGAGACGGGAACCTCCACATTTCCTCCATGCCCCCGACCTGCACTGGAAGCGATTCTTACCCCGACGGGGATCCCCTCGATTCCAATCAGAGAGTCATCATTTTCGCCGCCAAGCAGGGCGGCGAGTGGTTCACTCTAACCCCCGCACAAGGAGTCTCTCCCTTCCCGCCTAACGCCCAGCTTCCCTTTCACCAGTAAGCCCAGCCGTTGCCGATCAACTCCATGCGTTCTCATAGTTACCGCTAAAGGATCCTTTACGGGGCCCTGCGTTGTCATTGAGAGTGCTTGTCCCATGTTTCGGGCTCCGGGCGCAGCACGTTTAGGCCGAGTAATTTCAATCGTCTGAAGCGACAATGACGTGAAGGATGCAATACCTGAAAGCGGGCACCTAAGCAGTCACTCAGCGGACCCCCCATATCTTGCGACATACTGTTCTCGTTGGCCGCTATCCAACAACACAGAAGAAGGGAGTGCACGGGTCCATACCCGTTCACTCCCTTCGCTGGCTACGGCCCGGGGGGATTAGTCCTTACTAGACCCCATTAACCAGTCCGAAAATTGATAGTCCCAGGCCGAAAAGAGCAAGCGATGAGCCCGTGATTCTGATGAGGAAAAGCTGTCGTTTTTGAAACCTGATTCGATCAGTATCTGTTGCGAGAAACGGGTGGGATCTGCCTGCGATCCTAGCTAGGCGTTTCGAAATTAGCCATCCGAAGATGCCGGCTGCCAGAACAACCAGGCCTGCGATCAGTACGGGCGTCATGGCATGTTCCCCCTAGTGCAGCTTGGAGTAATCAGTGAGATTCAACGAATGAGGGTTCTTCCCGTCGCTCATCGGAGACCCTGGTATCCGCCGAAGAACCTCACGAACTGCCTCGAACTGGAAGGCAGGCTTCCCCGCGGGTTCGAGATCTGACGGGATGCGTTCTACCGGCACTTCGGCGCCCTCGTGCGTGAGCGATCTCCTACTCATCGAATGACGCCCAACGTCGCTTAGGTAGAAGGCTGATTCAGCAGGAAAAGGACCAAACAGGTCGCAACGAGAACCAAACCAGCGACACTTGAGATGATAGTTCTTTTTCTGAACTCCGGTGATCGTCCACGGCGATCTGCCGTTTGCCAGAGAAAGTAGCTTATTCCGAACCCCACGAAGAAGATGCAGCCAGCAACCAGGTAGAGAAGTGCCATGTTCTTGTCCTAACTATTGCTTCAGATATCTACGCTTGCGGTCCGCGGTTGCTGTGTTTCCTGCCGGCCCGCCACCCTGGGAGTGTGGTGTCGAGCATTGCTGCTTTCCGTGGTTCGAGCTTTGAGGCGCGAGCGGTGATCCGTTGGCCATGGAGCCAGAGGCCGAGTTGGCGTTCGTATGGGTCGGTGGTCTTGTTGTGTCGGGGCCAGTCGTTGCCCTCGGCGCGGTAGGCGACGAGTGCTGCGAAGCGGGTGGCCCAGCGGGTTTCGTCCCGTTCCCGGGCCGTGGTCCCGCCAGCGGAGGGGAGCCGGCCCGTGCTGTGGAAGAAGGTAAGGATTTCTTGGAGGTTGGTGCGGCCGGCGGTGGTGGTCCTTGGTGTGCGGGGGAGTAGCTGTTGGTTTGCCTCAGCAAGGCCGGGGTCCTGCCGTTTAGCCAGGGCGAGGTGATATCGGACCGAGGAGCCGGCGACTCTGGCCAGGGTAGCGATCTTCCGGGCGGGTATGCCCTGTCTGTACATCTGGACCCATTCGGGGTTCGGCGCTTCACGCCGGCGCTCGGTCATTTCCTAGGCATCTTCCTCGCTGTGCTGATCGTCTCGGGGGCGTCGGGGCCTATTTTCGTCTGTTCATACGTTTATAGATGATGAACGCGAACAGACTGATGATGCGGAGACCGGGTCCGATGATCTCTGTCTGCATTGCATCGCGGAATGCTTCTCTACCCGAGATGGTGGCGAGCACTTCAGGCGCCCCTGCTTTCGTGGTCTTGTTTGCTGTCGCGGGTTACGGCTCTTTGTGGCCACGTTCCTGCGAATAGAGGTACAGGGCCCCGCATGCAGCTATCCCGAGTGCG
The DNA here is from genome assembly GCF_001424565.1 of Arthrobacter sp. Leaf141. Taxonomy (GTDB): domain Bacteria; phylum Actinomycetota; class Actinomycetes; order Actinomycetales; family Micrococcaceae; genus Arthrobacter. The sequence continues at coordinate 5,697 of NZ_LMOL01000023.1, forward strand.
AGGAAGAAGACGAGCCAGTTTTGTTGGCTGAGAGCAATGAACACGCCAATGATCATGAACACCAAGGCACTGACGCCGAAACCAGCAGCGATGAGACGGCTCCGGTCACGATTCGACTTTGGCAGCATCAAAACTCCTCCTTGAACGGATAGCGTGGCAGATGTTTCGGGGCCTCACCGTGGCGCATCACGGTGATCTCTTTCATTGACGTAGATGTATCCCGCTGCGGCGAGGGTCACTGCAGCTGGGATGAGAAGAACGAACCAGTTTGAGCTTTCAATGCCGACGTAGACGGCCAAAACCCAGGAAACGACGGCCATAACGCAGTAGCCAAGCCCGACTTTCCTCGCCCGGGACCGGTTGCTGTCTGGTTTGCCCTTGCCTGTGAACATGCGCCTCAATCTGTAGAGAGCCTGACGCTCATCATCCCGGAGAGTTCATGCCGGTGGAGCTTCCTTTCGTATTTCTTTCGCAATGTCTTGTAGGCGCCTCCGCTCGAATTTCTCGCCACGGCTGACCGGGAGGCCTAACCAGTCTCTGCACCGCACCGAACGGCCCACCCTGGCGCGAATTCACCGAGAACAGAGATCTCGACCTGGACTTCGAACTCCACTACTAACCGGTCCCTTGCCCACTACGCTGGGTGATGAGCGGATGTTTCACTGCTCTACGAAATCCCTCCGGCCTCAGGCTGGAGGGATTTCGTTTTTCGCTTCGGATCTACAAAGAATTCTGAGTCCTATTCAGTTGATCGTTCAGAGCTGGAAGGACGATTACCCGCGGCCGTCCTGGGCAGTACAGCCGGCTGGCACGAGCCTCCTGATCAATCGCCGGCGATCGCGGCAGACCTGATGGCCTTCCCCGTGTCTCATAAGTAAAGGGGGAGACCTCAACATAGGTCCGCGTCAGTATGACTGCCACGGCGCAAGTTTTGGAGCAAGCGCAGCAACTCTGACTGCTCGAAAAGCAACTGATCATGCTCCAGCGCTATACGCCGGTCTTCCGCGGCTATCTGTCTCGCATTCCGGCGATCCAGCGCGGAAATGACCAACGCAATTATCGCGGCTACGACGGCCGCGACCACGGCGGCAACCTGAACCCAGAGGGCTATTTCTTCTTTCGTCATGGCTCCACGGTATGTGGCGTCGCCTTGCTACGTGGCCTTGTAAGAAAAGGGGTCTCACTTAGAAGCTGGGAACCTGTCGGCGGCAGCACTCACAAACGACGTATTGTGAGAATTGATCTAATCGAGAACAAAGCTTTCCCTTTTTATTAGAGCTCAGCCCACGTGTATCGGCACACTCGAGTCTGTGGTGGTGCCGTCGCCTAGCCGTATTGACCGCGGTCGTTGTGACCCCAGGCCCATACGCCCCCATCAGTCTTTACCGCGTATCCCGATTCGTAGGCGGTGGTCATGTTCTCAACGCCCGCCAGCTGCGAGACTAGGACGGGAATGGTGGATAGATTGGGACTGAAGTTCCCGAGCTGGCCGTAGTCGTTACTGCCCACGCCCACACCGTTCCGTCAGTCTTCACCGCGTGGACCGAGAAAGAGTCGGCAACCACGTTTCTGACCCCGGTTAAACCCGTTACCTGGACCGACACGTAGGAGTCGGTGGTGGTGCCGTTCCCAAGTTGGCCAAAGAAGCTGTTCAGGCCCCAGGACCACACCGTCCCATCGGTCTTCACCGCGTAAGCAGAACAGTAAGGGCTGACGATACTCTGAACGACGGTTAGGCCCCTGACCTGCACCGGCACGAAGCAGAGATATTGCTCAGGAAGTACCAGCCGGATACCGAACTGCTGGACCTTTCTCAGATCCACAAAGCACACCTCGTTTTAACGTGTCGGCATACTCCTTCAGGAAATCAAATGACAGAGAAAAGTGCTTCCGAAGCAGCCGGCTCCTGTGCCGGTCTCGCAAAAGCAACGACTTATGCCGACTGCTGCAGCGCAAAAGAGGACTCCACTACCTCCCGTGGATCCTCACTCCGAAACACCGCTGTTGCTCATGACGAGGATCGAATCAATGACCTCCCGATAAGGGGCCGGTGCCGGCATAACCCCTCTGACAACCTCAACTTTGGAATGTTCGGAAACTGGCGCGACGATTGGGACAACACATTGCCCTGAGTGGCCACGACAGGTCACTCCAGCCCCAGCGCCGGCCGGCAGCCGTACCGCATCGCAAGCGACTTCTGACTGCTTTGACATCCCTGCTGTCTCCCGCAGGGCTGCATCGCCGGATCTCAGTGATGCGCGTCGACTCAGGTGTCAGTCACTCTCCAGGGCCGGCGGGTGTACATTCGATGCGCATATGCGGGCCTTTCATCAGACCGCAAGGAATCCCGGCCGGACGTTTGTCCGGCCGGCTGATCACATCAGCAGAACATCACCGGGCGCCGGCATCAGCTGCCGATGATGACCGTCCTTGCCGGAGTAAACACCGCCATATAGGAACTGGAGCCAAGGTACCTGGCCTGAAGGACGTGCTTCCCATACTTCAGCGTCGAATGCGTGTAGCCCGCTTTGCCGTTGACCAGCTTCACCGGCGACCCTACTTTGGTGTTCCAGTCGTAAAATTGCACCCATCCCGAAGGCGTGGCTCCGCCAACAACACCGGGTTTGATCACCGCTTGGACCGTAACAGCAGTCCCGGCCGGAATGTCACCGTGATGCGAGGAATGAAACTCGGTCTTCACCGCACCCAGTGCAGGCGTGACTGTGTAGGTCACCGGCGCGGACGTCGACCATCCGTAATTACCTAGCTGGTCCACGTACCTTACGGTGAACATGTGCTGTCCCGCGGGCAGGTTAGTGACGGTAAAGACGTACTGCCACCCCGCCCCTATGTAGTGGTAATCGACCTCAACGCCGTCGATCTCCAGGATGTATTCCCCAACGGGGCGTCCGGTGAGCGGACCGGAAGGCAGCGCCGTGGTCCGGGCCGTGATGGTGATGGGTAGGCCAGCGACGGACGATCCGGCCGGACTGACGGTGATAGCTGTTTGGGTTTTTGGTCCGCTGATGCCCTGTATAGCGAATCTGATGGTCTTGGGCGAAAAGTTGGCGTCGCCCGAATACGCCGCCTTGAAGTAATTCGCCCCCAGAGAAAGAGCGGGCGAGTCCATGAACGTCACGCCCAGGAACGGCTCATCGGTGTTTACATCGCCTACGCTCAGCACCTTGCCGGTGGTGTCGGACAGTAGGCTGACGGTGCCGGACGGGACTTTGGTGCTGGGTAATACGGAATCCACGCCGGCTACGACCTGCACCGGATTGTTCGCGAACGGCAAGCCAAATTCGTTTGCCGTCAGCGTGACCTCCGCCCGGCCCGTCGTGTAGGTGCCGGCCGTACCGGCAGCCTGCGCCGGCGCCGCGAAGCCCGCACACGCGATGATCGCGGCGGCCATCAATGACAGGACTGGGGAGATCCGATACCGCAGGCTGCGGGCTGCTGCTGGGACCGTGGACTTGGATGAGTTCTCCATGGGGTACCGACTCTCTTTTTCCGATGACATAACGTCACGGAAAGCCCCAGCACCTCCGCAGGCCTGGTGTGGCCAACACCCACAGAATAGGCCCGCTCCAGGGAATGCGATAGGTGTCCGGCTGCGCGAAGTCCGGGACTGGTCTGATTCCCCCCCTATATGGAGAAAATTCAGCAGGGCTCACCGTGGCTTCCATCTCAACCCCCGCTGAGGCCGGGGACAACGACCTCATGCGGCCAGGCGACCCGTCCTGCCAGGAATAATTCTGTCTTCGTTTCATCGTTGCTACCGGCCTTGGCAACGAAACTCTGACTCCTCGTTCGCGGCCCGCCACAGGAAGACCTCGGGGTCACAGACCAGCTGCGCACGGCGGCTGGGGCAGCGGCCCGGGACGCTGAGTAGCGGTGGTACCTAACGCACCGCAGTTCGCGAATTTCTCTGGTGCGTCCCCTGCCGGCCAAACCGTGGAAGTGGACCTTGGTGTCGACTGGCGCGCGGCCGAGCCCTGGACCGCCTGCCCATGCAGCACCGCCGCGGCCGTGGTGGGGTTAGGCGGCGTCATCGATGGAGGTCAGGATCCAGTGGTCGGTCATCGCTGGCTGGCGCAGCTGCATGGTCCGTAAGGGGGCGCCGCCGTGGAGTTGGACCTGGACTTGCCAGATGGTGACGTCAACAACGGCGGCGCCGGCGGGCACTCTTGTCTGGTTTTCCCACCAGGATTCGCGTTCGTACCGGCGCACAGGGTCCGCGGCGACGCCCCAGATGTGTCCGTCGTACCTCACCGCCAACGGGGTGCCGTCGAGGGTGAAGCGGACGTCGACCACGGGTGCTGTGCTGTGGGGTGTTCGGGGTGGGGGTGGTTAGCCGGCTTTGGCTAGGGGCAGTTCGTCCCAGTGGGTGGTGTATCGGGGGGAGAGCATGTCGCGTTTCATGGTCCAGTTCAGGCCTTGGCGGATCCCGCCGTGTCCGAGTCCGATGGATCCGCGGCCGTAGCGTTTGGTGACGTTTTCAAGGAGGGTGCCGATGTGGCGTTCCTCGTGCGGGTTCTCGAACAGGGAGAGGGGGGATTGGTTTCCGGAGGGGCGCAGGTCGGTGACCATGATCCCGGCTCTGGCGTAGCGGATGCCGTCGACAATTCTGGGCAGCAGCGCGTGGGCTGCCCTGGTGAGGAGGACCGGGTCCGCGGTCGGCATGGGCAGCGGTACACACACGGCGGGGTAGGAGGTGTCGTGGGGGTTGAAGTGGGAGGTCCCGGCGAACGCGGTGAGGACTTTGGCCTGTTGGTCGTGTTTGGCCAGCCGGGCTGCGGCTTGTTGTCCGTAGACGCTCATGACCTGCCGGACACCCGCTGCGGTGGTGATGGGTGTGGCGAACGAACGGGAGAAGATCAGTTTTTCCTTCCCGATACGTTCTTCTTCCATGGGGATACAGGGGCTGCCTTGGAGTTCCAGGACGGTGCGCATCATGACAACGGAGAACCGGTCCCTGATCATGACGGGGTTTGCGGCGGCGAGGTCGTGGATGGAGTGGATCCCCAGGGCGTTGAGGCGTCTGGTGAGTCTGGTGGCCACGCCCCAGATTTCGATGACGGGTAGGGATCGCATTAGCCGTTGCCGTTCCGCTGTGGGCACGGATTCCCAGTGGCAGACCCCGGCGAACCCCGGGTTGTTCTTCGCCCATTTGTTCGCCAGTTTCGCCAGGGTCTTCGTTGGTGCGATCCCGACACAGACCGGGACCCCGATATGGGCCCGGACGGCGTCTTTTATCTCCCGGCCCAGGGTGCGGAGGTGGGTGGGTTCGCCTTTGACGCCGAGGAAGGCTTCATCGATGCTGTAGACCTCGAGCCAGGCCGAGTACCGGCCCAGCAGCTCCATGACCCGTGAGCTGATGTCGCCGTAGAGCTCGTAGTTACTCGACAGTGCGATCAGCCCCCATTCCTTGGCGCGGGGGGCGATTTTGAACCACGGGTCACCCATGCCGATACCGAGGGCTTTGGCTTCGGGGGAGCGGGTGACTGCGCACCCGTCATTGTTCGAAAGCACGATCACGGGTTTGCCTTCCAGGGACGGATTGAACGCCCGTTCCGCGGAAGCGTAGAAGCAGTTCACATCCACATGGGCGATCTGCGGCATATGCCGCATCAACGCCGGCTTCGACACGGACCGGGCCCCTAGACGTGGTGAAGGCATCGGGTCGCGACACCCCAAATGGTCAGATCCGACAGGGCCGGGACTTCAATGTCGGGGTAGCGGGGGTTCTCAGACTGCAGGATCACTTTGCCGGCGGTGATCCGCAGCCGCTTGATCGTCAACTCCCCGTCCAGGACAGCGACAACAACGGACCCGTCCGTGGGCCGCAGGGCACGGTTGACGATGAGCTCATCCCCGTCGCTGATCCCCGCGCCCTCCATCGACTCCCCGGACACCCGCACCACATAGGTGCTGGTGACGTCCTTGATCAGGTGCGCATTCAAATCGATCCGCCCATCAAAATAGTCCTGCGCCGGCGACGGGAAACCCGCCGCGACCGGCACTGGAGAGAGTAACGCCGAAACCAACGACACGCCCGCGTCTATCACGCGGGGACCAACAACAACGCTCACAACACACCTTTATTCGAATATATGTTCGACTCTTTGAGTGTACGCCGGGACGCTGACATTCGGGGTGCCGACCGGGAGGGTTGAACCCACGGGGGACAGCTTTGAGCTGTTCGCAAGGGCTTCATCTGCCCGCCAATGGGCACTGCCGACCTATAGCAAGGTCCACGGCGCGGCAGGAACCCAGGAATCCCGATTCGACTGGCGACGTGGCGCGGACGTGCAGGCTTGGCGCCTGCAGGGCTGCTCTGCGACCCGTGCCCGCGTGGTTCTGCTAAGTTGGCCGGGTGAGGTTCTTTCCCTACCTGGTGGCCATCTTCCTGGCATTGGCCGTGGGGGTAGTGGCGTTTTTGGACGTGCCGCTTTGGTCGAAAGCCCTCGCCGTGGTCTGGATTGCATCCCCATGGGTTGTGAACGCGTTCCGGCTGAGACAAGGCAAGCGGATTGCTGCTGAGTTAGCTTCGCACTGTTCAAGCTCGGTGCAGGACCGGATTCTGCACGACTACCGTCAACGCAAATAGCACTCTGAATTAGCCCATGAGTCCCGTTGATGCCTGTACAAGCATCCCGGGCCCGGCAAAGGCTCAAGCCCTCCGGGCCTTTGTCGAAAACGGGGAAACGGAACCCAACTGACCGGCTGACCACATAGCGATCCCCGCATCTTCAGGATCCAGGTGGGTCAGAGAAAGAGTCCCGCACCAGCTGGTCGTTGGCCGGCACGCCCGTGGCGGATTTCCAGCCGGGGGAGTAGTGGGTGGAATGTAAAGCAGGTACTGATTACTGTGCCCGGTTTGCGATTGGGCCGCATAGCTTGGTGGGTATCGCGTCAGGCAAGCATTGGTACGGAGGGGGTTAAAACCTGCCCGGCCGCTCTTGTACGTGAGCAGCACGGCCGTACCAGTCCGGGACAGGAATCGACAGGATATGGCTCCGGGACATGCCCCGAAACTCGGGGCGGCCGGCGAACTGAAGGGGACCAGTCCATGCAAAGGCGCACGACATTCACAACCCTTATCCTGACCGCGCTCCTTGCCCTCGCGGGGTGTGGAACAGGCACCGGAACAGAGCCGGTAACCTCCGCTGCACCTGAACCATCCGCCAGCCCGGAACCCAGCCCTGCGAAGACCTACACGGATGCAGACCTCAGCTCCGTGATGGCCACCCTGAAGGACGCCCAGGGCCGCGACCTGACGGTGGTTCCCGCGGCGCAGATCGACCAGGGCATCATCAAAGCCAAAGAGCTCCTGAAAACAGCCGTGTTCTCCCCGCCGGAGTGCAAGGCCTTTTCCGATAGCAATGCCCAGGTCCCCGAAGGCAGCACCTACGCTGCCGGAACCACCGTGTCAGCGGAAGAAAAGACATCGATCGTGGTGACCGTCATTGCCCTCAAAAACGCCCAGGAAATGACCGATCAGCTGGAAGCTTCACAAAAAGCGGCCGCCGCGTGCAGCAACTTCACCATCGAACTTGGCGGACAGAAGATCACCACCGAAGTCCAGCAAATAGCCGCGAAAACCGCCGGAGACCAATCATTCGCCGCCCTGGGTAAGCAAACCCTTGCCACCGGGGAAGCCCAGACAACGCTGACCATGACAGGCATCAAAGGGACCCTGGCAGCCACGGCCGTGAAAGCCGGACCGGCAGTCACTCCGAACGACGCGCGGGAGCTGGCCCAACTCATCGACACCATCCTGGCCCACGGCTAACGAAACACCCTGCCACGAAGTCCACGGTATATGGCCCAGGGCACCGTCGCTGGACGCGGGTGATCATGGAAAAATGCGAGGATTCTTGTCTTACTTGACATAATGTAGATTATCGGCGCTTTAGAGGTCCCGGTGGAAGTGGTTCCGGCGCGCCGTGGAACGCGACTCACGAAACAACGTCATACAATCCGGACCCGGACGCCGTGGATCTCTACTTCGGCAAGTTTAACGCGTTCGTCAGGGGTGTCATTGGGCCAGTGGAAGACCAGATAGCTGTGTCCCGTGGAGGTGCTCAGAATCATGCCGTGGCCGCCGTTGCTGGACCACAGTGGCTGGTCATGCTGCATCCAGGGCCCAACGATGGTTCCACTTTCCGACTCGGCGATTCCCATGGCGTATCCTGTCTGTCCGTGGCTGGACCACAGCATCAGCAGCGATCCTTCGGGCGACCGGATGAGAAATGGACCATCTGTGAACATGGGGTCTTTGGCAAGGTTCAGCCCCGCCGGTGGTTCAACCCCGTCCGGAAACCGCAGCGGGCGGCTCCACCCTGCGGATGAGGCTGCGAACAACAGGATCGGCTCGCCGACGCCGGCCTTGAGGTCCTGCGACAGGCGGCGCGCATACATTTCGCCATCGGAGATCCCTGGCCTGCCAGCCGTCCCCTCAGCGCCGCGGCTGTAGACAAGCCAGCGGACAGCGTCTTCATCAACAAACAATGTCCCGTCGAGGCTTGGCTCCTGCTCCGGCGTAACCGGTCCCTCGCTCCATGGTGCGTAAGGACCTGTGGCGGTGTCGGAGACCAGAATCCCGACTCCGCGGGGCCGTTCGAGTGTCGAGGTGGCGAATGTAGCGAACATAAAGAATCGGCCGTCAAGGTGATGGACTTCCGGTGCCCAATACTGGCTGTCCGCCCAAAAGCCCTGCGGTGGGCGGAATGCGGGGAACGGACCGCTCCAGCGCTTGAGATCATCGCTTGTATAGCAGTCGAAGCCGGTCGCCGGCCCTCCCCAGACGTTTTCGTCAGTCGTCCCGAAAAGGACGAACTCACCCGGAACCGGCTCCAGGATAAACGGATCACGTATCCGGATTTCCTCAAGGCGGAGTTGTTCAACGGGCATCGGCATTCCTTTCCTCGGCTTACTGGTTCGCCTCATCCGGGCGCCCGGCCTGGTCCATACAATGCGACCAGTCTTGCTGTCTTGGCAGACCGCGTGGAGGCTCACTTTCGCCCAATGAAAACGTTTGCCTGCCTCTCCCCCGCCGGATTCACCGTGTGTCTGGGCCGGATCGGCTGCGGGTTGTTCGGAGTCCAGGGTAGAAGACGTCGATTGGGGCGGCGAGCCCCCGCCTTGACCTGGGTGCTGATATCGTCGGCGACGACTTCGAAATCGCCGTTTTCGACGGCGAGCTCCTCAGTACCGAACTCATCATTCGCATGTCGTGTGGCTGCTGACCGGCGCAGAAGCCACCGCGGAACCTTCTGTGCCTAAGATATTCACATGCCTACACGTGTTCACGAGTTTGCCTGGCCTGACCGGGTTGTCGTTGGCACCATCGGCCTCCCCGGGGCGCGCACGTTTTATCTGCAGGTGCGCGCCGGGACGCAGATCGTGACCATCGCCCTGGAAAAGCAGCAGTCAGCCCTGCTCGCCGAAAAGGTCGACGAAATCCTCGACCAACTCATCACCATCGACGGCAACCCGTTCAGCGTCCCCACGGGCACTCCCATCGAACTTGTCGACAACGATCAGCTCGAGCCCGTCCAGGAACAGTTCCGGACCGGCGCGATGAGCCTCGGGTGGGACCCCACGACGGCGCAGGTTGTCGTCGAGGCCTACCCGCTCACCGACGCCGATCCCGAGGATATCGACGACGCTGAGGAAACCGAAAAACTTCTGGTGCGGATGCCCGTAGGAACAGCCCGCGCGTTCGCCAAGCGCACGCGCGAAATCGTGGGTGCCGGGCGTCCGATGTGCCCGCTCTGCGGTTATCCCATGGACGCCGACGGGCATACCTGCACAGTTCCCGAAGGCTGACGCCGACGGCGCGCACCGGGAGGTCCTGCAATATAGGCAGCAGCCCGCAAAGCAAGGCTTAGTGGGTGGCGCCGGCTGACATTTCAACATCGGTTCGGGTGCGCAGGCTTGCGCGGACGACGGCGGCGATTCCGTTGGCTGCCGTTTCCACCGTCATCGACGGGGCGGCGCTGCCCGGCGGGACTTGTTCTGGAAGGTACGGAAGGTGGACAAAGCCGCCCCGGGCACCGGGCCTGTCCGCGAGGGCATGCATCAGGGCGTAAAAAATGTGGTTGCACACGTAAGTGCCTGCCGTCTGCGAGACCTCGCCGTCGATGCCCGCAAGGTTGAGATCCCGAAGCGCAGCCTTGATGGGAAGGGTGGAGAAGTATGCGGCCGGTCCGCCGGGGACAACTTCCTGATCAATGGGCCGCCCGCCCTTGTTATCCGGGATGCGGGCGTCATCGCAGTTGATGGCCACGCGTTCGAGGGACACCCGTCCCCTGCCGCCCGCCAGGCCTGCGCAGACCACCAGCTCCGGATCCAGGCGGGTAATGGCTTCCCGGAGGACCTCCGCCGATTCACCGAAGACGCAAGGCAGCTCCATCGCCTCCACCGCAAGGCCTTCGGCCCGAAGGATCGCCGCTGCCCGGCGCGCAGCCAGCCAGGATGGATTTACTTTCTCGGGTCCGAACGGCTCGAAGCCGGTAATCAGGATCATGGGTTCCACCCTAACCAGCCTGCCTCTCCCCCGGCATGCCTAGACTGAAAGCGTGAGCCAACCCCTGGATGAAGGACCGTTCTTTCACGGTACAAAAGCCGATCTCCGCGACGGCGATTTCCTCAGGGCCGGATTCCGGTCCAACTATCGTCCGGAGGTGGTGATGAACCATATCTATTTCACCGCCCTGAAGGACGGTGCCGGACTCGCCGCGGAACTCGCACCTGGCGACGGGGCCCCGCGCGTCTACGCCGTGGAGCCCACCGGGGCGTTCGAAAACGACCCCAACGTGACCGACAAAAAATTCCCGGGGAATCCCACCCGGTCGTTCCGCAGTGCAGAGCCGCTGCGGGTCATCGGCGAGGTCACTGACTGGACCCGACTGACGCCCGCTGCGCTGCTGGCCTGGCAGGAGCGGCTGGCGGTACTGCGCTCGGACCAAAGTGCCAAAATCATCAACTGACCAGGATCCTGCCCTTTCCAGGGCCCGGCCCGGCTGGGTAGCGTGCTGTGCATGGCCATCAAACTTGAAAACGTCGGCATTGCCGTTCGCGACATCGAAGCAACCATCGCCTTCTTCACCGACCTCGGTCTCACAGTGGTGGGCCGGGACACCGTCAGCGGAGAATGGGCCGATACCGCCGTGGGCCTCGACGGCAACCATGCCAAAATTGCGATGCTCCAGACACCCGATGGCCACGGCACCCTGGAGCTCTTCGAATACATCCATCCGGACGCCATCGAAACGGAGCCCACCCTCCCCAACGAGATCGGCATGCACCGCGTCGCGTTCTCCGTCGACAACATCGACGCTGCCCTGGAGATCGCCGCGAAGCACGGCTGCCGGCCACTGCGTGGAGTTGCCACTTACGGGGACGTCTACAAACTCTCCTACGTCCGGGGCCCCAGCGGAATCATCGTGATGCTCGCCGAGGCATTGAACACAAAAAACTGACGGCTGCGCCGAAGCAGGGCTGCTCACCGGCTCCCCCATTAATAGATTGTGCAGGTCAACGGCCCAAAGCATTGTCTTCTTCCGGAGGCTCGCCAAGAATGAACCAATGACGGTCTATGTGCGGGCACTCGAAACAGCAGTTCCAAAAACCACCCTGGTCCAGTCCGAGGCGCGTGACGTGTTCGCTGCCCAACCCGGCTTGACCCGGCTCGGATCGCGGCTGGTCAGCACGTGTTTCGACTCGGCCGCCATCGACACCCGCTACACCGCCGTGGATGAACTGACCAAGGACTTCCGCGCGGACGATCCGCAGTTCTTCGACCCGGCCACCGGGCTCCTGCTGAATCCCAGCACCAAGGTGCGCAATGAAATCTTCGGCCGGGAAGCCACCAAACTTTTTGTTGAAGCTGCCGCTGCAGCCCTCGGGGCCTGCCCTGACCTCAGCCCGGGCGACGTCACGCACCTCATCACGGTGTCCTGCACCGGCTTCTTCAACCCCGGCCCGGACTACAAAATCGTCCGGGAACTGGGACTGAACCCCTCTGTGCAGCGTTACCACCTCGGCTTTATGGGCTGTTATGCAGCTTTTCCCGCCCTCCGCGCCGCGAAGCTGTTCTGCGAGGCGGACCCGGGCGCCGTGGTGCTGGTGGTTTGTGCAGAACTCTGCTCGTTGCACGTCCGGACCTCCAACGACCCCGACACCATCATGGGGTCGGCGCTGTTCGCGGACGGAGCCGCTGCCGCCGTCGTGACCTCCCAACCTGCCCCGGACGGGACGGCGCTGCTGCAGCTGGACCACTTCGAGACGGTCCTGACGCCGGTGGGCGAGGACTCCATGGCGTGGAACATTGGTGACCACGGCTTCGAGATGGTTTTGGGCAACTACGTCCCGCACATCATCGATGACCACATCGTGGGGGCGCTCGAGCCGCTCCTGGCCCGCGATCCGGACCTGCTGCCGCTCCCCTACACCGCCATCCGGCACTGGGCCATCCATCCCGGCGGGCGGAGCATCCTGGACAAAGTCCAGTCCCGGCTGGGCCTGACGGACCAGCAGCTGGTGCCGGCCCGGGAAACCCTCCGCAACTACGGCAACATGAGCAGCGCCACCGTCCTGTTTGTCCTCAAGTACATTGTGGAACAGGAACCGGAGCCGGGCGATGAACGGATCTGTTCCATGGCTTTCGGGCCGGGCCTGACAGTGGAAACTGCCCTGTTCACCAAACTGCCGCGCACCTCCGCCGCGGCCGGCAGCGAAACCGTTTCCGGCCGAGTCTCGCTGCAGGAAGCGCCGGTGGCCTGACCCGGTGCGACTCCTGCTGGGCGAGCGGGCGGTGGACGCCGTGGAACTGATGGACCGCCCCGACTGCAACCCCGTGCTGCTCGAAAATACCTACCGCCAGTTCGGCCCGGTGAACCGGCTGTTTTCCGGCTGGCGGGGACTGTACCGCCGGGAACTGCGGCCGCTCCTCGCCACGGCGGTCCGGCCGGTGTCCCTGCTGGACATCGGCTGCGGCGGGGGCGACCTCGCCACCCTGCTTGCCCGGTGGGCCGCCCGGGACGGACTGCGCCTTGACCTGACGGGCATCGATCCTGACCCCCGTGCTGCCGCGTTTGCGTTGCGGCGCCCTGCCCGGCCGGGTGTCCTGTTCCGCCAGGCCCACAGCCGGGACCTTGTGGCCGAGGGACGCAGGTACGACGTGGTGATTTCCAACCACGTCATCCATCACTTGCCGCCGGAACAGCTCAGCGAGCTGCTGTCCCATTCCGAGCAGCTGGCCACACGATCGGTCCTGCACAACGACCTGCGCCGCAGCCCCACGGCGTTTGCCCTTTTCAGCGCCGCAGCCCTGCCGTTCCGGAACTCCTTTATCCGCGCGGACGGGCTCACCTCCATCCGGCGCAGCTATACCCCGGCCGAGTTGCGGGCTGCCGCTCCCCAGGGGTGGCGGGTGGAACTGAACCAGGCGTTCCACCAGGTGCTCACCTTCCGGCACGGCTGATATGGAAACGGATGTGGTCATAGTGGGCGGCGGTCCGGTGGGGCTTTACCTGGCTGCCCTGCTGCTCCAGGCCGGCGTCCGCGTCCGGGTCCTGGAGCAGCGGCCATCCCCCAACGGGCACTCCCGTGCCATCGGCATCCACCCTCCGGCGCTGGCGGCGCTTGAGGACGTCGGGCTTGCCTCCGGCCTGGTCCACGCCGGCGTCCCCATCCGCCGCGGCCTGGCCATCAGCGGCGGCAGGACGGTAGGTGCCATGGAATTCAGCAGCGTTTCGCGCCGTTATCCCTTTGTCCTGGCGCTCCCCCAGCACCGGACGGAGCAGCTCCTGGCAGAACGCGTCCGGACCCTGGACCCGGACGCGCTGGTGCGGGGTGCACGGGTCACGGGCGTAGCGGACGACGGCGGACAGGTTGCCGTCAGCGTTGGGCCCGGCCTGGGTGCCGCGGACCCGGCCCGCGGCTACGCGGCACAGGTGGTCATCGCCGCGGACGGGGCCCGGTCCGGCCTGCGGCAGCAGCTGGGTGTACCCGTCGCCCGGAAAACGTATCCGGACCATTACCTGATGGGTGATTTCGCCGATGCCGGCACCCATGGAGAAAAGGCCGTCCTGTTCCTGGAACGGCACGGCATAGTGGAATCCTTTCCGCTGCCCGGTGGCGTCCGCCGCTGGGTGGTCCGCCTCGGGGCACCCGCAGCCGCCACGGATCCGCTGCATCTTGCCCACCTGGTCCGAGACCGGACGGGAATCCTGCCCGAGCCAGGCAGCAACTCCATGCTGAGCGCCTTCTCCGTCCACACCACCGCCGTCAGGAAAACAGTCATCGGCCGGGTGGTCCTGCTGGGTGATGCCGCCCATGAAATCAGTCCCATCGGCGGGCAGGGCATGAACCTGGGTTGGTTGGATGCCCAGGCGCTGGCCCCCGTGATCCACCGCGTGCTGGCCGGCACCGCCACGCCCGCGGAGGTGTGCCGCTATGAGTCCGGCAGGCGGCAGGCCGCCGCCCGGGCCGCCCGGCAGGCCGGAATCAACATGATGCTGGGCCGGCCGCTCCCACCGGCGTTGCTGGGCGTGCGGAACGCCGCCCTGGCCGCGGTCGCGTCCAGCCCGCCTGTGAACCGCTGGGTGGCCCGCCGGTTCACCATGCAGTGACCGGGGCGGAGCCTACCGGTAGTAGCAGTCGTAGCTGGCCTGGCTGGTGATCAGGCCGTCGCTGACTTCGAACACGGAGGAAGTGCTGGCGCGGATGGTTTCGCCGCGGTCCCAGTAACGCAGGTCCATGCGGACCGTGGCGGACCAGTCGGCTTCCACCACAACGCGTCCGTCCCCGCTGGTGGTCCGCTTGATCACAAACTCCTGGCCGGAAACAACTTCGGAGCTCTGGTCCGCTCCTTGCAGCACCTGGGCCAGGTTCCGGGTGGCACCCTCGGGCGCCAGCAGGTGCGGCGCCTCCACCAGCGTGAAGGTATCCGCCAGGAAGGGCCTCAGTTGCGCCGCGCCGCCGCCGGCTTGCAGGGTCCGGATGAACTCGAGCACCAGCTCACGCGGGGATGAAACACGTTGGGGTTCAGTGGCCATGCCTTCGAGACTAACCCAGCCGCCGGCCGTGCACGCCCGGCGGCGCCGCTAGGCTTTGCCCATGAGCAACAATCCTCCGGAAACAACCCAGAGCCCGGCGCAGATCGCCGAACAGGTCGAGGCCATGCTGGCCACCGGTGACCTGCCGCCCATTGTGCAGGCGGGACACCCGGTGCTGCGGCAGCGTGCAGCCGCCTACGATGGCCAGCTGCCCGGCGACCAGCTGGAACGGCTGATCGAGTTGATGCGGCGGGTTATGCATGATGCGCCCGGCGTGGGACTCGCCGCACCGCAGTTGGGCATCCCGCTGCAGCTGGCGGTCCTGGAGGACAAATTCGACGTCGACCCGGAGGCGGCAGCGCTCAGGCGGCGGGAACCGCTGGACTTCCTGGCCATCGTCAATCCCCGGTACACGCCGCTGGGAGCCAGCCACGCCTCGTTCTACGAAGGCTGCCTGTCACTGAACGGACTGCAGGCAGTGGTGGCCCGGCCGGAAACCGTCCGGCTCGACTTCCTGACGGTCGACGGCGGTGCGGTGCAGCGGGAATTTTTTGGCTGGCAGGCCAGGATTGTCCAACATGAGACGGACCACCTGAACGGGGTTCTGTACGTGGACCGCGCCCAGTTGCGCTCGCTGAGCAGCAACGCCGAATACGCTGCGCACTGGGCGGGCCCCGGCATCGACAAGGCCAGCGAAGGGCTGGGGTTCGACGCCGGACCGGCGGGTATCAGCGTCGCCTGACGGCAGCGGCCGCGGCACTGCGCCGGGCAGCGCCGGGTCCGCCGCCTAAAGTGGTATCCATGCCCTTTGCCCCGCACCTTTCCCTGCTGTGCCCGGTATGCCGGCAACCCTTCGAGCCTTCCGGAGCCCATCCGCAGGCCGGGAAGCGGCTGGTCTGTCCGGCAGGGCACAGTTTCGACGCCGCACGGCAGGGCTACTTCAACTTTCTGGTCGGGAAAGGGACGGCTTTCGAGGCGGACTCTGCCGCCATGGTCGAAGCCCGCCACTCCTTCCTCGCCGCGGGGCATTACCTGCCGCTGGCAACCGCCGTGGCAGCCGCCGTCGTCCGTGTCCTGCCGGCTACCGGCGCGGCGGTCCTTGATTCCGGCACCGGGACGGGCCAGTACCTTCGGGTGCTCCTTGACCAGGCAGCGGCAACGGCCCCCGCTGCCTACGGCCTGGACATCTCCAAATACGCGCTGCGGCGGGCAGCCCGGCTCAACCCGGAGGCCATGAACCTGGTCTGGGACATCTGGCAGCCGCTTCCCCTGGCAACAGATTCCGTGGACGCCGTGACGGTGGTGTTCGCGCCCCGGAATCCTGCCGAGTTCGCCCGGGTCCTGCGGCCCGCCGGTCGGCTGGTGGTGGTCACCCCCCGCAGCGGCCACCTCGCCGAACTCGCTGCGCGCACCGGGATGCTGGCCATTGAGGAGGGTAAGGACGCGCGGCTGGCTGCTGCCATGGCCTCGCATTTCGATCTCGAATCATCCTCGGACATCGACATTCCGTTGTCACTCACGGTGCCGCAGGCAACGGACCTGGCTTTTATGGGGCCAGCCGGCCACCATCTGGGCCGCGAGGCCATCGCCGGCAGGCTCGCGGGCAGCAGGGAGCCCGTGACTGCCGAAGCCCGCTTCAAGCTGTTGGTGTTCACCCCTGCGCAGACGCCGGCGGAGTAACGACTTGGCCAATATCCCGGCCCGCACGGATGCGCCCGCCCCCTCCGGGAGGCGTCCGGACTAGGATGGAAGTGCAGTGACTGGGGGGTCTGCGGCACGCGGCTCCACGAAGCAGAGGGGGAACGGCATGTTCGAATGGCTGGGCGAAAACTGGTGGGCATTGTGGCTCACCGCGTTCCTGGCATTTGCGGTGATCGAGATGATCACCCTCGACCTGTTCTTCATCATGCTGGGCGGCGGCGCCCTCGCGGCCCTGGTTGCCGACTTCGCCGGCGCCGAGGGCTGGCTGCAGATCATCATTTTCTGCGTCGTTTCGCTGCTGATGATCGCCTTCGTCCGCCCCGTGGCCCTTTCGCACATCAAGAAGGGTCCGGCTGAGCAGCGGACCAACGTGGACCGCCTGATCGGCGAGTCCGCCGTGGTGATGGAAGCCGTCACCACAGCCGGCGGGCTGGTAAAAATCGGTGGCGACATCTGGAGCGCACGCTCCTCCGCGGGCGACCTGCCCGCCGGCCAGCACGTGGTGGTGGCCGCCATTGAAGGCGCCACAGCAGTGGTGTCAACGCCGCCACCGGCCACCCCCGCCCAGTCCTGACAGAGTCTTATCAATTGGGGAAAGAGGAGATGTATGGAAAACGCAGGGGGGACCGCCCTGGCCATTGTGCTGGTAGTCCTGATCATATTTGTGGTGATTGTCCTGGTCAGGTCGGTGCGGATCATTCCGCAGGCCCGGGCCGGCGTGGTGGAGCGGCTGGGTAAGTACCAGCGCACGCTCAATCCCGGCCTGACCATCCTGATCCCGTTTGTGGACCGGCTGCTGCCGCTGCTGGACCTGCGTGAACAGGTGGTTTCGTTCCCGCCGCAGCCCGTGATCACCGAGGACAACCTGGTGGTCTCCATCGACACGGTGGTCTACTTCCAGGTCACCGACGCCCGCGCCGCGACCTACGAGATCGCCAACTACATCCAGGCCGTGGAACAGCTCACCACCACCACCTTGCGCAACGTGGTGGGCGGGCTGAACCTCGAAGAGGCGCTCACCTCCCGGGACCAGATCAACGGCCAGCTGCGCGGCGTCCTCGACGAAGCGACCGGCCGCTGGGGCATCCGGGTGTCCCGGGTGGAGCTCAAGGCCATCGATCCGCCCCACTCCATCCAGGATTCGATGGAGAAGCAGATGCGCGCCGAGCGGGACCGCCGTGCGGCCATCCTCACGGCTGAGGGTACCAAGCAGTCCGCCATCCTTACGGCCGAAGGCCAGCGGCAGTCGTCCATCCTGAAGGCTGAGGGCGACGCGAAAGCGGCGATCCTCCGCGCCGACGGTGAAGCGCAAGCCATCCAGAAGGTCTTCGACGCCATCCATAAGGGCAACCCTGACCAGAAGCTGTTGGCGTACCAGTACCTGCAGACCCTGCCGAAACTTGCCGAAGGCACGTCGAACAAGCTGTGGATCATCCCCAGCGAACTCACTGAGGCACTGAAGGGAATCGGGGGCGCCCTGGGCGGCACCAACCCGGATCCCTCAGCGGACGGATTCGCCGCCACCCCGGCAGCGCCCGCCCAGCCCTGAACCACCGGGCTGATTGCCCGGGGGGGATCCGCAGTAACCTGCGGGTCCCCTCCCCTGTTTTGTGCCTGCGCCGGTTGAACCGGTATACTCGGGTATTTGCCCGGCTGGAGCAATCCGCTGGAACAACACAGCTTCGCGATGCGTTGAATCCTATGATGCAGCACAGAGCACAAAGAAGTCCGGCGGTGCTTCGTTACTGCCGGCCAGCGCGGGTTTTCCTACCGCGTAACGACCAGAGGGAGAAATCATGAGCGATCGCAGCCTGCGGGGCATGCGCCTTGGCGCGCAGAGCATGGAGACCGAGTCCGGCGTCGAGCCGGCGCCGCGCCAGCGGGTCGAGTACCGCTGCGAAGACGGCGAGCAGGTTTTTGTCACCTTCTCCTCCGAAGCGGAAATTCCCCCGGTCTGGGTTTCGAAGACCGGCAAGGAAGCGCTCCTGGTGGACGGCGAACGCCCCGACACCAGCAACGACAAAGCTGTCCGCACGCACTGGGACATGCTGCTGGAACGCCGGTCCCTTCCCGAGCTGGAGCAGATTCTTGAGGACCGCCTGACCATCCTGCGGGAACGCCGCGGAGAGCGTCGCTCAGCCTAGCTGCCGCAACAGAAAAGGGGCCATCCCGCACTTCGGTGCGGGATGGCCCCTTTTCTGTTCAGCCGGAACGGCTGCGGGAGCCGTCAGTTCGCGGCTTTCCTGCCGGTCAGAGCCTTCCAACGGGCAGCCAGGCCCCACTTGGTGACGTTGATCATGGCCTCAACCACAATGTTGCCGCTCATCTTCGATGCCCCGAGTTCGCGCTCCACAAACGTGATGGGCCGTTCCTCGATGCGCATGCCCATCCGGGCCACCCGCCAGGCGAGGTCCACCTGGAAGCCGTAGCCCACCGAGTCCACCTGGTCCAGGTTCAGCCGCTCCAGGGTGGTCCGCCGGAAGGCACGGTAGCCGCCGGTGACATCCTTGATCTTCAGGCCCAGCATAAGGCGGGCGTAGGTGCTGCCGATCCGGGAAATGGCCTGGCGGTACAGCGGCCAGTTGACCACGCTGCCGCCCGGAACCCAGCGGGATCCCATGGCCAGGTCCGCGCCCTGTTCGATGGCTTCCAGGAGCTGGGGAAGTTGCTCGGGCTGGTGGGAGCCGTCAGCGTCCATCTCCACGAGGACGTCATAGCCCGCCTCGAGGCCCCAGCCGAAGCCGGCGATGTACGCGGCGCCAAGGCCTTCCTTTCCTTTACGGTGCAGGACGTGGACCTGGGCGTCGTCGGCAGCGATGGAGTCGGCGAGCTTGCCGGTGCCGTCAGGGCTGTTGTCATCAACCACCAGCACGTCCGACGACGGGACGGCGGCCCTGAGGCGCTGGAGCGTCTTGGGCAGCGATTCCAGTTCGTTGTAAGTGGGGATGATCGTAAGGACGCGCACAGAGGGCCTTTCCTGGGAGGAGCGGTCAATGCACCAGAGGGTGAGCGGGTCACCGGCGGGCGCAACTACCCATTATAGGGCGGACGGGGCGCCGGTCAGTGACGCAGGGCCGGGCTCGCGAAGAGTTCGACGCCGTTGCTCACCGTCTGCAGGCACGTCGGGTCGGTCCCGGTATCCAGGGCCGGCAGCAACGGCGTCCTGGCGCGGGGATCAGTGCTCCACGACTGGACCCGGCCATCCGCCACCTGCACCATCAACTCTTCGACCTCCCACACCGCGAAACTTGCCGGCGCGCCGGGAACCAGTTGCCCGGCCATAAAGTCGGGATGCCGGGCTGCCCGCCAGCCTGCACGGGTGTGGCCCAGGAACGCTGCGCGGGCGGAGATCCGCTGGTCTGGGTTGTGATGTTCCAGGCAGGCCCGGATGCTGGACCACGGCCGCAAGGGCGTGACCGGGCTGTCGCTGCCGAAACAGACAGGGACTCCCTGTGCGTAGAGGGTGGCGAACGGATTCATTCCCCGGCTCCGCTCCCCCAGCCGCTGTTCGTACAGGCCGCCGGGTCCACCCCAGGCGGCGTCGAACGCCGGCTGTGCGCTGACGGTGACGGCGTATTTAGCCAGCCTCGCCACCGCGGCGGCGTCCACCATTTCCACGTGCTCAAAACGGTGCCCGGCGGCGCGGACCCGCTGCTCGCCCACCTGTTCCGCGGCGAGGTCCAGCGCGTCGAGTGCCGCGTCCAGCCCGGCGTCGCCAATCACATGGAAGCCGCCCTGGATGCCCAGCAGCGAGCACGCGGCCAGGTGCGCCGCGGCTTCGTCCACGCCCAGGTACAGCGTGCCCTGCTCCGCTGAGTCGCTGTAGGCGGAACGGAGCGCCGCCGTCCGGGACCCCAATGAGCCGTCGATGTTCAGGTCACCGGCCAGGCCGCGGATCCCAAAACCGAAGCTGTCCAGGATGCTGCGGGCGTGCGCCTCGGACTCCGCCAGCTCACCCCAGTAGGGCAGCACCTCGGGAACCGCCGGGGCACCTGCGGCTCCTTCATTCCAGGCGGCCGCGATCCGGAGGTCTTCGGCGCCGCCGATGTGCGGGGCTCCCATCTCGGCGACCGCCACGTACCCGTTGGCTGCAGCCTCGGCCAGGGCCCGGGCCTGGTGCTCCCGGAGGGTTGCGGCCGGCAATGCCCTGGTGAACTGCCGGGCCGCTGCGTGCGCGTCCCGGCGGACCCGGGGGCCGCCGTCGAACCCGTCCCTGCCCCGAAGCCCCGCGGACCCGGCCAACGTTGCGGACACCAGGGCGGAGTGGACGTCCACCCGGGCCAGGTACACGGCACGGCCGCCGGCGGCCCGTTCGAGTTCCTCAGCGGTGGGCAGTGTCGCGTCAGCCCACCGCGTTTCATCCCAGCCGTGCCCCAGGACGGTACCCTGGCCCGGCGCCGCAGCAACGGCCGCCAGCAGTTCGGCCGCCGAGGCGGTACTGCCCAGGGCCAGGGAGCCCAGCGCGATGCCGGTCTCGGTGAGGTGCGCGTGCGAGTCCACGAACCCGGGGGTCACCAAGGCGCCGCGTAGGTCAATGATCTCCATGGAACTGTCCGCGATGGACGTGGCCGCCTGTTCGGACCCCACCCAGGCCACGGTGCCGCCCTCCACCACCATGGCGGTGGCGAAGGGATCTGCGGCGGTGTAGACGGACCCGTTGCGGTAAAGCACTGCTTTGGGGCGGCCTGCGGACGGGGATTCCGGGGTGGTCATGTAGGGCGGGGCTCCTCAGGGGAAGGGCCGGCGGGCGCCGGCGGACGGGAAAACGTCAGAGAACGGACGAGTAGGCCACAACGCCCCGGCGGATCAGGGCGATGGCTTCGGCGCACAGCCGGGAAAGCCGGGGCTCCAGGCCGGGGATCTTGGCCAGTTGGTCCAGCAGGTCCACTACCTGCTTGACCCAGCGGACAAAGTCGCCGGCTGCGAGGTCAGTCCCGTTCAGGACCTCCTGCAGGTGCCGGCCGCGGGCCCACTTGTACATGGGCCACACCAGCCCGAGTTCAGGTTCGCCGGTCAGGGGAAGTTTGTTGTCCTCTTCCACGTCCTCCAGGGCGGACCATTCCCGGACCACAAGGTCCACTGACGTCTCCAGTGAGACGCTGGGCATGCGCGGCCGGAGGCCCCGGTCCTCGCGTTTGGCCTGGTAGACCAGGACGCTGGCCAGGGCCGCGACTTCCACGGCATCCAGGTCGTTGAATGCGCCCAGCCGGAGCGACTGGGAGATGAGGAGGTCCTTTTCGCCGTATATCCGGCGGAGCCGTTGGCCGTCGGGGCTGATGGACAGCCTGCCGTCCGGGGCGCTTTCGAGATAACCGTAGGTGGACAGGACGTCGCAGACACGGTCGAAAGTCTTGGCAATGGTGTTGGTCCGGCCCTGGATCTGCCGGACCAAGCCGTCGGTTTCCCGGCGGAGCTTCCACCAGCGTTCAGCCCAACGGGCGTGGTCCTCACGTTCGCTGCACCCGTGGCAGGGATGCGCGCGAAGCGCGCGGCGCAGTTCCGTGATGCGCTTGTCCTGGTCCGGCAGCGCGGCTGCCCGGCCGAAGTCGTCGTTGCGGGTGTGGCCCGGGGCCAGCGGACGGTTCTCACGGAGCGCGTTCCGGGCGGAGGAGGCCAGGTCGCGGCGGGACTTGGGCACCTTCGCGTTGAACGACTTGGGGATCCTGATCCGCGTGACGGGCGAGATGGGTCCCTCAAGGTCGTCAGTGCCGATCCGGCGCAACTGGTTGTCCAGGGTCAGGACCGCCGGCCGGGGCTCACGGCTGCCGTGGTCCGAACTGAGCACAATCGCCGGGCCGGGCGCCCGCCCACCGGGAACGTCTACTACATCCCCCGGCAGGAGCCGGGCCAGGGAGTCATCGCTCAGGGACTTCCGGTTCCGGTACTTGGATTTGGTGCCGGCGTTCTCCGCGTCGGAAAGTTCCCGGCGCAGGCGCGCGTACTCGGTGAAGTTGCCCAGGTGGCAGGTCATGGACTTGGCATATCCGGCCAGGGACTCTTCCCGGCTCCTGACCTGCTTGGCCAGGCCCACCACTGACCTGTCCGCCTGGAACTGGGCGAAGGAAGACTCCAGGATTTCCCGGGCCCGGGCGCGGCCGAACTGGGCCAGGAGGTTGATGCTCATGTTGTAGGTGGGCCGGAAACTGGAGTTCAGCGGATAGGTGCGCCTGGAGGCCAGGCCTGCGACCGCTGTGGGGTCGGTGCCGGGCTGCCAGAGCACCACGGCATGGCCCTCCACGTCGATGCCGCGGCGGCCCGCACGGCCGGTGAGCTGGGTGTACTCGCCCGCGGTGATGTCCACGTGCGCCTCACCGTTGTACTTATCGAGCTTCTCCAGTACCACGGACCGGGCCGGCATGTTCACGCCCAGCGCGAGGGTTTCGGTGGCAAATACGGCCTTGACCAGGCCGTCCACAAAGAGTTTTTCCACCACTTCCTTGAAGGTGGGGAGCATGCCGGCGTGGTGCGCAGCAAAGCCGCGCAGCAGCCCGTCGCGCCAGGTCCAGAAACCCAGGACATCCAGGTCGTCCGGCGGGATGTCCTGGCCGGCAGCGTCAACCCGCTGGGCGATGACCTGCTGCTCCTGCTCCGTGGTCAGCCACAGCCCCGAGGAGACGCACTGCGCAACGGCGGCGTCACAGCCTGCCCGGGAAAAGATGAACGTGATGGCCGGCAGCAGGTCCATCCGGTCCAGGCTGGCGATCACCTGGGGCCTGCTGGCCCTGCGGACCCCTGGCTCCTGGGCGCCGCGGGCCGGCCGGTCGGAGCCGCCGCGCCGGCCGCGCTGGTTCCGTCCGCCGGAGCCAGGCCTGCTGCGGAAGCCCTGCTGTCCCTCGCTGCGGGCCACGGAGAGGAGTTCGGGGTTCACATCGAAGCCGCTCCCGGGGGCAGCTGCGGTGACGGTCGCCGGAGCGCCGGAGGCGTCCACTGGCGGGGCGATCTCATCAAAGGTGGTCTCGCCGGCGAACAGGTCCACGATCTGGCGGCCCACCATCACGTGCTGCCACAGCGGCACCGGACGGTGCTCGGAAACGATGATGTCCGTGTCGCCGCGGACGGTGTCCAGCCAGGCCCCGAACTCTTCTGCGTTGGAAACAGTTGCGCTCAGGGAGGCGACCTGCACCTCGCTGGGAAGGTGGATGATCACTTCTTCCCAGACGGCGCCGCGGAACCGGTCGGCCAAATAATGGACCTCGTCCATCACCACGTAGCCCAGGTCATCAAGGGTGGCGGAATCCGCGTACAGCATGTTCCGCAGGACTTCGGTGGTCATCACCACCACCGGCGCATCGCCGTTGATGCTGGTGTCGCCGGTCAGGAGACCCACGTTTTCGGCGCCGTATTTTTCGCCGAGCTCAGTGAATTTCTGGTTGCTCAGGGCCTTGATGGGTGTGGTGTAGAAGGCTTTCAGCCCGCGCTGGAGGGCCAGGAAGATGGCAAATTCGCCAACGATCGTTTTGCCGGCACCGGTGGGCGCCGCCACCAGCACTCCCCTGCCTTCCTGGAGGGAACGGCAGGCCTGGCGCTGGAAGTCATCGAGTTCGAACTCCAGGGTCCTGGTGAAAGCCCCCAGGTACGTGGCGTTTTCGGCTTGGCGTTCCGCGTTGGCGCGGTATCTCTCTGCCGGTGATAACTCGTCAGGATCGGTGGGCCCGGTGGTGGAGAACATGTCCCAAGCCTAGCGGGAGCTTAGAGCTTCTTGAGCTCACTGCCGGGGGTGGCGACGTCCGCGGTGGCGTCCGTCTCAGCGGCGACCTTTGCCTCACGCTTGTCCCTGCGCTTGTCGTTGATGATGCACAGGCCGATGGCGGCGAAGAACAGGATCAGCAGCGGAGCCGCCAGCATCACCATGGACAGCGCGTCCGTGCCGGGTGCGGCCAGGGCGGCGAGGACGAAGACCAGGAAAACGATGATGCGCCAGGCCTTCAGGATGGTGCGGCCGCGGACCACGCCGGCCATGTTGACGCCGACCAGGATCACCGGCACCAGGAAGGAAACCCCCAGGATCAGGAACATCTGCGTGGCAAACGTGAGGTAGTCAGTGGCTGAGACGTTGTTGGCGCCTGTGGTGGGGGTGAACTGAAGGAGGGCCCGAACCACCGTGGGGAAGACCAGCCAGGCGACAAAAACGCCGGCGAGGAACAGCGGTACGGCCGCGGCCATAAATCCCAGCGTGTACCGGCGTTCCTTACCCGTCAGGCCAGGGGTGATAAAAGCCCACACCTGATAGATCCAGACGGGGCTGGAGATGACCAGGCCGATCTGGATGGCAATCTGGATCTTGAACGCGAACGGATCCGCGATGGTCGCGAAGTTCAGTACCGCGGTGCGGCCTGTCTGCTGCGCGATGGTGATGAGCGGTTCAGAGAGGTTGAAGACCACCGGATCGTAAAGGAACCAGCCGGCGATGCCGGCCAGCACCACGGCGATGGCCGACTTGATCAACCGGTTCTTGAGTTCCTTGAGGTGGTCCCAAAGAGCCATCCGGCCTTCCGGATTGGCTTTGCGGCCCTTCTTTTGTGCCACCTTGAACTACGCGCGGGTGGAGGGCGGTACGTCCGTACCGTCAGCGTTGCCGCTGGACGGGGTTTCGGGGCGCGGGTGGTTCACTACCCGGCCTTCGACGGGACCTGAGGCATCGGCGGCGTCGCCGTCAGTCTTGCCGTCGTTCTTCATTTCCTTGACCTCGGACTTGATGATCCGCATCGACTGGCCAAGGCTCCGCGCCATCGCCGGAAGTTTGGGCGCGGCAAAAAGCAGCAGTGCTACAACGATGATGATAACGATGGGCCAGGGGCCATCAAAGAGTCTTCCCATGGGAAATCCTTTCCTCTAAGTACATCCTACTTCGAAGTGAAGTCGAGATCTCCGAGCGCCTGCAGTTGGCCCCGGTCTGTCCTGCGCTGCACCCGGCGGCGCCGCCGTTCTTCCCGGCGTGACGCTTTGGCGGCCTCGTAATCATGTCTCATGATCTCGGGTGAGGCAAAAACAGCGGATCCGGCTGGCATCCGGTCGGGAGCAGGCGCCGGTTCGGGAAGGAACACGGGGCTGATGTGGCCCAGTTTTTCGCCGGCTGCGCCCAGGTCCTTGACCGTGGCCATGAATTTCCGGAACAGCCGGATGCCTAAAAGGAGGAACAGCAGCAGGGCCAGCGCAACAAGCGCCACCCATATCAGAATCCAGGACCACCAAAGCATGGTTTCGAGTCTAGCCGCCGTACCGGGCAAGCGACGCAGCGAGCCATTCCCGGGCCGCGTCGGCCAGGCCTGCCGGTGCCAGGATGCGGGCCTGGCCACCGTGCTGGGCCACAAATATGGGCAGCCACGCCGTGTTGCCGAACTGGATTTCCGCCACCAGGCCGCCGTCGGGAAGTTCCGCGGTACGCGCCGCATGGTATTCATCCGCAAGTCCCCGCCCCTGCCCGGTGAGCTGGACTGTTACGGACGTATCGCCGTCGTTCGCTGCGAACATTCTGCCGGAGCCGGCCGCGAGGGCCGTGGCATCCGTGCTGATCGATGTGCCGGTGGGGCGAAGGTCCTGGACCCGGTCGAGGCGGAAGTTCCGGAGCCCGTCCACCAGGTGGCAGTACGCCTCGAAGTACCAGGTGTCGTCCAGCGAGAAGAGCCGCAGCGGGTCCACGTCCCGCTCCGACACGGTGTCGCGCTGGGGTGAGAGGTACGTCAGGTGAAGTTGCGAGCCGGAACTGATGGCGTCCCGGACTGTGGTGTGGACACCGGCATCGGCAGGCGCCATGGCGGGTCCTGCCAGCGACCCCGCCCGGAGCCCGGCTTCGCCGGCTGCCGCCATAAGTTTGAGTGTCACTGATTCCAGGGCTCCTCCCCCGGCCAGTTCCGGCAGGCCGTTGAGGGTCTCCAGCCCGGCCAGCAGGGCGCAGGCTTCCTCCACTGTGAACCGGACCGGCCTGTTCAGGTCCAGGTCCTGGCTGATAAAAACGTGGTCGTCCTCCCACTGGATGTCCAGGAGGTCATCCGGGTATCCGCCGGGGAGCCCGGAACAGATCAGGATCCGCAGGTCGGCCTCGAGTTCCTGGCGGGAGATGCCAAAGTGCCGGGCCACTTTCTGGATGTGCAGTCCTTGATTGTGGACCAGGAACGGGACCAGTTGAAGCATACGTTTGAGCTGGTCCTCGGCTGTTCCTGCCCTGTCCTGCCGGGATCGTGCTCCGGAAAGGGTGAAGAGGGGAACGGGCGCTGCGCTGAAGTCCGCGGCGGCGCGGAGGCGGCGCTGCACCGCCTCAGCGAGTTCCGGCGGGGCAACTGCCACAGCGTCGGGTCCGTAGGAGGCCAGTTCCTCGGCCAGGACTTCGGGGTCGCGGTACGCGAGTGCCAGGCGTTCGTAGTCCGCATCGGGTCCGGCCGGGTGGTCCACATCATTGGTAACGGCCCGTTGCCGCAGGGACAGGAGGCGTCCTGTTCTGACGTCGACGACGGCGGTGCGGCGCGGGAGTTCGGGAAGGAGGTCCAGTTCCTGGCGGATGTTGAAGTCCGCAGGTGGGGTGTACTGCTCCCGTGCCAGGGTTTCCACGGAGCTGGTCAGCCTGGAAAGGCGGAAGTGCCGGGCGGCCTGCCGGGCCCGGTCGAAGCCGATCAGGTACCACTGACCGAACCGGCTGCCCAGTCCCCACGGCTCCACCGTCCGCCGTTCCTCCTGGCCGGTGGAGGCGGCGCGGTACCCGAAGGAGACCGGGTGCCGGGTGTGCATGGCCGCTACGAGGTCGTCAAACGCCTGGCCGGCAGGCTTGATGCGGGGCTGCACGCCGGCGGGCAGCTTAATGTCGGCCATCTGGCCGGCCGCCTGAAGTTTCCGCATTGCGCTGCGGGCCGCAGTGCCCAGCGCCGCGCGTTCCCACAACTGGGAGGCAAGGAGCAGCACTGTCCATTCGTCCGGGCTGAACTGGACGTCCGGAAGACGGTTGGATTCCTTGCCGATCCGGTACCGGGTGGTGGCTGGATCGTCTTCGCTCCAGCCCAGGTCCGTCAGGGTTTCAACGTCGAAGCCGAACTGCCGGAGATCGTTTTTATCCCGTTCGAACATGCGGCCGAACGCCACGTCGTTTCCGGTGACGGTGCGGTACACGGTCTCCCGCAGTTCGCTGCGGCGCAGGCCGTACCGGGTGTTGAGAAGGGCGATCAGCAGGTTCAGGAGGCGTTCAGTGCGGGATGCGGACACGGTTGCTACGTTACTCAATGACGGCCCGGAACGCGCAAAGCGCGGCAGCATGTGGACGCAAGGTCCGATCAGCTGCCGCGCTTTGCGGTGCCTGCCAGGGTGCCGGGAACCGGCTGACCCGGGCAGGTCAGGGGGCCTTCCGGATCAGCGGACGCCCACCAGGTCAACAACGAAGATCAGGGCTTCGTTGGGCTTGATCGCTCCACCGGCGCCACGTGAGCCGTAAGCAAGCTCGGAAGGGATCTCCAGGCGGCGGCGGCCGCCAACCTTCATGCCCAGCAGGCCCTGGTCCCAGCCCTGGATGACCTGGCCCACGCCAACCCGGAAGTCCAGGGGTGCGCCGCGGCCCCAGGAAGCATCAAACTCTTCGCCGGTGGACCAGGCGGCACCCACGTAGTGGGCGGAGACGGTGCTGCCGGCCTGGGCTTCCGGTCCGTCGCCTTCGATCAGGTCCGTGATGACCAGGTCCGTGGGGACGTCGCCCTCGGGGAAATCGATCTCGGGCTTCTGGCGGTCGAAATCACGCTGTCCAAAGGACATGGTTGCTCCTTGTCGTTGGTGCTTACTGGTGGGATGCCACGGAGGAATCCCGTGCTCCGGTCTTAAATGTTGTTACTTGACGCCCAGAATGTCCACTACGAAGACCAGGTCGCCCTTGGCTTCGCCCTGGCCTGCGTCACCGTACGCCAGGTCCTTGGGGATCACCAGCAGGACGCGGGAACCCACCGTTTTACCGGCGAGGCCCTGGGTCCAGCCCTTGATGACCTGCTGCAGCGAGAACGGTGTGGGCTTGCCGCGGTCATAGCTGGAATCGAATTTGGTGCCGCCCACGAGGGTGACGCCCACGTAGTTCGCCGTCACCGTGTCGGTTTCCTTGACGGTGGCACCGGTGCCCTTGATGAGGTCCTGGGAAATGAGCTCCGTGGGAGCTGCGACGCCGTCAACGTTGATCTCCGGGATGCCGTCGCCGTTTTCCTTCACCGTCGGCAGCCCGGCCGGCGGGGTAATGGTTTCACCCTCCGGCTTTTCGAGGACCGGGGCAACCTCGGTGGTGGAGATGACCTTGATCACCAGCAGCTGGGTGGGCTGCGCCGGGGCACCCGCGGTGCCGGCCTGGCCGGGGACGGCGAGGGCGATGCTGGAGCCAACCTTGGCCCCAACGATTGCGTTGTAAACCAGCTCGCTGCCGGTTTTCAGTTCATCGTTGAGCTCGAGTGCTTCCGGCTCAGCGGGGAAGGTGTCTTCCAGGGTTGCCCCGTCTTCGCCGTTGATGGCGAGGATGGACAAGTTGGCGATCTGGTTGGCCTTGACGGCGTCACCGCTGCCCTCGGTAACCAGCTTGGCGGTGGGTTCCGTGACCGCGAGGGGCTTGTCGAATTCGACGCCCGGGGCTTTTTTGTCACCGTTTTCGGTCAGTTTGAGGGAGTCGAACTTTGCAGTCTCGCCAGCGGACTGGCTGGTGGGCTCCGGTTCACCGGTACCGCCGCAGGCAGTCAGCAGCAGCAGGCCGGGAAGGAGAATTGCTAGTAGTCGGCGCACGTTGGAAACTTTCGTCGGGGCAGGGTGGGGGCGACACGCCGCTTGCAGCGGCCGTTATCGCGGCAGCCCAAATAATGGGCCTTTTCAAGAATAGCCCGGAAAGCTGGGTGTCAGCCCATAGACTCGAGCAGCGCATCCACGCGTTCGTCCACGCTCCGGAACGGATCCTTGCACAGGATAGTTTGGTGCGCCCGGTCGTTGAGTTTCAGATGGACCCAGTCCACCGTGTAGTCGCGGCCCAGTTCCTGGGCGCGCCGCACGAAGTCACCGCGGAGCTTGGCACGCGTTGTCTGCGGCGGCGCGTCCACCGCGTCCTTGATCACGGTGTCATCCACCATCCGGCGGACGGCGCCGCGGGACTGAAGCAGGTAATAGAGTCCCCGGGTACGGGAGATGTCGTGATAGGTCAGGTCCAGTTGCGCGATGCGCGGAGCGTCCAGGCTCAAACTGTGCCGGTTCCGGTAGCTGTCCATCAGCTTCTTTTTGATGGCCCAGTCGATTTCCGTGTCGATCCCCCGGTGGTCGCCGGACTCGATGGCCTTCAGCGTCCGCTCCCACAGGTCGAGGATCAGTGGGACGTGCGGGTTGTGGGCGCCATGCTCCCGGACGAACGCCGTCACTTTGGTGAGGTATTCCTGCTGGATCTCCAGGGCAGTCAGCTGGCGCCCGTTGGCCAGCCGGACCAGCGCGCGGCCACTGAGGTCGTGGGAAATCTCCCGGATGCTGCGGATGGGGTTTTCCATCCGCATGTCCCGCATGATCACCCCGGCCTCCACCATGCGCAGCACCAGGTCCACCGTGCCCACCTTCATCAGGGCGGTGGTTTCGGACATGTTGGAGTCGCCTACGATGACGTGGAGGCGGCGGTAGAACTCGGCGTCCGCGTGCGGTTCGTCCCTGGTGTTGATGATGGGCCGGGACCGGGTGGTGGCGGAGGATACGCCTTCCCAGATGTGGTCTGCCCGCTGGGAGAAGGCGTAGGTCGCCCCGTGCGGTGTCTTGAGGATCTTCCCGGCACCGGCGATGAGCTGGCGCGTGACAAGGAAGGGGATGAGGATCTCGGCAAGCCGGGAGAACTCGCCGCGGCGCGGGATGAGGTAGTTCTCGTGGCTGCCATAGGAGTTGCCGGCGGAGTCGGTGTTGTTTTTGAACAAGTAGACGGTGCCGTTGAACCCTTCCGCAGCGAGGCGGGCCTGCGCTTCGTCCACCAGGTCATCGAGAATGAGTTCGCCGGCACGGTCGTGGGCGATCAGCTGGGCCAGGTCGTCGCATTCCGCGGTGGCGTACTCAGGGTGGGACCCCACATCGAGGTACAGCCGGGACCCATTGGTGAGGAAGACATTGGAGGAACGGCCCCAGGACACCACCTTGCGGAAGAGGTACCGGGCCACCTCTTCGGGGGCCAGCGGCCTCGAGTCGGGGCTTGAATACGAGATGCCGAATTCGGTTTCGATGCCGAAGATCCTCTTGTCCATCTGTCCTCCTAGGTCAGCAGTGCGGCGATGTCGGCGTCGTTGAGCCGTCGGAAGGCCCGCCGCGCGCCGCGTGTTGCCTCCGAATGCCGGTCCAGGACTGCAACTTCCAGGGCGCCGGCAGGCAGCGGCGCTGCGGCACCCGCTGGTTCAGCGGCCCCAGCCGCCGGCCGGACCAGCCCGCCCATGGCGAGGCGGACCGCCTCGGCCAGGGTCAGCGAGGTCCGCCAGCCGTCCTCGATGGCGGCGGAGACTTTATCCGCCTGGCCGCCCATGACCACAAAACGGTGCTCGTCGGCGATGGACCCGTCGAACGTCAGCCGGTACAGGTGGTCGCCTTCCTGGCTGGCTCCGACTTCCGCCACCGCAAGTTCAACCTCGAAGGGTTTCTGTTCGGTGGTGAAGACGGCGCCGAGGCTTTGCGCATAAACGCTGGCCAGGCCCCTGGCGGTGACGTCCTCGCGGTCGTAGGAGTATCCCCGGACGTCTGCGTAGCGGACACCCGCCTGGCGGAGGCTTTCGAATTCGTTGTATTTCCCTACGGCGGCGAACGCGATTTTGTCGTAGATCTCGCCGATTTTGTGCAGTGACGGGGAGGGGTTTTCCGCGACGAGAGCTATCCCTTCGCCACAGCTGATGACCACCACGGACCTGCCACGGGCGATGCCCTTCCGCGCGAAGTCGGCGCGGTCCTTCATGAGTTGTTCGGGTGAGACGTAGAACTGCTGTGTCATCTCAGGCCTCCCGTCCGGCGATGGTGCGTGCCTCGATGACAGCCCTCGCGGCCGCCCCGAGCTCTTCGTCGGGAACCCGTCGGGTACCGGTGCTGTCAACGGTGTAGACCACAGGCCACAACTGGCGGACGGTGTCAGGCCCGCCCGTGGCTGAGTCGTCGTCGGCGGCGTCGTAGAGGGCCTCGACCGCTACGGCCAAGGCTTCGGCGGCGGTGAGATTGGGCCGCCACAGCTTTTTCAGGGCGCCACGGGCAAAGACGGACCCGGAACCCACGGTGTGGTGTTCGTGTTCCTCGTACCGGCCGCCGGTGACATCGTAGGAGAACAGCCGGCCCGCGTTGGCGCCGGTATCGAATCCGGCGAAGAGCGGCACTACCGCCAGGCCCTGCATGGCCAGCGGCAGGTTGCCGCGGATCATGGCGCCGAGCCGGTTGGCTTTGCCCTCAAGGCTGAGGAGTGTTCCCTCGATTTTTTCGTAGTGCTCCAACTCGACCTGGAACAGCCGGGTCAGGTCAATGGCAATGCCCGCGGTGCCGGCGATCCCGAGGACCGAGAACCGGTCAGCGGGGAACACCTTTTCAATGTGCCGGCTGGCAATGACGTTGCCCATGGTGGCCCTGCGGTCCCCCGCCATCAACACGCCGCCCGCGTAGCCCATGGCCACGAT
Organism: Arthrobacter sp. Leaf141; assembly: GCF_001424565.1. GTDB lineage: Bacteria > Actinomycetota > Actinomycetes > Actinomycetales > Micrococcaceae > Arthrobacter. The sequence goes on from NZ_LMOL01000023.1 coordinate 38,068, forward strand.
GGTGGTGGCGTGCGGGACCTGGAGCGGCGCTGTCACGGCGGCCCCGGTCGGGAGGGCCCGCGTGAACGGCAGGAGTTCGGGCCGTTCACGCTGGAGGTGTTCGGTAAAGGACGAGGTGGCGTAGGCGGCTACCTTGTTGGCGGTTGATTCCTGCACTCATGCACTCCTTGAACGTGGTCCTTCGACGTCGCTTCAGATTCCGGCCGTCCGGGGCTTCCGCCACCTGGGTGCTGCGGTTACTGGCCGCCCTTTTGGACAAACGCGCGGACGAATTCCTCGGCGTTGGATTCCAGGACGCCGTCGATCTCGTCGAGGAGGTCATCCACACCTTCGGTGGAGGCTGACGCCTGCGCTTCGGGCGGTGCCGGCGGCGCCTCGGGGATGTCTTCGTCGACTTGGCTGTCCCGCGACTGCGGCTGCTGCTGCTCCTGGCCTGCCATGATGTTTCCTTCCAATATTCAGTCTTTGGATCCGGCGGATCCTCCGATATGCCCATCCTGCCACGGGCCGCACCTCCCGGCGTGGTTTACGCCGCAGGCGGAGCGGTGGTGTGTCCTAGCAGTTCAGCGAGGAATGGACCCGCTTCCCGGTGGCGGGCAAACAGCCCGCCGGTGAGCGCCATGGTGCCCCGCAGCGGTTCCCGGGTGGGGACACGCTGCAGCCGGCCGTAGCCGGGGACATCAAAGATCACGGAGTCCCAGCTGGCCCCCACCACGTCCTTGCCGAACGTGCTGACGCACCGGCCGCGGAAGAACGCACGTGTATCCGGTGGTGGCTCCGTCATTGCCGCCGCGATGGCAGCATCCGGAGTGATCCGCTGCATCCGGTCCCGTGCCAGCAGGCGGTGGTACAGGCCCTTCTCCGGCCGGATGTCTGCCCACTGCAGGTCCACCAGGCCAAGCCTGGCATCGTTCCAGTCCAGCCCGTCACGCTGCCGGTATCCGTCCAGGAGGGAGAGTTTGCCCAGCCATTCGACCGATGAGGCGGCAGCTGCCCGGTCGGTGTCCAGTTGCGTCAGGACGGTGGCCCAGCGTTCCAGCACGCCGTGGGTGTGTCCGTCGCCGTCCACCGGATCGGCGACGCCGGTATCCTGGGCCAGTTTGGCGGCGGCTTCGTGATACATCCACTGCAGGTCAAGAGCGCTGACGCGCCGGCCGTCAATGAGCCGCAGCTTGCCGGTGAGGCCGGTGTCGTGGCTGACCGCCTGCAGGGCGGCCACGGGTTCGTAGACCTCCACTTTGGGCGCGAGGCCCGCTTCGATCAGGCTCAGGACCATCGCCGTGGTGCCGAACTTCAGGTAGTTGGCCACCTGGGAAAGGTTGGCGTCCCCGATGATGACGTGCAGGCGCCGGTATTTGTCGGCGGTGGCGTGCGGTTCGTCGCGGGTGTTGATGATGGGCCTGCGGATGGTGGTTTCCAGTCCCACTTCCGCTTCGAAGAAGTCGGCCCGCTGGCTGATCTGGTAGCCGGCGGCCGAGTTGTCCTGTCCCAGTCCCACCCGGCCTGCGCCGCAGATGATCTGGCGCGTGACGAAAAAGGGCGTCAGTCCGCGGACAATGTCACCGAAGGGCACGGACCGGGGCATCAAATAGTTTTCGTGGGAACCGTAGGAAACGGATTTGTTGTCCGTGTTGTTTTTGTAGAGGTTCACGGGGGGCAGTTCGGGATCCGCTGCGAGGCGCCGCACGGTGGCCAGCGCCACGAGGTCCCCGGCCGCATCCCAGGTCACGGCGTCCAGCGGGTTGGTTACTTCGGGGCTGGAGTACTCGGGGTGCGCGTGGTCAACGTAGAGCCGGGCGCCGTTCCCCAGGACCATATTCATCAGCAGGGTGCCTGATTCGTCCTGGCCGTCCAGTTCGAGTTCCTCCCGGCCGTACGCCAGGGCCACGGCCTCGGCGTCCAGCACGGGAGGCTGGTCCGTCAGCTGGCTCGGGTGTGCCGCGCCGCGGTCAACGGTCCAGCCGCGGGCGTCGTGCAGCGGTTCCTCGTCCGTGTAGTCCCAGCGGGTTTCGGCCCCGCCTGCCGCACGCTGCCGGGTCACCTGTGCATAGGCCTGGACCACCCTGGCGCTCATCATGGTGGCATTGGCTGACGGTGCGGTGGGCGCGTGGATGCCGTATTCGGTTTCCGAGCCCATGACCCGCATGGCCCCGCCGGCCGGGAGCGCTCCCCCGCCGACGGGTTCCGGTGCAGCCGTCACAGATATTGTCCTGTGCTGGGCATCGTTTCGATGGACTTGCCGGGCTCCTGGCCGGCTTTGCCCTGGACGATGGTGCGGATGTAGGTAATCCGCTCGCCCTTCTTGCCGGAGATCCGGGCCCAGTCATCCGGGTTGGTGGTGTTGGGCATGTCCTCGTGCTCACGGAACTCATCAACGACGGCCCGCAGGAGGTGCTCGATGCGGAGCCCCTTCTGCTGGATGGTCAGGAGGTCCTTGATGGCGTACTTCTTGGCGCGGTCCACCACGTTCTGCACCACGGCGCCCGAGTTGAAGTCCTTGAAGTACAGCATCTCGGTATCGCCGTTGGCGTACGTGACTTCCAGGAACTCGTTGGACTTGTCGGTGGAGTACATCGCTTCCACGGTGCGTTGCACCATGGCGTCCACGGTGGCCTGGACGTCACCGCCGTACTCCGCCAGGTCAGACACGTGGAACGGCAGGTCCGGGGTGATGTATTTGTTGAAGATGTCCGCGGCGGCCTCGGCGTCAGGGCGCTGGATCTTGACCTTGACGTCGAGCCGGCCCGGCCGAAGGATGGCGGGGTCGATCATGTCCTCGCGGTTGGACGCGCCGATCACAATCACGTTGTCCAGCCGCTCTACGCCGTCGATCTCGCTGAGGAGCTGCGGAACGATGGTGGTCTCGACGTCGGAGGAAATGCCGGTGCCGCGGGTGCGGAACAGCGAATCCATTTCGTCGAAGAAAACAACAACGGGGCTGCCATCCGATGCCTTCTCGCGCGCCCGGGCAAAGATCAGCCGGATGTGGCGTTCCGTTTCGCCCACATACTTGTCCAGCAGCTCGGGGCCTTTGATGTTCAGGAAGTAGCTCTTCAAGTCAACGTTGCCGGACCGTTCGGCGGCGCGGGCGGCCAGCGAGTTGGCCACGGCTTTGGCGATGAGGGTCTTGCCGCAGCCTGGCGGGCCGTAGAGCAGGATGCCCTTGGGCGCCTTCAGGCCGTGCTCGCGGTAGAGGTCCGGGTGCAGGAACGGAAGTTCCACCGCGTCCCGGATCTGCTCGATTTGGGGTCCCAGGCCGCCGATGTCCTCGTACGTGATGTCCGGGACCTCTTCGAGGACCAGGTTTTCCACTTCGGAGCGCGGCACCTTTTCCAGGGCATACCCGGTGCGGGAGTCGATGGACAAGGCGTCGCCCACCCGGAGCTTCTGGGCCAGCAAGGCACCGGAAAGGCGCACCACACGTTCTTCGTCGGCGCGTCCCACCACCAAGGCCCGGTCGGTGCCCAGCATCTCCTTGAGGGTGGCCAGCTCCCCGGCACGCTCGTAGCCGAGCCCGGCAACCACCAGGAGGGCCTCGTTGAGCAGGACCTCCTGGCCCACTGCCAGCTGGTTCATGTTGACCAGCGGGCTGACACCCACCCGCATCTTCCGGCCGGCGTTGAAGATGTCCACCGACTCCTCGGTGGCCGCCTGCCCGCTGTTGCCCTGGGAGGGTTGCTTTTTGGGATTGAGCTGAAGGATGGTGCCGAAGCTGTACGGCGGCTGCCCTTCCTGGTCCAACGCGTTTTTCAGCCGGATGATCTCGGCTTTCGCGGCTTCCAGCATGGCCACCAGCTTGGTGTTGTTCTGCGATGCCGCAGCCAACTGCCTGTCGATGTGCCTGAGCTTGTCCCGGAGGATGTTGACCTGGCGGTCTGCAACCGAGAGGTCGTTGGCGGCAGACTGCTCTGCCGGTGTACGTCCGGAGTCCTGGTTCGGCGTCTCCATGATGTATCAGCCCCTTCCTGCGCTTCCCTTACGACACTAGTCCCAAGATGGCAGGTAGGGGTGGAGGCTCCCGAAATGTGGACTAGTTCGTGACCTCCGGAGCGTCCTTGACCTGGGTGCCGGCGATGGCATCGCGGGCGGCGCGGCGGAGCTTCTTATCCGAAACCAGCCGTTCGCCCACAGCGCCGGGGGTCCAGGCGTTGACGTCTTCAGCGTTGAATTCGGTTTTGGACGGTCGCCGTTTGACGGAGATGCCCGTGACGCCGTCCGCAAGGCGGCGCGTGACCAGCAGGAAGCCGGTGTGCGCCACCATCCGGTGGTCAGGGCGGACTGCCAGGCCCTCGAGGTGCCAGCCACGGACCATGGATTCCCAGGCGTCCGGTGCGGTGAAGCGGCCGTCGGCACGGATGGCCTCCGCGGTCCTGGACAGCTGCGTGACGGTGGCCACGTAATTGATCCATACTCCGCCGGGGGCCAGGACCGTGGCGACCGCGTCCAGGCATTCCCAGGGAGCGAGCATGTCCAGGACCACGCGGTCCACGGAACCCGGAGCCTCGCTGCGGACCACTTCCTCCTGGAAGTCACCCAGCGAAATCTGCCAGGCCGGGTGCGGCCCGCCGAAGATGGTTTCGACGTTGCCGCGGGCAATGTCCGCGAATTCCTCACGCCGCTCGAAGGAATGCAGGTAGCCATTGTCACCTACTGCACGGAGCAGCGAAATGGACAGCGCCCCGGAGCCCACGCCGGCTTCCACCACGCGGGCGCCCGGAAAGATATCGGCCATGGTGACAATCTGGCCTGCGTCCTTGGGGTAGACCACAGCGGCACCGCGGGGCATGGACAGCACAAAGTCGGACAGCAGCGGTCGGAGCGTCTGGTACTGCTGGCCCACGTTGTTCACCACCACGGAGCCGTCCGCCTGGCCGATGATCTCATCGTGGTTGAGGAAGCCGCGGTGGGTGTGGAACGCGCCACCCGTTTCCAGGGTGACGGTGTTCATGCGGCCACGTTCGTCCGTCAGCTGGACGCGTTCGCCTTCGCGGAAAGGGCCCCGGCGGCGGGCCGCACCGGCCGGCTGCGAGCCGCCGCCGGCAGCGCCGGGCTGGGCTGCTGCTGTGGCTTCGTTGACGGCAGATTCGCTGCTCATGGAATTCCTCACTCCTTGTAAACCTTTGGCGCCGCTGCGGGGACGTCCCTCACCGGGACCTGCCGTGGCGGTGCACCGACCGGCAGGTAACTCTACCGGGTCCTGCCCGGCGCGCCCCTATTGGGCCGGGGCGCCTTGCCGGTGATGGCGGTTACCACGCTGTCCTGGGCCAGGAGGCCCGTCACCTTGCCGTTGTGGTCCACAACGGCATAGTGCCTGCCTTTCACCTGGGACAGGAAGCCGATCAGCTCCTGGCCCCGGGACCACTCCGGGACGTAGGCGCCGGCGGCCAAGGCAAAGGATACGGCGGTGATTGGGGTGGCCGCCGCTGCTGCGTCCGGCACGGAGTGCAGCGCTGCGGGTTGCACCACGCCTTCCGGTCGGCCGTCTGCGCCGCAGACCACCACGCTGACCGTTCCGCCGGCGCTGCTGGCCAGGGCGTCCTTAACAGACGCGGTGGCGGGAAGCCCGGTGGCCGGCGTCGACAATCCGGCGGCGGTGACTCCCGGGAGCCGGGTGCGGAATTGTCCCTGCTGGATGGATGCCGACGCGCCCATCCAGAGGAAGCTGCCCACCAGGACGGTGATCATGACCAGGCTGAGATCCGGGTTGTCCCCGGCCAGGAAGGGGCGGATGAGGAACCAGTAGGCAATGGCCACCACAATGATCCGGCCGCCCCAGCCGGCGGCAATGGTGCCTTTCGCCTGGCTGCCGGTGGCCTTCCAGACAGCGGATTCCACCATGCGGCCGCCGTCCAGGGGCAGGCCGGGCAGGACGTTGAACACGCCGATGAGGAAGTTGGCCCACATAAAGATGTTGGTCAGGATCTCCGCGACGCTCCCCATGGAGGTGTTGGCCAGGACCAGCCAGGCGCCCCCGGCCAGGACAAAGTTGGCGGCAGGCCCGGCCAGGGCCACCAGGACGGAGCGGCCGGGAGACGCGGTGAAGCTTTCGAACTGGGTATGTCCGCCCCAGAGGTTCAGGACGATTTTTTCCGTGGGCCAGCCGTAGATCTTTGCGGTCAGGGCGTGCGCCAGCTCGTGGACCAGGACCGAGATGAGGAGCAGGACTGCGTAGGCGAAGGCTACAACGTAGGCGCTGGTTCCAAGCGCCGGGTTGCTGCGGGCAAGGACAGGGCCGTAAACGATCACGGTGAAAGCCGCGATGATGAACCACGAATAGGCAAGGACCACGGGAACGCCGAAGATCCGGCCCAGCGGAATGCCTTCGCGGCGGACCGGGGTGCTGGTTTCAGTCATGGGCGTGCCCTGTTGCGGGCACCGGCGCTGCCGGCTCCTGGCCGGTCAGCAGCAAAGCTTCCAGATCTGCCGGTGACCGGCCGGCCAAAGTGTCCCAGCGGGTGTAGCGGTCATCCAGGGGCAACGGCACGATGTGCGGGATGGCGACGGTGGCCACACCGGAGGCAACGGCTGCCGCCACGCCCGGAGCCGAGTCCTCCAGGGCAACGCAGTCACCGATATTCAGGTTCGGGTCGGTTTCCTGGAGGAGTTCGACGGCGGTCAGGTACGCCTCGGGGTGCGGCTTCCCCTGGGTCACGGAGTCGCCGGTGACAATGACCTCAAAGTAGGGCCGTGGCAGGCTGGCAACAACTTCCCGGGCCAGCGGGCCTTCGGACATGGTGACCAGGGCGCATCGGATGCCGGCGCCGTGGAGCTCCTCAAGGAGTTCTTTCGCGCCGGGCCGCCAGGGCACCTCCTGCCGGACGCTGCGGACCACTTCACCGGTCAGCACGTCGATGATCTCCCGGATTTCAAGGGCCACACCGGCTTGTTGCAGCAGACTGGCGGAGTAGTCCAGCGACTGGCCCACCAGCTGCACCGCCTGCTGGTGCGACCACGTCCCGCCGTGGGCTTCCACCAGTGCGTGCTCGGCAGCCATCCAATAGGGCTCCGTGTCCACGATGGTCCCGTCCATGTCCCAGAGGACGGCTTTGAGTGGGGAATGTGTGGAGGGGGATCGCATGCTGCACAGTCTACGGCGACTCGCTGGAAGGTTGCTGGTGGGTACGCCCACGGCGAATACTCCTGTTGTGCCTGCTGACCGCGCGGGGGCGGGACACTTTTGCGGCGGTTCATGCACTGCGGGAGGGCGGTTCTTGGACGTAGGGTGAAGAAATGAATAGCTTCGAGGAAGACACCACCGAACCGGGTGCCGTACCGGGGCAGGAGCGGTTCCTGCAGCCTGTGGCTGAGGGACGGCGCGTAACAGTGATGCTTGCAGCTTTCGAAGGCTGGAACGATGCGGGGGAAGCGGCCAGCGACTCCCTGCGCTACCTGAATAAGCTCTGGGGCGGCAAAAAGGCGGCGTCGATAGATGCCGACGAATATTACGACTTCCAGTTCACCCGGCCCACCGTCCGCCGGAATGCGGCGGGTGAACGCAAGATCAAGTGGCCGTCCACCCGGATCTACAAAGCCAGCGCCCCCAGCTCCAATGTGGACGTGATTTTTGTCCAGGGCACGGAGCCGTCCTATAAGTGGCGGGCCTATACCGCCGAACTGCTGGTCCACGCCGAAGCGCTGCACGTCGATTACGTGGTGTTGGTGGGGGCATTGCTCGCGGATGTTCCGCACAGCCGGCCCATCCCCGTCAGCACCTCGTCCGACGACGGTCCGCTCCGGGAGCGGATGAACCTGGAGGCCTCCCAGTACGAAGGTCCGGTGGGCATCGTCGGCGTCCTGTCCGAGGTGGCGCTCCTGGCCGGCCTTCCCACCATCTCGCTGTGGGCTGCGGTGCCGCACTATGTGGCCCAGGCGCCATCTCCCAAGGCACAGCTTGCCCTGCTGCACCGGATCGAGGAGCTGCTCCAGGTCCCGCTGGACATCCACGAGCTGGCTGAGGAATCCGATGCCTGGGAGCGGGGCGTGGATGAGCTCGCCACCGAGGACCCCGAGATCGCCGCCTATGTCCGGCAACTGGAAGAAGCCAAGGACACCGCCGACCTGCCGGAGGCCACCGGGGAGTCCATCGCCCGGGAATTCGAGCGTTACCTCAAGCGGCGCGGCCAGGACCGGCCCTGATTGCAGAGCGGCGCCGGTCCTGGGGACCGGCGCCGCATCAGGATTGCTGACCCGGGCTAGAGCACAACACCCAGCAGGGCGTCCACGGCGTCGCTGACCAGCGCCTGGTCGGTCAAACTTGCCGGACCGCCGTCGGACATTGCCTGCTGCGACCACTGGGACACCGCAGCCACGGCGGCGGGGGCGTTGAGGTCCGCGGCGAGGGCGTCGCGCATCCGGGCGACCAACGGCGCCGCAGAGCCTTCCGGCGCATGCCCGAGCGCCTGGCGCCACAGGCTGATCTCCGCTTTGGCTGCGGCGAAGCCTTCGTCAGTCCAGGACCAGTCCGAGCGGTAGTGGTGGGCCAGGATAGCCAGCCGGATCGCTGCGGGGTCCTCCCCCGCTGCACGCAGCCGGGACACCAGCACCAGGTTTCCCTTGGACTTGCTCATCTTCTCGCCGTCCAGGCCCACCATGCCGGCATGTGCATAGTGCCGGGCCAGCGGAACACCGGCCAGGGAGTATGCATGTCCGGCCCCCATCTCGTGGTGCGGGAAGACCAGGTCCGAGCCGCCGCCCTGCACTGTGAACGGGGCCGGCAGATACTGCTGTGCGATGACGGTGCACTCGATGTGCCAGCCGGGCCTGCCGGCGCCAAGGCTTGCGCCGGGCCAGTGGGGTTCGCCCTCGCGGGCCACCCGCCACAGCAGCGGGTCGAGTGCCTGCCGCTTCCCGGCCCGGCCGGGGTCGCCGCCACGCTCGGCAAAGAGCTCCAGCATTTCACTTTCGGCGAGCCCGGAGATGGCGCCCAACGTCCATGCATCGGGTGCCACCGACTGCTTTCCCGCGGCCTCAACGTCGTAATAAACGTCGCCGTCCGGTTCACCGTTGCTGCCCTGGACGGTGTAGGCCAGGCCAAGTGCCACCAGCTTTTCCACGGCGGGAACAATCAGGGCGATGGATTCCACGGCGCCCACGTAACGGTCCGGGGCCAGGACGTTCAAGGCTTCCATGTCCGTCTGGAAGAGTTCGATCTGGCTGGCGGCCAGGTCCCGCCAGTCAACGCCGGTGGCGGTGGCCCGTTCCAGCAGTGGATCATCCACGTCGGTGACGTTCTGGACGTACGCAACCCGGTGGCCGGCGTCGCGCCACACGCGGTTCAGCAGGTCGAAGGCGACGTAGCTGGCGGCGTGGCCCATGTGGGTGGCGTCGTACGGGGTAATGCCGCAGACGTACATCGAGGGCGACGGGCCAACATGCAGCGCAGTTTCGCGGCCTGCTGCGGTGTCGAACAACCGGATGGCAGGCATGCTTCCGGGCAGGGTTGGAACGGGGCGGGAGGTCCAGGATTTCACAGGGCAAGCCTAGTGCTACGCGGCGATGACACCGAAACCGAGCAGGATGTACAGGGCGAGGCCCAGGAGGATCCGGTACCAGACAAAGAGCCGGTAGCTGCGGGTGGAAACGAATTTCAGGAACCAGCCGATGATCACATAGCCCACCACAAAGGCGATGACGGTTGCCAGAGCGGTTTCGGGCAGGCCGTACGGGCCGGTCAGCCCGTCCTTGGACACCACCTTGTACAACTGGTACAGCCCGCTGCCGAACACGGCCGGGATGGCCAGGAGGAAGGAGTAGCGGGCCGCCGCTTCCCGGTTGTAGCCCATCAGGAGCCCCGCGGTGATGGTTCCGCCGGACCGTGACACGCCTGGAATCAGGGCCATGGCCTGGGCGAGGCCAAAGAAGATGCCGTGCTTGTAGGTCAGCTGGGTGAGGTCCCGCTCCTGCTTGCCCACGGCGTCGGCCACGGCAAGGATCAGGCCGAAGACGATCAGCATGGTGGCCACGATCCACATGCTGCGGAGCACGGACTCGATCTGGTCCTGGAACAGCAGGCCCAGCACGATGATGGGCAGGCTGCCCAGGATCACCAGCCAGCCCATGCGGGCGTCGGGATCCTGCCGGGAGACTTTGCCGCTCAGGGATCCGGCCCAGGCTTTGACGATCCGGACAATGTCCCGCCAGAAATACACCAGCACGGCCGTCTCGGTACCCAGTTGGGTGATGGCGGTGAACGCCGCCCCCGGATCAGCGGCGCCGGGCAGGAACTGCCCCACAATCCGCAGATGCGCGCTTGACGAGATGGGTAGAAATTCGGTCAGTCCCTGCACTAGGCCCAGCAGGGCCACCTCAAACCAGTTCACGGTAAGACCCTACGTCATGGGCAGCTGTACTCCAGCCCGTAAGCTTGCAGCTATGCAGCAGCGTTACGTCGGCAACAGTGGTTTGCGAGTCTCCGCCCTTTCGCTGGGCACCATGTCCTGGGGCGCCGGAACAGACGAGCAGGACGCCGCGGCGCTGCTCCGCACCTTCCTCGACGCCGGCGGCCGGCTGGTGGACACCGCAGCGTCCTATGCCGACGGCCAGTCCGAAGCCATCATCGGGTCCCTGCTGAATGATGTGGTGGCCAGGACGGAAATTTCGATTTCCACCAAGGCAGGAATGACGACGCCGGCCGGCCGGCTCGCCGTCGACGCGTCCCGCAACGCCATGCTCACCGGCCTCGACGCCAGCCTGGCGCGGCTGGGCACCGACTATGTGGACGTCTGGTTTGCCCAGGCCTGGGACGGAAACGTTCCGCTGGAGGAAACCCTGTCCGCCCTGGAATTCGCTGTCCGCTCCGGCCGGGCACGCTACGCGGGAGTGTCCAACTTCAGCGGCTGGCAGGCCGCCAAAGCCGCTGCGATCGCCGGTTTCCCGTTGGTGGCGGCGCAGGCGGAGTACTCCCTGCTGCAGCGCAAACCCGAAACCGAACTGGTCCCCGCCATTGAGGACGCAGGCCTTGGCCTGATGGCGTGGGCCCCGCTGGGCCGGGGCGTCCTCACCGGTAAGTACCGCGGCAGCATCCCCTCCGGTTCACGCGCCGCGTCGGCGGCCGATGCCTCCTATGTGGAGGCGTACCTCGACGAGCCGGCGTCGCGGACCGTGGAAGCTGCCTGCATGGCAGCCAAGGGCCTGGGCCGTTCCGCCCTGGACGTGTCCCTCAGCTGGCTGCTCCGCCAGCCCGGCGTGGCCACGGCTGTGGTGGGGCCGCGCACACCGGTACAGCTCAAGGAGATCCTGGACGCGCAGCTGACGCCGCTGCCACCGGAAATCTCCAGCGCCCTGGATGACGTGTCCTTCAAGGCGGCTTAGTCCTCGAGAATTTCGAGGTCCTCGTCCGCGTCACTTTCCTCGTCCTCGTCCTCGTCATCAAAGATCTGGAGCGGGGTCACTTCGTTGTACGCTTCGTAAAGAGCGTCCTCATAGACTTCGAAAGCATCTGCTACCGCAAAAAATGCTGCTTCCACTGAGGGGTCACCATCTCCACGGCGGTTGGATGCTGCTATAAGGTGTTCTTCCAAAGCGGTGGTCAGGGACGAAAGCGCGACACGCGGATCGATGCTCATGACAACACGCTAGCCGGAAAAGGACGAAAATGGAGAGCAATGAAGGAACAATTTCTCACCAGCTCGGTCCAGCGGGAACGGGACTATCTTCGCCAGTACGAGTACCTCGTCCTGACGGTCAGCCCTGAGGATTCACTGCCTGAGGCGAGGCGCAGGCTTGTTGAACATTCCGAGTACGGCAAATGGGAGCTTGAGCGCAGCCGGCTGTACGTGGGTGGCGGCAGGCGGTTCTGGCTCCGCCGCCGGGTGATGCAGGTCCAGCGGACCGTTTAGGTCCCGGTTCAGTCCGCCAACGGCCCCAACCAGGCGTTGGCCACGGTGTTGTGCGCGCTCTCGTCATCCGAGGGGTGGAACATTCCCGCCAGCACGTCGCGGTAGAGGCGTTCCAGCTCCGAGCCCCGGAAGTAGCTGGACCCGCCGCTGACCCGGATGGCCAGGTCCACTACGCGGCGCGCAGTTTCGGTGGCGTTGACCTTCAGGCCCACCAGCTTGGGGAACCATTGCCCGCCATGGTCAACCAGCCGGTCCACGTCAGCAGCCACTGACTGCAGCTGCGGGTACAGGTTGTCCATCGCCATGGCCGCCTCCGCAACCTTCCACCGGATGTCCGGGTCCTGGGCGTAGCTCCTGCCGCCGTTCTTCAGCGAGGTGCGCCGCTTGGCGGTTTCAACACCCACAGTGAGCGCACGTTCCCCCAGCCCGGTATATACGGCCGCCAGCAGCGTTTCGAAGCACGCAAAGATGGCGAAAACCAGCGGGTCCGGATTGGGCCCCACGGGGAGCTTGCGGAAGATCCGGTCCGCCGTCACCACGGCACCGGCCAGGACGGTGGTGCCCGACTGGCTGGCGCGCATGCCCAGGGTGTCCCAGTCGTCCTTGATGAGGTAGCCCGGAGTGTCCCTGGTCATGAACCCGTGCACCAGTTCACCCTCGCCGTCCCGGCCGGCAGCGTCCTTGCCGAAGATCCCCAGCCGCGTCCAGGCCGGCGACAGGCTGGTGAAGATTTTGGTCCCCGTAAACGAGTAGCCACCATCGGGCAGCGGTTCGGCGACCGTGCGCGAGTCGAACAGGACGGAATCGTTTCCGGCCTCCGAGTTACCGAAGGCAAAGACCTCCCCCTGCGCCGCCTCCGCCAGGATGAAGTCCAGGGAGTGGTCGCCCCGGGCGCCGAGGACGCGGGCGACGCCGGTCCACACCAGGTGCATGTTGACCGCCAGGGCCGTGGCCGGGGCCGCCGTGGACAGCCGCCGCTGGCACTGCGCCGCGGCTTCGAGGCCAAGGCCCAGGCCGCCGTCGTCCGTGGGGACAAACAGTTTCAGGTAACCGGCGGCTGCCAGCTCCGCCAGGTCTTCGTGGAAGAAGGCGTTGTCCCGGTCATAGCCGGCCGCCCTGCCCCTGATACGTTCCAGCAGGGGGTCCGGCAGGACATCCTCGGGGGTCACGACGGCACCTGTCAGTAGTTGGTGAGCAGCGTGTCCAGGACCCTGGCCCCGAACTTCAGCGAATCGGCGGGCACACGCTCGTCCACGCCGTGGAACATGCCCGTGAAGTCAAGGTCGTCCGGGAGCATCAGGGGCGCGAAACCGTAGCCGGTGATACCAAGCCGGCTCAGGGATTTGTTGTCCGTGCCGCCCGAAAGGGTATAGGGCAGGACCTTGGCGCCGGGGTCCTCGGAATGGAGCGCATCGATCATGGAGTCAACCAGGTTGCCGGCGAAGGGCACCTCGAGGGAGACGTCCTGGTGGACGTAGCTGACGTCGACGCCGGCCCCGGCGAGGTCGCGGACAATCTCCAGGACGCGGTCCTGCTGGCCGGGCAGCGTGCGGCAGTCGATCAGGGCTTCGGCGGATTCGGGGATGACGTTGTGCTTGTAGCCGCCCTTGAGGAGGGTGGGGTTGGTGGTGTTCTGCAGCGTTGCGCCCACAAAGCGGGCCACGGTGCCCAACTGGTCCAGCAGCAGGTCCGGGTTGTCCGCATCAAATTCGACGCCGGTCAGTTCCGTGACGCCATCCAAGAACTGGCGCGTGGTGGGCGTCAATTCGATGGGCCACTTGTAGTCGCCGATGCGGGTGACGGCGGCGGCGAGCCTGGTGACCGCATTGTCGGTGTTGATCTGCGAGCCGTGGCCGGCCCGGCCGTGCGCCACGAGGCGCAGCCAGGAGATGCCTTTTTCGGCGGTCTGCAGGAGATAGGTGCGCTGCCCGCCGATGGTGGCCGAGAAGCCGCCCACCTCGGAGATCGCTTCGGTGGCGCCTTCGAAGAGTTCGGGGCGTTTATCCACCGCGTAGCGGGCGCCGTACTCGCCACCGGCTTCCTCGTCGGCGAAAAACGCAAAGATGATGTCGCGCTTGGGCTTTTTGCCGGACCGGGCGAAGCCGCGCAGTACGGACAGGATCATGGCGTCCATGTCCTTCATGTCCACCGCGCCGCGGCCCCAGATCAGTCCATCCTTGAGCTCGGCGCCAAACGGGTCCACTGACCACTGGTCGCGCAGGGCGGGGACCACGTCCAGGTGGCCGTGGACCACCAGGGCACTGGCGGCCGGGTCTTCGCCGGCCATCCTGGTGACAACGTTGGCCCGGCCGGGTGCGGACTCGAAGATCTCAGCGGAGAGGCCCACCTCTTCAATCAGGCCTGCCGCGTATTCGGCGGCCGCACGCTCCCCCGGACCCGATCCATCGCCGTAGTTCGAAGTGTCGATCCGGATGAGGTCCTGGCAGATCCGGACAACTTCATCCTCAGGCAGGACGTCAGGCATGGAAAACTCCTCGGGTTTGGTGGCTGGTGGGGTGTTCCCAACTGCTGCCCTCAGCCTACCCACACGCCCCCCACAGGCGCCGATTCCATGTTTCGGGAAAGTTCATGTTAGAGTTTTTCTCGCTGCTTCCGAGAGATGCGAAACGCCGAAAGGCGGGAAACGTCGTCGGGAAACACCCTGCGCGGGTGGCGGAATGGCAGACGCGCTAGCTTGAGGTGCTAGTCCTCGAAAGGGGGTGGGGGTTCAAGTCCCCCTCCGCGCACAAACGAAAAACCCCGGAAAATCAATGATTTTCCGGGGTTTTTCTGCGTTCCCGGTGTTATGCCATCCGGTGACTCCGCGGCGCCCGGGGATCCGTTACCGCTAAGCAAAGCAGGGAGCCCACCGTGAGCGGTGGACTCCCTGCCTATGTTGCGGTGGTTAGTTGCCTGTGGGCTGGTCGTAGACCTGCCCGGCCGGGTTGGCCGGCATGAGTGTCAGGATGAAGACTGCCAGCGCGCCCAGGAACGGAACGAGGTTGAGCAGGATGAGCCAGCCGCTGAAGTTCCCGTCGTGGAGCCTGCGGACAGTCAACGCCAGGGACGGGACAAAAATGGCCAGGCCCCACAGCAGGATCAGGGCACCGACAACAAAGAACCCCGGACCGGCCATGGGGCTGCCATTGACATCAGTGGTGGAACTGGTGGCAGCGGCGATCCCTGCCACGATATAGAGGACGGTGATGACGATGACGTTGGCCAGCGTGAACCACCAGTACTCGCTGCGGCTGGCACGGCCGGAAAACGTGGCGTACTTCTTGAAGAAGCGGCGCACGGCCACCGGCAATGAGGCACCGTAGTGCGGTGCCCACAGAGGCACCTCGCCCGTAGGAGCGAAAGCAGCCTGCTGTTGGTCTGGATATTGTGGATAGCTCATGGGAACCCCCCGGTTGTTCGAGTGATGCGACGTGCTAATAGTAGGGCCTGGCCAGCCTAAATCTGTTCGTTGGAGTAACTTTTGTTCCGGCTGCAGGGTCAGCCGCGGGATTCACGGCAGGCCCAGGGTCCTGACGGCCGCCAGCACGTCGGCCACCGTTACTCCGAGCAGTGCCGGATCCGGTTCCTGTGCGAACGTGTCCCCCCGGCGCAGCGCGGCCCGGGTGAGGACCACGTGCGGTCCCGGTGGCGGACCCCAGATCTCCGGCGGAGCAGGTCCGAAGAGGACAACTGATGGCGTTCCGTAGGCTGAGGCGAGGTGGGCTGCGCCGGTGTCGGCGGAGACCACCAACCGGGCAGCGGACACAGTGGCCGCGAACTGCGCAAGCGGCAGTTTTCCAGCGAGTACTGATTCCCCTGGCAGGCCTGCCAGGGTGCAGACCTGAAGTGCCCGGTCCCGTTCGGAACTGCTGCCAGTGAACACCACCGCGTGCCCTGCCCGGTCCAGGGCCGTTGCCACTGCCGCAAACCGCTCCGCCGGCCACAGCCGGCTTCCGTACGCGGCACCGACATGGAGGACCGTGGCGCCAGGCGCGCTGCTGGGAACCCTGGGTGTCTGCAGTTGGACATCAAGGGGGTCGGCGGCGACGCCATGCCAGGCCAGCAGCCTGACCCAACGGTCCCGCTCATGCAGGTCCGCGTCCCACGCAGGACCGTCCCGGTGCAGGCCGCGGTGGCCCATGGTGGTCCGTGCCTGCAGGGCATCGATGCGGCCCTGGCTTTCCGGGCCGCTGCCGTGAAGGTTGACTGCCACGTCCACCACGCCAGGCGCCAGTGCCAGGGGTTCATCCAATCCGTGGGTGGGCAGGAGTTCGTAGCCGCCCACCAGGTCCAGTGCTTCCGTGAGCCACCCCTGGGCCGCATACCGCAGGCGGTGGCCCGGGAAGGCACGGCGGAGCCCTTTCAAGGCAGGGACGGCCACCAGTAAGTCGCCGAGTTTCAAGGCCCGGAGCACCAGCAATTCCGGCTTGGCCTCCCGGATGCCGGCTGCTTCCGGGTGCGCCGTTCCGACGATCATCCTTGCCGTCCGGGGCGTGGCGTGGATACCAGGCTGCGCACGTCTTCATACACTCCCTGGACAGGCACTCCCGCCACCACAGAATCATCGTGGCCGCACCTGGGCGCAGTCCAGCCCACCTGGGTCACGTCGATTCCGCACGCCGGACAGGCGGTGGTCCAGCCCAGCTGGACGCGGTGCAGGCTGCGGCCCAGGGGGCCGGCGTTGATCATGTTGCCTACCCAGAAGATGCCCACTGTGGGGGTACCCAGTGCCTGGGCCAGGTGCCTCGGTCCGCTGTCGTTCCCCACCACCACATCCGCTGCCGCCAGGACGTCCACCAGCCCGGCCAGGTCCAGTTCGCCCGCCAGGGAAACTACTGGCGCAGGCGCGGCAAGGGCGAGGATCCGTTGGGCCAGTGGGCGGTCGCTTTCATCCCCCACCAGCACCACGGCGCAGCCATCGGCGGCACATGCCGCTGCAAGTTCCGCGAAGTGCGCCACCGGCCAGCGGCGGCGGGGATCTGTGGCTCCCGGGTGGACGACCACCAAAGGCCGGCTGCCGGCGTCGTCCGGAAGGACTGCAGCGGCACCGGCCGAAGGCGCGGCGGCAAGCCGGGCCTCGAGGTCCACCGGGGCTGCCCCCGCCAGTCCTGCCACTTCCAGCGCCCGCAGGGGTTCGTGCTGGTAATACAGATAGGGAACGGTGCGCTCAAGGCTCGCGGCATCGGCCGTCCTGGTCCCCACGGTGTGCCGTGCATCCAATCGCAGCAAAAAAGGATTGGAATAGCGGCCGCCGCCATGCAGTTGGACTGCGAGGTCGAATTGGCGGCGCTGCATATCCGCAAAAAAGGCGTCCACGGCAGCAGGGTCCTTTGTCCCGGGACGGACCCCCTCAGCGAAGGGCAGGATCTGCACCTCATCCACCGCGGACTGCACTGCAGCCAGCAGGCTCCGGTGGACGGGCGTGCCCAGCAAGGTAATGACCGCGCCCGGATATGCGCTCCTGAGGGCAGTGATTGCCGGCAGTGCAAAAATCAGGTCGCCCAGGCCACCGCCGCGAAGCACCGCGATCCGGCGTACGCCGCTGAACCTTTGCAGGACCGGACCGACGGCGGTATCCATCTGTTCGGCGCCGCCGAATTCAGCTGTGAGGTGATCCACCGATCTCCCCTTCCGGTGTGGCGGGTGCCGCCATTGCCGTGGGCAAGCCGCCGTCAGTGCTGCCACAATAGGGCCAAACCGGGCTCTCCGCCAGTCCGTTCCGGCACCGGGGCGGGCGCCGCGCCGGTCACCACCTCTTGGGGAATACCGGGTTGATGCTGTACGTTTCATACGCGACAGGCGAACCAAAGAAAAGAGAAGCACCCAAAGTGGCAACCGATTACGATGAACTGCGTTCCGACGTCAAGGAATCGCAGGACAACTCACTCGAGCAGCTCCAGTCTGCCAATGCTCCCGACGCGCGCAGCGTTGTCCTGGAGCTGGATGAGGCTGACGGGCTGGACGGCGCCGGAGTTCCCGGAGGCGAATTTGTCGCCGAAGAACTTGTGGTGCAGGTCATTCCGCAGGCTGACGACGAGTTTACCTGCTACTCCTGCTTCCTGGTCCGTCACCGGTCCCAGATCGCGAAGCAGAAGGACGGCCACAGCTACTGCACGGAGTGCGAAGGCTAATCCGTCCACCCCGTTCGGGGCGGCGGGATGACCCGCGGCCCCGTTGCCTTGAGGGCACGCCCCGATTCCGGCGTGCCTTTTGGCTTTTAACCCGGACCCTACACGGAAACAACGGTACCCATGGACTTCGCCGGCAACGCCGGGCAGTGGCTTGCTGCCCTTTTCAGCCGGGCAGAGCTGCCTGCCATCACCGCGGTGGAGCTCCTGGTGGCGCTGCTGGCGGCCATTACCCTTTCCATTCCGCAGGCCTCGTGGCGATATTTCGGCCTGCTGACCACTGCCACGCATGAGCTGGGCCACGCGTTCGCGGCGGTGCTGAGCGGCCAGCGGCTCTCGGGAATCACGCTGCGGCTGGACCACTCCGGGACCACCACCAGCTACAGCAGGAGCCGGGCGGCCGCCGCCTGGTCGTGTTTCTGGGGTTATCCTGTACCCGCCCTGGCGGGAGCGGCCTTCGTCTGGTGCGGCTTCAGCGGGTGGGGGCCTGCGGCCCTGGCCACGGGAACCATCATACTGGCCGTCTCGCTGGTGTTCCTGCGCAACCCGGCAGGCTTCCTCATCACCTTCAGCGCGATCGGCGCTTCGGCTGGCCTGCTGCTGCTGGTCCCCCACGCGTTTGCGGGGCACGTTGCAGTCGTCCTGGGACTGGCCCTCCTGGTGGGGGCGGTCCGGGACATCTTCAAACTCGTCCACCTGCACCTCAAGCGGCGGAACCGGCTGTCGAGCTCGGACGCCTATATCCTCTACCGCGCCACGAGGGTGCCGTCGGGGCTGTGGATCGCCGCGTTTGCCGTGGTGGTTGCAGCCGCCTGGCTGCTGGCCTGGCAGCCGATCGCGCGGATTCCGTTGCCGGGCGCATAGGCTGGAGCGATGAGCCAGGACACGGACAGCAAGCAGAAGGCCTCCGACAGCGGGGCGGACCACAGCACGCGCGGGGCTTACGTTACGGGCGGCGCGGAATTCACCCGGGACACCAACTACATCGAAGACCGGATCACCAGCGACGGCAAACCCGGTGCCAATGGGGAACCCGGCTGGCCGGTGGAAACCGGACGCTACCGGCTCATCGCCGCCCGGGCCTGCCCCTGGGCCAACCGCACGGTGATTGTGCGCCGCCTGCTGGGCCTCGAGGACGCAATCTCCCTGGGCCAACCAGGCCCCACCCACGACTCCCGCTCCTGGACCTTCGACCTGGATCCCGGCGGTGTGGACCCGGTGCTGGGGATTGAGCGGATCCAGGACGCCTACTTCACCCGCTTCCCCGGCTATCCGCGGGGCATCACTGTCCCGGCACTCGTGGACGTGCCATCCGGGGCCGTGGTGACCAATAACTTCCCGCAGATCACCCTGGACTTCTCAACCGAATGGAAGGCATTCCACCGGTCCGGGGCACCGGATCTCTACCCCGAACACCTGCGAGCCGAAATCGACCACGTCAACAAGCGGGTGTTCACCGAAGTCAACAACGGTGTGTACCGCTGCGGGTTTGCCGGCTCCCAGGACGCCTATAACGCGGCTTACGACCGGCTGTGGACAGCCCTGGACTGGCTGGAGGAGCGGCTTTCCGGCCAGCGGTTCCTGGTGGGTGAGACCATCACGGAGACGGACGTACGGCTGTTCACCACCCTGGCCCGCTTTGACGCCGTCTACCACGGCCATTTCAAATGCAACCGGCAAAAACTGACAGAGATGCCCGCGCTCTGGGGTTACGCCCGTGACCTGTTCCAGACGCCCGGCTTCGGCGACACCACCGACTTTGTGCAGATCAAGCAGCACTATTACATCGTCCACGAGGACATCAACCCCACCGGAATCGTCCCCGCCGGACCTGACCTTTCCGGGTGGTTGGAAGCCCACGGCCGCGAGGCCCTGGGCGGGCGCCCGTTTGGCGATGGGAATCCCCCGGGACCTGTCCGCGCCGGCGAGGAAGTCCTGCCCGGGCACGGTGCGGCCCCTCGGGTGGAAAGCGCTTTCTGACTAGACTGGCAGGATGCAGATTTCGTCAGGCTTTGCCGCTCCCGGTTATGAAAGCGTCCGGGACCTCTTTGACTCCTTCCTGGCAGCGGACCCGGGCTACAGCGCCCAGGTGGCGGCCTACCACCACGGAAAAGTTGTGGTCCGCCTCACCGGCGGCCCGGACATGGCCCCGGACACGGTGACCGGGGCCTATTCCTGCTCCAAGGGGGTTGCCGCCATGGTGATTGCCCTCCTGGTGCAGGACGGGCTGCTTAACCTGGATGCCGCCGTCGCGCACTACTGGCCGGAATTTGCAGTGCACGGCAAAGACCGGCTGCTGGTCCGCGAGGCGCTGTCGCACCAGGCCGGGCTGATGGGCTTGGCGGGCGGAATTGCCCTCGAGGATTTCACCACAGCCGCCGGAGCCGCACGGCTGGCCGCCGCCCGTCCCACCTGGCGGCCCGGCAGCCAGTTCGGCTACCACGCCCTTACCATCGGAATCATCATGGAGGAACTGTGCCGGCGCACCGCGGGCCGGTCCCTGCAGGAGCTGTACAACCAGCTGATCCGTACCCCGCACGGTGTGGACTTCTTCCTGGGCCTTCCCGGGGACCACGAACACCGGTACCGCGACGTGCTGTACGCAGCTGCCCCGGAGGACCAGATCTGGCTGGACCCCCTGAGCCTGGAAGGCCTGAACGGCAACGCTCCGGTAAGCACCATCATGGAGTTGCCCAACCTCCGGATTGTCCGTGCGGCAGGCATGTCGGCCGCCGGTGGTGTTGGCTCAGCCGAAGGGCTGGCGCGGCTCTACGCGGCCGCCGCCACGGGGGTGGACGGCGGTGCTGCTTTCCTGCAGCCCGGGACCATCGAGGCGATGGCCCAGGAGCAGGTCTGGGGATTGGACCGGTCCTCCGGACAGGACAACGCCTTCGCGGTTGTTTTTATGAAACCGCACCCCACGCGGAATTTCGGCAGCCACCGTGCGTTTGGTCACGAAGGCGCCAACGCGGCCCTGGGTTTCGCGGACCCCGCCTACGCCCTGTCCTATGGCTACATTCCGCGGCGTGCGGAGGAAGGCCGCACGCCGGGCAAAGCCCACCGGCTGGCCGCGGAGGTCCGCCGGTCAGCTGCCGCCACCTTGTCGTAGGCCGCCCCCGGCCCTACTGTGGGGCTGATGCATAAAGCTCCAGCACGTAACAACGTCAGGTGGGCACGGGGAACCCAGCTTCTGAAACAGGCAGTCACCGGCTTGTCGGCCGCCTTCGCGGCCCAGCGCCTCCAGCTGGCGGCCAAAGCCGCCCTCGCGGCGGGGCTGGCGTTCCTGATAGCGCCCCTGATGCCTGGGGCCGCAGCGCAGTACCCCTACTACGCACCCCTCGGCGCCCTCGTGGCGATGTACCACAACGTGGCCGGCTCGGTGCGGCAGGGACTGCAGGCACTGATCGGCCTGTCGCTTGGCATCGGCCTCGCATTCATCCTGGTCAACGTCACAGACCCCTCCCCGCTGACAGTTGCCGTTTTTATGGGCATCGGGGTCCTGCTCGGCGGGCTGCCGCTGATCGGCTCAGGCAGCGACTGGATTCCGACGGCGGCCCTGCTGGTGTTGCTGGTGGGCGGAAGCAATCCGGACGACTTCTCGTTTGGCTACCTGGTGCAGATGGGTGCCGGCGTGGCGGTGGGCATTGGCGTCAATTTCCTGATCTTTCCACCGCTGCACCTGAACGCCGCCGCCTCGAGCCTGGCCGACCTGCGCCGCGCCCTGGGCCGGCAGCTCACGGACATGGGCTCGGCCCTGAAGGAGCAGTGGCCGCCCGAACACGAGGAGTGGTCCAGCCGTTCGGAGGAGCTTGCGGCGGCTGCGAGGTCCGTGCGGCACCTGGTCAAGGAAGCGGATGCCAGCCGCCGGGCCAATCCGCGGCGGAAGCTGCATCCCCGCGACGTGGAGGGCGACTACCGCGACCTGCGGAACCTGGAACGGGTCACCTTCCACATCCAGGACATGACGGACGTCCTCACCGACGTGATCTGGGACAGCGACGTGCCATACGACGTTCCGGTGCAGGACAGCGGTCCCTTGGCGGACGCGATGACCGCGACGGGCAGCTATCTCACCGCCTCAGCCGACGTAAAAGCCGACGGCAAGGCTGTGGGCTTCGACTCGGAAGGCTTCGATGCAGCGCGGACGGCGGTGGAAGCCTGCATGGCCTCCACCGCCGGCCGTGAGGCGGAACCGGAGATGGTTCCGGCCTCGGAATCAATCCTCCTCAGCCTGCACCGGATCCTCCGGGCCCTGCGGCCCCCCAACTAAAGCGCAGTCACCGACCCCGCGAAATGGCGGCGCCCGGACCTCGGGCTCCAGGCCACAAAGTCGGACCTGCCCGGTTCGGCACCCCCGCCGTGGGTGGACCTGATTTCCAACGCCACCCGGCAGGGCAGGAATACCGGTGCGTCGAAGCTGACGTCCCAGGTGAAGGCATCCCCGCGGGCCGGGCCCACATCCGCAAGTGCCCTTGAGGCCAGGTACATGCCGTGCGCGATGGACCGCCGCATGCCCAGGGCCTTGGCGGACAGCACGCTCAGGTGGATCGGGTTGAAGTCACCGGACACGGCCGCGTAGGCCCGGCCTGTGTCGACTCCCAGCTGCCAGGACGCCGTGGGATCCGGGGCGGTGAAGTCCGGGCGTGCCGGGGCAGTGGATGGCTTGTCGATGCCGGGCAGGAACACACCCTTGGCGAGGTACGTGGAGACGCCCCGCCAGCAGGGAAGCGCACGTCCGGCCTGCCGCACTTCAGTCACC
The DNA here is from genome assembly GCF_001424565.1 of Arthrobacter sp. Leaf141. Lineage (GTDB taxonomy): Bacteria > Actinomycetota > Actinomycetes > Actinomycetales > Micrococcaceae > Arthrobacter. The sequence goes on from NZ_LMOL01000023.1 coordinate 60,792, forward strand.
ACGTCCACCTGGGTTCCGGCCCGGTGTCCACGCAGGTTTTCCACCCGGGACGTCATATCCAGGGTGTCGGTGAAGACCAGGGGCCGCAGGTTCTCCACGGTGTTGCTGAGGTGGATCATCCCCAGCAACGGGAGCGGGAAGTCGTCCCGGTTCAGCACACTCATGGCCAGCGGAAAGGAGAGTGCGTGGATGAACCCGGCGGGAAGCACGTCACTGGCAGTCTCCCCCACCAGGTGCTGGTAGGCGGTGAGGTTGCCTACATCCACCGCCACACCGCGGACTTCATGGCTGTCCCCGGGAAGGGCGGGAAGGTCGTGCGCACCCAGGATCCTTCGGCGCGCAGCCTGGGCTGCGGCGTTGACATAAAGCTTGGACAACGACGGCATCTCGCCCAGGATCACCGGCTGGCCGGTGCTCATGCTCCCACCAGGTTCTGCCCGCAGACCCGGAGTACCTGGCCATTGATGCCGCCGGCGGCACCGCTGGCCAGGAAAGCGATCGCTTCGGCCACATCGATGGGCTGGCCGCCCTGCTGGAGCGAGTTGGCCCGGCGGCCCAGTTCACGCAGGGCCACCGGAATCCGGGCCGTCATGTCCGTTTCGATGAAGCCCGGTGCCACGGCGTTGATGGTGCCGCCGTAAGCTGCGATGAGCGGCGCGGTGGCACGCACCATGCCCATCACGCCGCCTTTGGATGCCGCGTAATTGGTTTGGCCCCTGTTGCCTGCGATGCCACTGGTCGAGGCCAGGGAGACGATCCGCGGTGCAGTACGGAAATGCTCCGATGCCAGCAGCGCCTCGTTGATCCGCAATTGCGCCGCGATGTTGATGTTGATGACGGAGTTCCACTTCGCCTCGTCCATGTTGGCGAGCAGTTTGTCCCTGGTGATGCCAGCGTTGTGGATGACGACGTCCAGGCTGCCATGGCGTTGCACGGCGTGGTCGATGATGAGCTGGCCGGCACCGGGCGTGGTGATGTCCAGCTGCAGGGCGGTGCCGCGGACCTCATTGGCGACGGCGGCCAGCCGGTCACCGGCGGCCGGGACGTCCACCAGGACCAGGGTGGCGCCGTCACGGTGGAGGGTCCTGGCGATCTCGGCGCCGATGCCGCGCGCGGCGCCGGTCACGACGGCGGTCCTGCCTGCCAGCGGCCGGTCAGGGGTGTCCTGGGGATCGCCGCCCGTGCCCGTCACGGTGATGAACTGGCCATCGACGAAGGCAGAGCGGCCGGACAGGAAAAACCGCACGGCAGCCAGCGCGCTGGGACTGGTGGGTGCCACGTCCGGGGCCAGGAGCACGCCGTTTCCGGTTGCCCCGCGGCGCAGTTCCTTCGCCAGCGAGCGGAGGAACCCGTCCACGCCCTGCCGGGCGGCAGCCGCGGCGGGATCGGCGGTGTCCGACGCCGGCCGTGACACGGTGATGACCCGCCCGCCGGGTCCGAGGTCACGGAGGGAAGCGGCCACCACCAGGACCGGGCCGGCAAGGTCCTCCGGCGTCACCACGTCGTCCAGGACCAGGATGATGGCGCCGAGCCGTTCGCGGGGCACCGCGTGCCGGCGGACGTCCAGGTCCCAGGTGAGGAGCTCGGAAGCGAGGCTGTCGGCGCCCGGGGTGCTGCCCTGCACCAGGACAGGCCCGGTGATCAGCGGCTGCCCCGGCTGGTACCGGCGCAGGAAAGCAGGCTGCGGCAGGCCAAGTTTTTTGGCCAGGTTCCTGCCGAGGCCCTGATTGACCAGTTGGGTGTACTTGTCGGTCATGGTGTCCCCTACAGAGATTCGAGAATGGCGACGACGCCCTGGCCGCCGGCAGCGCAGACGGACACCAGGCCCCGCGCGGGGCGGCCTTCGGTGCTGCCCTTCTGGTGCAGCATCTTGGCCAGTGAGGCCACAATGCGGCCACCGGTGGCCGCGAACGGGTGCCCTGCGGCCAGCGAGGAACCGTGGACGTTCAACCGGCTCCTGTCGATGCTGCCCAACGCGCCGGGCAGGCCCAGCCGGGTCCGGCAGAACTCCTCGTCCTCCCAGGCCGCCAGGGTGCTGAGCACGGTGGCGGCAAAGGCTTCGTGGATTTCGAAGAAGTCGATGTCGTCGAGGGTGAGCCCCTGCCGGGCCAAGAGGCGCGGAACGGCAAAAACAGGTGCCATCAGGAGGCCGTCCTTGCCATGCACAAAGTCAACGGCTGCGGCCTCGGCGTCCACCACTGCGGCGAGCTTGGGCAGGTCGTGGGCGTCAGCCCATTCGTCGGAGGCCAGCAGGACGGTGGCGGCACCATCCGTCAGGGGTGTCGAGTTCCCCGCCGTCATGGTGGCGTCCGCGCCAAGGCCCTTGCCGAACACGGGCTTCAGGGTGCCCAGCTTTTCCAGCGATGTATCTGCGCGCAGGTTGCCGTCGCGGGCCAGGCCGCGGTAGGGGGTGACGAGGTCGTCGAAGAAGCCTGCGTCGTAGGCAGCCGCCAGGTTGCGGTGGCTGTTGAACGCAAGCTCGTCCTGGGCCGCGCGGGAAATCTTCCACTGCGCCGTGGTGAGGGCCTGGTGTTCGCCCATGGACAGGCCGGTCCGTGGCTCGGCGGTGCCGGGCGCCAAGGGTGCCAGGTCCTTGGGCCGGAGCCGGCTGAGGATCTGGAGGCGCTGCGGGATGGTCCTGGCCCGGTTCAGGTCCAGGATGACGGCGCGCAGGCCTTCGCTGACCACCACAGGGGCGTCCGAGGCGGAATCCACTCCTGCGGCGATCGCAGACTCGATCTGGCCCAGCTTGATCTTGTTGGCCAGTCCCACCACGGTTTCAAGCCCTGTGGCGCAGGCCTGCTGCAGATCGTAGGCCGGGGTTTCGGCGGACAACGCGGATCCCAGCACAGCCTCGCGGGTCAGGTTGAAGTCGCGGGAGTGCTTGAGGACGGCACCTGCCGCCACCTCGCCCAGCCGCTCGTCCTGCAGGCCAAACCTGGCGATCAGTCCGTCCAGCGCTGCCGTGAGCATGTCCTGGTTGGAGGACTTTGCGTACGCTCCCCCGGACCTGGCGAACGGGATCCTGTTGCCGCCCACGATCACTGCGCGACGGACGGCTGCTGCACCTGCGGAGCCGGTTTTGGCGGGGCCTGCTGTGGGTTGTCCAACACTGGACATGGGGTCTCCTTTGGTCACGGGGCGGTTACCGATACCCAGCGTACCTGATACGCTGGGTATCGTGAACATCCAGGAACCCGGCGCCGGCGATACCGCGGCCGGCAGCCCCGACGGACGCTCCTCCCGCTGGCAGAACCACCGGGACGAACGGCGCCGTGAACTGATCAAGGCCGCACGCCGCGCCGTGCACACCCTGGGCAGTGATGCCTCCATGGAGGACATCGCGACGGCGGCCGGAACGTCGAAGTCCGTGTTCTACCGTTACTTCGGGGACAAGGCCGGGCTCCAGCAGGCGGTGGGCGAAGTGGTTCTCCGGCAGATGCAGCGCCGCATCCAGGAAGCAGCACAAGGCGCCCAGGTGCCGCGGGAGGGACTGCTGGCCATGGTGTCCGCCTACCTGCAAATGGCGGAGACCAGCCCCAACGTGTACTCGTTTGTGACCCGCTACGGCGTGGGCGAGCCGGACGCCACCCCCGGGTCTGCGGCAGCCCCGGGCGCGCTGGGCCATTTCTTCGATGCGATCGCCGACATGATCGCCGTGCCCATGCGTTCCCACCTGGGTGAAGGCAAGGAAGCGGTCATCGGCTACTGGCCGAAGGCTGCGATCGGGCTGGTCCGCAATGCCGGCGAACAGTGGCTTGGCACTCCTGACTCTCCCGCCAAACCGGGCCAGGAAGCCATGGCCCGCCAAATCACCACCTGGCTCTGCGTGGGCGTCGCCTCGGACCTGCCCGCCCCGCCAGCCATCCACAACTCCCTGTCACTACCAACGAAGGACTGACATGACTGACGTAGTTGACCGTTCCGCCACCTTAGGCGCCGGCACCCCCACGGCGCAGCCGGCCGTGGACACCGCAGCGCTCGGGGAACAGCTGCTGGGCAAATGGGCCGCGATCCGGCACCAGGCCCGCGACCTGGCCGGCCGGCCGGAACTGCACAAGACCGAAGGCCTGACGCACACCGAACACCGGACCCGCGTGACGGGCCAACTGCAGTTCCTGGTGGACAACGGCGCCGTGCACCGGGCCTTCCCGGCCCACCTGGGCGGGGCGGACAACCACGGGGGGAACATTGCCGGGTTCGAGGAACTTGTGGTGGCCGACCCGTCGCTGCAGATCAAGGCAGGCGTCCAATGGGGTCTGTTCGGTTCCGCCGTGATGCACCTGGGCACCGAAACCCACCACACAAACTGGCTGCCCGGCATCATGAACCTGGACATCCCCGGATGCTTCGCCATGACCGAAACGGGTCACGGCTCGGACGTGGCCAGCATCGCCACCACCGCAACGTATAACAACGCCGCCGGGGAATTTGTGCTCAACACCCCGTTCCGTGCCGCGTGGAAGGACTACATCGGCAACGCCGCCATCGACGGCCTGGCAGCGGTGGTGTTTGCACAGCTCATCACTAACGGCGTGAACCACGGCGTCCACGCCTTTTACGTGGAGCTCCGGGACCCGAAGACAGGTGCGTTCCGGCCAGGCGTCGGCGGCGAGGACGACGGCATCAAGGGCGGCCTCAACGGGATCGATAACGGCCGGCTGCACTTCACCAACGTCAGGGTCCCCCGCACCAACCTCCTCAACCGTTACGGCGACGTCGCAGCGGATGGAACCTACACGTCCCCCATCGCCAGCCCAGGCCGCCGCTTCTTCACCATGCTCGGAACCCTGGTCCAGGGCCGGGTGTCCCTGGACGGGGCAGCAGTCGCAGCCTCCAAGGTGGCCCTGACGGCCGCCATCCGCTACGCCACCGAACGCCGCCAGTTCAACGCCTCGTCGCACACGGACGAGGAAGTGCTGCTGGACTACCAGCGCCACCAGAAGCGGCTCTTTACCCGGCTCGCCGGAACCTATGCCGCCAGCTTCGCGCACGAACAGCTGCTGCAGAAGTTCGACGACGTCTTCTCCGGCGCCCACGACACCGATGAGGACCGGCAGGACCTGGAAACCCTCGCCGCCGCCTTGAAGCCCCTCAGCACCTGGCACGCCCTCGACACCCTGCAGGAATGCCGCGAGGCCTGCGGCGGCGCCGGGTTCCTCGCCGAAAACCGGTTCGCCTCGCTCCGGGCGGACCTGGATGTCTACGCCACCTTTGAAGGCGACAACACCGTGCTGCTGCAGCTGGTGGCCAAGCGCCTCCTGGCCGACTACGCCAAGGAATTCCGGAACGTCGACTTCGGCGTCCTGGCGCGGTACGTGGTGGGACAGGCCACCGGCGCCGCGATCCACCGCACCGGACTGCGGCAGGTGGCCCAGTTCATGGCCGACACCGGCTCCGTGCAGCGGGCCGCCATCGCCCTCCGGGACGAGGAAGGCCAACGCGCCCTGCTTACAGACCGGGTGCAGACAATGGTGGCAGGGATGGGCGCAGCCCTGAAGGGAAGCAACAAACTTCCGCAGGAGCAGGGCGCGGCTTTGTTCAACCAGCACCAGAATGAACTCATCGACGCCGCCCAGGCGCACGCCGAACTCCTGCAGTGGGAAGCCTTCACCGACGCACTGGCGGATGTCGAGGACCCGGGCACCAAAAAGGTGCTGACCTGGCTGCGTGACCTGTTCGGGCTGTCCCTGATCGAGAAGAACCTGTCCTGGTACCTCATGAACGGCAGGCTCTCCATGCAGCGCGGCCGCACCGTGGGTGACTACATCAACAGGCTGCTGGTGAAAATCCGGCCGCACGCCCTGGACCTCGTGGCTGCCTTCGGATACGGCGACGAGCACATCAGGGCTGCCATCGCCACGGGCGCAGAGAAGGAACGCCAGGACGAAGCCCGGGCCTACTTCCGGGCCAGCCGCGCCAGCGGCCGGTCCCCGATGGACGAAAAGGTCCTGATCGCCCGCGCCGCCGGGCAGCGCAGGGCAGACGCCCGGCACCCGGCCTGACCGGACGCCCGCAACAGCAACGGCCGCAAACAACGACGGCGCCGCTCCCACCCAAGGGGAACGGCGCCGTCGTCGTCAGGACGTTACTGGCCTTGGGCCGGGAGGACTGAGCGGTAGACCTCCAGGGTGGTTTCCGTGATGGATTCCCACGAGAAGTGCTGTTCCGCACGCAACCGGCCGGCTTTGCCCATGGCCCGGGCACGCTCCGGATCGGACACCACCTCGGTGAGCGCTGCAGCGAACTCGGTGACGAACTTCTCCGGGTCCAGCGGGGTGCCGGTTCCGTCCGTGACCTGCTCAAGGTCAACCAGCAGGCCCGTCTCACCATGCTGGACCACCTCGGGAATGCCGCCGGTAGCGCTGGCCACCACGGCAGCTCCGCAGGCCATGGCCTCAAGGTTGACGATGCCCAACGGCTCGTAGATGGAGGGGCAGGCGAAGGCGGTGGCATGGCTGAGGACCTGGATCAGCTCATGCCGGGGAAGCATCCGCTCGATCAGTACCACGCCGGTGCGCTGCTCCTGCAGCTCTTCGATCAGGCGGGCGGTTTCAGCGGCCAGCTCTGGAGTGTCCGCGGCGCCAAGGCAAAGAACCAGCTGGACTTCCGCCGGCAGCTTCGCCGCTGCCCGCAGGAGGTACGGAACCCCCTTCTGGCGGGTGTTGCGGCCCACGAAGACCACGCTGGGCCTGGCGGGGTCGATGCCCAGGGCGCGGACGGCGTCGTCGTTTTCGTCCCGGGTCCACAGTTCAACGTCGATGCCGTTGTGTACCACCCGCACCTTGGCGGGGTCCACCTCCGGGTAGCTGCGCAGGATGTCCTGCCGCATGCCCTCCGAGACGGCGATGATGGCGGCCGCGGCTTCGTAGGCGGTTTTCTCCACCCAGGAAGACAGGGCGTAGCCGCCGCCGAGCTGCTCGGCCTTCCACGGCCGCAGGGGCTCGAGGCTGTGCGCGCTGAGGACGTGCGGGATGCCGTGCAGCAGACCCGCCAGGTGCCCTGCCATGTTGGCGTACCAGGTGTGCGAGTGCACCAGGTCCGCCCCGGCGATATCGGGTACTATCCGCAGGTCCACCCCGAGCGTCTGCACAGCGGCGTTGGCACTGCCCAGGTCGTCAGGGACCGCATAGGACGTCACCGCCGCCCCATGGTAGTCGGCGTCGCGCGGTGCCCCGAAGGCACGAACCTGCAGGTCAACGTGCTTACTAAGCACCCTGCTCAGTTCTGCCACGTGGACTCCGGCGCCTCCGTAGATCTCCGGCGGAAACTCTTTAGTCACAATGTCTATTCGCACAACACCCAAGGTAGTCGTTCACGCTTAACTGTTCTAGTGTGAAGGAGTCCGGGCCAACCGGACTGTCTTGGGAGTTACGAAGGCGTACAGGAGCGACCACCATGCCGTTGAACAAAAAAGTCCTGGCCATTGTCCTCGCAGGCGGCGAGGGCAACAGGCTGATGCCGCTGACGGCGGACCGCGCCAAACCGGCCGTCCCCTTCGCGGGAAGCTACCGCCTGATCGACTTCGCCCTTTCCAACCTGGTGAATTCGCGCTACCTGCAGATTGTGGTCCTCACGCAGTACAAATCGCACAGCCTTGACCGACATATCTCGGAGACCTGGCGGATGTCCACGCAGCTGGGCAACTATGTTGCCTCCGTCCCCGCGCAGCAGCGCGTGGGCAAGAGCTGGTTCCTGGGCAGCGCCAACGCCATTTACCAGTCCCTGAACCTGATCCACGACTCCAACCCCGACATCGTTGTTGTGGTGGGCGCGGACCACGTGTACCGGATGGACTTCTCCCAGATGGTGGCCCAGCACGTCAACAGCGGGGCCAAGGCCACGGTCGCGGCCGTCCGCCAGCCCCTGCACATGGCGGACCAGTTCGGGGTCATCGAAGTGGACCCCAACGACCCGCAGAAGATCTCCGCCTTTGTGGAGAAGCCGGCCAGCACCCCCGGCCTCGCCGCTGATCCGTCCCAGTTCCTGGCCTCCATGGGCAACTACGTTTTCGACGCCGACGCGCTTGTCGCGGCCCTCCACGTGGACGCCGAACGGCTGGACACCAAGCACGACATGGGCGGGGACATCATTCCCTACTTCGTGAACCAGGGCGAGGCCGGCGTGTACGACTTCACCCTCAACGACATCCCGGGTTCCACGGAACGGGACCGCACCTACTGGCGCGACGTCGGCACCATTGACTCGTTCTACGACGCCCACATGGACCTCATCTCCCCGCTGCCGGTGTTTAACCTGTACAACTCCGAATGGCCCATTTACACCAGGCAGAGCATCTCCCCGCCGGCCAAGTTTGTCCGCGGCCGGGACGACACCGTGGGCACCGCGCTGGACTCCATCGTCTCCAGCGGCGCGGTCATCTCCGGCGGCGTGGTGGAAGGCTCCGTCCTCTCCAACGACGTCAAGGTGGGAACCAGTGCCCGGGTCATCGATTCCGTCCTGATGGACAAGGTCACGATCGGCGAAGGCGCCGTGATCAACCGTGCCATCCTCGACAAAAACGTGAAGGTACCCGCGGGGGCAGCCATCGGCCTGGACGCCGACCTGGACCGTGCCCGCGGCTACAAGGTCACCGATTCCGGGATCACCGTCCTGGCCAAAGGCCAGTTGGTCCCGGAGCCCGGCGACGACGAGCGCCGGCTTGCCGCCGAGCACCTGGACAGGATCCCGAAGTCCGTGATGGCCGCCGCTGACAAGTACCCGGATGTCCGCGGCGCCGTGGGCCGGGTGGGCGAAAACCATGCTGCCGCGGCGGCAAACGCCGCCCAGCGGTAGCGTTTTTCCCTGCCTTGCACCGGGTCCGGCAGCGCGGCACCAGCCGTGCGGCCGGCCCGGGGGCCAGGCTGTAAAATTGATCGAATGAGCTCCCCCGATCTGTCGCCCGAGGAAATCCAGGCCTGCCTGAAGGTCCTGAACACCATCCACGCCTACGACGAGGAGCACCCGGACTACATCTCGGTGCGCCGGGCCACGGGGAAAATGTTCAAGGCCGTGAAGCGGCACCGCCGTGTTTCCAAGCGGGACCTGATCGCCGAGGCCGACCGGGCCGTCATCGCATTGACCGCCACTGCCGCGCCGGACCGCATCGACGACGAAACCCGGGGCAACAAGCTGGCGCCCTCGGCCACCGGAGACGTGGCCGGCCACCTCATCAGGTCCAGGCCCTGCTACATCTGCAAAAACCACTACACCCAGGTGGACGCCTTCTACCACCAGCTGTGCCCCGAGTGCGCGGCGTTCAGTCACGGCAAGCGGGACGCGCGGACCGACCTCACCGGCAGGCGCGCCCTCCTCACTGGCGGCCGCGCCAAGATCGGCATGTACATCGCCCTGCGGCTGCTCCGCGACGGCGCCCACACCACCATCACCACCCGGTTCCCCAAGGACGCCGCCCGCCGGTTCGCTGCCATGGAGGACAGCGGCGAATGGCTGCACCGGCTGCGGATCGTGGGCATCGACCTCCGCGACCCGTCACAGGTGATGGCCCTGACCGATTCCCTCAACGAGGCCGGTCCGCTGGACATCATCATCAACAACGCGGCCCAGACCGTCCGCCGTTCAGGCAATGCCTACAAGCCCCTGGTGGACGCCGAGGACGAGCCGTTGCCTGCTGCCCTGGAGCCCGCCAACGGTGGCCCGGAACTGCTGACCTTCGGGCACGCCCACGACAAGCACCCGCTGGCCCTTGCCGGCAGCGTGATGGAGCACCCTGTCCTGGCAGGGGACGCCATCACGTCGCTGGCGCTGTCCACGGGGTCCGCGTCGCTGGAACGCATCGCGGCAGGAACAGCCATCGACGCCGGCGGCCTGGTCCCGGACCTGGCCGGGATCAACAGCTGGACCCAGGTGGTGGACGAGGTGGATCCGCTGGAAATGCTCGAAGTCCAACTCTGCAACGTCACAGCACCGTTCCTGCTGGTCAGCAGGTTGCGGGACGCCATGCGCCGGTCCACTGCACACCGCAAATACATCGTGAACGTCTCCGCCATGGAAGGCCAGTTCTCCCGCGCCTACAAGGGTCCGGGGCACCCGCACACCAACATGGCCAAGGCGGCCCTGAACATGATGACCCGCACCAGCGCCCAGGAGCTGCTGGACTCGGACGGCATCCTGATGACCGCCGTGGACACCGGCTGGATCACGGACGAGCGGCCGCACTACACCAAGGTCCGGCTGATGGAGGAAGGCTTCCACGCTCCCCTGGACCTGGTGGACGGCGCAGCGCGGGTCTACGACCCCATCGTGATGGGCGAGGACGGCGAAGACCAGTACGGTGTTTTCCTGAAGGACTACAAGCCCAGCCCCTGGTAAGCGAACGGTCCGGCGCCCCACACGGGGGGCGCCGGACCGGTATCCCTAAGCTACCTGCGTGATCTCGACCGTGACGCTCAGCGCCGAGCCGCCGCCACCGGACAGGATGCCCTTCAGTGGCGGGACGTCGCGGTAGTCCCGGCCCCTGGCCACGGTGACGTGGAAGTCCCCGGCGGGCTTATGGTTGGTGGGGTCCCAGCTCCGCCAGGCCCCGTCCCACCATTCCAGCCAGGCGTGCGACTGCCCGGCCACTGTCTCGCCGATTCCGGCGCTGGAGCGCGGGTGCAGGTATCCGGAGACGTACCGGGCCGGGATCCCGCAGCTGCGCAGGGCACCGATGGCCAGGTGCGCCAGGTCCTGGCAGACCCCCTGGCGCTGACCCCAGGCTTCCTCCGCGTTGGTGGTCACCGCCGTCGAGCCTGACATGTACGTCATCTCGCCGCGCATCCACGCAAAAATGGCCAGCGCCGCCTCGTGCGGGTTCTTCCCCGCCACCACTGCCGGCACAATGCCCAGCACCTCGGAACCGGGCCCACTGAGCCTGGACTGCGGGAGCCAGTCGCTGTGGACGTCAAGGGTTTCCGGAGCGGACAGGACATCCCAACCCACAATGTCCGACTCGGACGGGATCTTCTCGGCGCGGTGGACCTCCACTGTGATGTTGGAGACCACCTCAAGGTGCTCGTGCGGCATCTGCATGTCGAACGCGGTGACCCGGGTGCCCCAGTAGTCGCGGTACGTGCTGACCGCGGCCTGGGTGGGCGAAACCTTGACGGTGGATTCCAGGACCACCTGCTGGGCGTCGGTGAGCGGCGTCATCCGGGCCTCGTTGTAGGACAGGGTGACGCGTTTGTTGTATTTGTAGGCCGTCCTGTGGACGATGCTGAGCCGGGTCATGAAACTTCTCCCACCCAGGCCAGTTCGTCCGCCTGATTGAAGTACTTACGGGAAATGGCGTCGGACGCCTGCGAAACGGCCTTCTGCACGCGCTCCATGTGTTCTGGCAGTTCGGACATCAGGTCATCGGTGCGGTGGAACTCGAGGAACGTGCGCGCCTGGCCCACAATGCGGCGGGCGTCGTTGATGAAGCCCACCCGCTGCGCTGACGGGTCCAGCTTCGCCAGGCATTCGTCGGCGTCCCGCAGGGCGTACACGATGGACCGTGGGAACAGCCGGTCCAGCAGCAGGAACTCGGCGGCGTGCTGGTCCCCGAACGCAGCCCGCCGGGTCCGCAGGAAGGACTCGTACGCTCCTGCACACCGGAGCATGTTCACCCAGGACATGCCCGCGGACAGGACATCGCGGGTGGACAGCATGCGGGCGGTCATGTCGGCGCGTTCCAGGGAGCGGCCCAGGACCAGGAACAGCCAGCTCTCGTCGTGGCTGACAGTGGTGTCAGCGAGCCCGCTGACCATTGCCGTGCGCTCCAGGGTCCAGTTGCAGAACCTGTAGGTGCCCACCACGTCCTTGCGGTGCTGGCTCAGCCCGTAATAGGTGGTGTTCAGGCTTTCCCACAGCCCGGAAGACACTGTTTCCCGGGCACGCCGGGCGTTCTCACGGGCGGCCCCGAGGGACCCTGCGATGGAGGTGGCGCTGGTTTTGTCGTACGCCAGCGCGTGCAGGAGTTCAGGCAGGCCGAAGTCCTCACTCTGTGGCCGGGCGCCCATCACGGCCAGAAGCTCCTGGGCCACGCTGCGGCGCTCCTCCATGGGCAGGTGGTTCAACCGCTCCAGGTGCACGTCGAGGATGCGGGCGGTACCGTCGGCCCGCTCAACATAACGGCCGATCCAGAAAAGTGACTCGGCAATACGGCTAAGCATTCGTTGCAACCTCCTGCAGGCCCTGCATGGAAAAAGACGGGAAACTTCCGAAGAGCCGGTTCACTGCTGCTGCTCCGACTGGCGGTCGCGCCAGTTGCTCTCCACGGGCCACACGGACACGCGTTCGCGGACGGTGATGGCCTGCCGCGGCAGGGTTTCCACCGGGACCTGCGGCGAATCGGCAAGGACCCAGGTGTCCTTGGAGCCGCCGCCCTGGCTGGAGTTGACGATCAGGGAGCCCTCCTTGAGAGCCACCCGGGTCAGGCCGCCCGGCAAAACCCAGACGTTGTCGCCGTCGTTCACTGCGAAAGGCCTGAGGTCCACGTGCCGGGGACCGAACTTGTCCCCGCTCAGGGTAGGGACTGTCGAAAGCTGCAGGACCGGCTGGGCGATCCAGCCGCGCGGGTCGCCGATGATCCTCTGCCGCAGGGCATCCAGTTCATCCTTGGAGGCATCGGGGCCGATCACCAGGCCCTTGCCGCCCGAGCCGTCCACCGGCTTCACCACAAGTTCTGCGAGGTTGTCCAGGGTGTACTCCCGGGCTTCCTTCTCCTCGAGGCGGAACGTGTCCACGTTCGCGATGATGGGCTCCTCGCTGAGGTAGTAGCGGATCAGGTCAGGAACGTAACTGTAGACCAGTTTGTCGTCCGCGACGCCGTTGCCCACGGCGTTGGCGATGGTCACCCCGCCGGCGCGTGCGGCGTTGACCAGTCCGGGGCAGCCAAGCATGGAATCGGCCCGGAACTGCAGCGGGTCCAGGAAGTCGTCGTCGATGCGTTTGTAGATGACGTCTACGCGCTGCTCACCCGCAGTGGTGCGCATGTACACGCGGTTGCCGCGGCAGATCAGGTCGCGGCCTTCCACCAGTTCCACACCCATCAACCCGGCCAGCAGGGTGTGCTCGAAGTAGGCACTGTTGAAGACGCCGGGCGTCAGGACAACAACGGTGGGATCGTCCACACCGGACGGCGCCGTTTTGCGCAGCGCGGAGAGCAGCCGGCGTGGGTATTCCTCGACGGGCCGGATCAGCTGCTGGCCGAAAGCCTCGGGCAGGCCCTTGGCCATGGCGCGGCGGTTTTCGAGGACGTAGCTGACGCCGGACGGGACGCGGACGTTGTCCTCCAGCACCCGGAACGTACCGGCGGCGTCGCGGACCACGTCAATGCCGGAAATGTGCACCCGGACGCCGCCGGCGGGTTCGAAGCCCTGGACCTGGCGGTGGAAGTGGGCGCTGGTGGTGACCAGCTGGCGGGGAATGACACCGTCCGCCACAACAGTCATCTTGTCGTAGACGTCGTTGAGGAAAGCCTCCAGGGCGCGCACACGCTGCGCGACGCCCCGCTCCAGGACGTCCCACTCGGCGGCGGGAATGACGCGGGGAACGATGTCGAGCGGGAAGGGCCGCTCCTCCCCCGCGAAATCGAACGTGACTCCGCGGTCCAGGAAGGTGCGCGCCATCGAGTCCGCGCGGGCGCTGACATCAGCCAGGGAAAGTTTCCGCAGGGCGTCCGCCACCTGCCCGTAGGAGTCCCGTGCCTGCTGCCCGGGGGCGAACATCTCGTCGTAGGCTCCGGACCGGCCTGCGGCCTGGGAGTAATCCTGGAATAGGTCTGACATGTCCAATAGCCAACCACCTTTTTGTTTCGAATTCATTACTGTGGCCCATTCTGGCGTGTTGGCGGGGCTGTGTGGGTTCGTGGATTCCGGAGGTTTTCCGGCACAGTAGGTGAGTGCCAGCGAGCAGAAGCCGTTTTCGACCCCCACCGGGGAGCCCCCGTCGTGCCCGCCGGCTGCTTCCCGGGCTCGCCGCCGCTGTCGTAGCCCTGGCGGTGGCCTTCGTGGTCCACGGGCTGGTTCCGGTCCTGCCGGCAATGACCCTGGCCGTGGTGCTGGGAGTCCTCACCGCCAACCTTCCGTGGGCCGGCGCCTTTACTGCCGGGCGCGGCAGGCCGGGACTCGACTTCGCCGGCAAGCACCTGATGCGTGGCGGGATTGTGGTCCTGGGCCTGAAGGTCAGCGTGATGGACGTGCTGGGACTCGGCTGGCTGGCGCTGGTCCTGATCACCGGCGTTGTGGCTGCCAGCTTCGGCGGCACATACCTGATCTCGCGGCTGTTCCGGCTGCCGCCGGTCACGGCCCTGCTGGTGGCCACCGGATTCTCGATCTGCGGTGCCTCCGCAATTGGTGCCATGGCCGCCGTGCGCCGCATCAAGCACGTGGACACCGTCCTGCCGGTGGCCCTGGTGACCCTCTGCGGCACCCTTGCCATCGGCGCCCTCCCCCTGCTGATCCATCCGCTCCAGCTCACCGCCCCGGTCTTCGGCGCCTGGACCGGCGCCTCCGTCCACGACGTCGGACAAGTGGTGGCCACGGCGCAAACGGCCGGCACGGCGGCACTCGGGATCGCCGTCGTCGTAAAACTCACCCGCGTGCTGCTGCTGGCCCCGGTGGTGGCCATCGCCGGGGCCCACCAGCGGCTGGCGCGGCAGCCTGACGACAGCCTGGAAAGCGGGCACGTGCGTCCTCCTGTGATCCCGCTGTTTGTCCTCGGTTTCATCGCCATGGTGGGGCTGCGGTCCACCGGCTGGCTGTCCGATGGCTGGCTGGAGGCAGGGGCGGTGCTGCAGGACATCCTGCTCGGGGCCGCACTGTTCGGACTCGGCTCTGCTGTCCGCATCCGGGCGCTGCTCCTGACGGGCGGCCGGGCGCTCCTGGCCGCCCTCGCGTCGTGGCTGCTGATTGCCGTGCTGGGCCTGGGCGCCGCCGTCCTGATTGCCGGCTGATCCGGACCGACGGCCCCATGATTAGATAGCTGGGTGTCACATGAGAATCTGCAGCGCGATGAAGCCGCCCACCGTTCAGCCCTGATCAGCACCACCAGCTACGACGTCGCACTGGACGTCAGGCAGGCGGCGGATCCGGATGTTGCCGGCTACCGCACCCAAAGCACCATTACCTTCTCCGCCGCAGAGCCGGGCAGTTCAACGTTCCTGGACTTCATCGGCGAGGTGCACAGCGTCCTGCTCAACGGCGTGGAACTTCCCGCCGGGGTGGCGGACGGCGTCCGCATCAGGCTGGAGAACCTCCAGGCGGAAAACCAGGTGGTGGTCACGGCCACGGCGCTGTACAGCAGGTCCGGCGAGGGAATGCACCGCTTTGTGGACCCGGCAGACGGCCAGTGCTACCTCTACACGCAGTACGAGCCGGCCGACGCGCGCCGGGTGTTTGCCAACTTCGAACAGCCGGACCTCAAAGCGGCGTTTACGTTCCACGTCACAGCGCCTGCGGGCTGGCAGGTGGCCTCGAACGGCGTCGAAACGGCCCGCACCGTACTTGGCGATGACCCGGCTGCTGCCCGCTGGGACTTTGCCACCACCGAACGGATGTCCACCTACATCACCACCGTGCTGGCCGGACCCTATTTCAAGGCTGAGGACCGCTGGCAGGCCACGCTGGCGGACGGCACGGCCATGGACGTCCCGCTGGCCCTGTACTGCCGGGCCTCGATGGCGGCGTCGTTCGATGCTGATGCGCTCTTTACGCTGACCAAAAACGGCCTGGACTTCTTCAACCGGCTCTTCGACTTCCCTTACCCGTGGGGTAAGTACGACCAGGCCTTTGTGCCCGAATACAACCTCGGCGCCATGGAAAACCCGGGCCTGGTGACGTTCACGGAAACCTATGTCTTCACGTCGCGGGCCACGGACTCGCAGTACCAGGCCCGGGCCAACACGCTGATGCATGAGATGGCGCACATGTGGTTCGGGGACCTGGTGACCATGCTGTGGTGGAACGACCTGTGGCTCAAGGAGTCCTTTGCCGACTACATGGGCACCCTCGGTGTTGACCGGGCCACCGACTGGGACTCCGCCTGGGTCAACTTCGCCAACAAGCGCAAGGCGTGGGCTTATGTGCAGGACCAGCTGCCCACTACGCACCCGATCGTGGCGGACATCCCGGACCTCGAAGCCGCCAAGCAGAACTTCGACGGCATCACTTACGCCAAAGGCGCTTCGGTCCTGAAGCAACTGGTGGCGTACGTGGGCTTTGACGCCTTTATTGCGGGTTCCCGTGCCTACTTCCGCGAGCACGCCTACGGCAACACCACGTTGGCTGACCTCCTGGCGGCGCTCAGCGCAGCCTCCGGCCGTGACCTGGCCGGCTGGGCACAGCAGTGGTTGCAGACCTCCGGGATCTCCACCCTGGAGCTGGAGATGTCCGCTGCGACAACGGATCAGGTGCTCGGGGCCGTCAGCGTGCGCCAGGACGCCACGGATCCCGTCACGGGCGTGTCCGTCCCCCGTCCGCACCGGCTCCGGCTGGGGCTCTACAACTTCAACGGTGACGCCCTGGTGCGTACCGGAAGTGTGGAAACCGACATCGCCGGTGACCTGACGGCCGTTCCCGAACTCAGCGGCCAGGCACGGCCCGCCCTGCTGCTGCCCAATGACGACGACCTGACCTACGCCAAGGTCCGCCTGGACCCGCAGTCGCTCGCCACGGTCCTGGCGTCCCTGGACCGGATCGCTGATCCCATGGCCCGGGCGCTGTGCTGGACGGCGTTATGGAACTCGGCCCGGGACGGCGAAAGCCCGGCGCTCCGCTACATCGACGCTGTGGCGTCGTTCGGCCCCGCGGAGACGGGGATCGGCGTCCTGCTGAACATCCTCGACAACGCCAGTGCCGCCGTCGAACGCTACACACCCGCCGCTGAAAGGGACGCTGCCCGGTCCTCGTTCCTGGCCACCGCCGCTGCGGAACTGGACCGGGCTGCTCCCGGCTCGGACCAGCAGCTGGCCTGGGCACGCACGGTGGGGACCCTCAGCCGGACCGACGACGCCCTGCGGGGCCGGCTCGCCGGACTCCTGGCCGGCACCTCACCGGTGCCCGGCCTGGCTGTGGACCCCGAACTGCGCTGGCATCTGTGGCTGGCCCTGGCCGCGCAGGGCCACGCCACGGAGGCGGAGCTGGCCGCCGAACTGGCCCGGGACACCACCGCGTCCGGGCGCGCGGGCCACGCCGCGGCCATGGCGGCCCGCCCGGATGCCGCAGTCAAGGCCGCAGCCTGGGCCGCGGCAGTGGAAGGCGAGGAGCTGTCCAACCAACTCCTCAGCGCCACCATCAGCGGCTTCACCACGGCGCCGGCCCACCTGCTGGCTCCTTATGTGGAGCGGTACTTCGACTGCCTGCGGGGCGTGTGGGCCGGTCGCAGCATCGAGATTGCCAGCCGGATTGTAAGGGGCCTGTATCCGTCCGCGCAGGACCTGGCGCCTGGTACGGAGCCGGCGGAGCACCCGGTCCTGCGCCGCACCGACAGCTGGCTCGAAGCCAACGCCGATGCGCCCCGCGCCCTGCGCCGGATCATCATCGAACAGCGCAGCCACCTGCTGCGGGCCCTCACGGCGCAGGCGGCCTGAACCAACCTGCGCAGCGAACCCGGGCCTGGGGGCGCTCAGGGGACCCGGTGGAGCCATTCGTCGGTGCCAAAGCGCTGCTCCACCCGCTCGCGGGCCGTGGTGAGCTCCGCTGGGGTGAGCTCCGCCGGGGTAGCGCCGTACCTTTCGGCGAACACCTCCGTCATGGCCGCGATGATGGCGGTACGGGACAGGCCCGTCTGGCGGCGGAGCGGGTCCACGCGCTTCTTGGCGCTCCGGGTTCCCTTGTCGGACAGCTTTTCCTTGCCGATCCGCAGGACCTCCACCATTTTGTCCGCGTCGATGTCATAGCTCATGGTCACGTGGTGGAGCATGCCGCCGTTGGCCAGCCGCTTCTGGGCCGCGCCGCCGATCTTGCCCTGGTCGGTGGTGATGTCATTCAGCGGCACGTAGTAGGCGCTGATGCCGATCTTCTCCAGGGCCGCCATGACCCAGGCATCCAGGAAGGGGTAGGAGTCGGCGAAGCTCAGGCCGTCCACCAGGGTCTGCGGGACGTACAGCGAGTAGGTGATGCAGTTGCCGGCCTCCATAAACATCGCTCCCCCGCCGCTGATCCGCCGGACCACCTTGATGCCGTGCCGCGCCACGCCGTCCGGGTCCACTTCATTCCGGACCGACTGGAAGCTGCCGATCACCACAGAGGGTTCCTCCCAATCCCAGAAACGCAGGGTGGGGTTGCGGCGGCCGGCGCCTACTTCCTCGGTGAGGACATCGTCCAGGGCAACGTTGATCTCGGTGGGCAGCACGGTGGGGGCAATAACGTCCCAGTGGTGGTCCTGCCAGGACGTGGCTTTCGCGAGGGCCCGGCGGACGGTGATGGCCACGGCGTCCGCGGAGAAGCCGAACAGGACTGCGGCGGCGGGCAGCGCGGCCGTCACGGCCGCGGCGAGGTCAGCGGCCGGCGTCGTCTCCGGCAATCCGGTGAGTGCCCTGTTGATGTCCAGGAGGGCCTCATCCGGCTCCAGGAAAAAGTCGCCGCTGACGGAGACGTCGGCCAGCGCACCGTCAACCACGGCCAGGTCAACCACCACGAGTTTGCCGCCCGGCACTTTGTACTCGCCGTGCCTGCTCCGGGCGTCGGCAGGGTCGTTGGCTGAAAGCTGTTCGGAGGTCATGGTTCCATCCTGCCCCAGGGAAGAGGTGGCCCGCCAACGCAGAACGCCCGCACCGTTTCCGGTGCGGGCGTTCTGGGAACTGCTGGGGCGAAGGGTTACTTCTTGCCGCCGAAGCCCTTGAAGCGTGCGTTGAAGCGCTCGACGCGGCCGGCCGAGTCCATGATGCGCTGCTTGCCCGTGTAGAACGGGTGGGACTCGGAGGAGATTTCGACGTCGATGACCGGGTAGGTGTTGCCGTCTTCCCACTCGATGGTCTTCTTGGAGCCAACGGTGGACTTGGTCAGGAACTTAACGCCGGAAGCCAGGTCGTTGAAAACAACTGCTTCGTACTTCGGGTGGGTGTTCGACTTCATAATGGGGCCTTTGTTCAACGCAACTGGATTTTGCCAGATGCCAGGTATGAATGGGATGGCTGGCCGTTGCTGCAGCAGAAAGCTGGCTTGGCAGGACAACCAGCTACCCATCATAGCGGAAGGCGCCGCGTACTGACGAACGCGCCGCGGCGGTCAGGGCCGCGCCCGGAGCTCCCAGAAAGCCACCGCGGACGCCGCCGCCACGTTCAACGAATCAACGCCCCGCCGCATCGGGATCTTCACGGCAAGATCCACGGCTGCCAGGGTTTCCGGGCTCATGCCGGCACCCTCCGTTCCCAGGACCAGCGCCAGCTTGTCCGGGTTCCGGGCCGCCACCGCGTCCACGTCCTCGGCGTCCGCCGTCAGTTCCAGGGCCGCCACGGTGAAACCGTGCTCCTTGAGCACTGCCAGGTCGCCGGGCCAGTCCGTCAGCCGCGCCCAGGGCACCTGGAAGACGGTACCCATGCTGACTCGGACGCTGCGGCGGTACAGGGGGTCCCCGCACCGTGGCGAAACGAGGACGGCGTCCAGGTCCAGGGCCGCCGCTGAACGGAAGATGGCGCCGACGTTGGTGTGGTCCACGATGTCTTCCAGGACCGCCACCCGGCGGGCGCCGGCGAGGATGGTGGCCAACGGCACCGGCGCGGGCCGCTGCATGGCGGCCATGGCCCCCCGGTGCAGGTGGAATCCGGTGATCTCCTCCAGCACAGCGGCAGTGCCGATGAAGGCCGGCACTTCCGGGTGGGCGGCCAGGACGTCCTGGAGATCCGCCAGCCACTTTTCGGCCAGGAAAAAGGACCTCGGCCGGTGGCCTGCTGCCAACGCGCGGCGCAGCACCCGGGAGGACTCGGCGATGTACATGCCTTCTGCGGGCTCCCGGAGCTTGCGCAGGTGCACGTCGGTGAGCTGGGTGTAGTCGGAGACGCGCGGGTCTTCGGCGGTCTCGAGGTAGTGGAGGGTCACGGGGTGATTATTTCAGCAGGTTGGCGACCATAAAGCCCATGGCCACCAGGCCCAGGACGAAGATCACACCGCGGAGCACTGCGGGCTTCAGTTTCCGGCCCACTTTCGCGCCCACCAGTCCACCCACCGTGGAGGTGACGGCGATCAGAAGGACCACCAGCCAGTGGATCCGGTCAAAGGCGAAGAGCAGGTAGGACAGGGCAGCCACCAGGTTCACGCCGAGCACCAGGACATTTTTCATGGCGTTGGCGTTCTGGATGGTGCCCTTGAGGAAGACCCCCAGGATGCCCACCAGGAGGATGCCCTGGGCGGCCACAAAGTAGCCGCCGTACACCCCGGCCAGGAACACCAGCACCACCAGGAGCAGGCCGTGCCGTTTGTCCCGGACCGCCTGTTCCGGATCGGACTCGCGGTTGCGGACCCATGCCTGCAGCCGGGGCTGGAACACCACCATCAGGAGCGCGAGGACCAGCAGCACCGGCGCGACGTAGTGGAACACCTGTTCGGGGAGGTGCAGCAGCAGCCACGCGCCGGAGATGCCGCCCAGCAGGGACGCCGGCAGGAGCTTAAGCAGCTGCCGGCCGCGGCCCCTGAGTTCGCGGCGGTAGCCGAACGCACCGGCCGCAGTGCCGAACACCAGGCCCATGGCATTGGACATCGACGCCACCACCGGGGTCACGCCCAGTGCAATGAGCACCGGGAACGTCACCAGCGTGCCGGAGCCCACCACCGCGTTGATGGTGCCGGCCCAGAGCCCGGCGATGGACACAAAGATGCTGCTGAGGAGGTCCACGCCGCAGGCTCCGGGGTCAGTGGCGGGCGACGGCGGCGTACCGGCCGGCGTTGACGCTCACGTCGAGGTCCAGGCCGAAGGTCCGGCTCAGGTTCGCACCGGTCAGTACCTCTTCGATGGGGCCTGAGGCCACCACTCCCGCATCGCGGAGCAGCATGGCGTGCGTGAAGCCGGGCGGGACTTCCTCGAGGTGGTGTGTGACCAGGATCATGGCCGGGGCCGCCTCATCGCGGGCCAGTTGGCTGAGCCGGTGGACCAGGTCCTCGCGGCCGCCGAGGTCCAGGCCAGCTCCTGGCTCATCCAGGAGCAGTAGTTCGGGATCCGTCATGAGGGCGCGGGCGATCTGGACCCGCTTCCGTTCACCCTCGGACAGGGACACGAAACGGCGGTTGAGCATCGGGCCCATGCCCCATTCGTTCAGGAGCCGGAAGGCCCGCCGTTCGTCGTCCTTCTCGTAGCCTTCACGCCAGCGGCCGGTCACGCCATAGGCGGCGGTGACCACCACGTTCAGGACGGTTTCATCCCCGGGGATCTGGTTGGCCAGCGCGGCTGAGGAAAGGCCGATGCGGGGCCGGAGTTCAAAGACGTCCACAGCGCCCAGGACCTCGTCCAGAATGCCGGCGGTGCCGCTGCTGGGGTGCAGCCTGGCCGCGGCGATCTGGAGCAGCGTGGTCTTGCCGGCGCCGTTGGGTCCCAGGATGACCCACCGCTCACCCTCCTTGACCTGCCAGTCCACCTTGTCCAGGAGCGTCTTGGCTCCACGCACAACGCTGACGGCGGCCAATTCAAGAACATCACTCATAGGAATAGACACTAGGACAAATAAGAGGCGGACTGCTAACCGGTGCGCACCGGCGCAGCGGGCCGCTGCCGCTCGCTAAGATTGCAGGCATGACTTCGAACGTAACCGCCGTCAGCTATGGCCGGAACATGACCGCTGAAGCACTGGACCGGCTGGGGTCCGTCCTTACCGCCGCCG
Organism: Arthrobacter sp. Leaf141; assembly: GCF_001424565.1. Classification (GTDB taxonomy): domain Bacteria; phylum Actinomycetota; class Actinomycetes; order Actinomycetales; family Micrococcaceae; genus Arthrobacter. The sequence goes on from NZ_LMOL01000023.1 coordinate 82,582, forward strand.
GTGTTTCCCCGCAGCCCGGAACCACGTCCGGGGACGCCCGTTACCAGGTCCACATTGCCGATCTTTCCCTGCCGGACGCCACCGCCGCCGGACTGGCCGGCCTGCGCCGGGCCGTGGCGGATGCGGCCATCCCGGGAGTTGACACCGCACTGGTTCCGGCCGGCCTCCGGGCCGCCGGCCGGAAGCTGCTGATCATGGATGTTGACTCCACCCTCATCCAGCAGGAAGTCATCGAACTCCTGGCAGCGTACGCCGGCAAGCGCGAGGAGGTGGCTGCCGTGACGGAAGCCGCCATGCGCGGCGAGCTCGACTTCGCCCAAAGCCTGCATGCCCGGGTGGCGGTCCTCGCCGGGCTGCCGGCCGACGTCGTCACTTCCGTCCGGTATGAGGTGAAACTCAGTGAGGGGGCCGCGGAACTCGTTGCAGCGTTCAAGGCCGCAGGCCATGTGGTGGCGGTGGTCTCCGGCGGCTTCAACCAGATCCTGGCGCCGATCGCGGCCGACCTGGGCCTGGACTACTGGCAGGCCAACGAGCTGGAAATTGTGGACGGCGCGCTGACCGGGAAGGTCCTGGGCGCCGTGGTGGACCGGGCGGCCAAGGAGAAGTACCTGCGGGAGTGGGCTGCTGCCGAGGGCATCGCCCTGGAGCACACGGTGGCGGTGGGTGACGGCGCCAACGACCTGGACATGCTGGGTGCGGCCGGAATCGGGGTGGCGTTCAACGCCAAGCCGGCCGTCCGCGCCGTGGCCGACGCCGCCGTCAACATGCCGTACCTGGACGCCGTCCGCCACGTCGCGGGCGTCTGACCCTTAACCGCGAGATGGCACTTCGCGGCAATGTCCGGGAGGATCATTGCCGCGAAGTGCCATCTCGCGGAGGGGCAGGAAAGGCTAGCTTGCAGGCCCGCTCTTGCCGAAGTAGTCGGCGCCGCCGGCGTATTCGGTGTGGCCGGGTTCGACGTCGGCCGTGGCCATGCCCGCAACGACCTCGGCGAACTCCTCGACGGAGTACAGCTTTCCGGCTTCCGCCCGGCGTGCCTCGATGGCACCCGGGGTGGAGCGGTCCAGCAGTGTGGCCGTGACTGTTCCCTCGATCATGTCGCCGGAGACCACCACCAGGGTGATGCCCTTCTCAGCCAGTCCGGGGACCAGTTCGCGCAGTGCGTCCTCGCCGGCACGCTTGCTGCGGGCCACCCCTTCGTAAGCGGGCATGGTGGGGACAGTGTTGATGAAGTGGGCCTGGTGGCTGGTGACAAACACCACGCGGGAGCCTTCGTTCATCAGCGGCACTGCCGCGTTGAGCATGTTCACCTGCGCGTCGCGGTTCAGCCGCAGCGCGTAATCCTCGCCCATGCCGGCCTCCATGCCGCCGGAAGCGTTCAGCACCAGGATGTCCAGGGTGCCGAAGTTTTCCATTGCGGCGCTGGCCAGCGCGTGCACACCCTCCTCGGTGGTGAGGTCGGCGCCAACGGCCACGGCACGGCCGCCGGCTGCTTCGATGCCTGCAACCACCTTGTTGGCGCGCGGCGCCTTCTGGCGGTAGTTGACCACAACGGCGGCGCCCTCGCCGGCGAGTATTTTGGCGACGTCAGCGCCGATGCCGCGGGAAGATCCGGTGACGATCGCGGTTTTGTTGTCCAGCAGTCCCATGGGGCTCCTTTTGTTTGAAACGTCTAAATTGCTCTCGGCCTGCCATCCATCATGCCAGCGGTCAGGACCGATTCCCTTGTCCGACCCCTCCAAAGAAGGCCAGTACGGCTAGTTGCCCGTCAGTGCCCCATGCCCAGGCCGCCATCAACGGGGATAACGGCACCGGAGATGTAGGCGGCCTCATCGCTGGAGATCCAGCGGACCACGTTGGCCACCTCTGAGGCCTCGGCGAAGCGGCGGGCAGGGATGCTGGCCAGGTAATCCTTCTGGGTCGCCTCGGGCAGTTCGGCGGTCATGTCCGTGTTGATGAAGCCGGGGGCCACCACGTTGGCGGTGATGCCGCGGGAGCCCAGCTCGCGGGTCAGCGACCGGGCGATGCCCACCAGTCCTGCCTTGGACGCGGAGTAGTTGATCTGGCCCGGAGCGCCGTAGAGGCCGGACACCGAGGAAATCAGCACCACGCGGCCCTTGCGGAGCCGGATCATGCCCTTGGAGGCGCGTTTGATGACCCGGAACGCGCCCGTGAGGTTGGTGTCGATGACGGACGTGAAATCGTCTTCGCTCATCCGCAGCAACAGGGTGTCCTTGGTGATTCCGGCGTTGGCCACCAGGACCTCAACGGGGCCGTGCGCTGCCTCGACCTCGGCGAAGGCCGCGTCCACGGAGGCTTCGTCGGTGACGTCGGCCTTCACGCCCAGGATCCCTGCGGGCAGCGTGGATTCGCTGCGGTAGGTCACGGCAACCTTGTCGCCGTTGGCCAGGAAGGATTCCGCGATAGCCAGGCCGATCCCCCGGTTGCCGCCGGTGATCAGGACGCTGCGGGGGGCGGGAACTGCTTCAGTCATGAAGGATCTCCAGGAATTCTGCGGCGCTCCGCCGCTGTAGGAAGGGTGATTTGGCTGAAACCGATCTTAGCGCCCGGCCCGGCCGGCGTTTGGGTGCCACTGCCGATGGTGAGAGAATTGAGGGAAGCCTTTGGAGCGTGATCTGCCACCATGACCCTTGAAAACCATGCGGGACAACCCGTGCCCGGAGAACCGGGCCGGTTTTCCGGCGATGCGGAAGTGCACAGCATCACAGAGGCAGGCGGCGCCCACTCCGAGGCCATCCGGCAACGCATGATCAAGTACGCGGTGGCCATGGGCATCCGCATGGTCTGCCTGGTCCTGATCTTTGTGGTGGATGGCTGGTTCAAGATCATTCCCATCGCGGGCGCGGTCTTCCTTCCCTGGTTCGCCGTGATCATCGCCAACGGTGATGACACCGCCGCAGGCCACAGCGATTCGCTGATCGACGCGGCGCCGCTGGCCGAACTGGACAGCCCGTTGGCCGGACCCGCGGAACCGCCGGCAGGCAGCGAAGTCCTGCAGGGAGAACTGGTGGAAGACACCGACGACGACAACCCGGAAGAGGGCCGCCGACCTTGAGTATCTTCGACCTGGCAGCGGGGCTGCCACCAGCTTCCGCCGGCCCCGGCGCGGTCTGTTCCCGCAAGGCCTGCCGTGCGCAGGCGTCGTGGCAACTGCTGTGGAACAACCCGAAAATACACCCGCCGGAGCGCCGCAAGACCTGGCTGGCCTGCGCCGAGCACCGCGGCTGGCTGGAGGACTACCTCCAGACCCGCGGGCTGTGGAAGGAAACCATCCCGATGCCGGCCGCACCCACCACCGGCCCCATGGAGCATGAGCGCTGAATGTACCGTTTCCTTTTTTCCAGCAAATGGCTGGGCTACCTTCTGCTGGCTGCGGTCTTCGCCACCGCCTGCGTGTTCCTTGGCCGCTGGCAGATGGACCGTCGCGCCGAGACCCTCGCGGAAATCAACCGGGTGGTGACCAACTACTCCGCCACACCCGTCCCCTTTGCTGACGTCCGGGACCAGTTCACCAGCCTCGATCCCGCCCGGGAATGGACGCAGGTGACGCTCACCGGGACCTACGACGTGGCCGGGCAGCGGATTGTCCGGAACCGGCCGCTCAACGGCCAGCCCGGCTACGAAGTGGTGGTCCCGCTCCGGCTGTCAACAGGTGAAACGGTGGTGGTTGACCGGGGCTGGCTGCCCATCGGCAACAAAAACCCCGGCAGCCCCGATTCGATCCCGGCGCCCCCGTCCGGTGAGGTAAGCGCCGTCGTGCGCCTGAAGCATCCCGAACCCGAACTCCAGCGGGGCGCTCCCGCCGGGCAGTTGGCGTCCATTGACCTGAACGCCTACGGGGGGCAGCTGGATTACCCGCTGCTGACGGGCGCGTACGGCCAGCTCGCCACGGAGACGCCGGCCAGCGCCGAGATGCCGTTCCCGTTCCCCAAACCGGCCACGGAAGAGGGCACGCACCTTTCCTACTCGCTGCAGTGGTTCGCCTTCGGCGTCCTGATGTTTGTGGGGTTCGGGTACGCCGCCCGCCAGCAGGCCCGCAACGCGGCCATCGATGCCGAGGCGGACGCCGCGGCGGAAGCTGACGGGCCGGTCGATTCCGGCAGCCCCGTACACTCCGCCGCAGCTGCAGCCCGGCGCCGGCCCCCGGCGGCGCGGAAGCGGAAGCACCCCACCGCGGAGGAAGCGGAAGACGCACTCCTGGACGCGCAAGGATACTGAAAAGGTCCGCCACAATTGTGGCGGACCTTCTCAACCGGCAGTGTTCACACCGGGCGGATCACGCCAGGGTGATCAGGTCCAGGTAGTCTTCGTTCCAGTGGTCCTCGACGCCGTCCGGCAGCAGGACAACACGCTCCGGATTGAGGGCCTCGACGGCCCCCTCATCGTGGCTGACCAGGACGACGGCGCCGCTGTAGTTCTTGAGGGCCCCCAGGATCTCGGCGCGGCTGGCCGGGTCCAGGTTGTTGGTGGGCTCGTCCAGGAGCAGTACGTTGGCGCTGGAAGCCACGATGGTGGCCAGCGCCAGGCGGGTCTTCTCGCCGCCGGACAGCACACCGGCGGGCTTGTCCACGTCATCTCCGGAGAACAGGAACGAACCGAGGATGCCGCGCACCTCCGCATCCTTCATGTCCGGGGCCGAGGAACGCATGTTTTCAAGGACCGTACGGTCCACGTCCAGGGTTTCGTGTTCCTGGGCGTAGTAGCCCACCTTGAGGCCGTGGCCGGCGATCACATCACCGGTGTCCGGCTTGTCGACACCGGCGAGCATCCGCAGCAGGGTGGTTTTGCCGGCACCGTTGAGGCCCAGGATGACCACCTTGGAGCCGCGGTCGATCGCCAGGTCCACGTCAGTGAAGATTTCCAGTGACCCGTAAGACTTGCTGAGGCCCTCCGCGGTGAGCGGGGTACGGCCGCAGGGTGAGGGGTCCGGGAACCGGAGCGCTGCCACGCGGTCGTTCTCGCGGACTGCTTCCAGGCCGCTGAGCAGCCGTTCGGCTCGTTTGGCCATGTTCTGGGCAGCGACGGCCTTGGTGGCCTTTGCGCGCATCTTGTTGGCCTGGTCAAAGAGGACCTGGGCCTTCTTTTCGGCGTTGGCACGCTCGCGCTTGCGTGCCCGCTCGTCGGTTTCGCGCTGGGTGAGGTACCGCTTCCAGTCCATGTTGTAGAAGTCGATCTGAGCCCGGTTGGCATCCAGCAGGAACACCTTGTTAACCGTGGCTTCAAGCAGTTCGGTGTCGTGGCTGATCACGATCAGGCCGCCCTGGTGGTTCTTCAGGAAGTCACGCAGCCAGGCGATGGAGTCGGCGTCCAGGTGGTTGGTGGGTTCGTCAAGGAGCATGGTTTCGGCATCCGAGTAGAGGATGCGGGCCAACTCCACACGGCGGCGCTGGCCACCGGACAAGGTCTTAAGGGGCTGGTTCAGGAGCCGGTCCGGCAGGGCAAGGTTGGAGCAGATCGCTGCGGCCTCGGCTTCGGCGGCGTACCCGCCGGCGGCCAGGAACTCGGATTCGAGCCGGTCGTAGCGGTTCATGGCCTTGCGCTGGACCGCGGCGTCGTCGCTGGCCATTTCCTCGTGGGCGAGGCGGAGCTTGCTGACGGCGATATCCAGGCCGCGGACGGACAGGATCCGGTCCCGTGCCAGCTGTTCCATGTCCGGGGTGCGCGGGTCCTGCGGCAGGTAGCCGATCTCCCCCGTGCGGGTGACTTTGCCGGCAGCAGGCAGGCCCTCGCCGGCCAGGACCCGGGTCAGCGTGGTTTTGCCGGCACCGTTGCGGCCCACCAGGCCGATTTTGTCGCCCTTGTCGATCCGGAAGCTCACCTGGTCCATGAGGAGCCGTGCACCGGCACGCAGTTCAAGATCCTGGACAGTAATCACAGCAGGTAAGGCCTTTCACAACAGGGGAACGCCGCAGCCCGCTTCATCGGATCCGGAGCGGGCGGGGCAGAGTGGCCGGAGAACGGCCCACCCAAGTCTACCGTCCATGGCTTCAGCGCATAACCGCCGGGGACGGTGCCGTCCATCACCGCACCCGCTGACGGCCTTTGTTTCCACTCTCAGGTTGCCGGCTCCGGCTTTAGTAGGACCCCTACAAAATCCGGCCACCGCCGCCCCGGTAGCGTCGGCGGTACGAATTGACCTGCTTGTACAACCCCGACAGGACCCCCATGAGCAACACCGCACCCTCCCCCACCAAGACCCACACCCCGGGCCGGACCCGCTGGAACGCCACGGACCTGGGCCTGATCGCCGTCTTCGCCGCGCTGGTGGCCGCCGCGGCGCTCGCGCCCGCCCTGGCCATTACGGGAATCGGCGTCCCCATCACTTTCCAAACCCTGGCGGTGATGCTGACCGGCCTGGTGCTGGGCCCGGCCCGGGCGTTTGCCGCCGTCGGCCTTTACGTCCTCCTGGGCCTTGCCGGCCTGCCCATTTTCAGCCTGGGCCGCAGCGGCCTGGCGGTCCTGGCGGGCCCCTCCGCCGGGTACATCATCGCCTTCCCCATCGCCGCGGCTGTTGTTGGCTGGCTGGCCACCTTGGTGATCCGCAGGACCACCAAGGCCCGCACGCTGTGGTTCTTCGCCTCCGCCTTGCTGACCAGCGCCGTGGTGGTCCACTCGCTGGGTGTGGCCGGCATTGCCATCACCACCAAGGCCACCCTGGGCCAGGCATTCCTCAGTGACGCCGTGTTTTACCCGGGAGACATTGTCAAGAACATCCTTGCCGCCGGTATCGCCGTCGCCCTGCACCGCGCCTTCCCGGACATCCTGGTGCGGCGTGCCAAGCGCACCGCCCGGCCCGTTGCCGCGTAGCCGCGCCGGATGCCCAAGGTAACGTTCGACGGCGTCTCCGTAGCCGTCGCGGTGGATCACCTGCCGGAGCCCAAGATGCTGCTGCAGGATGTCAGCCTGGAGCTCACCGAGGCGCGCGTTGGCGTGATCGGTGCGAACGGCTCGGGAAAGTCCACGCTCCTGCGCCTGGTCAACGGGCTGGTGCAGCCCAGCGAAGGCCACGTCGCGGTGGACGGGCAGGACACCGTCCGTGCTGTCCGGTCCGTCCGGCGGGCCGTGGGTTTTGTTTTTACCGACCCGCTGTCCCAACTGGTGATGCCCACGGGACGCGAGGACGTGGAACTGTCCCTGCGGCGGACAGCCCGCAACGGTGCCGAACGGCGCCGCCTGGCCGACGCGGCACTGGACCGGTTCGGGTTGCTGCCCCTGGCAGACCAAAGCATCTACGAGCTTTCGGGCGGCGAACGGCAGCTCCTGGCCCTGGCGGCAGTGCTGGCAGTGGACCCCGCCGTGTTGGTGCTGGATGAACCGTCAACGCTGCTTGACCTGCGGAACAGGGAACTGCTGCGCCGGACCCTGACCGGGCTGGACCAGCAGATCATTATGTCCACCCATGACCTGGACCTGGTCCTCGGGATGGACAGGGTGCTGGTCATCGACCAGGGCGCAGTGGTGTTTGACGGCCAGGCCGCAACCGCTGTCGCCTTCTACCGGGAACTGTGCCTGGCCGGCCTCGAGACTCCAGGGCCAGGTCCGCGGTGAAGGACCACGGTTTCCTTCTGGCCACCTACGCGCCAGGCACCTCACTGGTCCACCGCACGCCGCTGGCCGTGAAATTCCTGCTGGTCTTCGCCTGCGGCGTTGCCTCCTTCGTGGTGGCGGACTGGCGCTGGTCTGCGGTCGCCCTGGCGGCCCTGGCCGCATTGTTCCTGCTGTCCGGCGCCGGTTTCCGGCGGTTATGGCGCGCGGTCCGGGCCCTGGTGCCGGTGCTGCTGGTGATCGGGTTGTTCCAGGGTTGGCAGCTGGGTGCGCCAACGGCCGCCCGGATTGTCCTGAACATCCTGGTCTGCGTGGTGGCCGCGTCCATCCTCACCGTGTCCACGCCGGTCCAGCGCCTGTTGGACGGGGTGGTGGCGGCTGTCCGTCCGCTGCAGCGGTTCGGCGCCGACCCGGAACGGTTCGCCCTGACCATCGGCATTATGCTCCGCAGCATTCCGTATATCGCGGGCACCTTCGCCGATGTCCGCGATTCCGCCAAAGCACGCGGCCTGGAACGCAATCCCCGCGCCCTGGTCCTGCCCGTCTTCATCAGCTCGGTGGCTTACGCGCGCCGGACCGGCGAGGCGCTGGCCGCCCGCGGGCTGGGCGACGCGGAAGACTGACTTGGCCCGGCTCAGTCGCGGCTGATCCGCTCGTAGCGGAGGAGCGCGGCCGTGCCCATCCCCCCGGCCATGCTGATCAGGGCCAGCGCCAGGGTGCCGGCCACCCCCTGCGCGCGCGCCTGTGCCAGCAACCGGGTGACCAGGACGGCCCCGGACGCTCCATAGGCATGCCCCAGGGCCAGGGCGCCGCCGTCGGCATTAGCCAGCTCCGGGGCAATGCCCAGCAGGTCCAGGCAGGCCAGCGTCTGAGCGGCGAAGGCCTCATTGAACTCCACCAGGTCCACCTCTGCTGCTGCCAGGCCGGCCGCCGCCAGGACGCTGCGTGCCGCCGGAACGGCGCCAATGCCGAGGACCGCGGGGTCCACGCCGGCCGTGGCGGTGCCAAGCACCAGCAGCCCGTCCGCGGCGTTCAGTTCCCTGGCCCGCGCCAGCGAGGTCACCACCACGGCGGACGCCGCGTCCGCGTCAAAGCAGGAGTTTCCGGCGGTGACAGTGCCGCCGGGGACAAAAGCGGCCGGGAAACGCGCCATAACGGCGTTGTTCAGGCCTCGGCGGGGGCCGTCGTCGGCTGAAACCTCCGTGGCGCCTACGGCCACGGAGACAATTTCGCCGGAAAAGGTTCCGGCTGCTGCGGCAGCGAGGGCCCGGCCGTGGCTGGCCAGGGCCAGCGCGTCCTGGCGTTCCCGGCCAACAGCGTACTCCCGGGCCACGTTTTCCGCCGCGACGCCCATGTCCGGATCACCGAAACCCGCCGGTACAAACTGGGCCCGCGAATAGAACCGGGGCGTCCCGTCGGCATCCGGGCGGGCCCGGAGCGGTGCGGTGCTGGTGCTCTCCACTCCCCCGGCCAGGTACACGGGGTTTCCGCCGGCTGCCACCAGCCGGGCCGCCAGGGCGATGGCGTCCAGGCCGGAACCGCACTGGCGGTCAACGGTCATGCCGGGTACCCCCACGGGAAGGCCTGCCGCCAGCAGGGCGAGGCGGGCCACGTTGCCACCGGCGCCCACGGCGTTGCCGATCACCACATCCGCAACGGCGGCTGGGTCCAGCCCGGTGGTGCTGACCAGCCGGCGAAGCACAGGCGCCAGGAGTTCATGGGCCGGCACTGTGCGCAGCGGACCGTTGACCCGGCACACCGGGGTGCGCAGCGCCGCGATGATGACCGGTTGGCGGTCCGGGGGCAGCAGGTCAGGCGCCAAGGTTCTTCACCCGGGGATCGTGTCCGGCAATCCAGTCCAGCAGCAGGGTGCGGCTGACCTTGCCGCGGTCCGTGGCGGGCAGCTCGGTGAGCAGGAAGTACTGCAGCGGACGTTTGTCCCGCGGCAGGATGGCCTCCAGGCCGGCCCGCAGCGAGGTGGCCGTCAGCCCGCCATGGGCCGGGACCACCCCCGCCACCACCCGCTGGCCGCGGATGTCGTCAGGCATTCCGGCGGCCACGGCTGCGCACACGCCGGGGAGGGCGGAGAGGGCCAGCTCCACCTCATGCGGGTAGACGTTTTTCCCGGCGGTCAGGATCATGTCGGCGCGGCGGCCCAGGATGTGCAGTTCACCGTCACGCAGGAACCCCTGGTCCCCCACCGTGTACCAGTCGCCGAAAGAACGCAGTGCCTCGCCGTCGTCCCCCCAGAGGTAGCCGTTGCTGACCAGGCCGCTCCGGACGCAGATGTTTCCGGCGCCGTCGTCGGGTACCTGGGCCCCGGCGTCGTCAAGGATGCGGACCTCCACGCCAGGGAACGGCCGCCCGATGCCTGTGCCGCCAACCTCCGGAGGCCGGCCGGCAGGCAGCCCGGCACCCGAGACGAAGCTCAGCTCGGAGGCGCCGTAGTACTCGAAAATCGTGGCGTTGGGGGCCCACCGGCGGGCCGCCTGGAGCGTGCGCGCATCAAGCTTGGACCCGGCGCAGATGATGGTCCGGATGCCTGCTGCGTCCACCCCGCCGGCCAGGCCGCGTTCGCTGAGCATCCGGAGCATGGTGGGAACCAGGACCAGCCGGGTGACCCGGTCATAGGTGATGGCCGCGTGGATGTCCCCCACATCAAAGGAGGCCAGGGTCTGGAACTCGGAGCCGGCGTACAGGCATTCGGAGAGGGCGTACAGGTTGAGGCTGGCAGCCAGGGGGCCCGGGGCCAGTGTCACGTCATCCGCGCGGAGGCCGAAGAACTCGATCGACGCCTCAAACGATTCCTGCCAGGAACGCCGGGACCTGGTGAAGGCCTTGGGCAGGGACGTGGTTCCGGACGTCAGCCCGATCAGGAAGGTGGAGCCCGGCGGCCCGTCAGCCAGCAGGTCCGCGGCAGCGTCCGGAACCTGGCCGGGGACGGCGTGCGCGCGTACCGCCGCCACGATGTCCGCCTGCAGGCCGGCTGGCCAGGAGGGGTCCAGCACGGCGCACTGCCGCTCCCCCGCCACGGCTGCCGCGTACTGCAGGGCGAAATCCACGGAATTCTCCTGGCAGAGGGCCGTGATCGGTCCCGTGGCACCCAGCCGGGCCTCGGCGCCGTCGCGCAACTGCGCCCACGTGAGCCGGCGGCCGGCGATCACGACGGCGGGATGGTGCGGACGTTCGTCGGCCCAGCGCTGGAGTCGGTCAAGAAAAGGCATCGGATCAACTTTACCGGCAGGCTCCGGTCCGGCGCCGTGGCCGCGGGCTATTGTGACCCTATGAGTTTCAATGACAATGTGCAGCTGGACCCTTCGCAGGTCCAGGACCGCCGCGGCATGGGCCGCGGCGTAAAAGTGGGCGGCGGCATCGGCGGCGGACTTGTCCTCCTGGTGGCGCTGCTCCTGGGCATCAACCCGGACCTCCTGGGCGGCCTGGCAGGCACCCAGGCACCGCAAACCCAGCAGCAGGGCACGGCGCCGGCCTGCTCCACAGGTGCGGACGCCGATGCGCGCGAGGACTGCCGCATCACGGGCACGGTCAACAGCCTCAACGCTTTCTGGCCGGCCTACCTGCAGCAGTACAACGTGCAGTACCCGCAGCCCGAGACCGTCATTTTCGAGGGCGGCACCGACACCGGCTGCGGTTCGGCCACCAGCGCCGTGGGTCCGTTCTACTGCCCCACGGACACCACCGCTTACTTCGACCCGGGTTTCTTCCAGGAACTGGTGGACCGGTTTGGGTCCTCCGGCGGTCCACTGGCCCAGGAATACGTGGTGGCCCATGAGTTTGGCCATCACGTCCAGAACATCCTGGGCGACCTGGACCGCGCGCAACAGGATCCGCAGGGGCCGGAGTCCGGCGCCGTCCGTACGGAACTGCAGGCCGACTGCTACGCGGGGCTCTGGGCCCGCCACGCCACCACCGTTGCGGACCCGGCTACCGGCCAGCCGTACCTGGAACCGTTGACCCAGCAGGACCTGAACGATGCCTTGTCGGCCGCGTCCGCCGTGGGCGATGACCGCATCCAGGCGTCCGCCACCGGCCAGGTCAACCCGGAAGCCTGGACCCACGGTTCCAGCGAGCAGCGCCAGGCCTGGTTCAGCAAAGGCTACGAAACCGGCGACATCAAACAGTGCGACACCTTCGCCGCCGCCAACCTTTAAGGCACGTACGACGACGGCCGGTTACCTTTTGCGAAAAAGGTAACCGGCCGTCGTCGTACTTTCAGATGTTGAAGCCGAGGGCCCGCATCTGGTCCTTGCCGTCGTCCGTGATCCGCTCGGGACCCCACGGCGGCATCCAGACCCAGTTCAGGCGCCACTCGTCCACAACGCCGTCGAGGGACTTGCCCACCTGCTCCTCGAGGACGTCGGTGAGCGGGCATGCTGCGGTGGTCAGCGTCATGTCGATCAGCAGCGCGCCGTCGTCGTCGGAGTACTTGAGCCCGTAGAGCAGGCCCAGGTCCACGATGTTGACGCCGAGCTCGGGATCGATGACATCCTTCAACGCCTCTTCGACGTCCTCCAGGGCCGTCTGGCCCGGCTTGATATCAGTCATGGCGGGTTCCTTACAGGGCCGGTGCCGCAGCGATGGCGGCAGCGCCGGCGCCCTTGGCGTAACGGTCGTAGCCTTCGTCTTCCAGGCGGTCGGCGAGCTCCGGGCCGCCCTCTTCAACAACCTGGCCGTCAACGAAGACGTGGACGAAGTCAGGCTTGATGTAGCGCAGGATCCGGGTGTAGTGCGTGATGAGCAGCGTGCCCATGTTGCCCTCGGAGTGGGCGCGGTTGACGCCTTCGGAGACGACCTTGAGCGCGTCGACGTCCAGGCCTGAGTCGGTTTCGTCCAGGATGGCGAACTTGGGCTTGAAGAGCTCAAGCTGAAGGATCTCGACCCGCTTCTTTTCGCCGCCGGAGAAGCCTTCGTTGACGTTGCGCTGGGCGAAGTCGGCGTCGATGCGCAGCTGCTCCATGGCAGCCTTGACGTCCTTGGTCCAGGTGCGCAGCTTGGGGGCTTCGCCGTCGATGGCGGTCTTGGCGGTGCGCAGGAAGTTGGTCATGCTCACGCCGGGAACCTCGACAGGGTACTGCATGGCGAGGAAAACGCCGGCGCGGGCACGCTGGTCAACGCTCATTTCCAGGACGTCTTCGCCGTCCAGCGTGATGGAGCCGCTGGTGACGTTGTAGCGGGGGTGTCCGGCGATGGTGGAGGCCAGCGTGGACTTGCCGGACCCGTTGGGGCCCATGATGGCGTGGGTTTCGCCGGTCCGGATGGTCAGGCTGACGCCCTTCAGGATTTCCTTGGTGCCCTGCTCCGTCTCAATGCTGACGTGCAGGTCCTTGATCTCAAGAGTAGACATATGTCTTGTTCTCCTCTGCACCGGCCTGGCGGCTGCGGTGCGGTCTTTGTCTGGAAGTTGGTTCGTGAATCTGTGGTGCTAGCTGAAGGTTGGTGCCTCGGCGCCGTTGAGGACGTTGCTGAAGTCCACGTAGACCTCGTCGGCCCGGATTTCAACAGCGAACACAGGAACGGGATCGTAGGCGGGCAGCTGCAGGGGCTGGCCACTGCGCAGGTCGAACTGGGAGCCGTGGCCCCAGCACTCGATGGCGCACCCTTCCACTTCGCCCTCGGACAGGGAAATGTCCGCGTGCGAGCAGGTGTCGCCGATCGCATGGATTTCCCCCATGGAGTCCTTGACGATGGCCACCGGGTAGTCCTCGATCAGGATCCGCAGGGCCTGCTTCGGCGAAATGTCATCGACTTTGCAGACGAGTTCGCCTTTTGGCTGGTCAGTCATGTGTTCCCGTGCCCCGTGCCTTAGTTTTCCGTCAGCGCGAGTTCGCGCTCCACGGCGTCCGTGAGGCGTTCCTCAAGGGCGGGTACCTTGATCTGCTGGATGATCTCGTTCAGGAAGCCACGGACCACGAGGCGGCGGGCCACGTTTTCCGGGATGCCGCGGGCCATCAGGTAGAACAGGTGCTCGTCATCCAGCCGGCCGGTGGCGCTGGCGTGGCCGGCACCCTCGATCAGGCCCGTCTCGATTTCGAGGTTCGGGACGGAATCGGCGCGGGCGCCGTCCGTGAGCAGCAGGTTGCGGTTGGCCTCGTAGGTGTCGGTGCCTTCTGCTTCCTTGCGGATCAAGACATCGCCCACCCAGACGGCGTGCGCGTTGCGGCCCTGCAGGGCACCCTTGTACAGCACGTTGGACTTGCAGTTGGCCACGGCGTGGTCAACAAACAGGCGCTGCTCAAGGTGCTGGCCGGCGTCGGCGAAGTACAGGCCGAACAGTTCGGCTTCGCCGCCGGGGGCGGTGAAACGCGCGGACGGCGTGACCCGGACCAGGTCACCGCCCAGGCTGACCATAACGTGCTTGAGCTTTGCGTCGCGGCCGATCTTTGCCTGCTGCGAGGAGGCGTGCACTGCTGCGTCGTCCCATTCCTGAAGGGACACCACCGTGAGGTTGGCGCTGTCCTCAACAACGATTTCGACGTTTTCGGCCACCACGGCGTTGCCGGTGTGGTTGAGCACAACAACGGCCTTGGAGAACTTCTTCGCCACGATCACCAGGTGCTGGGCGGCGGCGTCGGCCGAACTGCCCGTGATGTTGACGGTGATTTCCGAATCGGCTTCGAACTCTTCGGGGATGGTCACCACGGTGGCCTCGGCGAAGTTCTCCCAGGCGTTGGCGGAGACCCGGTCCTCCGGGATCCCGGCGGTGCCGATCCGCTGGTCGTCGCGGCCAACCGTTTCCACGATGACAGCGTCAGGACCGCTGACGGACACGGCGGGGGCCGCGCCGGAGAGGACCTCGCTGTGCAGGCCGCGGAGCCGTTTGAGCGGGGTGAAGCGCCAGTCCTCTTCCAGGCCGGTCAGCGGCTTGAAGTCCGCCAGCTTGTAGGAGGTCAGGCGGCCGGCGCGTGAGCTGTCCGGAATGCCTTCGCCGCCGCCGTGGGAGTGGCTCTTGGCAGAGGCTCCCGCCAGCGGGGACTTGGCGCCCGCAGCGTTGATGGGCGAAAGGCTTTCGCCCTCTTCAGTGAAACCGTCGATGAACGGCTGGGCTGAGGGCGCGCCGATGCGCGCTTTTTCGGTAGTGATTTCAGTCATCGTTATCCGACGGACCCTTCCATCTGCAGTTCAATCAGGCGGTTCAGCTCAAGTGCGTATTCCATGGGGAGTTCCCGGGCGATCGGCTCGATGAAGCCGCGCACGATCATCGCCATGGCCTCGTCTTCGCGCATGCCGCGGGACATCAGGTAGAACAGCTGCTCTTCGCTGACGCGTGACACGGTGGCCTCGTGTCCCATCACAACGTCGTCCTCGCGGATGTCGATGTACGGGTACGTGTCCGAGCGGCTGATGGTGTCCACCAGCAGCGCGTCACAGCGGACGGTGTTGGCGGAGTGCTTGGCGCCTTCACGGACCTGGACCAGGCCGCGGTAGGCGGCTCGGCCGCCGCCGCGTGCCACCGACTTGGAGATGATGGAGCTCTTGGTGTTCGGTGCGATGTGGACCATCTTGGAACCCGTGTCCTGGTGCTGGCCTTCGCCGGCGAAGGCGATGGACAGCGTCTCGCCCTTGGCGTGCTCGCCAACGAGGTAGACGGCCGGGTACTTCATGGTGACCTTGGAGCCGATGTTGCCATCGACCCACTCCATGGTGGCGCTTTCTTCGCAGATGGCGCGCTTGGTCACCAGGTTGTAGACGTTGTTCGACCAGTTCTGGATGGTGGTGTAGCGGACGCGGGCGCCCTTCTTCACCACGATCTCCACAACGGCGGAGTGCAGGGAGTCCGAGGTGTAGATCGGCGCCGTGCAGCCTTCGATGTAGTGGACGTAGGAGTCCTCGTCCGCGATGATCAGCGTCCGCTCGAACTGGCCCATGTTTTCCGTGTTGATGCGGAAGTAGGCCTGAAGGGGGATGTCCACGTGGACGCCCTTGGGGACGTACACAAAGGAACCGCCGGACCAGACGGAGGTGTTCAGTGACGCGAACTTGTTATCGCCCACGGGGATGACGGTGCCGAAGTACTCCTGGAAGATCTCCGGGTGTTCCTTCAGCGCGGTGTCGGTGTCGAGGAAGATGACGCCCTGCTGTTCCAGGTCCTCGCGGATCTGGTGGTACACCACTTCCGACTCGTACTGGGCTGCCACGCCGGAAACCAGGCGGCTGCGCTCGGCTTCGGGGATGCCAAGCTTCTCGTACGTGTTCCGGATGTCCTCGGGCAGGTCCTCCCAGGTGGCAGCCTGCTTCTCGGTGGAGCGCACAAAATACTTGATGTTGTCGAAGTCGATGCCGGAGAGGTCTGCACCCCAGGTGGGCATGGGCTTGCGGTCGAAGTACTTCAGGCCCTTCAGGCGCAGGTCAAGCATCCACTGGGGTTCGCTCTTTTTGGCCGAAATGTCCCGGACGACCTCTTCGCTGAGCCCACGTCGGGCGTTGGCGCCGACGTCGTTTTTGTCAGCCCAGCCATACTCGTAGTTACCGATGCCGTGGAGCTCGGGATTCTTTTCGAGAATCTCCGAGATCACAGTGCTTTCGGCTACCGCTTTCTCTGATAGTTGGTCCGTCATCACGGCCTTTCTTGCTGATGGTTGTTTACTTCAACCAGGCTGGCGGGGGCTGCCGGGGAGCCTGCGGGCTCCGGGGCAGACAGCCTGCCTGTGGGAATGTGGGTGGTGCAGACGTGGCCGCCGCGGGCCAGCGTGGAAAGCCGGCGGACGTCGACGCCCACCAGCCGGGAGAAAACTTCGGTCTCAACGTCGCAGAATACGGGGAAACGGGACGCGAGTTCCTGGATGGGGCAGTGTCCCTGGCACAGCTGGACGCTGGACAGGGCCGCCGGCAGCGGGGCCTTGGCTTCGATGGAGGCTGCGGAGGACACGAAGTTGTCCCGGCTCAGGGCATCGGAGAGCGCCTTGGCACGGTCGGCGATGTCCGGGCCTGCCTTGTCGATTTCCGGGGCGTAGCGGCGTTCCATGTCGGCGAAGCGTTCGACGGCGAACGCCCGGACAGCGTCCGGGCCGGCGGCTTTCTGGAGCTGCTGGAGCGCCAGGGCGGCGATGTCCAGGTAATCGTTCCCCAGGCTCGACTGGCCCTGCGAGCTCAGGACGTACCGCCGGGCGGGGCGTCCTGCGCCGCCGCCGGAGCGGGCAGCACGCTTGACTTCGATGACGCCCGCGCGCGAAAGGTTATCCAGGTGGCGCCGGACGGCGGCAGGGGTGAAGCCCAGAAGGTCGCCGAGTTCGGCGGCGCTCACGGGCCCGTGCTCCAGGACGGCGGACAGGACGCGGTCCCGGGTTCGGTCATCCGCGTCGGCCACCGCACCGGCGGCCACAGGGCTGCGGTGGGTGGGGGCCTGTGCGGCCCCGCGCCCGGTGACGGGCGCAACAGTAGCGTTACTCACGGAATACACAACACAATCATGTCGTAATTTAGTCCCGTCCTCCAGTAAGGACAGGCTGGCCTCGGCCTGGCGGCCGGCGCGGCGGCCGTAAGTACTACGTCCCGTAGAATACGTGGGTGCGATCCCCATCTTCCCCGGTCCTGTCCATTGACGGGCTCATCAAGGACGTCGGCCCCCTTTCCAGCCTCGACGGCCGGATGCTCCGCGTGGTCAGCGGTGTGTCGCTGACCGCGGAACGCGGCCAGGTCACCGCCCTCCTCGGCGCCAACGGAGCCGGTAAAACCACCACGCTCGAGTGCGCGCAGGGCCTGCAGAAGCGTACCGGGGGAACCATCACCCTGCTGGGCCAGGACCCCGCTGCGGCGGGGGCTGACCTGCGGTCCCGCGTTGGCGTGATGCTGCAGGACGGCGGCCTCCCTCCGTCGGCCAGGCCCATCCCGCTGCTGCGGCACGTCGCAGGCCTTTACGCCAACCCCTGGCCGGTGCCCGAACTCGTGGAACGGCTGGGCATCGACGCCTTCAGCCGAACCACTGTGCGCCGGCTCTCCGGCGGCCAGAAACAGCGCCTGGCCCTGGCTGCGGCGCTGATCGGCCGCCCCGAAGTGCTCTTCCTGGATGAGCCAAGCGCCGGCCTGGACCCGCAGTCACGCCAGGTGGTGTTCGAGCTCATCGCAGAACTCCGCGACGCCGGCATGGGAATCATCCTCACCACGCACCTGATGGATGACGCCCAGCGGCTTGCCGATTATGTCTACATCATCGACGGCGGCCGCAACGTAGCCGAGGGCACGGTCCAGGAACTGCTGCAGCGGGACCATGGCGTAACACCCGGCGCGGAGCAGGTGCGCACCCTGGTCTTTGATGCGGACCCCGGACTGGAGTTCGACGGCGTCCTGCCGCCCGGTGCGGAAATCCTCGAGGTCCGGGCCGGCAGCTACACGGTGACCGGCGCCCTGGCCCCGGCGCACCTGGCCGCTCTGGCCACCTGGTGGGAAGCACGCAACATCATGCCGACCGCCATGAGCCTGCAGGCGCGTAGCCTTGAAGACGTCTTTTTGGATATTTCGGGAAAGGACGTCCGATGAACGGGACCCCCGCAACCACCGGCCCTGCGCCGTCCCCCGGCGCTGCCGGAAACCCGGGCGGCAGCACGCTTTCCGGTCCGGCGACGCTGTTCCGGCGGGTGCTGCTGCAGGGCAAATACGAGGCGCTGGCGATGCTGCGGAACGGTGAGCAGCTGATCCTTGCCATCATCCTTCCGCTGCTGGCACTGGTGGGACTCACAGTCACGCCTTTCCTGGACGGCATGGGTGCCAGCCGGATCAACGTCGCCGTACCGGGCATCCTGGCACTGTGCGCCATGTCCACGGCCTTCACCGGCCAAGGGATCGCCACGGGGTTTGACCGCCGCTACGGTGTGCTCCGCTTCCTGTCCACCACTCCCCTGGGCCGCGGTGGACTGATCGCCGGCAAGGCCCTCTCCGTCCTGGTGGTCCTGTGCCTGCAGGTGGTGGTGGTGACCCTGGTGGCGCTGCTGCTTGGCTGGCAGCCGCCCGCCGCGGGGTGGCTGCCCGGCCTGCTGCTGCTGGTCCTTGGTGCAGGCGCCTTCACGGCGCTGGGCCTGCTGGTTGCCGGAACCGTCCGGCCGGAAGCCACCCTGGCCATCACCAACCTGCTGTGGATCCTGCTGGGCGCCCTCGGCGGGATTGTCATCCCGGGCGAACGGCTCCCGGGTGCCGCGCAGGCAGTGGTGCACTACCTGCCCTCAGGTGCGCTGGGCGAGTCCCTGCGTGAGGCATTCCTTGGCGGCACCCTGAACGGCGCCGCTGCCCTTGTCCTGCTGCTGTGGACGGTTATCGCCGGTGCAGCAGCCATCCGCTGGTTCAAATGGAATTGAGTTTTTCGTGAGCACGGTTTCCCGCCTTCCTCAACTAGCCGGCCGCCTTGCCGCGCGGCTGCCCCGCACGGTGGACAAGAGTGTCCGCCGCCTGGCCGTGGCCTCCCTGATCGGGCAGACCCTGCTGGTGGTGACCGGCGGCGCTGTCCGGCTGACCGCTTCCGGACTGGGCTGCCCCACCTGGCCGCGCTGTACCGAAACGTCCCTGGTGAACACGCCGGAGATGGGAATCCACGGCTTCATCGAATTCGGCAACCGGCTGCTTACTTTTGCGCTGGCCGCCGTCGCCGCCCTCCTGCTGGTGTACCTGTGGAACCTCCGCAAGGAACGCCGGGACCTGTTCCTGCTGGCCCTGGGCCTGCTCGCCAGCATTCCGGCGCAGGCTGTGATCGGTGGCATCACCGTCCTGACCCAACTCAACCCCTGGGTGGTGGGCCTGCACTTCCTGGTCTCCATGGCCCTGGTGGTCTTCGCCACCCTGCTGGTGAACCGGGCCTACGGGCGGACCGGCAGGTTCCCCGCCCTTCGGCTTCCCGCTGTTCCGGGCGTTATGCGCCCGCTGACCGCCGCCGTCGCCATCTTCTCCATCCTGGCCGTGATGCTGGGCGTGGTGGTCACCGGAGCCGGGCCCCACGCCGGCGACGCCGACGCCCCCCGCAACAACCTTGACTGGGACCTGTTCTCACACATCCATGCCGTACCGGCTTACCTGATTACAGCAGGAACCCTGGTGGCGGTGGCAGTGGTCCTGTTGCGCCGGATCAAGGGTCCGTTCCGTGCAGCCGTGCTGGGCCTGCTGGCCGTGACGCTGCTGCAGGGCGTCATCGGCTTCACGCAGTACTACAACGGCATTCCTGAACTGCTGGTTGCGGCGCACATGCTCGGAGCCGCGCTCTTGATGTCAGCCGCTACCAACGCCTGGGATGTTGCCCGCAGCAGCCCCGTGGCTGCCGGGTAGCAGCGCGGACTCCAGTCCCTGCGCAAGGCGCCCCGGTCCACCTGGACCGGGGCGCCTTCCATTTTTAAGACGTCAGGATGCCGCTGCAGGCACAGGAGTGTTGCCGGCAGCGGCATGCGCGGGATCGAGGACCTCGATCCCGCCGGGCGTCACCAGCACCACCCGCGCGGAGGCGATGTCGTAAAACAGCCCGGTCGCCTGGACGGTGCCGGCCGCCAGGGCCGGGCCCACCAGGGGGTGGCTTTCCAGTTTGGCCAGTTGAACGGCCACGTTGACCATTCCCAGCTGGTCGAGGCGGCAGTAGCCTGCCCCGGCTGCCGCCAGCGCCACGGGATGCCCGGCCACCAGTTCGCGGTAGCTGGGCCGGGCGTGGTCCAGCCAGGCCTCGAAACCGGTGCCCAGCGCAGCGTTTCCCGTTCCGCCGGCATCGTCGAAGAGGGCCTTCATGGCGCCGCAGTTCGAATGCCCGCAGATGACAATCGAATCCACGTCCAGGCCCTTGACCGCGAAGGAAAGCGCAGAATCGATGGAGGCATCCTGGCCGTCGTGGCACACCACGTTGCCGATGTTCCGGAGCGTCAGCAGGTCACCCGGTCCGCTGCTGGTGATGAGGTTCGGGTTGACCCTGGAGTCCACGCAGGCAACAAAGAGGGTGTCCGGGTTCTGGCTGTCCGCCAGGTCCTGCACCAGTGGCTTGACCTGGTCCGCAAAGCGGCGGTGGTACTTGTTGATCCCCAGCAGGATGGAGCGCAGCGGCCTGGCTGCGGCGGAACCGCCCTCAGCTGCCGCGTGGCCGGTGACAGCGGCAGCCGGCTCCTGCCACGTGGTCCGCGGCGGCAGCGGCAGCTCACGGGCTTCCTGCCGCTTGGGGGTATTGTCTGCCGCGTCCTGGAACAGGGTGTTGCCGTGTTCCTCGAGGCTGACGCTGCCGCCGGTTGCCTGGTACTGGTTCTGCCAGGCGATCAACGCCTCGCGGAATGCATGGTCCAGGTAGTCGGCGTTCATCTCCACCACCATCTGATGGCCTTCCGGGACTGCCTGCAGGACCCGGTTGAGGCGGGGCAACGCGAAGAAGCTGCAGGAGCCGGCAATGGTGATCCGCCAGGCGGCGTCTGGGCCGGCAGGCTGGTGGGCCTTGATCTCGGCCCGGAGCACCCGCCACAGTACGCTTGCCGCGGCAAGGGCCAGGCCGATGATCACACCCTCGAGCAGGTTGAGGAACACCACGCACAGCAACGTCACGGCGTAGACCAGCAGGTCACCGGTGCGCAGGCTGGTCCGGATGTCCGCCACCTTGATCAGCCGCGCCCCGATCACCACCAGGAGTCCGGCGAGGACCGACAACGGAATCAGTTGGATCAGTCCGGCGAAGAGGGCCGAGAAAGCCAGGATCCAGATGCCGTGCAGCACGGCCGAGGAACGGGTCCGGGCGCCGGCCTCGACGTTGGTGGCGCTCCGGACGATCACGCCCGTTACGGGCAGGCCGCCAAGCGATCCGGAAACAATGTTGGCTGCGCCCTGGCCCACCAGTTCCCTGTTGAGGTTGGTGCGGGGCCCGTTCTGCATCTTGTCGACGGCGACGGCGGACAGCAGGGATTCGATGCTGGCGATCAGGGCCATGGAGAGCACGGCAAACGCAATGGTCCGCCAGTTGCCGTCCGGAAGTTCCGGCAGCGCCACGGCGTCGAAAATTGATCCGCTAAAGGAAATCCGTTCCAGGCCTGGCGCCAGTGCCACGGAGAGGGCGGTGCCGGCGGTGACTGCGGCAAGCGGACCGGGAATGCGGCGGATGGCAGGCGGAAGGTATTTCCAGCCCAGCAGGATGCCGATGACAGCAAGGCCCAGCAGTGCGGCATGGATTTCGAGTCCGGTGATGGCGGCCGGAAGTGATGCGAGGTTTTCCAGGGCCGAGCCGGCCGGCTGGGCGCCCAGCAGGACCTGGAGCTGCTGCAGGATGATGGTGATGCCGATCCCCGCCAGCATCGCCTTGACCACTACGGGGGACACCGCCAGCGCTGCCCGGCCCACCCGGCTGATGCCCAGCAGGAGCTGGACGATGCCTGCAGCTGCGGTGATGGCGCAGGTGGCCTGCCAGCCGAACTGGTCCACCAGGCCCGCCACGATCACTGTCAGTCCGGCGGCAGGCCCGCTGACCTGCAGCGGCGAGCCGCCCAGGCTGCCGGCCACGAGGCCGCCGACGGCAGCGGCGATGAGTCCGGCCATGATGGGGGCGCCGGAGGCGGCCGCGATGCCGAGGGAGAGCGGCAAGGCCACCAGGAAGACCACCAGGGACGCTGGAATGTCGGCACCCAGGTGACGCAGGAAAGCCGGCCTGCGGAGCCCGGGACGCTTGCTGCCCGGCTGGCCTGGGTTCGGCGGGCTGTGGCTGGTGGACGGGAGGTTCGAGTGACCGGGGGCCATGGATATTCCTTTGCTTGCGGGAAGGATCCATTCCACCGTAACCAGTCAGTAACGCCGAGTGACCAAAAAAGTGATCAATATGACAAGCCTGTCATATCTAGGTTGCCGAAGTAAGTTCCACGTGCCGCAGTAGGGTTTTTCCATGGGACAACTGATGGTGGTAACGGGTGCCGGACGGGGATTCGGCCGTGCCTGCGCCGAAGAATTCAGCGCACAGGGCTGGGACGTGGTGGCGGTGGTCAGGTCGGCCCAGGGGCTGGAACCGTTCGACGGCGGCATCACCGTCGTCGAGCACAACGTCACGGCCGATCCCGCAGGCGTTTTCCGGGAGGCGCTGGGTGGGCGTGGCGTGGACCTGCTGGTCAACAACGCCGCGCAGGGTGCCCCGCGCGGCGGGGTCCGCGATGTGGATCCGGACCTGCTGCTGGCAAGCCTCGATACCAACGTGGCGGGGCCGCTCCGGCTGGTGCAGGAACTGCTGCCGGCCCTGCAGTTGACTCCCGCGCCTCTCATTATCAACGTCAGCTCGCGGCTGGGCTCCCTGTCCCGGCAGGCCGCCGGGCACTACGTCCACCTGGGCACCAGCTATGCGTACCGCGTCTCGAAGGCCGGGCAGAACATGCTGACCATCTCCCTGGCCAATGAACTCGGTGGCTCAGTCCGATGCTGGGCAGTTCACCCGGGCCAACTTGCCACGGCCATGGGTGTTCCCGGGGCGTCGAAGCTGCCGGCAACGGCCGCCGTCGAACTTCTCAAGCTGGTGGAAAGCGGCGACCCGGCTCCCCTGCGGTTCTGCGCGCTGGGCGGAGCCGACCTCGAATGGTGATGCCGGGCCGTAAAGTTGCCGGCTAACCTGCCATCACGGCGGGGCCGACGAACGGGTCAACGGCCAGGGCGATAAACAGCAGGGTGAGGTAGCTGATGGAGCCGTGGAACACCTTCATGGCGCGCTTGTCCGAGATCTCCTCGTGCTGGGCGCGGTTATACAGCGAGTGCGACTCGTAGAGGAACCATGCGCCGGCCACCACGGCCGTGACGGTGTAGACCCAACCGGCCCCGCCGGCGGGAACCATCAGCAGGGAGCAGGCCACCATGGCCCAGGCATACAGCACCACCTGCACGGAGACCACCTTGGCGCCCGCGATGGCGCCAAGCATGGGGACGTTGGCGTTGCGGTAATCCTCGCCGTAGCGCATGGACAGCGGCCAGTAGTGGGGCGGCGTCCACAGGAAGATGACCATAAACAGGATGATGGCGGGCCATTCCACCGAGTTGGTCACTGCCGCCCAGGCGATGACAACGGGGAAACAGCCGGCGGCACCGCCCCAGACGATGTTCTGGGCCGTGCGCCGTTTCAGGATGATGGTGTAGATGACCACATAGAAGAAGATGGCCGCGAGCCCCAGCCAGGCGGACAGGGGGTTGGCGCCGAACCACAGGATGGCGATGGCCGCGGCGCCCAAAAGCCAGGCAAAAACCAAAGCCTCGCGCGGGGTCACCTCACCGGTGACCAGGGGCCGCTTTTCGGTCCGGTGCATCAGTTTGTCGATGTCGCGGTCGATGTAGCAGTTGAAGGCGCCGGCACTGCCCGCGGCGAAAGCGCCACCCACCAGGGTGGCAAGGATCAAACCGATGGAGGGAAAGCCGCGCTCGGCGTAGATCATGGTGGGAAGTGTGCTCACCAGGAGCAGCTCGATCACGCGGGGCTTGGTGAGGGCGAGATACGCCTTGGCCTTACGGGCAAACCCAGGGCCCGTGGTCCCGGATGCTTTCAGCGGCGTATCGGTTGTGCTCACGGTGGCAGTCACCCGTTCTGTGTGGCAGTTCTGTCTGGCAATGCAGCTCATGTCCGGCGGCCGGCCCGTCCGCGCACCCGCAGCTTCAACCGGCGATCCGCAAACAGCCGGATTCCGGCCCGGACGTTGACGTCCGCTGACTGGAATTGGCCTCCCCTCATCATAGCGTGCCGGAACCCGCCGCCAGTCCGGCTGATATGCGGTGATGATCGCTCACGTGCCAATTCGAGCAGATTAACTCAACCTCACAGCAGGGCCATTCATAAAAGGGGAAATAGCGTCCACAACGTGAGATTTTTCCGATTTCCGGCGCGCGGGCGGGCTAAGCTGTCACCAGATCAGCGCGCGGCAGGAATGCCTTGGAAAACGCATTCCATGCCGGTTCGCGGCTGAGTGATAGATAACGTTTCGATGGTGAACGGCTGGTACACACCGCAGCGGGCGCCACACGGCGTGCCCCTGACCGGATCCGGTGTACCACCTGCCATCAGCACAGAGAGGGGCCCGGTTTTCGTGCCACATTTGGAAGAGCAAGAACTGTCATGGACCAGCTTGGACCAGCGCGCCGTGGACACCGTCCGCGTACTTGCCGCTGATGCAGTGGAGAAGGTGGGCAACGGCCACCCCGGAACGGCGATGAGCCTGGCCCCGGCCGCTTACCTCCTGTTCCACAAACTGATGCGCCACGATCCCCGGAACCCGGACTGGCTGGGCCGCGACCGCTTCATCCTGTCACCCGGCCATACGTCGCTGACCCTTTACATCCAGCTGTTCCTCTCCGGCTACGGCCTGGAACTGAAGGACCTCGAGGCGCTGCGCACCTGGGACTCGCTGACCCCGGGCCACCCCGAGTACAAGCACACCGCCGGCGTGGAGATCACCACCGGTCCGCTGGGCCAGGGCCTGGCCTCCTCCGTGGGCTTCGCCTACTCCCAGCGCCGCCAACGCGGTCTCTTCGACGCCGACGCCGCCCCGGGCACCAGCCCGTTCGACCACACCATCTGGGTCATCGCCTCGGACGGCGACCTCCAGGAAGGCGTCACCGCGGAGGCATCCTCCCTTGCCGGCCACCAGGAACTGGGCAACCTTGTTGTTGTCTACGATGAGAACCACATCTCCATCGAGGACGACACCGACATCTCCTTCACCGAGGATGTCCTGAAACGCTACGAGGCCTACGGCTGGCACACCCAGCGCGTTGACTGGACCAAGACCGGCGAATACGTCGAAGACGTCCAGGAGCTGTACACGGCACTGCTGGCCGCGAAGGCCGAGACCTCAAAGCCGTCCATCATCTCGCTGCGGACCATCATCGGCTACCCGGCCCCGAAGAAGCAGAACACCGGCAAGATCCACGGTTCCGCGCTGGGCGCAGAGGAAGTCGCAGGCCTCAAGGAGGTACTGGGCTTTGATCCCGCCAAGTCCTTCGACGTGGACCAGGACGTCCTGGCACACGCCCGCTCCGTTGTGGACCGCGGCGCAGCAGCGCACAAGGAATGGGAAGAGTCCTTCAACGCCTGGCAGGCAGCCAACCCGGAGGGTGCAGCACTCCTGCAGCGCATCGAGTCCAAGGAACTTCCCGACGGCGTCGACGCGGCACTGCCTGTCTTCCCGGCCGGCAAGGACGTTTCCACCCGCGCCGCCTCCGGCAAGGTACTGAACGCACTGGGTCCGGTCCTGCCGGAACTCTGGGGCGGCTCCGCCGACCTCGCCGAGTCCAACAACACCACGATTGAAGGCTCTCCGTCCTTCATCCCGGCGTCCAAGCAGACCGACGCCTGGTCCGGAAACCCCTACGGCCGGGTGCTGCACTTCGGCATCCGTGAGCACGCCGCCGCAGCAATCGTCAACGGCATCAGCCTGCACGGCAAGACCCGCGCCTTCTCCGGTACGTTCCTGATCTTCAGTGACTACCAGCGGCCCGCCATCCGCCTCGGCGCCCTGATGGGGGCCTCATCCCTGTACGTATGGACGCACGACTCAATCGGCCTGGGTGAGGACGGCCCCACCCACCAGCCCGTGGAACAGCTCGCCACCCTGCGCGCCATTGTGGGCCTGGACGTTGTCCGCCCCGGTGACGCCAACGAGGTATCCATTGCCTGGAAGACCATGCTGGAAAACCACGCCAACCCGGCCGGCATTGTCCTGACCCGGCAAAACATCCCCACCTGGGAACGCGGCGAAGGTGCAGCCGACGGCGACGTCTTCGGTTCCGCCGCAGGCACCGCCAAGGGCGGCTACGTCCTCGCCGAAGCCAGCCGGGACGGTGCCACCGTTCCCGCCGACGTTGTCCTCATCGGCACCGGTTCCGAGGTCCAGCTGGCCGTCCAGGCCCGCGAGGCACTCCAGGCGGAAGGCATCGCCGCCCGCGTTGTGTCCATGCCGTGCGTCGAATGGTTCAACAAGCAGGACGCCGCCTACCGCGAATCCGTCCTGCCTGCTGACGTCAAGGCACGCGTCTCCGTCGAGGCCGGCCTTTCGCTGGGCTGGAAGGAATTCGTTGGCGACGCCGGGCGTTCCATCTCGCTCGAGCACTACGGCGCATCCGCCGACTACAAGCGCCTTTTCCAGGAGTTCGGCATCACCGCGGAAGCAGTAGCTGCCGCCGCCAAGGACTCCCTCTCCGGCCTCCAGGCCTGAACCCGAATTTAGGAGAAACAACAATGACTACTCCCACACAGCAGCTGTCCGACGCCGGCGTTTCGATCTGGCTCGATGACCTGTCCCGCGGCCGCCTGGACACGGGCACCCTCCGCAAGCTCATCGAAGAGAAGAACGTGGTGGGTGTGACCACCAACCCGTCGATCTTCCACGCCGCCATCACCGCCGGCACCGACTACGACGGCACCATCGCCGCGCAGGCAGCCGCCGGTTCCAGCGTCGAGGAAACCATCTTCGAAATCACCACCACCGACGTAGCCGACGCCTGCGACCTGTTCGCCCCCGTCGCCGCCGCGACCAAGGGTGTTGACGGCCGTGTCTCCATCGAGGTGGACCCCCGCCTGGCCTGGGATACCGCCGGCACCATTGCCGAGGCCAAGAACCTCTACAAGAAGGTCAACAAGGACAACGTCCTGATCAAGATCCCCGCCACCCTTGAAGGCCTCGAAGCCATCACGGCCACCCTGGCAGAGGGCATCAGCGTCAACGTGACCCTGATCTTCTCCCTGGAGCGTTACCGCGCCGTCATCAACGCCTTCCAGGCCGGCCTGGAACAGGCCAAGGAAAACGGCCACGACCTCTCGAAGATCCACTCCGTGGCGTCCTTCTTCGTCTCCCGCGTCGACTCCGAAATCGACAAGCGCCTCGACGCCCTCGGCACCGATGAAGCGAAGGCCCTCAAGGGCAAGGCCGGCGTGGCCAACGCCCGCCTGGCCTACCAGGTCTACGAGGAACTCTTCAGCACCGAGCGCTGGGCGCTCCTCGCCGAAGCCGGCGCACTCCCCCAGCGTCCGCTGTGGGCCTCCACCGGCGTGAAGGACCCGGCCTACCCGGACACCCTCTACGTCACCGAACTGGTGGCCGCCGGCGTTGTGAACACCATGCCGGAGAAGACCCTTGACGCCAGCTTCGACCACGGCGTTGTCACTGGTGACACCATCACCGGCACCTACGCGGAAGCGAACGGCGTCCTGGACGCCCTCGAAGGCCTCGGCATCTCCTACAACGAGGTTGTGGCCCTTCTGGAATCGGAAGGCCTGGACAAGTTCGTGGCCAGCTGGAAGGAACTGCTGGCCGACGTCGAAGGCGCCCTCGCCGCTGCACGGAAGGCTTCCTAGTCCCCTATGAGTACTCTCAGCTACGACGCCACCGGCGCTGCCCGGCAGGCTCTTGAACAGCACCTCCCCTCCCTGGTGGCGGACCGCATCGCCACCAGGATCTTCGCCAAGGACCACACCCTTTGGGGTCCCGACGCCGAAGCCGAGTCGGCCGTCAGGCTCGGCTGGGTGGAAGCCGCCACTGTCTCGCAGGCCCTGGTGCCGGCCATCCTGGAACTCCGGGACGCCCTGCGCGCCGAAGGCGTGACCCGCATCGTGCTTTGCGGCATGGGCGGCTCCTCGCTGGCGCCCGAGGTCATTGCCGGCACCGCCGGCGTCGAGCTGACAGTGCTTGACAGCACCGACCCTGACCAGGTCCGCGCCGCACTGGCCGACCGCCTTGCCCACACCGCCATTGTGGTTTCCTCCAAGTCCGGGTCGACGCTGGAAACCGACTCCCAGCGCCGCATCTTCGAGCACGCCTTCACCGAGGCGGGCCTGGACGCCAAGAGCCGGATCATCATTGTCACCGACCCCGGCTCCCCGCTGGACAAGTCCTCCCGCGAAGCCGGCTACCGTGCCGTCTTCAACGCGGACCCCAACGTGGGCGGCCGCTACTCGGCGCTGACGGCTTTCGGTCTGGTCCCCTCCGGCCTGGCCGGTGTGGACATCCAGAAGTTCCTGGACGAAGCCGAGGAAGCCGCAGAAATCCTCAACGATGACGCGGCTGGGAACATTGGACTCGCGTTGGGCGCTGCCCTCGGCGGCACCAGTCCGCTGCGCAACAAGATCGTCATCGCGGAGGACGGCTCCGGCATTGTGGGCTTCGCTGACTGGGCCGAACAGCTCATCGCCGAATCCACCGGCAAGCTGGGCACCGGCGTGCTTCCGGTAGTGGCCGGACCCGCATCCCCCGAGGCCGGCTCCGGCGCCCCCGACGTCCTGGTGGTGCGCCTGGTGGCTGCTGATGCCGACGTCGAACCCGGCGCCAACGAGGTGGCCATCGCCGGCGGCCTGGCCAGCCAGATGATGGTCTGGGAATTCGCCACGGCCGTGGCCGGCCGCCTGCTGGGCATCAACCCCTTCGACCAGCCGGACGTTGAGGCCGCCAAGGTGGCAGCCCGCGGCCTCCTGGACGCGCAGCCCGAACCCACGCCGGCGGCCTTCGTGGACGGGTCCATTGAGGTCCGGGGCGGTGACTGGCTCGGCGACGCAACTACTGCGGAGGCAGCCGTCACGGCACTGCTCGGCACGTTGGATGACGACAGCTACCTCAGTGTCCAGGCCTACTTCGACCGGCTTGCCTTTGCGCAGCTCGAAGGCGTGCGGGACGAGCTGGCAGCCGTCAGCGGCCGGCCGGTCACGTTCGGCTGGGGACCGCGGTTCCTGCACTCCACCGGCCAGTTCCACAAGGGCGGACCCGCGATCGGCGTGTTCCTCCAGGTCACTGCCGCCGAAGCGGAGGACCTGGCCATTCCGGACCGTCCGTTCACGTTCGGGGAACTGATCTCCGCGCAGGCCGCAGGCGACGCCCAGGTCCTCGCGGAGCACGGCCGGCCCGTGCTCCGCCTGCACCTGACAAACCGTGCCGCCGGTGTGGCGCAGCTGCAGGACATCGTCGCTGCACTGTCCGCCCGGGCATCCGCTACCGAAAGCTAAGGCGCAAAAGCAACCATGCCAGAAACTGAATTCGGCCGGAAAACCGCGGGCCGGGGGCGTAATCCGCTCCGGGACCCGCGGGACCGGCGTTTGAACCGGATTGCCGGGCCGTCCTCCCTGGTGCTCTTCGGAGTCACCGGCGACCTTGCCCGTAAAAAGCTCATGCCGGCTGTGTATGACCTTGCCAACCGGGGGCTGTTGCCGCCCAGCTTCGCGCTGGTGGGCTTCGCCCGGCGCGAGTGGGACAAGGAGGACTTCGCCGCGGAGGTGAAGGCCTCCGTGCAGGCGTACGCCCGTACGCCGTTTGACGAGGCAGTATGGAACCAGCTGTCCGAGGGCATCCGGTTTGTGCAGGGCGAGTTCGACGACGACGACGCTTTCGAGCGCCTGGGTGAAACCATCGACGAACTCGATGAGCAGCGCGGAACACGCGGCAACCACGCCTTTTACCTGTCCATCCCGCCCAAGGCCTTCGAACAGGTCTGCCGGCAGCTGTCCAAGCACGGGCTGGCGCAGGCAGACGGCGACAAGTGGCGCCGCGTGGTCATCGAGAAGCCGTTCGGCCACGACCTGGAATCGGCCCGCCAGCTGAACGACATCGTCGAGTCCGTCTTCCCGGCGGACGCTGTTTTCCGGATCGACCACTACCTGGGCAAGGAAACCGTCCAGAACATCCTGGCGCTGCGGTTCGCGAACCAGCTCTTCGAACCACTGTGGAACTCCAACCACGTGGACCACGTCCAGATCACCATGGCCGAGGACATCGGCACGGGCGGCCGGGCAGGGTATTACGACGGCGTGGGCGCGGCCCGCGACGTGATCCAGAACCACCTGCTGCAGCTGCTGGCCCTGACCGCGATGGAGGAGCCCATCTCCTTCAACGCCGATGACCTGCGCGCCGAGAAGGAAAAGGTCCTGGCCGCGGTCAAGCTGCCTGCCGACCTGTCGCAGCACTCAGCCCGCGGCCAGTTCGCCGGCGGCTGGCAGGGTGGTGAGCAGGTCCAGGGGTACCTGGAGGAGGAGGGCATTCCCGCCGATTCCACCACGGAAACCTTCGCGGCGATCCGGGTGGACATCCACACCCGCCGCTGGGCAGGTGTGCCGTTCTACCTGCGTGCAGGCAAACGCCTGGGCCGCCGCGTGACGGAAATCGCAGTGGTCTTCAAACGCGCGCCCAACCTGCTGTTCCGCGACCATGGCGAGGACGACTTCGGCCAGAACGCTGTCGTCATCCGGGTCCAGCCCGACGAGGGCGTCACCATCCGCTTCGGCTCGAAGGTCCCGGGCACGCAGACGGAAGTCCGCGACGTCACCATGGACTTCGGCTACGGACACTCGTTCACCGAATCCAGCCCGGAAGCGTACGAGCGGTTGATCCTGGACGTGCTCCTGGGTGAACCGCCGCTGTTCCCGCGGCATCAGGAAGTGGAACTGTCCTGGAAGATCCTTGACCCGTTCGAGGAATACTGGGCGGAACTGAACGAACAGCCCGAGCCGTACGCTCCCGGCAGCTGGGGCCCTGCCTCCGCCGACGAGCTGCTGGCCCGTGACGGACGAACCTGGAGAAGGCCATGATTGTAGACCTGCCGGACACCACCACCTCAAAGGTCTCCAAGAAGATCATGTCCCTGCGCGAGCAGGGCGGCGTGATTGCGCTGGGCCGGGTGCTCACCCTGGTGGTGGTCACCAAGTCCGGGCTGGAGGAGGAAGCCATCGAGGCGGCCAACGAGGCCAGCCGCGAACACCCGTGCCGCATCATTGTGCTTGCCGACGCCGGGTCGGACGCCAAGGACAGGCTCGACGCGCAGATCCGCGTGGGCGGCGACGCCGGAGCCTCGGAAGTAATTGTGCTCCGCGGCTACGGCGAACTGTCGCACGAAAGCGAATCCCTGGTCGCAGCACTGCTGCTCCCGGACGCGCCGATTGTGGCCTGGTGGCCGCACGGCGCCCCGGAAAACGCGTGCGAGACCTCCATCGGGAAAATCGCGCACCGCCGGATCACGGACTCTGCCAACGAACCGGACCCGCAGGCCGCCCTGGAGATTATCCGGGCCACCTATAAGGCCGGCGACACGGACCTGGCCTGGACCCGGCTCACCAACTGGCGCATCCAGCTCGCGGCAGTCCTGGACCAGGTGGATTCCTCGCCGGTTACGGCTGTTGCCGTCGAAGGAGCCTCCGACTCCCCCAGCACCCTCCTGCTGGCAGCCTGGCTCACGTTGACCCTGGACGCTCCGGTCACCATTGTGGCCGACCCCGCCGGCACCGGCATCCGCAGGGTCCGGCTCAGCCGGCAGAGCGGCGACGTGCAGCTCTTCCGTCCCGGCCTGTCCGTGGCGGAACTGACCCAGCCGGGCCAGCCGGCCCAACGGATCTCCCTCCCCCGCCGCAGCCTCCGCGACTGCCTGGCAGAGGAGCTTCGCCGGCTCGACCCCGACGAAGTGTTCGGCGAAGTGATTACTATTGGACTGCCACGTACCAATCTAAGGAGCGTCCGACCCAGTGAGCGTTGATCCACGAGTAAGCATTCATCCTGATTCGTCCGTCCTGATGGCAGCCATCGCCGCGCGTCTTATCACCAAGCTTGTTGACGTCCAGGACAAATACGGTGAAGCCACCGTGGTCCTGACCGGGGGCACTGTGGGCATCGGTACGCTGAAGGCTGTTGCTGACTCGCCGGCGGCCCCGGCCGTCGACTGGTCCAGGGTCAACTTCTGGTGGGGCGATGAGCGTTTTGTCGCCTCCGGTGATCCGGAGCGGAACGCCCAGCAGGCCTTCGACGCGCTGTTGTCCCACATCCCGGTGGACCCGGCCCGGGTCCACGCTCCGGGTTCCTCAGACGACTTCGGCAGCGTCGAGGAGGCCGCAGCGGACTACGCCCGCCAGCTGGCTGAAGCGGCGGCAGCCGAGCACGCTGCAGATATGTCCGATGACCGGCCGGAGCATCCTTCGGTGCTGCCGCGCCTGGACGTGGTCCTGCTGGGTGTTGGCCCCGACGCACACGTTGCCTCCCTGTTCCCTGAGCAGGGCGGCATCCGCGAGAAGGTCGGCACCGTTATTGCCGTACACAACTCACCGAAGCCGCCGCCGTTGCGGGTTTCCCTGACCCTGCCGGCCATCAACACCGCATCCGAGGTGTGGATGGTGGTGGCCGGCGAGGACAAGGCAGGCGCCGTGGGCCTGGCCCTTGCGGGTGCCAATCCCATCCAGGTTCCGGCTGCAGGGCCGCGGGGCACCTCGCGGACCCTGTGGCTCATCGATGAGAATGCGGCCTCACGGGTCCCGCAGCAGCTCGTCCGGAAGGACGCCGCGGGCGCGTAGCTTTTCCAACGCTCCGGCCAGGACGTCTTCGGCGTCCTGGCCGGAGCGTCGCTCTTTAACGTATTCGAGGTGGGTTTTGTAGCCGTCGTCGGCCGCGTCGGCCATGGCTGCCGCCTGGCCGTCCCTTGACGCCGTGGCCCCGCATCTGCGGCAATCCCAGACGGCAGGGATCTGGTCCTCCGGCAGGCGCAGGAAAACCGGCTGGGTTTCGTGGCCTGAGACGCACCAATACGATACCCGCATGCGGGGCAAGGGGCTGCCCGGCGAGTCCCCGGACTGGAGGCTGGAGCCGCTGCCTGCCGTGACACCGGCGCGGGTGCCCCGAAATCCTGAGCCTGGATGGACCATGGGAACTCCTGACTGGCAACGGGTGCCGGTAGGCAGGCAGGGCTGCTTAACCAAAAAAAACTGTGGCCGTCGGTAACCGACAGCCACAGTTTAGTTTGGATGGACCCGCGGCGGGAGTGCCGCCGCGTAATCCTTGCCTGAAGCTTTGCTCAGGAGTCGCCGGCTCCGCTGAACCGCATGATCAGGCCAAGGCCGATGATCACCACGCCCCAGGTCACGCCGAGGACCACGGTAAACCTGTTGAGGTTCCGTTCCGCTACGCCCGAGGAGCTCAGCCCTGAGCTCATGCCGCCGCCGAACATATCCGACATACCGCCACCGCGTCCCTTGTGAAGGAGGATGAGCAGTGTCAGCAGGAGGCTGGTGATGCCCAGGAGGATCTGCAGAATGACATGAAGAACGTCCACGACGGCCTTTCAGGAAGTTGGGATTGCGGGAGCGGGGGTGCTGACGGACTAGTCCGTCACCAGGTGACTCTCGAACCTGACAATATTAGCAAACTCGGCGGGGTCAAGGCTGGCGCCACCCACGAGCAGGCCGTCCACATCCGTTTCCTGCAGGATGGCTGCCGCGTTGTTGGCCTTTACGGAGCCGCCGTACAGCAGGCGGGTCTTGGCTGCCACGTCGGCGCCGAAGAGCTTTTCCAGTTCGGTCCGGATGGCAGCACAGAGTTCCTGTGCGTCGCCGGGGCCGGCGACCTGGCCGGTGCCGATGGCCCAAACGGGTTCGTAGGCGATGACGAGTTCGGCGGCCTGCTCGTTGGTGAGCCCGGCAACACCGGCGCGTACCTGGTCAAGCGTGTGTTCCACGTGGGTGCCGGCCTGGCGGATTTCCAGGCCCTCACCGGCGCACAGCACGGGGGTCACGCCGTGCTTGAACGCGGCCTTGACCTTGGCGTTGAGGACTTCGTCCGTTTCGTTGTGGATGGTGCGGCGTTCGCTGTGGCCCACCAGGACATAAGAGCAGCCCAGCTTGGCAAGGAACGCGCCGGAGATGTCTCCGGTGTAGGCGCCGGAATCGAACTGGGACAGGTCCTGGCCGCCGTAGGCAACGTCGAGGTCGTCGCCCTGCACCAGGGTCTGGACGCCGCGGAGGTCGGTGAACGGCGGGAAGACGGCAACCTCGACGCGGTTGTAGTCGTGCTTGGCGTCGGAGAGGGTCCAGGCGAGTTTCTGCAGGAGCGTGATGCCCTGGACGTGGTCCATGTTCATTTTCCAGTTGCCCGCAATGAAGGGCTTACGGTCAAAGGCGCCGTTTGTTGACGTAGTCACGTGTTCTCCAAAAGTCGTTAATAAGTGTTTGGCCGGCAGGCTGCGGGAGCAGCCTGCCGGCCGGCGGACTGTGCAGTCCGGTACTGCTAGCGGTCCAGGACGCTCAGTCCCGGCAGGTCCTTGCCCTCAAGGTATTCCAGGCTGGCGCCGCCACCGGTGGAGATGTGGCCAAACTGGTCGTCAGCGAATCCCAGCGTACGGACGGCCGCGGCGGAATCGCCGCCGCCAACCACGGTGAACGCTTCGGTCTCGGTCAGGGCCTTGGCCACGGCACGGGTGCCGGCGGCGAAGGCGTCGAACTCAAAGACGCCCATGGGCCCGTTCCAGAAGACCGTTTTGGCCCCGGCAATGCGGGCAGCAAAAGCGGCGGCGGAATCGGGTCCGATGTCCAGGCCGATGCCTTGGCTGCCGAAGCTGCTGGCCTCAATGGCGTCTGCTGCCACGGTTTCGTGTGCCGCATCGGCGGCGAACTTCTCCGCCACCACAACGTCTGTGGGCACCACGAACTCGGTGCCGGCGTCGGCTGCGCGCTTGAGGTAGTCCTGGACCACGGGGATCTGGTCCTTCTCGAGCAGGCTGCCGGCCACCTTATGCCCGGCTGCTGCCAGGAACGTGAACAGCATGCCGCCGCCCACCAGGATGGTGTCAGCCTTGCCCAGCAGGTTTTCGATCACGGCGAGTTTGTCCGAGACCTTCGAGCCGCCAAGAACCACCACGTAGGGGCGCTGGGTGTCGGCCGTCAGTTTGCGCAGCACCTCGACCTCGGTGTGGACCAGGTCGCCGAGGTACGACGGCAGCCGGGTGGCGACGTCGTACACGCTGGCGTGCCTGCGGTGCACAGCCCCGAAGGCGTCATCGACATACGCGCCGTTGCTGCCGGTCAGCGCGACAAGCTCATCAGCGAAGGCTCCGCGTTCGGCGTCGTCCTTGCTGGTTTCGCGGGCGTCGAACCGGACGTTCTCCAAAACCAGCGCTTCGCCGTCCTGCAGCGCCGCAGCTCCTTCCCGTGCGGAGTTGCCCACGGTGTCCGCGGCCAGCGTCACCGGGAAGTCCGCAAGTTCCGCCAGGCGGTCCACTGCGGGCTTGAGGGAGTACTTGTCCTCGGGTGCGCCTTTGGGGCGGCCAAGGTGGGCTGTAACCAGCACGCGGGCACCGGCGTCCGTGAGCTTTGCCAGCACCGGGAGGGACGCCTTGATGCGTCCGTCGTCAGTCACGGCAGAGCCGTCGAGCGGCACATTCAGGTCACTTCGAACCAGAATGTACCGCCCGCGGACACCTTCAGCGATGAGGTCGTTGAGGGTGTTTGATGTCATGTGTCTAACCCTAGCCCAGCTTGGATGCGACGAGCTCCGTGAGGTCAACGAGGCGGTTTGAGTAGCCCCATTCGTTGTCGTACCAGGAAACAACCTTGACCTGGTTGCCGATCACCTTGGTCAGGCCGGAGTCGAAGATGGACGACGCCGGGTCCCCCACGATGTCCGAGGACACGATGGGCTCGTCGGTGTAGGTCAGGAAACCCTGGAGTTCCTCGGACTCGGAAGCGCGCTTGAGGGCGGCGTTGACTTCCTCGACGGTGGTTTCGCGGCCGACGGTGACGGTGAGGTCAGTGGCGGAACCGGTGGGTACGGGAACGCGGATGGCGTAGCCGTCCAACTTGCCCTTGAGCTCCGGCAGGACCAGGCCGATGGCCTTGGCTGCACCGGTGGAGGTGGGGACCATGTTGATGGCGGCGGCGCGGGCGCGGCGCAGGTCGCTGTGGGGTCCGTCCTGCAGGTTCTGGTCCGCGGTGTAGGCGTGCACGGTGGTCATCAGGCCGCGTTCGATGCCGAACTCGTCGTTGATGACCTTGGCCAGCGGGCCGAGGCAGTTCGTGGTGCAGGAAGCGTTCGAGATGATGTGGTGCGTGGCGTTGTCGTACAGGCCGTGGTTCACACCCATCACAATGGTGATGTCTTCATCGGACGCCGGGGCGGAAATGAGGACCTTCTTGGCGCCGGCATCGATGTGCTTCTGCGCGGCCGCGGCCTTGGTGAAGAAGCCGGTGGACTCGATGACGATGTCCACGCCCAGCTCGCCCCAGGGCAGGTTGGCGGGATCGCGCTCAGCCAGGACCTTGATGACGTTGCCGTTGACGACGATGTTGCCGTCCTTGACTTCGATGGTTTCCTTCAGCCGGCCGCCGACGGAATCGTACTTGAGCAGGTGGGCCAGCGCTTCGGGGCTGGTGAGGTCGTTGACTGCAACGATCTCAAGGTCCGCGCCCTGGGCCAGTGCTGCGCGGAAGTAGTTGCGGCCAATACGGCCGAAGCCGTTGATACCAATACGGGTCGTCACGTTGTTTCAGTCTCCTTGGTGCTTTGTGAAGCACTACTAGTTGAGCGGGCGTTCAAGCCAACTAACAGATCCCGCACGCCATTGGGCAGAGATGATTTACAGATCGGAGGGCGACCAGCCTCATTGCTGAAGGCTAACCGCCTTCCGTGACCTATCTTACGTTTAATTGGGTCCGCCCCCGCAAGTGCAGGGGCGGACCGTCCACATCCCGGCCTTAAAGCACCGGATTGTGAGGTTTGTTACACGAATGTGTAGCAGGGATCACTACGGGAGGGTGATCAGGCCCGTTGCATTCGTGCGTGCTGCTTCGAAGCGCTTGGCGACGTCGGCCCAGTTCACGATGTTCCAGAAGGCCTTCACGTAGTCGGCTTTGACGTTGACGTAGTCCAGGTAGAAGGCGTGCTCCCACATGTCCAGCATCAGCAGCGGGGTGGTGCCGAGCGCCACGTTGCCCTGCTGGTCGTAAAGCTGCTCGATGACCAGGTTGCCGCCGATGGGCTCGTAGGCCAGGAAGCCCCAGCCGGATCCCTGCAGGCCAAGGGCTGCTGCGGAGAACTGGGCGCGGAAGGCGTCGAAGGAGCCGAAGGCGTCGTCGATGGCTGCTGCCAGCTCACCTTCGGGCTTGTCGCCGCCGTCCGGGGACAGGTTGTTCCAGAAGACGGAGTGGTTGACGTGGCCGCCGGTGTGGAAGGCCAGGTCCTTGGAGAGCCGGTTGATGTTGGCGAAGTCGCCCTTTTCGCGGGCTTCTGCCAGCTGCTTCAGGGCGTTGTTGGCGCCGGCCACGTAGGCAGCGTGGTGCTTGCTGTGGTGCAGCTCCATGATCCGCGCGGAAATGTGCGGTTCCAGTGCTGCGTAGTCGTAGCTGAGTTCCGGCAATACGTACTCGGTCACAAAATCCTCCAATATCGTGGACTCTCGGTCCGGTTTCTACTTCTTGGATTGTGCATCCGGGCGTCAGGCGCCCGGAAACTTGCGGCGGTGGCGTTCCAGTGACGAAAGCCGCTCCCCTTGGCCTAACCTGCAGCCGGGGCCGGATATTTCCGTCACGCCATTTCCGATTCTAGGGGGCGCTCACTCGTCCAGCATTTCGGGCGTCACATTGGCGTCCGTACCGGGAATGCCCAGGTCCTGGGCGCGTTTGTCCGCCATGGCCAGCAGGCGCCTGATCCGGCCCGCGATGGCGTCCTTGGTCATTGCCGGGTCAGCCAGTCGTCCCAGTTCGTCAAGGCTTGCCTGCTTGTGGGCCACCCTGAGTTCGCCGGCGTATTTGAGGTGGTCCGGGACATCGTCACCAAGGATTTCCAGGGCCCGGTCCACGCGGGCGCCGGCGGCCACGGCGGCCTGGGCGGAGCGGCGGAGGTTGGCGTCGTCAAAGTTGGCCAGCCGGTTGGCGGTGGCGCGGACTTCCTTGCGCATCCTGCGTTCTTCCCAGACCATCAGGGCGTCGTGGGCGCCCATCCGGGTCAGCAGCGCGGCGATAGTGTCGCCGTCACGGATCACCACCCGGTCAACGCCCCGCACTTCGCGGGCTTTGGCCTGGATGTCCAGCCGCCGTGCGGCGCCAACAAGGGCCAGCGCGGACTCGGGACCGGGGCAGGTGACTTCCAGTGAGGAGGACCGGCCGGGTTCGGTGAGGGAGCCGTGGGCCAGGAACGCGCCCCGCCACACAGCTTCCGCGTCGGCCGCGGAGCCGTTGACGACGGCGGACGGCAGCCCGCGCACGGGGCGGCCACGCCCATCGAGGAGCCCGGTCTGGCGGGCCAGCGCCTCGCCGTCGCGCACTACACGCACCACGTACCGGCTGGCACGGCGAAGGCCGCCTGCTGAAACAACGATGATTTCGCTTTGGTGGCCGTACACCTCAGCGATGGCGGCCCGGAGGCGTCGGGCGGTGGACGCCAGGTCCACTTCCGCTTCGATCACGATCCGGCCGGAAATGATGTGCAGGCCGCCGGCGAAGCGGAGCATCGCCGAGACCTCAGCCTTGCGGACTGATGACTTTTTGATGTCCAGACGGGACAGTTCTTCCTTGACTGATGCTGTCAGTGCCATGGCACCTTCCTAACTGTTCCCGAAAATGTCCTGGTACGCCGTCGCCAGACGCAGCGGATCATGGACGGGCCGGCGTCCCGACGCCCCTACTTTACCCAAGACCACCTCGGCACCGATCATGCCGGCTGCTTTCTCGAACTCCTTCCGGTCCGGGACGGACGCCGGATCGGCCAGGACAACGTCCACGCTGAAGTCCGGGGCGTAACGCCGCAGCACGTGCAGGTGGTCCGCCGCACTCATGCCGGAGGTCTCCTTGGTGTCTGTGGCGAGGTTCATGGTGAGGCAGCGTTTTGCCGGCGTGTCGCAGAGGGCCTGCCGCATTTCGGGGAGCAGCAGGTGCGGCAGCACGGACGTGTACCAGGACCCCGGGCCCAGGATGACCCAGTCCGCCAGCTCAATGGCCGTAAGGGCCTCCACGCAGGCCGGTGCGTCCACGGGCAGCAGCCGGACCTGTTCCAGGGAACCTGCCACGGCGCAGCGGGCCTGGCCGCGGACGGTGTTGAGGGCCGTCTCGCCGTTCGGCGCGGTCACCCGGACATCACCTTCTATGGTGAGCGGAACGGTGGACATGGGCAGCACCTGGCCGCGGGCGCCCAGCAGGGCGCCTGCCCAGGTGAGTCCGGCCACGGCATCGCCCAGCAGTTCCCAAAGAGTCACAATCAGCAGGTTGCCCATGGCGTGCTCGTCCAGGGAGCCGCCGGTGCCTTTGCCGGGCTGGAACCGGTGCTGCATCACGTCCCGCCAGGTCCGGCCCCAGTCGGTGTCGTCGCACAGCGCGGACAGGGCCATCCGCAGGTCTCCCGGCGGGAGGACACCGTACTCTTCACGCAGGCGCCCGGAAGACCCGCCGTCGTCCGCCACCGTGACGATCGCCGTCAGTTCCGAGGTGAGCAGGCGTAAGGCGGACAGGGAGGCTGACAGCCCGTGCCCACCCCCCAGCGCCACCACGTTGGGCCCCTTGTCCTGCTGGGCTGCGGCCGAGCCGGCAGGGACGGGGACAAGCGGCAGTGCGCCCGTGAACAGTGCCATTACTCGCGGCCCAGGTCCCGGTGGGTGGTGGTCACCGTGACCCTGGGGTATTGCGCAAGTTTTTTGGAAAGCTCCACGGCGACAGCGACGGAGCGGTGCTTGCCGCCCGTGCAGCCCACGGCGATGGTGGCGTAGTGCTTGTTTTCGCGGCGGTAACCGTCCAGGACAGGCTCGAGGGCCATCACGTAGCGGTCCACGAAGTTCTTGACGCCTTCCGCTTCGAGGACGTAATCGCTGACGCCCTGGTCCAGGCCGGTCAGCGGACGCAGCTGCGGGACCCAGTGCGGGTTGGGGATGAACCGGACGTCGGCCACGTAGTTGGAGTCCACCGGCAGGCCGTACTTGAAGCCGAAACTCATCACATTCAGGCGCAGCGCCACCGGACCGGTCTCGCTGAAGAGTTCAGTGATGGCCGTGGCCAGGCCGTGCACGTTGTAACCGCTGGTATCCAGTACGACGTCGGAGCTGTCGCGCAGTTCCTGCAGCAGCTCCCGTTCGGCGGCAATACCATCAAGGATCCGGCCGCCGCCCTGCAACGGATGCGGCCGGCGGCCCTGTTCAAACCTGCGGACCAGGACGTTGTCGCTGGCATCAAGGAACAGGACGCGGAAGGCCACCCCGCTGGCGGCCAGTGCCCCCAGCGCGGCCCGGATATCCGCAAACAGGCCCTTGCTGCGGACATCGATCACCACGGCCAGCCGCGGGATGGACTGCGGGGCGTGCGAGACCAGTTCGGCCAGGGTTCCAAGCATCTGCGGCGGAAGGTTTTCCACCACGTACCAGCCGTGGTCCTCAAGTGCGTCAGCTGCGGTGCTCCGGCCCGCGCCGGACATCCCCGTGACCACCAGCAGCTCCGCTTCAAGCGGCTTGACGGGCTGCAGCCCCTCGTCCCCCGCTCCGGATTCCGCTGTTGTGTCTGCCATGAGGTCCGCCCCGTTCCTGTAGTTATCACGTGGGGCGGCCGCCGCGGCGGAAACCCCCGGACTTTACCCTAGCTAAGTTTCGAGGATTTCGCCGGTGGTCATGTTGATGGCGGGCAGGTCCGGAGCCTCAGTGCCGCCGGCCGCAAAGTGGGCCATGATGGCACCGGCCAGGGCCGGGCCAACCCCGTTCGCTCCGGTCAGTTCAGCGGCCGTCGCGGCCTTGATGGCCTTGACGGACCCGAAGTGGGCCAGCAGGGCCTTGCGTTTGGCGGCACCAAGGCCCGGAACGGCGTCCAGGGCGGACACCGTCATCGCCTTTCCCCGCTTTTGCCGGTGGAAGGTGATGGCGAACCGGTGCGCCTCGTCGCGGATCCGCTGCAGGAGGTACAGGCCCTGCGAGGTCCGGGGCAGGATCACCGGGAAGTCACTGTCCGGCAGCCACACCTCTTCAAGCCGCTTGGCCAGGCCCACCACGTACACGTCGTCGACGCCGAGGTCAGCGAGGGCGCGCGCGGCGGCGTTGACCTGGGGCTTGCCACCATCCACCACCACCAGGTTGGGCGGGTAGGCGAATTTGCTCCGCGGGGCGGGGGTGGTGGAGTCGTCCACTGTGGTGGTGGTTTCCGGGGCGTGTTCCGTGCCGGCCGCTTCCGTGCCGGCCGCTTCCTCGCCGGCAGCCGGTGCCGGGACGGCCGCCGCGGCCAGGGCCGCCTCGGTGACCTGGGCTGTTTTGTCCTGGAGGTAGTAGCGGAAGCGGCGCGTCAGGACGTCGTGCATGGCGGCCGTATCGTCGGAGGCCGCGGGGCCGGTGATGGCGAACTTGCGGTAGTCCGACTTTTTGGGCAGGCCGTCCTCCACCACCACCATGGAGGCCACCACGTTGGTGCCCTGGACGTGCGAGACGTCGTAGCATTCGATCCGCAGCAGGGCCACGGGCAGGTCCAGGGCTTCCTGGAGTTCCTGCAGGGCCTGCGACCGGACGGTGAGGTCACCGGCCCGGCGGGTTTTGTGCAGCCGCAGGGCATGTTCGGCGTTTTCCCGCACGGTGGACATCAGGGCTGCCTTGTCCCCGCGCTGCGGCACCCGGATGTCCACCTTGGCGCCGCGGATCCCGGCCAGCCATTCAGTCAGGTCACCGGCATTGCTGGGTTCCACGGGGACCAGGACTTCGCGGGGCAGCCGGCCATGGGTGTCGCCTTCCTCGCCGTAGACCTGCTGCAGCAGGTGCTCCACGAGGTCGGGGGTGCTGAAATCCTCCACCTTTTCCACCACCCAGCCGCGCTGGCCGCGGATGCGTCCGCCGCGGACGTGGAAGACCTGCACGGCGGCTTCCAGTTCGTCCTCGTGCAGGGCGAAGATATCGGCGTCCGTCTCCTCCGCCAGTACCACGGCGTTGCGCTCAAAGACCTTCCGGAGGGCGGTGATGTCGTCGCGGAGCCGTGCTGCGTGTTCGTAGTCCAGCTCCGCCACTGCGGCCTGCATCTGCTTTTCCAGCTTGGCCGTGAACCGTTTCGCTTCGCCGCCCATAAACGCGCAGAAGTCCTCGGCCAGCGCGCGGTGGTCTTGCGGTGAAATCCTGCCCACGCACGGCGCCGAGCACTTGTCGATGTAGCCCAGCAGGCAGGGCCGGCCACTGGCTTCGGCGCGCTTGAAGACGCCTGCGCTGCAGCTCCTGACGGGGAAGACCCGCAGCAAAGTGTCCATGGTTTCCCGGATGGCACCGGCGGTGTAGGGACCGAAATACCGGGTCCCTTTGCGTTTGTCGCCGCGCAGCACCTGGACGCGGGGATACTTCTCGCTGAGGGTGACAGCCAGGTACGGGTAGGTTTTGTCGTCCCGGAACACCACGTTGAAGCGGGGCTTGAATTCCTTGATCCAGGTGAACTCGAGCTGCAGCGATTCGAGCTCGCTGCCCACCACCGTCCATTCGACGCTGCTGGCGGCATGGACCATGGCGTAGGTCTTGGCCGGCAGGCCCGCCGGGTTGGCAAAGTACGAGTTCAAGCGTGAGCGGAGGTTCTTGGCTTTGCCAACGTAGATGACCCTGCCGTGCGGATCGCGGAACCGGTAGACACCGGGGTTTATGGGGATTTCTCCCGTCCGGGGCCTGTAACTTGCTGGATTTGCCACCTGTCCAGTCTACTGAGG
This sequence comes from Arthrobacter sp. Leaf141, assembly GCF_001424565.1. Taxonomy (GTDB): domain Bacteria; phylum Actinomycetota; class Actinomycetes; order Actinomycetales; family Micrococcaceae; genus Arthrobacter. Next base: position 125,469 of record NZ_LMOL01000023.1, read on the forward strand.
CCCGGCGGGTGCCGGGGACACCGCCGTGCCCCCGGGCAGGCTTACTCGGCGATCTTGCTCTGGTTGTAGCTGGTGGAGCGTTCCTGTCCGCTGAGTTCGGCGATGGCGTCCATGATCCGGTCCGTGACCTGGCGGCGGGCCGGCAAAGAGTGGTCCGGGCCGGTTTTATCGAAGTACAGCGGCTCCCCCACCTTCATGGTGAAATGCTGGGGCCGGACACCCTTCTCCCCGGCGCGCTGCAGGTTCTCGGTGCCGATCAGGCCCACCGGGATCACGGGTGCACCGGTGGTCAGCGCCAGCCAGCCCACACCGGTGCGGCCGCGGTACAGGATGCCGTCGCGGGAGCGGGTGCCCTCCGGGTAGATGCCGATGCCTTTGCCGGCCTCCAGGATGTCCATCAGCGTTTTGAGGGCCTGGACGCTGGCTGCCTGCTCCCCGCGTTCCACGGGAATGGACCCGACGGATTCGAAAAAGGCCTTCATCACGCGGCCCTTGACGCCCCGCGTGGTGAAGTACTCGGCCTTGGCGAAAAATGCGACGGGCCGGGGCATCAGGGCCTGGACAATAACGCTGTCGAAGAAGGACAGGTGGTTCGGCGCCACGATGAACGGCCCGTCAGTGGGCACGTTTTCGAGCCCGATGACGGTGGGCCGGCAGGAGCCGCCGATCAGGGTGCGGGTGGTCCAGCGGACGGCGTCAAACATTTCCATCGTTGGTCACCTCACTCATGGCGGCGGAGTGGATGGACTCGAGGCGGTCGACGGCGGCGGCCAGGGCGTCGGCGTCCTGCACCACGGTCACTGCCCCGGCAAGGTCCAGCTCGCCGTCGGGCGCGAATCCCCAGGCAACACCGATGCAGTCAAGGCCGTTGGCGATGGCACCGGCGACGTCCTGCGCCCGGTCCCCCACCATGATGGCGTGGTGCGTGCCCAGGTCAGCCAAGGCAGCCGCGATGATTTCGGTTTTGCCCAGCGGGACCCCGGCCACAGCCGTTTCGTCATCCGCGGAACCGTGGATGCCCTTGAAGTACCCGTCCAGGCCATGGTGCGCCAGCACGGTGCGCGCCAGCCCCTGCGGCTTCTGGGTTGCCACTGCCACCGGCCGGCCGGCGGCCGCGTAGGCGCCCAGCAGCTCCCGGACCCCCGGGTAGACCCGGCCCTGGCCGATGCCCGTGGCCACGTAGTACTGCCGGTACCGGGTGATCACCTGGTCCAGCAGGTGTTCGGGTACGCCGGCTACGTTCAGCAGGGAATCACTGAGCTTGGGGCCGATCATGGCCTCCAGCAGGTCCTGGGCCGGGACCGGAAGTCCCAGCCCGCCCAGGGCGGCGGCAATTCCGTCGGTGATGCCGCCGGCCGGATCGACAAGAGTGCCGTCCAGGTCAAAGATCACGGGCACTGTTGTTTGAGTCACCGGGTTAGTTTCTCACGACAGCACTCATGCCTGAAACTCCCATGCCGATACCGGAATACTTCCGCCGGATCAGCCGAGGATTTCCGCCAGGAACGCCGCTGTGTGGCTGGTGGTCGATTTGGCCACCTGCTCGGGTGTTCCGGTGGCCACAATCTGGCCGCCGCCGGAACCGCCGTCGGGCCCCAGGTCAACCACCCAGTCGGCACTCTTGATGACGTCCAGGTTGTGCTCGATGGTGATCACGGTGTTGCCCTTGTCCACCAGTCCCTGCAGGACCATCAGCAGTTTCCTGATGTCCTCGAAGTGCAGGCCGGTGGTGGGCTCGTCCAGGACGTAGATGCTTCGGCCGTTGGACCGCTTCTGCAGCTCCGCGGCAAGCTTGACGCGCTGCGCCTCGCCGCCGGACAGTGTGGTGGCAGGCTGACCCAGCCGCACGTAGCCCAGGCCCACGTCCACCAGGGTGCTCAGGTGCCGGGCGATGGGTGTGAACGCCGCGAAGAACTCGGCGCCTTCCTCGATGGGCATGTTCAGGACATCGGCGATGGTTTTGCCCTTGTAGTGGACTTCCAGGGTTTCCCGGTTGTACCGGGCTCCGTGGCAGACCTCGCAGGGGACGTAGACGTCCGGCAGGAAGTTCATTTCGATTTTCAGGGTGCCGTCACCCGAGCACGCTTCGCAGCGGCCGCCCTTGACGTTGAAGGAGAACCGGCCGGGAAGGTAGCCGCGGACCTTGGCCTCAGTGGTCTCGGCGAAAAGCTTGCGGATGTTGTCGAACACGCCGGTGTAGGTGGCGGGGTTGGAGCGCGGGGTGCGGCCGATGGGGCTTTGGTCCACGTGGACCACCTTGTCCAGGTGCTCAAGTCCCTGGACGCTCTTGTGCCGGCCGGCCACCTGCTTGGCGCCGTTGAGCTTGTTGGCCAGCACCTTGTAGAGGATCTCGTTGACCAGGGTGGACTTGCCGGAGCCGCTGACCCCGGTCACGGCCGTGAAGAGGCCCAGCGGGAAGGCCGCGTCCACGTTGATGAGGTTGTTCTCGCGGGCGCCCACCACCTTGAGTTCCCGCTTGCGGTCATACTTGCGGCGCTTTTTGGGTACGTCGATCTTTTTTCGGCCGGAGAGGTAATCGCCGGTCAGGGACTCGGTGTTGGCCAGCAGGTCCTGGTAGGAACCCGAATGGACCACCTGGCCGCCGTGCTCCCCGGCGCCGGGCCCGATGTCCACGATCCAGTCGGCCACGTGGATGGTGTCCTCATCGTGTTCCACCACGATCAGGGTGTTGCCCATGTCGCGGAGCCTCGTGAGGGTGTCGATCAGGCGGCGGTTATCGCGCTGGTGCAGCCCGATGGAGGGTTCATCCAGGACGTAGAGGACACCCACCAGGCCGGAACCGATCTGCGTGGCCAGCCGGATGCGCTGCGCTTCGCCGCCGGACAGCGTGGCGGAGGGCCGCTCCAGGTTCAGGTACTCCAGGCCGACGTCCAGGAGGAAGGTCAGGCGTGCCTGGATCTCCTTCAGCACCTGGTGTGCGATCTGGGCTTCGCGGCCGGTCAGCACCAGGTTGTTCAGGAACTCGGAGCAGTCCCGCATGGGAAGGGCCGCCACTTCGGCAATGGACTTGCCGTTGATCAGCACCGACAGCGACGCCGGGTTGAGGCGGGCGCCGTTGCAGGCGGGGCAGGGGATCTGCCGCATGTATTCCTCGTAGCGGTCCCGGGCCCAGTCCGAATCCGTCTCACCGTGCTTGCGGTGGACGTACTGGATGGCACCTTCAAAGCCGGTGCTGTATTTCCGTTCGCGGCCGAACCTGTTTTTGTACTGCACCACCACTTTGTGGTCCTTGCCGTGCAGGACCGTCTGGCGGACGTCCTTGCCAAGCTTTTCCCAGGGGGTGGTCATGGAGAACCCGAGTTCCGTGGACAGGCCTTCGAGCAGCCGGTTCCAGTATTCGGTGGTGGCGGTGCCCAGCGACCAGGGCGCGATGGCACCTTCAGAGAGGGACAGTTCGCCGTTGGGGACGATCAGTTCCTCGTCCACTTCAAGCCGGGTGCCGATGCCACTGCAGGCTGCGCAGGCGCCGAAGGGGTTGTTGAAGGAGAACGACCGCGGCTCGATCTCGTCGATGGCCAGCGGGTGCTCATTGGGGCAGGCGAGGTGTTCGGAGAAGGCACGGATCCGGGCGGGATCATCGGCCTCCAGGTTCACGAACTCCGCCAGGACACGGCCTTCGGCGAGGCCCAGGGCGGTTTCCACGGAGTCGGTGAGCCGCTGGCTGATGCCATCCTTGACCACCAGCCGGTCCACCACCACCTCGATGGTGTGCTTGTACTGCTTGCCGAGTTTGGGCGGTTCGCTGAGCTGGATGAGTTCACCGTCAACGCGGGCCCTGGAGTAGCCCTTGGCCGTCAGCTCCTTGAACAGGTCAACAAACTCGCCCTTGCGTCCGCGGACCACCGGCGCCAGGACCTGGAACCGGGTGCCTTCGTCCAGCTCCAGGAGCTGGTCAACAATCTGCTGCGGCGTCTGCTTGGCTACAGGCTCGCCGCAGACGGGGCAGTGCGGGCGGCCTACGCGGGCCCAGAGGAGGCGCATGTAGTCGTAGATTTCGGTAATGGTGCCCACCGTGGAACGCGGGTTCTTGCTGGTGGACTTCTGGTCGATGGAGACCGCCGGGGACAGCCCCTCGATGAAGTCGACGTCAGGTTTGTCCACCTGGCCCAGGAACTGGCGTGCGTAGGCGGACAGCGATTCCACGTAGCGCCGCTGGCCCTCGGCGAAGATGGTGTCGAACGCCAGGGACGATTTGCCGGATCCGGACAGCCCGGTGAACACGATCATGGCGTCGCGGGGAAGGTCAAGGTCCACGTTGCGAAGGTTGTGTTCCCGGGCGCCCTTCACCACCAGGCGGGAAAGGTCCGGCCGCTGCACGGAGGCAGCAGGGACGACGGCGGTGGAATCGTTGGGGACGGCTGTTTCTTCAGCTACGGCTTTAGGCACTTACCAATGCTAATCGAAAACTTCTTCGAATATCCACGTGATGCTGCGCTCACCCGGCGTCGTAGGCCGCCGCCAGCAGCTTCACGGCCTCCGCGAAAGTGGCGCCCTGGCTCCTGGCAGCAGCTGCGTAGGCTGCGGCTGCGGCGGACAGTCCGCCCAGGCGTTCGTCCGGCGCGCACACCACGGTGCCGTTCCGCCCCCGGGTGGCCACCACACCGGCCGACTCCAGCTCCTTGTAGGCCCTGGCCACGGTGTGCGGTGCCACGTCCAGGGCGCTTGCCAGTGCACGGACGGCGGGCAGCCTGGCCCCGGGCGCCAATGCGCCGTTGTCCACCTGGTGGATGATCTGGAGCCGGAGCTGGTCGAAGAGCGCCACGGTGCTGGCGGTGTTGGGCAGCCACGTACCGGGAAAGGTGTTGTCGGGACTCACAGCCCGGGCTCCAGGACTCCGGGCCGGATTTCGCGGGAAGCGAACTGCGCGCGGTAGAGCCCGCTGTAGTAGCTGTTTGCAGCCAGCAGGTCCTCGTGGGTTCCCTGCTCAACAATCCGTCCGTGGTCCATGACCAGAATTAGATCAGCGTTCCGGACCGTGGACAAACGGTGGGCAATCACAAAACTGGTCCGGCCGTGCAGCAGCCGCTTCATGGCCTGCCTGATCAGCAGCTCCGTCCTGGAATCCACGGAACTCGTGGCTTCATCCAGCACCAGGACCTCGCGCCCTGCAAGCTGGGCGCGGGCGATGGTGATCAGCTGGCGCTGGCCGGTGCTAAGCGGCTCGCCGCCGTTTTCCAGGATCGTGTCGTAACCCTCCGGCAGGGACCTGACGAACCTGTCCACGTGCGCCGCGTCCGCCGCGGCCTGGATGTCTGCCGGGGCGGCCCCGGGCCGGCCGTAGGCGATGTTTTCGTGGATGCTGCCTGCGAACAGCCAGGCGTCCTGGAGCACCACACCGAACCGCTCCCGCAGCCTGTCCGGTGGCAGGGTGGCGATGTCAACACCGCCAATGGTGACCCGGCCGGACCCGGGTTCGCTGAACCGCAGCAGCAGGTTGACCACGGTGGTCTTCCCGGCGCCGGTGTGGCCCACAATGGCCACTGTTTGGCCCGGTTCCACGGTGAAGGCCAGGTTCCGGACGGCCGGCGCAGCGTCCGGGTAGCCGAAAGTGACGTTCTCGAAGGCGATGCGGCCGTCCGGTACCTTGCGGGCGTTCGGAGGGCGGCCGCTGTCCCGGCGCTGTGCGGGGCCGGGGACTTCGCCGGCGTCCAGGAGGTCAAAAACGCGGGCGGCGGAGGCGACGCAGGACTGGATGAGGTTCAGGAGGCCGCCGATCTGCCCCACAGGCTGGGTGAAGAGCCGACTGAACTGGATGAACGCCTGGATGCCGCCGATGGTCATGGAGCCCGCAATCACCTGGAGCGCACCCACCACTGCCACCGCAATGTAGTTCAGGTTGGAAATTAGCACCATCAGCGGCTGGACCATTCCGGCCGAGTATTGGGCCCTGGTGGCCGAGCGGGCAAGTTGGTCGTTGCTGCGGCCGAACACCTCGGCGGCGCGGTCCTGGTACCCGAAGGCCTTGATGACCTCGTGGCCGGAAATGAACTCCTCCACATGGGCGTTCAGCACGCCGGTCTCATTCCATTGCCGGTCAAACTGTGCCTGGGACCGGCGGGCCACCAGGACGGTGACCAGGGTGGACAGTGGGATGGTGGCCAGGGCGATGACCGCCAGCAGCGGGGAAATCCAGAGCATCATGGCCAGGGAACCCACCAGCAGCAGGCAGGAGGAAATCAGCTGGGTGAGGAGCTGGTTCAGGGCCTGGGCAATGTTGTCGATGTCGTTGGTTGCCCGGCTCAGCACGTCGCCGCGGGAGCGGTCAGTGAAGTAGCCGGCCGGCAGCCGGTGCAGCTTGGCCGCGACGGATTCGCGCAGCCCGTACATCAGGCCCTGCACCGAGCGTGCTGTCAGCGCCCCCTGGATCCAGTTGAAGAGCGAGGCGAAAATGTACATCCCCGCCACCAGCGCCAGCAGCCCGGCCAGCCGGACCTGGTCCAGCCGGCCGCTCATCAGCCCATCAACCACTGCGTCGGTGGCGTCGCCCAGGAACTTCGGGGCTGCGACGTTGAATCCGGCGAACGCGCAGGTAGCTGCCACGGCGCCCGCCATCCTCCGCCGGAAGGGCCGCAGCAGGCCCAGCAGCCTGCCCGCGGTGGGCCAGAATCCGGGCTCCTCTCCCCCGCTGCCGCCGGCTGTCACTGCCGGCCATCCAGGGCAAGCTGCGATTCCGCGATTTCACGGTAGGTGGCGGACCCTGCCAGCAGTTCAAGGTGCGTCCCCTGCGCCACCAGGTGCCCGCCGTCGAGCACCAGCACCAGGTCAGCGGCCTCCACCGCCGAAATGCGCTCGGCCACCACAATCACGGTGGCCGTGGACAGGTTGGACTGGAGTGCTTCGCGCAGCCTGACGTCCGTTGCATAGTCGAGGGCGGAAAAGCTGTCGTCGAACAGGTAAAGCGGCGCCTTCCGGAGCAGCGCCCGGGCAATGCAGAGGCGCTGCCGCTGCCCGCCGGACAGGCTGGTGCCTCCCTGGCCCACGCGTGTCTCCAGGCCATGGGGCAGGTCCCGCATGAACCGCATGGTCTGTGCGGTTTCCAGCGCCGCCCACAATTCACTGTCTGTGGCCTCCGGCGCAGCCACCCTCAGGTTCGCGGCGATGGTGCCGGAAAAGAGGTGTGAGTGCTGAGGGACGATGGACATGCTCCGGCGCAGGCCATCCAGCGGCAGGTCCTTGATGTCCGTGCCGTCGAGGCTGATCCGGCCGCTTGTGGAGTCCAGGAAGCGGGGCACCAGGTTCAGGAGGGTGGACTTGCCGCTGCCGGTGGATCCCAGGATGGCAGTGGTGGTTCCGGGCGCGGCCGTGAAGGAGATGCCGGCGAGGACCGGAGCCTCAGCACCCGGGTAGGAGAAGCCAACGTTGTGGAACTCGACGGCGGCGGCACGGGACGGTGTCTGCAGGTGGCGCGCTGCCGGAAACCTGCGGGGCGCGGTGGCGGCCGGGCCGGGATCGGTGACCGACGGTTCGGCGTCCAGGACGGCGGTGATCCGTTCTGCGCAAACGGCGGCCCGGGGTGCGGTCATCAGGACGTACATGGCCATCATGATGGCCAGCAGGATCTGCAGGATGTAGGCGATGAACGCCGTTAATGCGCCAAGGTTCATCTGCCCGGCCTGGATCCGGTGCCCGCCGAACCAGACCACGGCCACGGAGGAAAGGTTGACCACCAGCATGATCAGGGGCAGCATCCCGGCGACCAGCAGCGCGGACTGCAGGTTGTTGGCCGTGAGCTTCCTGTTCACGCCGGCGAACCGTTGGACCTCATGGTCCTGGCGGACAAACGCCCGGATGACCATGGCGCCGATGATCTGCTCGCGGAGGATGCCGCCGGCGCGGTCCAGGAAGTCCTGGCCTTCGCGGTACAACGGGATGAGCCGCCGGACGATCAGATACATGATCAACACCAGCAGCGGCACAATGGCGATCACCACTGCGGACAGGCCCGCATCCTGGTGCAGGGCCAGGGCGATGCCGCCCACTCCCATGGCCGGGGCCGCGAAGAACATGGTGAACACCAGCAGCGCGAACGCCTGGATCTGCTGGGTGTCGTTGGTGGCGCGGGTGGTGAGGCTTTGGGCTCCGAACAGGGCCACATCCTGGGAGGACAGGGCTTGGATCCGGTCGAAGATGCGGGCCCGCAGGCCGTGCCCGATTTTCATCGCCACCACGGCGCCGAGGTACCCGGCAGCGATGGCGGCGGCGGCCTGGACGGCGGCGACGGCGGCCATCACCAGGCCGAGGCGGGAAATCACGCTGACGTCGCCCGCCACGATGCCGTCATCGATAATCGCGGCGTTGATGGTGGGAAGCAGGAGCGTGGCGCCGGCCTGGACCAGCTGCAGGAGGAGCAGGGCGACCACGGCTGCTTTGTGGCCCTGAAGGAGCCGCCCCATCAACGCAATCAGCAAGGAACCTCCAGTGCAGGTCGAATGGCTGGGGTGGGCGGTAGCCTCCATCCCTCAACCATTCCGTCATTGTAGGGCACATCACATTCGACCGGTGTCATATCGCGTGACCGGTCTTGTAGAGGCTGGCGCTGCGGCTGCCTCAGCCGTTCTTTTGGCCGACGGCGAAGATCCTGCGGAAGGGAAAGACCGTGCCGTGTTTGCCCGGCGGATAGGCCTCGGCCAGCAGGGCAGCGTATTCGGCCTCGAACAAGGCGCCCTCTTCAGCGGGCAGTGCAGCCATGACCGGCCGCAGAGCCGTGCCGCGGACCCATTCAAGGACGGGATCGGCACCCGGCAGCAGTTGCTGGTAGCTCGTTTCCCACGCATCGGCGGTGAAGCCGGCATCAAGCAGCAGGTCCAGATACTCCGCCGGCTCCCCCACCGACTCGCCGCCCCGCAGGACCCCTGCGAGCTGGGGGGCCCAGCGCTCCGACGCGGCGAGGCCGCGCATCAGGGTATGGGAGGGCGCGTTGAAGTTGCCGGGCACCTGCATGGCGAACCAGGCCCCTGGTCGGAGTGCGGCAAGCCAGGTCCGCATGAGGTCCTGGTGCCCCGGGACCCATTGCAGGGCGGCGTTGGTCACCACCACGTCCGTCCCGGCCGGGGGCCGCCAGCCCGCGATGTCGCCCTGCTCAAACCGCAGGCCGCCGGCGGCCAGGCCCGCCGCCTTGGTGAGCATGTCCGGGGAGGAATCCAGGCCCACCACGGTCGCAGCCGGCCAGCGTTCCGCCAGCGTTGCGGTGAGGTTGCCGGGCCCGCAGCCCAGGTCCACCACCTGCTGCGGGGCCTGGGCGTGTACCCTGCCGGTGAGGTCGAAGAACGGGCGGTCCCGGTAATCGCCGAATTGAACATACTTCGCCGGATCCCACTTCATGTTTTCCTCCAGTTTCTGGTGCTGCAGCAATGCTGCCGAGCCTAGCCCGGCCGGAACGGATTCCGGGGCGTACCGGGGCACTAAGCTGGAAATCAATGAAACTCGTTGACCAGCTGACTGATCTTTCCGCTCTGAACCCGGCTGCCGCCGTCGACCCCGATGACCTGTATTCGCGGTTCGTTGAATGGACGCAGGCCAGGGGCCTGGCGCTGTATCCCGCGCAGGACGAGGCCATCATGGAGCTCGCCACCGGGGCCAACGTGATCCTGGCCACCCCCACAGGTTCCGGTAAGTCCCTGGTGGCCATCGCCGCGCATTTCCAGGCGATGGCCCAGGGCCGCCGCAGCTACTACACGGCGCCCATCAAGGCTCTGGTGTCCGAGAAGTTCTTTGCCCTTTGCGAGATCTTCGGCGCGGAAAACGTGGGCATGGTCACCGGGGACTCCGGGGTGAACCAGGACGCACCGATCATCTGCTGCACCGCGGAGATCCTGGCGAACGTGGCGCTTCGCGAGGGAACAGCCGCGGAGCTGGGCACCGTGATCATGGACGAGTTCCATTTCTACTCCGACCCGCAGCGCGGCTGGGCCTGGCAGGTCCCGCTGCTGGAACTCCCCCAGGCACAGTTCCTCCTGATGTCCGCGACGCTTGGCGACGTGGCCCGGTTCGAGGACGGACTCACGGAGCTGACCGGCCGGCCCACCACCACCGTGAGCTCCGCCGAGCGGCCCATCCCGCTGCACAACTACTATCACCAGACCCCGGTGCACGAGACCCTTGAGGAACTGCTCTCCACCCGACAGGTCCCCGTGTACGTGGTCCACTTCAGCCAGATCGAAGCGATCGACCGGGCCCAGACGCTGATGAGCATCAACGTCTGCAGCCGCGAGGAAAAGGACAAAATCGCGGAGCTGATTGCCGGCTTCCGGTTCGCCGCCGGCTTCGGGAAGACCCTGAACCGGCTGGTCCGCCACGGCATCGGCGTGCACCACGCCGGCATGCTGCCCAAGTACCGCCGGCTGGTGGAACAGCTCGCCCAGGCAGGACTGCTGAAAGTCATCTGCGGCACGGACACCCTTGGTGTGGGCATCAACGTGCCCATCCGCACCGTCCTGTTCACCGCCCTGAGCAAGTACGACGGCGTCCGCACCCGCCTGCTGAACTCCAGAGAGTTCCACCAGATTGCCGGCCGGGCAGGCCGGGCAGGCTACGACACCGCCGGGACCGTGGTGGTCCAGGCGCCGGAGCACGTCACCGAAAACGTGAAGGCCATGGCGAAAGCGACCGCCAAGTTCGGCGATGACCAGAAGAAGCTGCGCCAGGTGGTCAAAAAGAAGCCGCCGGAGGGTTTTGTCTCCTGGGGCGAACCCACCTATAAACGTCTCGTCGAGTCTGTTCCTGATCCACTGGGTTCCAGCTTCACGGTGACCCACGCCATGCTGATGAACCTGATGGAGCGGCCGGGCGACCCCTTCACGGCCGCCCGCCGGCTGCTGACGGAAAACCACGAGCCCAGGTCCTCCCAGCTCCGGCTGATGAAGAAGGCGCTGGGGATTTACCGGGAGCTGCTGGCGGCCGAGGTCATCGAACGCATCCCCGTGCAGGAGCAGGGCCCGGACGGCCGAACAGTCCGTTTGACCGTGCACCTGCAGGCCAATTTCGCCCTGAACCAGCCGCTCTCCCCCTTTGCACTTGCTGCGCTGGAGCTCCTGGATCCGGAGTCGCCGTCGTACGCCCTGGACGTGGTGTCCGTGATCGAGGCGACCCTGGAGAAGCCGCGCCAGATCCTTTCCGCCCAGCAGAAGAAGGCCCGCGGCGAGGCTGTGGCGGCCATGAAGGCCGACGGGATCGAATACGACCAGCGGATGGCGATGCTGGAGGAGGTCACGTATCCGCAGCCCCTTGCCGAGATCCTGGGTGAAGCGTTCGAGGTGTACCGGAAGGCGGCACCGTGGGTGGGCGATTTCGAACTCGCCCCCAAGTCCGTGGTCCGGGACATGTACGAGCGGGCCATGAACTTCGGCGAGTTCGTCCAGTTCTACGGGCTGGCCCGGTCCGAGGGCATTGTGCTGAGGTACCTGTCCGACGCGTTCAAAGCGCTCCGGCAGACGGTGCCGCAGGACATGCTGCGCGAAGACCTGGAGGACCTGGTGGCGTGGCTGGGTGAGATGGTGCGCCAGGTGGACTCGAGCCTGCTGGACGAATGGGAGGAGTTGGCCGCCGGCAACACGCTCACCCCGCACGACGCTCCGCCGCCGCCGCCTCCGCTGCTGACCGCCAATATCCGGGCTTTCCGGGTGATGGTGCGCAACGAGATGTTCCGCCGGGTGGAACTTTTCGCGGACGAAGATGCCGCTGCGCTGGGCCTGCTGGACGGCGCTGCCGGCTTCGATGCGGACCGGTGGGAGGATGCCCTTGACGATTACTTCGACGAGCACAACGACATCGGCACCGGCCCGGATGCCCGCGGACCCGGCCTGTTGATCATCACCGAGAAACCCGGCACGTGGAAGGTGCGGCAGATCTTTGACGACCCCGCCCGGAACCACGACTGGGGCATCTCCGCCGACGTGGACCTTGCGGCTTCGGACGAGGCCGGCACCGCGGTCCTCACCGTGACGGCCGTGAACCGCCTGTAGGACCTGGCGCCTGTAGGACCTGGCGCGCGGCACCCGTTGCCCGGCGCGTCCTGCGGTATCACGGCGGTAAGCTCGAACAATGAGTGTAATCCGCGCCGCAAACCAGCATGATGTACCTGCAATCCTCCGGATGATCCACGAACTGGCCGACTACGAAAAAGAGCCTGACGCCGTCCGGAACACCCCGGAAATGCTGCAGGAGGTCCTGTTCGGTCCGGACCCGCGTGTCTTCGCGGCCATCGCGGAAAACGCGGCCGGCGAGGTCCAGGGGTTCGCGCTGTGGTTCCTGAACTACTCCACCTGGGAAGGTGTCCACGGAATCTACCTGGAGGACCTCTACGTCAGCCCTGCCGCCCGCGGCGAAGGCCACGGCAAGGCCCTGCTGCAGCACCTTGCAGGGATCGCCCTGGCCAACGGGTACGCCCGTGTGGAGTGGAGCGTCCTTGACTGGAACGAGCCGTCCATCAACTTCTACCGGAGCCTCGGCGCCCGCCCCATGGACGGGTGGTCCACGTTCCGGCTCACCGGTGCGGCCCTGACGCAGTTCGGCACGGCCGTCCCGGCAGCGGTCAATGGCTGACGCGGCCGTGACGGCTGTCGGGCCTGCCCGCACCGCGGGCCACCAGGTCAAGGCGCGGCACGAGTACCGCGGCATGCGGACGGTGGAGCACTACTTCACCGTGCCGCTGGTGCACGGGACTGACTCGGAAACCATCACCGTATTTGCCCGGGAGTACGTTTCCACGGCGCACACCCCCCAGGAAGCGGAAGACCTGCCCTGGCTGCTGTTCCTGCAGGGCGGCCCCGGCGGCCGTGGCAACAGGTTTGCGTCCCTGGGCGGCTGGAGCAAAGCCGCTGCCAAGGATTTCCGGATCCTGATGCTGGACCAGCGCGGCACCGGCCTGTCCACGCCGATCGACCGGAATACGCTGGCGCTCCAGGGCGACGAGGCAGCGCAGGCCGCCTACCTGGAAAACTTCCGTGCTGATTCGATTGTGGCCGACGCGGAACTCATCCGGAACACGCTGGGCTCGCCGGCCTGGAGCATTTTTGGCCAAAGCTACGGCGGATTCTGCGCCCTGACCTACCTTTCGTTTGCGCCGCAGGGCCTCAGGGAAGCCCTGATCACCGGCGGGCTCGCTCCCCTGTCAGTACCTGCGGAGGACGTCTACCGGGCCACCTTCCGGCGCGTGGCAGCCCGGAACGCGCAGTACTTCGGCTGGTACCCGGAAGACCGGGACACGGTGGACCGGATTGCCCGGCACCTGCGGAGCACTGCCGAAACGCTGCCGGACGGCAGCGTCCTCACCGTTGAACGGTTCCAGATGGTGGGCTCCTTCCTGGGAGGCAACACCCGGGTCGACGCGCTGCACCACCTCCTGGAAGATGCGTTCGTCGCGGCCGACGGCGGCACCCGCCTTTCGGACGCCTTCCTCGAGCAGGTGCACGGCATCGTTTCCCGCCGCTCAAACCCGCTGTACGCAGTGGTGCACGAATCCATCTACGGCCAGGGTTCAGCCACCGCGTGGGCCGCCTGGCGGGTCCTCGCCGAGTACCCGCAGTTCCGGCCGGACGCCGACCACGTCCTACTGACGGGCGAAATGGTCTACCCGTGGTACTTCGACCAGGACCCGGCGCTGCAGCCCCTGCGCGGCGTCGCGGAACTGCTGGCGGCGAAGGAGGACTGGGCGCCGCTGTACGACGTCGACCGGCTGGCTGCAAACACGGTGCCCGTGGCTGCCGCCGTGTATGCGGAGGACATCTATGTGGACCGGGACTTGTCCCTGGGCACCGCCTCAGCCGTCCGCGGGCTGCAGGTCTGGGAGACTGCAGACTTCCACCACGACGGAATTGCCGACGACGGCGAAGCCATTTTCGGCCGGCTGCTGGGAATGGTCCGGTCAGTCCGGCGCTGACTGCCTGCGCCGCGCTGCCAGCGAGAGGAAGGCCACGGCCAGGACACCTGCCCCGATCACTGCGCCCAGCATGTTCAGGCCCGGATAGCCTGCCCAGCTGAGCACAAGCCCGGAGACGGCACCACCCACCGCACCGGCGGCGCCCATCAGCATGTCGGACACCCCCTGGACCACCACGCGGGAGTCCGGGTCCACACTTTCGGCCAGGAGCGTGGACCCGGCCACCGTGGCCGCCGACCAGCCCATGCCCAACAGCACGAGGCCCACGGCTACGGCGGTGGTGGAGCCTTGGCCGAGGCCGGCCACGGCCGCCGCGACCAGCAGCAGCGTAAGCCCGATCATGATGGTTTGGATCCGGCCTGCCCGGTCGGTCAGCCAGCCCATCACCGGCGAGAGTGCATACATGCCGGCGATGTGCAGGGAAATGGTGAAGCCAATGACAACCAGAGCGTCGGCTGACGCATGGTGCCCGGCCTGCGAGGCGGCGGGTCCTTCCACCACGTGCTGCAGGTGCAGCGGCGTCATGGACATGATGCCCACCATTACCGCGTGGGCGGCGACAACCGCGGCAACGGCCAGCCGGGCACCCGCGGAGCCCTGGATGGCCCGGAAACCCCTGGCCAGGGACCCTTTTGCCCCCACGGGATCTTCAGCTTTGGCGGGGGCGCGGGGCACGGCGGCGGCAAGTTCCCTGGTCAGCTGCAGCGGGTCCGGGCGGAGTCCGGCGAAGACAATGACGACGGCGACGAGCAGGCCGGTGCCTGAGATGACGAACGGTCCCGCGGTGGACGGCAGGCCCAAGGCCAACCCCACCGCGGCACCGGGCCGGATCAGGTTCGGTCCGGCAACGGCACCTACTGTCACTGCCCACACCACAGTGGACAGCGCCTTCCCCCGGCTCCCGGCCGCCGCAAGGTCCACGGCGGCAAACCGTGCCTGCAGGCCTGCGGCCGAACCCACGCCAATTCCAGCCGCACCCAGCAGCAGCAAAGGGAACAGGCCGGTCACCGTTGCCAGGACCATCAGGACGGTGCCGCCAAAGGCAGTCAACAGTCCGGCCACCTGGCTGATCCGCCGGCCGCTCCGGTCTGCCAACGCCGCCAGGGGAACGGCGGCCACGGCTGCACCGAGGGTCATGGCGGTGGCCACCACTCCTGCCCAGGCGCTGGACCCGGAGAGCTCCACGGCGAGGATGGAGCCGATGGAGACCGTTGCTCCTGCGCCGATGCCGCCGAAGACCTGGGCGGCGGCCAGCAGCGCCACCGTGCGCTGCTGGACCCGGCGCACGTCGGGGTCCGAGGGGGTTCTGGCGGCCATGCTGGAAGCATAGCCCCAGCCCTCGGCGCATGGCGTTTAAAGCAGCAATCCCGGCTGGGGTGCGGCCGGGATTGCTGTGGTGCGGTGGGTTCGGGTGTTACTCGCCGTGGCTCTTGCGGGCGTCTTCCTCGAGCCGCGGGTCCACATGGGCATCCTTGGCTTTGGAGCTCAGCAGGCTGGCAACAACGGCAATGATGATGGTGCCGACGATGACTGCGAGGGACACAAAGGTGGGAATTTCAGGGGCCCATTCGATGTGGTTGCCGCCGTTGATGAAGGGCAGCTCGTTCACGTGCATGGCGTGCAGGACCAGCTTGACGCCGATGAACGCCAGGATGAACGACAGTGCGTGCTTCAGGTAGATCAGGCGGTTCATGAGGCCACCCAGCAGGAAGTACAGCTGGCGGAGGCCCATGAGGGCGAACAGGTTTGCGGTGAACACAATAAAGGGGCTCTGCGTGAGGCCGAAGATGGCCGGGATGGAGTCAACGGCAAACAGCAGGTCGGTAAGGCCGATGGTGATGAACACGATCAGCATCGGGGTGAAGACCTTTTTGCCGTTCACGGTGGTGCGCAGCTTGCCTTCATCGAATTTCTCCGACATCGGGATGATCTTGCGGATCCGGGCGATGAGCGGGTTTTCCTTGTCCTCCTCGTCCTCACCTTCGTCCTGTGCCTGCTTCCAGGCGGTCCACAGCAGGAACGCACCGAAGATGTAGAAGACCCAGCTGAACTGTTCGATCACAATGGCGCCGAGCAGAATGAAGATGCCGCGGAGGATCAAGGCGATGATGATGCCCACCATCAGGACTTCCTGCTGGTACTTTCGGGGTACGGAGAACCTGGCCATGATGATGATGAAGACAAAGAGGTTGTCGATGCTGAGGCTGTACTCCGTGACCCAGCCGGCCACAAACTGGCCGCCGAATTCAGGGCCGGTGAAGAAGAACATGGCACCGGCAAACACCAGCGCGAGGCTGACGTAGAAGGCCACCCAGAGGCCGGCCTCCTTCATGGAGGGTTCGTGCGGACGACGCACCACCAGGAGGAGGTCAATCAGGAGGATCAGGCCGAGGATGACAAACGAGCCAACCTCGAACCATACGGGCAAATCGAGCACAGGTAGCCTTTCGCAGGGTACGGAAAAGTCGTGTAAGTCTCTCCGGCCTGCCGATGCACTTGGTGCTGATGTGGCGGCCCGCTACGCCCGGCGGGGCAACCATGCCCTGCGTGTTGACGATCGTAGCACTCGGGATACTCCCCTACGCGACGTTAACTGTAACCCAGACCGGCACCAAAGGACCCCGGCCCACCCAAGATGCCGTGGCGGTCAGGCGTGCCCGGCTGCCTGCATCTGGCGCAGTTCCTTCTTCAGCTCACCGACTTCGTCGCGGATCCGTGCGGCCACCTCGAACTGAAGATCGGCGGCTGCGCCATGCATCTGCTCGGTGAGCTGTGCGATCAGCCCCACCAGATCCTCGGCCGGCGCCGCAGCGAGCCCGTCCGCGCGGACCTGGGCTGAGCCCTTCTTCGCGCCGCCCTTGTTTGCCCCCGTGATCCCGCGCTTGCCCTTGCCGTAGTCGAAGCTGCCCAGCAGCGCATCGGTGTCGGCGTCTTCCTTGGCGAGCTGGTCGGTGATGTCCGCGATTTTCTTCCGCAGCGGCTGCGGGTCGATGCCACGTTCGGTGTTATAGGCCACCTGGATGGCACGGCGCCGGTTGGTTTCATCGATGGCGTGCGCCATGGAGTCCGTGATCCGGTCCGCGTACATATGGACCTGGCCGGAGACGTTGCGGGCGGCACGGCCAATGGTCTGGATCAGCGAGGTCGAGGACCGGAGGAAGCCTTCCTTGTCCGCATCGAGGATGCTGACCAGGGACACTTCGGGCAGGTCCAGGCCTTCCCTCAGCAGGTTGATGCCCACCAGGACATCGAAGCTGCCCATCCGGAGTTCACGCAGCAGTTCCACCCGGCGGAGGGTGTCCACGTCCGAGTGCAGGTACTCGACCTTGATCCCGTGCCCCAGGAGGTAGTCCGTAAGATCCTCCGCCATGCGCTTGGTGAGGGTGGTGACCAGGATGCGTTCGTTTTTCTCTACCCGGGTCCGGATCTCGCCCAGAAGGTCGTCGATCTGGCCCTTGGTGGGCTTGACCACCACCTCAGGATCGATCAGGCCCGTGGGCCGGATGATCTGCTGCACAAAGCCGTCCGCCTTGCCCAGTTCGTACTTGCCGGGGGTGGCGGAGAGATAGACGGTCTGGCCTACCCGGTCCAGGAACTCGTCCCACTTCAGCGGCCGGTTGTCCATGGCGGACGGCAGCCGGAACCCGAAGTCCACCAGGTTGCGCTTGCGGGACATGTCGCCTTCGTACATGGCGCCGATCTGGGGAATGGTCACGTGTGATTCGTCCACCACCAAGAGGAAGTCGTCCGGGAAGTAGTCGATCAGGCAGTGCGGTGCGGTGCCGCGGGCGCGGCCGTCGATGTGGGAGGAATAGTTCTCGATGCCGTTGCAGAACCCCATCTGCTGCATCATTTCAAGGTCGTAGGTGGTCCGCATCCGCAACCGCTGGGCCTCGACGAGTTTGTTCTGGCTCTCCAGCACCTGGAGCCGTTCGGCAAGCTCATCCTCGATCCGCTTGATGGCGCGGGCCATCCGCTCGGGTCCGGCCACATAGTGGGAGGCGGGAAAGACGTACATTTCGTCCTCTTCCCGGAGCACCTCACCGGTGAGCGGATGGAGGGTCTGGATGTTCTCGATTTCGTCGCCAAAGAATTCGATCCGGATGGCGAGTTCCTCGTACATGGGGATGATTTCCACGGTATCGCCACGGACGCGGAACGTGCCGCGGTGGAAGTCCATGTCATTGCGGGCGTACTGCATGGAGACGAATTTGCGCAGGAGGTCATCCCGGTTCATTTCGGCACCCTTGCGCAGGGTCACCATGCCGGCGATGTACTCTTCCGGCGTGCCCAGGCCGTAGATGCAGGACACCGTGGCCACCACGATGACGTCGCGGCGGGTGAGGAGCGCGTTGGTGGCGGAGTGCCGCAGCCGCTCGACTTCCTCGTTGATGGAGGAGTCCTTCTCAATGAAGGTGTCCGTCTGGGCCACGTACGCTTCAGGCTGGTAATAGTCGTAGTAGGAGACGAAGTACTCCACCGCATTGTTGGGCAGCAGCTCGCGGAATTCGTTGGCCAGCTGCGCGGCAAGGGTCTTGTTCTGCACCATCACCAGGGTGGGGCGCTGCACCTGCTCGATGAGCCAGGCAGTGGTGGCGCTTTTACCGGTACCCGTGGCGCCCAGGAGCACCACGTCCTTCTCGCCGTTCTTGATACGTTCGGTGAGCTCCTTGATGGCCGCCGGCTGGTCGCCTGCAGGTTTGAACTCGCTGATGACTTCGAAGGGCGAAACAACACGGTTTATTTCCTGCGCAAGGCTCATGCTTCTAATCTACAACCGGGCACCGACAGTCAGGCTGCCAGTCCGTTACCGGCGAACATCCGGTGCCCGCCCGGACAGCCATCAGGGAGTGTACGACGGCGGCGCCCAGCCGGAGCGGGCAGCCCATTCGGTCATCCGGGGCCAGGCTTCGTCCGTGAACCACGGCTCTTTCGCCTCGGCATAGCCGCGGGTGGTGCCGGCGCCGGCGAACTGGTTGGCCAGCACGTTTTTATGCTCTGCATAGCGGGCAGCGGCCCCGGGATCGGCGCGGAGCCAGTCGCGGAACATCAGGGCATAGCGCCATCCCGGCGAATTCACGGCACGGACGTGGACGTTGACGTCGCGGCCGGGGTCCGCGTTGGCATGGAAGCGCTTCTGCCACCGGGCGCTGTCAGTCTCGGGGGGTTTGGGAGTGTCGCGGTTGACGCCGGGGACCCGGGGGAACCCGGCGGCGGCCAGGAGTTCCGCGATCCGATCCGCTGCGGCAAGGTCGGGGACGGTGACCTGGAGGTCGATGACGTCCTTGGCACCGAGCCCAGGAACGGATGTTGAACCGATGTGGTCCACGGCCCGGATCTCATCCGGCGCGGCCGCCCGGATGCGGCCGCCCAGCCGGGCGGCCTGGAGTGGCCAGCTGTCCCGGTACGGCTCCTGCACCGGACCGCTGTTTCGTGAGGCCCGGACACCCGCGGCGAGGTTGTGCGCAAAGGGCAGCAGGCGGTCCGCCCACAGCCTGTCCACCCGATCGAGGACATCCCCACGCCCGCCCGAGTTGTCGAGGACCACATCTGCAGCCGCCAGCCGTTCATCCCGGCTGGCCTGGGCGGCCAGCCGCGACCGCGCCTCCATCTCCGTCATCCCGCGGTGTTCCACCATCCGCCGCACGCGCACTTCTTCCGGTGCCTCCACCACCAGAACCAGGTGGAAGGCGCTCCCCTGCCCGGTTTCCACCAGCAGGGGAATGTCCTGGACCACTACAGAACCTTCGGGGGCAGCTGCCACGAGTTCCGCGGACCGGGCCCGGACCAGCGGATGGACGATTCCATTTAGGGCCGCCAGGCGCCCGGGCTCACCGAACACCACGGCGCCCAGCTTGGCCCGGTCCAGCCGGCCGCCGTCGTCCAGCATGGCCGCCCCGAACTCAGCAACGATGCGCCGCAGCCCCGGAGTCCCCGGCTCCACCACCTCGCGGGCCAGGGCGTCGGCATCCACCAGGACGGCACCCAATTCCCTCAGGCGCGTGGCCACCATGGACTTCCCGGAGGCGATGCCGCCCGTCAAACCGATTTTCAGCACACTTCAACACTATCGCCGTGGCCGGGCAACCCCCGGGACCCGGCCCCGCTGCCCGTACTACACTTGAGCGGTGCAAGAGCAGGAGAGCCGCGCCACCCGGTACACCACGCTGGCGGCAGGCGACGGTTTCCGGCACGAACTGGAGATCCGCCGGTCCCGGTTCATCACCGTCCTTCGGCGGACGCCTGACGAAACTGCGGCCAGGGACCTCGTGGCCGAATTGCGCCGCGAATTCCACGACGCCCGCCATCACTGCTCCGCCTTTATTGTGGGTCCGGACCGGACCGTCCAGCGTTCCAACGACGACGGCGAGCCATCCGGAACCGCCGGTGCTCCCATACTGGAAGCGCTGGCGAAAAGGGAGACGCTGCCCGGGGTGACGGACCTCAGCGACGTTACAGCCGTCGTCGTCCGCTATTTTGGTGGTGTGCTGCTGGGCGCCGGGGGCCTGGTCAGGGCATATTCGGAGTCTGTGTCCACGGCGCTGGCACTGGCACCTCTGACGCACAGGAACCGGCTGCGGATCTGTTCCACCTCCGTGCCGCCGGGGCATGCGGGGCGGCTGGAGAATGACCTGCGGACTGCGGGGTTCACCCTGGGGCAAACCGCATACGGAGGCAGCCACACCATCCTGCGACTGGCCCTCCCGGACGACGCGGAGGCGATCGACGCCGCCAACCACCGCCTGCAGTCGCTGACGGCCGGAACCGCGACCCTGACGCTCGAAGGAACCGAATGGGTGGACACTGCGCATGGCAGTTGAACTCGCAGATGTGGACGAATCGGTCCTGACCGGCCTGTGGGAACTCGCGGTGCGGGACGCGGCCCCGGACGAGGTGACTCCCCCGCTGGGCGGTCCGGGCTGGAACCACGAACGGCATGAGTGGTTTTTGGCGTACCACCGTTCGGCGACCGGCCTGGATGGCCCGTCCGGCGAGAAATCGTGGGCTGTTATGGCCAACGGGGAGTTAGCAGGATCCGTGCGGCTCAAACGGATTCCGGCAGCCGAAGCCACGGGCGCCGGGGCTGGGGAGGCCGAAACCGGGATCTGGCTGGGCAGGAGTTATCGGGGCCGGGGCATCGGGTCGGCAGCATTGGCGCTGGTGCTGGCTGCAGCACGGGCTGCCGGCGTGTCCCGCTTATCCGCTTCGACCACCGGGGGGAACGTCGTTGCGCAGCACCTGCTTGCTGCGGCCGGGGCCACTCTTGAACCCGATCCTGAGGGAGCGGTGAGCGCCGGGTTCGTCCTTTAGCCGGGTGCTTTCCCTACCGGCTGTTGATGTCACGTGTGCCTTTGGGGAACGTTTCAAGGTCCCCTGGATTGTCGTAGGGTGCTGGGAGAATTCAGGTATGGAAAGGCCCCAGGATTACCTGACGCCGACGACGCCGAGTGGCACCGCCGCTTTCCACGGTGCGGGAGTGCAGGGCATGGTTGCCGGGGCTGGTTCGGTGCGGCCAGCCGCCCATGGGGCCGGGGTGCAGGATTTGGTGGCCGGGGTGCGGTCCTTGCGTCCGGCGGCCACGGGTGCGGGCCTGATTGACCAGATCCGTGGGTTGGAGGACCTGAAATCCACTGCGGCCGCGGCGCAGGCCCGCCTTAGCATCGCCTTTGACCACCTCGAACGGCAGCGCCAGGCCGGGGCCGGGGTCCCCGCCGCAGAGCAGGGCCAAGGCGTCGCGGCGCAGATCGCGTTGGCCCGACGCGAATCCCCC
>NZ_LMOL01000023.1:147293-147362 GCF_001424565.1 Arthrobacter sp. Leaf141
ACCGGGACCTTCCACGGAGCCGGAAACAGGACCATCACCACCGCCACCAAAGCCGCCGCGTACCGGCTG
>NZ_LMOL01000023.1:147428-147650 GCF_001424565.1 Arthrobacter sp. Leaf141
ACCCGCGCCGCCAACGGCAGACGCGTCAGCCTCCGCCCCGCACCGGACACCATGACCCTCCTCACCGCCCTCCTGCCCGTGGCCGAAGGCGTCGCCACCTACACCGCCCTCACCCGGGAAGCCGACACCCTAAAGTCCACCGGCGATCCCCGGACCCGCGCCCAGATCATGGCCGACACCCTCGTCGAACGCATCACCGGTACCCCCGGCGGAATCACCGGG
>NZ_LMOL01000023.1:147712-147931 GCF_001424565.1 Arthrobacter sp. Leaf141
ATCCCCGCCGGCTGGGCCAGGCACCTCGCCCGCCACGGGACAAAAACCCGCAACCCCGACGCGGCAAAGTTGAAGACCTGGGTCCGGCGGCTCTACACAGCCCCAAGCACCGGAGACCTCATCGCCATGGACTCCACCGCCCGCCTCTTCCCACCAGCCCTGCGCCGGCTTATCGAAGTCCGCGACGACACCTGCCGCACCCCCTACTGCGACGCCCCC
>NZ_LMOL01000023.1:148071-192784 GCF_001424565.1 Arthrobacter sp. Leaf141
AACCGCACCCCCACCACCAGGAACATCGCTGACACCGGGGCCGCGCACCATCGAGGCCATGCCCAGAGCGGGTACACCCTCATTGCTCCGACAACTTAAGCGGCGCCGGCTCCAACGAATCCGCGGGACGAAACCGGGTACGCCGCTCCCGCAGGGAGCCGCAAGCTGGATACCCCGAGACCTGGCCAAGTGTTAAACACAACAGGCCCCCACCAGAGGTGAAGGCCTGTTGTGTTGGCGCCGTTAGCTGGCGCCGGTGGCAACTAGTTGCCGGTGAGCTTTTCGCGCAGTGCGGCGAGTGCCTCGTCGGATGCAAGGGTACCTGCGCCGGCGTTGGACTCTGCAGCCGGCTCCGAGGAGTAGCTGGTGGTGCCGGAATCGCTGTCACCGGACGTTGCTGCTGCAGCGTCGTCGGCGGCGTGCTGGGTAACCTGCTTCTTGTGGGCTTCCCAACGGGTCTGGGCGTCAGCGTACTGCTGCTCCCAGGCGGCGCGCTGGTTCTCGTAGCCTTCAAGCCACTCGTTGGACTCCGGATCGAAGCCCTCGGGGTACTTGTAGTTGCCCTCTTCGTCGTACTCAGCGGCCATGCCGTAGAGAGCCGGATCGAATTCGGTGCTGTCGGCGTCGACGCCCTCGTTGGCCTGCTTGAGGGACAGCGAGATGCGGCGGCGTTCCAGGTCGATGTCGATGACCTTGACGAACAGTTCGTCACCAACGGAGACAACCTGCTCGGCCAGCTCAACGTGGCGCACGGCGAGCTCGGAGATGTGGACCAGGCCTTCGATGCCGTCTTCGACGCGGACAAACGCACCGAACGGAACCAGCTTGGTGACCTTACCCGGCACAACCTGGCCCAGGGCGTGGGTGCGGGCGAAGGTCTGCCACGGATCTTCCTGCGTAGCCTTGAGCGACAGGGAAACACGCTCGCGGTCCAGGTCGACTTCGAGAACCTCGACGGTGACTTCCTGGCCAACTTCGACAACCTCGGACGGGTGGTCGATGTGCTTCCAGGACAGCTCGGAAACGTGAACGAGGCCGTCTACGCCGCCCAGGTCCACGAATGCACCGAAGTTGACGATGGAGGAAACGACGCCGGGACGAACCTGGCCCTTTTCCAGCTTGTTGAGGAACGTGGAGCGAACCTCGGACTGGGTCTGCTCGAGCCATGCACGGCGGGACAGAACCACGTTGTTGCGGTTCTTGTCCAGCTCGATGATCTTGGCTTCGATCTGCTGACCGATGTACGGAGCCAGGTCGCGCACACGGCGCATCTCGACGAGGGATGCGGGCAGGAAGCCGCGCAGACCGATGTCGAGGATAAGACCACCCTTGACAACCTCGATGACGGTACCGGTGACGACACCGTCTTCTTCCTTGACCTTCTCGATGTCGCCCCAGGCACGCTCGTACTGAGCGCGCTTCTTGGAGAGGATCAGGCGGCCTTCTTTGTCTTCCTTGGTGAGCACCAGGGCTTCGACCTGATCGCCAACGGAGACAACGTCTCCGGGATCAACGTCGTGCTTGATGGAAAGCTCGCGGGAGGGGATGACACCTTCGGTTTTGTAACCGATGTCGAGCAGAACTTCGTCGCGGTCGACCTTAACGACGGTACCTTCGACGAGGTCTCCGTCGTTGAAGTACTTGATGGTCGCGTCGACAGCTGCGAGGAAGTCCTCAGCGGTACCGATGTCGTTAATTGCGACTACGGGGGTACCGGGCTTCTCGGTGGAGGTGATGGTCATGTAGTAGGGGCTCCGTTGTGGATAGTAAGTTGATCAGGCGACCACCACTTCCGGGTATTGACCTGGAGGCAGAGCACGGCGGATTGCCGGGTCATCCTGACTGCGGGATTAAACGTGCGGAAAAAAATTACGCACACGTAACACACGCCCGTTTATTCTAGTCGCAGCTCAACAGCCGGGTCAAAGCGGCGGTAGTACGTCCCCAAGGCGGGCAAACGTGGTTCCGCCGGCCAGGAGTTGCGGCAGTGCACGGCGGAAACCCGGGCCGGTGCCGCTGCCGGGCTTGTTGAAGTGCGCAATGACGATGTCCCCCGGCCGGACCCCGGCAAGGGCAGCAGCCACAGCCCCGGGTCCCAGGGTGGCGCCGCCGTCGGCATTAACGCTGAAGTTCACCGGCAGCATCCCCAACCTGCGCGTCATCCCGGCGGCCACCTCATCAAGATGGGCGGTGCCGGACCGGAAAAACCGCGGCTCCACTCCCGACGCTGCCCGCAGCAGCTCCAGGCAGCCCGTGAGTTCGTCATAAGCCTCCGCGACGGATCCGGTGCCGGGGATCCGGTACGCGGATTTGCCGACGACGGACAAGGGCCTGTGTGCCCAGCCGTGGTTTGCCAGCTCAAACAGCGGGTCGTGGCCAAGTTCAGTTGCCAGGCCAAGGTTCGCCTGGACCCAACGGGCATTGACGAACAGGGTCGCTGGCACGGCGAGTTGCCGGAGCAGCCCCAGCAGTTCCTGGTCCACCCCCGCGCCGCCGGGTCCACCGCAGGCGTCCAGGGTCAGCACCACCGGCTGTGCCGCGGACTGTGTCACCACGCCGGTGACCGCCAGGCCCCACTCGTTGGGATGGCGGCCGGCGAATTCCGCCACCAGTTGCTCCTTGGTGGGCGGCACAAAAGCGGGCGCGGACGGCGGCGCCGGCGCCGGAGAAGCTTCCTCCGGCACGGCATGGCCAGGCTCGGCAGCACCGGCAGCGCCGTGCCGGGCCTGACCAGGGTGCCCTCCGGGATCCGGTTGCCGGTCCGCCGGGCCGGCCGGATTGCCCGGCCCGGGCTGCCAGGGCGCCGAACACGACGCCGCGGCGGCCGCCACACCCACTGCCAAGCCAACCAACAATTCCCGCCGGCCGGCCAGCGCCGGTGCACGGTGATCCCCCAAGGATGTTCCTTTGTGAAGGCAGGGGCTCCTAGAAGTGGGTCAGGCAGTGCGTGGAACGCTCAACCGCAAACATCCCCCGTGCCTGGAGCGCCGCACCCTGCGTGTGTTCCCGGATCCGCCCAGCCGCCGCCAGCGTAACCGGGCTGACCGCGCCGAGGTAAATCGATGACAGGACAGAGACGTCAAGGTCCAGGTCGGCGGGCGTTTCCTCGGCAAGGCGTTCGACGTCGGCCTGTCCGCCTTCCACTGTAACGGCGAATGTTCCGCCGGCCAGGCCAAGCGGGTCACCGACGTTAATGACCAGCCGTCCGTCCACCGGGTAATGGCGCGCGGTGAGGGCGGCCGGAACGTCGAGGATCCGAAGCCACAGCATGTCCCGGACGTCCGAGGCATCGATGCAGCGGGGATCCGCGAGGGCCCAGGTGAGCGGGTCGTCCAACGGCGCCTCGTCCCACGTGACCCGTTCCACCAGGTCGATGGCGCCGAGGAACTGCCACAGCTCCAGGTAGGCGTCGTCGCTGGCCGCGAGGAAGTCCACTACTTCCACCGTGTAGGGCTCTTTCTCCCAACCCAGGAACTTGTAGGAGACGTAGCCGTCCACGGCGCCGGCAGGCCCGTAATGGAGGGCCACCTTGATGGCCGCATCTTCCTTGCCGTCCCGGCCCCGGGCCCCGGACACCATATGCCGGTACCACTCGTGCCGGCCCACAGACCCCGGCAACAGCCGGTGAACCTGTTCAAAAACTTCCGGGGCAAGGTCCAGCAGCTTCCGGGGATCGGCGATCTCCACAGTCCCGGTGGCCTGGTGGGCCAGGCTGAAACGGGCAGTGGTGTCCACCTTGACGCTGCGCTCAAAACTGGCCACGCCGAACCCGAAGCGCCCGTAAATGGTGCCCTCGGAGGCTGTCAGCGCGGCCATGGAGACTCCGCTGTCCTTGGCCAGGCGCAGGTCCTCAGCCATCATGCGCCGCAGCAGGCCACGGCGGCGGTGTGTGGTGCGCACCGTGACGGCGGTGATGAGGTGGCTGGGCAACGTCCTGCCGAACCCGATGTTCAGGGTCTTCCGGAAGGTGCCAAACGTCGCCACCGGAACTTCCGCCGGCAGGGACGACGCCGGCACATCCCCGACCTGGTAGACCCCGGTGTACTCCGGCTGGTCCGCCACCTTGATGGCCAGGGTGCCGGTGATGTGCTCCGTTGTCCTGGCCTCATCATGGAACCCGAACGCCACTGCCCGGGACCACGCCAGGGACTGGTCGAACCCCTCGCTACCCTCGGTTGCCGCCGGGAAGCGCCGGATCTCATAGTTATCACTCGAATTACTCACGATTCCGAGCCTAACCAATGAATCCGGCGCCTGACCAGCACCTGCGTCAGTGGCCGGCGTCGTACCAGCTGGGTCCTACGCCGATCTGCACTTCCAGGGGCACCGTGAGGTCCGCGGCGGCTGCCATCTGTTCCGTGACCAGCCGTTCCACGGCGTCCCGTTCACCGGCAGCCACTTCCAGCACCAGTTCATCGTGGACCTGCAGCAGCATCCGGGACTTCAGCCCCTGCGCCTTGAGCTCGGCGTGGACGCCCAGCATGGCGCGCTTGATGATGTCCGCGGCGGAACCCTGGATGGGGCTGTTGAGGGCGATCCGTTCGGCGTTTTCGCGCGCCTGCCGGTCGGTGCTGGTGAGGTCCGGCAGGTAGCGCCGCCGGCCTTCAATGGTGGCCGTATAGCCGTCGATCCGGGCCTGTTCCACCACGCCGCGCAGGTAGTCACGCACGGCGCCGAACCGGTCGAAGTAGTCCTTCATGAGGGTGCGGGCCTCATCAACCGAGATTTCCAGTTGCTTGGACAGACCGAACGAGGTCAGGCCATAGGCGAGGCCGTAGGACATGGCCTTGACCTTGGAGCGCATGGCGCTGGTGACTTCCTCCGTGGGCACGTGGAAGATGTTGGAGCCCACAAACCGATGCAGGTCCTCGCCGTCCTTGTAGGCCTGGATGAGGCCGGCGTCACCCGACAGGTGCGCCATGATGCGCATCTCGATCTGCGAGTAGTCGGCCGACAGCAGGCATTCGTAGCCTTCACTGACCACAAAGATGCCCCGGACCCGGCGGCCTTCCTCGCTGCGGATGGGGATGTTCTGCAGGTTGGGGTTGTTGGAGGAGATCCGGCCCGTGGCGGCTACGTTCTGCGCGTACGTGGTGTGGATCCGGCCGTCCGCGGCCACGGACTTCTTCAGCGATTCGATCATCTGGCGGAGCTTCGCGGACTCACGGTGCGCCATCAGCTGCACCAGGAACTCGTGGCCCGTTTTCTCCAGCAGGTTCTTCAGGGACGCGGCATCCGTGGTGTAGCCGGACTTGATCTTTTTGGTCTTGGGCAGTTCGAGTTCCTCAAACAGAACGGTCTGCAGCTGCTTGGGCGAGCCCAGGTTGACCTCATGGCCGATCGCCGCGAACGCCTGTTCCTGGGCGTGGTCGATCACCCGGGCGAGGTCGGCCATCTGGTCTTCCATCCGCTCCAGGTCGATCCCGATTCCTGCCAGCTCCATGTCCGCCAGCACCCGGCTGACCGGCAGTTCCAGCGTGGAGAGCAGTTCCTCGGACTGGCGTTCCTTCAGTTCGGCTTCGAAGAAGCTGCTCAGGGAACGCACGACGGCGGCCGCCTGGACCAGTGCGTCTGCCGCGGCGGTGTCGTCCCCGTCGAAGGAAAGCTCCAGTTGGCCGGCCTTCGCCGTGGCCCCGGGGAGGCCCACGTTCAGGTGGTGCTGGGCCAGTTCCGCGAGTTCGTAGGTCCGGCGGTCGGGTTCCAGCAGGTATCCGGAGATCGAGGTGTCGTCCACAACGCCTTCCAGTTCCAGTCCTCTCGCCGTCAGGGCCTTGAGCGCTGCCTTGAAGCCGTGCAGGACCTTGGGTTCCGCCGGGTTGCGCAGCCAGGCGGCCAGGATGTTTTCAGCTTCGGCGTCCTGCCCCTCCAGGGAGATGTAGGCTGCGCCGCCCTCGCGGACAATGGCCACCGCGGCTGCGTCCTCGCCGACGCGCCCCGGGATGAGGTCCACCGCAACGGCGGACCGCTGGCCGGTACCGGCGGCAAAGAATTCCGAGAGCCCTGCAGCGTCGGTTGGCGTGATGTACTCCGGGGTGGGGATGCTTTCCCGCTCGGCCGCGGGAGTGTCAGCTTCGCCGTACAGTGCGAAGAGGCGGGTCCGGATGGTCTTGAACTCCAGCTCATCAAACAGGTTTTCCAGCGCTGCCTGGTCCGGCCGCGGTTCGTACAGCTCGTCGAGCGTGACCGGCAGTTCCAGGTCCGTGTGCAGCCTGTTGAGCTTGCGGTTCCGCTTGACGGAGTCCACATGCTCGCGCAGGGCGTCGCCCACCTTGCCGCCGATGGCGTCGATGTTGGCCAGCACGCCTTCGAGCCCGCCATAGAGGTTGATCCATTTGGCGGCAGTTTTGGGCCCGACGCCGGGCACGCCGGGCAGGTTGTCCGCGGTCTCCCCCACCAGCGCGGCCAGGTCCGAGTACTCGGCGGGGGTGACGAAGTACTTTTCCTGGATGGCGGCCGCATCCATCCGGGGAATGTCGCTGACGCCCTTCTTGGGGTACAGCACAAAAACGTTGTCCGTAATGAGCTGGAACGCATCCCGGTCGCCGGAGACCAGCAGCACCTCATAACCGGCCTTGTCGCCCATGGCGGCGAGGGTGGCCAGGATGTCGTCCGCTTCGAAGCCGGGCATCTTGATGGTCTTGATGCCCCAGGCCTCCATGACCTGGCCGATGAGGTCGATCTGGCCGCTCATCTCTCGGGGGGTCTCGTTGCGGCCGCCCTTGTATTCGCTGTACTCCGCCTTGCGGTGGGTGGTTTCGTCGGAGACGTCGAACGCCACGGCGATGTGGGTGGGCTTCTGTTCCTTGATCAGGTTGATCAGCATGGAAGTGAAGCCGTGGATGGCGTTGGTGTGCTGGCCGTGGGCGGTGGAGAACTTGTCCGCGGGCAGTGCGAAGAAGGCGCGGAACGCCATGGAGTGACCGTCCAGGACCAGCAGCCGGGGCTGGCCCGTCAGTGGGACAACGGGGGCGTCAGTGGCCGAAACCGTTCCGGCGGCCGGAGGCGGTACCTGGTCCGTGGGGGCAGGGTCGCGCTCGAGGACCTGGGACGGGAAGGGGGCCGGTTTGGTTGTTTCACTCACAGGTGCCAGCCTAGTTGCCATGATGGACAATTTCACGCCCGGACCGTTCACCGCTGAACTGACGGCCGCCGGTATTCCCGAACACCTGCATGGTTGGCTTGGCAGCTTCGGGATCGGTGCCCTGGTGGTGAAAATGGAGATCCGGTTCCTTGAAATGAGCCCGGAACGCACGGTGGCCACCATGCCTGTGGCCGGCAACACCCAGGTTGCAGGGATCCTGCACGGCGGGGCGCACGTGGTCCTGGCAGAGACTTTGGGATCCTTTTCCGCAGGGATCCATGCCGGTCCCGGCCGGCATGCAGTGGGAATTGAGGTCAACGC
This sequence comes from Arthrobacter sp. Leaf141, assembly GCF_001424565.1. Classification (GTDB taxonomy): domain Bacteria; phylum Actinomycetota; class Actinomycetes; order Actinomycetales; family Micrococcaceae; genus Arthrobacter. The sequence goes on from NZ_LMOL01000023.1 coordinate 155,474, forward strand.
CACACATCACCGCTCCATCGCCACCGGCTTGGTGACGGGAACCTGCACCGCCATCCACCTGGGCCGCACCCTGGCAACGCATGAAATCGTGATGACGGACGAGGCCGGACGCCGGCTCTCCACAGCCCGGATCACCAACATGATCAGGGACAACAACGGCGGCCGGGCCTAACCGGCCACACCCTCCGCAGCGGTTCCCAAAAGGTAGCGGAGCTCAACAATCCCGCGCCCCATGGTGCGCGAACCGCTCAACTCAAGGACCGGCGTCGGGCCCTGCAGTGGCAGCAGGCGCTTCCCGTCCCCCAGCACCACCGGGATGACCGACAGGATGATCTCGTCCAGCAGGCCGGCGGCTGCGAACTGGGCCGCCAGGTTGCCACCGCCAACCACCCAGATGTTCGCCCCGCCTGCGGCGCCGCGGAAGTCATCGATGAACTCCGCCACGTCGCCGCGGACAAACGTGATGTCCGCCCCCTGCTGGGCGCGGTGTTCATGCCGGGTGAAGACGTAGCTGGGTGTATCCGGGTACGGCCACGTGTCCGGTTCGTGTTCGATCAGCCATTCGTAGGTGCTGCCGCCCATAACGATGCTCCCCACCCCGGCCCTAAACGCGTCGTAGCTTTCAGCGCCGCCCTCGAACCCGTCGAACTGCAGCAGCCAGGCGAGGTCGTCGGTGGGTGTGGCGATAAAGCCGTCGAGGGATGCTGCGACAAAGTACTGGATCCGTGCCATGGGGCCAGCCTAGCCAAGCGTGGGCGCAGTTCCCAGAGTGCGGGTGCTCAGGCCGAGAAGTACGGGATGATCAGGTACAGCCCAAAGAGGACTGCAAGCCCGCAGAGTCCGAAGCAGGCGTAGGCCAGGGCCCGTTTTATGCCCGGTGAGGCCTGCTCGGAGTCACCGGCGATGGCTGTGAGCCGGACGCCCAGCGAATAGAGCACCACCACGGTGACGGCGGAAACCAGGGTTGCCCCGCCGACTGTCAGCAGTTCCAACCATTTCATCGCTGGGTCTCCTTGAAGGGTGCGGTGCCGTCTGTGCCGTTGATTTCCGGCGTTGCGCCGGCCGGGTTTTCGGCGGCCGGGGTTTCGGGGGCGGCAGGGTTTTCGGCGGCCGGGGCGGCGGCAGCGCCTGCGCGGTTCCTTGCCCTGTCGCGGACCCGGGCCCTGGCCCGGGCGCGGGCCTCGGCCAGCGCCTTCTTCTTGGCGAAACGGACGGCCTGGCCGGCCTCTTCCACCTCGACGGCGTTGTGGTGGCCCACTTCGGACTTGCGGGAGTGCAGGAACATGTAGAGGACTGCTCCGATACCTGCCACGGCGGCAATCAGGACGCCAACGATGCCGGTCTTGACCAGCAGCGCCGTCAGGGCACCAACGATGCCCGCAGCCGGAAGGGTGAACAGCCAGCCCAGCGCGATCTTGCCCACCATGGACCAGCGGACGCTGGTACCGCGGCGGCCCAGGCCGGAGCCGATGACGGAGCCGGAGGCCACCTGGGTGGTGGACAGCGCAAAACCGAGGTGCGAGGAGGCCAGGATGGCGGACGCGGTGCTGGTTTCCGCGGCGAAACCCTGGGCGGGCTTTACTTCGGTGAGTCCGGAGCCCATGGTCCGGATGATGCGCCAGCCGCCGGAGTAGGTGCCGATCGCGATGGCCAGGGCGCAGGCGGCGATGACCCAGAACTGGGGTCCGGTGCCTGGCGCCTGGGTGCCGGCGGAGATCAGGACGAGGGTGATGATGCCCATGGTCTTCTGCGCGTCATTGGTGCCGTGGGCCAGGGCCACCAGGCTGGAGGTGAAGATCTGCCCGGTCCGGAACCCGCCGCGTTTCTGCGTGAGCTTGCTGCCGGTCTCCGGATCGTGCCGGGACGTCAGTGCATAAGCTAGCCGCGTGCAGGTGTACGCCACGATGCCTGCGATGAGGGGGGCGAAGATGGCCGGCAGGATGACTTTCTGCGCCAGGGATGCCAGGTTGATGGAGTTGAAGCCGATACCTGCGATCGCGGCACCGATCAGGCCGCCGAACAAGGCGTGGGAGGAGCTGGACGGCAGCCCCTTCAACCACGTGATCATGTTCCAGAGGATGGCGCCCATCAGGCCGGCGAAGATAATTTCCGGGGTGATCTGGACCCCGTCGGCGCCTTCGTTGATGATGCCGCCGGACACCGTCTTGGCCACCTCGGTGGACAGGAAGGCGCCCACCAGGTTCAGGATGGCGGCGAGGGTGACGGCAGTCTTCGGTTTGATGGCGCCCGTTGCGATGGGCGTGGCCATGGCATTTGCGGTGTCATGGAAACCGTTCGTGAAGTCGAAAAATAGTGCCAGTGCGATGACCAGCGCCACCATGAAGGTGATATCCACCTGTTGCCCAATCTGCAGAGTCGACGTTCAGCAATTTCGCGTTTCCGGCTGCCCCCGCACAGCATAATTCACCAGCTGTTCGCGGGGAATGACCTGCGGCGTTAACCAACCGGCGTGAAACCTTATCGATCGTACGCGTCCGGAAGGTCAGGTCAAAACAACCGGCGCCGGCCGGTAACCACCCCGCCCAGTGTCAGGCGGTGGTTTCGCGCGGCTGGCCGGTGTGGCCGTCAGGGTGCGTGGCGCCGGCAGCGAGGCCGGGCGCTGCTTTGGCTTCCAGGGCCGCGATGGTGACGTCCGGCAGGACGATCAGGCCATCGAGTTCACGCCGGGCGCGTTTGTAGGCCTGCTGCCGTTCGGCCGGGGTAGCCGCTGAATCCTCGGCGATCCGGAGCAGTTTTCGGGCGGTGGCAAGCCGTTGCCGTTCGGGGCCGCTGAACCTGCTGTCCTTGATGCGTTTAGCCTCGCGCTCGGCCAGGTCCAGCGCCAGCGCGAAGCTGTCGACGGCCTGCCGGTAGGACTCGAAGGCGGCTGGCGACGTCATGTCGGCGGCCGTGGTCGGGCGCTGGCCGTCCGCTTCCCGTTTCGCCCGGAGGAAGGCCACGGTGAGGGGCTCCCGGACGTCCGTCATCAACGGAAAGTCGATGAGTTTGCCGACGTCCAGTTCGTACTCGAGCCACCGCGCGTTGGTTGCGGTGTGCCGGACCAGGACGTCCGCCACCCGGGCAGCCGACGCCACTTCCGCGTCGCGGGACTGGTTCCGGAGGGTGTACAGCTCCACTTTGCGGCGGTGCCGGCGTTCGCCGGCCTTGCGCCACGAGTTGGCCCAGTGCCCGGCAAACGCACTCAGGGGAAAAATCAGCCACCATTTGTCGGATAGGAACTCAAAGAGGGACTCCACCGCACCATCCTTGCAGCAGCCCCGTCCCGCCTCAACCCCCCACGGACCGGCGAGGTGGTTGGTTCAGCGGCCCGGCTGGGAAGCTGCCAGGGCGTAGCTGCCCCATAACCCGGCGGCCAGGAGGAGGGCCAGGTACGCCAGGATCAGCCGGGTATCCCGGAGGTAGCAGTTCGACCGGGTCAGGCCCCGTCGCCGGGCTTTCCAGTAGCCGGCGAATCCGACGGCGGCGAACACGGCCAGTGCCACCGGGCCGGCAACCCAGCCCAGCAGGGCAATGGTCGCGAAGATGCAGAGCCGCAGCGGATCGAACGGCGGTGGGTCCGCCGGGTCCGTTCCGTGGCCGCGCCCCTGGCCGTGCAGGGCGGCATGTTTGGCGCGGACCAGTTGCGATGGCATTGGCCCGGCTGCGATCCGCCGGGCCTCCGACTCGGCGTCCATCAGTGCTCCCCGGCACTGGCCGGGACCTGGCGGACGGGGAGGAGCCGGGTGCCGGTGGCCGTGCTGATGCGTTGCCTGGCCAGGGCGGGCCACGCCTGGACAGCACAGAACGGAGCGCATTGGTGTTCGCCGGCGTCGCTCTTGGTGCCCACGTGGACGCAGCATTGCGTGAGCCGTTCCTCGATCATGGTGGAGATGTCCATAAAGGGCTTCACCATGATGCGGGTGATCCGTTCGCCCAGCAGCCGGCGCAGCCGCTGCTGCTGGCCTGGCAGTTTGCCGGCGGCCAACGTGGTCAGGGTGCCGATGCCGAGGTCGCACTGGGTGCAGATGTTTTTCCAAAGATCCATGGTCCGCGGGTGGGACAGCGATGACTGCTCGCTCAGGAGGTCCAGGAGGGAGGTCTTCATGAGGTTCCGCAGCTCGAGCGGGATCGCGCTGTCGGCGATGCGGTTGGCAAGGCCGTCGGGATTGAGTTCCAGCCACGCGAGCAGCTGGTCATGCCCGACGAGGGCTGCCAGCGAACGCCAGGCCCCGGAATCGTCCTTCAGCATGTAGCCCACGGATGCGCAATGCGGATGGGAGCACGGGAGTGCCGTCAGGTCGTGCCATGAAACCACCCCGCCGGTTTGCGCCGCGAGCCGTTCCAGGACGCCCGTGTGGGTGAGCCTGGCCGTGGGGTCGATGCCGTGGCCGCGCCCCGAACCGAACACCGGCTGCAGCGCAACCCCACCCACAAACGGGGTTTCCAGGGCCCGCATCACAACGGCGCCGACCTCACCATCGTTGACGCCAAGGGCCGCCGTCATGGTCAGGGTGGTGAAGACACCTGCCTCGGACAGGCGTGCGATGGCCAGGTCCTTGAAGCGGGTCAGGTCTCCCCCGCGGTGATGGATGGATGTTTCCCTGGACGGGCCGTCGTATTGGAGGTAGACCTCCACCCGGTCCCGGTGCCTGGCCAGCAGCGCCAGCAGTTCATCGTCGGTTGCGATCAGCATGCCGTTGCTGTTTACCATGATCCGCACGATCGGACGGGCTACGAGCTCGTCCAGGAGTTCAGCCAGCTGCGGATAGAGCGTTGGTTCGCCGCCGGAAAGCATCAGCACGTCGAGCCGCCCGTTTTCGCGGGACAGCCGGGTGTCAATGTTCGCGAGCACCTCGCTCAGCGGTGCCACCCCCTGCAACGTGGGGCCGGAGGCGGTGAAGCAGGTGGGACAGCGCAGGTTGCAGTGTTCGATGATGTCCTGCAGGAGGATGCAGGTGTGCTGGGTCTGCATGGCAGGCAGCCCGTATGCGTAGGCTTCGGGCACCTGGCGGTAATTGCCGGCCTGGTCCGGGATGTGCTGCTTGGTGGGGGCCTGCCATTTCTCCAGGTAGCGCAGGATTTCCGGGGACTCGTCATACAGTGTGCTGACGAGGCCGTGATCGGGGCAGCCGCGTTCCAGCCAGACCCGGTCATCGCGGATCAGCAGCGCGCCGGAGAGGCGCCGCACCTGCGCGAGCGGGGGGTTGGTTTCGTGGCAGTGGGGGCAGAATGCTGTGACGTAGCGGTGGATCCGGTCCCCGCGCAGCGGCTGGCCGGGGCCGGGCAGCGACTGTCGGGAGGCGAACGGCAGTGGATTCATCTCAGGCCCTTATCTGTGCGAGGTATCCGACGCAGATCCCGCCGCCGAGCAGCGTGAAGATTCCCAGGCCAATCAGCAGCCCGGCGCCCCACTTGGCTGTGGGTGGCCGGACCGCCAGCAGAATCGCGATGGCCAGGTAGCCTGCGATGGGAATCAGCACCACAGGCCCACTCAGGTACCGCACCGGCTGGGTGGGATCGGCCGTGGTCTGGACTGCGCTGAAAATAATCGGTCCGCCGACATAGAGGCCGTAGAGGACCACTGCCCCCACGAGGGTTCCGACCCCCAAGGGACCGAGCCAGGGTTCAGCGGGGTCCTCACCGTTCCCGGTAAAGCGGTTGTTCCTGCTCATGCCACCCGTCCTTCCAGCCTGGGGCGGCGGGGTTTCCCGAACACCCGCTGCATCCGCCAGGACAGCAGGGGGAGAATCACCAGCAGAAACCACTGGGGCCGGCTCATGCCCAGCCACAGCACCTCGTTGCCCCGGACGAATTCGACGCCGAACCGGAACAGCGCGTAGGCGCTCACATAGCAGATTAAGAGGTCGCCTGGACGGGGCAGGCGGTCCCGGTACCGCCACATGAGCGCAAAGGCGGCTGCGTGGAAGGCAATCTCATAGGCAAAGGACGGGTGCAGTCCTACCCCGGGCAGCCCGCCCAACAGCGCCGCCTGTGCCGGCGTGAGCGATATGCCCCAGGCCTGCCCGGTGGGGGTACCGGGCAGTTCCGTGAGGAGGCAGCCCACGCGTCCAAGCACCAGCGCCAACGCCACCGCGGGTGCCAACAGGTCGCCGGTGGACCCGCGGTAGCCCGTCAGCCGTTTCCCCAGGTGCACACCAAGCCAGGCTCCGACCAGTCCCGCGAGGATACTGCGGTCGCCGTTGCCCCACCACTCGGCCAGGGAGACCTGGCGGGAAACGTCCCAGGTGAGGACTCGTGAGCCGATTGCCCCGAACGCGATGGCGAAACCCGCAATGGGCCACAGGCGTGGGTCGGTCAGGCCCCGGCGGCGCTTTTCGTAGCCGTAGAACAGCAGGGCCGCCAGGATGCCCAGGCCCAGCAGGCAGGCGTGCACCAGTGGGTCCCCGGCGAAGGGAAGGCCTGTCATGGCCGGTGTGCAGCAGTGAGCATTCCTGCTCCTCAGGTCCTACATCCGGGTGGAAATGGGTCCAACAGCTCCGGCCGGCGCGTCCTAGGGGGCGCCGGTGGCACCCTGGGCGCCGTTGACGTTCACCAGCCAGTCGATGCCGAATTTGTCGGTGCACATGCCAAAAATATCGCCCCAGGGCGAGGCCTCCATGGGCACGGTGACGGAGCCGCCGTCGGTACTGAGCTTCTCGTAATAGCCGCGCAGTTCGGCCTCATCATCCCCGCTGACGGAAACCGAGATGGCCGAGCCCGGGTTGTAGGGCATGCTGTTCGGGGTGTCGGCGCCCATCAGGACCAGCCCACTGGGCGTGGTCAGCATGCCGTGCATCACCTTGTCCGCTTCGGCGGGATCCTCGGAGGCCTGGTACTCGCCGAACGTACTGACGCGGAGGTCGCCGCCGAACACCGACTGGTAGAAGTTCATCGCGTCGCGGGCGTTGTCGCGGAAACTGATGTACGGGTTAAGGATGGTGGGCATGGCGGTGACTCCTTCGTGCAGGATAAAAGCTGGACCAGACAACATCCTGCCCCAAGCCGGTCGCCGCCGGTAGGGGGGATTTCCACATGGCCGGGCCCGGGGTTAAGGCTCGAAGCGGTACCCCATCCCCGGTTCGGTGCGGAGGTGCCGGGGATTGCCGGGATCGGCCTCCAGCTTGCGCCGCAGCTGGGCCATGTACACCCGCAGGTAGTTGGCTTCCTTCTGGTAGGGGGGACCCCAGACCAGGGCCAGCAGCTGCTGCTGGCTGACCAGCCGGGACGGATTGCGGACCAGGATTTCCAGGATGCTCCACTCGGTGGGGGTGAGCCGGACCGGTTTTCCGCCACGATGCACCTGCCGCCGCACCAGGTCAACGGTGAACCCTTCCGTGGCTACCGTGGGGGCGGAATCCGGCTGCGGCACGCGGCGCAGCAGTGCCCGCAGCCGCGCCAGCAGTTCGTCCAGGCCGAAGGGTTTGGTGATGTAGTCGTCAGCACCCGCGTCCAGGGCAGCCACCTTGTCCGCCGAACCGTGGCGGGCAGAGAGCACCAGGACGGGGACGGTGCTCCAGCGGCGCAGGTCCCGCAGCACCGCTGCGCCGTCCATGTCCGGCAAGCCCAGGTCCAGGACCACCAGGTCCGGTGTGTCCCTGGCCGCGGCGGCAAGCGCCGATCCGCCGTCAGCTGCCACGGTGACCCGGTAGCCGTGGCCGGCCAGCGTGATCCTCAGGGCCTTAAGCAGGTGCGGATCGTCGTCAACAACCAGGACGGTGGCCAGTGGGGCAGGTCCGCCTGCGGGGACGTCGGCGGTGCTCACTGGGCCTGTTCCCTGGGACCCGTGGACAGGGGCAACCGGATGACCATGGTCAGGCCCCCGCCCGGGGTTTCCTCCGCGGTCAGGGACCCCCGCATGGCCTCGACGAAGCCCTGCGCAACGGCAAGCCCCAGGCCCACGCCGGTTGCGGGCTGGGCGTCGTCCAGGCGCTGGAACGGGCGGAACATTTCCACCACTTTCATGGCGGGAACGCCGGGTCCGCGGTCGGCGATCCGCAGTTCGCCGGAGGGGTGCCCGGCCAGAGCGGAACCCATGCCATCGGTGGTGCCGGTGATTGCCACCTGGGTGCCGGGTGCGTATTTGAGGGCGTTTTCCACAATATTGGCGATGACCCGTTCCAGCAGCCCGGGGTCCGCATCCACGGCCGGCATGTTGGGCGGCAGCACCACGGCGACGGCGGTTGACGGGATGCCGCGGAGCGCCTTGTCCAGCACGTCATGCCACCGCACGGGTCCCAGGAGGGGCTCCACCGACTGCGCAGTGATCCGTGACATGTCCAGCAGGTTGCCCACCAGCAGGTCCAGCCTGTCGGAACATTCGTCGATGGTCTGCACCAGCTCGCGCTCCTCGGCCCGGGTGAAGGTGCCGGCGTCCTGCAGCAGTCCCCCGGCGGCCAGCTTGATCCCGGCCAGCGGCGTCCGGAGGTCATGGGACACCGCCCTCAGGATGGCGGTGCGCATGGTATTTCCTTCCGCCAGCCGCATGATCTCAAGCCGGCTGGTTTCCAGTTGTCGGCGCTCCAGCTGCGCCTTGATGTGCACGGCAACGGCGCCCAGCAACGTGCGCCGGTCCGGTGCGACTTCCCTGCCGAAAAGGACCAGCCACGTGACGGCGTCCACAGGTTCCACGGTGCTGCCGGGCGGGGGCGCGGCAGGCGGCACCATTCCGTGCCATCCCGTAGTGTCCCCCACCCCGGCAAGCAGCACTACCGGCGCCTTCCCGGCTCCGGCGCCGGGTGACTGCCGCGCCACAATGGCCGCTCCGGCGACGCCAAACACGGTGACCGCATCGGACAGCAGACCGCGGAGCGGGTCTGCGGACCGCGAGGCGTCCAGCGCCAGGTCCCCCAGGATGCCGGCCTCCGCCCGCGCCTGCGCGGCTTCGCGTGAGCGCCGTGCAGACCGGTCCACTACGCCGGCCACCGCAACGGACAGGCCCAGGAACACCGCCAGGGACAGAAAATCCTGCGGGTCCTCGATGGCCAGGTTGCCCAGCGGGGGCGTCGAGAAGAAGTTGACCAGGACACTGCTCCACAAGGCACCAACCACCGCAGGCCGCAAGCCGCCCACCAGTGCGATCGCCACGGCGCCGGCCAGCTGGATCAGCACGGCGGTGGCAACACTGTGTTCGAACGCGGCGAGGACCAGCTGAAGCAGCGCCGGCAGTATGGCGGCGAGCGCAATGCCCCCGAAGGTGCGGGCACGGCCCACATCCAGCGGCCGTCTTTGCACGGGGTTCCGGGCCGGCAGGCCGGGGACCACATGGACGTCGATGTCCCCGGCACCGCGGATCACCCGCATGCCCGTACCGGCAGCGCCCCGGAACATCCCTGCCCGGGAACGCCCCACCACCATCCGGGTGGCCTGGACCGAGCGTGCATAGTCGAGCAGGCCGGTGGCAACGTCATCGCCCTGCAGGGTCCGGAAGGTGCCGCCGGCTGCCACGACGGCGCGGCGCTGCGCCTCGAGTGCCTGCGGTGATCCGCTCCGGCTCCCCTTGGGGGTCCGGACGTGGACGCCCAGGAGTTCACTGCCCCCGCCGGGCGGCAGAAGGCGCGCGGCGCGCTCCGTGAGCACGCCACCGTCGTCGTCCCCCTTGAGGCCGATCACTATACGTTCCGCTGGCATGGGGCACATTCTGCCACCTCCGGAGCGGCACCTTTGACCGCCGGTGTGCCCTTCCCCACACCGGCGTTAAGGATGCGTCAAGATCCCCGGATTTCGGGGTTCGGGGCCTTGTCCCGGTGCTACGTTCGGCTGTGCCGCGGCGCTGTGCCGTGGCCTGGACACTGACGCAGAGGGAACCCGATGACCACCATGAGCAGACCGCCGGCTGATCCGTCAGCCCTTCCTCCCGGCCGCAGGGCTGCGGTACGGGACTGGCTGCTTTTTGGCCTGCAGGACGCCAAAGGCACGCACCAGGGCCCGGGCGGGCAATCATCCGGGCAGGACCACAAACACCCCTGGTGGCAGGTGATGTGCCTGACGGGCGTGGACTACTTCTCCACCCTTGGCTACCAGCCCGCCATCGCGGCGCTGGCGGCGGGGGCCATCTCACCGCTGGCCACGCTGGTGCTGGTGGCCGTGACCCTCCTGGGGGCCCTGCCGGTCTACCGCCGCGTGGCCGGCGAAAGCCCCCGCGGCGAGGGTTCCATCGCCATGCTGGAACGGCTTCTGCCGCGCTGGGGCGGGAAACTCCTGGTCCTGGGCCTGCTGGGGTTCGCCGCCACGGATTTTATGATCACCATGACCCTCTCCGCCGCCGACGCCACGGCGCACCTGATCGAGAACCCGTATGCGCCCGGCTGGCTGCACGGCCAGGAGGTGGCCATCACCCTGGTCCTCCTGGCGCTGCTGGCCGCCGTTTTCCTGCGGGGCTTCAAGGAAGCCATCGGTGTGGCGGTTGTCCTTGTGGTGGTGTACCTGTCACTTAACGTGGTGGTCATTGGCCGTTCCCTGGTGGAAGCGGCCAACCATCCGGTGGCGGTGGACAACTGGTGGCAGACGCTGACCACCTCCCACGGGAACCCGCTGATGGCCGTGGCCATTGCCTTGCTGGTGTTTCCCAAACTCGCGCTGGGCCTCTCCGGTTTTGAGACCGGCGTGGCAGTGATGCCCCAGATCAAGGGCAGCCCCTCGGACACCGACGCGAACCCAGCCGGAAGGATCCAGGGCACCCGGCGGATGCTCACCACAGCGGCCCTGATCATGAGCACGTTCCTGGTGACCAGCAGCTTCGCCACTGTAGTACTTATCCCCGCGGCGCAATTTGAGCCGGGCGGGGAAGCCAATGGCCGTGCGCTGGCCTTCCTGGCGCACTCCTACCTGGGGCCGGGGTTCGGCACGGTGTACGACCTCAGCACCATCGCCATCCTGTGGTTCGCCGGTGCCTCCGCCATGGCGGGGCTGCTGAACCTGGTGCCGCGGTACCTGCCCAGGTACGGCATGGCCCCGGCCTGGGCCAAAGCGGTGCGGCCGCTGGTGCTCGTGTTCACCATCCTGGGGTTCGTGGTCACCTGGCTTTTTGAGGCCGACGTCGACGCCCAGGGCGGCGCTTACGCCACGGGCGTGCTGGTGCTGATGACGTCCGCGGCAGTGGCCGTCACGCTTTCGGCCCGGCGCCAGCAGCAACGCAAACGCACCGTGGGCTTCGGCATCATCGCCGTCCTCTTTACCTACACCACGGTGACCAACATCTTCGAACGGCCCGAAGGCATCCGGATTGCCGCGTTCTTCATCCTGGGCATCATTGCCGTCTCCCTGCTGTCCAGGTTGATGCGCTCCTTCGAACTGCACGCCACCCACGTGCGGCTGGACACCGCAGCCCTGGAGTTCATGGCCCCCGCACTGGCCGGGCCCATCGGCATCATTGCCCACGAACCGGTCCGCGTGGCCGCTGCCGACTACCGGCAAAAACTGGCGTCCGCCACCGAGGCAAGCCACTTCCCGCGAAACGCCCGGCCGCTGTTCCTGGAAGTCATTGTGGACGACTCCTCCGACTTCGAAACCGCCCTGGAGGTGCGCGGCGTACTCCGGCATGGGTACCAGGTCCTGGAAGTCCACGGGCCGGGCGTCCCCAACACCATCGCCTCCGTGCTCCTGCACATCCGTGACGTGACAGGGCTGATGCCGCACATCTACTTCCGCTGGACGGAAGGCAACCCGGTCCGCAACCTCCTCCGGTTCCTGTTCCTCGGCGAAGGCGAAATTGCGCCGGTGACCCGGGAGATCCTCCGTGAAGCCGAGCCGGACATCCGGCAGCGGCCCTGGGTGCACGTGGGCTGACCGGCCGGGCGCCGCCGTCGTGCTTTCCCCGCCCCGACCGGGAAGGTGGTGCGGTGGCGGTCCCGGGAACGTAGGCTCTCCCACATGGCCAGATACTTTGACGTTCATCCACAGGACCCCCAGCCCCGCGCCATCTCGCAGGCAATCAGCATGGTGCGCGACGGCGGCCTGATCGCCTACCCCACGGATTCCTGCTACGCGCTGGGCGCACAGCTGGGCAACAAGGACGCCCTGGACCGGATCCGGAGCATCCGCAAACTGGACAGCAAGCACCACTTCACCCTGGTGTGCCGGGACTTTGCGCAACTGGGCCAGTTTGTGAACATCGGCAATGACGTGTTCCGCAGCATCAAGTCCGTCACCCCTGGCGCGTACACGTTTATCCTGCCCGCCACCAAGGAAGTCCCGCGGCGCCTGCTGCACCCCAAGAAGAAGACCGTGGGGGTGCGGATCCCGGACAGCCGGGTGGTGCAGGCCCTGCTGGCGGAACTGGGCGAACCGCTTCTCTCCAGCACCCTGCTGCTGCCGGACGAGGAGGATCCGTTGACTCAGGGCTGGGACATCAAGGAACGCCTGGACCACCAGGTGGACGCCGTGGTGGACGCCGGCGACTGCGGCTCCGAGCCCACCACGGTGGTGGACTTCTCCAGCGGGGTGGCCGAGGTGGTCCGGCGCGGAGCCGGCGACCCGTCCCGCTTCGAATAAAAACGGCTACTCCGGCTTCTTTGCCCGGCTGGGCTGGACGCGCGGCGGCTCGCCCGGCATCTTTGGATAGTCGGGTGGGAATGCCAGCTCGCCCAGCCCGGCCTCGAGGTCACGTTCCCACCACTGCATCAACGTGTCGATGGTGCCGGGCTTCGCGCCGAAATCCGCCCACGGGTCGCCGATGGTGCGGAGCCGCTCCGGGACCGTCAGGATGGTGAAGTTCCGCGGGTCAGCGGTGTCCAGTTCGTCCCAGGTGATGGGGCAGGAGACCGGAGCGTGCGCCAGGGCCCGCGGGCTGTAGGCGCCGGCAATGGTCCGATCCCGGTTGGCCTGGTTGTAGTCGAGGAAGATGCGCTGGCCCCGTTCCTCTTTCCACCATGCCGTGGTGACCTGGTCCGGCATCCGCCGCTCCACCTCGCGGGCTGCGGCGATCACGGCATGCCGGACGTCCAGGAACTCCCGCGTGGCCTCGATGGGGGCATAAACGTGCAGCCCCCGGTTGCCAGACGTTTTGATGAACGCGTCCAGTCCGGCCTCGGCCAGGACGTCCCTCAGCACCCGCGCTGCGGGGACGGCGTCCTTGAAGTCCGTGCCGGGCTGCGGGTCCAGGTCGATCCGCAACTGGTCCGGGTTGTCCGTGTTATCCGCCCTGGACGGCCACGGATGGAACACCACGGTGTTCATCTGCGCGGCCCAGACGGCCGCGGCCGGTTCATCCAGCACCAGCTGGGGGTGGGACCGGGCGCTGGGGTAGACCACCTTGACGGAGCGGACGAAGTCCGGGGTGCCGCGGGGCGGGTTCTTGGAAAAGAACTGCTCGCCGTCAATGTTGTCGGAGAACCTTTGCAGCGAAACGGGACGGTCGCCGTTGGCGGCGATGAAGGCGTCCCCCACATCGGCGAGATAGTTGGCCAGGTCCAGCTTGGTGAGGCCAAGCTCCGGCCAGAGCACCCTTGAGGGACTGGAAATGCGCATTTCGCGTTCGCCGTGGGGGCCCTGGACTGTGATGGTGGTCTGTTCGCTCGCCATGGGGACAACGTACACCCTGCCCCCGTCGCAGGGCCGTTGCTTCCGGCATGATGGATCCATGCCCATCGCAGAAGAACCCCGCACCATCACCGTGGCGGACGGGGCGGTTTCGGCCGCCTATACCCGCCCCGACCACCCCGCCGCGACCCTGGTGGTGGCGCACGGGGCAGGCGCGGGCATGGACCATCCGTTCCTGGCCGGGTTCTCCGCCGGACTGGCCGACGCCGGCGTTGCCAGCCTGCGCTTCAATTTCCCGTACCGGGAAGCCGGCCGGAAATTCCCGGACCGGCCACCCGTAGCCATTGCCGCCTGGCGTTCCGCCATGGACCATGCCGCTGCACTGGCCGCGGACCACGGGGACCACGGGAACCTCTGGGCCGGCGGCAAGTCCTTCGGCGGGCGGATGGCGTCCATGGCCGTGGCCGAAGGAATGCCCGCCGCCGGGCTGGTGTACCTGGGCTACCCGCTGCACCCGCCCGGAAAGCCCGAAAAAATCCGGGACGAACACCTGTACGGGCTGACGCTGCCCATGCTTTTCCTGCAGGGCAGCCGGGACACGTTTGCCACCCCGGACCTCCTGACGCGCGTGGTGTCCGGGATAGGGACCAATGCTTTCCTGGAATGGGTGGCCGGCGGGGACCACTCCTTCGCCGTCGCGGGCAAAAAGCGGGCCGCGTTCGACGTCGGTGCCGCCGCTGCCATCCCCGTCGCAGCCTTCATCCTGTCCCGGCTGGATCCGCAGCCGTAGGGGTGCCGGGCTCAGACCTGCTCTTCGTGCCACCAGCCTTCCCAGGCGGCTGAGGTGAGCCGGCCTGCCGGGAAACTGCTGCCGGCGCTGCTGCCGAAGGCGTGCCCATCGTCGTTGCGGCGTCCGTCGAGCAGAAGACTGAGGCTGTTCAAAAGAAACATTCGGTGCATCCTTCCAGGTCCATTCGGGCTTCCTTGCCCCTGTGGATCCGAGACTAACGGGACCATGTTTCAACGGGTCGACGCGGCGTTTCCGCTGTGTATCGGACATCTCACCCTGCGCTTGCGGCAGGCCTGCTCCCGCGCCGGAAGGCCGCCCTACCGGGGTTTCGTCCGTGCGGTGGCCGGCGCCGACCAGGGGTCTTCCGGCCAGGGGTGCCGTGGATAGCGGCCCCGCATCTCCGCCCGGACCTGCGCATAGGGCCCCGACCAGAATGACGCCAGGTCATCGGTAACCGCCAGCGGACGCCGGGCCGGTGAGAGCAGATGGAACAGGACCGGAACCCGGCCGTCCGCCAGCCGGGGTGTGGTGGCCAGCCCGAAACACTCCTGCAGCTTGACCGCCACCACCGGCCGGCCGGTACCGTCAGCGTCGGCCGGGTATTCAATCCGGATCCGGGAACCGCTGGGAACTTCAAGGCGCTCAGGTGCCAGACTGTCCAGCCGCCCTGCTTCGGGCCAGGGCAGGAGCCGGCGCACGGCCGGGGAAAGATCCAGGCTGCCCGCGGCGGCGCCGCCGGCCAGTGCCGCCAGCTCAGGCCCCAGCCAGTCATCCAGCCGCTGCAGGAGGGCCGTATCCGACATGTCCGGCCAGGGCGCCCCCATCTCGCGGTGCAGGAAGGCGAGCCGGCGGCGGATGTCCAGTGCCGCCGTCGGCCAGGCCAACACATCAAGCCCCTCAGCTCTTAGCGCCGCCGCCACGGCGGTCCGGCCCTCCGCCGGGGACGGCCGGACCGGGGTGCTCGCCAGGACGATGGCGCCGAGCCTGCGGACCCGCCGGGCGCTGACCCGTCCCTGCACAAACTGTGCCACCACGGAGTCGCTGAGCAGGTGGGCTGCCGCGGATTCCGCCAAGGCAGCCGTCAGCGGCGCGGCGGCGCGGATCACGGCTCCCGTGCCGGCAGCGTCCCTGCCTTCCGCACGGGACACTTCGGCCACGGCCAGCCACTCGTGGCCGGCCAGGGAACTCCCGGCCGGCAGCCCGGCCCGGGTGCCGGAGGCCAGCAGGTAGCGTTCGGGCCCGTCGCCGGCGACGCGTTGCGCCACCCTGCCAGGGAAAGCCAGTGCCACCACGGCGCCCACCGCCTCTGCGCCGCTGCCGGCTTCAGGGCGGGAAGAACCGGGCGCCTTCGCCTTTCCGCTGTTCCCGGCCCGGGCGGCGAGGTCCTGCAGCCGCCGGGACTCCTCAGCCCACCTCCGGCCTTCCGGGCCCCTCTCGGCACGGAGCTGCGACAGGAGGCCGGGGAGGTCGGCGCCGCGCGCGCGGTGGTCCCCGGCCACGGCTGCCACCACCTGTGCTGCCAGGACGGGACCCGCGGCGGTGCCGCCGGCCAGCAGGGCCCTGGCCAGGCGGGGGTCCGCCGGAATGCCGGCCAGCGTGCGGCCGGTGGCGGTGGGGTGCCCGTCCGCACCCACCGCACCGAGTTCGAGCAGCACCGCCGTGGCGTCCGCCAGTGCCTGCTGCGGCAGCTGGTCCGGCAAGGCAAGGCCCGCGCCGCCCGGAGAGCCCCAGCAGGCAAGGGTAAGGGCGGCGCCGGTGAGGTCCGCGACCGCAATTTCCGGGGTCACGTGGGCGGGGGCCGCTCCGAACGCCTGCTGGCTGTAGCACCGCACCACTGTTCCCGGCCCCTGCCGGGCGGCCCGGCCTGCCCGCTGCTCCGCCGACGCCCGCGAGCAGGACACGGTGACCAGCCCCGTCATGCCGCGGCCCGCGTCGCGCCGGGGTTCGCGGGACAGGCCGGAATCGATCACCAGCCGCACCCCCGGCACTGTCAGCGACGATTCGGCCAGGTCCGTGGAGACGATGATCCGTGGTTTCCCGCCTTGCCGCCGGCCGGACACGGCGCTGTCCTGGTCGGCCGCGGGGGCTTGGCCGTGCAGCTCCAGGACGTCAACGCCGCTGCCCAGCCGGCCACGCAGCGCAGCCGCAACCTGGGCCACCTCCCGGGCACCCGGGACAAACACCAAAGCGTCAGCGCCGGGCTCGACGGCAAGGGCGCGGGCATGGAACTGCGCGGCCGTCGCGGCCACGTGGTCCAGGAAATCCCGTGCCACACCCCGGCCATCCACTCGCGGCCCTGCGGCCGGCTGCCAGTCCACTGTCAACGGATGCAGCGCCGACGGGCAGTCGATCACGGGAGCCGGCCGGCCGCCGTCGGAATCCGCCAGCAGCGCGGCGAACCGGGGCGCGTCGAGCGTGGCGGACATGGCCACCAGGGTCAGGTCGCCGCGCAGCTCGCGGACTTCGGCGAGCATCCCCACCAGCAGGTCCGTCTCCAGGCCACGCTCGTGGACTTCATCGAGGACGACGGCGGCCACCCCCGCCAGGCCGGGATCGGCCAGCAGGCGGCGCAACAGGATGCCCGGGGTGACAAATTCGACGACGGTGGACCGGCTGGTCTTGTTTTCGCCGCGGACGGTGTAGCCCACCGGTCCACCCAGTGGGGTGCCGGCCAGGGCCGATAGCCGCCGCGCAGCAGCACGGGCAGCCACCCGGCGGGGCTGCGTAACAACGATCTTCAGGTTGCCGGTGCCTGGTTTTCCTGCGCCCAGCAGGTTTGCCAGCAGCGGCGGGACAAGGGTGGTTTTGCCGGTTCCGGGTGGTGCCTGCACCACAGCGGCCATCCCGGCGCCCAGCGCCTCCCGGAGAGCTGGCAGGGATGCGGCGAACGCGAGGCCGGCGCCGATGGCGGCCAGGTCGAAGGCGGGGCCAGGACGCGTCGGGGCGGGTCCCTCAGGAGAAGTCACCCGTCCATTCTGCCCGGTTTTGTACGGGCACCGGTTCCCGGCCAGGCAAGCCGCGCGTCCGTCAGGTCAGGCCGGGGGGCAGGCCAGCGCGCCAAGCGGCAGGGTCAGGCCAGCGCGGCGGCCCGGCACGTCAGGCGGCGTGCCGGGCCGCCCCCGAAGCGGTGCGGCGGACCGGCAGGGGCAGGACGCTCGCAAGCCGGACGGGAGCCTGTACGGGTTCCTGGCTGGTGTCCACCCGCGGCGGGGCAGCCTTCCGCACCAGCTGCAGGGCCAGCGCCTTCAGGCCCAACGTCAGCAACTGCCCGAGTCCGAGGCCCAGGAACACGTGGCCAACCAGCTGTAGGCCATTGAGGCCCTGCGCCCCGTTACCGCTGGCTGCCAGGCCCACCAGGGTGCCGCTCGCGGCAAGGCCCAGCCAGCAAACGGCGCTGACGATTACGCCCATGGTTCCTGCTCCCGTCCTCCGGTTCATCAGTACGCTTACTGATATTGTTCAGCAAGCTTACTACCGGGCGGATGGTGCTTGCGGCACTGGGCCGGCGACGGCCCGGGATCAACTTGTCCTTTCCTGGCGGGACACCGTACAGACCGGTCTGTCTGGGTAGTGTAATGTCTGCCCTGATGGAACATTCACGTAGCTCTTCAGCTGGCCCGCTTGCCGCTCCCGTCCCTTCCGGGAGCTCGCCTTCCGGCGCGCGGGAGCGCATCATGGCGGCCGCTTATGAATTATTTACGCAGCGTGGCATCCGGGATGTCGGCATCGCTGAACTTATTTCCCGTGCCGGGGTTGCCAAGGCCACGTTCTATGGGCACTTCCCCGCCAAGGATGAGTTGGTCCTCGCGTTCCTGGAACGCTGTCATCAGGACCTGACCGTTGAACAGATCATTGCTGAGTGCAGAAAGCGGTCCGAGGACCCGACAGCCCAGTTGCTGACTATTTTCGACGTCCTGGATGGATGGTTCCGCCGGGACGACTTCCAGGCCTGTGCGCTGATAAGCACCATGCTGGAGATGGGTCCCACCCACCCCCTGGGGGAAGCATCGATGAGCTACCTGGCGCAGGTCAGAGCCTTTATGCGGAACCTTGCCGAGGAGGCCGGACTGGACCATCCGGATGTTTTCGCGCGGTCATGCCACATCCTCACCAAGGGCTCAATCATCTCGGCGGTTGAAGGCGACAGGGATGCAGCCGTCCTGGCCAAGAGCATGGCCGTGGCCCTCATCGCCAGCCATGGGGGCACCACCGGCGCCGACCATTGGGCGGTCCAGGACAACATGGCGGATCTCTCCTGAGTCTGGACCCGGCTGCTCCACTGCCGGGACGATTCCAGGCAGCCACACCCCAAAGACGGCCCACCGCATCCCCTCCAAGGACCCACCATGGCGTACTCACAGTTTGACCGGTTCCTTCAGGAAGCCACCCACCGGGACCAGGAGTCAGACTCGACTCTTGCCCCGGACTCCCTCTACGGCCTGTACACCAGCTGGTGCACCCTATCGCAGCACCCCCAACAGGCCGAGCACATCTTCTGGGCTGCAATGAGGGACCGCATCGACCCTGGACAGGGCCTGCGCATGAAGGGACCGGCGGGCGCGGACTACATTCTTGCCAGCTATCCGGCATTGGTTTAAGACGGCCATGACAACATCGTTAAGCAGCTATGTTCCACGGGACAAGGACCAGCCCCGGGGAAAACGCCCCTGGTGCCCCACGTGTGACACCGACCTGCACCTGGAGATTGCGTCGCCCAGCGTTTCCGGGCGGCAGGAGGGCACCCTGGCAGTGGCCGTCTGCTGTTCCAAGTGCCACGGGTCCCGCGTGCTGGACACAACGGCAGTCCACTTGGAAACCCTGTCGGGGCAGTTGATGGGCGCTTGTCCGTTGCCGGTGAAGGCCTCATGAACGGCCCCGTCGAGCAGGGCGCCTGTTTCGCCACCGACCAGGCCGGTGACAGTCTTGCCGGGTTGCTGCTGCGTACAGCCGAAGGTGACCACCACGCGTTCAGCGAGTTCTACCGGCAGACATCCACCCGCGTCACCGGGCTGGTCCAGCGCGTTGTTGTTGACCGGGCGCTCAGCGAAGAAGTAGTGCAGGAAGTATTCATCACTGCCTGGCAGGACGCCGGGAAATACCGGCCGGCCGTGGGCACTCCGATGGCCTGGCTGATGACCATTGCCCACCGAAGGGCTGTGGACAAAGTCAGGTCAACCCAAAGCAGCCGAACCCGCGATCATCGATGGGCCGGGTCCGCGCCGGCAGCCTGCGACGGTTTCGTCGACGACCTGGCCGACAAAATGGACGCCCAAATCATCATTGCCTCGTTGGCGTGCCTGTCAGCCCTGCAGCGCGAATCAATTCTCCTTGCCTACTTCGGCTCGTTGACCTACCAGGACATCGCCGCGAAGCTCTCCGTGCCGCTGCCCACGGTCAAGTCCAGGATCAGGGACGGCCTCCAACGGCTCCGCTCGCACGTCACCATGGAACATCCGGGCGTTTCGGGGACCGGGTAACAGCCGCAGATCAGCTGGCAACCTCAAGCAGCCGGTCAGCAGCGGAAATCCCGGCGTAGCGGCCCTTGAAGAACAGCAGCGGCTCTGCATCCTGGCGTGCGCTCAGGTGCCGGACGGCTGCCACCACGATGGTGTGGTCGCCGCCGTCGTACTCCGCGTGGAGTTCGCAGTCGATCCAGGCCAGCGCATCATCCAGGACCGGGTTGCCCAGCGGCGAGGCAGCGTGGCTGACGCCGGCGAATTTATCCGCCCCGGAACGGGCAAACTGGCCTGCCAGGTGCTGGTGTTCCGCCGGCAGGATGTTGACGGTGAACGAGCCTGCCTCGCGGAGCAGCGGCCAGGTGCTGGACGTCCGGGCCGGGCTGAAGGTGACCAGCGCCGGCTCCAGGGAGAGCGAGGCAAACGACTGGCAGGTGAACCCGGCCGGGCCATTGTCCGTTGCGCTGGTGATGACCGTCAGGCCGGTGGCGAAGGTTCCAAAGATGTCCCGAAGCCTGCGGGGCGCAAGATCTGATGTAGCTGTCATGTGAAGGGCCTCTCGTTCGGATCGTTACCTCACCAAACCATCCCCAAATCGTTCAGTTCAAGCGCCGCCGCAATGCCCGGACGCGGGCCGCAACGAAAATTCACAGCACTACTTCTGCCGTCACGGGACGGTTCGCTGCGACGTAAAAAGACGCTGTTTGACGTGCCGCGAACCACCGTGAACTGCGGTTGCGAACTGTTGATGCGCGTGTCGGGAGAACTGGCGGCCCCCGCGGCGCCGGGGCTAACTTCGCAGTGGCTGCCGGGCTGAAACCCCGCCGGCCGGCCCCCGAACCCCCGGCCCGGTCCTCCCCTGCGTTGCACTGGCCCCGACGAGAGATCCCGGCATGACAACAGTTGAAACCGAAGCGTCCCCCCGCGTCCTCGACGCTTTCGCCAGCGCACTCGGCGAGCGCCACCCCGCCATTGAGCTCCTGGCACCCGCCGACGGGACGGACCGGTACCGCTACGACGCCGCGACCGCCAGGGCAGGCGCGGCGGGCGCCGGACAGCCAGGGCCCGCCGTGGTTTTTCCCCGGACGGCAGCCCAGGTGCAGGAAGTGGTGCGACTCGCCGTCGAACTGGGCCTGAGTGTTGTGCCGCGCGGAGCGGGGACCGGCCTGTCCGGCGGCGCCACCGCGACTGGGGAGCAGGTGGTGGTGTCCACCGAACGGATGGCGGCGATTGTGGAGATTTCGCCGCTGGATGAGGTGGCAGTGGTGGAGCCGGGGCTCATCAATGCGGACCTGAACGCCGCGCTGGCTCCATACGGGCTGTTCTACGCACCGGACCCTGCCAGCTACGACATCTCCTCGATCGGCGGCAACATCGCCACCAACGCCGGCGGGCTGCGCTGCGCCAAATACGGGGTGACCCGGGAATCCGTCCTGGCCCTCGACGTCGTCCTGGCTGACGGCAGCCTGGTCACGGTGGGGCACCGATCCATCAAAGGCGTCACGGGCCTGGATCTGACCTCCCTGTTTGTGGGCTCCGAGGGAATCCTGGGCATCGTGGTCCGGGCCACGGTCCGCCTGCGGCCCATCCCCGTGGCCCGCAACACCGTCACCGCGTTTTTCGACAGCACGGCCCTGGGCGCCGCAGCGCTCGGCGCCATCACGCTCTCCCCCGTCCGGCCCGCAGCCATCGAGTTCTTCGACACCCCCACCCTGGACTCCATCGACAGCCACTCCGGCTCGGACCTGCGGGCCCGCGGGGCAGCGCTGATCCTCATTGAAATCGATGGTTACGGCATCGCCGGGCAGGCGTCGGACCTGACCGACGCCCTGACCGCCAAGGGCGGCCGGGTCACCGTGGAGCCTGCTGCGGATGCCGTCCAACTCTGGGAGCTGCGCCGCAGCGGGCGCGGGCTGCCGGCCGGCCACTGGTACATCGGCGAGGACATCGCTGTGCCTAAATCCCGGCTGCCGGAGGTCTATGCGGCGTTTCCCGCGCTGGAGGCACGCTTCGGCGTGAAGATCTCCGCCGTGTCCCACGCCGGAGACGGGAACCTGCACCCGCTCATCACCCTGCCGATCGGCCCAGGTGAGGACCAGCCCCCGGCAGCCCTCCAGGATGCTGCCACGGAACTGGTCAGGGTGGCCCTCGCCCTGGGCGGCACCGTCACCGGCGAACACGGGATCGGCAGCCTCAAACAGGACTGGGCCGCGCTGGAACTCTCTGAACGCGTCCGGGAATCCCAGCACGCCATCAAGGCCGCCCTGGACCCCTTCCACCGGCTCAACCCCGGCAAAGCCATCTAGCCCACTTCACATCCCCACACTTTTCCAGGAGACCACCCCCATGCATGCAACAGAATTCAAACGCCGCGCGTTCCTTGCCGGCTTCAGCGCCATCAGCGCCACCGCCCTCCTCACCGCCTGCGGCGGTCCCGCGGCCACCGGCACCCCGGCCGACGGCGGCACTCCCGTGGACGGCGGAAACATCACCTTCCTGATCCAGGGCTATGACACCGGCTGGGTGTCCAGCAAAACCTCCATCTCCAGCTACGAGGGAAACCTCTGGGGCCAGCTCACGGACAAGCTGGTCTACGTTGACGCCAACGGTGCGCTCAGCCCCTGGGTTGCCGAAAGCTGGGAGGAGCTGAACGGGGCGAAGGACTTCGTCATCCACCTCAAAGACGGCGTCACCTTCTCCGACGGCACCCCGCTGGACGCGGCCGCCGTGGTGGCAAACCTCCAGGCCTGGGCCAAGGGGGACCCCGAGCGGGGCATCAGCAAGGTGGGCCTTTTCCCTGCCAGCAACTACGTGGGCGCCGAAGCTGCGGACGCGAAGACCGTCAAAGTCTCCTTCTCCTCCCCCGCCCTGGGCTTCATCGCCACCCTGGCCTACCACGGCTGCATCCTGCTCAGCCCGGAAACCCTTGCCCTCCCTGCCGAGGCGCAGGCAGACCTCAGCCAGGAAATCGGCAGCGGCCCGTTTGTGCTGAAGTCCTGGAAGCAGGGCGACAGCTATGTGCTGGCGAAGCGGCCGGACTACAACTGGGGCCCGGCAGCGCTGGGCCACACCGGCCCGGCCCGGCTGGACACCATCACCTATAAAGTCATCAAGGACACCTCCGTGCGGACCTCCACGGTGGCCTCCGGCCAGGCGGATGTTGCCTTCAACGTGGAACCGCAGGAAATCGAAGCACTCAAGGCCGCCGGTTTCACCGTGGGAACCCCCAAGTACCTGGGCTTTGTGGATGGGTTCCAGGTCAACACGCAGGCCTTCCCCACCAACGACGTCAGCGTCCGGCAGGCCATCCAGCACGGCATTGACCGCGAGGAAATCCGCAGCACCGTCTACACTCCCGACTGGGACGCGGCCACCACCTTCATCCAGGGCAACGTCCCGGAAGCAGGCGACTACAGCAGTTCCTTCGCCTTCGACCCGGACAAGGCCGGCAAGCTGCTGGACGACGCCGGCTGGAAAACCGGCTCCGACGGTTACCGCACCAAGGACGGAAAGACCCTCGAGTTCCCGCTGACGCCGAACCCCTACGTCCCCTCCACCAAGGCCGAGGACGAACTCATCGCCCAGCAGCTCAAGCGGATCGGCATCAAGGTCACCCTCAAGGTGGTGGACGTCGCCGGATACGCCGCGATCCAGGCCAGCCGTCCGCCGCTGTTCCAGACGTCCCGCAGCTTTGTGGACGTGGGTACCGTGGCAGGCGTCCTGACCAGCCAGAACAAAGGCGAGGACTGGTTCAACGTGGGCACCTCGGACACCCGGCTCAACGAGTTGTCCGCCGCCGTAGCCAGCGCGTCCGACAGGGCATCCCGTGAAAAGGTCACCGGCGAACTGCAGCAGTACGTCCTGGAACAGGGCTACTTCATCCCGTTGAACCAGCTGGTCCAGCGCCTGTACCTGATCTCCCCGAAGGTCCGGGACGTCCAGTACAACGGCCTGGCCTACGCAAACTTCTATACCGCCTGGATCGCCAAATGACCGGCCCGGCCACCTCGTCCCGGCCCCCGGCAACAGTTGGGTGGTGGCGGAAATGACCAACACCTATGGCCGCTTTGCCCTGGTCCGGACCGGCCAGGCCGTGGTGGTGGTCCTGCTGGCGTACATCCTCACGTTCCTGGTGATCAGCGTCCTTCCGGGCGATGCCATCACCAACAGCCTCAGGGACCCGCAGCACGGGCTCAGCGAGGCAGACATCCAGCGGATCGTTGCCTACTACGGACTGGACCAGCCGGTCCTGGTGCAGCTGGTCCTGTCCCTGGGCCGGTTCCTCACCGGGCAGCTGGGTTTCTCGCTGCAGTCCAACCTGCCGGTGGCCCAGCTGGTTGGCGACGCGCTCCCCTCCACCCTGACCCTGGCGTTCACTGCCTTTGTCATCGCCCTGGTCTTCGCCGTGGCCATCGCCTACGGCGCCCACTACGCGCCCGGCCGGTGGGCGGGGGTGCTGCGCTCCATCCCGTCATTTTTCCTGTCCGTCCCCAACTTCGTGATCGGGCTGGTCCTGATTGAACTGTTCGCGTTCCGCCTGCATTCGTTCACCACCACCGATCCCAACAGTGCCGCGGCCACACTGTTCGCCGCCATCACCCTGGCGATTCCCGTCTCGGCGCCGCTGGCAGAGGTCCTGCTCGCCAGCCTGGACCACGAAAGCCGCCAGGACTACGCCCAGGTGGCGCGGTCCCGGGGACTTACCGAGGCCGCGCTGTTCGCCCGGCACCTGGTCAAACCTTCCGCACTGCCCTCGGTTGCCATGATCGCCCTGATCGTCGGCGAACTTCTGGGCGGCTCAGTCATCACCGAAACCATCTTCGGCCGCGACGGCATCGGCACCGTGGTGCAGAAAGCCGTCACCGGCGAGGACCAACCGGTCCTGCAGGCGGTAGTGGCCATTTCGGCAGTGGTGTTTGTGGCCGTCAACCTCGCCGCCGACCTCCTCACGCCGCTGCTGGATCCGCGGGTCAAGATCAACGAAACGGTGGACGCATGAGTGCCGACCTGACCTTCGCCCGGCTCCGCAGCGCCGGCGCCGCGTCCCTCCGCACCAGGACCATCCTGCCGCCCACGGTGGCGCTGTCCTTCCTGGTCCTCCTCATTGTGGTGCTCTGGTCCCTGGTCCCCGGGGTCTTCACCTCCTTCAGCCCGGTCACCGGCGAAACCGCAGCGAAGCTCGCTGCCCCCAGCGCCCAGCACTGGTTCGGCACGGACTACCTGGGCCGGGACCAATATGCCCGGGTGGTCCACGGGACCGCTTCCTCGGTGACCAGCGCCCTGGTGGCAGTGATCATCGGGCTGGTGGTGGGAAGCGCCATCGGACTTGCCAGCGGATTCCGCGGCGGCTGGGTGGACACCACCCTGGGCCGGTTCGTGGACGTGCTGCTGGCCATCCCCGGCTTCCTTCTGGCCGTGGTGATTGTCAGCTCGCTGGGCTTCCAGACCATCAACGCCGCCATCGCCACCGGCGTTTCGGCCGTGGCCGTGTTTGCCCGGTTGATGCGGGCGGAAGTGATCCGGGTCCGCCGGGCCGCTTTTGTGGAAGCGTCCTACCTGCAGGGCGGAAACCGGCTGCAGGCGCTGCTGGGCCATGTGCTGCCCAACGCCTACCGCCCGGTGCTGGTGCTGGCGGTGCTGCAGTTCGGCACGTCCATCCTGGTCATCGCGTCGCTGGCGTTCCTGGGCTACGGCGATCCGCCCCCGGCGTCCGACTGGGGCCTGCTGGTGGCATCCGGAAAGACCTACCCCACGGCACCGTGGCTGGTCTACGCGCCCGCCCTGGTGATCGTGGCCACCGTCCTGGCCGTCAACAGGATCAGCCGCTGGCTGCGGAGCACCCGGTGAACGCCGTCCGTCGCCTCGAAACCGTCCACCCCGCAGGAAAGGAAAATCCAGTGCCGACACCCCGGAACGAAGCGTTGCTGACTGTGGCAGGGCTCAATGTCGCCTACGGGCGCAACAACGTGGTCCACAACGTGGGCTTCAGCCTGGACCGCGGTGGCAGCCTGGCCCTGATCGGCGAGTCCGGATCCGGAAAGTCCACCATCGCCAAAGCCATCCTCCGGCTGCTGCCTTCGGGGTCGTCCGCCGGCGGCAGTGTCCGGTTCGACGGCACGGAGGTCCTGGCCGTTCCGGAGCGGCAGTTCCGTCCCCTCCGCGGCCGGAAGCTGGGCTTCATCCCCCAGGACCCGGGCTCCGCCCTGAACCCGGTCCGGACCATCGGCGCCCAGGCCCAGGAAGCCGCGGCGCTGCTGGGACCGGCAGGCGCCGACGAACGCCGGGAGGCCGTCCTGCGCGTGTTCGGGCAGGTGGGCCTGCCGGACCCGCGGCGGGTTTATGACTCCTACCCGCACCAGCTCTCCGGCGGCATGCTGCAGCGTGTCCTGATCGCCCTCACCGTGCTGCCGCGGCCCGCCCTGGTTGTGGCGGATGAACCGACGTCGGCCCTGGATGTCACCGTCCAGAAACTCATCCTGGACATGCTGGCGGACCTTCGCCAGGAACTGGACATCAGCCTCCTCCTGATCACCCATGACCTGGCCATCGCGGCGGAGCGCACGGACTCACTGGTGGTGCTCAAGGACGGCGCCGTGCAGGAATCGGGCTCCTCGCGGGAGGTGTTTGCCGCCCCGGCCACGGAGTATTCACGCAGCCTGCAGGCCGACGTCCCGGCCCTGAATCCGGACCGGTACCGCAGCCAGCGGACTGCCTCATCCGCCCTCACTGAGCCGGCGGCGCCCCAGATCGAGGTGGCCGGGGTGACCAAGCGGTTCCGGACCGGCAAAAAATTCTTCCTGGCCCTGGATAAGGTGTCGTTCACGGTGGAGCGCGGCCGGACGCACGCCCTGGTGGGCGAGTCCGGTTCCGGCAAGACCACGGCCGTCCGGCTCCTGCTGGGTCTCGACCAACCGGACGACGGCGGCATCCTGGTGGGCGGCCAACCCACCGCCGGGCTGTCCCGGGCTGCCCTGCGGGACGTCCGCCGCCACCTCCAGCTGGTCTACCAGAACCCGTTCACGTCCCTGGATCCCAGCTGGCGGGTGGGCAGGATCATCCGCGAACCGCTGGACCGGTTCCAGGTGGGCCACAAGGCCGGCCGGGCCGCGCTGGTGGTCGAGGCGCTGGAAGCCGTGGGCCTGCCCGCGGAGACCCTGCGCCGCCGGCCCGCGGAACTGTCTGGCGGCCAACGCCAGCGGGTGGCCATAGCCCGCGCGCTGGTGGTGCGCCCCGATGTTGTGGTCCTGGACGAACCCACCTCCGCCCTGGACGTCAGCGTGCAGGCCGGAATCCTCGAACTGCTGGCCCGGCTGCAGCGGGGGCTCGGCCTGACGTACCTCTTCGTCTCGCACGACCTGGCACTGGTGCGCCAGGTGGCGGACACCGTGTCCGTCCTGCGCCGGGGACAGGTGGTGGAGCAAGGCACCGTCGATCAGGTCTTCTCCCGGCCGGAACATCCCTATACCCAGGCGCTCCTGGCGGCCATTCCCGGCGCCGGCCCCGTCCAACAACCCGTAAAGGCTGCATCATGACTTCCACCCCGACCCGGCCCGCACCGGCGCGCAAAACAGCACTGATCGCAGGGTTCACCGCCCCGAAAGGCTTCGGCGACGCCACCCTCCGTGACCGGCGGGAGGATGCCATCGAACTGCTCGGTGGTATCCCGGACCCCGGAGTCCTCCCTGCCGCGGAGCTGGCTGCGGCCACCACCCGGGTCCTGTCCCGCCCGGGGCTGCCGGCACTCCAGTACTCCCGCACCGAAGGCATTTCGCCGCTCCGGGACTGGATTGCCGCCAGGGAAGGCGTCCCGGTGGAGCGGATCATTATCACCAACGGCGGTTTCCACGGCCTGTCGCTGGGCATCCAGGCGGTGGTGGAACGCGGCGACACGGTGGCCGTGGACAACCCCATCTTCCCGCTCTTCCTCCGCGGCCTCCAGCTCTCCGGTGCAAACACCCTGCCCATCCGGGTGGGCGCGCACGGACTGGACGTGGACGAACTCGCGGACCGGCTCCGCGCGGGTGCCCGCCCGTCAGCGCTGTACACGGTCCCCGACTTCCATAACCCCTCGCAGGGCACACTTCCGGCCGGGGCCCGGACCGAGCTGGTCCGGCTGGCGGAGCATTACGGCTTTGTGGTCCTGGCCGACAACCCGTACCGAGAACTCTGGTACAGCGGCGGACCGGAAAGCGTTGACGCCTTCAACACCTCCGACCACGTCATCCACATCAACACCTTCACCAAGACGCTGGGCCCCGGGCTGCGCTTGGGCTGGCTGGTGGCACCCGAACACCTCGCCGCGGACCTCGTGGCACTGCGCAGCCGGCAGGATTCGCACAGCTCCACGCTGGTCCAGGCCATTGTGGGCGAACTTTTGACGTCCCAGCCGGACCTGTTTGACGCCACCCTGGCGCGGGCCCGGGAGCTGTACCTGACCAGGGCAAGGACGCTGGTGGCCGCCTTGGAACGCGAAGCCCCCGGAGCGTTCCAGACCACCCTTCCCGGCGGCGGCCTTTTCCTGTGGCCCCGCCTTCAGGACGCCGGAATCGACGCGGACGCACTGGCGGCAGCCGCCAGCGCCGAAGGCGTGGAGTACCAGCGGGGTTCCTTCTTCGCCTCCGGGCCCGGCACGGACGCTGACCGGCACATCCGGCTGGCCTTCGGGGACGTCCCCGCACAGCGGCTGGAAGAAGCAGCAGTGCGCCTGGGCCGTGCCGTGCGGCAGCAGTAACCGGCTGCGGGTGGCCACCAGGAAAATCGCCTGACGGCGGGCGCCGCGGCGTCAGGAGCAGTAGATTCAGGAGAGGCGGACCACCCGCCGCGGAGTTGTTAACGGAGGATCACATGGCTGAAAAAACCACAGGGCTGTCCAAGGACGAGCGGGATGCTGTCAAACAGCGCGCCGCGGAACTCCGGGCCGAGGAAAAAGCCGGTAAAACCCGGGCCGCAGGGGAACAGGCAGTCCGCGACGCGATCGCGGCAATGCCTGACGACGACCGTGTCCTCGCGGAGGGGATCGACCGGATTGTCACCGAGGTTGCCCCGCAGCTGGTGCCCAAGACCTGGTACGGCTTTCCGGCGTACACGGACGCGGACGGCAAGGTGGTGGTGTTTTTCAAGGCAGCGGCCAAGTTCACCTCCCGCTACGCCACAGTCGGGTTCGAGGAGTCAGCGAACCTTGACGACGGCGACCTCTGGGTCACGTCCTTCGCGCTGCTCGCCCTCACCCCGGAGACGGAGAAGCGGATCGCTGACCACATCAGGAAAGCTGCCGGCTGACCTGCCTCGAACCTTCAGGCGCGCTGGTCCAGGGCTGCCAGGAGCCGCTGGACCGAGCCGCCCAAATTCCATTCGGTGGCCAGGCGCTCCAGTTCCTTCCGCGGACCGCCGGTCACCGGACGAAGGTGCGCGCCTGCCTCCTCGAGGGTAGGCAGGTCCAGGTCCCGCACCAGGTTGACGACGGCGGGGGCTGCTTCAAGGTAGTCCCCGGCCGCCGCCAGTTTGGACCGCACGGCCGGGGAGATCTTGCTGGCGGGGTTGGCGGCTGCTTCGAGGAGTCCTGCCAGGGTCCCGTAGTCGAGGAGCAGCGTAGCTGCGGTCTTTTCGCCGATCCCCGCAACACCGGGGAGACCGTCCGAGGCGTCGCCGCGGAGGGTGGCGTAGTCGGCGTACTGCTGCGGGAGCACCCGGTATTTGGCCACCACGGTTTCCTCGGTCATCACGTCCAGGTTCTTCATGCCCCGGGCGGTGTAGATCACCCGGACCTGGCGGCGGTCATCGCAGACCTGGAACAGGTCCCGGTCGCCGGTGACAACATCCACGGGGAAGGCCGCATGGCTGGCGTAGGTGCCGATAACGTCGTCGGCTTCATGGTTGGCGGCGCCCACCACGGCGATGCCGGCAAGATCCAGCACCTCGCGGATCATGGGCAGTTGCGCCTCCAGCGCGTCCGGGACCACCTCGACGTCGGTGGCGTCAGGAAACGCCTGGGCCACCCGGTGGGCTTTGTAGGTGGGAATCAGGTCCACCCGCCACTGCGGCCGCCAGTCGTTGTCCCAGCACGCCACAAGGTGCGTGGCGCGGTAGTCGGTGGTGAGCCGGGAGATCATGTCCAGCAGCCCGCGGACCGCGTTCACGGGGGTCCCGTCCGCCCGCCGGATGGAATCCGGCAACCCGTAGAAGGCACGGAAGTACAGCGACGCGGTGTCCAGCAACATCAGGCGGTGGGGCATACCTGATCCTTCCACGGCGCCTGCCGATCCGGCTACCGCCGGACGCCGGTACCGGCCCGCTGGCCAGCCACGATACCGCCTGCAAGGTGAACACCCCACGTGGAGATCATGGCAGGGGACATCGCCGCGCAGGTTTCGGAACCCCGTGCAGCCTGCAGGCCACGGCAATTGAACAGTTACCGGGTGGGGTCACGCCCGCGACGTACCGGACCGGAAACGGCCAGCGGCACTGACCAGCAGGTCGCGGCCGGCCCGCTCCAGGATGGGGTCCAGGCTCAAGGTGGGGTGGTTGACCAGGACGCCGATGTCGCGCTGGATCCGCTGCAGGGGATGTGCCAGCCGGTGCACGCCGGCTCCGGAACCGGCCATAACCAGGCGCACCGCGTCCTGGGCGGCATCGGCGCTGAGGCCCAGCAGCAGCCGGACCTCGGCTCGCCCGGATTCGGTGGGGTCCGCGCCCTTCCCGGGTCCCGCCGTCGTGATGGCGCCAAGGGCCTCCGTCCACAGCAGGCGGGCCGAGGCGAGCTGTCCGAAGGCCCGGGCAAAGCGTGCCTGCGCCAGCGGCGAGTCTGCCTGCCGGCCCACGGGGTTTTTGCCGCCGCCGGCCTGCAGCCGGTCCCGGAACAGGTCCACGGCGCTTTCTGCAGCGCCGAGGGCCACCGAGGGCGCCACCAGGTTCAGCAGCGTCCCCATGGGTGCGTGGATCAGGGGTTCCGGGTGAATCCTGCTGCCTGGGTTGTCCGGCGCCGCCAACTTCTCCCACGCCAGGGTGCGGTAGCCCGGAACAAACAGGTCCTTGGCCAGCAGGTCATTGCTGCCTGTTCCGCGCAGGCCGTCGGTTTGCCAGGCATCCTGCAGTTCCAGCTCCGGCACCGGGACCAGGCACTGCAGGCGAACGCCGTCGAGGTCCACGGCCAGCAGGGCCCACTCCGAGTGCAGGATGCCGGAGGCAAAGCGCCAGTGCCCGGTGATGGCCAGCCCGCCGGGCACGGTGCGGGCCGTTCCCGCCGGTGCGCTGGTCGCAGCGGCCAGGGGCATGGTTCCGTGGTTGAACACCTCGTCCTGGATCTGACGCGGCCAGCGCGCCAGCATCCAGGCGTGTTCCATCAGGTGCCCTGCCGTCCAGGCCGTCGAGGCGCAGCCCCTGGCCAGCAGCCGGATGACCTCTGCATAGGTGTCCGCGCCCATGCCGAAGCCGCCCAGGGCCTTCGGGACCACGACCCGGAAGACTCCGGCACCATGCAGGTCTGCCACGGTGTCCGCCGGCAGGCGCCGCTGCGCCTCGGTGTTGGCAGCGCGGGACTGCAGGGCCGGGGCCAGGGCCTCCACCCGGGCCAGGAGGTCTGCGGGATCGGGGATGCCGGCAGGCGCCGGCACAGCGGAAGCATTTCCTGCAGAACGCTCCACGGCGGAGGGCTCGACGGCGGCCGGCAGGACCAGCGTATGGGCGGTCCGGTCGCGCTTGGCGGCGAGGTACCGGCCGTTGGCCGCCGAAAGGTGCACGCCCGTGGCGACCGACTCGGTGATGCCGATGCCGAACCCCGCCAGTTGGGCGGCCTTGTCCGGGTTGTTGCTCAGCAGCCGCACGGAGGTGGCGCCCAGGGCGTGCAGCATCTGGGCCGCGGCGGTGTAGTCCCGTTCGTCAGCCGCGTGGCCCAGCGCCAGGTTGGCATCGTAAGTGTCCAGCCCCGTGTCCTGCAGGGCATAGGCGTCCAGCTTTGAATACAGTCCGATGCCCCGTCCTTCCTGCCGCAGGTACAGCAGGAAGCCGCCCGTGCCGGCAATCTGCTCCACGGCTTCGCGGAGTTGGGGTCCGCAGTCGCAGCGCTCGCTGCCGAAGACGTCCCCTGTCATGCACTCGCTGTGCATCCGGACCAGCGGGGCGGCTCCGGCCGGGGATCCGGTCGCGGGGTCGGCACCGAGGAGGGCCTGCTCCCACGGTCCGAGGGCCAGCAGCAGGTGTTCCTTGCCGTCGGCCAGGCCGTGGAAGGTCAGGACGTCAGCGGTGGTGCTGTATCCGTCGGAAAAACGCAGGGGAACGGTGACCTGGGTGCGCACGGTGGCCGCGGGCGGGACCGGGAAGTGGCGGGAGGTGTGGGCAACAGCGGTCATGGCGGTCCTCTGCGGTCGAGTTACTTGAAGCTTAAAGTTTATCTTAGGTATGTTTACTCAAAGCTTCAAGTATTTCGCCGTGTGACCTGCCGCCCGCGCCTCCCGGTTAGAGCGCCGTCGGCGCGTCCCCGAAGTCGGGGATGGGCAGCCGTGCGCCATTCTGGAGGGCGGATTCGTGCGCAATGATGCCGGGAAGCGTAAAGCGAGCGGCGGTCCAGGCGTTGACCGGGGGCAGCGTTCCGGAGTTGACCGCCGTCACAAAGTCGTCCACCAGGAAATGGTGGCTGCCCTCGTGGCCGTTGGGCGCGCCCTGGAATTCGGCGGGCAGCCGGAAACTGTCATGGACAGGGGCCAGCCCGGACACAAAGGCGTCACGGAGTTCCGGCGCCACGTTCTCCAGCGACGGATCGTCCAGGGACATGCTGGCCTGCGTCGCCATGAGGTGCGAGATGTCCTCCACGGCCGCCTTGTTCTGCCACACCGTCACGTTGGCCAGCTGCTCGAAGCTGGCCTCCGTGCCGAAGAACCGGAACCGCGATTCACGGATGTGGGAGGGGTAGCCCACCCGGCGCATCTCATTGGTACGCATGGCCCCGCCGTCGCTCATTTCAAACAGGGCGGTGGCGTTGGAGAAATCGTTGCCGAACATGCTGATCTCACGGTCGAAGACGCCATCGCCGCGGTCATCCCTGACCCCGACGCAGCTGACGCTGACGGCATGGGAGGCCGTGGCGCCCAGCACGCCGCCGATGGCGTGGGTGGGGTAGAGCATGGGCGGGTAGCTTGCCGTTTCCTTCCACTGCTCGCCGCCACTGTAGGCGTAGGCATCGTAGAAGCCCAGGTCCATGTCGTGGACGTAGTCGCCTTCGGTGTAGAACAGCCGGCCGAAGTCGCCCGCGGCCTGCCGGTTCCGGGCATAGACGGTGGCGGGGTTGTAATAGCTGGTCTCCCCCATCATGTACACCTTCCCGGTCTCCCGTACCGCCTCGATGATCCGCGCGATCTCGGCTTCGGTGATGGCCATGGGCACCGCCGAGTAGACATGCTTGCCGGCCCGTAGCGCACGCTCCACCAACGGCCCGTGGGTCCAGCGCTGGGTGAAGATGGCCACAGCGTCCACGTCGGAGGCAAGCAGGTCATCGAAGGACGCCATGGTGCCGGTCAGGTGGTGTTGCCGGACAGCCTCTTCGGCACGCTCCGGGCGCTCGTCCACGGCGTAGACGGCACTGACGCCGGGGTGCAGCATAAACAGGTGGGCAAACTGGCCGCCGAACTGGCCGGCGCCAACCACGCCGAGAGAAAACGTCATTGTTATGGGTCCTTTTGTTGAGTGCGGGTGCGGTTCCACTATTCTTGGCCGTATTTCTACTCGAGTCAACTGTTTTTCAAGTTGCCGCTCTCAATCTTTAGCAGCAAGCTTTCTGATTTGGCCTTGATCTATCTACTCGTGTAGATAGAAGATTCGGGTTAAGCGGGCAACCCGGCCTGACCGGCCCGGTGGCGGCCACCGCGCCGCCGGTGTGCAATTCTGGGGGAATGGATTTGGAGGTGCTACCCACGCTTGTTATCCCGGCGGCCGAGCTGGGCTGGCGATTTTCGCGCGCCTCAGGTCCCGGCGGGCAGCACGTCAACACCACCGACAGCCGGGCGGAGCTGTCCTGGAATCCAGGCGCTTCTGCTGTTCTTTCGGAAGGCCAGCGCGGAATGCTGCTGGCCCGGCTGGGCCCCCGGCTCGTTGCCGGCGTGATCACCGTGACGGCGTCCGAGCAGCGCTCTCAGCTGCGGAACCGCGAACTGGCGCTGGCGAAACTGGCGGCGCTGGTTGCTGATGCCTTGGCGCCGGGTCCGGCCGTTCGCCGGGCCACCAAGCCCACCCGCGGGTCGCACCGCCGCCGCCTCGCCGCCAAGGTGCAGCGGTCCGCCACCAAGCAGCAACGACGGCGGCCACCGGCGGAGTAGCGGCTTTTAGGGGCGCGTTCAAGCGCCGCTGTTCAGGCCCGGTTGTTCAGGCGCGGTTGTTCAGGGCCAGCCGGGCGAAGAAATCCTCAACCACCAGCCGAGAATCCAGCTGCTTATAGAGCCGGCGGGACGGCGCGGTGCCGGTTGTTTCATAGCTGCTGGTGACATCGTCGAGGCCGGTGACCAGCAGCGGCGCGCTGTCCCCCAGGCACCAGGTGGGGCCGAACTTTACGACGTCCGGAACCTGCAGGGTGTCAAAGCGCTCCCAAAGCCAGGCGCCGGCGTCGCCCGCTTGTTTCAGGCGGTGCTCAAGCTCCGCCAGGGAAACCACCAACTGACGGTAGGTCTCGAGCGGAAACTGCCACACCGCCAGGTCCGGGTTGCGGAGGACGAAGCCGGCTGCTTCGGGGTCGGTGAAGTAGTTGTATTCATCGGCGTCCGCCGCCGCGCCGCCTACCCAGGCCAGGGTGAGCCGGCCGGCGATGCCGGGATCCGCCAGCAGGGCGTCCGCTACGTTGGTCAGCGGCCCTGCGCAGACCAGGACCGCGGGAAGGTCGCCGTCGGCGTTGGCCGCCGCCACGATGGCGCGGGCAGCGGCGGAATCCCGCGGCCTTCCCGTGAAAGGACTGTCCGGACCGGCGTGGACCGGGGCCGGGACAGCCAGGACCTGCAGGAGTTCCGCCGCAAGGGCTGACCCCGCCAGGGCCTGGCCGGCCGGCGGGCCGAACATGGGATTGGTCAGCGACCCCGTCACGGCGATGATCCGGTTGGCCGGAGACAACGCATGGTGGGCCAGTCCGATCAGTCCATCCGGATCGCCCGCCCAGTCGTTGTCGATAATGACGCGGCATCGTGGTTCAACCCGGATCATGCTGTCCCCTTCCACCGCCGGGCGCTTGCCGCGGTGACGTGCGGCCCCTTGGTCCTGCCGGGATGGCAGCCGGTAACCGTCAGCCAACCATGAACCGGCAGGGCCTGCCGGTGCCGGCGGATTTCATTCAATGGAAGGGTTTCACTCCTGCGTAGGGGCAGGCGCGGTGGTGAGCAGGGCCCGGAGTGCCTGGCCCAGCGGTTCCGTGAAGTCGGCGGAGGTTGCAGAGGTGACCGGCTGGACACCGGTGGAGGTCCGCAGCATCACCAGGCCCAGCATGGTGGCGATCGCTATCTGCGCCCGCAGGAGGAGCGGCTCCGTGGTGGGGTCCTCCGCACGCCAGCCGGCAACCCCGGCAAGCCGTTCCGTGAAGGACTCCAGCGTCCTGCGGCGGATGGCATCCGCCCGCTCATCGCCGGAGGACCGGAGCAGAAGCAGCAGCTGGAGCGGATCATCCGGGTTGGGCAGTTCGATGATGTGCCCGATCAGCCTGTCCACCAGTTCGTCCACCGTGCCGGGGCGGGTAATCCGCCGCGGATCCAGTTCGTCAACGGTCCGGCTCATGCAGGCTTCAAACAGGCCCTCCTTCGACCCGAAATAGCGGCTGATCAGGGCTACATTGACGCCCACGTCCGCGGCGATATGCCGGACCGTGGTAGCCCGGAAGCCTTCGGTGGCAAACCTGCGGCGGGCAGCCTGGACCAGGCGGCGGCGCGTGCCAGCTGCGTCCCTGCCCGTCGTCGTCTGTTGGTTGTCCATGTCCTGCCTTTCCTTCCCCAACCCTATCCGGAATACCGGCATGTAAACGCATGTTGACTTAGGTTGTTCCGTGATCAATTATGAGTCATCAACTGTTTACATCTTGGAGGAGCATCATGTCCGTCACTACGCAGCAACCGGCCGGGAGTCCCGCGCCCGGAGCGGACGTCCAGCGGCCCCGGGGCACCGCAATCATCATGTACCTGGCCTTGGCCGGGCTGTCCTTTGCCGTCCTGCAGTCACTCGTGGCCCCTGCGCTGGGTACCATCGGCAAGGACCTGGGCGTCGCCACCAGCGATGCAAGCTGGGTCCTCACCGCCTACCTGCTGGCCGCCGCCGTCCTGACGCCCGTGCTGGGCCGCCTGGGAGACATGGTGGGCAAGCGTAAAGTCCTCATTGTGGTGCTCGCGCTGCTCCTGGCCGGTACCGTCCTGGCCGCCCTGGCCACCAACCTCACCGTGCTGATCATTGCCCGGGTACTCCAGGGCGCGGCCGGTGCCGTGATGCCGCTGTCCATCGGCATTGTCCGCGATGAGCTTCCCAAGGAGCGGGTCAGCGTCACCATCGGCCTGCTGTCCGCGATTTTCGGAATCGGCGCCGGCATTGGCATCGTAGCTGCCGGGCCCATCGTTGAGGCCTTGTCCTGGCACTGGCTGTTCTGGCTGCCCGCCGTGCTGGTCCTCATCGCCCTCCTGGGTGCCATCTTCGGGATGCCCGAGTCCCCCGTCCGCAAACCCGGCCGCCTGGACATGCTGGGAACCGGCGTCCTCACCGTGGCCCTGGTGGCCATCCTGCTGGCCGTCACGGAAGGACAGGCCTGGGGCTGGGGCGATGCCAAAACTGTTGGCCTCCTGATCGGCGGCGCCGCCGCACTGGCAGCCTTTGTCATCATCGAACTGCGCGTTGCCGAGCCCCTGGTGGATGTCCGGCTGTTCAAAAACCGTGGCGTGTGGACCGCCCACATCGTTGCCCTGGCCTTCGGGTTCGCCATGTTCGGCACGTTCATCCTGATCCCCACGCTGCTGCAGTTGCCGTCCGTGCTGGGGTACGGCTTCGGCAAGTCCGTCAGCGAGGCGGGCCTGTACCTGCTGCCCACCATCGTGGCCATGGTCATCTCCGGTGTGGTGGCCGGTGCCCTCATCCGCCGGATCGGACCAAAGGTTCCCATGATTGTGGGTGCCGTGTCGGTCATCGCCGCATTTATCCTGCCCGCCCTGGGCCATGCGGAGGCGTGGCAGATCCTGGTCTCCGGCGTCCTCACCGGCATTGGCATCGGTATGGCACTGGCTGCCACGTCCAATGCCATTGTCGAAAGCGTTCCCGCCACCCAGACCGGCGAAGCCATCAGCGCCAACACCGTGCTGCGGACCATTGGCAGCAGCGTGGGCACCGCAGTCATCGCGGCGCTCATCTCTTCCAACGTCACCCCGCAGGGGGCGCCGTCCGACGACGCCTTCACCCTGGGCTTCTGGGCCTCGGCTGCCGTGGGCGTGCTCGCCCTCCTGGCTGCACTCCTGGCCCCGTCGCACCGGCAGCGGAAGCAGGACGCGGCAGCCGCCGGAATCGACGACTTTCCTGAAGCAGGCAGCTAGGTGTACTCGGCCAGGACGTTGGTTACATCGTGAAAGGGTGAAGACCTCTTAGGTTGGTGGTTAC
>NZ_LMOL01000024.1:0-22495 GCF_001424565.1 Arthrobacter sp. Leaf141
AAACATTCCGGTCGAGGCCCCAACCAGCACCTGGTTGGGGCCTCCCACATTTAACAAACAAACAAACACCACACTGGTGCCACCAGGCACCCACCCACCACCACGGGTTGACCTATCAGATACGGCCCCCAAACCCCCCGAAAAACAACCACAACCGATACCACAACGAGGGGGCCCGGTAGACTCGGACCCCATGAACACCAGCGAACTCCTCCTCGAGAGCTTTGGCCGGATCCCGGAAGCTGTGGAAGCCACCCTGAAGGGCCTAGACAGCGACAAACTGACTCACCGGCCGGGTGGTACAGGAAACTCGATCGCCTGGCTGCTGTGGCACCTGGCACGGGTGGAGGACGCCCAGGTGGCTGACGCCGCCGGCCTGGAGCAGGTCTGGACGGCCCAGGACTTTGCCGGGTCCTTCGGCTTGGCGCTGTCGGCCGAAGACACGGGCTACCAGCACTCCAGCGAAGAGGTGGACGCCGTCAACGCCTCAGCCGAGCATCTGCTGGCCTACTACACCGCCGTGCACCAGCAGACGGTTGACTACATTCGCAGCCTCAAGGATGAGGACCTAGACCGGATCGTCGACCGCCAGTGGGATCCACCGGTCACCCTGGCAGCCCGGCTGGTGAGCACCATCGTTGACTGCGTCCAGCACGTGGGCCAGGCCGCCTACGCCAAAGGCCTGCCGGCTAACTAAGGCGGAAGGCCGCCGTCGTCCGCTTCATCCTGAGCCCACGAGGCTAAGTGCCGGACACCACGTCAGTCAGCTTGGCCGGCTGCCTGCGGCTTGTCCCGGAGAGGGGTCAGCCGGCCGTAAATGATCCAACCCGCAACGGCTGCCAGCATGAGAAGGCCCAACTCCGGCGGTACGTGGCCAAGCGCGGCCAGGGGTGTCAGGGCGATGCCCAGAACACAAAGGACAAGAAGCCCTATGCGGTACGGTCGTTTGGCGATCATCAGGCTTACCTCCCAGTGCGGTCCCTTCCAGCCAAGCACGATGGCACGCGAAGTCAAGTCAATCGCGCCACCTGCAGGTCCCCGGTGCAGCACCACCACTAAGCATGGGTTAGGATTTAAGCATCAAGGGGAGTACTCCCGTCTGTGATCGGCCCGTCAATACGGATGCAGCGAAGCATCCCGGGCCCATCGGTTCCGGCTCCAGTCCGGGCGGAGGAGACCTTGGCGTCATGTCAACGCCTACCCTTGGAGTACCCCCATGCAGGTAACACCACTGATCTGGATCATCACCCTCGCGGTGACCGTCCTGTTCTTCGTTTACGAATTCTTCGCGCACGTGCGCAAACCCCACGAACCCAGCATCGCCGAATCGGCCCGCTGGTCGGCGTTCTACATCGGCCTGGCGCTGGTGTTCGGCGTTGGGATCGGCCAATTGTCCGGTTGGACGTACGGCGGTGAGTACTTCGCCGGCTACCTCACGGAGAAGGCGCTGTCGATCGACAACCTGTTCGTCTTCCTGATCGTGATGACCGGCTTCGCGGTCCCCAAGATGTACCAGCAGAAGGTCCTGATGGTGGGCATCATCATCGCCCTGGTGCTGCGCGGCGGGTTCATCGCCATCGGCGCCGGGCTGATCGAGAACTTCTCCTGGATCTTCTACATCTTCGGCGCGCTGCTGCTCTTCCTGGCCTACAAGCAGGCGTTCGGCGGACACGACTCCAACCCGGCCGACGGCAAGTTCATGCAGCTGGTCCGCCGCGTCCTGCCCGTCACGGACGAGTACCACGAGGACAAGCTCACCGTGAAGAAGGACGGCAAGCGCTTCGTCACCCCGATGCTGCTGACCATCATCGCCATCGGCTTTGTGGACCTTATCTTCGCCGTGGACTCCATCCCCGCCATCTACGGCCTGACCGACGAGGCCTATATCGTCTTCACCGCCAACGCCTTCGCCCTGATGGGCCTGCGCCAGCTGTTCTTCCTCATCGGCGGGTTGCTGGAACGCCTGGTGTACCTGGCCCAGGGCTTGGCCGTCATCCTCGCGTTCATCGGCGTGAAGCTGGTCTTCCACGCCCTGCACGTCAACGAGCTGACCTTCATCAACAACGGCCAGCCGCTCCTGTGGGTCCCGGAGATCCCCATCTGGTTCTCGCTGCTGTTCATCGGCGCCACCATCACCGTGGCCACCGTCGCGAGCCTGCTCAAGACCCGCGGCGACGGCACCAAGAAGGACCGGGACACGTTCGACGGCGGTCCGGTCGCCTCGGCGGACACGGACGGGGATGATGCGGATCACCAGGTCGAGGAGACCACAAGCGGTTCCGCAAAGCGGTAGCCGCCCCGGCGGCCTGACAGGCGCATAGCGGACGACGACGTCGGGAGGCTCCTTGGGTTCTAGCGGTCGTTGCAACACCCCTAGATTTTGGGAGTTGCAACGACCCCTAGAAACCGCCCTCCCGCCGTCGTCGTCCGTTTCTGCATTGGCAACCGGGCAGAACCCGGCGACGCCTCTAGTAGTTGTAGCCGAAGCTGCCGATGTACTGGTCCATGTACGTGTTCCAGTGGCAGGGCGTCACGTTGATCACCGGGGCGCCGTAGGACTGGATGGCGGCCCGCAGCTCGGCGGAACATTCGGACATGGAGGACCGGTACACCTGGTAGGTGTTGTAGTCCGCGTGGGCGGGAGCGGCCAGCATGAGGGCGCCGGCGCTCAGCGAAACACCCACGGCAGCGGTAGTAAGGATGTTCTTGATCTTCTTCATCGTTGACCCCAATCGATGGAACAGCTGTGGCATTTGCCGCAGCGGAGCAACCTGCCCCTGCCTCGACGCTATGGCACAACCGGACAAGCACCAATGGGTCCAAGTCCCCATGGGTGAAACCTAAGCCTACTGACGAGTAGGCTAGTGGATGGACGAAAGGAGCACTTCATGAAGAAAATCCTCATGGTATTGACCAGCGTTTCCGAGATCGGCGACACCGGAGAGAAGACCGGCTACAACGTGGCCGAAGCTGCCCACCCCTGGAAGGTGTTCCGGGACTCCGGGCACTTCGTGGATTTCGCCTCCATCAAGGGCGGCCAGCCGCCGCGCGACGAGGTGGACACAGACGACCCCATCCAGGTGGCCTTCACCGAGGACGAAACCACCCGCGCCGGGCTCTACAACACCGCCCGCGTGGACGTGGTGGACCCGGACCAGTACGACGCCGTCTACCTGGTGGGCGGGCACGGCACCATGTGGGACTTCCCGGACAGCGAAGGCCTGCAGAAGCTGGTAGCCAGCGTCTACAACGCCGGCGGCCTGGTGGGCGCAGTCTGCCACGGCCCCGCCGGCCTGCTGAACGTGGAGCTGGCCAACGGCCTGCGCCTGGTGGAAGGCCGCAAGGTTGCCGCATTCACCAATGACGAGGAAGTTGCCGCCGGCAAGGACAAG
This sequence comes from Arthrobacter sp. Leaf141, assembly GCF_001424565.1. Lineage (GTDB taxonomy): Bacteria > Actinomycetota > Actinomycetes > Actinomycetales > Micrococcaceae > Arthrobacter. The sequence goes on from NZ_LMOL01000024.1 coordinate 3,393, forward strand.
GTCATCCCGTTCTTCCTGGCGGACCGGCTGACGGAGCAGGGCGCCAAGCACGTCTCCGCCGGCGTCTGGGAGGAGCAGGTGGCGGTGGACGAGCGCCTGGTCACCGGCCAGAACCCCGCCTCCGCTGCCGGTGTGGCCAAGGAGATGGAGAAGCTTTTCGCCGAGGTCATCCACCAGGAAAAGGCCGAGGAACAGCATGACGCGGAAGCCCTCCGCGCTGAGAAGGACGCGGAAAAGGAAGCCAAAAAGGCTGCTGAGGACGCGGAGCACTAACTCCTGCAGCACGCTTGGCTGACGGCCGTCCCGATGTTGGGGCGGCCGTCGGCTGTATCCTGACAAGGCCGGTTCAGGCTTCCGGCACTCCCGCAATTGTTGCCCGCCCACGGGCCCTTGGAATGGATCCTTATCAGTACTGACACACCGGGCCCCGCGGGAATCCCGACGCCGGCCCCCTCGCCCTCCGCTCAAGAGCGCGTCCTCGTGACGTGGGACGAAGCCGGGGAGAGCAGGAGCGCCACGTGGCGTTCGGCGAACGGCCGGCCGGCGCCGAAGCGCGTCGAAGTGGTCACCGACTCGCTCACGGCCGATGACGCGAACCGGATGGCGTCGCAGGGGATCGCGATGCTCTGGCACGGCGATTTCCACAACGCCCGCCAGATCCTCAACGCCCTGGACCGGAGGGTGGGCGCCGGCAAGAAAGTGGCGGGTACACCTGCCGACAGGTTTTACCGGCACCGGCAGTCCCGCTCGCACCGGGCACGCATCCTGGGCCTGCTGCTGGTACCTATGGATCCGGGTCCGGTGGTGCCGCTGCGCCGCGCTCCGGATCTCCGGGCGGCCGCCGCTGAAGCATATGGCTCGATCAGCGAACCGTCCGTGGTGTCCCTGCACGAGCTGGTCGGGGCGATCGGCGCCCACGAGTGGCGGCTGAAGGGCGTCCACGTCGATGCCCTGCAAGCACGCATTCACCCGCATTACGGGACGTTTTTCCCCACCCGGAGCGAGTACGTGGACCTTGTGGCTGACGCACCGCTTCCCTCAGACACCCTGGCCTTCGACATTGGCACCGGCACCGGGGTCATCGCTGCCATCCTGGCCCGCCGCGGCGTCCAGCACGTGGTGGCGACGGACAACGAACCGCGGGCCATCGCGTGCGCCGGCGAGAATTTCCGGAACCTCGGGGTCGAGGAGCAGGCGGAGGCGGTCCTGACCGACATGTTCCCGCCCGGACGGGCGCCGCTGGTGGTCTGCAACCCGCCCTGGATTCCGGCCACGCCCCATTCCAGCCTGGACAGCGCCGTGTACGACCCCGGCAGCCGGATGCTGTTCCGCTTCCTGAACGAACTGACCAACCACCTGTCGCCTGGCGGGGAGGGCTGGCTGGTCCTGTCCGACCTGGCCGAGCACCTGGGGCTGCGGTCGCGGGAGGACCTGCTGGCAGCCATCGAGACGGCCGGGCTCCGCGTAGTGGACCGGCTGGACACCAAGCCGACGCACGGCAAGGCCGCGGACCGCGACGATCCTTTGTTCGAGGCGCGCGCGGCCGAGGTCACGTCGCTGTGGCGGCTGGTTCCGCGCTAGGCGTCGGCCCCGGCCCCGTCTCTCGCTGCCGTCCTGGGATGGGCGTAGGGTCTGAGGACCATGACAGAACAGCAGCCGTACACCGTTGTCCGCTCGTATCCGCATTTCGAACTGCGCCGCTATCCCGCCTACGTGGTGGCGGAGGTGCAGGTCCGGGCGGAATTCGACCGGGCCGGCAACGCAGCGTTCCGCAGCCTGTTCAACTACATCAGCGGCAGCAATGTGGCCGGCCGGAAGCTGGCCATGACGGCGCCAGTGATCCAGGGCAGCGGGGCGTCCACACAACTGGCGATGACCGTACCGGTACTCCAGCGCGGTCCCGTCACCGGAAACGGCGTAACCGATGAGTTTGCGGTGGCCTTTGTGCTGCCGGCAGGCCTGAGCGCAGCCTCGGCGCCGGTCCCCATGGACCCCAAAGTGCAGATCCGGGACGTCCCGGGGTCCTTGGCGGCGGCCGTGCGTTTTTCCGGTAACGGATCGGAAGCGGCGTTTGCCAAGCGCACGGAAGGACTGCTGGCGGCGCTGGCCCTGGCCGGGCTGACGGCGGTGGGGGAGCCTCGGTTTGCCCGGTTCGATCCGCCGTTCAAGCCGTGGTTCCTCCGCCACAACGAAGTTGTCCAGGACGTTGCGGAAACCGCGGCGGGGGCAGAGGCGTCCGGCAACTGAGCGCGGGACCAGGCACGGGACTAGGTTTTGAGCTCGGCGGCAGCGAAGGACACCGTGAACCTCGCGCACCAGATGGTGACGGAGCTGTAGTCGCCCAGCACCGCCGCGGCCGGGATCTCGTAGTTCTGATCGCCCTTATTGGCCTTGAGCGCGCCCAGGTCCAGGTAAGCGCCGTCGTCGAAGACCTGCCAACCTGGCGGCCCCTCGATCACCGGCGCGTCGGTGAGCCACACCCGGAGGTCGGGACCGTCGGACGTATCAAGGCCCTCGAACCGCAGGATCCGGCTCCCGTCCGGCAGCTCAAGGATCCGGACCGATCCCGAGCTGGCGTGCTCGTGGCCGATGAGCTGGCCCGTTGCCAGTTCACGTGGGCCGGCGACGGCGGTGGGTGCGGCCGTCGTCGTCGTGGCCTCAGGAGAAGCGGCCGGAGACGGAACGGCGGGTGGCGCGGAAGCCGGGACAGCCGTTGGGATGGCCTCGGTCACCGTCGAGCTGGTAAAGATCCGCCACGGCTGGAACAGGTACAACCCCACACCCACCACGATCGCGGCCACGAGCAGCAGAGCGGGCACCATCACGCGCTTGGTCATACATCCTCAACGCCCGGATTGATGGCGACGTTCCGCAGCTTAGTCGTCCAAGGCGACGCGACTGACGGCAAGTCCCCGTGACGGCTGGTCCCGCAGGAGCAGCGCGCCGCCGTCGTGAATTACGACGGCGGGAGGTCACCGCTGCCGGGCCCGTCGTACAGGGCGCCGGTGCTGCTTTGGGGCACGATCACGTGGACGGCGTTGCGCTGGACGGTGAAATCGGTGGGCGTGGTGGTGGCGATTTCGCCGTCGAGATTCACCGGCATGGGCTGGTCCGTAACGACCCGGACGCTGCGGCTGGTGAAGTGGTGGACTTTGTCGTGCTTGATGAAGCTGCCGTCCTTGAGCAGCCGGGCGATGCTGACGTGCTCCCGGACGGGTCCGGCCAGGATCGCGTAGATGTCCAAAGTGTGGTCGTCGATGCCGGCCGTGGGGGAGACGGTGTTGCCTCCGCCGTAGTGCCGGCCGTTGCCCACTGCCACCTGCAGCAGGTTGTCGAGTTCCATGGCGGGATGGTCGCCGTCGGGGAATTCGAGCCGGGCGCGGAAGGGCTGGTGCCGGGTGTAAGCGCGGACGGTGGCGACGGCGTAGGCCAGCGGGCCGAGGTACCGCTTCAGCCGGGGGTTAAGCGCTGCGGTGATGCCTACGGACAGGCCAAGGGAGGCGACGTTGAGGAACGGGTGGCTGTTGGCCCGGCCAAGATCGATGTCCACCACTTTGCCCTCGGCGAGGGTGGCGCCGGCTTGGGCAAGATCTGCGGGGATCTCAAGCGTCCTGGCGAAGTCGTTGGCGGTGCCCAGCGGCAGGACGCCGAGCACCACCTCGGTGCCGGCGATCCGGCCGGCGGCGGAGGTCACGGTCCCGTCGCCGCCACCGACCACCACCAGGTCGTGCCCGACAGCAAGGACCTGGTCCAGCGTGCCGGCCAGGTCCGCGCCGGACAGCACATGGTGGACGGCGGTGACGGGCACCCCCGCTTTGCGCATGGCGTCAACGGCCAGTTGGTGGGCCGCCCCACGGCGTGACCCGGCGTTGATCACCACGGCGGCGGAGCGGGCATCGCGGGGGGATCTCATGAACGCCATCGTAGGGCGCGGACCTGTGGGTTTCCTACTGCGGGGGTCGGATTTAGCCACCGTCCTACCGCTCCCCGTCCATTACCCACCGCTCGGCGCGCCATTAGTACGTTTGCTGATGATCAGGAACATGATTGCTACAGGCAACGGGGCATGGTGGGGGTCTTGCGCCCCAGTCTCGATCGGACAATGACGTCGACAACCACAAGGAGCACACTTATGGGCTGGCTGGACCGTAACCACACAATCGCCCCACCGGGATTCAACCGCTGGCTGGTACCGCCCGCAGCGCTCGCCGTGCACCTCTGCATCGGCCAGGCGTACGCCACCAGCGTGTACAAGACGGCACTGGTCAAGCATTTCGATGCCAGCCTGACCGAGATTGGCGTGATATTCTCCATCGCCATCGTGATGCTGGGCCTCTCAGCGGCAATCATGGGCACCTGGGTGGATACCAACGGCCCGCGCAAGGCGATGTTCACCTCGGCAGTTTTCTGGGCCAGCGGCTTTGTGATCGGCTCGGTTGGCATCTTCACCAACCAGCTCTGGCTGGTCTACCTGGGCTACGGCTTTGTGGGCGGCATTGGCCTGGGCATCGGCTACATCTCGCCCGTGTCCACCCTGATCAAGTGGTTCCCGGACCGGCCGGGCCTGGCCACCGGAATGGCCATCATGGGCTTCGGCGGCGGAGCGCTGATCGCCAGCCCCGTCTCCACCGCGCTCCTCAGGCTGTACGATCCCAACTCCGGCGCGCAGGGCTGGGTGGCCAGCGGCGACGCCGTCGGAAAGCTCTTCCTGACCCTCGCCGTCGTCTACCTCGCGTACATGCTCTTCGGCGCCTTCACCATCCGGGTCCCCGCCGATGGGTGGCGGCCGGCCGGGTTCGACCCCGCCAAGGTCAAGGCCGCAAAGCTGGTCACCTCGGAGAACGTCAGTGCCAGGAACGCCATCAAAACCCGGCAGTTCTGGCTGGTGTGGGTGGCGCTGTTCTGCAACGTCACCGCCGGGATCGGCATCCTGGAACAGGCCGCACCGATGATCCAGGACTTCTTCCGCCAGGCCGACGGCGTGTCCCTGGTCAGTGCCGGCGTCGCCGCAGGATTCGTGGGGCTGCTGTCCATCGGCAACATGGCGGGCCGCTTCGCCTGGTCCGCCACGTCCGATATCACCGGGCGCAAACGCATCTATATGGTGTACCTCGGCATCGGCGCTGTGCTGTATGTGGTGCTGGCGCTGGCCGGTTCAACCACCACCATCCTCTATGTGGCACTGGCGTTCGTTATCATTTCCTTCTACGGCGGCGGCTTCGCCACCGTACCGGCCTACCTGCGGGACCTCTTCGGGACCTTCCAGGTGGGCGCCATCCACGGCCGGTTGCTGACCGCCTGGTCCGCCGCCGGAGTGGCCGGACCGCTGATCGTCAACGCCTTCCTGGACGCCCAGGGCAAACCCGGGCAGCTGAACGCCGCGTCCTATCAGCCGGCGCTGCTGACCATGGTGGGGCTGCTGGTGGTTGGTTTTGTGGCCAACCTGTTGGTCAAACCGGTGGACGCACGGTTCCACGAATCCAGCTCCGGCCGCGGCCGGAACGAACCTGCCATGGAGGCCTGACATGAGCACCGAAAGCACCCCCGCCGCGCACACCCCAGTGAAAGCTTCCACCGGCAGGCTCGCCGTGGCCTGGGCCTTGGTGGGAGTGCCGCTGGCCTACGGGGTCTACGAAACCCTCACCCGCGTGTCGGCCCTGTTCGGGTGAACCCGGTGGGCCGGACAGCACCCACATAGTGGGTCAACCGGCGGCGCCGGGGCGGTTGAACATCGCCCCGGTGCCGGCCCGTTTTAGTCCATGGCCAGAATGATCTTGCCGCGGGTGTGGCCTTCCATGTTGGAGCGGAACGCATCCGCGGCCTTCTCCAGCGGGAACACCTCGGCAACCTCCACCTGGATCTTCTCGCTGTCCACCAGGTCGGCCAGCTTTTGCAGGTCGGCGCCCACCGGGCTGACCCACATCCATTCCCCGCCATGCTGCTCAACGTCGCTGTCCGCAATGGACGCGTGCCGGCCGCTGTCAGCAAGCACCGCGAGGGTGGCTTCGAGGTTTCCGCCCACAAAGTCGGCCACAACGTCCACGCCGTCCGGGCGCAGTGCGCGGACGCGGTCCGCCAGCCCGTCGCCGTAGGCAACAGGCTCGGCGCCCAGGGAGCGGAGGAAGTCGTGGTTCTTCTCCGACGCCGTGGCGATGACTTTGGCGCCCAGTGCTGCGGCAATCTGGATGCCCAGTGAGCCCACGCCACCGGACCCGCCGTGGATCAGGACAGTTTCGCCGGCCTTGAGGCCCAGCCGGTTGAGGACCTGGTAGGCGGTGAGGCCGGCCAGCGGCAGGCCTGCCGACTCGTTCCAGTCGAGGGTCTCAGGTTTGCGGGCCAGTACCCGCTCCGGCAGCGCGATGTACTCCGCGAAGCTGCCGCCATGGACGTAGTCCTTCCGTCCGTACGAGATGACCTCATCGCCGGGCGTGAACTGCCGGGAGTCGATGCCCACGGATTCCACCACACCGGCGACGTCCCAGCCGGGGATGGCGGGGAACTGCAGGTCCATGACGGCGTCCAGGCCGCCAGACATGATCTTCCAGTCCACCGGGTTCACCGACGCTGCCTTGATCTTCACCAGGACCATACCCGGCCCCACTTTGGGCAACGGCTGCTCGCCGTATTCGAGGACGTCGGGGTTGCCGTAGGTGCTGTACGTAATTGCTTTCATGACTTCGACAACGGCTGAACCGCAAGCCCGTATTCCGGATCCCGCCGGAAAGTGGTCATCCCGACACCTCGGCGAGGGCCGCCGTCGTGCTGGACGGCGGGGCGCCGGGTCCCCACCCGTGGCTACTGCTACGCGCCGTTGATCGTTTCGAGCCACTCCAGGAACGTTTGGCGTCCGACGGCGGAACCCGGCGCCGGGATGAGCTCGCCGTTGCGCATTGCCTTGCCCATGGGGCCGGGAAGGTGCAGGGGAACGATCCGCTTCTTCTGATGGGTTTTGGCCAGGTACGCCGCGACCAGGCCTCGCAGCTGTTCGGCCTGCGGGCCGCCGAGGTCCGGGAGGCGTCCCTGTGGACCAGCTTCGGCCGCATCCACCAGGGCCGCGGCGACCTCTTTAGCGGCTATCGGCTGGGTGCGCATCGTGGGCACAAAGACCAGTGGGCCCACCGAGGCGGCCTTGATGGACATCGGCACAAACTCGTGGAACTGGGTGGACCGGAGGAGTGTCCAGGGAATGACGCCGTGCCTGACCTCGTCCTCCTGCACCAGCTTGCCGGCATACAGTCCCGAGTTGGCGTGATCGATGCCCACAATGGACAGCACCACGTGGTACATGACGCCCGCCGCTTTTTCCGCCGCCAGCAGGTTTTGGGTGGCACTGGTGAAGAAGTCCACAGCTTTCTTGGTGGACAGGGCCTGGACGCCGGAGACGTCGATGACCGTTTCGATACCCCGGAGTGCCTGATCAAGGCCGCGCCCGGTGACTAGGTCCACTCCTTCGGAGCGGCTCATGCTGACCACCTGGTGCCCGCGCTCCGTGGCGACGGCAACGACATGGCGGCCCACGGTCCCGGTTCCCCCGGCAACGGCAATCCTCATGGAAGAAATCCTAAGCCGGTTCGCTGACAAAACGGGCCTTACTTTTCGATGAGCGTCAGCCCGACACTGCCGCCTTCGCCGCATGCGAGGCCTGCATCCACTCGGTCAGCCACGGGGCGCGGACGCTGGAGGTGATCCGGCAGTCCGCCACGAAGGTCCCATGAGCGCCGGCGTCGATCCAGTCCGTGAGCGCGGCAAGGTCCGCCAGCGAGCGGATGATCGCCGACTCGGCACCGAGCGCACGGGCGACGCCGCTGAAGTCCACCTCCGGGATCAGCATCGGCTTCTCGGTAAGGCCCTGCGAGCCGTACTGGTGGATCTCGGCACCGTACGCGGCGTCGTTGTAGATCACGACGATCGCGCTGCGGGCTGCACCGATCAGCGATTCGAGGTCGGCCAAGCCCATCAGGAAACCGCCGTCGCCCGAGGCCAGGACCAGGGTGCGGCCGTCCTCCACCGCGCGGGCTGCCCCAACGGCGCTCGCCAGCCCCAGCCCGATCGACTGGAAGGCGGTCCCCACCATCACCAGGTCCTGCGGCCGCGGGATGTTCCAGTACATGGGCGCCCAGCCGATGAAGTGCCCGCCATCCTGGACCACTGTGCGGCGCTCCGGCAGCACCGCATCCAGCGCGGTGGCGAGGGCACGCGGGTCCAGCCGGCCGTCCGCGGTTTCCGCGGATCCGGGCTCATGCCCCGGTCCCGCAGCCAGACGCCGGGAAGCCTCGGCACGCCAGCCAGCCAGGGCGGCTTCATCGTCCATCATGGCCAGGAGGCGCGAAGCGGCGGACTTTACATCCGCCTGAACAAAAAGGTCCACCCTCGGGTTGGTCGGCTGCAGGGCGGTGTCGATCTGGATAACCGTGGCATCCGGGCCGAGCAGATGCCCGAACCGCATGGTGAAGGGGCTCAGGCTCGCGCCAGCCACGAGGACTACATCGGCCTCACCCATGAGCCCGGCTGCGGTGTCGGTGCCGAAACCGCCGGCCACGCCCAGGTAGCCTTCGCCATTGAGGAGGTTGAACGCCAGGGCGGTTCCGGCAGTCAACGCACCGATCCGGTCGGCGAGTTCGCGGAGTTCCGGGCCGGCGCCGGCGAGGTGCGCTCCCCGGCCAGCAAGGATGAGAGGTCGCCTGGCCCCGGCGAACAGGCGGGCCACCTGCGCAAGGTCCGTGCCGGCGTCGTCCGTCACCTTCAAATTGGCCGGCTCCGGAAGGTCCCCGTCTGCAGCTTCGAGTGCGGCGAGGTCGTAGGGGACGGCCAGCACGACGGCGGCGCGCCGGGTGAGTGCGAACTCCACTGCCTGCCGGGTTATGGCCCCCGCGGCGTCGCGGGTGACGGTGAAGGTGGTCGCGCCGAGGCCCGCGGCGATGGCGGCCTGGTCCACGTCCTGGGGCCGGGCGCCGCTGGTGGGGGCGTCCCCGGTGACCAGCACCACGGGGATCTGGGCCTGGACGGCCTCGGCCAGGGCGGTGAGCGCGTTGGTGTAGCCGGGGCCGTAGGTGGTGGTGCCCACGGCGAGCCGTCCCGAGGCCCGGTAGTAGGCGTCGGCCGCGGCGATGGCGGCGCCCTCATGCCGGACGGGGGTGAAGCGCAGGCCCTGCTGCTCCGCGGCGTCCAGGAAGTAGACGTTGCCGTTGCCCATGACGCCGAAGACGTCGCTGGCATAGCTGCTGAGAACCTGCGCCACGTGGCCGGAGACAGTGAGAGTAGTCATGCAGGAAGCGTGTGGCCTGCATCTCACCTTTGCAATACCGCTCGATGCCACTGGGACTTTTGGCAGCTGAAGAAACCAGTAGTGACAATTTGCCCACCTGCGGCGTCCGCCACGTGTGATTACTCCGAAGGGCGGGATTCCTGCTCGGACAGCCGGCTGATGAGGCCGTCGTAGCGGGGCGGCATGAGTTCCAGGATGGAGATGGCCGTGCTGGTCCGCTCGATTCCGTCGATATCCAGGATTTCGTTGGTGATGCGGTAGAGGTCGGTGGTGCTGCGGGCCACCACCTTGGCCATGAGGTCCGCGTCCCCGGTGGTGGCGTGCACCTCGATGATCTCTGGGATGGCGGCGAGCCCGTGTTCCACCGAGCCGGTCCGGGTCTGGCTGATGGAGAGGGACAGGAAGGCCATCAGTTCGTAGCCCAGCGCAGCGGGGTCCAGCCTGCGGCTGAAGGAGCGGAGGGCGCCGCTGCGCTCCAGCCGTGCCAGCCGGGCGTGGACGGTGTTGCGGGCGACGCCGAGTGTCCGGGAAAGGGCCAGGGCGCTGGCTTCGGGGTCCATGTCCAGGGCGAGGATGATCCGGCCGTCGAGGGAATCGAGGGTCCGAGCATTTGTGATGGTCATATTTTCACCAGAGGTAGTAGAAGTTGAGCAGAAGTCCCAAGCACCGGAGCCTACATTGCATTGTGGTCCGGGTCACTTCCATGATCGGACCTCATGACCAGTGATCAGCTTGTGGCCGTTCCCGAAACTGCGTTGCCCACCCTGCGCGGTGCGGTGACCGGACTTCCGTCCTACGTTCCGGGCCGACGCAGCGCCGGCACGGACATTGCAGCCCTCGCCAGCAACGAAAGCCACTTCGAGCCACTGCCCGCTGCCTGCCGCTGCGGTGGCCGAAGCGGCCGGCCGGATGAACCGCTACCCGGACATGGCCGCCGTCGAACTCCGCGAACGGCTCGCCCGGCACCTGGGCGTCACCACCGACGAGGTGGCGGTGGGGCCTGGCAGCGTGGGCGTCCTGCAGCAGATCATCACCGGACTGTGCGACGCGGGGGATGAGGTGGTGTTCGCGTGGCGCTCCTTCGAGGCGTACCCCATCCTGGTGGAGCTGGCAGGTGCACGGCCGGTCCGCATCCCGCTGGACGACACCTAGGGCCACGACCTGGAGGCCATGGCCGCCGCCGTCACCGACCGCACCAAGGTGATCCTGCTTTGCACCCCCAACAACCCCACCGGCGTGCCGATCAGCCACCACAGCCTCGAGGCCTTCCTGCAGTCCGCCCGTTCCGACGTCCTGGTGGTGATCGACGAGGCCTACGTGGAATACGCCGACGCCGGCAGCGGTCCTGATTCCCTGGCGCTCTACCGCCGGTACCCGCACGTCTGTATCCTGCGGACCTTCTCCAAGGCCTACGGGCTCGCCGGCCTGCGCGTCGGGTACGCGATTACGACGGCGGCAATCGCCGAAGGTTTGCGCCGCACCGCCCTGCCGTTCGCCGTGAGCGCGCTGGCACAGAAGGCGGCCATCGCGTCCCTGGACGCGGGGGAGGAGATGGCAGCGCGAGTTGCTTTGGTGAAAGGGGAGCGCTCCCGGATGGCCGCTGAGCTGGAGGCGCAGGGTTGGACGCTCCAGCCGAGCCAAGGCAACTTCCTGTGGATCCGCGCCGACGAGCAACGCCTGGCGACGCTGGTGGACGCGTTCAATGGCGCGGGCATTATGGTCCGGGCGTACCAGGGCGACGGCGTGCGGATCACCGTGGCCGACCCCGCCTCCAACGACCGCGTGCTCCGGCTCCTCTCAGCCCACGCGGCCTGACAACTTTCTGGCCTTTCCCCAATCCGTTCCACCTACAACCAGAGGAATTTCCATGGAACAACAGACAACGACGTCTGCGCGCCCCCTCGGCGCGGCCCTTAAACCCCGCCAGCTCACCATGATGGGCCTGGGAAGCGCCATCGGTGCCGGCCTGTTCATCGGCTCCGGCGCGGGCATCCAGGCTGCGGCCCCGGCGGTGCTGATCTCCTACCTGGTGGCGGGCACGCTCATCATCCTGGTGATGTGGGCGCTCGGCGAGATGGCCGCCGCCAACCCGGACAGCGGCGCGTTCTCCGTCTACACCGCCAAGGCGTACGGGCCGGTGGCCGGTGCCACGGTGGGTTGGCTCTGGTGGCTGCAGCTCGTGGTGGTCATCGCGGCCGAAGCGCTTGGTGCGGCTGGCCTGCTTGCGACCATTTTCCCGGCCCTGCCCGTGTGGCTGATGGCCTTCGTGTTCATCGTGGTGCTCACCGCTGTGAACCTCACCAGTGTGAAGAACTTCGGCGAGTTCGAGTTCTGGTTCGCGTTGCTGAAGGTGGCGGCGATCGTCGGGTTCCTGCTGGTGGGCTTCGCGCTGCTCTTCGGCTGGCTGCCGGGCGTGCAGTCGCCCGGCCTTGCCAACTTCACCGGTGCCGAGTTCGCGCCGAGCGGTTTTGCCGGCATTGCCACGGCGCTGTTTGTGGTGGCGTTCGCTTTCGGCGGCACCGAAATCGTGTCTGTGGCGGCAGCCGAAACGGCAGAGCCGGCCCGTAGCGTGAAGAAGGCTGTCCGGACTGTACTGTGGCGCATCCTGGTCTTCTACATCGGTGCCATCATCGTGATCGCGGCCGTGGTTCCCGTGGGTTCGGCAGGGCTGAAGAGCCCTCGCCGCCGTGTTGGAGGCCGCCATGCCCAGCGCAGCCACCGCCATCACCCTGGTGGCTGTGGCAGCTCTGCTCTCCGCCCTCAATGCCAACCTCTACGGCGCCTCCCGGATGGCGTACGGGTACATCCGGCCCGGCACCGTGATTGAGGACCGCGTTTTCCTAGGCCCGTTCGTGCGGCTCATTACTGACACCCACGAGCTGGCAGGGCCGCAGCAGAGGGCCGGGAAAAATGTCGCGCCGCCGATAACAATCGGGGCTGGAACCTGGATTGGGGCTGGTGCGACCGTCCTTGGCGGGGTGACAATCGGCCCCGGCTGCATGGTTGCTGCCGGGGCCGTTGTCACAAGAGACGTGCCCGCTAATACGCTAGTAGGCGGAGTTCCTGCCAGTGTCATTCGCCAGATGAATTAGCGCATTCGGGTTGCGCCTGTATCTGCTTAGCGAGAAGACGCTCTCGGACTACCGACTCGCCCAGCGCCCGGCACGCCTCGTCATACGCATCTTGGAAAGTCACGTTCATGCGAGTGTCACCGTTCCCGTCTTGATAGTTCCATCTGCCTGCTTTGCTTTGACCATGAGCTTTGATGCACCGTTGGTCGAGTCGAACCAGGAGGCCGCCTCACCAGCTACAAGGTCCGCGTCTGCCGGTGCCGAGTTGACACGGACCGCTAGGTGCCCGGCCTTGGTGAAGCGCGCCTTTACCGCCGTTGCGGCCTGAATTTGCAGGATGTCGCCCGTCGAGGTCGCGTTGATGTTATTGACCTTGAGGGCAGCCCCGGAATCGGCCACGTTCCGGTCGATCACGGTTCCCGTTGTTGTGGGTTTGATCGCCGCGTTGTTGAATGACGCATGGTTCATGAGTCCCGTCGCGGAGACGTTGCCGCCCTGCGAGACTTTGAAGTTGTTCGACGTGATATGGTCGCCGCTGCCGCTGTTGAGAATCTGAATAACCGGCGCCGTCGACCCGCTAGCCTGGATCAGGTTCACGAGTTGACCGGCTGTTTGCGCGGTTGCGTTGTTCACGTAAATGACATTGCCGTCGTTGTGGTTCGCGTCGATCCAGATTACCCGGGCGCTGTGGTTGTACCCGGCGTCGTAGATCGCCCGGAATGCCGGGGAGTTTGAGCCGTTCGACTGGTGCGCGGAGAAGGTCGCCCCGCCGGCGGTCCCGTAGTTGTCGCCGCCGAAGATCGGCATAGTTCGTGCCGGGTCGGTGCCCTGCGCGAAAACCACCGCTCCGCCAACCTGCGGGCCGCTATTCGTGACCTTCACCGTGGTAAGCGTTGTGTTCGCCCCGCCAACCCCAAGGACGGTGTGCGGACCACCGCCGGGCGCGTTGAAATTCACCGTATCATTAGGCGTTGCTCCCAATTGATCAATCTTCAGCGCGTAAGCAGGAGCAAGGTTGACGATTTTTAAGGCGTCCACAGTGCTCACAGTGTTCTTCTGGTCGATGCGGAGAGCGGAACTTGGCGTTCCGTCCGGTACTGTGATCCGCGCCTGATCAAAGTCGGTGGGGCAGGGGCGCCAATCCCCAAGACGGCCGTGGTGGCGGACACGGCGAAATCGGTTTTCGTGTCGTACTCGTAAGTGCCGCCTCGCCCAATCGTGCGGGGAGGTTCACGTCGGGAACCTTGGCTGCATCATCCAGCGGAGCGACACCTGAGGCCGCGCCTACGGCGATGTTGTCGACCTTCGCGTTAGCAAGCTCTTGAAGGTCAGCGTCGTTGGCCTTCAGGTCCAAATCCGTTTTATCCGCCTTGAGGGCGACCGCCTGAGTGGATGCCTTGCCTGAGAGGGCGTCAGCCACTGCGGTACTGAGCGGCTTTTCTGCGTCAGCGGTGTTGTCTACGTTGCCGACGAGCGACTTGGTTGGGGTCCCCCATTCCGTGGTTGTGCCGGATGCCGTTTGCGGATGAGCTGCAAGGGCTCGCCACCGGTGGGCGCACCAGCGCCCGGGACACCTGGGGCTCCCTCGAACCATCCATCCAGCGGGATTGGGATACTAAGGTGCCGTCCGAGAACTGGACGATGCCGGTGTTGAGTACGTTCGCGACAGTGTTTGTGCGTTTCATGCTGGCCCCCTAAGCTGCTTAGGCGTTGGCCTCGAACAGCTCTACGGAGCCGCCCGAAACTCGGGTAGTGGTGAAGGTGAGATCCTGGGAACCAATGAGCGGCATCGAGAAGTAATTACGGAGTTCCACCCACACCCCGGCGGGGACAGGAAACGTTTTCGAGGTGTTCAGGTCCGATGATGTGACGTTGAGCCGGACCACTGTTTGGGTGGTTGCTTTTACCGTTGCGTGGAACTCGCGGGTGCTGCCTCGTGACCAGGCAACGCTAGTGAGGTCCACCGTCCGGGCCAGTGTGGGTAGCGTCGCAATAACCTGGCGTGGGCTGGTGCGGTCGTGGTCCGCGTGCCGTCGTTATCGGTCCAGCCGTGCCCTTCGTGTTCCGCCTCGGCCTTGGGGATGGCTTTTCGGTGGGACTCACTTTGGGCAATAGAAAAGGACTCGCCCGCTTGGGGTTGGTCCTTGGTTTATTCGAAAGTTGTCTCGTCAACGGTTCTAGATTAGCCTGCCCCCACTGCCGGTAGCGGTGAGGCAGGTTGTAGAGTCACAATCCAAACTCTTCGTAGGGATACTGCCTCGGCTTAACTTGAATGTTCTCTGACTCGTCGGTATCCAAGCGTCGTTCTTCACCGCTGACATCATTCGAAGCGGATGGCGTTATGGAAGTGTTCAGAATCTCAACAAGCCCCGCGCCGAGCTCGCTTGTATCCACGTGCTTGTTGTGTAGAAGTAGGTGGATGGCTGCTTTAGCGTGATTAGCCAAGGAATCGGCCGGGGAACTCGTGACGAGCATTTCAGAGAACTCAACCAAGGACGTGCAGTCCTCGGCGCCCGTATTTTCGGTGATTTGTAGACGAGGAACATAGAAAGTTTCGTCCAACGCGTCGGTGACGGAAGCAATGTCACCGTAGATATCTCCGGATCGCTCGGCAGAAATCGATACTCTGCGAGACAGCCCATGCAGATCGACGGCTTTGATAGCAAAGGACGGCAATGCTCCCGACAAATCTGACCACTGAGGGGTCGTGCCGTTAGCGGACCTGCCTTTCAGTTTCCTTGCATCATCCGCGAATAGAATCCGCCAGTCCTTCATGTCCAGCGCTACAAGGCCGCGCCACAATTGCCACAGCGGCTCGTCGCTAGAATTTTCGCCCGATTCGTCTCCGTCGACGATCGGTGCTTCCTCGGTTTCAGGCTGAAACCTCATGACGACTTGGCTTCGTTTTGCGGTCCAATTTTTCACGTTGGCACTTAGGAGCGGTGAAACATCGTACTTCTCGAGATCAGTGGCGATGTCGAAGAGGTCAGATAGTTGCATCACCTGACCGAGATCTGCCCACAACTTTGGAGTGTTTCGTGCCTCGAGGCTTCCAAGTAGGAGAGGTAGAACGGTACGAAGCTCGGCCTGGCTGAACTTGCCGGCTATTGCAAGCTGCTCAAAATCCCCGCGCAAAACATCCCGCACGAGTCCAGTCGAACGTTTTAACCGTAGCGCCGCGTCTTCCATGAAGTACTGATCTATCGCCTGATTGAATGTCGTGTACGAATCGGCGGTGTCGCTCACTACGGCCGCTGAGTTGATGGCCGCCGCTTCTTTCGGACCGACGAATCCGCGGCCACCACTCAAGAAGTTCTGTCCAACTAGCCTGGAAAAGTCATATCCAATACCAGAGTCTGCCAGATTCGGGGTTAGTGTCGAGATTGAGCTGGTATCCGTCATGAGGAGGTCAACACGACCATTCCTCTTTTCGATCTCAACAGCTTCTCTGGCCGGAGTTCCTGAACTGCGTTCATCGACAGCGATCACAAGCGGTGACTGCGAGACTAGTCCATGGATGTCTACGGCGATGCTCTCTGGATCTACACTTGTACGCACAAAAAGCGGACGCTCCTTCCGCTTGCCCGACTCTTGCCACGTCAGGACCATGTCTGGCATGTACGAATGGTTGAAGTAGTCAGTGAAAACGACGTCCACTCGTTCGTCGACCTCTGACATTTTTTCAGCTACTGCGGTTTTTACTCCATTGATTACGTCTTGAGGTGAATGGCCATTTAGCGCAGCGAGTACCCGCTGCTGAAAATCTTGGGACTCTATCACTGAGCTTTCCTCCCGAGAACTTCTTCAATTCGGCTAAGTTCCGAAGCGGTTAGCATGAACCGCTCTTGTCGCTGATTCAATATGAGTAGATGAATAAGGCCGGACGTCTCTGTCAAAACGTTATCGTCTATTTCAGCGCCGCCAAGAACCTCTTTGTATTCCTGAACGGCATCTCGAATGCGAGAAGGGTTGAAGTTATCGGACCATTTAGTTATACCGAAAGGATGAGTCGTTACGAACATAAATTCAGCACGTTCGGCCGTATTATTTTTTTTTGCAAGAGCCGTCGCGCTGTACGCATGAGCAAGAAATTCGCGGTAATACGAATCTAATTTACTTGCATTACCATCATAGTTCTTTGCTTCGACGTAAAGCGGAACGCTAGTCGCGCCAAAAATGTAGCCAAACATGTCAAAGAGTTTGGAACCGTTCAACATGTGCACTCTACAAATGGAGTCATTGCGGTAAGCATTGAATGGTAGCTCAATCCAAGTGGTGCTTTCGAGACCTCTTTTGGCGAGAGCTACTCCGTCAATGCCCTTTTGCTGTATAGGCTCAGCATCTAACCCCACGTAGATCCCCGTCTTCGGCTCGTTCAATTTGCCGAGAGTCTACACCGGAATGAACGTGTAAGAGATCCGAGACACCCCGGCCCACGCAAAAGCCCCGGAGGTTCATCCCGGGGCTTCTCCGCACTTTAGTTAGACCTGTGCGCTATGGTTCTAAATTATCTGGTCCTGCTTCAAATTACAACCGTGTCATTCGGAGCGCTATGGGCGTCGGCCCTGGTGCTTGCGGCGCCGTGCTCGGGGACTCCACCGGTCGCCGTAATTGGGGAACGCTGAGTTCCCTTTAGGGTACTTGATCATGTTCCCGGGCCTGACGGCCGCGCAGGCAGGGCAGCCCCCTACTTCGTCCGGCTTGAAGGTGGACGGCATGATGACCTTCACCTTTGCGCCGCAGAGTGCGGCCCTGTAGTCGATGTCCTCGAGGAAGATCGGTTCGCGAAGCGATGTCTCCCTTCTAACTGGCCTCACAGCGTGGATGATGCCTGGGTCATCGGCCACGGTGGGAACTCTGGTACCAGCGACCCTGTCGAATGGCATGGACCACTTGGTGAGGCCGGCGAGGCTGACGATCGGGTCGCCCTTGCCGATCATGCTGCGACCTTCCCGATTTCCTTTGCGAGGGTGTAGAGCTCGGTGCCGGCCCACACGGTTCCGCATGCGCCGCAGGTTGCTTCGGCCCCGGTGGCGGTGATGGCGGTGTTGCGGACGTATTCGCCTTCATCCCAGGTCCAGGCGTGAGTAGCGCCGCACTCGTCCTGGGGGCAGGCTCCGACGATTTCTGCCCGGCGAACTGGGTTGAGCATCTGCTGAATGGAGAGCATCCACTTCGTGGCGTTCTCTAAGCATTTGCGCGCTGTCTCGCCGCTATTGTCGGCCTGAGTCCAGGCTGCCCACTTCTGCAGCTTCGATTCGGCGCTGAGTTTCGGCTCGTCCTTGCCGGTGATGGCAGTGTGCATCGTGGCGAGGGTTTCGCGGATTTCTGACCAGAGGCTGAAGGCGGGGATGGCGATGGGGGAGCGGGATCCTGTTCCGCCTCCAGCGCCTTCTGCGCGTCGGCCGGATTGGATTTCCTGCTGGAGTTGCTGGAAGAGGCTGAGTTCGGTTGGGTAGCTTTTCTCGCCGGTGTCGGCATCCGTGTTGGTGGTACGGTGTTCGCGGGTGAGACGGTGGACTGTGGCGTTGAGGGTGTCGGTGTTCAAGATGCTTCCATTCCGTAGCGGTAGTCGTTGGGTCCGTGGGACATGCCTCTGACTGAGGCGAAGTGTGGGGCCATGCGAGGCGCACCCTGCCGGTTTCTCCGTGGCGGTTCTTTTCCACGATGAACTCGATTTCGCCTTCCATTTCGTGGTGCATTTTTGGTGCATATTTCGAGACGTAGCGGCCCACGGCGAGAGAAGCTCCTGGGAATCAAGAAAACCCCCGGTTTCCCGGGGGTTTTCATTGGCGGTGACGGTGGGATTTGAACCCATTTCATCATCCCCGCAGTTCCGCGGAAAATCCTCAAAAGCCTTGGTTTTCCAGCCAAACGGTGGACTTTTGGTCACACTCTCCAACAGTTGAAAACACCACTTCACAGCGATTCCTTTGCCAATTCTTTGCCAATGAGCTGGTCCTGCTGGGCCAGGTGGAGCGCACCCGCCACGGCGTCCAGGTCCGTCCGCGAACAGGCGCGGGAGGGCGGAGGCGGTTGACGCGTTCAGGATCGGGCAGGGCGGCCCTCGTTCTTCTTTCTGCCAGCCCTGCACCGCAGCGTTGGGCTGGGCAGCCTTGTCGGGGAGAGGGCGCCTTCCCTGAGCTTCTGCCGCTGACCCCGGATCCAGACCCCGAAGGTGTGTTCCTGCTCGGTGTCGTATTTGTGGTGGCGGGGCCAGTCGTTGCCCTCGGCGCGGCAGGTCACGAGTTCTGCCAGCCGCGTGTAGCAGCGGGCTTCGTCGGCAGCTGTCCTGGCGTCGGTGTCCCAGCCGGCGATCCGGGCCAAACGGTCCTTATAGGAGGGATGAAGTGTCCCGGTGGCGGCCTCGCTGCGGCGTTGCCTGATCTGCGCCTCCATGGAACACTCTGCCTCGTCAGCGGTGCGGCCGCGGGCTAGCCGGCCTGGGCGGTGACCCAGGCGATGACTTCCTCCATCCGCGCCGCAGTGGTCGGAGACAGTGCTGCCCCAGCAGCGAGGTGAGCCGCTTCAAACTCGGGATCCGGTCGCCGCGCAATGCCCAAGTGGTAGGCCAGGGTCCCCGGCGCGGCGCGGACCAGCGCGGCGATGCGGTCCCGGTCCAGTCCGAGACGGGACGTCAGCGCCCACTCCGGGTACGGGGCCTTCCGTAACAGTCCATCCATGATGGGGCGCATCCTGCCACGAGGTCCAACCTCGAAGAAGTGATCCGGGCGCGTGCCGCCGCGCCGGGGGGGGGGGGGGGGGGG
>NZ_LMOL01000024.1:22517-103639 GCF_001424565.1 Arthrobacter sp. Leaf141
CCGCTGCGGCGGTCGGCAGCGTCAAGAGCTACCGCGCGGGTTATGTTCCGCAGGCGTAAGCCAAGAGTGAACTGCAGGCCTGGACTTAGCCCTCCACAATGGTCAGTTGGTTGATTACAAATTCGTTGCGCTGAAGCATTTTCAATTTTTCGCGTTCCGCGTCGTTGGCATGAGCTTCTATGAGGACCCGAACAAACCGTTCAAGGTCCGGAACGGCCGACTTCTCCCGATGTTCCCAGTGCTCGTTGCTCGACTAACGACATATCCGCCCATGGCTCGGCTTATAAGATAAGGGCTCGAAGGTTTTGACCCTGTTCAAGGGTCAACGAGCAGCGTTTAGACGGGGAGCATAATGACGGGCTGGCAATCCTTGTCTTTGGCATCTTCTTTGTATGCCCCGCCCTTAGCACCTACGCCGGCGCCGGTCATGGGGAAGCTTGAGGAACTCCCGTTCAACTCGTTGACGTGGGAGAATTTCGAGCGCCTTCAACTGAGAATGATGCGCGACGTTGAAGGCCTGCGTGACGCCCAGATGTACGGAGATCGTGGTCAGTCCCAACTCGGTCTCGACATCGTTGCGCTGGCACCGGATGGTGCGGGTGTCGCCCTCCAGAGCAAGAACTACAAACATTTCTATGCCTCCCAGTTGGAGGCCGCTGTAAAGAAGTTCCGCACGACGAAGCGTCCCTTTGAGGTGGATCGCCTGATCATCGGTGTTGCCTGTGCTGTCAAGAGCACGGGTGCGATCGACGAGCTGTCAGTACAGCGAAAGGCGCTCCACCCGATCGTCCTCGAGCTTTGGGATGCACAGGAGCTCTCAACGCTCCTGCGGAATCGCCCTGAGATTGTCATCGAGTACTTCGGGATGCCGACCGCCGAAGCGTTCTGCCTACCGTTCAAGATCAACGTCGCGCTCGTGCCGTCCGGTGACGCAGCCGCGGTTCGCGAGGCGATCGCGCGGACACCCGAAGTGTCCACTGGTGCGAAGCAGGTCTTCGATAAGGCGGCAGCGACTACTGACGCAAAGCAGGCACTCTCGTTGATTGGAGAGGGACAAGCGATCCTCCGGGATGCAGGATTTGGGCCTCATGCTGCGTTGCACGACAAGGAGCGCATCCGTCTTCTGGCGCGCGTCGGCCAGGCGGATGAGGCGGCTCGACAGATACTTGATGACTTCTGGGCGGCCCTCGATCAAGGTCTCTCCGCGACGGCGCACATGACGCAATCTCGCCTCGATGAGTTATCGAAACTCACGCCCAATAACGAAAAGGTGGCCCTCTACCTTAAGGTGATCGAGGCAGCTATAAGTCTGTACTCAAACCCACTCGGCTACGTTCCGGATGTCGATACCTTGCGGCAGGGGGATCCCACAGACCAGCTGCGTCTTGTCCTGCTTGCCGGGGAGACGGCACTTGCCGGGGATCAAACGGAGTGGTTGGTGGAGTCCGCGCCGACCCTGTCGGAGTTCTCACGGCTCGCGCCCATCGACGAGGTGCTACGTACACGGCTGCGGCTCCTCATTGCAGAAACCACGGCAGACTGGTCCGAGATACTCACCGATGCTCGAAAGTTGAAGCTCGGCTACGGACTGTCGGGCTTGGTGATCGCTCGTCATGCACGCACCCTCGCCCTGAATCAGAAGTTCGAGGAGGCAGATCTGGCCTGGGATGACGCCTCCGGCTTGGCCTCGTTGGCCGGGCAATGGGGCGAAGCTTCGACATGGATTTTCAGTCGTCGGTCCTTCCGCTCGCGGTGGAACCCGTTCACGAGCAACGAGCTTCTGCCCCTACAAACGGCGATCCGCGAGATGGGTACTTCTACGCCGCTCGTTCCCACGTCGGACACCGCCTATGAGGACGCATTGTCGGCGTTGAGCGATCAAAACTTTCGTCCTGCCGCCATCTCGGCTCAGCGCGCCCTGCGTGATGCCGCAACAACGAGTGACTGGGTCGGAGAGGAACGCGCAAGAAAAGTGCTCGCATCGATCCTTATGGAGTCGGACGAGGCCACACTCTCCGCTCGCCACCTTGCCCGAGCTGGAGCCATCAAGGCGATCGAATCGCTCGGAAAGTCTTTCCCCCTTGAGTTCATCGACATCACCGACGACCTGGATGCGCCAAACTACTGGATGGTCGGCGCAACCTACCGCCTCATTGCCGCGCAGGCAGACCTCATTCCAGACACCTTGGTCGATCGCATCGCCGAATGCATCACCGACGAGTTGGATGCTGCGGATACCGGGAGTCGACCGGACTTGCGCTCGTTCACGACGTCTCGATATAACAACGCGCTCAAGGCGCTAGGGGGCTTGGCAGACCGCATCGACGCCGCTTCCGCCGAGGCTGTTCTGGCTCATTTCGAGAAGCAGCCCGAAGTCACGGAAAACCACTACCGCTACCACGATGACGATGAGGCGCTGGCTGTGGCGAAGATCGCGCTCAGTCATCCCTCACTTACTGCGCGCGCCATCGCACACCTTGTGCCTCTCTTGGGACGTGCACAGGGGGCGCGAAGCGGCATCGCTCGCGATGCAATAGCCAAGAACCAACCGCTTGCTCAGGACGCCCTCACCGTGCTTGCCGAGGCTGGAAATCATTGGGCGCGGGAGACCCTTGCCCTCAACGACAACAAACACGTCGACCCTACCGTTGCTGCCGAGGCATTGGCGCGGCTTACGACACCGCTTACATATGTGGCGGGCGTGTACAGCCTTGGGACCAACGCGGTTGGAGACTCGCTCCTCATCGGCGACTTTCCCACGAAGTCGATCGATGCTGCCGTCTCCGAACTCCTCGTCCGCGCGGACCACCCCCACATCAGTTCCACCGACCGCGGCGAATACCTGATCGCCGCCACCAATCTCGGCGGCCAGCTTGATCAAGTTCAGCGGGACAAATACTTCGAGGTCGCAATGCGACTAGCCACATCCCCCACACCCTCCGACCACGACGGTCTCAACGAACAGTTCACACACAAACTAGGGGGCGTCCGCATGAATGGGATGCCCCGCGGTAGTCGTGGAGAAGCACTCTTCCTGGCCGCGACCCTCGCCACGAACGAGAGCCAACGCAACGAGGTGAGGAGAGTCATCTACTCGCTTCTAGGCGAGAAAGCCGATTACTGGCCGACTCGCGCGCTGCAGCGAATCGGCGACACCGTAATGGATGATCTGGCGTTCCTGGCCAGCCAAGGATGGGCGATTCGAAGCCTCGCAGCAACGTTGTGGGCTGACCACGGCGAACCAGTCCACCTCGGCGAACGTCTGGCGCGGGATCCCGATGTCCGCGTCCGCCGCGCCTTGGCGCGCGCGCTGGCCCAGCTATCCCCGGAAGCTCACAGTGTTGTTCGTGACCAGTTAGCTGCGGATCCCGCGCACAG
Organism: Arthrobacter sp. Leaf141; assembly: GCF_001424565.1. Classification (GTDB taxonomy): domain Bacteria; phylum Actinomycetota; class Actinomycetes; order Actinomycetales; family Micrococcaceae; genus Arthrobacter. The sequence goes on from NZ_LMOL01000024.1 coordinate 25,896, forward strand.
CGTTCGAACGGCACTGACCACAACGTCGATCCCTTCCTAGCCCCAATCGTGGGTCTATGTCGCTGATTCCAGTGGGTAGTCGTTGATGGGTCGAGGCACTTCGAGATGGTCGAAGGGGTGTCCCGGGAGCTCCTCGAGTGATCCGTCGGCACGGCGCACCCAGAAGGTCCCCACTGCATCTTTGAAAGCGATCTCCGCGCCGGCTCGTGCGTGCATACCGCGCCAGCCTTCTACCACTCGAAAGCGCCATGTTCCCGGTGAAATCACAAACGTCTCCTTGCGAAGCGAGAACCCGTAGCTGGCGTGTTCGGCTACTTGCTCGCTCGTCCGCGCGCCAGCTCCTTGAACACGCACAAGACTTACAACTGCGTCGTAGACGGGCAGTCGAGAGTCGTTTCGGACAATGAGAGAGTCGTAGCCGCGGCAGTTGGCTTCCGTCTCTATGCTGAAGCCTCCGTACCAAGCAGCGACTGACTCGGCTTGCGACTTGCGCGCCTGCTGCGCCGTTCTTAGTTCGGCGGCTCGTCTCTGGTTTCGTTCGTTCTGCAGGCCAACAAAGGCGAACACGAGTGCACCGGTGGTTGCGACTGCCCGGCCCAAGTTGCCAAATCTCCGACGTCCATGCCGCCAAAATAGCATTCAGGTTTCGCTGAGGATCCAATTGGGGCTCGGACGCGCGGCTCCGGAGTTGACGTCCAGCGAGTGCCATTTGTCATGGCTGCCAGTTCCCGCAGGCTGGTTCTGATCTTTTCCTGGGAGTAATTTCGACGACCGGGTGCGCCCGGAAAAATCTGCTCCTGGTCTCTAATCGCAGCCACGTCCATATCGCATTTTCACGCACACCGGCCATAACGTTCCCAGGTGAAGGGTGTTGCCCTTCCCGTCGATGGTTCTCAAGGGCTGCCGCGGGGGCCGCCGCAGCCGGTGCCGGCCGCGTCTCTCTGCTAGCGGGCGGTCTTGGTTTCCGCCGACGACGGTCCCGCCGGGGTGATGGTCTGGTAGGGCTGTCCCCGGCCATGGTCCTAAGTGAAGTTGGTGGTTTGTACCTGCTGCCGGCCGTGGATGCAGCCTAGGCAGGCGTCCCCGCCTGAAAGGTTTCCCAGCGCGGACTGGATGGACTCACCGCAGCTGGCTAGCGCTGCTGCAGCCGAGTGGAGCGGAGCGGCCCATAACCGCCGCGCCGATCTTCTGTCATTCGGTCTCAGTCGCCGTGGCGTCCCGTTGAAAAGAGCTGATCCTGTCGGGCCGTGTGGAGCGCGCCGGCGACCGTGTCCAAGTCATCCTCGAACAAGTCGGCGTAGCGGTCCAGCGTCATAGCTGCAGAGGCATGCCCGAGCATCCGCTGCAGCACTTTGATGTTCGCTCCTGCGCTGATGGCAAGGGAGGCTGCTGTGTGCCTTAGATCGTGGGGTGTCAGCGTGGGGTGTCAGCGTGGGGAACGCCGGGTCGTTGGCTTGCGCACGCTTCCGGGCCGCCCCGAACCAACCGCTGAGGGCATTTCCGGGGCGAAGATAACTCACACCGTCGCCCCGAAGAAGGGAATGACTCTCCTTGCCGGCGCAGGCGGCTTTAACGGCCGGCGCCAAAAACGCTGGGTAAACAACGGAACGGATCTCATGTGTCTTGGGTGTACCGATCACCATCTTGCCATTGACATTCACGGCGTTCTCTACGATCAGAGCCCGCCGCGCTGACGGGTCCACGTGGCCGACCCGCTGGCCGGTGGCCTCACCCCATCGGAGCCCGGTGTAGGCCAGGAACCGAACGAAATCCGGGTATTTTGGATTCCAATGCGAGGGCTTCCACCTGGCTGTGCGTCAGATACGCACGGGGGCGGCTCGTCTTTCGAGCGATTTTCACGCCACTATCCCCAAAACAAATCGTGTGGCTGGCTGACCTTGGCCAGAAGCGGCCGGAGCTCACGGTTAATTACGCGGAGGGGATCAGCGCGCACTCCAGCCCCCCACAGCTGGTTACAGAGCGAATCGAGGCCAGGGAGTGGGAGCGAATCCGGGCGGAGGAAAATCGCAGGCTTGAAGAACAGATGCGAAAGAGCATGGCACGGTCGTGCCCGAGATGTGAAAGTGCACCAGGCGCGGCCTGCCGCAGCAGGGCAGGAACCGAGACAACTATGCACAAGGGAAGATACACAATCCTGCCGCGAACAAGCCAAAGTGTTCGCCGCGGATAGATGGCACCGTTCAATCGTTTGGCACAGCAACGACCTGGAGTTGTATACGTGGAAGCTTCTGATCTGACCCCTGAGCATGACCGTGGGCGGCGACTGTCCGAGACGCTTGCCCGGAAAGTCGAACTGCTCTTGGACGCCATCCCGGCTGAGAACGGAAAGGCGTTCGATTATCCGGCAGTTCGCGACGCGGCCCAAGCGTACGGCCTCTACGTCTCCTGGGAACGGTGGGACCGGCTGAAAGCCGGCAAGGAGCAACCCTCCCGGAGGAGTTCTTGCACGCCCTGGCAGCGGTGTTCGGCGTTAGCCCTGAATACCTGTTGGAGGAGAACGGACCCCACTCCGAGCGCGTCGAGGCGGAACTTATTCTGCTCCGCAGTATGCGCCGCGCAGGCGTGCGCAATTTTCATGCGTGTCAGAGCGCTCAGGTTGGTGCAGCGACGCTTCGTGAAATAGCCGGAATTCTGGATGAACTTGACTGAGCCTCCACCATCCTGCAGTGACAAAGGATGCCCCTGCTATGAATACAGACACGATGCTGCGGGTACTCACAGCTGCTCCCCATGAGACCCCAATGGCGGAAGGCTCTGGGTGGTGGACGCAGATCTCAGCGTTCACATCCATCGCCCTCTCCGCGACCGTATTCGGGGCCGCGGTTGTTGTATTGCTGAACCTGCGGCGTCAAACGAGGGCTATCTTTGGCAAAGCGGCAACCCATACCGGCAGGCTGAGGTGGAGGCGTGAGGCGAACGACAGGGCCGAATGGATTCGGCGCACCCAGTGGGCCCTAGGGGCTGCTGCCTCCACCAACGACACGATGTACTTCTGCGGCACCACGATTCTTGAGGCGCTGGCCCGTAGTGATCTGACCGGTCCCGAGGACAAGTCGATCCTCGACTCTGTCTGGGCAGGCTCGTACACGAAGATGCACGACGGTGAGATTCGGCAGCTCATTGCGGAATGCAGGGGTGCGCTCGCGCGGGACAAACTCGCAGCCAACCGCCGAGACGAAGAGCAGGATCTGTCGGCAACCGGAGAAAACGAAGCAATGCAACGAAGTCTTGCGGGCAACGCCACAAGAGCCGTCCCGGCAAAGACGAATCAGGTCTTCGCCACGCTGCGCCGCGAAATCCTCGCGGCTCGGCTGAAAGTCACCCTCGACGAACAACTGCGCCGCGAGACGTCGCCGACGGTGAAGCGACTGGCGGGGATGAAACTGCCGCCGATCGCCGGGCCGCACCAGCGTGGTGGATCACCAAGCAGATACTGAAGTGCTGACCAGCTCCCGGATTAAACGAAGGACATCCTGGTTTAGGCCCCGACGTTGAGCGGGGAATCCCCGCGGTGTCCCGAGCCGACGCTGGCTCGGCAGGGAGGCGCAGGCCGCTCAGTCCAAGCTACGGCAAGTCCGGCTACTGCACTAAGGCTTGTGCTCGGCAGCTTTTTCCTTGCGGGCGGATCCGAGAGCGGACATGAGCCGGTGAGCGTTGACGGGGGAGCGGAGCAGGTAGCTTGTCTCCACCAACGCGTCGTGCTCCGCCTTTGACATTAGAACCGCAGATCCATGCCTTGACACGATCTCAACCTCGATGCGGTCGAGGTTTACACGCTCGATGAGGCGGACAAGATCACGGCGGGCTGCGCTCGTTGACATGGACATCATTACCTCCTGGTTGTACGAGACATGCTAGTACCAGGACTTTGTGCCCGGGTGCCGCACAGAGACGGCTTAGCAGCCGGGCCTATGCCTCGCGATTGCGCATGTACAGCCAGATGGCGTGGTCCAGAATGCGCGGATCGACGCCGAGCTCGGGGGCCGCGGCGTTCATCAGGCGGCGCACGTATTCCGTACACTGCTGCACGGGACTTTCGAGAACGAGCTCCACGAAACCCTTGACCCATTCGTCAGGCTTCACGTCTTCGACGCCGATCAGCATCGTGAAGTAGTACCAGGTCACCGGGCCGAGCCCAGGGACGTTCACATATGCAGCCTTCTGGCCAGGATCCTTGGGATCGATGTCGGCAGCTGCTTCAACGCCGATGTCCGAGAGGGTGCGAGCAGCCTTGACGATCGCGGCAGCTTTTGTTCCGGCGCCCGTCACCTGATGGTTTTGCAGGACGTCGGCAAGCTTTACCGCGTCGAAATCGGCGAGACGTGACAGGGAATTCGGGGCTTGATCGCCTAGGGCATCCTTGTAGCGGCGCACCGCGGCACGGACGCCGGTGTCGGCTTTGCCGTAGCGGGCCCTGATAGACAGGACGGCGTCGATAAGCGCCGCTTCGACCTGATCCGGGTAACCGCCCGGCCATTCCGGGAACGGTTTCTGCAGGCGGGAGTCTACTCCGGCCAGTACTATCTTCAGGTCTTGGTCAAAGTCGCGTGCAGCGGTGTCGGTCATGGGTCCCCCGGGTCGTCGTCGGCCGCCGTTCGGCGGCCTCCTTCGTATTTATACACGACAGGCTCCGGGTCACAGGTTTAAGCGCCGGCGGCGGCTTGGAGCCTGTCGAAATCCTGGGGGTAAAGATCCGGGAGGTTGGTTATCTTCTTGGAGAAACTGCCGGCCTGATAATGCCAGAGAAAACACACGAGCCGTGGTTGGCCGCCGATATCCATGGGGAAAATATTGTGCGCCGGGTCCGGCCGTCCGTCAGGTTCGTCGGTACCGAAACGGGTATATTGCGTCAGCAGCTCCGGATAGGCCTGTTGGAATGCCATGCGTGCCTTATCGCCGACCACAACCACGAGTCCGGCCGATGTGGCACTGAGGATCCGCCCCATGTGAAGCGTGGAGCAGTGGAGGGCCGCTTCACGGACCCCTTGCTCCTTGTTCGATTTGCAGTGCACGACCTCGGTCATAACAGCATCTTCATGCCAGATGGATTCCGGGCCGAGGATTGCCTGTGTCTGCCTCATGATCCAACCCCAATATGGCTCCTGGCTTCCCCGGCTGCCGTCTTCTTTCAAGTGTCTGCGGTTAACGACCCAGTTGTTTCTGGACGAGAAGCGACGGGTCATGAAGTCAGCGGTCGTATCGTCGTCCCAATCGACCGTGGGGTATTTCTCGGCGATGCGTTTGCTGGTCAGTTTGGCGTCCGGCCGACCCTCGCTGATGGCGGGGTTGGAGGACAGGAAGACAACTTTGGCCTGTTCCAGATTTCCGGCCCATGCCTCCGGGACCTGGAAGGGACCCCCATAACTGTCCTGGGCAAGGACGACTTTGTGACAGGGATGAGGCCGACCGTCCGGCTGGGGATCGTTGACGCGGCCCAGCTCGGGGCATTGGGCGACACTTAGCGCGAGTTCCTTCAAATGCACCGGCACGTGCCACCCTCCGCTTCATTGGACCGAACGACCCCTCAAACTAGCACCCTCTACCGGCAACCCCGGCGCGCACCCGCCGGACGATCTCAGGCCCGGGCCATGTGGGATAGGTTCAATGCAGGAAGAACTACTGGCCCTGTCGGGTCACCAATGCCGGGAGCGCAATGACGACAGCATGGGTAGTCCGCCAAGGGACTGGCGGCCGGAACGCAGAAGAGATGATCGAAGCCGGCTACATCGGGGTCGACTTCATCGGCGACTATGACATCAAGCCTCACCTTGGCCGCGGAGCCGAGGCCTTCCGGGGTGCGATGAACAGCGTCTTCCTCAACATGTACCCAGACAAAAGCCGCATCTCGGCAGGCCTGTCCATGGGCAACCTCTGGTCGGCCTGCGAGGGCATCAGCGAAGGCGACCTTGTCCTTGCCCCGAAACCGGGTCGGTCCTACCAGTACGGAATCGTCACCGGGGAGTACGAGTATCATCCCGGCACTGAGCTTCCGCACCGGCGCCGGGTCGACTGGAAGGGATCCCTGAACAGGGACGACATGAGCCCCGCCTTGGCCTCCTCGGCCGGCTCGTTGATGACGGTCTTCCAGCTGACCGCGCACTCCCCAGAGCTGGCCACTCTCACGCAGCTGGCAGAGCCAGCTCAGCCGATCGCCCAAGCGATCTCCGCCCAGATCGAGGACCAGCTCGCGTTCCAGATGGAGAAGCAGCTGGAGGACTTCTTGGTCCATAACTGGCGAAACACCTCCCTGGGCCGGGAGTACGATATCTACGAGGAAGAGGGCCAGCCTGTCGGTCAGCAGTACCCTACCGACACCGGGCCCATGGACATTCTCGGGATCAGCAAGGACCGCACCAGTCTCCTCGTTGTTGAGCTGAAACGGGGACGAGCCAGCGATGCCGTGGTCGGCCAGATCCAGCGGTACATGGGGTTCGTTCAGGAAGCCCTGCTCGAACCCGGACAGAGCGTTGAGGGTGTCATCATCGCCCAGGAGGACGACCTAAAAATCCGTCGGGCGCTGTCAATTGCCAGAAACATCCGTTTCATGCGGTACAGGGTCGAATTCCACCTGGAATCCTGAGGGACTCTTCCCCGCGGGGTGTCCAATACGACAACAACAGCAGCGAGGGCTGAACCGCACTCAGGGGTTAACTCGGAGGTCGCCCGTCACCAATCTGCGTGGAACGAAAAGTCCCGGCTGGACGACTTGCAGGCCGGCTTTCGACGAATGAAGCTTGCCCCTGAATGCAAAGGATCTTTGGAGTGGATCCCCCGCACGGCTTTGGCCTTGCCGACCATGTCACAGGCGATGTGAACGGCCATTGCGATGGCTGATTCATCCGATGTGAGTCGACCGCTGAGAACCTTCGATGTGCCGTCGTCATCGAACTCAAAAAGTGTCAGATATTGGCGTGCCCAACGCTTTCCGTGAGCCGCGGCCGAGCAAATCTGCCACATCAGGGCGGCACCAAAAACATCGAAGTGCTCCGACACTTCCTGAATGATTACTAAAGGACCTGGCGGACGTTCCTTGGCCTCCTGATTCTTCCAGCCGTGTCTGGAGAGACAGCTGTCAAAAGTCCCTAGTCGGACTTCGTCGTGCCCTGCATCCGGATCATCGGTTGTGTTTGCTCGCTTCAAATCGTTCAGATCGGCAAATTCGAGTCGCAACGACCGTCGCGCTACCTCACGAGGTGCCTCTGGTTGGAGGATCCAGAGCGCCGTAGATGCGCTCTCAACTGCGGCCCGGACAAGGGTGTACGGGGCGAAAGTATGTTGAGCCCCAGTCTGATCCATCAGCATTTTCAGGCCGTGCAAGTGGTCCACTGCGGTGTGGAGGAGATACCCGACATGATGAGAAGCCTGGAAGGGTTCAGTCATCGCATCCACGATGCCGAGTAGAGAGCCCGGTTTCGCCTCGACTGAACTTATGCCTTCATCCTGCCAACGGCTAATTTCTGCGAAGTCAGTTCGCAACGATGCCCATGCTTGTTCTGACTCGGATTCGGATAACCGGCGGCCGAGCCCCGACTTGGTTTCACTCAACGACTAAACTTTCCCGTGGAAGAAGTGTTTGAAGGTTGCTACTGCCACTTTCCCGGCTGATCGTATAAATGGAACACAAGATCAGCCGCGGAGCTATTACCGGCTCAATTAACAATCCGTTCGACCCTCTAGTGATAATCGCCGACAAAATCTCGCTGGTCTTCCGGCCTGCCGTGATCTTCCGACACTAGGGCCAACCAGGTGACGAGACGAATATCATCCATGCCGATTTCTGGCAGAGGATCCGGCAGAGGTGCGGGTTTCAAGCGAAGCTGTTCAGCTTTGTTCCTTATAGCGATGACCCGTGATTCGTCTGTTGAATAATCAGCACTGTTGAGGATGGTTCGGAGCTCGCGCTGGATTACGTTGCTGTACGGGGTCTGAAGGGCCTGATAAAGGGTCTCTTCCTCGGCGCCTAACACATGCCCATGGGCTCGTACGAATGCAGCGACATCGCGCATGGTCTTAGGAATCTGCGGGGCTGTATTGCGGGGATCGGAGCGGAACAGCCAGTCCTTTAGGATATCTCCTCGGGCTGCCGTCCAAGCGTCATAGACTTTGTTCTGCGCGTTCCCCGACAGGTACTGGGGCTCCTCTGCCGTAGGAGGCATCGTGTAGGACAGAGCGGAAATGGTGTCGCGGACCACCGTCGGATTTCCCTCTGCGTCCCGTTCCACGTCGAAATCTGGGGAGCAGGGTACGTAGCGGAACCAAGGCTGTTCGTGATCACCGATTCGTGCACAGAATACGAACCCGTTCATAGGGGCCTTCATTCCGGTGCCCGAACCCCAAGGCAAGGAAAGCACGTGCTCTTTGACCGCGTCGCTCTGGAAAGCCGTGGACAGGCGCTGACGGAACTCCTCACCGGACAGCCCCCCGAGCCCACCGGACTCGAAGACAAGTGATTCCTCTTGCCGAAGCTGCTCAATGATTTCCCGGGTCTCAGTAATGACATTTTCCGAGCCATCGATTCCAGGCAGCACCTTTCCAACGCCCACGGACGCAGCCTGTTTCAGTTTTCTATGGAGGATCTCCTCAAGATTGAGGAAGGCATCGAGTTGTTCATCCGGGAAGAAACAGTGCATGAAGACTTCGTCGTGCGAGGAACCGATCCGGTCTATACGCCCGTGTCGTTGAACGAGCCTCATCGGGTTCCAAGGCAGATCGTAGTTAATGATGTGCTTGGCCTGCTGCAGGTTCACACCCTCGGCCAAGACATCGGTGCTGACCACCACGTCGTACAGGTCGTCAGCAGCTCCGTTGCACACCGAGTCGGGGGCGAAGTTTGCGATAAGTCTGTCTCGGTGTTGGGGTGCGTCTTTACCGGAGATTCTCACTATGCGATCCCGGAATACATGGAGCTCCCCGGTGTCATTTATTCTTTCCACTAGCTTGTTATAGATGTAGTCAACCGTGTCCGAAAAGTAGGAAAACACGATGACTTTTCGCCGATTGCGCTGGTCTGATGGTGAAACTCCCTGCTCAGCTGATTTTCGAGCGATTGCAGAGAGCTCCTTGACTAAAACCTCAATTTTGTCATCTTTCCCAGCATCTAGGACGACAGCAGACGCGTGGATGGAATTTAGGATGCTCAGATCCTCTTTCACATGAGCGTGAAGGGTTTCATAGCTGTAAAGGGAAACAGGTGAGGCGTCAGCGGTGTCGTCGTCCATGAGATGAGATAAATCGTCGAAGTCACTTGTCGACCACTCCTTCAACGCATCTCCACGTAGCACCCACCCTCGTTCCAGGGCGGCGAGGAAGTGTTCATGCGACTCGATCATTGCCTCGACCGTCTTGCGGAAGGCATGTCCACTGGACTCGAATCGCTTTAGCAGTCCAGATCTTAGGAGGCCAGCATTTTGCGTTTCGTATGTTTCCGAATCGCCTGTCAGTAGGTACTGGGACTGCGTGTATCTGGCCATTCTCAATCGACCGTGGGAGTGGTCGTCTCCAGTATCGTGATTCGGGCCCCCGGCAAGCGCAGTGGTTAGCTGCTCGAATATCCCAGGAACGTCCTCCGCTAGTGCATAGTCGAGCCGATTCACCGTGCAGGTCGGAAAGGTTATCGTTTGCCTGACGCCGTTTACGACGATGTAATCGCCGGCGTAGTGATTCTTGACGAATCGGCGCGTTCTTCGAACGGCGACCTGTTCTAGCACTGTAAATAGGGAATCTGGGTTCAGGTCGTCGGGATCCATTGCGTTGGCGTTCTTGAAGTATTTCGACAGGCTGGGCACACCGTCGGATGCAAAGGCAGCATCGGAGGTCTGAAAGAATGAAATAAGGTTATACAGATCGAACAGGCTGTTGTTTACGGGTGTGGCGGTGAGCATGACTAGGTCTTTGGCTATGTCCCCCGCGAGCAGGGTTTTCATTGCCTCGGATCGCTGTGTCCCAGCAGACCGGAGGTTGTGAGCCTCATCGACGATGACTAGAGCGAACTCGTCGAGACGTTGACGAATGGTCTCGAGCGTCTCGGAGTTTTCGATGTTCCTAATAAGTTCTTCGTACGACATAACTTCCGCAGGAAGATTTTCGCGCAGGAGGAAGGGCTTCCAAGTGGAGTCTCGCAAGGACGCCGGGCAAACAATTAGGACCTTCTGCCGCCTGTTGATGGCTGCTTCGTAGAGAAGCTCACCTGCCACATAGGTCTTACCCAAGCCCACCTCGTCAGCAATAATCACCCCTCCCCTGGAAGCGAGTATTCGCTTGGCTCGCCAGACGCCGTCTGCCTGAAAGCCAGTTAGCCCGAGATTAGACGTTTTACGGTCTACACCTTCTTCTTGGTCGCCATAGAGTTCATACAACATGCGCAAGTGGACTGACCAGGGGCTATGAGGCGACCAAATCTCCTGATAGTGCCGCGCTAAATCGTATTCGCTTGATTCCTCCCATAGATCATCGAACCACTCGACGGACTTTTGCAGAGAGTCGGATTCGTATCTGCCAAGGTTGAGTTCATTGTTTAATGCCAGGCCGGCGTATGTGAAATTGCTCGAACCGGCAACTATTCCCTGGGGATGTCCGCGTTCGCCGCTCTCCGTTGTGGATTCCAGGATGTAAGCTTTTCCATGCAAAAACCCTCGTTCAAAACGGCGCACCTCAACTTTCGCACTGATGAGCCATTGAACTAGGGCTCTTGCATTGGAATGCTCCTCCACAGTGAATCCAAGCAAGTTCCGGTCTTGACTGAGACGCTCTTCGTGCCTAATGACGGCATCCCGGACGTGCTGGGGGATGCCTCGGCGTGACCTTTTTTCCGTTAGCCGTCTTACTCTTGGAGCGACGTCCTCCATCTGCGGTTCGGCTCCGAGTAGAAGCCGAACGCGAGAAGCTGACTTAAGCTCCTCGGCCAGCAGGTTGAAACCAGCAACGTTGAAGTAGGCCGAGGCGATGGAAATTGCTCCCTCGCGTGCCCCCGTGTGGCGGAGACTTGCAAACATGTCCTTTAGACCGTCCGCGACCGTTTCCGAGGTCTCGCGGCTATTGGTAAGGAAGTCCGGTTTTCCGTTCATGCGCGCACTCTCTCCTGTGCTGAAGACCGGTACTGCTCTAGAACTGCGCGGAGTTGATTGGAGTAATCCCAGCCCTTGTGGAAAGTGGCGTAGATGTATTCGACGTCTGCGGCGCTGAGTCCATAGGCCAAGGCGGTCAAGGCCTCGATTCTGTTCGTCATGGCTGTCGACTCCTCAGGAGATATGTGACCTGTCTCGGCGCCGCACGCTGCAGCCCACTCTTGGTATCTGTCGTCAACCGCTGCGAGTCGACCGGAGAGTGTGGCGAGCTCCTTCCACACCGGGTCATCCCTATCGGGGCGGGGTACAGGGCAACTGGAAACGAAGCCGACCTGGACGTTCATTTCCACGAATCTTCGGACGTACCAGTCAAAAATCACCGTGGACATCACGGCCGCCAAGAAAGCTTCGTCCAACTCATCTCCGGCCTTGCGGTAAAGGTAGGGAGCAGCGTTGGTCAGGAAAACATTGGGAGGGACTATGCCCGAACGCATGGTTCTCGTGTCCGTGTTTCGGCCGACACTGCTATATGCAATTCGCGGTCGGAAGCACGGTAGCGTTTCATCGGCGGACAGCTGGGCTGGCGTTAGTCCGTGGAAGGCAGATCGTGCCAGCCTGGCTTGATTCCATCGCTTCTTCTTGAGATGGGCAATTGCTTTCTGGGCATCGGTCTCGCACACGATGTCGCCTGCGTCAGGATTCCAGTATGAGAAACTTGCTCCGGTTAAGGTGGGCCAGTTTGGCCCATGCTCGACGCGCGTGGAGTAAACCGCCCGGTCAGTGCTGACGTCGAACTCTCGCACAGGTTGAAATTGCCACGCCCCTGGCGCTGATAGCGGTGCATGTTCGAGATACTTGGCAATGACTCGCACTCCAGTGCTGCTGGGGAGCACCGGCAGGGCGACGTCCTCATTGGCAAGGATAGCTCTGGCAGATAGCTCTGCACTGCCCGATCTTCCTGCCTTGAACTCGTCAAGGGAATAGAAGGGACCAGCGAGCCGAATGACGCCGGCTAGATCGGGCGTCTTACGGGCGGCTACGAGAGCAAACGTGTACCGGGCCTCTACGTCGTCAAAGACCCATTTCTTATCGTTGCCCAAGGTGACAATGGATGAGAACTCTCCATTGGTGAGTACCTCACGGCGCCACTGGGAGCATCCGCCGACCTGGAGAATACTGCGAGGAAAAACTACTCCCATATATCCGTCTTGGCGCAAGGTCTGCCACATTCTCCATGAGAAGGCCTTGTAAAGGTCGGGATCCCCGGTCCCAAGCTGTGGAAACTGGCCGCACAACAGCACCTTGCGAAGTCTGTGGGCGGAGACCTGTTCTGCTTCATACTCGGCAACGAGGTCCGGACGATCATTCTGCAGCTGGGTTAGCCGGTCCTTGTAGGCCTGGCCCTTCAGTCCCAGGAGCCCTGGGCTATGTTTCTGCCAGAACTTATCGACGGCGACGGTTATTTCTTCCCATGGAGGGTTTCCAATTACGCAGTCCCACCCTGGTCGGTCGCGCATAAACACCTCTGGGAAGGCGAGCGGGAAATGAATCGGGTTGAGCTCGGAAACAAGCTGTTGCGTCGAACCGCTGCGGCCGATGGTTACCGCATCCTCCACAGACATGGGGTAGGCGGCTTCGCCTAGGCGGACTGCGAGAGCGCCGTCCAAAATGGCATTGGCAGATCTTGCCTCGTCGAGGGCGCGTTCGTAGGCCGCCTGTGCTTCATGAACCTCGGCTTTGGTGGCTTCACTCGTTACTCCAATGCGAACTATCGCTTGCCGCGCCGAATGCAAGTCGTCTCTGATCGCGTCGATGATGTAGTCGCTTTGGCCATGCTTTGACGTAATGACCTTCTTCCCCTTTGCCGGGGGGGTGAAGATCTCTGTGAGTTCCTCCAGTGAAGCGATACCTGTGAGGCTGTTCCCGTGAACAAGCGTGTGATTGAGACTAGACATTGGTAAACCCGGGACAAATGTATGGATCCACAGGGCCAGCTTGCCAAGTTCCACGGCCATTTCGTTGACGTCCATCCCGTACAGGCAGTGTCGGGCAATTTGGCGTCGGAGCAGGGCTGTGTTGTCTATTTCCAGGGTGGAAGTGCCCACCGACTTGGCCGCAACTGCGTGCAGGCGCTCCAGTTCCTTGGTTACCGGACCGATTTGGTGCACTGAAAGGAACGACCGGAACCTCGCCTCGATCCGGTCAAGTGCCGCAACAAGGAAGTGTGCAGAACCCATCGTCATGTCTGCGACTCTGAAGTCAAAGAACTTCTTTGCAGCTCCCGCCTCGTTGTTATTCGCTAGGAGTACCTCAACGTCATTGAGATGCCTGTTGATGGCCGGTTCGAGGGAAACGTCCAGAAGATGCTCGACAGCAAAGGCCTTCGTGAAGAACGAACCGGTAGATTTTCGTTTTCCGGACGTGTTGTGGAAGTAAGGCTCACCCGTTTTAACAACGACCGAATCGCGGGGGCCCGCCGGCCTGTAAACGTCATTGACGTCCAGCGTGAGATCGACATCGGCAACAGCTAGGGAAGATTCAAGAAGACCCTCGTAAATTGTGCCGAACTCTCTCACTGACAGGGATCGGAAATCGACAGGTCCGACAGTCCCGTCGGATCCCTTATCGACCAGCAGTGCCTTCAGGACAGGGGTGAGCTGAGAATCGCTTAGTTGCAGTTCCTCGACCACGAGACCCATAGGACTTGTCGTTGAGAACAGCCCTCCGTTGTATGCGGGAATCTCCCACGCGTCGTTGCCGTTGTCGATGCTATCCCAAACCAGGCGTAATCTTTGCCACACGTCTGAATGCTCGGCGCCAATGCCGTCCTCCGTTAACTTCTGCGCCAGTGTCTTTAGGGAGAACTTCGTATACTCATCGTTCTCGCCATGGGGAAGTAACGCACGGTCCTCCGCATATGCCACGAATAGCAATCTGAACAGGATGGTCATCGAGCAGTGGTACGCGCGCTCTACTGCAGCGGTGGAATCTTCATCTGAAAGGGAGCGCAGGACGTCTAGGGTGAGTCTCGGCATCACGTCGTAGTAGATACGCTCTCGCAAACGGACGCCTAGGGCAGCCGCATGCTCGACGGACGCCGCGAGTACCTGTTCGATAGTGCCCGCAGCTGCCAAAGCAGTCGGGGAAAATATCAGTGTAAGGAACCCGGAAAGCTGCGGATCCAAATGCGACGTTTCGAGCTCGAAATAGGTCTCGGTTTGCCCCTTCTTACCGACCCCGGTGTCGGGGCGCGAGGAATGGATACGCAGCCGGGAACCCGAAATGAGAATAAGCCAGGGAATATCGCACTCTGCGGCAAGGGCTAGTCCATGCGCCACGGGTGAGCCGCCCAGCCTGTTTGATCGCCGTTCGAAGCGCTCATCAGTCGTCAGGACAACGGCCAAGGCCCGATCCTCGTTGTCTACCGCAAGTCGTTGGGCGCTCGACCCGTAAGCGGATGTCTTCCAGCCCATCCGGTCCAGAAGCTCCAGACCCTTGTAGCTGAGCAGCTGATCCGACTTCTTGCAGTGCTCTTGCCAATCTCGTCGTCCTGGTACGCCCGACAAGAGTTCCTGAGCGGAGAATAGGCCTCGATTAGTAAGGCCAGGGCTCTCATCGTTAGCCAAGGAAGTAAGTGCTTCCTCTGCCTGTCGCTCAGCAGTAATGGGATTGGGCTCCGTCAGAAAGGCCGTTGCAATCCGCTCGGCGGACGCAAGAGGCATGCGAACCGCAACTGCACTGTCCCTCAGCCCACATAGGGTTGCCATGCCGTTTTCGTGGTCGACGACCAACAGGACAGCATTGGCCCGCTTATTCCACCGTGCGTTCCAAGCTTCCCGGATATCACTGAGCTTTGGCTTTGAGCCGGTGGCGTACGCAACTTCTACGGCGGAAGCTCCTCCCTGACCAACAAAGTAGTAGGTAGGGAGGATGTCTGCGATCCCGGGCTCGGTGGCCCAAGTCCGCTCGTCGAAATCCGCTAGAAAGTCTGTCAATGCTGGTCCTCGTTGTAATTCTCGTCTGGTCGTTTGTCGCTGCCTAGGTAACAGCATGCCCCACTGATGCCGGATTCTGGACCTCCGCGACGGAGTGGCCGGTAACTTTCAGCCCCGGTGGGCACGGTTGAGTATCTCGGGCGGCGCCGGGGGTCTGGCTCAAGAGCTGAACAGGCTGAGCTCTGATGCGCGCCCGAAATACCCGCTGGATCGTGCAGGACTTGGGGCTAGTGCCGGCCGGCCCGTTGGACGCCGACCGGGTTTTTGTGTCGACTTGATCGGAACCGCCAAGGACGGCTTCATTTGGTACCCGCCTCAGCGGCTCCTCGATTCAGGAACTTGTGTCCCTGCCGTTTATCAGCCGGGACATCTCAGGAGCTCTAAATCGATCCGATCGGGATAGGACTGCCGTCCGGGTCCACAGTACCGCGGCCGCGGCGGGGACGTTGTCAGGTCCGTCGGACTGCCCCGGATGAAGAGTCCTGGGCAAGTCTGCCGGGTGGACGACCGCGTTTATCGGCGTACCGGGCGACCCCTTGTTCGCCCGGTACGCCAGCCGGGAACAGCGACATCCAGGAGCTTGATCTTCGCGGGTTCGAGCTCGCCCAAGAGGTGCTTTTGCCTCGGGGCGTGGATCCACACCCCGAGGGTGCGTTCATGGTCTGAGGCGTAGTGGTGGTGGCGGGGCCAGTCGTTGCCGGCGGCGCGGAAGGCCGTAAGCTGGGCGAGCCGGTCCTGCCACCGCGCTACATCCGCTGCTGCCCTGTGGTTCCCAGCCCAGCCGGGGACCCGTGCGAGGCCCTTGCGGTAGACGGGATGGATTGTGCCGTCGACTGCTTCGCGACGTCGGTCCGAGAGCCACCGGGCCATCGACCGTTCCCCCTTGTCCTCGGAGCGGTAACGGGGAAACCGGCCCTCGACCTCAATCCAAGCGATGATCTCCTCCATGCGGGTCAGGCCCGCGGGAGAGGGGCTGGTTCCGGTGCTGGCCGCGGCAAGATGGCCGGCCTCGAGCCCCGGGTCCTGGCGGCGAGCGATGGCCAAGTGGTAACCGACCGTGGCGGGTTCGGCGCGCACCAGCTCAGCGATGCGTTTCCGGCTCAGCCCGAGCCGGTACATCAACACCCATTCCGCGTCAGGAGCGCGCCGCAACTTGCTGTCCATGATGGTGTCATCCTGCCACTGCGTTGGCTTGGAGAGGTCCTCGATGGATGTAAGTCCGAAAATCGCCTGACAGGGGCCGAGCGGTGATGATGACTGTAGGGAGTCGCCAAGGCAGCTGCGTGGGCATATTTATAAAATATAAAGAATATAAGAAATGTAAAACTGTATAAAAGGATGGTTTGTGAGCATCCGGTAAGACCGACCGCCGGCGCCTGGCCCCCACCTATCAGTGGGGCCCAGCTTCATTTTCCGTGCTCGTGAGCTGCGTCTGCCATGGCTACTGAACGCGCGCCATCAGAAATGCAGTATGACCCTGGCCGTCCCTAGCGGTTACATCGACGCCCCTTCCGCGTACGGCGCGGCAGCTGCAACCGCCCGTCCACGACGGGCTCATCCGTCCACGGCGCGGGCTCAAAAAGCTCTCGTGTGGGACGTTCCGATGCTCCTGCCAGCCTCTACCGCGGAAGGGATCCCTTCAACTTCCGCAGGTATTCATCCATCGTGACTTCGCCGCTGACGAATGCATTGATGTTCTCGACCGCCTAGCGGGTAGGCTGCATACCCTCCAGAGCCCAACTGGCCATCACGTCGATGGTGAGCTCGCGTTTCTGCTCAGGTGTCAGGACGCGGTCAGCTTGAACGGGGGCCGCGTCTATCGGCAGTCTGCGCCTGCTGGTGCTCCCTATTGCCACCTCCTCGTCTGGTACTGCTGGTCCTTCAAGCTTATCGACTGAGTTGGGGACCCCTGGACGTCCCGACGGGTACGTGAAGACATTGGTAGCCGTCTGCCCGGAACCGGAACCGGAATCGCTCACGCTAATGGCTGTGGGATTTGCCAGCCCGTCAGGTGTCCACGCGCCCTCGTACTTGCGGCGGTCATCGCAGTTGCTCGCGGCTGCAATCGAAGACATATCCACATGTTGAGGAACCTGTGGAGAACATATGTTCGATAAAGGTCCAAATTCGTTCTAAAATTGAGCCGTGGTCAAGTCAGGCTCTCCGGAGGATATGGAGCGGATGATGGCGCGCCTGGACGCCGACCGGATCCGCCCGATGGACGACAGCTCGCCAATCCGGGACTTCCCCAGGTACGGCCGGCCCTTGGTGTGCGTCAACGGGATTTACGGCAAGGCCGTGGCCTGGTCGCATAGTTACGGTCTGATCGAGTGGCTGGATGTGTCCGGCGAGTATCACCTGAGCTGGGCGCAGTCAGCGAGCATCAAGCGCGTGACGGATGAGGAATAGAAGGGCAGCAGCGGACTTTAGCTGCGATCGAAGAGTCTCAATAAGACCGCATAAGCTATTATCCATTTTTCTGGATATGGCTTTATGCTTACGGATATGGAAAGCGCACTGAACCCGTATTCGCCCGGCTCGGGCCGGCGTCCGGCAGAGCTGGCTGGCAGGCAGGACGAGGTGGACGCGTTCGACCTGCTGATGGCCAAGGCCCGGCAGCGTCGACCGGACCGTGGGATTGTCCTGCACGGGCTCCGGGGTGTCGGGAAGACTGTGCTGTTGAACGAGTTCCGGCGGCAGGCCGAACGTGCGGAATTCATGGTGGTCACCCTTGAAGGCCGGGACGCTGACGGCGGCCCGGATGCCGTCAGGGCGAAGCTGGCGAGGAATCTTCTCCAGGCGGGGCGAAAGCTCAACAACAGGAGCGCCGGAGCGACTTTGAAATCCGCCCTTGGCAGTGTGGCTTCCTTCTCCGCCAAACTGGGGGTTACCGGTATCGATATCGGCGTCGCACTCAACCGCGGCCGAGCGGACTCGGGATCCATCGAGGTTGACCTTGAAGAGCTGGTCGAGGATCTATGCACGGCATTGGCAGAGAAACGGTCTGGCCTGGTCTTTGTGATCGACGAGATGCAGGACCTTGACGCGCCCCTGATCGCGGCGCTACTCAGTGTGCAGCATCTGGCGAACCAACGGGAATGGCCGTTCTACATCGCCGGCGCCGGCCTGCCCAACCTGCCCTCTGTTCTCAGCGAATCCCGCTCTTACGCCGAGCGGCTGTTCAAATACCGGAGCATCGGCCCGCTGCCGCGCCCGGCGGCGGAATCCGCCCTGACTGTCCCCGCCGCGAAATTCGGCGCGTCCTTCGAGCCGGCCGCCAGAGACCTGCTCCTGGACGCTTCCGGCGGCTATCCGTACTTCCTGCAGGAATACGGCTTCGCCGCATGGGAGACCGCACCCGAGAAGGTCATCACCGTCGGCGACGCTCAGGTTGCCGTGGAAATCGGCCGACAGCAGCTTGACCAGGGCTTCTTTCCGTCCCGCTGGGAGCGGGCGTCCAAGGCCGAAAAGTCGTACCTACAGCTCATGGCCCTCGACGGCGACGAGGGGTCCAGCACCGCTGACCTGGCCACCAGGGCGCAAAAGAAGCAAAGCTCGATGACCATGACCCGGTCCTCGCTGATCCGCAAGGGCATTATCTACCCACCGGCGCTCGGTCGGGTGGCGTTCACCGTTCCCGGGATGGCGGACTACATTTCACGATTCAGGGACGCCTGACCGCAACTCCGACTCTCGACCGCTCGAGGAGGCTATCTGGGGTCATTCCCGCGGGTGCCGACCGAGGTCCCAAAGGATGGCTCGAACCTAGTGTCAGGTGTCCCATACTGGAGGCGAGACCATCCTCCCGCGTCACCCGCCGACCGAAGTCTGTCGGCCCAGGTGCGAATACAGGTGGGTCATCGTGCAAACACCGACAAGCTGTTGGCAGCATGTCGGGCCGAGAGTGCGCAGTCGATCCACAACATAATCCCTGTTATCGTGTGCGTCTTGAAATCACCGGACGGTCCGCTCGATCGGCTACAGGTGTCACGATGTCTCCAGGCGGCCTGCCAGCGTTTATGCCGCTTCGGGAACGTCTTGCGTCTCTTCTTCCGTCTTGGACGCCTCCGTTGACAGGCCCATCATCATTAGGTAGTGACCTTCTTGGTTTTGTTCCTTGAAGATTCGGCGGAACACCCTCAGATTCATCTCGGTTGTTGTTGCTGTGGGTGAGTAGTCAAGGTCATCAAATATCGCGTGTGAACCGGCATTTATCCAAGAGAACAAGGCACGACAGATGGTTTGATCCTCCCCCTCAAACTTTTCTATTATCGCGGTGTTGTCTACACCACCGAGCACCTTGAAGTATGTTTCGAGGATCCTGCGCAGAATGTTCTGAAGACTCCCAGCCGATGCGGATGGATCCTGCGATGATTGTTTGACCTCTGCCCACAACGAGGCGTAAGCAGTCTGAATCGGGTTTTTCTTATTCAGGGAAAACTCGCTCGGCTGGTCGCTCCGCTTACGGACAATCCCGTACTGCCATCCGCTGTTCTTTTCGCCTTGGGCCTTGTATGTGACTTCTTTGTGGAAGTATGCGTTGTGCGTCAACAGGATTAGCTGCCGAACTCGGCCCTTGCCGCCGGCGATGTCAGCGACTATGCGCCGAACGAGCGTCGACACGGAGTAGAGCACTTCGCTATCGAGGCTCGAGATGGGATCGTCGATGACTGCGACAAGTTCGTTTCGCTCATTGCTCTCCTGAGGTGTGCCGAGAAGTGACTGTGCGAAGTACAGAAATGTGATGAATGTTTGCTCGCCTTCGCTGAGAGTTTCGGAAGCGATCTCGCCGTTCTCGCGCA
The DNA here is from genome assembly GCF_001424565.1 of Arthrobacter sp. Leaf141. Classification (GTDB taxonomy): domain Bacteria; phylum Actinomycetota; class Actinomycetes; order Actinomycetales; family Micrococcaceae; genus Arthrobacter. Next base: position 45,777 of record NZ_LMOL01000024.1, read on the forward strand.
CCAGCGAGTATCCGTCTTTTACCGCGGTGGATGGCTTCAGCCAAAAGCTGTGGAAGCCGACCGATTTCAAGAGACTGTTGATGGTGGTGATAATCGGTTGGCTGGAGGTGATCTTTGCCTGGAGTTCACGGAGGCGTGCCTCCTTCGCTTGTAGGGTGCTCTCCTGCAATGCGATCTTGGTTTCCAGTCCTTCCTTGCCTTTGACCAAGCTAGGCATGGCACCTTCAAGGTGTGCCACTTCCGTTCCTAGTGTTATATGGGCGAAGCTGATCCAACAGCGGTCAAGGAGAGCCTTTTTTGCGGTTGCTCGGTTCTGCAGACGCTGATTAAACGTTCTTATGGAGGCGTTGGCCTCCACGACGAGGGTATTCACTGCATCCACCTCGGCAGCGGGATACGCGGTCGTCACGATCGCGGACGGCCCGCTCAGTTTGGTCGCGAGTGCCAATGCCATTTGCTCCAGTGCTTGCTCAAGTTCTAGCCGTGCTGCGTGGAAACGCTCGACATTGAGATGATCCGCCACCCTCGGCTGCCCGAGGACGTCGTCAAAGTAGATTTGCCAGGCGTCGACCCAGGATCGGGCGTGCCGCTGCAACCCTTTTAGCTGCTCTATCTGCTGCGCATATCGCCTATCGAAGTAGGCGTCGAGTTGCTCGATGAGGTCGGCTGGAACCCTCTGCTGGCAAAAGGGGCACACGTCCGCTGCCCTGTCTAGATAGTGACGCCCATGCTCTACCCAATCTGCGTTCTGAAGCTGTTGGATCAACGGTGCAAGGTGCACGTCGGTGCTGCCAACAATTGGAGTTGCGAGAAGGAAGAATCCCGGCTCATTTTCGAGACGGATATGTCGTCCAAGGGGAATTTCCGCGATCTGAACGGCTCGCTCATCAAGTACAGCCGTCGCTTCGGTTTCCAAGGCATCGAAATCCTCAGCAGTCGATTTGTTCTCGGTCGCGGCTTGGAGTAGCCGGTTGAGCAGCTTTTCCTTGTTATTGCTGAATCCGACGAACATCTGTTGGAGCCCGGACGGGACTTCAGTGCGCTTGCTCCAAGCAGCGTCTTTTAGCGTGTCCCTAGCAGCTTCGATCTCCGCCTGCTTTTTCGCTAGATCGTCGCGAGACTGTCCGAGTCGCTTTTTCGTGGTGCTTATGATCCCGGAGGGCGTGGTCAGCTCGTCAATCTCAGCTCGTAGATTGCCGTTCGTCTCACCGAGCGTGAACACGCCTGGAAGGTTCGCGGCCTGCTTCAGGGTATTGGTGACGTAGTCACGGTTGTAGACCTTGATGTCGTGCGCGTCCGTTTGCGGACTCCATACGATCTCGGTTCCCGGGAAGCGACCCGGGTCAGCGAATGCCCGGCTGATGGTTGTCTTTCCAGAGCCGTTCGGGCCGAAAATGAACGTGACCGGTGTGAGCGGGCCAATGGTGGTGTCGCCTTCTGAGCCAAATGCGGGGGTGCCCCTCAATTGCAGCGAATTAAGCATCGATGATGCCGCCTGCGGGCAGACACGTCGAGATTTTCACAGTCTCGATGTGGTGTTTCACGATGTGGAGGCCCGTGAAACGTGCATTGTTCCTACCGCCTTCGGAGGCCGCCGAGCCGAGCGGATTGAACTGAACCTGAACTTTCGTGGGCAATGTTTGCTCCTTTCGATCAGATTCTCCACCGGATTTCCATAAATGCCTCGCGACTCACGGAAGAAATGAAGAATTGAATACAGCTGTCATTCGTAGGGTCGGAAGCGGCTTTATCTCGGACTGCACGAACGACCTGCCGGCGACGCCTTGGCGGTGGGCGCTAGTATCCAAAATCCGGATACTAGCGGGTTGTGATGCCCGTCGCCATGCATCGCGACTCCGTCGGTACTTCCTGCCGAGGCCGCGGCTCACAGGACGGCCACCGCGACGACAGCCGCCCCGGCAACTACTGACGACCAGCGAAAGATCTCCTTGGCGATCCGGACCTCGATCTTGTCGGTATTGGTTCGGGCCATCAAGGTGAAGAGTTGACGCACCCCGCTGATAACCGTCTCGTAATTAGCGTTGTTTTCCATGTTCACCGCTCCAATAGTTGGCTGCACTTGTTGGCAGTAGTTGGACTTTACTTCAATTTCCAACTCCTGCACAACTGCGGGCAACAACTGGAGTTGTTGGAGTATGCTTGGGGCATGGATGGAGTCGAACAGAACTTGGCAGAGAGGCCACCGCATGAGGATCCAACGTATTTCGACATGGAGGTTGGTCCAGGCATGTCCACGGATAACCGCCGGTTCGGGGCGTTGTTAGCGAGGCTGCGCGAGCATGGTGGTCTGGCCCGCACGGATGCGGCGGCGACACTTGGAGTGTCCGCTGAGTATTTGCGCCTCATCGAGCTTGGCAGGCGCACCCCCGCCCTCGGGCAGATGCGCGGCTTTCTGGATGCGTACGATGCGGACGGCGCTGTGGGATATCTCCAGCCGGGCGGGGACCGGCCGGACTTGATTCTCATGGATCCGCTCAATGACGAGCCGGTGCTAGTTGAGTTCAAGAGCCGTATTCGCGAAGCGCGGCGCAGTAGGGTTAGTTCTCCGCGCGGCGCAGCGGGGCGGCCGAAAGGTCTCGACTTCTTGAGGTCGGTCCACGAGGCGCCCTCGGCGAGTCGTGCAGCTGACCTGGGGTTCGTGGTATCCCTGTTGGTGCGCGCAGACGACAGGACTGTCCGTGAGGTTCGCGACTGGCTCCAAAACGAACTCGGCGACGGCCTGGACATCGAAGCCTAGATGCGATGCCGTTCGCTTCGTGCGGGTGTGTCAATCTTTCGATATGGCGCGTAGCGGATGATGACCCGAATCGGAGCACTCGTCAGGTACGAAGCGAACGATGAGGCCAGAGGAACTGTTCTTCGCCGCCGTCGACGAGACCCGGGAACTGCTGCCGCTCCAGCAGACCTAAAAACTCATCAGGTCGGCGGGAAAAGCTGTCGGCAGGCAGAGGCACGTCAGCAGAGTTTGCCAATTCTTTGCCAACGAGGCAACCCCAGGCAAAGCAAAAGGCTCTGCTTCCCTTTGTTTACAAGGGAAGCAGAGCCTTTCTCATCAGCGGTGACGGTGGGATTTGAAACCTCTCCTGCCCCTTCCTTGAAATAGGCAATCCCTAGATTTCGGGAAATTTCGTCACTTCACATCACGGTGAATAACTCCTCATGTGGGCAAAGTGTGGGCAAGATGTGGGCGGAATACACGGAAGGACAAGGGGGCGTCGGCTAGTCGTTACCATTTCTTGTCGCGGCGGCGCGCGTCGAAGTCCAAGCGTGGTCCACGTAGTCGTGGCTTTGTCATAGGCTGAGCTCAGGCAACTCCGGAGGAACCATGCGAAAAGTAGACGAGGAAGTCTTCGTCATAACCTATGACGGACCCGCACTTCGCGCAGGACGCATGAACGTCAAGGACCTGGCCCCGGCGCTTCTGGCGCTTGGGGATCTCATCGAGCGGACCCAGGAGCTAACCCAGCCCGAGTCCAACAGGCCAGCGGTCCACATAAGCGCCACCCATGAGGGCTCGTTCATTGTGGACCTGATCATCATGGCTGACGTTCCCAATCTGGTGAAGCAAGCCCTCGAGCTTTTCAACTCGCGCGAGGTAACAGCGGCCTTGAACGCGCATGACATAGTGGCCGCTGTCTCGGGCGCTGTCCTGCTGTTGGTGACCAGCAATCAACGACGCAAAATTAAGAAGCGTGAACAGGGCGCAGCCCCTGGAATGTCCAAAATCACTTTTACCGACGGAACGGTGATTGAGGTTCCAATGATCTCGGAATCTCTCATCCGGGACCTCGACGCCCGGCGTCACCTTAAGGACGTCGTAGAGCCGCTCACTAAGGAGGGGATCACGTCCTTTGTTTTCGATTCCCGGCGATCAAAAGCGACCGTCCAGAACACGGACCTTGATGCTTTCGAGCTCCCACAACTGGAGTCAGAGATCATCAACGAAACGGTCAGCGAGATGGCTATTCAGCCGGTGAGTATCGCGTTCCAGGACAACAACAAATGGAAAGTCAGCGACGGTAGTCGCGTTATGTGGGCCGCTATTGAAGACACCGCGTTCCTCACAAAGGTCGAGAATAACGAAGAACGTTTTGGCAAAGGTGACATTCTCAAGGTCCAGATGAAGACCACGCAGCGCCGCACTCCGGATGGTAACCTCCGCAACGATTACTCGATTGTGGAGGTATTGAGACACATTCCGGCTGGGAGGCAACTTGCGCTCCCGTTTGATGACGTCGTGGAAGAAGAAGCCAGCCCCGCCGTAGAGACTCCTGCTCCGCCGCGAACAGCACTTAGGGCCGTAAATGACGAGGCTTGGATTCGTCATGTGGACGAGGCGCGCAGGGCCGAGCATGAGGGCAATGACTGGACGATAGCTGCTTTGGAGCGCATGCCTCACCCTTCCGAAGACGACGAAGACGAGCCCGACGATAACGGCAGATCCTAAGCCTGAGGTCTGTCCTCGCCGCGATCATCAAGGTCGCTGCCACTGACCGAGTAATCCTCTGAGTCAATACCAAGGTCCTTCCGCGCCACTTGAATAAACGCCTCCGCAAGTTTCTTGCTCTCGGAAATGAAAGCCAGCAGTCTGTCCTCATCACGCTTGAGCGAGCCGAAGAGGTATTCCTGGGCAGCGTTACTCGTACACTCACTTAGGGCCGTTGCACTTTTGCGCACGTTGCCAGGTGCCACAATGTCCAAAGTGCCCTGTGCGGTCCCAAAAGCCTTGACCACGTCCTCCCGTGAACCTTCACCGGCCCAGTCGGCTGTCAAGGCGTACACCAAGACGCCCTGCATATCCGCGAAATGTTGGTAGGCCTCCATCCTCTGGTCGCGAAGCCACTTTTCGTGCTCGTGTCTTTTAGCGGTCCAGTTGCTATAGATACCGAAGCCTCCAGCCACGAAAGCGCCGCCAAGTGCGCTGCCGACCAGTGGGGGCAGGAATGTACTCAAGTCAGTCACTTGGTCATGCTACTGGTCAGCAGCTATCCGTTGTCCCCGCGGCTTGAGCCGGCGTCTTGAATCGCAGGCCTATTCAACAAAGCGGTAGGACGTCCACAATTCCTAGACGGGTAGCCCCCCTCGGGCGCGACCCCCTCCAGTCCCCGGGGGGAGATGGATCACTGCCGGCAACAGGGGGCCGCCCCACTTCTTCCAGCGATTCAGACGCCCCTACCCGCCCAGGTGCCTGCTTAGCCACGTCAGTACCCGGAGGACGGCGCATGCTGAGACTTTGGTCGCTTTCCCGGCCTTGGTCCTGTCTGCCACGCGCTTGCTGTAGACGGTGCCGGGACCGCCCACAGGCAGATCAGCACGCTGAAGACGGCCAGCTGCTCAGGCGGCACGATTCCTTGGACTTTCTGCCACGCGCCAGGAAGGGCGAGGATGACCGCCGCAGCGCACCGCCTCATCGCCAGGTGTGCCAGGACGACGAGCCATTTGAGAAGCTCGGTGAGTAGCTCGGACATGGCTTATTACCTTCTTTCGTAGGAGGCGGACGTGCCCGCCTCGGCCCCTGGGTTCCCAGTGGTCCAACCACCTACATGCGAAGATTTGGCAACCACGGCCGGAGGCGCGCAAGAATGAAGCCCGGTCTCCCGTAGGGAAGGCCGGGCTTCATGCGTGGGCGCTGGGGGCATCATCGCCGGAATGGGTGGCTCCGCTCCCATCCATCCCGTACCAACGCCGTCGGCGTGATGCCGTAGACCTCCAGGCTTGTCATGGCCTTACGGATGGAGGTCAGCGCGTCCGTGGCGAACGCTTGGACAATGATCCCGGACGTGTTGAGCAGGCCGGTCAGGTTTTCCCCAGTTCCGTCGCCGTGTATGACCTGGTTTTCCAGTGCCGAGTAAAGGCCGGCTTCCATCTCCGTGCGCAGGAAGTCCTGAAGGTTGGCATGGTCCGCGAAGTACCGCTCCGGGACCGGCTCCGAAAGGTGGGCGATAACCCGAACCCGGTCCTCAACTTCGGCCAGCGAGTACACCGACGTCGGTTTGAGCGTCCCGTCCGCGACGGGGGCCGCGTTGTTGGTCCGGACTGTCTGCCGCAGGAAGCTGAAGCTGTTGCCGGTGCCGTATCCTCCGGTGAGGCCCTTGGCCGGGATCAGTTCCAGGAGGGACCGCGGAGCCTCGGACATGGTGATGATGTCGGTCTCGATGGGGGCCGGCACGCCAATGCTGCCCGTAATGAGCGACTTCTGCCCGTCAATTTCCGTTGTCATGGTCTTTGCCATGCGGTCCGCGGCTGCCTTGGCCCAGGACCCCCGTCCGCGCCCGCCGGAACGGTGACCATCGGCGGAGACGTTGACCGGTTCCCCGATTTCGGCCGCCAGCGTTTTTACTTGCGCACGAATCTCGTCGTCAGACTTCGCGCGTTTGAATTCCTCAAGGGCTTCACGCCCCTTGGTCATGTGCCGGTCGTAGGCCGCCTTTTCCTCTGCCGTGAGATTGCGGCCGGCAGCGGTAGCCTTTTCCGCAATCGTTCGTGCGTCTTGTGCAGCTGCGGTAGCGATTCCGCGCCACATTTCCATACGTTGTGTGCTCATGGGATTGCCCTCCAGGGCAGGAAGGTACGCCGAAACTAGGCGCACTCAAGTGGATGAGGGGACACCGGGCGGGCTCCTACGGACGGCGTCCCGGCTCAAGAGGCCCTCAGACTTACGCTTCCGCGTCATCCTTAACCCTTTACCGGTGCCGCTGGTGGGCACACATTCCACGGCGGGACCTATAGACGGGCGGTCTGACCCGGAAGATTCCGGTATGACCGTTGGCCGTATCCCTCACGCTGCGCATCCATCGTCCGGAAGGCCCTCAAACTTAGGCCGCTATACCCCTCATCCTTAACCTGCCGGTGGTGCATCGCTTGCGCTGACGCAAGATTAACGTGGTCAACGACCACTAACAAGTAACACGCCCGCCCCCGTTTAGAGGGTGAAGATGTCCGACCGGCAGGGCATGATAAGGCTATGGCCCCCAAGCTCACCCCGCACCAGGTGTTGCGGAAACGCATTTTGTCCGTTCTTGCATCAGCAGCGTCCGGATCACTTGGCGCAACTGAGGCCAAGAACCGCGTGAACGACATTTACGGGCACTTGTGGACAGCCGGGGACAAAGAGAGCTTCCCGTCCCGACCGGCCGAGACCAAATGGTGGTCCCGCCTCGGCACTGAGCACGCGCGGATGTCCGAGGACGAACTTCTCGAAAAGCACACCGGCGAAGACGTCTGGACTCTTAGCCCGCAAGGATGGGCCGCGGCCAGCGCACTGACTCTGGACGGATACGACCGGCAACAGGAACTCGAGCGCCGGCAAGAGATGTGGCAAGCACTCTTGAACAACGGCGGACCGACAAACGTCGAACGCGGCCTGCTGAATACACTGGGAATCTTCGAGGGACAGCCAGGATTCTGTGTTCCAGCAATGACCAGGACACCAGCAACACCCGATGGCGTTGCCGTCTCCTTCCTGAACACAGGCAAGCACTACGACGACGAAGTGACCCCAACAGGGGCCATCTACCATTACCCAAAGACCGCCCGCAAGGGACGACACGACGAATCCGAAGTCAACGCGGCCAAAGCCGCCTTCGCTCTCGGCCTTCCAGTATTTTTCATCACCACCGGATCACCCCAGAGCACCCGCACGGTCCACCGGGGCTACATCGAGGACATGGACGACACCCAGAAGGTTCTGCTAATAACCTTCACTGATGGAGAACTGCCCCCGCCGCCGACGAAAGAAGAATTGGAGGCCGCCTTCCAACTCACCGACGACGAAACACCTGAAACCTACAGCTTGCGCAAGAACCGTCCCAACCAGGTCCGGTTCGCGTTCGATGTCTACAAGCGATACGGAAGCGAATGCGCGGTCTGCGGCCTGGCAGTGACAGGCCTCGTCCAGGCCGCCCACCTAGTGCCAAAAAAGGACGGCGGCAGCGATGATGCGCGCAATGGCTTGCCCCTTTGCGCGAATCACCACCTCGCCTTCGACCGCAAGTACTGGTGCGTCGACACCGACCTGAATCTCCATGCCAAGGCCGACGGGCCGGCACTGGACGACCTGGCCATCATCCGTGCCGACCTGTCCCACCTACTGCGACTACCCCACGACGACGCCCTGGCGAAGGTCTGGACGGACTGGATGGCGAAACAACCAGGAACTGCCTAGCCTTCTACCACTGCCGCCTGGGTGAGACGGTCTAGGATTACCTGCCCTTACCGGGCACGAGCGTGTGCAGCAGCGACGCGGCGAGGCTGCACGCCGCATGTGCAAGCTCTGTCGGGTCCTCCGTCTCGGTCAGCATGACACGGGCGTCCTAGCCAGCGCCCAATGAAAGCGCCCGTGTTACCGCGATAGCTTCGAGCCGTGCGGTCGTTTCCTTGCTCATGTTCTAAACCTTTCCGTTTTTGGTTGCTTCGGCGTTTTCGCCAATTGGTATGTTGTCCGACGGGGATGGGGCGGCCCGCGCCCCGAACGAGCCGTGCTTGGACGTGGCACAACTGAGTCAAAAGCAGGTGATTCACTTGTGCCAACACAGGCCACAGCCGAAGAGCTCATCGATCGATCCACCAGGACGCCCGCCCGTCCCTGGACCGGACAAGGTGCAGGTGGCTCTTGCACTTGAGACATGGCATGGCACACCCGTCGACGTCAGGCAGCCACCCGTTTTCGCATCGGTGTGGCTCCGGCTCCAAGGGCAGCAAGGACAGGCCGAGGTCCTGCCGTCGGTCAGCTTCCTGTTTCATCGCCCGTCCCTACGGGCCTGGAGCGTCTTGAGCACGGCCACCGGATGGCTGCCACTGCGGAGCATTCCTGTGGCTGTGGACTCCTCATAGCCCTGGAAGGACCCCACCCATTCCGCCCTTGGGGCTGCGTCGTATCGAGGCGGGGGAGCGACGTGCGGACGTGGACGATCTCATGGCGCTGGCTTTGGTGCTCAGAGCTTCACCGTTAGCCCTCTTGCTTCCACACGGTAATCAGGGGGACGCATCCTCAGAGTTTGGCAACGGCGAAGTCCGCAACGACGAGTTGTGGCAGTGGGCGATCGGTGAGAGACCTCTGGACGACGACGACACCCGGCGGTTCCAGGCCGCGTCTTTGCCGGCGTGGCTTGAAGTCCGCAGCCTCACCATGAGCATTGGCCGGGGAGCGGTGCCGATAGGGGAGTTCGACCAGTGGTGGAACACCAAAACCGGGGACAGCCGTGGCGACAGTTGAGAGGTATCAAACGAAGGCTGGTCCTCGTTACCGGGTCCGTTATCGGAAACCTGACCGAACTCAAACGGACAAGCGAGGCTTCAAGACCAAGCGCGGCGCTGAGCTCTTCCTGGCCTCTGTGGAGGTTTCCAAGGCTCGCGGTGAGTTTGTAGATGCTACCGCCGCTAGAGTCACAATTTGGGCCGCTAGGAGCGGAATGGCTGGGGCGGCAAACCCACCTGAAACCGTCCGCTTACCGACCCGTTGAATCAGCCTGGCGGAACCACGTGCTGCCAGCGTGGGGCCATGTCTCCGTGGCAGACGTGCGTAAAACTGCGGTGCAGCAATGGGTCTCCGAATTGTCCCAGGGCGATCCTGCGGCGACACCAGAGCGTAAGCCTACGGAGGCCACGCTGGTTATTCGCTCCTACGGCGTGCTTACCGCGATCCTTGACGACGCCGTGAGTGATCGTCGAACCATGAGCAACCCCGCTCGCGGCGTCAGCCTGCCGAGCAAAGTGAAGAAACCCCACGTGTACCTGAGCCATGAGCAAGTGCATGCCTTGGCAGCTGCGAGTAAGTACCCAGCACTCGTGTTGGTGTTGGCCTACTGCGGTCTCCGGTGGGGCGAGGTGACGGGCCTGCGGGTGAAGCATCTGGACATGCTGCGGCGGCGGTTCCTGATCGAAGAAAACGCCGTACAAGTTGGTTCGGCACTCCTAAGAATCACAAGAAGCGGACGGTGCCCTTCCCACGGTTCCTCGGAGAACAGCTGGCGCGGCAGTGCGAGGGTAAAGACCGGGACGATCTCGTATTTCCTGGAGAGAACGGGCATCACCTGCGGCTGGCGAGGGTGCACGAGGACAATATGAGCTGGTTTGCCGGTGCTGTGAAGCGCGCTGGCGTCCCGCGCATCACCCCGCACGACCTGAGGCATTCGGCGGCCAGCTTCGCCGTGTCTGCCGGCGCAAACGTCAAAGCAGTGCAGAAGATGCTGGGCCACAGTTCCGCTGCCATGACGCTAGACGTTTACGCGGACCTGTTCGACGGGGACCTGGACGCCGTTTCGGACGCGCTGGATCACGCTGTCTCTATTGCGAGTCTGGGCAAGATGTGGGCAATCCACTCATTTGAGCAATGAGAAAGGCCCTGCTTCCCTTATGAACAAAGGAAAGCAGGGCCTCTCTACGTGGCGGTGACGGTGGGATTTGAACCCATGTTGCCGAGAGTGGACGAAGCCCGGAACGACAGATACCGATACCGCGCATCGCCGCGACCCACCAGCCGGTCCAGTGCCTCGACTGCCTCAAAGTCCGCGGCGCCCGTGTCCGTGGACAGCCACTCGAAGAGGAGCCCGGCCTCGTAGCTGGACCGCACAGTCGATCCGACAGCGAGATCCAGCTGGTCCCGGAGGAGCTGCACGGCCAGGGTCCCCGAGCGGCTGAGCAGCGAAGCCCGATACGCCCCCAGCGTGTCAGCCACGTGCCCTTCATGCAGCAGCCACAGCACCCGCCCCGAACCAGACCGGCCAACAAGGCCCGCCGTGAACCAGTAAGTGTTCGACTCCACCGTGTATCGCCCAGCATGGACCGACCGGAACATCTCCGTCCAGATGGCCTGCGGAGTGCCCGCATCGCCATACAGCTCGTAGGCCAGTTCCTCGGCGGACCATCCCTGGCTGCGCGAATCTAGCAGAGCCAGGATTTCCGCCCGGCGCAGTGTCAGTGGCACCCGGCTGCCGTCAGCAAGCACTGCGGCAGGCTTGTCCCCGAGCAGCTCCAAGGACTCGACGGTCGCGACCGGCCGGCGGACGGCCTGCCGGGACGCCCGACCGGGAGACAATCCACCCAAGGGCGTCCCGCCGTCGGGCGCTCCCAACGGCGCCTCCGCCACCCGGACCGCGCAGCGCACCATCCGCAGCGTGACCGCGCTGATGGTGTCCAGCGGTCCGGAGACGTCGAGCACGCCCAGCAGCTCACCCGTGGCCGAGTCCGTGATGGGCGCCGCCGTGCAGGCCCACTCATGGTGGGTGCGGACCAGGTGCTCGGCGGAGAACAGCTGCACCGGCCGGCCTGTGACCAGCGCCTCGCTGATGGCGTTGGTGCCGATGCCTGCCTCGGACCAGTCGGCGCCTTCGGAGAACTCCAGCCGGTCCGCGCGCCGCAGCTCCTCCGGGCTGCCTACCCGCCACAGGATCTCGCCGCGGGCGTCGGTCAGCACCAGCAGGTGCCGGCCGGAACTGGAATCGTCGGCCAGCAGGTCGTGGAGGGCCGGCATGACCTGTTGGAGGCGGTGCTCCCGCCGCAGCTCTAGGACGTCAGAGACCTCGTGCAGGTGCCGCGGGCTGTGCTGGTCCGGGCTGATGCCCAGGGCCATGGAACGGCGCCACGAATCCGCCAGGTCGCTCTGGATATCCGGGCGCGGGACGCCGGAGATGACCAGTTCGTGGGCGCGGCGCAGGGCACGCGAGTACTTCGCCGGGTCCGAAAACCTCAGGCCGTCGTCAAAAACAGTGTCCTACTCGCCGGCGGCGTCCGTTGCGGTATTCATGGCCGTGGACGTAACAACCGCCACCCACATCCTCGGCAGGCGGCGCACGTTCGTCGGCGTCGGCATCGGAACCGCCGTCGAGGTACCGCTGGTCGACCTCGCCTGATGCGGCAGCCACACACTGGACTGGAAGCTGCCGGCAGTCAACCAACACAGCCAGCCATCCGTCGTCGTCAGTACACTTGGCAGCATGGTCTCCCGCATCAGCGAACTGGTCCTCAACTGTGCCGACCCGGAACTGCTCTCGAAGTTCTGGTGCGGGGTCCTTGGCTATGTGGAACTCGACCGGGAGGACGGTTCCATCGAGATCGGCCCGCCCGAGGTCGGGTTCGGCGGCCTGCAGCCCACCATCATCCTGAGCCCCAGCACCAACCCGCGGACCGGGCGGCTGCCGCTGCACATCGACGTCAACCCCATCGACCGGGACCAGGCCGCCGAGCTGGAACGCCTGCTGGCCCTCGGCGCCCGGCCGGCCGACGTAGGGCAGTCCGGAGACGAGCAATGGCACGTCCTCGCCGACCCCGAAGGCAACGAGTTCTGCCTGCTCCGCCGGCGGCTCGAGCCCTTACCAAGCCCGTAAACGCTAGGAAAACCGGCCGGCCCGGTGCGACGCCACGTACTCCGCGTCCACGCCCACCCCGGTCAGAGTCGGGTCGTCGAAGTACTGGCTGAACGTCTACGGGTTCTGGCAGGACTCGGCGGACGACGGGCAACTGAGTGCCTTCGCGCGGAAGGCCCTGAAGAACCGCTTCGACCCGGACAACCTGTTCCGTATAAACCGCAACATCCCGCCCACTGCCGGCTAAGTCAGCGACAGAAACCAGCCCTCCGGACTGCGTCGATCGACTCTTCCAGGAGCGCCACACGCTCCGACATGGAGGATCCCTGCGGTGCGGAGATCTTCAGCCCCCGGTATGGTTCCGGCCCCGTGACGTTCAGGCCGGCGTCTACCGCCGCGGCCAAGGTGCGGATGCGCTGGGGCGTCAGCACCGATGCAGGCTCCACCGGAGCCGGCGGCAGGTGCGAGTCATCCCACGCCGCTCCAAAATCTGTCGCCTGCGAGGAACACCCGGACAGGACCACGCCAGCCAGGATGCCTTCAGCTGAGGCAAGTTCCACGTGCCGGACAGGCGCACCCGGGTCCCGGTCCTCAATCGTTGAGCGTGCCCAGTTCACAGCAATCCCCGCACCGGTGCCGGCGGCAAGGACAGCCTCAACCTCCTGCTCAAAACGCAGGAACCCCTTCACAGGCGCGTGGGACGGGCCGGCCGCATCGCAATGTTCCAGGACGATCCGGGCACCATCCCAACGGAACCCTGCAGCCTGCCGCAATGATTCGGTCAGCTCCTTCACGCCCGGGGAAGCGCCCGGAACACCGGCGCCCAGGCGTGGAGCGCTGAACAGGTGTACGGCGCGGACCGCACGGCGGTCCAGCGCATCGTTCAAGGTGCGGACGGCTTCCGCCGCGACCGCCGCGCGTCCGATGGCCGCCTGTCGTCCCGCCTCTGTTGTGGAGGCGAGTCCGAAGTCAGAGGAACGGGCCAGCCGGTCCATGGTGTCCGGAATGGTGGTCACCACGTAGGTGAGATGGTCGGGAAGGTACCGTAACTGCTTCAGGAACCAGTCGCCGTCGTACTTGTGCAGCTCTCCCGTGGCATATAGCGGAATCTCCAGCCCTGAGACGTGCGGCAGCGATGCCGCTGCGGCCAGGAACGCCGCCTCCTGCTCCGGATCCCAGCCGTCCAGGGCGGGAGCCGCTGCGTAACTGCTGACGATCAAGCCGGCGCCAGCACGTGCCCGGCGGGGGAGTCCACCGCAGCCACCGGGTTGGTCAGGGTCCCCACCCCTTCAATGTCCACCGAAACTGTAACTCCCGGGCGCAGTTCGAGGCCGGATTCGTCAGCGGCCCAGGGCGTGCCCGTGAGGATCACGTCGCCGGGGTAGAGGGTCATGAACCGGGAGCAAAACATCAGCAGTTCCGCCACGGTGAACACCATGCGGGACGTGGCGGAATCCTGGACCATGGAGCCGTTGATTGTGGTGACGATGCGGAGAGCCTGAAGGTCCGGGACCTCATCAAGGGTCACCAGCTCCGGCCCCAGCGGGCAGAACGTGTCCATGCTTTTGCCGCGTGTGGACTGGACGTCCGCCGCCTGCAGGTCCCGCGCCGACACGTCGTTGGCCACCGTCACCCCTGCAACGGCGGCGAGTGCCTCTTCCGGAGTGGCGGCGTCCTTGAGGACACGTCCCATCACGACGGCGAGCTCGCCTTCGCACACCACCGTTCCGGCACGTGCCGGGTTGAGGATGATTGGCTCGCCGTCAGCAGCCAGGCTGCCGGCGAATTTGCCAAACACCAGGGGGATGCGCCCCGCTGCCCGCCGGTCCGGGGCTGTGCCTCCGGCGGGCACCGGGAGCGCCGGCTGACCGGCACCATGGTCAGGCCAGTAGTTTTCGCCGATGCCGATCAGCTGCCCGGGGATGCGGACTCCCGGCAGCAGCGCGCAGGACAGGGACGGGCGTGCGTCTGCACCGGCGCCGGAGTGAGTGAACGGAAACCGCGGCATTCAGTGGCTCAGGTGGGATGCGTACACACGCAGCCGCGGGTGCTGGAACACTTCATCCGGAGGGCCCTCCGCCACAATGCCGCCGTGCTCCATAAAGATCACCCGGTCCGCCACCTCGCGGGCAAACTTCATCTCGTGCGTCACGATCACCATGGTCATGCCGGTCTTCGCCAGCTTCGCCATGATGTCCAGGACCTCGTTCACCAGTTCCGGATCCAGGGCGGATGTGGGCTCGTCAAACAGGATGGCCTTGGGATCCATCATCAGCGCCCGGCAGATGGCCACCCGCTGCTGCTGGCCGCCGGACAGGTCTGCCGGGTAGGCGTCCGCTTTGTCCTCCAGGCCCACCGAGCGGAGCTTTTCGAGCGCCCGCGGAACGGCGTCGGCACGTTTTTGCCGTTTGGCGATCACCGGGCCTTCCAGCAGGTTGTCCAGCACGGTCCGGTGCGGCCAGAGATTGAACTGCTGGAACACCATGGCGATCTCCCGGCGCAGCCAGGTCAGCCGGAACTGGTCCACCACGCCGAGCTTGCCCCGGGCGTTGGGGGTGTAGAAAACCTGCCGGCCGTCCACGTGGATCCGCCCGGAATCCGGCACTTCCAGCATGTTGATGCAGCGCAACAGCGTGCTCTTCCCGGCACCGCTGGGGCCGATGATGGCCACCACCTCGCCCGGAAGGATGCGCAGGTCCACATCCTTGAGTACTTCGCGGGAGTTGTAGCTCTTGGTGAGTCCGGTGATGCCGATCATGCCATGCTCCCAACAGCTTCGCGGAGTTGTTTTGTGGTGCCCATTTTGCGGCCCATCTTCTTTTCGATAATGATCTGGACCACCATGAGCAGGCTGGTCATGACCAGGTACATGGCCGCTACCACCCCCAGGGTTTCCATCACGTTGTACGTGGAGTTGTAAGCCTTCTGCCCCTGCAGCATCAGGTCCGGGACGGTGATCACCGAGATCTGCGCCGACTCCTTGAGCATGATGATGCAGTTGTTGATGTACGGCGGAGTCATGAGGCGGATGCCCTCCGGCGCTGTCACCCGCACAAACTTCTGCACCGGATTCATACCTACCGAGTCCGCCGCTTCGAGGTGCCCTGAGTTCACCGATTTGAGCCCGGCCCTGATGATTTCGGAAAAGAACGACGCCGAGTTGAGGCTCATCGCGATCAGCCCTGCGGTAAATGCGTCCATGGTCAGCCCGAACGGCTTCGTGTAATAGAAGAAGAACAGGGACAGCATGAGCGGCAGGCCGCGGAAGAACCAGACATACGCGGCGGCGAAGATCCGCAGGGCGCGGATCCTGGAGAGCCGCAGCGTGGCGATGATGTAGCCCAGGACGGTGGCACAGACGATGGCTGCGGCCACAATTCCCAGGGTGGTCATGGCACCGGCCAGGAAGATCGGGAAATATTCGGCTGCAACAGAGCCGGGCTCGTAGGTGTCCATAGGGAATCAGGCGGCGGGGATCTCGACCGTGAAGCCGAACCACTTCTGGTTCAGTTTCTCCAGGGTGCCGTCAGCCTTGAGCTCTTCGATGATCTTGTCCACCTTGGGCTTCATCTCGGTATCGTCCTTGGGGAGGCCGACGCCGGCGGGCTTGGTGCCGTACACATCTCCCACGATCTTCAGGTCCGAGGCCAGCGGCGAGTTCTTCATGAAGTTCTCTGCAGCGATCCGGCCCGTGGCGAACACCGCGATCCTGCCCGCTGCAACATCGGCAAACCCTTCCGGAGCGCCGGGGTAGGCCTTGAGTTCGGTGAACCCGCCGATGCCCTTGACGTCCGTTTCCGTGCCGGAGCCACCGATGGCGCCCACCACCAGGCCGTCCAGCTTACTGAGCTGCTCCACGGAGTTGTTGTCCTTCTTCACCACCGCAACCGCACCGTCTGCCAGGTAGGGGGTGGAGAAAGTGATGGACTGCTTACGGGGTTCCGTCATGGTCAGCCCTGACATCACGGCGTCGAACTTTCCACTGTTGAGGCCCGGCAGCAGGCCGGTCAGTTGGCCTTCAACGAACTCCGGTTCCATGCCCAGCCTCTCCGCGATCAGCGTGCCCACCTCGATGTCGAAACCGGTGAGCTTGCCGGCCTCCGAGAAGGTGATGGGACGGAACGTGCCGCTGGTGGCGATGGTGAACTTTTCCTTCGCCGGAGTATCCGAGGAAGCATTGCTGCTGGCTGCGCAGCCGCTGGCGGCGAGGGTGAAGGCGGCCAGGGCGGTTATGACGGCGGCTTTGCGTGTGCGTGAAAACATGCGGTGCTTCCCACTTTCAGTGATCCGTGCCAGTGATGTTTGCTGACAGGACTGACGCTATGGGCTGCGTGTGTCCGGGGATTACCTGCTTCGTTTCGGAAATGTTAATTATGAATTCTGTAGACAGTTTTCATTGCCAGTCGGAGACGCCCAGCAGCGCGGCCCCTTAGGTGAGGCTTGCGGCCAGCCCTTCGAGGACCTCAGCAAACGCGAGTGCCTTCAGTTCCCCGCCGGGACCTGCCACCACCTGGACCGACAGGGGGAGTCCGTCCGCGGACAGTCCCACCGGCAAGGACACCACCGGGCATCCGGTCAACGTCACGGCCCGGCAGGGACCCATGACCTCCCAGCCCTGCAGGCTGGTGCCGTCCACATCCAGGGCGCCTTCCGGATCGGCGGCAGGACCGCCGGCGACGGGAAGCAGGGCAACATCCACCGCACCGATCTGGTCCAGGGCGCTGGAGCGCGCAGCGTCGGCCGCCGTGCGGGCCAGGTCCAGCTCGCCAGGGGACGCCGCCAGCGAATCCCGGATGGTTTTCAGGTTGGCCGCTGAGATGCCGGCCTCCTTGCCGGCGATGGCGGCTACGTGATCCAGCATGGGGTCCACCGCGCGCAGGCGGTTGTAGGCGGGCAGGCACTTCGCAAACAGATCCGGCTGGCGGGTCACCGTGTGGCCCGCCGCGGCAACTGCGGCTGCGAGCTTTTCCATGAGTGCGGTGACCTCGCGGCGGACTGGACCAAACGTGCTGCCGTCGCTCCAGGCAATCCGGAGGGGAGCGCCCAAGTGGGAGCCGGCGTCGGCTTCCGCCCCGGACATCACCAGGTACGCCGCCCGCAGGTCACGCACCGACCGCGCGAGCGGGCCGATGGTCTGGAATGAGCCCTGCATACCCGGGCTCACGGCGGGGACCACGCCGTCGGAACCGAAGTTCCCGTCAAGTCCCGGGACCTGCCCTTCACCGGGTACTGTCCCCAGTCCGGGCCGCAGCGAAGCGATACCCACGCACTGGGCGGGCCAGCGCAAGGATCCGCCGAAATCCGTGCCGACCCCCAGGGCTGAGATCCCCGCGGCCACCGAAGACGCTTCGCCGCCGCTGGAGCCTCCCGGGGTGGCTGCTGGATAGCGCGGATTCAGGGTCCTGCCCAGCAGCGGGCTGTCGCAGGTCATGCCAAACGCGAATTCGGGGCAGTTGGTTTTGCCCACCAGGATGGCGTCTGCATCCAGGAGCCGCTGAACGGCCGGTGCTGTGGTTGTGGCCACGGTATGGGCGAACGCCCGGCTGGCCGCCGTGACCGGCAGGCCGGCGACGGCGATCACGTCCTTCACACTGAAGGGCACCCCGGCCAGCGGGCCGAGCGTTTCACCGGCGGCTCGGCGGGCGTCGAGGGTGGCCGCAGCCTGCGCCGCGCCCTCCCAGTCCGCCGTCACGAAGGCATTGAGCGCCTGGCCTTCGGGGTGGGACGCGCGCCGGTGGGTTGCGGCCACAACCTCGCCGGCGGTCACCGCGCCCGTTCGCACAGCGTCCGCGATGGCGGTGGCGTCCTGGTATCCGGCGTTCAGGCCGGCCAGCAGTGAGTGGCTCATGCCCCAGCCGCCTGCTGTTCCAGGGCGGTCTCGCCTTCAAGGTAGTCCCGCTCACCGTGTTCCTCGAATTCGCGGCGGATCCGCTCCGGGTCTCCGGAGCGCAGGCAGGCCAGCAGCTCGGTATGCCGGTCCACGCCCTTGGTGAGATCGCCTTTGGTCCGGGCCTCGTTCAGCACGTTGGCTGCCATGCAGAGCTGCATCTGCAGCATCAGCGACCGGTAGGTGTCGCTGAGCCTGCGGTGGCCGGCGGCGTCAACCAGCGCCGTATGGAAGTCAATGTTGGCCTGGACCACGGCGGCCCGGTCGCCGCGTTTGGCGGCGGCGCGCATGGCCTTCATGATCGGATCCAGGGGTGCGTAGGTGGCGGGGTCCTTCCTCGCCAGGAGGTAGTCCAGGGCAAACATTTCCAATGCCCGCCGCAAGGAGTAGATCTCGTTGATATCCGTCTCCGTCATGGAGACCACGCGGTAGCCGCGCCGGGGTGATTGTTCCAAGAGGCCTTCGCTTTCCAGCGTCCGGAGGGCTTCCCGCAGCGGGGGTCGGGAAATTCCCAGGCGTTCCGCCAGCGGAGGCTCGTTCAGCTTGTCCCCGGGCGCCAGTTCACCGCTCACTATCAACTTCCGGATCTCGGTGGTGGCGAGCGAAACGAGGCTTTCCTGGACGATCATGCCCCCAGACTACTGTCTACAGTCGCCGCAGAGCCATAGCTTCCGCGAGTTTACACAGGGTTTACATGGGAGGTTCCTTCTGTAGATTGTCTACAGTATTCTTTGCTGTATCCAACGAAGAATGGTGGGAAATGGGAACGACATCGACAGCCACCCGCAAGGCCCGGCGCTGGCGCGGCTGGCTGGATCCTTTTGTGCTGCTGCTCCTGGCAACCCTGGCCGGGGCGGCCCTCCTCCCGCCGGACAAAGAGCTGGTCCCTGCGCTGTCCGGCGCCGGTGGCGTGGCGGTGGCTGTTCAGTTCTTCATCAGTGGCCTGCGCCTGCCCTCATCCGCAGCCCTGAAGGGCCTCAAGGCCTGGCGGCTCCACCTGGTCATCGTGGGGTTCTCCTTTGTTATGTTCCCCATTCTTGGGTTCGGTGTGGCGGCAGGCTCGTCCTGGTACCTGAACCATGAGCTGGTGGCGGGACTGTTGTTCCTGACCATGCTTCCCACGGCGGTGCAGACGGCCACCACGTTCACCGGCATTGCCCGGGGCAACACCGCTGCCGCTGTCTGCGCGGCCTCCATTTCGAACCTCCTCGGCGTGCTGGCCACGCCGTTGCTTGTGGCGCTGGCCCTGGGGTCCTACAGCGGTATGAACCTGTCATCGATCACCAAGATTGCCGTGCAGATTGTTGCCCCCTTTGTGCTGGGCCAGCTGCTCCACAAACTGACCCTGAAATGGACGCAGCGCTGGGCCCCGGCGTTCAAGGTTGTGGACCGGGCAGCCATCCTGCTGGTGGTGTACGTCGCGTTCGGCGCCGCTGTGGCCGACGGTGTGTGGCACCGCATCCCCGCGGCGCAGCTGGCTGTAACAGCCGGTATCTGCGCGGCGATGCTGGCGCTGAGCCTCTGGATCACGTCCCTGGTGGCCAAAAAACTGGGGTTCGTGCCTGCGGATGCCACCGCCATCATGTTTTGCGGTTCGGAGAAGAGCCTGGCCACCGGACTGCCCTTGTCCGCGATCCTCTTTACCGGTCCGCTGGGCGGGGTGGTGATCCTGCCGGTGATTATGTATCACGCGATGCAGCTGATCGTCTGCGCCGCGATTGCCCGACGGGTGGCACGCCGGACTGAACCCCAGCATTACACGGACGCTGGTCCGGCCGTCCTGGCAGGTGCTCGCTAGGCGTTACTTGGCTGGGCGGGCACTGCCGATTGGCAGTGCCCGCCCCTTTCAGTTGGGCTTACTGGGCGACGAGGCCCGGCACCCCGTCCTGGATCACGAAGGAGGCCTTCGTGGATACCGGGGCGCCCGGCGTCGTGACCTGGTCCAGCGTCCGGAAGTCCGCGGTCATGGCGTCCCTGGTGATCTTGGTGTTCACGTAGCCGCGGTTGTCGTTGTAGAACTTCAGGTGCTGGTTCCAGGCCATCGTCGGATCGGCAGTGGAGCCGGTGCCGTTGCCGGTGGAGGTGATGGAGGTGCACACCAGTTCGGTACCCACCACAGGAGAGGCCGGGTCCTTGTAGTCCACCTTGACCTCGTTGGCCCAGTTGCGGTGCACGTCGCCAGTGAGCACCACGGCATTGCGGACGTTCGCATCCACCCAGCCCTGGGTGATGCGACGGCGGGAGGCGGTGTACCCGTCCCAGCCGTCCATGGAGACATCGTCAACGTCCAGGGCTGCAGCGCGGTCCCGCTCGGCGAAGAAGACCTGCTGGCCCAGGATGTCCCAGCGCTGGGTGGAGCCCTTGAAACCGTCCAGCAGCCACTGTTCCTGCTCCGCGCCGGTGATGGTGCGGTCCTCCGCCAGCCGTTCGGCCACATTCTTCTGCCAGCCGTCGCCGGCGAGCTGGTCGTCGCGGTACTGGCGCGTGTCCATCATGTGGAAATTGGCAAGCTGGCCCCACTGGAGCCTGCGGTAAATCTTCATGTCCGGTCCAGCCGGAAGGGAGGACGGGCGCAACGGCATGTTCTCGTAGTAGGCCTGGAACGCGGCGCTGCGGCGCTGCCGGAAGTGCTCCAGGGTGTCGTTCAGCTGGCCGGCGTCGCTGTTCTCGGGGACATCGTCCGCCCAGTTGTTGTCCACCTCATGGTCATCCCACACCACTGCCCACGGTGCGATCGCGTGCGCTTCCTGCAGGTCGGCGTCGGACTTGTACTGGGCGTGCCGCTGGCGGTAGGTCTGCAGCGTGACCGTCTCCGGGCCCGCGTGATCCCGAGGATTGCCGCCGCCGATCACGTAGCTGCCCTTCTTGTATTCGTAGAGGTAGTCACCGAGGTGCAGCACCAGGTCCGGGTGGTCCTCAGCCAGCCGCTTGTACGCGGTGAAGTAACCGTGCTCGTACTGCGCACAGCTGGCGAACGCCATGGCCAGCGCGGCGGGAGTCTCGTGCGGCGCCGGGCTGGTCAGGGTCCGCCCCACCGGGCTGACGTGCTTGCCGGCGCGGAACCGGTAGAAGTACTCGCGGCCCGGGCGAAGGCCCCGGAGCTCCACATGCACCGAATGTGCTGTCTCGATCCGCGCCCGTTCGACGCCGCGGGCCACCACCTTCCGCATCCCGGCGTCCTCTGCCACTTCCCACTGCACGGCGACGTTGCGTGAAGGCATGCCGCCGAGGCCGTCCTCGGCCAGTGGGTTCACCGCGAGGCGCGTCCACAGCACAAAGCCGTCCGGCCACGGCTCGCCGGAGGCAATGCCAAGGGCGAAGGGGTAGGTGTGGAGGCCGGCGTCGTCCGCCGTCGAAACCGCGACGGCTGCACTGGGCGCCGCGGCAATGAGGCCCGCGCCCAGGCCGGCAGTGAGGAGGGATCTGCGCGAAATTTTGTCCATGCCCCGAACCTACGGAGGCCGGTTGGCCAAGTTCCCAGGATCGTATGAATCACTGGTTAACTGCATGACAAAAATTGTTAACTCTGGCGCTCACAACGTTGCCGGAACCTCGCGGCCGGGGAACAGCGCAGAGTACTGCCGCCGGTACATCCGGCGTCCGACCAGCCGGTAGGCCAGGCGGATCGGTGCGGGGATATCCTTGAACATTTCCACGCGGTCCGCAGGCGGGTTCGTCGCAAGCACCATTCCGAGGTATCCCACCAGGAACTTCTTGTCGAACTGCTGGATGCCGTGCTCTGCGGCCGCTTTCAGTTCCTTTTCGGTCATTAATCTGTCCACCACCGGCATCACTTCTGTCACCTCTCGGCGCAGGTGCACGTTCAGGACAGCGGACAGGTCGGCGTAAAGCTCCGCGAGTTCTTCGCGGGTTGCTATGTCAGCGGTCTCCATCCAGCGCAGGCGAAGGGGCTCGATAGTTTCCAGCCGTTCCGTCACCTGCCGGTGCTGGGCGAGCATCTGCCCGATGTGCAAGGCGCAGCCGGGCGCGCGTTCGGACAGCTGTGGGTACATCAACAGGTCCTCGCCCTCGTGATGCGTGTGGAGCACCATGTCGAAGTTGCCCAAAGCCTCGCCCACGTAGGCGGCGCGGGAAATATCGCCTGCGGCCGCGGACCGCACCAGTCCCGGCGCTTCGCCATACGCCCACAGGAAGAAACGGTGGATCCGGCGCATGCCCGCGGTCCCTGAGCAGAGCACCGGACCCGGCGGCAGCGGAGCCGCGGTTTCGCCGGGATGCATCGTGAAAAAGTCAGTCATGTCAGGCCCCTAACGCTCGTCATCGAGACGCGGCCTCTCCCCGCCAAAATGGTATCGCTGGGCCCTATGGTTCACAACGGTTGCGCATTTGGCGTCCGGAAGTCAGCACCTTTCTTGGGCGTTCGCGGCCTATGCGGGGAATGGCCGCTCGTGCATCCGCACGTCAACGACTGCCGCCTGCGCCGGCAGCACTGGTTCGGCCGGTGCCAGCTCAGCAAGCTGCAGTTTGACCTGTTCGAGTTCCACGCTGAGCCGGTCAACGGTGGAGCGGTACTTCCGGAACCTGGACCGTTCGCGCCTGCCCACAAAGAAGCTGATGACCAGGGTGACGATCATCATGGGGAACGACCACAACAGGGCCAGGCTGGACGTGCCGAGGAAACCCAATGCGACGGGAAGGGCGTGCTGGAACGTCTGGAAGTCGTTAACCCCGCTCATCACTGAGGCCAGGGCAGAATCCAACGGGCCAAGGTACTGCCCCACCAGGGGAGTGCCGGCGAACGACGGGGCGGTCAGGGATTCTGTGCCTTCCGGCGCCCAGCGGGCATCCGTCAGGTGGTTCAGCACATAGATTCCGGCACCCGCGTTGACCGCAGCGAAGACGAAGATGGAGCCCAGCGCCGTCCAATGGATCTTGCGCCAGTTGCAGAGGCCACCGACGATCAGTAATGCAGCGGCCATGACCCACGCGGATATTCGGAGTTGGTCCTGGCTCAAGCCACTCAATAGATCCATGGAATTACGCTCCCGTATTCACAAGTCAACAGCCGTTCCTATCGCCAGAGAGCATAACCCGGCAGTTCGAATCGCCTGCCGACAGGCTTCGGATGCGGGAAATGTGACATCAGCCATTCAGAAGCGTTACCCGCTGAACCGCAGCCAGAGCAC
Organism: Arthrobacter sp. Leaf141; assembly: GCF_001424565.1. Classification (GTDB taxonomy): domain Bacteria; phylum Actinomycetota; class Actinomycetes; order Actinomycetales; family Micrococcaceae; genus Arthrobacter. Next base: position 69,134 of record NZ_LMOL01000024.1, read on the forward strand.
GTCGGCAGGTCGCCCAGCCCTAGCCAGACTCAACGCATCAGTGCTGCGTCCCCAGAACAGAGTGGGCGATCAACATGTCGAGCCGCCGGATATCAGCCTTCTTGCCGACCTTGATTTTGATGTGGCCAGCGCGGGTCCAAAGCTCCAGTTCAGCATCTAAATCGAATTTCCCGGCATTCTCGGACGACCACATGTTGATGGCGGAGTAGGGGAGTGAGTAGATCTCCACTTTCTTGCCTGTAATGCCCTGGGCGTCCCTGACAATCATCCGCTTAGTGGTGAAAATAGCGCTGTCCCGAAAAGTCCTGTACGCCGCGACAGGTTGTTCCCCAGCCACCATGAGTTCCATGACGTCATTCGGAATGGGACATTCTTCGACGAACGTCCATGTAGTTATTGCGGCGGCTTCCATTACGATCTCCCCCAACTTGTGTTGTGCCCGCGCCAGGTCCGACGTTGGTGCGCTTCGAAAGGACCGTGGCGAGGAACTGCTGCTGCCCACGATACCGGCACGGTCCTTTCCGGCCCTGCCCTCTGTCAGGGGAGTGGCTGGCGCTCGCCCACACTGACCGAGGACGACGCTGGTGCATACCCCCGCCGTCGTCGTTCCATCCGTCGCTGTTGTCCCGGAGACGGGATGCTGGCGCGCTTGCTGCGGTTGCACCTCGCACAGGCCGCCACGAAATTCTGCAGGCTGGTGGAGCCTCCCTTGGACCAAGGGTAGAAATGGTCGGCATGTTCGGCGGGACGTCCGCAGCGGCGACCAAGAGCCGCTTCCAGTTCGCACCGGCCGCCAGCACGGATCATCCCTTCGCGGCGCTGTTGCCGCGTGAATCGCCGTACGGGGTCACGGCGTCGGACATCGCGGAGTCCGACGGCGGCTGCACCAATCCCCAACACCACGGCGATGACGCCAGGGAGCGCAACCGCAGCGATGACGTCGTCGAGCAGGCTCCGCAACATTCCGGCGGCGGCTTCTCCCGCTCCAGCACTGGACGGTGCGTTGCTCGTGAGCGCTGATATCGCGGCGACGGCGAGCCAGACCAGGACTACCACGTACGTGAGAAGAAGACCTCGCCTGGTCCAGTAAATGCGGCCGAGTTCCGGCATCTGTTCCCCCATTCAGGTTTTGTGGAAATCGTATAGATCACCCGTCCACTGAGTGCCCGGATTTAGCTCAAGGTTTGCCCAGCTTTCATCCTCATGAGTGGCTGGCACGCGTTCGGGTTGCGCGGTTGGGGGGTCTTCTCGCTGTCGAAGGCTGGGGATCTGCCCGTGCAACAATGACGCCATGACCCACCAACAGCATGAAACCGCCGCGCCGGAACTGGACAGCACCGACCTCCCCGCGTTTGAAGCCGCGTACCAGGCCGCACGGAAGAGCCTGGCCGAAGGCGGCATCCCCATCGGTGCCGCCATCGCCCGCGGCGGCGTGGTCTTCGCCAGCGGGCACAACGAACGGGTCCAGAACGCTGACCCGATCGCGCACGGGGAGATGTCGGCGCTCCGCGCCGCCGGCCGGCAGAAGAGCTACCGGGACACCACGCTCTACACCACCCTGGCCCCGTGTGCCATGTGCACGGGGACCATCATCCAGTTCAAGATCCCCCGCGTGGTGGTGGGGGAGGCCCGCACGTTCGACGGCGAGCTGGACCTGCTGCGCTCGCGCGGCGTTGACGTCGTGGTCCTGGATGACCCGCGCTGCGTGGACATGATGCGCTCGTTCCAGGCCGACAAACCGGACCTGTGGGCGGAGGACATCGCTGAGTAGCCGCGAGTCCTGCCGCGACCCCTAAACTGGGGCGTTGAAAAGGCCATATGACAGTTGGGGGAATCATGTCGGTCAGCAGTCACCAGGAACACGATGATGCGGTGCATGCCGAGCATAAAGCCGCTCTTGCCCGCGGTGAAAAGTGGGTTTTGTATTTGACCGCGGAGGGGATGCTTCACAGCTACACCAAAACGGAATTGGGAGGTCCGCCGAACGGAAGCACCCGGTGGTGGCAGAACCTGCCCGGGCTGCTGTTTCTGCTGCCGATGTTCGGCCTCTGCATGTACGTCGCCATCACTAATCCAGTGGGGACGGCGACGGCGCAATGGGCAACCCTGTTCGGTGCCCTGCTGATGGCTCTCGGCGCGGCGTACCTTATCTGGGAATCGGTGGTTGTCTACCGCGCCCGACAAGTGCGCATCCGCCGCGGATCGCCTGATCCGCTCCGCATCACGGGGGCCAAGACCAAGCTTCCCGAGGCCTACACGCAATCACAACCCATCAAGAAGAGCCGATGGTGAACAGACCCTGACGGCCCCACGGCCGCGCTGGGAAGAACCGACAGGATCACCAACCGCTAGACAGCAGCCACCTCAACCTGTACCCCGGCGTCCCGGAACTTCTGCACCTGGGCGGGGTCGGCGCCGTCGTCCGTCACCAAAGTCCACGGGAGAGCAAGGCGCGCCCAGGCGTGGAACGGCCGGAGCCCGAGCTTGGAGGAGTCCGCCAAAACGTAAACCGAACGTCCCCGCCGGGCCATGAGCTCCTTGAGCCGGGTCTGGGCGTGGTCTGCTTCGCAGATGCCGTCCTCGGCGGTGACGGCGTCGGCGCCCAGGAACACCCGGTCAAAACTCATCCGCTCCAGCGCCGCCTCGGCCAGCGGGCCCACAAAACTCTGCGAGAGGCTGCGCAGCCGGCCGCCCAGGCAGTCCACCTCGATGCCGTCGGACTCGGCGAGTTCCTGCATGGTGTTGATGCCCGGCGTCGTCACGGACAACCGGTCGAAGCCGCGCAGTTCATGCGCCAGGGCACCCACGGTGGAGCCGGCGTCGAGCAGGATGTTCTCCCCAGGCTGGATCACGGCCGCCGCCCAGCGGGCGATCGCATGCTTCTGCTCAAACGCCTCGCCCGTGCGTTGCCGCAGCGACGCCTCCGGGTGCGCGCCCAACGCCATCGCACCGCCGTAGGTGCGGGCCAGCCGGCCCTGCCCGTTGAGCAGTGCCAGGTCGCGGCGGATGGTGGACGCCGTCACCTCGAAGCGCGCGGACAGCTCCTCTACGGACGCCAGGCCGGTGGTCACGGCGAGGTGGTAGATCTCCTCGCGCCGCGCATCCGCAGACATCATTCCCGGCCTCCTTCCCGTGGGATAAGTACCCATGCTAGTTCCGGCGTCCCGAAAACATGGTTGCTACACGGCCACGGCGGGCCGGGTTGCCATCTCCGCCGCCTGGTGCAGCGCCTCAACCATGGACCGCGGATCCGCGATGGCCTTGCCGGCGATGTCGAACGCGGTGCCGTGGTCCACGGACGTGCGGATCACCGGCAGGCCCACCGTGATGTTCACGCCCGCCTCGATGCCCAGCACCTTCACCGGGCCGTGGCCCTGGTCGTGGTACATGGCCACCACCAGGTCGTAGTCGCCGCGGCCGGCCAGGAAAAACAGGGTATCCGCGGGCAGCGGGCCCACGGCGTTGATGCCGGATGCCTGCGCAGCCTTCACGCCCGGCTCGATTTTCTCGGCTTCCTCGCCCTGCCCGAACAGGCCGTTCTCGCCGGCGTGCGGGTTGATGGCGCACACGCCGATCTTCGGGTGGGGGATCCCGGCCCGGATCAGTGCCTCGCTCCCGCGCCGGATGGTGCGTTCCACCAGGTCCGGGTTGATCTTCCGGACGGCGTCCATCAGTCCGATGTGCGTGGTCACGTGGATCACCTTGATCTTGGGTGTGGAGAGCATCATGGACACCTCCACCGTGCCCGTCAGCTGCGCCAACAGCTCGGTGTGCCCCGGGAAAATGTGGCCGGCCGCGTGCAGCGCCTCCTTATTCAGCGGCGCCGTGCAGATGGCCTGCACCTTCCCGGCCATCGCCAGCTCGCTGGCCACCCGGATGTACTCGTACGCCGCATGCCCGGCCACCGGGGAGAGCTGCCCCCACGGCAGGTCTTCCGGCAGCAGCGCCAAGTCGATCACGTTCACCCGGCCCGGCGTGAACACCGCGTCCTCCACGTCCGTGATCACCTGGATGTCCGCCTCAATGCCCAGCACCTCGGCGGCCTGGCGCAGCCGCAGCGCGTCCCCGACCACCACGGGCCGGCACTCGGCGTTGCTCTGCGGATCCAGCACGGCGGCCACCACCACCTCGGGTCCCACCCCGGCGCCATCGCCCATGGTGACGGCCACGTAGGGCAGTTCCGCAGAATCAGTGTTGTTCATGAAGTGTCCTTCAGGGGGCAGGGACGGCTGGGGTGCCGTCGGCAGGGGGAGTGCGGTGGGGGAGGGATCCTCCGCCGCGGAAGGTTCAGGGGAGCCGGCGAGTGCGGCCAGGATGGTGCGGAGGCTGTCCCGGCTGCCGAAACTTCCGGGCCGGGTGACCACGGGCATCCCGGCCGCGGTACGGCACAGGACGGCGCCGTTTTCGATTTCGCCCAGCACCAAGAGTTGCTGGACGCCGAGTGCAGCCAGCACGTGCCGCGCAGTTTCGCCGCCGGTCAGCATCAACGGCCTGTCCCGGGCGAACGGTGCAACTGTCCGGGCCAGCCCGCCGGCGATCCGGGCCGACGCCACCGGATCCACGTTGGCCGCCGCCACGGTGACCGCCGCCGGACCCGCCCGGAGGGCAGTTTCCAGCGCGGCGGTTGACGGGTTTCCGGCCAGGAGATCCTGCGGGGCAAACGTGATGACGGGGACGCCGCCCGCTGCCAGAACGTGGAGCTGCTCCCGCGCCGGTCCTGACGCCGAGCCCACCACCAGCAACGGCGCCTTGGCGTCCTGCCGGGCTTTGTGGAAGCGGACGACGGCGGCCCTTGGGCGGGGTGCGTACCCTGCAGTCCGGGCCAGGGCAGCGCCCAATGCGGATGCGCCGGCAAGCCGCAGGCCCGGGATGCCGCGGGCGGCCCGGGCAATGAGGTCCAGGTCCGCTGTGGTTTCCGCGTCGCAGACGATGACGGCTGCCGGGTGGCCGGCGCTCGCCGCCATCAGGAGGGCGGTCAGGGCCGGGGTTCCGGAGCGGACGGCCGCCAGGCTGATCAGGGTGGTGTCCAGGGGAGCCAGGGTTGCGGCGACAGACTCGGGCGCTGCCGTCGGTTCGGCATCCCAGAGCGGGGTCCGGTGCAGCGGGACACCCCCATGGTGCACCATCCCGTTGACAGTGCTGCGGCCCATTGCGGGCAGCGCGGGGGCCAGGAGGACAGGGCCGCCCTCCGCCAGGACTTCCAATTGCCGCGCCACCGGTCCGCGGAGCAGCGAATCGAGCTTCAGGAAGACCAGGGGAGCGGCATCCCCGGAGGGCAGCGCCCCCAGGATCAACCGGAGCCTGTCCGCGGCAACGTCCGCCGGGAACGCCCGGTTGTCCGTGTCCAGAACCAAAGTGGCGGCCGCCCACGGCAGGCAGGCCACGGCTGCCGCAAGGTCTTCCGGACCGTGCGGAAGCAGGCGGACCTGGGGGCCGCCGTCGTCCGTTCCCTGCTTTAAAGGCAAGGAATGCGCACTCTGCGCACAGGATTCGGTCAAGTGGGAAGAGCCGCCCAGCAGCGCCGCGGCGGTCTCGGCCGCGCCGGAAAGGTCGTCAGCAATGGCAAGTATGCGTAGCATTGCTGCCTCCTTTGGCATCGGCGTTATGGATCCTGCATACCGAGAACTATCTGGTCTGCACAAAACACGCTAGCCCTATTGCGCGCTTTGCGCAATCGTGGCATTGTGATGGCAGTAACACCAGCGGGGCAGGTATCACCAGGATGCAGCGCCTCGGCCGGCAGGTGCCGGCCCCTTACTTGGAGGTCAAAGATGACTCGATCCGACAACGTTGCCGGCGGCAGCGGATTCCTCGGCGAAGTGGCACAGCGTTCCCTCTCCCGGCGTTCCCTGCTGCGGTGGGGCGCCTTGGCCGGAGCAGGCGCAGTGCTGGCACCCGCCGTCACAGCCTGCGTGGCGCCGAGCGCCCCGGGCGGCGGAGCCACCGGTTCCACCACCCTGACCCTGGGCCTGAACCGCTCCCTGGTCAGCCTGGACAACAAGCTCAACCAGTTCGACGCCGCCGTCACCGTCCAGCGGGCCGTCCGCCAGGCCCTGACGGAAATCGGCGATGACCTCAAGCCCCGGAACGTCCTGGCCGAGTCCTTTGAACTGACCAGCCCCACACAGTGGACGGTCAAGCTCCGCAACGACATCAAGTACTCGGACGGCTCCAGCGTGGCCGTGGAGGATGTGGCCAAGGCCCTGGAGATGTACAGCCAGGTCAACGGCTCCTTCCTGGCCCCGCAGTTCCCGGAATGGCCCACCGTCACGAAGAAGGACGAGCTGACCTTCACCCTGGACACCAAGGCGCCGCTGCCGGTGCTCAGCACGCTGATGTCCAACATCCTGATCACCCCGGCCGCCGCCAACAAACCCGAAGAGCTGCAGGACGGCGTGGGCACCGGCCCGTACAAGGTGGCCTCCGCGGACCGCGGCACCGGCACCTACAAGCTGGTCGTCAACGAGAACTACTGGGGCGAGAAGCCCAGCGTCAGCGAAGTCAACGTCCGGTTTATGTCTGAGGAGTCCAGCCGCGTGGTGGCCCTGCGTTCCGGCGAGGTGGACGTGATTGACTCCATCACCCCGGACTCGGTGGCCCAGCTGAAATCCGTGGACGGCATCGAGATCGAATCGGTCACCGGAACCCGCTACAACCAGCTGTTCTACAACTTCCGCAAGGCGGCGGACAGCCCCATGTCGGACCCCAAGGTCCGCGAGGCCCTGTCCTACGGGTTCGACAGCAAGTCCGTGGTGGAAGGCATCCTGGGTGGCACCGTCACCTCCGCCAAGGGTGTGGTCCCGCAGACCCTGGCCGGCGCCGTCGAAACCGGCGAATACGCCTACGATCCCGGCAAGGCCAAGTCCCTGCTGGCCGGGCTGGGCGTGTCCAACCTGTCCGTCAAGGTGATCTGGGAAACCGGTGAATTCGCCGCCGACGTTTCCATCATGGAAGCCCTGGTGGAAATGATGAAAGAAATCGGCGTGACGGCCGAGCTGCAGCAGTTCGAGCCGGGCGGCGACATCTCCTCCTGGCGGCAGGGCAAAGCCGGCGACTGGGACATCCTGGGCAACGGCTATGGAAACCAGACCGGCCTGGCCCTGACCAACCTGCAGGGCATGTACGCCGGCACGGCGGAGAAGGAAGCCACCCGCGACACGTACCACGGCTTCGTCTTCCCCGAAATCAGCAGCAAAATCATCACCGCCACGTCAGAGACGGACCAGGCCAAGAGCACCGCACTGCTCACCCAGGTCCAGAAGGACATCTGGGCCAAGTGGCCGTGCATGTGGGCCTTCATCCCCAACGCCGTCCTGGCCCGCCGCGCCCGGGTGGACGGCGTCAAGCTCCGCCCCATCAACTCGTACCAGCTCTCCACAGTCAAGGTGAACGGCTAGCCCCATGCTCACATACGTCGCCAAACGGTTGAGCCAAAGCCTGCTCACGATCTTCCTGACCGTGTCCACAGTCTTTGTGCTCATCCGCATGGCTCCCGGCGACCCGGCCTACGCCCTGGCCGGGCCGCTGGCCTCCACCGGGGACCTGGAAAAAATCCGGACCTCCATGGGGCTCAATGAACCCCTCTTCACCCAATACGGCATCTTCCTCAAGGAACTGGCCGCCGGAAACATCGGCAAGTCATACTCCTTCCAGGCACCCGCCCTGGACGTGGTGCTGGGCAGGCTGCCCAACACCATCTTTCTGGCGGTCCTCGCCATCCTCCTGGCCATCGTGGTGGCCATCCCGCTGGGCGTCTGGATGGCCAAGCGTGCCGACACCAAGCGTGAGCTGGGCGTCAACGTCCTCACCATCGCCGGACAGTCGATGCCCGATTTCTGGATCGGCATCATGCTCCTGACCCTGTTCGCCGTGGTGTTCCCCATCTTCCCGTCCTCCGGCTTCACCAGCTGGTCCGGGGTGGTGCTGCCCGTTGCCACCATCGCCATCCTGCAGATCGCCCTGGTGTCCCGGATGGTCCGCCGCGAGGTGGGGTCCAACCTGGCCGCCCCCTACCTGACGGTTGCCCGCGCCCGCGGCACAGGCGAGCAGAAACTCACCTGGGCCTACGCCATGCGCAACTCCTCCATCCCCATCCTCACCACCCTGGGCACCCGGTTTGCCGGCATGCTCAACGGCGTGGTGGTGGTGGAAGTGGTGTTCAACTGGCCGGGCCTCGGCTCCCTGGTGGTCCGGGCACTCGAAACCCGCGACTACCCCCTCATCCAGGCAACAGTGCTGGTGACCTCCGTCCTCGCCGTCGGCGTCCAGCTGCTGATCGATCTCTGCTACCCGCTGCTGGACCCCCGCGTCCGGCTCGGAAAGGTGTCCGTGGCATGAGCACCATCAACGAAATCCCGCTCGCCGCCCAGGCCATGAAACGCCCGACGGCGGTCACCAAGCAGCTGCTCAAGCGCTCCTCCGCGGCCCGCCGGGAACGCTCGGCGAAGGTGAAGATGGTCCTGGGGGCGTTCCTCACCGCCATCGTGGTCCTGCCGATCGTCCTGGCGCAGGTCCTCCCGCTGCCGGACGTCGATGCCCAAAACATCACGTCCCGCTTCCTGCCCCCGCTCAGCGGCGGCCACCTCTTCGGCACTGACCAGTTGGGCCGGGACATCCTCTCCCGCGTCCTGCACGGCGGCCAGGTGTCACTGACCATCGGCGTGCTCGCCGTGGTGATTTCCGGCGTCGTGGGCGTTGTCCTCGGTGCCCTCGCAGGGTTCTTCGGCGGCTGGGTGGACGCCGTGGTGTCCCGCCTGATCGAAGCCCAGCTCTCGCTGCCACTGCTCATGATGCTCCTGCTGGTGGTGGCCCTCTTTGGCCCGTCCATCCCGGTCATCACGTTTGTGATCGCGATCGCCCAATGGCCCGAACCCGCCCGCCTCACCCGGTCCCTGGTCCTGGTGGAACGCGAAAAGCCCTATGTGCAGGCCGCCAAGGTGCTGGGACTGCCCCAAATCACCACACTGGTGAAGCACATCATCCCCAACGTCATCAACCAGGTGATCGTGGTGGTCCTGCTGCTGCTGGCCACCGCCGTCCTGATGGAAAGCGCCCTGAGCTTCCTGGGCGCCGGGCCGCAGCGCCCGTTCGCCACCTGGGGCCGCATCATCTCCGACGGCCAGGACTTCCTCACCACCTCCTGGTGGATCGTCACCCTGCCCGGCGCCGTGATCGCCATCCTGGTGGTGGGGGTCAACCTGCTGGCGGACGGCCTCCGGGACCGCGTCCGCCGCCGGAAGGAAACCACAGCATGAGCGTCCTCGAGGTCCGCGACCTTTCCATCGAACTGATGACCACCGGCGGGGTGATCCGCGCCGTGGACGGCGTCTCCTTCAGCATCGACGCCGGCCAGACCGTCGCCATCATCGGTGAGTCAGGATCGGGAAAAAGTACGACGGCGATGGGCCTCCTGAGGCTCCTGCCGGACGACCTCGCCGTCATCTCCGGCCACGCCATGCTGGACGGCGTGGACGTGGTCACCGAACCGAAGAAATTCGCGAAACTCCGCGGCCGGTCCGTGTCGCTGATCCCGCAGGACGCCATGACGGCCCTGTCCCCGGTGCACACCATCGGCCGGCAGCTGGGCGAGGCCGTGCTCCGCAAAGGTGCCATGTCCAAAGCCGACCTGAACCGGCGCTGCCTGGAGCTGCTGGAACAGGTCCGCATCCCCAGCCCGGACGCGCAGCTGAAGAAGTACCCGCACCAGCTCTCCGGCGGCATGCTCCAGCGCGTCCTGATCGCCATGGCGCTCGCCGTGGATCCGGTGCTGCTGGTGGCTGATGAACCCACCAGCGCCCTGGACGTTACCGTGCAGGCCGGCATCCTGGACCTGTTGATGGAACTGCAGGAACGCACCTCCGTGGCCATCCTTATGATCACGCACGACCTGGGCGTGGCCCGGCTGGTCTCGGACCGGATCCACGTGATGAAGGACGGAAAGTTTGTCGAAAGCGGTGAAGTGGAGCAGATTGTGGAGCACCCGCAGACCGAATACACGCAGAAGCTCCTGGCCGCGGTGCCCAAGCTGGGGCACTGGGACGGGGAACCACAGCACAATGCCCCGGTCTTCAACCCGGCCACGTCCAACACTTTGAACGGAGCACACCCGTGAGCGCCACCCTGCAGACCCCGGCCGGAACGCTGCCGGCGAAGGACCTGGTGCTGTCCGTCAAGAACCTCACCGTGGACTACGCCGTGCACCGCAGCACCTTCCGGGCCGTGGACGACGTCAGCTTCGACGTGCCCCGGGGCAGCACCGTGGCGATTGTGGGGGAGTCGGGCTGCGGCAAGTCCACCATCGCCAAGGCAATCGTCCGGCTGCTCACCCCCACCTCCGGCCAGATCCTGCTCAGCGGCCAGGACATCGCCCGGATGCCGGCACGCCAGCTGCGGCCCCTTCGCGCCAAGGTACAGATGGTCTTCCAGGACCCCTACGGTTCCCTGGACCCGCACCTGACGGCCGAGGACATCGTGGCCGAACCGCTGACCCTCCGGGGCATCCGCTCCGCGAAGGAACGACGGGCCGAGGCAGCCAAGCTGATCGACCAGGTGGGCCTGCCGTCCTCGGCGTTGGGCCGGCGGCCGGCAGAGTTTTCCGGCGGGCAGCGGCAGCGCATCGGCATTGCCCGGGCGCTGGCCTCCAAACCGGAGCTGCTGGTGTGCGACGAAGCCACCAGCGCCCTGGATGTCTCCGTCCAGGCGCAGGTCCTTGATTTGCTGGCGGACATCCAGCAAGCCACCGGCCTGACGTACCTGATGATCAGCCACAACCTGGGTGTGGTGCGCGAAAGCAGCAGCCACGTCCTGGTGATGTCCAAGGGAAGGATCGTGGAGCAGGGGCCAACGGAGCAGGTCCTCACCACGCCCCGCGACCCCTATACCCGTGCGCTGCGGGCCGCCGCGCTGGACCCGCTGACCATGACCGGCCGCAAACCCCGGGACGTAGTGTCCCGACTGAACAAAGTAGCGCCCCAGGGCGAACCCGTACTGATGGAGGAAGCAAGCTGATGCAGGGAACCACCGTGGCGGGACTGGAGCTGCCCATCTCGCAGCTGGCGCTGGGCACCATGACGTTCGGGGACACCGCGTCCGAAGAGGTGGCGGCGGGGATGCTGGAAACAGCGCTCGACGCCGGCATCACCGTGATTGATACGGCCAACGGGTACGCCGGGGGAACCACCGAGGAAATCCTGGCCAAGCTCCTTCCCGCCCACCGCGACGCCGTTATCCTCGCCTCCAAGGCCGGCATGCCGCACCCGGATGCAGGGGAGCATTCACCGCTCTCCGCGGAAGGCCTGCGCCTCTCGGTGGAGGGCAGCCTCCGCAGGCTCGCCACCGACCGGCTGGACCTGTTCTACCTGCACATGCCCGACCGTGCCGCGCCGCCCGCTGAGACGGTTGCCGCCGTCGGCCGCCTGATCACCGAAGGCAAGGTGGGCGCGTGGGGTGTGTCCAACTTCGCCGCGTGGCAGATCGGTGAGCTGAACGCCGTTGCCGATGCCGCCGGCGTCGTCCGCCCCGTGGTGGCCCAGCAGCTGTACAACCTGCTGGCCACCCGGCTGGAGGACGAATACCTGGAGTTTGCGGAGCACACCGGATTGCTGACGATGGTCTACAACCCGCTGGGCGGCGGGCTGCTGACGGGTAGGCACACCTTTTCGGAGGAGCCCGCTGAAGGCCGGTTCGGTAACTCGCGGCTGGCTGAAATGTACCGCCAGCGGTACTGGGACCCGCGGCTTTTTGAAGCGGTGCGGCAGCTGGCCGGGATTGCCGACGGTGCGGGCCTGCCGATGCCGGAGCTGTCCCTGCGGTGGCTGGTCAGCAAGCCGGGGGTAGGGTCCGTCCTGCTGGGCGGGTCCAAAGTGGAGCAGCTGCAGGCCAACATCACGGCTGCCGCGAAGGGTCCGCTGCCGGCCGATGTGGTGGCCGCGTGCGACGCGGTGGCCGCTGAAATCCGCGGGCCCATGCCCAAGTACAACCGCTAGCCTTCTGCTGACCATTGAATCGCCAAACTGAAGAGGAATCCGCCATGAGCGCCGCAGCATTTGCCGAAAAAGCCCGGGCCAAGCAGGCCGTCGTCGGATACTGGGTGGTCCTGGACTCGCCGGTATCCACCGAGCGGGTGGCGCGGCTGGGGTACGACTACGTGGCCCTGGACGCCCAGCACGGGCTGATGGGGTACTCCGGCTGGCTGCACGGCCTGATGGCGATCGACGCCGCCGGGGCCGCCGGGATCGTCCGGGTGCCCTCGAACAACGCAGCGTTCATTGGCCAGGCGCTCGACGCAGGTGCCGCCGGGGTGATCGTGCCGCTGATCAACAACGCGGCTGAAGCCGCTGCCGCCGTCCGGGCAGTCCGGTACCCGCCGCACGGCATGCGGTCCTACGGTCCCATGCGCTCGGCGCTGCGGATCGGTCCCAAGCCTGCTGAAGCCGATGCCACCGTGCTGTGCCTGGCCATGATCGAGACGCCCGAAGGCTTGGAGAACGTGAAGGAGATCTGCGCAGTGCCCGGGATCGACGGGGTGTACATCGGCCCGTCCGATCTATGCCTCGCCGTGGGCGGGAAGTTCCCGAACGATCCGGACGTGGCAGAGGTCTTCAACGCTGCCCTGGTGACCATCCGGGAGGCGGCCGAAGCCGCCGACGTCATCGCGGCGATCCACACGCCCAGCGGTGAGGTGGCGGCCCAGCGGATCGCCGAGGGCTTCACGTTCGTGACCGTGGCGTCGGACCTGACGCATCTGGAAATTGCCGCGGCAGGTCACCTGTCGACGGCGCGCGGGGAGTAAGCGGGGAATCACTGGGCGGACCTTTACATCCGCCTCCGCCAAACGCGCCGCAGCAATCCCCGGCCGGGAGAACCCGACCGGGGATTTTTGCGCTCTGTTTCCGGCGGGTTCCTACAGGGCGGCGGCCGGCGGCCTCCCGTCCTGGCTCGCATGGGAATCCTTCGTGGAGACGCGGGCGCCCGGCGTCGGACTTGCATTGGGCACTCTTAGCAACTTTGTTGTGCTGAATGCAACCAATAAACCGACCGCGGCGCTCGCCGTTGGTTCCTCGTGAAAGCTGGGACGACGGCGGCAGCCTTGCCAATGCGTCATGATGAGGCAGTGGAATAGAGCGGAATAGCGGTGGAAAGCACTCGAAAAGCATTGACTGTGTCGCGCATCACGCATAGTCTGTTGCAACAGCGTTGCGCTTATTGCAACCCCAAACAACTTGGTGGACAAATGAGTAACGAGACTTCATCCTCCCCTCTCCAAGGAATCGCGAGTGCGGAGCATAACCGCGCCCATGGAGGCAGCACACTGAGCGGCCAGCAGCTGCACCTTGCTGACAACGTCGTCAGCAGGGAAACGCGCCGCCGGGTCGTCGCGGCAAGCTTCATCGGCAACTTTGTTGAATGGTTCGACTACGCCGTCTACGGATACCTGGCCGTCACGATCGCCACCGTGTTCTTCCCTGAGTCGGACCCCCAGACGGGACTCCTGCTGACGTTCGCCCTTTTTGCCATCTCGTTCCTGGTGCGTCCGCTTGGCGGCTTCGTCTGGGGCCACATCGGGGACAAAGTGGGCCGGCGCACCGCACTCTCCCTTTCAATCCTGATCATGTCCGCTGCAACCTTCTGCATCGCCCTGATCCCGGGTTACGACACCATCGGCATCTGGGCGCCGGTCCTTCTGTTGATGATCCGCGTTGTTCAGGGCTTCTCCGCTTCCGGGGAATACGCCGGGGCCTCGGCCTTCCTGGTGGAGTACGCTCCCGCGAACAAGCGCGGCCTGTACGCCGCAGTGGTTCCCGCGAGCACTGCGGCCGGACTTCTCTTCGGCTCCCTGATTGCGGGTCTGCTGACCACCATGCTCAGCACCGAGGCGATGCACGGCTGGGGCTGGCGCCTGCCGTTCCTGCTGGCCGCCCCGATGGGACTGATTGGCCGCTACATCCGGACCAAGCTCGAAGACACCCCGGTGTTCCGTGAGTTGGCAGCGGAGGACGAAACCATCAAAGCGCCGGTGGCGGGGTTGTTCCGGAACCACTGGCGGCTGCTGCTCAAGGCCGTCGGCGCCGTGCTGCTCAACGCCGTCGGGTTCTACGTGATCCTCAGTTACATGCCAACCTACCTGTCCTCTGAGCTGGGCCTCGGTGCCACCGAATCATTCCTCGCCACCACCATTGCGCTCGTTACCTATATCGGGTTCATCTTCCTGACCGGGATGCTTTCAGATCGCTACGGACGCAAGAAAGTGCTGATCAGCGCGTCCATCACGTTCATCCTGCTGACCGTGCCCGCGTTCGCGCTGCTGGGAACAGGGAACTTCCTCATCATCGTCCTGGTCCAGATCCTGTTGGGCGCCATGCTCACCCTCAACGACGGCACGCTGCCCAGCTTCCTGGCCGAAATGTTCCCCACCCGCGTCCGCTACAGCGGCTTCGCGGTCAGCTTCAACCTGTCCAACGCCCTGTTCGGCGGCACCGCTCCGTTCATGGCAACGCTCCTGATCGCGTCGACGGGCAACGACCTCGCTCCCGCCTGGTATCTGGTCGCGGCGGCCCTTATCTCCCTGGTCGCCGTCGCGCTCTCCCGCGAAACGGGCAGGGAACCGCTGCGCCACGAGTAGCCGCCCCGGCTCCACACCCTTTTCCTCACCAAGAACAGCACCGCAGAAAGGCATCACCATGACCGTTAGCACCGATAACGCAACCACCGTCGCTGAACTGGAGCGCACCAAGATCCTTCGGAACGGCAAAAAGGTCAGCCTGACGTTCTCCGACGCCGAGTTTGAACGCCGCCTGGCCGGCCTGCGCCGGATCATGGCAGCGAAGGATCTGGACGCCGTCGTCCTGACCAGCTACCACTCCATCAAGTACTACTCCGACTTCCTCTTCACCACCTTCGGCCGGCCGTACGCCATGGTGGTCACCCAGGCCGACAACGTCACCGTCACCGCCAACATCGACGCCGGTATGCCCTGGCGCCGCAGCTACGGAGACAACCTGGTCTACACCGACTGGCGCCGCGACAACTACATCTTCGCCATCCAGGAGGTCCTGCGCACCCGCGGCATCACGCCGCGCCGCCTCGGCGTGGAGGACGACTCGCTGCCGCTGGATAACCGCAACAAGATCCAGGCGGCCTTTGACGGGGCAGCCCTGGTGGACGTGGCCCAGGCAGCCATGCGCCAGCGCATGATCAAGTCCGCCGAAGAGATTGAGGTCATCAAGCACGGCGCCCGCATCGGTGACCTTGGCGGCGAAGCCATCCGCAACGCCATCACGGCCGGAATCACCGAATACGAGGTGGCCCTGATCGGCACCGAAGCCATGGTCCACGAGATTGCCCGGACCTTTCCCGACTCCGAAATCCGTGACACCTGGGTGTGGTTCCAGTCGGGCATCAACACCGACGGCGCCCACAACTGGGCCACTACGCGGAAGATACAGGAACACGACATACTGTCCCTGAACTGCTTCCCCATGACCTCCGGCTACTACACCGCGCTGGAACGGACGCTCTTCTACCGTGAGCCAGATGCCCGCTCGCTGGAACTCTGGAACATCAACGTCGAGGTCCACAAGCGCGGCCTGGAACTTATCAAACCAGGGGCTGTCTGCAAGGACATCGCCGCCGAGCTTAATGAGATCTATGTGGGACACGGACTGCTGGCCAACCGCACCTTTGGCTACGGACATTCCTTCGGCGTCCTCAGCCACTACTACGGCCGGGAAGCCGGACTGGAGCTCCGCGAGGACATCGACACCGTCCTGGAACCGGGCATGGTGGTTTCCATGGAACCGATGATCACCGTCCTGGACGGCCAGCCGGGCGCCGGCGGCTACCGGGAACACGACATCCTGGTAGTAGGGGGGGACGGTGCCGAGAACATCACCAAGTTCCCGTTTGGCCCCGAATACAACATCATCGGCGGCTGATCCTTTCATTAGCGGCACACGAGGAAGCGGCGCCAGGCCCCTGGCGCCGCTTCCGGCGACTGTAGGGAATGATGGGAAACACCATGAGTGCAACTGAATCCGAGACCACAGCCAACGGCGACAGCAAGGGTGCTTCCGTCATCGTCAACGCGATCGCCGTCCTCCGCACCTTCACCGCTGACGAGCCGCTCCTGGGCGTTACCGAAATCGCCAACCGTGTGGGCCTGCACAAAAGCACCGTCTCCAGGATCCTGGCCACGTTCGAACAGGAACACCTCGTGGAGCGCGACGAGGAAACCCGCCGCTTCCGGCTGGGGCTCGGACTCATTGCCGTGGCCGGCCCCCTGCTGGCCGAATTGGAAGAGCGCCGCGTCGCCTATCCCGTGCTCCGCGAACTCACCGAGCAGACCGGCGAAACCAGTGCCCTCATGATGTGGAGCGGCGACGAATCGATTTGTGTTGAGCAGATCGCCAGCCATCAGCAGATCAAACACACCGCCCCGCTGGGCGTACGCTACAGCGACGCCCTGAGTTCATCAGTGCAGGTCTTCCTTGCCAACGAACCCGAAGCCCGGGTACGAACTCTCCTGCGCAGCGGCGCCATTTCTTACCCCGGCCTCGACGACGTCAGCCTGGATGCCTATATGGTCCGGCTGAGGGACGGCATCAGCCGCGGCTGGGCACTTAACTATGGAGAAACTTCCATCGACGAGGTGGGCGTGGCCGCGCCCGTCTACGATCACCGCGGCGACGTTGTGGCCGCCGTCCTGATCCCTGCCCCAAGATTCCGGGTTTCCACGGACCGCCTTCACGCCCTCGGGGAATCGTGCGCCGCGGCTGCGCAGAAAGTCACGGCACGTCTGGGCGGACGCGCCCGGTCCCGCTGAGGCGTTGTTGGACCTCTAGGCGATGGTTGCGACAAACCTCCTGGTCCACCTTGCGGTTTTGCCGGGTGGACGGCACGCAGGACGACGGCGGGAGGCGGGTGCCGGCGTCGGCCAAACCCTTCCTTCGTGCCGGAGCGCCGTTGTAGGGTCAGGGCGTGATCGTTCCCGATATTTCCCAGAGCGCCGAGGCTGTGGCGGAGCACTACGACGAGCTCGATCCCATCTACCGCCGCGTGTGGGGTGAGCATGTCCACCACGGATTGTGGGCGACGGGCCGCGAGACGGCCGGCGCGGCCGTTGAGGCGCTGGTGGACACGGTTGGCGACAGGCTGGGCCTCACGCCCGGCCAGGCGTGCGTCGACATCGGGTGCGGCTACGGCGCCACGGCGAGGCGGCTCGCGGTGCTGCACGGGGTCCGTGTCACCGGTTTCACGCTGTCAGAGGAGCAGGCGCGCTACGCTGCCGGCCAGCCCGTGCCCGACGTGGAAATCCGGGTCCGGGACTGGCTCGACAACGGGCTGGCCGGGGGCACCGCCGACGCCGCATGGGCTATCGAGTCGAGCGAACACATGGTCGATAAGCCCAGGTTCTTCGCCGAGGCCCACCGCGTGCTGTCGCCCGGTGGCCGCTTCGTGATCTGCGCCTGGCTGGCCGAAACGAACGCCGGCGGGTTGAAGGTCCGCCACCTGCTGGAGCCCATCTGCCGCGAAGGCCGGCTGCCCTCGATGGGCACCCGCGGGGACTACGAGGCGATGGCGACGGCGGCGGGCTTCACGGTCACCGGCTACGAGGATGTCAGCCGCCGCGTTGCCCGCACCTGGACAATCTGCGCCCTCCGGTTGGTGAAAGCCCTCCTCGTTGACCGCGAAGCCCGCCGCCTCGCCTTGAGCGCAGGCAACCGCGGAGCCGTCCTCGGCATTCCCCGCATGATCCTGGCTTACCGCTGCGGTGCGATGCGGTACGGGATCTTCACCCTGCAGAAGGCCTAGGAGGGCGGTGGTCTGCGTGGCTTGTCATCTGGCGACTGCCAAGGGCGGGTGGAACACGGCGGGCTGCCTATGATCGAGGCACACCCGCCGCCTGCCGAAAGCGATTCCGTGACCTTCACCCCCGCGAGCAGTTTCACCACCCGGCCCACCCTGCAGGGCACCTTCGGGATGACGGCCTCCACGCACTGGCTGGCCACCGCGTCGGCGCAGGCCGTGCTGGAGCGCGGTGGGAACGCCTTTGACGCTGCCGTGGCGGGCGCTTTTGTCCTGCACATTGTGGAACCGCACCTGAACGGGCCCGGCGGGGACATGACCGGCGTGTTTGTCACCGCAGCCAACCTCTCCGAACCCGTGGTGCTGATGGGCCAGGGTCCTGCCCCGGCCGCTGCCACGCGGGAGCATTACCTGGCCGAGGGCCTTGAACTGGTGCCCGGCGCGGGTGCGCTCGCCGCCGCGGTGCCGATCGCCGTCGACGCCTGGCTCTTGCTGCTGCGCGACCACGGCACCTGGGAATTGGCAGACGTGCTGGCCTTCGCCATCGGGTACGCCCGGGACGGCCACCCCGTCCTGGAACGCGTGGGCAGCACCATCGCCACCGTGGCGGACCTTTTCGCCGAACACTGGCCGACGTCGGCAGCCCAGTGGATGCCGGACGGCCGGATTCCGCGGGGCGGGGACATTGTCCGGAACCTGCCGTACGCGGCGGTCCTGGACCGGCTGATTGCCGCAGGGGGCGCGGGCAGCCGCGCGGAACGGATCGACGCCGCCCGGCGTGAGTGGCGCGAAGGGTTTGTGGCGCAGGCCGCGGTGGCTTTCCTTGCCACGCCGCACCGGCATTCCTCCGGCACGGACCACGCCGGCGTCATCACAGAGGCGGACTTCGCCTCGTGTGCTGCGGGGTACGAACCGGCCGCCACGTTCGAATTCCGCGGGCTCACCATCGCCAAGACCGGACCGTGGGGGCAGGGACCGGCACTGCTGCAGACCCTGGCCATCCTTGACGGCTTCGACGACGCGCACCTGGACCCCTCCACGGCGCTGGGAGTGCACACCATCCTGGAGGCGCAGAAGCTGGCCATCGCGGACCGTGAGGCCTTCTACGGCGACACCGGCGTCCCCCTCGACCACCTGCTGAGCCCGGCCTACACGGCGGAACGCCGGGCCCTGATCGGCGAACGGGCCTCGCACGACTTCCGTCCCGGGAGCGTCCCCGGCCACGAACCGTTCCTGCCACCCTTGCGCACGGAGTACCTCCCGCCGTCGGCCGCTTCCACCGGGTTCGCCGGCGTGGGTGAACCGACGGTGGCGCCCACCGGCGAGACGCGCGGGGACACCTGCCACCTCGATGTGGTGGACCGGTGGGGGAACATGGTGTCGGCGACGCCGTCGGGCGGGTGGCTGCAGTCCTCGCCGACCATTCCTGAGCTGGGCTTCTGCCTGGGAACGCGGTTGCAGATGACCTGGCTGGAGGACGGTTCGCCGTCCACGCTCACGCCGGGCAAACGCCCGCGCACCACGCTGACGCCCACGCTTGTCCTGCAGGACGGGCAGCCGACGACGGCGCTCGGCTCGCCGGGCGGGGACCAGCAGGACCAGTGGCAGCTGCTGTATCTGCTGCGCACCATTGTGGGCGGGTACTCGCCGCAGCAGGCCATCGACGCGCCGGTGTTCCATACGACGTCGATCCCCGGCTCCTTCTGGCCGCGCACCTGGACACCGGGCGGCGCCGTGGTGGAGGACCGGCTGGGGGAGTCCGTGATTGCGGATCTTATTGCCCGGGGCCACGTGGTGACCCGGGCGGGGGACTGGGCGCTGGGCCGGCTTTCCGCGGTGACGCGGGACCCCTCTTCCGGTGTACTGGGTGCTGCCGCCAACCCGCGCGGCGCGCAGGGATACGCGGCGGGCCGGTAGGGGCTGCTGCGCACTGGTTGCGGAGGGGCCCCACCCGCCGCGCCTCCAGTAGTTGAGGCCCCGCCGGCCGTTGTTGCGCCGCCAGTTGTTGTGGCACCGCCTGCTGCGGCTTACTACAAGAACTGTGATGCGGTGCGCGCGGCAGGAGCCGCTCCGATTCACATCAGCCAGCCCGGATACGGCAAGCACCTGGACAGGGACGGCGACGGCTGGGGCTGCGACAAGTAGCCCATACCCTGCCGGCCGCAGACAGCGGGTTAACCTGGCTCTCAGGTGAGCAGGCGGACCCCTGTCATCCGGGCCAGAACTTCCAGGAGCTGGTCCTGGAAGCCGACGTCGCGGGCTGCTGCGGCGATCGGGGCCGGACGGCGGTGGTGCCACACCGAACCGCTGCTGCCCGCCTCCGGACTGTCGCTGACGGCAAGCCAAGTCTGCGTCAGGTGGCCCTCAACGAGATCATCCGGCGCGGAGGGTCCACCCATGCGGGTGGGCACCCAGCCGGGATCGACTGCGTGGGTCAGGGTTCCTGGCCGGAGGCGGGCTACAGCGAGTGCAAGGGCAGTGACAAACAGCTTGCTGTCGCAGTACGCCTGGGTGCCGTCCCATTTCCTGGCGTCCCAGTCCATGTCGTCGAGTTGGCCGCTGCCGCCAAGATGCATGTCGCTGGTGAGGTAGATCAGCCGCCCCGGATTCCGGATCAGGACAGTCAGCAGGTACGGCGCCAGGGTGTTAACGGCCAAGGTTCGGGGATGTCCGGCCTTGGTGGGGTTGCGATGTCCTTCGCCGTAGACGCCGGCGTTATGGATGACGGCGTCCATCCGACCCAGCTCGTTGACCTGGTCCGCGACGCTGCGGGCCTGCTGGGGGTCGGCAAGGTCGCCGATGACAACGTCGGCACCCCGGCGCACCAGATCCGCCAGCGTGGCCGCGCGGCCGCTGTCGCGGGCATGGACCACCAGCCGGTGGCCCTCGCCGAGGAGGGTCTCAGCGGCAGCCCGGCCAAGACCTTGGGCGGAACCGGTAATAAAGATGCGGGCCATAGGGAGATCCTCAGGTTCTGGTCAGCGGAGCTGGCGATCAGCGCACGACGATACCTGTTTTGTCGCTGACCTTGTGGACGCGGGGCGGTAGGGCTCAGCCTGGCCGCGCCGCGAGGTGCTCCGCCACGTACCCAGCGTCCGGCCCAACGCCCGGCAGGGTTGCGGAAGCGTGGCGGGTAAGCCACGGCAGGCCGATGACGTAGAGTCCAGGCACCTTGGTGACGCCGCGGGTATGCAGGGGGTAGTTCCATTCGTCCAGTACCGGGACGTCCAGGAAGCCGAAGTCCAGGCTGTAGCCGGTGGACCAGACGATTGAGGTGACACCTGCGGCCTCGAGGTCCAGCCGGGCGCCGTCCGTGGCCGGCAGCCACGTGTCCACCGCGGGCTCCTCAATTTCCGGCGCGTCGAGGCCCGCTGCTTCGATATAGGCGTCGATGAGCCGCAGCCGGTGCCCGAATCCTCCCTCGACCTGCACAAGGCGTTCCGGCAGATCGTCCGTGAAGGTGAGCGCCCCGCCGTCGTCCATTCCCTCGAACCTGCCGTGCAGGTGCACGCCGCGTCGGCCCAGGTCACGGAGGTGGATGCTGTGGCCCCCGTTGTTTCCGGAGATCTGTGGGTTGCAGAACAGCCGGGCCGCGGGGGAGGGCAGCTGGTCCACCTGGAGGCCGGTGATGCCTGCCTCCGGTCCGTGGAGGTTGACCTGCCAGATCCAGTCGAAGAGGTCCTTGCCCCGGTAACGGCGCGGCGCCTCAGGGCAGGAAGAGGCCGAAAGGTGGACCTCACGTCCGGCGTCGAGCAGGTCCTCGGTGATCTGGCCGCCCGACTGTCCGGTGCCCACCACCAGGACTGCGCCCTGGGGCAACGCGGACGGGTTGCGGTAGTCGTGGCTGTGCAGCTGCGTGATGTGGCCGGGGATGCCGGCTGCGGCGGAGGGAATCCGTGGGTGCTGGAAGGCGCCGTTGGCCAGGACCACGTTGTTGGCGTGCCAGTGGCCCCGGGTCGTTTCCACGTTGAATCCGGTACCGTCCTGCGAAACCCGGGTGACGGAAGTGCCCAACTGCAGCGGCGCTTGGATGCGGTCGCCGTACTCCCGGAAGAACCCGATGACGGTGTCCCGGGGCAGGAAACCGTCAGGGTCGCCGTCGTACGCCATGCCTGGGAGGGCCAACGCGAAGTTGGGCGTGTTCAGGTAAAACGAGTCCCACCTGTCCTGCCACGCGCCGCCCAGGGCGTCGCGTCGGTCCAGCAGCAGATGGTCCACGCCATTTTGGGTGAGCCAGTAGCTGGTGGCGAGGCCTGCCTGGCCGGCGCCGATCACCAGCGTGTTGATGTTTGTGGCAGGGCCGGCGGGGGCCATCGCTACCTCCTGGCGGACTTGGTACCGGCGGACTTGGGCAGCTTGGGCGGTAGCGATGCGATGTGTTCGTAGGCCTTGTCCGCCCAGGATCTGGCCTTGGCGGGCTGCTCATTCCACGCTTCCGGGAGTCCGGTGTAGCCGCCCATGGGACGCTCCGGTGGGCCGAACGGGACGGTGCGTTCGGCGGCTTCGAGGGCAGCCCGGTCCCTCTCGGAGAGCTTCACGCCGATGGTGGCGCCGAACAGCCCGGCAAACATGTTGCCGTTCACGAAGGCCCCCAGGTTGCCGAACATCGGCTTTATCACCACGTCCGGATGGTCCGGGACGATGGCGCGGAAACGGTCCTTGTCGGCGTCGGAGGCTTTGGGCATTTCCATGGTGCGTCTCCCGGTTGCAGGTCCCTGCTGGATGCAGGATATGCCTGTTGGCGGGCCCGGTCGAGGGGCGCCGCAGCCATTGTTTTGGGGTCGCAAGTCCTACGGGGCGATCAGAAGTTTGCGGACGCAGTCACGGAGATCTGCGAGAACCTGGGTTTCGGGAGTGCTGCGCGCGAAGGCCGCCATACCGCGGCAGGCAAGTCCGGCGTCCGTGAGTTCACCGCTGACAAGAAAATCCATAAGTTCCGCAACGGGAAGAAGGCGAACGTGGCCTGATTCAGAATCATCCCAGGCCGTCTCAGATGCCTCCGCCGCGTTGGCAACGATGAGGAGATGCTTACGTCTCGGCGAGTTCGCGGCCCACCACTCTGAGCCGGCGTAGAAGGCTGATTCCGAGTGATAGCCGGTTTCTTCCCGTAGTTCCCGAAGGGCTGTATCCGCAGGTTTCTCGTTGCTGTTGAGGTATCCCCCCGGGAGTTCAAGTAAGGCCTTCCCGGGTCCAACGCGGAACTGTTCGAAAAGGACAACGTGACTTGCTGCAGGGGTGAACGCAAGGGTTGCGGCCGAATCACGGCCGGCAATGACGTCCCAGTCGGTCACGGCCCCATCCGGCTCTTCGTAGGTATCACGGTTGATCGTCACGAAGCCCTTGTATGCCGTCCTCGTTCGGACCTTTTGCCACGTAGCGGGAACAGACACAGTGCTCCTTTCTGAGTGACCGGCGGTCAGTTAACCATCAAACTCAAGAGTCTAGACACACAAGCCGGGCTGTCCGCCAAGGAGTTTCCTGGCTTCGCGCTCCGCGCAGCAGCCTGCCGGGTGATCCGCAGGTTGCGCAGGTATCATGCACCTATGTGTGACGCGGCGCCCCGGCTACGGGTTGCGAAGATGACGGCCGGGCATTGTGCTGCGGTCTGATCTTGGCCCTGCCATCGCTGCGGCCACGGCGATTATCCAGCACCCCCGCGTCCTGGTCATGGGCAGCCAGTCGCTTCTGGGTTCCTTCCCCGAGGACCAGTTGCCGGTCTCCGTCACCATGGCCACTCGCGTGGCCGTCGCCCCCTTTGGGACGGGCAACGACGACGCCCTTGCGGACCAGCTCAGTTACGAAGCCGGCGAATCGTCCGAATTCCACGCGGCCAACGGCTATTACCTAGAGGGTGCACGCCCGCGGACTGCGATCCTGCCGCGGGGTTGGGAAAACCGGCTGGTTCCTTTCCGGTCCGCAGGGGAAGCCACCGGCCTGTGCCTCGATCCGCATGATCTGTGCGCCGCCAAACTGATGGTGCACCGGCCCAACGACCTGGAGCTTGTCCGGGCCCTGGTGGAGCTGGAACTTGTGGCCCCGGAAACCCTGGCGGAGCGGCTGGCTGCGATCCAGCCGGACGCACACGCCGACGCTTCCAGCGTGGCTGTACTGGACGGGAAACGCCGGCTCGCCCTGGCTTTTGTGGCCAGGGAAGGCCGCGAGCGGGCAGAATCCGCACGACGGCGGCTGCCGGACTAAGTGCCGTGGACCTCGTACCGGGCCTTGCCGCCAAGTTTTGCCCGGTACATCGCAGAGTCCGCTTGCCGCAGCAGCTCAGTGACGTCAGCGGTTTCCGCCGTGCGTTGGGCAACGCCCATGCTCAAGGAGATCCACAGCGTGCGCCCGCTGACGACAAAAGGCTCGTTGAGGGCGGTGTTGATCCGCCCGGCGATCCTTTCCGTCCCCGCGGTGGTGCCGCCGTCGTCCGCAACAACAACGGCGAACTCGTCGCCTCCCAGCCTCACCACCAGGTTGTCCGCTCCCACGCAGTCCCGCAGGCGGTGCCCCAGCTGGACCAGGAGGGCGTCGCCTCCTTCGTGGCCCAGTGAATCGTTGACTTCCTTGAAATCGTCAATATCGATGAACAGCAGGCCCTCCCGCGTGCTGGTGTCCGGATCGACGGGGGCGGCCAGGCGTTCAGCCAATGCCGCGCGGTTGCCAAGCCCGGTGAGCTCGTCATGGGTGGCCCGGTAGGTCAGGGCTGTGTGGCTTTCCTGGAGTGCGGACGCCATCTTGTTGAACGCCGCCGTGACTTCACCCAGTTCATCGCTGCGGGCCACCGGCAGCCTGTGCGTGTAGTCGCCGGACTGCAGTTTCATGACGCCCTGGCGGAGCGCGTTGAGGGGGCGGGTCAGGTGCACTGTCATCCGCCGCCGGAAATACAAGGTGGCGCCGACGGCAACAACAAACAGTCCCAGCCGGCCCGCCGAGATGAGGCGTTCCATGGCCCGGGTGTCCACAAGCCCGGAATCGAGGGCCTGCAGGGAAGACTGTTGTACCGCCGCCAACTGGGACCGTACGTCCGCGCCGGTTTCGGCCAGCAGCGCTGGTCCCTGGCTACCGGCGGGACTTGACCCGGCGCCATTCCAAAGGCCTGCCTGTTCCATGCCGGTTTGCCATCGTTGCCGGGCGCGCTCCAGGGCGGCCAGCCGGCCGGCGTCGTCAGGTCCTGCCGCAGCGGCCGCCTCGAAAAGGCGACCGACCTCTGCCTGTCCCTGGCTGAAAGACCCGCGCTCCGGACTGGCAGCCGCCAGCAATCGGTAACCGGACCTTTCGTGCGCTTCCAGTGCCTCGCTGAGGCCCGCAACACTGGCGTACTCAACCTGAAGGCGCATGGCTGCGTCCTCCATCCCGTTCACCACGAACCTCACGCCAACAATGGTGATGGCGGCGCCCGCCATCAGTGCCACGAGCATCATCGTGAACACGCGGGACCACTCCCGCTGGAGGCTCCACCTGCGTGGCTTGCGGCGGGCGTTATTCATGGGTGTCCTCGGACCGGTGGATGTTATGCCTAAGTTACAGGGTGCCCGCCGGCGCATCCGACCACTGCGCCCTGGCTGTGGCGCGGGGGAGCAAGGCCTGCTGAGAGGCCCCTGAGGCGGCTGTGTGACGCACGTGGCTCGCTGTTCCCGGAAAATCCTGTAGTGTTGATCCTGTTGTTGTGTTTATGCAGTTGGTAGTTCAGGCAGTACGCGCGGTCGAAAGTCCGCGTTCTTCTGAAGTAGCGGTTTTGAACACCCCACACCGGAGGGCCCGAAAGTCGGGACTTTCCCTCCACCTTCACGAAGGACAAAAATAATGGCTACTGGTACCGTCAAATGGTTTAACGCTGAAAAGGGCTTCGGCTTCATTTCCCCCGATGACTCCTCACAGGACGTCTTCGCACACTACTCCGCAATCAACTCGAACGGCTTCCGTTCACTCGAAGAGAACCAGAAGGTTTCCTTCGACACCGAGCAGGGCCCCAAGGGTCCCCAGGCCACCAACATCCAGGCTCTCTAATTCCTTAGAGTTCCGGGACCGTTAGGTTTCTTGAAGCAGGGTCTGCCTCCGGGCAGGCCCTGTTTTTGTTAACCCGGGCGTGCTGCATCTGGGGCGCCTAAGGGGTAATGCCAGTACTTGTTACGGCAGGGACTCCCACCGCCGGGCCCGGTGTGGTGTGGTGGAACGGTGAATATCGAACCGAGTACCCCCACCGTAAAGAACCCGCCCGCACAGTTTGCCGGTGACGTCTGGCTGGACGTGATCGCTGCACCCCATGAGGCGGACCAGCGCATGGTGGTTGCCACCGTGAAGTTCGCGCCGGGAGCCCGCACCGCCTGGCACTCCCATGCCCGCGGCCAGTACCTGCGCGTTACCCGGGGCGTCGCCCGCTTCGGCGACCGCGAGGGCAACATCATCGAGGTCCACGCCGGCCAGACGCTCTACACCCCGCCCGGCCAGGACCACTGGCACGCCTCCGCGCCCGGCACCTTCATGGAACACATCGCCATGCTGGAAAATGCCGACGATCCGGCCAACACCACCGACTGGAAAGAGCACGTCACCGACGACCAGTACAACGGCCGCTGAGCCGCCCCGCTGCCCGGCCTCGCGCAAGCGGAGGCTGGGTGGCGCCGGTTCCGCGGGATTAGCCGTCGCAGCGCCCTGGCCGTTCGTGAAGCCGGCTAGAGGAGGCCCATCGCCTCGCGGACCTCAAACAGGATGTGGAGCATCGCCTGCTCGGCTGCCACAGTGTCACCGCCGGCAACGGCGGCAGCTACATCCTCGTGGGCCTGCAGTGCCTCGTTCCGCGGCTTGAAAGGCATCAGTCCCTGCTTGGTCCGGCTGGTGAGGACCTCGGCCACCATTCCCTCCAAAGCCCGGAACATTTCATTGCCGCAGGACCGGAGCAGGAGCTGGTGGTACTCGATGTCCACGGCGAGGAAGGCCTGAAGATCGCCCGCCTCTCCCAGCCGGCGCAGGTCTCCAGCCAGGGAAACAAGCTGCGCGCGCTCCGCCGCAGACGCGCGGCGGGCGGCGCCGGCCGCGGCAATGGGTTCCACGGCGATCCGCAGCTCTGTAAGGCTGGCGTACTGCAGCTCGCGGCGGTCCGAGGCCAACCGCCACCGCACCAGCTTGGGGTCAAACACGTTCCACAGGCTGCGTTCCTGCACCACGATGCCCACCCGCCGCCGGGAGTACACCAGGTTCATCGACTCCAGCACTTTCATGGTGTCCCGCGCAACGGTCCGCGAGATCCCGTACTCCTGCTGCAGGCCCTCCAGCGTCAACCGGCTCCCCGGCGGAAGGCTCCCTGACGCGATGGCCACGCCAACCGCCTCCAGAACCCTGCCCTGCATGGCGGGGGAGGCCCCGCCGTCGTCCGCGTTATCCGCATCCCCAACTGTCGCCGTCGACATCTGCCCGCCTCTCTCCGCGCCGCAGCGCCCTCCTAGAATACCGAAAATTCGAAAAGGTATGACTTGTGACACGAAAAGATAGTATCTATTAGTCTAAAAGGTGATACCTTATGACTCAGCCCACTGCTAAAGGGGCCGTTACTAAGCTTGCTTCGACAGCCAAAGACGTCTTTCCTCGGAGGTATGACATGCAGTATCCCCCCACGCATCTGGTGGTCATGGGCGTAGCCGGATCCGGAAAATCGACCCTGGCCGCTGCCCTGTCGCACCAACTGGGCTGGGCCTGCGCCGAAGCGGACGAATTCCACCCCGAAACAAACATCGCCAAGATGACCCAGGGAATCGCGCTCCAGGACGAGGACCGATGGCCGTGGCTGGCGAAGATCCAGGAATGGATGAGTTCGCAGGCCGCAGCAGGCCACAGCACCGTCCTGACCTGCTCCGCGCTCAAGCAAAGCTATCGCCGGCTGCTGGCCGGGGCACAGGGACGCGTCATTTTCCTGCACCTTGACGGTGGCGCCGACCTCCTGAGTGAGCGGATGCAGGGACGTGAAGGCCACTTCATGCCGCCCACCCTCCTGCCCAGCCAGCTCGCCACCCTGGAGCCGCTCAGCCAGGAGGAGCTCGAGGCCGGCAGCCTCCGCCTCGATATCTCGCAGTCACCCGAGGAGCTGGTTGCCGCCGTTGTGGCCGCGCTCAAGCTCCCCGTCACCCACTGACCTTCCGTATCACCCCTTTATCCCCCTGTTTCAAAGGAGAATCATGACCATCGAAGGATGGACTCAAACGCTGGGCGCAGGCCCCCTGCTGCTCATCGCAGCGGCAGCGATCGTTGTGCTGCTGTTCCTGATCATCAAGCTGCGCATCCACGCCCTGATTGCGCTGATCATGGTCAGCCTGGGTACCGCGTTCGCCACCGGCATTCCCGCCAACCAGGTGGTTCCCGTCCTGATCAACGGATTCGGCACCACCCTGGGCACCGTGGCGCTCCTGGTGGGCCTCGGCGCCATGCTGGGCCGCATTGTGGAAACCTCCGGCGGCGCCAAAGTGCTCGCCGACTACCTCATCGGCGTGTTCGGTGAAAAGCGCGCCCCGTTCGCGCTGGGCCTGGCCTCGCTGATCTTCGGCTTCCCCATCTTCTTCGACGCCGGCCTGGTGGTTATGCTGCCCGTGGTCTTCGCCGTGGCAAACCGCCTGGGCGGCGGTGTGCTGCGGTACGGGCTTCCCGCCGCCGGTGCGTTCTCCGTGATGCACATCTTCCTGCCGCCGCACCCGGGCCCGGTCTCTGCGGCCGCGTTCTTTGAGGCCAACGTTGGCCTGGTCATGATCGCTGGCCTCATCACCGCCATCCCCACCTGGTACGTCACCGCCTACCTCTACGGCCTCTACACCGGCAAGAAGCTGGTCCTGCCCGTCCCGGAACTCCTGGGCCACGCATCCGTCGAAGCAGAGCAGAACCCGCCGAAATTCCGCACCATCGTTGGCCTGCTGCTGCTCCCGCTGATCCTGATCTTCCTCAACACGGGCCTGAATACCCTCGCTTCCTCCGGCGTCCTGTCCGAGGACGTCAAGAAGGAACAGTGGTTCCAGATCCTGCGCACCCTGGGCGAAACCCCGGTGGCGCTGCTCATCGCCGTTCTCGTGGCCCTGTTCGTCCTGGGCGCCCGCCGCGGCAGGGACAGCGGCGACCTCGAGAAGCTGCTCGAATCCTCCCTCGGCCCGGTTTGCTCCGTCATCCTGATCACCGGCGCCGGCGGCATGTTCGGCGGCGTCCTGCGCACCTCCGGCATCGGCCAGGCGCTGGCAGATGTGCTGGGCAACCTCGGTATCCCGCTGATCCTGGCCGGCTTCCTCATCTCCGCGATCCTGCGCATCGCCCAGGGTTCCGCCACGGTGGCACTGACCACCACGGCAGGGCTGATCGCTCCGGCCGTGGCCCTGGCCGGGCTGAACGGCATGCAGGTGGCTGCGCTGGTCATTGCCGTGGCTGCCGGCTCGGTTGTGGTCTCGCACGTCAACGACTCCGGCTTCTGGCTGGTGGGCCGCTTCTTCGGCATGGACGTCAAAACCACCCTGAAAACCTGGACCGTGATGGAAACCCTGATCGGCGTGATGGGCTTCGGCATCGCGGCGGCCATCTTCCTGGTGGCGGGTGTGGGCGGCTAACCTTCCGTACCTCCCGCCCAACTGACTCGCAGTTGTTGTCGTTTTGGGCCCTCAAAACGACAACAACTGCGACCTAGTTGGGTGGGGGAGCGCAGCGGCGGGGCGACAGGTGGGAACACCTGTTGCCCCGCCTTCGTTGTCCCAAGGGCAACGTGCTTTCCCCCAAGCGCGTCTTCGCCCCAACCAAAGGACACACCTTGACTCCTCGCACCATTGTGATCACCGGCGCCAGCGACGGCATCGGCGCAGCCGCCGCCCGGACGCTGGCCAAAGCGGGGGACACTGTGGTTGTGGTGGGCCGTTCCGCGGAAAAGACCAGCAGCCTGGCCCGTGAAATCGGCGCTGGTTACTTCCTGGCCGACTTCGCCGACCTCGCCCAGGTCCGCCGGCTCGCTGCTGAGCTGTCGGAAAAGTATCCGCGGATCGACGTCCTGGCCAACAACGCCGGCGGCATCATGGGCAAGCGCACCCTCACCGTGGACGGCAACGAAGCCACCTTCCAGATCAACCACCTGGCCCCGTTCCTGCTGACCTCGCTGCTGATGGACACCCTGATCGCCAGCAACGCCAAGGTCATCAACACCTCCAGCGCTGCCAACGGCTTCGGCAAACTGGACCTGTTCGATCTCACCTCCGAGCAGGGCTATTCCACCAACCGTGCGTACGGCACCGGCAAACTCGCCAACATTCTCTTCACCACCGAACTGCACCGCCGCTTCAGCGACCAGGGAATTTCGACGGCGGCCTTCCACCCGGGCGTGGTCCGCACCAACTTCGCGGCCGAGTCCACCAGCCCCATGCGGCACGCGTACAAAACGATCCTTAACCGTTTTATGCTCACCCCGGACCAGGGCGCGGACACGCTGTTGTGGCTCATCAATGGCACGGCCGGCACCGACTGGATTTCCGGGCTGTACTACGCCAAGCGTGCACTCGCGAAGGCCAACAAGCAGGCGTACGACGCCGAACTGGCCCGCGCCCTCTGGGACAAGAGCGAAGAGCTGGTCAAAGCCTCGGTCTGAGGGACCTAGCCTTCACAGCCGAAGCCGTCGCCATCCCGGTCCAGCCCGTAGATGTCGCTGCCAATGACGCTGACAGGGCCCTGGACGTAAGCGGGTCCGTTTCCGCTTCCGCCGGCACAGTCAACGTCCGAGGCGATGGGGACGCAGCCTGAATAGTTGGGATCGCAGCCAGACGCCGCCGCAGGTGCTGCCGGAGCTGCCCGCTGCGGCGGCACAGCGGCTGCCGCTGCTGCCTGGGCGGCCGCTGCGTCCCGGGCGGCCTGGGCCTGGGCCGCTGCCTTTTCTGCCGCTGCCTGCTCCGAGGCGGCTTGCTCGGCAGCCGCTTTGTCGGCCGCTGCCTTTTCTGCCGCAGCCCGCTCTGCCGCTGCCTTTTCTGCAGCAGCCCGCTCTGCCGCTGCCTTCTCCGCGTCCGCTTTATCAGCCGCCGCTTTGTCCGCGGCGGCCTTCTCTGCTGCTGCCTTGCTGGCGGCGGCAGCCACCAGCTTTGTGGTCAGGCTCCGGGCCGCCGATTCCTCCAGCCACACCAGCGTCCCCGTCTCATCCCTGGTGCACACATAAGTGTCTCCGTCCGACGCCCGCCGGCCATCCACGGGGGCGCACGCAGTGTTGGCGATCGGCAGGGCGGTGGCAGACGGTGTTGCCGTGCTGGTTTCCGCCGTGCCGCCCGCAGTACTGAGCGAGGCGGTGGACCCGCCGCAGCCGGCGAGGAGCACCGCCGTCGCAATCATGGCCACCGTGATGAACGCCGTTTGGGCGGGTTCCCGCCCTGTGAGTCCGGCCGACACGGCGGCGTTGAGGTGCCGGGCAGGGCCCGCCCAGGCCCGGTTTGAATGCGCAGTCACTTTGTCCCCCAGGTCCTGCCGGATGCGATTTTACGGCCAGCGTAGCCGTCGTCCACAGCTGGAAAGCGGGTCAGGCGCAAATCTTGAGCCATTCCTTGGGGAGCGGCCGTCAGCGCCCGTTCCGGGCCAGTGCCTCGCCGATCACCCTGGCCCCGGCCGGGTAGGCGCCCGGGTTTGGTCCGGCGTAGTTAAGCCGGATGAACGGGCCGGCGGGCTCGGCAGGGAACCACTCTGTGCCTGCAGCGATGAACACTCCGGCATCCTCGCAGTCCCGGGCCAGGCGGCCCAGGTCCGTGCCGTCCGGCAGGCGGAACCACAGGTTCAACCCGCCCTTGGGCAGCAGCTCCAGATGAGCGCCCGGGGCGTGCTCGCGCATGCTGGTGACCAGCAGGTCCCGGCGCGACTGCAGCTGCTGGCGCAGGCTCCGCAGATGCGACTGCCAGCCGGGCTGGGTCACCACGTCCAGGGCGGCAGCCTGCAGCAGCCCGCTGACGTACATCGATTCGGCCGCCCGGTGCGCCAGGATCCGTTCCCGGGCCGGACCGCGGGCCACCACGGCCGCGATCCGGATGGCCGTGGACACGCTTTTGGTCAGGGAGCGGAGGTAGACCACGTGCCCGGCATCATCCCGGGCCGCCACGGGCACGGCCTGTGAGGTGATACCAAAATCGTGCGCCCAGTCGTCCTCCACCATGAATGCGCCATGCCGCCGGACCACCGCAAGGATCTCCTCGCCGTGGCCCGGTGCCCACTGCGCGCCGGACGGGTTTGAGTAGTTGGGCTGGGCGTAGAACACCCTGGCCCCGGATTCCGTGAACGCCCGGTCCAGTTCCACCGGGTCCGGGCCGTCCGGTCCGCTTCGCACCGGCACCAGCCGTACTCCCGTCTGGGCCGCCGCCAGGATGGCGCCCCAGTAGCTGGGCGATTCGATCAGCAGCGGCTGCCCCGCCCCCACCAGCGCCCGGAAGATGGAGCTGAGCCCGCTCTGGCTTCCTGGCAGGACAATCACGTCGCTGGGCATGGGCGCCGTGATCCCGGCCGGGGCAGCGGAGCCCAGTTCGTGCGCAAACCAGGTCTGCAGCTCGGGCAGGCCGGCGGCCGGCGGCCGGAACAGCGCCGCGTCGCCGCGTGCCGCCCGCGTCAGGGCGGTGCGCACCAGGCGCTCCGGCAGCAGCTCCCGGTCCGGGTAGCCGGAGTGGAACGTGATGGCGTCGTTGGGCACGTTCCGCATGGTGCCGGACGACGGCGGCAGCACCGTTTGCGGGGATCCCAAAGCCGCCGTCTGCCAGCCGTAGTCCGCGGGCCGCACGGCGCGGACCGCCCGGACAAACGTTCCGACGCCGGGCCGGCTTTCGATCAGGTCCTGCCCGGTCAGCACCTGCAGGGCCTTCTGCACCGTCACCGGACTGGCCTGGTATTCGGCTACGAGGGAGCGCGTGGACGGCAGCCGGGCACCGGGCGCAGCCTGGGAAATCCACTGCTTGAGGGCCCAGACGATCCTCGAACTGCTATCGTTGTTCATGAGAGAACATAGTAGCGCTACTATCGAAAAGCGGCCACCGGTACTGCCGCATCAAGGTAACGGTATTTGGTGGGGCCTCCTCGGAGTGGTGGCATTTTCCTTCACGGTTCCCTTCACACGTGTGGCCGTGGCCAGCCTGTCGCCGCTGTTCATCGGCTCCGGCCGCGCCGTCATCGCCGGGATCCTGGCCGGCGCTGCC
Organism: Arthrobacter sp. Leaf141; assembly: GCF_001424565.1. Lineage (GTDB taxonomy): Bacteria > Actinomycetota > Actinomycetes > Actinomycetales > Micrococcaceae > Arthrobacter. Next base: position 102,091 of record NZ_LMOL01000024.1, read on the forward strand.
CTCGTCCTCACCAGGCAGCGTTTGCCGTCCGCCGCTATCCTGGCCCGGCTGGCACTCGTCGCGGGCGGTGTGGTGATCGGCTTTCCGTTCCTGACCTCCTTTGCGCTTACCGACGTGCCCGCCAGCCACGGCGCCGTGGTGATCGCGCTCCTGCCCGCCGCCACCGCCACCGCGGCCATCCTGCGCACCGGTGAGCGTCCGCCCACCACATTCTGGCTGGTCATTGCGCTGGGCTCGCTCGCCGCCGTGGGATTCGCGTTCCTGCAGTCCGGCGGGGCCGGCCAGTGGCGATGGGCGGACCTGCTCCTGCTGGGCGCCGTGGTCTCCGCCGCCATCGGGTATGCGGAAGGTGGCCTGCTGGCCCGCGAGATTGGCTCCTGGCAAACCATCGCCTGGGCCCTCATCCTGGCCCTGCCCCTGATGCTGCTGCTCGCCGGGATTGCCGCGGCTGCCCAGCCTCCTGTGGCCACGCTTGTCCAGTGGGCTGCGTTCGGGTACCTGGCGGTGGTCAGCATGTTCCTCGGTTTCCTGGCCTGGTACCGCGGGCTGGCCATCGGTCCCATCGCCCGGGTCAGCCAGATCCAGCTCATCCAGCCCGTCCTGAGCATCTGCTGGGCCGCTTTGCTGCTGGGGGAGGCGTTGCCCTGGACCACCTGGGTTGGCGGCCTGGCAGTTGTCGCCTGCGCCGGCGCCGCCGTCCGGGTCCGCCTCGGCAGCCCCAGCCCAAACAGCAGTCCCAGCCCAAAAAGCAGTCCCACCCCGACCCGCTGAACCACCAGCTCCCCGAAAGGAACCCCATGTACACCCCAGCCCACTTCGCCGCCCACCCGGCAGCCATCCAGGAACTCCTCACAGTCCCATCCGCCGCAAACCTGGTGACCATGACGGACCAGGGTCTGCTGGCCACGCTCCTGCCCTTTGTTTTTGATCCGGAAGCGGGGGAGTTGGGCGCGCTGCAGTCCCACGTTGCCCGAAACAACCCGCAGTGGTCCACCCCGGCCACGGGCGAGGCGCTCGCCATCATCCAGGGACCGGACGCTTACATCTCGCCCGGCTGGTATCCGTCCAAGGCAGAGCACGGCCGCGTGGTGCCCACCTGGAACTACTCCACCGCGCACGTTTACGGCCGCCTGGTCATCCACGACAATCCGGACTGGCTGGCCCGCCACGTCCGCCGGCTCTCCGACCTGAACGAGTCCGGCCGGGCCAAGCCCTGGTCCGTGGACGAGGCCCCGGAAAAATTCATCGCCGGGCAGCTTCGCGCCATCGTGGGCCTGGAACTGGTGATCACCCGGGTCGAGGCCAAGGAGAAGCTCAGCCAGAACCGGTCCGCTGAAGATGCCGCAGGCGTGGTGGCCGGCCTCCGTGCCACGGGCCAGGAGCCCAGCGCCGCAGCCGTGGAACGGGTCCGCGGCTGCCCGCTGCCCTGACCCGCCCAGCACCGGCCTTCCCAACCACACGCGGAACGCGCGACGGCGGCGCGAGGCTTGAGTTCTAGCGGTCGTTGCAACACCCATAGATTTTGGGAGTTGCAACGACCGTGCCGCAT
>NZ_LMOL01000025.1 GCF_001424565.1 Arthrobacter sp. Leaf141
TGTACTCAGCCAGCAGGTTGGTTACATCTGCTGATGGGTGGTCGCCCTCCGAGGGCTGCGTGGTTTCGGCGGTGGTTGTAGAAGTCTAGCCAGCCGGTCAGTGCCTGTGTTCGGTGGTTGCTGGAGTCGTAGGCGTTCTTGTAGGCCCAGCCTTCTTGCAAGGTGCGGTTGAATCGTTCGGCTTTGCCGTTTTGCCACGGGCTGCGGGGCTTTGTGCGCCGATGTTTGGCGCCGAGGTCCTTCATGACGGTCGCGAAGGCTGTTGACCGGATGTAGGCCAGGGCGTTATCGGTCATGACTTCTTGAACCGGTGCCCCGTTCGCGGCCATGAACGCTGCGGCGTTGGCCAGAAACGCTGCGCAGGTCGGGCCCTTTTCGTCCGGGAGGACCTCGACATAGGCCAGGCGTGAGTGGTCATCGACGGCCACGTGGACAAAGTCGTAGCCGAGTCCGCGGCCTTTGACGGCTTCGGACCGGCCATGAACACGCCAGCCGCCGCCGGCTGGGATTCTCCCGAGTTTCTTCACGTCAATGTGGAGCAGTTCACCGGCGGTGCCGCGTTCGTAGCGGTGGTCAGTAGCCCGGCCTGCCCTGATGCGTTCGCCGCTGATCGGGTCCAGCTCCCACAACCGGGGCATCCCGGCCCGGGCGATGATCCGGGAGACCGTCCGGGGCCGGACGTGGCACCGTTCGGCGAGTTGGACCGGGCCCTCGCGGTGCTCGGCACGCGCGGCGAGGACCTCGTCGACCTTCCTCGCGGGGGTGGCGTGCGGGCAGGAACGCGGACGTGAAGACCTGTCCTCCATCCCGTCCCAGCCGTGCTCCAGATAGCGTCGGAACCACCGGTGGGCGCAGGTCCGGGAGACACCCATTTCCTTCGCCACGTGGGCCACGGGGCGCCCGTCCAGAACACGCTGGACAAGGATGCCTCTACCGGCAGGAGTCAGACGGGCATTACGGTGGACCATGAAGACCTCTTAGTCGTTCGGTGTGTGTGGTAACCACCAACCTAAGAGGTCTTCACCCTTTCACGATGTAACCAACGTCCTGGCCGAGTACA
>NZ_LMOL01000026.1 GCF_001424565.1 Arthrobacter sp. Leaf141
GGCGGTTTCTAGGGGTCGTTGCAACACCTGTTGGTTAGGTGGTTAGTAGTAAATCACGTAGGCGCTCGGCTGGAGTTTTCCAGCCGAGCGTTTTGCGTGGGCGGCCGTTGAGTTCCTGTGCGACGTGTTCGAGGTCTTCGGGGCCGTATGCGGTGAGGTCGGTGCCTTTGGGGAAGTATTGGCGCAGCAGGCCGTTGGTGTTTTCGTTCGAGCCGCGCTGCCAAGGGCTTGCAGGGTCGCAGAAGTAGACCTTCATGTCGGTGGCGAGGGTGAAGGACTTATGGGATGCCATTTCTGCACCCTGGTCCCAGGTCAGGGAGCCACGCAGGTGTGAGGGCAGGGTAGAGACGGTTTTAATCAGGCCGTCCCGGACGGTTTCGGCGGTGTGGTCATTCGGGAGGTGGACGAGCATGACGTAGCGGGTCGTCCGCTCGACCAGGGTCGCAATCGCTGACTGGTTGTAGGCGCCGGTGATGAGGTCGCCTTCCCAGTGGCCGGGCACGGCGCGGTCCTCGATCTCGGGTGGTCGCTCGGAAATCATGACCATGGGGTCCACGAACCGGGACGTGCGTTGCTCACCGCTCCGGTGGGGTTTACGGCGGGTCCGGCCGGTACGCAGCGCTGCCTGGACTTCGCGTTTGAGTCCGCCTCTGGCCTGGATGTAGAGGGCTTGGTAAATCGTCTCTGGGCTCACGCGCATCTCCGGGTTGTCGCGGAACTCGTTGACCAGGGTGTGGCTGATCTGTTCCGGAGACCAGCGTATGAGCAGCTTGTCCTTCACGTAGTCACGCAGCATTGACTCGTCGGCGAGTTTGGCCGTTTTTGGCCGGGCCCGGCGGGCGACAGCTTTGCGATGTGCTCCGTGGGGCAGGTAGCCGGTATGGGGATCGGCATTTCGGGCCAGTTCCCGGCTGATCGTTGAAGGCGATCGCCCCAGGGCCTGGGCGATCGTCCTGACTGACGACCCGGCTGTTTGAAGGTCCCGGATCAGCTCGCGTTCATGGACATTGAGGTATCGCGGGTCGATGGGCTTTTCCAGCGCCGATACCGGGACCGACGTGGGTCCTGCCGTGCCGCCGGGAGGGGTCATGATGGTCACCCCACTGTTGTAGTCCACCGCCCTGCCACCGGGGTAGATTCTGCCGTTGCGAGTCCTACGGACACCCGTGTCCCACTCATCGGCAGTCGTACGGTGAATGCCTAAGGTCCTGGCCGCATCCCGGCGAGAGAGACCCGCATGACGGAGCCGGAAGAAATCTTCCCGGGTAGGCCCTTCCGAACGCTTCCGGGCCAGGCCGGCCTTCCGTATCCACTGGTAACAGGTATTCCGGTTCAGCCCGGTTTCAGCAGCAGCCTCGGTCGCATTCCCCAGCCGCTCAAACGCCCGGAAAAAATCCTCTTTCTGCTGACTTGTCGCTCTCGCGTACTTCCTTGGATCTGACGAAAGATCGCCTAAATGCGGCACGGTCGTTGCAACTCCCAAAATCTATGGGTGTTGCAACGACCGCTAGAACTCAAG
>NZ_LMOL01000027.1 GCF_001424565.1 Arthrobacter sp. Leaf141
CTAGACGATATGAAGTGTGGCGGGCCGGCCCTGAGGTAGGGGCCGGAACCTCGGGTTCAAAGAGGTTCGTGGGTTGCCGGTCGGCTCTTTCCGCACGCAGGTGCGGGGTGTGAACTGGCAGAGCCACATTTGAACGTCTGGAGGTTCCAGCCATGAATAAGCGTACTTACGTGGGTTTGGATGTCCATGCCCGCAGTGTGAAGGGCTGCGCGATAGACCAGGAAACCGGTGAAATCCTCCGTCAGAGCCTGGCCGGCAGCGAGGCCGGGGTTTTGGAGTGGGTTTCGGGTTTGCGTGGTCCTGTCCTTGTTGTTTATGAGGCAGGCCCGACCGGTTTCGGGTTGGCTCGGCGGCTGGCCGCTGCAGGGATCGAGTGTTTGGTTGCAGCGCCGTCTAAGCTGCAAAGGCCTTCCGGGGACCGGGTGAAAACAGATGCCCGGGATGCTGAGCATCTTGCCCGGCTGGCGCTACTTGGACAGATCACGCCCGTGCGGGTTCCTGGGAACGCCGATGAAGCAGCCAGGGATCTCGTCCGTGCTCGTGAGGACGTCCGGGCAGACCTGATGCGGGCCAGGCATCGGATCTCGAAGCTTCTCCTGCGCCACGGTTTGGTTTATTCCGGGGGCAATGCCTGGACCGACGCCCACCACACCTGGCTGCACCGGCAACACTTCGATAACCCTGCGCTGCAGGCCGCCTACGAGTCCAGCCTTGAAGCGGCGGAACTGACACTGGACCGCAGGAACCGTTTGGACGCGAAGATCACCGCCCTGGCCCTCACTGACCGCTACGCCCCGGTGGTCCGGGCGCTGATGTGTTTGAGAGGAATCTCGGTGCTGACGGCTTTCGGTCTGACAGTGGAGATCGGTGACTGGACCCGCTTCAGCGGCAGCACTATCGGCTCGTATCTGGGCCTGGTCCCTTCCGAGCATTCCTCCGGTGCTTCCCGGTCCCAGGGCGGCATCACCAAAACCGGCAACACCCACGCCCGCCGCCTGCTGGTCGAGGCCGCCTGGCACCACCGTCGACCCTACAACAGCGTAAGCCGCGACATGCGTTCCCGCTGGAACGCGGCCGACGAAGCTTCCCGGGCCCGCGGCCACCAAGGCAATCACCGTTTGCACCGCAAGTGGGACCAGTTCGAAGCCCGCCACAAACGCCGGGTCATCGCCAACGTCGCCGTCGCGAGGGAACTGGCCGGCTGGTGCTGGTCCCTCGCCGCAGCAATCCAACAGGAACAGCCATGGACGGATGAGTAGATGTGTGCCGTTCCCGGCCTGGGCTCGATGGCTCGGCAGCGTGGAGGAGACCCGCGATACACCTATGGACAACCGGCGACCAACCGGTGACGCCCGGCATTGCTAGACCAGCGGCACCCCTCCAGCCGAACACCTCGTCCTGCGGTAACCAACCCGCGCATATCAGTCTGACAGCGCCGTCGATCAAGACGCGCCAGCCACCCCGGAACAGGACCCCGAACGAACACAAAACGAGCGGCCCACGACAACCAGCCGTGGGCCGCTCACCCTTGCCCTCTTGACAAGAAACGCCTACATATCAGTTGT
>NZ_LMOL01000028.1 GCF_001424565.1 Arthrobacter sp. Leaf141
TCGTGGCGGGTGACGAGGTCGAATTGGATGCCGCGGTGTTGTTCGACGCCGGTGCGGATGGCGCGTTCGACGACGGAGGTGGCGAGGCGGCGGTGGAGGGAGAGGGGGTCGCGGCGGAGGTCTTTGGTGAGGGCTACGCAGAGGAGGAGCATGACGATGACGAAGGGTAGTGCTGCGACGATGGTGATGCGTTGGAGTCCGGCGAGGGCTTCGGAGGGGACGTCGCCGCCGGCGAGGAGCATGACGGCTGCGACGGCGCCGGTGAGGCAGCCCCAGAAGATGACGATGGGGCGGCGGGGGTGTTCTGCGCCGTTGGAGCTGAGGGAGCCCATGACGATTGAGGCTGCGTCGGCGCCGGTGATGAAGAAGATCGCGACGAGGACCATGGCGAGGATGATGACGGCGGCGGTGGCCCAGTCGGGCATGCTGAGGTTTTTGACGAGGTCGAAGAGGGCGCCGTCGAAGTTGATGGAGGGGCTGCCGTTGGTCATGGTGACCAGGCCGGGGGTGTTGTTTGTGTCGGCTTGTTGTTGGATGTTGATGGCGGCGCCGCCGAAGATCGCGAACCAGATGATGCTCACGACGCTGGGGACCAGGAGGACGCCGGTGACGAATTGGCGGATGGTGCGGCCGCGGCTGATGCGGGCGATGAAGAGGCCTACGAAGGGTGTCCAGGAGATCCACCAGGCCCAGTAGAAGATGGTCCAGCCGGAGAGCCAGGTGCGGAGGGCGTCATCGCCGACGGCTTCGGTGCGGGAGGACATTTCGGCGAGGTCCCGGACGTAGTCGCCGACGGCGGAGGGGATGAGGTTCAGGATGAACAGGGTGGGTCCGACGAGGAACACGATGAGTGCCAGGACGACGGCGAGGACCATGTTGATGTTGGAGAGCCATTGGATGCCGCGGCTGATGCCGGAGACGGCGGAGGCGACGAAGCACAGGGTCAGGATGGCGACGATGACCACGAGGACGGGGGTGCCGATTTGTCCGAACCAGCCGTTGGAGGTCATGCCGCTGCCGATTTGCAGGGCGCCCAGGCCCAGGGACGCGGCGGTGCCGAAGAGGGTGGCGAAGATGGCGAGGATGTTGATGAATTTCCCGACGGGTCCTTCGACGACGCGGACTCCGAAGAGTGAGGTGAAGGCGAGGGAGATCAGTTGCCGGCGGCCCAGGCGGTAGGTGCCGTAGGCCATGGCGATGCCGACCACGGCGTACATGGCCCAGGGGTGCAGGGTCCAGTGGAAGATTGAGGTGGCCATGGCGGTTTGGATGGCGGCGGGGGTGCGGCCGTCCACGGTCCCTGGTGGGGGTGAGACGTAGTGGTAGAGGGGTTCGGCGACGCCGTAGAACATCAGGCCGATGCCCATGCCGGCGGCGAACATCATGGCGACCCAGGACACGGTCCGGAATTCGGGTTTTTCGCCGTCTTTGCCCAGGGGGATGTTCCCGAATTTGCCCATCGCGAGCCAGAGGACGAAGACGACGAACAGGGAGGCCAGGAGCATAAAGAGCCAGCCGGTGTACTCCATCACCCAGTTCAGGGCGGTTGTTGAGCTGGCGGACAGGCTGTCCCGCCCTACAAAGCCCCAGACCACAAACGCAATGGCAATCGCGCCCGTGATGCCAAAAGTGACTTTATCCAGGGTGAGTTTGTGGTTGCGGCGGTCCGCAACAGCCCGCTCAGTCCTGGCGCTGCGCAGCTCCTCCATGATCTGCGCGTGCTC
>NZ_LMOL01000029.1 GCF_001424565.1 Arthrobacter sp. Leaf141
GGGCTAGACGGGCCGGAGCGGACACGTACAATCCGAAGGACAGCAGCCAAAACGTCGTAGACAAAACAGGGCTAGGGTGTCCGGAGCTCTGCGACGGCACGCCCTGGGCCCAACAGCCGGCCGCGCCAGCGGACGTCCTTTTCAGCGGTTAAAGGGCTGAGGCCGGCCCCGTGGGGCCGGCCTCAGTTTTCCCTCAGCAAAAGGAAAACCAGTGCTGCAGCGTCTTCGCTGCATCAAGTTACAGGTCCAGCGGGGATTTCTCCCAGGAGATGTCGACGATGAGGGCACCTTGCTGTGGCATGGTCAACATCGAGAGCTCGAGGATGTCCTGGGCGTGGGTGGCGTCGGCGGTTGCGGCGTCGTCGTCCGTGAGGATGTACTCGTGGCTCATATGCTGCCCCCAGGCTCTTTAGTGGATCATGTTCCTTTTCCACTGTAGCCCGGCGTTCGGCCGTTTCCCGCTTCTGGAGCTGCGCCCGCGACAGCGTGATCGGCGGCCGGAGGAGCGCACGCGGGGGAGGCCGCCACGCACCCAAGGGGCCGGACCGGTGTCCCGGCCCGGCCCCACCCGCCTAGCGCTGTCGCTTGTAGGCGGTGGCCTGGTTCTTCGCGACCGGGGCGATGGTTCCCCTGCTCACCAGCTGGTCCATCAGTTCCGCGAGCCGGTAGCCCGGCGTGTCAGCCAGGGCGAGCTTGAAGTGGTCTCCAGCGACCGACGATTGACCCTTGAGGTACGCCAACCAGCCGATCAGGGTCAGCAGGGGCGCCCGGTAGCCTTCCGGCGCGGCGTCAATGAGGTCCCGGGCGGTTTCCTGCGCCCGGTCCACGCGGTCCCAGTCCGGGGCGATCCCCTCCCCCACGAGCAGATTCCCGCTCCCCTCGGCGTCGGGCAGCTCCGGGTCGATCACATTGCAAAGCATTGTGTCGCGCAGGTCCGGGCGCTGGAAGCATGCCAGCAGTTCCACCGCTGTCTGCGGATCCATCCATCCGTCCCGGGTCAGGGCCTCTGCCCACAGTTCCTGGCCCGGGCGCAGGTCCGCGCCTAGCACTCCCGGGAGCGCGTGACGGATCTGTTCCCCCCTGTCTGCCGGGCCTGCGTACGGTGCGTAGCTGGTGCCGGGCGTCTTTTGGTAGCTGCTGCCACGGAACACCAGTTCCGCGTTCAGTTGCCCGTCCGTGATGGATTCCAGCGGCTCGGGCGGGCAGCATCCGGCGTCGCTGTCGCACAGCAGGTTTTGCCAGTGCGACGGGGTGATCAGCCACGCGTCCTGCAGCGGGGTACCTGTACTGTCCAGCGCCTCGATGACGGCCTCGACGTGGTCGTGGAAGGGGCGGGGCTGTCCGTGGACGGGCGTGCTGGCCGTGTAAATGGCCAGCAGCACCGCCGTGGCCTGCGTGTCCAGTGCGAGGTAGTCCACCATGGAGCGGGCGAAACCGGCGGGTTCGGCGAACGCGGGGGCGTCAACGCGCAGTGTCGCGCCGAGCGTCTCGCCCCGCATGGTCAGGAACACAAAGGATTCACGCGGTACGAACCCGAGGGAGTGCGGGATGAAACCGAGGATGTCGGCGGGGCTGGAGATGCGGATTGCGTCGTTCATGTTGAAAGTCCTTTGCTGAGGAATAGGCGGGCGGGGCGGCTGAGGTGACCGGCCAGCGTCCCCTTTCCCCCCCGTTGTTTTGGCTGCTGGCGAAGCTTGCGGAGCTGTGGCCGACGGAGGCCTGTCTACCC
>NZ_LMOL01000030.1 GCF_001424565.1 Arthrobacter sp. Leaf141
CTGAGTATGTCAACTCGATTCAGGACCGCTGAGACGGTTTGATTCAGGACCACCCACGAGTCGCTGTCCGGGCGCATGCAAGAGCAATTCCACTGTGGGAATCCTAAAAATAGGACAGTATCTTGCGTTTCGCGATTTACACTCGGATGACTTTCTTCACCTCAGGAGTTGAGATGCGGTATCAAGATCCGTCGTGGTGGCAAATAGGGTTGCTGTATCTGATCTGCGGAACAATCTTCTGGCCCCCGCTGTCCACGAATCGCATGATCATGGGGATTGTTTTCGTCGCCATCGTGACCGTCCTCGTGATCCTCAAGATCATCCGCGGTCGCTCATCTACCAGGACACCTGGCCCTCCTCGTTCCTAGTCCGTTGGCCCGCCCCGGTTAGCCTGCGGTTGTTGAGCGAGGGTGTGGGCGAGGCGGTAGGAGTCGGTGCCGGTTTCGATGATGGCGCCATTGAAGGTGAGCCTGTCCACGATGGCGGCGCAGAGACGCGGGTCGGTGAAGGTCTTGGTCCAGCCTGAGAAGGATTCGTTGGAAGCGATGGCAATGGAGTTCTTCTCTTCCCTTTCGGTGAGGACCTGGAAGAGGAGTTCGGCGCCGCGCCGGTCCAGTTCCATATAACCGAGCTCATCGATGCAGAGCAGGTCGACGCGGCCGTAGCGAGCGATGGTCTTGGCCAGCATCTTTTCGTCGGCGGCTTCGACGAGTTCGTTTACGAGCCTGGTAGCCAGGGTGTACTTGACCCGGTATCCCTTCTCCGCCGCGGCGGTGCCGAGGCCGATGAGTAGGTGGGATTTGCCGGTTCCGGAGTCCCCGATCAGGCAGAGAGGTGCACCTTTACGGATCCAGTCCCCGGTCGCGAGCGTGTGGATGGTGGCGGGGTTGATGTTCGGGTTTGCGTCGAAATCGAAATCCCCGAGCCATTTGTCCCGCGGAAAGTTCGCTGCTTTTACCCGGCGGATCGAGGAGCGCCGGTCCCGGTCATCACATTCCGCCAGCAACAGTTCGGCCAAAAAGCCCTGATAGGTCAGTTGTTCCTTGCCTGCGACGGTCAGGGCTTCGTCCAGGACCGCCCGGATGGTTGGCAGGCGTAGCCGGCGGCAGGCTTGGTCCACGGCAGCGACGGCGGCCTGCTCGGTGAGGCCGCGCCGCCGGCGCAGGGTAGGGGTAATGGTGGTGGCCGGTGCGGTGGGACTCATGAGATGTTTTCCTTCGACGCGGTTCCTTCGGGTTCTTGGGTGCGTTTGGCCAGCAGCTCGTCATAGGCACTGATCGAGGGCACGGGTCGGGTGTCGGGAGGGAGCCCGGCGATGACGGCGGCCGGGTCCATGAGCCGGCGCTGGGTCAGGCTGACAACACGGTGCACATTCACGTCTTCTCGAGCACCGGGATGACGGTCCGAACCGGACCCACCCACGGAAGAAGTCGTTGCGTGTCTGCGGGCCTCGACCGCTACGACGTCGGCGCTGACAGCACCCACCTCCAGCGCCGCAGTGATCCCGGCCTGGATGTCGCCGGCGGTCATCGAGCGGTGGAGCAGCAGGACGTCGATAAGTTCACGGGTCCCATCGGCGTCGCCGTTGACCCGGCGGGAGGCAGCCCAGAACGCCTCATGGGCGCTGGTGAACGCCCCGGACTCCCGCGCCCGGGCCAAGGCCGTGGAACCGGGCAGGGCGCCCGGTTTGGTTTTGAGGACCTCCAGGTAGTGATCCAGCTGGACTGACTGCCCGTGTTTGGCGGCGATCCGCTGATGCCTGGCTGCCACGGCCCGGCCGTCGAACACCACAACCTCGGACGCCCGCAAGGATACCCGGACTTTCCGGCCGATGAACCGTGCCGGGACGGAATACTTCACCATCCGCACCGTGATCAGCGAGGACCTGTCTACCCGCGGCGTGAGCGTCAGGCCCGGATCAAAGACCTCTCCCGGCAACGGTCCCAGGAACGGCCGTTCGGCGGCGAAGTCCTGGCCGATGGTGCGGATCCTGTCATTGATCCGCCGTCGATCGTCCTTGGCCTCCCAAGCCCGAATCCGTTCGTTGAGCTCGTCCAGGGACTCCGTGACGGGCATGGGCGAGAGTCTGTTCCGCCGGAACCAGCCAACCTCTCCTTCAACCCCGCCTTTTTCGTGGGCTCCGTCTATCCCGGGCTGGCAGTAGAAGGCATCGAAGCAATAGTGCGAGCGGAACAGCAACCATCTGTCATTCTCCAGGCGCTCCCGGCCCTGCCCGAACACCACCGCGGTCACCGCGCTGGTGAGGTTGTCATAGCGGATGTGTTTTGTCGGGATGCCGCCCAAGACCTGGAACGCTTCAAGATGTCCCTCGAGGAAAGCTTCTTGGGCCTGGGTCGGGTAAATCCGATGGATGGCCTTGCCCGAGTGCGAAAGACGGAAAACGAACATATGGCATTTCGTCTTCACACCGTCCAGGACGACCCAGACTTCACCGAAGTCCACCTCCGCCTCCGCGCCCGGGGCATGTTCTTGGGGCACGAACACCTCCACCCGGCGGCCGGCTTCCACATCGATCTGGGCCCGGCGCACCCGCACGTAGTCACGAACGGTCGAATACGACAGCTCCTCCGCTCCGTGCTCCTCAAGAAGCCGGGCCAGGATCCTCCTAGCGGTGTGGCGCTGCTTTCGCGGCGCGGTCGTGTCCTCGTTCAGCATGGCATCGATCGCGGGCTTGAACAGGTCCAGCCGGGGCGAAGACCTCGCGGGCGTCTTCCGCGACGGTGGGACAGGGTCGGACAAGGCCTGTCGGACTGTGTCCCTGCCGATGTGGTACCGCTTTGCCAGCCCACGGATCGACAAGCCCTCAACGCGGGCGTCTCTGCGGATCTTGGCAAACAGCTCCATGCGCACCCTCATCCGGACCTCCAAATGCTCGCTTTCATCAGATGAAAACAACACTGGAGTGGTCCTGACTCAAACCGTCACAAGCAACCGGCGAGTCGTGGGTGGTCCTGATTCAAGCCGTCACACCGGTCCTGAATCAAACTGCCATATTCA
>NZ_LMOL01000031.1 GCF_001424565.1 Arthrobacter sp. Leaf141
GTAACCACCAACCTAAGAGGTCTTCACCCTTTCACGATGTAACCAACGTCCTGGCCGAGTACAACTAGGAGCCGCGGGGTCCATCCCGGCGGTCCCGTCCCCGGGACCGCCGGGTCGCCTACAGGTGACGCGGCGCTTCCGCGGGCACCATACTAAGGGGCATGAAATTCACCACCGTTATTGCCGGCTCCGGCAACAAGACCGGCATCGAAGTCCCGGCCAGCATTGTGGACGCCTTGGCCGCCGGAAAACGGCCGCCGGTGGTGGTGACGCTGAACGGGGCGTCCTACCGCAGCAGCATTGCCGTTATGGGCGGGCAGTACCTGATCGGCCTGAGCGCAGCCAATCGTGAGCTGACAGGGGCGGGCGCGGGCGACGCCGTTGAGGTGGACGTGGTGGTGGACACCGAACCACGCGTGGTGGAGGTGCCCGCTGACCTGGCGGCCGCGCTGGCTGCAGACAGCACCGCGTCCGACGCGTACGCTGCCTTGAACTACAGCGGCCAGCGGCGCCTGGTAGAGCCCCTGGCCCTGGCAAAAACCGAGGAGACCCGGGCCAGGCGCGTGGCCAAGGCAGTCTCGGACCTGAACCCTGGCCAGCAGCACGGTTAGCCGTTCAGCGCCCCAGCGCCCCAGCCGGCTTTGCACGGCACCCGGCTCCTGGCGTGCCCGTCCGGATTTTCACGGCAGGCCGTCAGCTACATGGCTGGAAGTTTAGCCATGCACTGGACGGCCCACTGGTTGCCGTCCGGATCCTTGAAATACACAAACTCACCCCAGCCGGGGTCCGAGATATCCGTGACATCCACACCGTTGGCTTTCAGGTGCCGGTGCGCCTCCTGGATGTCAGGAACCACCAACTGCAGGTTGGGGGCGGACCCTGCCGGCGCATCTGAGAGCCCCTCGCCGATTGCGATGGAGCAGCCTGATCCGGGCGGGGTCAGCTGGACGAAGCGCAGGTTCTCGTTGACCCGGTGATCGTGGTCAAGGGTGAAACCCACTTGGTTCGCATAAAAATCCCGGGCACGGTCCACGTCGGAGACGGGCACCAGTACAAGTTCAAGTTTCCAGTCCATCCGCTCAGGGTAGCCCGGGCGCTGGAGCCAGGAAAGGGTTCCTGGCCCCTGGTTCGGCCACAACTGACCGCGCCGGCAGTTTTTGCGCGGCCCGGTGGCTGGTTAGCCTGCGATGCCGTAGAGTCGGTCGCCGGCGTCACCGAGGCCGGGAACGATGTAGGACTTCTCGTTGAGCCGCTCGTCAATGGAGGCCAGCACGATTGTCACATTGGACTCGCCCAGCTCCTCCTCCAGCTTCGCCAGGCCTTCCGGTGCTGCGAGGAGGCAGATGCAGGTGACGTCCGAGGCGCCGCGCTTGAACAGGAACTTGATGGCCTCGCGGAGTGTGCCGCCGGTGGCCAGCATGGGGTCCAGGACGAAGATCTGCCGGTCGGTGAGGTCTTCGGGCAGGCGCTCGGCGTAGGTGATGATTTCCAGGCTCTCCTCGTCCCGGGCCATGCCCAGGAAACCCACCTCAGCGGTGGGGACGAGCTTGGTCATGCCTTCAAGCATTCCCAGCCCCGCGCGCAGGATGGGAACCACCAGTGGTGTGGGTTTGGTGAAGGCGGTGCCCACCGTGGTGCTGACGGGAGTCTCGATGGTGACGGGCTGGGTGCGGACTTCGCGCGTGGCCTCGTAAGCCAGCAACGTCACCAACTCTTCCGTCAGTTGCCGGAACACCGGCGACGGGGTGTTTTTGTCCCGCAGGACGGTGAGCTTATGGGCGACCAGCGGGTGGTCCACAACAAGAGTGCGCATGGGTCTAAAACTATCATCCGGCGAACAGGTGGATCGGGCGTGCAGGCCCGTAAAGGCACTGTGGGTTGCGCTACTTCTACTCCTCGCGAAGGACCGGGTGCTCAAATGTCGGCGCGGGTCCGGCGTGGGCCTTCCTGCGGGTCAGATGGAACAGCCTGTGGGCCAGGATTACCATGCCCACCCACGCCAGGCCCAGGAACCAGCCTGCCATCACGTCCGTCATCCAGTGATGGCCCAGGAAGACCCTGCTCAGGCCCATGGCGACAATAAAGGCGCCGCCCACGGCGATAGCGGTAATGCGGACGGAGAGCCGTTCGAACTGCAGGCACATCAGGTAGATGAGCACACCGATCACCACAGTGGTGTTGAGGGTGTGGCCGCTGGGGAACGAGGGTGAATCCTCATACGGCGGAACGGCTTCGGCGTGGTCCGGCCGGGTCCTGCCCACCAGCCTTTTGCCTACGGTGGTTGCCAGCGTGGACACGGCTGCAGCGCCGGCAACGAGAAGGATGGGACGCCAGGTGCGGCTAAGGAACGTCAGCCACGCGGTGAGGATGCTGGCCAGGATCGGCATGCCGATGCCGCCGCCTACGTTGGTGAAGCCCGTGACGAAGGCGTCGGTTTCCGGGTTGCGGAGCGTTTGGGCGTAGTCAAGTGCCGGCAGGTCCAGGCTTGCAAGGCCCTCATCGTCCACCACGTCCGAATAGACTTCGGCGCCGAGGAGGGCAAGCGTGATGACCAGGGCACCGCCGATGATCAGGGTCAGCCAAAGGGCTGCGTATGGCTTGATCCACTTGTCCACACGGTCTCTGACGGTGCTCATTGTGCCTCCCGGCTAAAGTGCGTCACGGGTTCCGGATATCCGTCGAAACTATCATTGACCCATGGTCTCCGCTGGAATGAATCACAACGAATGGATGCGCCTTGCCCTGACGGAAGCCCGCGGCGCCCTCGACACCGGGGATGTTCCCATCGGGGCCGTGGTGGTGGGCCCTGACGGCGCGGTGCTGGGCTACGGCCGCAACCGGCGCGAGGAACTGGGCGATCCCACGGCCCATGCCGAAGTGGTGGCCATCCGCGCTGCTGCTGCCCGGCTGCGGGAGCTTGCCGCCACTCGCGGCGACGAGGGCGCTGAGCAAGGCAAAACTGCAGCGGGGAGCGGCGGGATCCAGCCCGTGGGCGGCGCGTCGGGCGCCGGTGCGCCTCTGGCCGATAAGCCCGTGGCCGGCACGCCCGCTGCCGGCCGTCTGGCCGGGGACGGCTGGCGGCTGTCGGACTGCACCCTTGTAGTGACCCTGGAACCGTGCGCCATGTGCGCGGGTGCGGTGGTGCTGTCGCGGATTCCCCGCGTGGTGTTCGGGGCGTGGGACGAAAAGGCCGGGGCTGCGGGGTCTGTCTTCGATGTCTTGCGGGAACGCCGGCTCAATCACTGGGTTGAGGTTTATCCGGGCGTCCGCGAAGCCGAGTGTGCGGTGTTGCTCCGCGACTTTTTTGCGGGACACCGGAACGGGTCCTGACCGGGCGCCACGCCTGGGGCTGGCTGGCCGGGCACCAGGCGTGCGGGCGGTCCGGACCCCGGGCACCCGGCCTGGGGATGGGCTGGCCGGGGCTCGGGTCAGGCGCCGGCGAGGGCATCGAGGACGGACTGTGCCGTCACCGCCCAGCCAGGCAGGGCTTTCCGGGCTTCGCCGGCCGCGTCCCGCCACTCTGTCCGGGTTGCGGGTTTCGTGAGCCAGTTCCGGAGAACCCCCGCTAGCCTGGCCGGACTGTCTGCGCCGGCCTCGGGAAGTGCCACGGTTGTGCCGGGAAGCCGGGGCCCGCCGTCGTCCGCCACCAACCCCGCAAGCCCCAACGCCTCGACTGCCCCCGTGCCGTGGCGGACGACCGCGGGAATGCCGCGGGCCAACGATTCAGTGACCACCATGCCGAATGCTTCCGCCCGCGAGACCAGCAGGCTCAGGTCAGCGGCATGCCACTCGTTCGCCAACTCCTGGCCGGCCAGTTCGCCCGGAACCCGCACACGTCCGTTCAGCCCGTTGGCCGTTATCGCCGCGCGGACCTTCACGGCGTAGCCGGGGTCGGCCTGGTCGGAACCCACCAGGGCGGCTGTCCAGTCGAGGTCCTGCAGCCGGGCAAGCGCCGATACCGCCAGCAGCTGGTCTTTGTTGGGGAGCAGCGCGGCAACGGCAAGGATATGCGGCGGCGCGGAGCCTGCGGCGAGTGCGGCGGGGGCGACCCCGGGACGGGCGGTATGGATCCGGCGGAGGTTGTGGCGGGCTGCAAGCGTGGCTGCGGCGGTGGCGCTGGTGCAGATCACACCGGTGGCCGCACGCAGCGCCCGGCCTTCCTTCTCCTGCGGGCCGGGATCCTGCGATGCCGGAACCGGCATGTGGACCAGGACCCACGTGTTTTGCCGGGCTTTTGCTGCCCATTCCATCTCGTCCGGTGCGCCGACGGCCACCAGCCCGTCAACGATGGTTACCGGCGGGATGGGAGGGGTGGTGTGCCACCTGGAATCAGCTGCCGTTCCGGCGGTATGGTCCCAGGCGCCGAGAAGTGAGCCGAGGCGCCGCCGCTGGTTCGCGGAGGCGTCCGGCCAGGTCCCTTCGATGGCCAGTAGTTGCACCTTTGCGCCCAGTGATTCCAGTCCTGTCACCAGCCGGGCGTTGTAGGCGTTGCCGCCGGAGTTGTGGCGGATGTTTGCCGGCACCAGGAAGAGGAGGCGGGCCATGTTTCAGGTGGCGAGGTCCAGCGAGAAGGTGGCCCAGGCGTCGGGATTTTCACGCAGGGTGACGTCGATGCCTTCCAGTTGGCCGCCGTCGTCCGTTTCCTTGATTTCCGCTGCAACTTTTTGGGCGATGTATTCCGCCAGCGCCTCCGTGGTGCTGAGCTTTCCCTGGAAGTCGGGGTGCTCGTCCAGGTTCTTGTAGTTCAGGCCGGCGAGCACCCCTTCGATGACCGTGCCGGCGGCGCCGATGTCCAGGACTATGGCGTCGTTGTTAAGGCTCCGCCGGCGAAATGACACTTCCGCGACAAACGTGGCGCCGTGCAGGCCCTGGGCAGGGCCGAACGCTTCGCGCGGCAGGCTGTGGGCGATCATAAAGTGACGACGGACGGTCAGGTTGAACATGGGCTACCTCTGCGGGCTGGAAGGGACTTCGGGGTCTTGGGGGTATTCGATGACGTGGCACAGCGCGTTCCTCGCGCCGCTGGCGAGGTCCCTGACCACGTCCGGCAGGTCCGCAAAGGGCGACGAGCCCGTGAGGAAAGCTTCGAAGACGGGATCGGCCAGGAGCTGGACGGCGAGGTCCAAGCGGTCCGCGTTGGTGCGGCGATGGCGCCGCGCCCGTGCGACGACGCCAACCTGGCTGGCGCGGATCGAGAGGCGCCTGGCGTGGAAATCCTCGCCGAGTGGCAAGGTGACTTCCCGGTCGGCATACCAGGACATTTCAATGACGTCGCCCTCGTCACCAACCAGTTGCAGGCTTCGCTCCAGGCCTTCCTGGGACGCGGAGCAGTGGAAGACGATGTCGCAGTCAGCCAGGGCGTCATCGGGGTGCGTGAAGTCGACACCAAGTGCGTCGGCGAGCTGCTCGCGGTCCGGATCGACGTCGATCAGCTGCAGCCGCCCCAGCGGGAACGTCCGCAACAGCGTAGCCACCATGCCGCCCACCAGCCCTGCGCCCACAACCGCCACGCGGTCGCCCAGCCGGGGGCCGGCTTCCCAGAGTGCGTTCACCGCTGTTTCGACAGTTCCCGTGAGCACTGCACGCCTGGACGGCACGTCAGCGGGAATCCTGGTCAACGAGCTGATAGGCACCACATAACGGTCCTGGTGCGGGTTCAGGCAGAAAACCCGTTGTCCCAGCCAGGCTTCGGGGCCGTCCTCCACCACTCCCACCGACAGGTAGCCGAATTTCACCGGCCCGGGGAAGTCCCCCTCCTGGTGCGGTGCACGCATCTCTTCGGCCACCCGGGGAGGCACCGAGCCGCGGTGCACCACCATCTCCGTGCCCTTGCTGATGCCGGAATATAGCGTACGGACCAGGGCTTCATCGGGCCCCGGCGCGGACAATTCCTCGGAGCGCAGTTCGCCGTGCCCGCGCGCGGTGGTCCAGTACGCGGTGGCTTGGGTGTGATTCGCGAAATTAGTCATCTTACTGATGAATCTAGCGGGATATCTGCAGCCGGGGAAAGCCTGACGCCGGTGGCGTGCGTTCTGAAAAGGTCCGGAGCGGGACACTC
Source organism: Arthrobacter sp. Leaf141 (assembly GCF_001424565.1). Taxonomy (GTDB): domain Bacteria; phylum Actinomycetota; class Actinomycetes; order Actinomycetales; family Micrococcaceae; genus Arthrobacter. Next base: position 6,059 of record NZ_LMOL01000031.1, read on the forward strand.
AGGGCCCGGGACAGTCCTCCCGCATCGCACTAGGTGACGGGGGCTTTCTCGTAGGCCTGGCCCTTTTTGGGTGTTCTGGGCCCGGTCGGGTGCTTGGTACTGCTTTTTCGATGAGGTGTCCTCGAGTCAGCCGGTGCCGAAGCATGTGGATCGGCTGTTGTCAGCTGACATGTCTGGGCGTCTGGCAGTTCCGACTGTTCGGGCGCGCGCCGGTTGGGGACGTGCTGTTCAGGTGGCGGAGCGTCTTGGGTGTGCTGTTCTGCTGCTTGGTGTCCTTGGTGTTGTGGTTCCTGGTGTTGCCGTTCTGGTGCTGGGGTTTCTGGCGCTTGGTGTTGGGGCGTGTTGGGTGTGGGGTGT
>NZ_LMOL01000032.1 GCF_001424565.1 Arthrobacter sp. Leaf141
AGCCCTCGGAGGGCGACCACCCATCAGCAGATGTAACCAACCTGCTGGCTGAGTACACCTAGCCACACCAGTCAAGGCATCCCGCATCAGGTATATCCGCTCCGGAACCGGTCAGCAGAGGCTTTACGCTTCCGAGTGGCCCCGTCCGTAAGCCGGTCGTTTAGCGTTCAGCCAGGCATGGATCCATTCCTCTGCTCCGTTGTCGGCCCCTGATGTGTACGTTTACCCCGAACGATGAAATGCACGGTGAGGGTGCCCTAACTGCTACGCCTCAGACTGCCGTGAAACCCTAGCGTTTCGAGGCGCTGCGGATCTGAGACACCCGGTGAGTTCAGAGAAGGAGTCGGAGCCGCGGGTGGGATCGCCAATCGGATTAACTGGTCACTTGTAGGACCTGAACACGATCGAGTCGAAGACGGCGCGTGCCTCTCTCATCAGTTCCGAATTGATCAATTCGTCGATATAGCCCACCGAGACCACAGCTCGCTGGCCGTTCAGATCGATCGCCCGGTAGGTTTCGTGTTCATTCTGAGTTGAGTACCAGTGTGAGCAGGTGGCGAAAGATTCTGAGTGGATACATAACCTTCGGGCGCCGCAGGCTTTGAAGTCCACTTCACCCTCGACGGAGTGGTCGAACTCGAAGCCGGAGTAATCGCCCACCATTACCTCGACGGGAGGGGTGCTTACCGTCCATGACTGTGCCGCCATCGCTTTGACGAAGGCCTCGGCCGACGGTCCGACATTGGCAAGAGCGCCCATCCAGCTGCATGCGTCCATTGACACATAGTCCGCGGGCGAAAGAGTCAGGTAGACGGCCCATTCAGCCGGGTGACCCGGGTCATCCTTGCCCAGGCTTTGGCCGTCAAGGGTATACCAGCCGTCCGGGACGGTGATCTCGAAAGGCTCCGTGTAGCCGACGACGGGGACTAGGTATGTGCCGGCGTCGATGTCGCCGCTCTCCGGCAGCGGTGAGACCGTACGAGGGTCGCGACTCTCCGGCAGCGGCGGGACTGTGCGAGCCTCCGTGACCGGAGAAGTGGCAGACGCGAGGAACGCGTCGTCAGGCTCATACTGGCACCCGCTGAGACATCCAAGCAGGGCGACAGTCGCCAAAGGCAAGAGATGACACGACCTCTTAGCGGCCTTTTCAGGGGGCGTCACGGAACTCATTGATCCACCAGGCCGCTACAAAGTCCTGTGGGGCCCCGCAGCCGGGTGGCCCCGCGGGCGGCCCGAGATTGGATGCCGTCGCCTCAAGTCTCCTCCGGCAGTAAACCCGTGACAATGAAGAACTGCACGGAGATCAGTTCGACTCATGCAATCCCCCCGAAATGACCGGAGCACGCTGAAGCCGCGGCGAGGAAACGCCAATTTGAGGCAGCTTTCTCCGACCGGTATGTGGGCTTACGGTACCCAGATTGTAGCCAGTGCACTCCTCGCAACCAACGAATTCGCGAAGGGGTTGAACGACGGTTGGAATATTGGGTTCTTCTGCCTTTTCGCAGCGTGGTTTTTGCTCAGCGCTGGCCAAGTCCTGAACATGCTCCGTGTACGCCGAAATGATGCTCCATTCTGGGACGAGGAAGATCTACGCCGGGCAGACTTGGAGCGCCGAGGCAGACGATTGTGAGCATTTCTGCGGTCGTAACAATTTTCTTGTCCATGATCCGGGCGGTCAAAGCGCCCGTCACTCAAGAAGCTAAACAGCACCCGGTGAAGGATCCTAAGGCGGTCTATTGGAGGGTCAGCGTCAAGAGAACGCGATGAACCCAGTTCCGAGGGCCGCCATCGCTTTGATCTGTCGTTGCGCTTCTTCCTTCTCGGGTCGGTTGCGGTTGAACATTGTCATGACGGTCTGGTACTGATACTGGGCTATGTCCCTGCGGAATATGAACCAAACCGTGGACACGAGAACAGCTACCAGTCCAGCTACGTTAACCTCTGCGGTCCCCGGAAACCGCAGAGGCCCGGACACGGCAATCAAATAGGTGCCCGCCGCGGCTGCCACGCACAAAGCAAACTGAATCAGGCGCCGCTTCCCGAACGCCTGACGTGGATGCGTCCACCCGAGCTGGCTTGTCCTGCGCTCAACCGTCCGAATCCAGAGGAAGGTCGCTATGCATCCGACTACAAAGAACAAGCTGAGGGCCTCTATCAACAGTTCACGCATAATCCAGACATTATCCTGACCGCTGACACGGCCGACAGTGCCATGACCAGCCACAGCAGCGGTATACGGGCTGGCATAAGGTGTCCGGTAAAGGATCGACTAACGGGCGCTTTTGCCGGCGCCTCGCAGCGCAAGAAAGTGGCAAGGTTCTTTCCACTGGAGTGGAGTCGTGAGTGACTTAATGGAACCGCAAAACCTTTCCAGCGCGCGCAAGACGAGGAGTCGCAGATGAGTGCAGCAGTAGTTTTTAGGCTGGCGCTTCTTTGGGGCGGGTTGTTTCTCTGGATGGCTGCTGGTGTCTTGGGCAAAGGCTCGGCGGTTATCGGGTCTTGAGTCCGGGACGGCATGGATATTTCGTGGTGGGCCCAGCGCGGAAAGGTGTGAACGCCAACCGAAAATAGGGCCATTAGTGCCATTTGAAAACGGGGCTAGGGGGTTTTGGTTCTATTGTCCGGACCTCACAACCTTCCATAATGGTCGGTGGCCCTATTTTCAGTTGGCGTTCCTAGCCCTATTTTCGGCTGGCATTAACAAAAGGCGCAGCTCCGCGTAATTGCGTCTATCTGGGTCCTCTTGAGCTAGCCATTAGGACCAAGAAACCCCGTGACCTGTCCAGGACGGACCGTGACATCAATGCCGTCAACGGCCGTGCGGGAACCAAACCTCTTCGTAAGAGTCTGTGGCTCAATCACTTATCTTCCTTTCGCTTTCATTCAAACCTACGGAGAGAGACCGGACAATACGTCCCTCCACGGCACCGAACCAGGGCGCCGCCGTAGTACCCGGTACTACCCCCCGACCTCTGCCGATATTCCGCTCAGGTTCGCGATAATCCCGCTGGCAGCAACTGGAAGGTACTAGACGGAACTCCCTCACCCATTGGTGGTGGTCCGCCGTTCATCTCAGGAACGAATGCAGCGGCTACTTCATGCTGGACGAAACTTCGACCGCCACGTCGTTGACACCGTTCAGAAGATCCTGCAGACCGGGCTCTTCCAAGGGAAAATGGCCGCAACCACGCAGGAGCCGACTGGTGATGGGCCCGGGCAAAGTCCGCAGCATGGCCTCGCTGAGGGCCAATGGCGTCCACTCGTCGAACTCTGGGTGCATTAGATGGACCGGAAGGAATGTTGTACGGGCCTTGGCGTGCGGATGTTGCATATAGCTCGCAAGGAACCCCAGCGGAACCCAGGCGCCGCCGCCGCGTGCATCTTTCGCGCACAGCCGCCCCAAACCGGGATCGCGTCCCATGCGCCCCAAGTTGGCGAGCCAGGCAATTTTGACTGGGACTCTGGCAACCGGACCCCTAACCAGCCTCAGCATTGGCATCAAAAGTACTGCGAGGGGCCCAAACCGCGTCATGGCAGAGCGCGCTTTTCTCTTTTGTGGGTCAAGCAGGCAGGTGGCCACCACGGCCGCGACACCGCCTGAAAGAGCCGCTGCTTCGACCGTGAGCAAGCCACCAATGCTGGCCCCAAGGAGAATAACCGGCCGGCCGTCAACTTCCGCTGAAACTAGGTCAACTACCAAGTCGATCCAGTCCTGGTATGTCACTGTTGCGGGGAATGCCGTTATCGTGCGGCCATAGAGAGGCAAGTCAACCACTGTGATATCAACCCCGCGCCCCGCAAACAGAGATGCAACAGGCCAGAGCGCTGATCCGTGGGCGCCCGCACCGTGGACAACAAGCAACCGAACCGGAGCGTTACTGTCCGGCAACCGGAGGAGGTGAATCTGATGGTTCTTCCAACGCCACCACTCAGAGAGGGGCGCAACCATTGACAACCTTCTATCAAGCGGCAGGAAACGTGCGTAATTCTCTATGTCGATCTCAGCCAGGGGATGGGACGACATCCGGTTCACCTTTCAAGGGAACTGCACGAGACGTTGAGGGCCCCCACATTCACATCGAACGCGTTGAGTCCTCGTAAAAACAAGGTTAAAAGATGTCACGGCTATGCCCGTAGGCGTCGAGGACGACGACCATCATGGACGTAAGGACCGCCGCGAGGAGCGGCACCCAGAACGCTATTCGGCGTTTGGAAAGCATCACGATCGTGGCTATTGCCGCTGCGAGTGGGATGAGGAAGATCAGAACATAGGCAATCGTTGCCGCCCATTGCGGTATTGAACGGCTTCCGTCCATCCACTGGGATGCGCCGAGGGCGACAATCAAAAACTGTGCGACGGCGACGAACGGCTGCGCAACCAAGAAAACGATTGAAAAGACGCGGTCGACGGTCGAGGGCTGTCTGACACTTCGTTCATCGGCTTGTGCCCTTATATTCACGATTCGCCCTGATACATGCTCTTCCGCCCCCATCGACATAGTATACGGGGCATGTTTTACCAGATCCCCTGCAGTTTTCGGGCTGGAGGGGACCTGCGCTTTTTTGGCTGGTTTATGGTGGCCGTCGTTGTGTGGCCGGCCACGTTTCCAGCCTGGAAGTTCAGTATCAAGGGCTGCGTGCTGTGGTGAATCTGCCGTGTCGGTGGGTGATTCGTCGTATGCGCCGCCACACCCCGATGCTCAGTCAGCGCGACTCATCGTCGTCCCGTGAAGACGTCTGCCACCGAAAGGCTGTTTTGCTGAGCGAACGCGGTTAGCAGCACTCTGGCGCGCAGGCCAAGATGTCTCGAAGACCTCTATTGGTGCTGGCGTAATTCGTATCCCATTGCACCTTTGAGCATTCTGATCGTCCAAGGCGGTTCACCAGCAGGCTTGATTGGAACGGCGAGGTATTCCATCTCGTAGGCAGACGAAAGCGACTTACGGAACACGCGAGTAAACACCTCATTACTCAAGGACTCGTAGAGAGCGTGTTGGAATGCATCGCCTTGACCAAGCTCGGTGGTGAGGAACTTCGCGATCTCATGGTTAGCACCAGACATGAACTTCTTGGTCATGGCCTTGCCCCAAATGACTAGCCCCGCAGTCCCTAACACCAGTACAAAGGCAAAAGGGACGAATCTTTGTGTGGCTATCAGCACGGCTTCGATGATCACGAACGCCAGCAAAATCAACACTGTTGGTACGTGCGCGGCATTACGTTTCTTGACCACCTCGTAAGGGAGGAGCAATGTGGCGTGGAGGCGGTCAGCTTTATCCTTTGAGACTGAAGCCGCTTCATCCATACTGTCAACCCTACCGGCGTGCCTCTATGAATGAGGTCACGGCATCCAAGAACACGAACCTGGACGACGACTTTGGCTGATCGGGTCCTGCGTCCGATTAAGGATCGCCTTACGGTCGGTGCACCTCGTGGTAACGAGGCAGAGTGTAGGTCATGGGGAATGATGACGCAGCGCCAGGACTAGTTCAGCTCGTGGATTGGGACATTGAGTTGTACGCGCATGGGGCAGAGGCTGCGGCGCTGCAGGTTGGCATCAGCCACGAGAACGCAATGCGACTTACGAACGTCTATTAGCGCACACCGCATTCAAGCCGAACCCGTGATTAGCTTCCGCACCTCCCGACAGCGTCCGGTAAAGGATCCCCACTAATACGCTGCCTTCGAAGAGGCATACCGGGTCGTACTCGAAATGGCGTATTTCTGCCTAAGCGGGTAGTCGCCCACCGAAGTCACCGTCATGTGATGGACAAACAAGCGGCGAGCAGCGCAGGTCAGTTGTCATCCAAGCTCGGCCCGGCGGCGAAGGTCGGCCCCGTACTCTGACCACCCGCCCGCGTAGAGACGGCCCTGACCAAGCCCTGCATACTCAAGAGCTAGAAGGTTATGGCACGCGGTGACGCCTGAACCACAGTAGGAGATGACGTCGGTCGCGTCTTCGATTCCAACCTTCGCAAACGCCCGTCGGACGTCTTCGACCGGGCGCAGGCGTCTGTCGGAGTCGAGGTTCCCACGGCACGGGACGTTCACTGCACCGGGGATGTGTCCGGCTTGGGGATCGGTGGGCAGCTGGAGGCTTCCGTCGAAGCGGTCGTTGTTGCGGGCGTCTACGACGATTCCGGCAGCCCCCGAAGTGATGTCCTCAAGCGTGGCGAGACGGGCCCCGGGCCATGGAGACGGCGTGAAGGCCACCGGCGAAGGCTCCACGGGCGTTGTTTCGAGCGGTCCCGACCATGCGGAAATCCCGCCGTCGAGCAACGCCGCCCTATGTCCGAGCGAACGCAGCATCCACACGAGCCGCGCGGCGATGACTCCGCCCGCGTCGTCATAGGCGACAACGGTCGAGCCGTCGCCGATTCCGAGGGAGGACATTCCATGCGCGAACACTTCCGGGCCGGGAAGCGGGTTAAGCCCGCGTGGTCCAGAATCGCCTGACAGCCATGCGTCCAGGTCCACAAATACCGCACCTGGCAGATGTCCGCCATCATACGCGTTACGGCCGGACGCACCGTCGAGGTACCACCGAACATCGGCGATGACAAGGTTCTGGCGGTGCGCCGTGAGCCGCGCGACATCAACAAAGGGTGGGAGATCTTCTGGGGTTATCCGACTGTCGTCCATACAGTGCAGGCTAATTGATGCGTCCATATTTTGAGCAAAAAAGTCTCATAATGTGGATGACCACGGCCTATGCCTAGAGGTCCTCGCGTGCCACCATGGAATTGGTACCAAGGGGACCCACCCAGAGAGCGGACAGTGCCATGATCCAGGCCCTGCTGTGCAAATTGAACCTCCGTCACGACTGGCACGTTGAACACACTGACGATGGCCGTCGCTTCCGGCGCTGCGTGCGTTGCGGACGGGATGATGACAGCGGTGGTCGGTGGACCAATGCCCCGGGGGCATGGGCGGGGCCGAGCCAGTAATCGCGACCACTCCCCTGCTGCGGCCTAAAGGACTGCGGGTGCACCGATAAAGACTGCCTGTGCGGCCTCGCCTGGGATCTGTAGGCTGGGGACATGGCTGCACCCATGATCTACATCACGTTTCCTGGCACTGCCCGGGACGCACTGGGCTTCTACGCGAACATTTTCGGCGGTGAACTCGCCCTGCATACCAACGCTGACTTCGGAAACTCCACGGGCGACCCCTCGGCCATAGCGCACGGTGTCCTTTCAGGGCCCGTGGCCATGGCCGGCACCGACGCGTCCGAGGGTGACAAACCGGTGAACTGCGAAGGGCTGATGCTCTCCCTGCTGGGAACGGCGGAAGCGCCCGTACTGCACCAGTGGTTCGACAGCCTCGCTGCCGGCGGCCGGATTGTCGATCCGTTGGCGGCAAAACCCTGGGGCGCCTCGGACGGGCAGGTCATCGACCGGCATGGACTGCATTGGCTGATCGGCTACGAACCCGCGTGAGTGTTGGGCGTATCTCCGCCGGTCCAACGGGACCAACCGGTGAACCCCGCCACGCGTGAGGCGTGAACTATCTACGGGATCAGGCAGGAGCTTCGTTCCGCCGCACTATCTCATTGATCCAGATGGGCGCGAACGGGGAGGTACAGTTCGGCGGCGTGGGATAGTCCTTGAGCACTTCCAGCCGCTCGCCGATCCGCAGCGCCCTGCCACGGTGCTCGGGATGCACAATCCCGATCTGCGCCAGCGTGCTGTTCATGGCCCACTGCAGGCGGTCCGGCGCGTCCTTCATCTCCGCTTCGATGGTGTCCAGCAGGCCGGCCAGGTCAAGTCCGTCCGGCGACTTCGCCACCCGGTCACCGGTCAACGCCCAGCCCGCACTTGCCACCACCGGGTCGGGATCCCCGGTCCACGCCAGGCGCAGGTCTTCGGCGTGGGGACTCTTCCGGACCACGTAGTTCACCAGCCAGTCGTGCACTTTGGGAGCCCGCGCCTCACGCAGCATGGCATCCAGGTCCGCCGCCGGAAAATCCTTGGGCCGGCAGATCAGCAACGCCAGCAGCCGTGCGGCAGTGTCCCCGGTGGCCCACAGCCCGCGGGCCAGGTCCTGCTGGGTCTTAAGCCGTTTCGCCACGCCGCGCAGCTTCGACAGGTTCACGCCGTGGTCGTCCCCGCGTTTTTCGTTGACCTCACGCACCCTCGGATCCTGCAATCCGGACAGTTCCGCCATCACGGCGTCCAGCGTCGTCCCGTTCATGCCAGCCTCCTGCATCAGCGCCTACCATTCAAGCGTATCGGCCGGGATGGTTCAGTGCCGCTGCTTGAGTCCAGCACCCACCACCGCGCCGACCGCGAGTCCCAAGGCAACCCCCACCACAGGGCTGTCAAAAATCGCCAGGCCCAGGGCGATGCCAAGCGCCGCCCCCACCAGGCAGCAAATCCACAGCGGCTTGTTCATGGCGCCTCCACTCGTCGGAAGTCCAGCGTAAGCCACACCTGTCGCGGTAGGCGCCCGCACAAGTAACGGGCCGGCCGGATCCGCGTAGCCACTACGGGTGCGCAGCAAGACAACTGATATGTAGGCGTTTCTTGTCAAGAGGGCAAGGGTGAGCGGCCCACGGCTGGTTGTC
>NZ_LMOL01000033.1 GCF_001424565.1 Arthrobacter sp. Leaf141
GGCGGGCACCCCGGCCCCGGCCTGGCGCTGCCGTTCGAGGTGGTCAAAGGCGATGCTAAGGCGCGCCTGCGCCGCGGCCGCAGCGGATTTCAGGTCCTCCAACCCACGGATCTGGTCAATCAGGCCCGCACCCGTGGTGGCCGGCCGCAAGGACCGCACCCCGGCCACCAAATCCTGCACCCCGGCGGCCAGGTCCTCCACCCCGGCGGCCAGGTCCTGCACCCCGGCGAGGCTGAAGGCGGCGGTGCGTGCCGCCGTCGTCAGCTTCATTGGTTCCGGAAGGACCTCCATAGCCCAAGTATTCCAGCACCCTACGACATTTCCGCGGGCCCCCAAACGCACCCAAAACCAGGAAACACCGGCCCGGAAAAAGGAAATGAAGGGGACTAGTCGAGAAGTGCCCGGCGCAGGGTGTCGAGCCCCACGGAGCCCACGTTCAGGGCCCGGGTGTGGAATTCCTTCAGGTCAAAACCGGGCCGGGTTTCAAGTTCGGCGCGGATCTGCTCCCACAGGCGCTGGCCCACCTTGTAGGAAGGGGCCTGGCCCGGCCAGCCGAGGTAGCGGGCAAACTCGAAGTTCAACTGGCCCTCGCTGATGGGCAGGTTTTCCTTCAGGAAGGCGTAGCCTTTGTCCGCGGTCCACGTGCCTGAGCCCCAGCGCGCGGGGATTTCGAGCTCCAGGTGGACGCCGATATCGAAGACCACGCGGGCGGCACGCATCCGCTGCATGTCCAGCATGCCCATGTGGTCGCCAGGGTCCGAAAGGTAGCCGAGTTCCTGCATCAGCTTCTCCGCGTACAGGGCCCAGCCTTCGCCGTGCCCGGACGTCCAGCACACGTTGCGGCGCCACTTGTTCAGCAGTTCCCGGCGGTAGGTGGCGGTGGCAACCTGCAGGTGGTGCCCGGGCACCCCTTCGTGGAAAACGGTGGTGGTTTCGGCCCAAGTGGTGAAGGTGTCCTCGCCGGCCGGAACGGACCACCACATGCGTCCAGGGCGGCTGAAGTCATCGGAGGGGCCGGTGTAGTAGATGCCGCCTTCGTCGGTCGGGGCGATGAGGCACTCGAGTTCCTTCATCACCTCCGGAATATCGAAGTGGACGCCGGCCAGGTCCGCGATGGCCTTGTCCGAGAGCTCCTGCATCCACGCCTGCAGCGCGGCGGTGCCTTTGAGTTGCCGCGCCGGATCGTTGTTGAGGATTTCCTTGGCTTCGGCAACGGTGGCGCCCGCTTTGATGGTGCCCGCCACCTGCTCCTGCTGGCTGATCAGGCTGTCCAGTTCGGCAACGCCCCAGGCGTACGTTTCTTCGAGGTCAACGGTGGCGCCCAGGAAGGAGCGCGAAGCGAGGGCGTACCGGGCCCTTCCCACGGCGTCTTTCTCCGGCGCAGCGGGTAGCAGTTCCGTGGTGAGGAATTCCGCAAGGCCCAGGTAGGCGCGGCCGGCGGCGGCAGCCCCGGCGTCGAGCTTTTCCTGGGTTTCCGCCGGAAGCGGACCGTCAGCGGTATGCGCCCCGGCAGCCAGCTTGGCGAAAAACCCGTCCGCTGCGGCGTAACGCGAGGCCTGTTCGACGACGATCCGCACCTGCCGTGCCGCGGCAACCAGTCCGGCGTCGCGGGCCTGCCGCAGGGATTCGATGTAGCCCGCGATCGCAGCGGGAACGTTGTGGGCGCGGCCGGCGATGTGTTCCCAGTCCTGCACGGTCTCCGTGGCCATCAGGTCGAAGATGGCGCGGATATCCTGGGCGGGGGAGGCGATGTTGTTGAGGTCGGCGTACTCCCACCCCGACGCGTGGATCAGCAGCTGCAGGCCCAGCCGCTCCCGCATGGCGTCGAGGGTGACGGCGTCAACGTCGTCCACCGGTTCCAGGCCCGCCAGTTCAGCCAGCGCCTCGCGGGCGGCCGCAGCGAAAGCGGCGATGCCGGCGGGGGAGAAGTCCTGGTATTCCGTTTCATGTCCGGGCACGCCGAGGGTGGTGGCGAAGGATGGATTAAGCCGGATGAGGGTATCCGTGTACCTGTCGGCGACGGCGTCGATGCTGGTGTGCGGGCGGGCGGCAGGGGTGGTCTCTGTAGTCACCCTCCGAGACTAGCCGGATCGGCGCTGGCGAAACAGGAATCCGCGCCGGGCCTTCGCGGTCCGATCATGGAAGGACCGTACGCCCCGCCCGGCTCCCGCGGCCGGTCAAGTTCACAACGCGGCCCGGGCGGCATGGACAACCAACACCGGGCACTCGGCGTGGGCAACGCAGGCGGAACTTACCGAGCCGAGCAGCAAGCCGCCGAAGCCACCGTGACCGCGCCTGCCGACCACCAGCATGCCGGCGTCCTTGCCCGCGGACAAAAGGACCTGTCGGGCATCACCGTTCACCAGGCGGGTGCGCAGGTTTGGTGGCGGCGGGTTACCGAACGCGGCCACCACAGCGTCGTTGAGCGTGAGCCGGGCCTTTTCCTCGAAATGGCTGATCCCCATGACGGCATGGCCCTGCGCCATCTGCGGCGCGAGCCAGCAGGCCACGGCATGGACCTCAACATCCATCGCGGCGGCCAGCCGGTGCCCATGCTGGAGGGCTGCAACCGACGCAGGCGAGCCGTCCACGCCGACAACCACTGCAGTACCCATGCTGCTGAGCCTACACACGCTGCCGGGCGCATAATAGGGCCCCGGCCCATTGATTCAGCCGCGGCTGCGGCGCCACGCGCCGGGCCCGGGAGTGGGCGCCAGCCGCAGCTGGTGCCGGCGCACCCAGGTGCGTGCAGCCGGTTCGCTGGGCCGCTCCGGTCCGGCAGCGGCCAGGGAAAGGACGACGGCGGTCAGCGCCGCCAGCTCTTCGGCGTCCGGATTGCCCTTCACCACGGAAAGCAGGGGTTCGGCGGGTGCCGGGGTGCCGTCCCCGCTGGCGCCGCCGGTCACAGCGGGATGTTCCCGTGCTTCTTGGCGGGCAGGCTGGCCCGCTTGTCCCGCAGGGCGCGCAGGCCCCGGATGATCTGCAGCCGGGTGTCCGAGGGGGCGATCACGGCGTCCACATACCCGAGCTGGGCGGCCTGGTACGGGTTGAGGAGTTCCTCCTCGTACTGCTGGATTACTTCGGCGCGGCGGGCTTCAACGTCGCCCCCGGCTTCAGCCACACCGGCCAGGTCGCGGCGGTAGAGGATGTTCACGGCGCCCTGGGCCCCCATCACGCCGATCTGCGCGGTGGGCCAGGCCAGGTTGAGGTCCGCGCCGAGCTTCTTGGAGCCCATCACGATGTACGCGCCGCCGTAGGCCTTGCGGGTGATGACGGTGAGCTTGGGGACAGTGGCTTCGGCGTAGGCGTACAGGAGCTTGGCGCCGCGGCGGATGATGCCCTGGAACTCCTGGTCCTTGCCGGGCAGGAAGCCGGGGACGTCCACCAGCGTGATGATGGGAATGTTGAAGGCGTCGCAGTGCCGGACAAAGCGGGCGGCCTTCTCGGAGGCGGCGATATCCAGGGTGCCGGCAAACTGCAGCGGCTGGTTGGCAACGATGCCCACCGTGTGGCCTTCCACCCTGCCGTAGCCGATCATGACGTTGGGGGCGTACAGGGCCTGCATCTCCAGGAAGTGCCCGTCGTCAACGATCTGCCCGACGACGGTGCGCATGTCGTAGGGCTGGTTGGCGGAGTCCGGGACCAGCGTGTCGAGGGCGAGGTCGTCGTCGTCGATTTCCAGTTCCTGCTGGTGCTCCTGGACGGGAGCTTCGGCGAGGTTGTTCGACGGCAGGAAATCAAGGAGTTCGCGGACAAACTCGACGGCGTCCGCTTCGTCCGAGGCAAGGTAAGTGGAGGTGCCGGTGGTGGCGTTGTGCTGGCGGGCACCGCCGAGGGTTTCCATGTCCACGTCCTCGCCGGTGACGGTCTTGATCACGTCCGGGCCGGTGATGAACATGTGCGAGGTCTTGTCCACCATCACCACGTAGTCGGTCAGGGCCGGGGAGTAGGCGGCGCCGCCGGCGGACGGGCCCATGATCAGCGAGATCTGCGGGACCACCCCGGAGGCGTGCACATTGTTGCGGAAGATATCGGCGAACATGGCCAGCGAGGCCACCCCTTCCTGGATGCGGGCGCCGCCGCCGTCCAGGATGCCCACCACGGGGCAGCCGTTGCGCAGCGCGAACTCCTGCACCTTGACGATCTTCTCGCCATTGACCTGGCTCAACGAACCGCCGTACACGGAGAAGTCCTGGCTGTAGACGGCCACCAGGCGGCCATCCACCGTGCCGTAGCCGGAAACCAGGCCATCGCCCAGGGGCTTCTTCTTTTCCATCCCGAACGCGGTGGAGCGGTGCACGGCCAGCGCATCAAACTCCACAAAGGAGTCCTCGTCCAGCAGCAGCCCGATGCGTTCACGGGCCGTGTTTTTGCCCCTCGCATGCTGCTTCTCGATGGCCTCGGGGCCGGAGGGCTGTTCGGCACGGGCCTGGCGGTCACGGAAATCGGCGATCTTTCCCGCTGTCGTTGTCAGATCGTGGCTCATCAAGTGTCTCCGGCTCTGTTGCAGATTGGTTCTGTGGCGCAGTGCGTTGCTGGCGGGTTCCGGCTGGTGCTGCTTAAGTAGCTTCCGCACAAAGAACGGACCCTGCAGGCAAGTCTAATGAGGGTCTGGGCGCCTGCAGCTGTAGGGAACCTACAATTTTCTGCCGCGCCTCCACCCGCAACGCCTTGTTACTCGCCGGTAACTTAGTTGGGTTACAGTGGATTCATGACTTCGAGCGACGACGCTTCCCCCGCCTTTGCCAGCCCCTACCAGGCCACCGGATCGCTGCGGGGCCGGACCATCCTGATCTCCGGTGGGAGCCGTGGGATCGGCCTGGCCATCGCGGGCCGGGCCGCCGCTGACGGCGCCAACATCGTCCTGCTGGCCAAGACCGGGGAGCCGCACCCCAAACTTGCCGGCACGGTGTTTACTGCCGCGCAGCAGCTGGTGGACGTCGGCGGCCAGGCGCTGCCTTTGGTGGGTGATGTCCGCCAGGATCAGGACGTTGCCCGGGCCGTCGCAGCCGCGGAGGAACGCTTTGGCGGGATCGACATTGTTATTAACAACGCCTCCGCAATCGACCTGTCCAGGACGGATGCGGTGGACATGAAAAAGTACGACCTGATGCAGGACATCAACGTCCGCGGCACGTTCCTGCTGTCCAAGCTCGCCCTGCCGGCCCTGCGCAGTTCCGGTGCCGGCCAGATCCTGACCCTGTCGCCGCCCCTGAACCTCGACCCCCACTGGGCCGGGAGGCACCTGGCCTACACCATGGCCAAGTACGGCATGAGCCTGACCACGCTGGGACTCGCCGAGGAGCTCAAGGCTGATGGCATCAGCGTGAACTCGTTGTGGCCATGCACCCTGATCGACACGGCAGCCATCCGGAACATGCCCCACGGCGAGGCAATGGTCCGGTCCGCCCGCGGCCCGCAGATCATGGCCGACGCCGCACATGCCCTGCTCACAGGGGCACACCTCCAGGCCGGCGTCGTGTCCAGCGGGAACTTCCATACCGACGAGGAGATCCTCGCGGCGGCGGGCGTCACGGACTTCCGGCCCTACAGCATGGGCGCTGACGAGCACAGTCTGGTCCCCGATATCTTCCTCTAGGACGCCGCCCTGATTCCCCCGGAACCTGCCGCCGGGAATCCTTTGGCCTGCCGGCCGGCAGGGAAACCGCAGGCGGCGGGCGGCGCCAGTCGGTAGGATTCAGGCATGGTTGATGCACATAATTCCGGCAGCCCCCTGAACCGGCGGGACCTGGCAGAGCCGCAGTTCCTGGCCGCCGCCGGCATTTCGAGGATCGACGTGGTGGATTCCACCGGTTCCACCAACGCCGACCTCCTCCGGGCCGCTGGCGTCGACCCCGGCCACTGGCCGGACCTTTCGGTCCTGACCGCCGAATACCAGACCGCCGCCCGGGGCCGCCTGGACCGGCAGTGGGAAACGCCGCCGCTCAGCTCCGTGTCCGTGTCGCTGGTGCTCCGGCCCGTCAACGCCGACGGCAGGCCGCTGCCCACCCAGAGCTACTCCTGGCTTTCCCTGATCGCCGCCCTGGCGCTGCGGGAAATGCTGCAGGAGACGGCAGGCCTGGCCGCCGAATTGAAATGGCCCAACGACGTCCTGGTGGGCGGCCGGAAAATCGCCGGCATCCTGGCCCAGCTGGGCCCCATGACGGATGGGACAGTGCCTCCGGTGATCCTGGGTACCGGCCTGAACGTGACGCTGGGCCAGGACGAACTGCCCGTCCCTACCGCCACTTCCGTGCTGCTGGCCGACGGCACCACCACTGACCGGACCCTGCTGTTGAAGGGCTACCTCAAGCGCTTCGCCGTGCTCTACCGCCAGTTCTGCAATGCCGACGGCGATCCCACCGCCGGGATGGGCGGCGGGGCGTCCCTGCACAAACGGGTCGAGGCCAACATGGCCACCCTCGGCAAGCAGGTGCGCGCCCAGCTTCCCGGCGACCACGAGATCATTGGCCACGCATCCCGGCTGGACGAGTACGGGTCCCTGCTGGTGGTGGACCGGGACTCCCGGGAGCATGTGGTCACCGCCGGGGACGTGGTGCACCTGCGGCCCTGGCCCGCAGGGGACGGCTCCGGCACCGGCGGTTATGCGTAAGGAACTGCACCCGGGCGAGCAGGTCATTGTCTCCACCCGCCCGCAGCCGCGGAAACTCACCGGGGCCGCGGTGGCCTTCATCCTGGCGCCCGCCGTGGCCGCCTTCTGCGCCGCCTGGGTGGTCCGGGGCGGCGCCCGGCAGGTTGTGCCCGAACTGGACAGCCAATGGACGCCATGGCTGGTGGGCGCCTGCGTCCTGGCCGCGGCCTGGGTCTGGCTGGGCTACTGCCTGCCCCGGCTGCTCCGCTGGAAGCACACCCGCTACACCCTCACCAGCACCAGGATGGTGGCGCGGCACGGCCTGCTGAAACGGCACGACCAGCAAGTCAACCTTGCCAACGTCCGCAACGTGCGTGTCCACGAAACGCTGCTGCAACGACTCCTGCGCTCCGGGAATATATCCTTGGAAACCGGACAGCAAAGCGTGGCGACGTTCCAGGACGTCCCCGAGGTTGCCCGGTTC
This sequence comes from Arthrobacter sp. Leaf141, assembly GCF_001424565.1. GTDB lineage: Bacteria > Actinomycetota > Actinomycetes > Actinomycetales > Micrococcaceae > Arthrobacter. The sequence goes on from NZ_LMOL01000033.1 coordinate 7,077, forward strand.
CGGGACTTCATCCTCGACGCGATCGGTGAACTCCCGGAAGACACTGGTCCCTGGCCGGGCGAAACAGTGGGCCATCCGGCCGGAGCAATGCCCTGGGACATGAGAGAAGGTGGACGCGATGAACGATGAGGACGAACAGGTTCCTGCCGTCGCACCCGCCGCAGCAGCCGACCCGCACCCTCCCACGGGCACCATGTCCGCGGAGCGCCTGGCCGTGAAAGCCCTGGAAGCCCGCCTGCTGGGCGGCGAACGCAAGCTCCGCCGTCGTGAGGTGGCCTCCGGCGCGGGATTGTCCCTGCTGTCCGCACGGAAACTCTGGCGCGCCCTCGGCTTCCCCAACTTTGGCGATGATGATGTCGCGTTCACCGAACGCGACCAGGCCGCGCTCTCCACCGTGGTGAACCTGGTGCGCTCCGGCATGCTCACCGAGGAAGCGGCGATTTCCGTCACCCGCGCCATCGGCCAGATGACCGACCGGATGGTGGTGTGGCAGATCGAGGCGCTGGTCGAGGACATGGTCCACGAACAGGGTGTCACCGATGCCGTGGCCCGCAAGCGCCTGGTCAACGAGCTTCCGGACATGGTCGACGCCCTCGAAGAGGTGCTGGTCTACTCCTGGCGCCGCCAGCTCAACGCCGGTGTGCAGCGCCTGGCCGTCCGCGCCGAAGCGGGGCTGCAGGCCAGCGAAGAAGGCCGCGAAGGCGATGAGGACGACGCGCCCCTGCCGCTGGCCCGCGCCGTGGGCTTTGCCGACCTGGTGTCCTACACCAGCCTGTCGCGCCGGATGAACGAGAAGACCCTGGCCCGCCTGGTGCAGCGGTTCGAAAACAAATGCGCCGAAATCATCTCCGTGGGCGGCGGCCGGCTGGTCAAGACCGTGGGCGACGAAGTCCTGTACATCGCCGAAACCCCGGCCGCGGGCGCGGAAATCTCACTGGCCCTGGCCGAGGCCCTGACGGAGGACGAAATCCTGCCCGAAGCGCGGGTGGCAATGGTCTGGGGCAGGATCCTGTCCAGGCTCGGCGACATCTACGGCCCCACCGTCAACCTCGCTGCCCGGCTCACCAGCCTTGCCGAACCGGGAACCGTCCTGGTGGATTCCATGACAGCCTCGGCGCTGGAAAACGACGAGCGCTTTGTGATGGTGGCGCAGCCGCCGGAAAACGTCCGCGGGTTCGGTGAGATCCGGCCCGTCCGGCTCACGCGAGGACTGGGCAAGGGCCTGATCCTGGACTGATTCCCGCTCCAAGCGGTTTATCCACTTGTTGGCTTTACGCGGTATATTTGTTGCGCCCCTGCGTCGTTATGCCCGAATCCGGCAAGGCGGGGACCAACCGGGGGGAACCTTTTTATGAGCCGCAGCGGACAACCACGCGCGCGCCGCACACCAGCCGCCGCCTTTAACCGTTTCCGCCGGTCCGCAGCCCTTCGCGGTACCGTCTTCGGCCTCGCCCTGGTGGCCCTTGTTGTTGGCGCCGTGGTGTATCCGGGGTTTAAAACCACTGAGGTGGAGTTGAACGACGGCGGTGTGTGGGTGGTGTCGAAG
>NZ_LMOL01000034.1:0-141 GCF_001424565.1 Arthrobacter sp. Leaf141
CCCCCGTTGTTTTGGCTGCTGGCGAAGCTTGCGGAGCTGTGGCCGACGGAGGCCTGTCTACCCTGGGCAAGGGGCGGGAAATTCCCGGAGGAAATCAGCGACGAAGGAGCGCCGCAGGGACATTTCCTGTCCCGCAGGCCC
>NZ_LMOL01000034.1:223-7301 GCF_001424565.1 Arthrobacter sp. Leaf141
GAACAGGGCTAGGGTGTCCGGAGCTCTGCGACGGCACGCCCTGGGCCCAACAGCCGGCCGCGCCAGCGGACGCCCTTTTCCTTGGTGAGCTCTGCGAAACCTCCATCAGCACCCCGGGTCTGCTTTCGGGGTCCCTGGCATCGGCGGCCGCGCGCCCCCGGTAGTCGGCACTGAGTGTGTGAATGGGGGTCCGCCGCTCAGAAACACAGCGCAAGCCGGCCACGACGGCGGACCGCCCGCGGTGACCGCCCCGGTAACGGGACGGCCACCTGAAAGGACTACCCTGCGAGGAGCTCGGCCAGTTCGGCCGCCTCGGACACCAGTACCGCCCCGCCTTCCTTCAGAAGCCGGTGGCATCCTGCTGAGTTCGCGCTGTGCACGCTGCCGGGGACGGCGGCGACGTGCCGGGCAATGGTCTCGGCATGGTGGGCGGTGTTCAACGCCCCGGAGCGCCAGCGGGCCTCCACGACGCACGTCACCCCTGCCAGTGCGGCGATGATGCGGTTTCTCTGAAGGAAGCGGTACCGGGTCGGGGCGGAACCGGGCGGGAGCTCTGAGATCGTCAGGCCGTTGGCGCGGATCGTGGCCGCGAGGTCGGCGTTTCCGGACGGGTAGTCGCGGTCCAGTCCTCCGGCGAGGACGGCGATGGTGGCGGGGCCGTTGCCGTTGCTTCCGGCCAGTGCGGCGCGGTGGGCGTGGGCGTCGATGCCGTAGGCGAGTCCGGCGATGACGCAGATTCCGCGCTGGGCCAGGGTGTAGGCGAGGTCACCGGTAACGGCTGCGCCGTAGCTCGTGCAGTCACGTGAGCCTGCCAGTGCCACGCAGTTGGATGGCTCGGGGATCCCGTCCCCGATGTTGCCCCGGTACCAGAGGCCCAAGGGCGCGTCCGGGAGGTCGTCCAAGGCTTCCGGCCAGTGTTCATTTCCAGGGATGAGAAATCCGCCGCCCAGGCGTTCGATGGTGGCCAGGTCGTTTTCCGGGTCCAGGTCCGGCACGCGGGGTGCCCAGCGCTTCAGCGCGGCCGCCAGTTCCTCGGCCGTCACACCTGGGAGGGTGTGGGTCGGTTGGGCGCCGGTGGCTAGCCGCAGCGCGGCATACGCGCCGAGCCTGCCCACAAGGGTCCGTCCAACCGTGTCGTTCGGTTCGAACAGGCGGGTCAGGGCTGCGCGTGCAATGCGATCGTTCATGGTTTCTCTCGTCCTTTGCTGAGGATCCGGTGGGTGGGACGGCTTTGGTGACCGGCCAGCGTCCCCTCTCCCCCGGCGTTTTTTGCCTGCTGGCGGAGCAGCGCGTAGCTGTGCCGACGGAGCCGGGGCAACCCGAAGGGCAAGCAGCGGATGGGTTGTGGGAGGAAATAAGCGAAGCGCCGACACAAGACATCGGCTCCGCAGCCGTCCGCAGGACGGTTGAGCCGGTGGAGCGGGCACGTACGATCCGGAGGACAGCAGCAAAAAACAGAAAAACGCTTCTACAGCCCGAGCGCAGCGAGGACCGTTCACGTGCTCAGGCGCTGGATAGGCTGGGAAACGAGGACCCCGTCACCCGCCTTTTGAGGAGCACCTACAGGGTGTGGCGCTGAGCGTTAGCACAGTCGATTCAGTAGCCGCTAACGAAGAGTCACTTCCTAGGTGGATCCAAAGAGATCCTGATCGGCGCAGTGTCGTTATGATTGAATGCCCTTATGGGGGAAACTACGCTTCTGGTCACCGCAGAGCGTTTTTTTCGGGCGTTGGGCGCTCGAGGTCGGGCGATTCTTTTCCAGTTGCCGTTGTCCGTGACGATGCTGCTGGTCACGGCCTTGGTGATCATTTTGCACCCTGGCCTCGAGTGGTCGCAGCCGCTGCTACTCGGTCTGGGAGCCCATGTGCTCCTTCTGGGCGCGTGCGCCATCGTCCCGTGGGAACGTCTGCCTGTGAGAGCGGTATTGGTGATCCCGATCCTGGACTGCCTGGCCATAGGGTTGACCCGTGAAGCCGCGGACGAGTATCTGGCTGTACTGGGCTTTCTTCTCGTATTTCCGGTGGTCTGGCTCTCCGCCAGCCGGTACCGCGTTCAGGTAGTCGTTGCCGTTCTAGCAACAATCCTGAGCGCTGTCCTGCCGCCCATCATCCTCGGCACGGGATTCGACAACGCCGATTACATCCGCGTTGTGTTGCTCCCTGTAATTCTGGGAGCTATCGCAGGCACCACGTATGCGGCCTTCAATGTGATTTCACTGCAGCGGCGGTCCCTTGAACAACGGGAAACTGAGGTGCGTGAGTTGTTGGCCGGGAGCCAGGGCCGTGAACAACTACTCGGCGCTGTCTTGGATGCCGTTAGCGTGGCGGTGTGCACGGTGGATCTGCAGGGCCGAACCATCCTGACGAACCACCAATACAGCAGCCTCGCTCAGGCCGTCCCTAAGAACGCATTGGCCGAGAACTCGTCAGAAACCGTTTATGGCCGTGACAGGGAGAGTCCCCTGGCATCCGAGCAAACCCCCCGAAGCCGCGCCGCCAGGGGCGAGGCCTTCACGGACGAGTTAATCTGGACCGGCAGCGGCACCAGCCAGCGGGCCTATTCCGCCACCTGCCGACTGATCAAGGACCCCAGCGGAAACCGCTCCGGCGCCGTGATGGCCTTCGCCGACGTCACAGCCCTAGTGGAAGCACTCGCAGTCAAGGACCAGTTCGTCGCCAGCGTTTCTCACGAGCTGCGGACCCCGCTAACCTCAATCCTTGGATACCTGACCCTCGCCATGGACGAAGACCTGGCCCCAGACCTAGAGGACTACCTCACGGTGATCAGCCGCAACGCCGAGCGTCTCCTGGGCTTGGTGGATGACCTGCTTGCCACCGCTACTGATGCCCTGCACACCAATCCTCGCCCCGCGGACCTCGCCGAGGTCCTCACTCACAGCCTCGAAGCCGCCCGCCCCAGGGCCCGAGCGGCCGGAATCGCTCTCAAACTCGATCTGGAGCCAGGGCTCAACCTCACTGGAACATTCGATCCGGACCGCATCCGCCAAGCCATCGACAACCTGATTTCCAACGCCATCAAATACACCTCAGACGGGGGAACCGTCATCGCCTCCGCCTGCGCGACGGAAGAGCATCTCAGTTGCCACATCACGGACACCGGCATCGGGATGACGGAGGAAGAACGATCCCAGGCCTTCACGCGATTCTTCCGTGCCGCCAACGCGCACTCCTCCACTGTTCCAGGAGCCGGACTCGGACTGCCAATCACCAAATCCATCATCGAAAACCACAACGGAACCATCACCATCTCCAGCATCCCCGGAAAGGGAACCTCAGTAGCCCTGACCCTGCCTCGTACAACTACTGCGGCGCCATCGACTCAGAGCACCCCTTGAGACCCAGGCCCCTGCCAGCCGCGCGCCGAAGGGCACCGCCGTCGCCGGGCGCTCAGATCATCACTTGGTGCGACGGCTGCGCCGTGCTTCAGCCGCTTGCCGGTGACGGTAGAGCGTTGCACGGCTCCAGCCGACGAGCCTGGCAGCGTCTTCGGCCGTACGGCCCTTCGCGCGGGCGTCCTGGGCGATCGCCAGCTTGTCCGCGATGACGGCAGGATCGGACACCGGCCGGCCGAAGCGGGTTCCGTTCTGCCTTGCGGCGGCGATGCCGGCGTTGACCCGTTCGACGATCAGCTCGCGCTCATACTCCGCGAGGGTTGCGAGCATGTTCAGTATCAGCCGGCCCGTCGAGGTCACGGGGTCAATGCCATCGGAGATGGACCGGACCTGGACACCGCGGCCGCGTAGCAGGGCGACCGTGTTCAGGACGTCGATCAGCGACCTACCCAGCCGGTCGACCCGCCACACGACAACGGTGTCGCCTTCCTCGGCGTACTCGAGGAGCCTTTTCATTCCGGGCCGTTCGATCGCTGTCTTGCTTCCGGAGGTCACATCGGCGAAGACATCACGTTTCTGCACACCGGCGGCGACCAGTGCATCCAGCTGCAGCTGGGCGTCCTGGCTGGAAGTACTCACGCGGGTGTAACCCAATTGCCTCACAAAGAAATTCTGACTCGAAAAGCCCTCAATGCACTCGCGGCGAGACGATTTACCGCGAGACGCCTTTACGAGACGCCGGGTACCCGGTTATTCCGCCCGCTTGCGCGGCCGCCGCTGGATCCCCCGAGACTCGGGGTCAGTGTCTTGAAAAGCTGTTGTTTTATAAGACGCGGAGGCGGGATCAAGGAGCGGGATCATCGTCCATTGGTCGCAACTCACGCGCTGGTTTCTTGGGCGGCTGATACGAAAACCATTCAGACGGACGTGCCAAGTACCTTGAAGCAGCGGCTCCCCTCCGAATTTGAAATGACAAAGCCACTTGATCAGCACGGACAACCGCAAAGTCGATGTCCGCGGTCCCCGAAAAATGCACGAGAAACGCGCAGTGAGAACGCTGAGCTACTAATTACGTCATTACTGGCGGGAACGTGGCAGCCGGTCCGATATCCGATATGCACCTCATGGAAACCGGTATCCTTTCCGAGGGCACGACAACATGAGTCGGCGCTCACCAGACAAACATACTTTGGGGGCATAAATTGACTGCACGATCTACGGCTCGCCGCGCAACCGCCGGCGTCGTCCTAACTGGATTACTGTTCGCAGCCACTTCCTGCGCATCCCCTGCCGCTCAGGACCAGCCCTCCGCTACCTCCACAAGCGCTGCCTCTACAGCGGCGGCCGCCGCGAGCACCGCGCCGAGTAACGCTTCAGCCACCAAGATCAACGTTCTGCCAATTAAGGGACCGGCATCCGATGGCCGCGGGGCTTACCTCCAGACAAGCATCGCCGACGATGACCCCGCGATGACCATCAATCCTGGAATTATCGACCCGTCAGTGAAGTCACGCTTCACCGACGACGAAATCGCGTCCGCCAGTAAGTTCATCCTCAAATTCATGGCCGAAGAAGGCATCGATTCCACCCTGAACGGCAACCCCCTGGACGCCGGAAATGTCAACGATTGGTGGGAACGCAACAAGGCCAAGATCAACCCTTCCGACCAAGAGGAACTTCACACAGACCTACAAGGGCAAGACCCCAACAAGAACCTGGTCTGGCGCCCCCTTCACAGGCAGGGGAAATACGACCTTGCCTACGGGGCGGACCGGACCCACGTTCTGACGCGCACCATCACTCCAAAGAGCATGAAGGCAACCGAATCCAACGGCCTCACCTTGCTCGGACTTCAGGCCGACGTTAACTTCACCATGGCCGTAGTCGCGCAAGGCCATGAAACCGTAGAGCCTACCAACGCCGAAATGGCTTACATCGTGACCAAGGGCCAGGAGCCTGGAACCTGGCTCATCACCGGCTACAACACTTACTTCACCACCACCCCCGCCGGATAATCCGCCAACCATCCCCTTGCGGACCGGAAGAGCATCACATAAGCCAACGCGATGCGTCTCGAAACCTCAGTGCCTCAGAACGCTAGCGTTTCGAGACGGACCGCCGACTGCTTCAACCACCGCAGCGTGGTCACCCCGGTTCCGCAGTGGCGTACAGAACGTTGAGCTGGCGATAGAGCGTTCGGGCGATGTAGCGCTTGAGGGACCTGCGGATTTCACGGTAGCTACGACCTTCTTGGGTGCGTTTAGCGACGTAGTCCCGTGTTCCGGCGTCGTGGACCATCCGGGTCATGGTGATGGTGTGCAAGGCTCTGTTAAGGCGTCTATCACCGCCGCGGTTAAGCCTATGCCGGACAGTGTTACCGCTCGAGGCTGGCAAGGGATTCACCCCTGCCAGTGAGGCGAAGGCGGCTTCGCTGCGGACCCTTCCTGGATGCGACCAAGCTGTCAGGACCGTAGCGACCGTGACAGCCCCGGCGCCCACCATTTCCAAGAGCGGCGCCGCGGGGCTTTGCTGGATCAGCTCTGTCATACGCTTCTGGTTCGCAGCCAGCTGAGTGGTCACTTCGAGAACGCGGCGCGCCAAACGGACTGCTTCCTCGCGTGCGATTGATAGTTCGATCTGCTCCTGTCGTTCCCGCCATCTAGTGACTGTGGAGATTTGGGCCGGAGCCAGCGGTTTACGGGCGTCGATTCCCAGATCATGGGCCCGGAGCAAGGCGATGAGAGCGTTGCTATTCAAAGTTCGGTCCCGGGTCAACTGATCCCGGGCTGCGCTCAGAATCCTGAGTCCGGCACGAACTCCTTCATCCCGGCGCGGGGCTCGAAGCTGGGACTCCTCCAGGGCCAAAACTGCGGTTCCGATGGCTGCCGCGTCCAACGGGTCGGACTTCCCGATCCCCCGGCGACCCCGGGCGTTCATCCGCGGAGCTTCGGCGACCTCATAGCCCGCGTCGGTTACGGCCCTGGCCAAACGTGCCCCATAAGTACCGACACCCTCAATGGCCCATAAACACGCCATATCGCCGTCTGTCCTACGGCCTGCCCAGGCAAGTGCACGGGAAATCCCTGTCGCGGTGGTCGGGAACTGCTCGCTCGCGACTTGCCGCCTGCTGCTGGCCTCAAAGAGGGCATAAGTGTGAGTGCGGGCGTGACAGTCCACGCCGATGACGAACGGTCGGGTCTGAGCAACGATAGTCAACGCTGCCACCCTCCTTCCTTTCGAACGGGCAAGAACGGCCGCATAGCGGCCGGCATTGGACCTGGGAAGAGTCACATCGAGGCAAAACTGTGATGAGCCACAACCTACAAAGGCTGGGCAAGCTTCTAATCAAGCCACCGACGTGGAACAGGCCAATGCCGGCCGCTCCACCCAGCGCGGACAAGTCGGGGGAAACGCACCCTAAACGGGGCAAGTTGTTTTTCGAGTCACGCACCAGACAGAACGACCGGCATCAACACTGCCAGCCAGTCCCAGACCAACCTCTGCAAGACTCACAGTTGTTTTTTGGTTGCTGGCAAGCTTGCTTGCTCGGCGGCCGACGGAGCCCTGTCTACCCGTCAGGGCAAGGGCCGCGGGATCTGCGAAGGAAATAAGCGACGCAGGAGCGCCGCAGCCGATCCCGTGGGCCGCAGGCCCCGACGAAGGAGGGGCTAGACGGGGTGGAGCGGACGCCTAGAATCCGGAGGACAGCAACCAAAAAACGTCGAA
>NZ_LMOL01000034.1:7355-9392 GCF_001424565.1 Arthrobacter sp. Leaf141
GGTGAGTACATTAGTCGCGTTGCGGCGGGGCTGGAGAGCGGAATGGCCGGCACCCTGTGGGTGCCGGCCATTCCTGTTTTCCCTCAGCAAAAGGAAATCCATGGGGCAGCGTCATCGCTGCGGGTTTTTAGTATTGCTGGTCTTGGTGGTCCCAGGTGAAGTCCGTGGGGCCTGTTGTTTTGTCGTTCCCCAGGATGGCCAGTTCGATGGCTTCTTCGGCCGCGGTAATGCCTTCGGGGGCTTTGTCCTGGTCCGTGAGGATGTATCCGTGGCTCATGGGGTTCCTGCCTGGTTGTCGTGTTTCCACTCTAACCCGGCGGGTGTTTGCGTGTTTTCCCGGTGGTGCTGCGCCCGCGCGAGCGTGACAGGCGGCCGGCGGAGATGTTCCTATAGACAAGCCCAAGGGCTAAATTGCGGCAGGGAGTAAACTCAGCCAAAGCGATCAAGAGTGGGGGACTCCTTAAATGTCAGCAGCAGCAGCAGCAGCTTCACCGGCCGCAACCGGCTACAACCGTATGGCTATCGTGGCAGTAGTTAGTGCCGTGGTTGCCGTAGTTGGATTCTTGGGGACTTTCACCGTGCTGGCGGTCTTCGCCGTGGGAGCGGGTCACGTTGCTCTCAACCAGATCAATCGCGACGGCGGTCAGGGGCGTCAGCTTGCCAGGGCATCCCTCGCTGTCGGTTACGCCATCGGCATTTTCGGGCTGCTTTTCACGGTTCTGACTGTGCTGGGCGGCTTCTACAACTAAGAGTTGCCGCTACTCCGAGCTAGCATCCCTGTGCGTCCCATCTCCAGGCTCCTAACAGGCTGCGCCCGCGCGAGCGTGACAGGCGGCCGGCGGAGCCTGCGGGGGAGGCCGCCCGCCCCCGCTTGAAGGGGACGGACCGTGCTGGCCCGCCCCCTTCCCCTCGTCGTTAGTGCTGGGGTTTGTAGGCGGTGGCGGGGTTCTTGGCGATTTCCGCGACGGTGCCGAGGTTCATCACGCCGGTCAGCAGTTCCGCGAGCCGGAAGCCCGGGCTGTCATCGCTGGCTTGGGTGAAGTGGTGTGATGCTGAGGATGCCCGGCCTTTGAGGAAGTCGGTCCAGCCGATCAGGGTCAGCAACGGGGCGCGGTAGCCGGTGGGTGCGGCGTTGATGAGTTCCCGCGCCCGTTCCTGGGCTTTGTCCACGCGGTTCCAGTCCGGGGCGACCTTGCCGATGAGCAGGTCCCCTGCCCCGTCAGCGGTTTTCAGGTCCGGGTCGATGATGGTGCACAGCACCATGTCCCGGGCGGTGGGGATCTGAAGTGTGGCCAGCAGCTCGATCCGGTCCTGTTCAGGAATCGGTCCGTTGATTGTGAGCGCGTGCGCCCACAGGGCTTCGGCGTGTTCGGTTCCGGTGATCATCTGGGTTGCGATGGCCGCAATGATGTTTTCCTCGGTCTCGGCCGGGCCGGTGTAAGGGGTGTAGGTCGCGCCCGGGTCCTGGTTGTAGGCGCTCCCGCGGTAAACCATTTCAGCGTTCAGGGCGCTGTCGGTGATGCTCTCCAGCGGGTAGGCCGGGCAGCAGTCGTCCTGCCCGTCGCACAGGAGGTTCTGCCAGTGGCTGGAGGTCACCAGCCAGCCGTCTTTAAGCGGCGTCCCGGCCTCGTCCAGGACCTCAATGAGCGCTTCGATGTGCTCGTGGAACGGGCGGGGCAGCTCCGGCGCGCCGGTCTGATCGGTGTAGACCGCCAGCAGCACCGAGGTAGCGGCGGGGTCCGCTGCGAGGTGCCCGGCGACGGTCCGGGCGTACATGGCCGGGGTAGGCGCCAGCGGAGCATCGACGCGCAGGGTCGCGCCCAGCCGCCCGTTGTTGACGGTGATGAAAACGAAGGATTCCCGGGGAACGGAACCCAGGGCGTGCGGGATGAAGCTGAGAACGTCGGCGGGGCCGGTGGCGCGTACTGAATCAGTCATGGTTTTGGTCCTTTGCTGAGGATTGTTCGGTGGTGAGGGGACGGCGTTACCGGGCCAGCTGCCCCTCTTTCTCCCCCGTTGTTTTTTGGTTGCTGGCAA
>NZ_LMOL01000034.1:9472-9601 GCF_001424565.1 Arthrobacter sp. Leaf141
GGGCAAGGCCGGCGGAATCTGCGAAGGAAATAAGCGACGCAGGAGCGCCGCAGCCGATCCCGTGGGCCGCAGGCCCCTGGAGGAACGACAGGGGCTAGACGGGGTGGAGCGGACGCCTAGAATCCGGAG
>NZ_LMOL01000034.1:9645-9909 GCF_001424565.1 Arthrobacter sp. Leaf141
CAAAAGGTGATGACGGGCAGGAGCTCTGCGACGGACCGGCAGCACCCAACAGCCGGCCGCGCCAGCGGACGCCCGCCTTCTGGTTGCACCGCAACCAGGGCGAGCACCAGCGAGTCTGCCCGGGAATCCAGCTGTGCGGTGGCGGGTTCTTCGGTGGTGTGCCACGGCACCTGTTCCCGGCCCCGGGGTTTGGTGGTGGGAACGGCGGGCCGCCGCCAGGTGATGATCGCCTGTGTCGGGTACGGCTCGGCGGTGGCCCGCCCC
>NZ_LMOL01000034.1:9914-10888 GCF_001424565.1 Arthrobacter sp. Leaf141
TCCCGGCCCGCTCCCCCGGTGTTAGTGGGCGGGGGGTTGGCTTCCTTCCATCAGGGCCAGCAGCCCCCAGAGTTTGGCCGGGACGTCTGCTTCGTCGCCGTCCGGGGTTTCGCCCAGGAACACCACGTCGCCGCAGTAAACGTCCTGTAGGTCGCCGGTGAGCTGGAGGACCATCGCCCCGGCGCGGGTGTTTGGTTCCAGGCCAAGGATTTTGCCTTCCTCGTTGAGGTAGAAGTGCCAGTTATCGCCGCTGACGGCTTCGATGTTGCCGCGCACCAGGTGTTGGAGGGTTTCCAGGTCCGCGGTGATGGAATCAACGCGGGCAGGCTGTGACGGGTCGGCGGGGATGATGAGGGCTTTGCAGGTGCTCATGGTGGTTCTCCTTCGTGAAAAGTTGGGGGGATGGTGCCCCGCCCGGTTGTTTGGGCGGGGCACCGGTGGGGCTGGTTAGGCCGCTTCCTGATACATGGACGGGGTCCGGTACTTGCCGGGGAGGTCGGCGGCGGCCTCGGGCAGGTCGTCCGGGCCGTGGGCCTGCCCGTTTTTCCAGTGGAAAAATGCCTGCTCGCTGATCGCGTCCCAGAACTTGGCTTTGGTCCGGTAGAACGTGGTCGTCACGTCGCCCTCGCAGTAGGTCGCCATGCCGAACAGATTGCCTACGGCGTCGGCCGTCCGGGTTCCGGCGACCATGACATAGGGCCACTGGCCCAAGTCCCAGCCGTCAGAGCCCCAGCTGGGAATCACAGCCCAACCGTGTTCGCCGATGAGTTCCATCCAGTCGTAGCCGGTGTTCATGTGGTACTCACCCAGCACGGTCACGCCGTCGATGCTCTCGCCGGTGTCCTCGGTGGTGATCGTCTTGGTGGTGATGGCGTTCATGGTTTTGGTCCTTTGCTGAGGATTTGGGGTGGGGGGACGGCGTTACCGGGCCAGCTGCCCCTCTTTCTCCCCCGTTGTTTTTTGGTTGCTGGCAA
>NZ_LMOL01000034.1:10951-11081 GCF_001424565.1 Arthrobacter sp. Leaf141
AGGGCAAGGGCCGCGGGATCTGCGAAGGAAATAAGCGACGCAGGAGCGCCGCAGCCGATCCCGCGGCCCGCAGGCCCCTGGAGGAACGACAGGGGCTAGACGGGGTGGAGCGGACGCCTAGAATCCGGAG
>NZ_LMOL01000034.1:11170-36471 GCF_001424565.1 Arthrobacter sp. Leaf141
AACAGGCCCCCACTCCCCCAGGGAATGGCCGGCCCCCGTGGGCGGTGGTTGTCGGTGCCTGGGTGCAGGATGAAGCAGTAAGATTTATTCGAAGCTGTCTTCGTATAGCTAAGAGTGTCGTTAGTCGAAGTGTTCTAAAGGTGTGGTATGGACCGTGACCAGCTCAAACGGCTGCAGGCCCGGTACGCCCGGCGGGCCGGCCCGATAGGGCTGACCCCCGAAGAACTGGACCTGGACAACGCCCCGATGCAGGTCGATGTCCATGGAATCCCGGTCAAAGCCTGGATCCGGTTCCAGGACTGCTCCGAGCTCATCGAGGGCCTGGCGCACACGTGGACACAGAAAGCCGTGCAGGTGTCCTGGATTGACGGGCCGCTGCGCCGCTCGACGTGGGTGTGGGCCTCGGCCGTCACCCGCACCACGACACTTGAGCGAACTCTGGGAGAGAGAACACAACGTGACAGCAGTACAGACTGAAGCCCCCCTCGCGGCCGCGGTGGACGTCCGCTTCACCCTCGACGGCACACCCCTGGCCGTCAGGTACGACGGGCATATCTGGGCCGTCGCCGCGGATCCGGTCCGCTGGTTCGAGCGTGAATCGTGGTGGGAAACCCAGGCCCGCGTCCCGGTCGGCGCGGCCGTGGTGGATACAACCGTCTGGCAGGTCCAGGTGAGGATCAATTCGAGTTCTCCGCTGCGGACCATGCAGCTGCGCCAGCCGGCGATGACCGATCACTGGATCCTGGCCTCCATCGATGACGCCACTTAACCCCTCCACGACCCAGGGCCTCGTGTACGGGCAGGCGATCCCGCCGGCGATGTGGGAGGGGATCCGTACGGAGTACAGCCTTCCCACCCTCGCCCAAGTGCGAGCCCGCCTGACCTCGATCCACGCGGACCCCGAACCGGTCATGCGTCAGCTCGTGCGGATCTTCGTCGGGGACGAGACCCTGTGCCCTGGCTACCAGTTCACCGACACCCTGGAAGTGAAACCCGCCGTTCTGGCCCTGTTTGCCAGGGCGATGGAGTTGCGGATCGCTCACAACTACTTCAGCGCCTGGATGGCTACACCGTGCCCGGAGCTGGAAGGCCGGCGCCCGGTGGATCTGCTCCATGGCCCCACTCCCCCGCTCCTGCACGCTTTGGAGCGGTTTGGCGCATCAAAGAAACCAGCCACGAAGCTAAGGTGAAAACGTGGAATTAACAGGCACCATCGAAGCCCCGGATGGGTCCCACGATCACGTCACAGCCGCCGGCGACACGTATGACGTGGCCCTCTCAACGCTGCGTGAACGGGTCCCGGAGGGACACCGGCTCATCGTGATCCGCACGAACTGACATGACCTCCCCGGAAAACCCTGAGTTCACTCCGGTCCCGGAATCGCTTCTGCCCACAGGGTTCCCCTCCCCCGCACAGGACTACTTTTCCGGCCGGATCGATCTGAACAAAGCCTTGATCCCCAACCCGGCCAGCACCGTCATGATGAACGTGCGCGATAACGCCATGAACCTGGACGGAATCTGCACCGGTGATGAGATCCTGATCGACCGCGCCGGCACACCACACCACGGCTCCGTCGTGGTCGCCACCATAGACGGCGGCGAAATCCTCATCCGCCGACTCCGCCAAACCAACGACCACGCCTGGCTCGAAGCCTCAAACCCTGACGTTCCGCCCACGGAAATCTCAGACGGCACGGACCTGCAAATCCTCGGAGTCGTCACCCGCACCCTCCACAGGATCCGGTAGCGAATCACAGCGAAGGGAGTACATGGGCATGGACCCACGCACTCCCTTCTTCTGTGTTGTTGGATAGCGGCCAACGACATCAGTATGTCGCAGAAGATAGGCGACTCGTCGGCCGGCCACTTCGTTACCCGCCCTTCAGGTACTGGTACAACTCGCGATGACAACAGAGCCCAAACTGCCTTACGTTCCTCATCCAGATTGACAGGCCCGTTGGCCAGTGTTTCGAGTGCCAGGTCAGGGGGTGGACGGCGGTTCGTTCTTGCCGTTCAGGCCGGAGCTGAGGACTTGTCCATTGCCGACGAAGATTCCTGCGCCGCACGTTCTCATTGGCACTTGCTCAATATACCCCAGGGGGGTATATTGAGGGTGTTGTCAGTGAAGTGGTATGTCCCGGCCGGTGCCCGCACCGTCTTTCACAGCCGTTCAATCCCAGCGCCCATCGATCCTTCATCTTCAAGGAATGGAAACTGACATGTGTGGAACTGAAAACCGTACCGAGCTGCCCCTCGCTTCAGCCGCTGGAGGTTGCAGCTGCTGCTCAACGGAAGCCTCTTCGGTATCCTCCAAGACCACCGGCGTAAGTGCTGGCGAATTCGCTGTGGAGGGTCTGACCTGTGGGCATTGTGTGCAGACCGTCGAGAAGGCCGTCTCCGCCCTTGAGGGTGTGGAGTTCGCCTCTGTTGACCTCGTTCCGGGCGGCCGTTCCCGGTTAATTGTCGGCGGCGCAGCCGACAGTTCCGCTGTGCGTGAGGCTGTTATCTCCGCCGGCTACACACTCATCAGCAACTGACCTCTCCAGCCTCCCCTGGCAGCGAGTCTGCCGGGGAGTAGTGTGGAGTCTCCTCTTTAAGGAGGAACCATGGAAGACCACACCAAGCACCACGGCGACGGCCCCGCAGGCCACCACGCCGGGCACGCGCCCGTCACCGAGTCCAACAGCGCTTCCCCTTCATCGGCCACCGCCGTCGCGCTTACCGAGCACAGCCACGGCCACCACGAGGTCCATGGCGGCCAGGATGATCACGCCGTCCACACCCATGGCCAGCACGCCGGGCACAGCACGGCAATGTTCAAGAACAGGTTTTGGCTTACCCTGGCCCTGTCCGTCCCGGTCGTCTATTTCAGCCCGATGATCGGGCACATCCTGGGCTACATGGCGCCGGTATTTCCCGGGTCCGCCTGGATCCCGTCCGCCCTCGGCACCGTGATCTTTTTCTATGGCGGGCTGCCGTTCCTGAAGGGCGGATGGCAGGAGCTGAAGAGCCGCCGGCCAGGCATGATGCTGCTGATTGCGATGGCCATCACGGTCGCGTTCGCCGCGTCCTGGGTCACCAGCCTTGGCATTGGCGGGTTCGATCTGGACTTCTGGTGGGAACTGGCCCTGCTGGTGGCGATCATGCTGCTGGGCCACTGGATCGAAATGCGCGCCCTCGGCTCGGCGCAGGGCGCACTTGATGCCCTCGCCGCGCTGCTGCCGGACGAGGCCGAGCGGGTCACTGACGCCGGCACCGAAACCGTCCCGGTCTCGGAACTCCGGGAAGGCGACACCGTCCTGGTCCGCTCCGGCGCCCGGATGCCCGCCGACGGCAAAGTAGTTGACGGGCAAGCCGAATTCGACGAGTCGATGATCACCGGTGAATCCAAAACGGTCCCCCGGGGACCGGGAGACGCTGTCGTGGCGGGAACCGTCGCTACGGATAACAGCGTCAGGGTCCAAGTCACAGCCATCGGGGACAACACTGCACTGGCGGGCATCCAACGGCTTGTTGCCGAAGCGCAGGCATCCTCCTCCAAGGCCCAGGCCCTCGCGGACCGGGCCGCGGCCTTCCTGTTCTACTTCGCCGCCGGCGCAGGCGTCATCACGTTCATCATCTGGACGCTGCTCGGCAGCGTCCCGGAAGCGGTCACCCGCACCGTCACCGTCCTGGTGATCGCCTGCCCGCACGCCCTGGGCCTGGCCATCCCACTGGTCATCGCCATCTCCACCGAACAGGCAGCCCGCGCCGGGGTGCTGATCAAGAACCGGATGGCGCTCGAACGGATGCGCACCATCGACGTCGTCCTGTTCGATAAGACCGGCACTCTCACCACCGGCGAGCCGGACCTGAAAGACATCGCGGCCGTCCCCGGTCAGAACGCTGATGCGCTGTTGGCCCTTGCCGCCGCCGTGGAGTCCGACAGCGAGCACCCCGTGGCGCGAGCCATCGTCCGGGCGGCCAGGGAACGGAACCTGAGCATCCCCCAAACTGCTGACTTCAGTTCGCTGACCGGGCGGGGCGTGCGCGCCACCGTGGCTGGCCGTACCGTCCATGTCGGCGGCCCGGCGCTGCTGCGCGAACTCGGCGCCACCGAACCGGCAGACCTGGCCGAATCCACCAGCGCCTGGATGAGCCGCGGAGCAGCAGTACTGCACGTCATCGACGGACACCGGATTCTCGGGGCGGTCAGCCTGGAGGACAGCATCCGCCCCGAATCCCGTCAGGCCGTCGCAGCGTTGCAGAACCGCGGCGTGAAGGTCGCCATGATCACCGGCGACGCCCGCCAGGTCGCCCAGGCAGTGGCCGAAGACCTGCGTATTGATGAAGTGTTCGCCGAAGTCCTGCCCGCTGACAAGGACAAGAAAGTCGCCGAGCTCCAGGCCCGCGGCCTGAAGGTCGCGATGGTCGGCGATGGGGTGAACGACTCCCCGGCACTGGCCCGCGCCGAAGTCGGCATCGCGATCGGCGCCGGCACGGATGTGGCCATGGAATCCGCCGGAGTAGTGCTGGCCGGCAACGATCCCCGGGCCGTGCTGTCGATGGTGGATCTGTCCCGGGCCAGCTACCGGAAAATGTGGCAGAACCTCATCTGGGCCACCGGCTACAACGTCCTGTCCGTGCCGTTGGCAGCCGGTGTCCTGGCCTTCGCCGGGGTCGTGCTGTCCCCGGCAGCCGGGGCTGTACTGATGTCGGTGTCCACGATTGTGGTGGCCCTGAACGCCCAGCTGCTGCGGAGGGTGAAACTCAATCCCTCCCAGGTGCGTTGAACAAGAGGCTATGACCGGCAGGAAAAACTACTGCCGGTAGGCTCAAGACCCTGAACAACCTGCACGGAAGGGAGGAACCGTTGTGATCGCACCATCCTGTGCTCCCCTCACCACGTTCCTCCTTCGTGCAGGCTTCCTGACGGCGGCCCTTGCCATCATTGCCGGTATTTTCGGCATGCACATCATGACCGGGGCGCACCACGTGGGCGCCGCGCACACCATGCCGGCAGCAGCCGGCCCCACGGTGCACTTGGAAAGCCTTCCCTCCAGCCACTCCCATGAAATGGGCGCGTCACCGAACGGACTGACCGTCACCCAGGCAGTCACTGGGTCGTCGTCTTCCTGCGCCACTTCAGGTTCCTGCCCGGAGATGTCTGCCGGGGGTAATGCCTGCGTGCTGGCCCCGGGAAACACAACACTGACCGCCCCTGCTCCCGGAACAGCGCCCTACGCGCTTCCGGACTTCGGGCTGGCTGCTGCAGCGCCCATCAACTACTCCTACTCGCCGGACAGCCCCTCACCCGGTGAGCTCTGTATCAGCCGGACGTAAACCAGCACTGACGCCCGCCGTGCCCTGCCCGGCCCACCGTCCAGCCACTTCCGAACGCATAAGACGAGCCCTACGGGGCCGTCACCACATGCAGTCCAAAGGCGCGCCCATGCGCCGCTGATACTTTTGAGGACACTGATTTCCATGAAAAAGACCCTGACCATTTCCGCTGCCGCCATCGCCGCAGCCATCGCCCTCGCCGGCTGCTCCGCCGGCTCTGATGCCGGAAGTTCGGCAACCAGCATGCCCGGCATGAACCACGGCGGTTCGGCAATGCCATCACCTTCCGGCCCGACAACATCAGCCGCGGCAGGGTTCAATGATGCCGACACGATGTTCGCCCAGATGATGATCCCTCACCACGCCCAGGCCGTGGCCATGAGCGACATCATGCTCAAGAAGGAAGGTATTCCTTCCGCGGTGACCGACCTGGCCACCAAGATCAAAGCAGCCCAGGGGCCGGAGATCGAGAAGATGACCGGCTGGCTGACAAGCTGGGGACAGCCCACCCAGATGCCCACCGACATGCCCTCGGCTCACAGCATGGAGGGCATGATGGGCGATGACGACATGGCAAAGCTTGAGACCGCTCAAGGCGGGGAGGCCGCGAAGCTGTTCCTGACCCAGATGATCGCCCACCATGAAGGCGCCGTCATGATGGCCAAGACCGAAACCACCGATGGTGAGAACGCTGACGCTGTCCAACTCAGCAAGGACATCGTCAGCTCCCAGGAAGCCGAAATCCAGGAAATGAAGGACCTGCTGGCCACCCTGTAGCCAGCACACCAGCACGGTGCCGGCCCCACCCCTGGGGCCGGCACCCCCACACATTTCCCGGACCACCTTTGGAGTTCTCCGTGTCCCTGCACCTGTTGAACCGAGGACGTTCCGCCGCTGGACTCTCCGCGGCGACCGCCCTCCTGCTCACCCTGTCCGCTTGTACCTCCGGCACACCAACCGCCACCACACCCACTACTGCCGCGGCCGGCCTGCCCAGCTCGCACGTCCACGGCCTGAGCGTGAATCCCGAAACAGACCGGGTCCTGTTGGCTACCCACGATGGTCTTTTTGACGTCGCCAAGTCTCCGGCCACCAAAATAGGTGACACCAAAGACCTGATGGGCTTCACGGCAGCAGCTGACGAGGGCGTGTTCTATGCTTCCGGGCACCCGGGCCCCGGCTCAGATCTACCCAACCCCATGGGCCTGATCCGATCTGTGGACGGCGGAAAGACCTGGCAGCAGCTCTCCCGCCAAGGCGAATCGGACTTCCATGCCCTCGCCGCAGGCAGGTCCGGAATCGTCGCCTACGACGGGTCACTGCTGACCAGCCCGGACGGGAAAACCTGGTCCGCGGCCACTGCCGGATTTGTGCCAGCCGTTCTCGCCGGAAACCCGGAAACCGACACTGTTCTGGCCACCACCGAAGATGGGTTACAGCGCTCTACCGACGGCGGGAAAACCTGGAAATTGATTACTACAGCCCCCGTCATCCGATTCGTTGCGTTCGCCAGCGGCAGCGAAGTCGTCGGCATCGAACCCGACGGTTCGGTCCAGTACTCATCAGACGCCGGAAGCACCTGGACCCAGTCAGGCCACATCGACGGGCAAATTCAAGCGATCACCGCCGTAAAAAGACCAGACGCAAAACCATCGATCTGGGCTGCCACCACTGAAGGGCTCGTTGTATCCCACGACGGCGGTGAAGTGTTCCAGGCCCCTGCCGCTAGCCAGTGACCACGGCCGACGCCTGCACCTGATGATCAGGGCAATATGGGCTACCCACTGAGGAAGCATCAGAAGAGAATCTGGTTCGTGGATCAGCTGACGCTGCGTGATGTGGTGGACTGGAACGCGCTGGAGGCCCGGCTGCAAGGCTGCCCCGGCCTGGAACGCCGGGTTTGTCCGTTCTGGAAGGCAGCAAGGAACCGCTCAACGAAGCAGAACAACTGCCCCAAGATTAGGAGAATGAAATCATGAGACTCGAACTTCTGCACATCGATGGATGCCCCAACTCGAACCGAGCACACGAACGCCTGAACGAAGCGCTGGTCCTCCTGGGACGGAGCGAAGTCAAGGTGGACATGCGGCTACTGACCACGCCCTCGGACATCGCGGGCAGCGGATTTGCCGGCTCACCGACCATCACCATCAACGGGGCCGACATATTCCCTGGCGGGGCTGCGGCTGATGAACTCGCCTGCCGGGTCTATCAAACACCCCATGGCCTCTCCGGACTGCCAACCCTGGATCAGCTAATCGAGGCGCTCAGGAACCATGGCCTCTGACAGCCAACACACCTGCACCTGTTGCGGTAGAACCATGAGCCGCAGGAAACTCCACGCCCTCGGCACGACACAGACCTACATTTGTCGGCGATGCGGCCTATGGATAGCCCTCAGGCTTCGGTCCGACCCGCCCTTAGCCGGGTAAACGCCGAAGGAACGCGTCATCCCACCAAGCCGTCTCATTACCAAGGCACTGAGACGATCGGCCGGCTACGACTCTCGTACCAGGTGATGTCAGGAAAACCATAGAATTTCGCGTCACATGGCCGTCTCAAAATTTATTCCAAAACACCCGACTCAAAATGCTCTGACACGAAGTGCGTCGGCCCGTTCAGGTGAGAGCTCTTCGCCTGCCTTGCCAGTAGGCTGCTGCACCAGAGACCCCTGGATTTGAGCGCAGTAGTGTTGGTTAGCCGTGGGCGAGTACGGTGTCGATGAGTTGGGCCAGTTCGGGTGCGTCGTTCGGGGTGACCGCGGGTCCGACTTTCACTGCTGTGGCCGCCAGGGTGCCTTTGATGCCCGTCATGGTCAACGTTGTCTGGGTTTCCCCGGTGGCAAGGGTTTGTTTGCCGAGGGCGCCGAATGATTGGTCTCCTGTGGTTTTCACGTCTGTTTGTTGGATCTCGGTGGTGATCTTCTGCCCGCCAAGTTCGATCGTGAAGTTGCTGCACGTGGCCACGGCGTTCTTGGACGCTTCGAGCTGATCGGCCATTTCCTGGGCGTTTTTGAGGGCAATGACGGTCACCACGATTGATGTTTTTGCTTCCGCTGACACGGTGGTCCCGGCAGCGTAGGTGCTGTCCTCGGGGACCTGGGCGTTGCTGTCGGAAAGGGCCTTGCACTCGGGCGGGGTAAACACGGCGGTCTTCAGCAGTTCCTTGGCTTTGATGATGCCCTGGTCGATCTGCGCCGCGGGAACCACCGTCAGTGGGCGGCCCTGGGCGTCCTTCAGGGTGGCCAGCACCGCGCTGAGGTCCGCATCCGTGTAGGTCTTCGCGGGGCTGGGTTCCGGGCTGGATGATAGTTCCGGTGCAGCGGAGGTTGCCGGTGTTGTTCCGGTGCCTGTTCCACACCCTGCAAGGGCTAGGAGTGCGGTCAGAGCGAGGGTTGTGACTGTAGTGCGCCTTTGCATGGACTGATCCCCTTCAGTTCGCCGGCCGCCCCGAGTTTCGGGGCATGTCCCGGAACCGTAACCCTGGGGGTTCCTGCCCCAGGCTGATACGGCCGTGCTGCTCACGCACGGAAGCGGCCGGGCGGGTCTGACCCATCCGTGCCAATGCTGCCTGGCGCGATAGGACCAAGCTATGCGGCCAAATCTCAAACCAGGCACAGTAATCAGTACCTGCTTTCTATCCCAAGCACTACTCCCCCGGCAGTGCGATGGCGCCAGGTTCGCGGCGAAGAGAAGGAGCCATCGGCTGTGACAAAAGCTGTCAGTAAGCTTACTGTTTTTTGTCGTGGGCGTTTATCTATTCAACGCATGTTCTGCCCCGTACCGTGAGCGTCATCACACTTTTCCGAGTCGGGAGCAAAGATGCTTATTGGGGGCCGGCGCACAGCGCCACGGAACCATTCACATCAGCAAGCCGGCGGCCATGTGCCGCCGGCTTCGTTGTACCGTGGCGCAGTCGCCGGGGCCCTGGGGATGGCGTTGCTGCTCGCAACGGCCGGCCCCGGCCTGGCAGCGATCCCGGCAGCAAGCACCGGGACGCAATCCACGATCGGGAAGCTCGGCAGCAGGCCCGGTGCGACCAGGCTGCCGTTGCCGATCAATGACCAGGTCGGCGGCTCGGTTGATGTCGGCACCGGGAACCTGGCGCTTTCGATCACCGGGCTCTCCCTTCCAGGGATCAACGGGGACGTGCCGTTGGGTGTGGTGTTCAACTCCCAGTCCACGGACACAACCGGCGGAGTCGCCGGACCGCGGTGGAGCCTCGCCGCCGGGTCGGCAGGAACACTCTCGTCTACCTCGTCCGGGGTCCTGTACACGGCCGGGGATGGATACTCGGCCCTTTTCACACCGGTATCCGGGTCCACAACAGCGTTCACGTCCCCTGCCGGGGTGAAAGCCGATTTGGAGCGAACCCTTAGTCCTTCGCTTGGTTACAAGCTGACCTCCCGAACTTCAGCTACTGTTTCCTGGTTTAACGATGACGGGCAAAACACCCTAGTTGAGGACCGGAACGGTAACGACACGGCCTATACCTGGGCGTCAGGGAAGATCACGAAGGTCACCTCGCATAAGGGCCCGTTAGGGGCGCGGAGTGCGAACCTGACCTACGACTCCCTGGGCGATTTGTCCGGGTTCACGCAGACCAGCGGCACCTCCACCCGGGCGGTCTCTTTCACTCGTGACGGGGCAGGGAATCTGGAGTCCTTTACGGACTTCGCGGGCAAGACCACAGATTTCGCGTACACGAACAGCCGGATCACCACGATCACTCCCCCGACCGGCGGGGCAACAACCATAGCCTACGACACGAACGGGAAGGTCACCCGGATCACGCGGGCGAACGCGAGCAGCGGATCCCCCGGCAGCTCGGTCACCCGCCTGACCTACCCCTCGGCTACGCAAACACTGATTGCCGGCCCGAACACCGACCTGGCCGTCGCTGTAGCAACCGGCCCACGCACCACCTACGCCCTCACGGCTGACGGGCGGGTTACCCAGGCCACCGATCCGGAAGGGCGGATCCGGTCCGGGACCTACACCGGGGACTTCGACACCCTCACCGCCACCCAAGGGACCGGCACCACCTCAGGGACGACCACCAACACGTTCGGGGCAAACACCGGGGAATCGGTCACCAAATCCCAATCGCAGACCGGGGCGGCATCCCAGGCTGCCTATGGAAACACCGCCGCGAACACGAAGTATCTCGCCACCTCCAGCACGGACGATGCGGGCAACCAGTCCCTCTACACCTTCAACGGTGCGGGGAACACTCTCACCTCCACCGATGCCATGGCCGCAGCGGCAACGTTGACTTACAACACCAACGGGACCGTCGCCACCGCACTGGCGCCGGGCAACGGAACAAACAAGACCCTGTACACATACGAATTCGGCCAGCTCAAGACTCTGACTCCCGTCACGGGGTCCTCTCTAGGCGCCAGGGCATTCACTTACGATGATTGGGCGCGGCCTAAGACTGCCACTGACGGCCGGGGCATCACCCTGACCTACACCTATGACGCTGTCGGCAGGTTGACCGGCACGTCCTTCTCCGGCACCACCCCTGCGGTGAGCTACACCTATAACGACAATGGCCAGCCTTTGACCCGGGTCGATGCGAACGGGACCACCACTTTCACCTATGACCAGATGGGCCGGTTGACCTCGCGGGTCAACACTGCCGGCGGCGGGACCATCTCCTACGGGTACGACAAAGCCTCCAACCTGGTCTCCACTACCGACTCCCGCGGCACCACCACCTACACCTTTGATACCTCCGGGGTCATGGAAACCCTCGTCTACCTCATCGACGGGGTCCAGAAGACCCTGGCCGTCGCCACCGATGACCGCGGCCGCCGCACCGACACCTGGCTCCAGGCCTCCCCCGCCCGCACGGCATGGAAGGCCAAGAGCCACACCGACTACGACCGCTCCGGACGCGTCACCCGCGTCACCGCCAAATCCGGTGAAGGCGACACCGACAACACCACCGTCATGGACCTCTCCTACTGCTACGCAGCAGGATCCACCGCACCGATCTGCTCCACCACCGCCACAGCGGACCGGTCAAAGATCCAATGGGTCAAAGACAACATCAGCGGCGCCGTCACCACCTACACCTACGACGCAGCAGGCCGACTCACCAAAGCAGTCGTCACCGGTTCAGCCCCGGCGACGTACACCTACACGTACGACTCCCGCGGGAATAGGCTCACCGCCAACGGCGGGACCGTCAACAACCAGTCCTTCACCGTGAACGCCGCCAACCAGATCACCTCCACCAACTACACCTACGACGGCGCCGGGAACCTCACCAAAGACCAAAACGGTACCTACGCCTACAACGGCGCCGAACAAATGACCTCGATCACCAAGGGCGGGACCACCCACAACTACACCTACGCCGGTACCTCCCAAACCGAAGTGCTCTCCCAGAACACTCCAGAAGGGAACTACCAGATAACCTACGGACGTACCGATGCCCAGGGTTTGCCCATCATTGAGCAGTACAAGAAGGACACCCTCACCGCCTACGTCGAACACGACCCGATCACCGGCGAGCCGCTGATGCTGCGCACCAGCTCCGGCATGCAGTCCCTCTACCTCTACGACGGCACCGGCAACCCCGCAGCCCTGGTCACCAGCGCCCCCACCACCGCATTCTCCTACGACTACGACCCCTACGGCGTCGCCATCCTCGACGAAGACTCCGGCGGCCTCGGAACCTCCCAAAACCCGTACACGTTCAAAGCCGGCATCAAGGACCGCACCACTGACTGGGTCAAGTACGGCCAGCGTTGGTACGACCCGACCACCGGACGCTGGACCCAACAAGACACCCTCGACTCACCCCTCGACCCCAAGAACGCCAACCGCTACGCCTACGCAGCCAACGACCCCATCAACAACGCCGACCCCAAAGGGCTGGCGACTTTCGGCGACTACGCTGGAGGTTGTTTAGTAGGGGCAGCTGGTGATGCCGCGATTGCTCTAGGCGTTGGCGCAGTCACTGGTGGAGCAGGATTGGTCGGAAAACTTATATACGGGTGCGCGATCGGTATGTTGCCGGTTTTGGCTGGAGACGTCGCACCGCCGGAACAAGAGGCTGCCGTTGCTGGCGGGGCTGGCTTCATAGACTTCCTTGGCGATGTCGCTGAGGTCTTTGGAAAGCTAAGGTGAATTATGTGGACCTATAAGAAACGCTCACGGATTACTGCTCTCTTCATGGCGCTAACCGTTGTGGGAATCACAATTTTCGGCATCTACCTAGGCGCGTGGCAAGTCTTCCTTATAGCTGGCCTCGCACTCGTAGGAACGATCGTCTATTGGGTGGGACAAGAACGAGAACATCGCGGTGAGCCATAATTTGCACCTGTCGGCAACACACACCAACCGAGTCGTCCAGCGCTACTAGGTCCAGAGCACAGCCTGCGCGGACCCGCGTCGCCAGCTTCTGGCCGGCAGGTAGCTGCTACCGGTCGCGTCGGCACCCACGGAAATCACCTCCTCGCGCTAGCACGGAAGACGGCAGCGGACAGATGAAGCACTCCGGGCGAGGCGTAGTCCGTGTTCACGATCATCCTGCTGATTGCTGTTGTCTTGAGCATTTTCGAGAGTGACTCACAGTGGCAGGCCACTGCTGCGGCAGTCATAAGCGCTGTGTGCGCATTTGGGTGGGGTAGCAGCGCGAGCAACCATTCCAAGCCACTCCGAAGCGACCCACTACCGCCGCTGTAGGCCTGCTTCGACAGCAGATAGAGCTGAGCTCCCAGGAGCAGCAAAGGGAGTGAACGGGTATGAACCCGTTCACTCCCTTCATCTGTGTTGTTGATAGCGGCCAACGAGAACAGTATCTCGCAGAAAAATGGGGACTTCCCTCGAATAACCGCTTAGGTGCCCGATTTCAGGTACTGGTACAGCGTTTCCCGGCTGATCCCGAATTCTCGGGCGAGAGCGGCCTTCTGCTCCCCCGCCGCTGCCCGCGCCCGGAGGGTATCGGCCCGTTCGGGTGAGAGTGCTTTGGCCCGGCCGCGATAGACGCCCCTGGTCTTGGCCAGGGCAATGCCTTCCCGCTGCCGCTCCCCTATTAACGCCCGCTCAAACTCAGCGAAGGCGCCCATCACGGAGAGCATCAGGTTCGCCATCGGTGAGTCCTCCCCCGTGAAGCTGAGATTCTCCTTGACGAACTCGATCCGCACTCCCTTGGCAGTGAGCTTCTGCACCAGGGCCCGGAGGTCATCCAGGTTCCGGGCAAGCCGGTCCATGCTGTGCACCACCAACGTGTCACCCTCACGGATGAACTTCATCAGCTCCACGAGCTGGGGACGCTTCACATCCTTCCCGGACGCCTTATCCGTAAAGAGCCGGTCCAACTGCACCCCTTCAAGCTGCCGTTGGGTGTTTTGATCCAGGGTGCTGACCCTGATGTATCCGATTCGCTGCCCAGTCATCCCAATTCCTGCCCGTAGTGTCAGGATGGAATCTAAGACCCGGGCAGGTAACTGTCAAACTAGGCGAAGAATGACCCTAATCTGACATGCGGGACATCCGGGTCCTGACGTCAGTTTGGGGTACACCCCAAATCAACGTCCCGACCAGGATGAGTGCCGGCGTGACTCGTAGAAGTGGCGCCTTCCAGGACATTGCCTTGTAAATCCCTGTGAGTAAGAGGACCATCAGTGTTCCCAGGCACCTCGGACGTTGGAGGATCACATGTTTGCTGGTTTCCGCTCTGTACAGGTAATGCCCCACCGGAAAAGACGCGGCCTGGTGCAATGCGGCGTCATAGCCGTTTTGAGCATGTGTGGAGCGATCGCCTTCCCCGCAACCGCTGCGAACGCCGGTCCGATTGTCGACTCGTCAGACTTCGTGCCAGCGCCCCCGCAAGGAGCGGTGTGCCGTGAGCACGGGACGTCAGTCCTGTGCCGGACCCGCTTTTCCTTCATCGAGGACGGCACGCCAGCTTTCGAGACCCCGTGCGGATGGATTTACGAGAACTCCGAGATGCCTCGGGACATTTACACCGAGTACGTCGGCGGTCTACTGGTTGGCCGGCATGTCACATCTCGCGTGAACGGAACCTGGTCTTTGTCGCCCACAGGCAGTGAACCCACCGTGCGGATCATCGGAGGCTGGAACTGGCGGACTGAACTCGCTGTGCCCGGCGACGAGTCCACCGCGATGATTACAACGCATGGCAATCAACTTAAGATCAGCGGCGGCCTGTCCCGGTACGCCAACATATCCGGGATCTTCTACCCCAACGAGGATTATCACGGTGTCCTCATCTTCAGCATTTTCGATTCGGTCCAGGCCCAAGAAGCGTTGTGCGATGCCCTGACAGGTTGAATCACAGCACCTCAGTGAGACAACAAACCGCTTGTACCGACCACGAGGGGCCGGGTTGAAAACCAGGGCTGAGAGGTTCAGATCCGGCAGAGACCTTGAGTTGCGGAAGATTCCCGGGCAGGTGAAGCCATAACAAGCCCGTGCACTCAGTTTTCACTAAGGGCAGTCAAAGTCATGCAGTGCCGGCCAGACAGGGTCGGATCCGTACAGCTGCAAAAGCGCACCGTCGTTGTTCCACGTGAATTCATAGGTGCCGGAAGCAACTGGCCGGTAGCCGTCATCAGAGGTCCAAGAACTAACAGACCTTCCAAAGCCACCAAAACCCGCCGCATACAAGTCACCGCCGCCGGCAAACAAGAATGAGTGCTCTCTCACTGCGGCCTGGCAGAAGCCGGGCCCCTGGGGACGCAAGACAGAATAGGTTGCACCAAGATCGCCTACCCCACTGATTACGCTGTACACGCCGACCAAAACTGCGAGGCCCGCCCACAGTCGCGAACCCCTGGGGGTTGACCCTTGCGCATCCGGGGAAGCCTTCCGACGGTGACGTGCAGCAATACCAACGACTGCGAGTACGAGCGAAAGCACAAGCAGCGAGGCGCTAAGAACCCACCCTGGCACCACTAAAACACCCCACACCAAGACGACACCCAGCATGCCACCCACCATGGCCACAGCTGCCAGGAACAGGCACAAGCGGGCAGCCTGATCGATGCGATCTGCCCCCCATCGCTCTATGCCTGAACGATTGCCACGATGAGCTCATCAAACCATCGTGCCACCTGGACTCTGTCCCTATATCCGGCCTGCGGTGAGATCAGGGTCAGCATCAATATCCGCGCCGTCGTCCTTTGGCACAGTCATGGACGGTGCCGGCTCTTTCTCGGATGGCCACAACGATCGCCAGATGAGGACCCCTGCCCCGGACAGGACCACCAGCGCGCCAAGCCAACTCCCCCACTTCAGCAACGCGCCCCACCTGGCCCCAGCCGGCGCCGTGACCTCAGCGTCAGTTTTCGGCCCAACCTGCCTCAGTCGCTCCTGAACCCGGGGCGTCAGCGTTTCCACACCACCGGCCATATCGTCAGCCAGACGCCGCAAAAGCACCTGAAGGCGAGGGGACGCAGTTTCAATACCGGCATCCAGTCCCACCACCGCCCTTTGAAGTGCTGCCTGCACCCCCGGCGTGGCCCACTCCCTGCCCCTGGCCACATGGGCCGCGAGGTTTTCCAGCAAACGGTGGAGTTGCTCGGGTTCAGTTAAAGATTCTGCGGTGCGCATGGGTGCCTCCTATATGCGATGGATGCCAACAGCCTACGACTGCAGCCCCCCTGTAGACAGGCCACATCGCCTGACCCATCCGAGAGGTGGCCCAGGTTGCTGAACCGGGCTGGCCCCTCGGGACTGTCCTTATCGCGTCCACCCGGCAGGTAAGCGCGTCAACACCAGAGAAACTTGTTGCAACTTTGCGGGTAATTGAGGGCAGACTCTGAGAAGTCTCATGAAGGATGGGTCCACAACCTGATGCTGGCAGTCAACGCACGGCACCGGGTTTCGATCGTTAGGGCAACGATGCTCATGAACTTAGTCCCGGAGGAAAAGGGCAACCTCGGAGCCCGCATGACCGTCGGCATCCAGGGATCGTTCGGAATTCTGCACTACGCACTTCTGGCTTTCATGTCGACCTCGCCACCACCCCACAGCCAGGAACCCCGTGCCCACCACGGTTCCTCGCTGACTAGGGATCTGCTCGAACGGGGCTTCAGGCCGGCGTGCAATGCTGACTATGAAGACATGGTCCTTAAAGCCCAACCCGCTGACGGCAGTATCCAATGCCACGCATCCACCAACGGCCTCATCTCATTGCATCTCGATGACGACCCCGTATGGTCAAGGCAATACGATCCCAATGACCCCGAAACTGCACTCTGGATCAGAGCAGCACGAACCAGGGAAGTGACCGTCGTCGGTGGTGACAATCTTCAGATCAGCAACGAAGACATTGACGTGCGAACCGCCGCAAGCAAAGGATCGCTGGTGACCGCCAAAGTTCCGACCGTATGGATTGGCCAGCCGAACTGACTGACGAGCAAGGGTGCCATAAAAGCGATCACAAAATGCCGCCAGTTATCAACGCGTACACCACAGGGTTACGACGATAAATGGGCGCTTCTTGGGTGCAATTTCAGCTGAGCGGAATTGGTGTTGCTCTCTGGAGGGCGCGGTAGACCGTCGAACGGGCAACGCCGAAGAGCTCGGCGATCTCGGTGGTGGTGTGTACCCCTCCCTGGTGGAGGCTCACCAAGTGCGCTTCCTGGGATTTCGACAGCTTAGGCTGCTTTCCTCGCAGCCGGCCCTTGGCTTTCGCCACCGCCATTCCTTCCCGCGTCCTGGCACGGATAAGGTCCGCTTCAAACTCGGCCACCATGCCCAGGACGTTGAACAGCAGCTTCCCCACCGGATCATGAGGGTCATAAACACTCCCGCCCAGATTGAGAGCAACCCCTTTGCGGGTGAGCTCATCCGCGATATCCCTGGCATCAGGCAAGGACCGAGCCAGGCGGTCAAGCTTTGTCACTACAAGGGTGTCCCCTTTACGGCACGCTGCCAGGGCTTTGCCCAGACCGGGCCGTTCACGCTTGGTGCCGGTGAACCCGTGGTCGACGTAGATAGCGTCGGGATCCACGCCGGCGGTCGCGAGAGCGTCCCGCTGCGCGGTCAAATCCTGGGTGTTGGTGGAAACGCGGGCATAACCAATGAGCATAAAGTCGAGTGTAGCGTTTAGGGTACCCTCACCGGGCAGTTTTGCGGGCGGGTCTTACGGGAATCCGGAACCCCCGGAAAACCGGCAGTTTTGGTGCACGAGAAATTGTTCGCCATCACGGCCGGTGGAGGACCGGCTTACGGGCACAAGCCAACGGAGCATCTCGAGACGTAGTATCACCTTTCATGATGGCCAGACAGAACCCGAGACCTTTCGAAGTTTCTCCTACCTCATGGCAGATAAAAATAGCTTTCTGGTTCGGTCTAGTTGCCTCCATCGCGTTTTGGTTCTTGTTTGTCGTCATCGTTTTCGACCGGGGTTTCGCCGATTCGCTGTTGGCTCTACCAGTGCCAATCCTTGCAACTTGGGGTACCCTCTCGGCCTACTTCAAGTACAAGCGACTCCTTGATGCCAGGAAGTCCACATAGGGTTTCGCTACCAGGCTCAAGTCGAGTCCAGTTTCTGCTGCTGGCATACGGTATGTCGGTCCCCAAACGGACGACTCTGAGTTTGTCCGTTTCCGCGGGGCGCTAAGCATGGTCTGATGGACGGATGAAGAACTGGGTTTGGGGCGTAACAGGAGTGGCTACGTTATGTATGGCTTTAGCGCTGATCGCTGTGGGTTTCCTCCAGCCTGGAGTCACATGCGCTGAAGACGATAGTTCCGCCGGCTGCCCGTCGACGCCTGGTCATGCAGTAATGCTGGGATCAGGCACTGTTCTACTTCCAACGGGTATCTTGTTTTTGATTCGATCAGGGAAACAGGAACGCCTGGCACCGGATTTGGTAGCTCCGTTCAAGTCGCGGACTGTTCAAGGTCGCCACGAGTGGCACGTTGATGGATCGTCTACCGGAACGCTGAAAGGGCACCAACTGCGCAGGAGATGCTAGCTCTTGTCAGAATCTTTGGAGTAGTTGGGCAGAGGGTTGCCTTCATCGTCGTAGTAGATGGTGGGACTTGGGTTTTTGCCGAGGATTTTTTCTCGGTATTTTTCTGTCTCGGCAGATTGCGCCGCACCCCAACCCGCACCAACGTATGCTCCAAGTCCAATAGCACAGACGAAGAAAGCTGTTGCCGCCGCGGCTGGTCCTCCGAGAAACGCGAAGAGACCGGTGACAGCCGCCAGAGCCGAAACTACGACCACCACTGTCGTTTTGGACATGCCTCGATCATAGGTTCGAAAGGCGAAGTTGTGGGGCTGCTGAACGCATCGTCCGCGCATCGCAGGCAAGAGAGGCCCGGGCGCTCCACTGGCCGAGTTTTAGGCCACTTACTCACGTATCCGGTAGAGGACTCCTCATCGAACAGACCGCAATAGCTCCAGGTCTTCGTCCATCTTCTTTTATAAGTAGGGCCGTGTGGCCTCGTGGCTCAGCCTCGGCAATTCAGACTCCCACTCAGGATCTGTGCTGGAGATGACGCGGGTGATCTGCATCAGACCATCCTTATCCCGCCGCATATCGACAGCGACGACATCCTCGGTTGCAATCTTTCTGCATATGGCAGTGATTACGTCCAAGGGAAAAAAGTAGACGTGTTTATGCCGTTCGTGCTCTGATGCCACGAACGCGCCGTTGAAGTAGCGCAATCCACCTCGTATCGTGCCGTCTTCTTCCTCGACCGGGTCGATGATGTCGTCGAAGCTGTGTATGAGTATGTAGCTGTGAACGAGTTGGTTGCAGAAGTGCCCGAGCGTTATTTGGGACCGTACTGGCGCATCGAGTGCGTAATGCTTGTCAATATCTTCTTTGTTGTACACGTCAGGAATAACTCCCATGCGGGGATACCGGAGAACGGGTACTTGGGCTGCTACCAGGCTGTCGGAGAGCTTGCGGGCCTCTGTGAGGCGGCGGATCGCGTAACCAGCCAGCATCAGGTCCTTCTCTGTGCGAAAAGTGCTGCGGTCCGACCAACTCTCTTGGCGAGATTTCCGTTCAAGGCGACTTGCGATGCGAGCAAGCTCTACACGCCATGGAATCGAGTCTGAAATCACCACTTCAGCGTATCGGAACGCGACCCGCTTCATACGACGTCCGGTAAAGCATCCCCTAAGAACAGACCGGCTGGCTTCGCTGGGCCCTATTCCCTGGCATCCAGTCCAGCGCGGACCTCAAGTGGGTGCATGTCATAACCAGTTGCTCGAACGCCCGACCAGTTCAGTCCCACGAGAATGCCATCTCGGTCGAGTCCATCAATCCACCGCGTGCGCCACACGGCGAGGGGAATCGCCTCTACTTCGAAGTCCCGATACACCGAAACGCTGCTGATGACTTTCTGAGCCCTACTTCGAAGCGACCAGAACGGCATGCTGCGTTCGCCGTCTCCATTGACGGGGGCAGGGAAACCACCCAAATCACGGATACCCCACACTTGTTGGTACAGGATGATCTCTTGGTAGAAACGGCTCGCCTGCGCCGCGCTAATACTCACAAGCACAGCCTATGACACTGCCTTCACCCGGCTCCGAGAGAAGATTCCGCGACCATAAGAGCAGACGAGAGTATCCCCATGGTGTCCTCCCCCTGGATCTCGTAGGGTCCGGTGGGTGTCGGCGTTCGGGGAGGAAATCCTAGACTGCTGTGCCTTGATGCGTGGCGTATGAAGCGCGGGACCTGGCGGGTGTAACTATCTGTTCATCGCAGATTATTGGATGCTTGAAACATGGCCCAGCGACCGGATGCACTGCACACTTTGGGATTCGCAGTGTGGAGTGACGACATCGCCCTCGTCCGCGAGCTGCTCGATGCCGGCACCCCGGTAGATGACTACGGCATCAACGACACCGCGGGCAAGACGCCGCTCATGGAGTCAGTCGATGAGATTGAACCCTTCTACGACTCAACCAGAGTCCTTCTGACTCGGCTTCTCCTATCGGCTGGCGCCGACGTTGACAGACCCGACAATTCGGGCCGGACAGCACTGCACTACGCTGTCGGCGCGGGCCGCGCCGCGGTTGAGCTTCTCCTGGCTGCGGGCGCGGATCCCAACGCTGCACGCGAAGGAGGGCTTGCCCCGCTGCACGAAGCCATTCTTCGTGGAAATGCCTCAGCCATCGAAGCCCTCTGCCGGGCCGGTGCGAATCGCGGGCTCCGGGAAAAGACAGGCCTTACCCCATCCGACCTCTTGACCGAGAACCACGAAGGCTTCACCCCTGTGGAACTGAATGCCGTGACCCTGCTACTTACATCCGAATAGAGCGTGCCAGGCAAAGCAATCCGTTGGATCAACGTTGAGGGATCCTCCACTGGGCATCGCCTCGATCGGGAAGCCAGGGACTCACATCGAATCAGCCCACCAAGGAATGTCCGAATTCAGCCGGGCGGCGACGATATTGAAGGCCTCGTCGTCCACGTCAACGTACCCGGTCTCATCGACAAAAATCGCGCCCGATTCAAAGGCCGCAGCGAACGTGTCAATCATTGCCGCGAGAGATCTGTACTCGACAGGGTGCTCCGACTCTTCAAGGCGGAAATGGCGGACAAACCGTGAGGGAGCATTGCCGAAGTCGATAACGTAGAAGTCCCCACCGCCGTCCGCGAACACAGGGAACCAGTTCGGGTTCCAGCGCGGGTCCTTTCTAAATACGGCATAGTTTGTGACAGCTTCGTCCAGTGATGGCAAATAAAAACCTGGTAGGAGCCACATGTCCCCCAAAAGTGCTGGCCCAGAACCCGCGCCTGATGTACCGTCGTGCCATTCATACAAGGCTTCGAGCTCCGGGCTGCACGGGAGGCCCTGCGAGGCCACAGCGTCCCTAATTTGGCTTATAGATATGCCTGGGTTCAGGAGTCCCCAAGCTGTAGGACCTTGACCAGCCTGCAGTACAGCGTCGAGTCGCTCAAGGGCGCGTTTGGTCAGAAGATCGCTCATAATCCATACGCTACTGTGCGAGGGATTCGTCTTGCGCGCCACCATCTACACCCATAGAAAAATTGAGACTCCCCCCGCTCAAGGACCCCTTACCGGGCGCCGCCGGGCAGACATACCCTGCGGCGCCAGTCTCGTAGCTATTTTCCTTGGGTAGTCTCAGCTCGTGACTGATTACCGGCAACACCCCAGCATCGTGGCGCACTGGCGTGACGTTTCGCTCCATCCCCTCCCAGAAGCTCAGGAAGCGCGAGAGACCATATGGTTTGCTATGCCCCCTGAACCTGACACGGAGCAGATGTGGGAGGGACTTCGGGCTCGCCTGGAAACGGACGGTACGGCGACAGTCCTGGGAGTCCCTGCGTATCTCTACGACGTCAACTTTGGCGACCGCGTGAGCGTGATGCGATCCGCTGAGAATGCGCTCGTTGCCACTGGCGTGGAGTGCGACGCTCTCAACTTCACCTTCAGAGTCCAACTGACTGCCGATGACCCGAACGCATGGCGCCCCCTGGCCGAGGAACTTGCCAAGAAGGGTTGCCTCCTCGATCTCATCTCTCCGCGGTTCTTCGCCATATCCTGCGGTGAGCCCCAAGCACAGGAAGTCGCCGACAGACTATCCGCATTAGAACGCACCGACATCCTTCATTATGAGACTGGTCGAACGCAACGGTTGGGGTAGACACCAGATAGACCGGGCGTCCGGTGAAGGATCGGCTTACGCGACACGTCCTGGACCGGTTTTGGTCTTGTCTGAGGCGCTTAGAAACCCACGGCCAAATACCTCGACTGCGCTATCCGCAGGCCCAATCGAACGTATCGGATTCCAGATCGAATTGAGCGTTTCCACCACCGCCGAAGTTGAGCCCAGAGATCTCTTCCAGTTCGAGGTACCAAGGAGTAAGCCCGGCAGGCATTGCCTGGACGGGAAAGGCAGTTCCGCCCAAGTGGCATCTGGCGAATAGGGGTTCTGCCCAGTCCGAGAGACTCCCCGCACCTGTTGACGGATGGACATACCCATCGGCGCCGACCTCATCGCCCCAGAGTTCAACAGGTGCCTTGCCAGCATTCGGATCGACTCGCGGAACCAACCAAATGTCCGTGATTGGTTCGACGTTGTCCCAAGCATTATTACCTTGTGATTCGTCAACATGCTCACCCTTGGCACGAAGATCGGGACGAGCTGCCGTCGGACCGGCAGCCAACTCATCATGCATGAGCCAGAGGATGGCAAATTCTCCGTCGATCAGGTCTCTGCGCCTAAGCAAACCTGGATGGTCCTCGGCTGCTGCAAGGTCGCGCAGGAATGGATCGGTTGATTCAGGGCTCGGGTCGGGATATTCGTCTCCCACCGCGAATTGGCCCTCACCAGCAAAAATCGCAATCCCTGGAAACTGGGGACCGCGGCGTTGGAAGTCTTCCGGTAGCCACAGCGTCAGCACATGCATCATAGGCAAACCAGTGTTGAGGCTTCGTGGCCAGTGTTCCCAACGAACGCCCGGACCATAACTTCCTGTCCACCCAGACGGCGGCTGGCTTGGCAGGGCACCTTCGGCAGTTCGTCCCGGTGCTTTGCCAATACCTGTGCCACAACGAAAGGCCAGATTCCAAACGATCATCTCGGTCATGGCACCACCATATGGCGTGAATGATCCAATCCAGACCTATAGGGCTCAAACTGCGTCCGGTGGAGGATCCCCCTTAGGACGTTTCGTTGGGCGGCTGGGGTTTTGTATTAGTCTTCTTTCGCTGGCCGAGCCATTCCTCGCGGTACGCGTCAACTTCGGCGGCTTTCTTATTGCCGAAATAGGCTCCGATCAATGGACCAAGTCCAGCCCCCAGGCCGATGAAGGAGTACTGCCACCCCTGGGTCAGCCCGATGGCACCGCCAAGTACGATCGATAACGCAAACGCGATGAGAAGGGACTTGCCCGTAACGGTCCTGTTCCGTGTCATCTCCGGATCATCCGTCAAATCTATCCATCCAACAAGAGGCTGCTGCCCGGTGGAGGGTCGGCGTCAAGAGAACGCGATGCTAAGGGCGATCAACAGGATCCCGGCGGAGAAGAACAAAATACAGAACCCAATTCCAAGGGCCTCCATCGCCTTGATCTGTCGTTGCGCTTCGCCCTCCTCGGGTCGGTTGCGGTTGAACATCGTCATGACGATCTGGTACTGATACTGCGCTATGTCCCTGCGGAAAATGAACCAAACCGCAGACAGGAGAACGGCTACAAGCCCAGCTGCACTAGCCTCTGCGGCCCCAAGGATCCGCAGAGGCCCGTATACGGCAAGCCAATAAATGCCCGCGGCGGCTG
The DNA here is from genome assembly GCF_001424565.1 of Arthrobacter sp. Leaf141. Classification (GTDB taxonomy): domain Bacteria; phylum Actinomycetota; class Actinomycetes; order Actinomycetales; family Micrococcaceae; genus Arthrobacter. Next base: position 34,757 of record NZ_LMOL01000034.1, read on the forward strand.
CCACGCACAAGGCAAACTGAATCAGGCGCCGTTGACCGAACGCCGGACGTGAATCCGTCCATCCGAGCTGGCTTGTCCTGCGCTCAACCGTGCGGATCCAGAGGAAGGTCGCTACGCATCCGCCAACAAAGAACAACCCAAAAGCCACCATCAACAGTTCACGCATAATCCAGACATTATCCTGACCGCTGACACGGCCGACAGGGCCTCGACCAGCCACAACAGCGGTGCATGGGCTGGCATCATGGTGTCCGTTCAAGGATCCTCTACCGGACGCCTGAGAGGTGCCGGAGGGGTTTTGGATCTGGGCCCGCCAACTGCAGTAGTACTGAGTATTAGATAGCACTGAGCAAGCCAGTACTCCTAAGGAGATGCCGTGTGGGAATGTGTTGATATAGCCCAGCCGGCAACGGACGTGTGGGCTGAGTTGGCCGAAACGGGTTGGGACGCGATCATTGCTTGGTCTGCCGGGGCCCAGAATCTAGGCCGGCTTCTTAGTTCTGATGCTGGGCGCACTGTCTCTGTTGTCTGCACTCGAGGCGGAGTGGCTGAGCGTTTCGAAGAATCCTTCACGGAGAAGGATCGACAAATGGTGGACGATGATGTCAATGAGTATCTGGCCGCTGCAGAAATTCCGTCGAGGCCGCAGGGTTACCGCTGGTTTCTTCGCGTACCCTCCGCTTACCACTCGGCGGACGCGTTTCTTAGAGACGTCCACGCGGCCGTGGTCACTGCCGAGAGCGGCGGACCAGGACATCCTGCTCAATTGCGCCCTATCGTTGAAACCGTTGTCCAGCGGTTCTACACGTAGACATCCTGCGTGTCCCTTGTAAGGATCCTTGAGCGGACGCGTGCCACATCCGTCTAGGTGGTTGCCACAAGTTCGAGCTCGAATCCATCAGAATTTGCGAGGTAGGCAGCGTAGTGGTCTGGGCCGCCGGCGTGCGGGTACTTATCTTGGAACAACTGCACCCACCCGTGACGATGGCTCTGCTCGACAAACTCGTCGAGCTCTTCTTTACTGCCGGCATGGAATGCGAGGTGGTTGAGCCCTGGCAGCGTGCGTTCGTGTTCTGAGCTGGTCATGGCCGGTGATTGCTCAGCAACGATGTAGGTCGGGCCGAGCCGCCAGCTGATTCCTGTGGCCCAGCTCTGGTAGATGGAGTATCCCAGGCCCGCCAATACCCAGCCCCATTCCTGCTTGGCCCGAAGGAGGTCGGGTACCCATAGTTCGATATGGTGCAAGGTCCCTTTGGAGTCGCTGTTCACGAAGCTGAGTCTTGCATACGCCAGATCATCGTCACTCGTTTTTCGAACACTGCGGAAGTGTCCGGTGAAGGACCGGCGTACCCGCGCGGGGCCGCGCCACTGGGTTTGGTTAGGCGTCAGGGGACACGATTGAGAGTTTTCCGCTGCTCAAAAGCGGCGCCACGCAGTCTGCAATGCGGACAGCATCCGTTTCAGACGCTCCAGCTTTCAGCCGAAAACCAAGTAGGGAGGACGGCATGTCCGCGCTTTGCACAGCTGACTCCACGCTTGGATCGTCCTCGCACTCAGCTAGCGACGCGAAGATGGTGTCAGTTACGCCTACGCCCCATCGATCGTCTGCAGAAGCAATACGCGGGTAATCCCTCGGATCGGACGGTGCAGCGCAGGAGGCCAGCAGCAGAACAAGCGCTGGCATTAAAAGCATTTTTCGCATTGCCCCCCCCCCC
>NZ_LMOL01000034.1:36491-40754 GCF_001424565.1 Arthrobacter sp. Leaf141
CCACATATATCCTGAGCCGTCCGGTAGAGGATCCTCTAACGGACGAAATCGCCTTGAAAGGCGCGCTTTCCGGGACGGTCCGGCGGGGCGATGTTTCTTTTGTGGTGTTCTGTGGTCAGGATGGGCTATGAATTTTGATACGATCCTCGGCCAAATCGACAGCCCCAGTGTCCTGGACGAGATCTTAGCTTTGGGAACGCACACTCCCGTGCGAGCAAAAGGCGTCCGTCAGTCGGGACAAAGTCACTATCAGTTTGTTGCCCATCTTGATGCGAACGCGCAGTCATGGCACCTGGTCGACGACGAGGGCCACAGGGCGTCGGCAGTAGGTACTTGGCTCGTGCAGGATGGGGAGGCTTCGACGGAATTTGCATTCCCCTGCGGCATGCCAGAGATCGTCCGGATGCTCTACCCAGATGCGCTTCTTATGTGGGGCAGGCGCGGCGAGGGCTTCTACCCGATGCTCATCCAAGAGATCGGCCAACGGTCGCTATTGATCACTTTTGAGCACAGAGAAGATCCGGCCTTTCGGGCCACGGCTGTAATTAATCGGTCCACCGGAATCATCGAGAAGCTAGCCGTGTTGGGAGATGTCGTCATTTTGACCGAGGTCGAGACAGGGGTGCATTTTGATCCGGAAATCATGCCCGAATTCCTACCCATCTCTGATTGGATTCGCCCTAACTACTGACGTGCTGCAGAGTCAACTACAACCAAGTTTGCAAGTAGTAGGAGGAACATGACTGTCCATGCAGAATGGTCAGGGAAGCTAGACTCTCCCGATCTGCCGGGTGCTGCCGCGTTGTTCTATGCCGTTCATGGAGACCCGGGCGAACAATTTACCCTTGTAGCCAACCAGTCTTTAGCACTCGATGCCATGTATTTCATCGCTGTGGAACGACCGGGTGAGGACGCTATGGGATTGACGCAGAACCCGGCAGTTCCGACGGAAGTTCTCGAAATACTCGCTCTTCGCTTCCCTGACGAAGTTGACTTCGTCAATAACCACCCGAATGCATCACTTGCACGGAAGAGGTCTCTCACCGCGGTCAACTGCAGTGGCTACACTTTGGCAAAATTCTTTGAAAGCGTTCGAGCTACATCCGCAGAGGAAGCCAAGTACCACGTGCTGTTAGACGATGCCCCAGCAATGACAACGCTTGGCGCGCTCTGGTCCAGTGTCCGGAAAATCTGACGGACTGTTCGTTCGTACAGCTGCAAGCCTGGCTCCAATACAACCGGCCAATCGCGCCTATACGCGGACTCATGAGCATGTAACTCTGGTTCAGGACCATCGCGTTTCAATAGGTGCGTCCGGTAAGGGATCCTTCACCGGGCAGTCTGCAGTCTTTGGCTTGTCCGTTCCTTGGGAGTCGTGACGCTTCGGAAGACTTGGTTCAGTGACCCAAGCGTCAGTTGACCCAGAGGAAGGACATTCACGAGGCTATGATGTCGGCATAGGACAGCCTGAGGGGGCAGCACCATCAAGACCGGAACTTTCTCATTTCTAGCAATTCTCTTCGCTGCCGGAATCCTTCTGACCGGATGTTCCTACGCACCCGGCCTGAAAATCCTAGAGAGTACGGCAGCATCGACCAACGAGCTTCCTCCTGCCGTCACTCTGTCGGATATCGAGTTGGACAAAGTTGTGCTCGCTGCAGAGGCTGGCGGTAAGAAGTATTTTCTGGGGCGAAGCGCCGACGGTAAGAACACATGTCTAATTGCCGTTCCTGCAGATCCGACGCTGTGGAATTCCGGTTGCAGCGACGCCACAGAAGGCGAATTGCTTAGGACGTCTGGACCGGATCAAGTAACGGCGATCCTCGTAGCAGATGGGTATAACACCACCGAGCTGGAGTCCTCTGGATGGGCAAAGATCCAAGACAACATCCTTGTACCCACGAGCAAAACTGAAGCACCATCCTGATGCCTCCGCATGGCGTGGTTCAGCCGGCCAGCCCTGGGTGCCACGCCTGGCTCTGAGGGATCCGGCCGGCGCCGATTAGGGATCCTTCAGCGGACTGTAAGGAGGAGGCTGTCGTTGCAGAAGAGTGCCTCAATTGCTCGTTGTATCGGCACCATGATCACGTCACGGGGTTGAGGGATACTTCTACGTTTGTGGGAATCTCCGACGCTGCGCATTGCGACGGATGAGGTAGACAGTGAAGAGCACGACGGACAACACGGCAAGCGCGACTGCGCGCCAGCCGAAATCCTGCGCGTTGGTAACGTCACCTCTGCTCTCAATTTCCTGGAACAGGATTAAGGTCAATCCTGCCGTTAGTAGCGCCAACACTCCGCTGGCGATCGAGCCATAAAAAAGCATCTTCAGCCAATTGCGCTGTTGGCTCATACTGCGATGAGTCGTATCCATCTCGAATCAAACTCCTCTCGACATCATGCAGATGACCCTACCTCTGCTGCCAGCCAGACGATCCTGCCCGGCAAAGGATCCCCCTTACGGACAGGCAAATATTTCATTTGTACTATCCCACTGCCCTAAGCGTTGCCCAGATGACATCGATAGCACAGAGTTCGCCGTCAGTCTCACGGAAGAAGACATCGCCCGGGAAGGAAGTACCCACTGCTGCGCCCTCTGGTAAATCCTCTAGGTTGATGCTCCACTTCGGATCAAGCGCTGCTTGGTCTTTCCAATACTTGCCGGTAAACGTCTCCGGCTCACCAGCAGATAGCGAAGACCAATCGGGAGGGTCACCGAAACGTATCACCCTTAGCCAAGTCATCAATGAGCTTTTCCGTTGCTTCAATCACCTTGGCGCCCTCACTCCCCCATATCCATGAGTCGACCGAGGATCCAGTCAATAGCGCAGCCGAAGCTCCTCCAGTCAGTCCGCAAAGCACTCCGCGCCCCAGTCCCATATCCCAAAGCTAGAGTCCGCGCGAGCAAAAGGCGACTACCAGTAAGCGCGGCAACTGACTCTTTAAGGCTGTCGTGGATCCGCCAAGAGCATTCTCGGACCCAGAGGAAACTCCGGCAGGGGCAAATCAAATAATTAATTCTGTCTGGACGGAATTATTTTGTCAGACGTGCGCGAATTGCTTCGTCAAGAAAATCGGTGATCGTGATTCCGGTGGCTTCAATGTAGGCATCAAGTTCATCGCGGAGTTCGATTTCGATTTTGGATGAAAATGGCTCCATCCGTCTTTTACTCCTGGGACGCCCAGGTCCTGGCCCTCGTGCTGCAACAGGCTCCTGCTGCGCTCTAGCCGCCCTGACCTCAAGTGCCGACGGAACGCCGGCTTTGGGGTTCGACGTTTCTGTTGCTCCTGCGGTTAGGGAGTCCACGACGTCCACTACAGGCGCCTTGCGAAGGGATGATTTTCTCTCCACTGCCATCAGTTCTCCTCGTCCAAGAATCGCGCGTGCGCCACAAACTTCTCTGTCATGATCGCCGCTCCCCTGCTGTTAATTTTTGTCAGCGGAGCCCTGCTGCTGATGGAATCCTGCATCGCCGTTCGAAGGGGCAGATGCGGATCCATCACATCACTCCCGTACTCCGCTTCAAGCTCGCCAATCTGAAAGGCATGCTCACCAGTCAGCGGTGAACTAGTTTTATTGATGATGATGCCAAGGAACTTCAGATCGGGATTCAAGTGAGGCAGTGACTGTACCTTCTTGACTGTGTCTAGGAACTCGGTCACGCCCTTGACGGAGAATGCGGCCGGCTCGGTGACGACTAGTACTCGGTCCGCCCAAATCAGCCCGTTCAGGGTTAGTCTTCCGAGGGCTGGCGGCAAATCAATGAGTACGTGATCGTAATCCTCAAGCTCTTTAGCCCCCCAAGCGGCGGCCTTGAGCCGCATTTCCGGAGTCATGATGCTTTCGGACTCCAACCTAGCCAATGATTCAGAGCTAGGAATGAGGTCAATGCCAGCCCAAGACGTTGTCGTAATGGCCTGACCAAGCGTGCCGGCTTCCCCTCCGTATAGGACATCAAAAATGTCGAATTCGCCAGCGCCTTCCAATGCATCGGTGACATTCGCCTGCGGATCCAGGTCAATGACCAGGACCTTTTTTCCGATAAGACGGAGTCCTGTGGCAAGGCCGAGGGTTACGGACGTCTTGCCCACCCCGCCCTTTCGGTTCCCCACGGCGGTAACCTTCATTCTGCTCCTCTTTTGAATACAGCCTGACAGACATCAATCCTTCAATCTGTCATGACAGAAATATTTATTATATCTATGTAGTGACCGAGCTACATCATTTGGCGCGGATCCAAACACCCTCTACGACCGACGGGA
>NZ_LMOL01000034.1:40890-99780 GCF_001424565.1 Arthrobacter sp. Leaf141
AAATAAATCTGTCAAGATAGAAATATTTAATATGGTTCATTCCAATGACAGAAGCACTGTATTTTGCGCAGATCCGAACGCCTGGCACCGACAAGGCAACGTGTGGGATTGGTCAAGATAGGGGGAGATGCCGGGACAGCTTGGCTTGGGATTACAGGCTGCGAGATTTCTCTAGATGGGGCCCCGGGAGGTTTGGGGCGACGGCTTGCCGAGTACCAAACGCCCCGATCATCCTTCCTCTTGTTCCCTTCTAAATACATCAGGAAAGATTGATGGATGTATTAAATATTTAAATCTGTCATGACAGAAATATCTCCCATCATCGTCAGATGTTCCTTGAACATAGGCCACCCGGCGCAGAGATCGCGCCCTTCCCCTATGCTGCCCACTGGATCAACTCATCAGGAGGGACCCAGTGCTCGTCACGTTCGGCGTCGTACAGGTCTGACTCAGGTACGCGGGAGTTTGCAAAACGATCGAGATAAGCGTGCCAAGCGGCGCGTTCCCGGCGGTTGCGTGCGACGTGGGCCTGGTACTCATCCATCACACCAAGACGAACCGCAAGGGCACTCAGGTTGGTGCTCCCTGTGACGCTCCAAGCTCGACTAACCCGGTAGATCATCGCTAGGGCTTCCATGTTTGCCAGTGCGATATCTACTGCTGATCTGCTAAGCCCTGTGGTGCGGATGATTTCGGCGGTGGTAGGGGAGTGCCGGCCTCGTTCAATGGCTTCGTACACCAGTGCTGCGGGGTCGCTTAGAGCGCGGAACACCGGGCGTATGGCGTGGATTTTCCCTTTTCGCCAGGTCAATTCCCGCGCAAGCTGCTGATACTGCTCCGGAAGCTCAATCAGGTAGACATCGGCAGCTTTGTGCCTGGCATCCATAACTTTGATCAGGATGCCATCTGATGCAGCCGCGAGGCGGGGGAGAAGCCTCGCGATAGTGGCGTGGTGTTTTCCCAGGGCAACTGCGAGAGTTCGGCATCCGACGTCGACCAGGTTGGTGTTGTTGGTTCGCATGTAGCCCAGCAGGCCGCGGAGCAGCAGCCGCAGGCTGAGACCTTCGCGGCCATGAGTTTGGATCCGGTGGTCAAGAACAGCGTAAAGAACATTTTCCAGATCGTTCACGAGTTGGTGGATTGACGCTGGACTGGGCTTGATTGCCCCCCCTGTGGGTTGAGTGAGGCTTGTGTCGTTAATAAAGGCATCTTTTCCCCGCCCTTGTGCGGGTGCTTGTTTTTCGCCGGGTGTGCTGCTGGTGAAGGCTTGGGCGTTGGCCCATTCCTTGGGCAGCAGGCGGCCCTGTTTGCTCCCGTACAGTGCGGCGAGGCCGGGGAACTGCCCAGTGAGCTCCCCGGTGACCTGGGCAAGGGTCCACCCGCAGGCGGCCAGGTGATTCAGGACCGCCATGCGGGCCTCTGAAGCACTGGCGTAGCGTGCGGTGTCGTAGAGCCCTGTACGTGCTGTGCGACGCAGCGGGGACTCGCTGCCGGCCCCGGGCAGCGGCATGCGTGTCAGCTGTGGCCGCGGGGACGCTGCAGCCTTGGCCTGGCGGTCCTTCTCAATCCTGTTGCGGCGCAGCTCTGGGGCCAACACAACACGCAAGGCGGCGACGGTGGCGGGAGTGTTGCGGCGGCGCAACACGTCATAAGCCTGGGACAGGGGAGTGATCAGGGTTTGGTGGCCACCGGACTTATGCGCGGATCCTGGAACACGGATACACCCGTCAGTGAGGTTCTGGTGCGGACTCGGGTCAAGGCTCGTCGCGACCCGGCCCAGGGCTTCAACAAGCTCGCGGGCCTCGGAGTGGCTGAGGCGTTCCTGCAACGGCACATACAAGTGCCGGCCACCGCTGGGGGAGAAGTCCTCCACGAAGACCACCCCGGCGTCGCCCAGAAGCGTCCTAAGCAGGGCCGCGTCCGAATCCACCACACCTTTGAGGGCTTTGGAGGTATCCAGGTCCAGGCAGAGCGTGGCTACGGACCCGTCAGTGCCGTGGAGCATCACCGCAGCCGGCCGATCCGGGACCGTCCTGGTGATCTTCGGGGCAGTGGTGGGGCGGGGGTATTGGAAACGCTGCCCGATCCACCGACCCATCCGGTAGGTAGGTTGTCCTGCGATCAGAGGCGCCAGCACCCACGCGGCCGCCGGATCCGGCAAAGTGCCGACACTCACGGGCGCGTCCGTTGACGCGGAATCTGCGTGCGGTACGATAGAGCTATTCCTTCCTCGGGAGGTACAACAAAATCCACCCACTGGGTGGGTGTTGATAAAAGTTCAGATCGTGTCCCGCCAAGAACGAGATCTGAACGTATTCTTAGACGAAGGCCCGCCTAGTGCGGGCCTTCAACTTTTAACTGGCCAAAGCGATAGGCAGAGCCTCCTGGCCGTCGGTATGGCTTAAGTCAATGGTCTTTAAGTAGTTGCCGACGAGGGCAGCAACAAGATCGTTCTTGCTCCTGCCCGTCATATCTGTGAAGGCCTTCAGCTTCTCGGCGTCGGCTACGGGCAAGCGAACGGTGATGTTTCTGCGATCGCCCTTGAACGGCTGCGGCATGTCGTTTCACTCCCTCAACTTGTAGACACTCACCATAGAACCTGAAACAGGTTCAATTAAGTGGGAGCCGCTAGGGCGTGTCGCGCCCCTGTATATAAGCGGAGTTTTTTTCAACAGCGTCTTTCAGCATCCCCGGTTTCAGCGCGAACAGTACATGGTGCCCTTGCCGCGGCGGCTGGATGCTAGCCACTACGGCTCCTAGCTCTTCAAGCTGGTCCAGGTGTCGCTGAACTGTTTGATAGCGGGTGCCGATCGCTGTCGCCATCTCACCAGATGTCGCGCCTTGTGGGTGTTGAGTGAGATACCGCAATATCGCGACTCTCAATGCAGGGATGCCCAAAATTTCCGTCATGACTGCAATGTCTTGCGGCATGGGCGATGAGGGACTGACATAGCGCGGCATCCTCCTATTTTGTCTTACCGCTTTCCTTCTTCCACTGTAATGCATTAAATGCATTACAGTGGAAGAAGGAATCGATGCAGCTCGATTCGGTGATGTGACAAGCGCATTAACAGAGAAGTGTGCAAGATAGCGGGTTGGTCCTTACCGCGAACGGTATGTGGCCGTCTGGAGGTAGAAGTTCGTGTCTGAGGGGGACAGGATGACAGTTTTGCCGTTTGCAACAACTTGGCCAGTGCTAGTCCTCGACAGCCCGAACGTCGCGTGCCTGGTGACCGGCCACCCAACAGGGTCGTGCTTCCACGACCATCGCTCTGGGATCGCGGTCCGTGTTCGTAACCCCGGCTTAGCGCTTCGTGTGCAGGCTGCTGGCCCGTTGTGGCTCAGGGATTCCTGGTATCGCCGCTATCTGAAGACCAGGTCCCGATGAAGCCGAATAAGAGCTTGGCTGTTGGCGCGATGGTCGCTGTACCGGCATTGTTTTTCGGCCTGATTTTTTCGATGCTTCTTCTACTGGCGCCGGCTAAGACTGCTGCGGCGGATTGCGGCCCTGCCATCTCTGTGGCAATTAGCCCCGATACCAAAGTCGAGGGATACAGCACTGAGCAGCTGCAGAATGCTGCCGCGATCATGGGTGCCGGGAAGGCCCTGGATCTTTCGGTGAAGGGTCAGATGATCAGCGTGATGGTCTCCCTGGGGGAATCCGGTCTGCGGGTCCTGGACTACGGTGACGGTCCGGGCCCGGATTCGCGGGGGTTGTTCCAGCAGCGCGATAACGGTGCGTGGGGTTCCTACGCGGACCGCATGGACCCGGCCATCAGTGCCACGAACTTCATCAAGGCCCTGCAGAAGGTCGAGGGCTGGGAACTGCTCGAGCCGACGATTGCCGGTAACAGGGTCCAGCGGAACGCGGACCCGTATCACTACGCCAAGTACTGGCCCGAGGCCATCAAGCTCGTCCAGGGACTTTCGAATGAGAAGTTTGACCTGTCCGGCAGCGACTGCGCCATTCCTGGGCAGTCCGGGGCCGGGGACGACTACCCCTACAAGGACTCACCGACCTGGCTGCAGGCAGGCGCCGGGGCGGCCGCAACTTCCCCGATGGGAATGTTTTACCGCGAATGCGTGGACTTCGCCCTATGGCGGGTCAACCAGCAGATGGGTTCCACCGCTGAACCGTTCAAGTACCTCAACGGCAACTTCCGCCCTGACGGGCAAGGCCTGGGCTCGGCCCTGACGTGGAAGGCCGGCTGGGACGCCAAGGGCTGGCCCACTGGGGGAACGCCCCGGGTGGGTGCCGTTGTTTGGTACGCGCCCGGGGCCGGGGGAGCGGACCCGACGTTCGGGCACGTCGCGGTGGTCAAGGAAGTCAAGGACGACGGGACTTATCTCGAAGAGGGCTACAACGGCAACCCGCCCCCGGATGACCACAACTACTACACCCGCACCGTGTCCAACGGTGTCCCGTCAGCTTTCCTGTATCTGCCGACCCAAGAGGAGAAGAAGTGAAAAAGCCCCTGGCCCTGATCATCACAGCCCTGCTGTGTGCCGGGTGCGCCCCGGCCGCAAACACCACCCCAGCGACCCCGGAACCCACCACGGCAACCCCGTCGGCCCCGGTGTCACTGAGTGTCAGCAGTGGCCCGCAGGCCCCCGGCGGGACCGTGCCGGCAACGATCGGCCTGAGCTGGGACGCAGAGAGCAAGGACGCCGCCGTGGAGGTGGCCGGTAAGGCCATGGCGGACTTCGCCCGCCCGGGCATGGAGGAAAAGCAGTGGGCCAATGACCTTGCCCGCTGGCTCACCGCCCAGGCCACAGCCGACTACTCGGCCGTGGATCCTGCGAACATCCCGGCCAGCGCCGTCACCGGGAAAGCCACCTTGAGCGTCGATGAAGCCAACGGCTACGGCGTTATCGCCAAGGTCCCCACGAACGCCGGGACCTACACCCTCCAGCTGCTCCGCACCGGCCAGGACGCCCCCTGGAAGGTCAACCGACTCACCCCACCCAGCGCCTGACCAGGCCCCTGCACTTCTTCTCCACCCACCCCACAGAAACACAGACACTAAGGATGAGGTTCCATGAGCACCACACCAGAGGTTCTGGCCTTCCCCAACATCAAGGCCATCATCAGCGCCAACGGCACAGCCGAGGTGATCGTCGCCGGGAACTCCCGCGTCGTCCCGGAAGGAACGTCCCTGCAGGAGCTGCGCGATAACGCCCTCGCCCTGGTCCTCACGGAAGCAAAGACACTCCAGCGGGCCGTGCGGGTCAGTATCGAAGACCCCGAAGGCCAGGGGGAACTCATCGTTCACCCGGACAGCCGGGTCGAGTCCGTCTCCTACGACACCAAACCCACCCGCCGCAGGGCAGAAGCACCCACCACCCCGGAAACGGCAGCGCCGGCTGTGATCAGGACAGTCCCCACCGCCGCGCCCGCCCCCGTCCGGGCACCGGAACAGCCGACCGTCAGGAAACCGGTGAGCCCGCGTCCGGCAGCAGTTCAGGTGCCGGCGGCCGCCACTGTCGATGCCGCCCCGGCAGCGGCGGAGGCTCCGGCGACGCGGCGGAGTTTGAAGGACACCTCGTTCCTGGTCAGCGCCCCGGTCCTGGAACCGGCCACGCAGGGCTGGCGCGGTTCCCTGACCCGGTTGGGCTTCCGGATGGATCCTTCCCCGGAAGAACTCGCCGAACGTGAAGATATCCGCACGGTCAGCCAGCACTGGCCCGGCCCGCGAACCATCGCGGTGGTTAACCGCAAGGGCGGGGCGAATAAGACCCCGACCGTGGTGATGCTCTCGGCGATCCTTGCCCGCTACAGCGGCGCGGCCACCGTCGCCTGGGATAACAACGAGTCCCAGGGAACCCTGGGCTGGCGGACCGAGAAAGGTGCCCATGACCGCAGTGTCCTGGACCTGATCGATTCCTCCACCGAGCTGCTTTCCCCGTCCACGAACGCGGCCGAAATCGCCAAGTTCGTACACCACCAAACCGCCGACAAATTCGATGTGCTGCGTTCGGATGAGAACGAAGAAGGCGACCATGAAGTCACCGCTGAGGAAGTGGACATCGCCCACCAGGTCCTCACCCGCTACTACCGGCTCGTGGTCATGGACTCCGGTAACACCGCCCGGGCAGCGAACTGGCGCCGGATGATCGACCACACCAACCAGCTCGTCGTCCCCGTCACCGCGATCGAGGACCGCGCCGAAGCTGCACGGCTGACCCTGCAGACCCTCGAATCCCGTGGTGGCCACGACGCCGAACTGGCCCGCAACGCCGTGGTGATCGTCTCCGAATCCACCGACGCCAAACGCAGCATGAGCGGCGACGCCCTCAAACGCGCCAAAGCCGAAGCCCAAAGAATCGCCGACGGCTTCGAACCCTTCGTCCGGGCCGTCGTCCGGATCCCCTACGACCCCGCCCTGGTCAACGGACCCATCCGCTATGAAGCCCTCCAGCCCGCAACCCAACGGGCCTGGCTGGCAGCCGCAGCCGCGGTCGCCAACGGCTTCTAACCCCACTCAACTCACGTTCTGAAAGGAGGAAAACACGATGTCACTGTCCCTGAACCCCTGGATCACCAAACCCGCCACCGGGACCGAACCCACTGAGGACACGCTAATCGTGGATGCGCCGCCGGCTCCGGTGATCAGTGCCCCGCTCCGGGGCATGGTTGAACCCGATACCGCTGACCGCCTGGGCCAGGCCACCATGACCGGCACCGCAGCGCTGTGGGTCCTCGGGACCCACGGCGGGGCCGGGGAAACCCGGCTCGCTGACCTGCTCGACGGAGCCCGGGCCACCGGCCATCACTGGCCCCTCACCGGTACCGGCCCGGCACCGAAGGTGCTGCTGGTCTGCCGGGCAGACATGCGCGGGCTGACCTCCGCCCAGGCAGCCCTCACCCAATGGGCCTCCGGAGCCGCCCCGGACGTGGAGCTGCTCGGCCTCGCCGTCCTGGCCGACGCCCCGGGCAAAACCCCCAAACCCTTACGGGACTTCGCGGCGATCATCGGCGGCGGGGCACCCCGGCTCTGGACCCTGCCCTGGGTCGAGTCCTGGCGGCACGCCGCTACGGTCACACCGCCGGCAGCCCGTGAATACCAACGCTTCATCACCGATCTGGCCGCCTTGGCCACCACACCCGGCACCACCCACTGAAAGGTCTCTCACCATGAACAACTTCGTAACCATCGCCACGTCCGTGATCCCCAACCCGACCCCCGTCGTTCCCCCCGAAGCACGCGGCCTGCTCACCGTCCTGAACTGGGCCTCCGGTATCGGCCTGGTCCTGGGCGTGCTGGGCATCATCATCGTCGGCATCGGCATGGTCATCCAGCTCCAGCGCGGCGAAGGCGCCCAAGCCATCGGCAAACTCGGCTGGGTCCTGCTCGGCTGCATCATCATCACCGGCGCCGCCGGCATCGTCCGCGCCTTCGTCTAAACCACACCACAAACGGGAAGGTTCAGCCATGAGCCAATCAACAGAGAGCACCAACGAGACCAACCCCTTCACCAAACCGGGGTACATCATCGCGGCAGCACTGGTGGTCGCCCTCATCGCCGCAACCATCGTCATCTTCCTCGTCATCCCCGACGGCAGCGAAGAAGGAACACCACAACCAGCGCCCTCCAGCACCTCGACCGCGGTTGCCACAAGCACCGCGGCCGCCACAGGCAAAAGCATCTGCGGACTCCCAACGTCCACGGATAAAGCCCTCGGATCCGCACCCAAAACCAACTGGGACCTTGTCGGGAAAATGGCTACCCCCACAGACCCAGAAGTACACGGCCCGGGACGGACTGATGACGACGGATTCCGGTCCTGCTTCGCGCAGACTCCAACAGGTGCCCTTTACGCGGCCGCCAATTTGATCGCAATGGGATCATCTGCCGACCGTGCCGTGAACATCAAACTCACGGACAAAATGCTCCTGCCTGGGCCAGGCAGGGACGCCGCAATGGAAGACTCACGCTCCAGGCCGGCGACCGAAGCACCCTCCGCCACCACGGTGCAGTTCCGCGGCTTCATCATCAAGAACTACTCACCAACATCCGCAAACGTGGACCTGGCCTTTCAGACCAACAAAGGCCTCTACGGACACGCAGTCCTTCCACTGAAATGGAGTGACGGCGACTGGAAAGCTGAGATCGCAGATTCAGGTGAGCTGATCAATGACATCGTGCAGATCAGTGACCTGAGCGGCTTCATACCTTGGTCCGGAGCCTAAAGTGGCCGACAAGGAATGCGGACTTATTGACGTCTCGTGCCAAGCAGGCGGCTGGCTGTCCGGTTTAGCCGACGATGCCATGGGAAACATGGCGAAAGCCATCCTCGAGGGTATGAGTCAGATGGTGACGACTCTCTCGACGTTCTGGGTCGATATGCCGACGGTGAACCTTGCCAGTGCGGACGGGACGACGGCGAGTCCGGTCGTTTCGATGGTGAACAGTGAGCTGGTGCCGTGGACTTTGGCGCTGGCTGTGTTGGCGGTCATTGTCGGCGGGATCAGGATGATCTGGGAGCAGCGCGGAGCGCCGCTGAAGGACTTGCTGCGGTCTTTGATGACACTGACCCTGGTGTCAGGGATCGGGTTGGGGGTGATCTCCATCCTCGTGATCGCTGCGGATGCGTTCTCGGCGGCGATCATCAACCGCTCAACCGACGGCAAAGGCTTCGCCGAGGCAATGAACGTTCTGGTCATGACGAACCAGACCGGGATCGGCGTTTTCGTCCTCATCGTCCTGGGCCTGGTTGGTTTGATCGCCTCGTTGGTGCAGATCGTGTTGATGGTGGTCCGCAGCGGCATGCTCGTGATCCTTGCCGGGATCCTTCCCACGACGGCGGCGTTCACGAACACGGAGATGGGCCGGCAGTGGTTCCAGAAAGCGGTCGGCTGGACCATCGCCTTCATCCTCTACAAGCCCGCGGCCGCGATCGTGTATTCGGTGGCGTTCCTGCTGATGGGCAACACCCAAGGCAAGGACGCACTCATCGGCTCGATCACCGGGTTCACCCTCATGATCGTGGCGCTCTTCGCGTTACCGGCGCTGATGCGGTTCGTGACCCCCATGGTCGGCGCTGTCGCTTCCGGCGGTGGAGCAGGGGCCGGGGCAGCTGTCGGAGCCATGGCCACCGGTGCTGTGTCCATGGGACGCGGCGGCAGCGGCCGCGGTAACGCGTCCCCAACCCCGGCAAGCTCCACCAACACGTCCAACACCTCCACATCGGCCGGACCCGGCGGTGGTTCCCCGAAGGGAAGCTCCGGCTCGACCGGCCCACGCGGCGGGGGAGGGGCACCAGTTCCCGGCGCTACAGGCCCGGGCGGTGCAGCGGGAATGACGACAGCCGGCAAGGCAGGAATGGCCGGCGCCGGGGCAGGCGCCCCCGCAGCTGCAGGGGCAGCGTCCGGTTCGGGCGCGGCTGCCGGGGCTGCTGGCGGCCCGGCAGGAATGGCCGTCTCCACGGGTGTCCGGGTGGCGTCAAAGACAACACAGGCAATAGAAAAGACCGCGCAGGATTCAACCGGCCAATCAGAACCAACGGAGGGCCCCAGTGGCAGCAATTAGCACCGATTACAAAGAACCGTCCTACGGGAACTGGCGTGTGCCGCGTTCGGCCGGGTTGGGGAACCTCGGCGCGATCGGCACCGGCATTGTCATGGTCGGGTTGCTGCTGGGCATCATCAGCTTCGCGATCTGGGGCCTGTTCCCCGGCCTGGGTGTCCTGGCTGTCGCCGCCGGCGCGGCGTTGTTGCTGACGGTCAAGGACAAGCACGGCCAGTCCATCGTGGACCGGGCCGGAACCCGCCTGGCGTTCCGAGTGTCGAAGTCCGCGGGCACGAACCTGTACCGGTCCGGGCCGCTCGGTGTGACCGAGTGGGGCATGTACCAGCTCCCGGGCCTGGCAGCGAAGTCCACCCTGTATGAGTTCACCGACTCCTACAAACGGCCCTTTGCGATGCTTCACGTCCCGTCCACCAGCCACTTCACGGTGATCTTCTCCACCGAACCCGACGGGGCTTCTCTGGTCGATCCTGAACAGGTGGATGCGTGGGTGGCGAACTGGGGCGGCTGGCTCGCCGGCCTCGCTGATGAAGCAGGCCTCGATGCTGCTGCGGTGACCGTCGAGACTGCCCCGGATTCGGGGTACCGGCTCCGGAACGAAGTGCTGATGAACATCGACCCCGACGCCCCGGATTTCGCCAAGGAGATGTTGGCCGAAGTCGTCACCACCTATCCGGAAGGTTCCGCGACGGTTAGGGCTTGGGTGTCTTTGACGTTCAGTTCCGCGATCCGCTCGGGCGCGAAGAAACGGACCCCCGAGGAAGTTGCCCGGGATCTGGCCTCGCGTATTCCGGGCCTGTCGGCCCGGCTGCAGGCTACCGGTGCCGGGATTGCCCGGCCCATGCCGGCCCAGGAACTCTGCGAAGTCGTCCGCGTCGCCTATGACCCGCCGGCTGCCCTGATCATTGATGAGGCCCATGCGGCCGGGTCCCCGGTGTCCCTGACCTGGGGCGAAGTCGGCCCCACCGCGACCCAGGCCAGCTGGGACGAATACCGACACGATTCCGCGTTCTCCGCGTCATGGACGATGACCGGCGCCCCGCGGGGATCAGTGAACTCCTCAGTCCTGTCCCGGCTCCTCGCCCCGCACGGAGACATTGACCGTAAACGCATCTCCCTGCTGTACCGTCCGATGGACTCGGCCCGGGCCGCAGCTGTGGTTGAACGGGACCAGAACAACGCGAACGTCCGCATCACCTCCGGAACCCGGCCCTCCGCACGTGCCCTGGTCGATGCCCGCTCCGCGGTCCAGACAGCGCAGGAAGAAGCCAAAGGCGCCGGGCTGGTGAACTTCGGCATGGTCGTTACCGCCACCGTCACCGACCGTGCACGCCTTGATGATGCTGTGGCGGCTGTGGAACAGACCTCCGGGACCGCCCGGGTTCTGCTCCGCCGCGCCTACGGGTCCCAGGACACCGCGTTCGCCGCGTCCCTGCCCCTGGGTTTGGTGTTGCCCAAACACTCGATGGTGCCCACCGAGATTAAGGACGCCCTCTAAATGGCCCGCATGAAGCTCTTCCCCCGCACCACCAAGAAAACCCTCACTGCACCGGCCACCGGGTCGAAGTCACAGGTCCGGACGGATGCGGCGAAGCCGGCCAAGGTCACCGGTCCCGGTTCCCGTGGGTGGACCGGCCGGGGCGGTGGGATGGCAGCGCTCGTGCCCTCGGTGAAGGAATACCGGGGAACCACGGTCCAGGTCTGCGGGCTGTGGCCGTTCTCCGCCGGGGCCTCCTCGCCCATGATTGGTGTGCCGTTGGGCAGGCATGAGGAAACCCAGGCCACCGTCTGCTGTGACCCGATCAGCTGGTTCCAGCGCGCCCGCCTGATTTCGAACCCGTCAGCGTTCATCCTCGGCAAACCCGGTCTCGGAAAATCGACTGTGGTCAGGCGCATGTTCATCGGTCTCTCCGGCCAGGGCGTGCACCCCCTGATCCTGGGGGATTTGAAAGGCGAACACGTCAAAGCCGTCCGCGCCCTCGGCGGGCAGGTCATCCGCCTCGGCCGCGGCGTCGGATACCTGAACATCCTTGATCCCGGCCAGGCCGTCGAAGCCGCCCAACTTCTCGAAGAGAGCGGTCACCACGAAGACGCTGCCCGGGTCCGGGCCGACGCGCACGGCCGGCGCCTGACCATGGTCGTCTCCCTGATCACGATCAGCCGGAACAATCCGCCCACAGACCAGGAACAAACCATCCTGGACCGGGCCCTGCGCGTCCTCGATGACCGCTTCACAGGTGTGCCCGTCCTCAAAGACCTCCTGGACGTGATCGTCTCGGCCCCGGACGAACTCCGCCAGGTGGCCCTCGACCGCGGAGACATCAGCATCTACCAGCAGGAAACCCGGGCCCTCGAAGCAACCCTCCTGGGACTCACCGGGGGTGGGAAGCTCGGGGAAATCTTCTCCCGCCACACCACCGAACCCATGAAACGGGACCGGGCCGTCGTCTTTGACGTCTCGAACATTGATGAGACCGAAACGGACCTGCAGGCCGCGGTGCTCCTCGCGTGCTGGTCCTACGGCTTCGGTACCGTCAACGTCGCCAACGCCCTCGCCGACGCGAACCTGGAACCGCGCCGGAACTACTTCGTCGTCCTGGACGAACTCTGGCGGGCACTGCGGGCCGGTAAAGGCATGGTGGACCGGGTGGACGCACTGACCCGGCTCAACCGTTCCGTTGGTGTTGGGCAGATCATGATCTCCCACACCATGTCCGACCTGCTCGCCCTTCCGGCCGAAGAGGACCGGATGAAAGCCCGCGGCTTCGTTGAACGCTCCGGCATGGTCATCTGCGGCGGCCTGCCGGCCTCGGAAATGCCGCTGCTGACCTCGGCCATCCCGCTCTCCCGGCAGGAACAGCAAAAGCTCATCTCCTGGCAGGACCCGCCCGCGTGGGACTCCCGCGGCGTGGACGTCGAACCCCCGGGCCGGGGGAAGTTCCTCATCAAAGTCGGCGGCCGCCCCGGGATCCCCGTCCAGGTCGGACTGACCTCCCTGGAAAAGGGACCGGACGGTGTCAACGACACCGACGGCAAATGGCACCAGACACCCGAACCCGTTCTCGACCCTCTTGCCCCGGCGGTACCCACCCAGGAAGGCACATCATGAGAGCCCCGAACCCGTCCAGGTGGTTTTATCGCTTCAGTATCCTGACGCTGTTCTCCGCCGCCGTTGCACTGAGCATTCTCGTCAACATCATCGGGGATCCGAAAAATTCCGGGGGACACTCCGGCTGGTTCATCGGCTGGGGTATTTTCGGGATTCTTTCAGCCATCGTGTCCGTTGCAGTCTTCCTCGCAACGAAGCATGACAACCCCACCATCACCCTGACCAGGAACGGTATTTCACTGCTCGGAGTCGCAGGTTCAGCGCTGGCCTTCAATTTCCCGGCGTCATGGCTCACCGGCATCGGTTGGGTGCCACTGTGGAGCACAGCAATCGGCTGGGTACTGATATCCATCACACTGCTCTCGCTCGAACCAATCTGGAAGATCGACGCCAAAACCGCCAATGGGATTGCCGACCTGGAACTGGAGATCCTCAAGCTGCAAGAAGAAGTACAAAACAGGAAAACCACTCTCGGGCAGGGAAGCCTTCGCACGAAAAGCCGCAAGGCTAAAGGTGGCAAGAAATGAGTGCACCGAACCGCAAAGGGATGGGCGCCGGAGACGCGATCCTCGTCTGGCTGGCCGTCGGCGCGATCGTCGTGTTCGGCGGCGGGACCTACGCCTCCCTTCACCTTGGTGCCTGGTTGGCGGGTGCAGCTGCGCCGCCTTCGCACCCGGTGGACCTGGTCGCCGGTCTCATCAAGGGCAAGATCACCTGGCCTGTCCAGGCCACCATCGTCGCGGCCGTCATAGCCGGGCTGGCCCTCGCCCTGGCTGTCGTGGTGCTGCTGGCCTGGCGGAAAGGTGCGTCCAAACGCGCCCGGGTCGACAAAGCAGCCCGCTACCTCGGGAAGGGCAAAGCCCTCACCGCGTTCTCGGAAAAGGGTGCCCAGGCCACCGCTGACCGCCTCGGCGTCACCGGCACACCTGGCATTGTCGTGGGCCGTGTCGTGGCCACGGGGCAGAAGTTCATTCAGTCCTGGGAGGACCTGTCTCTCGACATCTGGGGACCCAGGACGGGTAAGTCCACCTCGAGAGTGATGCCGGCGATCCTGGACGCACCAGGTGCGGTCGTCTCGACCTCGAACAAACGCGACGTCGTTGACGGCACCCGCGGCGTCCGGGAAACCATTGCCCCGGTGTGGGTGTTCGATCCGCAGAAGATCGCCCAGGAAGAACCCCACTGGTGGTGGAACCCGCTCTCCTACGTCACCGACGAAGAGAAAGCCTACAAACTCACCCAACACTTCTCCACCGGATCCAGGGTCCCCGGCTCCAAACCGGATGCGTACTTCGACCCGAAAGCCGAGGACATTCTCTCCTCCTACTTCCTCGCTGCCGCGCTCGGGGAGCTGCCCATCACCCAGGTGTATCTGTGGGTGACGGAACAGGTCAGCCAACAACCCATCGAAATCCTCCGCGAACACGACTACGAGCTGCAGTACAAAGGCCTCGAGTCAACGCTGAAGCTGGCTGATAAGCAGCGGGACGGGATCTTCGGCACGGCCGAGAAGATGATCCAGTGCCTGAAATCCCGGAACACGCTCCGCTGGGTCGCCCCCACCGGTGGAACAACGGTGGCCACCGATGCCCGCCGGCAGTTCAACCCGCACGAGTTCGCCCCCTCCCAGGAGACGATCTACGTCCTCTCCAAGGAAGGGGCCGGCTCCGCAGCACCACTGACCACCGCCCTGACCGTGGCCATCGCCGAGGCCATGGAGGAACGCGCCGAACGCAGCGGCGGGCGGCTCCCCAAACCCGCTCTGTTCGCCCTCGATGAGTTGGCAAACGTCGTCCGCTGGGCAGGCCTGCCGGACCAGTTCAGCCACTACGGTTCCAAGGGCCTGATCGTCATGGGCATCCTGCAGTCCTGGTCCCAGGGCGTCGAACTCTGGGGCGAGGCGAACATGCGGAAAATCTGGTCAGCTGCGAACGTGAAGGTCTACGGCGGGGGAGTCGCCGAAGAAGGCTTCCTCCGCGCACTCTCGGACCTTGTCGGGGACTACAGCTACACCAACGTCTCCGTCTCCTCCGGGAAATCCGGGTCCTCCCGCTCACGCCAGGAAGGCAAGGAACGGATCTTCGACGTCTCCAACCTCGCCGAGCTGGACCGCGGCCGCGCCGTCGTCCTCGCCTCCGGCGCACCCGCCACCCTCGTCCGCACCATGCCCTGGTACACCGGCAACCACAAAGAAGTTGTGGAAGCATCCATCAAGAAATACAGCCCCCGTCCCGAGAAACCAGCTGTAGCCGTCCACAATGAGCCGGCGCTCAACCCCTGGGTCTCAAAGTAGGGAAGTGGCGACATGACTAATGACATTGGGCTCTTCAATGACGCCCCCACAGCAGCCCCTGATGTTGCTGCCCCGGCAGAAAAGCAGGGTGAGGAAAAGCCTCCTGAACTGGTCTACGGATCAGCCGAGGAATTCCTTCTCGAACAGCTGCTGCCCACCTATGTCCGCGACGTCGACGGCCGCTCCTTCAAATGGTGCATCGAATGGTATTTCCACCCGGAAGCAGTCTCCCGCGTAGAGGCGCTGTGGCGAGCCTGGGAACACCTCAGACTTGACGGAGCCACCGGCATCAGCGTCTGGTTCAAAGACCACGCAGACCACCACATGGCAGTACTCATGGATCCTCGGGGCCCCTTCTATAAATGCGACATGCAAAAACACCGCGACCCCGAACACCTCGAACCAAACAAGGCTCCAGCGGGTTGGTTCCCCAACGTTCGGGCATTGCCTGCCGGGATGAAGTGACCGTTCGGGCTTGTTTTGGCGGATTTGGCCTGCCGGCGACGCGTAAGCGCAAGCCGTCGCCTGGTTCTTTCGCATGCCGTTGGTGCACTTCTTACAGTGGCCTTGCGCCTAAATTCTTTGGGCCAGTTATCCGTCGAGGGCCAGCAAGTCGGCGCGTAGATTGGCCTGAGAGTTAGTGGAGCGGGATGGGCCCTGTTGGCTGATCAGTTTACGGGAGCGCGCAATTCCTCTTCCAGGGGTGCAAGGAAATTGCGGGAAAGGTTCGTAAGTGCTGCGCCGGCCTTCTCGGGGGTGCCTGTGTCGTAGGGAGGTTTGGGGGCGTATTCGGCGCCCAGTACGGCGAAGCGTGCCAGGTCCTCCCCGCAGAGGTATGAGACGAGCCTGATGCCCAGATCCATTCCTGCTGTGACGCCGGCGGCGGTCAGCCGGTTGCCGTCCTCGACGATGCGTTCGTTGACTTCAATCGCCCCGTAGCCGGTGAGCAGATGCCGGACGGACCAGTGCGAGGTCGCGCGGTGCCCGTGCAGCAATCCTGCGGCAGCGAGTGCGATCGAGCCGGAGCATACGCTGGTTACGTAGGTGGCTTCTTTGCCCAAACGTTTCAGCTCTGTCATGGCCTGGTTGTCGCGAAGCAGGATTCCGGTGTCACCGCCGGGGACCAGCAGTACCTCAGGTGCGGTGAAGGTGTCACTGATAGTCGATGTAGGCATGAGCGTGACGCCATTGCCGCTGGGTACCGGCTCATCGCTGGGGCCGGTGGACACGAATTCCACTGTCGCACCTGTCGCCGCGAGGAAGTGAAAGGGGCCAGCGACATCAAGCAGCTCGAAGCCAGGATGCAGAACGATCAGGACAGTTTTATCGATCGCGAAACGAACACCGGGTAGCGCGGCGAGGGCTTCGTGGGCGGAGATGGAACGATTGATCGCGTCCCGTTTGGCGGGGTCATCGCCGGTCACGGAGAACAAAGTACTCGCTGACGGGTTCTGTCCGGATGAATGGCCCGGAAGGGTAGCGGTGAGGTCGGAGTTATTCATGGGCGTTGTTTCTTCCTTTTGCGGGAGGTGCGGACTTGTTGTGGGCATTGGGTTGGCGCCGGCTGCTGCGCGGGTTATCTGTCGGCGTAGACGAGGTGCAGGCGGCCGGTGAGTGGGTTGATGAGTGTGTCGGCGCGTACGCCGAACACCTGGTGCAGCATCTGCGGGGTCAAGACCTCGTCCGGAGTGCCGGAGGAGACGACGCGCCCGCGCTCAAGCATGACGATCTCATCGCAGTAGGACGCCGCGAGGTTCAAGTCGTGCAGGGTTACGAGTGTGGTGATCTTGAGCTCGCGGATGAGGGAGAGGAGTTCGAGTTGGTATCGGATATCGAGGTGATTGGTCGGCTCGTCGAGAACCAGTATTTGGGGTTCCTGGGCCAAGGCCCGGGCGAGCTGCACGCGCTGGAGTTCACCGCCGGAGAGGGAACTGACATCCCGGTCAGCGAATTGCGTGATGCCAGCGATTGACATGGCGTGTTCCACAGCCTGGCGATCTTCGGTGCGGTTGGAGCTGAGGATTCTTCCGTGGGGGAGCCGACCGGTCGCGACGCAGTCGGCGACACTGAGCTCAAGATCGGCTGGGCTGTCCTGCACTACCGCGGCGGTGATGCGCGCAGCGTCCCGCGCCGCCATGGACCACACATCGCGGTCTGCGGTGAGTACCTGCCCCTCCGATGGGCGCAGCATCCGGTAGATCGTGCGCAGGAGCGTCGATTTCCCGCTGCCGTTCGGGCCGATAAGGCCGACGACGTTTGCGTGCGCGTGCATTGCGGCTTGGTCGATGATGCGCCGGCCCGCTATGTCGACGCTGACACCCTCAATGCGTAATGAGGCTTGCTTCGTCCTCATCGTTCTCTCCGATCTGCTCGTCGGAGCAGCCAGAGGAAGAATGGGGCCCCGACGACGGCGGTGAGCAGACCTACCGGCACTTCGGTGGGTGCCAAGAGCAGCCTCGCACCAATGTCCACGATCACCAGGAGCAGCCCCCCTGCCAGTGCCGAGGCGGGAAGGACCCAGCGGTGGTTGGAGCCGATCAGCATACGCACAGCGTGAGGCACGACGAGCCCGACGAATCCGATGGCGCCGGACACGGCAACGACGACTCCGACAAGCAGCGAGGTGAGGACAAATAAGCCCAGACGGACCCGGCCAACATCGACTCCCAGGCTCGCTGCCGTCTCGTCTCCTGTCAGGAAGGCGTTGAGGAAAGGAGCGAGTAGGACAAGCAGCGTTGTCACCACAATCAAAACAAGAGCGGGCGCTCCCAGGTCGCTCCAGGTCGCCGCCGCGAGACTGCCTGCAAGCCAGGACAGCACCTGCCCGATACCTTGGTTGGTGCCGCTGGACCGCAGGACAAGATAGCTCGTGATGGAGCTGAGTAGGTAGGACATTGCGACCCCTGCCAGGACCAGCCTGTTGGGTGTGACCCGCCCGCTTTGCTGCGCGAGCACGAAGACCAGAACCGTGGTGATCAGAGCCCCGCCAAAGGCTGCGACCGGGGTCGAGACCGTCGCAAACACCCCTGTCGTGAGAGTGAGAACGGCGACGGCTGCAACGGACGCACCGGAGGAGACCCCGAACACGAACGGGTCAGCCAGAGGATTGCGCACAACGGCCTGAAGCACTGTCCCTGACACGGCGAGTGCGGCTCCCACAACGAAGCCGAGCAGCGCACGGGGCAGGCGGAATTCCCACACGATCTGGTCATCAAGACCCGTGACTCGACCGTCGCCCCACGGCAGCAGCCGTCCGCCGATCACTTCCAGGACCCTGCCCGGTGAGATCCCGACGCTCCCGACAGCCACCGAGAGCACCAATGCTGCAACGCAAGCGAGAAGAAGAAGACTGATCGCCGCGTACGGACTCCGAGGAGCCCTGAAATTAGGGCGCGCCGGAGCGGGCGCGTCGGTCATGAGGTGGGAACCGGAAGATCCAGGCCAGGGTGAAGTGCGTTGGCGATCTTTGTCAGCCCCACCATGACCGAGATTGAAGAGTCGGTCTCCTGCGTTGGCACCTCGTGGATCCGGCCGTTCCTAACAGCCGGAAGATCGGCGAAGTTCTCCTCGAGAAACGCCTTCTGCGCCGCGAAATCCTGCCCTGGGAACGTCCCTACCAGTACAACGTCGGCACCCGATGCAGCGAATTCCTCCTTACTGACGTAGATGGAGTCCGAAGGAAAGACGTTTTCGCCGCCCGCCGTGGTGATCAGGTCGTCGTAGATTCCACCCGCGAGGACAATAACGGGGCCTGTTCCGCCGTTGAAGTAGGCCGTTTTCACCGTCGTCTCACCCTCGACTGCGGAAACGACTTTTTCCCTCTCGGCGTCAAGGCCTGCGATGACTTCCTCGGCCTTCGCCGGGACATCGAAGATGGTTCCATAGTCGCGGAGGGTCTGAGTGACGGAATCGATGTTCCACTTTTCAGTGCTCTGGGCATCTGTTGAAGCGCAGAGATTCGCTCCGTAGACCGTCGCGCCGGTCTGTTCAAGCTGCTCGACCGAGGCATACCCTTGCGAAGCGTCAAACGCGTACCCGTCGAGTACCTGACCAGTTACAAAGTCTGGCTGTTCGCTGAGGAGCACTTCCTTCGACGGGAATCCCATCTGACTTCCGATGGACCTCAGCCCCACCGCCGCCTCGGCCACCGATGCGGGGTACGGCGCGTAAGATTCCTGCACCGCAAGGATTCGATCGCGCAGACCGAGAGCCAGAAGTGCCTCCGTGTTCGACTGCCACAGGCTTACGACCCGCTCGGGCTTGGAATCCACAACGATCTCACGATCGCAGTTCTCCAGCGTCGCCGGGTAACCGCCCGCCTTCGAGCCGCCGGTGGATTCTGCCGGAGCCGGAGCGTTGCTCACGGCACATCCGGCGCTCAGGAGCAGGAGCGCGGCGGCAGTTCCGATGCTGGTTGCGAAGCGGCGGACGTTGGGTCGCATGGGACTCCTTCAATGGGGGAATGCGGTTAACTCTACATGTAGTAGAGATAGTAGCTGTTGCATTGACCTGGTTCCGCCACTTTGAAGGCCGATAGCGTGCGCATCTCTTTTTCGGCGGGGCCAGTTACCGAACGAGGAGTACGGAAAAATATGGGAGCGGGCCTAAAACCTCGGTACACGCCGGCGATGACGTCTCTTTCGACGTGTTGTTCAGCGACGGCAGCGATAGTGCCTTCTCAGCCCCAGGCGAAGACCTTGCAGGCGACAATGAAATCCATTCAGGCGTTGACGCGGCCACTGACCCGGGCCGGGGAAGTCGCTCCTGAGACCGGATGGGACCGGTGCTTTCTTCAAGCGTTGCCAACGAAAACGTCCAGGATCTTGAGCGTCAGGGGCAGTGTGGCCATAGCGAGGATGGTTTGTGTTCCGGTAATGGAAGCCATGAGTCTGGTGTCTCCACCCATTTTTGACGCCAGCACGTAGGCCGATGGGGCGGTGGGGACAGCGCAGATCAACACGATGCTGGTTAGGGTTGCGCCGGTCGCACCCAGCGGGATCGCCAGGGAGGCTGCAGCGACGGGAAGGATGATGAGTTTGAGGGTGGTCGCCACGCCGATGTCCAGGATGTCCCGTTTATGGAATCTCAGGTGCAGCGCGGCGCCAGCAGTCAGTGTTCCACAAGCCAGTGCCGGGCCGGCAAACATGGTGAGCGTTGAGGCAACGAAGGCAGGTAAGGGAACGGCGAGAAGATTCACGATCAGCCCCAGGGCGCAGGCCTGTATCAGGGGATTTTTCATCAGTTCACGCCAGATGGGGTCTTTCGGGCCCTTCGTCTCGTTCTCTCCGTACGCTGCAAGGACGCTTACGCAGATGATGTTGACCAGAGGCACCACTACGGCGCTGGCCAAAGCAAACGTGGCTACTCCTTCACTCCCGTGCAGCGCGTGTGCAAATATCAGGCCGATGTAGGTGTTTATGCGGACTGCGCCCTGCACCAGCGAGGTGAGTTGAGGTCCGTTTACCCGCAGAGGGCGCCGAAGGGAGAGGACGAGGCCGGAGACAAGGAGGATCGGCGCGGCGAGGCTGAGCAGCAACGGCCCGATCGGAACGGCGGCCAGATCCGTGCCTGCGATGGATGTGATGAAAAGTGCCGGCGTAAATATTCGGTAACACATCCATTCCAACCCCCGCCAAAAACCTGGTTCTTTCAAGTAACGGCGCCGAAGTAGGGTGCCCAATCCAAGGATGAGAACAATGGGGACGATTGCTGTAGTTACGAGGTTCACGTCCGAAACTATGGTGCAATGGTTTAGTGCAGTTCAACCATGACAATATGACTGGCCCCCTGCTTGCTGTGGATCTCGTAAATCTCGCTGCAGGGACGTGGACCGTCGAGGCTGCCGAGGAGATCCTGCGAAAGCATCAGATCCGCCGACCCGCGGTGGCCAGCTCCACGTCGCAGTCGTTGCGGGACTGGGCCGTCCGTTTGCGGTCCGCTTTTGAGGCCGCCGACATCGGGGACAGATGCCGGGCGATCAACGGGCTGCTTGATGCAGGAGCAACGCGGCCATATCTGAGCACGCACGACCAGTTGCGTCCACATTTGCACTTCGCAGCCGATGACGATGACCTCCTTGCACGGGTCAAGGCGGTGACCGCCGGAGGGCTGGCCGTCTTTGCTGTTGAGTCCATTGGGGGCAGGCTGGGCACCTGCGCCCGTGATCGATGCGTCATTGCCTTCGTGGACACCAGCCGCAACGGTCTGCGGTCCTATTGTTCCGCCAGATGCGGAAACAACGATGCAGTACAGCGGCATCGCAAGGGGCTGGTTCGAGTTGAAGGATGACCCCCGGAGTGCGCTGCAGAACCATTCGGTTCTGGCGCCACGCGTCTCTCGGTGGGATATCCAACGGCGAAAGGGCATTGCTGACAGCGCCGAAAGGACCAGACGAAGTACGCGCTGCCTTCAAAGGATTTGAAGGCAGGCACTTGGTTGGCGCTTGTGCAGAACTTGACGGTGGCAAGAGAAAACCACTGGTTAGAGTCGAGGCAGCAACGACCCAGTGCCACCGGGTGACACCGCCGGGTACCGTAGGATACTGATCAATAGGAGGTGTCCATGGCCAGCATTCGCATTCGAGCCAGGGGTGAGCTTGAGGCAGAGGTCATGCGGCTACTCTGGGCTGAAAGCCAGCCTGTGGGGGCGAGCGAACTCGCGCAGAAGTTTCCTGAGCCGCAGCCTGCCTACACTACCCTTATGACAGCTTTGTCCCGGCTGGAGCGGAAGGGCCGCGTCGTCAGGTCTGGGGATTCGCCGCGGAAAATTCGGTTCAGCCCCTCCCGTTCCGATGAGGAGTACGCCAGCGAAACAATGATGACGGCCTTGGGTGGTGCTGGTGACAGGCGGGCTGCGCTGCTTGCCTTCGCCGGGAATCTTAACGACGAGGACCTGGATCTCCTTCGGGCGAATTTCGGAAAAGGACCTGAGTAGGCCGGAGGTATTTCATGCTGCTGACCGCGTTGGCCTGCGTGGCCTGTGCTGCCCTAATAGCGTATTTCGCCCCGTCGCTCATGACCGTAGGAAGGTGGCAGCTCCTTCATCCGAGGACGGCTTTGGCGGCCTGGTTCGGTGCGTTTTTTCTCGGGATGGCCCTTTGCGTCGCTGCCTTGATGCTCAGTGTTGGTGGTGCCGTTTCAGCCTCTGTCTCCACGCCGGTCCTCGACGCGATTCTGTTGACGCTGGGCGGGTGGGTGAGTCTTGCTCTTTTTGGTGCGCTTGCGTTCTTTGTGGTGTCGTCGGCCGCGCCGGTGGTGGCTTCGGAGCGGATGAGTAGCGCGACTTTGGCTTCCGTCGCTACCAGCCGGGAGGAGTTCGCCGGCTATACGCTGGTCCGTTTCGATTCATCCGATGAAATCGCCTACGCCGTCCCGGGAAGGCGTCCGGCAATTTTTCTCTCATCGGCCATGGAACGTGCGCTGACCCCACCGCAGCTACTTGCTGTGGTGGCGCATGAGTATGCGCACCTGCGACAGCATCATGGATTTGCGGTCCTGGTTGCGAAAATCAACGCTGCCTGTCTGCCGGGATTGAACCAAGGCAGGTCGCTGAACAGGGCCACAACACTGCTTGTCGAGCTCGCCGCCGATGACGCCGCTGCGCGGCAAGTGGGCGCTGTTTTTCTCGCAAATGCCCTGGTCACCCTGGCCCGGAATTCGGGGGACCAGTCGATGCAGCTCCGCGCTGACCGGCTTGCTGGAAAGCAATGGCCCCGTCGCCGCGGGATCGGCCGACACGATACGGAACGAAAGCTCCTGGCGAGATAGTCCTGGGTCAGGTTTCAGTGGGTATGACCGGGGCCGGTGCCGGTCAGTACAGCGGTAATTGCCACCACCACCAGCAACAGCAGCAACTCGTATGCCAGGGTCCGGCGCAGCGTCGACCATTCGGCGCCGGAGAATGCCGCCAGATGGCGTAGGAGACACGTCCGGTTCCAGAGAGCGACTGTTACCGCGGCAAGTACAAGGCCCACTTTTATCAGCAGCATCCGTCCATAGCTGCCGGACAGAAGCTGAGCAGGTTCGTCAAGGATCAGAACGGCCATGGATGCCCCTGAAGCCGCCAGCAGCACGACGCTCACCAGGGCGAATCCAGAGAACCTGATGACCACGGCTGCCAGTTTGCGGGCGTCTGCGGGGGTGGCTGGAAGTCTACCCAGCAGGAGCAGCAGCCCGAGCAGGCCGCCCAGCCAGAGCGCTGCCACGGCCAGATGCGTCAGGTCTGCCGCGAAGATCAGCCACGCGGGCTGTTGGCTGCGGGTATGTCCCGAGAGGACCGGGATACCCAGGCAGGCCAGCACCACGGGAGGCAGGAAGAACCTGCCCCACCGTGCGACTTCCGCGGCCCGCATAAGCAATAATGCTGTCGGTGCCGCCACAAGAAGGACCATGGCTGCCTGGACCGAAGGCGGATACAGGTAGGGGCCCCAGCCGCTGATATCCCAGACTGCGGAAAATGGTCGGCCGGCGATCCGAAGTGCCGTGAACGGCACCAGCAACAGTGTGGCCGCCGTTCCGACCAGAAGAAACACGGACGGGACACCACGCACGACCGTTTTGCGGCGCTGGTCAGCCGGGACAATCCAACGTTCAAAAACCATGAGTCCTGCAAACGCGATGAGCCCGACGTACTGGCACCCCGTAAGCCAGTCCACGGTTGCGTTGACGGTGGGGTCTTCGGTCGGGAAATCCTGCACAACCCGCTCCAAGGCCGTTCCGATCAGTGAGCGAGCATCAACCAACACATCACCGCCATTCCGGTGTGCATGGCAGTTCCGGTCAGTTCCGTCGTGGCACCCGTACCAGCGCTAGGCGGAAGGACGTAATCTGCGAAGGAGACGACAGCGGCTACTGCAAGGATCACCGTAAGGATCAAGCCGATCACCAAGGTCCCACCCGTAACGGAGGTGTGGTGCACCCCGTCGCTGGCAGGCATGCCAGCAATCATCCACATCATGGCCGTCATCATGAACAGGTGGGCTAAGTCGTGCCACAACAGCGACAATCGGGTTGCATCCCGCCGCAGGTCCTTGACAAGGCAAGCTGTGCACCAGAACGCGCCGGCAAGGAAGAGGGCCATTTGGGGGCTCTTGGGCCAGAGGTTCCACCACGGCCAACACATGGCGATCATGGCCAGACTCATCGTGACATGAAGTGCGCCGTCAACAACGACCCGCATACCCCGGCCGTTCAGACGCGCCAAAGATGCTGCAGCTGTGGCAGCGAAAAGGGCTGAGAGTAGCCACTGCCACGTTGGGTCCTGGATCAATCGATTGTTCTCCTGCCGGTCTCGAAATCTAATCTACAACATGTAGAACACCGTCTCTACATGTTGTAGACTTAAGGTCGGATCGGCGAGCGATGAGGAGCATTGGCCCATGGAACAGATGGAAATCCGAGTTGACGGAATGACGTGCTCGCATTGTGAAAAAGCAGTCGCGGACGGGCTCTCACAGGTTCCGGGGATCGGGGAGATCACGGCCGATGCCGCTTCCGGCCGCGTCGGATTCCGCCTGCTCGGGCCGGTTCAGCGTCAGGACATTGAGGATGTCCTCACGGAAGCCGGGTTCACCTTGGGTGTCTGGCCGGACCGGAATCCGTGACACCAGCACCGACCGTGCTTGATCCCGCCGTTGGCGGTAAGCGCATCCATCGCAACCGTCGCACAATATTCTTGGTCGTCGCAGGAAGCCTGGGTTTAGTACTCGCCCCTCCCATAGCCTCCGCAACATCGGCCGGAGGCGAGGCCTACGAGAAGCTGCATACCAGTTTTCCCGGACTCGACGTAGCCATATCCACTGGCGCCGCGCAGGCTGCAGCTGATCTGTTTGCTGCTTTGACGGTCGGCGCGCTCTTGATGTTGTTGTTCTTTCGGGACGCCCAGGGAAAAACTGCGCCGATACTGGGGTTCTCAGTGGAGATGCGGGTTCTGCAGGTGGCCTCTGCCGGCTGGGCGACGATGTCGGCAGCCATGGTGCTGATGGAGATGCTGGACACTTCAGGCTTTCCCTTCGGAAGCCTTGCTGATCCCGACGTCGTACCGTTCCTCTACGGCGGAGGCGACGCGCCAAAGGCGTGGACCATCTCGGCCGTCGCCGCCTCTGTTGCCTTCGCGGCGAGCATATTTGCCGAGCGTTGGAACGGGTTGCTTCTAGCACTTTGGGCTATCGGATTTGGCGTTCTGGCCC
Organism: Arthrobacter sp. Leaf141; assembly: GCF_001424565.1. Taxonomy (GTDB): domain Bacteria; phylum Actinomycetota; class Actinomycetes; order Actinomycetales; family Micrococcaceae; genus Arthrobacter. Next base: position 66,007 of record NZ_LMOL01000034.1, read on the forward strand.
CTGTCGTCGTGGGACAGACTCTGGTGGGACCCAACCACGACTTTGCCAACGATGCAGGGGCCATCCAGACGTTGGTGGCAACAACTGTATTCGGGCTTTCCTTTGTAGCTGCTTTGCGGGTGGCATCCGGCCACCTCATAGCGCCCATTATTGTCCTGCGCCTATACAAAACTGTTGTTATTGCAATACCCGTGATCATCGTTTTCGAGGTGCTTCTCACGTGGTTCAAGCTGGCAGGGACCGGACTGTTTGATACGCCGACTGGCTGGCAGATCATGGCCCGGTGGGTTTGCCTTGCGGCGATCGCCGGCGCGTCAGTGTGGGGCTGGTTCCTTTGGCAGCAGCGTCGCCTGACCGATAGGCGTATCAACCGAATTCTGGCCCTGTGTGTCGCTGCCGGCAGTGGTTGGATCGGTGTTACGGCCGGTATGGCGAGGATTCCGCCGCCGCATTATTTCCAGCCCACCACCATCACTCAGATCCTTCTCGGGTACAACGTTGAACAGGCACCCACGGCAGCCATCCTGTTCACGGAGTGGCGTCCTAACGTGCTGTTCCTCGTGATGGCTGCCACTGGCGTGCTGGTGTATCTTTTGGCAGTCCGTACCCTGATCCGAAGGGGCGACAAATGGCCGGTTGGGCGGACCGTGTCATGGCTCGCAGGGTGGGCCACAGTGGTGTTCGCCACCAGTTCCGGATTCGGTAAGTACTCCGCGCCAGACTTCGGCATTCACATGATCGTGCACATGAGCCTGAATATGCTCGCACCCATCCTGCTGGTGATGGGCGGGGTCCTCACCCTGCTCCTGCGCGCTGCGCCAACGCAGCCTGGCGGCCCGGTGGGCCTGCATTTCTGGATTACCCAGGGCATGCACTGGCCGGTACTGCGCCTGGTGTACAACCCCCTGGTCGTCTTTGCGCTTTTCGTAGGCTCCTACTACGGACTCTACTTCTCCGGCATATTCGGTGAGTACATGCGCTTCCACTGGGCACATCAGCTCATGAACGTGCACTTCCTCATCGCCGGATACCTCTTCTACAGTCTCGTCATCGGTGTGGACCGGCCACCACGGCCGTTGCCGCACATCGGCAAACTCGGCTTCGTTTTCGCGGCCATGCCATTCCACGCGTTCTTCGGCGTCATCCTGATGTCCAGCACCAGCATCATCGCTGAGAACTTTTACAGGTCACTCGCACTGCCCTGGTCAGACCTTCCGTCCTCACAATACTTTGGCGGTGGAGTCGCCTGGGCCGGAGGGGAACTGCCGCTGCTGCTGGTCATTATTTCCCTGGGTATCCAGTGGTCTCGGCAGGACGCAAAAGATGCCCGACGCAAAGACAGGCACCTGGACGAGGGCCGCGACGACGAATACGAGGCCTACAACCGGATGCTCGATACACTCGCGGCCCGCCAGGAAACTCAACTCGCAAACCCGCTCGTCCAACGAAGGGAAAAGCCATGACCGTCGAAGCCCCCACCGGGCCACCCTTGCAATTAAATATTTCAGGGATGACCTGTGCCGCTTGCGCCGGAAGGGTCGAAAAGGCCCTCAATCGCCTCGACGGTGTCACCGCAAGCGTTAATTATGCCACTGAGCGGGCCTGGATAACAGGCATGCCGGCAGGTCGGGTAGCCGAAGCAGTGGCAAAGGTCGAGAAAGCAGGTTACGGCGCGCAACTCCATGATGACGCCGATGACCAGTGGTCACGCCGGGCCAACGAGGTCCGGGTTACCTCACTGCGCCGCCGGCTGCTGCTGGCTGCTGTGCTGACGGTCCCCTTAATGGATATCACCATCGTTTTCGCTCTTGTCCCCGGATGGCGGTTTCCGGGCTGGGAATGGCTTTGCCTTGCCCTCGCGGTGCCGATTGTGACATGGGCGGCATGGCCATTCCACCGGACCACGCTCCGGAATCTCCGCCACGGCAAAGTCACTATGGACACGCTGGTGTCATTGGGCATTGCCGCATCCTTCGGCTGGGCCCTCATCACGCTTGTCTTGGGTATCGAAGGCGGCAGCGGATACTGGCTGGGGTTTGGAACCGTTCCTGCGGGCGCCAACTCAATCTATCTGGATGTTGCAGCAGGGATGACCACATTCCAACTGGCAGGCCGTTATTTCGAAACCCGGTCCCGGCGGAAAGCCGGCGACGTACTCGGTGCTTTGTCGCGCCTGGCACCAACCACCGTCCGGGTCTTCGAGGACGGCTACGAACGGCTCAAGCCTGTGCACGAGCTACGCAGGGGAGACACGTTCGTTGTTCTTCCCGGCGAAGCGATCCCGGCCGACGGACTCATCACCTCGGGACGTGCATCGGTAGATACCAGCATGCTGACCGGCGAACCCCTGCCCCGCGAGTCCCGGACAGGGAACACCGTAGTAGGCGGAACCATCAGCACCAATGGACGGCTCCAAGTGCAGGCCACCTCAGTGGGCGCGCACACCCAACTGGCGCAGATGGCAGCGCTGGCAGAACAGGCACAAGCCAGAAAAGCCAACGTCCAGACCCTCGTCGATAGGATCACCGCATACTTCGTTCCAGGGGTCATCACCCTCGCGGTCCTCGTTACCGGGGCATGGCTCCTCAGCGGCGCAGAACTCTCCCAAGCGTTCGGCATAGGTATCTCCGTCCTCATTATTGCCTGCCCCTGCGCCCTTGGGCTGGCAACCCCTACAGCCCTTATGGTCGGCATCGGGCGCGGGGCAACCCTCGGAATTTTGGTCAAAGGCCAGGACGCTCTGGAAGCCAGCGGCCGGATCACCACGGTGGTTCTGGACAAAACGGGAACCCTGACCACCGGAAAAATGACAGTGCACTCCGTGACGCCACTGACCGCCTTCACGGAGTCAGAGGTGCTGCGCATCGCGGCCACCGTAGAGCAGGGTTCCGAACACATGATCGGCCAAGCCATCGGCCGCGAGGCTCGTTCCAGACACCTGATGCTCAGTGACCTTGTTGACTTCGATGTTCACCCCGGCCGCGGTGCCACAGCATCCGTAGACGGCAGCGCAGCGCTCGTGGGAAATCTTGCCTATCTGAGTGAAAATTCCGTTTCCGGCCTGCAGCCCCTGGCTGGCCCGTTAGAGCAGGTCCAAAGCAGTGAAACCTCCGTCTTCGTTGCCTACCGGGGCGAATTGATCGGAAAGATCGAACTGGCAGACACCATCAAGGCCGACGCTGCCAAAGCCGTTGCTGCCCTGCATGGGCTGGGCCTGAAGACAGTTCTGCTCACGGGCGACTCGGATGCCGCGGCGCAGCGGATCGCCGCGCACACCGGAATCAAACACGTCTACAGCGGTGTGTTGCCTGCAGAAAAAGCCGCTATCGTCCGTGGCCTAAAGGATGAGGGTAACCGGGTGGCCATGGTCGGCGATGGAATCAACGACTCCGTGGCCCTCGCGGCCTCTGACCTTGGACTGGCGGTAGCCACAGGGACGGATATCGCGCTTAAGTCCGCCGACATCATTCTGGTGCGGGAAGACCTGTCCGTCATCCCTGATGCAATCGCACTTTCCCGGCGCACCCTCATGACCATCCGGATCAACCTGCTCTGGGCCTTTGGCTACAACATAGCGGCCCTGCCCATCGCAGCCGCCGGACTCCTGAACCCTCTGATCGCGGCCGGCGCCATGGCGCTGTCATCAGTTCTGGTGGTCTACAACAGCCTCAGGCTCCAAAACTTCCGAAGTACACGGGACCACCACGCCATCAGAGAAGCATCCGGTGTACGGGGTAGTCCTGGCTGAGGAGGGTGCCCGGGCAGGTGTGGTCAGAACTTGCATGGACCGGCAATGACGGGCAGCAGGCCTGAACTGTCCTTCAGAGATGTGTCCGTCCGTCGTCAGTGTTCTGGCTGCGGAGCTGACGCCAGGATCCAGTCCAGGGCCTCGGTTCTGCGGGTGAAGAAACGGGTTGGGCACGGGTAAGAATGGGCGCTACGGAAATTAGCGATCATCCAGTCGACAGGGCCGGCACCGAGCAGGGCAATTCGTGAGGCTGCGGTGGGGGTGGAGAAAGCTGCACGGGCATGATGGCTAACCGTTTTTACATCTGCCATTTCCGCCAATAGCGGCATCGCCAGTCCCTTGCTGATCTTGTTGACTTCAGCCATGGCGCTTTTGACGTCGTCAACGTCAAGGCTGGACCCTGGTTGCCAGACGAGGTGAATCACGCCGTCTTCACGGATTCCCAGGCTGGCTTTGCCGCCCACGATGGATGTCGTTTTCACTCTGGGCGCTCTCTTCGGGTGGGGGTTGTTCGCAGCAGTGCGGCGAGATGGCGGCCGGTGATACTTGCCGGGTCAGCGGCGACTTGTCCGGGGGTTCCCGTGGCGATGATCTGTCCGCCGTTGCTTCCGCCGCCGGGTCCGAGGTCGATAATGTGGTCGGCGTTGGCGATTAGGTCCAGGTCGTGGTCGATGACGATCAGTGTTGCCCCGGTAGCCAGCAGCATGTCGAAAACCCTCAGGAGGTTGCGGACGTCGCGGGGATGCAGTCCAACAGAAGGCTCGTCGAAGACGAACACTGTTCCTTTGTGGTTACGGCCCAGTTCCGTAGCAAGTTTGAGTCGCTGCGCTTCACCGCCGGAGAGGGCTGGAGTGTCTTCTCCTAAGGTGAGGTAACCGAGACCCAGATCGATGAGGGTTTTTAGTTTGCGTTGGACCTTGGTTATTCCGGTGAGCAGATGGGCGGCATCAGCGACGGTGGTCCCGAGCATCGCAGGAAGCGAACGGTGGTCCAGGGAAGTGGCCAGGACAATGTCGTTTGCTGCGGGAGAATACCGGGTACCCATGCAGTCCGGGCAGGGGATATCAACGTCGGGAAGGAACTGGACGTCGAGAACAATTTGCCCGGTGCCTTCACACCGCGGACACCGCAGCGTTCCGGTGTTGTATGAAAAGTCGCCGGCTAAGAGCCCCCGCTGCCGCGCTTCGGGCGTAGCGGCGTACGCCTTGCGCAGCTCGTCCAGTATGCCGCTGTAGGTGGCGATGGTTGATCGGACGTTAGTTCCGATCGGGGTGGCATCAACGACGTCGGCGCGGGTCACACCCGCGCTGTCCAGGAAAGTCACATGCGGCGGGAGGGCTTCGCCGCCGTGCGCCGCGGCCAGTGCCGGGACCAGACTCTCCAGTATCAAGGTGGTTTTACCGGATCCGGACATACCGGTTACAGCCGTCAGCCTGCCCAGCGGAATCGAAGCTTCGAGAGCGTGCACGGTGTGGATCGGCGCCGTTGCGAGCCGGATGGTCCCGGCGTCGAAAACGTCCTGCGCTGGCTTCTGCTGGCGGATCTGGACAGTTTCTTTTCCGGAGAGATAGCTCCCGATTACCGATTCCGGGTTCCGGCTGATGTCTTCGATGGATCCGGTGGCCGTCACCGTACCGCCGTTGGTCCCGGAACCGGGTCCAATTTCGATCATCCAGTCAGCTTCACGGAGAACCTGCACATCGTGGTCCACGAGAATTACTGAGTTGCCGTCGGCGAGAAGGTCCCGCATGACTCCGATCAGGCCCTCGACGTTGGCGGGATGAAGACCAATCGAGGGTTCATCCAATACGTACAGCACGCCGGTGGTCTGGTTGCGGACTGCCCGCGCGAGCTGCACGCGCTGCCGTTCGCCGGTGGAGAGGCTCGAGCTGGCCCGGTCGAGGCTGAGATAACCCAGTCCCAGCTGGACCAGCCGATCGGCCATCCCCGTGTACTGGGTAATGATCATCCGAGCCATCGGGTGCATCTCCGGCGGCAGCGTGTCAACGGCTGCCGATACCCAAAGGACCGTCTCATCAAGAGTCTTTGCCGTGATTTCTGCAAGGTTGCTGCCGGCGACCTGCGTGCTGCGGGCGGCCGTTGAAAGGCGGGTCCCGTGGCAGGCGGGACACGTCTGGGCCGTGATGAATCTGTTGACGCGTGTGAAGCCCTTCTCGGATGTGGCGTTTTTCAAGGCTTCTTGTACGGCGAGCCGGGCATTGCGGTACGTGAAGTCCAGCTCGAACAACTTGCCGTTCTTGGACCTAACGGCGATGTGTCTTTTCTCCTCCGGTCCGTGCAGCACAATGTTACGTTCATGCTCGGTGAGGTTCGTGTACGGTACGTCCGTTCGCACTCCCAGTTCGGCCACGACCTGGGGCATGACGGTAAGCCCGAACATTTTCCAGGGCGAAACTGCACCCTCGCCAATGGTGAGCGACTCGTCAGGAACGAGGGTGCTGTCATCGACTTCCCTGACAGTGCCCGTTCCCGAGCAGTTCCCGCAGGCACCATCGGAATTAAACGCCAGCGATTCAGCTCCCGGCGGGTAGAACACGGCGCCGCATTCCGGACAGGTCAGGTCGAGGTTAGCTGCGACATCGATAGTGGGGTCCAGCCGGTGCCCGTTCGGACATGTGTGTGAACCCAAGCGCGAAAACATGACCCGTAAGACATTCAGAAGCTCCGTTGAGGTGCCAAAGGTGGACCGCACGCCTGGGACACCCGGCCTCTGTCTCAGTGCCAGGGCGGCGGGGACATGCCGCACTGAGTCCACGGCGGCACGGGTCGCATGTGCCATCCGCCGCCGCGTGTAAGTCGAAAGAGCCTCAACATAGCGGCGTGAACCCTCGGCATAAAGGACCCCCATCGCAAGCGAGGACTTTCCGGAGCCGGATACACCGGCGATGGCCACGAGCCGGCGCAGCGGCACGTCGACGTCGATGCTGCGAAGGTTATGCACCCGGGCCCCGCGGACCGAAATCACCATAGGGCTGTCGATCTCCGGCCTGTCGATGTGGTCAATCCCCACGCTGCTCCTCCGGAAACCGTCGTCCTGACTCGAATATTTCACATCACCTCAACCCTATGGTGCACCCGGCTCCCTGAAACCAGGGTGCCGGACGATCATTATTGTGGACGGGGAAGCTATGGTTTCTGGTTCAGGGCTGGAGAGCCAACTCCCGCAGCCACTCCTCGACGGTGCGCGGCGCGATTCCGAGGAGTTTCTGCGCGGAACGCGGTTCAGCGATGACGTCACCAGGCTGGGATTGCCGGTGTTCGTATGCCTCGACCACTGGCAGGACACCGGCTTCGCCAAAAAGCGGGACGGTGGCGATACCAAATTCCTGCGGGGTAATGCTTTCGTACCTGACTTCAGTACCCAGGTAAGCGCTGAATCCCCGGGCAAGGTCCGCGCCGGAGAGTGCGGGCAGGGAGCCCACCGACACGTTCCCGGTGATTCCACTTTCAGTCAGGAGCCTGACGACAACATCAGCGACATCCAGATGAGAACTCCAGGAGGCCTTGTAGCCGCTCTTCAGGGGATATTTCAGTGTGCCCTCTTTCTTCACGACGTTCATCACCGGCGGCAGGAGGAGGTTTTCCAGGTAGAGGCGTGGTTCGACGACCGCGTAGGACAACCCGCTGGCACCGAGGTAAGCGGCCAGAATCGCATGTGCAGTCAAAGGCGATTCCGTAGAAGCCGGGTAGCCGCTCGTGGAGAACACGACCCTGGCCGGCCGGGTCTTCTCCAACGCGCCTGCAACGTTACGGGCAAAGTCTTCCTGTGCGCCGGGGGCAGCAAGGGGAAGATGGATAAACACACCGTCAGCGCCGGCGTAGGCGGCGGTCAGCGATTCAACGGAGGTGAAATCCACACTCACCGCTTCTCCGGCGACACCGGAGGCATCGCGTACCGCGGCGACAGGCAAGTGACCTGCTGCCTTGAGGGCGTTAAGGACGGGGGAACCTTGGGCGCCGGTAGCGCCATGCACGATAATTTTCATGTATTCATTAGTGCATACTATGCATCGGTTACATCAAGTGCACTAATGGTAAATTTATGTATGACTTTCTGCGCTTCGAACTTTCCCGGCTGTGGCGTCGCCCGTTTTCTGGGTCTCATGAATGGACCTTGGGCCACACTGATCGTTCGCGAGCTGCTGGGAGGACCGCTCAGGTTCGGCGAAATCAAGGACCGACTGACCGGCATCAGTGCACATACGCTGACGAACTCTCTGCGGAAGTTCGAAGACCATGGCCTGCTGACCCGGACCGTCTACCCGGAAATCCCTCCCAGGGTGGTTTACGAACTGACCCCGGCTGGTCAGGAACTGCGGACGGTCTTGAATTCCATGAACGACTGGGCGCTGTCCGTCCCCATGGTTGCGCAGATGCCGGATTCTACTCACGCCTTGTAGAGGACAGGCGAGGGAGCACCCGCTTGCCGGTACCGGTCGGTGGGAACCGAGTTCCACACACAAAACCCCGCCGATAGCCAGGACTATTCCCACCATCATGAGCGGCTTGAGTGGTTCGCCAAAAAGCAGGGTGGCCAGCAGTACGGTGAGCGTGACCCCGATCGCCGCCCAGATTCCGTAGGCGACACCGAGCGGCATACCCTGGCGGAGGGTGCCGGCCAGAAAGCCAAAGGAGGCGATGTAGCCCACAACGACGACTGCGATGAAGGCAGGGTTGTCGAGTGCGGCTTTCATGGCAAGGGAAGCGGTGACTTCACTGCAGATGGCCCCGGCAAGGAAGATCCATTTCATGTCGGTTTTCCCGGCGTCCGAGGGTGGGCGCTACAGGCGAGGGAAGTCATAGTAATCCGCCATCAGAGTCAGTGCGTCCAGGTCAAGGGCGGATGAGTGGCCTCCGACGACCAGCATGATCTCATCGACTCCGGTTCGTTGGTGCAGGTTTTCGAGGCGGCTGGCCACCATGGCGGGTGTTCCGTGAAAGGTACGGTCGGTGTAGGCGTCGACGATCTGGCGCTCGGCGGTGGTATGCAGGTGGGAGTCGATTTCATCCGGTGGCAGCAGCAGGTAGCCTTCCCCTCTGAACATCCGCAGCATGGCCATGGCTGAGGTAGCCGCCTGCCTCTTCGCTTCAGCCGTGTCTGTGCTGATGGCAGCGGGCACGCTGACGAGGGTGTGTGGCGCGGTAAGGACCTCCGAGGGGTCGAAGCTCTGGCGGTAGACGCGCATCGCCGTATCGATGTCAGCGTCCCCGAACTGCAGGGCGAAGGCGTACGGGAGACCAAGCTGGCCTGCAAGGCGCGCGGAGTAGGGCGACGAGCCGAGTATCCACGGTTCCGGTGCCGTCAGCGGGGCGGGGACCTGGTTCTCCCGCGCCTGCCACGGGCCGGGAACGGCATGGACGTCCACAAACGGGTGGCCGGCTGGAAAGTTGTCCCCGAGGAAGCCAAGCAGTTCCAGTACCTGGTGCGGGAACCCGTCGTTGGCGTCCGCGTTCCTGCGCAGTGCCGCCGCCGTTCTCTGGTCAGTGCCGGGCGCACGGCCCAGGCCCAGATCTATCCGGCCGGGTGCCAGGGCATCCAGCATCCCGAATTGCTCGGCTATCAGCAAGGGTGCATGGTTCGGAAGCATCACCCCGCCGGCCCCCAGCCGGATGCGCGCTGTTTCCGCGGTAAGGCGGGCGATCATCAAGGACGGTGAGGACACCGACGTCGCACCCATCCCGTGGTGCTCGGACATCCAGAAGCGGTGGTACCCCCGCTGGTCCGCGGCTCGCGCCAGGGAAACGGTGCCTGCGAGGCCCTCGGTGGCTGTGGTTCCCACGCCTGTGCCGCCAGCGGACAGGACAGATAAGACAAAGGGTGCCGTGCCGGAGTTTTTCCCGAACTGCATTTTACTGAAACTCCTTGTGGAAATTCTTTCTGGAACCGGTCTGAACGGCCCTGGATGGTGTGGTGTGGCCGAACTACGGCGTCGAGAGATGGCAGATGGCTGACAAGAGGACCTCAATTTCCCTGTGCCCGAGTCCTGGAACCAGTGATCCAAGCGATACCTGTTCAGCGTCGGCGACGGAAGCCACCAACGTCAGGAAGTTCCTCTCGTCCGCGGGAAGCGACGCGGCATAGGTGACGAGCGCCGGGAAGTTCACCGCAGCCGGCGTTTTGAGCAGGCCGGGACGGATCCACGGCTGGCCCAACGCCGCGAACTTTCCGTCATAGCCCCGAATCAGCATCTCTGTCGCTGCAGCGTGCATCGGGCTATGCCGTGCATGCGCCCGGAGTTGTTCGTGGAGCTCCACGCTTAGAGCCGGGCTGCCTGCTCAGCGCCTGCGATGGCGGAGCTGCCCAGGTCGCTGCCGGTGGTTGGCTCCCCTGCGGCAAGCGCCGCGGTCCAGGTTGCCGTGGTGGAAACGTGGGCCCAGTTTGAGTTGAGGACCGCCATCAGCGTTTGGTGCACGGTTTTGGCCGCGGCGGCACCGGCGTTGTTGGCGATGTTGATGGCACCTGTCGCATCCGAGATGACCTCTGTGGCAAAGCCAAGGAATTCTGCTTCCGCTGCTGAGGCGAGAATGCAGTTGTTGGTCATGTAGCCCACCAGCGTGACAGTGTCCACGTCCTGGCTGCGGAGCCATTCGGCCAGGTCCGTGCCGGCATAAACGGAGCTGTAGTGCTTGGTGAGCAGCTTCCAGGAGTCAGCCTTGCGGTTTTCCACCTCAGGGTGCAGTGCAAAGGCAGGGGTCCCCGGATCAAAAACGGGCGCACCTTCTCCTGCGCTGTGCTGAACGGCCGCTACCGGTATGCCGGCGGCCGCGGCGGCATCAATGGCCTGCCCGATATTTGCCAGCGACTCAGCAGGCCGGGGGTAGTGGATCTCGAGCGGACCGCTGAAGTACTGCTGCTGGATGTCCACAATGATGAGTGCGCGGCGGGGCGTGGTCACAATAATTTCTTCTCCTAGGTCGTTGGCGTCCGGCAGGACCCCTGGCTTCCATTGTTCGGGTGCCCGCCCCCGGCTACCAGTGGCATGAATGCTGCCTTACGATGGATTTGCGCCAAAACTATTCCTGAGCCCACCCTGGAGCGTTATGAAGATCGCCATCTATGCTTTCGACGGCGTGCCCATGTTCCACCTCGCGGTTCCACAAATGGTTTTTGAAGAGGTCAAGCGCCAAGGGCACCCGTGGTCCACCGAGCTTTTTTCAGACGGCGCGGACTCCTTGGTGACCGCCGAGGGCTATCAACTCAGCGGAATTTCCGGGCCCGAAGCTGCTGTCAACGCCGATGTTGTGGTGATCCCATCGTGGTACGGCGGCGACAGGACTGCTGGGGCCGGCCTGCAGGCACTCCTCGTGAACGCACACCGGGAAGGAGCCACCATCATGGGCCTATGCCTCGGGGCGTTGGCCGTGGCTGATGCCGGCCTTCTTGACCACCGGTCAGCCGTAACGCACTGGAACGCCGTTGGGGCTCTTGCCCGGCGGCGCCCGGCTGTCTGCGTTGACCCTTCGGTCCTGTACATCGACCACGGGGACGTCATCACCTCGGCGGGCACCGCGTCGGGGATTGATGCCTGCCTTCATCTGGTGCGCAGGAGCCTCGGCGCCGCAGCGACCAACTCGGTCTCCCGCGCACTGGTGGTGGCTCCCCACCGGGAGGGCGGGCAGGCGCAATACATTGAACGCCCGGTCCGCCCGCAGCAGACAGGCGATCCCATTTCCAATGTCATCGGATGGGCGCTGAACAATCTTTCCGAACCTCTCACCATTGAGCAATTGGCTCTTCAGGGGCACATGAGCCGAAGGACCTTCATCCGCGAATTCCAGGTCAGCACAGGCACAACGCCGGCGGCATGGGTCCGCAGCCGGCGCCTGGACGAGGCCCGCAGGCTGCTCGAGGAAACCAAACTGACCGTTGACCAGGTAGCGGCTGCGAGCGGTTTCACCAGCACCGTCACCATGCGACAGAACTTCGCTTCCGCCTTCGCAACAACCCCCACCGACTACCGCAGGCGCTTCGAGGCACTGCCGTCCCCGTGACTGCCGGCAACCGCACCAGCCGGGAAGCCCCGGCCCCGGGAGCTGCCCTCCGCTGACGGATCGGAGGAGAAAGGCGAACCTCCGCAATTGTCCCTCCGCGCACGGGGAGCAGGGTCGAGTCCCACCTAATCGTTTGTTCAGGTCAACGGACGTTGCGGAACGTAGCATCACTCCGAGAGGTATTGGAAGTGATTGGATCTATTCGAAGGCGGAAATCAGCATGCCGAAGGTAGCGGTCGGGGAAATTGTAGGACTGGTACGAACTGGCAGTTGCATCTGCCAAGGTGTCCGTCGGAGAAACGCGGGCCCAGTTGGAGTTGAGGACCGCTATCAGCGTTTGGTGCATGGTTTTACCCCGGCGGCACCGGCACTGTTGGCGATGTTGACCAGCAATTACATCCGAAAGACCATGCCAATTGGCGTCAAGCCAACACCGATACCGCTGGTGCTAAGCCATTGCCACGGGGTCGACCTTTCGCTCGAATGGCATTGGCGCCTGCGGCCATACACTTGATTCGAAGTTCAAGCCCTGACAGCTGATTGTGGGGGCTTGCCTTGATTCCCCCGGCCTCAAGGGAGGCAGATCGAGGATACCGGTGAACAGCTGCGCTGCCTACTTCACCGTGAATCGGTACTCTGGAGACAGAAGGGGAAGTCATTGATGATGTACGTGAGGAGTGTGGGTGGTAACAAGCAAGGACGTGGCGGCCCGTGCCGGTGTGGCCCAGAGCACGGTTTCTTACGTTATGAGTGGGAAGAGATCCATCTCGCCGGAAACCCGCGCCAAAGTCGAAGCTGCGATAGCAGAGCTTACATACCACCCAAATGCTGGAGCGCGCGCCCTAGCAAGCAACAGGACGAGCGTCATCGGCCTCGTGGTCAGTATGTCCCGGACAACGGAGATGGCCGGTTTGCTGCCCTTCATCGAGGCAATAACTTCGGATGCCCGTGTGCGCGATCATGACATCGTACTGGTAACCGAGGAGGCTGGAACGGCAAGCCTGGAACGACTCTCGGGAAGGTCGCTGGTTGATGCCATCATTCTCATGGACGTGCACCTGCATGACGCCCGGCTTGAGCGGGCGGCTCAGCTGGCTGTCCCTGTTGTCCTCATCGGCCTCGCAGAAGATAACCATGGCCTGGACGCCGTCGATTTCGACTTTGAAGCTGCCGGCATTATGGCTGCGGAAGAACTGCTGGACCGGGGCTACACCCGGGTCGTGGTAATAGGTGAGCCGCCTGAGGTGAACGTGCGTGCGTACGGCTTTATCGCCGGGTTCGAACGGGGCGCGCTGGAGGCGTGCCACCGGCGGGCTGCGGAAGCTGAAGTGCTTCGGCCCGCAGCCCCGGGGTGGAATGCATTCTTGGCCGAGGTCTCAGAGCAAATCGGTAAAGCAAGGACTTCACGGGTTGGTTTCATCGCCCGCACGCCCCAAACTGTGGCGTGGGTATTGCAGTTGCTCCTCATCGGGCATCTCGAACCTGGCCGGGACGTGGGCTTGGTCGGCATGTGTACTGACGAAGACTCTGAAACCTTCAGCACCCCTGTCACGAATGTCTCCCCGAGGCCGCGGGAAGTGTCGTACGCGGCCATGAACCGCGTGTTCGAACTATTGGACGGAGCCGAGCCGGGCGGCCAGATTCAACTGATCCCGCCGCGGCTCACTCGCCGCTGCACGACCTAACCCGAGTTACAGCAAAGCAGCACCCCCTTCCTAAAAGAATTGTTTCATGCTATTTTCGATGCGTATCGAGTCGATACGCATCGATTAATTTTTCTGATAGATAAGGCGAGATGATGACTCAAAGGCGAGGCAGGGTTCTGCGGACGGCTGCGGCTGTGGCGGTTCTTTCCACGGCATGTGGTGTAGCCGGATGTGCTCCGACATCGAGCGGCCCTGAAGATGCGCAAACAGTCTTGTTGCAGCGTCCCGCAGGTTCCACTAATGACACGAAAATTTATGACTCGGTTCTTGCCACGTGCGAAAAGACTACCGGGATCACTATCAAGACTCAGGACATCCCCAGTAGTGGCTATCTGGCCAAAGTCCTTCAACAGGCTTCCTCCAAAACCCTGCCCGACGTATTAATGCTGGACAACGGGGAGGTACCTCAGATCGCCGAATCGGGGGCCCTTGCACCCCTGAAGCCATTGGGCGTTACGACCAATGGATTTGCTGAAGGTGTAGTGCAGGCTTCGACTTACGGAGGTGAACTGTATGGAGTGCAGCCCGTGGCTAACACGATCGCATTGTTTGTGAACACCGAACTCCTTGCGGCAGCTGGGCTGAAAGCCCCTACAACATGGGATGAATTGAAAAGAACGGCTTCTATCCTCACCAAAGGCGATACTTATGGCGTCGCTTTTTCCGCAGCCGCGTCTGAGGAAGGAACATTTCAGTTCCTTCCGTTCTTCTGGTCCAACGGCGGCGATGAGACCAACATTCCCACTAGCGAAGGTGCGGCCGCTCTTCAGCTGTGGAAGGACCTCGTGATCGCCCATGCGGCATCGGAATCGGTGCTGACCTGGACGCAGGCGGATGTCAACGACCAGTTCATCGCAGGCAAGGCTGCGATGATGATCAATGGGCCGTGGCAATTTCCGTCCCTGGATAAGGCCGGAGTCAAATACGAGGCCGTGGCCCTTCCTGCTCCTCAGCTGGGTGCTGAAATTGTTTCTCCGCTCGGGGGCGAGACTTGGACGGTTCCTGTCACCGGCAATAAGGAAAAGATGGCTTCAGCTGCCCAGGTGGTGCAGTGCCTGGGGTCCGATGCAAGCCAGCTCGAGCTCGGATCCGGGCGAAACCTCATCCCAACGAATGAGAATCTCGCGGGACAGTATGCGCAAGAGAATCCCAAGATGAAGGGCTTCGTTGACCAGATTCCCGGTCTTCGTGCACGCACCGCCCAGTTGGGCCCGGATTACGCCAAAGCGTCCCAAACCATCTACACCGCCATCCAGGATGTACTTACAGGAGGAGCGGAACCTTTGGAAGCTCTGCGTCGAGCGGAAACCAAATAGCAATGGCCACGATGGCCGGACCAGTCCGTGCAGGCGCCCTTGCAGGGAGACAAGCATCATGATCATGACTGAAATCAAGACGAAGCCGGTAATCGCACCACGCTGGCGGGTATCTGGTCGCAACAAAGAAAGGCTCCTACAGCAGGCCTTTTTGCTGCCGGCCACTTTATATATTCTGCTGATCTTCGGATACCCCGTCGTGCAAAACGTCATAATGGCGCTTCAGCAGTACACCACCGCCACATTCTTCACCGGTCATGCCCCTTGGATAGGCCTTGCCAACTATCAGGCAGTACTCCAGTCGCGGGACTTCGGCCGTGCTGCTATGAACACCCTGACATTCACAGCTTTTTCAATCGCAGGACAGCTGATCTTCGGCATGCTCATCGCCCTCTATTTCCGCCGCAGATTCCCGCTTAACAACCTACTGCGGGGTTTGCTGCTGTTGCCATGGCTGATTCCACTGATTGTTTCCAGTGCAGTCTGGCGGTGGATGCTGGACAAGGACTCTGGGGTGGTCAACCAGATCCTTGGTGCTCTGACCTTCAGCGATGTCCGGATCGGATGGCTCACCGACACAACAGTGGCGCTCCTGGCGGTGATCTGTGTGAATATCTGGCTGGGAATTCCGTTCAACGTGGCCTTGCTGTACAGCGGCCTGCAGGACATCCCACAGGAACTCTATGAGGCCGCCGCCCTAGACGGTGCCACCGGAGCGAAAGCATTCAAGCACATTACCTGGCCCCTTCTCCGGCCCGTCGTCACGGTGGTGTTGGTCCTTGGCGTCGTCTACACCCTGAAGGCCCTGGATATCATTCTTGGCCTCACCGGAGGGGGACCTGCGAACGCAACACAAACCTTGTCGACAGAGTCCTACCGTTTGTCGTTCCAACAGTTCGACTTCGGCCAAGGAGCCGCAGTGGGCAACATCCTCATTGTTATTTCCCTCGTATTCGCACTGCTCTACCTGCGGGCCAACCGGAAGGGGTCGAAGGCATGACAAGCACCACCGCCACAAAAGCGGCCGGATCATTTGGACTGGAACGATCTGCTTCCCGCCACACGATTTTCGGACTGGTGATCGTTGTCGTTTTGCTCTTTCCGGTCTACTGGATGGTCAACGTGTCGCTGCAACCCGGCGGACGGGCCGTGGGCACGCCCTGGTTTCCCATCAATCCTGACCTGTCCGGCTACGCCACCGCCATCGCCGAGCAAAGCCCAAACCTCGTCACCAGCCTTCTCGTCGCTGGGGGCAGTGTCCTATTCAGTCTCGTGATTGCCGCCCCTGCCGCCTACGCAGTGGCGCAATTGCGGATCCCGTTCGCCCGGACCCTTCTCTTCGCGGTGCTCATCTGCCAGATGATTCCAGGGATCGTCGTGTCCAACGCTCTCTATACAGCGTTCAATCAGTTGGGGCTGTTGAACAGCATCATTGGCCTAATTATTGCCAACTCCAGCGCCGGCATACCGTTCGGGATCCTCATCATGCACGCTTTCATGCTTTCCATCCCGCCCTCAGTCATAGAAGCTGCACGGGTCGACGGTGCGGGGCCAGTCAGAGCCTTTGTTTCCATCGTCCTTCCGATGAGTAGGAATGCGATCATCACCGCGGGTCTCTTTGCCTTCCTCTTTGCTTGGGGAGACTTCCTCTTCGCCGTCACCCTCACCACCACCAATGAAGTCAGGCCCGTGACCGTTGGCCTGTACTCCTACCTCGGCACCTACGTAAATGACTGGAGCGCCGTCATGGCCACCGCAGTTCTCGCATCCACACCCGCCATCGCCGTGCTCGCGGTCGCCCAACGCTACATATCAGCAGGCGCAACCGGGGGAGCGGTCAAATGACCATTACCGATTCATCGTCCCTCAACGCACCCCAGGCCCTCGGCAGGATCCGTATCCCCTTCGGCCAGGGGGAGGCTTCTATTGACCCCGTGACCGGCGCGCCCGTGCAGTTTGTGGCCAAAAATGCCCCGGACCGCCGATTCCTTCTTGATCCTGACTTGGTCTGGCACTCTCTGGAGCACCAATGGGGCAGCGGACACATCATCACCGATGGGGGAGCGGCACGCTGGAACAGACCGGACAGGCAGGAAGTGGCCACCAACTCCTCAGTTAGCCACTTCCTCCCTTCGGAGCAGCTCGCTTTGACAGTCAAAAGGAACGTTCGCAAAGACAAGTTCATCGAACGCTACGAATTTACCAACACGGGATTACACACAACCAAGGTGACCAGCGTCGGCATCCAGACGCCGTTCGCAGACCTATATGAAAGCGCCCAGGAAGCCCTCCAGCGTTCCGTGCACGCCCACATCTTCACCGGCGGCGCTTGGGCATGGGTGCTCGCCCAGCCCATGTCAGGAACAGGGCCTCTCCTTGGGCTGGTCCTCGAGGAAGGGGAACTTTGGGGATATTCCATAGAATCACGCAACCGGAACACATCCTCCAATGCCCGCGGACACATCGTTCTCCAGGTAACTGACCACGCCCGCAACCCGAACGCCTTCGGCGGCCAACCGGCCCTCACACTCGAGCCCGGTCAGAGCCTTGTCCTCCAATGGCAGCTTGGCTGGTACGGAAACATCGACGAGTTCCTCTCTGCCACCAAACCGTCGGTCAAACTCTCGGCGGTGTCAGCACCCATAAACCAAGCAATCACCATCACCACCAACCTCTCCGTTACCAGTAGATCAGAGGCGCTGAAAATTTCTCCCACCCCCGAGGGCACAGAGGTCCGAAGCGACTGCCCCGGCACCTTCATGATCGAAATCGGCGGCAGCTCACGCACCGAAATCGCCTTCCACGACCCGCTAGCCGAGGTCATCAAACGGCGGTGCGCCTACATTCTTGACCACCAGCGCGCGGCATACCGTCCCGGCTCCCTGGCCCACGCGTTCGTCCCCGTCGATACCGCAACAAAGTTGGCGCAGACCACTAACGGCTGGTCTGACTGGACAGATGGCTCGGAACGAATTGGCATGGCCCTGCTCCTGCAAATGGCTGTGCGCCGCGGCCTCATAGACCCAGCCCTTGATGACGCCCTTGAGGGGTGGGCCGAGTTCGCGGTGGAAAACCTTATGGACAGCACAGATGCGCCTCGCCGGGGTTCCCAGGACCATCACACCGGAGCACGGCTTTACGACGCGCCATGGCTGGCCCAGTTCTTCCTTGAGCGCTACCTTCAAACAGAAGACACCACCCACCTTCACCGCGCAGAACGAATTCTCAACCGTGCCTTCGCCTTGGGAGCGCAAGGCTTCCTGGCAATTCACTTCTCTGGCACCTGCGTTGCAGTGGCCGACGCGCTGGCTGTGGCTGGTGCTCTTGAGGCAGCCCAACAACTTAGAGGCCAAGTGATTGAAAGCGCCCATTACTTTGCTGCCCGCGGGGTGCAGCTGCCCCCACACGAGGTGTTCTACGAACAGTCAATCGTGGCGCCCTTGGTCTGCCTATTCAGTGATGCCTACCGGCTTACAGGGGACCACGTGTTCCTCGACGCCACACGCACGGCGTTGCCATGGTTGCTTGCCTTCGGAGGCCCGCAGCCGCACACCCGATTGTACGGAGTGGCAATCCGCCACTGGGACGGCTACTGGTTCGGCCTTCGTCGGCAATGGGGCGATGTTTTTCCTCACTATTGGAGCGCCCTGACCGCAGAGGCTCTTCTAGGCCTGCCGGAGGAACTTCTGAATGCAGGGCATGAAAGCCTGGCCCTAGCTATCCTTCGTGCAAACATGAGCAATTACTTTCCCGACGGGTCAGCAACCTGTGCCTTCATCATGCCCACCACCGTGGACGGGGTCCCGGCTCACACCGCCGATCCCCTTGCCAATGACCAGGACTGGCACCTTGCTATGTGGCTTGGAATGATCGATAAATTCAATTTGTCGGACTAGTTTTGGGGCGCTCATTGGGGCCCGGGCCGTCCAGGGACTGGGAACTGGCCGCGCTAAATGCCTGGCCGTGTTCGCCATAACCTTTGCCGAGCGCAAGACGCCGTAGTCCGCGAGCGTCGGGGTGGCCGCCGGCAGTAAGGGATTGGAGGCGAAGAAGCCTGTGGTATCTCCGTGGAACTCATTGCCTCACTCTCGCCGCTCTGGTGTGAGGTGCAAACAGCAGATCGATCGGGGCGGGACGGACGACCACTGCTCGGAGTTACGGTCGTCCGCCCCGTTGCGCTGTATCTTAGGGCTGCCGGGCTGTGGGGCGGTTGCTGACGATGGGTGCCGCTCCGGTGTAGCCGTTGCGTGCAGCGGCGATCTCGCGGATCCTTCCGCGGCATGCATACCAGCCGGCGATCATGAGCGCGACCGCGATTGCGGTTACGAGCATGGTCAACGGGGATTCGATAAGGATCATGGCAAGGACCACGGCGAGGAAGGCAATGGTTAGATAGCCGGTAAAGGGGGCTCCAGGCATGCGGAATGAAGGACGTTGGGTCCAACCTTTCTTGCTCCACCGCTGAAACTGGATTTGGCACAGGACGATCGCGGCCCATGCCACGATGATGCCAACGGCCGCGATGCTGAGAACGATCTCGAACGCGTCGCCCGGGACGATATAGTTCAGCGGGATGCCGAGGAAGGAGACTGCTGCGGTGATGGCAATGCCGCCGTAGGGGACGCCCGCCTTGTTCATTCGGAGCGCGAATCTCGGCGCTGAGCCGGCGGTGGCCATCGAGCGCAGGATTCGTCCGGTGGAGTAGAGCCCGGCGTTGAGCGAAGACAGGGCGGCTGTGAGCACGACGAGGTTCATGATGGAGTCGATGCCGTTGATGCCGATTGAGCTGAAGAACGTCACGAATGGACTCACGCCCTTTTCGTAGGCGGTGTAGGGCAGCAGCAGTGAGAGCAGGACGACGGATCCGACGTAGAAGACAGCGATGCGGGCGATGACGGCGTTGATCGCCTTCGGCATGATCTTTTCGGGGTTCTCCGTTTCGCCGGCGGCGGTGCCGACGAGCTCAATTGAGCCGTAGGCGAAGATGATTCCCGACATGAGCAGGATCATCGGCATGATGCCGTTCGGGAAGATCCCGCCGTTGTCGGAAATGAGCTGGAAGCCGACCGGATCACCGGTTGGGGTGCCGAAGATGACGAAATAGATGCCCACGAGGAGGAACATGACCAGTGCGGAGACCTTGATGAGGGCGAACCAGAATTCCATCTCGCCGAAGACCTTGACGGAGACAAGGTTGAGGGCGAGGACGAGCACCAGGGCGATGAGGGCCCAGCCCCATTGCGGGACCGCGGCGATCCAGGGGACGTACCTGCCGAAGAAGCTCATGTAGAGTGCGGCAGCGGTCGTGTCGGCGATGGTCGTGGCGGCCCAAACCAGCCAGTAGAACCATCCCACGGTGAACGCTGCCTTCTCTCCGAAGAATTCTCGGGCGTAGGAGACGAACGAGCCCGAGGATGCCCGGTGCAGTACGAGTTCGCCGAGGGCGCGCAGGATCAGGAAGGCGAAGGCCCCGCAGATCGCGTAGGCGACGAAGAGTGATGGCCCGGCTGCGGCAAGGCGGCCACCTGCGCCGAGGAATAGGCCTGTACCGATCGCGCCCCCGATGGCGATCATCTGGATTTGTCGGGATTTGAGTCCTTTCTGGTAGCCGGCATCCTCGGCGTGCAGTACTTGGTCGGGAGCATGTGCGTACCCGGAGTCTGTGACGGGTGGCTGAATCGACATGGGAAGCCTTCCTGGAGATATGAAGCTCGAATTGCGAGGCCTGATGGTCTACGGCGTAACCGCCGGAGTTGGGGTGCTCGGAGGATGTCCGCCCTTTGCAGGCTTCGTGGCAGTCGAGGTGATTGCCGTTCTGAGCCTGCCCGCGGTCAGGCGACCTGATGAGGGGCGACGGGATATGGAAGACCTGAACCCCCGGCCTATTGGGAGATTCAAATCACAGTTGAGAGTATGCCGGACATCACATCCAGAAATCAACATATTGTTGGATATATTCCGACGACTTCCGCATTCCCTGCCCTAGAAGCACAGGAAATGAGATGCACGATGGGATTCGATCTACCGCATGTAAACAAATTGTGTAATAGTAGTGGAAAGTTCCGCTTCTTTATTACTGAGTGTTGAATATCCTTGAAGGTGAGTCGACGTGGCGTACCTACTGTGCCGCGTCCGCCTCTCGAACGTCTGGAAGGTATCTCATGGTTGAGTCCGTTACGTCCACACCGCTCTACGAACGCGCGGTCCGGGTGGGGGATCTACTCTTTGTCTCCGGCCAACTCCCTATTGAAGATGCTGGGTTGCTCTATCCCGGGCGCGTGGGCCAGGAAGTTACAGTCGAGCAGGCGCGCGAGGCTGCCGTGCTCGCTGCCAGCCGGTGCCTGGACGTCGTCCGCGACGAACTCGGGTCGTTGGACGCGGTCAAAGGTATCGCCAGGATCGGAGGATACGTCTCAGCAGGGGAAGGATTTGTGGATGCACCCGCCGTAATCGATGGTGCGTCCCAACTCGCCCTCGATGTCCTTGGAGAAAAAGGGCACCATGCGCGGCTGGCCATGGGAGTAGCCTCCCTGCCGCTGGGTGCATGCGTCGAGATCGAAATGACTGTCCAGTGCTAAGGGCAGCCGAGCAGGCTCAAGCCCGCAGCTTCACGACAATCGGGAACCCGCTTGAGGAGCTCTCCCTCGAACAGCTCCGCCAGCGCACGAGCATGAAATGGCGCACTCATCCCTCCGACGTACTGCCTCTGTGGGTTGCCGAAATGGACGTCCGGCTCGCGCCGCCCGTTTCGGAAGCGCTGCACCAGGCCATCGATGACGGAGACACCGGATACCCTGCTGGAACGAAGTTCGCGGAGGCCATAAGTGCGTTCGCTTCCCGGCGCTGGGGCTGGGACGGGCTGGCGGTCGAGCGCACCGCCATCGTGCCCGACGTGATGATGGGCGTCGTTGAAATCCTGCGGCTGATCACAGATCCAGGTGACGCCGTTGTCGTCAACTCCCCGGTCTATGCACCTTTTTACGCCTTCATCACCCATGATTCGCGCAGGATCGTTGAAGCCCCGCTAGGACAAGATCTCCGGATCGACCTTGGCACCCTCGAGAAAGCTTTCAAGCACGTGCGGTCGCAGGGACGGAACGCCGCCTACCTGATCAGCAATCCACATAACCCGACCGGTGTGGTCCACAGCCCTGAAGAGCTCGCAGCTGTCGCGGCCCTCGCCCGCAACTACGGGGTCCGGGTCGTCTCGGACGAGATCCACGCCCCGCTCATACTGCAGGGAGCAACATTCACTCCGTATCTCAGCGTGCCCGGGACCGAGAACGCGTTTGCGCTCACGTCCGCGTCGAAAGCCTGGAACCTGGCCGGCCTCAAGGCAGCACTCGCAATCGCCGGACCCGACGCTGCCGATGATCTTCACCGTATGCCCGAAGAGGTCAGCCACGGACCGAGCCACCTGGGAATCATCGCCCAGACCGCCGCGTTCCGTGACGGTGAAGAATGGCTGGATGCACTCCTCCGAGGCCTCGACGCCAATCGGACTCTCCTCGGAAAGCTGCTCGCCGAACATCTGCCCGGTGTGGGGTACACAGCTCCCGAGGGGACATATTTAGCCTGGCTGGACTGCAGCCATCTCGCCCCCGATTCGCCAGGCGGCCCTGATGGCCTCGGCACCGTAGCCGACCTCGCCGGGCCGGCCAAGATATTCCTCGACAAGGCGAGGGTCGCCCTGAGCTCCGGCCATGTCTTCGGCACGGGCGGCGCTGGACATGTCCGCCTCAACTTTGCCACTTCCCAGGCCATACTCACCGAGGCTGTCACCCGGATGGGCCGGGCCGCCGTCCCAATTGAACAAGACTCATCAGCCCGCGCCTGACGGTCTAGCAACACAACCCGGCCGACCACGGAGAACATGATGGCCTTGCGTATCCACCACACTTGGCATCCTGTCATCGGCCACCGAGTTCAAATGCGATGCAGCGGCATCATTAGACGCGAAGGTATCGTCGACGCAGTCACCCTGGACGACGCGATTCTCTGGATCGCCGGTGACAACTTGCAGCCGCGGATGATGTTCCAGCGCACCGACGGCTCGAAGTTTGGATCGGCTACCGCTGGGAATCCCGTATGGGAGAGCCATCGTGATCCCTACACTGCAACAGCATGTTGAAGCTAATGGCCCTAGCTGCGGGATCTCTGCAGCAACAGCGATAAGCTTCAACAAAAGGCGTAATTTACAGCGGTTCCGGGAACTTGGATCCGCCTACTCATCGGAAGGACAGCACCAATGACCCAAATTGGTTCGCACGGATCAGCAGCTCCGCCCCCGGACGCGCTGCATGGCATGGACGCCGAGTCCATCAACCGGATTCTGGAGCTCCTGGTGGCACCCCTTCAGGCCGCGGTGCCTCAGCCCACGGAAGTCGTTCTGCATGACCTGCAGAGAATCCCTAACACGGTCCGTGCTATCGCTGGAGATGTCACTCGCCGTCAGATCGGCGACCCACCTACCGACAAATTGCTCGAACGCGTGGCAGCAGGTAACTTCTCCCATGAGATCGGCTACCGCTCGCAACTGCCTGACGGGAGAATCCTGCAGAGCACGACGATCATTTACATCGACAAGGAAGGCCGAGCCGCTGCAGCCCTGTGTCTGAACGCTGACGTGTCAGCCTGGGTCACGCTCCGCTCTGCCTTGGACCGCTTCGTCCTTGGTCACGACGGGAGCTCCATGCTGGCGACCCCTGCCGTGCACCGGGCTAAACCGGTCGGCCCCCAGGGGAGTGAGTACTTCCCGCACAGCGTGGAGGAACTCAGTTCCAAGCTCGTTGAGGCCGCGATCACCGCCATTGGGGTTCCCGTTGAGCAAATGCGCAAGGAACACAAGATGCAGGTCGTCTCGGAGCTTGACCGCCGTGGATTCTTCCTCATCAAGCAGGCAGCCGAGACAGCGGCTACCGCGCTCGGAGTCACCCGCTTCACCATTTACAACTACCTCAACGAACTCGGCGGAGAGGTCGAAAAGACAGCCTGACCCTCGGACCATCGTGGGCATCATGGAGGTGCCTTTGGTGAGTTTATGTACGCGGAGGGCGGCAGGGCACCGCATCCATAGCGCCCCTGACTACATACGGGGCTCTCGGTACTACCTGTGCGGCGAGGATCGCAGCGGCCGTGAGTTCCTCCTTGGGGGCTCCGGCGGCCGCTTCGACACTCAACCCGTAAATTGCCGACATGACGTATCGAGCCAGCGCGGTGCAGTCTGTGCCGGCGGGCAGATCGCGGTCGGCGAGGGCCAATTCAAGCCGGTCCAAAACGGTTCTCCTCATCCGTTCGCGAGCGGCTGCCAGGAGATCAACTATTTCGTGGTGAGGTTTTCCGGATGCAAGGCCTGCCTGGATCGTCATACAGCCGAAAGGCTGACCTTGGCTAGTGAATACGTCAACTCTTCCCGTCAGAAGAGTCAGCACCGCTTCGTGGGCCGTAGGCCTCGACATGGCGTCCTCCAGCTGGACTGTGCGTTCGCACATGTACCGGTCCAGCGTCTTTTCGAATAGCTCCCGCTTGCTGCCGAAGGCGGCATACAGACTCGGCGGATTTATGCCGAGCGCCTGTGTCAGGTCGGCAATAGATGTGCCCTCGTATCCCTGACGCCAAAACAGTTCCATGGCAGCCTGAAGGGCGGCCTGATCATCGAATCCGCGTTTACGGCCTCCCGGCATTTCATGCCCTCCTGATCTCAGCAAATGCTGCCATTTGCCTTTTCTGTAATATCCACTACAGTACATCCCATGAGATACGTAGCGATCACTATACAACTTGCGGTGGATCTTTCCGAAGCTCGTTCGCTTAGCGACACATGACCCTCATCCGGCACGGCATTGCAACCGGGCCCGCACCCGCCTTTCCCTGACCAGCAAATGAAAGAGGAAGCCATGTCTGCCCGATCAACAACCAGCTCCGCATTCCAATCCGATGTCCTCCAGAACGATCTGCCGGTCCTGGTCGACTTTTGGGCACCATGGTGCCCGCCGTGCCGTGCCGTTGGGCCTGCGCTCGATGAAGTGGCCCTTGAGCAGGCCGGGAAAGTCGAGGTCATCAAAGTGAACGTCGATGAGAACCCCGAGCTCGCCCGGCAGTATGGCGTCACCTCAATTCCCGCCTTCCGGGTATTCAACAACGGTGAGGTCGTGGGTTCGTTCCTTGGTGCCATGCCGAAGGAAGCATTTGAAGACCGTCTTGCCCCCTACCTGGGGGCAGCGGCCCGCAACTGATATCCAGGCAGCTCAACAGGGGCACCACCCTCAACGAGACATCGCCGATGTTGAGCTGCCAGCAAACTCCCTCCGAAAAGGGCATTCCACACAAGCCTGGCCCGTGACGCGCTTTAGCTGCGGAAGGGCGGATGAACCGCATCAACCAACCTGAAAGGAAACACCATGACTGAAACGAACACCCTGCGCACAGAGCCTTTCGCCGACCTGGCAGCCATCGAGGCGACAGTGGCAGCTGTCACCGAGCAGCGTGAGCTTGGCAAGGTCACCTTCAGCATGCACAGCGAGTCGGCCGGAGGTTTGACCGCCAAGACCACCACCGGACCCCTGACCCAGGCGGGAGTCGGCAACGAATCGCGCCGCGGCCAGTTCACGCTGCACAGTGATGAGCCGGTCTCCCTGCTGGGAACTGACACGGCCGTCAGCCCCGCTGAATACATCCTCAAGGCCCTGGCTGGCTGCTACATGGTCACGCTGGCCTCCCTTGCTGCAGCCAGGAACATTCAGTTGAAGCACGTCGCACTGACCCTGGGCTTCGACATCGATCTCAGCGGCTTCCTCGGAATTGATAAGAGCGTCCGCAAGGGTGCACAGCAAATCACCGTGGACGTTCAGATCGACAGCCCCGGCACTTCACGGGCTGACCTGAAAGATCTGATTGGCGCGCTCGAAGCCACATCCCCAATCCGTGACACCTTGGCCAACCCCGTCCCCGTCATCACCCGTCTCGGCTGACACCGCACGGGGTTTCCCAAGGCTACGGTTATAACGAAAAGGAACAAACTTGGCGACGACCAACGTTGCCTGAGAACAGTTCACCGCCACCATCGAGGGCAACGACATAGCACTCGTGGATTTTGGGCATCTTGGTGCGGTCCCTGCAGCCAATTTGGCCCCATGGACGAATCCGCGCTGAACTCGCCGCATCCCCGGCCCAGCTCTGACCGCGTCAAACTGGACTGCCGATGCAGTGAGCGCGTTGCCGGCCGTTCCGCATGACCGGCCGGCAACGCTTCGGTTTCGATGAACGAACGATAGCGGGATTTGGCATGGTGGACCACACCGCCGAAAGGATGAATCGGGCCAACGTGAACAGCAACCTTCGATGTATGTCCGTCACGGAACTTGTGGTGACCAGCTCCGGGCCTTCCTGGACATCCCCTTCGTCAACCGGGCGCTGGCTTCGAAGCCTGACTTCCGTATCCGGTGAAAAGGTGCCACGATCGATGGCAAAACATCGCCTTCTCGGGGCACTCCCCTTGTCCTTTCCTGAGCGCCGATAATGGACCTTATGTAAAGCTAGGCCTGAAACGGGCCCCAAAGGCCTTGTGGCGACGAGCCTTGCAGGGCCTCCACTCGGCTATTTGAGGAGACGGTAGAAGTCTTGTGCCCCGGATTGTCCCAATATTGCTATTTCGTTGCCTGCCCTGGCCGAAAGAGCCAATGGGCTTACCGGGCGCCTAACGTGCCGGGCGTGAACAACACGGTCCAGACCAGCTGCCACAAGTTTGGGGGCGCTCCGAACTGTCGAGGGAAGCGAGATGGAGTCGAATTTCGCGGCGTGCATAACGAAGTTTCGTTGGTAGTAGAGGCGGCGGAAGACATCCGTGAAGTAGCCTTGCACCCTCTTGATCGTGCCTTCCGGATCGTTATCGATTTGCAGGACGCGTTCGGCGGCAGCAATGTCTTTCATCTGCACAAAAATTTTTGACCCCTGCTGCCGCAAGCCTTCCAGCAGCTTCCTTACGCGTTCGGACCCTTCTGCCTCAGCGATGTCGTGGCCAATCTTGGCAGCCTCTGGCGTGTCAACCATTGGGCGGCGGGCGAGGTCTTCCAGTTCCGCTCGGGGAAAACCGCAAGCAACAATGGCAGCCAGACCGTCCGCCGAATCTACTCCCTGCGCGCCTGGGTGTCCGAGCAAGCCCTCAACTGCTGCCCAAATGGTGGCCACTGATGCTAACTGCGGGAGTGCTCTGGAGGATGCGAGCAGCCCTAGCGCGTTATCGAGTTGGCTGTCCATTTCCCGGGCGAAAAGGCCGTGCCGTTCAAGAGAGGGCACGCGCGGGCCGTGGGAATGGGATTGCAGGTTACGGATGCGGTTATTCGTGCGGTCAAGGACGATGCGGCTGAATGTGAGTGGACGTGGCGAGCCGATCTGGGATCGCGCTTCAATCTTCTGCAGCCATTCGCTGAGCTTCGCGGCTGCTGAGTGCGGGTCGCGTGCCGAGAAGGACTGCTGAACGATCACGGCACTCTCGTGAAGGACCCAACGCGTGAAGGTTCCGCGGGGTGCCACGGACATGAATTGTTCGGCGCGTTCGTATTCGTCAACCAAGGTGGTGGGGTCACCCTTAAAAAGAACATCCTCCAGCATGTCCTTGTGATGTGCCAACGAGCCGCGCTGAAGGGGCACGACGAATTCGAAGCTTGAGTCATTCTGGCGGCACATCGTGTTGCCTTCGTCCAGGATCTGGGTCAGCACATCGGTGTCCTTATTCGCCAGGACCGACCTGAGCCAGCCGTGGATGTGCGTCGCGTGGAAACCGTCGTCCAGGAAGTGGGATACAAGCAAGCGGGCCGTTCGTTCAACAGACTGTTGGCTGAGCGAGCCGGCCTCTGCCCACTCTTTCCATCGCACCAGGTAATCCCGGTTGGCTCGTCGAGCCAGTTCCTCGACCTCCGCAGCCAGCACGCGCTGCGTGATCTTTTTGGAGACCAGGTCACGGATCTTGTCCTGCAACAGTTGCCGTGTCGCGGACGATCCAGCCCCAAGATCGTTGCTGATCTGCTGCTGGCACCTTTCGCCCAGGTACTTCATCGCCTTATCATTTGGAATTGCTCCTTCCCACGTGGCCTGCGTGCACTCCAGCACCTCAAGAACGGCGTGAATGGTCCCGAGCTGCCAGAGCGAGCGATGCCAGGGCGACCGAACGTCGATGAGCTCCAACATGCGTTCGGCAACCACACGTTGCAACGTGTTTTGCTCTACAGAGACCATCGCGTACACTCCTAAACAGGCACTAGCCTAAAGTTCTGACAGACGGGAGCCGCCCTAATAGGGGCCGCTCCCGTCTTTACTTAACAGCACCGGCCCCAGCCGCGCACACTTTGACATCCGCCTCTTTGAGGCCTATCGCCTCGAAGCCATCGCTTTGAGCGTCGGACTTGTCCGTTACAGGGCGGGTCGTCCCCGGTTTCGATGCCCCCCGGCAGTCCGAGGGAACAGACCCTGAGCAGTTCGCGGCCTAACCCATCGAGACCCGGCATGACAGCTCAAGAACCCGATCACCCAGGACGACGGCCAAGCCGATTGCCTGCGCTGGAACGCGTGGACGACGCCGCCCGGTTCCTTGCACCTGAAGAATTCTCCATATTCCTCGAGTGCATAGACGGGAACTACGACCGTTTATGCAGTTCCTCGTCATGATCGGAACTAGCTTCGGTGACGCAACCGCCATTCAAACCGCCGCTATGGACCTGACTTCGCGCGTGCCCACCGCCGAATCAACAGGGCGTGGAAACGGGATGGCCAGTCGGGCTACTACTACGTAGACCCACCAGAACCTGGGCGCGAAAACGCACGAATGGGATCAATACGAGCCTTGCGAACCTGCTCCGCCCGTTGCTAGCCGACAAGGAGCGCAATGATCTGCTTTTCACCACTTCCACGGGAGCCCGCATCGGCCGCACGGCTTTCTGGCAACATCACTGGGTGCCAGCCATTCAAGCAGCCCAGACCAGTGGACTGACGAAGTCGCCGCGCATCCACGACCTGCGCGGGCACCAGTAATTGGCGAAGCTCCAGTCAAATAGAGGTTGACCGGAGCTTCGGTTCATTATGTGCGCCTGCAGCTGGAAATTCCCTGTGAACCCGACAAGCCGAGACTGATAGCCGACGTTATGTAAGGCTTAGGTCAAAAGAGGCTCCCGGAAGGCTTCCGCCCGACGTCCCTTGACGGCCCACCGGAAATGCGGCGTTGAATGGCCTTTTCGTGACCGACTCAGCCGAGCCATTCTTTCCTGCTACCGGACGTCAAGCCTCTTGAAAAAGTCGTCAGTTCCCGGACTGCTGCCGGACAACCGTTCTCGCTGGAGGGACTGCCCGCATACTCGGAAGTTACAGCATCCACCGTTCATTCCACTGGATTGGTCGCAAATGGGCCTGTTCGTCCAATCGGGAGAACATCAGCGGAGGATCGGAGCGATCCGGTCCTCCTCGTCGCTCGTTCTGCAAAACTGAAGCTAATCGCGCCAAAGCAGTAGATCCATCTTCAGGGCCAATACTTTCCGCAGCGGCGGCAATCCTCCTTCTTATCTGTTTTAGCTGGTTGTAACGCGCTTCTGCCAACCCGCCACCAAGCGAGGTGAGGCGCGTTGCGTTCCGCCAAGATGACGGGCCTACGGCGTAGGAAGCCAAATTTCCCTCAAAAAAAGCCCAGCTCAGTTGCCCAATCACGCCATCTGAGAAGCTTACGTCTGGCCGCCTCTCCAAGGTTGAGGCCAACTCCTCTAGCATGCCAAATAGACGTGTCCATTCTTGTTTAGGGGCAAAATGTAAGAGTCTATTCAGCTCCAGGTGGTCATTTTTATCGTCTAATTGCTCAGTTGCCGTTGTCAGGTCCTCAGCAAATCTGCGTTGTATTTCGCCTATTCTTCCAGAATAGGGGTCTCCGGAATAGTTAGTCGCAGCTCCCGACATGAATCGAAAAAGGTTCCGGTTCTCATAGAGATTTATTCCACCAAAAGTTAGTGGAATTGATGGAATTTCTGTAGAGAAATATCCTGTGTACGAGCCGATCCGGATCCATTCAGCCGCCTCTGCAAGGAGGGAAGCCTGCATTAGCCCGATGCTGGCTGGTACATCGTGATCAACGAGCTGCTCAGGTTCCTGCACACCAGTAACTACTGTCTGCCAGAAAGGAGTGGCCTGTGCGCGCCGCTCCAGGACCGGCTCCCGTTCAAGGTGTAACATAATGGGCCTAACAAAGTTATGTTCAAAAGCTCGCAGCCGAAATTTAAGCGGATCAACGTCCAAAGATTAGTACACACCCTTTTCGACAAACTCCCATGGAACCGGATAGCCGATGTGCGGCTTGCAAACTGATTTGTGGCTCTGTCCTTCAACCGATCTGCTGATTACATCAGAATCGTATTTTCCTTCGATCACAACCTGGTCAGGACTGGCCCAGAGGATACTGGCCACAAGAGCCTCCGTATCTGGTTCCTCGTCAACTAACCGTTCGGTCCTCGCTCGAGTATCGGTGAGCATCGTAGATCCCGGCTGCATATCTGTGTAAGCGGAAGACCTTCGGAGATACATCTCTAGGGCAGGCCAGAACCCAGAAGCCCTTGCAGCACCGAGGATGCCGGCGCCTCGGAAACCTGCGCTTGCAGGACTAAAGAGGCGTACCGCTGAGTCCAATAGAAGCGGTTTTGGGTCCGTCCTGCCTAACTTGATCCATTCGTGTGCGTCATCTACTAGCGCGTGACGAACGATTAGTCCGCCTAGTGAGTGGGCCACAACAATCAGTTCCTTGTAAGGGGAAGAGATATCGCTTCTGGCCGAGATGACGCCATTGAAGGACATGGCGGGCTGATGTGGTTCGGGATAAAAGCGGGGTAAGTTTCTTCTCAGCCTGTCGGCTACGCCTTTGATCCCGTCTCTTTTCGAGTCGTAGCCAACGAACAACAGATCTGAGTCCATCCACCATCGACTCACCTGCTGACCTTCGGCGAAGTTTTTCCATGTCGATATCGCTCTACCGCCGAAGCCGTGTACGAATACGACGAGGCGGGAGGCTGTAGTTGATGACGGATACAACCACCATCCGGCGGGGTCGTCAATGCGGACGGCTATTGGCAGTGAGTCCATGCACAAATAGTAGACGCACCCTCTCCACATCTGAGGCACGGGTAAATATGTAGCTCCCTGCGCCAGCTCCTACAAACCTAGGAGCTAGCTCCTGGTCAGCCTCCTATTTGGCGTTCCGGGCGTTTGGTCGAGTCCACCGATTCTCCCCTGGCTTCTCTGGCTCCGTTCAGGCTCACATCTGACCAGCAGGTTGTAAACCGAATCCGCTGCGACGCCCTCCCCGGTCGGGCGAGCCGCGCTCTGAAGTCCGCACCGTCACAGGGGCCCATTTATGGTGGGCGGCGGGCCTAGATTCGCCTGCCACACCTGTCCGGGTAGTCTCTCCCGGTGAAAAGAATTTGGGAACAAACTAAACCCTGGTTGGAACGCATCGGCATACACCTCATAGCCGCCCTCTCCCTCGCGACCCTGATATTCACGACCGCTGCGAGCTACTCCCCGCATGAAGTGCCACAACCGGGTGCCCGGCAGGCTGACCCAGAACCATGGTTGTATGACCTCAGCCTTGGTCTCCTAGCCGCCTACGCCTTCAACTTCCTCGTGGTGGTCCTTCCTGCCAAGAGAAAGCAGGAGTCCCGTTTCATCACGCTGAGGACTCCATTGAGGATAATTACAAACAACGGGATGGACGTCATTCGGGACCTGGAACGAATCGCCAGGTGCCCAGCCCGTAGGATTACTGAGGAACACCTCAAGAAGGTTCTAACAGCTATCAACGACAACCCTCACGTCAAAGCCCATATAGCCGAACGGCTTAGTCAGGCTGAGTCCGCTTACGCTGACATCATTCCCTATGCAGCCGACCTGCCTCTGGACTTGCAGGAATGCCTCCAGCACGAGAACCAGAACTTCCTGCACATGGCGTTCAGCGAGCACAAGGAGGCGGGCTATTCCTCAAGGGTCTCGGTTGATGAACTCAGGCAGATTAGTGAACGGTCTACCCATGCCTTCACGAGCCTCAATGAATTCGCTCTCAAGCGGCAGCATCTCGGTGGCTGGACCGCATCTTTCCTGTCCTACTACAAGGCTACCGAAAGCGTACGAGAACTGGTGGACAAGTACACTCTGCGCACACGTCAGAAACAGATGGGCAAGGATCGTCCCAGAGTCAGCCCCATCGTGTACTTGTTCGGCATTGAAGCCAACGACCCTGAATTTCCGTACATGAACTACCCACCAACCGCCACGGATGATGAATATGTTAAAGGAGGCAGTAAATAGCCATCCCTTTCCTCCATACTGGTTTACGGAATCGGTCCGGTAGGCACCTTACTCCGCACTTTCGTCTACTTCGGACTCCGGTTCTGCCCATCTCAATGCGGCGACGAGGTGTCCTCATCGGGAAGTGCTTTCTGTTCTGCTGCGGGCAAGTTGTCGTAGGTATATACGGCGACGGCGATGGGGGATGTTGAACGTCCGAGGTGGCCTCGCGATCGCATGGGCCATTAGGGTCGCCGCATGTTTTCCCCAATGAAACACCGAACCCAGCATCAGCAGCGGATTATGATTGCCAGCCACGCTCCTAATACGGGCGCTGAAATTCGCGTTCGCATTAGTGACTCGGAAAAGTTCCGCCGCCGGTTGTTCTGGCTCAGTCGGGCATCGCAATCAAATGAAGGTTCGATATGCCGCCTTGGTTGACGCAATCCCGAGCAAGTTCATAGACACTTCTTCGGAATTTGGCATCCGTTTCGCGGGCATCCAAGCTCGTCTCCACAGGCGTGAAACGATGCAACGGCGTGGACACATCCTTGTAGACAAAACCCGAGTTGTCGATGGTCATAATCTGAAGTGGTTCTGTTCCAGTCCAGTCGATCCCCGCTCTAACGTCGTACCCATCGTTGCCCGTAGAGTCCGCCGTAATCCTCGTCAGTGCCATGAAATCAGCGACAGCACATTCGATGGCGCGGGCTTCAACCTCGTGACCAGCGAAGTAGCCATCCCTGCTCATTTGGTGGGCTCCAATTGCCGTGGCCAGAGTCACGGAGCCGTTCTGGTGAACGCTGACCCATGCTTCCCTCCACAATTTCCGCTCACCGGTTGCAGTATTCACCGCGACCCAGCGCCGGAGGCCTGGTCTGGGGTTCTGGACATCGACGCTTTCCAACGGATGGACGCCACCCCGCCCGGCAAAGCTAAGCGCCAGCGGTACAGCTTTCTGCAAAATGAGCCGAGCCTCATCACGGTCCAGGTGTGCCAGGATTCTGGGCACGCGAGGATGAGCAACTGCGATGAACCAGGCCCTGTCACCGGTGTTCCTCCCAGCTGACGAATCATTGAAAAGCGCATCCAAAGCGGCGGTCGCCTGGCGCCTTTCATCCAAACGTGCACGGTACATCGCTTCGATCTGGCGTTCTTTCATCCAGACAGTATCGGAGTCGTTGCGGATTGGAGCACCAAACAATTCGTTCCGGTAAATAAGGTGAGGCCCGTCGACACTAGCGGCTATCTCGACAACGACGGCACGATTCTGTGCGGCCTCAGTCCCTAGGCGGTGGACTTTTAGACCGAATACTGGCGGAGAGATTGCTGTAATGGCGGCGCTGCGCAGGGCTCGTTCGTAACCTTCATCGAAGTGCCCCACATCAGCGCGATCAGTAGCAGCTTTCTGGCTCTCGTTGACCCCGTAGACTATTAAGCCGCCACCGTTGTTTGCCATGGCAGCTACGTCTTTGGGGAAGTCGGTCTGGGACAGGCCCTTCATCTGCGGCAACTGAGACTTCCAGTCGAGATCATGCATTTCGACGGCGCTGATTTTCACCGCTTCGTCCAACAGCTCATTCGTCAGTAACTGAGGACCGGCACCAATGGCGCGGTGGAGTGAATATGGCAGTTTGATTCAGGACCGGTGTGACGGCTTGAATCAGGACCACCCACGACTCGC
>NZ_LMOL01000035.1 GCF_001424565.1 Arthrobacter sp. Leaf141
GACAACCAGCCGTGGGCCGCTCACCCTTGCCCTCTTGACAAGAAACGCCTACATATCAGTTGTACGAACCCGGTTGGTTGGTGACGCGGTTGACCAGCGGGCCGATTAACTGGCCGCCCAGGGGCAGAAACTAATGACCATTGACAAAGGGGTTGCTTCATTGCCGAACAGTCACTTCCTTTTGGTTGCTTTAGGTATTCGAGGTTTTGAGAACAGCAGGGCTGGAAGTCCTTGCTGGATGAGGAGCTTCAGCCAACACCTTGGGAACCTCTTTTCCGGAAGGAAGTTCATTTCGGATGTCGACGAACACTGCGCAGAATACGAGTGTGAAGCCCCCGTCTTCTCGCCATACCGCCTGTTCCGCTCGGGACCCCGGCACGACAGGCCCGTTCTGATAAGCGAGATCGATTCTCCCGGCAGAAGCGGTCTTTCCCCGCCAGAATTAGAGCGCTGGGAATTTTGGATCCCGAGATGAAGGAAGTCGGTCCACTTGAAGTGCTCGAGCGTGATTCTTGGACCTGCCAGATCTGCTTCGAGCCGATTGAATCCAGGCTCTCTGGTCTGACCAGTGGTCCCCGTAATGGACCACATAATTCCACTAATTCGGGGGAAGCCACCGGATCGCAAACCTGCAGGCATCACACCTCGGCTGCAACATCTCCATAGGGGACAGGACTCTTTAGTCGCTTCGAGGGATCCAAAATACCTCTTCTTCAGCCCTCAAGTTGCATGCGACCTGGTCCTTTACTAGCTGCCCAGGGCTGTAAATACTCCCCCGCCATTCTGTTGTCTCAACGAGTGGCCACATACGGAAACCCTGAGATGTCAAGCTTTGTCAACACCAAAAAGACAAAAAGCCTCTGACCTGCTGAAACACTGTGCCCGAGGTGGGACTCGAACTACATTCCCGGCCTTGCGAACACTCGGCTCCCGCGAAAACATGCGAAATTCGAAGAAGTCCGGCAGCTGTACGAGGCAGTACGAGAGGAAATGTGTGGACATTGTCCACACCCCGTTTTCAGGGGGTCAAGGGCTACCGGGGCACCAAATGCCTGGAAATCTGAGCGGCAGAGTCCAACAAGTCGATAGTGCCCGCGGCGACTCCGACGACGTGGTCGAAGCCTTCATCCGTGGTGAAGTCATGCCGGTAACCGTTGATCCACAGGAGTAGCAGCATGAGCGTCCACGCTGGCCGTCTGTTGCCATCAATGAGTGAATGGAACCGGGCGACCGATTCCAACAAGGCTGCCGCCTTCACCGCGAGTTCGGGATAGGCTTCCGCGCCCATGACCGTCGTAGCCGGCCTGGCCAGTGCCGAGGCCAACAACCCGACATCACGGATATGAAAGCCGTACCGATCAACTACCTGAAGTGCATCCTCAACGTCCAGGTACGCTGTCACGCGTCTTCAAGGCGCTTCAGCAGATCAGCGTCATTACTCATAACGAAATCAAGACCTGCGCTGATATCACGTCGGCGCGCGTGGCGCTGCAGAACCAACTCTGCGCCCTGCAACAGAAGCGCGGACTTGGACGTGTGTTCCTCGGCAGCCAACTTCTCCAGCCGTCTATCGAGGTCTTCAGGAACACGCAGATTCATCGCCAAGTCCTCAGGGTACCAAAACGGTACTGACCCTTCAGCGGACTGCACACCCTTCCGATTCGCGTGCCGAGCCTAGGGACGCCGGAGCAAAGTTCGTTGCCAGTCTCATTCAGTCGACCAAGACACCTAGATCCGGAGAGTCATGTCACCTTTACCGAGCGCCTATTATCGGCGTTTAAAGCACGGCAGTGGAAGTAGCTCCGAGGGCACCCGTTTTGCCCCGGACGAGGAGTTTTCGCAGGGCTAGGCGTTGCTGTGGATCTCGGTTTCGGCATCGAGCTCGACAGGGTCAGGCCCGAGCCGGTCGTCCTGCCGCCGGAGCCGATAGGCCAAGCAGAGACTGCCACCCTCCTTTGATGTCACAGCCGGCTGTCATGCTTGCCGCGCAAATTCAGGAACCGATACCTGGAACGCGTGGGCTCGGGCTCGACTAGGCGATCGGCCTAAGCGCAAACTTGGGCACAATTCATCGGCGCCGATAAAGATTCTGGGCTTAACTAGACGCAAATAAATGACACTCGTGTAATACTATATCTAGTAGCAATATATTTAATGAGCACTACATGTAGTACTACGAACGAAATGGGGACTAAGGTGAGCGTAACGAACGCCTTCAACGAATTTCAGGGCATAGTCAACGCTGACGTCCAGCAAGTGAAGGAGGCCCGCTCACGGCGGGACTTGTTCAAGGGCGCTTTCATCCTGGAAAGCGACGTGGACGAAGTCATCTCGTCAGGTTCGCTGGCACGAGGCACTCACAAGGACCCAATACACGACGTAGATGTTGTAATTGTCTACGACGGCGCAAAGCATCCAGACTGGGGCGGGCCAGGTTCCTCGGCCGAAGACGCCCTCAATCACACTCGGAGCCGCGTCAACGCTCTCCTCGGCGCCACCAACGGAACCTTCGACAAGGCGGTACGCCTCGCCAAGTGGCGTAACCACGCAGTCAAATGCTTCCTGGACGACCCCGATGACCCAAACGCATTCACTGTCGACGCGATGCCAGCTCTCCGTCGTAATGGCATGCTGCTCATCCCGGAAGCAGCTTCAAAAGACTGGGTTCCCTGCAACCCGGAGTACCTCATCAAGGCTGTAGCGGACAAGCACGCAGAATGGAGCAGTTACGCCGGCACTGTCCGGATGCT
The DNA here is from genome assembly GCF_001424565.1 of Arthrobacter sp. Leaf141. GTDB lineage: Bacteria > Actinomycetota > Actinomycetes > Actinomycetales > Micrococcaceae > Arthrobacter. Next base: position 2,751 of record NZ_LMOL01000035.1, read on the forward strand.
CAAATGGTGGGCCTCCGAGCAGGACATCAAGATCAAATCACTGGTCATGGAGGTACTAGCCCTTCACCTCCTTCCTGCAAACCACATCCGACCAGTCGCCATCAAGCAGTTCTTCGTCAGTGCAGCGTACGCCATTGAGGGCGGCAACGAAGTCGTTGACCCGGCTGGGATCTGCGGTCCTATCCAGTCGGACCTTGACTACGAGGGCCTTGCTGACTCCCTGAATGCAGCACGGGATGCAGCAATCCGCGCATTCCAGGCACAAAACAACAACAACACCCCTGCCGCCATTCAATACTGGCGCGAAGTCTTCGGAGACGACTTCCCCAAGCCTCCTGCTACCGGAAATCCACTTGCAGCCGTTGCTCCCGCCCTGCCCCGGACAGTGAAGGACACCCCTCAAGGATGACCAACCCGCAAATCGTGGACTCGATCTTTTGGCAAGACGCCGAACCGGCGAGGCTGCAACGTGACCGCAAGGAAATTTCCGAGTTCGCCCCCCATTTGCTGTACCAGGAACCGGATCCATCGGGCGCTGGGGAGCATATTCACGGCGGGTGGATCGGGGAGCTGCCACTATGGCCGTTCGACAGGCTGGCGCCGGCGGGCTTGAAGGAGCTGGTCGGAAGCAACGGGCTAACGGTCGCGGTCATGTACTCCGCTGCGCACCCCATGGTCCCACCCACCATATTCCCCGTCAGTGTCGAACCGACGCCCTACGAAGAGACACAAGCGGCATGGCATGTGGCGCCGGGCGGCTCACTATGCCTGCTCCAAAGCGACGGTGGTTGGCATCCCGAAGCCAGCATCACTGACCTGATTGCCAAAGCCGCAGGCTGGCACATCGAATATGCCTTGATGAAACACGGCGCGATCCAAGAAATGTCAGTGCGGGGAATCGTGACGGACCCGTCCTTCGATCACCTTGTGACCCAATACATGCGCGGCGGCCACGAGGTCCCGGAATCTCCGGGAATGGGAGGCTCCATTGTCGCCAACTGACCCATTCATAGTCCTCACACAGGACGCAGCAGCCAAGATCGCCAACGCAAAGGGCACGTCCGGTCGGATTCGGATGCGCTTTGTTCCTGCCGAGGGCCTGTACGTCATTAGCGCAATTACTTCGTCGGCTGGGACAACACTCCCGGTGGATATCCCGTCCGAGTATCGAGCGCTGAAGTGGGATGGTGAACGCTGCACTGGACAGTGGATGCGGAAACCGCAGAGCGAAATCAACGTTCTCCACCGGTACGTCATCAGTCGGACGGGCCGGACACTGGACTACGACGCGTTTAGGGACATGGTTCCGAACGTTTCCGATCCTGGCAATCATTCCGGCCTGCTAATCACCCATGATCCGGATCTTTCCCCTGAGACCCTCCAGGCAGGGGTTCACGAATTCGCAGGGTGGAACGTGGAACGGAGCGGTGTCAGTCCCATTCGCATAGAAGTTGAGCCGAAAATTGTTGGTCTACTGCAGCTTGCCGGTCAATGGCCGATTGAGCAGCTGGCGGCCACCTCCGTCATCGTAGTTGGGTGTGGCAGCATTGGCAGCGCAACCGCGGAGGCCCTGGCAAGCTACGGGGTAGGCCGTGTCCTCCTCATCGATCCTGATCGATTCCTGTGGCACAACATGCTCCGACACACCCTGGGGCCCGAAAGCGTCGGTAGACGCAAAGTTCACGCCCTAAAAGACCATCTGAAGTCCCAATGGCCGTTGCACAACGTAGAAGCACTTCCCATTGACATCGTCACCCAGGCTCATTTAGCGCGCCCGTTGATGGAGAACGTAGATCTGGTGATTTGTGCTGCCGATGGGATAGCTCCTCGCCGGGTAGTCAGCCACCTCGCCCGCCGGGCTGGTAAGCCGGCCATCCTGGCATGCGTCCTCGACAACGGGTCCATCGGCGAACTACTGCGACTTCGTCCTACGCCCCGGTTTGGATGTCTTCTGTGCTTCAGAGCGCACCTCGATGCCTCTGGTGCCATGGACGCTGAAGCCGATCAAGAACTGGACTATGGCACGGGTCGGGTGCACCAGCCTATGACCGCTGTGCCTCCCGATTTGCGCCTTATAGGCACGCTTGCAGCCAAAGCGGCCGTGGCAACGTTGCTTGAGTCTCTGTATGGAGACCACACTCAGTCCCTCCCTGGCGAACACGCTGTAATCGGTCTAAGGCCTGGCGGCGACCTCGCTCCACCGTTCGACGCCAAAGCCGCGGCTGGGATCAGCTGGGCGTCCATCCCGGAGCCTAGGGAGAACTGCCCATCCTGTGGTGCGGCTTGAGTAACTCGGTTCGACGGCCCGACATTTGGATCCTCCCAGAGGCGCTGGCCCTGATCGGGGAGGAGGCCATCCGATCCTGCGACGGGTTGGAAACCGGAGGTATTCTGCTCGGCACGGACGATGGTCAGGAGGTCGTCATCCGTCACGCTGGTGGCCCGGGCCCGAAAGCCCGTCGTGAATCCAACCGCTTCCTTCGCGACTTGACCCATGCCCAACAGGTTGCCGAGCTGGCATGGACAGAGGACCAAAGCCAATGGATTGGTGAATGGCACACGCACCCATCAGGCGATCTCACCCCGAGCAACTATGACCTGGAAGCCTACGCGCGGCACCTGCATGATCCCGAGCTCAGCTTCAAACGATTCCTGACCATCATCGTCGTGCTTACTCCAACGGGCGAAATCACAGCAGCTGCTTGGGTTGTCGACCAGGAAACTGCCCTTCCCGTACCAGTGGCCGTCGCTGATGATCACGTAGGCCACCCGCGCAAGTCCATAGCCGAACGATAGGAAGTAACTTGACCGACATCATTGCCACTCATGACCAGGCAGACCCCATCTTCATTTCATACAGGCAATCAGATGGAACGGAAATCTGCGCGCAACTGGCTTGGCTATTGCGGGCTGGGGGGATACCCGTTTGGCGGGATAAAGATGACCTCCCTCCTGGGGACACGGAAGAACGCCTAAGGCAAGCAATCGGAGACGGTATCTCCGGAGGTGTGCTAGTCACAACACTCGAGGTATCAAAAAGCAAGGTCGTCAAACGCGTCGAAGCGCCCCTGCTGTTCGACTCGCATAAAGCAAATCCGAGCTTCGCCTTGGGCATTGCCAATGCCGTGGAACGAGAACCCGGGAAAATCGACTACTCGGCACCCGAGCGATTGCTCGGCATGGCCGAAGAGACCCTGAGTGGTGTCGACCAGCACCCCACGGACCGCGACGGGCTACGGACTGTGGTTCAAAAGATGCTGTGGCACCGCCTGGCCAACCACCGGGAAGTCGTTGCCCTGAACGACGGAACTTTCAGCCTGTCACTCCAGACCCGCAATGCCGCCCAGGTGTATGACCGCACAGGAAGCCAGTTGGATATCCGTGTCCGGCCATCTGATCACGAGCGTCTTCCCAGCCGCGAAGGTCTAATTGACCTGAAAGACACGATCGCGTTTCTCCCCGACGGGGTCACCCGAACTGGCGCCCGTCGTGTACGAGTTCAGGGCGGCGGCCATCTATCGGTTGCTTTCGCCATCGGCGCAGCGCTGCCTTCGTCCCGCATCGGCCATATGGAAGTCTTCGATCAGCAGGGGAATATTTGGGCCAGTGATGGCGAAGCCCAATTCAGCACCACCCCACTTGTGAATATCAGCGATGCCGCCACGAATACATCGGCAAGCAAACCCGGACGGCCAGCCGTTGCAGCGTATGTCGATCTCTTGAACCAAAGAAGCGACACAGCATTCGAGAAATTCATTGAAGACCACGATGGAACCCTAAAATCGTGGATCCATCTCACGAGCACCACCGGTGAACTTCTCGATCCGGCAACTGCCGGCCGTATTGCAGCAGAAGTCACCGCTCACATCAGGGAGCTCTCGAACAAGAATGGAAACGCCGAAATCCACCTCCTTTTGCGCTGCCCATTCCCCCTTGCAGCCCTGATCGGACGCCTGACGAACACTCTCCGATGCGTACTCTACGAATGGGATGATTCTGAGCCCAAAACGGGCGATGATTATCGGCCCAGCTACCGCGCCACCCTCCGGGTACGTGCCGGCGCTCGTGATGGAGTCATCGAGGACTTACTCCTGGCTGCAGACGCTGTCTAATCGGGACCTGCAAATGCCGATAACGGGGTGGTTCCTAGTGTCAAGTCTCGTATGGACAAGGAAAGGCGTCTGGTAAGTCTGGCATAGATGGCAATTGTTCAAATCTCCCCCAGTTTTACGGAATCGCCATTATCGGTTTTCGAAAATGGCAAAGGGAATGCCCCGTTCGGCGCAGCGAAAATCTGCGTTAGGAGCTTGCTTTCCCTCGTAGTATCTGTACAAGGAACGAGGGTTCGAGTCGGATCTTGGCTGCAGCCCAGCGGTGATTGCCGTCGACGAGCACAGTTCTGCCGTCACTTAGCTCGACAGCTAGCGGCCCTTGAGCGCCCCAGGATGAGGGTTGGTCCTCAAAAGTTCCCTGTGGCTGCGTCAGATAGAAATCCAGGACATCCTTCCTCAAGACGCCCTGAATGCTCGCGTTAAGGCTTGACAGCGGAACGTTTTCCGGAGCACCGAGAGCAAGCCAACCACGATGCCACTTGGTAAGTAGCGCTGTTGCTTCGGTGTCGTCCAAGACGGATGCCTGTGGCAGTCCGAGCTCCTGCGTTGATATGTAATGGAGGCTCGCATCCTCATCCCACTGGCTGGAGAAAGTGATGCCGCTCATTCGACCCTCAGCGCCACTATAGGCCTTCGAGAGTCATACGGGCATAGCTTCGGCCTCGGGTGAGCTGAGGCGGAATTCCTCAGCTGCCGGCAGTTCGGTGAATTCGACGAGCTCGACGTGGTGTTCCTTGAGTACTTCGAGGACTTCGTGCGGGGTGACGCGGAAGAATTCGCGGCGAAGGTTGACTTTGTTGACGCGTTGCTCGCCGAACGTCCTGTGCAGCATGGCTTCTGTGGCAACTGCGTCATCGGAGTAGAAGAGCGCGTGTACGTCAAAGCGGAATGGCACGGAGGCGTCGCCGAGTTCGTTGACCCGGTCCATGGGTTCCAGGCGCCGGGTCATGCCGATCTTGACCATGTTCTCCCCGAAGGCGCCGATGTTGGAAATAACGTACACGTAGCCGGCGCGGATGTTCGCTGCGCGCCGTTCGACATCTGCCAGAGCGAGTTCGTCTTCAGCAATTTTCGATCGCATGCGTTCAGCGCCTTCGAGGTCACCGTTGGCGATGAGTGCATCAAGTGTTGCCTGGTGCATGGCACGTTCTTTGGCAAGCTTCTGCCTGGCAGCGGCCAGCTCGGCTTCGGCCTTCTTTTGCTCGCGCAGGTCTTCGCGGCGGGCTCGCTCCATTTCTTTTTCCGCTGCCAGGGCCTGGAGGTGTTCGGCGGCGAGAACCATTTCCTGGAGGCGCAGGTGATGGTACTGCTCATCGATGCGCAGGTTGATCATGGTGCCTTGGCGTTCGATCTGCTCTTTGGCTTTCGTAAGGCGGGAGGTTGCGGTGGCCAGATTGCCGGCCTTTACGGTTTTTACGCAGTTTTCGGCTTCGGCGTTGTAAGCGCGCAGCATGATGGTGGACATCTGGTTCACAAACTTCTCGCCCTGCTTTGTGGAGTTGTTGAACGTGAAGTTAGTGGCAGCATGAATGGCCTGCTTGGCTCGGGCCATCTCTTTGTACTGTGCACGGAGGGCGTCCAGCCTCGCAGCCAGATGCGCTGAGTGCTCAGCTGGATGTTCGAAGTCGAAGACCCCAATCTCCTGTAAAGCGGCCGAAGCGCGGGAACTCACCAGCTGGCCTTCTGCCTGAGCAAGTTCGGCGCGCAGGTGCTGCAACTGTCCCTGCAGGCGCTGGCTTTCGGCCGCCCACTCCTGCCGCTCTTTCTCCGCTATACGGCGCAGCTCGTCCCGGCTGGCCTCGATCTGGTCGAATTCGAGCAGTCCGCGTTCGTCCAAGATCCTCTGCAGCCGCTCGACGTCGGCCAACGCAGTCTCGGCGGTCTTCTTCGCACCGAAAAACCCCACCTTGGGGACTGACCCGGCCCGGCCCCTCTTCTCGTTCTGCATCTTCTGCAAGTGCTGCTGCGGCTGAGCTGACATTTGGGGAATATGCGGCGGCTGAGCCGCCAGAGGCTGGCTCGGCTGGATGTGAGCCGTCCAATGACCACCGTCCCAGTAGCGTACAAGGGCAGGGTCTTGAGGGTCGTTGTACCAGCCAGCGGGAACACTCACGAAGGGACCTATCGTCGTCGTTGAAACAGAATCTGCGGGTTCATCGCGCAGCCGTACAGATCAACTTGCGTAGTTCCCCCAAGATGATCTTGCCCCATACCAAGTGGAAACCTAAAGACGCCCCAAACTGTTTCTGGCTCACTGGCTCTAGCCTTGGAACCCGACGAGTCAAGAAAGACGCCGCTAACACAGCCGACCATCCCGTTTTAGACTCGAATCATTTCTCCAGCCGCTTTAACTGTGAAAGTTGAGCCCGTCGCGCGACAGTCAAATGGTGATGGTGTGGACAACAGAATGCTCGACGGCAACTCCATTTCTCCCACGGGCAGGTTGTTCATCCTTCGCTTCGAGTAGCCATTGCGGCAGCTTGAGCCTCTCGAAACTCCTTATATGCGGGCACTGCCGTTAGCAGGATTGATCCGACTCCCCCAAATGTCAGAAGCGAGGACTCCCACAGGGATGCAAACATCTGGGTTCCGACGTCAAGAACATCGGCGACCAAGGAAGCAGCGCCGAAAACCATCCAGTACCACAGCATTGTCCTGGATGTTGTGGTCCCTTTGATGTAGTCGACTAAAGATAACTCCGCCTTGGACAACGTGCTGGCCCACATCCAGCAGATACCCATGGCTAAGGCCGCAAGCCCCAGCAAGAGCGCAGCTTGCAGCTTGGAGTCGCCGTTTGGTCCCTGGAGTACGCCGAAGAAGACAAGAAGTATGACTCCCACGGGCACTAGGTAAACCCATGAGGTTTTGCGGTCGTCAACTACATTCAGAAGCTTCGTCACGTCTCACTCCCCAAATTCCGTATCCACACAGAATTAAGATTCGCAGCACCTTCTTTGGAAGAGGCTCATTGCGCACTGAATATGGCAGTTTGATTCAGGACCGGTGTGACGGCTTGAATCAGGACCACCCACGACTCGC
>NZ_LMOL01000036.1 GCF_001424565.1 Arthrobacter sp. Leaf141
CGCCATCCGCACCGGCGTCGAACAACACCGCGGCATCCAATTCGACCTCGTCACCCGCCACGAATGCGGCGAAAACTGCCCCGAGACTGACTGCCAGGGCGGAACTCCCACGGGGAGCATCCCTGCAGTGGGCACCCAGTCCGGAACCGGGCAGCAAAACAACCAGTAACACCCCAGGCGGCACACGGCTTCCCCCGGCCCGTGCCGCCTGGGCCAACCCTCCCCATCCCCAGCAAAGGCAAACCCCATGTCCCAGCTCAACGTCCCGGAACAGGTTCTCCGGGTCAGCACCGACGGAAAAGACTTCGTCGATGTCCGGTTGGAGTCCGCAACTCCCGTGACCGTCCGCCTACAGCTCGATGGCGGCTGCAACTGCCAGCACACCTTCGGGACCCGTCCCGGCTCGTACGTCGACAGCGATCTCGGTTCCCGCTTTTCCCGTCAGCCTTAAGAAGAGTTCTCCACTGAGCGGTCCAGGGCACTCCAGCCCTGGACCGCTCAGCCGTGCCCTCAAATCGGCACGGCTGACCAGGGCCTAGTTTTCGTCTTCCGGCCGGGCGGTGAGGATCCGGTTGGCTGTGACCTGGAGGATTCCGAGGGACTCCTGGATCAGGGGCGAGGCGATGCTGCCCTTGCGGACCGCGGCGATGATACGGCGTACGGGTTTCCCCTTGCCGGTAATCCGCAGCCGGGTCACGTTTTCTGCATTGCGCAGGGGTGCCAGCCGCGGGAGCAGCCCCACACCCAGGCCCGCGCCCACAAAAGCGATCTGGGTTTCCCATTCCACGGCCTCATGGGCAATCCGTGGGGTCACCCCCACCGCAGTGAATGCCGCGGTAAACAGGGCGTGGTACGTGGAACCTACGGCCTCGGTGATCCACGGCTCGGACGCGAGTTCTTCGAGCGTCACCGTTTCCCGCGACGCCAACGGATGGGTGGAAGGGACGATCACGTCCAGCGGATCGTCGAGCAGGACGGTCTGCTCGAAACGCGGATCGTCCTCACCGTATGTGTCGGCCTGCATCGCCACTATGACGGCCAGATCGATCCGCTCCGCAACCAGCAAATCGAAGCACCGGGACGGGTTGGCCTCGAGGACCTGCACCTCCAGCAGGGGGCGGGTGGAGCGCAGCGTGGCGGCCAGCGGCGCAAGCAACTGGGCTGCCGCCGTCGAGAATCCGCCGAGTCCAAAACGACTTGGTATCTGGTCGCCGGCCTCCATGGCGGCAGCCCGCAAAGCCTCCCATTCCGCAATGATTGCGTCGGATCCCGCCACCAGATAGCGGCCCGTGGCGGTCAGCCGCACCCCCCTGCCGTCCTTCGTCAGCAGCTGCATGCCAAGCACCCGCTGGAGCTCCCGCAATTGCGCGGACACGGCAGAAGGCGAGTAGCCCGTGAGCTCCGCGGTTGCCCCTACGGTGCCGCAGCGGGCGAACACACGAAGGGTGATGAGCCTTGGATCGATCATGCACCCATTGTGCACGGTCCCCTCCAGAATCTTGCGCTTTTGTAGCAGGTCGATGATCCCTAATCTCGTGATTACACGCTTTTGAAAACGCCGGTTGGCGCCATCCACCCCGCGGCTCTCACAAACCGCACCTTTACCCAGCCTTCCCCGGAGGAAACACATGACTGCTCCTGTGAGCCTGCCCCTCAATTCCCGCGGAAAACTCGCATCGTCCTTGCCTGCAGCGCAGCTGGCGGAGATCACCGAGTTGTTCGAGTTCCGGCGCACGGGATACTCCCTCGACGCCCCGTTCTACACAGACCCGACGATTTTCAACATCGACATGCAGGCCATTTTCGGCCAGCACTGGATCTTTGCAGCCAGCGTCGCCGAGCTGCCGGAGCCGGGCGACTACGTCACCGTCGACTACGGCCCCTACTCGCTGATCGTGCTCCGCAACGACGACGGCGGCGTGAACGTGCTGCACAACGTGTGCCGCCACCGCGGCGCCCGCGTCCTGACCGAACCCGCCGGCACCACGGGGAACCTGGTGTGCGGCTACCACTCCTGGACCTACGCCCCCAGCGGAGACCTGATCCACGCCTCCGCACCTGGCGAAACGAAGTTCGACAAGGGCTGCTTCGGCCTCAAACGCGCCCACAGCCGCGAGTTCGCGGGACTCATCTTCGTCTGCATCGCCGATGAACCCCCGACTGATTTCGACGAAACCGGGAAAATCTTCGAGCCCTACCTCGCGCCCCACGATCTGGCGAAGACGAAAATCGCCTACCAGCAGAACATCATCGAAGAGGGCAACTGGAAGCTCGTCATGGAGAACAACCGTGAGTGCTACCACTGTGACGGCCACCCGGAACTCGCCTGCTCCCTCTTCCCCACCTGGGGCCTGACCGAAGGCCTGATCCCGACGCACCTCGAGGAAGTCTGGGACCGCAACAAGGAAGCCCAGTCCTCCCTGGAGGAGCGTTGCCGCCGGTACGGCCTGCCCTACGAGGTCGTCGAGGAACTCGATACCCGCATCGCGGGAATCCGCATCTCCCGGGAATCGCTCGACGGCGAAGGTGAGTCCTTCTCGCCCGACGGCCGCCGGCTCTCCAAGAAGCTGCTGGGCGACCTCCGGGACTTCCGCCTGGGCCGCTGCTCGATGCACCTGCAGCCCAACAGCTGGTTCCACTTCCAGAGTGACCATGTCATCACGTTCGGTGTCTTCCCGGTCAACGAGCACCAGACGCTGGTGCGCACCACCTGGCTCGTGGCTGACGACGCCGTGGAGGGCGTCGACTACGACCTGGCGAAACTGACCTACACCTGGGAGCAGACCAACCTGCAGGATAAGGCGTTTGTGGAACTGTGCCAGAAGGGTGCCGGCAGCCCCGCCTACCAGCCCGGCCCGTACATGAAGAGCGAATACCAGGTCGAGGCATTCATCAACTGGTACGTGCAGCGTGTTCAGGAGCACTTGGCATGATTGAGCTCCTCCCTGAGGCGGCCATTCAGGAACCACAGCGTATTCGCGGTCTTGAAATGCCGTGGAACAGGGTGATGGGTACCACCGACGGACCCGCTGGAGCCGCCCGCGCCCTGGGCCCGTGGCATCCCCAGGAGTTCATGGCCGAATGCGTCGAGACCGTTCCCGAGGCGGGCGGCATGATGACCTTCGTGTTCCGCCGCTGCGACGGTGCGCCCCTGGCGTTCCGCGCGGGCCAGTACGTGAACATCGCCTTCCCCGTGAACGGTGCGGACCAGGACCCGGTGGACCGCAGCTACTCGCTGTCCAGTTCGCCCACGGAACCGTGGACCTTCAACATCACCGTCAAAGCCGACCCCACCGGGCTGGTTTCACCGTGGGTGCACGAAAACGTCAAACCCGGCACCGTCCTGGACATGCTGGGACCCGTTGGCGCCTTCCACCTGCCCGACGCCGACCGGCGGGCCAGGTACCTGCTGCTCGCCGCCGGCGCAGGCATCACGCCCATCATGTCGATGCTGCGGACCATCCATTCGCTGCCCGGACATGCCGACGTTGTGGTGCTGTACCACGGCGCGGAGGCCGGCGGCTTTGCCTTCCACCGGGAGCTGGCCTACATCGCCTCCGTGGACTCCCGCGTCAAGATCTTCTACTCGCTGGGCGACCGCAACAAGCCGGAGGGCTGGGAAGGGCTCAGCGGACGGCTGACAGCGGCAATGCTCGACGAGGTGGCACCCGACGCCAACGGCCGGCAGGTCTACGCCTGCGGTCCCGAGGGTTACCTGAACACGGCCACCGAGCTCCTGGGCAAGGTGGGCGTGGATGACACCTCCATCTACATGGAATTCTTCACGGGGGATCGCCAGACCCTCCTCGAATACCAGGCGGAGCTCGCGCTGGCGGCGGACATCGCGGAGGAAATCGCGGAGGAAATCGCCGATTCCGCCGAGGTCTACTACGAGGGCCAGCCCGCGGCATTCGGACTCTACGAACCCGGCTACGACGCCGATGGCACCCTGGAGGCCACGGGGCTGCAGCTGGAAACCGTGGACCCGGACGGGGCCTCGACGAACGACGGCGGCGCCAGCCAGGAGCCGCAGGCCGCGTCACCTGACGCCTCAAGCTTCGACACCGTGGGAACCGGCAGCCTCACCCTTTCCTTCATGCGCACCGGCATCAACGTCCGGATCGACCCCACCGAGCACATCCTGGGGGTGGCCCAGCGCGCCGGCGTCAGGATCGGCGCGAACTGCAAGGAAGGCATGTGCGGCTCCTGCAAGGTGGTCAAACTTTCAGGGGAAGTGGAAATGAACCACCAGGGCGGCATCCGGGCCCGCGAAATCGACGCCGGCAAGTTCCTCCCCTGCTGCTCCACCGCGCAGACCGACATGGTGATCGATGCCTAGCCGTTCCCCGCTGCACACCTGAACCACAGACCGCCAACCATAGGAGCCATTCAATGACAGGTAACAAAGCCGTTGCGTACAAGGCACCGGGAATCGTTGAAATCATCGATACCCCGTACCCCACCTTTGAACTGCAGGCCGGGCCCGGCGTCAATCCCGTCAATGTGGGCCGCAAGGTCCCGCACGGGGTCATCCTGCGCACCGTAAGCACCAACATCTGCGGGTCGGACCAGCACATGGTCCGCGGCCGCACTACGGCCCCCGCCGGCCTGGTGCTTGGCCACGAGATCACGGGCGAGGTCATCGAAACCGGGCCCGACGTTGAGTTCATCAAGGTGGGCGACATCGTTTCGGTCCCCTTCAACATCTCCTGCGGCCGCTGCCGGAACTGTAAAGAAGGCAAAACCGGGATCTGCCTGAACGTGAACCCGGACCGCCCCGGCTCCGCGTACGGCTACGTGGACATGGGCGGCTGGGTGGGCGGCCAGGCCGAATACGTTCTGGTTCCCTACGCCGACTGGAACCTGCTGCGGTTCCCGGACCGGGACCAGGCCCTGGAAAAAATCATGGACCTGACCATGCTCTCCGACATCCTGCCCACCGGCTTCCACGGCGCCGTCACCGCCGGGGTCGGCGTCGGCTCCACCGTTTACGTCGCCGGCGCCGGACCCGTAGGCCTTGCCGCGGCAGCGAGCGCCCAGCTCCTCGGTGCCGCAGTGGTGATCGTGGGTGACCTCAATGAGGACCGCCTGGCCCAGGCCCGCTCCTTTGGCTGCGAAACCGTCAACGTTGCCGACGGCGACCCGGCCGACCAAATCGAGCAGCTGCTGGGCGTCCGGGAAGTCGATTCCGGCATCGATGCCGTCGGCTTCGAGGCCCGCGGCCACGGCCACGGCGCCGCCGAAGCACCGGCCACCGTCCTGAACTCGCTGATGGACCTCACCGCAGCCGGCGGGTCCGTGGGCATTCCCGGCCTCTACGTCACCGGGGACCCCGGCGCCTCGGACGAGGCGGCCCGGAAGGGCTCCCTGTCGCTGTCCCTGGGCACCGGCTGGGCCAAATCGCTGTCCTTCACCACCGGCCAGTGCCCCGTGATGAAGTACAACCGCCAGCTGATGATGGCCATCCTGCACGACCGGATCCAGATCGCCAAGGCCGTCAACGCCACCTCGATCCCGCTTGAGGACGCACCGCGGGGCTACGCCGAATTCGATGCCGGCGCCGCCACCAAATACGTCCTCGATCCGAACGGCTACCTCAGCAACTAAGGCACGGACATACCACTGCTGACCGGCCGTACTGATGGGTCAGCGCAGGAAAGGGAGTGCACCCTGGGTGCCCTCCCTTTCCTGCTTTCTCCCCGGCCGCCACCGGCACCCGGACCTGCACCGTCCGGGGCCCCGGACACCCGCCGTTCACCCTCCGGTCGCCTGGCGTGGTTAGACAGGACGTATCACTCGTCCTTTCCTGGGAGAACCCATGCCGATATCCAGACGCGCACCACGCGGGCTTGCCCGCGCCGTGGTGGCCTCTGCAGCGCTCTTGTTCGCAGCATCCTGCGTCGTGGCACCGGGGGCCTCGGCCGCCGTCGTCCCCTCGCCCATCACGTACCCGGCCGCCGGCTCAGCCCTTTCGCTGACGGCCCTCGGGTCCTATGAAACCGGCCAGTTCGATGAGTCCGCGGCGGAAATCGTGGCCTACCACGCGGCCACCCAGCGGCTGTTTGTGGTCAACGCGCAGGCCGCCGTCGTGGATGTCCTGGACATCGCGGACCCGGCCGCCCCCAAAAAGCTCTTCTCGATCGGCGACGCCGGCGGCGGGGTGGCCAATTCCGTCGCCATCCGCGCGGACGGCCTGGGCGCCATAGCCCTGGAGGCACCCACCAAGACCGACGCCGGCTCCCTGCTCTTCTTCGACGCCACCGCCGACGCCCCCGTCGCCCTCGGACGGGTCCCTGTGGGAGCCCTTCCGGACATGGTCACCATCGCCAAGGACGGCAGCCGCGCCGTCGTCGCCAATGAGGGCGAACCCTCGGACGACTTCACGGTGGACCCCGAAGGTTCGGTCTCCGTCGTCGACCTTCCCACCGGCCTGGCGGCACCCGCCCAGTCCGCTGTCCGCACCGCCACTTTCCACCCCTTCGAGGCCGGCGGGACGAAAACCCTGCCGGCGGACGTCCGCGTCTTCGGCCCCACCCCGCACGGCGCCGACCACCCGGTATCCCGCAACCTCGAACCCGAGTACATCGCGATCGACGGCGGCAAAGCCTACGCCGCGCTGCAGGAAGCCAACGCTGTGGCCGTGGTGGACCTGGCCACGGCAACGGTGGAGGACGTCTGGCCGCTTGGCTTCAAGGACCACGGCCTCGCGGGCCAGGGACTCGACGCCTCGGACCGCGACCCCGAAGACGCCCCGGCGTTCAACATCCGCACTTTCGAGGGCCTCAACGGCATGTACATGCCCGACGGGATCAACGCCTACACCGCCGGCGGCGCCACCTACCTAGTGACTGCCAACGAGGGCGATGCCCGCGAATGGGGCGACTACGTGGAAGGCGCCCGGGTCAAGGACCTCGGCAAGGACGGCCTGGCACCAATCTGCGCAGACAGCCCGCTGGCTGACCTGACCGCTGACGGCGACCTGGGCCGGCTCACCGTCACCACCGCCACCGGCCTGGGTGCCGCCGGTGACTGCTACGGGGAACTGTATTCGTTCGGCTCCCGCTCCTTCTCCATCTGGACCACCGACGGGCGGCAGGTTTTCGACTCCGGCGACGACTTCGAGCGGATCAGCCACGCCGCCAACCCGGAGTTCTTCAACTCAAACCACTCCGAATCGAACCTTGAAGGGCGCTCGGACGACAAGGGACCCGAACCGGAGAACCTGGCGATCGGCGAGGTGGGCGGCCGGACCTACGCGTTTGTCGGCTTCGAACGCGTGGGCGGCGTCGCCGTCTACGACATCTCCACCCCCGAGGACAGCACGTTCGTGACGTACGTGAACAACCGTGATTTCGCCGTCTCGGTCGAGGACGACGGCGTGGACACGCTTGGTGCCGCGGGCGACCTGGGTCCCGAAGGCCTGGCCTTCATCCCCGCCGGGGACTCCCCCACCGGTAAGCCGATGCTCGCCGTCGGGAACGAGGTCTCCGGGACCACCACCCTGTTCGGCATCGACGGGCTGGGGGTTGGGGAGCCGAAGGACACCACCACCATCCAGGTCCTGGGCATCAACGATTTCCACGGCCGCATCGAAGCAAACGGAGCCGAAGCAGGCGCCGCCGTCCTGGGCGGTGCCGTCACGGCATTGAAGGACAAAAACCCGAACACGCTGTTCGTTTCAGCCGGCGACAACATCGGCGCGTCAACATTCACCTCCTTCTCCCAGCAGGACAACCCCACCATCGATGCGCTGGCCCAGGCCGGGCTGGACGTGTCCGCCGTCGGAAACCATGAATTCGATGCCGGCTTCGCCGACCTCACCGACCGCGTTATCCCCCGCTACGCCGCAGCCGCGGGCGACCCCGCAGCGGGCGCGGAAGCCGCCGACTTCGCGCTGGGCGCCAACGTCTACCTCAAGGGCACCGAAACGCCGGCGCTGAAGGAGTACGCGATCCGGGAGGTTGATGGTGTGCAGGTCGCCTTCATCGGAACCGTGACCGAGCAGACCGCCGCGCTGGTCTCACCGGACGGCATCGAAAGCATCGAGTTCGGGAACCAGACAGCCGCCGCAAACCGCGTGGCCCGCAACCTCTCGGACGGCGACGCGGCAAACGGCGAGGCCGACGTGATTGTGCTGCTGGCCCACGACGGGTCAGCAGGCAGTGACTGCGCAGCCATCGCAGCCGAGGACACCACCTACGGCGAGCTCGTCCGGGACTCCTCCCCCAACATCGATGCGATCCTGTCCGGGCACACGCACCAGTCCTACGCCTGTTCCTTCCCCGTCCAGGGCGGCGCCGGACTCGAGCGCCCGGTCCTGCAGGCACACCAGTACGGCACCACCCTGGACCAGCTGACCATCGAAGTGGATCCGACGACCAAGGACATCGTCTCCCTGGCCGGCGGACTGTTGTCCCTGACCACCACCGTCGGCGAAGGGGATGACGCCCAGATCGTCGGGGCGTTCGAACCCCTCGCCACCGTGGCGGAGACCGTGGCCAAGGCGGCAGCGCAGGCGGAGGTGGCCGGGGCCGTCGAAGTCGGTTCCATTACCGCGGACATCCTCCGCGGCGGCACCAACGGCTCTGACCGCGGCGTGGAATCATCGCTGGGCAACCTGGCAGCGGACATCCAGCTTTGGGCCACGTCCAACGAGTCATTCGCCGGCGAGGCGGCCCAGATCGCCATCATGAACCCGGGCGGGCTCCGCGCAGACCTGCTCTACGGCACCAACGGCGTGCTGACCTACAAGGACGTCGCGGCGGTGCAGCCGTTCGGCAACACGCTGGTGACGCTGGACCTGACCGGGGCCCAGCTCAAAGCCATCCTGGAAGAGCAGTGGCAGCCGGACGGCTCGTCCCGGCCCAAGCTGCACCTGGGTATTTCCGACGGGCTGAGCTACGTCTATGACCCCGCGGCAGCGCGCGGCAGCCACGTGGTCTCCATGGAGTTCGCCGGTAAGGCCGTGGCGGACGGGGACGTCTTCCGCGTGGTGACCAACTCCTTCCTGGCCGCCGGCGGCGACAACTTCACCACCTTCGCCCAGGGCGGGCGCGTCACGGACACGGGGCAGAGCGACCTGGTTGCCACGGTCCAGTACTTCGAAGCGCACCCCGTGGTTGAACCGGCGCCGCTGGGCCGCGCCATCCTGGCCGCGGACATTCCCGACGGCGGCAACGGGTCAGGCGACGGCGGCACCGTTGTTCCGGGCGACGGGACGGTTGTGCCGGGCGACGGCACGGTTGTTCCAGGCGCAGGCAATGGCGGGTCCGACGGCGGCAACGCGGGCAATGGCACCAGCGATGCCAACCTGACCGGCAACCTGGCAACCACTGGGGCCACCCTGACGCTGGCCGGGGTGGGCCTCCTGCTGGCGCTGCTCGGCGGACTGCTGGTGGTCATCCGCCGCCGGCGGACCGCCGTAGTGGCCGAGGACAGCTGATTCTAGGCAGTTCCTACCGGTTCCACTGACGGCGCCCGGCTACCTTAACGGAGGCCGGGCGCCGTTGTGTTGTGGCCAGTTCGAAGCACGCAGCACGTGAAGCCGCAAAGCATTGGCGCAGACAAAGTATTTTTTGGATCAAATGCGCTTGGATTACTTTTACTTTACGTAAGGTCCATTATCGGCTTTCAAGAAAGGGCGGAAAAGTAAACCAGGAAACCCTGCGCTTCCGCCGCTGGAGCTGCAATCGTATGCGAGGCGATGCAGCCAGATGTCAGCATTTCTCTGCCATCCTCCGTTTCACCACTGATGCCTGCCTAATGGCACCTTGAGTTATTGACGATCGGTGCCGTTGCTGGACTGTCGCTTCGTAACGGGTGCCGAAAGCTGCAGGAGTCATCCCTCCGAGGTGAGAATGGAGCGTGATGAAACCATCGACATCATCTATACAACGGCTTGGGGCTAACTGTGCCAGGCTGGAAATCAGGAAAGGCCGACACCCTACGGGTGCCCGCCATTCCTGATTTCCCTCAGCAAAACGAAACTGTGGGTGCAGCGCCACCACTGTACTTAATTTGATGGGCAAGTGACGAAGGCTAGGTCGCCGGTACGGAATCCCTGAGCGCCGGCTTCCACCGAAGGTGCGGGTTTTCAGCGGCTTCCAATTCGCGCAACAGGGACAACCGTGGCCGGACGGCATCAGTGCGGGAGCTTGGCGGCTTACGGCGGCCAGCGCGGAATTGTGGAATCCATTCGGCGGCAGGACCCTGGTAGTCCTGTTCGGCGGCTGCGTGGAGGGTCCATTGGGGGTCGTAGAGGTGGGTGCGTCCCAACGCAATGAGGTCGGCACGGCCTGCGAGGAGGATTGAGTTCACATCGTCGTAGCTGGAGATGGCGCCTACTGCTATGACTGCCACGCCTGCCGGGGCTGCTACTTCCTGGCGGATGCGGTCCGCGAACGGCGTCTGGTAGCTACGTCCGAAGGCGGGCTTCTCTTCCTTTGCTACCTGACCGGTGGAGATATCGAGTCCGGCAGCGCCGTGCTCAACGAATGCTTTTGCGATGTGGACGGAGTCATCAGAGGTGTTGCCGCCGTCGATCCAGTCCGTGGCGGAAATGCGAACCGTCACGGGCTTGTCGGCAGGCCATGCCGCTCGGACGGCGTCGAAAACTTCAAGCGGGAAGCGCAACCGGTTCTGCAGGCTGCCACCATACTCGTCGGTCCGCTTATTGGAAACAGGCGACAGGAAAGAGGACAGAAGGTAGCCATGGGCTGCGTGAACTTCGAGGATGTCGAAGCCGGCTTCTTCGGCACGCATCGCAGCGCTGACAAACTCTGCCTGTATGGCATCCATACCGGCCTGGTCGAGCTCCAGCGGGGTCTGATTGCCGGGACCGTACGGGAGGGCTGAAGGTCCGACGGCGGTCCAGTTACCGGAGTCGAGGGGCTGGTCGATCCCGTCCCACATGAGCTTGGTGGAGCCCTTGCGGCCGGAGTGTCCCAACTGCACACCTATTTTGGCCGTGGAGCGTGAATGGACGAAATCAACGATTTCCTTCCAGCTGTCACGCTGTTCATCGGTGTAGAGGCCGGTGCAGCCGGGGGTGATCCGGCCGACGTCGGAGACGCAGACCATTTCCGTCATGACCAGTCCGGCGCCGCCGAGAGCCTTGGAGCCGAGGTGGACCTTGTGGAAATCACCGGGTACGCCGTCCGTGGCGGAGTACATATCCATCGGCGAGACAATGATGCGGTTCTTTAGCTCCAGCCCACCGACCTTGAAGGGCTGAAACATGGCCGGGGCGATGTCCGTGAGTCCTTGGGACCGCGCAAAGTTGCGGTCCACCGATTCGGCGAATTGAGGATCGCGCAGTCGCAGGTTTTCATGCGTGATGCGGCGGCTGCGGGTCAGGAGGTTGAAAGCGAATTGAGTGGGGTTCTGGTCTTTGTATTGACCGATGCGTTCGAACCATTCCAGGGAGGCCTGGGCAGCTCGCTGCGTGGAGGCCACCACTGGACGGCGCTCGGCCTCGTATGCTTCGAGGGCTGACTCTACGTTGGGTTGTTCGTGCAGGCATGCGGCGAGGGCCAAGGCGTCTTCCATAGCAAGCTTCGTCCCTGACCCGATGGAAAAGTGGGCCGTGTGGGCGGCGTCGCCCAGCAGGACAACATTGCCCTTGCGCCAGCTTTCATTGCGGACGGTGCTGAAGTTGAGCCACTTGGAGTTGTTGGACAGAACCTCGTAGCCAGCTAGTTCTTCAGCAAAGATCTCCCGGATCTTCGCAATTGCTTTCTCGTCGGAGACACCGGGAGGGAAGAACTCAGCTGCGGTCTCGTCAAAACCTGCAGCGTGCCACACGTCCTCGTGCATCTCTACGATGAAAGTGGAGCCTTCATCGGAGTATGGGTAGCCATGGATCTGCATGACGCCCCACTCGGTTTCCTTCACGAAGAACTTGAAGGCTTCGAACACCTGGTCTGTTCCCAGCCACATGTATTTGCTGGTGCGCAGGTCCAGGTCCGGGCCGAACGTGTCAGCATACTTGGCGCGAATTTGGGAGTTCAGGCCGTCGGCGGCGAGTACCAGATCGTACGTGGACTCGAGTTCCTCGATGGCCGGTGCCATGGTGCTGAACCGGACATCGACTCCGAGTTCGATGCACCGGCGCTGGAGAAGTTCCAGTAATTCCTTGCGGCTCATGGCCGCGAACCCTTGGCCGCCGACGGTGATCATTTCGCCGCGGAAGTGAATGTCAATGTCAGACCAGCGGGCGAAGCGGCGGCTCATGTAATCCGCGACGACGGGGTCGGCGTTGCCGATGCCACCAAGGGTCTCATCGGAAAATACCACGCCGAAGCCAAATGTGTCGCTGGCAGCGTTCCGTTCCCAGAGTGCGATTTCATGGGACGGATCGAGTTGTTTCATCAGGGCTGCGAAATAGAGGCCTCCGGGACCGCCTCCGACAATTGCGATTTTCATGGTGTTGCTCCTTTTTGGACCGTATCCGTCTAAGCCTGGCCTTGACCGGCAGCTGTAAGTTCCTTGGTGTTCAGTGCGGAGTCCTCTTCCTGGACGCGTTCGCGGAGTTTGAAATGTTGCAGCTTTCCACTGGGGTTGCGCGGCAGTTCAGTGACAAAACGAACGTCGCGCGGGTACTTGTACGGGGCAATTGTTTGCTTGACGAAATCTTGGATTTCTTTGCGTTTCGCGGAGTCTCCGGTGACGCCATCACGCAGGACTATGAAGGCGCACACCACTGTGCCGCGCTCTGCGTCGGCTCTGCCGACGACGGCGTTTTCCACGACATCCGGGTGTTGGTCGATGGCAGCTTCTACTTCAGGGCCACCGATGTTGTACCCGGAGGACACGATCATGTTGTCTGAGCGGGCCTGGTAGGTGAAGTAGCCATCTTCATCCATGGAAAATGTGTCACCGGTGACGTTCCACCCCCGAACCACATAGTTCCGCTGGCGAGGATCATCAAGATAACGGCAACCGGTGGGGCCTATGACTGCCAGGCGTCCCGTGTTCCCCGGCCCCACTTCATTACCGTTTTCATCGAGAATGGTCGCCCGGAAGCCCGGTACTGCTTTGCCGGTTGTCCCTGGACGGATATCTTCTCCCGCCGCTGAGATGAATACATGCAGCATCTCGGTCGCACCGATGCCGTTGACCAGACGAAGGCCGGTCGCCTGATGTACTGCCTCCCAGGTCTCCTTCGTCAGATGCTCTCCGGCGGATACGGCGAGGCGGAGCCCTTGCAGGAGGTCTCCCCGGTTTTCCTTGAGAATCGCCCGATACGCGGTGGGTGCGGTGAAGAGGACTGACGCGCCTGCTTCAGCTGCGTGTTCGGCGAGCTCCACGGGGCCAGCTCTCTCCGTCAGCAAGGCCGAAGCCCCAAATCGCAGTGGAAAGACCACCAGGCCGCCGAGTCCGAATGTGAAGGCCAACGGAGGTGATCCGGCGAACACGTCATCAGCGGTCGGCTTGAGGATGTGACGAGCGAACGTGTCAGCGTTGGCCAGGATGTCGCGGTGAAAATGCATGGTGATTTTCGGTGCGCCGGTCGTTCCGGAAGTCGGGCCGAGCAGGGCGACGTCATCCGCGGAGGTGTCAACCGCCGTGAACGTCCCGGATTTCAGGCCGCACCGGACCGTCAGGTCATCGTCGTTCTGGGAGCCGTACGTCAGGACAGTGACGTCCGTACCGACTGCAGCCTTAAGTTCATCCACGAACCGGTGGTCGGAGATTGCCACCACGGGTTTCGTCAGCCCGATGACTGCAGATACCTCCGTCGAACGCAGCATTGGCATTGTGGTGACAACTACGGCTCCGGCCTTCAATACCCCCAGCCAGGCAGCGACGATCCAGGGGTTGTTGGGCCCACGCAACAGAACACGGTTGCCCGGAACAACTCCCAGGTCCTGGGTGAGGACCTGCGCCACTTGGTTGGCGTGGGTCTGCAACTGTCCGTAGCTCCAGGACTCGCCGCCGGGAACTCGGAGGGCGGGACGGTCGGCACCGAAGTTGGCGATCGTGTCATCGATCAGCACTCCAGCGGCGTTAAGGCGTTCGGAGTAATGCAGTTCGGGAAGGGTGAATTCGAGCGCCGGCCAGGTTTCGGCGGGCGGCAGGTGATCGCGGGTGAACGTGTCCACGTGGGCCGATGGCATCATGCTGAGGCCGTTCCTTTCAGTGGTGCATCAGGTGAAACTGGAGAGTGTTGTTTTCAGGCACCGACGCGGATCATGCCTTCTTGAGCGACCGTGGCTAGAAGCCCTCCCTGCCGATCAAAGAAGCGGCCCATCGCAAGGCCGCGGTTCTGCTGACTGGAGACGGCATCCTGGGCATAGAGCACCCAGTCATCGAGACGGCCATCGCGGTGGAACCACATGGAGTGGTCAAGGCTGGCCGTGACCAGCCCTGGGCTGGACCAATGCAGGCCGTTAACCCTGAGGATCGGTTCAAGGATCGTGTAGTCACAAACGTATGCCAGGGCAGTGCGGTGGAGATTTGAGTCGTCGGGAAGGGCATCGAACGCCTTGACCCAGATCGCCTGTTGAGGAACGGTGCCGCCTTCAAGTTCGACATAGACAGGTCCCGGGACATGCCGCATGTCAAAGCTGCGGCCCGAGCCCCAATACTCCACAGCCTTCCCGTCTCTAGCGTTCAGAACCTCTGCTGCCGAGTGCAGGGCTTCCGGGCCCACCGTGGCCGGGGGCTGCGTCTGAAAATCCGGCCCCGACTCGGGTACGTGGAAGGATCCCATCGCCGAGTACACGGCTTTGCCGTTCTGGAAACCCCGGACAGTGCGGGTTGAATATCCACGCCCGTCCCGCAGCCTCTCGACCTCATAGCGGACCGCTGACCCGACGTCCACAGGACGCATGAAGTAGCTGTGCATCGAGTGGATGTTCCTGTCGGCGTCTACTGAACACATCATCGCCGCTGCGGCTTGGGCCACCATGTCCCCTCCGTAGGCCTTGGGCCACGGCACGTACTGAGTGGTGGCTTCGTAGGCTTCGTCAAAAACCTGCGCGTCGACCTGCTCGAGGTTGACGGCCCGAAGGAACGTTTTCGAGGTCAGGGTTCCCGTGATCATGACTATGCCCGGCGGAAGTCAGCGAGGGTTTCGTCTGGTACGTCTTCGAGGTTGACCACAAGGTTTTCCGGTGTCCGGGCGGTCAGCCACACCAGTTCTTCCGTGATGGACATGTTCGCTTCGACGTGCGGCATGAAAGGGGGAACGAACACCCAGTCTCCTGCCTTCATGTCGAGGAACTCGCTGAAACTATCACCGAAGTAGATCCGACCGTGCCCCCGGAGGACATAGCCCCCTGTTTCCGCTTCACCATGGTGGTGCGGCAGGGAGCGGTAGCCTGGCGTGTTGGAAACCTGGCCGAACCAAATCTTGGTCGCTGGCGTGTGCTGGATGCTGACGCCGGACACGCGGACACAGTCGCCCGACTGTGCCGTATTGGTGTCCTCTTGTCCTGACCTTGTGACGACGGGAACAACCTTTCCGTCCGGCTGGGCGTAGATGGAGTTTTCTCCATCTAGGCTGTATTCACGCGTGCTTTGGCTCATGGCTCTCTCCTGATGTCTGTAAGTGTTGTGTTACTTAGATTGCGGTGGTCGCCGCTGCATGGATACGGAACTGGTTCTCCAGCCGGCCGATTCCGTCGATTTCAGTGATAAGGACGTCACCGTTCTGAAGGAAGCGCGGTGGTTTCATGCCCATCCCCACTCCCCCGGGAGTGCCGGTCAGGACCAGATCTCCCGGCCGCAGTGACGTGAACTGGGAGATGTACGACAAAAGTTTGGCTGGCCCGAAGACCAGAGTGCTCGTGTTGCCGTCCTGCACAAGATCTCCGTCTACGTAGCCGCGAACCTGAAAGCTCTCCCCGGCTTCGTCAGCAGTTACCATCACGGGTCCGACCGGAGTGGTTCGATCCCATGCCTTGCCCTGGAACCACTGCAACGTTCGGTTTTGCCAGTCGCGCATCGAAATGTCATTTGCGACGGTGTATCCGGCGATGGCGGATCTGGATTCGGACTCATCGGCCCTGTAGAGATCTGCGCCCACAACAACGGCAAGTTCGGCTTCCCAGTCAACCTGTCCACTGCCGTGTACTTCAACGCAGTCATTCGCGCCGACCAGGGTGTCCGAGTATTTGGCGAACAAGGTCGGGAATTCAGGTAGGTCGCGGCCCATCTCTTGAATGTGGTCACCGTAGTTCAAACCGCAGCAGATCACCTTGCCTGCGTTCGGAACCAGCGGAGCGAAGTGGGCTTCAGAGGCTGGAATTAAGGTTGGAGCCACAGCCAACACCGCAGCATCAACTTTGCGACGCCAGTCTTTTGTCGCCAGGAGCGCCCCTACATCGGGAAAGTCCAGCGGCAGGAAGCCGCCCTCCACGGCGGCCGCAGCTGTGGTGCCCCACGTGCTTCGGAGGGTAGCGAGTCTCATCAATACTCCTGCAGACTAATATATCGACTTTTTGACGGTCGTAACTTACGATCAAGATAGCACGATCGCCCAGATGTGCAATAGAGCACATTTCAAAAACTCAGGAGAAGCTATGGCAGACCAGAGGGTTTCACCCCGGAAGATCATCAATCCCGCGTCTTTGCCGAAGCCTTCGGGATTTTCGCACGGCGTAGTAGCCGGGAATACCGTCTATCTCGCTGGCCAAACCGCGTTGGACCAAGACATGGAGATTGTGCCGGGCGGGATCGTTGAGCAGTTCAGGCAGGCGTTTTCGAACGTGCTTACCACGCTGGAGGAGGCGGGCGGCCAGCCTGAGGACCTGGTCAACGTGACCCTCTTCCTAACTGACGTGGATGATTATCTGGCTCACGGAAAAGAAATCGGCCGCATCTGGCGTGATATGGCGGGGACCGACTATCCGGCGATGGCGGGCATTGGAATCAACCGTTTGTGGCAGAAGGAAGCATTGATCGAGATTCAGGCTGTTGCAGTTATGCCTGGGAGATAGTGTCCGGAAATTTTGGGGTTCGCCAGAGCATCGGCGCAGCCTGCCTCTGTCCGGCAGGCTGCGCTGCTGTTTCAGAGGCCCCTACGCCGAAATTACCTGACGGGCATGTATGGCCGCCAGTGGAGAGAGCAGGGCATGCGTCCGAACGAACGCACGTCGGGCCGCCGGCTCTTTCCAATCTTTTGGCAGGTAGTGCAAGGGCAGATTCGGATCGCGGTACGGTAGGCGGCGCCATAGCGTGAGCATGGGAACGTAATAGCGGAAAGCCTCTCGATTTATATCCGCTGCCGCGTCGGAGGGGGTCCCAGAAAGACCTTCCAGCCGGGAGCCCCACAGTTGCGCGGCGTCACCGTAGTACTCAAGGAACTCCCCCATCAGGCTGTCGATGCTTGCAAGGTCCCACCAGATGGGGACTTTGGCTGATATGTCCCCATTGGTCAGAAAATCACCCCTGAAAAACTCCACGAACTCGGCGAGTCCACGCTCAGTAATGAGGTGGCGGGCACGATCAGCCACGCCGGCAGACGCAATCCAGACCCCGGGTGATACCGTTCCGAACCCAAGTCCTGTAAGCAGCGCGCGCAACTGATGACGTAAATGACGTTGGGCTTCGGGGACGGAGAACACGGCCAGAAGCCAATCATCGGTTGCCGGTTCGCGACGTTCTGAAAAGATTCGTTGATCGCCGTCGGCAAAGACTGCCTGGAGCGAGCCGCCAAGTTCGTAGGCAGCCGCCCCGGACGCGCGTGTACTCTGAAGCACACCTTTGGCTTTGAGCCTGGAAACCGCCGAGCGAACTCCCGGCGGGTCAAAGCCCAGATCGCCAAGTAAGGCCACCAGCGCAGCCACCGGCAGCGCAGAACCAGGCTCTCGGCAGTAGAGGCCGTACAGGGTAACAATGAGTTGCTGATGTTTGACTGCAGGGGCTTGACCGGGATTTCTCGCCTCACGGCCGTTAGACAACACGAGGCTCACTGTGACGTCTTTGATAAAGCCTGGCGCATCCGGTCTGGCCAGGGAGCCGAGTGCTCGGCACCCGCCGGCACATGGACGCTGGTAACAGTGCCGCTTGCGGCTCGGCCACCAGGTGATTGGTCACAGGAACCGCCATCCACTTCGAAGCCGAGAGTCAGGGAAGATCTGCCAAGTTCCTTAATCCACACCGTCGTCGTGATCTGCTGTCCAAACCACAGTTTTGCGTGAAAGTTCAGCACTTGCTTCACCCGGGGAGCAACGGGGAAGTAATCAGACAAACCGAGTTGCCGCACAAGACTAGCCTCGGCGGCCTCAACCCACCGGACAACAGCAGAATTGTGCTGGTGCCCTGAGGCATCTGTGTCGACCCACTCGACGGTACTTTGGACGGACGCATAGGGCCCGACATCTGCCTGTTCGTCAGCGCGCGCTTGCTCGATCACTCTTCAAACATAACGGACTTTTGACGTTCGTAAAACGAGCACTCGCACAGCGTTGCTTTGCGGATGAATCGTTTGCCGATGGCCGCGGGCCCGCACGACGCAGGTAGCGCCAGGCCATACAGGTTGTGGTGACTGTCGATTACAGTCCACGAACCGCTAAGTTTATTATTGCCTGCCATCAGGTCCGCCACAGCCTCTGATGCACCATCGGAAGCGAGGATCGGCTCCGTCGCCGCCTTCGCGCGTCTTGCGATCGAATGCGGCGCCTGCACTCATACTGTCAGCAGTTTCCACGGCACGATCAGCTGCATACCGCTTCTGCGGAGAGCGGTTGTGGACTCGCCGATACCCATCGAACTGCAGAACCACGATGTGCAGGCATCATAGTTCCCTCTTCAATGAACCTTGCTGACAGTGAGTCCACATCACTAGCCCACCAGCCGCTGAAGGGACAATGATCACCGGTTCGAAGCGCTGCAAACGAAGCAATTTCTGCCGCATGGGCAGACCTTAGGGTATTCCTTTTTTTCACGACTACTTCCTTGATTCTCGGAAAGAACGCTGCTGGGGAACCACTGGCGGCCCATCAGCGCATCTGACAAATAAGTGCTCGAGTGGGCCGACTTTGGAGTTGAGTTTGGGGCAGACCGTCACGGGTCCGGGTCTGCCGTTACACGACGTTTCCAACCCGGTCCGGATGGTTTGAAAGGCCGAAGTCGGCCGTGTACAGCGAATCGTCAACACCGGTCAGCAGGCTGGTCGCGAGCTGGCCGAGAGCGGGTGCAAATTTGAAGCCATGGCCTGACAGTCCCGCGATCGTCACAATACGTCCGCTCGGGTCCAGGTCAACGATGGGTACTCGGCTGACCGTAACGCTCTCATGGTGCATGCTATGACGAACCGGTTCCGGTGAGAGATCCGCGAAGAACGTAGTCGCATTGCGGCTGATTTCTTCAATTGCGGCCCTGCTGACCGTCGGCGGAACATCATCAACTGAGTCGTACTGAGTGTCGGCTGCGGTGTGCGAAACAACCTTCACACTGTAGCTATCCAGCGTGGGAACGCCGAACATGTGGACACCGTCCTGGTCACGAAGGAATGCCGGAAAGACGTCCGGTGCGTAGCGACTCGGATCGTTTGGCGCGAACCACGTCAACGCGATGTCGGCGACTTTTACGACATCGCGCAACTGTGGACGCAACTGCGCCGCCCATGATCCTGTTGTCACAACTACCTGCCCGACACGGAGAGTCCGCGTAGCGAGTCGAATTACGATCGAATCCCCACGTTCCTCTATACCCAGAACAGCTTCGCCGTCGATGAGCGTCCCGCCAGCAGCTACTGCGGCTTGAACTCCAGCCAGCACAGCAACCTCCGATCGTATCCCGCCCCCCAGGAGGTCAAGAACTGCCTCCGTCCCATCGGAAACGATGTGTTGCGGGTATGCCTTCCGAAGCTCGCTTGTACTGAACGAGCGATGCGGGAGGTCATATCGACGAATGCTCTCAAGAGTTGTTTCATACGGGGCATGCCCGGGGGTATCCACCGCCAACATCCCACCGTCCAGGAACAGGTGCCGGCCCGTCTTCTTTTCGAGGTCCAGCCAAAGTTCCCTGGAGCGGAGGAGCAAGGGCACGTAACGCCAGCCTTCATGGTAAGCCGCGCGGAAAACCCGGGATTCGCCGGCGTAGGAGCCATAGGCATGGCCCACCCCCCATTGCTCTATGCCGACAACTCTGAGGTCGGTATTGGTGCTCAGTTGCCACATCGCCATGGAGCCCACAGAGCCCAGGCCGATCACCGCTACATCGAAATCTTCGTACATTCCCAACTCCGTATCCTCACAAAAATGCGGGTAAATCCGTTAAACCGTAGAAACTTTTCGTTCCTCCGTCTACGCTATGGTTCATCAAGCGATGAAAAATAACAAGCCTTAATCCCAAATGGAGGAAACATGAATGATCCACGCATAGATTTTCTGTACCTCAGTGAGCAGGACATGGTGGCTTCGGGCGTAACCGACATGGCTTCATGTGTGGACACCATGGTCGACATGTTTTCCGCCCTTGGCGCCGGTGACTACATCATGGGCGGTGCCAACCGGAACTCCCACGGAGTCTTTCTGGATTTCCCCGAGACTTCCGAGTTCCCGAACATGCCCCTCGCGGGACCAGATCGTAGGTTCATGGCGATGCCCGCGTACTTGGGTGGGAGCTTCGATGCCATTGGGTCCAAATGGTACGGCTCAAACGTCGCAAACCGGGAGCGAGGTTGGCCCAGGTCCATTCACATGTTCACTCTGTCCGATAAGGAATCTGGTGCGCCGTTGGCTGTGATGTCGGC
Organism: Arthrobacter sp. Leaf141; assembly: GCF_001424565.1. Lineage (GTDB taxonomy): Bacteria > Actinomycetota > Actinomycetes > Actinomycetales > Micrococcaceae > Arthrobacter. The sequence continues at coordinate 20,705 of NZ_LMOL01000036.1, forward strand.
GAACCTCCTCAGTGCGTACCGCACCGGAGCAATCCCCGGAGTTGGTGCACGTCTCCTGGCGGTTGAGAATGCGAGGGTCCTCGGGATGATCGGCCCCGGGGTAATGAACTCGACTTCCCTGGAGGCCTTCGTGGTAGCGCGCCCCAGCCTCGAAGTAGTCAAGGTGTTTGGTCGCAGCGCAGGCTCAACGCAGGCGTTTGTCAACCGGGCAGCAGAACGTTTCCCGCACCTCAAAATTGAGGTGGTGGACAGTGCAGAGGCGGCAGTCAGGGAATCCGACATCGTCAGTGTGGCAACCTCAAGTGCTGCCGGTGCGGAGAATTACACCTTTGTCAAAGAGGAGTGGATAAAGCCCGGAGCCCTGATATGTCTACCGGCGACCATCAACATGGACCCTGAGTTCGTGCTGAATCGAGCACGCAACGTTGCTGACAGCTCACGGATGTACGAAAGCTACGCAGAAGAACTTGGCGCACCTGCGCACGACATTGTCGGCATCCTGGGCGTTTTCTGGAACGATCTGATCGCGGCTGGCCGGATGGAGCGAAGTTCCATCGGGGACCTTGGAAGTATCGCAGCTGGGCGGGAACCGGGGCGGATCTCTGACGAAGAAATCATCCTGCTTGCTATCGGCGGGATGCCCGTCGAAGACGTAGCGTGGGCAAGTGTTGTGTACCAGAACGCCCTTGAACGGGGAATCGGCACGAAACTCATGCTTTGGGACAAGCCAGTTCTGACCTAAGATCCGCGAAAGCCCTTTCGAGCCAAGCGTTTGACGGTCCACCGGACTCCGCGACTCTCGATCTCACCGGCCCAAACAAGCGGCACCAGCACTGCGACTCATTCTGTAGAACTCACTTTTTCAAAAGCAACCGATAGGAGAACAATGTCTGTGTTGGCCGGGCTCACTGCAGCCCTTTCTGATGGTTCGGTGGAGATCATCGATCTCACCACCCCCCTGAGCTCCGAGACCCCCATCTTGAATCTCCCGCAGCCGTTCGCGAATACTGTGGGATTGTCGGTGTCTCCGGTGAGTAATTTCGACGACGCCGGACCTGCATGGGCGTGGAACGACGTTACTGTGGGCGAGCACGCCGGGACGCACTTGGACGCTCCGGTGCACTGGATTTCGGGCAAGGACGGCAAGTCCGTGGACCAGATCGAGCCGCACCGGCTGGTAGGGCCGGTGGTAGTGATCGATAAGTCCGCTGAAGCTGCCGCGGATCCGGACTTTCTGCTGGAACCGGAGCACTTTGAGCAATGGCAGGAACAGCATGGGGTGTTTCCGGAGAATTGCTGGGTGATTTTCAGAACTGGATGGGCGGCCCGAGGTGAGGATGCTGTTGCTTTCGTCAATGCGGACGACGCCGGTCCTCACACTCCCGGCGTTTCTGCAGCTGGCGCCAGGTGGTTGGCAGGAAAAGCCTCGATCAGTGGTTTCGGCGTTGAAACGGTAGGTATCGATGCCGGTCAGGCAGGGAGCCTGGATCCAATGTTCCCCGTCCACTCGTTCCTGTTGGGGGCGGATAAGTACGGAGTGACCTCGCTGCGAAACGTGGACCGCCTGCCGGTAACGGGTGCCACGCTGGTGGTAGCACCGTTGCCCATCGTGGGGGGCACGGGCAGCCCCAGCCGGGTGTACGCATTGGTGGAGCGTTCCAGGGTAGACCGCGCATGAGCGGGGAAACCCGTGTCTCAACGCTGGTAGGCCAGACTCTGGCCAACCTGGGCGTAGGGCACGTATTCGGAGTGGTGGGCTCCGGAAATTTTGATGTGACCGCCACCCTCATGGCTGAGGGGGTCCCGTTCACCGCGGCACGCCACGAAGGTGGTGCGGCCACCATGGCTGATGCATACGGGCGTATGTCCGGCAAATTGGGAGTAGTAACCACCCACCAGGGCTGTGGGCTCAGCAATGCGATCACCGGCATCGGCGAGGCTGCAAAAAGCCGCACGCCAATGATCGTGTTGACAGCGGACACCCAGGCCTCGGTCATCCGGTCCAACTTCAAGATCGACCAGGATGGCCTGGCCCGGAGCGTCGGGGCAATCGCCGAGCGCATCCACTCCCCCGCCTCGGCCGTAGCGGACACGGTCAGGGCGTTCCGCACGGCCGTGAATGAACGCCGCACGGTGGTGCTCAGCCTGCCGTTGGATGTTCAAAGCGCCATGGCCGAGGGTCGGGCGGACGGCGTCAACGTGCCCCAGCCCTTGAAAGTCCGCCCGGACGCTGCCGCCGTTGAACAACTAGTGGCGTTGATCGCCGCGGCAGAACGCCCAGTCTTTGTTGCCGGCCGTGGCGGGCGCGGCGCTCGGGAAGAGCTCCTGGAGCTGGCCCGGCATGCGGGCGCACTGGTGGCCACCTCCGCTGTAGCCAGCGGGCTGTTCAACGGCGACGCACACAATCTGGGCATCTCGGGAGGATTTTCCTCGCCGCTGACCGCTGAGCTCATAAGTGGCGCGGACGTGATCGTCGGGTGGGGTTGCGCCCTGAACATGTGGACTATGCGGCACGGGCGGCTTATCTCGGCCGGCGCCAAAGTGATTCAGATCGACATGGAGGATTCTGCCCTGGGCGCCAACCGACCCATTACCTTGGGCGTACTGGGCGATTCGGCGCTGACTGCCTCCGACGCCTTGGCGGCGCTCCAGCAGGTGCAGCCCGAGCCAGCGGAAAAGTACCGCACTCAGGCCAATGCATTGGCCATCAAGCAGGGGGCCCGTTGGCGCGACGTCACCACCGAAGACGTCTCTACTGCGACGTCCATTGATCCCCGCGTCCTCACCCGGGAGCTGGATTCCCTGCTGCCTGCCGAACGGATCGTGTCCGTGGATTCAGGCAACTTCATGGGCTACCCCAGCCAGTACCTGGCTGTGCCCGACGAGTTCGGTTTCTGCTTCACCCAAGCGTTCCAATCGATCGGGCTCGGTCTGTACACTGCGATTGGGGCTGGCGTTGCGCAACCACAGCGGCTGCCGGTTTTGGGCGCGGGTGATGGCGGCTTCCTCATGGGAATAAGTGAACTGGAAACTGCCGTCCGCATGAAGCTGCCGCTGGTATGTATCGTCTACAACGACGCCGCGTACGGCGCCGAAGTACATCACTTCTCGTCCGGAAGTCTCACACAGGACCTTGCCAGCGTGGTATTCCCGGATACGGACATCGCCTCGATTGCCCGCGGGTTCGGGGCCGAAGGCATCACTGTCCGCAGCGTCGCTGACCTCGAAGCCGTGCGCCCATGGCTGGCGGCTTACAACACCGGAATCCAGGACCGTCCTCTGGTGATCGACGCGAAAATCGCCTCCGATGGCGGATCCTGGTGGTTGGCCGAAGCTTTCCAGGGCCACTGAGCCCAGCCTCAACCCGCCCCGAGTCGATCGGCCGACAAGTCAGGCCGTTCCGGAGAGTCCGGGACGGCCTGACTTGCATTTTAATCACTGTATTTCAGCGTGGAATCTATCTCACGCAGAATGATCCGGGAGATAGAAAAACCAAAGACCTCCCGCTCTCGGGCCGCCCTAGACGATATGAGTGTGCGGGCGGGCTGGTCTCTGGCGTAGGGACCGGAACCTCGGGGCTCAAAGAGATTCGTGGGTTGCCGGTCGGCTCTTTCCGCATTTAGGTGCGGGGTGTGAACTGGCAGAGCCACATTTGAACGTTTGGAGGTTCCAGCCATGAATAAGCGTACTTACGTTGGTTTGGATGTCCATGCCCGCAGTGTGGAGGGCTGCGCGATAGACCAGGAAACCGGTGAAATCCTCCGTCAGAGTCTGGCCGGCAGCGAGGCCGGAGTTTTGGAGTGGGTTTCGGGTTTGCGTGGTCCTGTCCTTGTTGTTTATGAGGCAGGCCCGACCGGTTTCGGGTTGGCTCGGCGGCTGGCCGGTGCAGGGATCGAGTGCTTGGTTGCAGCGCCGTCTAAGCTGCAAAGGCCTTCCGGGGACCGGGTGAGGAACAGGACCCCGAACGAACACAAAACGAGCGGCCCACGCCAACCAGCCGTGGGCCGCTCACCCTTGCCCTCTTGACAAGAAACGCGCCTATATATCAGATGTACTGAGTCAGGACGTTGGTTACATTGTGAATAGGTGAAGACCTCTTAGGTTGGTGGTCACCACACAGAGCCAACGACTAAGCGGTCTTCATGATCCACCGTAATGCCCGCCTGCCCCCGACCGGTAGAAGGATTCTCGTCGAACGCGTCCTGAGCGGCCGTCCGGTTGCCCATGTAGCGAAGGAAATGGGCGTCTCGCGGACCTGCGCCCACCGCTGGACCAGCCGTGCCGGGCCCATGGTGGGACGGCCTTAAGGACCGCAGTTCCAGACCGAAGTCATGCCCGCATGCCACTGCGGCAGAAGTCGTTGCCGATGTCCTGACCGAGCGTGTGAAGCACCGCGAAGGCCCAACGGATCTGGCCTTGCGCTGTGGCGCCGGCACCCGGGCGGTCTCCCGGATTCTGACCCGTGCCGGCATGCCCAAGGTTATGGGACCTGGCCCCCGTAACCGGGGCACGGATCCGGGCTTCACGCGCCACCGACCGTCGGAACGAATGCGACGCCCCAGGGGACATGATCCACGTGGACGTCAAGAAACTCGGCCGCATCCCTGAAGGGGGCGGTTGACGGGTGGACCCGGAGCAAAGCCGTGCCAACCACCGCAAATCGCCCAAAAGGTCGGCTTCGACTACGTCCATGTCGCCGTCGATGATTACACCCGCTTCGCCTATGCCGAAGTCCTGCCCGATGAGAAAGGTCCAACGTGCGCCGGATTCCTCACCCGGGCGGCAGCGGCCATGGCAGCGAACGGCGCACCGGTCAAACGCGTCATGACCGACAACGCCTTCGCCTACAGGCTCTCCCGGGGCTTTCCAGGACGCACTCGCCGCGCTGAACGCGAAACACATCCTGATCAAGCCCCGCAATCCCTGGCATAACGGCAAGGCAGAACTCTTCAACCGCACCCTGCAGGAAGGCTGGGCCTACCGGCAGCCGTTCACGTCCAACCAGGCACGCACCACGGCCCTGCAGTCATGGCTAGGCTTCTACAACAACCACCGGCCACACGGCAGCCTCGGAGGCAAACCACCCATCAGCAGATGCAACCAACCTGCTGGCTGAGTACACCTAGAAGGCGCAGGGGCGGGAAACCATTTCTTTTTATACCGACTGGTACGGGAATCGGGGGCCCCTCCCCTGCCTAGCCGAAAGATATCGCAAGCAGGGGGACGATCACCACAAGTTAGGTCCTAAGCCTGTCGCCGCTGGTCTGGAGTTTTCACTTGGGCCGCATCGTCTTCGACGTCAGTTATCGCGGCGTAGAGACTTTTGTTCTTGCGTCGCAGCCACAAGGCTTGGCACAAGCCAAACAAGGGCATGGGAACGAGCGAAAGAAGGAGGAGGACGGAGATGAAACCAAACTGGGGGGTCCCGTCAGCGCCGACATCTCCGACAAGCAGAGGGAAGTTGGACACAATCAAGTAGGCGCTGATTGCCAATCCCACAAAGCCCAGGATTGGCGCGATGAGTGTTTTCCATATGTTCCGGTCCAAGCGTGTGCGGAGGAAGAAGACTATGACGGCAAGCGCTGTAACCGCCATCAGGAAGGCGACTCCGAACGTGGCCATTCCTGATGTCCAGGCGAGTACCTGAGTTGCTCCGTTCAACCCCAAGAGTCCCGCCAGCAGTATTGCGCTCAAAGCAACGCCACTTGTAATGAGAGATGCAAGCCTCGGAGAGTTATGGCGGTTATCGACTTCCGAAATCGACCTGGGTAGGAACCCATGGCTGGCCAGGGAGTGAAGGTACCTGGTCACTACGTTGTGGAATGACAGGCTCGCGGCAATGACACTGGTGAAAATCAATACGTTGATAATGACAACAGCTACCGGACCCAAGTAACGACTGGCCGTCTCCATGATCAACGTCGCCGGGTATTGAGTAGCCATCGCCACAATATTGTCTGGGCCCCAAGCCACCACCAAGGCCCAGGAACTCAGCGTGTAAAACAGGCCGACCATGATCACAGCCAAGTACGTGGCACGTGGGATCGTCTTGTTCGGCTGCTTGGCCTCATCCCGAAAAATCGCGGTTGACTCGAAGCCAAGAAACGCCGCCAGAGCAAACATCAGCCCCAGCGATGGAGAACCAGAAAGGATGTGACTGGGTTCAAATGGTGCTGCGCTGAGACCGGAGTCTCCCCCCGTCACCAAGACGGCAAGAACGATGATCAACACGATCGCGATTTCCGCGACGAGCAGGACGGCCAACACCTTGGAGCTGAGATCGATATTGCGCAGTCCGACGGCGGCTACTACAGCGAGGGCGCCCAGCGCGAAGAACCACCACGGTATATCCGGCCCACCAGCCGATCGAATGCTTTGACTTGCTGCGGAACCGAGATACCCCACGAGGCCTACCTCGATGCAGAGATAGCTGAAGATCGAGAGGTAAGCCGCGGCTAACCCCAGCGGCTTGGAGAGGCCAAAGGATATGTAGATGAAGAACGCTCCCGTTTTGCGTATGAACTTCGTCATGTGCGTAAAGCCCACCGCAAATAACAAAAGAATCGCCGCAGCCAGCACGAACATACTGGGCACCCCTACGCCGTTACCGATCATGAATCCCAGCGGCACCTGACCGCCTATGACCGACAGTGGTGCAGCGGCTGCCAGCACCATCAAGACGATCGCTCCGGTTCCCAGTGAGCCGTGCAAACGTCTGCGCTCGACTGGTTCGCTGGAGTAAGAGGAGCGAATGGTTACTACAGGGTTCGGAGAAGAAACCGCTTGGCTCGGGCGCGGGTCGGTCATGGTGCCTCCAGGGGTGGGGGAAATCACAGTATTTTCATCACTCGATGAACCATAGCGTAAAGAATCACCCTCAGTGTTTCCACTGTTTTTCCAACTTTTTCCATTGTGACGCCCGAATCATGGCTACGCAGCGGCAATCGTCCTGACCAGCGCGGCCCACACACGTTCGGCGCACCAATGCTCGACAGCTGCAGCAGAAAGGTCTCGTCGCATGCCGCCTTCGGCGTCCAGCACGGCTCAGTTGATGATGTTCCGTCGACGGTTAGCAGATCACGTGGCGTTGAGTCGGAACAGTCCGTGCATCCCAGTGACCGTTATTGAGTTGCCCTGCTGACGGTAGATCGACCGCACGCTCCGCCTGCGGACTTGCCCCACATTTACTGGGTTTTACCGCGCTTGTGCTGGGATAATCTCACGGTCAAAGAAATCTTTGAGCATCTGCCCGAAGACGCTGGACGGGTATTGATCAGGCATGAGGACGGCCAGGGCCTGAGCTCCAGAAATCAACGTCAAGAGCGTCTTCGCGAGAGAGACGCTGTCCGTTCCAAGGGCAATGTCCCCAGCGTCGCTCGCATCGTCCAGCAATTCTACGAACAGGTCATTGATAGCGGTTAGGCCAACGGCATTAGCGGCTGCGAATCGTTCCGAGGAAGCGCATCTCTCCCAGAACGGCAGCAAGACCCTGGCCTCCAACCTGGCCTCGTCCCCGATTGGCATCATTTCACTTGCCAACACCCAGAGAGCGTTGACGCCAGTTCGGGACCCAACTTTTCTCTCGAAACGGTCCTGAGTCATCTTGAAGACGTGTTCGTAGCTGGCGATCAGAACATCGTTCTTCGAAGGGAAGTAGTAGTTTACGGCGCCGTAGGCTAGGCCCATCTCCGCCGCCAGGTCGCGCATGGTCGTACCGTCGAAACCATTCCGGGCGATAAGTCGCCAGACGCTTTCGATAATTTCCCTGCGACGCAAGTCATGGTCTACAAGCTTCGGCATGGGGTGATCCTTCCGCCGGGTGCCATGTCCCCACCAGCTTACGTGGAGCCAACACGTGTATTTGCAAACACGTTACAGCCGGCCGCAGAGGGGCTGAAACGCGTTGCGTCCTGTCGGAAGCCTCATCCCTCTCGGGTTGAGGCTTTCCGCTTTGAGGGCGGGCTTCGTCGTGTGTGTTCCTAACGTGCTTGGTGTGTGACCGTACCTGCCCTAGGTTTTAAGCCCGCGTAGAGGCCCCATGCTGATGAGGCAAACCAAGTGCTGAGCATCAGTAGCTGTACGTAAGATCCGTTATCGGCGTATGGAAAAGGGCAGGAAAGTATCCCCGGAAACCCTGCGTTTCCGCCGGCGGAGCTGCGCCCATGCGAGGCGATGCAGCCGAATGTCAGCGTTTCTCTGCCATCTTCCGTTTCACTACTGATCCCTGCCTTCGGGCGCCTCCCAAGTAGGGCGTGCGGGAATAATAAGGCATCTGCGATGGAGCCTCCGATTATGGAAAGTGCGCTACCTTTACAGGCGAGCGAGCTGGTGGCGCTCTATTCGTACGGGCGCATACTTCGGTCCGCTCTCCTGCACCGTTGCTGGCAAGGGACAGCGCGATTTCCCCGCTAGGCCAATTTCCTCAGCTCGCCAACTATCCTGGGAAGCCCAGCCTTTGTCGCGTGGGTCGCCTCCCCGTAGGCACCAGCTGAAGCCAAGGTGGTGCAGCTCCGGTCAGACATGTGAGAATACTTGGGCGATCAAAGTGGCGCTCCCGTTCAGGGTTTAGAACGCGTCTTCCGCAATACATAGGGGCAACAATGTCCACGATCACATCCTCTTCTGGCGCCAGCATTGGCCTGGAGCTCCTCGATGGCGAGTACGCCGTGTGTAGGTTCGAGCCGGGCGGCGTTCCAGCGTTTGTCGCGAACTTCACCGGTATTTACTCTCTGACGGCGACCCATCATGAGACTTCGGTAGTATGCCGCGTTGAACAGGCACCGCTTGGAGTGCCGACGGAATGCGGATGGCGGGCACTGTATGTCAAGGGCCCTATACCGTTTGGACTCACGGGCGTGGTTGCGGGAATAACATCCGCCGTCGCAGGCGTAGGGCTTCCCGTGTTTGTACTTTCCACGTATGACAGCGACTTGCTATTTTTGCAGGAAGCCACGCTAGGAGATGCGTTAAATGCGCTTACAGCTGGCGGTTATTTCATCGACGTCCCAGATTCCTCTTTGTGTTCCGAACGGTAACGGATACGCCTGCACGGTCGTCTGGCGCTAAATAGCTGCTGCGCCGTACCCAGGGTATGGCGTCGTTTGGCCGCGTTGGGATGGCGGGCCGCCGGTGGTGACCAGGCTGGAATTTGCCAGTTGGTGAGGCGGACCGCCCGCTTTTCACCGGTACCGTGGCCTGCTCCCAGGGCGGCCTCTGACCTTGGGTTTTGCCGATGGTGGCCGGTAGAATGGTGGGAGAAGAAACCCCGGAGCCTAGATAGTTCGAGTATCTAGGGTCCGGGGTTTTTCTATGCCCGGTGGGTGTTACTTACCGCTGTCGATGATGATCTGTTCAGTCTCGGATACCCATGTGACGAGCTGGTATCCGTGACGAAGCGGACCGAGGACGTGAACCACACCGAGGTCCCGGCACCGGCAGAACCCCCCGCCGGCTCCGGACGACGCAGCCGGCTAACGCGGTGACAATCAAGGCAGCAAGACAATTTCGCCCACTAGCTGTATTGACCACGGACGTTAGGAACATCGGCGTGGTGTGATGACAAAAAGAAGACCTCCGAGTGGAGTGGGGCTTGTCTAGAGTCCAGTTCACAAGGAGGTCTTCAATGTCCCATGCTAACGCGATCCTCACGCCCAGGGGCAGGCTCCGGCTGGCCCGGTGCGTCGTGGATGAGGGGTGGCCGTTGCGCCGGGCGGCTGAGCGGTTCCAGGTCTCGGTCACGACCGCGTCGCGGTGGGCGGGCCGCTACCGGGAACACGGCGAGGCGGGTATGCACGATGCCTCAAGCAGGCCCCGGACCTCTCCATGGAGGACCTGTCCGCGGCGGGAGCGGCGGATCATCGCGATCCGGGTGAACCGGCGGTGGGGCCCGGCGCGGATCGGCTATTTATTGGGGATCCACCCGTCCACTGTCCACCGGGTCCTCTCCCGGTACGGGCTGGCCAAGCTGTCCTGGTTGGACCGTTCCACGGGCAGGGTAATCCGCCGCTACGAGCACGATAGCCCCGGGGACCTGATCCACGTCGACATCAAGAAACTCGGGCGCATTCCGGACGGCGGCGGTCACCGGAGCCTGGCCAGAGCCGCCGGCTGGCGAAACAAGACCGGCACCGCGCCGAACCGGCGGCCGGGCTACGCGTTCTTGCACAACGCCGTTGATGACCACTCCCTGCTGGCCTACACCGAGATCCTGACCGATGAGAAGAAAGAAACCACAGCCCTGGGAACGCGCCAACGCCTACTTCCAATCCTGCGGAATCACCGTCAAACGGGTGTTGACCGACAACGGCTCCTGCTACCGCTCCTACGCCTTCAAAGACGCCCTGGGACCGGACATCAAGCACAAGCGAACCCGCCCGTACAGGCCCCAGACCAACGGCAAAGTCGAGCGTTACAACCGCACCATGCTCGACGAATGGGCCTACGCAAAACGCTACGCATCAGAGAGCGCCCGTGTTGCCGCTTTCACCGACTGGCTCCACCACTACAATCATCACCGAGGCCACACCTCACTCAAAGGTCAGCCACCAGCCAGCCGCGTCACTAACCTCTCAGGTCAATACAACTAGCTGAGAGGCCCGGCCCGCGCCCGTCCCGCAGCTCGAACACTACAAAACCGGGCGTGTTGCTGCCACTGTTTCTGAGATTATTCTTTGTCTGTTTCGGCCATTGTCGCTCGTGGTGTGCCGCTTGGTAGGAGCAGGGCCGCTGTGTTCGCAGCGACGATGAGGGCTATTCCAACCCATTCGATGGTGCCGAGTTCTTCGTGGAGGAGTATCGCTCCGATGCAAGCGGCCAGGACAGGGTTGATGCTCATGAGGATCCCGAAAAGGTGGGCGGGAATCTTCCGGAGCGCAATCAGGTCAGCGACGAATGGGACCGTCGAGGCCAGGACACCGGCACCGACAGCACAGAGCAGAGCGAACATGTCCGGGCGGGTGGTGATGAGTATCCAGACG
>NZ_LMOL01000037.1 GCF_001424565.1 Arthrobacter sp. Leaf141
CCCCCCGTACCCGTTTACGCTGCCTGGACCAAAAAAGACCCGCCCGCAAGACTGCAGGACATCATCGCCCTCCTCGCAGGCCTCTACCGCTGACCCCGCCGAAACTCCGTGCGTTGGGGCAACCTTCACGGCGCGATGGGGGACGCGCTGTCAGCGCGGAGCGCCTGCCAGGTCACCGGTGATTCTGGCAATAACCTCCGACGAGACGGCAAGCATCTTTGTATCGAGCACAGCCATCGGCGCATAGGCCTTAGCGGTATCAGCCTTGAGATCTTCGGACAGAGCGAGCGCCGCGACCAGCAAATGAAGGCGCCGACTACGGTGTGCTGGAAGGACTTGGTGCCGGACCCGTGGAGGCGGACGTTCTGGGCGGCCCACATGCTCCGGAAGTCCTCGCTTTGGGTGGAGAGCTCTCCGATGAGGTCGGTCAGGTCCCGGTTATGGGGGTCCCGTGCAGCCTCCTGCCTCAGGATGGCAACAATGTCCTGGGCCATGGGCTCCCAGTCCACCACCTGGCCGGGCGCCGCAGGATCGAGGAAGAGGAAGCGGGCGAAGTTCTGTGGCTGCTCCGGCTCGTCCCCGTTGGGGTGGTAGAGCGCGCGGGCCAGGGATCCCAGGATGCTGTCGGAAACGCCAGTGAGGTTCCCCCGTTCGAGCCGGTTGTAGTAGTCAACGCTCATTCCTGCGAGCATGGCGAGTTCCTCACGGCTGAGTCCCGGCACGCGGCGCAAACCCACCGTAGACCGTTAACCCCGCCATATCAGGTGCAACAAACACATCCAATCACCGAAAGGGTAAAGTCCCGCCCGCTCATGCAGTCAGTCAAGTAGCGCGACGCCAAACTCGGCGACGACGGCCCGCAATTCCCTGAGGTAGAGCTGTGCCTGGTCGGTCAGCGGGATCGCTGCGTGGCCGATCCAGCCGATCTCTATGCGTTCGTCAACGTCGAGCGGGATGGCGACGATCTCCGGGTCGAGCTGCCCGCTGATGATGCCGGTCGAGATCGTGTAGCCGTGGAGCCCGATCATGAGGTTGAAGATCGTGGCCCGGTCAGAGACCCGGATCTCTTGCTTACTGGACATGGTGGAGAGAATCTCCTCGGCGAAGTAAAAGGAGTTGTTCGCACCTTGATCGAAGGTTAGCCGCGGCAAGCCGGCGAGATCGGCGAGAGTCGCACGCTCTTTTGAGGCGAGCGGATTGTTCCGCGAAATGAAAATGTGCGGATCGGCGAGGAAAAGCGGAGTGAACGCGAGCCCGGATTCCCGGAGCAGTTTGTCGATGATCTTCCGGTTGAAATCGTTCCGGTAGAGGATGCCTATTTCGCTGCGGAGCGTCCGGACATCCTCGATGATGTCCCAGGTACGGGACTCACGGAGCGAGAACTCGTACTCTGCCACATCAGTGGCCTTGACCATCCGGACGAAGGCGTCCACCGCGAACGAGTAGTGCTGCGTTGACACCCCGAGCAGGCGTCGCCGCGGTGGCCTGCCAAGGTAGCGCTGCTCGAGGAGAGCAAACTGCTCAACGACCTGCCTCGCGTAGCCGAGGAACTCCACCCCGTCGGCGGTGAGGGTGACCCCGCGGGCGGAGCGAGCCAGGAGCCCACGGCCCACCCGGGCCTCAAGGTCCTTCATCGCTGCGGACATTGTCGGCTGCGCCACGTAGAGAAGATCGGCCGCCGCGGAGATCGACCCCTCCGCTGCAACTTCTATGAAATAGCGGAGCTGCTGCAGGGTCAATCCGCTCGAAATCTGGGCCATAGGAAAATTCTATATGAATGCATAGTAGCCACGAGTTACTTGATACCTCTCGGAAGGCTGCACTATGGATGCACCCCCTTCGGAAAGGCCGTCTCCGGCCCATCAACGGATTGGCAGCACATGGCAGACGACTTCACCTTCAGCATCACCACCACCCCCTTCAACGAGGAATACGCCCCGTCGGAAGGCTCCCGGATCACCACAAATTTTGCCAACCTGGCACGGGGCGAGCACCGCCAGGAGAACCTCCGCAACGCCTTGACCATGATTCGGCGACGCTTCAACGATCTCGCAAGCTGGGACAACCCGGACCGGGACCGTTACACGCTCGAACTTGAGATCGTTTCCGTGCAAATAGAGTTCACGGCGGAGGGTACAGATCAGAAGTTCCCCCTGTTCGAGGTTCTCGACATCCAGATCGTCGACCAGCTAAACGGGGTCCGCCACCAAGGGATCGTGGGGAACAATTTCTCCTCCTACGTCCGTGACTTCGACTTCAGCGTCGTACTGCCAGCGGCAGCAACGGAGTCAGGCAAGCCCACCGTCCCCGGGGACTTCGGCGATCTGCACGGAAAACTGTTCCAGCAGTTCCTCGATTCCCCGGCATGCCAGGAACGCTTCCCGCAGCCGCCAGTGGTGTGCATCAGTGTCTCCACGACCAAGACTTACCGGCGAACGGAGAACCGCCACCCGGTCCTGGGCGTCGAATACCAGCAGGACCAGTTCTCACTGACGGACGCCTACTTCGCAAAGATGGGGCTGCAGGTCCGCTACTTCATGCCGCGCGGCAGCGTTGCGCCGCTCGCCTTCTATTTCCGCGGCGACCTGCTCAACGATTACTCCAACCTGCAGCTCATCGGCACGATCAGCACCATGGAGACGTTCCAGAAGATCTACCGCCCGGAGGTCTACAACGCGAACTCCGCCGCCGCCGTCGTCTACCAACCGAGCCTGGGAGAGCAGGATTACTCGCGGACCCAGATCGATTACGACCGCGTCGAGCGCAGTCAACTCGCGGTCACCCAGGCGAAGTACACGGAGGAACACTTCATCACGCCCCACAAGGATCTATTGGACCAGTGGACCGCCAAACACCCCGCCCTCGTCAACTGACCCACGGAGAAACGTCAATCATGAACACACTTTTGCCCACCACTGTTGTTGGAAGCCTGCCGAAACCATCGTGGCTCGCACAGCCGGAGACTCTGTGGTCGCCGTGGAAGCTGGAGGGAGATGCGCTGCTCGAGGGTAAGCAGGATGCGCTGCGCATCGCCATCCATGAACAGAGCCGACGCGGCATCGACATCGTCAGCGACGGCGAACAAACCCGCCAGCACTTCGTCACCACCTTCATCGAGCATCTCAGCGGGGTCGACTTTGAACAGCGCAAGACCGTGCGCATCCGCGATCGCTACGACGCGAGCGTGCCGACCGTCGTCGGAGCCGTGCGCCGCGAGCGGCCGGTATTCGTCGAAGACGCTAAGTTCCTCCGCGCAACCACCGACCGGCCGATCAAATGGACTCTTCCCGGTCCAATGACCATGGTGGACACACTTTACGATGACCACTACAAGAGCCGCGAGAAGCTGGCCTGGGAGTTCGCTGCGATCCTGAACCAGGAGGCGAAGGAACTGGAGGCGGCCGGCGTGGACATCATCCAGTTCGACGAGCCCGCGTTCAATGTCTTCCTCGACGAGGTCAAGGACTGGGGCGTGGCTGCGCTTGAAAGAGCGGCAGAAGGGCTGCGTGCGGAGACCGCCGTGCATATCTGCTACGGCTACGGGATCAAGGCCAATAACGACTGGAAGGCGACGCTCGGCTCGCAGTGGAGGCAGTACGAGGAAACGTTCCCGCTGCTTCAGGGCTCCAGCATCGACATCATCTCGCTGGAATCCCAGAACTCCCACGTGCCCATGGACCTCATCGAGCTCCTCCGCGGCAAGAAAGTCATGCTCGGGGCAATCGACGTCGCAAGCGAGACCATCGAGACCCCGGAGGAAGTCGCCGACACCCTCCGCAAGGCCCTGCAGTTCGTCGATGCGGACAAGCTCATTGCCAGCTCCAACTGCGGCATGGCACCGTTCCCCCGGGACATCGCACTGGCCAAGCTGAGTGCTCTCAGCGCAGGGACGAGAATCGTTCGCGAGGAACTCGAGCGCTCCGCACCCAAGGTGTCCTAACGATGTTCCACGCCTACCCCGCAGACACTTGGCTCGAGGCTCCGAAGCAACGCTTCCCGTCCACCCTCTCGGCCGACGAATTCAAGTCACTTTTCCGTGGCCACCCGGGAGGTGTCGCCGTCGTAACGGCGGATGCCGGCGAGGGACCGGTGGCGCTGACGGTATCGTCGGTCGTGTCAGTGAGTGCGGAACCTCCGTTGCTGATTTTCTCGGTCTCGGCACTGTCCTCGGCGTCCGAAGTGCTTTCGCGCGCCGAAACCGTCGTCGTGCACCTGCTTGACGCGCACGACGTCGACTTGGCGAAGTTTGGAGCGACGCCCGGCGTCGACCGCTTTGACCAGACGCACCGCTGGTCGTCCCTCGCAACCGGCGAAGCGGTGTATGACGATGTCCGCGCCTGGGTGCGCTGCGCCGTCATCAATCGCATGGAGGTGGGGACCGCCACCATCATTGCCGTTCACGCCCTGGAGTCCCGTGTGATGCGTGACGTCCAAGCGGGTGAACCCGGCGACGCGCTGGTCCACCACAACCGTTCGTGGCACCGTCTGGGCGAGCATTCCAAGCTGGAAGGCTGAGCGACGCGCCACCAATGCGAGGCGGCACGGCGGACGGCCCACGACGGCGGGAGGATAACTCCCGCCGTTGTCCTCGTCTCCGGCGTGATGTTATGGACGGCTCGGACGTAGCCCGGGCACACCAATTCAGGCTGCACGCTCCGAAGCATGGGAAACCGTTTTTGGCATCAAGACCGTCAAAGACCTCGGTACCAACAAATTCGTCCTCTGGACGCAGGCAGTCGCGAAACTCGCCGAATAGAGCCCATACCACCCAAGCGCCTCGGGAAGAGCTCACGAAGTCCGGGCGCCTAAGCACGCGTGGGTCCCGGACGCGTAGGCTGACTGCCGATAGTGGTGCCGGGGCTTTCTGAAAGTGCGGTGACGACGAAAGGCGGCGGACTTTTGGGGTCGCCGCCTTTCGGCCTTGCCGCCTTCACCCTTGTTATGGGATGACGATGAGTTTCCCGACAGTGTGACCACTTTCGGCCGCTCGGTGTGCCGCGGCGGCTTCGTTGAGCGTGTATTGGTGCTCAATGTTGAGCGAGAACCCGGAAAGGGCGGCAGCTTCGGCGAAGCCATCGCGTGGATTGGTTGTGCGAGGTGGGACTCGAACCGCATTCCAGTCCCTGAAAACACTGGGAACCGGCAAAAACATAAGAAAACCGAGGCAATACGAGGGCGGTACGACACGGACAGAGCGGCAATGTGTTGACATCGTCAACACCGCTTTCTACAGGATCTTGATTGACAAATTCGACTGCCTGGTGCGAACTCCGGGATGGATGATCTCCGGGCATAGCCGGAGCACAAAGGGATCAAACGCTCGCCAGTTCTCACGATGGTGGTCCCGCCATCGAGCAACGTGAGGACGTTCCAACTAGCCAGCGCGCTTGATTCCGCAGTCTGCAAGCGTCGTTGTCCCTGATCGATGCTCTTCAAACCGCTCTTCAGCTTTGGACCTGTAATTCCGACGACCAGCGCGCCGAGGTGTGCCAGAGGGGCTACTAGAAAGTCATAGGAGCTGCGCCGGTGCCTGTAACGGTCTTACAGCGCAGCTTCTGTGATTTCCGGGCAGAACGCGCATGCAGAGGACACCGCGCTGCTATCGATCCACTCCGTGTCTTATCGCTGGGAAGGAAGGTCTACATCCTCCACGTGGCTGCGGGCGTAACTAGAAGTGAATGGGTTGGGTTTTCCATTGTGCATCTGTGGCGGAATCTTGTAAGCGATGCGCTCTACTACAGCCATAGTCCAAACAGAACCGATATCTGAATCTTTGTCGGTTCGACCGCTATAAACCCCTTGCAAGACAGCCTTTTCTTCCACCAGGCCGGCGGGACCCGCTGAATTGATCGTTGATCCGGGCCTGTACGCAATTACTGGAGATCCAGATTGGCCAGGCCGTGTCCTACTGTCAATGAAGAAGCGGTCGTCAGGATCCATTCCAGGCTCGCTGGCTACAGATCCTTTCGTCCATATCGGTGTTGATGAAACGAAATTGCCAACCGACTTTGGGTAGCCCACGACGTATAGGGTGTCTGTGATGGACAAGGGCAGGCCCTCCGCCTGATCCCACTTGTAGACGAAGCGGTCCAAACACCTCGCCCGCTCACGCTCAACGGGAAACACAACAACATCCGTTTGCGGCGGCCTGAGTTCGCCGCGCTCGTGATTGCCATCTTGAAACCAAAGTGGCAAGAGGTCGCCCGGATCACCATCGTATAGCTGTATTTCCCACCTAGCGGGCTCATCCAATGAATCACCTTCTGGTTGTGTGAATTCGCTCGGAAGTTCTACCCGAATTGTTCGGGGTGTTCTCGATTTGAACGCGTCTCCGACATAGTCATTTTCTAGAGTGCGCCATGTGACGACGTGGTAATTCGTAACAAATACGACGTCACCGGAAGAGTTTATCTCTACGAGAAATCCGGTTGCCACCATGTCTTCAGGGCGCTTTTTCTCTTCCTCCTCTGTGCGTTCCCCCACTTCCGGGGGGTATGCATCAAAGACTTTTAGCCTTAGAGACTTGAGGGAGTACTTGGATACAAGTGGCAGCCGACTAGAACTGAACAACCCGCTCAGGCGAGGAGGCGGGGTTGGCGACGAGTCCTCAACTTGAGGAAAGATATTCATGACTGATTACTATCATGCTCGATGCACTGAGGCTATATCCTCCAACACTATGCAGGTCAACCTTGTCCGGGTCCCTACGATCCGGTCCAAAGGTTGTTTGTACCAAGGGCTGACGCGGCCCTTGTTTGGAAGGACCTGCCGTGAACTTGGGCAATTCTAGTACACGGCTGAGGTGACAAATGAAACGTCACTCGGACTTGCCCGCCTGATCTTTTCCCCGTCGCCGGGTCGACATCACGAATCGATTGCCGCAGACCCCTGGGAAGTCAGGTTCATCAACTTACGGTGGCTCTCGCCGGGAGCTTCGGCGTCCGATTCACCCCTAGCGACTCTTGCGGTGCGGACTGCACTCAAGTGCGGCGGCACTGGCTGGCAGGGGCACAAAACCAGCGAGTGTGCTTCGATAGCGTTGAGGAAGGCAACGCGGGTACGTGCACGCGAACTTTCAGCGGTCCGCCGTGACGTCGCCGACTGTAGTAACTGCTCCGCCGACGACCCCTTGACTCAACGGCACCTGGGACACGGCCATGTCCAGTAATTCTGGACATGAGGGTTTAGGCTTGGAAGATGGCGACTGCTACGGAAACCCTTAAAGCAACCCTCAGCGATACCGAGTACCGAACCCTTGTACTGCTGGCGGGAAGCATGAATCCGCGCTCCGGGCGCGAAATTGCATCGGAACTGAAGGTCGCTCCTACAACAGCGAACGGGGCACTGGCGAAGTTGTCGGACGCTGGATTCGCCGACTCGAAGAAGTCGGGGCGAGCAATTCTGTGGCAACTTGCAGTCTCTAACCCTCTGATCAGCGCATGGCTGGAAGAGGTAGCACCTGCCGAACATTCCCCTTCGCAAGCAAACGGGTCAAGTCCATACTCGACGGGAGGTGGAGGTGTTCGCCTGGAGCACTCTTACGCCGCCTGTCTGATCGCGAGCTTCCTCGGCGGCGGCTCCATTTCGGAGCTCGGCGACGCGGTATCGGTAAACTCAATTCGGCTACAGGCCAGCGACCTCAGCGAAGTCGATGATCTTCTACTTGAGGGCAGCGACGCTCACGGACGAACACACCGAGCGTCTATTGCGGTACGCAGAAATCCAGCACTGACCGACAGCGACACCGCATCGGTCCCATTGATCCGCGATTTCCTGACTGTGGTGACGGACCACTGGCCGGAGGCATCGTCGGGGCTGTGGCACCTCGTCCTCGCAGTATCGACTAGCGCCAACGCGATCACCCAACTCGCCGAACTCGCAGAGCTTGCCCGGTCCCTTCCAAATGGCGAAGAGCTGGCCCAGCGTTTGACGCAGTCCGGCAGAACTAATGCCGGAGTTCGTGGCCGGTACGCCCACATTCAGGGACTCGTAAGGCAAGCGGCAACCGGCCTTCCCACTGCTCGCGGGCTAAGTAGTGAAGAGCTGACTTGGCGGCTTCTCTCAACTCTCAGGACACGAAGCTTGCGCCTTGAGAGAACGGACCGAGAAGACCGGACTGCAGCGGTGAACGCGCTGCAGCGAATGCTCAGCGGCGGCACCCCAGCGATGGCGGACGCTCTATTTTCGCGCATAGAAGAACTTGTTGGGCAATGGGCGCCGCAAGCAGCAGTGCTCACGCAGTCAGAGATTCGCCGGAGCTTGAGCAACTATCCACTTCTGGGCTCTGCCCGTTATGCCAGCACCTGGGCAGCATTCGACAGGTTCGGCGTGCAGCTGCGTGAATCGATTCGCCCGGCACTGCGGTCTGGAACCCAAGAACTTGAGTTGAATCGTACCGAGGAACGAACTCGACTCCTAGACCAGATGCGGACGGCAGGGGCTTCTGCAGGGTCCCTCGTGGTTACAGGGGACCCTGATGTCGGGAAATCCGCATTGTCGTTGAGGGCAGCTGAAGCCATCCAGCGAGAAGGTGGGGCAGTCACCTCCCTCAGTCTGCGCGACCTCCCTCTGAGCGTGTCTGAGCTCGAAAGTCAGCTGGGTGGGCACTCGTTGGACGAGGTGATGGGAGCCGGACCGGTGCGACCGATAAGGCTTCTTCTCATCGATGGCGCAGAATCTGTTCTTGAAGGCAAGGCCCAGGTGTTCCGCACGGTCGCCGGATCAGCTTTGCGGGCGGGCGTCGGGGTGGTGGCGGTGACGCGCACGGACGGGTCACGCCAGGTTCGGGATGAGCTGGCTCGCGCTTGTGAGCTTGCGGGACTGCGAAGTGCCCCAGCGGAACATGTTGTGATGCCGTTGACCGCCTCGGAATGTGACGAACTTCCGGCCACTTTCTTGCCCTTGGCGCGACTGGCCAGCGATCCACGTGCGAAGTGGCTCCTTGGGCGCCCCGGCCTCGTCGACGCGCTGCTACGCACAGGTGTTGATCTCGATCCTGGCGAGCTACTCTGCGAGGCGGACGTGTTTTCGACCGTTTGGCGGAACCTCATCCGCCACAATGAGGTGCATGTCGTGGGCTCCGCATCACCCGATGACCGGGAACAGGCTGCTCTGCGCGTCGCCCGGCAAACGCTGGGCGTCCCGGCGGACTCGCCGCACGGTCTTGGCCCTGCTGAACTCCGCTCCGTTGGTGTGCTTCGCATGCCGAATAACCCTGCATTTGCACCGGGAGATGAGTTCACCACGGATCTGTTCCGTGATTTCGCTCTCTGTCGGCTCTTCATAACGAACGGCTGGGATCTGCTTGCTGCAGCGGGGGCGCCTCGCTGGTCAATCCGGTCGGCTCGCCTCGGATGCCAGACCGCGCTCCTAAACGGGAACCGGTTGGCAAGCTGGACTGCTCTTACAGCTCAGTTCCGCGACATTGGAGAAGAGCAAGGCAAACGTTGGCTGGAGATACCCTACGAAGCTCTCCTCACGCTCGGAGACGCGGAGGCTGCCGTGCGCGAACTGTGGGAGATACTCACCGGGGAAAGCTATGCTCCCCTGTTGACTCTTCTCCGTCTGGCCGAGGCCCGCTATGTGAGCGGCACCATTGGGGACCCATTTGCACTCGCTCCTCTCGTGAAGGTCGTTTTCGCTGAACGACCGCAGCTTGGACGTAGGCAAGGACTTGGGAATCGAGACCTACATGAGGTCATCCGTGAACTCGTCCTGGCCTGGCTACGCGGAATGGCAACTTCAAACCAAGGTCAGAATCGACTCCGCCAGGAGGTCCGAGATGTGATCCTGGCGGGCGATCCCCCGCTGTACGACGAGTTCACAATCGAGGCGCTGGCAACGCTGGGGCCGGATCTCGACGACCGGGCGGAGGCTTGGCTCCGCACGGTCGCAAAAGAACGGCCGGGGAGTCTGGACCCTGCTGTGGAGTCGATCGTTGTTGCCGTGAGCATGTCGCAGGCAAAGCCGAACCTGCTATTGGACTTGGCCGAAGCGTACTACATCGAACTACCCGATCCTGACGAACACTGGACTCATAGTCACCTTATGGATGACGGCATTCGAGATTACAGGCACGGGCTTGGCCCTGGTTTCGGATCACCACAGGCGGCTTGGTATTACGGTCCCTTCTTCCGCTTGCTCAACGCCATTCCCGCAGAAGCCATTGGGCTTATCAACCGGATGCTGGACCACGCCGCGAAGTTCCGAGTCGGAGAACGACCCACGGATCAGATCGAGGGTAATCCCGAAGGCCTAGAGGGAGTGGAGTTCGATCTTCCGGCAACCGGGCGGCGACTCTTTGTTGGAGACAGCCATGTTTGGGCCTGGTATCGAGGAACCAGCGTCGGGCCCTACGCCTGCATGAGTGCGTTACTCGCGGTGGAACGCTTCGCCGACCACCTGCACGAGGTACTGAAACTGCCGGTCGAGACAATCCTTCGTCTGCTGCTTCGCGACTGCCACAACCTTGCCATTCCCGGACTAGTCGTTGGGTTCCTGACCCGGCACCCAGACGAAGCCAGAACGCTTCTTGACCCATTCCTAGCTTCCCCAGCGGTTTGGCATCTGGAGACTGCTCGCGTCACTAGTGACTACGGTTTCCGAGTCCGAGACGCAGATGCCGACAAGCTAACGGGGTCAGACCGACGAAGGTACACGTTTCACGAAACCGTAGGCTCGATGGTAGTCAACGCCCGACTCGCGGGTGACAACGAGCGACTCGATCAGTTGCGGGCCCTCGGCACCAAACTCCTCGAGAACGCAAGAGCTGAACAAAGCGACGCTTCCCGCGACGGGGACGACATCGCCGTGATCGAGAGCTGGGCGGAAGAGTTCCGTATCGAGAACTATAGCGCCAGCGAGAGCGGCGACCAGATCCTGATTCAGTTCGAACGGCCCGAACGGATCGAGCAGGTCCTTGCTCCCCGCACTGCTGAACTTCAGAAAACGAACACCCTCTACAGTCTCCAGAACCGGTATGCGCATCACAACGACGCCCCTGAGAACTGGCCCGTCGAAAACATCCAGGAGGACCTCAAGACTGCCCGAGAAATTGATGATGGCAGCGAGACGCTGGAGGGCATACTGTGGCCCGAGAACGCTCTTGTCGCTGTCGCCGCGGCGGCCGTGCGCGCCCATGCCTTGGGGCTCGAACCGCTGAAGCCATCTGATCTCGCGTGGGCGGCGGACGCCGTGATGTGGGCTGCGGAGAATCCACGGGTCGACGGTATGAGTTTCAGTGGAACGATGTTCTCGATGGGAGCGGATCGAGCAGCTGCCGCATCCGCTCCTCTTCTCCTGCTTGAACGGTTCGACGAGATGAGCCTTGACCAAGAGCGAGTCCAGAGGTGTCTGCGGTCGCTCGCGACGAGCATGTTCGATGAAGTACGTGCAATCTTCGTCAAGGGATGCGCCCCAGTGTGGGGCGCTCAATGTGATGTCGACCAATCCACGGGGCGATGTCGGCGCCATCAGCCGGTCTGGGAAGCAGCGGTCATGGGGTTAGCAGACTCGTTGCTGGGTCCATGGGACCAGCAGACTCAACGGCGGCGACCCGGTTCGCTCTCGACCCCCTTCCACGAGACATTGCCGGAGCTCCCTGATGAGAGTTTGCTCGTCAACCACCTTCGAATGCCACTTGCATGCATGGTGGACGCCCGAAACGTTGCGTGCATTCACAGCGCGGTCCAAGACCTCTGGGCCCCTCTCTGGGATGCCCATCGAAGAGGGCTCGCTCACTGGTGGAAGGAGGGTTACGACCACCATTCGCATATCACTCATGACCCGGTCGCTCGGCGAATGATCGAAGTCGTGCTGGGCGGCGACCGCGGACCAATCAGATCCCACATTGAGTCGTTCGCAGCTGACTCGAACGCGCTACATCTGCTCTTTGATGGATTCGCTACCGTGTTTACCTACAACGAATCTCTACGACAATCCATGCCACAATTCTGGCCGTGGGCGATGGAGATCGCGTTGGACGCCATCGGCGACGGTAGTCAACTTCGTTCACAACGTCACTGGTTCGATTACTTGACGGCGGCTTTGCTCCCCACCCCGAGCCCGAGGTCATGGGACTCAAACATCGACGGAACCCTGGCTCGTTGCCGGCAGAACTGGCTGCAGCCCGAGGCGCTCGGCCCCCTTGCAGACCGTTGGTTAGTTCTCGCGCGTCATGAGCCTAAAGCCGTGGACGCAATAATCAAATTTGCTAAGGGTGCGCCGCGTACATGGCAGATAACTATTGCCTTGACCTGGATCGAAAAAATAATCGACGGCCGCTTTGACCTCGTCGCAAACCACCTCTGGCTGTTCGAAGAATGGCTGGTTGAGCTTCGCCACGCTGGCCTTATTATCGGCGAGGTAAAAAGTCACTACCACCGGATCGTTGATGGACTGGCGGCCGCCGGCGATCGCGCTGCCGTCAGACTTCAGCAGCTGGACGAGTAGACGGATGAAGGTGCCGTCCGGCATTCTCTTGCCAGCGGGCCGAATCACGAACCGTGAAACGCCGATAGGTGGCGATGTGATTCTGGTCAGGAACGAGGACGTTTGGTGTGCGCAGATGCGGTGAGCGAGAGCGGTCACACAGGTCAAAGCAGAAGATGCCTATCCCGCCGACGCATCGATACCTGTCCCTGATCGGACGGGTGATGGAAAGCCAAGAACCGCTAGACATCCCGGCGTTCGGTCGCCGCCCTGTATCACCCCGCCCCCTGACCAGAGAGCGTTAGCGTGTATAGACCCGAGAGGCTGATGAGGTGACTCGCTCGGCGCAAGCTTCTTCTGGATTCACCGCGCCCAACTCGGGATCTTACGATTGAGGCGCGCGATAGCCCCCAGAACCGCGTGGAATGAAGGGAGCCTACGCGTATTCCTCTACAACAACCAGAGTCGTAAGTATTCCTCAAGGGTCAGCACCGGAAATTTCTCGTTCACGAAACCGGCCGGAGCCACCCTACGGGTCACGAAAACCGTGGAGAGGCAATACGCAGATCCGTCCATCAACGGATCCAACCCAAGTTTGACAGCGACTTGGTCTATGAACGGCTTCAGTTCGGCTTCCTTCCGGGCCAGTTGAGTCGAGTAAGACGGCTTGGTTTTGCCTCGTGAGTTCGTGGAATCCCGGAAGAAGGTTCGCAACTGCCGGGCGGTTTCGGCCACGGCGTGTACAGAGGCAGGATCCTTCGCTTCAATGAGCCAGATGGTATTTTGCCCGGGCTTCGCGGCGACGAGGTCAATCTCAGTCGTGAGCATTGGGACTCCGAGCCGTCTGTGGTCGCCGGCTTTTACACGTGCAATGGTTCTGAAGCCGAGACTCTTCAATTCATTCTCGAGCGTTTTTTCAAAGTGTTTGTTGCGTAGGTCCCGGATACGTTCGAGGGCTTTTCCTACCTCCGGTGGGATTCGGTCTGTCCATGGCAAGACGCCTTGGGACAGGTGGTTGTTATAGACGCTGAGACTCGTCATCAAGTATTGCGGGGCTATTAGGAGATTGCCAGCCTCGGATCGAACGATGGGCTGAACCAAGAGTCGGTGGCGCCTAGTTCTGGTCTGCCACGGTTCCCAGTCAGATTTTTGGAGCTGTTCCGAGGTGCTGACTAAGAGCTTTAGCGCCCGACTGTATCGTTCCCATCGGGCACCGGTGGTGTCGTTGGCCTCTGTGCAGATCCAGTCAATAACCGCATTCTCGGAAACTGTTCCGACGCTACTGCCTTGTGAAAATGAATCCCATCGGACGAGGGCGCTTAGAACGTGGAAGATGTCCTCCACGCTTGCGCCTTCTGTTTGGAGCATGGCTTGATCGAGTTCGACCATTGATAGCGGTGATTCTGTTACCGGTGATTTCCGTAGATTGAGACTGGCGCCGGCGGAAGCCTTGTCCATGGCATCGACGTTAAGCACCCAGGAGCCGGGTGTCGGCTGTTCGTCCTGTACGAAGCTGATTTCGTACGCGTGGGTGATTTCGATGGTGAAAGGGGCGACCTTATGGTGAAGGCGCTCACTGATGGTGGTCATGGTCCGATATGCATTCGCTGCCGCAAGAAGTCCGCTCCATCTCCGGCTCGTTATCGGAAGGGGCGGGCCGTCAGCGACGGTGCTGCGCAGCGCTGCTTCGACGATGATTTCGTTGCACTGTCGGAGCATTAGCGTGTTGCCCATGGCTTCTGCCATTTGTTTTTGAGGATCCCATGTGACGTGTAGGTGGGCGGCTACCCTGTTGAGGTCCTCTCGCTGCCGGGTGCCGTCGTCCATGACCCGGTTGAGCTGCTCTAGTCCGGCCTCAAGTATCTCTTGTTTATCGTGGGCGCGAATGCGTTCCGTGAGCGAGGCCAGGGCAAGAGGTGCGAGGTGTTGCTGCACGAGTCTGTTGGCGTCGTGGCCCCGGTATGTCCCAGGTTCGACGTCACTGGCAGCTAATTTTCGGGCTGATGCTGCGATCGTAGCTGATTCGTCTGCGGAGTCGAGGCTCCATGCCGCGGGTAGATGGTGGAGAGTGGTCCTAGATCTAGCCGTTTCCAGGATCAAGAAGGGCTTGTTCGAAAGCCAATCCTCCCGGAGGCTGGCAATTAGGTCACTATGAAGGTTAAGTGACTCGAGCAAACCAACGAAGGCATCTGCTGTTAGTCGGTTTGCCGCTTGCGGATCACCGTCAGCCAATTCGACAAATTTTTCGATATCCATTGTCCATCGGAATATCCGTTCACCGGTTACATGTACCTCACTAACGGCGGCGGACTCCACGATTGGTTGATCAGGATGGATATCTGAATCAGACTTGAGTGGTTCAAGTACGAGTCGATAGCCGGTCGTTTCTGAGTGAGAATGCGCTTGTTCCCAGCTCTCGCGGATGGCGTCAAAAGCAAAGACTAGACCCCCGCAGAAGTCGAAGAGGAATTCATAGTGCTCCGCTGGGCTCCAAGATGGATTTGACCTGGTGATTGCTACTGGTGGATTCGTTAGCGCTAGCGACCAGCCCATCACGGAAGGCGCCTGGTGGAGGCCAGTGAGAGGATCGTAGCGTCCACCTTGCCGTTGGATTGCTATTGTTGCCACGCCCTGCGTAGTCATTTCGGCCACCTGTGTATTACGCAAAGGTGGAAGGCCGGTGGCATGCAGTGCTTCCTCAAGTGAGGAGAGCTCAGCAGCACGTTCCCATTCCGCGTCCCCGGCATGGGCTTCAAAGTAAAAGAAGGAGGGGGTGATGCCCCCGGCGAAGAAAGACTTACCGTTAGCCCGCCATGGTTCCCAGTAGTTGATGGCTTCCCACCCGAAATTCTCTGGAAAGCTTGGGTCGCTAAGGTCGCGTGCAAAGAGATACAGGTCATCTTCGTCTTTTGCAGTTTCAGCGATCCACGTCAGGTCTTCTAACGCCAGTGTCGCCGAGCCTTTTCTCTGGGGTACGGCGAGATGGCCGGCTGCAGCAAAGATAACGAGAGGGACTATTTCAGTGTCTGCCGGAAGCGTGAGCTCTCCCCCGCCGGCGAGGGCGACGACAACGGGCTCGCCACTGCGTGAAACTCTTTTCGCAAGCCTGTCGCTTGCAAATGATTGGCTCTGTGGCAAGAAATCTTCTATCTGCACCATGGAAACAGCAATGGCAGTATTCGTATTCACTGGCAGGATCCATTGGATCTCTTGTCCAGTCAGCGGAGCGGTACCTGCCAGTTTCGGCGCACCTTCGTACAACGATTTCGAGAACCTCCAAAGCGCCTTTCGCGTGGCATCTAGACTTGATATACGCAGAGCACGGCGTGCTTCGGGGTTTCGACCGACGGTAGCAACCAATTCGGACACTGCAGCACCCACAATCTCCGGAACGTAAGTGGGAGGCAACCATTGGTCGGGTAGTCCCGGTGTTCTGTACCTCAAGTACCGACCAAATGGGCTGTTCGGACTTGAAGAATCGAAGTTCGCGTTATCGGATGACGTGGTCATCCACTCAAGAGCTGCGGCATCTCCTTCCTTGAGCTCAGACGTCGTCAACGGTCCTTGAGAAATTAGGGCTTTGGCCGCTTCCACTTCCTCAACAGGAAGGACGATTTTGTCGCGCAACTGAAGGTTCGGAGCGCGTCTAAATGAGGACGAGAGTCCGTTGGTTGCAGTGTGCGCCCAGTTGTAGGCCACTCGGATGACATTCGCGAGACCAAACCCATGCTTGCTGATGAGAAAGGGGTCTAGGGCCTCTGCTAAACGCAGGGCACGAGACAGGTCAGCGATAGGGCGCTCCGTAGCGCCAGGTAGAAAATGCCGCAGATCATCGCCGACTCGGACGAATAGAGATTCAGACGGGTCCTTGGGAATGAAATCCTCTTGTGTACCATCGATTCTTGAAGTCTCTGCTGCCCGATCGACGATTTCTTGGACTGATGGAAGCGGGCTGGACACGGTGGTATGCGCGATAGCGCGGGCTCGGAGGGCGGCCGCGAGGGCGCTACCAACGGAAGCAGAGCGGTGGCGTGCCGATGGCGACGATGCAGTTGCGAATAAAAGCCACCACAATTCGTCTGCATTGCAACTACTCATTGATCGGGCCAAAGGATCTAGCCGATCCAAGTTACTCCGTCGCTGCTTCTTTGGCTTTCTAGCTTTATTTTGCCCCATAGAGAACATTCAAGCCGATAAAGAGCTCTATAGGTGGCCAACAGGTACTGGATGTCCGTGTGTTGCGGTAGATCCCGAGCTTAGACCGTGGGGCCGGAAGGCAAAGTATTTGCCTAAAGTTCGCTACTTCGGCCGAGAATCTCCACGTCCTCTTCCTTGAACACATCCCGGCCCGACACATGCCGCCAGATCACGTGGTCCAGTCTTCTGGCTTCGGTGGGGTATAGTTCGGCGATCTGCTTGATCAGGTCTGCAGCCTCAGAAGTGCTTAGTTCCCGCTCCCCCAGCTCCGCATGCTCCTTGATGAACCTGATCACCATGCGATCAGGCTTCACTGATTGGAAGCCGGCCAGGATGAGCAGGTAGTTGTAGGTCACCCCGGACCGCTGACTGGGCAGTTGTATCCAGGCGTCCTTCAGCGCCTTCAGTTCCTTGTCTTCTGCGTATGCCCGGTGCAGGTGATCCCGCGTGGTGTAGCCCAGCTCCTTGAGCTTCTCAGCGGCCTGACGGATGACCTCGGCCTTTAGCGGGGCGTTCTTTCTAGTGTGTGCTGGCCTGCGGTTATTGACTACCTTGTCTGCCCAGACAGCCGCACTGTCTCCGACGTCCGCAAAGGTAGCTAGGAGCTCCGCTGTCCCGTCATAATCCGCGTTGCCGCCCTCGGCGCGTCGATAGGCCCGGTACTCGTTCACGACGTTGATGACGCTGTTGTAGTGAGAACCCGTGGAGAAGATGGAGTCGATGATGCAGAGCGCCAGGCTTTGGGGGTAGCCATCGGCTGCGATCCACTGGGTCTCATCGCCGAAGATTCCCCGGCATACCTCGGTCAGCTTTTCCGCTTCTGCGGTGAAGTCAGTCGTCACCCTCGGACTCCAGCAAGTCTAAGGCGAGATCCACGGGATGCAGGTAGCCGTACCAGCAAAAGTTTGTCTATGAGAGTCGGATTCAGCGAGAAGCCCGCCATGGCAGCGGAATTTGGGAAAATGTCAAGCTTTGTCAACGGTGCAAAGAGAAAAAGCCACTGACCTGCGGAAACACTGTGCCCGAGGTGGGACTCCAACCGTATTCCATGCCCTTGAAAACACTGGCAACTCCGAAAACATACGGAAACCGAGGGAATCCGCGGCTTTACTATCCAGTCCGCAGCCAAAAGTGTTGACATCGTCAACACCCACTTTTTGCCACATTCTTCCTCCATCTATCTCCCAAGTGTTTTCCGAGCCCAAGCCCATGACCGGTTCGGTGAGGAAGACTTTAGCCCGCCCCGCTCCGACTCGTTTGTTCCTTACCCCCACACGGAAACACCACTCTCGGACCTGGACTAGTTCGATGATGTAGACGTAGGCCACTCGATTCCCTGCGCTCACCCACTGCGTGGGTCTACCGGTGGCTAACGCCGTTCTCGACGCGTTCCCTTTTCTGATGATCGTGCTTCTACTCACAAGGCAGTTACTATCGGTAAGTTTGAGAATACGTCATGTAATTCTCGGGGAGGGAAATGCCTGAGATTCTGAGCACTCCGAGGAGCATATGCTGATGAACAGAACACAGGATCCTGGGTGCCCTCTTTACGTCTCCGATCTCGATGGCACCTTAGTTCACTGCGGCAGGCTGGACCCGGAGTCAGTAAGACTCCTCAATTCAGCGATCCACAGAGGCGTGCTCGTTACTTTCGCCACCGCTCGTTCTTGGACTAGTGCCCGACGGCTCCTTACCGGAGTCGAACTTAGCCTTCCGCTCGTCCTCCACAACGGCTCGGTCACGTTAGACCCCTTGATCGATCGGCCAGTCACTATCCGCACGATCGCCCAAGCGTTAGCACACAAGATTGTCCTTAAAGCCGCGCACGCTGGCCTATGCCCGATGGTGCATGTGGTTACCGACCGAGAGCTGACCGCATGGTGCAGCGAGACTGAAGACCGATATGTCCGTGCGTTCTGGGCAGGACGAAGCAGGGATCCTAGGCAGGCACCGGTAGAGAACATCGGCGCGCTGCCCATCGACGATGTAGTTGGCGTTGTAGCCCTCGGCGAGCGTCGCCAAGTCGAGCGGCTGCGAAATGACCTCGAGGAAGATCTCGGAGCTGCAGTATCCACCGCTCTGCGGCGCCCAAGCGCACCCGAAGAAGGCTGGTGGCTTGAGGTGACCGCAGCGGGGGTATCGAAAGGCACAGCGGTGCGCGAGCTTGCCGACCAGCTCGGCATCCACAGGGTGGTGTCGTTCGGTGACGAACTGAACGATCTCTCGCTGTTCGCCTCGTCAGATGAAAGTTATGCGGTCGGCAACGCCCCTCGGGAGGTTCGCCAGGCGGCTAGCGGACAGCTCGGTACCGATCCGATCGAGGTGGCGGCTTGGATCGCCAACCGAGGCGTTGCCAAGGTAAGGCGGTCACCACCGGCCGGCAACGGTGGCGAACCCCGCATCGGCGGCGTTGAGAATCAGCTTGACATCAGCGGCGTCGAGAGCTGACGAGATGAACCAGTTGTGGCTCGGATTCACATACAGCCCGGCGGCAGCCACGGCTGCGGCCCAGGACTTCGCCCTCGTAAACGCGGGATCATTATCAAACGCTAGATAAGGCATCGCCGGCGGACCTGTGAGCCGAACACCGACCCCGTGATGCCGCGCGCGCTCGACGATACCATCGGCGATCGTCTCGCCGAGCGCGGCCATCCGTGCTGCAGCGCCTTCAGACTCGAGGATGCGGAGCGTGGCGAGCGAGGCAGCCAGCGGCACGGCCGAAGTCCAG
The DNA here is from genome assembly GCF_001424565.1 of Arthrobacter sp. Leaf141. Lineage (GTDB taxonomy): Bacteria > Actinomycetota > Actinomycetes > Actinomycetales > Micrococcaceae > Arthrobacter. Next base: position 19,355 of record NZ_LMOL01000037.1, read on the forward strand.
AATGTCCCACCGAGGAGGTGTGCGCTCGTGGCGGCTCGAAGTGACTCTCGGCCGAGGAGCGCGGACACCGGGTGGCCGTTCCCGATGGCTTTGCTCCAGCATGACAAATCGGGCTCCACGCCAAGGTGCGCCCAACTGCTGCCAAATGCGAGACGAAAACCAGTGCGAACCTCGTCGAGAACCAGCACGGCTCCCGTAACGTCGCAAAGCCGGCGCACCTCACGAGCGAACTCAGGGTCGATCAACTCCTGGTCAGCTGCAGCATCGTGGCGGTGCGGGGTTAGGAGGATCGCAGCGAGATCATCGCCGTGCTCGGCGACGGCAGTACGGAGACTCTCCGCATCGTTGTAGTCGTAGTACGCAATCGAGGCCCGCTCACCCGAGGTCACTCCGGGTCGATGAGAGTGGCACCAAGGTGCGGAACCGTGAAAAGCGCCCCGCGCGACCAGTGCGGTCGAACGCGCTGTCTCGATCCTTGCAACCACAAGTGCTGCGGTGGTGACATCGGTGCCGTTCTTCGCGAACACAGCCCAGTCGGCATGATCGACGACGTCAATTAGACGCTCGGCGAGCTCGACGAATACCGCAGCGGGACCATTCCCAAGGTCTAGGCTTCGGCGCTGGCGATCCGCTGCTGCTTCGACCTCGGGATGCGAATAGCCGAGCACGATCGGCCCCCAGCCGCACATGAGGTCAACGTACTCGTTGCCATCTGCGTCCCAGACACGCGATCCACGTGCCCGCGACCAAAACTGCGGTGCACCCGGCCACAAAAACTTTTCGACGTTATGTCCGTACATGCCGCCTGGGATCGCTTTTGCAGCGCGCCTTCGCAGCTCAACCTCCGAGGCGGGTTTTACCGTCATGCCAATGCTCGCTCTTGAGGTAGCACGCGCACCTCGCGTTCGTAGCGATCGATAAACTCGCGGACCCGCTGCGACGAGTCCTCGGCGAAGCTATAGGTTGCTACGCCGATACCGGCAAGCCCATCGAGGAAGAGGTCGCCGGGAGCGACCGTTCGCCGCGTCCGGTGTCCACGCAATTGCGTGTCGTCGATGCATCGGTCACCGGGCGACTGCGGGTACACCACGGTCCAGCCGCCGTGCTCGGCGACCGGCGGTATTCGACCGGCATCGGGAACCTGGCCGAGATCGAGACGGAGCTTGGCGTGCCGGAGATCAACGCCGCGAGTCAAGGCAAACACCTCGGGCACGCCTGCACCGCCCGGACGGCCGGCTACCTCACATAGCGTCAAACCGTCATTTTCGACAAACAGCTCGCAGTGGAACACGTCGTCTGCAATTCCCCAAGCGGAAAGGATCTCACGGGTGAACGTCTCTGCCTCGGCGCGGAGCTCGGCATCATCGACGGTCAGGGAGGAGAGTGGGACTATGCCACCTGTGGTGTGGCACGGCCGCAGGTAGCGGGAGACTTGCATTTCAACTCGGCCCTTGGCGGCAAAGCCGTCAACGTGCAGCACCTCACCCACGGCGAACCGCTCAATGAGCCATCGTTCTGGGTCGACAAGACTGTCGACTGCGGCAACAACCTCATGCCAAGACGCGAGCACCTGAACCCCGCGTGCCCCGGACTCGGCGCGCGGCTTTAGTACATAGCCCGGTCCGTGGGTAGGAAGGCGCTTGCCTGCCGCAACCTGCTGTGCGAGGAGTCCGTCCACATGTCGGAGCCCAGCCGCCCGCGCCTGCTGCTTCATTGCCCACTTGTCGCGTAACCGAGCCGTGTACTCGACGCCGTGGCCGGGGATATCCTGTTCCTCCCGCAGCTGGGCTACCGGCAGGAGCAGATATTCCGAGATTGTAGCTATGCGATCGACCGGGCCGTACTTCTGCTGTACGAGTGTCAACGCCTCGGTCACCGAGGCGGCCGTAAGGTCGTCGACTTCTACGACGCGCGCTCCCGCCGCCCTGCCGACTTGGTCTCGGCCAACAATCAGCGTGAGATCCCAACCATCCGCTACCGCACGTCGGCCCTCGCGGCCGAGGACAGTGCGACCTGTGCGGTCAACGACCACAGCTCGCCTCTTCATTGCTTCACTCCTCGCAGTACGCTGTAGCGCTCGACCACCGAGACCGAGCGGAGCGAAACCGGGCCACCGTCGCGGTAGTCCCAGGTTTGGTTCAGCACCAGCCCGGCCAGCCTCGTCGCTGCCGCCATTTCACGCGACCCCAGCACGTGCATGCGGAATTCGCCAGCTCCATGTCGTGCCGGACCGACAAGATCGCCGAATTCGTGCGCTTGCCTCCGGACGATAGCGAGCACCTGGCCGACCCGGTGGTAGCTGCGGCCCAGATGTCGGGTGACGATGACCTCGCCGCCAGGCTCGACCACCCGCGCCGCCTCTGCCAATGCCTGGCGACGGCGGGCGGCTGGAAGGATTGACTCGAGCATGTGGTATCCCAGGAGGGCTGCACCGAAGGTCCCATTCGCGAACGGCAGCGCGGCGGCATCCGCTTGCACGACCCGCACATCGGGGTGCCGTTGGGCGAGCAGCTGCAGGGGCGTCTGGGCATAGTCGACGCCTACCCACTTCGAGGGACTAGTTCCTTGTGCCTCGTACATTCGTCCAGCGCCGCAGCCCACTTCGATCACCGTCCCAGGCACCTCACGGAGGATTTCGCAGATCCGATCCTCGCCGAGCGTGACCGGATCGTTTAGATATCCCTGCGCACTTAGCGGCGAGTTGTAAAACTCGATGTTGTTCCGTGGACCGACGCCGATCAAAGCCCCTCCCGAATCTCGCTGACAAACTCGTCGACTAGGTCCTGCCGTCGCCGTCGAAGGCTCGACGGAGCCCCGGAAGGGGGAACATAGAACGGTCGGTCGGGTACCCGGTCGGTAATGAGGACGCGCACCGTGGGGACGGGACCACCTGCACGTGAAACCGAAGAAGCGAGATGTGCGGACTCCATGTCAACGACATCGGCCCCCGCCAGCTCAGCCGCTCCGGCGTCGTAGGCAGCGAGCAGGTGAGTTGTCGTCACGATTGTGGTGTTGCGAGTGCCACCCGTGAGGGGGTGCTGCATTCTGCTGCCAAGGAGGCGTGTAGCTGAGGGCTGCACGATGTCGCCGATCTGGATAGTCGGGCTTAGTGAACCGGCATACCCTAGCAGCTCAATTCTAGTTGTCGCTTCCGTACAGAGCCCGAGGTCGGCCACCCCGCCGCCCTGCGGTATGAGCACGACCTCGACCTCGCCTAACGTCGCCCGCCTCCACCAGGAGGTGCCGTTGTACTCCCGCCACCCAGCGAGCAGCAACGCCTCGAAAATCGCGGGAATGGGTGTCACAACGAGCAGCTGGCCAAACGGGTGAGAACCGACGAGTTGGGCCCGGACCCGTTCCGCACGATCGCTCATACGGCCGCCTCGAGTTGCGCGAGCGGAATAATGCAGCGCTCCGGGTCGGTGGCGCGGAGCCGGTCGAGAGCTTCGCAGTACCCATCAGCGATGGCCCGCAACGACCCGTCGGTGAGGTTTCCGAGCGTAAAGCGAGCCGGATCAATCTTGTATAGCCAGGAGCAAGGGCTCACGTTGCCAAGCGGGTCGATGTGCAGCAGCCGTTCGCGAGCGGGACAGCCTCGAAGGTTTCGCTCACCGTCGAAGCCAAAGCTGTAGTCGAATGCGATCTGGTCGCCGTAGGCCAAGTCGAGACGGCGCACCTCTTGCTCGAGGATTTGTGCTTGCGATGCCGCGAACAGCAGCTCCGGGTGGATGGTCGCGCGGCCGACACTCACTACTGAGTGGATAGAGAGGTCCGACACCCCGAGCCCGGCGAGATGTTCGACGAGTGTCTCAAGCGAGGAGATGTTTCCTGGGGTAACGGTTGCGCTGACTCCGACATGCAAGCCGGCCTCCACTGCGCGGCCGATCCCGCTCATGGTCCGCTCAAACGCGCCCTTTTTGCGCCGGATGAGGTCGTGATGCGCGGCAATTCCGCCGTCGACGCTTACGCTGAGCTTGGCCAGTCCGACACGGACCAGATGATCAAGGATCTGGTCAGTCAGCCGATACCCATTTGATGCCAAGTGCACTCGGACACGGGTGGTATCGATTGCGTCAAGCATGTCAAGGAACCCGTCGCGGAGCAGCGGCTCCCCCCCAGAGAACTGAACTTTCTCAACCCGGGCATCAGCGAGTTCGGCGGCTGCAGCAATTAGCACCTGAGTCGATGGCTCAGCGGATCGATCTACATCCGGCCCCGAGGTGGTGCAACAGTGATCACAGAAAAGGTTACAAAACCGGGTAATCTCCCACGTCACTTGTCGCCCGGTGGAAGGCGGACGGAACCGGCAGGTCGTTTCGGCGCTCATAGCTCCCCATTCCAGAACTTCGCGGCTTGTACGAGGGGCTCAGTGGCAAGGACCGGAACCTCTGGGCTGTGCTGCGCTCCCTCCGGATCCGCTGCCAGCACAGAGCTGAAGTACGCGGCGCAAGACACCCCCCAATATACGCAGCAGGCTGCGAGCTCGCGATCGGTGGGCCCCCGGTCTGCTCCGAGCATCGCGGACAGTTCGCGCATGAGTTCCAGTCGCTGTCCAGTGTCAATCTGAAGCGAGGGGTTAAACGCCATGCGGACGATGTCGAAGCCGGGAAGATCGTCACCGTACGACTCGAAGTCGATGGCGTGGAGGGCGCCGTCGTCGACCAGCACGTTTAAGGGGTGAAAGTCACCGTGTATCCGCCGAGGCTCCTGGGTCGAGAGCAACTCGAGCACCACGTCGGCACTAGGGAGCGCCTTAGCAATGGGATGTGCAGAGACAGCAGCGCGTGCGACGTGGAAGCTCTCGCGATCCTGTTTGAGCTCGGAACCAGCCGGGAGATCCAGTAGCTTTCCGAATAGCGGTGCTACCCCATTGAGGAGGGATGCCTGCGATCTAGAATCTAGATCGCCGAGGCGACCACCACCGCACTCTTCGGTGATGAGCACACGATTGTCGATCTCGACATGTCGGAGAAGCGGCGCACTTCCAGCCGGCGCTGCCCTATACACGTCGAGTTCGCACTCGAAATAGCGATCGTGGCCGGGCGCAAACGCTTTTACGAACCAACGCGAACCATCCATCCCATGCAGGGTCCCGAGCAGGTGATCAGCCTGACGCGGCGTCCTGCGGACCTCCAAGCTGGCACCGTCGCCAGCCCAGGCCAACGCCGCGGCCGACGCGTTCTCTTCCCAAACCGACCGATGCGCGCTGCCGGTGCTCATCAAGTTCTCCCTGGGGTACGCGAGGTAGATATATTCCGCAGCTGACGGGTTTCTTGATCCTATGCCACGTGGCGCTCCTAAATGCCTTTTTGTCCAAAAGGCACGATTTGTGAATCCGCCGATAATTAGCGGCGTGTTCGTAGCGCTAATCGTCACCCTAACTCCGGTAATCGATCGCTCACCGGTAGGACAGATTGCTAAATGCAGCCAACCTACTTGGGCTCTTGACCATTGCGTGAGGTCGCGATGGGCTAACTGGGTTAATGCGCGACGGCACAACTCGTTAAGTGCGAGCGGAACTAACCGGGTTCGGCGATACCTCGCACTCGGAGAGTCCTGAGTCGCACACCTGGTTCTCGACGCCGGTGTTCTACCCCGAATTGTTCCTGGCTTACATTGAGAGTGGAAGTTCCTGGAAGGGGAGGCCCGCACTCGCACTTTGCGCAAGTCTCAGGGAGAATCTCCAACATTCGGATCGGAGATGGGGACACAATGATGTATGTCCCATACGCGCAGTTTTCACGCTCTGCGTTCTAACGCTTGCTCCACTCTTCCCGAATAAGCACCTCGTGCTCGGTCAACACGGCAATGCTCGCAAGGTACCCGGCGCAACACGACAAGTCAGCCATCCGCGCATGAAGGCGGCGTCCGGGATAGCGGATCAACCGCGGTGGCTCACTCGGTCGGGACACAACAACATGCGGCAACCCAATCCCTATGCCGTCCCCGGTCGCTTTAACCAATGCCTCTTTCCGGACCCAATAGCGCAGCAAATCGCCAGGGCCCTCAGCCCGCTCGCCGTGCCCCAGCACTTGGTCTGCGAAATCATCCACGCTGTCTCCAGAGTGCGATTCTATGTCCAGTCCAACTCGCCCCACACGAGTGACCGCCACGCCGGCTACGTCTCCAGCGTGGGCGATCGACAAGTGAAGTCCGCTGCCAGGCACGCGCGGCCTACCGTGATCGGCGCCGCAGCGTTCACAGCGGCGGTCGAGCTCGACAGATCGCGGCTCTATACCCAGTTCGACGGCGACGGCGCGCCTAGTCAGCACTGTTGCAGTGGCGAACCGGGCGCGGTCGCCCGACCTGCGGAACCTCGACAAGCGTCGCAGCTCCGCCGGCGTCATTAGCGCGAGCTCCCCGTCATCAGGGGGTGCCGCGGAGGCCCAATGCACGATGGCCATGGGTAGACACCCCTTTCCAAGCTCTCCGCGGACCCGCTAAGCTTCCCACGGGTCTGGCGCGAAGATGCGGTTAGGGGGTGGACGGTCATGGTCCCAGCGAGCAATACGGACACGGTCTCGAGCGACGCACTGACTCTTCCTCCGCGGGATGTAGACCGGGCAGAGCTGCAGCTGAGCCACCTTCGCGAGCTCGCAGAGCGCCACCCCGCTGCCTTTCGCGGGCTCTGCACTCGATTGTCCCGATGGCCTATTTTCACTGTTGAGGACGAGCTTGCCGTTTCTGATTACGTTAGGTCAGGCCGGATGTCGGTGATCGACCCTAATCAGGGAGTCAGCGAAGAACTACTTGACGAGTTTCAGCGGCGGCTCGGGTTACAGCGCTCGTATGGGCTTACGGTCAACAGCGCGACAAACGGGCTGCACGCGGCATATCGTGCTGTCGGCGTGGGCCCCGGCTCGCAAGTTGCCGCCATAGGCTACACGTTTCACGCCACAGTGACGCCCGCGCTTGACCTCGGCGCCCATCCGATCCTTATGGACGTCGACTCGTTGACCGGGAACCTTCGCTACGAGGAGGTTTTGCGCACCCTCAATGCCCATCCAGATGTTCAAGCGATCGGTCTCAACCACAATTGGGGTGTTCCTTGCGCCGACATCGAGCGCATTGCCGAGCTCGCGCGGTCGCGCGGCGTCCCGCTAATTGAGGACTGCTCGCACGCGCACGGAGCGTCCGTCGACGGGCTTTCGGTGGGTCAATTCGGTACAGTTTCGGTGTTCAGTTTGCAGAGCAAGAAACTCGTCCCAGCCGGGGAGGGCGGCCTCTGCTTCACCGACGACCCCGTCCTGCACGCTGCGATGCTAACGGTTGGCCATTACGGATTTAAGCGGTCCGGTCCGCCAGACGACGAGTCTTTGCAGCAGACCGGTATTGGTGGCCTGCAGAACCGGATGCATCCCCTTGCTGCCGTCCTGGCCGTCAGCCAGTTGCGGCGCCTAGGTCAGGTGCTGCGCAACCGTGAGCAAAACGCAGCGCGATTGCGTGGGGCGCTTCACGACGTGCCGTACCTCACCTTCCCCGAACTCCCGGCCACCAACAGGGCTAGCCATTATGCCTTCCGCGCTCGATACGAGCCGAAGGGCGCCGATGGTGATCCCCTCGTCGACGTCGTCGCGGCCCTTCGTCGTGCAGGGGTGCCGGTCGAGCTCGACCGCGGCGGCCCTCTCACCAGCAAGACGATCTTCCAGGAGCAGGTCGACAGTCCGATTTCTCGACTCGACCCAACTCGGCCGCTCTACAAAGATCACGACCTGCCGAACGCCCATGAGTTTTGCCGCCGCTCCGTCATCTTCCCGGTGTTCTCCCGCGATCCGACCGTGGTCAGAGACGTAATCGACGTGATCGCTGAACGCATCCACATCAGTCGAAAGGCAGTGCCATGAGCACAAAAGAGGCCGCCACGCCTGCGCTTACGGACGCGGAGGTAGCCGAGTTTAGGCAGCAGGGTATGTTGCTGCTGCGCCGGGTTCTCGACGACGATGAAGTCGCGCGCCTTGTCGAAGAGTGCGACCGCCTGATCGCGGACCCGACAACACCGAGCCGACAGCAGCAGGCGGACGGCATCTGGGACAGCATCCGCAACACGATCGCTCAATCAGACGAAGCTCGTCGGCTCATCGCGCACCCACGTGTGCTGCCAGCGATCGTGCGCCTGATGGGCACCAACCTGCGTATCATCACGTCGCACCTGATCTACCGCGACGGCGACAATCCCTCTGGACCAAGTCAGGACCGCATCCCGGCATGGCACCGCGACATCCCGCACGTTAACACAGATCTCGGTTTCGCTCACACCCCAATGCTGCAGATCAAAGCCGCGTACTGCCTCGCCGACCTTACCGGGAAGGATTCCGGAGGAACCGTGTTCCTGCCCGGCAGCAACCATCTCACAAAACGCCCAAGAATCTTGCCGGGTGAGGACCCTGCAGGCGCTGTAGAGCCGGAGATGCGTGCGGGGGACTGCCTGCTGTTCGAGAATCGCACTATGCACGCTGGCGGCTGGAATCTATCGGAACGGGTACGCAAGTCGCTGATGATTGCCTACGGATACCGCTGGCTCGCCCCGGCCGACTACCGACGGCAGTCCGAGGTAGTTCGTGGGCGGATGTCGGAGGTCGAGCGCTTCCTCGTGGGCGAGTCGCGGGGCCCCTCGGACGAGTTCGTCTTGGGCGGTTTGGGGAACCCGCTCGACGCCTAATAGCGCTAGTCCCCTGATCCAAGTACCCCGACAGTTTTGCGAGAGAAAGAGCTTCAGATGAGTGTGTCCGGACCAGCGGTAGTCCTCGCGGCGAGTGTTGTGATCGCTGTGCTGTTGTTCATCGTCATCCGCCGATTCCGTGGCACCAAGGACCAGATGCTGGTGGCTGACCGGTCGGTTGGTGTACTGACCGGCAGCCTGTCCGTGGCCGCTGCCTGGGTGTGGGCGCCTGCCTTGTTCGTGTCTTCGCAGAAGGCCTACGAAAGCGGTGTGGCCGGGCTCTTCTGGTTTGCCCTACCCAACGCGCTTGCGCTCGTACTCTTCGCGTTCATCGCCCACCGCGCCCGTACAATGCTGCCTCAGGGCTACACGCTGCCAGAGTTCACCCGCCACAGGCTCGGCACCACGGCGCGCCGGGCATATATGAGCGTGGAGTTCATCGTGCAGACCTACGCGGTGATCGTCCAGTTCACCGCCTGCCTGCTGCTGCTGCAGATGCTCACAGGCATCGACCGGGTGCCACTGCTGATCGTGGTCGCGGCATTGTTCGCAATTATCGCCACGACACGGGGTATCCGGTCGAACATTACGGTCGACATCGCCAAGGCCGGCATGATCGCCGTGCTCGCGATCCTTATTGTTCCGCTGATTGCGAGTTCGCGCAGCGCACTTGACGACGGCCTCGGCGGCCTTGCCGGCACGCCGAACCCACTCGACCCCGCGTTGATTTGGACCTTCGGCATCCCGATCTCGATCTCGCTGCTCTCGGGTATTACGGTCGACCAGCAGCAGTGGCAGCGGGCATTCTCGATGCGGCAGGCAACCGTGCGACGGACCTTTCTCTGGGGATCCCTATTGTTCGCGGCCGTGCCCATAGTGCTCGGCATCCCCGGGTTAGTCGCCGCGGGCGGACTTGCCCCGGGTGCCATCACCAACACCCAACTCTCTGGATTCCACGCCGTCGCAGCGTACCTACCGGGGTTCGGCGTCGTGCTCTTCGTTTCTGCGGTGGTGTTCGCGCTTGCGGCCGCGGGCGCCTCCGCGGTATCGGCGGCTGGCTCCGTCGGTGGCGTGGACCTCTTCAAGGGCTGGATCAGGCCTGATGCTTCCGACGCTCAAGTAGCTCGAGCGAGCCGAATCACCATGATCGTGATCGTGCTAATCGGCCTCTGCGTCGCGCTCATTCCGAACGTGCAGGTCTTGTACCTGCTGTTGCTGGTCGGATCGATCCGCGCCGCCTTCATGGTGCCCACCCTCCTCATGTTGTTCTGGCCGCGGCTCACCAACGCGGGCGCTCTTGCCGGGATCACGAGCGGTATGGTTGTAGGCCTGCCGGTGTTCATTGCTGGCAGTGCATTGCAGCTCAGCACGCTTCAGACTTTCGGAGTGTTGCTGCCGGTCCTGGTGAGTGCCATAGTCAGCTTGGTGGTATCGCTGCTCTCGCGGCGCGGGGACACCTTACCCTTCGCTGGGGGACCAGCCGCCGCTGATGTGGAGGTTCAGTGACACGTTTTCCGCTCGCCCCGCGCCAACGGCGCATGTGGATCGCACAACAGCTCCGCGGCCACGAAGCTGTCTACCAAATTACGGTGGTATTCAAACTACGCGGCCTGCTCGACTCGGATGCGCTTGAGCACGCCGTGTACGACCTTACCCAACGCCACCCCGCCCTGCGCTCGCAGGTCGACACGGCCCATGGCCTGCCTGAACAGATAGTGACCGACGCCTGGTCGGCGTATTCCGTCGCGGACCTTTCGGCATTGACCGGCACCGAAGCTCTGCAGGCTGAGCGTAGCGAGGTGGAAGCGGCATCCCGCGCGGGTATCAACCTGGCCGCAGAACCCGCGCTGCGGGTGCGGCTGCTGCGTCTGGCCGATGCACGACACCTGCTGATTGTCTGCGTACACCACATGATGTCCGATATGATCTCGATGGACATCATCGGGCGTGATCTGACTGAGCTCTACAACGCGCGGGTCGAGAAGCGCATGGCGCGACTGCCCGAGCTGAAACTGACCTACGGGCAGTACGCGGTTACCGAGAACTCGCGCGCCGACGGGTCGGCCGAGGGACGCGCCGCCGCCGCCGACCATTGGGCCTCGATCCTCGACGGCGCTCCTACCCGGCTCACGCTACCCTGGGATGCTGTAACCTCGGCGGCGAGCCGCGGCTCTAGTGCTGTCGAAGGACTCACCTGCGCGCGGCGAACCATGACCGGACTGCGAGAGAGCGCGGGCCGATACCGCACCACGCTGTTCACAGTACTGCTGGCCGGATTCCAGTGCTATCTGCACGGGATCACCGGCCATGACGTTACGAACGTCGGCACGTTCGTGGCAGTGAGGCACCGGAGCGAACTAGAGAACATGGTTGGCTTGCTTTTCGATGAGGTCCCGGTCGTCGCGCGCTTCTCCCCCGACACAACATTTTCTCAGGTGGTGGCATCGGTGCGCGCACAACTCGTCGATGCGCTCCACTACACCGGCAACGAGGTTGCAGAGGCTGCGCGGCGCTCTGTAGACATTGCGGCACCGACTGAGCCGCCCTTCAACGTCACCATGCAGATGTACCGGCGTTCGCCGGGTCGGCTCGCCTTCGATGGGCTTGAGGCGGAACAGCACCGGGTCTTTGTAGGCGCCAAGTACGACCTCATGCTGTACGCCGCAGCGTCGGACACCGGGCTCGACCTCTGGTTCAACTACGACGCTGCCCTCTTCGAGCGTGAAACCGTGCGTCGGTTGCTTCAGGGGCTGAACCATCTGCTGAGTCAACTCGCATCCGGCGGCGACCCTCTCGTGAACGACCTAGAGATAGTACTCCCGGCCGAGCGTGCGCGCCTGCTGCAGGCCGCCTACGGCCCTTTAACTGAGTACCCGTCCGACACCGGCATCGACCCGCTGTTTCACGCAACCGTTGCGGCGCATCCAACTCACACTGCCGTGCTCTGGTCACCGAGACCGGGAGAGACGGCGAGCATGACATACGCCGAGCTGGATGCCCAGGCGCAGAGCGTCGCAGCTCGACTGGCAGAATCCTGCGTGGTATCCGGTGGCGTGGTAGGCGTGCTCGTCGAACGTGACGGCCGACTCGCCTCGGCATACCTCGGAGTGCTGCGCGCCGGGGCCTCCGTACTACTGCTCGACAGCGCCACACCACCAGAGTACGTCCGATCGGCCCTGAACGAGGCGGGAGCGACTGTGGTGCTGGCCGACAAGGCGGCGGCCGGACGGCACGCACTAGAAGGGTTCCCGGTAGTCCGACTCGAAGAGGCGTTGGAGGTGGACGCGGACAACGAATTCCGGGCCGCAAACCGCGGCGGAGATGCACCCGCATTCCTAGTACGTACCTCAGGTACCACTGGCCCCTCCAAAGCCGTCGTGTTAGGACACCGAGGCATTGTGAATCAGGTGTACCATCGCCGTGCAATCTTTGATGTAACCCCACAGGACGTGATCGCACTGAGCCTCTCGGTCGCGTTCTCCGCCCTGCCGATGCAGCTTCTCGTGCCGTTGCTGTCCGGGGCGACCCTCGCGATTTGCGATGCTCCGACCGCGCGCAGCCCCGAGGCCCTGTTCGAGTTCGCCAACGAAGCCGGCGTGACTATCCTCGAGGTGACCCCGTCGCTGCTAGCGGGCCTCCCGGCACACGTGCCCGCACCTCGCGCGCTCAGCACCATCATCACGGCTGGCGAGAAGCTGTCGCGGCGTCTCGCAAACGACATCCTAGAGCGTTTCTCCAGCGCTCGCCTCGCCACCACATGGGGGCAGTCGGAAGCTGCCGGCATCATGTGCTGCGGCTTCGTTAGTCCCGGTGACGAGGCGCAGGAAGTTTCCGAGGGCTTTCCGTCAGCCAACAACCGACTGTATTTGCTTGATCAGAGGATGCGGCCGGTGCCGTATGGCGTGGAGGGCCATGCCTACTTCGCGGGGCCGAGCGTGGCGCTTGGGCACATCGGCACCGCGGACGCGAGCACAACGTTCAGCGATGACCCGTGGATGCCCGGGGAACGTATGGTCCGCACGGGTGACCGCGCGATCCGCCGGCCGAACGGCAGCGTCGTAATGCGCGGCCGGCTCGACTCGGTGGTCAAGGTGCGTGGTAACAGGGTGGATCTCGGCGACGTGACAGCGGCGCTACTCGACCACTCGCGCGTGCGTGAAGCACTCGCCGTCGTCCGTCGCGTTGACGACGAGGTAGAGCTATGGGCTCATGTACATGCGGACCCCGGACTGCACCCCGCGGACCTCCACGAGGCGCTTCGCAGTTGCCTCCCAGAATTCATGCGCCCGCGGTTGCAGTTCGAGTCAGAGCCGTTCCCGCGTACTCCGAGCGGCAAAGTCGACGCACTCCGACTGCCGCCGATCATTCCTCACCTCCTCATCACGGAACAGACCCCGCCGCTCACACCGTGGGAGCAGCGAGTCGCGGAGCAGTGGGAGCGCACGCTCGGCGTGCCGGTCGACGGCACAAGCGACTTTTTCCAGCTCGGCGGACATTCACTAAAGGCGATGGCGCTCTGCGCCGCCGTGGCCAAGGTGCTCGGCGCGCCGGTCTCGGTGAAGTTAGTATTCGAGCGCCCGGTGCTGCGAGACTTTGCCGCTGCCATTGTCCCTAAAGACGGTCGGAAGGTCGATGCCCCCAACTGATTCCGCGTTTATTCCGCTCACCCCGGCGCAAGGCCGCATCTGGGCAGACCAGCAGTTGCGGCCGGGAAGCGCGTTCTACAACATTAACCGCGTCGTCGAGGTGGAAGGCGCCCTCGACGTTCCGCGGTTGGAGGACGCGGTCACGCTGGTCTGCGCCGCGCACGACTCGCTGCGCTTCCGCTTCGGCGAAGCCGGCGGAGTGCCCCACCAGAATCCGGTCCCGGTGATGGGCGCAGACGTTCTGCGGGTGTGCGATGTTTCCGCAACCGAAGAGCCCGAGCGCGAGACGCAGCGCTTGGTCCGGCAGGAGCAGCTTCGACCAATGGACCTCGTAAAGGAGGGGCCGCTGCGGGTGCTCGCGGTGCAGATCGCGGCAGACCGGCACGTGCTGCTGTTCCAGACACACCACATTGTTTCGGACTGGTGGGGAGGCGGCGTCTTCGTTCGCGCTCTCTCTCGCGCCTACAACGACGGGGTGCTGCCGCGCGACCCACAGGCGCAATTCCAGGGATATATCGAGGCTCAGCTCGCTAACGACCGCCAGCGCATCCACGCCGACACGGCCGCTCTGGCAGCCTACCTCGCCCCGGGCATCCAGCGGCTGAATCTGCCGTACAGTGTTGATCCGGCCGTGGCTCGGCGCAGTGGTGGATCCGTCCAGCTCAGCGTGCGGGCCGAAAATCGGGCGAGGCTGGCGCGGCAGGCTGCCGCCGGGGCGGCGAGCGAATATATGTTTCTGCTTGCCGCGCTGTCCTGTGTGCTGCAGCGGTGGACCGGCTCGGAGGAGTTCACAATCGGCGTGTACGTCGCCGACCGCAGCACCCCGGCGACCGCGGACATGATCGGCCTGCTGTTCGAGGGGCTTCCCGTGCGCATCGCCGTCGACTCGACCACGACTTTCGCTGAGGTGCTTGCCCAGGTGCGTGACGGTGTACTCATGTTGCTTACGCATCCCACCGCCGACCCCGAGGAGCTCGCACGTGAGCTCGGTGGCACCAACTCTGGAATGGCTACCCTTTTCGATGTGACCTTTCAGATGTACCCGGCTCGCACCAGCGTGCCCCGGCTCGGAACGCTGCGTACGCGCGGGAACCGTCTCGTGCAGGAAACGCTGCACGACCTCATGGCCTACGCGCACGAAGGCCCGGACGGGCTTGAGCTTCGCCTACAGTACGACGCGTCGCTGCTCCATGAAGACGCCGTCACCGCGGTGCTCGCTGCCTGGCGGTCAGTGCTGATCGCAGCGGCATTAAACCCAGCAATTCCGGTCGCCGACCTAGACCTCAGCATCGGCACCGACAACTACGAGGTCGGCTCGAGAACCGAGGGCGCCCGTACCGAAGACGCGACAAGCCTACTACTCGAGCTGACACGTGTCTTGAAAGACAATCCAGGACGCGCCGTGCTTTTCGACGCGGAGGGTGCCGTCGAGCCGTGGACCGCAGACCAACTGGCCGTCGCCATAGATTGTGCTGCGGAAGCGATAACGGGCCGGGTGTCGCCGGGAAATACGGTTGCGCTGCTCGCGCCGGTCGGGCCGATGCTGATTGTCGCCTGGCTCGCGCTTCTGCGCTCCGGGGTCATGACCCTGGTCCTTGATCCGAACGAGCCGGCCGAGCGGTTTCGCTACATGCTACGTGACAGCGGGGCGCAGTTGCTGGTCTGCGATGCTGATAGCCCAGCTTTGGCGTTCGTACCCGAGGACCTGCCGCGTCTACGCTTCAACGAGCTGGCCGAGCATTCGGATGGTTTCCCGCGTACGGTGGAAGCTACGCTACCCGAGGCGGACGACGATAAGCCTGCGGCACTCGTCTACACCTCAGGATCGACAGGCCGGCCTAAGGGCGTAATACTGAGCCGGTCGGGACTCTATAACCAGGCGCTGCACCGGATCGATCTACTGGGGCTTGCGCCCGGCGTCGGCACGGGCATCACCCTGTCAGCGCACTTCGTCACCTTCCCTCTCGAAGTTCTCTCGGCCCTCCTGTCTACGGCACCGCTCACCTTGTTTCCCCGCCGTCTCCTGCAAAGCCCCGCCGACCTACTGCGCTCGCCCGGGGGTCAGCGACTCGAGATTGCTGAGCTCTCGGTGGCGGGCCTCGACGCCCTGTTATATTCCATCGAACAGACGGGACAGACGCCGGATCTTCCGCGCCTGCGCACGGTACTCGTAGCAGGCGAGAAGCTACGTCCTCAGCTGGCACACCGATTTTCACGATGCTTTCCCGGCATCCATCTCGTCAACGCCTACGGCATGACCGAGACCTCGGGTATGGTCGCGAGCAGGACGGTGACCGACCCCGCAGCGTTCACTGAGGGTGAACCCACGCGCAACTGCGTGTTGGAGGTGGTCGACCAACGCGGACGCGTGATTCCGCGCGGATGGGCGGGGGAACTACGGGTCTCGGGTCGGCAGGTAGCAATCGGCTACTGGCGCAAGCCAGGACTGACCGCCGAACGTTTCGGCGTTGGTTTGGACGGCCGCTCGGTGATGACGGGCGACCTAGCCCGCATGACATCGGAGGGCACCATCGAAATCCTAGGTCGCATGGACGACCAGCTGTCGTTGCGGGGATTCCGTATCGAGCCGACTGAGATTAGCCGAACTATTGAGGCGCACCCTGCGGTCACGCGCGCGGAAGTGGCTCTTTGGCCGGTCCCAGACGGAGACGGCTATTTGGTGGCATACCTGCTAACCAACCGCGAAGTGCCGCAAGCGGAGCTGCGCGAGCACTGTATGGCCCACCTGCCCCCCGCCATGGTGCCGCGGCAATTTGTGCGTGTTGAGGAGTACCCGCGCGGGCGAACCGGCAAACTCGACGCCCGGCTGTTGCCAGCCCCTGCAGAACTCACGACGCCTGCGCGCCCCCCATCCTCGCCCCTTGAGCTGGTTCTCGCGGCCATCTGGCGGGATGTACTGGGCGTCCAGGAGTTATCGCTTGATAGCGACTTCTTCGAAATTGGCGGTCAGTCGCTCGCGGCTGTGCGCGTCGTGGCGCGCATCCACGCCATACTCGGTATTGAGCTTAACGCAAATGCCGTATTCGAGCACCCGACTCTGGAGTTACTCGCCAGGCGGATATCATCTGGATCAATCTAGACGATATGAAGTGTGGCGGGCCGGCCCTGAGGTAGGGGCCGGAACCTCGGGTTCAAAGA
>NZ_LMOL01000038.1 GCF_001424565.1 Arthrobacter sp. Leaf141
GGGAGGATGGCTTTACGCCCGGTGCTGACCATACGCACAATGCCGCCCATGTAGGTCCACCATCCCAGAGTGCTCACCAACAAGATCTCGATGCCGGTCGTATAGTTCACGAGTCGATCGGTGGGCGCTAGCGGCTGTGCGGCAAAGATGGCATCAATGCCGTGGTTCTTAACCAGGAGGATGAACAGGTACACAGCCATCAGCGTGATAACGACAGCGATCACTGGCCCCGCCTGTTTCAGTGAACTGGCTCCGCGACTGACCAAGAACCACACGAAAACTACGCCAGCCACCGAGAGGACGGTCGACACCAATGGCTTACTTGAACTATCCAAAAGGCCGAGCAACTCAAGAACTGACGCCATGGCACGTCCGAAAAAGATCATGAGCACGATATTCCACCCTAGAGTCGTGCAAAAAACGACTCCTAGTGCGATATTGGAACCCCTAACGCCCAATTGAGGTCGCGTGGAGACGACCGTCTCAATTCCGTATTTGGTACTCGCAGGGACGCCCGCTAGCGTGACTAAAAATTGTCCCAACAGGCCGCCAGCCAGCATCGCGGCTGTACCCATCCGCGCATCTAGGTAGAAGGCGGTGGAACCACCCACCACGAAGGACCAAGTAGCGACGCCAGCTGTGGCACAGACTGCGCCGAGAATAAATCCGCTCCATGTTCTCTGGTGGAGAGGGAGAGGCAGCCCAGCGGAGGCGTCTCCGGGCGGGATTTTAGCTACGGGGCCGCTTTTCAAAGCCAACCCCATACGAGGATGATTGCAGGCAACACCAGCCCCAGCAACGCAAGGTATGGGATGTCCAATCCCTGAAACCCTTGACCCAATGGCTGGGCATCGAGTTGCTCCAGTTGCTTTTCGGTTACATGGGGACCCGTTACGCTGAATTGGTCAGAGACCGAGGCCGATCGATTCTCGTTCATAGTCCGGGGCTTGCATTCTCGAGGAAGCTGAGGATCTCCTTCGCGAATTGCTCCGGTGCCTCCTCTTGAATCCAATGCGAAACACCGGGAATACCTACGAAGCTAGCTCCTTCAATCTCTCTGGCTAGCCTTAGACCATCAGAAGCGGGCTGCCAGGGATCACTCTCTCCCCACAGGAGGAGAGTAGGGATTTGAATTTCTCCGTGGCGTGGAACCAGTTCCATCGTGTGATTTGTATTCAGTGAGATGGCGTTACGGATCAGGCTGCGCGCACCTTCGTCGGTTGAATACGGCGCGACAATGTCAAGTTCCCAGGCGGGGTCGCGGTGGCCTCCGGGCAAGCCGACCGCCAAGTCGACAGCTACCCATTCCGCGAACTCCGAAGCCGTCTTATCCCTCCAAGCGAACGGATCTCCGAGGACACACATTGCGCTGCTGGGCCATGAGTCATAGGCAACGGAGTTGGTCAAAACCAGCCGCTCAACGCGATGTGGTTCGTCTAGCGCGAGGATCAAGGCAACGGCGCCACCGATATCGTGGCCAACGATTGTCGCTTTGTCGATATTCAGCGCATCGAGGAGTTCAGTAATCATTCTTGCCTGAGTTCGCACAGAACGATCAAAGAAGTCACGGTGATCCGAGTACCCATATCCCAGAAGGTCCGGAGCGATGACTCTATGCTGTTGCGTCAGAATTGGGATCACTCGATGGTACAGAAACGACCAAGTCGGGATCCCGTGGAGCAGTACGACGGCGTCGCCGCTTCCTTCGTCGGTGTACGCAACCTCGAGGCTGCGCCCGAATGGCCCCGTGACATTCATCCTCTGCTGTTTGGCCCGAAATTCCTTAAGTGCTTGTGTCATTAGCTGTCTACCTATCCGTAAAGGCGGGGCGCTGTTGCGCTCACCGCGAATAAATGAGCATTGCGCAACACATCTTTCAGGCATATCTAGTTGTGTGTCAAGGGTCACAGTAAAACCAAGATTTGTTTTCGACCAGCACGGACAGAGACGATGGAACGTAAATGAAACATTTTTGAAATACGCCCTTGAACATCCGTTCAAAGTGCGATAATCTATGTTTCTTTTGATCCTCGCACCTAAATCATCGTCCAAGATGCCGACCCTGTCGCACCGCGAATAATGACGCGGGAAATGTAGCTGAACATTTTTCGGATACACCCCTTGAACGTCCGTTCAAAGTGGGCTATTCTACGTCTATGAGCTATGCCGGCAGCAACTTCCAGGACGTCACCGCGGGCCCTTGCGGCCGTGGTTCTTGGTGGTTCCGAAGGCTCGCATCCCGCTCGTTGGGTGAAATTCGCAACCCGGCCGTCTGCGAACTTTCCTGCTGTATAACCGGGATGCCAAGGATGATTTCCGGGTGCGGTGAGTAGGCGGCAGGATTTGACGACGCACGTTTAAGTTTAGTGTTTTCACGCATACGTTCATGGCGCTGACATGCTGTCTGCTTCCGATAGTAGGCATGAACTTGAGAGCAGCTGAGACCGAAATGGCTTCCTTTAAGAATTTAAGGAGAAAAGGTTGTAGGTAAACTTGGGTGTGGAACTTGCCGATATCCATTCTGGAGTTGATCCATTAGTTGAGCGTAAATCGTGCGATGGTTACGATCGGGGCAATCATGGGGTGTATTGGTTATTATCCGCAATGGGTATATCCGGAAGCCAGCAATTAAATGAGATTGCAGGCCATGGCCCAGTATGAGGCAGCGCTCAACTGCCCAGAGGTCGTGTGACGATTGGGTTCCGCTGCCTGTGCTGCAGGTACGGCCCGGCTGCCCACGGCCGGGGACAATCCTTATGGGTTATCCACCGCTACTGCTGCCGGGGAAGCGACCCCGACGGCTCCGAAACTTCCAGCCGTAACGCGGATTGACCCGGACTGTAGACAGCCCGTTGGGCCACCTTTGGCTCAGAACAGTCGGAGTCTTTGGCCCCTTGAGAACTGGCGGTGCTTCAAAAGAGCCCAGCGGGGGGAGGATCACACGGGAGAACTTTGAGTTTATTTGCTGCATGGCCACCGGCAACAGGTTTGCATCCCTTGAACGGACCGTCCGCGGAGAGCAATACGCCCATGTGGTGGTCTGCGTGGTCCCGCCACCAGACGCTCATGCCTGTGGAGCCGTCGAGGCGGAAAAATTCCCAAGACCGCCATAACGCTTCCAGCCGGCTGATGGCTTCTTCGTGTTTCCACCATGAGGGGCACCATGTTCGGTCGGTTCCGCTGAGGCTGCGCCGGTAGGACGGGGAAAGATGCTCCTGTACGAAGGTCACCAGATCTTTGTAGAACAGTTCCGGCTCCGGGGCTTCTTCTGCTTCAGGCTCCTGGGGTTCCACGGGCACTGAAGGTTGGTCGGACACGTCGGGCTCGTCGTCCCATTCGCCCAGGTCACTCATCGGCTGCGCCCCTGCTGGACGCCGCGGCGGTCACCCAGGGATTCACCGTTTCGGTGGCAGCGGTATCCGCCGTGGCTGGACGCTTGGAGGGGTCGTGGGCTGCGATGGAGGCCCGGATCTCGGCGTCGTGCTTGCCGCCCATCCAGGGCACTGTTTCGAGCAGGGCTGCGGGGGCGCCGGAGGCGAACATGATGGCGCGGCCGCGGGGGAAGGATGAGAGGTCGGAAACGTCGAGGGTGCGTTCCTTGCGGTCGTTGTCGTAGTTGTAGGACACTCCTTGCCTGGAGCGGTTCTTGGTCATGTTGGAGTACCGGTATTCGCCGACGAGCTGCGAGACCTCGTTGAGGAATTCGGCTTCGGCGACGCCGCCGCCGTAGACCTTGATGTTTGAGGCGGACCAGAGTTTGCGCATGCCTTCCCGGCCCCAGACTTCCACGCCCTGTGACCAGGACTGGAGGATGGTCATCAGGACGATGCCGCGGGAGCCGTAGTGGCTGTAGAGGTTCGGGAGTTCGCGCCAGCGGCAGACGTTGGCGGCCTCGTCGAGGACTCCGATCATGGGTGTTTCGAGGCGTCCGCCGCGGGAGTGGACGGCGAGTTCTTCGGCCGCTTCCACCGTGGCCACGGTCAGGGCGGTGACCAGGGGTCCGGCGGTTCCCTTGCCTTCCTTGGAGAGGCTGTACAGCGTTCCCTTGGACCGGACGAACTTGGCAGGGTCGAACTGTGGCCGGTTATCAACCGGGCCCTGGGGGGTGACCCAGCGGGAAACCTGCCGGTTGGTCAGGCAGGATGCCATCTGCAGGGCGGTCCCGTAGATGCCGCCGCGCTGTTTGTCGTGGAGGTTGATCACGCCTTGGACGGCGTTGGCGGTTTGCACGAAGCCGTGGTCCATCAGGATCCCGGCAGCTGCGTC
Organism: Arthrobacter sp. Leaf141; assembly: GCF_001424565.1. GTDB lineage: Bacteria > Actinomycetota > Actinomycetes > Actinomycetales > Micrococcaceae > Arthrobacter. The sequence continues at coordinate 4,267 of NZ_LMOL01000038.1, forward strand.
CTCGGTGGGGTCCGTCAGCCAGGTGTGCACCTGTGTGATGGGAAGATCGGCCAGGGCGGCCGCGAGCAGCAGGCCGGCTAGCAGGTCCTGTCCTGCAGGGTCGAAGTACGCGTCTGTCTGGGCTCCCGGCCCGCGTGAGCCGGACGCGAAGTGATCAGCCATCCGGGCGGCCCGGACTTCGTCGGTGACGTAGGACAGCGGGTTCCACCACCAGGTGGGCTCTTCCAGGGCCACGGCCTGCGGGTCAAAGACCCACACCGGGCCGTCAACTGCGCGGACGTCGCGGGTGCCGTCGACGATGTCGCGCTTGTTCGAGGTGACCAGGACGGCGCCAGGCGCGGACAGGATGGCCGGGATGGCGCGAGAGGTGGTTTTACCCGTTCTGGGTCCCCAGATGTCGATGTGCATGTCCTCCCAGGACCCGAAGACCATCTGCTTGCCGATCACAGTCTTACCGACAGGGATGCCCGGTGAACCCTCCACGCCCAGGCTCTTGGCCTTCTCCGTGGCACCGCGCAGGGTCTGTGCCTTCAGGTCCTTGGGTGTGGCCATGTACCGGGCGGCTGCATCGACGCGGGAGCGCTTGGATTTACTTTTTAGGACCGCGCGGGTGATCAGGACAGCGAGAGCGGCCAGGATGACGCCGAAGCCGATTAGGATCCAGGTGGTCGGGGCTGGCCAGGTCACAGTGCCTTTGATGAGGCCGACCAGGAGTTCTGCCGGGTTTTTGGGCAGCTGTTGGTCGTCGCCGGCGACCTTGGAGCCCAGGTGGATCGCTCCGGCTGTTGAGCCGGCTCCGATCATGACTACGGCGAGGACCGCCCACAGGGCGATGGTTTCGCCGCTGAGGTGTGAGGCTTTCTTGTTCGGTGCGCCCATCAGACGGTCTCCATCTCGTTTTGGAACGCGACGCGGTTGCTGCGCTCGTCCGTGATGTGTTTGGCCTTCTCGATGGCGGTCAGTGTCATCTGTACCGGAAGGCCGACCCGTCCGGGGATCTTCAGCAGGATCTTGCCCGCGCCTGGCGGCGGGGCGGGGGTGCCGTCGGCGTTCATGTTTGGTTTCCAGTCCGGGGGTGTGTTGAAGCCGGCCACGGTGGCGATCTCCTTGCCGTTGAGCGGCTGGACCGCGGACAGGGCGTGCAGGTCATCCAGGGACAGGGCCATCAGGCCCAGGACACCGCAGCGCTGGGCGAAGCCCTTGGCGGTTTCCCGGTCTTTGGCGTTGGGCAGGGAGAGGAAGTCTTTGGGGCTGTGGGTGATTTTCAGTTCGCTGACACCCAGGCCGCGGTTGGTCCGTCCGATCCGGTCGGCCCGGTCGATGATGCCTTCACACGCCCGCATGGGGTACCAGAATTCGTCCTGCACGGCGAGGTAGCCGCCCCAGTGAACTTCCGGGTCGTGCCGGGACAGTTCCCAGTGGGCGTCGATGGCGGAGAAGCCGATGTTCCAGGTTGCCAGCATCGCAGCGGAGAGCAGTTTCGTGTTCGACGCCGGGATGGAGGAGGTATCGAAGCAGAAGCCGCCGGGGTTCCCTACGGGAATACTCATGGATTCGCTGCCGCCGATCAGGGCACCCATCTCACCGGACAGCAGAGCCAGCACGGACAGGTGCAGCGCCCGGTACTCGGTCAGGAACTGGCTGGCGTCATCGCACGCCACAGCGGAGAGGACTTCCGGCGGCGGTGCCAGGAACGCGTCCACCAGGTCATGCATCGAGGCATGTCTGACCCGGGAGATGACGGAGCGGACCATCAGTGCCAGGACCGCGTCTTCGCTGTCGGAGAGCGGGCTGCCGCGGTTGATCTGCACGACGAGGGCGACCATGTCCACGGCCTGGCTGACCGCCTGGCGGCGCATGTCCTCCCCGGTGGTGCCGCCGATCTTGGCGGCTGCCTCCCCCAGGGCACCGAGGTGCAGCAGGTTGATCTTGTCCCGGCCTCGGGGTCCAACGCGCAGGACCCTGCCACCCATTGCTTCGACCATCTCGCCGTACTCGTCCTTGAGCGGGTCGAAAACCATCGGAATGATGCCGCGCGCGGCCATGGAGTAGATGAACCGCTGCGCGACCGAGGATTTACCGTTGCCGTTCAGGCCGAACAGCATCATCGAGGAAGAAGAGATCAGGCCCGCGTCGTACCAGGTCTTCATGTCCCCGCACACGGCGGTATCGACGTTCATGTCCCGGCCCAGCGGGGTGCCGGTGTTTGGCCGGGAGGTGCCGGCCGAGAACGGGTAGATCCCGCAGAGCTGCGTCGAGGAGGAGTACCACTGCGGCGGCCGGGGCATTTTGCCCCAACGTCCGCCGCCCAAACCGGTGAAGCCCTTGGAGGTTTTGATGTGCCGCATTTTCTCCGCGAGCAGCCTTTTGGCCATGATGGCTTTACCGTTGCTGGGTTTGCCGGCAGTGCTGTCTTTCATCAGAGGACACCTTCCATCCAGAGCGGGGTGCTGCTGTACTTCCACGGGAGAATCCCGAACGGCAACGTGGTGTGGAACGCTGCCGACCCGGCGTGCTCCACGAACCGGTACGGCATGATGAGCTGGTTCATGATCGACTTCACCTGGTTCAGGGCGTCCCGGTAGGACTTCTCATCCGGGGCGAAGGTGACGGTGACCATCATCGAAAACAGCGACAGCCGCGCACCCTGCGCCAGCTCTTCTTCGGTCTTTTCCGCCACTGCTTTGGTGGCCCGGTCAAAGGACGTCGGCCGGCCCTTGCGGGTGCTCATCTTCCAGTCCGCGGTTTTCACCAGGCGGTCCACGGTCCTGGCGCCCGTGCCAGGATCGACCGGCCGGTAGAACAACGCCACGCGTTTACGGAGGAACTTCGCGTTCGGACCGAACACCCGGTCGAAGCTGCGCGAGGTGATGTGCGCACCCGGGGGCACAGTCATCATCAGCGTCATGGACGCAACCCCGTCGTGGAACACCACACGGCCCTGGGAGTCATCGAAGAAGCCGGGACCGGCGTGTTCCCAGTCCTGGACAGCGCGGCGGCCGTGTAGGGCATCCAAGGCCATTTCCTGGTCCCGCATCGGTTGATAGGACAGCTGCGCGACATGCGCCAGATCCTCCTCCACGAGGGGCGTTGGTGACCCGGCCCCCGCGGCCGCGAGCATCTGCGTTTGGCCGGGAAGGCGGGCGGCAACCTCGGCTACGGCGGCGGACACGTCCTTCTCCGTTGCCCCGAGTGCGGGGGCGTCCCAGACCATCGTGGCGTACACGTTCATCACGGCCGAGCGTGCCGGGAGGGTCCCCACAGCATGGTCAAGGACTTCCCTCGCGAACGAGGGGGCGTTCGGTGCAACGTCATCCCGGATGGCTGCGCACGTCGCGGCGGAGGATTCGGATGCGGAATCAACAACGATCGTCGCCCCGGTCAGGCCATCTTCGACGCTGAGTGAGGAGACCCAGCCTCCAAAGTTGGCGACCTGGGCGTTGACGACGGATTGTTCCTGCATGGCGGCTCCGTCGGGTGAGCAGCCGAACACGGCCGCCAGCTGACGGACTGCCTTATGGTGCAGCAACGAGTACGGCCGGCCGAGACCATCAGTGCCGGAAATCGTCTCCACATCCAGGAGCGCACCGGGCAGACGCTCGGCATCTTCCGGTGGCAGTGTGGACAGGGCCCCGGTGACGTAGAACGCGGAACCGGTGGACTTCCGGGACGCCAGCGACAGAGCATCAGTTACCCTGCCGAGGACTGTGCGGCCGCCGAACTTCACCAGGCCCAGCAGGACAGTCAGTGCCGTGATCAGAAGAACGGCCAGCGCCAGAAGGAACAGGCCCCGCATCAGGGCCAGCAGTCCGAAGACCAGACCGGCGGCCGAGATGACGACCCCGCCCAGGCTCAGGCCGAAGAGGCCAGGAGAGGCGGGCTGGAGCCAGTTGCCGAATTTTTCCTGTGCAGCGTTCTCGCTCATGATCCGAGCACGTCCTTTCCGTCAGTGTTCTTTGCGCCCTGCGCGACGGATCCGCCCAGGGATTGGGTCGCGGCCTGCAACCCGGCGCCGCCGCCGGATGCTCCCCTAGCGACTGCTCCACCCGTGCCGGATCCACCTGTTGAAGTACCACCGGATCCGGTACCGCTGCTGTCCGTGCGTCCAGAGCCACCCGGGGCAGTTGAACCACCCGGGCCGGAGGAGCTACCGGAATTTGAGGGGCCCGCCGGGGCACCTCCTGGTGCCGGGCCACTGGAGCTTTCGGGTGCGGACATGGACGTGGTTCCTTGGGCTGTGGGTGCCCCGGCAGGTCCGGCTGTTCCGGCCATCCCTGCGCCGGCTTTGGCTCCTGCGCTGGCACCGCCGGTGGCGACGGCAGCGCCGGCTGCGACACCTGCGGTTACGACGGCGGCTCCTGCCGCCATTGCCATGGTTCCGCCGGCCGCTGATCCCATTGCAGCCGTGGCAGGGCTGAGCAGCTTCATCAGCGCCGGGAGTGCAGCCACTGCCAGGACCAGCAGCAGCATGCCGTTGATGACGCCTCCAATGCCGTCACCACCGGACTTCAACTTCCACGCAAAGGCGTAGATAATTGCCGCGATCGGTTTGTAGAGAAGGAATGCGATGAGCCACATGGTGACCTTTGCGAAGGTTTCCTCAGCACCGCGGATCATGGCCGCAGCGGCAGCGACAGGCCAGATAGCGATCAGCAAAGGCAGGACCGTTGCGCGGATGATCATGATGACCCACTGCAACAGCGTGGCGATCACTCCAAAGATCCCGGCCACAATGGCCAGGCCAGGGCCGATACTGTTCACCGCACCGGCGACCGGGCCGAGTTGTTCATAGCCCTGCACGGTCACGCCGGCCTCATCGAGGATGTAGTCGGAGAAGGCGTCCGCGGCCGGGATGGCGACCTGCATCAAAAGCGTTCCCGCTGTCGTCACCAGGAAGACCATGAACAGGGATTTGGTGGCCTTTACTGCCTTGTCTCCCCGGGCGTGGACCATCGTCCACACGCAGGCGATCATGATGCCCAAGGTTGCCATGAAGATGCTGATGACCCGCAGCTGGTCGGTCAGCCACGTCATGGACTCACCTTCCAGGCTGACCATCATTCCGGCGTCCAGCCAGGAGGTGAGGAAGCCTTTCATGATCGAGTCCCAGGCCCCCATCATCGCTTCTCCGAGGCTGTTGGCACCGGAATCAACGGCAGAATTCACGGCCCCTTTCGTCGCGTCCTGAACTCCCCCGATGACATTGGCGGCAATGCAGGCAGGGCCCGCAAGAGGTCCGCAATCAGCCATCTGAACCAACCCACTCCACGAATCCGCCCTTCACAGGAACGGGCGCCTGCCCAACGAAGGTCGAGCCGTCATCCAGAACCTTGACCTTCCAATCCCCGTCCACCCATTGGAGCGTGAGGGGAAGGCCGGCATAGCCTGAAGTACTTGCAGCTGTAGCTACGACGAGCGTTATTGACGCCTCATCCGGGTTGAAGCTGTCCACTATGAACCCAGCAAAAGGGACTGGAGTCGTGGCAGCTGGACCTTGTGGAGTTTTTCCTAGAAGAACGTCCTTCCCCTTCGAGTCCACAAGGTAGTTTTCCCCCGCCCCACGAGCGTCTTTAACGTTCGCAGAACTGTTCATGGAAACGGCGGTCAGTGCTGCTCCTAGGGGTGAGCGGGCGAAGCAGACGCCGTAGCCGTCTTTTGTCCGGGTGGGGCCGTACGTGTCTGAGACGGGCCAGGTCCAGCCTTTGTCGGCTTCCCAGCGCAGGTCGCTGGGCATGGCGGGTTTGGAGGAGGTGTCTCCTGCGGGCACGTTGCAGCCGTCCGTGGGTTTGGTGGTGGTGTCCCCTGTTTGGGGGACGTTCTGCGGTGCGGGTTTGGTGAGGATGAGGAACGCCAGGACAGCGACGATGAACACCACGGCGATGGCTGCCCACCAGGCGGCTTTGCCCCGGAGGGTCTGGGGTTTCTGTACTTGGCTCATAGTTCTTCCTTAGCTGACGAAGAGCGTTGCCAAGATGCCCGAGAGCCCGAGTCCAATCGCCCCGGTCAGCCACCATCCGGCCTTGGACATGAACTCTTCGCCCCGGCCGTTGCGGTGGGCGAAGAAGAGACCGATGAAGAGGATCATCAGGCCCAAGGTGGCAAGGGACCCACCGATAATCTGCGCCCACAGGATCACGGTGTCCAAACCGTCCTGGACCTCCTGCGGCAAGGGCTTGGCGGCCATGGCGACGTCGGTGAGTTTGGTCAAGGTCATTTCGTTTCTCCTTTGATCGTGGAAAGCGCGGCCCGGACCCTTGCCAGGTCCTTCGCCGGTACATCAGTGAAATCAGCCAGCCCAGAGCGCTTGATCAGCAGCCCTGACACCCACGGGACAGGTATCAGAGGCACGGCGCCGGCCAGGACTTTGAGTTCGTTCTGGATCATCCGCGGTGCCCGTCCCGGCACGGCAGGGACGATCAGAACGGCGTCGAAGGCGTGCTGGCCATGGGCTGCGACGGCGGCCTTGGCGGCCTCGATTCCGTGCAGACTGGCACGGGCAACCAGGACAACAGAAACGCCCACGTGCGGCATCACCTGCCCGTGGTCAGCGCCGTCCAAGATGGCTGCCCACGCGGTGGCACCAGCCCCGCCGTGGGCAGCGACGAAACCGATACCCTGCGCCGGCGCCTCGGGGGAATCAGTGTCGTCCGGGACCGAGGACTGTACGTCCGCCGCGATGCTCTGGGCAGCGGCCACCCAGGGGCTGACGTTCTCGGTCATATTCATAGCCCGCGAGCCACCGCTGCTGCCGCGCGGAGCCAGGCCCGGCGTGTTGCCGGTTGAAGAGCCCCATAACGGATCTGTCCGGACTTCAAGGCCTGATCAAACGGGACGATGACGACGTCCCGGACGTAGGGGCGGAAATCGTCAGCAATTTTCTGCGAGATGCTGCCTTGGTTGGGCTGCCACTCCGACACCACCACGACGGCGTTGGCGGCCAGCGCGGCCGTTCGTTCGTTCCGTCGGTCCAGACCCTGCAACGTCAGCAGTGCGGCTTCCACCCGGTCCTCCATGGTGGTGGTGGGAACCACGAGCTGGTCCGCGTGGTCGATCATCCGGTTCCATTCGGCGCTGCGGTGGTTGTTCCCGGAATCCATCAGGATCAGCCGGTAGTACTTCGCGGCCACCTTGTGCAGGATGTCCACTTCTTCGGCGCTGACTTCATGGGTGCCGTCGATGTCCTGGTCAGAACGCAGCACGTCGTACTTGTCCGTGCTCTGGTGGTGAACGAAGGCGTTGATGTCCGCGGACTGCGCGGTGAGTGAAAGCAGTGCCTCGGAGCTGGCGATGACATCCAGGGCGGACCGTGCGTGGTCCCCCTGCTGGGTGCGCCACCCCAGGGTTCCTGTCGTCGGGTTGTTGTCCCAGCCCAGGACGCTTGCACCGTGACGGCCAAATGCCGCGCACAGGGCCGCGACGGTCGGGGTTTTGTTGGAGCCGCCCTTCTGGTTGACCACCGCGATGGTGCGGGTGCCGGTGAAGTGGCGGGACACCTGGTGGATGTCTTCGCGTTCGCTCAGTTCATCCGCTGACGGCGGTAGGGAGAATCCCCAGCTGTTCAGCGTGCCACGAATGCCCTGCTTCGCCGGTTCCACAGCGGTAGGTGCAACCAGGAACGTTCCGGCCTCGCGAAGGGCGCGACGCCCTCCCGGAGGGGCTGGCGGGCTATCCTGTGCCGGTGCTGCCGTTGTCGGTGTCGTTGGGGCCGGTGAGGGGCTGGTGCGGGCCTCGGCCTCCGACCACGACGGCAGCTTATCCACGGGAGCGGATGCGGCTGAAGGGCCAGCGGCTGCTTCTTGTTCTTCCTCGACTTCCCCGGTCGGGGAGACCACGAGGTAGGACACGCCGGTATCGTCCATGGACGTGACGCGGACCGGGCGGCCCAGGGTGGCCGCTTCTCCGATGACCCGCTTCATCAGGGCCTGCCGGAGACCGTCCACGTCGGGTGCTTCGTAGGGGTGTTCTTCCCCGTCGATTTTCAGTATTCCGGTGTTGTCACCGTTGATGATGGCGCTGATCACCGGTTCCGGCTGGATCAGTGTTTTTTCTATACCCATGGACCTACCTCTTTCTTGATCGGATCAGTGATGGTGCTAGGAAGCTTTGGGAGCGATGCGCGTTATCAGCCAGGGTTCGTCCTGCCCGGTGCGGTGCAGTGACAGCACCCAGGGCCCGTCATTCGTGGCGAACTCGGCCATGACCGACATTGGATTTCCCTTCTCCCTGACCAGGACGGGGTCAGAGAGGATCGTCCGGACCGGGATCCGGCCCGGGTCGATGTACTGGGCGGACTCCTGATAATCGGGACTCATGTGGGGTTGGAGCGCGTTGAACCACGCCCGTTCCGTCACGTCCGCGCGGGCGAACTTCCCCATCAGGTCAGAGGCCAGCGCCCTGACCTCGGCATGCGTGGCCGGCCCCCAGGTCACCGCAGGAACGCCATGATCCTCATCGTGAGCTTCCGGGTGCGAGTCCGAGCCGCTGGCCGTGCTGCTCGTCCGGGCGGAGTCAGGTGCCACGTCCACGGCCGGTGACGTGCAGCCGCTGAGGGCGACAGCCGCCACAGCCAGGACGAGGCCCAGATTCTTGGGGCGCATTAGAAGTTCACTCCCTGTGCTTTGAAGATGGATGCTGGGTCGGTGGTCTGGTTGACCGGGACCATGGGGTTGGGCAGGGCACCGGGGAAGAACTCCATGTGTAGGTGACGGCCGGTCACATTGCCGGTGGCTCCCTCGGTGCCCAGCGGTGTTCCGGCGGCCACGACGTCGCCTTCCTTGACCTTCAAGGACCCGGCTTCCATGTGGTAGTAACCGATGGTGAGTTCGCCGTTCGTCGTCTGCCCGGTCACGCCACTGCCGAACGTGCCGTCAAGGTGGCGGATCTTCACGATTTTCATGTCCGTCACCGCGACAATGGTTCCCGCGTGGCCGGGCGTCGCGAAGTCGATTCCGTAGTGGAAGTTCGCCAGGACTCCCCCCACAGTTCCGGCAGGGGCGGCACGGGGGCCGTACCCGCTGGTCATGGAAGCCCCGGCCAACGGGTGGACCCACTCACCGGACAGCTCCCCCAGGACCGTTCCCCCAGCGCTCGGGCACGCGCCGCTGGCATCCAACCCGGCGGCGGCCTCGCCACCGAGGGCCTTCACTACCCCGGCGGCAGGGGTACGGAACTGCGCGTAGTGGCTTTCCACGGCGTTGCCCTGCACCCTGTGGATGGCTGTGCTGGGTTCCAGCTGGTCCCAGCCGGCGACGTTGCTCAGTGTTTTGAAGAAGTTGGTTGCACTGATGTAAGGGTCCATCCGGTCTGAATAGCTGCCCCACGCCCCGTTGTTGCGTTGCTGGAACAAACCGCGTGAATCAGGACCCGCGGCGTCTCCGTGGTCGATTACGTTCAGAGTGGATTCACCAATAGCGGCCTGTACGCCAAGTATCTGTGCAGCCGCAGGCAATCCAAGGTCCTTGGCAGCCTTCATGATGGCGGCAGCGTTCTCCAGCTGCTTGCCCGAGAAGGTGCCGACTTGGGCTGGCACGCTGGCAACGGAGACACCGCTCCCGGCGACGCCACAAGACTCGGCGGCCTTGGCCCCTCCGGCCCCCAGGAACAGCACGACGATGAGTACCGGGGTGAAGAGGAAGGCTGCCACGGCCAAAGCAGCGGCAGCAGTGCCGTTTCCCTTCCTCACAGCCCGGCCTCAACGGCAAGGCGCTCGCACACGGTCACTGCTACTCCCCCAAAAAACATCGTGTCCACAACTACCAGCTGGTTCGGACTTTTTGCCATTGCTACCAGCCGCCCTGACAAATTCCATCCCTGGACCAGCAGGCCATTTTCCACGCGTTCAGTCGAAAATGCTTGTCAAACACCGGGTCTGTGTCAGCAGTCACTCGCCATTGGTGCTCTTGTCTGTGTAACAGTTAAGACATTACCCTAAAACGACATTAAATGTAGTCTTGCAGCTATCGCGCCGGAGTCGAACAGAGGAAGTGACAAAATGACTGCATGCCCCGTTATATTCGTCCCCCGAGCTCCCTGCCCCGGGACATAGAAATGGCCATTGAGTCATTCGGGACGATGTTTTCCCGGGCGATACTCCGCCACCTCTCCATCCACGGTCCTACCGGAGCGGCAGACCTCGCCCGTGAACTCGGAACCGACCCCAACACTGCGCGACGGACGCTCCAGGGACTCGAAGATGCAGGTCTGGTTGAAGCCGACGTTCCCGCTGGGCAACGGCGCGGGCGTACCGTGACCTTCACCGTGCGAGCGGACCGTCTGGAGCACTTGCTGGACGGACTCAAGGATTTCTTACGAGGGCGTTAAATGTTCTTCCTTTGGAAGACACGCGGGCCGAATCCCGAGTAATGCATATTCTTAAGGCTATTTTCGAGCTATGGCTACGAGACGGCGAAGGCATCGCGGAACGGCAATGGACAACGTCCAGCTGAATACGCTGGTGCCGCAAGAGGATAAGGACTTCTTCTTTTCCGTCGCGGATCGCATGGGCGTATCAACCGGCGAAGCCATGGAACAACTGATCGCTCATCTGCGGACCGAAATGAAACCCGACGGCCTACCTTCATGGTTCGACCGATCCCAACTACCGGAGACATTGCCCATGGCACAGGCGAGTTAAAAGTTGAAGGCCCGCACTTGGCGGGCCTTCACTAAGTATCCGTTCAGATCCAAGTTTCCTGGCAGTCACTGATCTGAACTATTCAAGCTTCCTCTTGCGAGGACGCTCCCTTTTTCACACCCTCCAACAGGAAAGGTATTGTCCCCTATGGTACCGGAACCCGGTTCCGCGTCAACGGCTGCCTGCGCGAGTGTCGCACCGCAAAAAACAGCCGAACGAGATCCTGAGAAGCTGCACCTGACGCCCGAGAACGTGGCCGCCCTTGGTGCCGGCCTTCCTGGAACGGAAGACACCGCAGCCGATCCCGACTCCCCCGCCGGCCCCAGCAAACGACGCGCAGGACGCAGAGGCAAGCACAAGTCCAAGCCCAGGCGCGTACGGAAGGCCAAAGAACGTAGCAACCGCGCCGTGTGGTCAGTCGTCCCAGCCGGACACAGGCCAGCCCGCCACATCATCCGCTGGCTACGGAGCATTCAGGAACTGGCAGAGTTCCAGCTGGCCCGAAAAGACCTCAAAGCCAACATCTGGCGGTTTGCCAATGCCGTCGCCCAAGGTCCTGGCTTTGATCCCGCCAGCATGACCATCATGCCTATCTGGCAGCGCCTCCAAGAGCGGTATGGCTTCCCTGCCAAGAGCATCTCCAACTACTTCCGCCGGCTCAGGGACTGGGGAGCATTGGCCGTGGTGGCCACGGGCCGCACAGCCGAGTTCACGCCTAAATCCAGTGGCCGTACAGAAAACGAAGCCGCCATCTACGTATTGTTGGAAAAAGCCGAAGAAGAGGTTGTGGAAAAAAGTAGCGTACCGGTGCCCACTAGGGCTGTTAATAACCCCCCGCACGCGCGCGGAGACGAAGCATCAAAACCCATAAACGATGCGGCTTCGCCGCACGCATCTTCGAAACGCGCCGCACAGCGGCGCGAAGTCAATCACCAATTGCTCAATCGAACAGAACCGCTATGGGACCCGAACGCAACGACAAACGCCCCGACAAAGCGTGGGCGACGCGAGGCTGAGCGTCTAGCCTCGCTTGAGCTTCAATTTAGGTCTTTTCCGCTCCAACGCATCTCGACCCCACACGTCGCCGCCATCTGCCGGCCCTTCCTCCGGGCCGGATGGACGATCAAAGACATTCTTCATGCCATCGACTGGCGGCCGAACACCGACGCCAAGTACCACCACGACGGAGCCAACGGCGTGGAGAACACAGGGGCCTGGCTCGCGTTCCGCCTCGGCAAATGGGTCCGCCATGACGGGGATTTCTACCGCTCCCCCAGCCAAAAACGCGCGGCCGAACGCATCCAGAAAATCGCGGAACGTCGGGCGGCCGTCGAACGCCGGCAACGCGAACTGGCAGAACGTTCCCAGTTCGTGTCTCCGGCCCTGAGCTGGCGGGAACGGGTTGCCCAGGTACAGAGCGCAACCGCATGAGAACGCCGCACCCTAATGCACCACGCACGACACGCAGGCGGCCCCCAGGTCCCCTCCTTACTCATTTACTCATGGGATACTCAATGAGTAATCAATCATTTACTCATTTGAGTAAATGGGAGCTTCGGTGTTAGGAGAACCATGAAAGTAATATCGGTCCTGAACCAAAAGGGCGGTGCAGGCAAAACCACCATCGCCACGCACCTTGCCACAGCGCTCCGGCTCGCCGGTCATACTGTCCTCTTGGTCGACTCCGACCCCCAGGGCAGCGCCCGCGACTGGGCTGCCGTCCGAGAGGACCACCCGCTCTCCGTCGTCGGAATGGATCGCCCAACAATCGAACGGGACCTCAAGAGCATCGCCCCTGTGGATTTCGTCATCATCGACGGCGCCCCTCAGGCGGCCGACCTCGCTGTCTCTGCGATCAAGGCATCCGACTTCGCCCTGATCCCCGTACAGCCCTCCCCCTACGACATCTGGGCGACCTCTGACCTCGTTGACCTCGTAAAGCAGCGCATCGAAATAACCGACGGACGCCTTCAGGCGGCCTTCGTGGTTTCGCGTGCCATCAGCGGAACCAACATTGGCAAAGAGATCACGGGCATCCTCGAAGGCTACGGGCTACCTGTACTCCAGTCCCGCATCCACCAGCGGGTGAACTACCCCGGCACAGCAGCCGGCGGCTCAACCATCCTTGAAGATTTCCCGGGGTCCGAGGGAGCCAAGGAAATAAACCAGCTGATGCAAGAGCTCATCAGCCTTGTGAGTAAATGAGGTAATGAGTAAATGAGTAGCAAATTTGCGGGCATGTCCACGGGTCGTCCCAGTGTCACCAATGCAGCCAAAGCCAAGCTCATGGAGAGCCTAAAAGACGACACGACGCAGGAAGCAACCCGCCGGGTCAACTTTGAGGTCCCGAAAAGCAAGCACGCCAAACTGAAGGTTAACGCAGCCCGGAACGGGCAAAGCATCAAAGAGTTCCTTACCGCCTACATCGACACCCTTCCCGATGAGTAAAAACTCATTTGAGTAGATGGACCTGATATGAGCGATGACGAAGGAAGGGAAGCCAGTATGAGGCCGCACCGCTACACCGGCCCCACGGGCACTAATGACTTTGACGACCTGACGGCCGATGAAATGTCTGAGCTTGTTGCCTCCTACAAGCTCCTAGGGGAGTGCTTCGAGGACGCGTCCGCGGAGGAGATGCTGGGCCGCGGATTCCTGATGGACGTGCCGCTGGAGCTCGTGAGAGACAAATTCGAGAAAGTGGCGCAGGCGCGTAGGGAACTACAGGCCGCTGTAAAGCTGGCAAAACTTAAGGGTTTGGACTGGCACGAGGTTGGCGCAACTCTCGGTATGACCTGGGGCGAAGCCATGAAAGAGTTCAGCGAACGAGAAGCGGATGACACGGACGGCCAATGAGTAAATGATAAATACATCATTTACTCATTTGAGTTTGAAAATGTACTCCGAGGCCGGCAGCTGAAACAGGCCTGGCCGGACACTCGGCACCGACTTCCTGGTCCTGGATAAACGCTAGCAAGTGACGCCAGCAGCGACCTTCTTCTGCAATCGCCCCTCAGGAACCCTCAACGGTTCGGAATGCTTGACAATAATGTCGGAATATCCGACACTGAGCTTATGGGACATAACGCGGTGGTTTCGTATGGGCAGGAAAGCTTGGAGCTGACACCCTGGGGACACGGTGAGGTTGCCGGCGGTTCTGTATACGACATTTTGGGAATGCCTATGTCAGTGGCAGCGGCCAAGTTGATGACCGAGGCCGCGATCCTTGCTGCGCTTGGGAGGGCGCTTGCGAGGCTCCATCACTATTCGCCGGAGTCGGATGCTTCTTCCAAAATCGACTCAATAGAAGTCGTCTTCCTTGTCGGCCGTTTTTACCGCGACCTTGACCGTAAACAACCGGACTTGAGCAAAATTGACCGCGATAACTGGTCCAACCTACGGGGGATTGCCGAGGTGCTCTACGGCGAGATGGAGAATCTGACGTGAGCCTGCACATCACCGCAGAAACTTTGTCTGCTGCCTGGGTACAAGTCCTCGATGCTGTTAATTCTGAACCGGGCGGTACCGCGACGCACGCTTTTGTCTCTGTCGCTGCCCCACAGTTGGGGGCCAGCCCGCACGTCTCTGATGTGGTTGATGGTGCCCTTTATGCACAAAACAATCAGGCAGTGGGGACTGTGGCGAATACCCTTTTCCCGGTCGCTCTCTACAACGACCCCGGGTTTGAATGGTCGGCCATGTTGTCTGTTGAGGACGAAGAGCGGTTGGATGTGGCAGCGACAGAGCTATACGAGGCATACTTAGCGGCGTTGCCCACTCTCCGGCAGGTCGACGCCAATCGACGCGGCACGTATTTTTCCCGCATGATTTCTTGGCCCGGCAAGACAAAGAACGGAACGAATCAGCTAGAAGCCCGAATTGCTGCACTGCGTAAGCAGCAACGACAGCGCAACCCGCCCGCGACGTCGAATTTCACAGATATCGCTGTTGCTGGTGACGCTGATATTGAAGGGGGAGGCATAGAGGAATACGCCCTTTCTGATACCAGATGGCAGGGCTTCCCATGCTTAGTGCACATTGATATCAGTGTCCGGGAGGGAAAGCTCTCTCTTCTTGCCGTATATCGACACTGGCATCTAATCACTAGGGGTTACGGCAACCTGGTGGGCTTAGCAAGACTTCAGGAGTTCTTGTGCCAACAGACCGGATTCAAACCCGGGGAATTGGCTGTAGTTGCCGGCCATGCCAACGCTGAACGGGAAGACTATTCCGGTAAGTCGGGGGTCCTCGACATCGTCAACGACTCCAACGCAGCGCTTCAGAGCAACGAAGTGGCGGCGGCAATGTGACCAGCCAACAAATAAGAACTGGCGTGGACCTTGTTGATTGCCAGCGGGTTGCCCGTTTACTCCAGGAAGACACGACGTTCTTGAGCTTTACTTTCACTGCTGCAGAGCAGGATTACTGTCGGCAGGATCCTGCACGGCTTGCCGCCCGGTGGGCAGCCAAAGAATCCGCCATGAAGGCCTTGGGGCAGGGCATTGGCAAGATTGCGCTTCTCGACATCGAAGTCGTTGGAGATGGGGGAGGGGGGCCTGCGCTACGGCTCTCAGGATCTGCTAAGACGCGGGCACAAGAATTGGGAATCACCGATTGGAGCGTCTCGCTAAGCCACGAAGGTGGCTTTGCATTGGCGTTCGTGGTCATGATGAAAGGAGGACGTGATGTCCGATAGTGAATTGAAAGCAGTTGCTTCCCGCATCCGGGAGGCAAGGGAATCACTTGGACTCACGCAGGAAGAGGTCAGCAGTGCGTTAGGGATACCCCGAACGAGTGTGCACGCCATGGAAACTGGAAAGAGAGGGGTTTCCGCGCTGGAGCTCCGTCGTCTCGCCCGGCTGTATCGGCGCCGCGTGGAGTGGCTTTTGGGAGAAGACGATGTCCCTGTGGCGGCAGCAGATGGGGCTCTATACCGGGCGACAAGGGAATTGTCTGCCGAGGACAAGGACCAAGTATTAAGGTTTGCGGAGTTCCTTGCCTCGGGCGCAGCCCCGCCTGTTGCGCGGCCCGCCCATAGAGGTGGCCGTGTATGACCCGTCTTAGTGCAGCTCAGGCAGCAGGGGACGCCCTGAACGAACTTAGACTAGATCAGTCAGAACCTATCGACCCGTTCGCAGCGATCGAAGATGCCGGACTGGAGCTCCGCTTTCGGCCCTTGGAAGGTTTGCTTGGTGCTGTCCTTCCTGGAAACCCCGGCGGGGTGCTCATTAACAGTGCACGCCCCGCATCGCTGCAAAGGTACACGGCCGCTCATGAACTTGGTCATTGGTACATGGACCAAGATGTCCTCAGCCTTGATAATGACGACACAATTCTCGGACGCCCCCACCAAGAGACCCGCGAGATCGACGCGCAGGTTTTTGCCGCTCACTTTCTGATGCCACTCGAACTGCTTCTTCCAGTGGCGCGTCGCTACGGGATGAAGAAGGGGTCACCTTCGAGCCCGGAACAGGTCTACCAGGCTGCACGAGACATGCACGTCAGCTACGAAGCCGCTGTGCGGCAGTTCCACAGCATCAAATTCATCTCCGGGCCAGATAGAGCTAGGCTTCTTTCCTTCAAACCAGCAATGATTAAACAACGCCTCACCGGCGGGATAAATCCTCCCAACTCCCGTGGTGACGTCTGGATCATCGACAACCCACAGGATCATGTGGAAGTAGACGCTGCGACAGGCGACGCGATACTGCTTCGGTTGATCGAAAATCCGGCCACGGGCTTTCGCTGGTTTGACCAAGACATGTTGGCCGAAACGCCGCCCGCACCGCCTCGGCCAGCTCCGGAGCCCTTCAGTGGCAAAGAAGCCTTTGACTTGGAACGGCCTGCAAACCGCACGCAAGTCCTTCGCCCTGCCGCCGCTATCGTGCCCACGGAGGTCATTACCCTCATTCGCGACGAGATCGTCGCAGAGCCCTACCTGGCGGGCGTGACCCCGGTAGGCGGCGCGGTCACAAGAGTCGTTGCCTACGCGGCGAACTCTCCGGGTGAGGAATCGGTGCACCTCGCCCAGGTAAGGCCGAACCGGCCCGAGGCCCCGGCCTCAACTTTGGAACTGACGACTAAGGTTCGGGGGATGCCAGAAGTCGAGTTTCGGCGGCGACTTCTCGAAGCTTTTAGACGTGACGAGGAGGAAGCAAACGGGTGGAATCAGTAATGAGGAAGAACATAGACCTCCGATCCCTCGTTGGCCGAGACGTGCTTGATCAAGGAACCAGACCCACATGTGTTGCTTTCGCGGCGTCCGTCGCTAATGAAGCACTCCACCACGCTGAAAAAACGGCAGAACACTTTGCTCCGGAAGCGCTGTGGTGGCAAGCCACCACAGCGGGCGCAACATCCCTGCGAGGCATGGTGTTGAACAACGTAGCACCGGCGCTCCTCGGATACGGTCAACCCGAATTATCCCAATGGCCCTATGACCCAACGCTTGGAGCCGGCACCGAAGAACCACCAGAAAATCTCCAAAACCCGCCCTGGAAGCGGTCAGCACTGAACGACGTAGTTCTAAAACATGACGGCATCGAAGATGCACTCGAGGACGAACTGGAACACTCACATCCCGTGATTCTTATCGTGGAAGTCACGGATGAGTTTGGTCAGCCAGATGACGAGGGCATCGTTGCCATGCCGAACATGCGCGCTGCATCCGGGTCGTACCACGCGGTTGCTTGCGTCGGGGCCGCGTACCACCCGACCCGCGGACGTCTGCTCCTCATCAAGAACAGCTGGGGGACGGACTGGGGTCTTGGCGGCTACTGCTGGCTCCCCCTCGAATACCTGACCGCATTCGTCGTCCAGGCGGCCGCCATCGTAGACATCTGAACGGATATTTCACATGAATGACCACTCACTTAAACCGGGAACCCTCATTGTTCTTGAAGGTCTGGACAAGACCGGAAAGAGCACGCAATCCGATGCGCTCCGTAAACTGCTGACCCCAGACTCGACGACTCACGTCCACATGCCCAGCGGCTTGAGCTCCTTTACCCGCGAAACATATTCAATGCTTGAATCCAGTGACCGTTCTCCGCTCTCC
The DNA here is from genome assembly GCF_001424565.1 of Arthrobacter sp. Leaf141. Classification (GTDB taxonomy): domain Bacteria; phylum Actinomycetota; class Actinomycetes; order Actinomycetales; family Micrococcaceae; genus Arthrobacter. The sequence continues at coordinate 21,957 of NZ_LMOL01000038.1, forward strand.
GGAGTAGCAAAACAACTCACACATCTTGCCTGCCATGCTGAGAGCGTGCCTCGTATTCAAGACATTCTGGCCAACCGCGCCGTTGTCCTCGATCGCTGGTGGTGGTCCACCTTGGCCTACGGCTGGCATAGCGGGGACTTCGCGGGTGTCGGCATCCAGAAAGAAAGTTTCCTCGATGTGATCAACGGCATCTGGTCCCCCCTGAATGCCTCCGTCGTCTTTCTATTCGACAAACCATATGACGAAGACTCCAACAACTCCGATCCAATACTCAGCGGCTACCACACGATCGCAGATGAATACCCGGACCTCACTGTGCGTGTGCCGCAAGGCGAGGAATCAGAAGTTACCGCATACATTGTGTCGGCGCTGCGCGCCCGCAACCTACTCAAGTAGTAAGGGCGAAGACGTCTCATGCTCCGCTTCCGCTCAATCGACGATGCTTTTCGAGGCATGCTCAGCCGGCTACTGGTCCAAGGGCGGGCTGTGGACAGCCGGAACGGACCAGCTCTCGAACTACCCAGTCAAGTACTTACTGTTGAGCACCCTACAGAGCGTTTTTTACACACTCCAGGCCGTAATAACAACCCCTTTGCTGCCATCGCGGAAACCATGTGGGTCCTTGCCGGTCGAAACGACCTTAGCTATCTCACCGCGTATCTGAAACGAGCTCCTGAATACTCCGATGACAACGGGATTACCTGGAGAGCAGGGTACGGTCCCCGGTTGCGGAACTGGAAAGGGGTAGACCAGGTCGCCCAAGTACGGGAACTGCTCGCTGCCTCACCAGATTCAAGACGGGCGGTGATTAGCCTTTTTGACCCCGAAATTGATTTCCAAGACAGCAAAGACATTCCCTGCAACAACTGGCTGCATTTCCTGGTCCGTGACGGCAGACTCCACCTCAATGTCGCTGCAAGGAGTACGGACATATGGTTCGGATTCTCCGCCATCAACGGATTTGAGTGGAGCGTGCTGCTCGAAATGATGGCACGGTGGCTGAAACTGGACGTAGGAACCCTGACCTTTTTTACGTCCTCCCTGCACTTGTACTCCGGCTATGAGGAACGTGCCCGGGCGATCGTTCAGGGCCAAGATATGTTATCCGATGAGATCGGGCCAAGTGCATTCCGTTATGACACCTCGTGGGAAGAGTCGGCCAGAGCCCACGGACAGTGGATGGATCTGGAGCAACAGCTAAGGTCCGGGGAGAACCTCGAAGACCTAGAGATCCCGTTCGATGACCCGCTCCTTGTTGTATATATCCGTGCAATCGACGTCTTTTGGGCTTTTAAAAGAGGCGCGGCGTCCGGCGACCTTGAATCCCGTCTCGCGGCGTTAGGAAGAGGCGACCTCGCCTTTGCAGCGAATGAGTTTGTTAGAAGAGCACGGGCGCGAAATCACTAGCATTGACGCCTCGGGGTTCCTTGAGCCAACCCGTCGCGATGGATGGTGTGGCTTCCTGCCGCGTCAAGGACAGTTGCTCGTGAACTGCCTTGTTAATGCCCCACTTCGGCGGGAAAAAGGGCTCACCGAGCTTCATGCCGGGTAGGTAGCGCTGTTTGATCCGGGTACGCGTGCCGATGCCGGCTGCTGAAGGGTGAGCAACCCTGGCGTACTTATCGGTCTCACAAAATAGATTTTGACAGTCAATCATTGCCAAGGGGCGACCAAAAAGGTCGCGGAATTCGAGTTCATAATGAGCGAATTCTTCTTCTTGATGATCGACGGCCCAGCGAATCAGGTCCTGCGCGCTCAGGCCTGCAGTATCGAGGAAACATTTGGCCAAGCCACTTCGAGCACCAGGTCCTGCAACGACGAACTCATTCTCATCGAAATTTATGAGGGTGCTGTAGTTCAGGTCGATCGTTAGCTGGAAGGCGAGAAAGGGTCCCAGCGACGGGTATGACGACAGTATCTCGTAGACCTGTTCCAGGCTGCCGGCGGCGAGAACTTCATCTGCAGCGCCAGAGGCCAGAATGTGTTCTACGAGCCGCAGATGGTTGAGATGTTTCCGGCGTGCCCCGAAGGGCGGAGGCGGGATGATGTAGGCGGGGGAGTAGACCCTCTCACCTCGCAGCATCGCCGCCTCCAAGGCTTTGTCGATGACATCCGAGTCAAACGTTGCGGTAGATACGGTCCCAATGTTGGCTTCAATCAGTCGCCATGTTTCCGGTTTATTGAAGAAGCGGTACAGCAGAGTCCGCAACAGAATGTTTTCTGCGTCCTGAGGACCTTCGTACAGGACGCGGATGAGATCCTGGGATACACGATCGGCAGACCGGTAGGCATTAGTGAAGCGATGGCCCGAAAGAATCGGGTCGATTGACCACGGCCCCGGTTCTCCGCGCAGACGCCCGTGATACATTTCCTGGCGTTCAGAAGCGACAAACCAGTAGCTGGCCAACACATCGCTTGCTACCAGCTTTCGGGATCCAACCCGGATCGACCTCATGGTCACTCCTAATGAAGCTTGAGTTTGCGCGCCGGTTCGACTGCATGTCGATCCCACCAAGCACGGGTGGTGCGAAGGCTATTCTCCCACTTTTCGGAATACGCGTCGTCAATGTGATCACGTAGCCCGGGCGTAAAGAACTGCACATCTGCGAGGAGCCGATCGGCAATATTTCAATCGACTCGACTCCAGCGTAGTCAGCCGACGTCGCGAAGAGGATTCGAACGGTTACCAATTGATCATACGGTGACCGCCCCCAAGCCGGTCAGTCATCGACCTGCATAAGTTCAGGTAAAGACCAGGTACGGGAGACCCGCACGACCAGACGCGCTGAGGCGGGGGATTACTGTGGTGGCCATTCTCATGGCTATTCAGGTCTGCTGAGTGATCGCGAGATGGCCTGGATGGGGTAAGTCGCCAGCCGGGTAATCCCGGCAACCATCAGAAGAATCCCCACGGCGGTCAGCTGCCCTATAAACATCAGCAGCGCCACGACCAGCGTTCCGCCGTAGGTAAGGGAAAAACTCAATGTGTCCACATCAGAAAGCATTAGCGGTTACCAAGTCGCCGGCAGGGGAGCGGGGTGGCAGGTGCCGGTACAAGGTGGTGCGTTTCAGCCCGGTCTTGGCAGTGATCTCTTTCATGGAGAGGCCTTTATCCCGCAGCAAGGCGGCGTGTTCGAGCTTGTCGGCATCGATCACGGAAGGCCGTCCAGTACGCCGGCCGTTGGCTGATGCGACCGCCCGGGCGTGTGAGGCCCGTTCTGCCGCGTAGGTCCGTTCCATCTCTGCGAAGAGTGCAAGCAGGATAACGGCGAGCTGTGCCATGGGACTGTTCGGGTTGGAAGTGTCGATAGGCAGGGGATCAGCGAGCGTCCTAACTCCGACGCCACGTTCCTTTAGTTCGTGGACCAGGTTCAGGGTGTCCCGCACGGTCCGTCCTAGCCGGTCTAGGGTGTGGACCACAAGCACATCTCCGTCCCTGGCGTGACGTAACGCGTCCTGAAGCCCCGCGCGATCCCTGGTGGCGCCGGACTTCTTATCGGAGAAGACGGTCTCGATGCCGGCGGCCGCCAAAGCATCCAACTGCCGGGCGAGGTCTTGCTTCACTGTTGATACACGCGCATAACCAATCTCCATGCCCAAACCGTACCGAAAGTTGTCTCTGTGACAGGTGATTGTGGCGGGAGTTTTGGAACAACATACGGGATAGTCAGATTACGCGGCATCTAAACGATCCCGACCCGCGGGGGAGTGTCCCACTAGAAGTGTCCCGGTTCTAAGGAAGTGGGATGGGCTCATTCAGTCGGCCAGCCAACCAGGTTCGACAGAGAATCGGGAGTGGCAGCGATTCTTACCCTGTATGGGATGAGATGTGCGAGGCACTCGATTACCCGGGACAAGCGACGGCAACGCTGCTAGGGTCGCACCGGGGGGCACCTTCGTCTCTCATTTACGAAGGGTAGTTTGTGACTACACCATCAGTTCTCGACGCGGCCTCATTCCTCGGCTACGGGTTCGACATCTACGGCGGCCACCGGGTAGCGGCCGGCTAGTTCGGCGAAGCAGAGCGCCACCATCAGCTGCCCGGCGAAAACAAGGGGCCAAGACCACGCGTAGGCGGGGCCGGCCATGGAGAAACCAAAGTAGAACAGCTGGAAAACGCCGGTGAGGATGGAGATGTAGCTGACTCCGGCCGCGAAACTGGGCGAATTTGCCGATGCTGCGGTCCAGGGTCTGGGCATAGCCGAACTCGTCCATGCCGCTTGAATCAGCACTCTTGCTGGGTTCGAACATCTGAACTCCTTAGTGGAAAAGCACGATGGTGATGACCCGTGGCCGCCATTGGACGCGGGTTATATCGGCGGCCGGGCACCGCGCCCGCGGCGCCCGGCCATATCCCCCAAATGCTGGTGTGCTAGCCGGCGGCCCCGCCCCCGGCGTCACTGGCAGGTGAGCCGAACCAGCCGCTGGGCGCGGGCTGGATGTTTTGCCAGATATGTTTTGCCTCGCGGTATTCGTTGAGGCCCGCGCTGCCAAGTTCACGGCCTATGCCGGACTTCCCAAAACCGCCCCACTCCGCCTGCGGGACGTAGGGGTGGTAGTCATTGATCCATACTGTTCCGTGCCGCAGGGCTCCCGCAACGCGTTGCGCTTTCGACGCGTCGGACGTCCAGACAGCACCCGCCAGGCCGTACTCCGTGTCGTTGGCGATGACGACGGCCTCCACCTCGGTCCGGAACGTTTCGATGGTCAGTACCGGGCCGAAGGATTCTTCCTGCAGCACGCTCATGCCGGAGCGGCAGTTGGCGAGCACTGTGGGTGGGTAGAAGAAACCGTCCGCAAGCTTTCCATCTTCCGGGATGTAGCCGCCGCACAAAAGCTCGGCGCCCTCCGCGATGCCGGCCTGGACGTAGGCGTGGACCTGGTCGCGGTGCTTGGCGGAAATCAGCGGGCCTGTTTCTGCGTCGGGATCAAACGGCCCACCCATCCGGATCTTTTTCGCCCGTTTCACAACCTCTGCGACAAAGCGCTCGGCAATCCCCTCCTCGACGACGAGCCGCGCCCCTGCCGAACAGACCTGGCCTGAGTGCAGGAACACGGCGGTCAGTGCATTGTCGACGGCGGCGTCCCAGTCCGCGTCCGCGAAGACGACATTGGGGTTCTTCCCGCCGAGCTCGAAGGCGACGCGCTTCACGGTCTCCGCGGCGGCCGCCATGATGGTCTGGCCCGTGGCCAGGCTCCCGGTCAGGGAGACGAGGTCCACGCGCGGGTCAGAACTGAGGAGGGGGCCCACCCTCGACCCGCTTCCGGTGACCAGGTTGGCGACCCCGGCGGGGACCCCGGCCTCTGCGAGCGTTTCCATCAGCAGGATGGACGTCGACGGCGTGAGCTCGCTGGGTTTGAGCACGAAGGAATTTCCCGCGACGAGCGCCGGCGCCACTTTCCAGGCCGCCTGCAGGAGCGGGTAGTTCCAGGGAGCGATGAGGGCACAGACGCCGAGCGGTTCGTAGACCACCCGGCTGATGGCGTTCGGCCGGCCCGTATCGATGACCCGGCCGGCATCGAGGCCCGCTATCTTGCCGTAATAACGGAAACACGCGGCAATGTCGTCGATGTCGTATTCGGCCTCGACGAGGCGCTTGCCTGTGTCCAACGACTCGGCCCGGGCATAAGCCGCCTTGTCCCGCTCAAGCAGCCCGGCGATGCGAAGCAGGACCTCGCCACGTTCGATATCGGTCAGCCGGCGCCACGCGCCGCCGTCGAACGCGGCCCGGGCACTGGCGATGGCGCGCTCCGCGTCTTCCACGGTCGACGAGGCGACAACCGCCACCTCGCGCCCGTCCGCCGGGCAGCGTACAACTGTTGTCCCGCCGTCGGACGCCTGCTGCCAGGCGCCGTCAATGTACAGGCCCTTGATGCCGTCCCGCGCTTTCCCGGAGTGGTGGACTTGTTCAACGGTTGCGGTCATGATTTCTCCTTATCCAGTGCATCAATTATGTCTAGGTCGTTGCCGCAGGGGCAGCAGGGCCGGCAGTCTTACGCTCCAGCGGGCTGATTCCGTGCCGGTAGAACTCGGCATGCTGCGGCGCCAGCGGTGCCTTCCCCGCGATCAGGTCGGCTGCCTTCTCGGCGAGCATCATGACGGGGGCGTAGATGTTGCCGTTGGTCACGTACGGCATGGCCGAGGCGTCCACAACCCGGAGGCCCTGCGTTCCGTGGACGGACATGTCGAGCGGGTTCACCACCGCCATCGGATCGGACTCCGGCCCCATCTTGGCGGTGCAGGAGGGGTGCAGGGCGGTTTCCGCGTCACGGGCCACCCAGTCCAGGATTTCCGCGTCGGTGCGGACGCTTTGTCCGGGCGAAAGTTCCCCGCCGTTGAAGGGCGTCATGGCGGACTGGCCAAGAATATCGCGGGCCACGTGGATGGCCTCCACCCATTCGCGACGGTCCTGCTCGGTGGAGAGGTAGTTGAAGAGCATGGACGGGTGGACGGTGGGGTCCGTCGACTTGATCTTGAGGGTGCCGCGGGCATCGGAGTACATGGGGCCGATGTGCACCTGGTACCCGTGCTTGGCGTCCGCCTTCTGGCCGTCGTAGCGCACGGCCACCGGCAGGAAATGGAACATCAGGTTCGGGTAGGCCACATCCTCGTTGGAGCGGACGAACCCGCCGCCCTCGAAGTGGTTCGTGGCAGCAGGGCCCTTGCGTCCCAGCAGCCACTGCAGGCCGATGAGCGGATAGCGCCACAGGTCCAGGTTGGGCTGCATGGACACCGGCTGGGTGCAGGCGTGCTGGATGTAGACCTCCAGGTGGTCCTGCAGGTTCTCGCCGACGCCGGGAAGGTTGACCACGGGGTTGATTCCGAGGGAGTTGAGGTGCCCGGCTTCGCCTACGCCGGAGAGCTGCAGCAGCTGAGGGGTGTTGATGGCGCCGCCGGACAGGATGACCTCGCCGGCGTTGACCACATGGGTCTGGCCGTTGCGGCGGTAGGTGACGCCGGTGGCCACCGTGCCCTTGAAGTTGACTTTGGTGACCATCGCCCGGGTGAGGACTGTGAGGTTCGGACGGCCGGTGTTGGGGCGGATGTGTGCCCGGGATGCCGAGAGGCGCTGGCCCTTGTGGACGTTTCGGTCGAAGGCCGCGAAGCCTTCCTGGCGGTAGCCGTTGACGTCGTCGGTCAGGGGGTAGCCGACTTCCTGGGCTGCCTTGAAGAAGGCTTGGAAGAGCGGGTTGGTGGCCGGGCCACGTTCCAGGACGAGCGGGCCGTCGTGGCCGCGCAGTTCGTCATCCGGGTCCGCTGCCAGCGCGTTTTCCATCTTGTTGAAGTAGGGCAGGCAGTGCGCGAAATCCCAGGTATCCATGCCGGCGTCGGCGCCCCAGCGCTCGTAATCGAGGGGGTTGCCGCGCTGGAAGATCATGCCGTTGATGGAGCTGGAGCCGCCCAGGACCTTGCCGCGGGCGTGTGCTACGCGGCGGCCGCCCATGAAGGGTTCCGGGTCCGATTCGTAGCGCCAGTCATACAGCGGGTTACCGCTGGGGAAGGTCAGCGCGGCAGGCATCTGGATGAACAGGTCCCAGGGGTAGTCGCTGCGTCCGGCCTCGAGAACCAGGACGCTGCTGTTGCCCCCTTCGCTCAAGCGGTTGGCGAGCACGGAGCCCGCGCTTCCGCCGCCGACGATGACGTAGTCGTAGTTGGTTTTTGTCATGCTGGAAACTCTCTTTCTGCCTGGTGCAGGCCAGCCGCTGAGGGCTGGCGGTCCTTCTTCCGGAAGCGGTGATGCGCCGCGATACCGGACAAGTGTTGGAAATCCCTGAAGTGGTGGATGCGGACTGCTGATGCGTCAGCGCTGACTCAACGCGGTGCCGGAAATTCTTGGGGTGCGGTGTACGTAATACTCATGTCACAGTAATGGACGTTGAACGACTGTTCAATAGTCCGACTGTGCAAACGTTCAATATTTAACGCGGATGAAACATCCCGCCTTGGCAGGGAGGGGAAAAGCCGCTCCCGGCATTGAATATGACGGGCGGCTGTCATGAACGCGGGAACCGTACGGAAGGGCGCAGCGATGGAAGTGCGGATCGCTTCGATGCGCACTTCCATCCGCGAAATCGGGTAAAGCAGGCCGCTAAGCGTCGAAGGCGATCTCTTCGGTCCGGGCGATGCTCCGCCGGATGGAATCCTTGTCAACACCAAGGAGCGCGGTGAGCCACACCCCGTTTTGCACGACGACGATGTCTGCTGCCCGCTCCCTGCATTCGTCATTGGAAAGCTCGGGCCTGGCATTGCCGATCAACGTCGCGAGCCCTTGGAGGTAGCGTTCAAACGCTGCGGCGTTGATGGAGGCGAAGTCTTCATGGGCTTGCGCCAAGGCCCATAGGTGGAGCCGCAGGGACAGGTACTGCATCGTAAGGAATTCCGGGGCCGCGACCCGCTGCAGGGCCTTCTTCAGCTGCTCGCCGGGGGACGAGTCGGGGTCGGGCGTGACCAGCATCAGGTCATGCTGGCCTATCCGGTGCAGAGCTGCACGGATCAGGCTCAGCTTGTCTTCGTAGTAGTAGTTCACCAGCCCGAGAGCCACGCCGGCCTCACGGGCCACGGCCCGCATACTGACTCCCGAAATACCGTGGCGCGACAGCAGATCCAGCGCCGCTTCGAGGATGCGCGACTGCCTGTCGACCTGTTCGCCGGGTTTCACAGTCTTTGTATCCACTTGGCCAGACTATGGGCAATACCGTGGTGGCGCATCCTGCAGCATGGTGGATGGCGGGCGTCATCGGCATCTCATCGGCGCGGCGGCCGACAGAATACTCATCGTTAGCTAAAAGAAGGCCCAGGTGGAACGCCCGATACGCGCCACCTGGACATGTCGGCGGCTACGCTGTACTGCTTGATGGCATAGGGACACTGTCCGGCCCCACGAACCGAGGCCGCTGCGACGGTGCAGGTATGAGGAAACAAGAGCGGGTGTTGTGAATGGAGTCGGAAGCGTTGGTGAGGGATGCGAAATCCATTTTGCGTGCGGAGATACGCCTGCGTCGCCGGAACCGATCGTCGGCTAACCGTTGGAAGCAAGCCACCCCAAATCTTCTATGGCATCGATGGCTCGCTCGCCGAGCAGAGCAGATGCCTTCGCAGCATCTATGGATGCCCGACGTATTGCGTCCTCGCGTTCAGGCCCTGGTTCCAGCCCAAAGGCGGCCCCAAAAGCTTGCGATGCCGAGGCGTCTTCATCGGCCAGTCGAAGAGCAACTTCTCGAAGTGAACGCGCCCGGGTGTGGAGACTGACGAGTTCCTCGCGCAGGTGTTCTCCGGCTTCTGTGTAACCGGCAACCATGGACGTCAACGAAGCGGCTACGGCCAGCATCACTCCCGCCCCCGCACCACCACCTGGTGAACCGGAAGACTCTGCCAACGCCCGCGTCCAGACCTCAACCGTTGATGCTTGAGTTGTTTACTGCTTCAGAATCAGCCATAAGCCCAGTGTCCCCTCTGCCTGCGCCGTGGGCTAGCTGCCACCCCAACAGGAGCGGTAGGAATGCATGCCTAGCGCCGACCGGCTTCGGCGCTATCCGACATTCAGTTTATGCCCCGTTGGCTGGGACAGGCAGCAGGATGGTGGCTCTGGGAGAGGCCGCCCATGGCACATCTTTCCTTGAAGAGTTCGGCTAACGAGGCTTGTAGACGTCGGATCGGTGTTCGATGCGACGGACATGCAGAGTGTGCCCTTCGATGTCCACGTGAACAGCACCGGGTAGTCGACGCACGATGCGAAAGAAGTTCAGGGTGGATTGAGCGCAACGCTTCAATTCTGCAATAGGGATGTCGCCAAGCAGCTCTTCGCTCTCAACGACAGGCCCCTGGCTGACCAGTGTGCGGGAAAAGCAGCGGAGCGATTGGGCTTTTACCGTGCACATGTGGGCGAGGGGCAAGCTACTCTGCCGACACGCTCTGTGCGCTTACGGGTTCCGCCTGTGCCGACGATGAGCGGCGGGGCTTGCTGCTCCCGCGTGGGCGGCCGCCAGCTTTGCGTGCCGGAGCATCTATACCGAATCCTCGAAGGTCGGTTTCAGTCCAGTCTGAGCGAAGAGCGGCGGCATAGTCCTTGGCGTACTTCTGTTCAGCGGCGACGAGCAGTTCGGCTGCCTCGCGCAGCTCGACGCCGCTGGCAGCAACGGTCCTCACGGCGTCTACTTTCCGGTCACGGGCGGCGTCGATTTTCGCTGCCGCTTGGGCGGCAATTGCATTGATGTCCATGCCACGAGCGTAACCGCCCGAGGACACGGGCTGTTGGAGGTTAGGCAGTTTCGGCACAGAGGTGCCGAAACTGCCTAAAGCGACCTGCCGGAGTAAAGCGACCTGCCGGAGCAAGCTATGCGGTTATGTGCCATAACCGCGTGTCGATCCAGAACCTGCGGTCTTGGATCGGCGACACTTGAGTGTCGGCCCGGAGATTCCGGGGCGCTGCGCTGGGCATTGGGGGAGGGGAAACGGTTGAGCGAAGAGCAGAAGTCTCCCCGCCGTTTCACACGCCGCCGCCGGGCCAACATTGACGGGGACACCCAGTACGTTCGGGTGTCCATGTCGCAAAGGGAACGCGCGCAGCTTGCCGTTCTGGAAGAACGCACCGGACGCAGCCCGTCCGAGATCCTTGTCAGCGCCGCGCTTTACTCGGAGAATTCCGAATCCCTTGCGGAGCGCCGCGCCATGGCGGTGGAGTTCATTGCGGCCCGCCGCTACCTTGCAGCGCTGTCGAACAACGTCAACCAGCTCGCCCGGCACGCCAACGCCACCGATGAATTTCCCGAGGCTGCCCGCGTCGTGCTGACACGCGTACGGGCAATCGCTGATCGCATCAATGGCATGCTCGATTCGATGGTGCGCTGATGATTCCCAACATCACCAAGGGCACTCGCATGCAGGGCCTCATCGCATACCTTGCAGGCCCAGGACGCGCTAATGAACACACCGACCCGCACCTCGTAGCAGGTTCCCCGTCGATCATGGCTTGGCACAACGACGACGAACTGAACGCCACGGCAGCACAGGCTATTGCACGTGAACTTGACCAAGCCAAGAACGTTCTTGGAGTCGAAGTCGTCGGCGGTCACGTCTGGCACTGCTCCCTTTCCTTGCGTGCGGAAGAGGGAGACCTGACTGACCAGAAGTGGGGCGAAATCGCCCAGGACTTCATGGACGAAATGGGATTCACCGAAGCCAGCGGACGTGCACCCGTCCAGTGGGTGGCAATACGCCACGGCCATAGCACAGCCGGGAACGACCACGTCCACATCGCAGCCTCCATGGTGCGTGAAGACGGCACCAAATGGGACAGCTGGAAAGACTTCCCCAGGGCGCAAAAAGTGGCACGCGAATTGGAGAAGAAGTACGGGCTGGAAGAACTTTCCCCCACGCACTCCACGCGCGGACTTCGTCCCGGAGAACGCGAAGCATCCGAGCGGCGCGGGGCAGTCGAACCCGAGCGGCGCTCACTGGAACGCAAGGTCCGTGCCTGCGCCACGTCCGCCAAAGATGAAGCAGAATTTGTTCGCCGGATCCGGCAAACCGGTGCGCTGATCAGGCCCCGCTACGCGTCCGGACGTGATGACGTGGTCGTGGGGTACAGCGTGGCCGAACGCCCCCTAAAAGGTGGTCGGCCCGTCTGGTTCGGCGGCGGTCATCTTGCCAAAGACCTGGCACTGCCCAAGCTCCGTGGCGAGTGGCAGGACACCCCCCAGTCCGCAGGCGAAGCCGTAGCCGAATGGGGAGCTGCGGCGCGCGGCCGTCGCCCCGTCACAGTCGGTCGTGAAGCCCACGAACCGGACCCCCAGCACTGGGAGCGGTACAGCAACGAGGTCGCCCAGCTGCGCGAAACCTTGCGCTCCGTACTGTTGGATGACCACGCCACTTGGGCTCACGTCGCAAGGGAAACCGCCGGCGCTTTCGCCGCGTGGTCCACAGCCACCGAAACCGTACCCGGCCCGCTGGCAGCGGCCGCGACTGAACTGTCCAAGACAGCCCAGCTGCGCCGATATCCGGTCAAACCCGTCAAGACCGTCGGCCCGTCCGCCCGTGGAGCCTCCTTGCTGCTGATGACCGCCACCACGGGATCCGGAACCGCCGCTCAGGCAATCATGCTGCGGCAGCTGCTCAACCTCTCCAAAGCCATCCACGACATGCACCAGGCGAACAACGACCTGCGTCGCTCCCGGCAGATCAACGCCATGGTCCGCACCCAACTGGTGACGGTAGCCAACGCCTTACCACCCGTGCCAACAGCGCCATCTGCGACCGCGGGAACGCAGAAAGCAGCGAACGCTGCCCCCGCGACGGCGGTGGACGCCGAGCTGGCTGAAACGGTACGCCGTGCACGCGAAGGACTGGCGCCTGTCAACAAGCCAGGATCGGTCCTGCCACCCAAGTACGAACGTCCAGGAACGCCCACAACAACCCGGACCGGAAACGACCGCCCGGACATCGAGCGATAGCACCAGGAAGGTTAGAGCATGAGCGAATCAGACGGACTGGACGAGGTTGTAGAAACCCTGCTCCGCACAGGCCTGACCGCCGCCGGACGAATCGGTGAAGAACTGGCCCGGGCACGGGAAAAATCAGCCCGTGAAGCCGCAGCGGCCGAGGACCAAAAGGGACGCGAACTGATGGCCCGCCTTGAGGGCGAACGTGCAGCCGCTCGCGCGCAGCTCGCACCCGCGCTGGATGCCCGCTGGTGGGAGACCGCCAGAGCAGAAGACGTCGTCCGCGTCCACCAAACAGCCACAGCTTGGAAGAGCCAGGACCCCATGGCACGCTCAGCGGCAGACGCCATCCGCGAGCAGGTACAGCAACGCTACGGGATCGACGTCGAGGCCCTGGGAACGGGTGCGGACGGGGCGGTTGCACTCAATGAAGCGGCACGGGCAAAGACCCAGGCCCAGGAAGAACGCACAGCAGCTGCGGGGGAGAACGCCCAAGCCGCACAGCTTCTCGCAGAAGCCGCACGGACCGACAAAGCCCAACGGCAAAACGTCGAAGCCGACAACGCCCCGCCCGAACGGCAGACGGACGAAGCCGCCGCGACTTACGACTCAGCGGAACGCCGCGAAGCCCTCGCAAAGAGCCTTGAGCACGTCGCAGACAAGGAAGCAGTGGAGGCCAGACTAACCGCAGATCGCAACCAGGCCACCTCCCCAGCGGCAGCAGTGACCTCCCACAAAAAAGCCCTAAGTGCGCGGAAGACCCGCACCGCCTCTGGGGCCGGGAGGCCAGCGCAAAAGGACCTCTGCAGGTAAGGGAATCGCCGAAGACGGGAAGACATTACCAGCCGTGCCGGAAGGATTGAGGAAACTCTGATCCGTTGCCTGATGATCAGGGCACAACGGGAAGATTTTCCACAGTGGGAAACGGCTGGAGTTCACTTTGAACCAGCCCGGTGATGGTGGCTTCGATGTCTTCGAGGGATTGCAAAATCCAGGCCAAGGCGCTGATATTGTCGGGATGTTGGGCCGGCCCAATCAGAAATCCGTCCAGGGTCGCAGCCATGCGCCTGGTCGTGACGAAGATTTCGCGAATCGTTGGAAGGTCTCCAGCGTCGGCAGTGACGGCGGGGAGGCCATCAGAATAATGTGTCGTCATTGAGTTCTCCTCATAAGTGCCCCCAGCCAGGATGGAAGACACTACTTCGCGCCAGGCATACTTGTACGCCAAGTATTTGTGTTAGTTGTTTTGCGCGTCCCCGCGGTAATGGCAGAGGTTCGATGCAAAGGCCATGCGGGGACGTTTGAGAGAGCGACGCTCCGCAAACCCCAGCATTTTCTGGTTCTTCACAGCAAATCCAACTCCTGGATCATCCCGTATTCGACATTCGGGCTCAGCGATACAGTGAATGTTCTGAAGCTGTGCCGGGTGATGAGAATGCCACAATCGGTTGCCTCGTCTTTGAGGATTTGGATGGCCTGCTCCAGCTGGTGATCCCGCGAAGATCGGTCGTGGGTTTCGATGGTGATCGGCCTTGCTGTCGGCATTATTGGCTCCATTGTCAAATGTATGGGACTGCAGGCCCGGTCGGGGGCTTCGGGAAGGGCCAGCCGGACATAAGATCCTTATCGGGTCTTAAAGGAAGACGATTTGAAACAGGTAAGAACCCGTCTCGGCTAGAGGTCTTTACTATTGATAGTGAGGCTTAAAAGACTTTTCGCCTGACCAATGGCTGGCAGCGGCTCCGCGCACCAGCGGACGTCATGCCTCTACGCCGTGGGCCTGCAAGACTCTGTGAGAGCTCCACAAGAAACGTAGCTACAAGTGCCCTAACAGCAAGGTTAAGTACCTGCCCGCGCAATGGTCCGATGAGGGCATAAGGGATTCGTCACGATAGCGTCAATGCTCTGGTTGAACGAGCCAAGGTCGGTTAGGGACGACGGGGCCCGCTCTCCTAGAGGGGGCCCCGTCGCACGGACGTGGATAACTAGCCCCCGCCCCCCACAGATTTCTTGCGAATATCACGTTCGAACATAGCTCGCGAGAGGACAGCGTAGACGAAGGCCGACACTAAGACACAGGGCAGCGAGGCTGTCAAGTATCCGAAGAGCCACGATCTTGGCGTAAAGAGCACTGGGTCCAAAATTGCCATGTATGTCATGCTGCCGACGACCAGAGCCAGAATCCCGGCTGGATTGAATCCATGCCAGTACCAATACACCGACCGAGAGCCTTCTTGATATAGAGAAGAGATTTTCAGGTTTTTGAGCCGCTTGAGATAAAACCAGTCAGCGATCTGAATACCGATCAGCGGCGCTACCATAATCCCGATGAACGCCATGAAGATCCCCACTCTGTCATAAAAGGGCTCAGGGAACAGAATCAGTACGAGCGCCATCGGCAACATAGTCAAGGCTGCAATAGCCCTCCAAGGCAATTTTTTGCGAACCTTCGATATCTGAGAGATCCCGAGCGTCGCAATATATGCTCCAACAAGGGTCGAACCTATGTTGGCGACCGCAATAAAGAGCAAGACGAAGATGCCACCAACGGGCCCAGCGACCTGAGGAGCCCAGACCGTTGGGTCTGCCTCTCCGGTCACGAGAGCGGAATAGAGACTAACCAACCCGACTATGACCCAAGCTACTCCCAGTCCAATCATCGACGGGAGGATGGCTTTACGCCCGGTGCTGACCATACGCACAATGCCGCCCATGTAGGTCCACCAT
>NZ_LMOL01000039.1 GCF_001424565.1 Arthrobacter sp. Leaf141
GGCGGGCACCCCGGCCCCGGCCTGGCGCTGCCGTTCGAGGTGGTCAAAGGCGATGCTAAGGCGGGCCTGCGCCGCGGCTGCAGCGGATTTCAGGTCCTCCAACCCACGGATCTGGTCAATCAGGCCCGCACCCGTGGCCGCCGGCCGCAAGGACCGCACCCCGGCCACCAAATCCGGTACCCCGGCCCCATGGGCGGCTGGCCGCACCGAACCAGCCCCGGCAACGATGCCCTGCACTCCCGCACCGTGGAAAGCGGCGGTGCCACTCGGCGTCGTCGGCGTCAGGTAATCCTGGGGCCCTTCCATACCTGAATTCTCCCAGCACCCTACGACAATTCAGGGGCACCCGATAGGCGTTAGCCCGAGCATTCTACGCCACCAGCCGCAGCGGCCTGCCGCCCAGAACCACAGTGATTTCCTGCCCCCAGGACGCGGTCAGCCGGTCGGTTTCCATCCCGTCGCCGAAAACCACCAGCTGGTCCGACGCCACGGTGATCCGCAGCGATTCGCCGGCCACCAAAACACCTTCGGTGAGTGAGGCTCCCGTGATAGGGGAGGGCCAGGCTTCCCGGACAAACCACGCGAGTGCAGGGTCCGTCGGAGCCGGCAAGGAACGCCCGCCGCGGTCCCCGGCAATCGAGGCGCACCAGCCCGTGGCTCCGGTCCCGGTGGAAACAATCAGGCCGGAGGAGGACTGCCGCTCGGCCCGGCCATCCGGCGTCGACAGCTGGTAGCGGGCCGATTGATGGGACGCGTGGCCGATGAAGACCTCGTTCAACGCCGAGATTTCCTGCCCGTCGTCGAGCCGTGCCGTCACGGTGGCCAGGTCCAGGCAGGCCAGCCCCGGAGCCCCGGCTTCGGAAATCCTGCCCAGCAGCGCGGCGGCGGCTTCGGGGGAGTGCCGCACCAGGATCCCGGGGTTTGCGCCCGGCTCCGGGTCGATGCCGATCACCGGCTGGCCTGACAGGTACTTGGCCGTGTTGGCCACCAGCCCGTCCTGCCCCACCACGGCGATAACGTCCTCTGCCGTCAGCAGGAACCGGCTCAGGTCCGCCCGCTCCACCTCAGCCTGGCGCCATTCGGCCGGGACCGCAGCCCGGACCGTCACCAGGGCGGCGGCGATCCGGTCGTGCCGGTCCTGGACATTGGAGATGCTGCGGCCCCGGGTGCGGAGGAAGAACTCAGCCTGCCCCCGGGTGGCGTGCCGGTCCAGCAGTTCCTGCAGTTCGGTGCGGCGGTGGACTATGACCAAACGCGGTGTTGCCATGGGATGCCCCTACTTGGTGATGGTTGCCGGAGCTGCGCCAGCAGGCTCCTTGAACAGCCCGGCCAGTGCGCCGCTGAGCAGGTCAGGGGTGATGGTCAGGTTCCCGATGTTGGGCAGCGATCCGGCAGCCTCGCGCAGCGCAAGGGCCAGCAGCGTGGCCTGGTCCATCCCCTGGTATACCTCCATGGTGGCCGCCTCCCGGGCCGCCGCGGCTTCACCCACCCGCCGGATCTGGTTCGCCTCCGCATCCGTGCTGATGGTTTGCCGCTCTGCCAGGGCCCGCGCGTCGATCAGGCCGGCCGCCGCCTTCTCCTCGGCCGCACGCCGGGCATTGGCACCTTCCTGCGCCACCAGGTGCTCGCGCCGGGTGGCCAGTTCAATCTGGCTGGCCATCTCGTTCTCGGAAATGGTCCGTTCGCGTTCGACGGCGACCGCCCGCCTTTCGTACACGGCCCGGTCCGCTTCGGCCTGGAGCTGTTCGCGCACGGGCGTCTGCAGCGCCCGCTCAACATCCGACTCCGGCCGCACCGCCAAAACCTGCACCCCCAGGATCTCGATACCCGTGGACTGCAGCCGGGCGTCGCCCCGGAGCGCCTCGGTGAGGACAACGCGGAGCTGGCTGACGCCGCGTGCCAGGGCTTCTGCGAGCGTGGTGGTGGCGATCTGGTCGATCGCGTGGCTCTGGCAGAGCTGGCCAATGATGGTGGCCACCTGCTCCTTTCCCGTTGCCGGGCCGGACCCTGCCGGCTGCAGCCCGAAGTCGAGCCGGCTGGAGACGGCGACTGGATCGATGAAGCGGTACGTCACGTTGGCCTGGATGCTCACATCCTGGTGGTCCCGCGTGATGGCGTGGAAGAGGGTGGGCAGTTCCTGGTCGTCCACAGGTACCTCGCTGAGCACCGAGTTGGCCGGGCGGTACCAGAAGGCCTGGCCCACACCCTGGTGCCGGACGGTTCCCTTCTGCAGGTGCACCACGTAACCCGTCGGGCTGCCCAGGAAGTGGCTGATCCAGGGGTAGCGCTTGATGCTGGCCATGATGTTCTCCTCGCTCGGAATCTCGTCAACTTGACGATAAGGAAACGCTAACCGCCGTCGGGCTTTATTGTCAACCTGACGATAACTATTTAGGATGGAGGCATGAGCGAAACCTCCGCGCCGGCACGCTTCCCGGTTACTGTCGACGTTGTTGCCCTCACCGTGGTGAATGACCGGCTCAACGTTCTGCTGATCACCCGGCTGATTGAACCCTTCCGGGGGTCCCTCGCCCTGCCGGGCGGCTTTGTCCTTCCCGGCGAGGACCTGGTGGGCGCAGCCGCCCGGGAACTGGCCGAGGAAACCGGAGTGGCGCGCATGCCGGGCCACCTGGAACAGTTGGGCAGCTACGGCCCCGGCGGCCGGGACCCCCGCGGCGATGTTCTCACCGTGGCCCACCTCCTGCTCGCGCCCAACTTTCCGGTCCTTGCCGCCGGCAGCGACGCCGAACACGCCGGCTGGTATCCGGTGGACCAGGCCCTCGAAAGCCTGGACCTGGCCTTCGACCACCGACAGATTCTGGTGGACGCCCTCGAGCGGGCCAAATCGAAAATCGAATACTCGCCGTTGGCTGCAGTGTTTTGCGGCGAGGAATTCACGGTGGCCCAGCTCCGGGGGGTCTATGAGGCTGTCTGGGGAACCAGGCTTGATCCCCGGAATTTCCACCGGAAGGCCACCGGAACAGCTGGCTTCCTCGAAGACACGGGCCGGATGACAACCGGGGATACCGGGCGGCCAGCGGCCCTGTTCCGGTTGGTGGACGCAGCCCGTCCGGCGCCTGGCCAGCCCACCCGGGCGGTGCTGAATCCACCGCTGATGCGGCCCCGGCCCTAACCGGTGGACCGCAGTGGAAAGCCACAAACCATTCCGCCCGCCCGCCGGCGCCACGTAGGGTGGAATGGCACCTGACATTTGATAAGGGGAAAAATGATTATTGGGGGAACCCTGGCGGTCCTGTTGATCGCCGGAGGAGCAGTCCTGTTGCTGCTCATCGCAGGATTTACGTTCTACACAAAAAGCATCCGGTTCGCCAAGCCCAACGAGGCCATGCTGATTACCGGCAAAAGCGATCCAAACACCACAAATGAAACGTCGGACGACCAGTCCCGCGTCATCATCAACAACCGGGCCTTCGTAAACCCGATCACCGAACGCGTCAGCCACATCTCGCTGTCCTCGCGCCAGGTGGAGGTCACCATCGAGGCGATCTCCAACAACGGCATCCAGCTCAAGCTCACCGGCGTTGCGCAGGTCAAGGTAGGCGGCGACAAGATCTCCGTACGCAAGGCTGCACAGCGCTTCCTTGACCAGCAGGACGCCATTGACCACTACACGCAGGAAACCCTCTCGGGCTCCCTGCGTTCCATTGTGGGTACCCTAAGCGTTGACGCGATCATCAAGGACCGGGCCCAGTTTGCCGCTTCCGTCAAGGAGGAAGCCGAGCACTCGATGACCAATCAGGGCCTGGTCATCGACACCTTCCAGATCAAGTCCGTTGATGACACCGGCGGCTATCTGAAGAACCTGGGCCGGCCCGAAGCCGCTCTGGTGGCCCGGAACGCCAGCATCGCGGAGGCGAACTCCCAGCGTGAAGCTGCGGAAGCCAAAGCCCTCGCGGATCAGAAGACTGCTGAGGCTGAGCAGAAGCTGGCCCTTCGCCGTGCTGAGCTGAAGCAGGAAACGGACGCGCGGCAGGCCGAAGCCGACGCTGCGGGCCCGCTGGCCCAGGCGGACCAGCAGGAAGCCATCATCCTCAAGAACCAGCAGGTGGTGGCCCGCCAGGCAGAACTTCGCGAGAAGGAACTGGACATCGAGGTCCGCAAGCCCGCGGACGCCGCCAAGTACAAGGTGGAAACCGAGGCGGCGGCAGACCTTGAGCGCCGTACCCGGATCTCGGAGGCCACCAAGGTGGAGGCCGCCGCTGAGCTGGAAACCCGCAAGCTGCGCGCCACCGGTAACGAGGTGGAGGCCAAAGCCCTGGCGGCCGCCAATACCGCCAAGGGCAACGCCGAGACGGAGATCAACAAGATCCGTGGCCTGGCCGAGGCCGAGGTGACCAAAACCAAGGGCATCGCCGAAGCCGACGTCATTGGCCTTCGCGGTACGGCCGAGGCCGAGGCCATCGAGGCCCAGGCCAAGGCCTACAGCGAGTTCAACGAGGCCGCCATCCTGAACAGGCTGCTGGAAGTCCTGCCGTCCATCGCGAAGGAAATTGCCGCGCCGATGGGTGCCATCAGCAACATGACCGTCATCTCCAACGACGGCGCCGGGCAGGTCAGCCGGAACGTTTCTGCGGGCGTGCATGAGACCGCGCAGCTCCTCAAGGACACCACCGGTTTCGACATCATCGAAATGTTGAAAGGCTTTGGCCAGTCCACGGTCGGCGCTCCGGCGAAACCCGCCACGCCGGCAGCGGCACAGTCCGTTGCCGCCACCGGCAACGGCGTGGTCCGAAACCAGGCCCCGACGCAGGGAACCGAACCGGAGTAGGGCACTGAACCGGAGTAGGGCACTTGGTTCCGGCTTAGCCGGTTAGCCAAAAACGCCGCGGTCGCCCCGAAAGGGGATCCGCGGCGTTTTGCCGTTTCCGGGAGCTAAATGGGTTCCTTCGCCAGGGCTTTGGTCCTGGCCGGCGTTTCCCGGCCCAACCGTTCATCAAGGGTGACCCGGAGCCGGGCCGCTGCCACCTGGACGCGGTGTTCAGCCGGAGTGGATGTCCGGGGTGCCTGCTTGGCCGCGGCGCTCCGCGGAGTGTGGATAAACCGGTGTTCGGATGATGCAGCGCTCATGGTCCAGCCTCCTTGGTCCTGCCGATGTCCGTGGTTCCATTCTCGCCCATGTTGTCCTCAACGTCCACGCGCGGGATCCCGGGTGTGCCGCCGTCGGCCTCCCCGTTCTCTTCACCCGCCACATTTTTCCAGGCGATATCGAACAGTTCCAGCTCTTCCTCGCGGGCCAGTTCACTGCGGGCCAGCACATCCAGGGTGGCCAGGCCCAGGGCCTTGGTCCCCTGGTCATCATCCAGGGCGAGGTCCAGCGCCCACTGCGTCCGCCGCCACCACTCGGCCCGGCTGTCCGCCTCGGTTTTCTGCCGCAGCGCCTGCGCGTCGGCTTCCCGCTTCTGCTCGAGGGCGGTCCGGTCCGCGGCAGTGCGCTGTTTGAGGGTGCGCCAGTTGATGTAAAAGGCAAGGAGGGCTGCCACCAGGACGGCCAGTGGGCCCAGGCCGGCCAGGACCACCCACCAGTCAACGGGGCCGGACTGCACCATCACGGTGATGGGGCCGGGGGAGGGAACGGGAGTCACGCCACCAGTGTAGGTGCCGGGAGCGACACCGGTGGGCAGGGCGGTGCCGGAGGGGGGACCGGCACCGGCCCGCTTTTCACCGGATCGCGCCCAGGGCGTCTCCGATGGCGTGGAGCCGGCGCGTGGACGCCAGGCCAAGGTGGTAGACGTGCAGTTCAGCGGCTCCTGACTCCACCAGCGCCCGCCACTGCGTGGCGAGGTCGCCGCCGTCGGCCGGTTTGGGCGGCAAAGCCAGCACGTACGCGCCAATCCGGGCGTCCGGCGCGGCGGCGCGCAACGCCCGCACGGCGGCAGTGCTTTGCTCCAGGTCAGCCCAGCAGGCGACGACGGCGGTCACCTGGGCCATCTCCGGCCACAGTTTGCTGCGGCGCAGGGCAGCCGTGGGGACAAAGGGGCCCGTGGACCAGGGATCGGGGGAGGTGTGCAGCGAGATCCGGGGGTGGGCGCCGGACGCTTCGACAGCTTCGAGGCATTGGTCGAGGAGCGCCGCGGTGGCGTCCCACCGCACGTCGAGCAGCGGCAGGAAATCCCCGGCACCGGTGGCGGTACCGGGGGCAGCCTCGGGGTCAACGGCTGCAAGGACCGCCTGCCGGACCCGGCTCCGGTACTCCTGGACCGGCAGCCCCCGGGCTTCGCAGGCAGCCAGGCAGGCTTCGCAGAAGCACAGCGAGAGCAGGGCCTGCACCCACGGCGAATACTCCGCGCCGTCGGTCTTTTCGTGCTGGTTCTGGTGGCCGAAGCCCAGTGGCCCAACGGCCTCGAGGATCAATCCGTCCGGCTTGCCCTCCGCCAGTACCTGCGCCACCAAGGCGGCGGCGTAGGTGCGGACCTGCGGCTGCGACGGGCAAAGCGCGTAGCGGTAGACCTCACCGAAAGCATTCCGGACGCAGAGGTCCGGGTTGTTGCCGCCCACAGCGCTCGAATGTGTCAGGACCGTCCAGGCATCCACTGGCAGCCCTGCGCTCCGGACCACCGAGGCCGCCTCGGAGAAGGAATCCTCCGTCCCGGTCCACTCAGCGGCGGAACCGGGGACCAGCGCCTGGCCGGTAAACGCCCCGCCGGCCGGCACGTAGAGCGCCGCGGAGCGGGCGTCCACCACGCGGCGCACCGGATGCCGCGGGGTTCCGGCCCGTACCGAGTGGTACGCGGCTGCCAACGCCACCCGGTCCACGCCGGCGCTGCCCAGCCAGCCGGCAGCGTCCGGATCGCCCAGAACGTCCCAGGGGTAGAGGTACCCCGTGGCCTGTGGCGTTGGCGCTGTTACCACCGGGGGAGGTCTGCCGTGTATTCGGGGACGAACCGCTGCATGTAGCCGGTGTCGTCCCGGGCGGTCATGTTGGCGTCGAGGTACTGCTGGTGGAGTTCGGCCAGCTTGTCCCGGTCCAGTTCCACGCCCAGGCCGGTGCCGGTGGGGACGCTCACGCTGCCGTCAACAAAGCGCAGCGCGCCCGGCTTGACCACATCGTTGTGCCCGTTCCACGGGTAGTGGGTATCGCAGGCGTAGGTCAGGGCGGGCGTGGCGGCGGCAACATGGACCATGGCGGCCAGGCTGATGCCCAGGTGCGAGTTGGAGTGCATGGACAATCCTATGCCGAAGGTCTGGCAGAGGGTGCCCAGTTCGCGGGTGTGCCGGAGGCCGCCCCAGTAGTGGTGGTCGCCCAGGATGACCTGCACGGAGTCCAGTTCCACGCTGCGCTTGATGTGGTCGAACGCCACCACGCACATATTGGTGGCCAGCGGCATGGCGGCGGTGGCCGCCACCTCGCCCATGCCCTCCAGCCCGGGGGTGGGGTCTTCCAGGTACTCGAGCAGGCCCTCGGTTTCCCGGGCCACCCACTGCGAGGTCTCCACGGTCCAGGCGGTGTTGGGGTCCAGCCGCAGCGGCATCTCCGGGAATGCTTCCCGCAGAGCCTTGATGGCTTCGATTTCCTGCGCGGGCGGGAACACGCCGCCCTTGAGCTTGATGGATTTGAACCCGTATTCGGCAATCATTTTCTGCGCCTGCCGGACAATGCCGGCGGGGTCCATGGCCTCACCCCATTCATCGGTGATGGCAGGCCGGCCGTCCAGTGCCGGGTGCTCGGCCCACTTGTAGAACAGGTAGGCGCTGAAGGGGACCTCGTCCCGGACGGTTCCGCCCAGCAGTTCGCTGACGGTCCGGCCCGTGGCGTGGCCCTGGATGTCCAGGGCGGCAACCTCGAACGCCGAGAAGACGGCAGCCTTTTCGAAGGAGGAGAGGCTGGGGTCCAGCGCCCGGGTGATCAGCTGTTCCATCATGGAGGTGTCGAACACGCCGAGGCCCTTGATGGCGTTGGCGCCCACGGCAAGGTTTTCCAGCCGGCTCTGGCCGCCGGCGCATTCGCCCAGGCCCAGCAGGCCGTTGGCCGTCCTGACCTCGATGACAACCCGGTGGACCAGGGGCTCGTGGACGCCCACGGCGTTCAACAGCGGCGGGTCGGAGAAGGCGATGGGGGTGATGGTGATGTCGGTGATTTTCAGGTCCGCCGCGGTGGGGGCGGGCGCGGCGGGAAAAGTGGTGCTGGTTTTCATGGAACTACTTTCGTGGGAGGGGCGGGCGGCCGGGCGGTCCTAGCCCTTGGTGGCGCCCGAGGTGATGCCCCGGATCATGGAGCGCTGCAGGAAGAGGTACACCAGCAGGCTGGGGATCATGGCCATAACGGCGCCGGCCAGCAGGACGCCCGGGCCAACGGTGGTGTCGTTGCGGAGGACGGAAAGCGCCACGGTCAGGGTGTAGTCGCTGGGATCGTTGGCGGCGATGAGGGGAAGCAGGTACTGGTCCCACACCATCATGAAGCCGAAGATCCCGATGACGCCCAGGGCCGGCTTGCACAGCGGCAGGATCATGGTGAACAGCATGCGGAACTCGCCCACGCCGTCCAGGCGCGCTGCCTCCTCAATCTCCGGCGGGATCTCCTTCATGAACTCGGTCATGATGAAGATGGCGAAACCCCAGATGCCCACCGGCAGGATGACGGCCAGGACGGTGCCGCGCAGGCTGATGCCCAGCAGCGGGAGGTCACCGAGCACCAGGGACAGCGGGATGCCGATCACTTCCTCCGGCAGCATCATGGTCAGCAGGACCAGCAGCATTACCAGGGCCTGGCCGCGGAACTTCCGCCGGCTCAGGCTGTAGGCGGCGAACACGGACACGGTCATCTGGAGCAGCAGCCCGCCGCCGGCAACAACCAGGGAGTTGAGCAGGTAGCCCCACAGTCCCTGCTGCGCCGCAGCTTCGAAGTTGGCCAGGGTGAACGTTTTGGGCAGCAGCGTGATCTCGGTGGGGCTGGTGTTCCGGTCGAAGGCGCCGGAGATGATCGCGGCGAACGGCAGCGCGAAGATGCAGAACACCAGGATGCAGAGCAGGACGCGCAGCACCATGTTGGTGCTGAAGCCGGGGGACCAGCCAAGGGCGGAATCAAAACGGGAGGACGACGACGGCCGGCTGCCCTGCGGCTTGGGTCGGGTTTTTGTGCTGGACCGGTTCATCGTTGTGCCTTCCTTCGGGCCAGGAGTTGGGTGCCCACGGTGAGCAGCAGCGTGACCACCAGCAGCAGGACCGCTGCGGCGGAGGCAACGCCGATGTCGTTCCGCTGGAAACCCAGCGAGTACATCCGGGTCATCCAGACTTCGGTGGATCCGGCCGGACCGCCGCCGGTCAGCACGTATACCTCGGTGAAGCTGCGGAGGCTGCGGATGGCCGCCAGCGTCAGCACAATCACGATCGAGGGGCGCAGCGCCGGCAGGGTGATGTAGCGCAGCCGCTGCCAGATGGTGGCACCGTCCACACCCGCTGATTCGTAGAGCGTCCTGTCAATTCCGGTCAGGCCGGCCAGGATGATCACCATGTTGTACGGGGCGCCGCTCCAGATGCCTACGACGGCGATGGACCAGAGGGCGGTGTCTGTTCCGTTCAGGAACTGCAGCGGTTCCAGGCCCACCCAGCCGAGGATGGTATTCAGGGGTCCGTCGGCGGTGGGGAAGTAGAGGATCCGCCAGATTTCACCGACCACGGCGAGCGCGGTGACCACCGGCAGGAAGATCGCGGTGCGCAGGACCCACAGGGACCGTGCCTGGCCCTCCAGCAGGAGGGCCAGGCCGAAGCCCACCACCAGGGCGCCCAGGGTCTGGGCGAGGCCCAGGACCACCGTGTGGCCCAGGGCGTCCATAAAACGGACATCCGTGAGGACGTTGACGTAGTTGTCGAAGCCAACAAAAACGTCGCCGAGGAACGGCTGGACCTTGAACAGGCTCAGCCGGACCCCTTCGAACATCGGGATGAACTTGAAGTACAGGCCCAGGATGGCCGCCGGCAGCAGGAACAGCCAGATAGCCAGCATCTGCTTGCGGTTGCCCCGCCGCCGGACCGGCAGCTGCTTGCCGCCTTTGGTTGCTGCCCGCGTTTCCGCAGGCCTCGTTGGGGTTACTGTCATGATTTGGCGTTCTGGCTCGTCAGCTCGTTGTTGATGGCCGTGTCAAGATCCTTGAGCCCGGACGTGATGTTGTCGGCGCCGCAGTCGGCAACGATCTTGTTCAGGGACTCGGCCACTGCCTGCTTGACGGGGACAAAGTTGATCGCGGACGGGAATGCCTTGGAGGAGTTCTTCAGGGCGTCCTGGACCAGGCCCCAGCGGGGATCGTTGTAGACGGTGGCGGCGTCGACGTCTTCGTTCACCGGAACGCGGACGATCGGCTGCTTGCCTCCGGTCATACCGGCCTTCTGGCCGTCGGCGGAGACCAGGTAGTTGATGACCTGCTTGGTCTGGTCCGGCTTGCCGTTGCTGGCGGTGACGTAGATGTTCTCGCCCTCAGCCAGGACGGTGTTGTCCACGGAGCCCTTGGGAGCTTCGATGACCTCGTAGGTGTCCTTGCCCAAAGCGGTGTCGAACGCGGCCAGGTTGTAGGGGCCGGTAAGGATGATGCCGGTCTTGCCCGTCTGGAAGAAGGGGGTTGCGGTGCTGGTGGCGGCAGTGAGCGCACCCGGCTGGGTGTTGCCGGCGCTGCAGAACTGCTGCTTGATCCAGGTGACGCCCTTCTGGGTTTCTGCGCTGGAGGCCGTGGCGGAGAACTTTCCGTCGCCTTCGTCCTTGAGGTAGGAGCCGCCGTCCTGCCAGATGTAGGAGGAGGCCCACCAGCCCAGGTAACCGCGCTCGGTGGAACCGGGAACCGTCATGCCGTAGGTGTCCGCCTGGCCGTTGCCGTCCGGATCCTGGGTGGCAAAGGCTTCAGCAAGTGCTGCCAGGTCTTCCTGCGTCTTGGGGACGGGCAGGCCCAGCTTTTCACGCCAGTCCTTGCGGATGACGGTGATCATGGTCTGGCGGGAGAACGGGACGCCGTAAGTTGCGCCGTCCAGGCCCTTGGCCTCGTCCCACAGGGAATCGGCGATCTTGTCATTGCCGTCAACGGAGGACTTGTCCAGCGTTTTGAGGTAGCCCTGCGCCGTGTAGTTGCCCAGTGCGGCGGAGTCGTTGATCACGATGTCCGGAAGCTTCTTGGACGCGGCCCGCGTCTGCAGTTGCTGGTCCAGGTCCGGGACGCCCTGGAAGTTGACCTGCACGCCGGTCTTGGCGGTGAAGTCCTTGAAAAGTGCTGCATAGGTGGTGGCGGCATCGGTACCGGCGCGGGCCCAGACTTCAATGGGCTGGCCGTCATCGGTGGCGGCCGGAGCGGACGAGCCAGCTCCACAGCCCGTGAGGACTGCGGCTGAAGCAATGGTCAGTGCCACTGCGGCCCGGGAGCGGGAGATCTTCTTCGAATCCACGCTGGTTCTCCTTTTTACATATGTAAATTGCTGTTATCCTGTGAAACGTACTTCATGAGAGTATGATCACAATCACAGACTGTCAACCGTCGGAGGAATCTTGTCTGCAGCACCCAACCCCCACACCATCGCCCTGACGGGCGGGGCCGGAATGATGGCAACCCTGCTCCGGCCCTACCTTGCAGCCGCAGGCCATACCGTCCGGTTGCTGGACCTGGCCGAAGCTGACGGGCCTGGCCCGCGGGAGAGCGTGCATGTGGGTTCCGTTTCGGATCCGGACTTTATGCTCGCCGCCCTCGATGGCGTCTCTGCAGTCATCCACCTGGGCGGGCTGCACAGGGAGAAGGCGTGGGCGGAACTGGTGGCGACCAACATCACCGGCACCCAGGTGACCCTGGAAGCGGCGAGGCGCAACGGCGTCGAACGTGTCCTGCTGGCCAGCTCCACCCATGCCGTGGGGTTCCATCCCACGGGCGCTGCGGCCAAGGACGAGGTCCTTGTACCCCGCCCCGACACGTACTACGGCGTCAGCAAGGCGGCAGTGGAGGCGCTTGGCAGCCTGTACGCGGATAAGTACGGCATGAAGGTAGTCAGCGCCCGCATCGGCACGGGCGGGGAAAGGCCCGGCAATGTCCGCACTTTGGGCTCATGGCTCTCGCCCGCTGACTCGTTCCGCCTGGTGGAGGCCACGCTGAATGACCAGGGCGCGCCCGGCCACCACGTGGTATGGGCGGTATCAGCAAACAGCCGCGGCTGGGCCAGCCTCGATGCCGGCCGGCGGATCGGATTTGAGCCCCGGGATGATGCCGAGGCTTTCGCAGCAGATGTGGACACGGCTTCGGAGGACACGTGGGCAGGGCTGCTTGGCGGCTTCTGGGCCAGCGAAGGCCATAGGGTGGGCATGGACAACTACCCGCACCTGGCCGCCAAATGACGTGCCGTCGGCCAGGACTGTGGCGGAAGGGGAAGTAGTGATGACACCGCTGGAGACACAGCCCGGCACCACCCAGGGGACGGCCGGCGACGTCAAGCTGGTCAAGTCTGCCGAGCGCACCATCGCCATCCTGGAGCTGGTGGCCGCCGCGCCCAAGCCGCTCACCACGGCGGAGATTTTCAAGCTGACCGGCTACCCAAGGTCCAGCCTGCATTGGCTCCTGCTGACCCTGGTGGAACTGAACTGGATTGAGCAGACCGCCGAAGGTGCCTACCGGATCGGCACGCACGCGCTGCTGTGCGGGACCGCGTACCTGGACCGGGACCCGGTGATGGAGCACGTTTCGGCAGTGCTGGAAAAGGTCCGCAACGCCACCACCTTCACCACCCACTACGCCCGCCTGGACCGGTCCGACGTGATCTACCTCGCCACCCGCCAGGCAGTGGACCGGCGCCGGCTCTCCTCCCGCGTTGGCCGCAAGCTGCCTGCCCAGGTCACCGCACTGGGGAAGGCCATCCTGGCCGAATACACGGACCCGGAAGTACGCCAGCGGATCGGCGACGGCCCCTACGCCCGGCTCACGCCCAACACTGTTCCCGACTTTCCGGCGCTGAAGCTGGAACTGGAAGCGTTCCGCAAACAGGGCCATTCCCGCGAGTGGGAACAAAACACGGTGGGCCTCTGCTGCGTCAGCGTGGTGGTTCCGTACCGGATTCCGGGTACTGATGCCATCAGCTGCTCGATTCCCACGGAGCTGGCGACGGAAGCCGTGCTGGCCGAAACGGTGGCAACCCTCCACTCGGCCGCGGGCGAGCTGGCCCGAACGCTGCGGGCGGCCGGCATCCGCTAGGCGGCAGGCCGCCGTCGGCAAGGTTTCCCCTTCCCGTGATACTCAGTAGGCTTACGAAATATCAATAAGCCAACCAAGGGAAAGGCAACACCATGACCGAACAAAACCTTCCGGATGAAGAACTCGAAGTGGTCCAGGACGATGACGTGATCCTGCCGGAAACACCCGGCGCGACGGCCTCCCTGGAACTTGATCCGGTCAAGGGTGAGCCGGACAGCTACCCCGGCGCTGCGGAGGACAACCCCGACCGATGGCAGGAAGACCCGCTCCTTCAGGATGAGGCGGCGCCGGTGGCCCCGCCGGCAGAAGAGATCTAGCTTCCCAGGGCCAGTGCATTGCCAAAGCTGCGTCCGGGGGTTCAGAGTGATCTGACCGGCACCCGCCGCCGAACCACGCAGCGCAGCATGGAGGTCACAATGAGCGCGACATCTGAGGAAGTCTCCCACGCCACCCGGGACAGCGAGCCCGAACTGAAAAGGGTCCTGGGGCCCAAGCTCCTGCTGCTGTTCATCGTGGGGGACATCCTGGGTGCCGGTGTGTATGCGGTGACCGGCACCATGGCCGGCACGGTGGGCGGCATGGTGTGGCTGCCGTTCCTGCTGGCCTTTGTGGTGGCCACGCTCACCGCCTTCTCCTACCTGGAACTGGTGACAAAATACCCGCAGGCAGCAGGAGCGGCGCTGTATGCGCACAAGGCCTTCGGCATACACTTCGTCACCTTCCTCGTGGCTTTCGCCGTGGTCTGTTCCGGCATCACCAGCGCCGCCACCTCCGCCAATGTCCTGGCCCAGAACTTCTTCGGCGGACTGGAGGTCAACGGCTGGCTGGCCAAGCCCGGGCAGGGCGTGGTCACCGTGGTGGCCCTCATTTTTATGCTGGTCCTGGCCGCCATCAACCTCCGCGGTGTGGGCGAGAGCGTGAAGTTCAACGTGGTGCTCACCCTGGTGGAGATGCTCGCACTGTGCATCGTCATCGGCGTCGGCTTCTACGTGATGGCCCAGGGAACAGGCAACCCCGAACAGGTCTTCGTCTTTACGGACTACCAGGACAAGGGGCTGTTCCTGGCGGTCACGGCCGCAACCTCCATCGCGTTCTTCGCCATGGTGGGCTTCGAGGACTCGGTGAACATGGTGGAGGAAACCAAGGATCCTGAGAAAATCTTTCCCCGGACCATGCTCACCGGCCTGGGCATCGCCGTCATCCTCTACATGCTGGTGGCCATCTCCGTGGTCAGCGTGCTTTCACCCACGGAACTGGAAGGGATCCGCGAGGCCGAGGGCGCTGCCCTGCTTGAAGTGGTCCATAAAGGGTCGCCGGACTTCCCGATCGACCGGATCTTCCCGTTCCTTGCCGTGTTTGCCGTGGCCAACACGGCCCTGATCAACATGCTGATGGCCAGCCGGCTGATCTACGGCATGGCCCGCCAGCGGGTCCTGCCGCGCCAGCTCGGCAAGGTCCTGCTGGTCCGCCGGACGCCGTGGGCAGGCATCGCGTTTTCCACCGCCCTGGCCCTGGGCCTCATCATCTACGTCACCAGCGATCCCAAGAGCAACATCGTGGCGAACCTGTCCGGAACCACCGCCTTCCTGCTGCTGTGTGTGTTCACGGTGGTCAACGTGGCGTGCCTGATCCTGCGGCGCAAGCCGGAAGCGGCCGGGACGCACACCTTCCGCTCGCCCGGCCTGCTGCCCCTGGTGGCCGCCCTTCTGTGCGGTTTCCTGGCCGGTCCATGGGTGGGCCGCAACCCGATCCAGTACCAGATCGCCGGGGGCCTGATGGCCATCGGCGTTGTGCTGTGGCTCATTACCTGGCTGATCAACCGGCGCTCGAACGGCGGCGATAAGCTGAAGGCATGAGCGCTGCCGCAGAAACGACCTTAACGCTGGACAACCGCTTCGCCCGCGAGCTTCCCGAACTCGCTGTCCCGTGGCAGGCCGAAAAGGCGCCGGACCCTGCACTACTGGTCCTCAACGATGGCCTGGCGCGGCGGCTGGGACTCGATCCCGAATTCCTTTCGAGCAACGACGGCATCCGCCTGCTGACCGGAAACGATGTCCCGGCCGGCGCCACACCAGTAGCGCAGGCATACGCAGGGCATCAGTTTGGCGGCTACTCGCCGAGGCTGGGCGACGGCCGGGCACTGCTGTTGGGCGAGGTGACCGGCCCCGACGGGCACCAGCTGGACCTGCACCTTAAAGGCTCGGGCCGCACGCCCTTCGCCCGGGCAGGGGACGGCCTGGCCGTGGTGGGCCCCATGCTCCGCGAGTACCTGGTCAGCGAGGCCATGCACGCGCTGGGCATCCCCAGCACCCGCGCCCTGGCCGTTGTGGCCACCGGGCGGCAGGTCCGCCGCGAAGGGCTGCTGCCCGGAGCCCTCCTGGCCCGCGTCGCGGCCAGCCACCTGCGAGTCGGCAGCTTCCAATACGCCCGGGCCGCCGACGACGTGGACCTGCTGCGGCGGCTGGCCGACCACGCCATCGCCCGGCATTACCCGGCAGCTGCTGCCGCCGACCAGCCCTACCTGGAGCTCTTCAGGAATGTCCTGGCGGCGCAGGCGGACCTGGTGGCACGGTGGATGCTGGTGGGATTTGTGCATGGCGTGATGAATACCGACAATATGACCATCTCCGGGGAAACCATCGACTACGGGCCCTGCGCGTTTATGGACGCGTTTGATCCCGGCGCGCTGTACAGCTCCATCGATACCGGCGGCCGGTACGCCTACTCCAACCAGCCGATAGTGGCGGAATGGAACCTTGCCCGGCTTGCCGAAGCGCTGCTGCCGCTCCTCCACGAGGACCAGGAAAAGGCGGTGGAGCTGGCAGTGGAAGCACTGGGACTCTTCCGGCCCGCTTACGGTGCGGCCTGGCAGGCAGGGATGCTGGCCAAGCTGGGACTGCCGGCACCGGCGGATGGCTCACCTGCAGACCCTGAAACCGCCGGGCTGGTTGACGGCGCACTGGCCTTGCTCAAGGACGGCCCCGTGGACCACACGCAGTTTTTCCGCAACCTGGTCAAGGCCGCCCGCGGTGACGCCGGACCGGTCCGCGGCATGATCATGGACCTGGCCGCGTACGACGCCTGGGCGGCGCGGTGGCTGGCCCGGCAGCCGGACCCCGCCCTGATGGACCGGACCAACCCCATCTACATTCCGCGCAACCACCTGGTGGAGGAAGCCCTGGCCGCCGCCACTGCCGGTGACTTGGCACCATTCCACCTGTTGCTGGACGCCGTTGGCAGCCCGTTCACGGAACGGCCGGGCCTGGAGCGGTTCGCGGAAGGGCCGCCGGCCGACTTCGGCGCCTACCGGACCTACTGCGGCACCTGAGGTCAGGCCGGGCCCGCTGGTTCGGGGCCCCGCCGGTTCCGCGCCGCATTCCTTAAACGCCAAGGGCGGCAGCGGGACTGATCCCGGCTGCCGCCCTTGCGGTGGTGCAGGCGCTTGCTGCGCCGCGAAGCTACGCTACGCGGACGAAGGAAGCTCCGGCGAGCCAGCTGATGGAGTGGACCTCGGTCTTGTAACCGTCCACGCCGCCGCTGACAACCTGGCCGTCGCCGGCGTAAACGCCAACGTGGCCGGCGGTGATGACCAGGTCACCGGGGGCCGGTGAGCCCACAACGCTGCCGTACTGGAAGAACTGGCCCGGGGCGAGGTCGCCCACGGACTTGCCTACCGAACGCAGGGCCTTTTCCACCATGGCGGTGCAGTCCTGGCCAACGCCCAGTTGGCTGTAAGCCGAGGCGAGGATTGCGGCGCCGGTACCGGTGCCGGTGGAGGCTGCCGGAGCGGACGCGTAGCTGAGGTTCATGCCGGTGTTGGCCGGGGCGGCAACGGCTGCAGCCTGGACCGGGGCGGGAGCCGGGGCCGGGGCGGACACGGGGGCTGCCACGTAGCCGGCGCCTGGGATCTGGATCTGGTCGCCCGGGTAGATGACGGCCGAGATGGACAGCCCGTTGGCGGAGAGGACGTCGTTCAGGCTGACGCCGTTGGCCGAGGAGATGGCGCCCAGCGTGTCACCCGAAACAACGGTGTGGACATTGCCGGCAGCGGCAGGGGCAGGCGCTGCAGCGGGCGCTGCCGGTGCCGAGTACGCCTGGACGTTGCTGGTTCCGGTGGTATCCGGTGCGGTCACGCCGGCGTGGGCCGGGGCGCCGATGCCGAACGCGATGCCGGATGCGGCGGCCACGGCCAGGGCCGGGCGGCCCAGGGACTTGGCCTGCGACTTGGCGGAAACTGCCAGGCCTTCAAGAACGATGGAATGGGTCGGCACCGCGCGGTGACGGGCAGCCAGGGTGTTTTTTGACATGATAGATCGCCTCTCCCATGCCTGCGGGGTGAGCTGTCGGGTTCGGGTTGGAGCTACCCGGCCGGGAGCACCCCATCAAGGACAGAGGTGCTATCGACTTAACCCCAAGGCTTCAAAGAAGCCGTGGAAACTTGGTTCCCCCGTCCCTGCCATCCGGAAACGATTGATCCCAGGCCAGCGGCAGGGCTCGGCATGCTGGTGGGAGTGCCCCGTTGGAGAGGGACACATCAAGACCATAACCCAGGTCCCGACCAATTGTCACATTTGGATAACATGCGAGGTGGGCCTCTCGGATCCCTGGTTTGTCCATCGCTGGTGTGTTGCCGGGCCCCTGAACTCGAAGGACGCCATCCGGTCAGCCGGCCGCACAGGCCTTCGTCACAAAGTCATAAAGTTGGCCGCGCAGGGTGGCTCCGGCGACGAGTTTCAGTTGCCCTGAGCGCATCCCCACTGCCACCCGGACGGGCAGCAGTGTGCCCACTTTGTCTTCCGCCACAGCGTGCGCGTCACAGCGCGCGGGCCGGAGCCGCAGGTTCATAACGAACGGCGCATCTCCCGCCCTGACAACGGTGTCAACGGGCCAGGGATCCGCCGACGCTTCCGCCAGCAGCGTGGTGCCTTCGAACCGTTCGAGGGTCAGCCGGCCGCTCCCGCGGGCCCCGCCAGCAGGATCAACCAGCAGATGGACGACGGCGGTGCGCAGGTCCGGCGCGACGGCCAGGTCCGGAGCCAGGGCCAGGTCCGCTACCGCTGCCGCAGCCGCCGAAAGGCAAAGTTCAGCGTTGTTCCGGGCCAGGATTCCGAGGGGATCAGTTGCCTCCAACGCGATGCTGGTGGGGGTGGGAGCGGTGGTGGGCGGTACTGTGGCCGGGGCGGTGGCGTCTGCCGCCGGCAGCGTCAACGTCGCTGTGGCCACCGCGGCAGGCCCGCTGGAAGTGGCCTGCCCCGGCTCCGGACAGGCAGCCGTGGGCAGCATTGCGGTCCGGATTTTGGCCTGGTGCGGTGGCACGACCACTACACCGCCCGCGGAGTCCCAACGGATGTCCTGCTGGAACAGGGAAGTGCTGAGCCGGGCGTCGCTGACCGTGACCGGACTGTCTGTGGTGTTGGTAATCAGCAACTCAATGCCATGCCGCCCGTACTGGTCCCGGGACTGGTTTACTTCCACGGTGAGTGCCGGTTCTGCGGCGGCTGGAGTGGACCACGCCGGCGTCGGATCGGCTGGGGGAGAGCACGCAGTCAGGGCGGCCAGGGCCAGGCCGGCAACGGCCGCCGTTGCGCAGCGCGGCGTGCCACGTGAAGGACGGCGGGGAGTGCCCATGGCCCCAGTCTAGGTCCACGTTTTGCAGCTCCCAATGTAACGATGTGGACACTTCAGCGTGTTCCGGCGGACGGACGCCGGTAGGCTTCGGGACTATGTCCCCGTTCGTTTCCAAAGTGCGGTCGCCCCTGGCCGGCGGCCTGTTGGCACTTATCCTGGCCGGCTCGGCCGTCCTGCCGCCCGCCATGGCCGGCGAGCCGGCGCCGCCCTCGGGCTATCCCTCGTGGGAGGACGTGCAGCAGGCCAAGGAAACCGAGGCCGGCAAGGCAACGGAAATCGCCAAAATCAACGAACTGCTGACGGGACTGGCAGCACAGGCCGAAACACTCGGCGGCCAGGCCGTAACCGCCGCCGCAGACTATGGCGTGGCCGACGCCGCGCTCCAGGCAGTGGATGCCAGGCTGCTGTCGTTGGCCGCAAAAACCGCAGCAGCCACTGCCGACGTGGACCGGCACCGGAAGGAGCTGGGGGCCCTCGCCGTGCAGTCCTACAAAACAGGCGGCACCAACACAGGGTTCTTCGTGGCCCTGGACGCGTTGGAGCACAACAACGTGCAGGGCCTGAACGTGGTCCAGATGGTAGGCGACAAAACGGCCGCGCTGGTGGAAAGGGCTGCTTCCGCCGCCAAGGTGTCTGAATCCCTCCGCGAACAGGAGCAGGCAGCCCGGACCGAACGCGAACGCCTCACCGCTGAGGCTGCCACGAAACTGAAGGCCGCCCGCGATGCGCAGGCCGGCATGGCCCGGCAGATCGACGACGGGCAACGGCATGGCACCGAACTTACGGCCCAGCTGGCGTCCCTGAAAGGGACCACCGCGGCTGTCGAGGGGGAGTACCGGCAGGGCGTGGAAGCCGAAGCCGCCTACCAGGCCGCGCAGGAAGCCAAGCGCAAGGCTGCCGAAGAACTGGCCCGCCGGCAGGCCGACGACGCCGCCAGGGCAGCTGCGGCCGCTGCCGCTGCAAAACCCGCCCCGGCCAACCCCGCCGCTGCAAAACCCGCCCCGGCGAACCCCGCCCCCGCGAACCCGGCACCGGCGAACCCCGCCCCAGCCCCGCAGGTGCCGGTGGAACCCGTCCGGCCTCCCGTCGTCGTCCCGTCCGTGCCCGGCGGCGCCGTCAATGATCCCGCCGGCGCAAAAAACTACGCGGCGGGCAGGCTGGCCGGTTATGGCTGGGGCCAGGAACAGTTCCCCTGCCTGTCCCAGCTGTGGATGAAGGAGTCCGGCTGGCGGACCACCGCCACCAACCCGAGTTCCGGAGCGTACGGGATTGCCCAGTCCCTGCCCGCAGGAAAGTACGCCAGTGCCGGCAGCGACTGGCTGACCAACTACCGCACCCAGATCGAATGGGGGCTGGGCTACATCAGCGGCCGCTACGGCTCGCCCTGCGCGGCCTGGAACCACTCGATCGCCTACAACTGGTACTGATGGCACGGCCAGGACTGTCGAAGGCCAGCGCCGGCCGGTTCCGGCTGCTCCTTGAAGAGGAGCGCGCCCGGAAACTGGCGCTGGTCGCTGCCCTGCGGGCCGAAATAGCCGGTGCCAGCTCCGCCCGGCAGGACTCCAACGTTGATGACGAGCACGACCCGGAAGGCGCCACCATCGCCTTCGAGCTCTCGCAGGCGTCCGCCCTGGCAGCGCAAAGCGCCGCTGGCCTGGCGCAGGTCGACGCCGCGCTGGCCCGGATTGCCGACGGTACCTACGGGAGCTGCCTCGAGTGCGGCGGGCCCATTGCCGAGGGCAGGCTCGAGGCCAGGCCCTGGACGCCCTACTGCATCAGCCACTCCTCAGCGGGACGGGGCCGGTGACCGCCGGCGGTTCCGTGGGTCCGGCCGTGGAATTCATCGACATCACCTTGCAGAATGAGGGCGCCTGGTACCGGGCGGACGACGTCGGGTCCCGGCTGGGCGGTGTCCTCGCCTCCTACGGGTCGTCCGTGGGTGCCGTGCGGGGCACCATCCGGGACGCGCTGCGGAAGTTCCGGGACCTCGACCACGACGGGATCCTCCTGCTGGCCTCCGCCTTGTGGGCCCGGCCGGCACCCGGCGTACTCCCCGTTTTTGAGCGGCGGCTGGCGGCCGTGGTGCTGCTGCAGACCAGGGTCCGGACCCTGCTGCATTCCGACCTGACCCGCCTTGAAGGGTTCCTTCGCTCCGCGGCTACCGGGGAACTGGCTGACCCGCTGCTCGCCGACGTCGTGGCGCCGATGCTGGCGGGGTTTAGCACCATGGAACGGCGGAAAGCCGAGGTGGTCCTGTCCAGGTGGCGGACCGATCCGGCCGCAGAACTGCGGGACGCCGCAGCGTACCTCGACCAGGCGGTGCCGGGCGCTTCGGCCGGCTGACAGATAAGGAGACATGTCCGTGAACGCATCCCGGGACCTTGAACGGTTCGTGACTGCCCAGGAGGGCGGGGTTTACGACGACGCACTCGCCCAACTCCGCGCAGGCAGCAAAACCGGCCATTGGATGTGGTTCGTGTTTCCCCAGATCGCCGGCCTGGGCCAGAGCCCCACCTCCCGCAGGTACGCCATCAACTCACTGGCTGAGGCGCGCGCCTACCTGCGGCACGGGCTCCTGGGCCCCCGCCTGCTCGAATGCACAGCGGCCCTGATGGTTCAACCCGGCCGGTCGGCCGTCAGCATCCTGGGCAGCATCGATGCACGCAAGCTAAAATCCGCCATGACCCTGTTCCTCCGGGCGGACCCCGGTGAAGCCCTGTTCCAGGCTGTCCTGGACCAGTTCTTCGACGGGGTGCCCGACGCGGCCACGGACTCACTGTTGGCCGGGCTTGCCGGCACCTGAGCCTAGGGGGTGGGGCTGCCGCCGTTGACGTTGAGGGTTTCGCCCACCACGTAACTGGATTCGGCGGAGGCCAGGAACACATAGGCCGGCGCCAGCTCCGCAGGCTGGCCCGCCCGGCCCAACGGCGTGGACTGGCCAAACTCCGGCAGTTCCTCCTTGGGCTGTCCGCTGCTGACCTGCAGCGGAGTCCAGATGGGACCCG
Source organism: Arthrobacter sp. Leaf141 (assembly GCF_001424565.1). Taxonomy (GTDB): domain Bacteria; phylum Actinomycetota; class Actinomycetes; order Actinomycetales; family Micrococcaceae; genus Arthrobacter. Next base: position 21,800 of record NZ_LMOL01000039.1, read on the forward strand.
GCGCCACGGCGTTGACGCGGATGCCCTTCGGGGCAAGCTGCTGGGCCAAACCCTTGGTGAAGTTGTTGATGCTTGCCTTGGTGGTGGCGTAGTCCACCAGGGTGGGCGAGGGGCTGTAGGCCTGGATGGACGTGGTGTTGATGATGGTGGCACCTGCCGGCAGGTGCGGGACTGCCGCCTTGGTCAGCCAGAACATGGCGTAAACGTTGGTCTTGAGCGTGTGGTCGAACTGTTCGTCGGAAATGTCCGTGAATTCCTCCTGTGCCACCTGCTTGCCGGCATTGTTGACCAATATGTCCAGGCCCCCAAGCTCCGCCAGCGCCGTTTCCACCAGTTCGCGGCAGGTGCCAGCGTCCTTCAGGTCGCCGGGGGCCTGCACGGCTTTCCGGCCCGCCGCCTTGATGATGCCGGCGATCCTCGCGGCGTCCTCTTCCTCTTCGGGCAGGTAAGAGAGCACCACATCGGCGCCTTCGCGGGCGAACGCGATAGCCGTGGCAGCGCCGATGCCCGAGTCAGCCCCGGTGACGATTGCCTTCCGGCCCTCCAGCCGCCCGGATCCGCGGTAGCTGTCCTCGCCCAGATCGGCCGTGGGCGTAAGTTCGGCATCCAGGCCTGGTTCGGGCTGGTGCTGCTTCGGCGGGGAAATCCGTTCGTAGGCTGTCACTGGATTGCGGAACGTGTACTGGTCTGCCATCTGGTTCCTCCTGTTGCCGGGGACGCGGTGGTTCCCGCTGGATGTTCTGATGCTAAAAGCTAAGCATGCTTACATTCCCAGCCTAGGCTCGAACTGCCCCTGCTGCCAACCCGGCGCCGTAGACTGGCCCCACCCGGCACTTGCTGCCGTCCGGACCATCGGCAGGAAGGCGCGCACCGTTGCCCCAACAGGATCTGGCCCCCGCACCCAGGGGCTGGCCGGAAAAACTGCACGACGCCAACCTGGATGGCTACCTGCTGATCGCGGTGGTGGCCTTGGCAGTGTTCCCCCTGCAGGAAAGCATCGGGTTCTGGCCCGTGCTGGTGCTGTTTGTTGTGGCAGGCGGTGCGGGGATGCTGCTTGCCCAACTGGTTTTCCGGCCCGTACAACGGAAGCGGATCGCCATCGACGCCCGGCAGGGGATTTTCGAATGCGCCCAGCGCGCAGCGGACGCGCCGGCGCCGGGCAAGTGGGCCTTCGGATACGCGAAGGTGGAACGTGGCCGGCTGCTGTTCCAGGCCAAGGCAGGGTTCAGCGGCTCCGTCGCAGGCCGCGTGGAAGTCTATCCGGACCCGCGTCCGGCCGGACCTGTGGTGAAGGCTCCCTGGCTGGCGTTTCCCGGCGGGAAGGCCATCACCCTGCACACGGGCCGCGGGCTGCTGGAGCTGGCCGCGTCCGCGACGAGCCTCGAAATGCTTACCGGGCGGTCTGCGGCCTGACCACGTTGACCAATTCCACGTTCCCCAGCCGGCCGGCGTCGGCCACCGCCGTCATGTAGGTGCAGGACGGCTGCCGCCGCCGGTCCGTGGGGGAACCCGGGTTGAGCAACCGCAGTCCCTTGGGCGCGGTGGTGTCCCACGGAATATGGCTGTGGCCGAACACCAGGACGTCCGCCTCCGGATACGCCGCCTCGCAGCGCAGCTCCCGGCCCTTCGCCTGGCCTGTCTCGTGGACCATGGCAAACCGAACGCCTTCCAGGGTGATGCTGGCCGTCTCCGGCAGGCGGTGCCGCAGGTCCGCCCCGTCGTTGTTGCCGTGGACGCCCACCAGGAGCCTGCTCCGCAGCTCCAGCTGGTCCAGGAGTGATACGGCCACCCAGTCGCCGGCGTGGAACACCACATCGGCGTTGTCGACGGCGTCCCACACCTGGGTGGGGAGCTCCCTGGCCCGCTTGGGTACGTGGGTGTCGGCGATTAAAAGCAGTTTTAGCGGCATGAGTGACATCCTGACAGACTGGTGCCATGGATCACTTCACTGCTGCCGGAACGTCCACCACACCGCCTGTCCGTACCGGCCCCCGCGACCCCGGGGACGCCTGGGTGGAAGGCGGCCGCGGCCGCTTCTGGGGCAGGTTCGGCGCGGCAGGTGTTCTGGCCTTCGACCCCGCCAAGGGTGTCCTGCTGCAGCACCGCGCCATCTGGAGCCACAACGGCGGCACCTGGGGCCTGCCGGGCGGCGCGCTGCACCAGCATGAGGACCCCGTGACCGGCGCCCTCCGCGAAGCGAATGAGGAAGCCGCGGTGCCTGCCGACGGGGTGGACGTGCTGTTCACTTCGGTGCTGGACCTGGACTACTGGGCCTACACCACCGTTGTGGTCCTGGTCCGCGAACCGTTCGACCCCGTCATCAGCGATCCCGAGAGCATTGAACTCCAGTGGGTGCCGGTGGCCGGGGTGGAGAACAAGGAACTCCACCCCGGCTTCGCTGCGGCCTGGCCGGGCCTCCGGGAACGCCTGCCGTCACGGCCCGGCGCTTAGTAGTCGGGGCCGTATTCTGCGTTGACCAGGATGGGCAGATGGTCCGAGTTGCCGCGCGGCAGCGTCTCGACGCTGGCGATGTCCAGGCCCAGCGAGGTGGCGAAATCGAAGTGGCCCTTAAAAACCTTGTATCGGGTGTAGGTGCGCCGGTTGCTCAGCGACAGCGCGTATCCCGAGTTCTTCATGTGGATGTCAAGGTTTTTGGTGAAAAACGGGTAGTTGAAGTCGCCCACCATCAGGGTCATCAGGCCTTTGCCCATGCTGAGCAGTTCCGCGTGCGCGGCATGGATCTGCTTGCGGCGCAGCGAATTCGACGCCGTCAGTGGCGCCGCGTGGAACGAGCCGATAACCAGCTCATGCTGGGTCTCGTTGTCCACCACCCGGGTTCCGATCAGCCGCTCGTGGGCCGGGGCAAGGACCCGGTCATGCATCGACTTCTTCAGGGCGAAGGACTGTGTGTCCAACGCCGTGAACCGGCCGGTGCGGTAGTAAATGGCGAGGCCCAGGCGGTTGCCCTTGGTGGAGTCCGCCAGGCGCAGCGGGCCCAGGGTGTCGGGCAGATCCGAGGAATCAACTTCCTGGAGGCACAGCGCATCGATGTCGTGGTTATGGGCCAGGGCAAGGAGTTCACCGCTCGCCTTGTGCTTGCGGAGGTTGTAGCTGATGACGCGCATGGAACACCTCTTCAGAGGGTTGCGAACAGGACCGGTTCCTGAGTCTACCCAGTAGCTTCCCACCTGGCTCTCCCATTTCGCCGCAACCTTGCCCGGGCCGTTTCGCCGCCGGGCGTACGCCGCCCGGCAGATAGAGTTGGCGGACTCCTCAAACACCCCGGAAGGTTCCCGTTGACTGCAGAATCGACCCAGCTGGCCGAAGGCGACTTCTATTACCAGGACCTCGGACGCGGCCGGTTCCGCTCCACCCTGCACGCCCAGGGCGCCTGGAACGAGCACGAGCAACACATGGCGCCCGCCTCCGGGCTGTTGGCCCACGTCCTTGAAAACCACCACCCCCGCCCCGACCTCCGGATGGCGCGGCTCAGCTACGAGATCCTCGGCCTGATCCCCGGCGGCGAATTCCACGTCGAGGCCACCACCCTGCGGCCGGGAAAGACCATCGAGCTGGTGCAGGCCGAACTCGTGGCCGGCGGCAGGACCGCCATCCGGGCCACCGCCTGGCGCCTGGCCACCAGCAACACGGAGGCCGTGGCCGCCGTCGAGGATCCCGCCATACCGGGCCCGGGGGACTGCGGACCGTTTAACGGTGCTGCCGTCTGGCCCGGCGGTTACATCGCATCGCTGGAGATGCGGGTGGCTGGTGGGCACCGGCCCGGGGCCGGCAAGGTCTGGCTCCGGACCCCGCACCCGCTGACCGATGGTCCGGGCGCCGGTGACCTGGCACGGCTGATGGGCCTGGTGGACACCGCCAACGGCATCGCGGCCAGGGTTCCGCCGGGCAAGGACAGCTACGCGTTCCCCAACGTTGACCTGCAGATCCACATGTACCGGCGGCCGGAAGGCGAGTGGCTGGGGCTGGACAATGCGGTGTCGTTCGGACGGGACGGGATCGGCCTCACGTCCACGGTCCTGCACGACAGCCAGGGCCCGTTTGGCCGCGCCGAACAGATCCTGACGCTCCGTAAAACCTGACAACCGGGCCGGTCGGGCGGCCAGCTCCCGGGTGTATCGTTGAGTATCGTTGTATATCGTTCGGCGTTGCAAAGGAGATCATCATGCGTGGTTCATATCCGGCAGGCGGATTCGGCGGCAGCAACAACATGGAGGGCATGTGGCAGGCCGTGGAGGAGTTGCGGTCCCGTTTCGAAAAGCGCGCCGGCACCCGGGCCGGCAAGGGCGAAGTCCGCGCGGCGGTGCTTGCCCTGCTGGCGGAACGACCCATGCACGGCTACCAGATCATCCGTGAAATCGAAGAGCGCAGCGGCGGCAGCTGGAAACCGAGCGCCGGGTCCGTCTACCCCACACTGCAGTTGCTGGCGGACGAGGGATCCATCCGGGCCGAAGAGTCCAACGGCCGCAAAATCTACTCCCTGACCGAAGCCGGCCGCGAGGAAGCTGCGGACTCCCACGCTTCAGCGCCCTGGGAGGAAGCCGGCGCCGCAACGGGCCCGGGGTTCGCCTCGCTCCCCAAGGCCGGCGTGGAGCTGGCGCAGGCAACCGCGCAGGTGGGCCGGACAGGTTCCGCAGAACAGGTGCAGCAGGCCGTCAAGGTCCTTGAAGACGCCCGCCGGCGGATCTATTCGATCCTCGCCCAGGATTGATGGGGGTGGCGTCGGCCCGCCGGGACCGGGCTGATCCGGTGTCCGGGGCCGGAAATACCCGAGCACGCTACCGCAGGATCCTGCGCTTTGCCGCGTGGCACCTGGCGGTGACCTGGTGGTTCGAACTGTTCCTCCCGCGCGTCGGGCTGGTCCGGATCGCCGAGCGGACCCGGACCGCACGGATGCTCAGGTTTGCCCGGCGCTTCCACGACCTCGCCGTTGACCTCGGCGGCCTGATGATCAAGGTGGGCCAGTTCCTCTCGTCCAGGCTGGATGTACTCCCGCCTGAAATCACCACAGAACTCGAAGGCCTCCAGGACGAGGTGCCCCCGGTGTTGTTCGCCGCCATCCGGGCCCTTGCCGAAGCGGAGCTCGGCGCGCCGTTCAGCCAGCGTTTTGCCTGGGTGGAGGAGACGCCCATCGCCGCAGCATCGCTGGGCCAGGCGCACCGCGCCCGGCTCCTCCCCGCTGACGCCGCCGACACCGGGCTGGAGAACGTAGTGGTCAAGGTCCAGCGGCCGGGCATCGACGCGATTGTCGACGTCGACCTGGCCGCCCTGCGCAGGGTGGGCGGCTGGCTCAGCCATTTCCGCCTTGTCTCCGACCGGGTGGACATGCCCGCGCTGGTGGAGGAATTCGCGCAAACGAGCTTCGAGGAGATCGACTACCTGCACGAGGCGGCCGGCTCGGAGCGCTTCGCCGCCGATTTCGCCGGCGATGTCCGGGTGGCGGTTCCCGCCGTCGTTTGGGAGCGGTGCACCCGCCGGGTGCTCACCCTCGAGGACGTCACGGCCATCAAGATCACCGACGTGGAGGCACTGCGGGCTGCGGGCATCGACCCGGTGGACGTGGCGCCGGTTTTTGCTGCCGTGATGTTCGACCAGCTCTTCACCAACGGTTACTTCCATGCCGACCCGCACCCGGGCAACATCTTCGTCACGCCCGTTCCTGCCAGGCCCGGGGAACCGGCCTGGAAACTGACCTTCATCGACTTCGGCATGATGGGCGAGGTCACGGCCGGGACCCGCAGCGGCCTGCGGAAGCTGCTCATCGCTGCCGCTTCCCGCGACGGCAAGGGCCTGGTGGCGGCGATCAGCGACGTGGGGGTGCTGATCCCGTCCGCCGACACCCAGGAGCTGGAACGGGCCATGACGCAGCTCTTCGCCCGGTTCGGCGGCATGGGCTTCGCCGAACTGCGGGAAGTGGATCCCCGCGAGTTCCGGGACTTCGCGGTTGAATTCGGCGACGTGGTGCGGTCGCTGCCGTTCCAGCTGCCGGAGAACTTCCTCCTGATCATCAGGGCCATGTCCCTGACCTCCGGGGTCTGCAGCTCCCTCGACCCGCGGTTCAACCTGTGGGACTCCGTGGAGCCCTACGCGGCCCGCCTGCTGCGCGACGAGCGCGGTAACCTCATCCAGGACGCGGGCCGGCAGGTGCTGGACGTGGCGGGCCTGGCGATCGGACTCCCCAGGCGGCTCGACGGCCTTATCACCAGGGCCGAGGAAGGCTCGCTCGCCGTGGGCAATCCCCGGCTGGAACGCCAGGTGGCGCTGCTCAACCGCGGCGCACGACGGGTCGCTTCGGTCCTGGTCTTCGGCGCCCTGCTGATCGCCGGGGCGGTGGTCCGCGGCGGGGACCCTGGGCTGGGCAACCTCCTGATGCTGGTCTCCGCGCTGCCCCTGCTGCATGGCCTCTGGGTGGGGCGCCGCGGGTGATCCTGTCAGGTCAGCAGGTTTTCGGCGGCCTGCTCAAATAACCTGCTTTCCAGTTTGTCCAGGGTGGCGGCGCTGCCCGCAACTTCGACGGTTCCGTCAGCGGTATCAAGGGGCAGGACCAGTGTCTTGCGTCCCAGCTGATTGAACTTGTCCCAGGCGGTGGGTGCTGACCTGGAACCGGACACCTCTTGCACCTTGAGGTCAAACGCAGCGCCCCTGGCCATGGTGGTTTTACCCAGGACCGGCTGGAACGTCAGCACAATGGCAGCATCCCCCTGTGTGTCTCCGGACAGGATTTTGAGGAGGAAGTTGACGCCACCCGCGGCCGCGACCAGCAGGACCATTAACCAGCGAACGCGTTTGATGCCCATGGTTCCCTATGCCCGGGTGTGGAACACGAGCCAGCCCACCAGGGTGGACAGGCCAGTCAGGACCGCACCCCAGATGACATCCACGATGATCAGCTGCAGGGGCCAGACCTTCAGGGTCGAGGCGTTGGTGAGGTCATAGGTGACATAGGCGAACGCACCCAGCGCGGCGCCGTAGCCCAGGGCCATCAGCCAGCTGCCGCCGTCGAGCGTTGGCCGGAGCGCAAAGAACACGATGCCGGCAATGTACAGGACGTAAAAGGCCACGGCGTACCCTAGGTTGGGCTTGTCCGCCAGCAGCTCACCGATGTGGCTGCGGTAAAACGGGTTCATGACCTTGAGCCAGACGGCGTCGATAACGGCGAACGCGGCGGCCACAACGAGGAATTGCAAGATAACCATAAGGGAGCTTAGCAACATGGCGAACACCGTCCCGGGACCCCGTACCCTCACCGTGGTGCGGCAGGAGGCCTCCCTGGGCGCTGCCCGGGACCTGGAGTTCGGCCTGGAACTGCTGGCGCGCGCGAAAACGGGGGACATCGGCCCCACCCTGAGGCTCTACCGGCCCGCGCCCACCGTGGCCTTCGGCCAGCGTGACACCCGCCTGCCGGGTTTTGACGCGGCCATGCAGGCGTGCCGGGACAACGGCTTCGAACCCCTGGTCCGCAGGGCCGGCGGCCGGGCCGCAGCGTACCACCAGGGCACCCTGGTGGTGGACCACATTGAGCCGGAGCGGGACGCCGTGGCAGGGTCAAAGGCCCGGTTCAGCCACTTCGGGGAGCTCTTCGCCGCGGCCCTGCGCCGCGCCGGCGTACAGGCCGCCGTGGGGGAAATCCCCGGCGAATACTGCCCGGGCGAGTACAGCGTGCACGGCACGGACCCCGTGGACGAAACGCGCAAGGTCAAACTGGTGGGCACCGCGCAGCGCGTGGTGGCGGGCGGCTGGCTTTTCAGCTCGGTGATTGTGGTGGAAAACTCGGCACCCATCCGGAGAGTCCTCACGGACAGCTACGCCGCGCTGGGCCTGGCCTGGGACCCCGCCACGGCGGGCGCTGCGGACGACCTGGTGCCCGGCCTGGATGTGGACGCCGTCGAGGCGGCCCTGCTGGCCACCTACGCGGGCCACGCCACCTTGGCCGAGGCGCCTTTCAGCAGCCTGGGGGCGTGACCCGCGGATTGCGGCTTAGTGGCCGCGGGCGATCCACTCGTCCAGGTTCGGGGCTTCCACCCCGATGGTGGTGGTGTCGCCGTGTCCGGTGCGGACCACCGTTCCGGCCGGCAGGGTCAGCAGTTCCCTGCGGATGGAATCGATGATGGTGGGAAAGTCGCTGTAGGACCGGCCCGTGGCGCCCGGGCCGCCCTGGAACAGGGTGTCGCCGGTGAAAACGGTGCTTTCGCCGGCCGGGCCGTCCGCCAGGTGGAAGGATACGGATCCCGGTGAGTGTCCCGGCGTGTGCAGGGCCTTTAGCTCCAGTCCGGCCACGGTGAAGACTTCGCCGTGGCTGATGCTGTGCTCCGGCTCGGTGCCCGGGTAGACGGCCTGCCACAGCATCAGGTCCTCGGGATGAAGATGGACGGGTGCCGGGACCAGGTCCCGCAGGGCGCCGACGGCGGCGATGTGATCATCGTGCCCGTGGGTCAGGAGGATGGCCTTGAGGTTCCGGCCGGCCACGGCAGCGGCGATGGCCGCGGCGTCGTGGGCCGGGTCGATGACCACGCATTCGGCCTCGTCGCCGACGATCCAGACGTTGTTGTCGACGTCCCAGGTGCCGCCGTCGAGCGAAAACGTTCCGGAGGTGACCAGCTGGTCGATCCGCGCGGTCACAGTTCCACCACCGAGCGCAGGACGGAGCCGGAGTGCATCTTCTCGAAGGCTTCCTCGACCTGGTCAATGCTGATCCGCTCCGTGACGAACGCGTCCAGGTCCAGCTTTCCCTGCAGGTACAGGCTGATGAGCATGGGGAAGTCGCGGGACGGCAGGCAGTCGCCGTACCAGGACGACTTGAGCGATCCGCCGCGGCCGAACACGTCCAGGAGGGGCAGCTCCAGGGTCATCTCCGGGGTGGGCACGCCCACCAGGACCACGGTGCCGGCCAGGTCGCGGGCATAGAACGCCTGCTTGTAGGTCTCGGGCCGGCCGACGGCGTCAATCACCACGTCCGCGCCGAAGCCGCCGGTCAGTTCCCGGATCTGTTCCACGGGGTCGCCTGCCGAGGAGTCAACAGTATGGGTGGCGCCCAGGTCCTTGGCGCGTTCGAGCTTTTTGGCGTCGATGTCCACCGCGATGATGGTGGTGGCGCCTGCGAGCGCAGCGCCGGCGATGGCGGCCACGCCCACGCCGCCGCAGCCGATCACGGCCACGGTGTCCCCGCGCTTGACGCCGCCGGTGTTGATGGCCGCGCCGATCCCCGCCATCACGCCGCAGCCGAGCAGGCCGGCAGCGGCCGCGTCGGCGGCGGGGTCAATTTTGGTGCACTGCCCGGCAGCCACGAGGGTCTTTTCGATGAAGGCGCCGATTCCCAGGGCCGGGGAAAGCTCGGTGCCGTCCTCGAGAGTCATTTTCTGGGTGGCGTTGGCGGTGTTGAAGCAGTACTGCGGCTGGCCCTTGGCGCAGGCCCGGCACTCGCCGCAGACAGCGCGCCAGTTCAGCACCACTTTGTCCCCGGGAGCCACCTCGGTAACGCCGGCTCCAACGGCGCTGACCACACCGGTGGCTTCGTGGCCCAGCAGGAACGGGAAGTCGTCGCTGATCCCGCCCTGCTTGTAGTGCAGGTCCGTGTGGCACACGCCGCTGGTGATGATGTCCACCAGCGCCTCGCCGGGTCCGGGATCGGGGACCAGGATGGTTTCCAGGGTTACCGGGGCACCCTTGGAGCGGGCGACGACACCTTTGACTTTATGGACCACGGAAGGCTCCCTTAACGCAGATAGACAGAACGGGACCAACACGTTGATGTTGGTCCCGTTCTGTCTATCACATGAGGCCGGTGCGGCCGGCGCCGTGGTGCGTTCAGGCCGCCAGGCGGGTCCGGACCTCCGCCGCGGAAGGGTTGGTGGCCGCGGTGCCGTCCGGGAACAGGACCGTGGGGACCGTCCGGTTCCCGCCGTTGAGCTGTTCGACGAGTTCGGCGGTGCCGTCCACTTCCTCGATGTTGATTTCGGTGTAGCCGATGCCCTGCGCGTCCAGTTGCTTCTTGAGCCGGTTGCAGTAGCCGCACCAGGTGGTGGAGAACATGGTGATCGTGCCGGATTCGGGGGTGAAGTCCAAGGAATTCTCCTAAGCGTTGTGTTGTGGCCTCTGTCAGGGTCCTGCTCCCGTCAACGGCAGCGCGTTCCAGCATATTCCCCAGGGGATCCGGCCGGCTCCGGTGCAGGATGACACCGGCAGCCCCCGATGGCATGCTGGTCCAATGTGTGGACGCTATGTGATGGCACGGGCAGTGGGGGACCTGCTGGCGGAGTTCGACGCCGAGCTGGAGGATGAGGTGAGCATCCCGCCGTCGTGGAATGTTGCGCCCACCGACGCCGTCCCCATTGTCCTGGACCGCATCAAGGACGATGCCGCGGCGCCCCGGCAGGTGCGCCAGCTGCATGTGGCGCGCTGGGGCCTGGTGCCGTCCTGGGCCCAGGACCCCGGCATCGGCTCCCGGATGATCAACGCCCGCAGCGAAACCGTGCTGGAAAAGCCTGCGTTCCGCAAGGCGGTCAAATCGCGCCGCTGCGCTGTCCCCGCCGACGGGTATTACGAGTGGAAGCAGGGCACGGGCAAGGCCAAGCAGCCGTACTACGTCCACCCTGGCGAGGGCAGGGGCCTGGTGTTCGCCGGACTGTATGAATGGTGGAAGGATCCGTCCGTTCCGGCGGGGGAGCCGGGCCAGTGGCTGCTCACCACCTCCATCCTGACCGCTGACACGCCGCCTCCCGGCAGCGAGTCCACGGTGTTCGGGAAGCTGACGGCGCTGCACGACAGGGTGCCGCTGCCCATGAGCGCCGAAACCATGGACGCCTGGCTGGAGCCGGACGCCACCGACGCCGCAGGGCTCGTGGACCTGGTGCGGGCCGGCGTCGTGGATGTGGCGGCGGACTGGCAGGTCGACTCCGTGGGGACCGCCGTGGGCAATGTCCGCAACAACGGGCCGGAACTGATCCGGCCCGTTGAAGCGCTCTTTTAGGCTAGAAGCGGATGGCGTCAATGACTTTGACGCGCACGGCCACCAGCGCCGGAACCGCTCCCGCAAGGGCCCCCACCAGGACGGCTGAGCCCAGGCCCAGCAGTGCGGCGTCCACCGGGAACGGCGGATAGGTGCTCAGCCCGGGCGCTATGGTCTTTTCCACCCAGGGGTTTTTGACCACGGCCACCGCCACCATCACGCCCAGCACGCCCGCAAAGGCCGTGGCCACCACGGACTCCATCATGACACCCACAAAAATGCGGTGCGAACTGGCTCCGAAGCTGCGCCGGATGCCGATTTCCCGAACCCGGTAGCGGACCGTGACCATGGAGATATTGAGCATCCCCACGGCCCCCAGCAGGAGGACCAGGCCGGCGATGCCGCCCACGGCAAGCTGGACCACGGCAAACGGGTCGCCCTGGCTGGCGTAGTCCGCCCTGTCCACCTGGATATGCATGCCGGGGAACTGCGCCTGAAGATCGGAGGCGATGGCGGCCTTCAACGGCTCAGCCTGCTCCTGGCCCACCCAGAACTTGAACTGCCCGGACCCGCTGAGCGGGATGTCCGCGGCGGCAGCGGCTGCACTAAGGATGAAGGCCGACGGCGGTGCCTGCTCCCAGTCGTCCGGGACCACGCCGATGATGACGGCCGTCGCCGGGCCCGCGCCCAGGATTCCCACGCCGGGGTTGGTGGTGAGGTTGGGCCTGCCGGCCAGGTTGTAGAACGCCTCATTGACCACCACGGCCGGCGCCAGACGGGTTTCGTCCCCCGCAGTGAACCAGCCGCCCTGTTCCAAGGTGAGGCGGTGGATGGTTCCGTACCCGGGGTCCACCACCTGCAACTGGACCCTGCGCACTCCGGTGGGGAACTGGAAGCCGTTCTCGGCCTGGTCCACCGAGGTGTAGTAATCGATTCCGTACCGGGCCACCATGGCCTGGTAGGCGGCGGTGAGCGTCGCCGCGTCCGGAGCCGTGGGGCCGTACACCCCAACACCCAACGTGGCGGAGCGGCCGCCGTTCCGCTCGGAATTCGCCGTCAGGCCCTCCCGTGCCAGGTTGCCCACGCCCACCACCGATGTCAGGGCCGCAACGGAAAGCGCCACCCCCACCAGGGCCAGGAGGATGCGGGTTTTGTTGATTCGAAGCTCCTGCCAGGCTTCCAGCAGGGCAGAGACAACGCCGGTCATGCCGTTGCCGCCGCAGGGACGGAAAGGGCGGACAGGACGCCCTGGTCGAGGCGGTAGCAGGACCTGGCCAGCGCCGCGACGTTAACGTCGTGGGTGATGGTCACCAAAGCCGCACCCGACTCCGTCGCCACGGTGTCAAGGAGCGCCATGACCGCCTGGCCGGTATCGACGTCGAGCGCCCCCGTCGGTTCGTCGGCGAGGATCAGCCGCGGCCGCCGGACCAGCGCCCGGGCAATCGCCACGCGCTGCTGCTCACCGCCGGACAAAAGGGCGGGATGGGTGCCGGCGCGGTGGGACAGGCCCACCCGGTCCAGCATGTCCATGGCCAGTTCCCTGCGTTTCCAGAAATCCCGGCCCGTGGCGTACATCAGCGGGGTGACCACGTTCTCCAGGGCACTTCGGCCGGGAAGGAGATTGAATTGCTGGAACACAAAGCCAACGGAGCTGCCGCGCAGCCTGGCCCGGGCATTGCCGCTGAGTTGCCGGGCCGGGACGCCCATAAACGTCAGCTCACCGGCAGTAGGCAGGTCCAGCAACCCCAGCAGGTTCAGCAGCGTTGATTTTCCGCAGCCGGAGCGGCCGATGATGGCCGTGTGGTCACCGCTGCAGATGCTCAGGGTGATCCCACGGAGGATGTGCAGCTCCTGATCGTCCGGAAGCAACACCGAACGGGTGACGCCGGCCAGGTCAATCAGTTCTTCAGCCACGCTCAGCCGCCCATGGGGTAAGCGCCGGGAATGCCGGCGTCGGGCTGGCCGGGTGCGCCGGGGACGAACTCCAGGATGGCGTCGCCTTCGGCCAGGCCGGAGACCACCTCCACCATGGCGCCGTCGTTGAGCCCCAGCTTGACGGTGCGTTGTTCCGGTTCGGCTGCGGGCGGTGCTGCGGCGTCGGCGCCGGTTGCAGTGCCGTTGGCAGCACCGTTTGCCGCACCTTCGGGGGCCGGGGCGGCCATCCAGACGATGCCATCAGCGACAGTGCCCCGGACGGCCGTCAACGGGACGGCGATGACGTTCACGGATTCGCCGGCTGTGACCGTCATGGTGGCGCCGAGCCCGGCGAAAACGGTGATGTCCGCAGGAACAGGGCAGCTCAGCCGGCCGGTGGCGGCACCCCCGGCCGCGGGCGCCCCGTTACCCGGCACCGGCATGATGGCTGCGGCAACAGAGCGGGCAACCCCTGCGGTGCCACCGGAGCCGGACCCCTCGGACGCAGCGGCGATGCTGGTCAGGACAGGGTCGGCGCAGCTGAAGGGGGCGGGACCGCCAATCACGCTGATCTCCGCTGAACCTGGTTTGGCCAGCAGCCGGTACTGCTGGGCAGCGTCTACGGTGCCGCTGACGGTGAAAGTGCCCGGATCCACAGTGCCCGCAACCTCGCCCACACTGACCTGCTGGTCAATGATGACGGTAAGGGTCTTCAGCACCCCGGTGGAAGCAGCCAGCACGTTGGTGTAGGTGTACGTGGGCTTCGCGGCGGCCGGCATCGCCGGTGCAGAGTCCTGCTCCGCGTTTCCCCCGGCCGGTGCGACGGCTGCCGGCGCAGTTCCTGCCTCCGGCTGCACCTCGCTGCGCACCTGGAACAGCGGGTCGCCGTTGCGTACGGGTGCGCCGGGCTCGAGGAACACGTGGTTGACGGTGCCTGCGACCGTGTTGCGGACATCGGCCGCGGCGTCACTCTGGACAGTCGCTTCGACTTCCACCCGGTTTGTGACGGTGGTGCGGCTTGCCTGGAACACCGGTGTGGCGATGGTGGCGGCAGGACCGGCGAGGGCAGGTTCTGCCCTGAGCCCGTCCACGAATGCGATCTTCACCAATGCCACGGCAATGACTGCAAAAACCACCAGCCAGGCGATGGGCATGATGACACGCCGGAATATTCTCATTGCTTCCCCCCAATATTTTTACCTCCACGGGATTGCGTCGTGGAGATGCATACGGAGAATATACCTGCTGGTGGGGTGGGGGTTTTTGTCATACGTGCGGCGTTACCCGGCTGCGCCTGATCCGTGGGGGAAGTCGACTCCCGAGGGGATGCTTGGGTACCCTCGGAGCATGGCAACAATTCAAGGAAACGACCGGGATGCCCTCGCCGACAAGGAACAGCTCGCTGCCGTCCGGATTGCCGTAGACGAAGTGGATGACCAGATTGTCACCCTCATCGCCCGCCGCGAACGGCTGATCCGCATCGCCGGAACGCTGAAGGGTGATGACGCGGAGGTCCGCGCGCCGGGCCGCGTTGAACGGATCATCGAACACGTCCGTACCGCAGCGGAACGCAAGGACATCGATCCGGACATCGTTGAGTCCACGTACCGCGCCATGATTTCCGGGTTCATCGAACTCGAAATGCGTGTCCACAAGGAAAGCAGCTGACCCTTCCGGTCAGCTGCCCGCTTCACCTGCCTGCCCCACCCCCTGCGTTGTCCTATCACTTATGGTCCCCAAATCGGCTTTTGGGGAGCCAAAGTGATAGCGCAACGAGGTGGACTGCGGCATATATCAGAGTGCCTCCCGGACCGGAACCCCCGATTGGAATTCGCGCCCGTCAGCGTCGCTGAAGGCGGACATCACATGGCCTTTGCCCAGGCCGTGGACCGCAGCCATGGGGAAGTTGCCGGTAATGCTGCTGCCTGAATGGGACACCCCGGCCAGGTCGTAGTTCTCCTCAGTGCCCTGCTCATGGCTGAACGAGTAGAACGCGATGGGTTCGCCGTTCATGAATTCAATGCCCAGCCGCCGCTGGGAAGAGTAGTCAGGACTGGCCGCCACCAGCCCCACCACATAGGCGCCGGAACCCGGGATATTGCCCTCCACCTCGAAAGTGGCCACCAAAGTGGCGTCCTGGGCTTCGATGCTGACCTGCTTGAGGAGTGCGTCATGGGTGCTCATGGCACCATCCTGCTCCCTGCCGCCCGGTCCGTCCACCCTGCCTATGTTTTGGCCATGGGGGAGCGTAGGATTGGATTTATTCGAACACATATTCGAATAAATCCAATCTGCGGGTCAGGAGGCACCATGGGCTTGTTCAGCGAATCCGTGGACGTAGCCTGCTCGGCGGACGGCCAGCCGGAAAGCGTCCTGTGGTCCGGACGCTCCTATTCCGTCTGCGCCGAATCAGTCCGCTGGTATGAACGCCGCCAGTGGTGGGCTGAGGAAAGCCGCGTCCCGTTGGGCAGCGGGCCGGGGATGGTGGATCACGAAATCTGGCGGATCCAGGTGGTTCCCGTCCCGCCCGCCGGGAAAAGCACTCCTGTTCCAATGGAACCGCTCACCCTCGACCTCACCCGGCACGCCGCCAGTGGCCGATGGCGGCTCCTCCGTATCCACGATGCCCTGCGCCTCAACGACACCTCGGGTCCCAAAACAGCATGAGCTTTACGCATTTACACGTTTCCACCGCCTTCAGTGCCCACTACGGGGTGTCATGGCCGGAGGAACTGGCACAGGCTGCCAAGGCTGACGGGGCCACCGCGCTCGCCTGCACCGACCGGGACGGGCTCTACGGAACCATCAAGCACCTCAGGGCATGCATGGCTGAAGGCCTGGATGCCATCGTGGGGGTGGACCTCGCCGTCTTTGATGACGACGGCGACCACCGCACCCAGGTGGCGGGACGGGTGGTGGTCCTGGCCCGGGGCCACAATAACGGCGCCGGGTACCGGGCCCTGTGCCGGCTGGTCTCGGACGCCCATGCCCGCACGTCCGGAAAAGCCGGGGGAGCGGTTCCTGTCGCCGTCACCCGGGCGGAACTGGCTTCACGCACCCTGGACCCATTGACCCTCAAACCCGTCCTGACTGTACTGATCGGTCCCGACTCGGATGTGGGACGGGCCATGGGCGGCAGGCGGTACCTCCGGCCCCGCACACTCTTCAAAGCCTGGCTCGATGCCATGCCGGCCGGAACTGTGGTTACCGAGATTGTCACCCAGCTCAGCACCCCGGGCATGCCCCTCAGCACAGCACATGCCGTGCGGATGCTCAGGCTCGCGGAGGAACACCACGTCCCGGCCATTCTGACCAACGCGGTGCGTTACTGCGGCGCTGACGGTGCACCCACCGCTGATGTGCTGGACTCTGCCCGGACCCTCAAATCCCTCCCCGAGCTGGCGGCTGAACCCATCCTGCAACCCACAGGCCAGGGTTGGCTCAAAACGGGGGAGCAGATGCTCCGCCTGGGCAAGGAAGTCATTGCCGCCTCAGGCTTCGGGACAGCGGACCTCACACAGCTGATGGCACAAACCGAGGCGCTCGCCGATCGGTGCCGGATGGATCCGCACACCGACATGGGATGGAAGCAGCCGGTGGTCCCTGAGGCCTCGGTCCTTGGCATCAGCCAGCACCCGCATACCGAACTGGCCCAACGCTGCGAGGCCGGAATTACCCGGCGGTTCCCCGGCATTGCCGGCAGCCAGGAGGCCGAGATGAAAAACCGGCTGGAGCACGAGCTGGGCATCATCAGCAACCTCGGCTTCTCCGCCTATTTCCTCACCGTGGCGGAGGTTTCCCGGATGATCCAGGACATGGGGGTCCGGGCCGCTGCGCGCGGGTCCGGGGCCTCGAGCCTGGTCAACTACCTGATCGATGTGAGCCAGGTGAACCCGCTCCAGCACGATCTCATCTTTGAACGCTTCCTGTCCCGGGACCGCGCCACCCTCCCGGACATTGACATCGACGTCGAAAGCGCTGAACGGCACAACGTCTACCACCGGATCTTCAAACGGTTCGGCTCGGAACGGGTCACCCTCATGAGCATGCAGAACGGATACCGGGCCAGGGGCGCCGTCCGGGACGCCGGCATGGCGCTGGGCATGGACGACGGCGAAGTGGGCGAAATCGCCAAACAGCTGTGGCGTTTCTCCGCCCGGAAATTCCGGGAAGCGCTGCAGGAGAAACCCGAACTGCGCCAGTTCGCAGGCCGGGTTGAACAGCGGGACACGGACGGAAACCAGCAGCTGGACCTCCTGGTTGACCTGACGGAACGCCTGGACCGGCTGCCGCGGCACATCTCCATGCACCCCTGCGGAGTGATCCTGGGGGATGCCACCCTGCTGGACCGCACCCCTGTCCAACCCAGTGGGCTGGGCCTTCCCATGAGCCAGTTCGACAAGCACGACATGGACCCCATGGGCATGCTCAAACTTGATGTCCTGGGGGTCCGGATGCAAAGCGCCATGGCTTTCGCTGTCCGGGAAATCATCCGCATCCACCCCTCCAAAACCCAGGTGGTGGCTGCCGGCAGCCACCCGGTAGGCCCGGACGGGGCTGGACCCGACTACATCGCCGCTGACGGCGCCATTGACCTGAACGCCGTCCCCCTGGACGATGAGGCCACCTTCGAGCTGATCAGGAGCACCCATACGCTGGGATGCTTCCAGATCGAATCGCCGGGCCAGCGTGAGCTGATCGGCAAAATGGCGCCCCGGGAATTCAACGACCTCATCATCGACATTTCACTGTTCCGGCCAGGTCCCATGAAGTCGGACATGGTGCGGCCGTTCCTGGAGCACCGGCACGGGTTCGCCCCGGAGGTGTACCCCCATCCGGACCTGAAACCAGTCCTCGCCGAAACCCACGGTGTCACCGTGTTCCACGAACAGATCCTGAAGACCTTTAACGTCATGACCCATTGCGGGTTGGCGAAAGCCGACGAATTCCGCCGTGCCCTGGGTAACGAAGCCAAAGAACCCCTGGTGGAGGCCTTCTTCCGCAAAGCGGCCAGGGAACGCAACTACACCCCGGAGGTGGTGGACAAGGTCTGGGGAACGCTGAAGGCCTTCGGCAGCTTTGGCTTCTGTAAGGCCCACGGGGCGGCCTTCGCCGTGCCCACCTACCAGTCCGCCTGGCTGAAAGCCCACCACCCCGAGGCCTTCCTGGCAGGGTTGTGGGAGCACGATCCCGGGATGTATCCCAAGCGGCTGCTGGTGGCGGAAGCCCGGCGCCTTGGCATTCCCATCCTGCCTTTGGACATCAACCGCAGCGGTGCCCAATACCGGGTGGAGCGGGTCGACGCCGGAAAGGACGCCGGGAAACTGGGCATCCGGCTGAGCCTGAACGGGATCTACGGGTTGTCAGCCACCGAACTTAAAAGGATCGTGGCGGGGCAGCCCTTTGACTCCCTCGCCGACCTGAGGGCACGGTCCCGGGTCAGCAAACCCACCATCAAACGGCTGGCACAGCTTGGCGCGTTCGATTTCCTGCACCGCGAAGCCGGCGGAACAGCCAACCGGGCCGACCTGGTGCACCACCTGCAGCAGATGCAGGGCAAAGGAACCCGGAAGGGCATCGAAGTCCTGGAAGGACAGCTTGCGTTGCCCTTGGGGGACGTGGAACTGCAGAACATCAAACCCGGCCTGCCTGCACCCACCCTGGTGGAAAACGTCCGGGCAGAACTCGACCTGATTGCCATGGACGTCAGCAGCCACCTGATGGACAGCCACCGGCCCATGCTGGACAGGCTGGGCGTGACCACAGCAGACAAGCTGCTGTCGCTGCGTAACGGCACGGAGGTCCTGGTTGCGGGCGTGCGGATCGCCACCCAGACCCCGCCGATGCGCGGCGGCAAGCGGGTGGTGTTCATCAGCATCGACGACGGCACCGGCTGCATCGATTCGGTGTTTTTCCACGAGGCGCAGGAAAACGCCGGGCTGCTCCTTTTTGGCACCCGGCTGCTGCTGATCCGCGGCACCACCCGGCGCACAGGCCCCCGCGGAATCAGCCTGAGCGCCAGCATGGCCTGGGACCTGGGGCAGCCGGAATCGTTGCCCTTCCCGGACCCCAACAGGCCCGGCACTGACGTGGAACATCCCCTGGACGGCATCAGCCGCACGCTGGCCATCACTGGATTCAGCGGCTGATGCCCGAGTGTGCCGCGTTGGTGGCCCCCCGCGGAACCGATAGCATTGACGGTGGCTGGCTGTGGTCCCCGTATGCCACAAGCTATGAAGCCTACAACTTTGAATAGGAGACACCCGTGTCAGATGCCCAGCAGATCACCCTCATCGTCGATGGCGAAGAGACCAAGGTGACTACCGGGACAACCGGTGCGGAGCTCTTTTTTGAACGCCGCGAGGTGGTTGTTGCCCGTGTCGACGGCGTCCTGAAGGACCTGGACCAGGAACTCCCCAACGGTGCCAGCATCGAAGCCGTCACCATCGATTCCCCCGACGGCCTGGACGTGCTCCGCCACTCCACCGCCCACGTGATGGCCCAGGCCGTCCAGCAGCTGCGCCCCGACGCCAAGCTGGGCATCGGCCCGTACATCACGGACGGTTTCTATTTCGACTTCGACGTGGCCGAGCCCTTCACCCCCGAGGACCTCAAGACCCTCGAGAAGATGATGCTCAAGATCGTCAACCAGAACCAAAAGTTCGTCCGCCGTGTGGTCACCGAGGACGAAGCCCGCGAAGCCATGAAAAACGAGCCCTACAAACTCGAACTGCTGGGCAAGAAAAACGACGCCGCAGACGCAGGCGAAGGCGTGAACGTCGAGGTGGGTGCCGGCGAGATCACCATCTACGACAATGTTGAACGCAAGGAAGGCACCACCGTCTGGTGCGACCTGTGCCGCGGCCCGCACCTGCCCAACACCAAACTCATTTCCAATGCGTTCGCGCTGACCCGCTCGTCCTCCGCCTACTGGCTGGGTGACCAGAAAAACCAGCAGCTCCAGCGGATCTACGGCACGGCCTGGCCCACCAAGGACGACCTGAAGGCCTACCAGGAGCGCATCGCCGAAGCCGAACGGCGCGACCACCGGAAGCTCGGCGTCGAGCTTGACCTGTTCTCCTTCCCGGACGAACTGGGTTCGGGCCTGCCGGTCTTCCACCCCAAGGGCGGCATCATCCGCAAGGAGATGGAGGACTACTCCCGCCAGCGCCATGTGGAAGCCGGCTACGAGTTTGTCTACACCCCGCACATCACCAAGGGCCACCTCTACGAAGTCTCCGGGCACCTGGACTGGTACAAGGACGGCATGTTCCCGGCCATGCACGTGGACGCCGAACTCAACGAGGACGGCACCGTGCGCAAGCCCGGCCAGGACTATTACCTGAAGCCGATGAACTGCCCCATGCACAACCTGATCTTCCGCTCCCGCGGCCGCTCCTACCGGGAACTGCCGCTGCGGCTCTTCGAATTCGGCTCCGTGTACCGGTACGAAAAGTCCGGGGTGGTGCACGGCCTCACCCGGGTACGCGGCATGACCCAGGACGATGCCCACATCTACTGCACCCGCGAACAGATGAAGGAAGAGCTCACCAAAACGCTCACCTTCGTTCTTGGGCTGCTCAAGGATTACGGCCTGAACGACTTCTACCTGGAACTGTCCACCAAGGACCCCGTCAAGTACGTGGGCGACGACGACACCTGGGAAGAAGCCACCAGGACCCTCGCCGAGGTGGCCCAGGAGTCCGGGCTGGACCTGGTCCCGGATCCGGGAGGCGCAGCCTTCTACGGCCCCAAGATCTCCGTGCAGGCCAAAGACGCGCTGGGCCGCACCTGGCAGATGTCCACGATCCAGCTGGACTTCAACCTTCCGGAGCGCTTCGAACTGGAATTCCAGGCCGCGGACGGCACCCGCCAGCGTCCCGTGATGATCCACCGGGCGCTCTTCGGTTCCATCGAACGGTTTATGGGCGTGCTGACCGAACACTACGCCGGCGCGTTCCCGGCCTGGCTCGCGCCGGTCCAGGTGGTGGGCATCCCCGTGGCGGAAACGTTCAACGAATACATGTTCGACGTCGTCGACCAGCTGAAGGCGGCCGGTATCCGGGCCGAGGTGGATACATCCTCCGACCGCTTCCCGAAGAAGATCCGCACCGCCAGCAAGGACAAGATCCCGTTTGTGCTCATCGCCGGCGGTGACGACGCCGATGCCGGGGCCGTCTCATTCCGCTTCCGCGACGGAAGCCAGGACAACGGTGTGCCGGTCGCGGAAGCCGTCAAGCGGATCACGGAAGCCGTCCGTAACCGGACCAGCTAAGGGAACGGAACAGCACCGTGCAGGAGAACACAGGCGCCGGGTACCCCGGTGATGCCGCAGTGACGGACGACTTCGACCTCGCCGGTGTCCCGGATGCCTTCCAGCGTCTGTGGACTCCGCACCGGATGGCCTACATCAAGGGTGGCCAGCATCAGTTCAAGGGCGAGAACGACTGCCCGTTCTGTGTGGGTCCCGGCCGCAGCGACCAGGAATCCCTGATTGTGTACCGGGGCCGGACCTGCTACGTGGTGCTTAACCTTTTCCCATACAACCCGGGCCACCTGCTGGTGTGCCCGTACCGGCACATCCCGGACTACACCGATTTGACGGTTGAGGAGACAGCGGAATTCGCCGACCTCACCCAGACGGCCATGCGGGTGCTGCGTAAGGTGTCCAACCCCGGCGGCTTTAACCTCGGCATGAACCAGGGTGTGGTGGGCGGCGCGGGAATCGCCGCCCACCTGCATCAGCACATTGTGCCGCGCTGGGGTGGCGACGGGAACTTCTTCCCCATCATCGCCCAGACCAAAGCCATCACCCAGACGCTGGACGAGGTCCGCCAGCAGGTGGCCGATGCCTGGCCCGGGGAGACGGATGCTTAACAGGCATGCCCGCGGGTTCTTTACCGCGTTGTTCACCCCGTTTGCCCGCTGGCTCCTTCGAATTGGTGTTTCCCCGGATGCGGTAACCGTCATTGGCACCGCGGGCGTGGTGGCGGGTGCCCTGGTGTTTTATCCACTGGGACAGCTCTGGTGGGGCACGCTGTTCATCACCGCCTTCATTTTCTCCGACGTCCTGGACGGCATCATGGCCAGGATGCAGGAAACCGGGGGCCGGTGGGGCAACTTCCTGGACTCCACCCTGGACCGCGTGGCTGATGGTGCGCTCTTTGCCGGGGTGGCGGTCTGGTTCTTCACCGGCGGTGGGAATACGCCAATCGCCGTGGCCGCCGTCGTCTGCCTGGTCCTGGGCATGGTGGTCTCCTATGCCCGTGCCAAAGCCGAGTCGCTGGGCTTCACCGCGAACACAGGAATCGCCGAACGTGCGGAGCGCCTCGTGTCGGTGCTGGTGGTGACCGGTTTCACCGGCCTGGGCCTGCCAGCGGTGGTGCTGCTGGTGACGCTGCTCCTGCTCGCTGCGGCCAGCCTGGTGACAGTCATCCAGCGGGTGGTTTCGGTCCGCCGGCAGGCCTTCGCCGAACCCTCACCGGCCGATTAACATAGCCGTTACCTGATTAAGCCGGCCAGCGGTGGTGGGACTAGTATTAGCTCTGCCCGATCAATGGATCCGGCAATCCGTGTGTCCGGCAGGTGCGTCGAAGGCCGCCTGCACACCCGGCGAAGGTCATCTATCTACCCATAGGGGTTTTTGTGTCTACACCTGATGTAAGCAACGGGGCCGGTTCGTCCGCGAACAGCGTTACGGGCAGCAACCGCGTGAAGCGCGGCATGGCCGAGATGCTCAAGGGCGGCGTCATTATGGACGTTGTCAACGTTGAACAGGCCCGCATCGCCGAGGACGCCGGTGCCGTGGCCGTGATGGCCCTGGAACGCGTTCCGGCCGATATCCGCGCCCAGGGCGGCGTCTCCCGCATGTCCGATCCCGACATGATTGACGCCATCATCGAT
>NZ_LMOL01000040.1 GCF_001424565.1 Arthrobacter sp. Leaf141
CGCCGCGGGCCTGATCGCTTTCGGCGCCGGACTCCTGGTCTCGTCCCTGATCCCGGCCAGCGAGAAGGAACGCGAAGCCGCGGACCAACTCAAAACAGCCGCCGAACCCCTCACCAACCAACTCACCGACGCCGCCAAGGACATGGCCGAGGACCTCAAGCAACCCGCCCAGGACGCCATGGAAAGCCTCAAATCCACGGCCACCGACGCCGCCGAACACGTCAAAGCCGAAGGCCAAGGCGCCGTCGCAGACGTCAAGGACCGCAGCACCGAAGCCAAAGACAACGTCCAAAACGCCTGACGCACACCATGAAGCGCCGCGACAACGCGCCAGCCCCGACGCTGGCGTCGGTGCGCGCCAAAAACACCTCGACCGCCCCGGAAACGGACCTCCGATGGTCCGTTTTCTATCCGAAGTACAACATGGAGAACAACATGATCAGCAGTGAGAACCTTGCTTCCCTCAGCTCAGCTGGCGGCAACGTCATCGGATCCGACGGCGGCAAAATCGGCTCCATCGGTCAGATCTACGCGGACGATGAAACCAACGAACCCACCTGGGTGACCGTTAAAACCGGTTTCTTCGGAAGCAATGAATCCTTCGTCCCGCTGGACTCCGCCTCCCAGGACGGACACGACCTCGTCGTCCCCTACACCAAGGACAAGGTCAAAGACGCCCCGAACGTAGCACCCGACGGACACCTGACCCCCCAGGAAGAAGACGAGCTCTACAGCTATTACGAGCTCCCCTCCGGCGCAGGGTACACCGGCACCAATACCGATGCCCGCACCAACACCGGCAACAGCATTGACGCCGATGCCGGCACTGCCGACCGCGATGTGGTGGGCCATGACACCTCCGGCCCGACCACCGACGATGCCATGACCCGCTCCGAAGAGCAGCTGCACGTTGGCACCCGCACGGAAGAAACCGGCCGGGCACGACTGCGCAAATATGTTGTCACGGAGAATGTGACCACTACAGTTCCCGTGCAGCGCGAAGAGGTTCGCCTCGAACGCGAGCCCATCACCGATGCCAACGTTGGAGATGCCAAGGCCGGCCCGGCCATCAGCGAGGAAGAACACGAAGTCATACTCCACGAAGAGCGCCCCGTCGTGGAAAAGGAAACCGTGCCCGTCGAACGCGTGCGGCTCGAAAAGGACACCGTGACCGAACAGCACAACGTCACCAAGGAAGTACGCAAAGAAGAAATCGAACTCGACGACGACAGCTCCACCGAACGGCGCAACGACCGCTAACTCTGCGCTCCTTGGCCAGCGCCGGTCAGCCCGGCACCACACCGGAGGTCCGTCTCCCCATGGGGAGGCGGACCTCCGTTCGTACTGAACGGCGCGAAAGCCGGGAGGCCGGGGGGTGGGTGTTGCTATGGGGTGAGCCTGACGTCGTCACCCCGGAGAGTTGCGCGGAAGCCGTCGCTCTGGACAACAACGTCTTGGAGCCCGAGCCCATCCGGCAGGCCCTCGATGTTGTGTTCGATTGTGACGAGCCTTCGCACGACGGCAGCCGTAGCGGCGGAGAGAAAGTCCGGCCCGCCAACGTCGATGGAGCGTGGCTCAACAACGATCCTTCCGGCCTTCACCTCGACAGTGCCCGTTGCAACGACCCGCACTTCCCGGCCGAGGACCTCAACGTCGCGGACCACCGTGGCCTGCCCGTCGTCGGCGGCGCGAACCACTGTGCCATCCCCGAGTTCCCCGGCGACGACCTCGAACGGGACGGTCGCGTCGACATCGAGCCGGTCAGCAACCAGCCCATCCGGGCCGGTAACAACGCCCTGCCCCACGGCTTCGACATCCCTGAGCGTCGAACCGGCGGTCACTACGGTCCCCGCGTCAAGCGCAAGATCGGAGAACCACACGTCATCCTCCCGCAGGCCTGCGGGCGCCTCCCTGCCTGGCTGATGTGCCGAGCCCTTGGACGGCGACGTTTCGGGCCCGGACTGGCTCCCGCCGGCCGGGGAACTCACCACCCACCAGAGGATTACGGCTGCGACGCCGAGCATCAAAACCATACACACAGCACCGATGAACCAGTCTTTCGCGCGTTTCCACTCCATGGAAACATTCTGACGGCTGACCACCTCCACATGCGACGGCTTGTGAGGGCACTCGGCGCTGACTCCCCCGAACATGTACTAAGTTTGCTTAGTATGCGAGGTTTCGGCCTAGACTGGCACGATGGATTCGATATCGGCCATTGGCCTCGTGTTCCTTGCAGCCATCGTGTGGACGGGCATCACGGCAGTGCTCTTATGGGGCGGGGATCATCAAAAGCAACGCCTACAGGGGCTCACAGAAGGAGCCAAAGCCGGAATGCGTGCCACCCCGTGATCAGCGCTTAGCCGCCGTCCGCCGGCGTCGATCTGCTCAATCTCGTTGTTCGGTCCTTGCTGCGCCCACGCGAGTGCCGACGATCTGCGCCAGCAGGGATCGGCGATTGTGCGTGCGTGATTTCGCGAAAATGGTTTTGAGGTGGTCTTGCACGGTCAACTCTGAAAGCGTCATCGCCGCGGCAATCGTTTTCGTGTCGCTTCCCGCTACAAGCATTCCCAGGAGCTCCGCCTCGCGTGGGGTCATACCGTAGGCCAGGGCGTAGACCTCAAGCCGCTCGTCGGGAGCGGCAGCCTCCAGAGTCACAGCTATCTGCGAACCCATTCTTGCGGCGCGAACGGTGATCCACGTGCCCTCCATGAGATGCACACGCGCGCTGGCCTCGTGCGAGTCGACATCCTGTTCAACCGCAAGTAACTGCGCTGCAGCATTGTAGACACTCGCGGGCACCGGCGGCAGGGTGCCGGCAGTTGGCAGGAGTGTTCGAAGCCACTCTCCGGCCGCCCCGGTCTGGCTGACCACTTCGAGGTTCTCGCTGAGAATAAGGACTACGGGCCCTCTTCCGAGGCGCAGCGCCGGCGGAATCGTCGAAAATGTACCCGCCTGCCGCATCCGAAGCGCTCGTGTCAGCGACGGCGCGAGATCACTCAGAAACGCGAGTTCATGGCTGCCGAATGCCTTTGGACTCGTTCGCCATAGGTCAAGAAAACCCCAGCAACCATGGCTGTCTGCCATCACGATCGAGGCCACATCCTTGACCCGGTAATTTTGCAGCATTTCCGTCCAGAGAAGGCTTTCCGCTAGCTCTGCACCCGTCGCCTCGAGCAGCGACGCCGCCGCCACCCGGCGGGTGATCAAATCAGTCCATCGATTGACCTTGGTTAGGTACTTAAACTTGATAAGGGACGGCAGCTGACCGAATGCCGGGACATCCGCGTGCGGGTCAGAACCGACTGTGGTCACCGGATCCGTGAGCAGCCAAACGTGGGCATCGAAGTCGAGAGCACGATGCAATTCGCGAAGCGCGTCAGTTCGGAACGTTCTGGCATCTGAAGGCACTGCGCTGATGGACTCTATTCGCTCCCGAACGTTGGCCAGTGTCAGTTGCG
Organism: Arthrobacter sp. Leaf141; assembly: GCF_001424565.1. GTDB lineage: Bacteria > Actinomycetota > Actinomycetes > Actinomycetales > Micrococcaceae > Arthrobacter. The sequence goes on from NZ_LMOL01000040.1 coordinate 3,462, forward strand.
TGACCATATCTCGACAGTACGCCCAAAAAGCCCCGTTCCTCCGCCTTGAGATTGCAGCTGCCCGCTGGAAGAAAGATCCCAGAAAGTTGGGATGGTTACCGAGAGCGACGAACCCTACGCTCAGGGCACACCCCAACGAGAAAGTACGGGACATGCCTATTCTCAGGATTGAACACCGCACTCACGACTTCGCGACATGGAAGGCCGCGTTCGACCGGGACCCGGCCGGGCGAGGCAAAGCAGGCGTGCAGAGGTACTCCATTTACCAGCCCGTCGATAACCCCCGGTATGTTCTGATCGACCTTGAGTTCCCGACGGTCTCCCAAGCCGAACGCCTCCTGGCGTCGATGAGACAGATCTGGAGTTCCGGGGCCGCAGGGCCCGCCTTCGGGGGCGAGCCACGGACGCAGATCCTCGACACCAAGGAAGTCGTTCAACTCGAAGCCTGACGGCGGGTATTTACGTGCGGCAATGCCCGGACAGTCATACAGCGGGCCAGCCGGGATTGGCGCTTACCCGCTGGCGGCCTAACCATCAGCTCAGAGATAATCACTGCCACGTTCACGGGCGATCTCCAGAAGGGTTGAATGGAAAGCTACCTCGGCGGGTGCGTATACCTTGTCTTGGCGTTGGGCCAGAAGAACCCGGCGCAGGGGGGCGTCAGCGCCGAGGCTTAGGACCCTGACATCGGGATGCTGCAAGGCCACTGCTGTTTTGGGGACCATCGCCACACCCATGCCCACGCTGACCATGGCTTGAGCCTCTTGGTAATCGTTGGCCAGGAACCCGATATTCGGCTCAAAGCCGGCGTCGTGGGCGGATCGTTGAAGTACCTCAACCACAGGGTGCGCCTCTGCACGGACTATCCACGACTCCTTTCGGAGGTCTTTCATGGACACTTCATCACGATCCGCCAAGGGGTGCCCCTTGGCCACAAGGACCACCGTGCTCTCCTGGAACACCTCCGTGATCCGAATGGATTCGTCGTTGAAGCGGTTCCAAGGGTAATCCCAGAGCAGGCACAGTCCAGTCACTCCGGACTCCAGGTCCGAAACCAGTTCATCGAAGCGGGCGCTGCGCACAGACAGGCCAATTGCCGGGTAGCGCTTCTTGAATGCGCGGATCACCAGCGGCAAAAATGAACCGGCCAACGTGGGAAACGTACCCACGGTCAACGAGCCCCGGCCCAACCCGGCAATCTGACCCAAGTCGGACCGGGCCGCACGCATCTGTCCTACGATCCTCCGTGCGTGTCCAGCCAGCACCTGACCGGCCTCCGTGGGAACCACCCCGCGGGATCGGCGATTGAGGAGGGGCTGCCCTACTTCCTGCTCCAACTTCCGCAACTGCTGGGAGACGGCAGACGGTGAGTACATCATGATGTCAGCCGCCGCCGTGATGGATCCTTGCTCAACCACCTCCACCAGGAGGGCGAGCCGCCGAATATCAAATAAATCCATGTTCTCATCGTTAAGCATTGCTTCAGCCTTCCCCGTATTTTGTTCATTCTACGCAGGACTGCGATTCCCGGTGCCTGCCGGAGGGTGATAATCCGGGACCAGGCAATTCTTCAGCTCCGCCTCGTCCTGCCGCAGCAATGAGTGAAGCATCCCTACACTCCCCTTCATATATCCAACATTGTCTTCATATGTGATTCGCATCATCCTCGTAACAGGCCGCAAAATTTGCAGGATGCCACGAGAGGCAGGGAAGCACAATGAAGATCGAAGCCGAATGGATGCGCGGAGGCACCAGCAAGTGCTGGGTCTTTGAAACCGAAGACCTGGACAGGGCCAACGCCAATCTGGACGATCTCCTGCCCCGACTCTTCGGAAGCCCGGATTCCCGGCAGATCGACGGCGTAGGCGGGGCCACTTCAACCACCAGCAAGGCAATGCTCCTAAGCCGCCCGGCGGACAAGGAAGTGGATGTCGAATTCACTTTCGCCCAGGTGGGCATCGAAGAAGCATCTGTTGACTGGGGCAGCAACTGCGGAAACTGCTCGGCGGTTGTGGGTCTTTATGCCATCGAGAAAGGGTGGGTAGTTCCTTCCGGCGACTCCACGCGGATCGTCACGCGGAACACCAACACGGGACAGATCATCATTCAGCGGGTTTCAACACCCGCCGGCGCCCTGCCGATCGTCCCGGACGCACAGATGCCCGGCGTTGTGTTTCCCGGCTACAGAGTGGGGCTCGGCTTCCAGAATCCGGCCGGCAAGACCACCGGACAACTGCTGCCCACGGGCTCGGCATCTGACACGATCGTTGCCGGCGGAACCCGCTGGACGGTTTCCATGGTGGACGCCGGCGCACCCGTAGTCATGGTGCGGGCTGAGGAACTTGGCCTGGATACTGCCCGCTACGACACATGGAAAGCCGAAGTTGAACTTCAACTCGACACACTGGACGTAATACGCCGCCAGGCTGCGGTCCGGATGGGAATGGCAGCAACTCCCGCCCAGGCCGCGCGGGCTGTTCCCAAACTTGCAATCGTCGGCCCGCCCGAAGGGCCTGACGCCGCAGGTGACGTAAACGTCATGATGCTCTCCATGGGGAAACCGCATCCCGCACTGGCGATCACCGGCAGCATCGCGCTGACGCTCGCTGCCCGTACGCCGGGCACCGTGCTGAACACCATCACCGGCAACACATCCATAGCAGTTCTGAAGCTCAGGACGCCCGCGGGCGTCATCGAAACCTGGAGCGAGGAACAAGACGGATCCCTGCTGGTCGGCGTCGACCGGACGGCGCGCACCATCGCCTCCAGCATCATCCACCTTCCGGAGACTCTCGGCAACGCCGTCGAAGCCTCACTAGCAACAGCCACTCGATGAGGAGAAAACACCATGGCTAAGACTATTTTCAAACCAGCTCCCGAGGCTGAGAGCGACATCCGGGAAGAACGTTCCCAGCAGCCCAACAACCGCCGCCGTATCCTGCTGGTAACGGTTGCCGCTTCTGCCATTCTGGGCCTGGTCGCCATCCTGTTCGGGGGTGCCCTCTTCAACCCGGCGGCCACCCCGGAATCGGAGCCGACCATGACCGCCACCCAGATCATCCCGCTGGTAATCCTCGTGGTGATGTTCGTTGTCGCCACCAAGTGGCCCTTGAACATCGGCGTCATGGGACTCGTGGCCTCCTTCGGCGTCGGCTACTTCATGCTCGGCATGACCGACAAGGAAATCCTTGCCGACTTCCCCGCCAATATCGTGATCACGATCATCGGAGTCACGTACTTCTTCAGCATGGCCCAGAGGAACGGGACCATCGACATCATCGTCCAGAACTGTGTGCGGCTGGTGCGGGGCAAGACAATGCTTCTGCCGTGGGTATTCTTCCTTCTGGCAGCATCGCTCACCGCGCTTGGAACCTTCTCCCCTGCCGCCGTCGCACTCCTGGCCCCCGCCGCCATCGGACTGGCCTACGAATCGCGCATCCACCCCGTGCTCATGGGCGCTTTCATCATCAACGGAGCTCACGCCGGCGGCTTCTCGCCGCTGTCCGTGGCAGGCGTCCTGGTCCATGACATCGCGGTGAAGAACGGCTTTCCGATCTCCCAAGGCGCGCTTTTCGGAGCGAGCTTTGCCCTGAATCTGATCCTGTCCGTGCTGACGGTAGTGGTGTTCGCCCTCCTGGGTAAGCTTCGCGACGGCGCTGCCGGCCAGCACGCCGACCTTGAGACCCGCACCACCCGGCCACGCGGCCAGCAAATCCTCACCTTGGGACTCATTGTGGCCATGCTCGTCTGCGCTTTGGGCTTCCACATGCCGATCGGCTTTGTCGCCCTCTCAGCAGGACTCCTGCTGGCACTGGTCAACATCAAGGAACACCAGACCTTCATCGGCGGAGTCTCCTGGTCAACTGTGCTGCTCGTCGCAGGGATGATCACCTACGTCTCCCTGCTCCAGCACGTCGGGGTCATCGATACCCTCGCCGAGCAGGCCCTGGCCCTTGGAGCACCGCTCCTCATCGCCCTCGTGCTCTGCTACGTCATCGGTGTCGGCTCAGCCTTCGCATCATCCACCGCACTGCTGACGGCCTTCATCCCCTTGGCTGGTCCCCTCCTGGCAACCAGCTCACTGAGCGCGTCGGGGACAGTGGCTGCCCTCGCCATCGCCGCGACTGTCGTGGATGTATCGCCCTTCTCCACCGACGGTGCCCTGGTGGTCGCCAACGCCCGCGAAGACGACCGCCAGCGCGTTTACAAGCAGCTGATGATGTACGCCGGCGGAGTAGTCCTGGTAGCACCCGCACTTGCCTGGGCCTTGCTGGTACCAACCGGCATCATGTAGGCCGCAAGGCCATGAAGACTGCCGGCATCAACGATCGGCCGGCGTGGGGATTGCGCCTTGCACACCATCGCAACAGGTAGCCCGAGAGACGGGCGCAAAAGCGCAAACCCCGTGCACCTGAGGCAGGGCCGCCACACCGGCGGGCCCTGCCTTAGGTTTTACAGTCCGGCCTTGTGCACTCCAGGCAGGAGCGGGCTACGGTGAGACCGCGATCTCACGGATGGTCAGGTCGCGGAACAAGGCCGCTCCTTCATGGGCGTACAGCCGGATACCGTCATCGCCTTCAAGGGGGAAGACCCGGTGCGAGTGCACCACGCGTCCATCTCCGACGAACATCTCCACGCTGGTGCGATCCACGAGGATACGAAGAGCGAGGCGGCCTGCGGAGGGGTCCACCGCGGTTTGGGTTTCACCGGCAGTGGGGTTGATCGTGGGGCCGCGGTTGACGTACGTGAACGGGCCACGCAGATAGGCGCCTGCGGCGACATGCCGGCCGCCACCCGGGGCGCGGCACACCTCAAGACCGAGATTGGCCGGTGGTGCGGCTGGGTCCCACACCACCTCGCACGACAGGTCATATGCCAGCGACCGGACCTTCAGATCCTTTGTACCCGTAACCGCCAGATCGCCCAGACGATGCGTGCGCTTCACGTGGTTACCCAGCGCAGACGTGGGCGCGGAGGTGAGGTAATAGGCACCGGTCCCACGTTTGAGCCGGACATCGCGCACGATCATGTCATCGCCGTTGTAACCGTCAGTTGCCAGGGTTGGCGTGTTGTGAGGGTAGTCCCAGAAGTTCGCCCATCCGATGGCCCGTCGGAGGCCAGGGTCTACAGCCCCCGATGCATCGTGATGTGGGTAGGTCACCGCGCCGTAGAAGTCGAAGCCGTAATCGAGCCATTCCGGTTCGGGATGGTCGGGCGTGAAGGAACTGCCGTCAAAAACCCCCGTCCAGTAGGCATACGTCGCGGGCAGTCCGCGGCCTTTGCCGTTCGCACTGGTGCCCAGGACCCAATGCGGGGTGCCGTCGTCGGCGGTCATCAGAAAGAGGTCAGGGCATTCCAGAAGCCCCAGGTCGCTCCGGACAAATTCGCCAACACGCTGCCAGGACTGCAGGTCAGGGGAGGCGTAAAAACCCAGCTTCTGCCCCTCCGCGTTGGCCATGAACCACCGCTGCCGGTCCTCATCCCAGATCACCTTGGGATCGCGGAAATCGTGCACACCAGGGTTGGGCAGCACCGGCTCCGTGCCGCCCGGCTGAAATGAGCGTCCCCGGTCCGTTGAGTACCAAAGATACTGGGCCTGGCGCCCTTCCGGCGCTTGGGTAACCAAGGCGATGACCGCACCGGCACCGTATCCCGAGGTGTTTCGCTCATCCACCACCAGGCATCCGGACCAGCAGTCGCCGTTGTTGTTGCTGAATTTCGGTATCGAGACACCGCGGTCCCGGAAGGCAACGTGATCGGTGGTGGTGGCACGGCGCCATGACGTGCCACCGCCGCCAGTGATGTAGTCGGCGTTGTACAAGTAGTAGTAGTGGTACTCGCCATCCAGGTAGATGGGCCGTTGGGGATCGTTCTTCCAGTTGTCGGCCACGCTGAAGTGATAGACGGGGCGCATCCTGGATGGTCCTTTCGAGGGGCTGCCTGCCGCGGACGCGGGGTTGGACTGCGCGATGGACCCACCCAACGCAACCGCGCCGGCGCCCGTCAGAAGTCCGCGGCGAGAGACTGAAGAGTTTTCCATGGGTTTCACTTCCGTTCCGGCAGGAGGCTACGGGTCTCGGTAAACACCCCAGCCATGGTCCACGCGTCGAGTGAAAGGAGCCGCACCGAGGCTTCACTGGCGGCCAGTCTCACGCGCTCGCCGCCCAGGGTGGGATAGACACGGGCCGTGAGCGGCTTGCCGTTGGCGAAAATTTCGACGGCGGACCGGTCCACCAGGACGCGCAGGCGGACTCGACCGTCGGTCATCGGAATGGCGCCGGACTTTTCCACCAGATCGACGGCGGGGTCGAGGCTGCTGCGGGTACGGTCGAGATGCAGCATGCCGGTGGGGGTGCCGTCAGCGGGCCGGCTAAGAACGATCACCGTCTCCTCAGCACCCTCCGCGGATCCAAGCAGTCCGAGCCGCAGCTCTGCACCGGCAGCAAGCTGCACGTCCAGCTCCAGGTCCAGCTGGTTGCCCGACACACCGGTATCCATTGATGTCCCGGCCACCAGCACCTGGGCAGGCACACCGGCATGTTTCCGGCGCAGCTTCTCAATCTCGGGAACGGGTTCGAACTCGAGGGTTCCGTCGTTCGCCAACGTGGTGACCCGCGGCAGGCTCATGACCCCGGACCAGCCGGCTTCCACCATCGCTGCGTCACTGCGGCCTTCCTGCATCCAGCCAAACATGACACGCCGGCCGGACTCATCCTGGAAGGACTGCGGTGCATAGAAGAAGCGGCCTCCGTAGTCCAAACGGTGCAGCGAATCCGGTTCAAAGGCGTCGCCGGCATACCGTCCGGTCCAATACAGCGGGTGCCGGGTTTCGCCGTCATTCCACGCGGAGAAGACCAGCACATCTGGTGAGCCGTCGGCAGGTGCAGACCCCAACGAGCCCTGCCCTGCACGGAACAGGTCAACGCATTCCCACATGGTTCCGGTCCAGTCAGAGTCCGTGGGATCTCCCAGGGAGGCATCCCCGATGAACAGGGGTCCGAGGTAGTCCCAGGACCGCAGATCCGAAGATTCATACAGGAAGGCCGTGCCGCCGACGTGCCGGATTCCTGAACCCACCAGCTGCCGCCATTTGCTTCCCTCTTGCCATACGCAATGATCCCGAAACGCGGTGGTGTTTACGCCGGCGGGCGGGGCGCCAATGACCGGATTCCCGGGATCTTTGGTCCAGTCCAGCAGGTCAGGGGTTCCTACGGCGACGCAGGGCAACTCCTTGTCCGCGAACCGGCCGGAGTACACCAAGGTGGGAGTGCCGCCGTCGTTAACCAGCACCCCGGACCAACAGCCCTCGGCGTCCGGTCCTGCGGAAGGTTCCAAGGCGACGGGCTGGTCACTCCAGGTGACCAGGTCGGTGCTGGTGGCGTGACCCCATTGGATGCGGTGGTGGAAAGCGCCCTCGGGGTTGTACTGATAGAAGAGGTGGTAGGTGCCGTTCCATTGGCTGACCCCGTTGGGATCGTTGAGCCAACCGGCCGGTGAGACAAAGTGGAAGCGCGGCCGCAGCGGATCGGCTTCCGCGCGGGCCACCAACTCATCCTGCGGAGTGGTGGCGAGCGGGTGGGTCAGTTCAGTCATGCGGAGGCCTCTTCTTGAGCGTTCGACGCCGGGTGGCCGGGTTGGATCGGTTCACTCGCCAGGGCATGGCCGCCGGCAGCAGCCCACGGGCGATAGAGGTGGCAGCGCACCCAGTGGCGGTTTTCGGGGTTGCCCACCCGGTGGCGGACAGGTTCTTCGGCCGAGCAGGCCTGGTTCGGGTCGCCGTCGAACGCGCAGTGCGTCGAGGCCATAACAGCCTGCCGCAGTTCAGCCCGGCGGACGGGATCGTACGAGCCTGCCCGGGAGGGATCCGGCACGGCCGAAACAAGGAGCTGCGTGTACGGGTGCGCCGGGGTGGCCAGGAGGTCCAAAGACTCGCCTTCCTCCACCAGTTCACCGGCAAACATCACCGCTGTACGGTCCGCCAGGTACCGTGCGGATGCGAGGTCGTGGGTGATGTAGAGCATGGAGATACCTTGCTCATCGCGGAGCTTGCGCATCAGGTTCAGCACGCCGATCCGAACGGAAACGTCCAGCATGGACGTCGGCTCATCGGCCAGGATGACCTGCGGTTCAACGGCTAGCGCCCGGGCAATCGCAATGCGTTGGCGCTGGCCGCCGGAGAGCTCGTGCGGGTACGAGTTCAGCATGTCGGCCTCCAGGCCAACAGTGGTCATAAGCTTTTCGAGCCGCTGCCGAGTCTCCTTCTCCGTACCGCCGGTCTTGCCGTGGATCGCCAAGGAACGCCGGAGGAAGTGCTCGACCCTGTGCGCCGGGTTCAATGAGCCGAAGGGGTCCTGGAAAACCATCTGCAGCTGGGACCGGAAGGCCCGGGATGCTTGGAAACGATCCCGCCTCAGCACATCGACGCCGTCAATGAGGATCTCCCCGGAGCTCGGCTTTTCGAGTCTGGCGACACAGCGGGCCAGGGTGCTTTTGCCGGAACCGGACTCCCCCACGAGGGCTACGATTTCGCCCCGGCCAATGGACAGATCGACGCCGTGCAAGGCGCGGACGGAATCGCGGGAGAAGAGCCCCCCAACGGCGAATGACTTGCCCAGGCCCCGGATTTCCAAGGCCGGACCGCCGGACGTGGTTCCCGGCTGCCGGGTCGTGACGGAGTGGCTCATGGCGTGGCTCCTTCCAGGTTTGCGGACTCAATAACTGGAGCATCGGCACCGAACGGTGCCACGAAGTGGCCGGGTGACACCTCGCTGAGGTCCGGGATGTTGCGGAATTTCACGCCGTCGGGCAGGCCCGTCAGCGGAACCCGGGGACCGGTGAGGGGCGGAAAAGCGCCCATCAGTGCCTGGGTGTAGGGGTGTCGGGGGGTGGCGTAAACGTCCTGGGCCTTCGCGGTTTCCACGATCCGCCCGCCGTACATCACTGCCATGCGGTGCGAGAGTTCCACCATGAGGGACATGTCGTGCGTGATGAAGAGGACGGAGAAGCCGAGCTCGCGCTGGAGCTCCTTGATTTGCGCCATGATCTCCTGCTGCACCACCACGTCCAGCGCGGTGGTGGGTTCATCCAGGATCAACAGTGAGGGCTTGAGTGCCACTGCCATGGCAATCACGGCACGTTGACGCATACCGCCCGAGAGTTGGTGCGGATACGACCTGAGGCGTGCGGGGTCGATCCTGACGAGTTCCAGCAGTTCACCGGCACGCCGCAGCGATTCCTTGCGGGAGTAGCCGGCGTGGGTGGTGAAGATGTCCACGATCTGCTCGCCGATGGTCAGCACCGGATTGAGCGAGTTCATGGCTGACTGGAAGACCATCGCCACGTCCTGCCAGCGGAAGCGCCGCAACTCCTCAGGGCTCATGGCCAGGACATCCTTGCCGCCGAAGGAAATGCTGCCGCCTGCGATCTTCGCTGGATCCTTCAGGAGCCTCATGATCGAGTTGGCGATAGTGGACTTCCCACAGCCGGACTCTCCCGCGAGCCCGAACACCTCGCCGGTGCCGATGCTGAAGGAAACGCGGTCGACGGCGGTGGTGGAGCGGGTGTCGCCGATGTATTTGACGGTGAGGTCCTTGACGTCCAGGACGGGTTCGTGGGAGCCGAAGGAAACTTGGGAGATTGTCACTTGGCAGCGCTCCTTTCGATGTCTTTCGGAGTTTTGATCTTCCGGAGCCGCGGGTTGGTGACCTCGTCCACGGCGTAGTTGATGAGGGCAAGGGCGAAGGCAACCAGCGCGATGCACAGGCCTGAGGGGACGAAGACCCACCAACTGCCCGTCAGCAGTGCACCTTCGTTGCCGGCCCAGAACAGGTTGTTGCCCCAGGAGACGGTGCTGACATCGCCCAGGCCAAGGAACTCGAGGCCCGCTTGGGCGCCGATACCGTAAATCACACAGGCCAGCAGGGTGCCCATGACGATTGAGGCCATGTTGGGCAGGATCTCGCGGAACATGATCCGGCCGGCCCGTTCGCCGGAGACCACGGCAGCGGCGACAAAGTCCTTGGAGCGGATGGACAAGGCTTGTGAGCGCAGGACGCGTGCTGAGCCGGCCCACCCTGTGACCACCAGGACCAGGATCACGGTGCCCAGGCCAGGCGGAAGGAAGGCAGCCAGGATGACCAGCAGCGGCAATCCGGGCAGTAGCAGGAACACGTTGGTGACCAGGGACAGCGCTTCGTCAATGAACTTGCCGAAGTACGCCGAGGCAAGTCCCACCAGGATTCCGATGAAGGTGGACAGCAAGCCCACGGTCAGCCCCACGAACAACGAACTGCGTGAGCCGTGGACAGTCAGCGCGAGGACGTCCTGTCCTTTGGCCGTGGTGCCAAGCCAGTGCTCAGCCGATGGTTCCAGGGACGCCAGGGCGGTGATCCTGGACGGGTCGCCCGGAAACAGTACCGGCGCCAGCAAGGCCAGGGCAATGAAGATGACCATCACGGCCATCCCCGTCAGCGCTTTTTTGTTGCTGGTGAGGCCGTGGATGAAGCTACGGTTTGGTTTGCGGGCAGCTGGTGTTGGCGTGGGCTGCTTCAGGAGTGCGGTTGTCATGATCGGTCCTCTAGTTGCTGCGCACGCGCGGGTCGAGGCGGACGTACAGGATGTCCACCAGGAAGTTGGCCAGCAGAACAGCGGCAGTGATGGTCAGGAACAGGCCCTGCATCAGTGGATAGTCGAGCCCTTGGACGGCGTTAAGGAGCTGGTAACCGACTCCGGGGTAGGCGAACACCACTTCCGTGAGCAGCGCACCACCCACAACGAATCCAAGGCCCATGCCGAAGCTCGTTACGGAGGGAAGCATGGCGTTGCGGGCGGCGTAGCGGAGCATGATGCGGCCCGGGCGGAGGCCCTTGGCTTCAGCCATGGTGATGTAATCCTCGGAGTTGGTGGCGATCATGGTGTTGCGCATACCGAGCATCCAGCCGCCGATCGAGACCAAGACAATCGTCAGCGCCGGCAGCACCAGGTGCGCACCGACGTCGCCGATGAATTCCCAGGTGAAGGCAGGCTCCAGACCGTCCGTGAATGCATGCCGGATCGGGAACCAGTCCAACACCACGCCGAACAGGTACAGCGCACCCATCGCAAGCCAGAAGTATGGAAATGAGCCAATAAAAACCAGCAGCGGCGGGAGCGCGGAGTCGATCGTTCCGCCGCGCCGCCAGGCGGCCAGGATTCCCAGCAGGTTACCCACGACGGCGGCAATCACCAGCGCGGTTCCCCCCAGCAGGAGTGTCCAGCCAATTTGGGATGAGATGACCTCGGTGACCGGGGTGGGGAAACGGGAGATGGAAACACCCATCTGCCCGGTGAAGACGTTGTGCAGGTAGTCGATGTATTGCTCCCAGATGGGCCGATCGTCAACACCCAGTAACTTGCGCAGGGCCTCGATCTGTTCGGGCTGCATCCGGTCCTGGGAACGGGCAAACATGCGGGACACGGGGTCCCCCGGCATGAACCGCGGGAGCATAAAATTCAAGGTGATGGATGCCATGAAGGCGATCAGGTAGAAACCCAGGCGGCGCAGGATGAAGCGCACGGTTTCCCTCCATTCGGGAATTGCGTAAAGGTGGGGCACGCCCGGCAGTATGGGCCGGTTCAGACGGTGTTCTGCCGGGCGTGCGGTGTGGGGGCGGCGGTGGTTGGGCCCACGCCGCCCGGGTTCCCTGGCCGAAGCGCAGCGAGGTTAGGGCGGCGGTGGTTGGGCCCACGCCGCCCGGGTTCCCTGGCCGAAGCGCAGCGAGGTAAGGGCGGCGGTGGTTGGGCCCACGCCGCCCGGGTTCCCTGGCCGAAGCGCAGCGAGGTTAGGGCGGCGGTGGGGACTACTTGCGCGGTTCCAGGGTGGTCAGGACGAGCACCGTTGTAGGTGACCGGACGGAGAGGGTGGCGTACGGGTTGTCCTCGGTGGGCCATCCGGTGAATCGGGTGTCGTTGAAGGCGCCCCATTCCGGGCCTGAGAACAGCGGCACGAGCGGTGCGGCGTCGTTGTACTCTTCCTGGAGCTTGTTGGCGATGTCCTTTTGTTTGGCTTCGTCAGCTTCAGCTGCGAAGTCGGCCAACAGCGCATCGGCTTTCGTGTCGCCGAAGCGGTGGTAGTTATCAAACGTTTTGGTGCCTACCGGCTTGACCGTGGCGCTGCCCATGGAGGTGTTGAAGTACTTGTAGGGGCTGGGATCGTTGGCGCTCCAGACGATGCCGGAGTCGAAGTCGCCGGTCTCGTACCCGGCCATCACTGCAGCCCAGTCAGGGGACTCCACCTTGGCAGTGACGCCCACCTCGGCCAGGTTCTGCGCGATCACGTTGGCCACGGACAGCCAATCAGAGGACGTCGCACCCACTGAGATCTTGAATTCGAAGGGTTTGCCGTCCTTGAGCGTGCGCTTCCCGTCGGCACCCTTGGGGTAGCCTGCCTTGTCCAGCAGGTCGTTGGCTTTTTGCACCTCGTGGTTGGTCCACGTGCAGTTGTCCTTGACCTGGCTGTTCTTCCAGGTTTCATAGTTGCCGGAGAGGCCGGTGCAGTCCGCCGGCTTGGCGTAGCCGCTCATGCCGATTTTGGTGACCTGGTCGCGGTCCACGGCCATGCTCAGTGCCTTGCGGACGTCAAGATCATTGAACGGCGCTTTGGTGGTATTGAGCTGCCAGTTGATCATGGCGCCGGTGGCAGGGAACCAGTACTGGCGGTGCTCCTTGTCCTTGGAAACAAACGTCTTCTCAATGTTGGGGATGTACTGCGGAGCCCAGTCAACGTCCCCGTTTGCTGCGGCAAGGTTGGCGCCGTCGTTCCCTGCGAAAGCGAGCATCTTGATGCCGGCAATCTTCTGCTTCCCAGGCTGCCAGTAGTTGGGGTTCTTCTTCAGGACGAAGGATTGGGCCTGGAACGTATCCACCTCGGTGTAGGGTCCGGTACCCACCGGCTTGGCGTTTGCGTCCTTTTCCGGGTCCGGCAAAGCAGACCAGATGTGCTTTGGCAGAATGATCAGTTGGCCCACGTCATGGAGAGCCGGCGACCAGGGCTTGTTGAAGTTGAACGTGACGTTATTCCCCTCGGCGGTCACGGTGTCCAGGTACTCAAAGCCGCCCTTGATCTTCTTCTGAAGTTCGAAAGTGAACGCAACGTCGTCAGCCACGAGAGGCTGCCCGTCGGACCACTTGACCCCGTCACGAAGCGTGAACGTTACTGATTTGCCGTCCTCTGCTGCCTTCCACTCGGTGGCCAGCCACGGCACTGTTTCTCCCTTTGCCGGGTTGAAGATCAGGAGCGATTCGTAGATGGACTGCTGAACCATCGGGTTGACCGTGGGGGCGAACGGGTTGAAGTTCTGCACGAACGTACCCATGTCCTCGCGTGGAATGGTGAGGAACGCGCTGGCGTTCGCTTCGGCGTCGGAGGTGCCTGTTTTGCCAACGTTGGCGGTGCAGCCGGTGAGAAGCATCGCGCCCATAGCAAGGCTTGCTGCCGTCATCCGGGCAGCCCGGAAGTATCGGGGTTGTGTCATGATGGTTGTCTCTTTCCTATCTTCATCAGCAAAGTGAAGGGGTGGGTAAGGGTTTGCTCTTCGACGTTGATTTCGCGGTCAGACCGAAGAGCGTTCTAGCAGCGGACAGCCGACCAATTGCTGGTTGGCAAGAATCGGCTGTCCGGCTGTAAGGGCAGCGAGCGTTTGGACGCCCAGGGCCCCCATTTTTTCGAAGGGCAACGCAACCGTGGTCAGTTTTGGCCGCAGGTAGGCCGCAATGAGTTCCTGGTTGTCGAAGCCGATCACGGCGATGTCGCCGGGGATGGTCAAGCCCCGTTCCTTGATGGCGTCGTAAGCACCCATCGCCATTCGGTCATTGAGACAGAACAGTGCGGTGGGCCGGTCAGCCGGTGGGTACCGGTCCAGGATCCGGCACGCGGCTTCGTAGCCACCATCGGCCGTTGCGTATCCGGACACCACCAGTTCCGGGTCCAACTCCAGTCCGGCAAGTGCGAGTGCTTCGCGGGCACCCTCCAATCGCCCCACTGCGGCGGGAATGTCCGGGTCGAGGTTGATCACTCCAATCCGGGTGTGGCCGGCCTGGAGCAGGCGTTCGACGGCGACGCGGCCACCGGCACGCTCGTCGGGGACGATCGACGGCAACTTTCCGTCCGCGTCAAAGCAATTGATCAGGACGGTGGGTACTTCCTTGGCGCTTTCCGGGACGTGGACACCCCGGTGAAAGGTGGCTGCGTAGAGAAGTCCCTCCACTCGTTGTTCCAGCAGCTTTTCAGTTGCAGCATCTTCCAGTCCGTCGTTGGGTCCTACGGCATCGGCCTGGTCGGAGGGCGCGATGAGCAGGAACCTGCGGTCAAGCCAGGCCTGGTCCTGGGCGCCTTTAATGATGTCGACGGCGAAGGGGGCCGTGACGATCTCCGTCACGATTCCGTACCAGTCGCTGCGCCGTGCTGCCAGCGCACGGGCGCCGGCATTAGGGCGGTAGCCCAGTTCCTGCACGGCGTCGCTAATGCGGGCGCGGGTTTCTTCGGAAATACTGGCGTTTTCGCGGTTACTCAGGACAAATGAGACTGCAGTCCGGGAAACGCCGGCGTGGTTGGCGACGTCCTTCATGGTGACTCCCCGCTGCCGCACAGGAACGGACTCGTCGGGGGTGGTTTTCGCCATTGAATACTCCGGGTGCTCTTGGTTGATGCAGGGATGTTGCCAGCGCCTCATTGTCTGGCAGCCCGGAGGCAACGCTGTTGGTAACGCGCGTTACCTGCCGGGCATGTGACTTAGGTTACCCGCGTTACTTCCCGTCTGTCAACAGCTCGGAACGGGCCGCCCGCCACCTTGCGGGGACGCGCGGCAGCGGGCTGCCTCGCCGGGCCCCGGGGGACGCAACGGTGCCAGGACTCCCCCGCCGTTGGAAGCCGGCGTTGTGGTTCGAATGACCGTGGACGGTATCGGGAGCATTTGAAATGCCCGGGTCCACGCCACGAGGCTGTAACCCGGGTCCCCGCCCGGAACAGGCCACGCAAGCATTCCGTCCCTAGGGAGATCCAGGCCTCGGGCTGATCCAGGAGCCTGCCGGTAGGTTCTGCAGGCAAACGCTTCCGGCCGGAGCCTGCCAGCACGTAGACTTCACCAATCGCGAGCGTCCCAATCTGTGGAGTGCTGCTGTAGAAAGGCCTGCCATGAAAGAAAACCTGCGGATCACTCCTGCCGACGTTTTTCCTGAGGACCTGGGAAAAATGAAAGACAAAAATTTGCAGGTTCTCGATAGCCAGGTTCAACGGCAACTGGACCATGAAATCGTCACTGATGGCGAAACAAACCCGGAAACCGACTCTCGCCACGAAGAGCTTGACCTGGAATTCGAACAGCGCGGCAACTAAGCCTGGCAGTGCCCAGGGCCTGCACTCACCGTGCAGGCCCTGGGCAGGCGGTTGAACTCCGCGGGCACTAGAGCAAAGGCCCCGCTCAGTCCTTAAACGCTCGGTAGGTGAAGTTCCGGAACCGCACTTCCCCTGTTCCGGCTGCAAACAGTGCCGGGCGCAGGCTGAGGAGTTCGTCAGCCGTATTTGTGTTGTAGCCCGCCACGTTGAAACGCAATCCATGCCTGGTCCAGTCGGTCCCGTTCAGGCTGTAGTACTGGGTGACTATGTGGTTGTCGTTGACAATGCGCAAATGCATTGTCCGGGCCGCAGGCGCAGCTTCACGCCAGTACGGGATGGCCCTGCCGGCGCGGTAGCTGGTCATGCGGTCACCGTCGTGGCCCATGCCGCAGAACAAGCGGTCGCTGTAGTACAGCAGCAGCCCGCCTTGGGCACCGTCGCGGACCTCCATCTCCACGGTGATCTCATATCGCCGGTCGCCAACGATGCACGTCAACGGTGAGCTGTCCGACGGGCCCGATCCCCGGGCCTGCAGGACCAGCCCGGCGTCAAAGGACGCCCGAAGATACTCGTTTCGGGACGGGGCGTGGAACGACCATTGGGTTCCAAAGCGCTCAGTTGAAAAATTGTCTGACAACGGCAAGCCATGGAACTGATTGGCTGCCTGGGACGCAGCGGGCAGGGGTGCCGGCAGCGGCGCCGAAAGGTCCTGCCCGACTGCCCTTGGCCAGCCGTCCCCGTCCCATTCGATGGGTTCCAGGAGCGTTTGCCGGCCCAGCGTGGCGAACCCGTTTTCGTAGCCGTGATAGATGCTCCACCATTGGCCGTTGGGGCCCTCAAACAAGGTGGCATGGCCCTTGCTCCACCATGGTTCGTCCGCGTTCCATGTCCTGATGATGGGATTGCGGGGACAGTCCTCCCACGGTCCGTCAATGGAGCGGGACCGGGCGACAACGACCATGTGCCCGGTGGGCGGACCGGAGGTGCCGCCAACCGCCGTCGTGAGATAAAACCATTCGCCGCGGCGGGTGAGCTTGGGCCCCTCCAGTGCGTAGGCCTCAACCACCCAGTCATCGGGGTAGCGCCAGCCGTCGTAGACGTGCTCCACTGGTCCGTCCGTAGCCAGTCCGTCGTCGGTGAGCCGGACGCGGCTGACTCCGCTGAGGAACAGATAGCGGCTGCCGTCCTCTCCCACCGCGTGCCCTGGATCGATATGCCCTTCGATGCCCAGATTGATGGGCTCACTCCAAGGTCCCGCCATGTTCTCGGCATGGATGACATAGGTCAGCACAGGCGCAGTTGGGTCCGGTGAGATGGCGGTGGGGATGATCGGTATGTAAATAAAGTACCGGCCGTCCACTTTGCACATGTCGACGGCAAACACGCAGCCGATGGGCGTGGAGAGGGCGGGCCCGAGCGGTTGCCAGTTCAAAAGATCCCGTGAGTGCCAGATGATGAGTCCGGGCGTGGACTCAAACGACGAGAAGGTCAAGTAGTAATCATCCCCGTCACGCAGGATGGCCGGGTCCGGGTGGTCCCCCGCAAACACCGGGTTCAGGTATGTTCCATCGCCGAGGTCGGACCGTCGCTGCCCCTCCTGGCTCACAGCGGCGGTCGTCGATTGGTGGTTCATACATCCAGTCCTTTCAATGGTGGAGTAGACGGGCGGCGGTGATGGACCAGGCTCAGTGGCCCCAACAATCCTGCCGGCAGGATTGCGGCTGCGTCGGTGAAGACGCCCGTCATGGGTGGGTAGAGCGTGCCGGTGGTGCTGCGGCCTTCACCAATCAGCCGGTTGCGCCACGGATTGGTGACACTGACTTCGATCCGGTTCCGTCCTGGCCTCAGTGCGCTGGTGGACACCCGGTATGGCGCAGTCCAGAGGATTCCCGCCTCCACACCGTTGACGCTGATCCTTGCGACATCAGCAATATCGGCGAATTGTATTGCGTGCGGCAGCTCGGGGCCGTCGAGCTGGATCTCAGCCACGTAGGTCGCCGTTCCGGAGAAGTGCTCGGCCCCGATTTCCGGGTCGGTCCAATGGGTGGCGTGGGTTAGCTGCAGCGGATCGGAGCCCGGGATGGTGAGTGTCCATTCACCGGCAACTTCGGTCAACCACTCCTTGTCGGGAAGTCGATCCGCCTCGCCCCTGAGAATAAAGAGCGAACCGTAAGGGGGAAGTCGCACGTCCAAGCCATCGCCACCCTCCGCGGGTACCAGGGCATGCCGTTGCAGTGTCACCGGGTCCCAGGCAACGAATCCGCCGTGCATGGTCGGCAGCGTCACGGTGGTGCGCAGCGTTTCGTTGACAGGGTTGGCGATAAAAAGCAGGGGCTGATCGCCGTCCACCCACCGGGCGATCCGCCGGACCCGTGAGTCCCCCACGATGATTCGTGGTGGGAAATGCCCCCGAAGCACGGCTGCCAGATCGGAGGTGGCGAAAACGGTGCCCGTTGGTCGATTGCCCCAGATCAAGTCGCAGAGACGTTGATGTTGCTGGTTGTCGTCAGCCTGTGAACGCCGTGCCGTTGGACGTTCGCCCACGACGGTTGCGCCCTGCTCCACCAATCGCAGAATGGCTTCGAGGGCTGCCGTGCTCATCCTCTGGCTGGCACCGCCCAGATAGAGCAGCCTGTATCGGGATGTGCCGGCCTGCAGCTCGCCCGCCTGAACGTTCAAGACGGTACCAAGCGCATCCGGGCCGATGTAGTCGTAGTCGTAGTCAGCGGGAACGTCGTCGTTGCATGCGTTGCCGAAAAGCGCGGTGACCGGCGCTTCCTCGCCGATGAAGTAGGCGATATCCACTGCTGGACGGCCAAGGGAAAGAAGATGAGAGCACCGGGCCAGATAGTCCACCCATGGCTTGGCAGTGGACGCCCAGGTCTCATTGCGGCTGAAGGATTGGCCGAGCGAGGGTGCCAGGGCCATTCCGGGCAGCGGAACCTGCGTGGGTTGGTGCGGGGAAGTATGGATGCAGAAACGCGTCACACCGAGTGCCAGCTGGAGGTCCGCGACGTGTTTCAGGGACTTCGGCGAATCAGACCAAGGGTTGCGCCCCGAAGTAAAGGCTTCAGAGCCGGTGTGGCTGCGCCCGTAGGCATGTGCCACGGACGAGGCACCTTTGAGGTCAGCGACGTAGGTGGGTGCGGGCCCCGCCCCAGGGCTGAACGTCCACATGGCCCCCATGGGGACGTCTGCATGCGAGCGCATGGCCAGATCGTCGCCAAGCTGCGGCCTGCGGTCCTCCAAGGCCTCCGCGTAGTAGGTCGCGCCGCGCTTACGTGCTTCTTCGGACAAGGTGCCGTAGTAGGACTCTGCGAAGACTTCGGCGAGTGTGCGCCGGAAATCGGCGAGGAAGAGGTCGCTGGTGGAAGCGTCCTCCACCAGGAAACCGGCTGTGGTGAGCATCCACGGGATCATGTCGTAACCCCGAAGACGGAAGAAGGCGTCGCTGAGGCGATCTGTGATGTTCTGCAGTCCGGCCTCAATGCTGTCGCTGAGCAGGCCGTCGATCGGTGCGTCACCGAACTGGGCCAGGTGGGTTGCAATGTAGCGGCGGACTCTTTCGCTGTCGAGTTTGTCCACCTCGAGTCCTGTTGCTTCGGGGAGGGCCGGGCCGTTGGTCTGCCCGGTAAGTGAGGCCCCAAAGCGAACGACTCGCCATTTGCCCTCAGGAAGCGGACTGATCAGCCTTCCTTTCGACAGCTGACTGCTGATGTCAAGGATGCTGGTCAGCGGCACAGCCGCGAATGCTGCGCATGGGTCTGTATCAAGCTGGTCGTAGTCGAGTGCGGTGGCGAAGCCGCTCTTGGCCTCCCTGTGCGCGGGCATACCGGCTTCATAGAGGGCGAATCCACTGACGGCATATTCGCTGAGCGGCCGAAATACCGGCGGGGGCACCACCCCTTTCTCGAACGCCGCCAGGATGGACGATATCCCGTCAGCCTCCAGCCGCAACCTGAAGTGCGTGCCGCTGACCGGGGCAAAAGACATGCTCCGCGAAGGGCATTGTGTCGCCGGCAGGGAGCAGACGGTGACGTAATCGCCGTCGTCGCCTTGGACCTGCAGCGTAGCCGCAGCTGGCGGCGCCGCGCCGAAACCATGCGGGCCGGGCAGCTCGATGACGCAGGAACGCACGGTCACAGGACTGGCAAAGGACTGTTCAATCCAGGCCACCGAGTGGTTGTCCGGGTCACGGGTCAACCGGAAGTGTTCGACGGCGGTCACACGGTTAACGGCCACCGCTTCAGTGGGCGAGTCGGAGGTGCGGACAAACGCCGGCTCCACAGCATCGTGGGTGTCGTGGAACGGGATGGCAAGGACGAAGAGGTCTTTGGCATCACCTGAACCTTCACGCGTCCCGGCTCCCCACGTGGGGATGTCCTGATACGGTCCCGCGACGTCGGGAAGCCTGTCGAGTCTTGCCAGTACACCGCCTTCGACCACAGTCTGCGACCACACCAACTTGCGCATGGCATCAGCCTTTTGCACCCACGGAGCTCCCGATGCGCTCCACCCCGCAGAAGTGGCAACAGTGAAGTCCAGGCCGAGGCCGTGGGCTGTCTCCACGGCAACGGCAATCGCTTCCCGCCACGGCTCGGTGCCGGGGATCACAGCCTCTTCCACAACAAGCGGATTACCCAGCGCACCGTCGAAGGCCTGAACGCCCCGGACGCCCACTGAATGGAGCCAGCGAAGGTCCGCGCGGATGCCTTCGAGGTCCACATTTCCGTCCATCCAGTGCCACCAGGCACGTGGCCGCGCCGAATCCGGAGGACTAACGAACTCGTTCCAGAGAACTTCGCTCGAATCCTTCATTCCGGCTGCTTCATTCACGTCGGCGCCTGGGGTGTCCATGTGGCTACTCACGTCAGGCTGAGCCCCGCACCATAGGGGTAGAGCGGATCTTCAGTGTTGTTGGGTACGTCTGGATGGGAGGCTTCGACGGCGGACATGGAGCGAGGGAGCTCGATTGGCAGCCGGCCCCGCGGAGGGATGGCACCAGTCAACGCATCGAACAGGGCAGCGTCAGATGCACCGAAATTCGCGGTGATGGCCGATGCGATGTCATCGAACGGGGTAAGGATTGCGGCCCGCTCAAGATAGATGTCCAGGATCACGGGAAGTTCTGCAGCGATTGCCTGCACCCGTTCGATCTCCTCGTCCGGGAAGTCGAGGCTTCCCTGGTGCGTCATGGCATCGAGGAAATACTCGTTGCGCGGCTCGTAAGGCGCCGTGATGCGGATAAGAGCCACGTCGGCGTCCTTTTTGTCATCGACGATGACCACCCTGTCGCCGACGACCGTTGCGTCGACTCCTTCCACGTAGACGCGGGTATCCGCTCGCAGAGGCAGCACTCCGTGGTTCTTAAGGACCGTAACGGATTCCGCCTGGGCGCGGTGTCCAGCCGTCCGGAAGGACTCAGAGCCCACAATGACCGCAACTTCGTTCTCGTCGACGTACGGATTATCGAACAGGCCAAGTTCGAATTTGACGTGCAACACTCTCAGGGCGGAGGCGTCCAGGCGCTCCTCGGATAGCCGTCCGCTGGTCAGCAGTTCGAGGACCAGGTCTGTGCAGGACTCGCCACCAAGCTGATCTGAACCGGCATCAAAGAGCTTCTCCACGCGCTCGATACGACTGAGATGCTCAACACCCCAAGCTTTTGCAGGAAACGGCAAGCCAAAGACTTCGAGGTCGGTGACCAGCTGCCAGTCCGTGAGTACCACACCATCGAAACCAAGCTCTTCGCGGAGAAGTGTCGTGATCAGGTACTTGTTGTACGCGAAACCCACCTCGTCCACCGCGACGCCGTCGATGACAAGGTCTTTCGCGAGCGAGTAGTAGGGCATGATGGCGCTTGTGCCGGCGGCGATGGCCGCGCGGAACGGCGCGAGGTGTTCATGAAAATTCCCCCCCGGGTAAATCTGGGCTTTCCCTTGAGGGAAGTGAGGGTCTTCCCCGTTTTCCTGGGCGCCGCCTCCGGGGAAGTGTTTCGCCGTACAGGCGACGCTTGTCGATGACAGCGTCTCGCCCTGCAGCCCGGATATGAGAAGTGAACCGTACAGCGACGTCACGTCGGGGTCGGAGCTGAAGCTCTGAAGCTGACGGGCCCAGCGTGGATCCGAGGCCAGATCGATCTGCGGGTGGATAGCTGCGCGGAGCCCCACAGCGACGTACTCGCTACGGGCCGTCTCGGCGAAGTCACTGACCACGGAAGTATCACCGATAGCCGCAAGACCCAGCGGTTCGGGCCACTGTGAGAACGAACCCGTCGAGAACACCATGCCATCGTTCTGCGCGAAACCGTGCCGTGGATCGGTAGCGAAAGTGATCGGGATCCCGTGGGGAGCTTGCTCGGCCAGTTCCTGCATAGCGTTCTGCCACCGGGCCATGTGTTCCGCCGAAGGAAAGCGCCCGATGTTGAAATGGTTGATGAATTGCCCAACCACGAAATCCCGGGGGGACTGCGGCCCAAACGGGCCGGCCGTATCGTGGTCACCGGGATCGCTTACATGCATCACAGTGTTGAAGAGCAGCCCGACCTTTTCCTCGATCGACAGGCGTCCGAGAAGGTCTTTGGCGCGCGTTTCAGCGTCTATACGCGGATCCTCGTACGGATCGAGTACTCCGTTTCCGTTGAGATCGCGGTACTGCACGCCATCTTCGGTCGTACTGATTGATCGTCGCATGACGCCTCCTTGTGTGATGAGTTTCATAGAGTTTATCCGATAGTCGGTAAAAGTACCTAGACTTCGGTGTGTGAAGTCTTTTTTGACAGATGATGGTTTGTGAAGACCCACCATCCACTGAGGTGGATTCATGCAGATCGTTGCTGTGGCATGGTCGCCGCAGAATGGCAGGGAGGAAATATCAATGGCCGCAGAGCGATACACGGGACTGGCATCGGTGCTGGAGACAATCCGCTGGCAGGATGGCATCACGCAGGCCGCCCTTACCGATCAGGTAGGACTGGGTCGAAGTGTCGTCGCGGAACGAGTAGCGGAACTCGAACAGATCGGGCTTGTCCACTCCCCAGGGCGCGCTCCCTCCACAGGGGGGCGGACGGCCCGGCTGCTTTCTCTCAATGCCGGGGCTGGCTTCGTTGTGGGCGTGGACATCGCCTCGAATGAACTGGTAGTTAGTGCTTCCGATCTCGCCGGCACCCTGCTCGGCACGAGGCACAGGGAGCTGTGTGACGTTGGCGAGGGGCCCGAGCGTGTACTCGCCCGCGCCAGCGCGATCATCGCGGAAGTCACCAAGGAGCAAGGCAACAACGCCATGCTGGGTATAGGAGTGGGCCTGCCCGCCCCTGTAAATTTCGACACCGGCGTGCCCGTCGGAGTACCGGTCCTGCCCGGGTGGGGTGACTATCCAGTACGGGAAGAGTTCACTGCGCGCTGGCCGGTTCCGGCCTGGGTGGACAACCGTATTAACCTACTGGCGCTGGCTGAAATTGTAGGGAATCCGCGGGCTGCACAAGCGAAACATCTTCTGTACTTCGGCGCGGGAGCAGGAGTTGGAGCGGCGCTCATTGCCGACGGCAGGCTCTACCGTGGCTCCCATGGCCTGGCCGGCTCAATCGGCCATGTAGCTGTACCCGAGGCCGGAGTGGTTGCCTGCAGGTGCGGGCGCACAGGCTGCCTTGAGGCAGTCACCAGCGGTTGGGCGATTGAGCGGGACGGCTTGATGCTGGCCGAAACGGGACGCAGCCCCTACCTCGCGCAAGTCCTCAAGGAGACCGGACGTGTTCGCGCCTATGACGTGACGCTGGCCGCTGAGCACGAAGATGCGGCCGCGAAGGAGCTACTCAGCCGAACAGCGGCACTCCTCGGAAGCAGCCTCGCAACACTGGTGAGTTTCTTCGCCCCTCACATGCTGGTTGTTGGCGGTGGCATTGCCCGGGCAAAAGACATCGTCCTGAAGCCCATCCAGCAGGCCGTCCTGGACCGGCTGCCATCCGCGGCCGCCCCTGACCTGATCGTCGAACTGTCGGCAATCGATGAGCAAGTGGGCGGAGTCGTTGGTGCCGCCCAGCTGGCGATAGGGGAGCTGCTTTCCAAACAGCATCTTTCTGTCCTCCTTTCGCGCCTCAACTCGCCTCGGATAGCGGCACAGGAAGTTAGGCCCGAATAAACCGGAAACCGGATTAAGTCTTGACTTCGTCCGGTGCCCGGATTATCGTTTTCCCAAGGGGTGTCGGCGCTCACACGCGGACACAGCCTCAACGACGAGGGGAGCACCAGATGAAAACACCCACAGCAGCGGTTATCCCCGTCCTTCTTCCGGGGCCGGTTACACTGCCGGCCCTGAAGCGAGGCGTACCCCGCACCCCGTCCGGCGTTCACCCCGCCACAACGCACCACTGATCCACCTCCGTTGCGTCGTCGCGCGGAGAATCATTCGAACGACTCAAAGCTGAGCGTTCGCCGCCATGTCTAGGAGAAACATGCGCAAAATGATCGGCACCGCCGCCGTTACGGCCGTATTGGCGCTCACCGCCTGTACCGGCGCTTCCCAAAATGATCCTGCCGCTACCGCCGAGCTGGACATCGCAGCCATCGGAACCCCCGAATCTTTTTCACCGGGAAACTTTGGTACCGGGCCAACGACAATGTTCCTCCAGCCGGTGTATGACACTTTGTTCCGCAACGACAATGAGGGCGAGCCCACCGAGAATATCGTGACGAAGTGGAGCTATGACGAAGCCCGGACGGCCTTGTCCCTGACCATTCGGGAGGGGGTCAAATTCACCGACGGCGCTTCCCTGGATGCAGAGGCTGTGAAGGCGAATCTGGACTCCGCTCGCAAGGGAACAGGCGAAGCTGGCGGGCAACTCCGCTTTATTCAAGATGTCGTGGTGAAGGACGCCACTAACCTCGTAGTTACCCTCTCAGCCCCGGATCCCTCGCTCGTACCCAATTTGGGCGGCACCGCAGGTGTACTTGCGAGCCCCAAGGCGCTGGGAACACCCGAGCTGGACAACACCCCTGTCGGTTCTGGTCCGTACGTCCTTGATGCCGCTAAGTCCCAGGCCGGCATCAAATACGCCTACACAAGAAACGCTGACTACTGGAACGCCGGAGATTTCCCCTTCGACACCATCGAAGTCACGGTCTTCAACGACAACAATGCAATCCTTAATGCGCTGCGTGCGGGCGAAACGGACTTCGCTGTGGTCACCGATAAAGACTCGGCCAGCCTCGAGTCTGCAGGCCTGAAGATCCAGTCAAACCCTGCCTACACCACCAGCGGACTTTACTTGTTTGACCGCGACGGAACGCTCGTCCCGGCGCTCAAAGAACCCAAGGTACGCCAGGCCATCAACATGGCACTGGATCGCGAGGCAATTTTTACCCAAGTTTTTGGGGGCAAGGGAAAAGCGACCAGCCAGGTATTCAGCGGTTCCAGCGACGCGTATGTACCTGACCTGGACAAGAAGTACCCCTTCGATGTCGCCGCCGCCAAGCGACTCCTCGCAGAGGCCGGCTACCCCAACGGGTTCGACCTCCCCATGCCTGATGTATCACCTGTCTACCCCGACCAGCAGGCGGCGGTGACCGAGGCATTGACAGCTATCGGAGTTAAGCCCCAGTATCAGCCTGTCAACGGCCAGTCGTTTATCTCGGACCTGCTGGCTGGCAAATACCCTGCAGCGATCTTCGGGCTCAACAGTCCCCGACCGTGGGACTTCGCCCAGCTCGCACTCACGCCCCAGTCACTGTGGAACCCGTTCCACGTTGCTGACCAGACCATTGTTGATCTTGTCAACAAGGCACAGGGCGAAACCGGCGAGGCGCAGGCAGCAACGTTCAAGGAACTCAATACCTACCTCGTCGACCAGGCATGGTTTGCGCCGTATATCCAGGCGGACAACGTCTTTGCAGGCAACGCCGATATCACTGTCACACCGCAGCGCTATGCGACGGTCCCCCCGATCTGGGGCTTCACACCGTCCAAGTGACCTGGTTGGGCTGGCCCATTTGCGGCCAGCCCAACTAGTCCTCGTTCCTTCATCACCGAAGCCAAAGGAGCTGCCGTGTTGATGTTTATCCTTCGCCGCCTGGCCGCAGGACTGGTGCTCATGTTTGTCATCTCGACAGCTACTTTCTTTCTCCTGAACCTCACCGGTCAGGATCCTGTTCGCCAGGTCCTTGGTCCGGTGGCTTCAGCCGAGCAGGTTGAGGCAAAGCGTCAGCAGCTCGGGCTGGATCAGCCGCTTTTCGCCCAGTACTTTGAGTGGCTTGGGTCTGCAGTCCAAGGAGACCTTGGCCGGTCCTGGTTCACTAACCAGCCAGTCGGAGAACTACTCGGCGCGGCGCTCCCCCCGACTCTCTCAATGGTGGTCGGTTCGCTGCTCCTGGCTTGTTTCTTTGGGACTGTCATCGGAATCATTGCGGCTGTGCGACGCGGCGCTCTTGACCGTGGCCTTCAAGCAATCTCGACCTTTGTCCAGGCTGTACCCGGGTTCCTGGTTGCACTCGTTCTGGCACTGGTCTTCGCAGTGCAGCTCCGCATGTTGCCCGCCACGGGGTTCACGTCGTTCAACGACTCCCCTGTCCGCTGGCTCGCCTCCATCACCCTCCCGGTTATCGCTCTGGCGGTAGGATCACTTGCCTCAATTGCGTTGCAGGTGCGCGGTTCGGTGATCGACGTGCTTCAGCAGGATTTTGTCCGCACACTCCGCAGTCGTGGTCTTCCTGACCAGAGCATCGTGGTCAAGCATGTTTTGCGGAACGCAGCGGGACCGACGCTGACAACCGTATCGCTGATGTTCATTGTGGCCATCTCAAGTTCAGTGATCGTTGAGAAAGTTTTTAATATCCCAGGGATCGGGACACAGGCAAACAACGCCGCCAGCCGAGGTGACCTGCCCGTTGTGCTCGGAATCGTCCTGGTCACCGTGGTGCTCGTCGTCGTCGTCAATCTTCTCGTCGATCTGGCACAAGGCTGGATCAATCCGAAAGTTCGTGTCTCATGACCGATAACCTTGTCACCGGCACCCGCAAGTCACTGGAGGTGGTCAGCTCCGCACCCCAGGGCGACAGGC
The DNA here is from genome assembly GCF_001424565.1 of Arthrobacter sp. Leaf141. Lineage (GTDB taxonomy): Bacteria > Actinomycetota > Actinomycetes > Actinomycetales > Micrococcaceae > Arthrobacter. The sequence continues at coordinate 29,882 of NZ_LMOL01000040.1, forward strand.
TGATCAAGAAGTTCCTTCGTGAACCGGCCGCAGTGATGTCGCTCGTGTTCCTTGGCTTGCTCGTTGTGGTGGCGGTCCTCGCGCCCTTCATCTCCTCCTACGACCCCACTGCCACCCGCCTCGCTGATGTCCTGGCACCCCCCTTCACAGCTGAGCATCCGCTGGGCGCAGACGGAGTGGGCCGCGACGTGCTGGCAAACCTCGTATACGGCGCCCAAACCAGCCTTTCCAGCGCCGCGATCGTCATCGCAGTGAGCCTGCTTATTGGTGTTCCTACCGGGCTCCTGGCAGGTTACCGCCAGGGCTGGATCGACGGCGTCAGCATGTGGATCAGTGGCGCCCTGCTGTCGCTGCCGGCAATAGTTGTGCTCCTTGTAGTGCTGGCCCGGGTAGGACGCAGTACCTCCCTTGCGCTGGTGGTGTTCGGCATCCTGATCGCCCCGTCGGTTTTTCTTCTCATCCGCGGCTCGGTCCGGGCAGTGCGGGAGGAGCTGTACGTGGACGCAGCCCGGGTCTCCGGCTTGAACGATATCCGCATCATGGCTCGCCATATCCTTCCGGTGGTCATCACCCCCACCATCATCCAGGCGGCACTGCTGGCAGGTGCCGGCATCGGAATCGAAGCAGGCATCGCCTTCCTTGGTCTTGGCTCGTCCGACAAAGCCAGCTGGGGCCTGATGCTCAACGACGCATCGCAAAACATCTTCAACGCACCCGGACTGCTCATCTGGCCAAGCGCTGCACTGGTCTTGACGGTCATGGCCTGCACCTTGGTTGGTAACGGCGTCCGGGACGCGCTGGCGAACTACGGATCCTCTGCCGGCCCCGCCCGGAAAGTAAAAGCTGCAAAGCACGCCAGTACAACTCCTGAACCTGCACGGCCAATGCAGAAAGTGCTTGTGGATCCCAGCGACGCACTCCTGGTCATCGACGACCTCAGGGTTTCCTACCCCCGCCCCAACGGTGAGAAGTCCGACGTCGTCAAAGGCATTTCCCTGAAAGTGGAACGGGGCCAGATCCTTGGCCTGGTAGGGGAATCCGGTTCGGGCAAATCGCAAACCGCGTTCTCGGTGCTGGGCCTCCTGCCGGGGCAAGCCGAAATGACTGCCGGCACCCTCAGTTTCGCGGGCGTGGATCTGCTCGGCATGAGTCCAAAGGAGCGCAATCGACTGCGTGGCGCCCGGATCGGCTACATCCCCCAGGAGCCCATGAGCAACCTCGATCCCGCGTTCCGCATCGGGTCCCAGCTCACCGAACCCATGCGGCACCATCTGGGAATCCCGGCGAAGGCTGCAAGGGATGAAGCCCTCAAGCTCCTCGCCCGTGTGGGCATCCCTGATCCTGAGAGGGTGTTCAATTCCTACCCGCACCAGGTCTCAGGCGGCATGGCGCAGCGCGTGCTGATTGCCGGGGCAGTCTCCTGCAACCCGGAACTTCTTATCGCCGACGAACCCACCACCGCCCTGGACGTCACCGTTCAGGCCGACGTGCTGGACCTCATCCGCAGCCTCCAGGCCGAACGCGGCATGGGTGTCGTCCTGGTGACCCACAACTTCGGCGTCGTTGCGGATCTTTGCGACCAAGTGGCCGTGATGCGCGACGGAGAAATTGTGGAGGTAGCTGCCGTGAATGACCTGTTCACGAACCCCCGGGACGAATACACACGGCTCCTCCTGGACTCTGCGCTGGATTCAACCGCGAAAACACCGGCCAACCGCGTCGGCTCTGACATGGACACTGAGACAGAAGGTGCACAATGACTTCCGTCAACCAGACCCCCTCGCCCGAATCAGAGCCCCTCCTGCGGATCTCTGACCTGACGGTCGACTACAGGATTGGCGGCGGCTTGGGCCGAAAACGGTCGTTTCGGGCCTTGCAGGGTGTCAGCCTTGAGATCAAGGCTGGCGAAACCCTGGGACTCGTGGGCGAGTCCGGTTCTGGAAAATCAACCATCGGCCGTGCCGTGCTTGGTCTCGCCCCGGTGACCGGCGGCGATATCCGGTTCGATGGCAGGTCAATCACCAAGCTCAGCAAGAAGGAGCGAAGGGCGCTGAGCAGCGACCTTCAGGTGGTTTTTCAGGACCCTTACACCTCCCTGAATCCGTCCATGACCATCAGCGACATTCTGTCTGAGCCGATGCAGGTATCGGGCACATCCCGGTCTGATGCCCAACGCCGGGTCCGGGAGCTCCTCGATGTAGTCAACCTGCCCGCCAACGCCAGCACCCGCTACCCTCGCGAGTTCTCCGGAGGCCAGCGGCAACGCATCGCCATTGCCCGTTCCCTCTGCAGGAATCCCAAGCTCATTGTGTGTGACGAGCCGGTCAGTGCCTTGGACTTGTCCACCCAGGCGCGGGTCCTCCAACTGTTCTCCGACATACAGGAGCAAACCGGCGTTTCGCTCCTGTTCGTCACCCACGATCTGGATGTGGTGCGGCACATCAGCCAGCGCGTGGCAGTCATGCGACGCGGAGAAATCGTGGAAACAGGCATCACGGAACAGGTTATTGCCAAGCCGCACCATGCCTACACCAAGGCGCTTCTCCTGGCCTCCCCTATCGCCAACCCGGCGCTGCAGGCCGAACGGCGCCGGGAACGACGACTTTTTCTTGACGCTCAACCCGCACTGTCCACAGCCGCCAGCTGAGCAAACCACCAGGGCATTAGGCCCTCCCTTCCACAGACTCCCGGAGACCAGCATGACCACCACAGCAGTACCTTCAGCGCGCCCTTATCCGGCCGCCGTTGACGTCGCCATCATCGGCAGCGGCCCCGCCGGCGCCACCTATGCACGGATACTTTCCGAACTCAGCCCCCAGGCGAACATTGCCATCTTCGAGGCCGGACCGACCATCAGTGATCCGCCCGGTTCCCACGTGAAAAACATCGCTGGTGTGCAGGACCGCGAAGTTGCCCAGCGCCGTTCGGAGGGAAAAGTGAGCGCTCTGCCAACCGGCGGGAACCTCGCAGAGTACGCACGCGACGTCGCCCGCCCGGTCCGGCCCGGCACCTTCCTGCTCGATGACGGTTGGCAGCAGCCCGGCGAGGCTGGACTGCCGGGTCTTGCCTTCTCCAGCAATGTTGGCGGGATGGCGGCCCACTGGACCGGAGCCTGCCCGCGTCCAGGTGGCAGCGAGCGCATCGCGTTCCTTCCGGACATGGATGAGCTTCTGAGCGAGGCCGAACGCCTACTCTCCGTCAGCGCGGAGGCCCTGGCTGACGCTCCCCTGGCCGACCTGGTCCGCTCACGCCTGGCGACGGCGCTCGACGGCGGCCGGGCACCTGACCGCCGTGTCCAGCCCATGCCGCTGGCGGTCCGCCGCACTGGCGACGGCCGCTTCATTTGGTCCGGAGCTGACGTGGTGTTCGGTGACGAGACGCGGAACAACCCCCGGGCCCGCCTGTTCGACGAAAGCGTGGTGGTTCGGGTGCTGACCGACGGAGATCGGGTCAGCGGTGTGCGGGTGCGGGACGACAGGACGGGTGACGAGCACAAAATTGCGGCCCGGTACGTCGTCGTTGCCGCCGACGCCCTCCGCGGTCCGCAGCTGCTCTTCGCGTCCGGTATCCGCCCCGAAGCACTCGGCCGGTACCTGAACGACCAGCCTCAGATCGTCCACGCCGTCCGGTTGACCGGCGTCGCGGATGATGTTCCCGCTGCCTCGTCACACGACACCACCATCACCGCCCAAAGCGGTGTGAGCTGGGTGCCCTTCACCGACGAGCAGCCCTTTCATGGACAGGTCATGCAACTCGATGCGTCGCCGGTACCCATTTCAGGGGACGTCATCCCTGGTTCGATCGTGGGGCTGGGGTGGTTCTGCGCCAAGGACCTCCAAGCGTCGGACCGCGTTGTCTTCTCCGAAGACACCACGGATGCCTATGGGCTGCCGGCAATGAACATCCACTACACCTTCACCGAACGTGACGAGCAGACACTGTCCGCAGCGCGCCAATCAGTGGTTGCCGCTGCCCGGTCCTTGGGCGAGCCACTGGGCGATGAACCGCTCACCTTCCCTGCTGGCGCCTCACTGCACTACCAAGGCACCCTGCGGATGGGGACATCCAACGACGGCACCGCTGTGTGCGATCCCACCGGACAGGTGTGGGACGTCAGCGGGTTGTTCGTTGCCGGAAACGGTGTTATTCCCACCCCTACAGCCTGCAACCCCACGTTGACCGGGGTGGCCCTGGCCGTCGCCGGTGCACGCCACATCGCAGAATCAATCAACTCCACGTCCACAGAGAAGTGAGGAAAAAATGGTCCTCGAACGAGAACTGATCCAAAGCCGGGGCTTTCGCAACGTCCAGGAAGGAGCCGACACTGTCGGTTTCGAGATAGCCCTGCGCATGCCCAACTACCGAGGCGTCTGGGGAAGCCTCATCGATGGGGTGGCTGTCACCGTGGACGGTCAGGAATGGACCCGGGAAGTACCCCGCTGGACACTCCAGGGACGCACTTTCAGCATCCAGGAACTGCGCCAATCCACCAATGTCCGCTGGCAGCTCGATGAAGTGGCCACCGTCATGGTGCCGCTTGCAGGTGGCCTGGCCGTAGGTGTCCATGATGTCCGCGTTGATATTGCGCTGCACGCACCCTACATTCCGGCTGAATTCCAACCGTCCATTTTCACGTCCCAGCGAAAGGTCACGGTCCTCGCATGAGCAACCTCAAGTACGGCGTCTCCCTCTACAGCTACACCGGTGATATCAACACCGTCCTCACCCTCGAAGACGCCATGGCACAAATAGCTGACATCGGCGCCACCGGGATTGAGATCCTGGGTGAAGGTCATGTGCCCAACTATCCGGAACCGTCCACGGCATGGATCGACCAATGGTACGGGCTGCTCGAAAAATACCAGCTGGAGCCCACCAACTACGGGTCGTGGATCGACTCGAGCATGTGGCGTGACCGCGACCTCACCGCCGATGAGGGCACCGGGATGCTGGCCCGTGACCTTCGCCTGGCCCATCGCCTTGGATTCACCTCAATCCGCCCCAAGATCGGTGTGGTGTCCATGGACCTGCGCCCCCACCCGATCTGGGAGGAAGTGATCGAGCGCAACCTCGATCTCGCAGCCGAGCTGGATCTCATCATTTGCCCGGAAATCCATGCGCCCACTCCCATCAAGCACCCGGTGGTGGACGAGTACATCGCTTTCATCGAGCGAACCGGATCAAAGAACTTCCGCCTGCTCATCGACACCGGTATCTTCCAAAAGGCAATCACCACCGCCAAGCACGACGGCCTCAGCGAAGAAGCCCAGGAAGAAGGCTGGCGTAAACCCCTCGCCGTTCCCATGTCGGACCTGGTGGATGTCCTCCCCTACGTGTCCTTCATTCAGGCCAAGTTCTTCGACATCGACGATGACCTTGTTGACGGCCAGATACCCTGGCGCGAGATCCTTCAAACCCTGAAGAAGAACGAATGGTCGGGTTACCTTTCCAGCGAATACGAGGGCGATCGACTGCCTTACCGATCCATCGAACAGGTGCGCCGGCAGCATGCTCTCCTGCATCGCCTGGAGGCCGAGATCGCCGGGACGCTGTGACCCAAGCCCTCCACAGCGGAACGGTCCCGGTTTCTCCCGCCCGCCTCCGGCTCCTCATGGCAGCACTCCTGGCGGTCTCGTTCCTTGGCGCCCTCGACCACACCATCGTTTCGACATCACTGGCAACTGTCGCCGGCGAACTGGGAGCCCTCCAGCACATGAGCTGGGTGGTGGTGGGTTACACACTCGCCAGTACCGTCCTGCTCCCGGTCCTCGGAGGGCTGGGCGACCGGGTCGGTCCGCGGATGGTCTTTCTTATTGCGCTCGTCGGATTTGTTGCAGCCTCGTTCGGGTGTGGCCTCGCGCAGGACATGACCCAGCTCGTTGTTGCGCGGGTCGTCCAGGGGATGAGCGCGGCGGGTCTGCAACTGATGTCGCAGACGATCGTTGCCGAGGTCACCACGCCGCGGCAGCGTCCGCAGTACCTGTCACTCATCGGGGCCGCCTTTCCGGTCGCGATTCTGATCGGGCCGCTCCTGGGGGGCCTGATCACAGACCACTGGGGGTGGCCCTGGGTCTTTTGGATCAACGTCCCGGTGGGGCTGGCCGCGCTTCTCCTGGCGGTCATCGCCGTTCCGCACATCGAACCAGCGGGCAGAAAACGGTTCGACGTCGTTGGAGCACTGCTGCTCACCGCTGTCCTTGTGGCGGTGGTGCTGGCAGTTGCGTGGTTCAGTTCAGCAAGCTCAACAGCGTGGATAGCCGTGGGAGCCGGCGCAGCGGCGCTGGGCGGACTTGTCGCCGTCGAGCGGGGGCAACAGAACCCCATCATCCCGGTTCAGCTGTTCCGCAACCGGACCTTCAGTGCAGGCGTGGGACTTTCAGCAGTCATGGGTGCAGGGCTCATCTCAGCTACGGCGTACCTGCCAACGTATTTCCAAATGGCATTTGGCGTCAGTGCCACCATCTCAGGACTGGTACCCATCGCAACCGTGCTGGGAATGTTGGTGGGCAACCTCGTGACGGGCTGGCTCGCTTCGCGGACAGGCCGCTACCGCGTGTTTCCGATCGTCGGCACGGTGATGGGAGCACTCGGGCTCGGAGCCATGTCTTTGCTCCCGGAGGGTGTGCCGCTGTGGCTCCCGGCGCTGATCATGGCGGTCGTCGGCCTCGGCACGGGAGCGTTCATGAGCCTCGCCATTGCCATCGTGCAAAGCGCTGCACCCCGCAGTGAACTCGGCACCGCCACCGCAACCGCCGGGCTGAGCGGCCAGGTCGGATCCACCATCGGCTCAGCCGTAGTGGGCGGCGTGGTGGGGTTCGGCGTCGCGTCCCTGTTGCCAGCCGGACTCGATTCCCGCACCCTCACACCTGCTGTGGTCCACGCCGCCGGCCCGGCCTTGCAGGCAGAAATCGCCGCGATCTACCACAACGTGTTTTCCCCCGTTTTCCTGGCACTGGCCGGGGTCTACCTTCTGGGATTCATTGCGGCGTTAATGCTGCCCGACGGACGCCTTTCGGATGAAGCCAGCGCCCCCGCAGAGGACACTGCCGATCCCGATACCCAGGCCAACCCTGCCAATCTTGTACTGCAAGCAGAGGATTAATTATGCCCAACGAAATTACCGCCGATTTCCTCCCAGCGTTCCTTCCACCGGAGGCACTGGTGGACCCGCCGCGCAACGCGGTCGCCCACAGAGGGCTGATCTATGCCTCTATCGACGGCTACCGGGCCCTGGAACTCGACCTCTACCTGCCAGCGGACGCCTCCGCCCCTGCGCCGCTGGTCGTCTGGATCCACGGCGGCGCATGGATTTTCGGTGCGCGGAGCCAACCCCCCGGCGACTGGGACCCCAACCTCGTCTTCCAATCGGCAATCGACGCTGGCATGGCCGTAGCAACCATCGACTACCGGCATTCGCGCGAAGCGCCCTTCCCAGCGCAACTGCACGACTCGAAAGCCGCCGTCCGCTACCTGCGGACGTTCGCACCCCAACTCGGCATCGATCCCGACCGCATCGCGGTCTGGGGCGAATCCTCCGGCGGGCACCTCGCGGCGCTCGTGGCCCTCGTCAACGACCCTGAACTTGAGGGGAATGTCGGAGCCACCGATGTGCCGAGCCATGTCAGCGCCGCTGTGTGCTTCTATCCCATAACGGATGCTGTCGCGATGCCGTCGTTCTCTGAGTCCCTGGCCGAAGGTGTCCGGCTTCCATCTCCGATCGAAATGATTCTCGAAGGATCACCCTGGCCGTATGAGGAAGGGCTCCGGCAGATGTCCCCGGTGTCCTATGTCCGTTCCGACGCACCCCCGATGCTCCTCATCCACGGGGAGGCGGACCGGCTGGTACCAGTCAGCCAAAGTCAGCAGCTGGCTCGGGCCCTCGAACAAGTGAACGCAGACGTACACCTGATTACTGTTCCTGGACTTCACCATGTCTTCTACGCGGGCGATCCTGAAGTCCACGTTGGCACGGCAATCGAGTTCCTGGCCCGGATACTCAAGGCGCCGTCTCCGGCTTTGGGGACGAAGTGACTGCACCAGCCGTCAGGTGGGGGCTTGCAGGCACGGGAACAATTGCCAGGGAATTCGTACGGGCAATAGGTGAAGTACCCGGTGCCTCGATCGCCGCTGCCGCGTCCCGTACCGTCGCAGCCTCGGGCAAGTTCTGTTCCGACTTCGACATACCCAAACAACTCCTGTCGTTCCAGGACCTTGCCAGTGACGACGGGATAGACGCCGTCTACCTTTCCACGCCGGCAGGACTGCATCACGAGCACGCAAAGCTCTTCCTGGAGGCGGGCAAACACGTCCTGGTCGAAAAACCCTTTACTTCCAACCACGCCGAGGCCCTCGACCTGGCTCGAACCGCCCAAAGCAAGGGCGCGGTCCTGATGGAGGCCATGTGGTCCAGGTTCCTTCCCGCCTACGTTGAGCTGAAGCGTCTGGTGGATGACGGTGCCATCGGCGAGGTGCGGAAAGTCGAAGCGTCCTTCGGTTTCCCGATACCGGAGTCAGGTCCGGGCGCACGGCCAGCACTCTATGACCCCGCGCTGGGCGGAGGAAGCGTCCTGGAGCTTGGCGTGTATCCCGTTCAGCTCTCGCACTGGCTCCTCGGCAGCGAGCCAACCGTCGCCGCGTTCGGCAGCATCAGTTCCAGCGGTGTGGACCTGGACACAACGGCGCTCCTGCTTTTCGGTGACGGGGGCACCGGAACCATCAGCTCCTCCATACGAACAGTTCTGCCCAACGACGCACGGATACTGGGAACGGAAGGCTACATCCAGTTGCAGGCCCCGCACCATTGTCCAAACGGGCTGGCCGTTTCACGCTACAACCCGTCGGGGCCCGGAACGATGGAGCCCCACATCATCCGGGCGCCCATAATCGGCGGCGGGCTCAAATACGAAATTCTCGAGTTTCACCGCCTTATTGAAACCGGCAGGTTGCAGAGCTCCGTGATGCCACTGAGCGACACCCTCGCCATCATGCGAACGCTTGACCTGATACGAGGCGAAGTCCGCGTCAACCAGGCCCGGACAGCAACCCTGGAAGGAACACTCAGTTGAAACCACTGTCAACTCCGGAGCAGATCCTGGCAGCCATGACCTATGCAGAGAAGCTGGCTCAGCTCCAGATCGTCTGGCGGCCGGACTCCACCGAAGCGGGCGCCCTTGCCCGTAACGGTGCCGGTGCCCTTTTCTGGCCTGCAACGGCGAAGGCCACCAATGCACTTCAGCGGACCGCAGTTGAGGAAAGCCCACACGGCATCCCCCTCCTGATCGGCCTCGACGTAGTCCACGGCCAATTCACCATCTTCCCCACTCCCCTGGCACAAGCCGCCAGCTTCGACACGGAGGTGGCGGCGGCCGATGCCCGCCTCTCAGCCAGGGAAGCCCGGTCCACCGGAGTCAACTGGACCTTCTCGCCCATGATCGATGTGTCCCGGGACCCGCGCTGGGGACGCGTGGTGGAAGGGTTCGGTGAGGACCCATACCTCAACGCCGTCTTCGGGGAGGCCAAGATCCGCGGCTACCAAGGCGATGACCTCTCCTCGCGCACGTCTATCGCCGCCTGCGCCAAGCACTTTGTTGGCTACAGTGCCGCTGAGGGAGGCCGCGATTACAACAGCACAGACATTTCCATCCAACGGCTTCGCAACATCTACCTGGAGCCCTTCAAGGTGGCGGTCACAGCAGGGGTCGCCAGCGTGATGGCAAGCTTCAACGCAGTCTCCGGCGTGCCCATGCACGCCAACCGGGAGATGCTCACCGATGTCCTCAAGAATGAGTGGGGACATAACGGCATCGTCGTCGCAGATGCCGGTGGGGTGGGAGAACTTGTGGAGCATGGCGTCGCCGCCAACGCGTCCGACGCCGGGCGGTTGGCTCTGTCAGCAGGGCTCGACGTCGAAATGGGCGGCTCTTTGCTCAGCGGAAATGAACCCATCATCCGTGAGGGCGTGCTGGACCCTGCACGCCTGGACGACGCCGTACTTCGTGTGCTCCGTCTTAAGCAGGCACTGGGCCTGTTCGAAAACCCTTATGTGGACGAGTCGGCAGCCGCTACCGGCCCTGATGAAGCCTCGCTGTCAGCGGCAAGGGCCACTGCCGCACGCTGCGCTGTCCTGCTGAAGAACGAGGCAGCCGTCCTGCCGCTGAAGCCACGGGGACAACGCGTTCTGGTGGTGGGTCCCTATGCTGAAAGCAAGGACCACCTCGGCGCCTGGGTACAGTATTTCGCCTCGCCCACCACCACCTCAATTGTCGAATCCCTCACCGCGGCCCTGCCTGGCTCTGTGGTGACGGCACTTCCCGGCGCCACCTTTTTTGACTCCGATCCTGGCCTCCAGGCTGAAGCCGCTGCCGCCGCGGCGGAAGCGGATCTTGTGATTGTGGCCGTAGGGGAACCCAGTACCCTCTCCGGGGAGGCAAGCTCACGAAGTTCATTGAACCTCCCCGGAGACCAGGAAGAACTGATCAGGGCCATTGCTGGTTCAGGCACCCCTTTTGCCGTAGTGCTCATGACAGGCCGGCCGCTGGTGGTCAGCGAATGGATTGATCAGTGTCCTGCCCTCCTGGTGGCATGGCACCTGGGCACTGAGGCGGGAAAAGCGATCTCTGACGTCCTCACCGGCATTGTCAACCCCGGCGGCAAGCTGCCCATGTCCTTTCCGCGTTCGGTGGGTCAGGTACCCATCTACTACAACCACGAGTCAACCGGGAGGCCCGCCCGCACAGGAGGATCCCTTGCCCACCAGCGGCCGGACGTTGGACTGACCGGCCCCAACAACACCGATGATTACTTCAAGTCGAAGTATCTGGACTTGGAGCTGGGGCCGCAGTTCGGTTTCGGCTACGGGCTCAGCTACACCTCCTTTGAGCTGGAATCATCGCAGGACCAGGCACTGTCGGTCGCCTTGGACGGGCTCAGAGCTGGAACAAGGCTTTCTTTCACCACGATCGTTCGCAACACCGGAACGAGGGACGGGGATGAAGTTGTCCAGTTGTATGTCTCTGACCTTCTGGCAAGTGTGACCCGGCCTGTCAGGCAGTTGCGGGGCTTCCACCGCGTGTTCGTGCCGGCTGGCGAAGAGCGGCGGGTAACACTGACCGTCGGCTTCGATGACCTGGGATTCTGGACCAACGATGCCCAGGCCGGTTACATCGTGGAGCCAGGCGAATTCCGGATCCGGGTCGGCGACGGTCTGTCCTTCCAGGAATTCAGGCTGAAGGTCACTCCCCCTTCCTCCTAAGACACCGAAACCACGCCCAACAAGCAATGAGGACCATTACCATGCCACACCAGAACTTCCCGCGGCTCGAGCGGACAGGCAACCACACCCGGCTCATCGTTGAAGACAGGCCATTCCTCTGCGTTGGAGGCGAGCTGCACAATTCGAGTGCTTCGAACCGGAATTACATGTCGCCCATCTGGGACAAGCTGGTAAAGGCGGGGATCAATACTGTCATCGCTCCTGTGTCATGGGAACAAGTGGAACCGGTCGAGGGGCACCTCGACTTTTCGATCGTGGACGGATTGTTGGAAGACGCCCGGTCCGCGGGAGTCCGCCTGGTGATGATCTGGTTTGGCGCATTCAAGAACGCTTCCTCCACCTATGCCCCCAGCTGGGTCCGCGCCGATCGCCAACGGTTTCCACGCGCGGACAGGGGCACCAAACCTCTGAAGACCCCCTTCTCCTATCCCGGATCAATGCCGCGGCCAAGCCTGTCCGTCTTCTCGGACAATCTTTTCGAAGCGGACCGGACTGCCTACGCTGCCTTGTTGAAGCACGTCGCCCTGATCGATCCAGACCATACGGTCATCATGGTCCAGGTTGAGAATGAAGTGGGACTGCTGGGCGCAGGAAGGGACCACAGCGCAGTGGCGGAAGCCGCTTGGAATGCACCCCTCCCACAGCAGTTGATTACTGCGGTTTCCGAGGAACCGGATTCCTTCGCCCTTGGGTTTGTGCAGGCTCTCGGCACGAATCCGGACCGCACCATGAGTTGGGGGGACCACTTCGGCGATGACAACCCCCTTGCTGAGGAAACTTTTATGGCGTGGGGGTTCGCATCCTTTGTGGGCGGTTTGGCGGCTGCGGGAAAAGAGGTACTGCCGCTCCCCGCTTACGCCAACGCCTGGATCGGGCCACAACGTGGGCAGGACCTCCCCGGCCAATACCCAAGTGGTGGGCCGACGGCCGGCATGATCCCGGTATGGAGGGCCGCGGCGCCGGCCATCGACTTCCTGGCGCCGGATATCTATGTTCCCAACACGGCAGAAGTCATGCGCCAGTACGCCTCGGATTCGAACCCCTTGTTCATTCCTGAAGCACGTTTCCGCGCCGGGGATGCGTTTTTGGCAATTGGCGGCTTTGGAGGTTTCGGCTACAGCGTCTTCGGGGTGGAGGAGGGCAGGGAAGGCAACCAATTCAGCACAGCGTGCAACATCATTAACTGCCTTACTCCCGAGATAGTGGACGCGCAGCGAGACGGTCGAATTTTTGGGTTCGCCCTTGAACAGGACGAGGAATCCTTCAGCAACGACCTGGTGGGTACGACAATTACTGTTCGGAATTCCAGGAAGCTCCTCGAGGGTATGCTCCTGGACGCAGGCGTGCGGGTTCCGCCGGCCCCGGAACTCGCGGAAGAAACGGTTGCCGCCACCCACGGCCCTACACCAGGAGACGTCCGTCCTTTCGGGATGGTGCTGGCGATCAACCCCGCGGAGTTCATCGTTGTGGGCCAGGGGGCGCAAGTGGACTTCCACAAGCCCGGCTGTGACGTTGAGCTGGATTCGGTGAGGGAGTTGGTGGTGACCGATGCGGGGTTGCGGGAGGGACGATTCATCAATGGGGACGAGCGACTTGAGATCCTTTCAGATAAGCACATCACTGCCGTGAGGGTCCGGCTCCTCATCACCGCCAGCTGAAGGCCGTTAACCTCGAAAGGAACCCAGTGCCGTTTCACCCCGACATCGCCGTCCGGCTGCCCTTGCTGGCGGGCATTCCGTCCCTGGAAGCAGGCCTTAGCGAGCCGCTCATGAGGGCACAGATGGAAGCATTTGATGCCTACCCGGACGCTCCTCCCCCGCCGGCTGCCGCCACCCGTATGGTGTCAGTGCCCGGCCCGCATGGCCCGGTACCGCTGCGCATTTACACCCCTGTAGAACCGAACAAGGAAGCCGATTCCCCGCACGCTTTGGTGTGGATGCACGGCGGAGCCTTCCAGTTCGGAGATCTGGACACGAAAGAGGCCGACTGGACTGCCCGGCAGTTGGTTCAGCGGGCGTCGGCAACAATCGTGAGTGTGGACTACCGGCTGGCCGTCAACGGTGTGCAGTACCCGGTACCCCTTGACGACGTCGTTGCCGCTATCCGGTGGGTGCAGGCAAACATGCTGGAGTTGGGCATCACATCGGTTTCTGCGGGTGGCGTCAGCGCTGGTGCAAATCTGGCCGCTGCCGCCGCGCTGCGGCTCCGGGACGAGGACGGATGGGTGCCGGACCAGCTGGTGCTGGTCTATCCGATGATGCACGCCGAACCTCCTCATCCTTCGGAGTCACTCCGGCGCGCATTGACGGAACTGCCGGATGCCATGAGGCTGACACCGCAGATGATCCGGTCGGCAACAGAGAACTACGTGGGATCTTCAAGCGGCGTTCCCATTTCGGGATACGCGATGCCCGCCAACGCAGAACTGGCCGGCCTCGGGCCAACACTGGTACTGAATGCCGAATACGACGAGTTGCGAGCCTCAGGCGAAGCATTCAGCGCCTTGCTCGCAGCCCGCGGTGTTGATGTCAAGCAGGTCACTGTTCAGGGAATGCTTCATGGTTTCCTGAACCTGCCCGCAACCTTGGCTCCCGTCAACGACGCACTGGAGCGCATCGCAGTGAGGCTACGGCCGAAGATTTCCTGACCACCAAAGGCTGCGCTAATGATGCCCGTCAGGGCCGGCACCTGGGGTACTTCTGCCAGCACCCCACACCAGTCTCCCCCGGCTGATAGTCTGTAATTAATAAGTAGCCTTCCTTCTTGGCGGGTGCTGCCGGAATTGAGATGATCCCCGAAGCAGGCGCCAGTACCAACTGCTGCCACCGCCTAAGGCCAGTCCTCAGGCTTCTCCGGGAACCCAGACCATCGAACGCGACAACGCCCGGGCCTGCGCACGCCGGCATTGTTATACGGAGATCCCTTGACAGGTGTGATGCCACCAACCGACAGCAGGCAGTTGCTGGGCGGCCGGTTCCGGTTGCGCGAGCTGGTGGGCCGGGGGGCTGCCGCCGCGGTGTACAGGGGCGTGGACGAGTCGCTGGGGCGGGAGGTGGCCCTGAAAGTCTTCACCCGCGACGGCGGGGATCCTGAACTGCTCGCCCGTCAGGACGCTGAGATACGGATCCTCGCTTCCCTGGCCCACCCAGGGCTGGTGACGTTGTTCGACGCCGGCAGCGACGCCGTCGCGAACCGCAGCTACGTGGTGATGGAGTATGTCTCCGGTCCCGACCTTCGCCGGCAGCTGCGCGAGGGCGCCTTGGAACCGGAGGATATTGCCCGCGTGGGAGCAGACCTGGCCTCGGCGTTGTCATATGTCCACCACCGCGGCGTGATCCATCGGGACATCAAACCCGGCAACATCCTGCTTTACCAGCCCGGCAATGGAGCGTTGGGCAAGTGCTGGCGGGCCAAGCTCGCGGATTTCGGCATTGCCCGCGTGATGGAGGAAAACCGGCTGACCGGCACCGGCCGGACCGTCGGGACCGCAGCGTATCTCAGCCCCGAGCAGGCCCTCGGCGGAGAACTGACGGGCGCTAGCGACGTCTACTCATTGGGCCTGGTCCTTCTTGAGTGCCTCACCGGCTATGTGGAGTTTCCCGGCACCCCGATCGAGTCCGGTGTTGCCCGCCTCAACCGCGACCCGGCCATCCCCACGGGCATCAGTCCGGATTGGGCGGCACTGCTGGCTGCGATGACCTCCCGGCATCCCCGGGACCGGCCGGACGCCGCCCAGGCCACCATTTCCCTGCGGCGCCTGGCTCTGGCGGGCGGAACCCCTACAGCTCCGCAAACCCCGCTACTGCCACCACGACCGGATCGTGCCCCCACGGGCTCACCGGAACCATTACCGGCACCGCGGACGAGGCGCCGCAGGGCCATCGCTGCCGTATGCCTGGCAGCAGTTCTTGTTGCCGGAGCCACCGCAGCCACGCCGCAGGGCGGCAGCGGTACCGAGCAACAAACCACATCAGCAACACCCGCAATGCAACCACAAAACAATCCCCTGGACTTCCATCTCGACCAACTCCAATCCGCCATCGAATCATCCGATAGGCTCCTGACAATCCTCGGGCACGTCCGGCAAGCGGTAGCCGCCAATGATCAGCAGGCGGCCCTGGCCTACGTGGAAGAACTCGAAAAGACCGCAGTTGACGAAGCACTTCGCAGCGGGATGACGCTTGAAAACTACCGGGCAATCACCGAAGCCATCCGGCTGGTCCGGACCGACCTGCAATCCCTGACACCCGCCGCGGCTGATTCAACGGCCGAAGCGCTCCCGGAAGGCAGCCCCGACCCGGCACCGTTGCCCGCCGTCGAACCTTTAACACCCGCGCCGGCTGCCGTTCCGCTCACCGTACCTGCAGCCGCGGAACTCGAGTCCAACGGCGCTGCACCGCAGCAACGGGACCGCATCCCGGCCACGTCGGGACGTGGCGCCGGAAATGATGCCGCCGGTAACAACGGCAAATCAGGTAGTGCGCCGGGGCATAACAAGCCCTGAAAGCACGACGGCGGCACTTGAGTCAGCCATGTCCCCGGGTGTTCACCGGCTTGGCATTCAGCGGCGGTTCGCCAACCTCTTCGATGGTGTGGCCGGTGCATGCGGTGGTGGTGACGCTGGCCCGCTCGATGCGCGAAACGGTGAACCACCGTATCGCGTCGCGAAGCCGGCACCACCCGACGAGGTACCACTGGCCGTTGGTGGAGGCGAACAATACCGGTTCCACGTCGCGGGTGGTTGTGCTGTGTTCCGCCGATGTGTAGCGGATGCGGATCACCCGCTGCTCGGCCATCCCTTGCTCCAGAGCCGACCTGGTTGCCCGCGAGGATGAGGGGACCGCGTTGACCCAGATGCGCCGGGCCAGCCTGTCCGCCCGCATCCGGGTGGCGGGATCAAGAACGTCCAGGATTTTTTGGTTACCTGCTGCTGCCAGGTCTGCGTACGGGGCATCGCGTGCGGCGGAAACGGCCGCCATGAGCGCCACGGCCTGGGACGGGGAAAGAGTGACGGGCGGCAGGGTGACGCCTGCCGCCAATCCGTAGCCACCGCCCGGACCGGGGCGCGCCCAAATCGGCACACCGCTGGTTTCCAGCGAGTCGAGGTCCCTTTTAATGGTGCGCACGGACACCTCGAGCTCCCTCGCCAGCCGTTCGCCCGAAATGCCGCGCTTGCCGCTGCGGCGCAGCATCTCGGACAAAGCAAGAAGGCGCTCCACACGCTTCACGGTTCAAACCTGGTCCAATTCATGACACAAATAGTGACATACCCTTGTCCGTACCGCCTGCGAGGGTTGTGCCATGACACCGACTGCAAACAGCACGAACATTGTTCTTATCGCCGGCCACTGGCTTGGTGCATGGGCGTGGGATGAAGTACTGAGGGAGCTCGAGGCTGACCAGTCCCGCGCGACGGCCGTGACACTGCCGGGCCTTGACGGCAACGATCCTGAACGCAAAACGAAGACCCTCGAGGATCAGGCGACGGCGATCCTGCAAGCCATCACCAATCTCGGCGCCACCGCGGCTCAACCGGTTACGCTCGTTGCGCACAGCGGAGCGAATGCCCCCGTCAGCATGGTCCTTGACCGGCGCCCGGAGGTAATCCACGCAGTGGTGTGGGTTGACTCCGGCCCCGTGGCGGCGGGAAGTGCCTTTGCCTCGGATTTCCCGGAGAGCGTGGAGGAGTTTCCGCTGCCGCCCTTCGATGTGCTCGCGCAGCAGGCGAGCCTCGAAGGTCTGAGCTCGGAAGTCCTGGCGCGATTCCGGTCACGGGCTGTCCCTGAACCCGGGCCAGTGCTCCGCCAGCCAGTCGAGCTCACGAACGAGGCCCGCCGCAAGGTCCACACCACCCTGGTGTGCTGCTCGATTCCGGGTGCGAAGGTGCTCGATCTGGCACGGACCGGCCACCCCATGTTTGCAGAAGTCAAGAACATCGAACACTTGGACGTCATCGACCTTCCAACGGGGCATTGGCCCATGTGGAGCCGCCCGAAAGAGCTTGCCCGCATTATCCGCTCAGTGGCTTCCCGAACCAGGGCGCCGGAATTCCCACCGGCGATTCCGCCACTCGGATCCCGGCAGGTGGATCCACCTGCCGATCAGGCAGCGCCTGCTGAATGACCCATTCTTTGCTTGGCTGTGTGCGTTCCCTTACCGATCGGGACCTGTGCGGTGGCTTTCGCCAGCCCGAAGAGCGGCATTCCGCTGTAGATCGTCTCAATCCCGCTCGCCGGGGCCTGGTACGTTTCGTGCCAGATTCCGATGTCCCCGCTTCCGGACAGTTCCTTCATAAAGTGCCGCCAGGGCTCCAGGTGCGGGGCGTCCCGGTCTGCGGCGAACTTCCGCAGGTGGTCGGGGCTCCGCCAATAGGTGACCATCATCGTGGTCCGCCCAAACCATTGTTCAACCCCGAGCATGCCGGCGTCAGGATTCCGGGCAAGGTGGCGCAGCATGCGTGGCATTGCCGCGGCAACGTGGGCAACCTTGCCGATTTTCCACCAGCGGTTGGCACGCATCCCAATCAGGAAAACCGTCACCGAGTCTTGCCCGGGGTCAGCCGTGTACCGGCCGGGATAGATGTGTTGCCCCATGATGCGCCTTCCAAAGTGACCATTTTTCGTTTTGTAACGTTGTTACGAAACAAGGTTATGGCAGAGTTGTGGGCATGGCAAGACCTGTGGTGCATACCAGTTCCCTTCGTAATGAGCTGCTGCTGGCCACTGCCGAGTTGGTGGACCGGAGTGGCCCGGCAAAAGTCACGTTGCGGGATGTGGCAGCGGCAGCAGGAACGTCAACGACGGCCGTCTACTCGCTGTTTGGCGGGAAATCCGAGTTGCTCACCGCGGTTGTGGACGAGGCGTTTCGCTCCTTCGGCAGTTCCCAGGCGGCGGCGCTTGAGGGCGGGCTGCGTGGGCTGGGTACCGCATACAGGCACTGGGCACTGAGTCATCCGGCAATGTACCGACTGATGTTCGGCGGCGCATTGGCCTCCTTCGCCGAGTGCCTGCCCAGCCCGGACACCACCACCGATGCCATGGGACCCCTCAAGGAAGCTGTGACTGCCGCACAACAGGCTGGCGGATGGCGCCAGGAACCTGCCGACATCGTTGCTGCGGCAATATGGGGCCAGGTTCATGGCCTGGTCAGCCTGGAACTTGCCCAGGTTGGACCGCCCGGCATGGACTGGGCCGCAGCCTACAACGCTGCCCTCGAAGCGATTGCCCGCAGTTGGGCCGTACCGGCGACGTCCGGGCCAGCGTCAAGCTGACCGGAAAGCTGGTGCAGGCGCGTGGACGCCATTAGGAACGTTCCCCACCGGCAAGCCCGCATTCGGCAGTCGTCCGCCCTGTCAGCTGGCCAGATGCCACCATGACGCCTTGAAACTATAATTGTCTCGCAAATGAGAAATAGTTCTTGACTCTGGATCAGCCCCGCCGTAGGCTCGAGGGGTGCGCTGAAGCACCGCAAGATCCGCAGTGAACGTCGAGAAGAGGCACTTCCATGGACCATCCGTCACCCTTTGACCTGACCGGGCGAACTGCCCTGATTACGGGATCAAGCCGGGGTATCGGAAAGGCCTTGGCGAGCGGCCTGGCCCGGGCAGGAGCGGCCGTGGTGCTCCACGGCCTGGACCCGGCCCGGCTGGAAGCCACCAGGAAAGAGCTGGCTGGAAACTTCGGTGCGGACAAGGTGGGTGCGGTCTCCTTCGACATCACCGACGAGGCTGCCGTGGCCGCGGGAGTAGCGGATGCCGAAGCCACCTACGGTCCGTTGGACATCCTGGTGAACAACGCCGGTGTCCAGCACCGCGTAGCCTTGCTGGAACTTGACGCCGCCGACTGGAACAGGGTGCTCGCCACCGACCTGACCAGCGCTTTCCTGGTGGGCCGCGAAGCCGCCCGCCGGATGCTGGAGCGCCGGAGCGGCAAGATCATCAACATCGGCTCCGTCCAGTCAGACCTCGCCCGGCCCACGATCGGCGCGTACACCGCGGCGAAGGGCGGACTGCGCAACCTCACCCGGGCCATGACCGCCGAGTGGGCGGGCCAGGGCCTGCAGATCAACGGCATCGCCCCCGGCTACATCCACACCGAAATGACCCAGCCACTCGTCGACGACCCCGCTTTCAACTCGTGGATCCTGGGCCGGACCCCGGCGGGCCGCTGGGGAACCGTGGATGACCTGTCCGGGCCGGTCACCTGGCTCGCCTCGGACGCATCCAACTACGTGAACGGGCAAACAATCTTCATCGACGGCGGAATGACAGTGGTGGTTTGACATGGCAACTACAACAACGAATCTGTTAACGGGCCCGGCCGTCGTCGTCCACGGCGTCGGGGACCTCCGGATCGAAGCCCTCGCGCATGCCGCACCCGAACCCCACGAGGCCGTAGTGGACATCGCCTATGGCGGCATCTGCGGCTCCGACCTGCACTACTGGCTCCACGGCGCGGCCGGCGAATCCATCCTGCGTGCTCCACTGGTGCTGGGCCACGAAGTGGTGGGCACTGTAGTCCAGGCGGCTGCCGGCGGCTCGGGCCCGGCAGCAGGCACCGACGTTGCCGTCCACCCCGCCACGCCGGGCGGAGCCGGCGTCCGCTATCCCGCCGACAGGCCCAACCTCTCCCCCGGCTGCACCTACCTGGGCAGCGCCGCCCGCGTCCCGCATACCCAGGGCGCCTTCAGCCGGTATGCCGTCCTGCCCGCCCGGATGCTCCGGCCGCTTCCTGCCGGGCTGCAGCTGCGCGCGGCCGCCCTCGCCGAACCCGCAAGCGTAGCCTGGCACGCTGTTTCCCAGGCAGGCGACCTCACCGGCAAGCGGGTCCTCGTCATCGGCAGCGGCCCGATCGGCAGCCTCATCGTGGCAGTGGCCAAGCGCGCCGGAGCAGCCGAAATCGTCGCCGTCGACGTGCACGAAGCTCCCCTCCAGATCGCCAAGGCGGTCGGCGCGACGGGAACCATTCTGGCCACTGATGCCGACGCGATCGAGGCGGTTCAGGCCGACGTCGTACTGGAATCCTCCGGCAACCACCGCGGCCTGGCCTCCGCCCTCCGCGGCGCCATGCGCGGCGGCAAAGTGGTCATGGTGGGGCTCCTGCCCAGCGGCGATCAGCCCGTCCCGATCTCGCTGGCCATCACCCGTGAACTGGAACTCCTCGGTTCGTTCCGCTTCAACAACGAGATCGACGACGTGCTTACTGCCCTCGCGGACGGCTCACTGTATGTGGACCCGGTGGTCACCCACGAATTCCCCTCTACGGAGGCGCTGGCGGCCTTCGACCTTGCCAAGGACCCCACCCGGTCCGGCAAGGTGCTCATCTCGTTCCGCGACCAATAACGACGCACCCCAGGCATCAGGAGCAAAGAAAATGATCCAGTCTGTCAAAGCACCCACCCTGCGCTGCCGGCCCCTCCGGGCTATGACGGCGGTCACCGGCACGCACTGCCCGGCCAGCGGCCGGTGGAGCCCCAATGGCGAAGCACAGAAAGGCCAGGTGTTCTTCGAGGGCAGCCTTATGCCTTCCTTTGGCGGCGCGGCGGTGGTTTGGGTGCTGGCCCCGGAAGCGGACACGCACTAGCGTGGCCGTCCAGCCGCTGCGGGCAGGCCGGCGCCGCCGGTTCGAACCCATCGACCAGGAGACGCTCCGCCACGAACTGGCACTGAACCGCCAGCAGGTGGCGCAGGCGGACAGCAGCGTACGCGGCGCCCTTAGGCTGCGGAACGACACCGTCGCCCAGGCCCTGGCCGACGGCGTATCGGTGGCCAAAATCGCCGACGCCGCGGGCGTCGGCAAAGTGGACGTTCGACGGCGGATCGGCGCCGGCTACACGGAGCTGCAACCGGCGGGCTGGCCGGCCGGGACTCACCTCGAAGCGATCCGCGGCTGTACGAAGGCCCTGGCTGCCGCCGTCGAGCGTAAGAGCGCGCTGGAAGTACGACGCCGGTCCCTTACCGTGATGGCGCTGAAGACAGGCCAGCTGGACCTCTTCGAAGTCGCATCCCTGGCCGCCGTTCCGCCCGAGAGGATCCGCCGCGAAATGCGCGGGATAACCCTCCGGAGCGTGCGGCTGGCGAACTAGGCCCAGGGTTCAGTTCAGTCCGTGGCCGCGGACTTGTTCCCGTCCCAGCCAACCAGGGCGCCCCGAAGCGCGGCCACCAGCCGCTCAGTGGCTTGCTTCTTATTCAAGCCAACGGTGTTGATCAGGTCGAGGATTTCGCGGGGATCAAACAGGATGTTCCAGAGGAACATTGCCTCGTCCCCCAGCGGGCTCAGTCCCAGCTCGGCGCAGGCTTCCTCCAGCGGGCGCTGCAGTGCCTCGGCCTGGACGGTGAGGTAGAAAGCCCCGGTCCGGAGCCGGGCGAGGTATCCCTCGCCCGAACGCGTGTAGAGCATGGCCCCGCCGTGTTTGACCACCAGGTCCACCCATTTGCGGCTGACCGCTTCGAGCAGCTCAAGGCCGCTGGTGGTCTGCTTCAAGCTGTAGTCCCGCAGCTTGTGGCCCACGTTGAAGCGGTACTCGGCCAGGACATCCTCAACGGACGCAAAATGCCGGTATGCCGTGGCCGTGGAGATCTCGGCGTGCTTGGCGATGTCCGTCATGTTGATGGTCCCCCGCCGGGCGGCAAACAGTGCACCGGCCGCGTTGACCAGTTCCCTGCGGTTACGTTGGGTATCGCTTCGCATTCCCGGGCCCCTTTCTGTTGCGTACCAAGCTTATTGCCTCGGCCCGCCGATCGGGCCGCACCAGCCCTTCAAGGCCCCCACCAGCGTGGCTGCCAGCCGCCGGGCGGTCTCCTCGGGGCCCAATCCCAGCGTCTCGATCAGGTCGAAGATTTCGCGCGGATCGAACAGAACGTTCCACAGGAACATGGCCTCATCGCCTGGGTCATCCACGCCGAGTTCAAGGCAGGTGTCCCGAAGCGCCGCGCCCAGGGCGTCAGCCTGGACGGTCAGGTGCGTGGCACCTGTACGCAGCCGCGCCAGGTAGCCTTCGCCGGACCGGGTGTGGACCATCGCGCGGCCGTGGGTCACCACCAGGGTGACCCACTTGGTGCTGACAAGGCGCAGCAGCTCCAGCCCCGTCGCCTGCTGCTGCTGGCTGAACTCCAGCAGTTCGCTGCCCACCTCGAACCGGAAGCGGGCCAGGACCTCATCGACGGAGGCAAAATGCCGGTACGCGGTGGCGGTCGAGACCTCGGCGGCCCGGGCAATGTCCGCCATGGTGGCCTGGTGGCCTTCGGCGAACAGTTTTCCGGCAGAACGGATGATGAGCTTCCGGTTGCGGAGCGTGTCGCTGCGCAGTCCGGGAACTGCGGCAGTGGTGGCCAAGTGCGCTACTTCAAGTCGGCGAGGCCGGCCGCAAGCCGTTCGACGCCGGCGTTGATGGCTTCGGCACTGGCGGCGTAGGAGAGCCGCAGGTGGAATTCGCCGTTGCGGCCGAACTCGCTGCCGGGACGGACTGCCACGCCGTGGTTGCGCAGGTGCGCCACCATTTCCGAGGCCGGCAGGTCGGCGTCGTACTTCGGGAAGAGGTAGAACGCGCCCTCCGGTGAGCTGACCGTGAGCCCCTGGATGTCCTTCAGGCCGTTGTACATCAGCTCGCGGCGGGCCGCGTAAGAGGCGTGCATCCGCTCGATGTCCGGCCCGCAGGTCTGCAGGGCGGTGAGCGCGGCCAGCTGGACCGCTGTGTTCATGGAGCCATTGAACGTGTTGTGGACCCTCGCTGCGGAGGCGATGACGTCCGCGGGACCCCACAGGTAGCCCACCCGCCAGCCGGTCATGGCGTAGCTCTTCGAGAAGGTCTGGCAGTAGATGGTGCGGCCCGCGAGGCCCTCGATTTCCAGGGCGGACGTGAACGGCTCAGGCGTGTAGACCAGGTCGCTGTAGGCCTCATCGGAGAGGATCAGGATGTCGGTGCCGGCGACCATCAGGGCCAGTGCCTCGAGCTCCGCGCGGGAGTGGACAATTCCGGTGGGGTTGGACGGGTTGCAGAAGACAAACATCTTCGCCCCGTCGAGGGCGCCCGCCAGCGCTTCCAGGTCCCAGTGCAGGTTCCCGGCGAGGGGCACCGGAACGATCGTGCCGCCGGCCATGCTGACCAGGTCTGCGTAGAGGGAGTAGGTGGGATCCGGGATGACTACCTTGTCGCCCGGGTTGACGGTGCCAAGGATCGCGGCGGCCAGCCCTGCCGTGCCGCCCTGGGTGATCAGCACATCGTTGGTGCTGACAGCGGATCCCAGCAGGGCGCCGATCCGCACGGCCAGTTCGTCGCGGAGGACCGGTTCGCCGAGCAGCGGCGAGTAGTGGGTGTAGCCGTCCTGCAGGGCCTTCGCCGCGGCGTCGCGGACCTGCTGCGGGGTATCAAAGTCGGGTTCGCCCATGGCCAGGGACACCAGGTCTCCGCTGGACTGCGGCTGCTGGACGCGCAGCGACGTCCGGAGCACGCGCTGGACGGCGTCGGAAGGAGGGAAGCTGAGGATACTGGGTGCTGCTGGTGTGGTCACGACGGTGTCCTTTCAGACAGGGAGGCAGAGAGTAGTCAGGGGCGGCGGAAGGGTCCCGGCCGCGTTTTGTTTAGGGATTGCGCTATTTACTGCCCTGTGGGAGATCGGTTGCGGGGGCGCCGGTCCAGCGGCTGATCTCGATGTCGCCAGAGGTGTCCCGCTGCACGGTGGGGGCGATGACCAGTTCCTGGACCACCGTGCGCTGCGGCAGTGTTGCCACCAGGTGGATGGCC
Organism: Arthrobacter sp. Leaf141; assembly: GCF_001424565.1. Lineage (GTDB taxonomy): Bacteria > Actinomycetota > Actinomycetes > Actinomycetales > Micrococcaceae > Arthrobacter. Next base: position 53,895 of record NZ_LMOL01000040.1, read on the forward strand.
CGGGCCACATCCTCCGGCTGGACCATGGCGTCCCGTTCCTCCTGGCGCGGCGGGCGGGCCCGGTTGTCCAGGATGGGCGTCGCGGTCTCACCCGGCAGGATGGTCACGGCACGCAGCCCCTCGTTGCGGAATGTGGTGTGCAGGTACGTCATGAAGTTCCGGACCGCCGCCTTGGCAGCGCCGTACGCTGCACCGCCCAACAGGTTCGGGGTCACAGCCGCCAGTGAGGAGACGGTGATGATGGAGCCGGTGTTGCGGCCGAGCATGTCCGGCAGCACCGCCTGGGTGAGCAGGAAGACGGCGTTCAGGTTCACGTCCAGGACCTGGTTCCATTCCTCTTCTGCGATCCACCGCACGTTCAGGACCTTGCTGGCGCTGCCGGCATTGTTGATGAGAATGTCCACCAGGCCGACGTTTTGGTGGATCCAGTCCACCAGGGCATCCACCTCGGCCTTGCTGGCGATGTCGGCGGTGCGGACGCAGGACTTGCCGCCGCTTGCTGAAATCTCGTTGGAGAGTTTGTCCAGCACGTCCTGCCGCCGCCCTACCAGCACCACGGTGGCACCTTCGGCGGCCAGCAGCTTGGCCGTTTCGCGGCCCATGCCGGTGCCGGCGCCGGTGATGATGGCAACCTTGCCATTCAGAAGCTCCATGATGCATCTCTTTCGTCCGGCACGCTGCGGGAGGCAGCGCGGCAGTGGCAACCGGGTAAACCGGATAAAACAAGAACCAAATTGGATATGAGAATAGTTTCTCATTTGAAACTGGGGGCGTCAACCCTTTTCAGGCGGCGCGGGTGCTGGACGGCGTGCCGGGATCCGCGGCCTCCGCGGCCTCCGCGACGGGAAGCCCGACGGCGGCGAACAGGTTGTGCACCCGCTCCGCCAGCGCGCCGAGCAGCCGCTGCTGCTCCCGCCAGCGTTCGACGGCGGCCTCCTGGCTGACCCAGCGGAAGGTCATCTTCCGGCCCGGGCTGGCTTGGCCCAGGAGCGGCAGCGAAGCCTTCGTCGCCACCGCCACAATGGGGTAGCCCGCGGTCAGCGTACGTGAGCGGCCCAGGATGATCAGTTCGTCGCCGTGCGGGATCTCGAAAGCGCCGATCGGGACGCCGTGCGACACGATCTCACCCAGCCCTTCGGGATGGATGACCGGGCCGTCCAGGCGGAGGCCCACATGGTCGGATTTGCCGCCCACGGTGTAAATGCTGCTGCTCAGGAGCTCCCGGATGCCCGGGGTCCTGTCCGTTTCCGGCCCTTCCACCACCTCAACCGTCCAGACGTCGGGGCTGAAGTCGGGCACCGGTACCGGCAGCCTGAACAGCGGCTGGCCAAGGTAGGGCTGGCTGAAGCCCCGGTACCGGCTGGCAAGTGCTATCTGCTGGCCCGCGACGATCCGCTGCGCAAACCCCATCCGGGATTCCGGCGCAGCGCTGCCCATAAACCGCGGAGTGTCCAGGTCGCCGCTGAAGGCCAGGTAGTTGCGCATGCCTCCAGTGGCCTTGGAGATGACCACCTTGGTCCGGGCCGGCACGCAGACCGGCTGCCACATGGGCACCGGAACCCCGCCGACGGTTACTTCTGCCGGCGTGCCGGTGATGGTGATGAAAATGTCATGCGACGGGGTGAACGCGAAGCGTCCGCCCATGATTTCCAGCAGCGCGGCGCCGCGCCGGTTGCCCACAAGGATGTTGGCTGCAGCCGCGGAATGCTGGTCGGCGGCGCCCCCGCAGGGCACGCCCATGAACTCGGAGTCCACGCGTCCCAGGTCCTGGAACGTGGACAGCCAGCCGGCCTCGCTGATCGAAAGGGTGACCGCCTGCTCAGGCTTCGCTGCCACGCCTGCCGCCTTCCTGCTGGTCTGCGGGCGCTACGGGCCGGAGGAACCGGCCTTCGAGCTCCGCCCAGCCGCTTTCCGGTATGACCTTGAAGGTGACCCTGTCCCCCGGCCGGTAGGACGTTGCCGGATCCTCGCGGATATCGCAGACGGTCAGGGGCGTGCGGCCGATCACCTTCCAGCCCGTGGGTCCCGGGAACGGCTGGATGATGGCGCTGGTGCCGGCCACCATCACCGAACCCGGAGCAACGTCCGTCCGGGGTTCGGCGCAGCGGCTTACCTGGCCCGGGAACTGAACCCCGGCCATCATTGGGGCCATCGCGGCCGCCAACAGGTTAATCGTGAGCACCGACGTGGTGAGCGCTTCAAGTGTGGCTTCCTGGCTGAGTCCCAGCTCCTCGGCCACCCCGGGAAGGTCGGGCGCAAACTCGTCGCTGACCACCATGGGGACCACAAAGTCCCTCGCGCCCAGGGCCGGCCCGGCGTCCTGCAGCCCCAGCCCGGCCACTGCGAGCCTGACCGTCTGGGCGAGCTGTCCGTGGCTGACCGCCAGGCAATCGAACTCCACCAGCAGCGATTCCGCGCCCGCCACCAGGTTCAGCACCCCGTACGGCCGGACCTCGAGCAGGACGTCCCGCAACCGCCTGGCACCGGTCCGCCTGACCTCGGGGTCGTCGTCGGCGATGCCCAGCATCAGGGCTGAGTCTCCAAACGGGTGCGCCTCAAGGCCGGGCGACCGGCTGGGGTTCGCGGCTGGCGGTGGTTGCGGGGTCATATGTCCTGCTCGGTGGTGTGACGGCGGTCTGGGGCGGGGGCAATGGAGGCCGCGGTCAGGCCGCGGCCGCCGCTTTGGCTTTCTCGGCAAGGACTTCCTGCAGCCCGGCCGCCTTGACCCCGGCCTTCTCCAGAGCCGCGCGGAGGGCGGTGCCGCTCTCAAGGACCTGCGGGTGGTCGCCGTGGAGGAGGACGACGTCGGCATCGTGGCCCAGGGGAACCACCTTGCCGGTGACGGCGCGGACCGTTCCCTCGGTCACCACCTGGACAACCCGGCGGCCGATCTCGTCGGGGTCGTGCAGCAGGGCGCCTTCGGTGTTGCGGGAGACGGGCATGCCGTCCTCGCCGTAGCCGCGGTCCGCCAGGAAAACGTAGCCCACTTCGAGGCCGCGCTTCCGGGATTCGTCGGCCAGCAGGCCGTTCTGGCAGATCACGATGTAAGACGGGTCGTAGGCCTTGATGGCGTCGGTGATGGCCCGGGCGTGCTTGGCGTCCGTCTGGGCAATGCTGCCCATCCGGCCGTGCGGGGCCACGTGGCTGATCTTGCCGCCGTGGATCCGGGCGAACGCGTCCAGGGCACCGATCTGGTAGAGGACGTCCGTGCGGATTTCCTCTTCGCTGGCCTCGATCAGGCGCCGGCCGAAGCCCACCAGGTCGGGGTAGCCGGGGTGGGCGCCGAGCTCGATGCCTCGCTCCACGCACGACTTCACCGTGGCGTCCATAACGCGCGGGTCCCCGGCGTGGAAGCCGCAGGCGATGTTCGACGCCGTGACCAGGCCCAGGAGGGCCTCATCGTCACCGATGCTGTAATTTCCGTAGCTCTCGCCGAGGTCTGCAACGACGGCGACTGAATTGATGCCCAAGGTGACTCCCAATGGTTCTGGTTGAGGTGGTTCCGGTCCGGCCACGGCGACCTGCCGGCAATGGCGGCAGGCCGCCGTCGTACGTGTTTTGTTAATGGGTGGCCAGCGGCTGGCCCTTCGTTTCCTTCAGGAAGTAGACCGACGTGAGCGTGATGACGGCGGTGCCCATCGCGGCGTAGGCCGGGACCATGCTGTTGCCGGTTGCCTTGATGATTTCGGTCATCACCAGCGGGGCGCTGCCGCCGAAGATGATGGTGCTGATGCTGAAGCCGATGCTGTAGGCGCTGTAGCGGACCGTGGTGGGGAACATTTCCGTCAGGACGGTGTGCACAACGGCGGCATGGCCGGAAAACGCGATCGCCATCACCACGGTGGCGATGCAGGCCAGGGCCATGTTGCCAGTGGTGATCATCGAGAACATCGGGTAGGACACCAGGGCCATCAGCACGGCGGAGGCGGCGAGGACGGGCTTGCGGCCAATCCGGTCGGAGAGCCGGGCCATCAGCGGGATGCTGATGATGATGGCCACGAGGCTGACGGCCGTCACCATCAGCGCCTGCACCATGGTGAAGTTGTTGCCGGTGCCCAGCTGGGTCTTCAGGTAGGTGGGCATGTAGGCGAACAGGAGATAGTAGCCGGGGCCGTTCAGTGCGGGCAGGAAGATGGTCAGCACAATGGCCTTCAGGTGCCGCTTGGAGGTGAAGACAGCCTTCAGCGGGTTGCGCTCTACTTCGTTGCGTTCACGCAGGGCGGCGAAATGCGGGGTGTCCTCCATCTTGGAGCGGATGTAGTAGCCCACATAGCCGAGCGGAAGGGCGAAGAGGAACGGGATGCGCCAGGCCCAGGATTCCATGGTGGCGTCGCCCAGGGTGGTGATAAGGGTGGCGGAGAGTGCACTGCCGAACAGGAGGGCGCAGAAGGAACCCACGGCGATGAAACTCATGGAGAAGTTGCGGTGCTTGTTGTGCGCGTACTCGCCCACGAACGCCATGGCGCCCGCCACTTCGCCGCCGGCGGAGAAGCCCTGCAGGATGCGGAACAGGATCAGCAGCGCCGGGGCTGCCCAGCCGATCACGGAGGAAGAGGGGATCAGGCCGATACAGGCGGTGGCGCCGGAGATCAGGAGCAGCAGGACGGCCAGGAGGTTCTTGCGGCCCAGCTTGTCGCCCAGGAAGCCGCAGATCACGCTGCCGAAGGGCCGGGCCAGGAAGCTGACCAGGAAGCCGACGTTGGTCAGGAGCAGGGATCCGAGATCCTTGGACCCCATGATGTTGATGGCCAGGTACGTGGTCAGCAGGCCGTAAATGCCATAGTCGTACCATTCCACGAAGGAGCCCATGGTGCCGGCGAGGGTCGCCTTGCGCACCATCTTGCCGTCAGCGGTGACAACCTTGATTTGTGCGGTATTCAGGTCCACTGAGTCCGTCGATGCAGTAGTCATTAGGTCTCTCTTAGTTTAGGGCTGGTCCTTGGCGCGGTGAAGCGCCGGGTCAGCTGTATTCGCGCGTGATTTCGGCCGTCATCTCGGCCTCGTGGGCGGCAACAGCGATAACGCGTTCCAGGATTTCGGCCGCACGGGCCGCAGGGATGATAACGACGCCGTCATCGTCTGCGGCGACGACGTCACCGGCGGCGCAAACGATCCCGCCGATCGCCACCGGTTCGCCGATGACGCCGGGGCCGTTCTTGAAGGGACCGGCGGGGGTGACGCCGCGGGCGAAGACGGGGAATTTGATCTCGCTGATGGTGTGGCGGTCGCGGATGTAGCCGTCGATCACGGCTCCGGTGGCGCCGGCAGCCTCGAAGCGCTGCGACAGCTGCTCACCGACCAGGGCACGGTGTTCGTGGCCGAACCCGTTAATGACCACCACGTCGCCGGGCTGTATGTAGCCGAGGGCCTCGATGACCGCCGCATTGTCGCCGGCCGCACCGAGTACCGGGAGGGCCGAGCCGACGCAGTGGGCGCCTTCCCAGACCGCGCTGATGCCGCCGTCGACTATTCCCAACCGCTCCATGGCGTCCCCGATGTTGGACACGGGGAAGGCGGCGAAGGCTTCCACGAGTTCCTTGGGAAGCCGGGTCCAGGTGGCCTTGCGGACCGTGAGCTCGAGTGTTGTTGCCATTGTTGTCACCTTTGGTTGGTTCGGTTGGTTGCGCCCTCCCCGCCGGCAAGGGGCTAGTCAGATGAGGCGGCTGTCACATATGAGAAAAGTTTCGCGTTTCAAATCCGATTCGTCAAGAGGGTCCGATGGATTGGCCCAAATAAGTCGGGCGATTGTTGCCAGCAGGTAAATTGCGGCGGCGCCGGGTTACGGCCGTGTGTCAGCTCACAAAAAACCGTTGACTTGGCTGGGCGAATAAGAGAAACTCTTCTCATTCGCGAACTTTCTCGCAGATTCCCGTTGTATCGAGGAGACACACCATGCACGGAAGACTTACCACCCTGGCGGCAGCCGCGGCGGCAGCAGCGTTGCTCCTGACCGGCTGCACCACCGGCGGCGGCAGTACCAGCACAGGGACCGGCGGAAGCGCCGGCCCCGCCACGGACACCATCCGCACCGCCCTGAATTCGGATCCCACCACGTTCAACGCAGCCAAGGCCAACGCCAAGGACGACTACGAAGTAGCCCGTTTCCTCTTCGACACCGTGGTGCGCCGCGACGCTGACGGCAAGTTCATCGGCGGCCTGGCCACCGAGTGGACCGCCACAGCCACGGACGCCGCACTGACCATCCGCAAAGACGCAACCTGCGCCGACGGCACGGTCATTACCCCCACCATCGTGGCCAACTCCCTTACCTACTTCGCTGATCCCGCCACCAAAAACAACTTCGCCAGGCTGGTCTTCGGACCGGGCCAGCCCACCATCACGGCCGACGACGCTGCGGGCACCGTGGCGGTCAAGCTGGCCCAGCCCTGGTCCGAACTCATCGGCGGGCTGACCCTGGCCCAGACCGGAATCATCTGCCCCGCCGGCCTCGCGGACCTTGAAGGCCTTGCCAAGGGATCCGTGCAGGCAGCCTTCTCCGGGCCGTACACCCTGACGAAGGCGAGCCACGGCGTCAGCTACGACATGACTCTCCGTGAGGACTATGAGGCCTGGCCGAAGTGGTCCAAGCCGCTTGAGGGAACGCCGGCCAAGACCGTGCGCTTTTTCCCCGGCGTCAACAAGACCACCGTGGCCAACCAGCTCCTCACCGGTGAGATGGACGTCTCGGACATCGCTCCGGCGGACACTGCCCGCTTCGAAGGGAACAAGGACTACGCCGTCACCACGGTGCCCTTCGCCGGGATCTTCCTGCTCTTCAACCAGCGCGAAGGCAGCCCATTTACGGACCCCGCCCTGCGCAAGGCCGTGGCCCAGCTGATGAACCAGCAGGCGTTCAATGCCGCAGCCTACGCCAACAAGGGAATCCCCTACACCTCAATCGTCGCCCCCACCGTGGCCTGCGCCCTCGAGGACAACTCGCACTTCACGAAGGAAGACGCCGATGCTGCCAAGGCAGTGCTCGCCGGGAAGACCTTCAAGATGGTGGGCACCACCAGCATCGGCCCCAACGGTGCAGGCAGCACCTACGTCCAGGAAGCCCTCAGGGCAGCCGGCGCCACGGTCAACCTAAGCCTGGTGGACAACGGCACCTGGGCCACCATGACCCAGACCAAGCCGGAGACCTGGGACCTGACCATCCAGGGCGACGCGAACTTCGTAGGCACAGTGGCCGCGTCCCTGACCCGGATCGCCGGCGTCCCCACCGAGAAGGGCGGCCGCAACATCGGTGGCGGCGAGAACGCCGATATCCTGGCCGACATCGCCACCGCACAGTCCGCAACGGACCAGGACAAGCGGTGCGAAGCCTACGAGCGCGCGCAGATCAGCATTCTCGAGGACAACGACATTGTCCCCTTCGTGGGCGAACCCCAGATCGTTGCCCAGCGCGCAGGATTCTCCATCCAGGCGCCGTCCGGCATCGTCGACTACGCCACCATGCGCATCACTAAGTAAGGCCAGGGACCATGACCGAACCGACCATGCTGAACAGGGAAAGCGCCCTGTTCAGCAACCCCCCGGGGGCCACAAAGGGCCCCCGGGGCGGGCTCCGCAACCTCTCCCCCTGGGCTGGCTACGGCCTGCGCCGCACCGGCGGAGTGCTGCTGTCCGTAATCCTCCTCGTGGTGGTTACCTTCTTCATGGTCCCGCTCATCCCCGGCGACCCGGCGGTGGCAGTCGCCGGCGCCGACGCCACCACGGAACAGATCGAAGCCATCAGGGAAAGCCTGGGGCTGAACCAGCCCCTGCACCTGCAGTTCCTCCAGTACGTGGGGAACCTGTTCACGGGCAACCTCGGCGAATCATTCGCGTACAGCACATCTGTATCCTCGATCATCGCCACCAAGCTGCCCTTCACGGCAGAACTGGCCCTGCTGGGCATCATCGTGACCCTTTTGCTTTCGATCCCGGCCGGGATGGTGGTGGGCATCCTCACCCGCGGCGGGCGCCGCAAGTGGCTGGATGTCTCCTTCGGCATGCTCACCGGGTTCTTCCAGGCCGTGCCGCAGTATGTCATCGCCACGATGCTGGTCGTGGTTTTCGCCATCGTGCTCAAGGTCCTGCCGGCCGCCGGCGCGGCCACCCTCACGTCCCTGATCCTTCCCGTCGTTGGCCTCTCGATTGCGCCCATCTGCTCGATCGCCCGGGTGGTCCGCCGGGAAACCTCCACCGTCCTCGAGCAGGATTACCTGCGGACCGCCCGCGGCTGGCGCCTGCCGCCGCTGCGGCTCTACGCCCGCCATGCGTTGCCCAACCTGATGACCACCACCCTGACCCTCGCCGGGCTGATCCTCGCCGGCATGCTCGGCGGAGCGATCATCATCGAGAACGTCTTCAACTGGCCCGGACTCGGCAAGGAAATCGTCACGGCCATTGTCAACAAGGACTACCCGGTCATCCAGGGCATCATCCTGGTCCTCGGCTTCCTTGCCATCATCCTCAACCTGCTGGTCGACGTCATCCTCGGAATCATCGATCCGCGCACCCTCGGAGGAGGAAAGTCCCATGGCTGAAACGACCCGCACCAAGCGCCATTTCCGCTGGACTACCGGCCTGATAATTGGCATCGCCCTGATGAGCGTCATGATCCTGATCGGCCTCCTCGCACCCCTGTTCCTCAGCGAAGCGGCCGAAAAGCTCACCGCCAACGCCTCCCAGGGGCCCAGCTCCGCGCACTGGCTGGGAACTGACGACTTCGGCCGTGACGTGCTGGCCCGGTCGCTTGTGGCCACCAGGCTCACCCTGGTGATGACGGCAGCCACAACGGCAATCTCGGTGGTGGGCGGCGTTTTGATCGGCACTTTCATCTGGCTTGCCCCGCCGCGGATCCGCAACGCTGTCCTCCGCGTCATCGATGCCGCCGTCGCCTATCCCAGCCTGATTTTTGCGCTGCTCATCGCCGCAATCCTCGGCCAGGGAGCCTGGTCCGCCGTCCTCGCCATCGCCATCGCCAGCATTCCGGCGTTCGCCCGCCTTACCGCCAACATGGCTGCCTCGATCTCTCAGCGCAATTACGTGTCAACGGCACGCCTGCTCGGCGTTCCGGGCCCACGCATCATCACCCGGCACCTGCTGCCGAACATGGCAGAGCCGCTGCTGGTGCTGACCGCCACGGTGTTTGCAACCACCCTGATCGAGCTGTCCAGCCTGTCGTTCATCGGACTGGGCGTCCAGAACCCCGAGTACGACTTCGGGCGCCTGCTCAACGAGGCGCTCGTGAACATCTACTCCCAGCCGCTGCAGGCCGTGATGCCCTCGATCATGATCACCATCGCGGGGTTGAGCGCCATGCTCATTGGCGACGGCCTTGCTGCCGCCACGGACCCACGCGGCGGACGGAAGTTCGGCAGCGTCAAGGCCGCCTCTGAGCTGCCGGCCTCGATGCGGGCCGACCGGGAGGCGCTGGTGGAGGTGGACAACCTCACCGTCCTCACCCCCAACGGCGTGCCCCTGGTCAAGGGTGTGTCCCTGAGTATCCATGCCGGCGAAGTGGTGGGGCTCGTGGGGGAATCCGGATCAGGAAAGTCCCTGACGGCCATGTCCATCGCCGGCCTGCTGCCGGAGGAACTCACCGTCAGGGCGCACTCCATGCGCCTCGGCGAACTGGACCTGCTCAAGAAGAACGATCCGCGCACGCTGGCCACGTCCATCGGGCTGGTCTACCAGGACCCGGGAACCAGCTTCAACCCGGCCCTGCGGATCGGGTCCCAGCTGACTGAGGTCAGCAGGATCCACCTGAAGCAGTCGGGGAAGACCTCGTTCACCAGGATGGTCAAAGCACTGGCGGACATCCGGATCACTCAGCCGGAACTGCGGATGAAGCAGCACCCGCACGAGCTCTCCGGCGGCATGCTCCAGCGCGCCATGATTGCCTCAACCCTGGTCACGGACCCGCGGCTGATCATCGCCGACGAGCCCACCACGGCGTTGGACGTCACCGTCCAGGCGGACGTCCTGCGCCAGTTCCGCACCATCAACCGGGAAATGGGGACCGCCATGCTGTTCATCTCCCATGACATCGGTGTGGTCCAGGCCCTGTGCGACAAGGTGATCGTGATGAACGGCGGGAAAATCCTCGAACGGCTTACCGGTGCCCAGCTTGCTGCCGGCGACGTCAAGCACCCTTACACCAAAGCGCTGCTGGCAGCGACGCCGAGCATCGCCGAACGCAAGACGGAACTCGTCGCCGTCCGGGCCGAGGACTTCACCTTCGACGAAATCACCGACGACGCCCTCGGCCCCGTTCAGGCCGGGACGGTTCAGCCGGAAACAGAGAGGCTCCAGCCATGACAAGCACCGCAATGTCCGCCGCCCCGGTCCTGGAAGTCCGCGACCTGGAAGTCACGTTCGGTTCCGGACAGGCAGCAGCCAAGGTCCTCAAGGGCGTCTCGGCCACCATCGAACGCGGCAAGACCCTGGGGATCGTCGGGGAATCAGGCTCGGGCAAGTCAACCCTGGCCAAGGCCATCGTTGGTCTGAACCCTGTCAGTTCCGGCAGCATCTGGGTCAACGGGGCCGATGTGTCCCGCATGACGTCGGGTCAGCGCCGTGCCATGCGCCGGGAAGTCCAGATGATTCCGCAGGACCCGTACTCGTCGCTGAATCCCCGCCGCACCATCGGGCAGACCCTGGCCGAGGCGATCGATCCGGTGAAGTCGAATCCCCGCGCACACCGGGAGAAGATCTCGTACTGGCTCTCCACCATCCGCCTGGACGCCGACGTGGCCGAGCGGTACCCGCACGAATTCTCGGGCGGGCAGCGTCAGCGCATTGCCATCGCGCGCGCACTGGCAGTGGGGCCCAAACTGATCATCGCGGACGAGATCACCTCGGCGCTGGACCTGTCCGTCCAGGCGGAGATCCTGAACCTCATCAGCCGGCTGCGCACCGAACTGGACCTGACCATGGCATTCATCTCCCACGACCTGGACGTGGTGCACCACGTCAGCGACGGGATCATGGTGCTCTTCCACGGCGAGGTGGTGGAGCTCGGTGACGTGGACAGCGTCTACGGCAACCCGAAGCATCCTTACACGCGAAAACTGATCGACTCCGTCCCGGGTGGTCCCGGCTTCGACATCGGCGAGCGCCGGGCGGCCGTCGCCTAACCAAACACCGAACCCAACTAGGTCGCAGTTGTTGTCGTTATGAGTCCTCATAACGACAACAACTGCGACCTAGTTGGGTTTAATGCGCGCGGGGTGACAGGCCTCGACTAGTCTCCCGCCGCCGTCGTCCAATCCACCGCCAAACCATCCAGCGCCGCGGCGGCCCGGTCCGCCAGCTCGGATGGGGACTTGCGGACATCGAGCAGCACCTGGCGCTCATCCGCAGCCAGCGGTTCCAGAGCCTCCAGCTGTGAGGCCAGCAGCGTTGCAGGCATAAACTCATGGTTCCGTGCCGCCATCCGGGCGGCGAGGGTGTCCGATGAACCTTGGAGATGAAGGAACACAACCTCCGGGGCATGCTCCCTCAGGAGGTCGCGGTAGCGGCGCTTGAGGGCGGAGCAGGCGACGATGACGCCTTCTCCGGCCTGCTGGCGTAGCTGCAGCGTACGCCCGATCTCCATCAGCCACGGGCGGCGGTCCACGTCGTCCAGCGGAATCCCGGTTCGCATTTTCTCCTTGTTGGCCTCGGGATGCAGGTCATCGCCGTCAATGAACGGGACCCCCAGCCGGCGCCCCAGGAGGTCTCCCACTGTCGATTTTCCGGAACCTGACACGCCCATGATGATCACGGGCGGAAACCTTGTTTTCTTCACTCGAATTGCCTCCGCGGAACTCTTGCCTGACGCTTTCTGAAGTGCGAGGATTGTCATACATGAGAAAAGTTTCTCAGATTGGTGCTGGGGCGTCAACGGTTTTCCCGGAGAGGTCTGCACCGCTGGGAGCCACTCCTACCGAACAGGGCCACCGATGCAGACAGTCTGGACAGTCACCTTCCCCGACCGGGACCTCCTCGCCAGGGTGCAGCCCCTGCCCGCCGGAATTGAGGCCTCGGTCTGGGACCTCCGCTCCGGGCCGGAGGGCATCGCACTGGATGCCATCGACGCCGTCATCCTGCCCTACATTGATGCGTCCGCCGTCCTCGGCTCGCTGTCGAAGACCCCGAACCTGAAGTTTGTGCAGACGCAGTCCACGGGGTTTGACGGAGTTCCGGAGGCGGCGGGCCCCGAGACCGCGGTGGCGAGCGCCTCGGGCGTCCACGCGGCAGCCACGGCCGAGCTGGCCATCGGCCTGATGATCGCTAAACTCCGCGGCATCGACCAGGCCGTCCGCGACCAGCAGACCGGCAACTGGCAGCCGCAGCGACGTTCCTCGCTGGCGGACCGGAAGGTTCTGCTGGTGGGCGTTGGCGGCATCGGAAACGAAATCGCGAAGCGCCTTGAGCCCTTCGAGGTGGAGATCACCCGCGTGGGCAGCAGCGCACGCGGGGACAGCACCGGACGGATCCACGCCTCCTACGAGCTCGCCGCCCTGGCCCAGAGCCATGACATCCTGGTTGCGGTGACCCCGTTGAACGAACACACCCACCGGCTGGTGGACGCCTCCGTCCTTGCTGCACTGCCGAACGGTGCGCTGGTGGTCAACGTCGGCCGGGGGCCGGTGGTGGATACCGCAGCCCTGACCGCTGAGGTCCTGTCCGGCCGGCTCCACTGCGCGCTCGACGTCGTCGATCCCGAACCCCTCCCGGCCAACCACCCCCTTTGGTCATCCCCCAACGCACTGATTACCCCGCACATCGGCGGCAACGCCTCGGCCTTCGAGCCGCGGATCGTCAAGCTCCTCGCCAGCCAGCTCAAGGCGCTGGCCAGCGGCGACCGGCCGGCGAACCTGGTCCAGTCCGGACCTTTCTGACACGGCCTTAAACCCGCACGCACCGTCTCCTTTGCATCCACTCACCAGGAACCGCACAGTCATGAAAAGCAGAGCACTCGTCCACAGCAACTATGAATCCCGTCTCCTCGCCGCCCAGCCCCGGGGCGGTCAGCTGCCCTCGGCCGCAACGGCTGCACGGACACCCGGCCGGCTTGCAGCGGAACAGTCATCCATAAAGCCGGCACCGACGGCGTACCAACCTCAGCTGGCTCGCTCGCCCAGAACGTGAGGGTGCGTCGAGGCGGGAAGTGTGCGCACTGCCCGCACTTTCCGCCTCGCCACGCGTTTTCCCAACCGCTACCACATGCAGCACGGCAAATTGCCGGGCCGGGCAGACGTCACCTACGAACCGGGGTGATATGAAACGGCCGTAGCCACCTGCGGGAGACACTTCAGCCTTGAGGGCGGGGCTGGAGAAGTGCGTGGGTCTCGTGGGTCGTCAAGGCAGCAACGGGAAGCTTTGAGGGCGCTGATGCCGATGCCCGCAGTCCGTCCAGTACGATCCAGAGGTAGCGGCGGTACAGTCGGTCGGCATCATCGCGACCCTCGGGAGCTGACCCGCTCTGGACCGTGCCTGAGATGTCGGTAAGGGCGATCTGGAGGAAAATCAGGTCCGTGCCGGTGACGTCCTCGCGGAGCGCTCCGGCCCCGCGCGCGCGGTCGGCCACCTGGTCAACCAAGGGTGCGAGCCGGTCTCGTTGCTGGTCGTAGTGGTCGGGCCACGTTCGCCCTGCAAGCATCTGCGCCATGCCTCGGTCTTTGGCTTGCGCGGCAAGGGACTTTTCAAGGTATTGCACCAAGCCCTCCCAGGGATCCGGAGCGGCCACTGCCTCGCGCAGGATCGCCTCCAGCTCGTCGACCTGCTGCTGCCAGATCGCCTCGATTAGTTCCTCCTTGTTGGCGAAGCGACGGTAGGCAGTGCCCACGCCAACCCCGGCGTGGTGGGCCACGTCGTTGAGCGTGGCAGCCAGTCCACGCCGGGCAAACAGGTCCCGGCCAGCAGAGATAAGAAGATCGCGATTACGGGCGGCGTCCTTGCGCAATGCCTGAGTATCCATCATCCGAGTCTAGTACAAGTGGATGCACGGTATCCGAATAACTGCTAGCGTAGTTCAAGCGGATATAGATGATCCGCTTCCTCGGGTTCGATGTTCGCCAGCGTCGCCCACCCCTTTGGCTTTTACTTCCTGAAAGGACGCATCGTTATGTCCACCACGCATACCCTGTCCGAAACCGCCGCAGGAGCGGCCATCATCAGCCCGCCAGGCCGGCAGCGGCTTCCTCTGATCGTATGGATGCTCGGCGTCGTGACGTTCGTTATGGGCACCACAGAAATGATCGTCGCCGGTCTTCTGCCCCAAGTCGCCTCCTCGCTCGAGGTGACCATCGCCCAGGCGGGACTCCTCATCACCGTGTTCGCACTGGGAATGGTGATCGGAACGCCTGTCATGGCCATCGCCACACTGCGTCTTCCCCGGAGGGCAACGCTCATCATGGCGCTGCTTTTGTTTGCAGTGGCACATGTCGCCGCCGCCTCCACTGACGTATTCGCTGTCGTGCTCGTTGCCCGGTTCGCGGCGGCCGTGGCCACCGGTACATTCTGGGCCATCGGCGCTGTTGTCGCGGCAGCGGCCGCAGGTCCCGGGGCCGGAGCGAAGGCGATGGGCATCATGGTAGGCGGGGTCACCCTCGCAACAGTCCTCGGTGTGCCGATCGGTACCGCGGCCGGCCAGTTCCTGGGTTGGCAGGGACCCTTCTGGGGACTGGCCTTCCTCGCTACTGCCTGCGCAGCCCTCCTGTGGAAGGTGCTCCCTGGAAACAAAACCTCGGAGGGGGAAACAAACCTTCGCGCCGAATTCAGTCGGCTGCGCAACGCCCGCCTGTGGTCCGTTTACGTGGCAACGGCGCTCATCCAGGCTGCCTTCCTTGGCGTCTACAGCTACATCGCTCCGCAGCTGACCGAACGCGCCGAACTGGCAGAAGCAGTGGTACCCCTCATCATGATCGCCTACGGCGTCGGTGCCCTGACCGGCACCACGATTGGTGGCCGATTCGGTGACCGCCGCCCCTACACGGTCATCGGTGCAGCCGTGGCAGGTCTGCTGATCACTATGACCGTGCTCCTGCTCTGGGGCGGCAACGCCCCCGTTGCGATCGTGTTTTTCACCCTTATGGGCATGTTTGGATTCGCTGCGAACCCGACACTTGTCTCCGAGGCACTGCGTGCAGCAGGACCGGACGGCGTACTCCCGATCGCGTTGAGCAATTCGTTCTTCAACATCGGTGTTGCCGTTGGCTCCGGGCTTGGTGGCGTCGCGATCGCGTCTTCCCTGGCCGAACAGGGCGTACCGGCCGTCGGCCTGGCCCTGACAATTGCCGCCGCCGTGCCATGCATCGGCCTCGGCCTCACCGCAAAAAAGACCCAGCGCCCGCGGCGCCACACCATGACGTAGACCACGCACCGACGATCGCGGGGACCTGAACAGACCAACACCCTTAACAACGGTGTGACCATGCCAGCCCTCACCCCAGGCGAACTTCAAAGCTCCCCCAAGGAGAACACAGGCGCCGTACCGGCAGCCACGCAGCCGGCTACCGCGTTATCGACACCGGGTCCGGCTATTTTGTTGCACCTGCCGCAGCGTCATGTGGTCTGCTGGAAGCACGTCCCGTCCCACTCCGAGAGGTCCGCCATGCAACCGTTCCCGACCCCGCCGCGAGAGGTCCTCATCGGCGACGCCGCGGCATTCGTCGGCGTCACTCCCCGGACGATCCGCCACTACCACCAGGTTGACCTGTTGCCCGAGCGGGAGCGGGGCGGCGACGGCCGCCGGCGGTATGGCTACCCGGAAATCATCCGGCTGCTCTGGATCCGTCGAATGGCCGACGCCGGGATCGCCCTCGATGACATCCGCGACGCCTTCGACGGCGGCAAACCGAGCGGCGCCGACGACGAGGACGGGATCGCAGGCGTCCTCGCGCGGCTGGAGGACACCCTCGCCGCGCAGGAAGCCGAGCTCCAGCGGAAGCGCGCCTCGGTGCAGCGCATGCGGACCCTTGGCAGCAGGCTGGGACTGCTCGATGATCTCGTCTCCGACCGCCTTGAGGGCGCACCCGAGGGCTCGCTGCGCCAGGATGACCTGGACGTCCTGCTGGTCACTGAGCGGATCTTCGGTCCGCTCGGCGCGGCCGTCCAGGCCGGCCGCTTCCTCGCCCTGGCTGCCGATCCGTCGCTGCGTGCGGAGTCCGACCGCGTCGAGGCCGCCGAGGAGGCCCTGGACCACACGGTCGCCGTCGACGACCCCCGCGTTTCGGAGGTGGCGGCCGAGCGGCACGCCTTCGAGACCGCGCTGATGCGCGTTATCGAGGAGTCCGGTCAGCTGGCGGAGGATGACGCTCTCTTCGACGCTTGGGACGAGCTGCACCCGCCCGATGACGCTGGCCCGGCGCCCGACCCCGACCCGGCAGAGGGCTCCCGCGTCAAGAGCGCGGCGGAGACTATCTGGAACATGCCCTACGACTTCTCCCCGGCCCGTCTGCGCTGCATGGAGCTGGCGGTGCAACTCGGCGCTTCGGCGACGCCAGCGCCCTAAGCGGGCCTGCAGCATCGGCATGATCCACGCGAGACGCATCGTTCTGCTGCATCGTGAACTCTACGCGCGCCTCCCCCACCAACTCGAGGTGTCCGCGGTTCAGTCGCGCCGCTGGCCGCGCTCCGGCCGTCGCATCGCGTGGTGTGCCGCTTGGTAGGAGCAGGGCGGCTGTGTTCGCAGCGACGATGAGAGCTATTCCAACCCATTCGATAGTGCCGAGTTCTTCGTGGAGGAGTATCGCTCCGATGAAAGCGGCCAGGACAGGGTTGATGCTCATGAGGATCCCGAACAGGTGTGCGGGGATCTTCCGGAGCGCAATCAGGTCAGCGACGAATGGGACCGTCGAGGCCAGGACGCCGGCACCGACAGCACAGAGCAGAGCGAACATGTCCGGGCGGGTGGTGATGAGTATCCAGACG
>NZ_LMOL01000041.1:0-141 GCF_001424565.1 Arthrobacter sp. Leaf141
TACGGCTACGAAATGGGCCACATCATCCGCGACGGCATCGAACGGATGTACGGACCGGACTCCGAAGGAGACAACGGAGACCGGAACCTGATGTACTACATCACGGTCTACAACGAGCCGATCGTCCAGCCCGCCGAGCCG
>NZ_LMOL01000041.1:293-25173 GCF_001424565.1 Arthrobacter sp. Leaf141
AACCGCACGGGTGCCCTTCGTTACCCAGCAGCTGGCCGGTGCCACCGGCCCGGTTGTAGCGGTCACGGATTACATGAAAGCAGTCCCGGACCAGATCCGGCAGTTCGTACCCAACGAATTCGCCTCCCTCGGCGCCGACGGCTTCGGATTCTCCGACACCCGCGCAGCAGCACGCCGCTTCTTCAAAAACGACACCCACTCGATTGTGGTGAAAACCCTGCAGCTGCTCGCGGCGAGGGGCGACGTGGAGGAGGGCGCGCCGTCGTACGCCATGGACCGCTACAAGCTCCTGGACGTGCGGGCCGGCACTACAGGCGGCGCTGGCGGCGACTCCTGAGCGGGAGCCGCGCCGGATAGTCTGGGCCCATGAAGTACAACGGCGAACCGCGGACCACCGGCGTGGTGCTGGCCGCCGGCAGTGGCAGCAGGCTGGGGCTTGGCCCCAAAGCCCTGCTGCCCTACCGGGGCCGGCCTCTGGTGGAAGCCGCTGCCGCCGCCCTGGCCGGTGGCGGCTGCAGCGACGTGGTGGTGGTCCTGGGCGCCGGCGCGGACAAGGTGGCGGCGGCCGCTGACCTCGCCGCCTGCCGCGTGGTGGTCAACGCCGCGTGGGAAACGGGCATGGGCGGCTCCTACCTGCTGGGTGAACACACCGCAGGCCCGGCCGGCCACCTGCTGATCGCACTGGTGGACCAGCCCGGCCTGCTGCCGGATACGGTCCGGCGCCTCCTCGAGCAGCACCGGCCGGGCCGGATCACCGCCGCCGCTTATCGGGAACCTGCTGCCCCGGGCGGGCTTCGCCGCGGCCATCCGCTGCTGATCGACGCCTCGCTGCGTACTACGGTGGCAGCAACGATAACGGGCGACGCCGGGGCGCGCGGCTTCCTGCGCGCACACCCGGAGCTCGTGGACGAGGTGGACTGCAGCGACCTGTCAGACGGACAGGACGTGGACACCCCGGACCAGCTGCACCTGTTGGCCGGTCCGGAGGCGGCCGGTTACCAGCGCGGGTGAATGGCCTCGCGGAAGTAGTGGTCGTAGATCCAGCGGACGCCGCCGTCGAACTCTTCATCGATTTTGACGGTGGCCGCGGCAGCGTTGGCCGTTGCCTGTTCCACGGAACGGGCACCGGGAATCACGCTGGTGACGCCGTCCTGGGCTGCGATCCAGGCGATGGCTGCCTGGGCGGTGCTGGCGCCGGCCGGGACCAGCTGCTCGAATTCCGCCACGGCCTTGAGGCCCAGGGCGTAGTCGACGCCTGAGAAGGTCTCCCCCACGTCGAAGGAGCCGCCGTCGCGGTTGTAGTTGCGGTGGTCGTTGTCCGCGAAGGACGTGTCCTTGCTGTACTTGCCGGACAGCAGGCCGGAGGCGAGCGGGACGCGGGCGATGATGCCCACCCCGGCTGCCTTGGCGGCCGGCAGGACCTCGTCCAGCGGCTTGAGCCGGAAGGCGTTGAGGATGATCTGGACCGAGGCGGTGCCCGGATGACGGATTGCTTCGAGTGCTTCGTCGGTGCGTTCGACGCTGACCCCGTAATTCCGGATGGCGCCTTCCGAGACCAGGGTGTCCAGGGCGTCGTAGACCTCGGCGTTGCTGTAGACGGGCGTGGGCGGGCAGTGCAGCTGGACCAGGTCCAGGGTGTCCGTGCCCAGGTTCTTCCGCGACCGGTCAATCCACTGGCGGAAGTTGGCCAGGGTGTAGTTTTCCGGCTTCTGGTCCATCCGCCGGCCCATCTTGGTGGCCACCGTGATGTCCAGGCCCGGGTTGTCCTTGAGGAACTTGCCGATGGCCTGCTCGCTTTTGCCGTCACCGTAGACGTCAGCAGTGTCAAAGAAGGTCACGCCGGCCTCGGCCGATGCCGCCAGCAGCTCCTGCGCCTGCGCGTCGTCCACGTTGCCCCAGTCCGCGCCGAGCTGCCAGGTGCCCAGCCCCACGGTGGAGACGTTCCGTCCGGTCCTGCCTAAAATCCGCTGTTCCATCCCCCGACTATAGGGGTTGGCCCGGCGGCGGCTGAATTCCGGAAACCGCCCCACCCCCTGTTGCCCTATCACTTATGGTCCCCATTCGGCCGAATGGGGACCATAAGTGATAGGGCAACGAGGAGGGGTGATGGGGCGACGGGGGTCAGGAAACCAGGTGCCCCTGCCCCACCCCCGCTTCCGCCGCCGGGACCTTGCCCGCTTCCCGGAGCCCCAGGTAGATCCGGTCGCGGGCGATGGGCAGTTGCGCGAACCGCACCCCGGTGGCGTTCCGAATGGCGTTGGCCAGCGCGGGTGCCACCGGATTGAACGGGCTTTCGCTCATGGATTTGGCGCCCAGCGGGCCCGTGGAGTCGTTGGTGTCAGCGAAGTAAACCTCGCTCCGGGGCACGTCGGCGAAGGTGGGGATGTGGTACTGGCGCAGGATGTCGGTGGTGACGCGGCCGGCGTCGTCCACCACCACCTCCTCATACAGCGTCGCGCCGATCGCCTGGGCAATCCCGCCCTCGATCTGCCCCCGGCACTGCCGGGGGTTGACCACCACGCCGGCGTCGGCTGCCTGCACGCTTTGCAGGATTTTCAGCTCGCCCGTGTTCCGGTTCACGGCCACCCGGAAGCCGTGGACGTTGAACGCCACGGACCGCGGGGTGCCGCCCCAGCGCCCTTCGGCGGCAAGTTCGACGCCGGCTTCCGCAGCCGCTGCCGCAAGTTCTGCCAGCGGGACGTCGGTTCCGTCGCACACCACCGTGGCGCCGTGGATGACACACGCCGAGGCCTGGGTCTGCCGGATCCCGGCGGCAAACGCCCGGATCCGGACGGCCAGTTCCTCCGCCGCGGCCAGGGTGGCTTTGCCGGCCACCACCGTCCCGGCGGAGCCGAAGGCCCCCGTGTCGTGCTCGATCAGGTCCGTATCGGACTGCCGGACCTGCACGCGGGTGGACTCCGTGGCGAGCGCGGTGGCCGCCAGCTGGGCGTGCACGGTGGTGGTGCCGTTCCCGAATTCCGCCGTGCCGACGTCGGCCTGGTACGTCCCGTCCGGCAGGAGCCGGATCTTCGAGTGGGCAAAGTGGCCCCGCGGCGGGACGGTGTCAATCATGGACAGCGCCTGGCCCTCCCCCACCAGCCAGTCCGGGCCAAGGTCATCAAGTCCGGCCTCGCGGTACCTGTCCCGGCCGCGCTGCAGCGCATCCCGGACCAGGTCCAGGCACTGGTCCAGCCCGTAACTGCCGTAGTGGACGTCCTCCTCCGGTTCGGGCTGGGTGGACAGCATGTCATCCCCTTCCCGGACCATGTTCCGGCGGCGGAACTCCTGCGGATCCATGCCGATGCCCGTGGCCAGCTCATCCATTGCCGATTCGATGGCGAAGATCATCTGGCTGAGCCCGTAACCGCGGAACGCCCCGGCCGGGACGGTATTGGTGTACACCGAGTGCGCGTCCACCTTTTTGTTGGCGCATTTATAGACACTGAGCGATTCGCCGCAGCCGTGGAACATCACCCCCGGACCGTGGTTGCCGTACGCGCCGGTGTTGGTGACCACGTCCAGTTCCAGTGCTGTCAGCCGGCCGTCGGCGCTGGCACCGGCCTTCAGCGCGATGGTGAACGGATGCCGGGTGGTGGTGGCGGTGAACTGCTCGGTGCGGGTCAGTTCCAGTTGGACCGGCCGGCCCAACTTCAGGGCCGCGAGCGCCACGAGGTCCTCGGTGAGGACTTCCTGCTTTCCGCCAAAACCGCCGCCCACGCGGCCTGCCACCACATGGACGCCGTCCTCGGGGAGCCCGAATATACGGCAGAGGGTCCGCCGGACCAGGAAGGGGACCTGGCTGGAGGTGCGGACCTGGAGCCGGCCCGCTGGGTCCACGGAGGCGATGGCTGCGTGGGTTTCCAGCGCCACGTGCTGGACGCGCTGGGTGCGGTAGGTCTGTTCGTGGATGAAGTCGGCAGCTGCGAAACCGTCCGCCACGCTGCCCAGCTCAGAGTGGAGCTCGGCCACCACGTTGCGGTCCGGCCGGGAAATCCGGGCGACGGGACCGTCCTTGTCGCCGTGGACCTGCGGGGCGCCGGGCTGCAGGGCGTCCTGCGGCGAAAACACGGCAGGCAGCACCTCGTAATCAACAGCCAGGGCCCGGACGCCGGCCTCCGCGGCGGCCACCGTTTCCGCAACGACGGCGGCCACCCGCTGCCCGATGAAACGGACCACGTCGTCGAGGACCCGGGTGTCGTCCGGGTCATCGGTGAAAAGTTCGTGCTGGGCGGTGGAAAAGAGCTGCTCCGGGGCGTCGGCCGAGGTCAGGACGGCCACGACGCCGGGAATTTCCAGCGCAGCGGCGGCGTCGACGGACAGGACCCGGGCGGAGGCGTGCGGGGAGCGCAGGATCTTCAGGTGCAGCAGCGCCTGCTGCTCCGCCACAGGGAGGTCCAGCGTGTAGCGGGCGGCACCGGTGACCACTGCCCGGCTGGCGGGCGCGGGGACGTCGTCGCCCAACTGGCCGGGGACCGGATCGGGCTGGCTGTCCCCGGCGATGCCCGAGCCGGGCCCCTCCGGCGCGGGGTGCCCGGCGTGGCCGCAGATCGCGTCCCCGATGGCCCGGTAGCCGGTGCACCGGCAGAGGTTGCCCTTGAGGCTGCGGGGCAGGTTGCTTTCCTGCTCGGCGTCGAAGGTTGCCGCTGTCATCAGCATGCCGGCGGTGCAGAACCCGCACTGGAAGCCTTGCCGCTCCATAAACTGCTGCTGGACCGGGTGGAGCCCAGACTCCGAGGGTTCGGCCGCGGTGGCGGCCAGCCCCTCGATGGTGGTCACGGCGTGGCCCTCCGCCCGGACTGCCGGGTAGATGCAACTGTGCACCGGGGTGCCGTCAACGTGGACGGTGCAGGCGCCGCAGTCCCCGCCGTCGCAGCCCTTTTTGACGCCGGAGTTGCCTTGCTCGCGCAGGAACGTCCGGAGGCACTGGCCCGGGCGGGGCGCAGCGTCTGCGGCCGTTCCGTTGATGCTGATGGCCATGCTCAGGCCCCTTCCTGGTTGGTGGTGCCGGACGCAGGCGGGATCGATCCAGCCCCGATGGGCCCTGGCGGGACCGCTGCGGTCGGCGTGGACCCGGGCTGCGGCGGCCAGAAGTCGCCGGAGACCTGCAGGCCGGGCGCTCCTTCCGGTGCGCCGAGTTCGGCGCGGATCTCCTCGGCGAGGAGGTAAGTCATGTCGCGGCGCCAGTCCGGCAGGCCGTGGATATCGGAGTGGTACAGGTCGGGGGCGATCGCGTCATCCAGGGCGGCGGCCAGGGCCGGGGCCGCCGGGATGCCTTCGAACCGCAGCTGGACGGGCCGGGTAGTGGCGGCGGTGACGGTCAGCACCAGGGCGGTCCCGCCGTCGAGCCTTCCCACCAGCAGCACCCCGGACCGGCCCAGGTTGCTCAGTGACAGTCGCCGGAATGCCACCCGGCCAGACAGTGCCGACGCCGGCACGTGGATGCTGCGCAGGAGTTCGCCGGGTGCCAGCGCATTGGTGGCGTCGCCGGTGACCAGGTCAGCCACCGGCAGGGTCCGGCTGGAGCCGCCGGGGCCCAGGATGGTGGCCACGCCGTCCAGTCCCGCGCACAGTGACGTGACGGGGCCCGCCGGCAGGGAGGTGCAGATGTTGCCGCCCACGGTGGACATGTTCCACACCTTGAAGGAGGCAACAAAGGAGTCGCAGCAGGGCCGGATGAGGTCCAGCCCGGGCCAGGAACGGCCGGTCGCGGCCGCGGGCAGCGCATACAGTTCCGCCACCGTGCATGTGGCGGCGAGTTCGATTCCGGTGTCCGTTACAGTGACCGGCGTCCACCCGGCGCTGCCCAGGTCGAGAAGGCGTGTGAGCGGCTCGGGGCCAAACGCGTAGCTGCCGTAGGAGAAGAGGACGGTGCCGCCGGCCAGCCAGGCATCGCCGTCGCGCCACTGCGCGGGGTCGGTGGTGGGAACCACTGCCTCAATGGTGTTCATGTCCATGCGATCTCCTGCTGGGTCATAGGGGCTGCAGATGCAGCGGGTAGGTGATGGATGGGACCGCTTGCCTCGCGCAGGGGCATGCCGGTGGCGGCACGGCTGCGGGCGGCGATCAGTTCGGCGGTGATGGACACTGCCACTTCCGCGGGGGTTTCGGCGCCGAGGTCCAGTCCGATGGGTGAATGCAGCCGGGCGATCCGGTGCGCCGGGATTCCCGCGCCAAGCAGGTCGTCCACCCGTTGAAGGTGGCTCCGGCGCGACCCCATGGCGCCAACATAGGCGAGGTCAAGGGCCAGCGCCGCTCCCAGCAGCGGCAAGTCGAATTTGGGGTCGTGGGACAGGACGGCGGCCACGGTGCGGCCATCCAGCCGGCCGGCCGCCGCTTCATCGGCCAGGTAGCGGTGCGGCCATTGCGCCACCACCTGATCGGCGGACGCGAAGCGGGGCTGGGCGGCAAAGGCCGGCCGGGCGTCCACCAGGGTGACGTGGTAGCCCAGCAGCTTGGCGGCGGGGAGCAGCGCGGCGCCGAAGTCGTTGGCGCCAAACACCAGCATCCGGGGTGCCGCGATGCGCGACTCCACCAGCAGGACGGCCGACGCCGGCTCCTGGCTGTGCAGCTCCGGCGGGCAGGAGCCTGCCTGGGTCAGCCCCACCAGCCCTGCTCCGCCGCGGCGGAGCAGGGCAGCGGCCTGGGCCAGCGGCGCCGGCCAGGCTCCGGCCCGGCGGTCCTGCTGGTTGCACAGTTCCGCCAGGCCGGGCAGGACAGCAGATGCTTCACCGGGATTGCTGACCACCACTGCCTGGCCTGGCCGGCCGGGGACGGCCAGCCGCCGGACCAGTCCCACGGGCTGGTCCGGGCCGGTTGCTGCCAGGGCCACAAGCGCGGTCCGGAGCGGCTGGCAGGCAGCCATCCCGCCCGGATCCACGGCGGAGACGGGCTCGACGTGGATGTCCAGCTCGCCCCCGCAGGTGAGCCCGGCGGCGAAGGCATCAGCGGAACTGAAACCGAACCGCTGCCGGCGGGGGCCGGCAGCGTCCATTGCCGCCATGGCCAGCGCCACCACGGCGCCTTCCACGCAGCCGCCGGAGAGGCTGCCCAGGATGGACCCGCTGCCGGCGACCAGCATGGACGTTCCCACGGGCCGGGGAACCGAACCGGTGGCCGCCACGATGGTGGCCACCGCGAACGGTCCGCTGGCAACGGTGGGCAACCAGCCGCGCAGTGAAGGGATCAGGTCAAGCATGTCGGTGCTCCTTCTGCCGCGTGGCGGTGGTGTCCATATTGTCGTCGGTCAGGGGTGGTTGGGGGAAGGAACCGCGCGGGTCAGGCGCCCAGCAGGGCGTTGATGGGCCCGCGGGCGAAGTAGACCAGGAAGCCGGCGCTGACCACCCACATCAGCGGATGGATCTTTTTCGCCTTCCCGGATGCCGCGCCGATGATCGCCCAGCTGACGAAGCCCACCCCGATGCCGTTGGCGATCGAGTAGCTCAGCGGCATGGTCACGATGGTGAGGAAGGCCGGCAGTGCCACCGTGAACTTGGTGAACTTGATCTCGCGGATCTGGGCCATCATCATGGCGCCCACCACCACCAGGGCTGCGGCCGCCACCTCAATCGGGACCACGCTGGTGAGCGGCGTGAGGAACATCGAACCCAGGAACAGGACACCGGTGACCACCGACGCCAGGCCGGTGCGGGCGCCTTCGCCGATCCCTGCCGCGGAGTCGATATAGACGGTGTTGGAGGATCCTGAGGTTGCTCCGCCGGCCACGGCGCCAAAGCCTTCCACAATGAAGGCCGACTTGAGGCGCGGGAACGTCCCGTCCTTATGGGCGACGCCGGCGCTCTTGGCCAGGCCGGTCATGGTGCCCATGGCGTCGAAGAAGTTGGTGAACACCAGGGTGAAGACCAGCATGGTGGCGGCGAGTCCGCCGATCCGGCCGAACGCACCGAACACGTCGAACTGGCCCACCAGGCCAAAGTCCGGTGCCGAGACCAGCTGGCCGGAGAGGACCGGCGTGTTCAGGTGCCAGCCGCCGGGGTTGGTGGCGCTGGCCGGGCCGATCTTCAGGAAGGCTTCCACGACGGCTGCCAGGAACGTGGTGGCCACGATGCCGATCAGCAGGCCGCCCTGGACCTTCCGCGCCACGAGGATGCCCATGGCGAGCAGGCCCACCACAAAAACCAGGGTGGGGATGGAGGTAATGGAGCCGCCGTCGCCAAGCTGGACGGGCGGGCCGCCTGCCGTGGGCCGGACGAAACCGGAGTCCACAAAGCCGATGAAGGCGATGAACAGGCCGATGCCCACCGTGATGGCGGCCTTGAGTTCCTTGGGGACGGCCCGGAAGATCGCGGTCCGGGCACCGGTGACGCCGAACAGGACGATCAGGATGCCGTTGATCACCACCAGTCCCATGGCCTCGGCCCAGGTGACTTCCTGGATTACGGAGACGGCCAGGAAGGAGTTGATGCCCAGCCCGGCGGCCAGTCCGAACGGCAGGTTTGCCACCAGCCCGAACAGGATGGTCATAACACCGGCGGTGAGGCCGGTGACGGCGCCCACCTGTGCGGCGGACAGCCAGCCGCCGGCCACATCCGTGGGGGCGTTGTCCGCGCTGAACCCGCCCAGGATCAGGGGGTTGAGGATCACGATATACGCCATGGTGAAGAACGTGACCAGGCCGCCGCGGAATTCGCGGGCCAGGGTGGATCCACGCTTGGTGATCTGGAAGAAGCGGTCCAGGAAATTTTCCGGCGGCGTGGGCGCCTGGGTGGTGCGTGCCTGCGGAGCCGGTTGCTCCCCGTGTGAATTGTCCAAAATAGTCATCTCAGCCACCGGGCCTAGTAATCAATCCTGGATTCGAGCGTGTTCCAGGTGTTGAACGGCTCCAGCGGCGCCGGGGCGTCGGGGCCGGCCAGCACCAGTTTGGACACGGGCATCAGGGCATCCCGGTCCTGGTTTTCGAAGTACTCGTAAAAGACTGCGTCATCGAATCCCACGGAGGCGGCGTCATGCCGGCCGGCGGCAAACACCACCCGTTCCACGCGTGCCCAGAGAGCCGAGGCGAGGCACATGGGGCACGGCTCGCAGCTGGTGTAGAGGACGGCTCCGCTGAGGTCGAACGTGCCGAGCTCCCGGCACGCGGTGCGGATCGCGGTGACTTCTGCGTGGGCCGTGGGATCGTTGTCCGCGGTGACCCGGTTGACGCCATCAAACGTCTTTCCGTCCGCGGTGACGATCATGGCGCCGAAGGGCCCGCCGCTGTTGAGGACGTTGGCTGTTGCCAGCCTGATGGATCTGGCCAAAAACTGTTCGGCCGTGACGGTGGTACTCATGATGCGACTCCCTTTGCCGGGAAGCCGGATAGCCGGGTGCAGGACCAAGGGGACCAGGTGCGACGGTTACCAGGCTTCAGCATTTGCTGTGAAGGTTAAGTTGCGCCTGGTAGATAGCTTCCCGGGGTCCGGGTGCCCGCCTTTGGCAAACTGAGATTAGCACCACACCTGTGGTCCGCGCCATAGTTTCTGGAAACTTAATTTCGCAATGTGAAATTCATGTTTCGGCTGGCTCACGGCGTGGGATTTCCGCCGCCGCTTCAAGCCGCCGTTCCAGGCCCCGGTCCGCCCGTCCCGCCCGCCAACAGAACGGCCGGTCACATTCGGGCCGTTGACGGCCACCGCCGGCGTTCCCTACGCTGGACCCAGCCGCACATCGCTGCGGTCACCTGGATCAGCAGACAGGGCTTCACTGAGCTGGATTTACCGCCGCTTCGCTCAGACAAGGACAGCCCCATGACCCAGCCCACTCCTTCCGCCGGCAACCAGCGCCTCTGGATCCGGAACCCGCAGGCGGCTTTCACCGCCAACCACCTGGACGCCTCGGGCGGCATAGTGGTCAGCGGCGGCGTGATCGTGGAGGTCCTGGCCGCGGGCCAGCAGCCCGCCACGCCCTGCGAGACCACGTTCGACGCCGGCCGGCACGTCCTGATGCCGGGCCTGATCAACACGCACCACCACTTTTACCAAACGCTCACCCGCGCCTGGGGGCCCGTGGCCAACGCGCCGTTGTTCCCGTGGCTGCAGAACCTGTACCCCGTATGGGCCCGGCTGACACCAAGGGACCTCGAACTCGCCGCGACAGTGGCCCTGGCCGAGCTCCTGCTGTCCGGGTGCACCACCGCCGCGGACCACCACTACCTCTTCCCGGACGGCCTGGAACACGCCATCGACATCGAGGTGGAGGCTGTGCGGCGGCTTGGCATGCGCGCCACCCTTACGCGCGGGTCCATGACGCTGGGAACGGACGACGGCGGCCTGCCGCCGCAGTCCACGGTGCAGGCTCCGGAGGTGGTGCTGGCGGACAGCGAACGGCTGATCGGCCAGTATCACGAGCGGGGTGCGGACGCCGTGATCCAGATTGCCCTGGCCCCGTGCTCTCCGTTCTCGGTCACCAAGGAAATCATGGCCGAAAGTGCCCTGCTGGCCGGCCGCCTGGACGTCCGCCTGCATACGCACCTGGCAGAGACCCTGGACGAGGAGGACTTCTGCCGGGAGATGTTCGGCCTGCGGACCGTTGACTACCTGGACAGTGTCGGCTGGCTGACGGACCGCACCTGGCTGGGCCACGGCATCCACTTCAGCGACGACGAGATCCGCCGGCTGGGCGCCGCGGGCACCGCCGTCGCGCACTGCCCCACCTCCAACATGCGGCTGGCCTCGGGCACCGCCCGGGTCCTGGAACTGGAGGCCGCCGGCGTCCCCGTGGGGCTGGGTGTGGACGGTTCGGCGTCCAACGATGCCTCGAACATGATCCTGGAAGCACGCCAGGCGCTCTACCTCCAGCGCCTCCGCTACGGCGCGGACGTGCCCGTGGAGCGCGCCCTGGGCTGGGCCACCCGTGGCTCGGCGGCGGTCCTGGGCCGGCCGGAACTGGGCCAGCTGGCACCCGGGATGCAGGCGGACCTGGCCCTGTTCACCCTGGATGAGCTGCGGTTTTCCGGCAGCCACGATCCCATCGCCGCCCTCCTGCTCTGCGGCGCCGACCGTGCGGACCGGGTGATGGTGGGCGGCCAGTGGCGGGTGGTGGACGGCCAGATCCCGGGCCTCGACATTGCCGGGCTGATCGCGGAACATTCGACGGCGGCGCGAAGGCTGGTTGCCGGCTGACCTGGCTGCTAGCGTGGCCGCATGACCCCGTCGAAGACGCCGGCTGAAGTCCTCACCATCAACGGTGCCGAGGTCCGCATCTCGAGCCCGGACAAGGTGGTGTTCCCGGAACCCGGGCTGACCAAGCTGGATGTGGTGAAGTATTACATGGCCGTCGCTGAGGGTGCCCTGCGGGGCGCCGGCGGCAGGCCCATGGTGCTCAAGCGCTTCCCCAAGGGCATCGACGCCGAGCCGTTTTTCCAGAAGCGGGTGCCGGAGAACCATCCCGCCTTCATTGACACCACCACGCTGCACTATGCGTCCGGCACGTCGGCGGAGGAGGCAGTGATCCGGGACGCTGCGGGCCTGGCGTGGGTGGTCAACCTTGGCTGCCTGGACCTGAATCCGCACCCGGTGCGCGCGGAGGACCTGGAACACCCGGACGAACTCCGGGTGGACCTGGACCCGATGCCCGGCGTGGACTGGTCGCGGATCGTGGACGTCGGGTATGTGGTGCGGGAGGTGCTGGACGACGTCGGCCTGGCCGGCTGGCCGAAGACCAGCGGTTCCCGGGGACTCCACATCCTGGTGCGCATCGCCCCGGAGTGGTCCTACCGGGACGTCCGGCTGGCTGCCGAGACCCTGGCCCGCGAGGTGGCGAACCGGGCCCCGGGCCTGGCCACGGCGCGGTGGTGGAAGGAGGAGCGCGGCGAGAGCGTGTTTGTGGACTTCAACCAGAACGCCAAGGACCGCACCGTGGCCTCTGCCTATTCCGTCCGGGCCCTGCCGGACGCGCGGGTTTCCACGCCGCTGACCTGGGACGAAGTCCGCACCGCCCTGCCCGCGCAGTTCACCGTCCGCACCGTGCTGGAACGGTTCGCAGCCATTGGCGATCCCCACGCCGGTATCGATTCCTCGGTGGGCCGCCTCGACGGGCTGCTGGCGCTGGCCGCAGAACTCGGGCCCGCGGAAAAGCCGCCGCGCAGTGGGGACGGTTCCGGCCGGCGGCAGTCGGTGATGCCCCTGGTGGAGGTGGCCCGCACCCGGACCAAGCCGGAAGCGCTGGCCGCCCTAGAGGAATGGAAGTCCCGGCACGCCGGCATCGTCGCCGCGTTGCAGCCGGCGGATGTCCTGGTGGACGGGATGCGTGGCTCCAGCTCGCTCTGGTACCGGGTCCGGGTGAACCTGCAGCACATCCCGGAGGCGGAGCGTCCGGCTCAGGAGGAACTGATCGCCGACTACGACCCCTGGGCCGGCCGGCAATGGCCGGGCAAGCCGGGATCCTGACGCAGTTTACTTTCCGACGCGCAGATTCCCTGGCGCCCCCGTTATTCCGGGTGCGCCGGGGAATATGCGGGTCGGCAGTGAATTTGCGCGTCGGTTTCAGCTGGGGACGCCGGACCCCAGCCGGTGCGCCATCAGATCCACAAACACCTGCCGGTTTGTTTCGAACGCGGCGGCGGCGTGGGCCAGTACGTCGGCGCGTTCCGACCCGGAGAGCTCCACGTCATCCAGGCGCTGCCGGTAGGCGTCCTTGTAGGCCTTGAGTTTGCCGACGCCGTCGAAGGCGTAGAAGTTCAGCCCCTCAGGACCCAGTCCGTAGTGTCGCTGGACCAGGGTGGAGATGATCTGGCCACCCGAAAGATCCCCCAGGTACCTGACGTAGTGGTGGGCCAGGAGATATGCCACGGACGTGGGCCCCATCGCGGCCAACTGGTCCGCATACGCCCGGGCGCCGGGCGTCACGTACAGGTTGGCCTCGGCCGGCAAGCTCTCCCAGCCTGCACCGAAGTGCACCTGGAGGTCCTGTTCCAGGGCGGGCACCCGTGCCAGTGCCGGATCGGCGAACGCCTGCAGGCGCGGGTCCTGGTTGGCAGCCAGCGCCTCCTCAAGGGCGCGGTAGATGATCAGGTTCTGCAGCAGCAACGCCCCGATCTGGCCCCGGTCCAGCCTGCCGGCGAGGAGTTCGGTGACGAATCCGGCGTCCTCGGCGTGCTGGTGTGCGGCAGCCGTATGCGCCTTGAGCTGTTCGGAAAATGCTGTCATGGAGACTCCAGTGAGGGTGGTCGGATCGCCACGGTCGGGGCGTTTGATGACACTCTGTCACACTCTTCGGAGTTAGGTAAGAGTTTTGTGACGTAATGCTGAAACTTAATGTTAGGCTAGCCTCACCTTAGCGCCAGCAGAACTGCATCATGCCTGTTCAGCGGCCTGAATCCAATAAAACACACGTCCAGGTGCGGCTTTAGCATGCCCATCTTCGGGGGAGAACCATGCTCAAAAACCAGCCGCAACGACCGGCAGTGCGTGCTGTCAACGCCGCAGCACGGCGTGGGACAGCAGCCCCTGCCCGCCGGCGCGGGACCCTTCGGTGGGTGGCCGCCGTCGCCCTGTGCCTTGCCCTGGCCGGTTGTTCAACTGCCGGGGCAGGCGCTGGCAGTAAGCCGGGCGTGGCCCTGCGCGATGCCGTGGTACTCGAGGATCCCCAGGCCTATGTGGGGCTCTCGACGGCCGTGCTCAACAGCCCGGACCTTGACCCGCTGGATTCCCCCCAGGAGCAGGTCCTGCCCGCGACGGTCACGGACAGCCAGGGCACCACGGTGACGGTGGCGGACACCAGCCGGATCCTGGCCATCGACCTGTACGGCACCACGGCCCGCACGGTCTTCGAACTGGGACTGGGCGCCAACGTGGTGGGCCGTGACGTGAGCTCAGGCTTCCCGGAAATCGCCGGCCTGCCGCTGGTGACGCAGAACGGCCACGAACTCAGTGCCGAAGCCATCCTGGAACTCGCACCAACAGTGATCATCACCGATTCCAGCCTGGGGCCGTGGAATGCCGTCCTGCAGATGCGGGAAGCCGGGATTCCCCTGGTGGTGGTTGATTCGCACCGGTCCATGGACAACGTGGGACCACTCATCAAGCAGGTGGCCGACGCCCTGGGCGTGCCGGCCGACGGCGATCGGCTGGCCGCGCGGACCGCCGACGCCATCAGCGCAATCACGGCAGCCATTGCCGGGATCACGCCGCCCGACGGCAGGAAGCTGCGCATGGTATTCCTTTACGCCCGCGGCCAGTCCGGCATCTACTACCTGTTCGGGCCCGGGTCGGGTACCGATTCGCTCATCACGGCGCTGGGCGGAGTGGATGTGGCAGCGGAAACCGGCATGCAGGGCATGCAGCCGCTGACCGATGAGGCGCTGGTGGCGGCCAGGCCGGATGTGGTGCTCATGATGACCAAGGGCCTGGAATCGGTGGACGGCGTGGACGGGCTGCTGGCCAGCGTTCCGTCCCTTGCCCACACCCCGGCCGGGGAAAAGCGCCGGATCGTGGACATGGCGGACAACGACGTCCTGAGCTTCGGCCCCAACACCGCCAGCGTCCTGGAAGCCCTGTCCGTTGCCATTTACGCGCCGGCCAGCACGTCCGCGGCGGTCGCAGGATGACCGGCGCGGGGCTGCGCCAATCCGTCACGGCGCTGCCGGCGCCCCTGAAGCTCGACGCCCCCGGGACCCTGCCTGCACCATCGGGCACCGGAACCGGCGCAGCAAACGTTCCAACCACGCCGGCCGGAAACCGTACCCGCACCGGCCTCCTGTTCGGCACGCTGGCCGCGGCGCTCCTGGTCCTGGTCTTTGTCTCCGCAGGCTTGGGCCAGATGGGCATCAGCGCCGGTGAGGTGCTGGGCTCGGTCCTGCACCGGATCGGCATCCCCGCCGGCCCCCTCCCCCAACAGCAGTATGCCGAGTCCGCGCTGTGGTCCATCAGGTTCCCCAGGGTGGTCCTGGCCCTGGCGATCGGCAGCGCCCTGGCCACGGCAGGAGTCCTGATGCAGGGTGTGTTCAGCAACCCGCTGGCCGAGCCCGGCGTGGTGGGCGTCTCCTCCGGCGCAGCGGCCGGCGCCTGCATTGCGATCGTTTTCCAGCTGGACTTCCTGGGCAACTGGACCCTGGTGGTGGCCGCCTTCCTGGGCGGGCTCGCTGCCACGGCACTGGTCTACGTGACGGCACGGCAGGGCGGCCGCACGGAGGTGGTCACCCTGGTCCTGACCGGGATCGCCGTCAACGCCGTGGGCGGAGCCATCATTGCCTTGATGACGTTCCTGGCCGACACGTCGGCCCGCGAGCAGATTGTCTTCTGGCAGCTGGGCAGCCTGAACGGCACCCGGTGGGAACATGTGGCAATCGTTGGGCCCATCACCATTGTTGGCATTGCCCTCGCCCTGTTGTTTACGGGGAAGCTCGACCTGCTGTCCCTCGGCGAGCGCCCGGCCCGGCACCTTGGCCTGAATGTGGAACGCCTGCGGATCCAGGTGGTGGTCCTGGTGGCCATCCTGACCAGCGCCGCCGTCGCCTTCGCCGGCATCATCGCGTTTGTGGGACTGGTGGTGCCGCACATCATCAGGATGGTTGTGGGCCCCGGACACCGGGTCCTGCTGCCGGCCAGCGCCCTGGGCGGCGCGCTCCTCCTGCTGGCGGCTGACACCTCCGCCCGCACCCTGGTGCCGTTCGCTGACCTGCCCATCGGGATGCTGACGTCCCTGGTGGGCGGCCCGTTCTTCTTCTGGCTGATCCGGCGTACCCGCCGCGGTGCGGGCGGCTGGCAGTGAGCGCCGGAACCGGGGCGTTGGCCGCCGTCGTCCCGGCTGCCCGGGCCAACCCGGAAACCCCGCCCACCCGGGAGACCACGGCCGCGCCTGCCCTGGCAGCCTTCGGCGTGGGGGTCACCCTGGCCGGAACCCGCATCCTGGCCGGCATCGACCTGGCTGTGCATGCCGGCGAGGTCGTAGCGCTGGTGGGCCCCAACGGGGCCGGCAAGTCCACACTCCTGGCGGCACTGGCCGGGGACGAGGCCTGCTCGGAAGGCCACGTGGAACTCTGCGGCACCAGGCTGGACAAGATTCCGGTGGCCCACCTGGCGCGCCACCGTGCCGTCCAGCTGCAGGAAGCCAGGGTGTCGTTCGCGTTCACCGTGGCCCAGGTGGTCGAGATGGGTCGCGCACCCTGGCACAACACCCGCCACGAAACCGGGGACAGCCGGGCCGTCAGCACGGCAGTGGCCCGCACCCGGACCGGGAACCTCACGGGCCGCAGTTTCCCCTCGCTCTCCGGCGGGGAGATGGCCCGCACCTCGTTTGCCCGTGCCCTCGCGCAGGAAACGGCGGTGCTGCTGCTGGACGAACCAACCGCGGCCATGGACCTGCGGTACCAGGAGCTGGTGCTCAGCGAAGTCCGCCGCCGGGCCGACTCAGGAGCCGCCGTTGTGGTGGTCCTGCATGACCTGTCCCTCGCCAGCGCGTACGCGGACCGCATCGTCCTGCTCCAGCAGGGCAAGGTCCGGGCCGTGGGCAGCCCCCGCAAGGTCCTGACCGCGGAGCTGCTGGAAGAGGTGTACCAGCATCCTGTGGTGGTTATCGACCACCCCGGCTCCGGGGGCCTGGCGGTCCTGCCGCTGCGTCCCGCCGCACCACTCCCTGCACCCCTTGTCCCTGCATCAAAGGAAACGCCATGAAGTTCCCCCTCCGCCGGCGCGCCGCCGCGGCTGCGGCAGCCATCACCCTGGGCGCCATGGCCCTGCCTGTCGCCCAGCTTGCGGCCGGCACGGAAGCCCGGGCCGCCGGCAGGGTCAGCATCAGCTCACCGCTGGGCGGCAACCAGGCGGCCGCAGGCAGTCCCACCACCGTGAGCCTCACCGGCAACGGATTCCAATCCATCCAGGGCGGCTTCGGCGGGGTCTACGTATTTTTTGGCTGGGTCAGCGACGGCGCCTGGCAGCCCAGTGCGGGCGGCAAAACCGGCACTGACCTCCTCTACGTTCCGGACAGCGAAGCCAGGGACAACCAGGGCTACCAACGCTTTATCGCCTTTCCCGGTTCCGGTACCGCCGCTTCAGCCAATGGCGGGACGCTCGGTACTGACGGGGCCTGGTCCGTCCAGCTGACCATCCCCGGGGCCTCGTTCTCCGCCCTGGACAGGTCCGGCGCCAGCAAAACCGTGGACTGCCTGGCGGTCACCTGCGGCATCATTACCATCGGCGCCCATGGCGTGGCCAACCCGGAAAATGAAAGCTTTACGCCCATCGGTTTCACGGGGCAGGCAACCGGGGAAGCGAACACGGCCCCCGGCAGCGCAGCCCCGGGCGGAACGGCGCAGGCCGGCGCGGCCCAAGGAACCGGCAGCTCGGTAGTCCCCGGCGCGGCGGCTGCACCGGGTGCCGTCCCGGCAGGCCCTGCTTCCCTCGGCGTGGACAGCAAAACCATCATCGCCGGACGGGTGTTGACCTTCAACGCCCGGGGCTTCCTGCCGGGTGAACAGGTCAGCGCCAGCGTCAGCGCCGGCCTGGTGGGAGCGGGGGCGCTGGTTGCCGGGCAGCATGGCGAGGTGGCCGGCGCCGTCCAGCTTCCCGCAGACATGCGCGCCGGAACCCACGTCATCAAGGTGGCTGCCGCAGCGTCCGGGACCACGGCACAGGCGGAATTCTCCGTGGTGGCCGACGCCGCACTCCTCAACGCGCAGACCTCCACCGCAGACGCCGGGACGGGCTGGTCGTGGCCGCTTTCCGCCGTGCTGGCAGCGGGCGGGATCCTGCTCCTTCTGGTGCTTACGTCGCTGGTCACCGCCATCCTGCGGCGGCGGGCAACCAAACCCCGGCGCGAAAACACCCCGGCGGCCACAGCGTGAGCGCCGGATGGTGGCGGCCCGCAACGGCGGCAGCCGCCCTGGCCCTGGGCGCCCTGGCCGGCCTGGCCCCGCCGGGCGCAGCTGCCAGCGATGGCAACGCCGGGGATGGCACCGGCAGTGGATCCGCCGTCGAAATTTCCGTGACCATCCCCGCCACCGGTGACCGCAACACCACCAACGGCCAGCTCCGCTGGGGCATCAACACCGAAGCCGGCAGCGGCTCCTTCTTTGGCGGCTGCAACTTCCTGTCCGCCGGCGTGCCCGGAAACTCAGGCAGTTCCCGGCCCTGGACGGCGGCCGACGGCTTCTACAGCCCCCAAAGCGGCAACGTCACCATCCAGAAACCCACCAGCAGCGGTTCCTGGGAAACATCCACGTGGAACGACAGATGCCAGGACCCTGCCGGCCGTGCGGTGGGCACCGGTCCGGCGGAAAAAGGCACCGGCGCGCAAGTGGTCTTCGGCTCCGGCTCCGGACGGGTGGACGTCGCCGCCGGCACCGCACAGCTCGGTTGGAAGGGCTCCTTCAGCGTGGTGTTTTACGGCGGCCTGACCTATTGGTGGGCCACGGATCCGCAACTGAACATCGCCAACGGCAAGGGAACCCTGACCGCCACGGCCTCCGGTTACGGCTCGGACCGGGCCAACGCCGCCAAGTGGGTGGAACTTGCGCCCACCACCATAACCCTGGCCACCCTCTCCAACGTGGAGCTTGGCGCCAATGGCATCACCGCCATCCCCGACTACCGCGGCGTTGCCACCACCCCCGGAGCGGACGGACCGGCCCAGGCCAGGACCGGAGCGGACTGGGGCGCCTTCCCACAGGACTTCATCGATTTCCAGGGCAACACCGGGCAGCAGGCCTACTGGTACTCCTCCGGGGGCCTGCGCGACTACGCCAAACCGGCCCTGCCCCTGTACGTCAGCTATGACGCGGCCAACCCCGTCCCCGTCCAACCGCCGGCCGTTACGCCGCCGGAAGCGGCACCGGGCACAGGCTCCGCGTCCGGCCAGGATCCGCGGCCGACGGCGGCCGGCCCCGCTCCCGTTCCCCACACCGACGCAGCGGCCCCCGCAGCCCTGCCCGCCGTGGCCGGGCCGGTCACTGCCGTTGCAGCCGCCGCGACCTGGCTGGGCAACAGCCTGATACCTCCTGCCACGGCCCAGGATCTGGTGAACCTCCGGGACACCTTCCTATGGGCACTGGCAGGCCTTCTCGCTCTGGCCGGCATCGCCGTGCTGGGCTTCCGCCGGGGCTGGCTGGTCCTGCCCGGCACCAAAAGACCTCCCGCCGCTGTCCGCGGCGGGGCTTCAGGAAAACCATCGCATCCCGTAAACGCATCAACGGAGGAACCATGAAACGACATTCCGCAACCGGCCGCCTTGCAGCAGCCCTCGGCACAGCGGCCGCAGTGGCCGCCCTCAGCGGGGTTTTTGCCCCCGCAGCACAGGCCGCCGAAAGCTCGATCACCGACGTCACCCTGCGCTGGGGCCTGAGCCAGGAAGCCGGCGGCGGCTCCTACTTCGGCGGCTGCAACTACCTGTCGGCAGGCAAGGCCGGCAACACAGGTTCCAGCCGTGTCTGGACCGAGGCGGACGGCTTCTACGCCGCATCGGCCGGGAACGTCAGCATCGAAAAGGACGGCGCCAACGCCACCAAGGTAGCCCCCACCTGGGCCACCAAATGCATCGGCGCCGCGGGTACCCCCGTCACGCCGGCCCCCGGCAGCAGCACCAATAACCAGGTGGTCCTCTCCGCGGGAACCGGTGTGGTGGACGCCGCTGCCGGTACCGCCAAAGTGCAGTGGGACGGCGACTTCACAGCGGTGTTCTACGGCGGCCTGACCTACTGGACGGCCTCTGATCCTGAACTGACGGTCAACGCTGACGGCACCGCCACCCTCACCGCCACCGCCAGCGGTTACGGCGCCAGCATGGAGGACACCACCAAGTGGGAGGCCATCAGCCCCCGCGTGATCGACCTGGCCAAGTTCACGGATGCCAGCCTGACCGCGAGCGGCTTCAGCGGCACTCCCGTTTACCGCGGCGTTGTGGTGACCGGTGTGGACAACCAGGTCACCACCGGCGCCAACGCCGGTGCTTTCCCGCAGTCGTACATCGATTTCCAGAGGCTGACCGGCCAGGCAAGCTACTGGTACTCCTCCGGCGGCGGCGCCGATCCCAAGAAGGTCGCTGCCCCGCTGGCGGCCTCCTGGACGGCACCCACCACCCCCAGCCCGGAGCCGTCCGACGACTCACAGGCAGTGGAAATCGGTGTCGACGTCCCCGTCACCACCCCCACCACTCCCGAAGAGTTCAAGTGGAGCATCGCCGGCACCGGCGCCGTGAACCTGGGCAGCGCCCAGCAGAACGAGGCCGGATCGTTTGCTGCCACCGGCGCCCTGCCCACCATCACCGTGACGGACACGCGCTCCGGGCAGTCGGGCTGGTCGCTGAGCGGCAGCGTCTCCGGGTTCACCTCCGGCGCCGGTTCCTTCGCGGCATCCGCCCTGGGCTGGGCCCCGGCGCTGGCCAACAACACCGTGGGTGCAGCCGCCGGTGCGGCAGTGGCTCCCGCCGCTCCGGGCCTGGGCAGCTCCGCTGTCCTGGCATCGGTGGGCAACGGGCACACCGCCGGATCCGTTGACGTCAACGCCGCGCTCAACCTGCTGGCACCTGCCGGCACGGCTGCAGGTTCCTACACCTCAACCCTCACCATCACCGCGCTGAGCGACTGATACAAACCCATGGCCGGGGCCGTCCGATTCCGGGCGGCCCCTGGCCCCTCCCCCTTGAAGGACCCATGTACCGTACAGCCGCCGTCGTCCTCATCAGCCTCCTGGCCCTGTTGGCTGGCGCGTTGCCGGCGCAGGCACTCGCCGCCACCAGCACCACCGCAGACGGACTCTCCTGGAGCATACGGCCCGGCAGCACCGACGCCGCGCAGCGCAGCAATTTCTCCTACACCCTGGACCCCGGTGCCACCATCCAGGACACCCTGGTGGTGACCAACCTGGGCAGCACGCCGCTGGACCTCGCTGTTTATGCGGCCGACGGCGTGACGTCCGCGAGCGGGCATCTGGACCTGGAACCGGCCGCCACAGCCGCGGCCGGCGTGGGCAGCTGGTTCGCGGCAGAGGCCGCAACCATCACCGTTCAACCCGGAGCGGCCCGGGAAGTCCCATTCAGCCTGGCGGTCCCCGCCGACGCGAGCCCAGGCGACCATGTGGGCGGGGTGGTGACCTCGTTCGTTTCGGCCGCTGCGCAGGGCACGGTGAAACTTGACCGGCGCCTGGCCACACGGCTCAACGTGCGGGTGGCAGGCGAGGAAACCATCGCGATGGCCATCTCCGACGTCACCGTCAACTACCCGGCCGCGTGGAACCCGTTTGCACCGGTGGCACCGGAAGTGACCTATACGGTGACCAACAACGGCAACGTCCGCGCGCTGGCCGACGAAAACGTGGACGCGTCCGGCCTGCTGGGGGCCGGAGCGGCCTCCGGCGCCGTGGCGGAACTGATCCCCGGCGGAAGCAGCACCCGGACCGTGACCCTGCCGGGGACCTGGCCCATATTTGCCGGGAACGCCACAGTAGTCCTTCAGCCGTGGTCCGTGGCCGGCAGCCCCGGTACCGAGGTAACGGCCGCCGCATCGACGGCAGCAGTGCCGTGGGGCCAGCTGGCAGTCCTGCTGGTCGTTGTGGTGCTGGCAGTGATCCTGGCCCGCCGTCGGGCGCGGCAGGCGCGGGCCTGAATCGCTCTGCCCCGGCGGCGCCGTTGCCTGCGACGCGCTCCTTGGCCTGCGACGCGCAGATTCCCTGACGCCCCCGCTATCTGGGGTGCGGCAGGGAATCTGCGCGTCGGGAGTGATACTGCGCGTCGCGGCGGGCACCGGCCCGGACCCGCGTTGCCAGGTGTACTGCGCTAGGAGCGCTGGCGGCCGAAGCCCGGGATCGCTGCGATCCAGCGGGAGATCCGGCCGGGAACGTGTTCCCTGTCCGCCGGCACGTGGAAGTCCGGATCAATTCCGCCGCCCCGGGGAAGGTAGAACTCCTGGGCGGCGGGTGCGGTGGCCGGCGTCGGGGTCACCGGCGTCGTATTGTGCTGGAACATCTAATCCTCCTCGTTATTTCGTATTGCGGAAAGTATTTATTGCTATACGAAATAGTAGGATCACCGCCTCCACCCAGTCAAGGGGTATCCCGAAGCGGCGCGGCCGGCAGCCGGTCACAATCCGGATTTTCATTTTGTGATGTACACCACCGATTTGCGGGAGTACGCTGTTAGTCAACTCGTGGCCCAGGTCACGTAACCTGGGAGCAGCAGGCAGGGTCGTAATGAGCTGGCATCAATCGATGCCGGCTCTTTTTGTTGGGTCGGCAACACCGGAAACGCGCACGAAATGCGCGCTTAATTTCAGTGAAGGAACCTAGGTTCCACTACCGGAAGTTGGGAACAGACCATGAGCAGCAAGATCATCCTCGGCGAAAACCAGTACGGCAAGGCAGAAGTCCGGGTCGTCAAAATCACCCGCGACTCAGCCCGCCACGAAATCGAAGACCTTAACGTCACCTCGCAGCTCCGGGGCGATTTCTCGGCCGCCC
This sequence comes from Arthrobacter sp. Leaf141, assembly GCF_001424565.1. Lineage (GTDB taxonomy): Bacteria > Actinomycetota > Actinomycetes > Actinomycetales > Micrococcaceae > Arthrobacter. The sequence goes on from NZ_LMOL01000041.1 coordinate 22,673, forward strand.
ACCTCGAAGGCGACAACGCCCACGTGGTGGCCACCGATACCCAGAAAAACACCATTTACGCCTTTGCCCGCGAAGGCATCGGCTCCCCCGAGGAATTCCTCCTGCGCCTCGGCGGGCACTTCACCTCCAGCTTCGACTGGGTCACCGGCGGCCGCTGGGAAGCGGAGGCCTACAGCTGGGACCGCATCCAGGCCCACGGCAGCGAACACGACCACTCGTTCGTCCGGAACGGCCAGGAAGTCCGCACCGCCGTCCTGGTCCGTGACGGCGCCACCAGCCACCTGATCTCCGGGCTGAAGGACCTCACTGTCCTCAAATCCACCCAGTCCGGCTTCACCGGCTACCCGCGGGACAAATACACCACCCTCCCCGAGACCACCGACCGCATCCTGGCCACGGATGTCTCTGCCCGCTGGCGCTTCAAGACCGGCACCGACTTCAGCTCGCTGGACTTCAACAAGAGCTACGACGACGTCAAGGGCCTCCTGCTCGAAGGCTTCACCGAGAACTACTCGCACGCCCTCCAGCAGACCCTGTTCGACATGGGCACCAAGGTCCTCGAGGCGCACAGCGAAATCGACGAGATCAAGTTCTCCATGCCCAACAAGCACCACTTCCTGGTGGACCTTTCCCCGTTCGGCCTGGACAACCCCAACGAGGTCTTCTTCGCCGCCGACCGCCCTTACGGCCTGATCGAGGCCACCGTCCAGCGCGACGCCGCCGCGGCCGCCCCGGCAGCCTGGTCAGGCATCGCCGGCTTCTGCTGAGCCTGCAAACACCTGCACCGAAACCTGCAACACCCCGCTGCACCACCAGCCTGAAAACCGGTGGCCGCGCCGCATCCCGGCCCGGCCACCGGCACCACAGACAGCACCACGTCAGCCAGACAACGTTAGCCAGACAAAGACGTCTGCCATGAACCCAGAAAGTCTGCCATGAACCTCAAAAAGAAGCCGGCCGCTGCTGCCGCCGGCAAGCGCACTTCCCATACCGGCCGTCCCGAAGACCAGCGACTGTCCATTGGAAGCACGTTCGCTTACGGATTCCAGCACGTCCTCACCATGTACGGCGGCATCATTGCCCCGCCCCTGATCATCGGCGCCGCTGCGGGCATGACCTCGCAGGACATCGGCCTGCTGATCGCCGCCTGCCTGTTCGTCGGCGGCCTCGCCACCATCCTGCAGACCGTGGGCATCCCGTTCTTCGGCTCCCAGCTTCCGCTGGTGCAGGGCGTCTCCTTCGCCGGCGTCTCCACCATGGTGGCGATCGTCCACGGCGGCGGCGGGATCCAGGCGGTCTTCGGCTCGGTCATTGTGGCCTCCGTGATCGGCCTGCTCATCACCCCGCTGTTCTCCAAGATCATCCGGTTCTTCCCACCGGTGGTCACCGGAACCGTCATCACCACCATCGGCCTGACCCTGATGCCCGTGGCAGCCAACTGGGCCATGGGCGGCAACAACAAGGCCCCCAACTACGGCAGCGTCTCCAACATCGGCCTCGCCGCCGCCACCATGGCAATCGTCCTGCTCCTGAGCAAAGTGGGCAGCGCCGCAATCTCCCGGCTGTCCATCCTGTTGGCCATGGTCCTGGGCACCCTGATCGCCTTCATCTTCGGCATGGCTGACTTCTCCAAGGTGGGTCAGGGCGAAATCGTTGCCTTCCCCACCCCCTTCGCGTTCGGCCCGCCTGTCTTCGAAATCGCCGCCATCATTTCCATGTTGATCGTTATCCTGGTGACACTGACCGAGACCTCCGCGGACATCATCGCCGTGGGAGAAATCGTGGGGACCAAGGTGGACTCCAAGAGGATCGGTGACGGCCTGCGCGCCGACATGCTCTCCAGCGCCATCTCCCCCCTGTTCAACTCCTTCACCCAGAGCGCCTTCGCCCAGAACGTGGGCCTGGTGGCCATCACCGGCGTCAAGAGCCGCTTTGTGGTCAGCGCCGGCGGCCTGATCCTGGTCATCCTGGGCCTGCTGCCCGTCCTGGGCCGCGTGGTGGCAGCCGTCCCCACGCCCGTCCTGGGCGGCGCCGGTGTGGTCCTCTTCGGCACCGTTGCCGCCTCCGGCATCCGCACGCTGTCCAAGGTTGAATACAAAAACAACATGAACCTGATCATCGTGGCCGCGTCCATCGGGTTCGGCATGATCCCCATCGCCGCACCGTCGTTCTATGACCAGTTCCCGTCCTGGTTCGGCACCATCTTCCACTCCGGCATCAGCTCGGCAGCCGTCATGGCCATCCTGCTGAACCTCCTCTTCAACCACCTGCGGGCAGGGAATTCGGAGAACCAGTCGGTCTTTGTGGCCGGCACCGGCCGTGTGGTCAAGGAAGAGGAACTGAAGTGCCTGGCCGACGGCGACCGCTTCGAAGGCGGCAAGCTCATCGACTGCGACGGCAAGGAAGTCCCGGTCCAGTCCAGCGAAAAGGCGTCAGAGCACTAACCCCCCACGCGAGATGGCACTTCGCGGCAATGTTTTCGAAGAACATTGCCGCGAAGT
>NZ_LMOL01000041.1:25201-38477 GCF_001424565.1 Arthrobacter sp. Leaf141
GGTGGGGGCACAACGCCGGCAGCCGCGGTTCCGCGGCAGCTTCACACCACCAGGGGAACCGGATGGTATTCGTCGGCGGGATGCCCGGACCGCTCGTGGATCCGTTTCACGGCTTCCACGTCCGGCGCCTCGGACAGGCAATACACCAGGCCGGAGTCGGGATCCGCCCACGCCTGCTTGAACTCCACCTGCTCGTCCGCCTGGATTGCCAGGTCGGCGTTGTGGGCTTCGTGCAGTTGCTCAGCGGTGATGCCCACCATGTTGTGATGCACGTCCATGAAGGTTGCCATGACAGCGCTCCCAGGGTTGATTTCCAATGGATGCGCTGATGCTACGCCCGGGCCCGGAGGGGGGTCAACGGCCGTGGCTGACCCGTGCCGGAAGCCCGGACAGGCAGGCTCCACCCGCCCGTCCGGACCGGCAGGATCAGTTGCGGTTGAGCTCATCCGAGATGGCCTGCGCGGCGTCCCGGAGCATGGGCACTGCCCGTTCGCCGAAGGAAAAGTCCACCCGGGATACGGGCCCGGACACCGAGATGGCAGTGGGGGTCGGCGCGTTGGGCACGGCCATGGCGAAGCAGCGCACGCCGAGCTCCTGTTCTTCCTCATCGATGGAATAGCCGCGTTCCCGGATCCGGCCCAGGTCCGCCAACAGCGCTTCGATGTCGCCGATGCTTTTGGCCGTGGGGGTGGGCATGCCGGTGCGGGCCACGATGCCGCGGACCACCTCGTCGTCCAGCTGGGCCAGGATGGCCTTGCCCACGCCGGTGTCATGGGTGTGGGCGCGCCGGCCCACCTCGGTGAACATCCGCATGGAGTGCAGCGAGGGAACCTGCGCCACGTAAATCACCATGTCCGAGTCCAGCACGGCCATGTTGGAGGTCTCCCCCAACCGGTCCACCAGGCCCTTGAGCTGCGGCCGGGCCACGGCGCCGAGCTGTTTGTTGGCGCCTTCGCCGAGCCGGATCAGCCGGGGCCCCAGCGCATACCTGCGGTTGGGCAGCTGGCGGATGTACCCCAGGGACACCAATGTCCGCAGGAGCCGGTGGATGGTGGGCAGCGGCAGGTCCGTGGACGAGGACAGCTCACTGAGGGTGACGTCGCCGCCAGCGTCCGTGATCAGTTCCAAGAGTTCAAACACGCGCTCAACGGACTGAACGCCTCCGGCGGCTTTCTCAGCCATGTACCAGTCTCCTGTGGACTCGGATTCCGACAAGTCTTATCCGCATGGTGAAAAAGACGTGCCCTAGTTGTCCCAACTTACAGCACGGCCGCGGCCGGACGCCATGAAACACCTCGGGGCTTGTATTTCCACAAAGTAGATAATAATATCCATAATACGAAAACTTTTCGAAAGCAGAAAGCCCGCAAGGGCCCTACAGGAGGACATTCAATGGCGAACCCGAGCCCCGGAAATTCGATCACCCTGCGCGTGGAAGCACCGTCAAGCTTCACGGCCACCAGTGAACTGGCCGCCGCCGTCGGCGCAGCCGGCGCAGCCATCACCGCACTGGACGTCACCGAGTCCCACCACGAGACCCTTGTAGTGGACGTCACCTGCAACACCACCGACGACGACCACGCCGGCCGCGTGAAGGACGCCCTGAACGCGCTCGACGGCGTCACGGTCCAGCATGTCTCGGACCGCACGTTCCTCATGCACCTGGGCGGCAAGCTTGAAGTTGTCCCCAAAGTAGCCCTGCGCAACCGTGATGACCTGTCCCGCGCCTACACGCCCGGCGTCGCCCGCGTCTGCATGGCCATCGCCGACGACCCCGCCGCTGCCCGCAACCTGACGGTCAAGCGCAACACCATCGCCGTGCTCACGGACGGTTCGGCGGTCCTGGGCCTGGGCAACATCGGCCCGGCCGCGGCCCTGCCGGTCATGGAAGGCAAGGCGGCACTGTTCAAGCAGTTCGCCAACGTCGACGCCTGGCCGGTCTGCCTGGATACCCAGGACACCGAGGAAATCATCATGATCGCCAAGGCCATGGCCCCCGTTTACGGTAGCATCAACCTCGAGGACATCGCCGCCCCGCGCTGCTTCGAGATTGAAAACCGCCTCCGCGAGGAACTGGACATCCCGGTGTTCCACGATGACCAGCACGGCACCGCCATCGTCACCCTGGCAGCCCTGGTCAACGCCCTGCGTGTGGTGGGCAAGACCCTCGCCGAGGTCAAGATCGTTGTCTCCGGCGTTGGCGCCGCGGGTTCCGCCATCATCCAGCTCCTCAAGGCCCAGGGCGCCCGGCACATTGTTGCTGCCGGCCGCTCCGGCGCCATCCACTCCGGCGAAACGTACAACGACAGCCACCGCAGCTGGATTGCCGCCAACACCAACGAGGAAGGCTTCGCCGGAACCCTGCACGAGGCGCTCAAGGGTACCGACGTGTTCATCGGCGTCAGCGCACCGCATGTCATCGGCGAGGAGCAGGTCGCCTCGATGGCCGCAGATGCCATCGTGTTCGCCATGGCCAACCCCACGCCGGAGATCGACCCTGTCATCGCCGCGAAGCACGCAGCAGTAGTGGCCACGGGCCGCAGCGACTTCCCCAACCAGATCAACAACGTGCTGGCGTTCCCGGGCTTCTTCCGCGGCCTCCTGGACGCCGGCGCATCGGACATCACGCCGGCGATGCTGGTGGCCGCCGCGGATGCCATCGCCAACCGGGTAGCTGACGACGAGCTTAATGCCAGCTACATTATCCCCAGCGTCTTTGATCCCCACGTGGCCGCCGATGTGGCGGCAGCGGTGGCAGCAGCCGCCCGTTCAGCCCAGGCGGCAACAGCGGCCGGCCAGGCAACGGAACCGGCGGCCGAGGCCGCTTACGCCAACGCCTGACACACCGCCTGACCCGCAGCCAAGGAAAGGACCAGAAATGGCCATCACAGTCACAGACCCCACGCCGATCGAGCGCGCGGAGGAAATCCTCACGCCCAAGGCGCTGGCTTTCGTGGAGGAACTCCACAAACGTTTCGCCGGCACCCGCGACGAGCTCCTGGCCGCCCGCGGTGCCAAGCGCCAGCGTGTTGCCGAAACCAGCAAGCTCGATTTCCTGCCGGAAACGCAGGAGGTGCGCGCCGGCGACTGGAAAGTTGCCGCCGCGCCGGCAGCCCTGCAGGACCGGCGCGTGGAAATGACCGGGCCCGCTACGCCTGCCAAGATGGCCATCAACGCCCTTAACTCCGGTGCCAAGGTGTGGCTCGCGGACCTCGAGGATGCCAGCACCCCCACGTGGGGCAACGTCATCGACGCCATCCTCAACCTCCGCGACGCCGCCCAGGGCACCCTGGCCTTCACCTCTGATGAGGGCAAGGAGTACCGGCTCCGCACCGACGCGCCCCTGGCCGTTGTGGTGGCCCGCCCCCGCGGCTGGCACATGGCGGAAAAGCACCTGCTGCTGAACGGCCAGCCGGCCGTAGGCGCGCTGGTGGACTTCGGCCTGCACTTCTTCCACGTGGCAAAGCAGCTGGTCCTCAACGGCCAGGGCCCGTACTACTACCTTCCCAAGATGGAAAGCCACCTCGAAGCCCGGCTATGGAACGACGTGTTTGTCTTCGCGCAGGACTTCCTGGGCCTGGGCCAGGGCACCATCCGGGCCACGGTGCTGATCGAGACCATCCCGGCTGCGTTCGAGATGGACGAAATCCTGTACGAACTGCGGGACCACGCGTCGGGCCTGAACGCCGGCCGCTGGGACTACCTGTTCAGCATCATCAAGTACTTCCGGGACGCCGGCGAGGAATTCGTCCTGCCGGACCGCGCCTCCGTGGCCATGACCGCACCCTTTATGCGGGCCTACACGGAACTCCTGGTGAAGACCTGCCACCACCGCGGCGCCTTCGCCATGGGCGGCATGGCGGCCGTTATCCCCAACCGGCGCCACCCTGAGGTCACCGAGGCGGCCTTCGCCAAGGTCCGCGCAGACAAGACCCGGGAAGCAAACGACGGCTTCGACGGATCCTGGGTGGCCCACCCGGACCTCGTCCCCACCTGCCGCGAAGTCTTTGACGGGGTCCTCGGCGACAGGCCCAACCAGCTGGACAAGCAGCGCCCCGAGGTCACCGTCACGGCAGCCCAGCTGCTGGACGTCTCCTCCGCCGACGGCCAGGTCACCGAAGCCGGCCTTCGCCTGAACCTCTACGTGGCCGTCGCGTACACCGCCGTGTGGCTTTCGGGCAACGGCGCCGTGGCCATCCACAACCTGATGGAGGACGCCGCCACCGCGGAAATCTCCCGGTCGCAGGTGTGGCAGCAGATCCGCAACAAATCGGTGCTGGCCGATACCGGCAACACCGTCACCAAGGACCTGGTGGAGCGGATCCTGGGCGAGGAAACCGAACGGCTCCGCACGGAGGTGGGCGACGAAGCGTTCCTCCGCTACTACCAGCCGGCCAGCGGGCTCATCGGGGACATCTGCCTTTCCGACGGCTACACCGACTTCCTGACCACCCCTGCCTACGAACTGGTGGGCTGAGGCATGGCGGCAACACCTTCTCTCTCTGCTGCGGACCTGGCCCACATCGACGGGCAGCTCGCAGCCACCGACCGGTTGCTGGACCGCAACTACCCGGGCGACGACGGCTCCCGCCAGCCCGTCCATACGGTGTACGTGCCCGCTGACCGTTTCTCGCCGTCGTTCGCTGCGGACTGGGGCGCCGAGGCTCTGGCTACCGTGGCAGCCAAGGGCGGCTTCGGTAAGCTCGCGGACCTCCTGGGCCAGGACGCCGGGCTGGCCGAGGCCGTGTCCACCAGGGTGGCGGCCAAGCTGGCAAGCGAACCCATCGAGGACCTGCGGCTCGACTTTGAGGACGGGTTCGGCGACAGGGGCGACGACGCCGAAGACGCCGCCGCCGTTGCCGCGGCTTCCGCCGTGGCCGCCGCAGCCGCGGCCGGGACCGCCCCGCCGTTCATCGGGATCCGGTTCAAATGCTTCGAGGCCGCCACCCGGGCCCGGGGGCTGCGGACCCTGGACCTGTTTGTGTCCGGCTTGGCCGCTGCCGGCGAACTTCCCGAGGGCCTGATCCTGACCCTGCCCAAGGTCACCACCGTGGCGCAGGTCCAGGCCATGGACTTCGCGGTCTCACGCCTGGAAACAGTTCACTCCCTGCCTGCCGGCAGGCTCCGCTTCGAGGTGCAGGTGGAAACACCGCAGCTGATCCTCGGACCGGACGGCACCTCGCCGGTGGCGCAGCTTCCGCACGCGGTGCCCGGCCGGATCAGCGGCCTGCACTACGGCACCTACGACTACTCCGCGTCGCTGCAGATCGCGGCCGAGTACCAGTCCATGGAGCACCCCGTTGCCGACTTCGCCAAGGAAGTCATGCAGCTGGCCGTGGCCGGCACCGGCATCCGGCTCTCCGACGGGTCCACCAACATCATCCCGGTGGGCGACAACGTGGAAAACGCGTGGCAGCTGCACGGCCGGCTGGTCCGCCGTTCGCTGGAACGCGGCTACTACCAGGGCTGGGACCTGCACCCGGCCCAGCTCCCCAGCCGGTTCGCCGCCACCTACGCCTTCTACCGGGAAGGCCTGCCCGCAGCTGCCGCCCGCCTGCGCAATTACGTTGAGCGGACCGAAGGCGGCGTGATGGACGAGCCCGCCACGGCCCGCGCCCTCGCGGCGTTTGTCCTCCGCGGCGTCCAGTGCGGCGCTGTTGGTGCCGACGAGGTCCTTGCGGGGACCGGCGTCGACATTTCCCACCTCACGGCCCTTGCCCACCCGCGGCTGGCCGCTTCCACCTCCTAAGCAAAGGACTTCCCAATGGGCAAGTACTACACCCCCCAGGGCGGCCTGCCGCCGCAGAGCCACCTGACCACCGAGCGCGCCATCGTCACCGAGGCCTACACGGTGATTCCCAAAGGCGTGATGACGGACATCGTGACCAGCAACCTGCCTGGCTTCTCGAACACCCGCTCCTGGATCATCGCCCGGCCCATCTCGGGCTTTGCCACCACCTTCTCCCAGCTCATCGTCGAAGTGGGCCCCGGCGGCGGCGCGCCGAAAGCTGAATTCGAGCCGGGCGTCGAAGGCGTGGTGTTCCTTACCCGCGGCAGCCTCAGCCTCACCCTCGACGGCGAGCTGCACCAGCTGGAGGAGGGCGGCTACGCCTACCTGGCCGCCGGCTCGGAGTGGGGCGTCGAGAACAACTCCACCGAACCGGCGTCGTTCCAGTGGATCCGCAAGGCCTACGAACGCCTGGAAGGGCACGAGGCCAAGTCCTTCGTGACCAACGAAAAGGACGTTGAGCCCACCGCGATGCCGGACACCAACGGCGCGTGGAAGACCACCCGCTTCACGGACTCCAGCGACCTGGCCCACGACATGCAGGTCAACATCGTGACCTTCCAGCCCGGCGGCGTGATCCCCTTCCCGGAAACCCACGTGATGGAACACGGCCTCTACGTCCTCGAGGGCAAGGCCATGTACCTGCTGAACAACGACTGGGTGGAAGTGGAGGCCGGCGACTTCATGTGGCTGCGCGCGTTCTGCCCGCAGGCCTGCTATGCCGGTGGCCCGGGCGAGTTCCGCTACCTGCTGTACAAGGACATGAACCGCCAGGTCCGACTCACCTAGGAACTTCTTCTTCCCCACCTGAGTAGCGCCAAGTGTCGTTGTGAACCCTCATGACGGCACGTGGCGCTACTTGGTTGGGTTGGGGCTTATGCTCCGGGGTTGAGGACCACCTTGATGCAGCCGTCCTCTTTCTTCTGGAACTTCTCATACAGGGCCGGCGCACCGTCCAGCCCGGACCGGTGGGTGACCAGGTCCATCACGCCCAGCGGATCGGCGTCGTCCTCCACCAGCGGCAGGATGTCATCGGTCCAGCGCCGGACGTTGCACTGGCCCATCCGCACCTGCAGCTGCTTGTCGAACATGGTCATCAGGGGCATGGGGCTTGCCTCGCCGCCGTACACGCCGCTCAGGGAGAGCGTTCCACCGCGCCGGACGGCGTCGATGGCCGTGTGGAGCGCCGCGAGCTTGTCCACGCCGGCCGTTTCCATGGCTTTCTGTGCCAGCTTGTCCGGCAGCAGCCCCAGCGCCTGGTGCGCGAACCCGGCAAGCGGGGAACCGTGTGCTTCCATGCCGACGGCGTCAATCACCGCGTCAGTTCCGCGGCCGGCAGTCATCTCCCGCAGTTCGTCCGCGATGCCTTTGCTGTAGTCCAGCGTTTCCACGCCGTGCCTGGCAGCCATGGCCCGCCGTTCAGGTACCGGATCAACGCCGATGACCCGGACGCCGCGGTGGGCGGCGATCCGGCTGGCGAACTGGCCCACGGGACCCAGCCCGAACACCGCCAGCGTTCCGCCCGGCTCAACGTCTGCGTAGTGCACACCCTGCCAGGCGGTCGGCAGAATGTCGGAGAGGAAGAGGTACCGCTCATCCGGCAACTCGGTTCCCACTTTGACCGGCCCGTAGTCGGCGTGGGGAACGCGCAGGTACTCGGCCTGCCCGCCCGGGACGGACCCGTACAACTCAGAGAACCCGAAGAGGGAAGCTCCTGAGCCTTTTTCCTTGACCTGGGTGGTTTCACATTGGGACTGCAGCCCCTGGCTGCACATAAAGCAGTGCCCGCAGGAGATATTGAATGGGACCACCACCCTGTCGCCCTTGCGCAGGTTGGTTACCGCGCTGCCCACTTCCTCCACGATGCCCATGGGCTCGTGGCCAATCACATCCCCCTTATGCATATATGCGCCAAGGACTTCATAAAGGTGCAGGTCCGAACCGCAGATGGCGGTGGACGTGATCCGCACAATGGCGTCAGTGGGTTCCTGGATGACGGGATCCGGCACTTCCTCAACACTTACTGATCGTTTTCCCTGCCACGTCAGTGCTCGCACTGTCTTCTCCTTTACCTCGGGTCCGGGCCGGCTGCCCTCGTTTCGACGCTATCGGATTCCGCCCAAAAAAGTAAGCATGCTGATGAAAACCCTTGTCGTCCGCGCCACAGGCTCTTAGCGTAGGAAGAACAGATCCGTACCGCAGGAAGGGGAACAGCCATGACGCTCTACCAGCCGGAACCAGTCGAAATTTCCACCCGGATACGGCCCGGCGAATGGACCGAGGAAAGCCTTACGCAATTGGTGGCGTCGTACCGCACCAGGATCACGGAGATGGGGGCCGTCCCGGCCGACGTCGGAACGAACGTCCAGCGCAACGGCGACGGCTCCGTCCATGTGCTGGTGACGTGGAACAAGCCGCCCGACGCCGGCGATGAGGACGCTGCCACGGCCGGGCCAACTGCCTGACCCACCGGGAGAACCGCTGTTTACTGCCCGGGATCCGGGGTGAGGAGCCGGCCGATCGCACTGGCGCCAAGCTTGTCCAGCAGCTCACGCGGCCCGCTGTAGACCTCCACGGCCCCGGCTTCCCGGAGCGCTTCGGCGGGGATGCCGCCGCTGGTGACCCCGATCGCCGGTATGCCCAGCGCCGCCGCAGCCTTCATGTCCCACACCGCGTCCCCCACGTAGACCGCGTCTGCAGCTTCCACCCCGATGGCGGCCAGGGCGGCCACCAGGATGTCCGGGGCAGGTTTGCTGCGGCTGGCATCATTGGCGCTGGTAGCAGCGTCAATCGCATCGCCGGCGCCCAGGACGTCCCGCATGACCGCCAGGTCCTCGGTGCGCGCGGACGACGCCAGTGCGACGGCGAGGCCCGCGGCGTGACAGCCGGTCAACAGGTCGGCAGCGCCGTCAAAGGCCCTTAGTGCGGGCCAGTTGGCGGCGTACAGGGCGCCGTGGGCGGCCAGGACGTCCGCCGTGGCGGGGCGGTGGGGTCCAGCCGGAAGCAGAGCGTTCACCAGGCGCGCGCCGCCCATGCCCACATGCTGGTGGATCGCGGCCATGGGGATGTCCTGGCCGTATTGGCGGAACGCACCCCACCACGCCACGGTATGCAGATACGAGGAGTCAATCAGCGTCCCGTCCACATCAAAAAGCACCCCCCGGCGCAGGCCGGAGGGCGCCTGGTCTGCCGCCTTACTCACACTGCCGCCCGCCGGACGTCCGGCGCTTTACGGCGCAGGGCCGCTTCCTCCTTGGCGGAACTGACGGGCCGGACCCGTTCGCGGAGCACAGTTCCTGCACCGCCATGGCTCTTGTCCCGGATCAGGCCGGTGCCGGCCACCTCGCGGGCCATGGCAATGCCGGCGGCGGCCGCCCGCTTGGTGGGGAAGGTTACGGAGATGGCCATCAGGTTCCCCGCCCCATCCATCATCCGGACCCGGTAGCCGCCGTCGGGCGCATCCACGAGTTCAAAATATCCGGCCATTCGTATCACTCCTCCGTAAATCACGGCACTGTGCATCTGGAAGCACTCCATGAAGTACTAGTAAGTATACTTACCGGTTGGCTGACGGAAAAGCGGCGGTTCAGCCGGCGGGAACCGTTTCGGGCGGGATGGGCCTGTCGCTGCGGCGCATGGTGTCCTGGTGCAGCTCCAGCGCGCTGGTCACCAGGGCGAAGTGGCTGAAGGCCTGCGGGGTGTTGCCGAGCTGGCGGCCGGCTTTGACGCCCCACTCCTCACTGAGCAGTCCCACGTCATTGCGCAGTTCCAGCAGGCGCTCAAACAGCTGCCTGGATTCCACGTGCCGGCCGGCGCCCAGCAGGGCCTCCACCAGCCAGAACGAGCAGGCCAGGAACACCCCCTCGTCGCCCGGCAGGCCGTCGTCGCTCTCGTCAGGGCGGTAGCGCAGCACGAAGCCGTCCTCCGTCAGGTCCCGCTGGATGGCCTCGATGGTCCCGATCACGCGGGGATCATCCGGCGGCAGGAACCCCACCCGGGGAATCAGCAGCAGGCTGGCGTCCAGCTCCGGCCGGCCGTAGGACTGGACAAAGGTGTTCCGTTCGGCGTCGAACCCGTTGGCCATCACTTCCGCGTGGATGGTGTCCCGGAGCTCCTCCCACCGTTCCACCGGACCGGGCAGCCCGTAATCCCGGACGCCCTTGACCATCCGGTCCGCGGCAACCCAGGCCATCACTTTGGAGTGCGTGAAGTGCCGGCGGGGACCGCGCATTTCCCACAGCCCGTTGTCCGGCTGGTCCCAGATGGTTTCCAGGTGGGCCATCAGGGCCAGCTGCACCGCCCAGGCCTCGTCCGAGTGCTTCAGCAGTGAATTCCGGGTCAGCGCCAGGCAGTCCAGGACCTCACCCCACACATCCAGCTGGAACTGATCAGCGGCGCCATTGCCGATCCGCACCGGAGCGGAGTTTTCGTAGCCTTTCAACCAGGGCAGCTCCATCTCGGGGAGCCGGCGTTCGCCGTGGATGCCGTACATGATCTGCAGGTCTGCCGGGTCGCCGGCCACGGCGCGCAGGAGCCAGTCGCGCCACGCTGCGGCCTCGGCCGTGTAGCCGGCGGCGAGGAGCGCCTGGAGCGTCATGGCGGCGTCGCGGAGCCAGCAGTACCGGTAGTCCCAGTTGCGGGGGCCGCCCAGCTGTTCCGGCAGGGAGGTGGTGACGGCAGCAACGATGCCGCCGGTGGGCGCATAGGTCAGCGCCTTGAGTGTCACCAGGGAGCGGACCACGGCGTCCTGGTACTCGCCCTTGACCGCGCACTGCGATGTCCAGCCGCGCCAGAACGCGAACGTGGTGCCCAGGACCTCTTCCGCATCCATCATGTGGGGCCGGCCCACATGGCTCGGCGCCCACGTCAGGACGAACGGGATCCGCTCCCCTGCGCTGACCGTGAAGTCGCTGACGGTGTGCATGTTCTCTCCGTGCAGCGGGGCAGGGGTAACCAGGTAAACCGCGTCCGGGCCAGCGATCGCGTGGAGCCCGTGCTTGTCCCGGCGCACCCAGGGAATGATGTGCCCGTAATCGAAGCGGAGGGTCAGCTCGCCGTGCATTTTGACGGTGCCGCTGACGCCTTCAACGATGCGGACTATATCGGCCACGGAGTCGCGTGGCGGCATAAAGTCGATGACGCGCACCGTGCCTTCCGGCGTCTCCCACTCCGTGTCGAGGATGAGGCTGCCGTCCCGATAGCTGCGCCGCGTGCAGCTGCCGCCGCCTTCGGGCGCGAGGAGCCAGCGCCCGGCGTCGGGAGTGTCCAGCAGCGCGTTGAAGCACGCCGGCGAATCGAACCGCGGAAGGCAGAGCCAGTCGATGGAGCCTTCCTTGCTGACCAGCGCCCCCGTGTGCAGGTCGCCCACTACCGCATAATCCTCGATACGTGCCATGGTCCCACCCTGCCATATGCACCTGCGGCCAGGGCCGGTTCCGGCGTGTAGCCTGACAGTTGGTGATGCAACAGCCTTCCAGTCCGGCCCGCCCGCGGCGGGCCCACCACTAACGGCAGGTACCATGGCAATCCACATCGGCACGTCCGGCTGGAGCTACGACCACTGGGAGCATGTCCTCTACCCTTCCGGGTTGCCCGCCCGCGATCGGCTGCAGCAATACGTGTCCCGGTTCAGCACGGTTGAGTTGAACGCCAGCTTCTACCGCTGGCCGCGGGACACCGCATTCGCTGGCTGGAACCGCCGCCTGCCCGCCGGCTTTGCCATGTCCGTCAAGGCGCCGCGGGGACTGACGCACGGCAGGAAGCTTTACGGCCCGGAGGTCTGGCTGGAACGCATTGCCCGCTGCTGGCACGAACTGGGCGACAAACGGGCTGTCCTGCTGGTCCAGCTGCCGCCACAACTGGAACGCGACGAAGCGCGGCTGGACTACTTCCTGTCCGCCGTCCCGCCGTGGATCCGGGTGGCAGTCGAGTTCCGCCATCCCAGCTGGGACTGCCCCGGGGTGTACGCCCTGCTGGCGCGGCACCAGGCCGCGTACTGCGTCATGAGCGGGGCCAACCTGCCTTGCGTCCTGCGCGCCACCGCGCCGTTCGCCTACGTCAGGCTGCACGGCCCTGACCAGCACCATCTGTATGGAGGTTCCTACCAGGATCCGGACCTGCACTGGTGGGCGGACCGGATCCGTGAATGGGACGCCGCGGGACTGGACGTGTACGCATATTTCAATAACGACGGCGGCGGCCACGCCGTGCGCAACGCCGCCACGTTGCGGGGGTTCCTCGGCGTGTGACGCCGGGGTGGCTGCCTGCACCTTCGCCACCCATGCAGCACCGTATGAGGCATCGCCCTGTGGCAGAGTGGAGGGATGGACCAGGCCCCGCACGACGTGCCCCCGAACGCAGCTCCGCAGCCCCACCATTTGCCGGACGGGAATGGGTTGGCCGGTAACGGGTTTTTCCGGCTGGCCCACCGCATCTCGGACGCCGTCAACGGGGTCAGGATCAAGCTCGCCAAACGCTGGGACTTTGTGCCCCAGACCATCGCCTACCAGGGCTACGGCTCCACCAGCCGGGTGCGGGTGCTGGGCCGGGTGCTGCTGACGCAGCGGCCGCTGCCGGGCAGCCGGGCCGAGCGGGAGGCCGGCAGCGGCATGCAGAACGTCCGGGGCTGGCGTGCGTTCACCAGCGTGCCGCTGCAGTTTACGGACGTCGAAATCACCATCGGCGATGTGGTGGCCCGCGTCAAAGCGGACCGGGGCGGCCTGGTTGACACGGAAGTGGACGTCCGGCTTTCACCGGGCTGGCATACCGCAGTACTGCAGGCCGAAGGCACCGAACCGTACGAGGCGCTGATCCAGGTGGTGGCTCCGGAGGTACGCTTCGGGATCGTCTCGGACATAGACGACACTGTGATGGTCACCGCCCTGCCCCGGCCTTTCCTGGCACTCTGGAACACGTTTGTGCTGAGCGAACGTGCCCGCATGGCCACCCCCGGCATGGCGGTACTCCTGGACCGGCTCAGGATCCAGCATCCGGAGGCCCCGGTGATCTACCTGTCCACGGGCCCCTGGAACGCGGCGCCCACCCTGGCCCGGTTCCTGGTCCGCAACATGTACCCGGCCGGCGCCCTGCTGCTGACGGACTGGGGCCTGACGCAGGACCGCTGGTTCCGCAGCGGCCAGGAACACAAGCGCCGGAACCTGGAGCGGCTCAGCAAGGAGTTCCCGGACATCCAGTGGCTCCTGATCGGCGACAACGGCCAGCACGATGAGGCCATCTACAACAGCTTCGCCGCGGACAACCCGGACCGCGTTGCGGCCATCGCCATCCGGCAACTGTCCGTCAGTGAGTCGGTGTTCGCCGGCGGCCACTCGGAGGACGGCGACCACTCAGCGTCCCGGGTGCCGTGGATCTACTCCCCGGACGGCGCCGGCATGGCGAAGCAGCTGGCCACCCTGGACCTGCTCTAGCTAGGTGTACTCAGCCAGCAGGTTGGTTACATCTGCTGATGGGTGGTCGCCCTCCGAGGGC
>NZ_LMOL01000042.1:0-143 GCF_001424565.1 Arthrobacter sp. Leaf141
GGGCCTGCGGGACAGGAAATGTCCCTGCGGCGCTCCTTCGTCGCTGATTTCCTCCGGGAATTTTCCGCCCCTTGCCCAGGGGGTAGACAGGCCTCCGTCGGCCACAGCTCCGCAAGCTTCGCCAGCAGCCAAAACAACGGGGG
>NZ_LMOL01000042.1:185-5248 GCF_001424565.1 Arthrobacter sp. Leaf141
AAGGATGCTGGTTGGTCAGCTACGAATCCCGCTTCCGACCGCTTGACAAGACATAGAAGCGTCGGGGGAGAAGGGGAGTAGCTGGCTAAGTCCCATAGCCCCCTTACCTCGTGTCGATGAAACAAGGAGAACAACCCATATGACTGCAATCGCAGAAAACCCGGCCACCACTGCCGCGTCGGCGCTGGAATGGTTGGACCCGTCCACTCTCACGGTGGACGTGAACGTCCGCAAGGACGCTGCCCTGACCGCCTCCTTCGTGGCGAGCATCAAGGAACACGGCGTGATGGAACCGGTGATCGCCCACCGTAAGGACGACGGGACGGTGCACGTGCTGATGGGTCAGCGCCGGACCCGCGCCGCTGTCGAAGCCGCCCGCCCCTTGATCCCGGTCATGGTCATCGAGTCCCCGGAGGAAGCGGAACGGATCGTGACGCAGGTGGTGGAGAACATCCAGCGCGCCGCCCTGACCGAAGCGGACGAAGCCGACGCGTACCACCAGCTGTCCCTGATCGGCGTGAGCGTATCGCAGATCGCCAAGAAGACCGGCAGGACCAAGACCACCGTCGAGGACGCCCTGAAAGCGAAGTCCAGCACCGCCGGGGACACTGCACTGGGGAAGGGATGCACGATCGAAGAGGCACTGATCGTGGCCGAATTTGAAGACGACGAGGACGCTTCAGCTGAAATCGCGTCGGTTCTCGCTGATGAACCGGACCAGCTCCACCACGTGGCTCAGCAGTTGCGGGACCGCCGTGAACGCGCCGCCGCCCTCGCGGCCCTGAAAGCCGAACTCGAAGCCACCGGCAAGGTCATTGTCGAGGACGCCGGACACTACGCCGGGGAGGAAAACCTCTACGTCTCCGCCGCCCGCCGCCCCGATGGCGAAAACGCCACCGAGGACGACGCAAACGCCTACCTGATCACCCGCAACTGGCAAGGTGTGCACTCCGCGACACCAGTCATTACTGGATGGGAAGAACTGGGCTTCACCGCACGGCACGAACGCTACGACGGCGGAAGCACCGCGCAGAAAGGACCAATGACCGACGAGCAGAAGGCCGAGAGGAAAACCCTGATCGAAAACAACAAAAAGATGGAATCTGCGACGACTGTACGCCGGGAATGGGTGGCCGGGTTGTTGGGGAAGAAGCAGGCCCCGAAGGGCTGGCAGTACTTTACCGTCCACGCCATCACCCACCACTCCGAGGTTGCCAGCGGCTACGACGGCGAAGTGGCCGCGACCATGGCCGGGGCCAAAATCGAGGGAGAGAAGTCATGGGCGTGGAACCCGCTGAAGGATCACGTGGCCAAGACCACGGCCCGGCCCGAGGTTTACCTGATCGCCCTGATCTGCGCCGGGTATGAAAAGACCATCGCCAAAGACTCATGGCGGTCCCCGCACCAGTCCCACCGCGACTACCTCAACCAGCTCGTCACATGGGGATACACCGCATCGGAGACTGAAAAGATCATCATCGACAGCGGCAAGTAACACCCACCGGGCATAGAAAAACCCCGGACCCTAGATAACGCAAATATCTAGGCTCCGGGGTTTCTTCTCCCCACATTCTACCGGCCACCACCGGAAAAACCCAAGGTCAGCAGGGCCGGGGGAGCAGGGTGTGGAACCTTCGAAAACGCGGGCGGTCCGCCTCACCACGTGGCCGGCTCCCAGCGTGGTTACCACCGGCGGACCGCCGTTCACACGCGACACCCGCCGGCTATGCCCTAGGTACAGCGCATGGGAACCGCGACCGCATCACTTCGACCTCACGCAGTGGCAACAGGAATCGCCGCACAATGGTTGCGGAAATTACCCGCGCCCGGCTTACCGTCAGAATGTGGCCATAAGACCAGCTGTCTTTAAATGCCTGGAGCCCGCGTCAACGGGCTCCAGGTTTCCTTGGATAGTCCAACGAACCGTCGTCGGACATTCAAGGTGTCTAATCCAATACATCGCCTACGTTATGCCCTACGGAGCGCCACCGGTAGCAAAACCGCACGCAAACGGTTCCGAAAGTTTGCGAAAGGAGCCGTGATGAAAAGATCCAAGGCTCGCAAACCCCCCTGGGGAATGCTCTCCTTCGTGGTTAACGTCCTTCGTCTGATGTTGACGATCATCCACCTCCCGCTCGACTAACTCGTTGGCCGGAGGGGCGGCTATGCCGACCCCTCCGGCCGCTCGACCCTGCAACGCCAGGTAACAGAACCCCTCGACACACCTGGGCACGGCAAAAGCTCAACCCCTCCGGGCTTTTCCCGCGCACAGGGGGACGACGGGACCTAAAAGGCCGGCTGACCACAACCGCCAGGACACCACCAGCACCGCATCTCACCACCGGGGCCGGCGGCCATGGACAGCCTCCAACCGCGGGGGGTACTCACAAACACAAAAGCTGCCGTGGACGACAGGATGAGGTCCGGGGCCGGGTACGTGCCGCCAGTTCCCCAGGGGCAGGGTGGCCGGGTCTTCAGGCGGCTCTGTTCTGAGGACCAGGAACGGGGCGGCCAAAGCCGGAGAGCTGACGGAAAAGCCTTGGCAAATTCCCTAGAATAAAGGCTGAAAGACCTACTCATTCAGTTGAATGATTGGTAGAATAGAGGTATCAAGTCAAGCAGTCGAACGCAACTAAAACTCATACGAAACCAGGTACTGAAAATGACTTCCACCATCAAAGCCTCCCCCGGGGAACGCGGCAGCTCTCGTGACGGGGTGCCGGCCGTAACTGCCAAGTACACGGTCTACACCAAGCCTGAATGCCCGAACTGCGATAAGACCAAGGCCTACTTCGAGGCCAAGGGCATCACTTACACGGCGGTGGATATCACCGAGAACCCCGCCGCCCTGGAATACATCACGGGAGACCTTGGCTACTCCCAGGCCCCCGTCGTTGTAAACAACGCCGATGACCAGGACCACTGGTCCGGCCTGCGCCGCGACAAACTCGTCACCGCCACCATGAATCACGCCCGGGAAGGGATTACAGCATGAGCATCAGCCAGGAAACCATAACCGCAATCTTCGACCGCGCCGAAGTCGAGCCCAGGCGCCGGGAAGACCCAGAGCTGCTGGGAGCCGCCTACGCCATCGCCTTCATCAATGACGCGGAAGAAGGACCGGAAGCAAGGCTCTACGACTCGTCAGTGACCCTGTTCAGTGACGAGGAAGGCCGCTACCCCTACCAGGCTTCAACGAGTGCGATGCTCGAGGAGGTCTATATCGCACGCATGTGGCGCCGGAGCAGCGACCTTGAGTGGGCAGAGATAGAGGCGCTGGAAGCCGCAGCCGATGACTGAGGTAACGGTGGGGGACCGGTTCGCCATGAGTCCGCGACGGATTACTGACGCGGACTGGTTCGGTCTGGAAGCGAACGAATCAGGGACCGTCAACGTCCCCTTCGAGGACCCGTACCAGGGGGATGGCTACCCGGAGTATGCCGGGGAAACCCCGGGCAAGGCGCCGGTGATCATGTCCGGGGAAACGACCGTCACGATCATCGGGAACCTCACCGCCGACCCGCAGCTGCGCTACACGAAGGCCGGCGCGGCCGTTACGAACTTCACCATCGCCACCACACCCCGGACCACCGCGGGATTGGGGGACGATGGGGATCCCGTGGAGACGATGTTCCTGCGGTCCACCCTTTGGCGGGAAGCGGCGAAGAACGCCGCCGCGTCGCTGGCCAAGGGCGCCCGCGTCATAGCCAGCGGCCGGATCAAACCCCGCACCTATGAGACGAAGACCGGCCAAAAGCGCACCGTCCTGGAACTGGAAATCGACGAAATTGGGCCCTCGCTGCGCTACGCGGCCGCGAAGATGAACCGCACCGAACATAGCCCCCAGGACAGCCGAACTCCGGGCCCCGGAACCGCCATGTAAACCCGCTGCCCGTGTCGTGGACGGCATGTACGCTGACCCCAACAAGACCACTGACCAACCTTCTGAGCATCAACAAAGGACAAGACAAATGACGCATGCAGATGACCTCCGAGCCTGGGCAAAAGGTTCGTACACGACCGAGGCGGCCACGGAGCTGCTGCTCCGTGCTTTCGGCGGCCGCTTCGCCGCCGCCGGCCAGCCATGGGTTACCCCGGCGGGCACCAGCCCCGAGGGGTATGAGGAGAACGCGTGGATCAACTTTCGCGAGCTGGCGGCCGAGGCTGACAGCGGCGCTTACTCCGGTGGGGAGCGCCGGTTCCTGCTGCTTGCCGCGTCGCTGGTCGAGGACGTTCCTGTTGTCCTGGGCGATGTGGTTCCCGGTCTGGACCGGGTGAACCTGGACCTGGTTCTCGCCGCGGTTGCCCACGCCGGCGGCAGTCACCAGCACTCGAATATTGAAACCAAAGAGGACGGTTCCATGGTGCTGCACCGCGGGTACCTGGATGCCCTTTACCCGTGGCCGCAGGCTTCGCCCGCGGCCAGCTAGAGCCGGCGGTTTAGTCGCATGGCCAGGGAGAAGAAGATCGCGGCGTTCACCCCGTACTACACGGAGGAACAGGCTGACCAGGTGCGGGCCGCTTTCGTGGAGGCCGGCAAGCCGGCCGAGGGGGATGCGAGCTTGTCGGACTTCATTGTCAGGGCCACGATGCGCGAGGTGAAACGCCTGCAGCGCAAACACAACAACGGCAAACCGTGGCCGCCGGTAAAGGCCGGCGGGCTGCGCCGCGGACAACGCACCCGTGATGAACTCCAGCACCGGGACGAAGGGAAGTAGCCGTGGCGAAGCGGACCGATGACGTGAACCACACCGAGGTTCCGGGACCGGCAGGGTTACCGAGGATGCTGACCCTGGACCAGGTCCAGGAGGTACTGAACGTCAAGAGTTCCCTGGTCTATTCTTTGGTCCGCAGCGGGGAATTGCCCGCGGGACAATTCGGCGGCCGCGGCATCTGGCGTGTGCGGGAGAGTGACCTGGTCGCATACATTGACGCGGCGTTCGCGAAGACCGCTGAGCGCATCGCGGCCGGACAGATCCCCGAGGATCACGTCCCCTCCGAGGACTAGAAAAGAAATAGCAGGAAGGCCGGCGGGCACACCAAAAAGACGGTGTGCCCGCCGG
>NZ_LMOL01000042.1:5313-15033 GCF_001424565.1 Arthrobacter sp. Leaf141
TGGATACCCAGAGATGGTACTCGCGGGATCCCAGCTGCAGCGGCCGCTTTGGCCGACAGTTGCACAGGCCAGTGGCCCGGCGCAGGGATCGGGCGCATCTTGAAACGGTTCCCCGGATTGAGGGGAACTTCGTGGTGTTGGCATGGATGGCAGAACACCTGTCGTCCCTGCTGAAAAGAACCCGGCCCGCCGCCGGGGAGGGTCGGCAGTGCGTGTCTTGGTCCATGGGGAACTTGCCCGGTGGTGACCACGAGCTGGTGGAGGTCGTGCACAGACGCCGGCCCCCTAGCGGCGACGTGCGCGCATTGGTGGACCTGGCGTCTGTGTGCAACCGGTCAGGTGGGTCGCGTCGTCCACAGGGGTGCGGGAAAAGCCCGGAGGTTTAGCTTTTGCCGTGCCGGTGTGGGCGAGGGGCTACTGATCCGTGGAGGTGGCCTCAGCTGCAGCTTCGTTTCGGCTGGCAGTGGATTCGGAGGTAATGGTCGGGCGTGAGGTTTTGGTGCCGCGGGGTCGGCCTCCGGCCTTCTTTGTGGGGGAGTCCAGGCCGAAGCCTTTGAGGTCAGTTTCGGTCCAGTCTGCACGAAGGGCTGACTGGTAATCCTTCGCGTACTTCTGTTCGGCTGCTGCAAGCAGCTGAGCGGCTTCCTGCAGTTTGACGCCGCTGGCGGCAGCGTTCTTGACCGCAGCGACCTTGGCGTCCCGGGCAGCGTCGATTTTGGCGGCCGCTTTAGCGGCAATGTCGTTGATGTCCATGCCCCGACTCTACCGACGCACGCCGACACCGGGGTGGTGGTTTTCGGCGTGGCGCACCAGAGACTTGAAAACCACCAAAGGCAGCCGTACGGAGCAAGCTATACACTTACACGGGTGTAAGTGGCTTGTCGTCCTCGACACTGGCGGTCGAGTACGGCACACTGGTCAGTGTGGTCCCCGGTTCGGGGTCGCTGCGCTGGGCCTTTGAGGGGAGGAATTGGGATGTCGGATGAGGAGATTTCTCACCGCACCAATTTGTTCCGCCGTCGTCGGGAGAACACCCCGGCGGGGTCGAAGAAGCGCCGTGACCTGTGGGTCACGGTGGAGGAGGAAGCGGCTCTGGTTGCCCGGGCCGAGCGGGAGAAGGTGACGGTCCCGAACCTGCTGCTGTCAGCAGCACTGTCGGAGCGGAATGATTCCCCGACTGAACGCCGGGCCATCATGGCCGAACTGATGCAGCTCCATAACCTTTTGGCCCGTTCGTCGAACAACATCAACCAGATCGCCCGGCATGCAAACGCCACCGGAGAGATCCCGGCGGAGACGGCCGAGGCGTTGAAGCATCTGCGGTCTGTGGCGATGCGGATCGATCGGGCCATTGACGGGTTGATGTAAGGATGATTCCGAATATCACCCGCGGTTCGCGCATGGGCGGGCTCATGGTTTACCTGGCCTCGACCGATACGGATAAGACGAAGAACGCCCACACTGATCCGCACCTGGTGGCCGGGGACGCGGCGCTTATGGCGTGGTACGACAACGGCACCCTGGACCGTGAGGATGCGTTGGCTATCGCCAAGCATCTTGATCGACCCCGCAAGGCTTACGACGTGTCTGTGCAGATCAAGAACTTCGAGTGGGACGCTGCCAGGAAGCAGCGCGTCCACGTCGGGTACAAGGACGCCAGCGTGTGGCACTGCTCGCTGAGCCTGCGCGCCGAAGAGGGCGCACTGACCGACCAGCAATGGGCCGACATTGCCAATGACTTCGTGGACTCCATGGGCTTCACTGAGGCCAGCGGAAAGGCGCGCTGCCGGTGGGCCGCGGTCAACCACGGCACCAGTGAGAACGGGAACCACCACATCCACCTGGCCGTGTCCCTGGTCCGGGAGGACGGCACCAAAGCATCCACCCACGGGGACTACAAACGGGCGCAGGAAACGTGCCGTGAGCTGGAGGCTAAGTACGGGCTGGAACAGCTCTCCACCATCCACGCGACCCGCGGTTATGACCAGGCAGAAAAGGCCACAGCAGTCCGGGACGAACGGGAAATGCACCGGTCCTCGCTGTCCAGGAAAGTCCGTGCCTGTGCCAGTTCCTCAGCGACCGAAGCCGAGTTCGTCCGCCGCGCCCGCGAGGCCGGGATGCTCCTGCGGCCCCGGTATGCGAAGAACACCACTGACGTCGTCGTTGGGTACTCTGTGGCTGAAAGGCCGGCACGCGGTGAGCGTCCGATCTGGTTCGGCGGTGGGACGCTCGCGTCCGATCTGAAGCTCGGTGCTCTGCGTGAGGAATGGATGGATTCACCGCACCTGGCGACCGAAGCTGCAGCGGAGTGGAACGCCGCGGCACGGAACAAACGAACCGTTTCCCGCACGGGACCGGAGCACGCCACCCCAGGTCCCCAGGTCTGGGTGGATTACACCAGGAATGCCACAGCCCTCGTCGACCAACTTCGGGCGCTGCCCAGGGATGATCACGCGACCTGGGCGAAGGCAGCCCGGGAGGTTTCCGGTGCGTTCGCTGCCTGGTCCTACCGGCTCGAACCCACACCCGGGCCGTTGGCTGCGACCTCGGCGGAACTGGCCCGCACCGCGCAGCTGAGGAACCCCCTGCAGTACAGCAAGCCCGTGGCGCTGCCTTCCATCGCCGGCACCGCGATGCTGTTCATGGCCGCGTCGAGCAAGAACAAAACAGCCGCGCAGACGGCACTGATGATGCAGCTGATCAACACCGCCTTCGCCATCTATGAAATGCACGCCCAATCCGGGCGGACCCGGGAAGCCCAGCGCATCCGATCGGTGGTCGAAACCCGGCTCGCCCCGTTCACCGGAGCAATGCCTAAGGCTGTGAACGTTGGGGCCGAGCAAGCCCCCGGGGCGGATGCCGGGTCGGTGCCGAGGTCGATTGATATTGCCCGGCGCGGGATGGTGCCCATCCGGCCAGGTTCAGCAGTACCCATTACGCCCACGCCAGCTACACCGGCGAAGACTTACCAGCCGGGCCGGAGCGAGTCCGGCCCCGGAATGGAACGATAAAAAGAATGTCGCGACGAGTGCAAGGGGGAACACCATGAGTGAGTCAGACGGAATGGAAGATGTCATCGAGGGAGGCCTGCGGCAGTCGCTGCTGATTGGCTCCCGCATCGCTGAGACAATTGCCAGGAGCCGGCAAGAGACACAGCGCCAGCAGGAACAACACGACGCTCAGGCAGCCCGAGAAGCCGCGACCAGGTTGGCCGGCGACCGCAGCGCTGCCCGGGCCGTCCTGTCACCCGTCCAGAAGGACCAGTGGTGGGATAAAGCCCAGCCCTCCGACATCGCCACCGTGTACGCAGTCGCTGAGGGGTGGAAAGACCACGACCCCATCGCGCTGGCGGCGGCCGAGAAGATCCGCACCGAAGTCCAGACCCGGTACGGAATCGACACCCACGACATGTCCGGGTACCCCGCTGCACTGCAAACCGCGGTTCAGGGAGCCGTGGCAGAGAAAGCCAAGCAGGACGCCCAGGCGCAGGCCGAAAGCGAGAAGCGCACAAGCGAAGCCGACCACGAAAAAGCCGTGCAACTCATTGCAGCTGCCCGCGCGGAAGAACTCCGCGCCCAGGCAACCAAACTCGCCCCACACATGGAACGCCACCAGGTCCCGGCCGAGTACTTGGCCAACCCCGAACTGGCCCAGGCCCTCGAACGCGCACACAGCGCCAAGACCCCCAAAGCACTGGAGGCAGCCGACACCGCGATCAAAGAACGGCTGTACCTGATCGGCAAGGATGGGATCAACGGGCCCGGCATTGACCAGCTCCGGACCGAGACCACCGCGAACATCAACGGCACCGGCGAGAAACACTTCGCTGACCCCGGCTTCGTGCAAGCCGCCAAAGACATGCACGAAGCGAAACTTCTCGCCGAAGCCGGCTTCAGCGGCGACAAATGGTCCACCCAGGAACAACGCTACGAACGAGCCGAAAATGAACTCTTCGCCCGCATCGAGGGTGTCGGCCGAGAAATTGAAAACCGCGTCACCGGCGACGACAGTCAGCGGCTGAAAGACCAGGGGGTAGAGGCCGAAACAGCTGCGCAGATCGGATACGGCTCCGCCGAACACCACGAGAAGTTCGCCGACTCCCTTGCCGAGACCGGCGCCAGCGACACCCAGATCAAGGGCCGGCTCGCAGCCGCGCGCAGCGAGGGCACGCATCCCAGTGTGGCCGTCGCGAATGGCAAAGGCGCGGCCAAAGCCCGGAAGACCCGCACAGGCGCGGCTGTGGGCGCTGAGCGAGGTAAGGGCGGACCCAGCCGCTAAGGCTTGGGGCGCCGGGGGATATCCGTACTGGGCGGGTCAGTCATGGATAGGATCGAATCCATGACTGACGCCCGTGACCTCGCCCTACCCTCCGACTACGGCGACCTGCTGGGCCAGCTCAAGGAACGAGTCCGGGCAGCCCGCACCAAGGCCATACGAACGGTGAACACCCAACTCATCGAGCTGTACTGGTCCATCGGTAAGACGATTCTCGAGCGCCAAGACGACCAGAGCTGGGGCAGCGGGGTTATCGGGCGGCTGGCCGACGACCTTCGAGCTGAGTTCCCGGAGATGAAGGGGCTGTCGCGCCGCAACCTCTTCTACATGCGCGGGTTCGCCGCGGCCTGGGTGGAACCAATCGTGCAACAGCCTGTTGCACAATTGCCGTGGGGCCACATCACCGTGCTGCTGGACAAGGGAGCGACCCCCGAGGAGCGGTTCTGGTACGCAGCATCAGCCGTGCAGTATGGCTGGTCGAGGAACGTCCTCCTGAACATGATGATGAACAGAACCATGGAACGGACAGGGGCGGCACCGTCGAACTTTGTGCAACAGCTTGTTGCACCAGAATCTGAACTCGCTCAACAGATCGCCAAAGACCCCTACAACTTCGAATTCCTCGGACTCTCCGGGGAGGTCGCCGAACGGGACTTGGAGAACGCTCTCACCAGCAGGATCACCGAGACGCTCCGGGAACTCGGGCCCGGTTTCTCTTTCGTCGGCCGCCAAGTCCACTTCGACGTCGACGGCGACGACTTCTACATCGATCTCCTGTTCTTCCACATCGAACAATCCCGCTACGTTGTCGTCGAACTCAAGACCGGCAAATTTCAGCCCGAATACGCCGGCAAGCTCAACTTCTACGTCGCCCTCGTGGATGACACACTCCGGCGCGACCACCACAACGAAACCATCGGGATCCTCATCTGCGGGACCAAGAACGACCGTAGTGTCCGCTACAGCCTCGGGCGCTCAAGCTCGCCTATGGCGGTGGCCGCCTACACCTACGATCTGCTTCCTGCCGCAGAGCAGCGGGCGCTGCCCGATGAGGTGCATGTTGTGGCCGCACTCGAATGGGCCGAGCTAGCCGAAGGGTCCTCGGATGACCAGTAAAGGCTGCTGTCTGATTTGGCATCAGATTGAAGAAGGTCATTCATTTCTGCTCGCCGTTCTGCGGCCGCGACGCGTTCCATGTCCTGCCGATTTCGCTTTCCATCGCCGTTCCACTGGTGAAAGATCTTGAACTCGTGGGGAAAATCAGCTTCTTCGTCGAACTCGCTTGGTGGTGACTATAAAGAATTTCTCGTTACTCGGCTGGAAAGAGAACGTGAGGTCGCAGACATAGTCCATGGCGAAGATCTGACTCCACGCCGAGGGAGTGCTTTCGAAATGGACGACCGGATCATGTCGCCTTTCAGTCCGTCAGATCTTGCGCGAAATCTGCTAATTTCAACGATTCATACATCTGAGGCAATCTCTGAACTGCTCATCCACGAGAATTTTTCAGGGATCCAAGTCGCATTCCCGGTAAGCGGCGCCTATACCCTTTACCGCGCGCATATGGAGTCAAGTGCACACGCGTTGTGGCTGATGCGACCAACCGCAGCCAAGGCCCGTAGGCGTAACGCACTTCGGTTGTGGTGCGGTGAGATAGAGCATTTCAACTCTTTCGCCGGAGAGTGGAAACAGACCTTTCCAGCGTCTGAACCCCGTTCCTACGACGAGCTGCTTGAGGTAGCACTTGCGGTGGGAATCGATGCGGGAGGTAAGTCTCCCCTTAAGGCTTGGCCGTCACCTGGATCCACCTTTGTAATGCGTCAGATCGAACCGTTCCACGAAGACCGGGTCATGACATGGCTCAACGCCTGGCAGCTCTGCAGTGGTTTCGCGCATGGCAAACGCTGGGCGTACCTCGCCTTCAGCGAGCTTGTTCCAAGCTACGGCGAGAATTCAACGCAAGAAGGTTTGCAACGTAAGATCCGGGGGAGCGGGGCCGTCTTGGCAACCATCGCGTACGAGGCGGGACAGCTTTTCGACGCAGCATGTAAGAGGTACACGCAGTTGGCCACTACAGGAAGCCCATCCTGGGACGGTTTTCCGCTTTCTGGGCAAACTACTCCGCTGCCGGCCTGGCTTCAGGGGCTGAAGTAGGGCCTGCAAAATCGGCGACCACGCGCACGATGGCGTTATCCTCTCTCTTGTTCTTAACGACACTGCGAACGTCGAGGTCGTTAATTTCGACAAGCTCATCATTAGGAGCGGTCGCGGTCTCCGGCACTAATGTCCGGATATCCGGCCAGTTCTGCATATCGTTGAAGCCCCTGCACGGCCCAAGACACCCATCGCAATTCAAAAAGTTTTGCTGCGCCGCACGGCGAACTCGTGGGTCGTCCCCGGCTGGCCCTAAGTCAACCGACTCCTCGATTATGCGCGCCTGCGGGTAGCGGGGTCGGGCGACTAGCGACACTTCCTCAAACCCCATGTTGCGCGCGTTGGAATACGCTACGGTCGGGTAAGCCTTGCCGGCCTCGTGCTCGCAGGTCGTTGCGCCACAGATTGAGCATTTGCCGTCGCTATGCGCTGCGCTCTTGTAGTAGACCTCATTCATGATGTGGTCGCAGTTCTCGACCAATTTCCCACAGATCGAGCACTCGAAGTCACTGATTAGACCTGCGGAAGTGCCTAGACGCAGGTGAGACATACTTATCGAACAGTTCGTCCAGAATTCGTCGTCTTCGCGCAAGACTATGGGGCATCCAAACAAACCACGTCGGATGAAAGCAGCCCGATGAATCGCCGCGTGAGCGACTTCCGCTAGCTCGTGGTCTTCTAGGTAGTTAAGCGCGGCTACGGCTGAGGATTCCGATTGTCGGATTAACGGTTCGACCTCTTCCAGTGTTTTCTGGTCGATTGTCGCAGTGAAGTCGATCCACTCGGAGCGCTTCTGTCGCTGCATCTGCCGGCGAAGAACGTCATCATTTGATTCCAAGGGCTCATGCATCGCCGGGATATCTTCGGCCCGATTGCCAAGGGCTTTTAGAGTTGCAATGTAACTTTCATCGGCGGTCTGTAGCGACTCTCTTCCGTTTGAATCGAGGTAGCGGTGCCGATGTGGTCCACCTGATGGTGGGATTGGGCCCGCCTGCATGATTACTGTCCTAAATCGTCGACCTCTAGTCTTAGCCATTGTGACCATCTTCGTGTTGGTCAGGAGATTTCTGCTGGAGGAGTCGTAGAGCTTCGAGGACTTCGGAGCCGCTACCCTCAATTTCGATGTTCCGTGAAGTGCTGGTCTCCGCGATTGACACCTTTAGCGGCAACTCCTGTGCTTCTTCTTGAGTCCATCCCTCAGCCTTCGCACGGGTGTGGATGAACTGCTGGACGCTGAAGATGACCCAATCGCTGGTAATGGTCAGGAGAGCCAGACCGAGCGCCCACATGTCCGGGCCGGCACTGAACTCTTGCAGGTATTTACGCTGGCGTTCGCCCGTTGCGAATTCTAGTGGGATGCCACCGGCTCGTGCCTCTTTCGGCAGATACCGCACAGTGTCCGTGTACCTTGGGGTGGCATCTTCGTCGGCCTCCATCGGCCTTCTCATCGGAATGACGTAGACCTTGTCTGTCTGCACGTCTTCAGGCAACGCGCCGGGGAGCGGCCTCCACTCGTCTTCTGTAATCTTTGCTGCCATGCCCGGAGCATACCGGGTGAGAACACCCCCAACGAAAGCCAGGGCTGCAGTGATTGTCTGCTCGCAAGGGTAAATTCTTGCTATGCGAGCGGACAAGGAACCATGGACACCAGATACGACCATTCCATATTCACAGTTCCGGCAAGCCACCCGGCGCCATGCCCCTTCTGACCTTATTCCTGCCGTAGCCGCAGCAGCGGCCCGAAGAGCTTACGATAAGCCCGCGCAGAGGGCCCGAGGGATCCACCCTTGGGTCTTTGCGGCCATGGCGCGCGATTGCATGCTGTACAGCAATGAACGTAGGTCTAAACCTGTAGAGGCCCGAGCTCTGCAGCAGATGCAGAACTACTTTTTCAATTCGCCTGGATGGGACGAAACACAGGAGTCAAAAACCAGCATCTTTACGATGCTTCTCGGAATGGCCTACGAACAGACCTGGTACCAGAAAAATGTCCGGCACGAACTTGCAAGATCGTTTCTCTTGTACACCAAGACAGAGGCCGCGCCCGATTACGAGCACCCTAACGAGCACGATTGGGAGGAACTGCTCGGAGTCCCATTCCTTACGGCAATAGCAGCATCCTTTGCGCTGTTCGCCATAACCTGCAGTAACCTTGGCACCTTCGATCCAGAATGGCCAGGTAATCCGGACTATTCCCAGCTGGAAGCCTTCATCCCCGCAAAGCATCTTCGCCGGGTGCTGGACCTTCTGACTACAACCGTCCCGGAGGCTAAGGAAAGGGCCAAGGCCACAGCCCAGCTTCCTGTCGGTCTTCAGCGGTATGCGTTCAATCCGTTGATTGAACGCCCTTTTGTGGACCTAGGTAACGGCCTCCGTTATGCGCCACAGCCACAGTTCGTCCTAAGAGCGTTCGCAACAGAAAACCTCTACTATCGCGGCATGCAGCGCTGGGGAAGGGGCTTCGGATCAGCTTTCGGCGCAAGGGTAGAGGCTTATACCGGCATGCAGCTCCGCCACACGGGCGAGCACAGCGTCATCCCAGAGTTCACCTGGAACAAAAAACGGGTTGGCCTCATGCGGTCTTCTGACTGGTTTCTTGTCACCCCGGCCGCAACCGTTCTCATCGAGTGCAAATCAGCACGGATGAGCCTGGAAGCTAGAGCAGGCACCGAGGCAGCCGAGAGGCTGATTGAACAGTACATAGGAAAGGCCTACCGACAATTAGAGAACAATGCTTCCGAGATTTCTGCCGGCAATCCAGCTTTCAACCATATCCCCTCTGATCGCCCTTTGGTCGGCCTGATTGTTACCGCTGAACCCATGATCGGGGCCAACTCCGTGCAGACGCGCGAGCGTTTCGGAACTGGTCTGCTCCCCGTTTTGACGGCTTCACTGGCTGATATTGAGCGGATGTCTTCCCTTAGCCCGGATAACCTCGGCGAGATTTTGCTTCGAATACTGAAAGATTCTCATCTTGTGAACCTGAGTCTCAGCGATGCGATGGCTAACGTCGTCGGATCAAATGCAATGCCGCGAAATAAATTGATTGACGAAACTTTCCACGAACTCACCCCGTTCTCTAAGATTCGGGATGCCCTGAAACCAACGAGAAAGTAAGACTCGAGGAAACCATCCTCTTTCGGCCCAAGGCCGCAGCTGCACTGGCTCCTGCAACCCCCGTATCGGTAGTGGCGCATATCCTGTGAGCATGGACTTCACATCCCTCCACTGAGTATGTCAACTCGATTCAGGACCGCTGAGACGGTTTGATTCAGGACCACCCACGAGTCG
>NZ_LMOL01000043.1:0-2562 GCF_001424565.1 Arthrobacter sp. Leaf141
CCTATCCTACACAAGCCACTCCGAACACCAATACCAAACTATAGTAAAGGTCTCGGGGTCTTTCCGTCCTGCTGCGCGTAACGAGCATCTTTACTCGTACTGCAATTTCGCCGAGTTTATGGTTGAGACAGCGGGGAAGTCGTTACTCCATTCGTGCAGGTCGGAACTTACCCGACAAGGAATTTCGCTACCTTAGGATGGTTATAGTTACCACCGCCGTTTACTGGGGCTTAAATTCTCAGCTTCGCCTTGCGGCTAACCGGTCCTCTTAACCTTCCAGCACCGGGCAGGAGTCAGTCCGTATACATCGTCTTGCGACTTCGCACGGACCTGTGTTTTTAGTAAACAGTCGCTTCCCCCTGGTCTCTGCGGCCCCGATCCCCTCCCACCAGCGTGTGGTGTTCAAGGTTGGGGCCCCCCTTCTCCCGAAGTTACGGGGGCATTTTGCCGAGTTCCTTAACCATAATTCTCTCGATCGCCTTAGTATTCTCTACCTGATCACCTGTGTCGGTTTGGGGTACGGGCGGCTAAAACCTCGCGTCGATGCTTTTCTCGGCAGCATAGGATCACCAAATCCCCCCACTAAAGGGGGTCCCATCAGATCTCAGGCATCATGAACAGCGGATTTGCCTACCATTCGCCCTACATCCTTAGACCGGGACAACCATCGCCCGGCTTGGCTACCTTCCTGCGTCACACCTGTTAATACGCTTGCCTCCCAGGATCAGGTCCCGCGCTCCACCAAAAACCACGTCACCACAAGGGCGGGCGGTCAGGTCTCGGGCGGTTAGTATCCCCTGTTCAACATGGACGGTTTTTCGCCGGTACGGGAATATCAACCCGTTGTCCATCGACTACGCCTGTCGGCCTCGCCTTAGGTCCCGACTTACCCAGGGCAGATTAGCTTGACCCTGGAACCCTTGATCATTCGGCGGACGGGTTTCTCACCCGTCTTTCGCTACTCATGCCTGCATTCTCACTCGTGTAGGCTCCACCGCTGGTTTACACCGCGACTTCACTGCCCACACGACGCTCCCCTACCCATCCAAACGCCTGAACCACAAGGGCTTAGCTAATATTTGAATGCCACAACTTCGGCGGTGTACTTGAGCCCCGCTACATTGTCGGCGCGGAATCACTTGACCAGTGAGCTATTACGCACTCTTTTAAGGATGGCTGCTTCTAAGCCAACCTCCTGGTTGTCTTCGCAACTCCACATCCTTTCCCACTTAGCACACGCTTAGGGGCCTTAGTTGGTGGTCTGGGCTGTTTCCCTCTCGACTATGAAGCTTATCCCCCACAGTCTCACTGCTGCGCTCTCACTTACCGGCATTCGGAGTTTGGCTGACGTCAGTAACCTTGTAGGGCCCATTAGCCATCCAGTAGCTCTACCTCCAGCAAGAAACACGCAACGCTGCACCTAAATGCATTTCGGGGAGAACCAGCTATCACGAAGTTTGATTGGCCTTTCACCCCTACCCACAGCTCATCCCCTCCATTTTCAACTGAAGTGGGTTCGGTCCTCCACGACGTCTTACCGTCGCTTCAACCTGGCCATGGGTAGATCACTTCGCTTCGGGTCTAGATCACGCCACTGCAACGCCCTATTCAGACTCGCTTTCGCTACGGCTTCCCCACACGGGTTAACCTCGCGACGTAACACTAACTCGCAGGCTCATTCTTCAAAAGGCACGCCGTCACAACTACTATGCACACAAGGTGCGGTTGCTCCGACGGATTGTAAGCACACGGTTTCAGGTACTGTTTCACTCCCCTCCCGGGGTACTTTTCACCTTTCCCTCACGGTACTGGTCCGCTATCGGTCATTAGGGAGTATTTAGGCTTATCAGGTGGTCCTGACAGATTCACACGGGATTTCTCGGGCCCCGTGCTACTTGGGATACTCTCACAGGCGGCACAAAACATTACGGTTACGGGGCTCACACCCTCTCTGGCCGGCCTTTCAAGACCGTTCACCTATGCCTGCACATCACACCCCACCGGTCCGGCAGAACCAGTATGGAAAGTCCCACAACCCCGCCCATGCAACGCCCGCCGGCTATCACACATGGAACGGTTTAGCCTGATCCGCGTTCGCTCGCCACTACTAACGGAATCACTATTGTTTTCTCTTCCTGCGGGTACTGAGATGTTTCACTTCCCCGCGTTCCCCCCACACACCCTATGTGTTCAGATGCGGGTCACCAGGTCACTCGCGCGCCTGGCGGGGTTTCCCCATTCGGACACCCTGGGATCACAGTCCGGTTATCGACTCCCCCAGGCTTATCGCAGATTCCTACGTCCTTCTTCGGCTCCTAATGCCAAGGCATCCACCGTGTGCTCTTAAAAACTTGACCACAAAAGATCAAAAACGCTAATTTTCGAGAGAACCACAGAAACCAACCACACGATCAACACCACCCCGAAAGGTGACACCATCACGCGCAGCCAGATCCAGGTTCATATTCTTGGAAATTGCTTCTTATAAAAGATGCTCGCGTCCACTATGTAGTTCTCAAACAACAACCCCAAACCACACACCCCACACAACCCTCCCAAAAG
>NZ_LMOL01000043.1:2591-2879 GCF_001424565.1 Arthrobacter sp. Leaf141
AGAGCACACATGTGTTCGGTGCAGCCAGGAAACCAGAAACAAACAAACCCGGACAAGCCTTACGCTCCCCCGGTCCTGTTGCCTCAGGACCCAACAGTGTGCCATACACTACCCAGCAACCACAGACCATNGAAAAGCAACCGTGTGTTCGGTGCAGCCAGGAAACCAGAAACAAACAAACCCGGACAAGCCCCGCACCAGCCAAAAAGACCAGCCACGGAACCACCCCGGTCCTGTTGCCTCAGGACCCAACAGTGTGCCATACACTACCCAGCAACCACAGACCAT
>NZ_LMOL01000043.1:2940-3022 GCF_001424565.1 Arthrobacter sp. Leaf141
CATCGTTCCTGAACCACCCCCGAAGGAGTAACCCGTACTAAACCATGGTTCGTGCCACCAGGCACCTATTTGTTGATATTCC
>NZ_LMOL01000043.1:3049-4801 GCF_001424565.1 Arthrobacter sp. Leaf141
ACATGACAGATGAAGGACTGTAGGTGCTCCTTAGAAAGGAGGTGATCCAGCCGCACCTTCCGGTACGGCTACCTTGTTACGACTTAGTCCCAATCGCCAGTCCCACCTTCGACAGCTCCCTCCCACAAGGGGTTAGGCCACCGGCTTCGGGTGTTACCAACTTTCGTGACTTGACGGGCGGTGTGTACAAGGCCCGGGAACGTATTCACCGCAGCGTTGCTGATCTGCGATTACTAGCGACTCCGACTTCATGGGGTCGAGTTGCAGACCCCAATCCGAACTGAGACCGGCTTTTTGGGATTAGCTCCACCTCACAGTATCGCAACCCTTTGTACCGGCCATTGTAGCATGCGTGAAGCCCAAGACATAAGGGGCATGATGATTTGACGTCGTCCCCACCTTCCTCCGAGTTGACCCCGGCAGTCTCCTATGAGTCCCCACCATCACGTGCTGGCAACATAGAACGAGGGTTGCGCTCGTTGCGGGACTTAACCCAACATCTCACGACACGAGCTGACGACAACCATGCACCACCTGTGAACCAACCCCAAAGGGGAAGAACTGTCTCCAGTCCGGTCTGGTCCATGTCAAGCCTTGGTAAGGTTCTTCGCGTTGCATCGAATTAATCCGCATGCTCCGCCGCTTGTGCGGGCCCCCGTCAATTCCTTTGAGTTTTAGCCTTGCGGCCGTACTCCCCAGGCGGGGCACTTAATGCGTTAGCTACGGCGCGGAAAACGTGGAATGTCCCCCACACCTAGTGCCCAACGTTTACGGCATGGACTACCAGGGTATCTAATCCTGTTCGCTCCCCATGCTTTCGCTCCTCAGCGTCAGTTAATGCCCAGAGACCTGCCTTCGCCATCGGTGTTCCTCCTGATATCTGCGCATTTCACCGCTACACCAGGAATTCCAGTCTCCCCTACATCACTCTAGTCTGCCCGTACCCACCGCAGATCCGGAGTTGAGCCCCGGACTTTCACGGCAGACGCGACAAACCGCCTACGAGCTCTTTACGCCCAATAATTCCGGATAACGCTTGCGCCCTACGTATTACCGCGGCTGCTGGCACGTAGTTAGCCGGCGCTTCTTCTGCAGGTACCGTCACTTTCGCTTCTTCCCTACTGAAAGAGGTTTACAACCCGAAGGCCGTCATCCCTCACGCGGCGTCGCTGCATCAGGCTTGCGCCCATTGTGCAATATTCCCCACTGCTGCCTCCCGTAGGAGTCTGGGCCGTGTCTCAGTCCCAGTGTGGCCGGTCACCCTCTCAGGCCGGCTACCCGTCGTCGCCTTGGTAAGCCATTACCTCACCAACAAGCTGATAGGCCGCGAGTCCATCCAAAACCACAAAAAGCTTTCCACCCCCCACCATGCGATGAGGAGTCATATCCGGTATTAGACCCAGTTTCCCAGGCTTATCCCAGAGTCAAGGGCAGGTTACT
Organism: Arthrobacter sp. Leaf141; assembly: GCF_001424565.1. Taxonomy (GTDB): domain Bacteria; phylum Actinomycetota; class Actinomycetes; order Actinomycetales; family Micrococcaceae; genus Arthrobacter. Next base: position 4,490 of record NZ_LMOL01000043.1, read on the forward strand.
CACGTGTTACTCACCCGTTCGCCACTAATCACCGGTGCAAGCACCGGGTCATCGTTCGACTTGCATGTGTTAAGCACGCCGCCAGCGTTCATCCTGAGCCAGGATCAAACTCTCCGTTGAAGTAAAAACAAAAACAGACACAACCACCAACCCCGGAAACACGGGACAAAATGGCTGCACAAAATTCGAAACCAGCTGTAAAAACCAGACAACACCACAGGGGCGGCATCACCTGGCCAATTCAACCAATTCAATACAAAAAATTGGTATCAACAAACATGGCACACTATTGAGTTCTCAAACAACAGACAC
>NZ_LMOL01000044.1:0-145 GCF_001424565.1 Arthrobacter sp. Leaf141
GAGGGCGGTGGTCCCGGCGTGGGGCAGGCCGGTGCATTCATCGGTGAGGACCCGGGCGTGCTGGTAGGTGATTTCCCCGGCGGCCAGTGCCGCGAGCGTCAGCGGCTGGGTGGCGGCAAGCTGGTAGCTGGTGCTGACCAGGTCC
>NZ_LMOL01000044.1:214-464 GCF_001424565.1 Arthrobacter sp. Leaf141
AGAGATTTCCCGGGCCCGTTGATGGGTGATGCCCAGATCCGGTGGGGTCAGGGCATCCTCGATCCCGACATACTCGGCGATGGTGAGGGCCTTGACGGCCGCGAGTTCGGATTCGAGCCGTCGCACCACGCCCAGGCGCTGTAACCGGTTTTCCTTGGCCCGCTCCAGCAGGTCCTCCCCGGACCAGTCATCCTCCAACGCAACATCCGCGACCTGGACCAAGGCGTTCAGTTCCGTCATGGCGTCCGCG
>NZ_LMOL01000044.1:509-57696 GCF_001424565.1 Arthrobacter sp. Leaf141
CTTGCCGTCCATAAAACCAGCATATGCAGGGGGTACGACAATTTGGCCGGGGGCAGGAACGGCCAGCGAATCAAGCCTGTCACCGGCCTCAACAGCGGCCCCGGACGGCGCGGCAGCCCCGGAAGCAGGCGGAACCGGGTTCCTGCCGTCCGTCTCTGGAGCTTCGTTGCCGTCCATAAAACCAGCATAAGCAGGGGGTACGACAATTTGGCCGGGGGCAGGAACGGCCAGCGAATCAAGCCTGTCACCAGCCTCAACAGCGGCCCCGGAAACAGCCCCGCACGCAGGCGGAACCGGGTTCCTGCCGTCCGTCCCTGGAGCCTCTTCGCCGTCCATAACCCCAGCATAGGGAAGGGGTACGACAATCTGATCAGCCACAAAACCCAGCCGGCATAAGGCCGGCCAACACCAAAGGAGAACGCCGGCGCCGCACCCCATGCACCGCCGTCGTACTCGCCTAAAAGGTTGGGTACTAACCGCCTGTCAGGAAGTCGCCGGCGATCCGCACCACGGAGACCCTGGCCACCACCTGCTCAGGAGAAAAATGGTTCCGTACAGCGGCCGCCACCGCCCGGGCAACGTCCGGCGTCCCGAGTGTCCCCGGCGTCCCCGGCACCCCAGACAGCCCTGGCGCCCCGGACTTTCCCGCACTGACGCCAATCCGCACGGAAACCTCCGTGGGACCGCCATCGGAACGCTTTTCCACCAAGGGCAGGTCCTGGTCCTGCGGCTCATCGCTGGTGATCAGCGCCGCGGCCCGCGCCGGCAGCCGCTGCCACAGGGGCCGCGACGGGAAGACCTCGGTCACCCCTGGCACCGCAAGGATGACCCGCCGCAGGTCCACGGGCAGCTGCACGTCGGAAGTTGTGCGCTGACCTGGAAGGCCATCGGCAGCGGACGGCTGTACGGGAGTGCTCATGATTCCTCCTGCGGGGCGGGGTCCGGGGCCTGTGCCGCGGACGGGTCAATAACGTCGGTGATGGTGATGTCGATCCCGGCGATGTTCAGCTCCGTGTGCCGCGCCAGGGCCTTGGCCAGGTCCAGCCGGAGGGCCGCTGCGCTGCGCATGAAGGGATGCCCGAATGCCACGGCAAGATCAACGCTGACAGTGATCGGTTCGCCCGGCACTGTCACATCGCCGTGCAGGCGCACCTTTCCAGCCACGGCCCCGGGAGTCGCGTCCGCCACGGACCGGATCAGGGCGAACACGGACCCCTCAGTTTCCGTCAGCCGGTCCGCCGGGTCATCGGAGCGGAGCGGGATATCCCTGCCCGGCCGCAGTTCCAGCTTCAGGCTGGCCAGGATGTTCTTCATCCACGGGTCGTTGCCGCTGCCGGCCGCCGCCAGGTCGTTGCTCAGCAGTTCACTGCCGGCAGCCGTGAGCCGCCGCAGGGAGTCCAAGCCATTGCGGCAGTCGGGGCAGGTCTCCAGGTGCCGCGGATCGGCAAACTCGCCCGTATCCAGGTACAGGCTCAGCTCCTCGAGGGTGTGCCCGCACTCCAAGTTGTCGTTGGGCATGCTCATCGCCACTCCTCCATTTCACGGACCAGCGTAATCCGTGCCCGGGCAAGCCTGCCACGGACGCTGGCTGTGCTGATGTTCAGTGTTTGGGCAATCTGGTCGTAGCTCTGGCCGTTGAATTCCTTGAGGACCCAACAACGGCGCTGCTCTTCGGGAAGCCGCGCCAGCGCCGCCTTCAGCGACTCAATGCTGGACCCTTGGACCGCCTTGGCCTCGGGGCCGGCCTCCGGGGAGCCCACGTCCCCTTTGCCGCTGACCTCGTCGATGTCACCGAAGCCCGCATGGTTCCGCCGCCGCCGCAGGAAGTCGATGCTGCGGCTGCCGGTCAGGCGCAGGAGCCAACTCTTGACGGCGCCGGGTTCGCGGAGCGTATCGAGTTGCTTCCAGGCCTGGACCAAGGCTTCCTGCACCACGTCGTCGGCATCGGCATACGATCCAGTCAGCCTCCGCGCGCAGGCCCGCATCAGCGGACCGTACCGGCGGGCCAGGGTTTCGAACGCGGCGGTGTCGCCGTCGGCTGCCCGGCTCACCAGGAGGGCGTCGGGGACCAAATCCAGCCGATCCGGCACCAAGGGATCTGTCACCTGATTCTGCTTTCACTCTTGGCGCGAACGCCGGAACAACGGCAGGCGGGCCCACGGAATGCCCCGCGGACCCGCCGCTCGAGGGGCCTAGTGCTTGGCGAAGCCTTCTTTGATCTTTGCTGCTGCGTCCTTGAGGTTTCCGCCGATGTCCTTCGCGGCGTCCTTCACTTTTTCGCCCGCATCCTGGATCTTGGCCTGCGCCTGGTCGCCCTGGCCCTCGCGTTCCAGTTCCCGGTCCCCGGTCCGCCTGCCGAGGCCTTCCTTGGCGGCACCGAGGTGGTTGGTTGCTGCATTGGTGAGCCTGTTATCAATTCCCATGATGATGTTCCTTTCCTTGGTTTACTGTGGGGCTGATCAGTGGGTGCAGAGGATCAGTCGGTGCGAAGGGCGCCGGCCAGTTTGGTCCTTGTTCCAGTGGCTATTCGGACCAGAACGGTGGTGCGATGGCCCAACAGCCCGTCAATTGAGCGGACCAGGGCTTCGGCGGTATCGGCCACGTCCCTGGGGGAGGCTCCGCGCCGTGTCTGGAGGATCAGCCGGAGGCCGCTCTGGCCCCGGCCGGATCCCCGCCACGCGGTGACAGAACTTCCGACGATGGAGTTGCTGCCGGCCAGTGCCGCATCCAGGGCAGCCTCCAGATAGGAGATGTCGACGGCGGTGTTCCCGAGCTCGGTGTCGCTGTCCTCCGCGCCGGTTCGGCTCCTGCCGCCGCCCTGCCGCGTCATCCACACGATGCACAGCACTGCCAGGAGCACCAGCGCGGCCACGAGGGCCACGGTCCACCAACTGCCAAGCGGATCCTGCAGGGGCGCCGAGGCCTGGATGGCTTGCCACCTGTCAACGGCCGCGCCGGTATAGCGGGTCCAGCCGTCCCTGACGAGGGGGTTCAGTGCGGCGCCGGCCGTTAGGATGCCGACGGCGGCCAGCAGTATTCCCGCAAGTGCGAGCAGGAGCCGGTTCAAGGCCCTGTTGGTGCGGTTCATCGGCCCGTCACCCCTTCCGGTGAGACGCGCACGTCGGTGCGCAGGTTCCTGGTGAGCCCGTAGGAGGACACTTCGCTGACGGCGGCGGAGGTGAGGGTCTCGCGGTCAATGGCAACGCCCGACGTCGGCCGTACCAGGACGCGGAGGGAGCGCTTGCCTACCGTGGTGGTCACCTGCTCCGGGGCCAGGTTCGCCGCCAGGCGCACCTTCCGGGAAACGGCTGCGGCAATGGCCGAATCGTCCACCACCAGGGCAACCCGGTCACTGTCCATGGAACGGCGTGGGCGCCGGCCGCCCTTGACGGCGGCGAGCAGGACCAGCAGCCCCAGCAGGGCCACCGCCACGCCGGCCGCAGCCAAGGCGCCCGGCAGGACAGCCTGCGGAAGGGCAACCACCTGCGCCGCCAGCTGGCCGGGGCTGGCCAGGAGGGCGTCCTGCCCTAACAGCGAGAGGACGCTTTCGGCGGCGAGCCAGGCAAAGAAGCACAGGGCCAGCAGGGCCGCGGCCACTGACAGCCGGGCGCGCGATGAATGCGTCTCCCGCCGGACGATCCGTTTGTTGGTTCGGGCCTGTCCCATGGTTACCTCCTCTCGAGTAGATCGGTGTCGACAGCCGTGTCGTCAGCGCTGCGGGACCCCGATCCGGGTGCTGCGGAGCCGCTGTCCACCCTGGAGTCCGGGACCTGCCGGCGCTTGGCGGCCGCCAGCCGGATGTTGATCCGGCCCAGCTCCATCCCGGTGATCTGCCGGCAGGCAACCGAGACCTTGAGCCGGGCAATGTGCGCCTGTTCAAAGGCCGAATGCCGGTGGGTTGCCTCAAGGCCCCGCTCCAGCAGGGCCGGCGCTGGCAGCCGGACAGTCAGAGCCACGCCCAGCTTGCCCGCGTCGTCGTCCAGCGCTGCCGCCACCTGCCCGGGGGGCACCCCGAACGCTCCGGCTGCCACAGCTTCCACAGTGTGCTTCAGCGCGGCGGGGGCAATCCTGGTGTGGCCTGCGCGGGTCATGAGGAGGAGCGCCGGCCACGCAGCGCGTCCAGCACCCCGCCCAGATCAAGCTTGCCCTCGGCGGAGCGGCCCAGGACCGCACCGATTCCCATAAACAAGGCCGTCAGCAGGAAGCCCCAGAACCCGAAGGCAAGGGCGACGTACGCCAGGACGGCGCCGGCGGCTGCGCCGGCCACCACCGGGGTCATGCCACCCTCGGCTCACGCGGGGCGTCGTCGTCGTCGGTGTTGTCCGCCTCGGAGGCTACGTGGATGTCGGTGATGGTGATGTTCACTTCGGTGACTTCCATGCCCACCAGGTCCTCGACGGCGGTGTAAACAGCGTCGCGGGCGCGGTCGGCAACCTGCTGCAGCGGGTGGGGGTACTCCACCACCAGGGTGACGTCCACGGCAACCTGGGTCTGGCCCACCTCTACGGTTACGCCCTGGGTGAGGTCCTTCTGGCCCACCTTCTCCCGGAGGTTGCCCAAGGCGCGGGCTGCCCCGCCGCCCAGTGCGTGGACGCCTTCGATCTCCTGGATGGCGATGCCGGCGATCTTGGCAACAACGCCGTCCGCCACGGTGGTCTTGCCGCGGCCGTCGTGGCCTTCGCCTGCTGCGAGCTCATGGCCCGGTGCGGTGGTCTTCTTCTGTACGTCGGAAGGGGTCTGCGGCTGCGTGGTCATCGTGTCACTCCTGAGGTTCGTCGGGGAGGCTGTTTGCGCCTTCACAGATAGAGACGCAGCCCGGGCCCGGTTCGTCACGCATTTATTTGCGTGACGCCCATCACGTTGCAGGGGTCAGTAGATGAAGATGTTGATCCACTCGCGGTTGTGCGCGTGGATCAGGACCAGGAAGAGCACAAAGTCGAACAGGAGGTGGACGCTGACAATGTAGGACAAAGACCGGGTGATGGTGAACAGGCGGGCCTGCAGCAGGGCGAACGGGAAGATGAAAAACGGTGCCCACGCGTGGAATCCCAGTTCCCAGAGGAACGACGTAAAGAGGACCGCCTGCAGCAGGTTGGCCTGCCAGTCCGGAAGATGGCGGCGCAGCAGGGTGAACACCGTGCAGATGAAAAACAGCTCGTCCCAGATTCCCAGCACGTTGGTGCCCAGGAACAGCCGGCCGATGCCCTCGGGGTCGCTCACCGCAGGCCAGTTGGCGTAGACGCCGGTCCGCACCATGTACATGGGCATCAGGGCGTAGCCGATCACCAGGACCGCCGGGAGATACCACTTCTCCGCCCGCGTCCAGGGCTTCCCGGTCCGGACCGGAAAGCGGATGGCGTGCTCGCGGGTGACAAAACGTGAGACCGCATAGGGGACGCCAACGGCCAGGACCATTGCCGTGCCCATCACCATCATGTGCGCGGTGCTGATGTCCGTGGTGATCGGGACCAGGCTCATGGCAGTAAGCCCGAACGCAACGAGGGCCAGGTCAACCAAAAGGCGGCGGCTAAGGAATCCTGCGGTGATCAGCGCCGCCCCGAGCAGCAAAAATCCAAAAGGGCGGTCCTCCCGGACAAGCAGCAGGAAGCCCGACGCCGCCACAAGAGCCGCCGGGGCAAGCGCCGGTGGCGCGGGGAACAGCTTCAGCGCGTCCGCGGGTCCGGTTCCGGCCCGGTGTGGCTGGTTTTTCATCGTGACCCCCCGAGTCTGGTGCCATCGACTCTACTGCTGCAGCTTCGGCCCGGACCAGAGGCAACGACGGCGGGGCTGCGGCCCGGCGGTGCGGACGCAGCCCGGCGGCGAAAAAGGAAAGCGGACGACGCCGGGAGGGCGGTTTCTAGGGGTCGTTGCAACACCGTTGGTGGCTAGGTGGTTGTTAGTAGATCACGCAGGCGCTCGGCAGGGGTATCCCAGCCGAGCGTTTTGCGTGGGCGGGCGTTGAGTTCCTGGGCGACGTGCTCGAGGTCTTCGGGTCCGTAGACAGAGAGATCGGTGCCTTTGGGGAAGTATTGCCGGAGCAGCCCGTTGGTGTTCTCGTTGGAGCCGCGTTGCCAGGGGCTTGCTGGATCGCAGAAGTAGACCTGTATGTCTGTGGCGAGAGTGAAGGATTTGTGGGCTGCCATTTCCACGCCCTGGTCCCAGGTCAGGGATCCGCGGAGGTGGGCCGGCAGGGTGGACATCGTGGCGATGAGTCCGTCCCTGACGGATTCCGCGGTGTGATCGGTTGGCAGGTGGACCAGCATGACGTAGCGGGTGGAGCGTTCGACCAGGGTTCCGATCGCTGACTGGTTCAGCGCCCCGGTGATTAAGTCCCCTTCCCAATGTCCGGGCACTGCCCGGTCCTCGATTTCGGGAGGCCGTTCGGAGATCATCACCATGGGATCGACGAACCGAGGCCGTCGCTCGTCGCCGTTTCTGTGAGGCTTCCGGCGAGCCCGGCCGGTCCGCAGGGCGGTCGCGAGTTCTCTACGCAGCCCGCCCCGGCCCTGAAGGTAAAGCGCCTGGTAGATCGTCTCGTGGGTCACGCGCATCTCCTGATCATCGGGAAAGTCCCTGATCAAAGTCTTGCTGATTTGTTCCGGCGACAATCGCAGGAGCAGTTTCGCTTCGATATGGTCACGCAGCCGGGGCAGGACCAGGATCTTGCGTTCTTTTGGTCTTGGCCGGCGGGAGGCAGCTTTGCGGTGGGCTGCGTAGGGTTGGTACCCGATCACAGGCTGGCTATTGCGGGCGAACTCCCTGCTGACCGTTGATGGCGAGCGGCCGAGTGCGGCCGCGATGGCACGAAGTGATGCCCCGGAGGAGCGGAGGTCCCGGATCCTTTCCCGGTCCTGCAGCGACAGGAACCGCCCGTCGAGGGTCTTGTCCAGAGCGTCGAGCCCTGGAAGGGATATGCCCCGGACGCCCGGGGTGGTGGTTGTGCTCACTTCACGTGTGTAGTCCACGGACCGCCCGCCAGGATAGATGCGTCCATTCCTGGTTTTGCGGATCCCAACGTCCCACTCCTCAGCTGTGGTCTGGTGGATTCCCAGAGCTGCTGCGGCCTCGCGCCGGGACATACCGGCATCCCGGAGGCGGCGGAAGTCTTCGCGCTGCGGTCGGTCAGAGCGTTTGCGGGCTCTCCCGGCTTTCTGCATCCACCGATAGCAAGTGTTCCGGTTCAACCCGAGTTCACTGGCAGCAGCGGTGACACTGCCGGCCCGTTGCAGAACAGTAAAAAACAGGTCCTTCTTTTCCTGCGTGTGCTTTTCTCGCCCAGCCCCAATCCCTGCCTTGTGGGTCCACTGATAGCACGTCATCTGATTGAACCCGAGCTCCTCCGCAGCAACTGCCACCGAGCCAACCCGGTCGAAAACAGCAAAGAAGCGGTCCTTCTGTTCCTGCGTGTACTTTCTCTTCCCCGACGCTTTCCTGATTAAAGACGGCACGGTCGTTGCAACTCCCAAAATCTAGGGGTGTTGCAACGACCGCTAGAACCCAAGGAGGTGCCGGCGTCGTCCGCTTCAGTTGCGTGGCAACCGGGTCCGTTGTAGCCGCTTAGACGGAGGCGAGGACCTTGGCGTCGTGGCGGAGGCTCAGCGTGAAGGTGTTGGGGCCGCTGCAGGTCACGGCGATGCCGCAGGTGGTGGTGTTGTGCAGGGCGGACATGTCGCTGACCGCGGAATCAATGGTGTGGTGCAGGGCAGCCTTGTCCCAGATTTTCAGGGTCACGGAGTTAGTGGCATCGAACGTCATTATTCAACTTCCATTTCTTGCTGGTGGACGGCTCGGCGCAGGGCCGGGGCCGCGTCCTCGACGGTGAGGACAAAAGTGCGGGAAAGCGCGTTCCCAATACTTCAATGGTGCCTGCCCAACTTGCCGATGGCAACCGTTTTGGGGCCGATGTGACCAAACACACCGGCGGTCCTGGGTTGCCGCGGACAGGCTGGAGCGTTACGCACTGTTCTTCAATAGTGCATAACCGAGAATTGACGGCTCAACCTAAAAGGGGTTTGTTGCGGGTGAGACTGATCACGTTGGGCGGCCCCGAGATCAGCCGACGGTGTGGTGCCCGGTGCCAAGGCATATGCTTCAGGCATGGGAATTATCATCACACTGCTTATTATCTGGCTGGTTCTTTCAGTCCTCGGGTTCGTCGTCAAGGGCTTGTTGTGGCTGGCCATCATCGGCCTGGTCCTCTTTGTCGCCACTGGCGTCTGGGGCTGGCTGAAGCGTAAAACCCGGGCTTAGTACCCGCACCATCAACAGGACGCAGCAGCCGGTTTCGTCTTCGAAGCCGGCTGCTTCTCCATGTGTGGCCGCAGTTCCGCGTGCCGCGGTTGCCGGGACGCGCCCACTCGTCGAAGTGGGTGTTGAATCCAGGATGAGCACCTCTTCTGCATCCCCGTTGAGGTCCAGCGGGACGGCCAGGGCGGACGGGGCCCGGTGGCGGCTGCGGCCAGGAAATAGGGTTGCCAGCGGCGGTCCACGGATGGCAGGCACCAGCACTGTGGACCGGGTGCGCAGGGCCTGCCCGGGTTGGGGATGCGGGCCAGTCCCGTGACGCCAACCAGGGCACCAGGTCCGCTGCCCTGGTTCCGCCGTCCTGTGGGCGGGGCGACAGTAGGATGGCTCTATGTCGAGTTCCATTGATAGCCAGACCGCAGCGCAATTGCAGGAGATCCTGGTGGGTGCCGACGATGCTGTCGAATTCCTCTCCGGCCTGGCCGGCATGGCTGCGGCGGCTGTCTCGGAGGCGGCCGGGGACACCATCGAGTGCGCCATCACCCTGAAGTTGCACCGCCGTCCCGTCACGGCTGCCGGCAGCAGCGCCCGCGCCATCGAGCTGGACCATGTGGAGCAGGCCTTGGGCGATGGCCCCTGCATCATGGCGCTGCGGGAAATGTCCACCGTCCTGGTGGCTGACGTGTCCCTGGATGCCCGCTGGCCCTTGTATATGCAGAAACTCCTGGACGTCAACATCCACAGCACCCTTGGTGTCCCGCTGGAGATCAGTGGGGGTGCCGGTGCAGCGCTGAACTTCTTCGCCACAAGGCCAGACGCCTTCAGTCCCGACGTGTACGAAAAAGCAGAGGCCTTCGCGGCTGCAGCCAGCAACACCCTGCAGCTGTCGGTGCGGCTCCGGACAGTGCAGGGCAGGGCCGATGACCTGGAGGCCGCCCTGGAAAGCAGGACCGCCATCAACCTGGCCTGCGGCGTGATCATGGCGCAGAACCGGTGTTCCCAGGAGGAAGCCATGGCCATCCTCACCAAAGTGTCCGGCAACCGCAACCGGAAGCTCCGCGATGTTGCCAAGGAACTGATCGAGCAGCTTTCCGGCAGTCCCGTCCGGACCCACTTCGACACTTAGTCGTCAGTAGATCCCGGCAGCACTGGGTTGTGCTGGGATCATATTTCGGTATCGGCGGCTACTGCTGTCAGGTATCTTGCCGGCCATGCAAAGGCTGACGACGGCGGCCGCGCCCCGTGCTGCTGTTAGGTGCCGTGCCCGGCCACGCGGAGGCTGACGACGGCGGCCGCGCCCGGTGCGGGCAGCCCGCCCGCCACGTCCTCCCGCCGGAAGTCCCAGCACCGTCCGGTGCCGAGTACCTCGTAATCCGCGTTTTCGGTTGTTGCCAGCACCAGTGCCGTACCCTCGTCGATGGCCACCATCCGGTCCACCAGTCCGGCGACAACGGCGCCGGCCGCCCGGCTCACGGTACCTGCCTGGGCGGCGTGCACGTCCACAGTGAACGGTGCCAGTCCCAAGCCGGCGCGGACTTCGACGTTGTCCAGGCCCTCGGAACATCCCGCATCGCAGACCTCGACGCCGTCGATGCGGTAGCCGCCGATGAGCGCGGCACCCGGCGCCACCATCGCCCCCGCGGAAAAGCCCAGATAGGACGCACCGCCGGCCACCAATCGCGAAATTTCTGCACCGGACCCGCTGAGCCCGGCCAGATAGGCGGGTGTCAGTCCGCCGCCCACCATCACGGCGTCCACGTTGTGGAAGGAAGTGGGGCTGGCTGGGCGAACGGCCCCGGCCGTCCCGTCCTGCCGCAGCAGGACGGGAACCACCTCGCAGGCAATCCGCGCCCCCAGCGGATCAACATAGGCGGGTAGGGCTCCGGCCGGATCCCTGCCCGCTGTGTGGAGCACCAAAGCGATCCGGGCTGGCCGGTGGTGCGGAAGTGCGCGGACAAAGTGGTCAAACACGGCGGGAAAGCTGCCCGGATCCGGAGTGGATCCCGCTAGGTAGATGCCCATGGCCCTCAACGTACCGGACGCCGGCACGCCTTGGTGGAAAAAACCATTGACATGGGGTGGGAGAAGGAATATCGTACAACCAAATGGTTGTAGATCAGCTCCGAGAAACCGAATTGGACCGCCTCTTCCAGGCGTTCGCCGATTCCACCCGCCGCGACATCGTGCGGCGGGTAACCGTCACCGAATATTCGGTTTCCGGCCTGGCTGCCCTCTACGCCATGAGTTTCGCCGCAGTCCAGAAGCATGTGGCGGTGCTGGAGCGGGCTTCCCTGGTGACCAAGGAGAAGCGCGGAAGGGAGCAGATTGTGCGGGGCAACCATGAAGGCCTGCAGAAAGCCCGGTGGCTGCTCGATGAATATGAACAGGTCTGGCGGCAACGGGCCGCCCGGATCGCGGACATCCTCGCAGAAGAGTAGGAAGGCAATGCCATGTCAGTCATCAGTTCCACCAAAAATCCGGAAGCCCTAAGCTTCACGCTGGTAGCCGAGTTTGAGGCCGGTGTGGAGCGCGTCTGGGAGCTTTGGGCCGACCCCCGCCAGCTGGAGCGCTGGTGGGGACCGCCCACCTGGCCTGCCACCTTCGAAAAGCTTGATCTGGTTCCCGGCGGCAAGGCTAACTACTATATGACCGGGCCGGACGGCACCAAGGCTCACGGCTGGTGGGAGTTCACGCACGTCGAGTCGCCCGCCCGGCTCGCCTTTGACGACGGCTTCGCGGATGAAGACGGAAACCCCACCGGTGACATGGGTATCACCCGGGCAACCGTGACCCTGGAACCGCTGGGGGACCGGACCCGGATGACCGTCCAGTCCACCTTCGAATCGGAAGAGCAGATGGAACAGATGGTCCAGATGGGCATGCAGGAAGGCATGACCGAGGCCATGGGGCAGATCGACGCCATCCTTGCCGAACACGCAAACGCCTGACCGCTGAGCGCTGGCATGGCAACGCGCAGCTAATGGCCGGCACCCGCTACGCGGCGCTACTGGCCGGCACCCGCTACGCGGCGCTACTGGACGGCACCCGCTACGCGGCGCTACTGGCCGGCACCCGCTTCCAGCCAGCGGTGCCAGTGGACCAGGCGGACTGAGTCCAGGGCCGCGAGGTCACCGTCGGTGGCCTCGCGGCGGACCCGGGCCTCGACCGGCAAACCCACCTGCGCCTCCGCATGAAGCGGAAGGATCTGCAGGGTTACGGCAGAACCCGGAGTGATGCCTGCGTCAGCAAGGTCCAGGACCCAGGGCGAACCGTCCCAGAACCTGTCCGCCACGGGCACCCCATCCACCAGGAGCTGGGCAACATCACCCGCCCACTCCATTTCGAGCTCGGTGTGATGCCCGTCCACCCCCTCCACCGGGATGGACAGTGAGTACTCCGCGGCCAGTTCGGCGATCGTCTCCGGCGACGGTGCCGCCGCGCGGTTGGCTGCCGAACCAAACGACGCCGGTACCGGCGCTGCAACCCGGGTCAAGACCGCTGGCACGACCCTTGGAACTGCGTCGTTGCCGGCCTGGAATCCGGGAACCTCTGCCTTCGCCGGCAGAGGCACCGCGACATCCACTCCGGCGAATCCGCGCCGGTCGGGACTGTACCGCTGCAGCGACGGCCGGCTCTGGGAACGCCCGGCCAAGCCGCCGGGCACCGTCCACACCGGCTCGTCGGACAGCACCAGCTCCCCGGCCAGCACCCATGCCTGGTCCGCGGTCTCCGCGGGGAGCACCAGGATGTCCAGCGTGCGGCTCCCGTTCACGGCGGTGAGAAGTTGCGGTTCCGCCGGGGACACCCGCCAGACCCCGTCAGCACCGGGACGAAGACCGGCCTCGGGAAGAAGACCGGCGTCGGAAGCGAGACTGGCACCCGAAGCCAGGCCGCCTGCGTGGTGCTCCCCGGCCGGGCCGCCAGGGACGCCGTTGTGGAGATCGATGCTGCTGACAGTCGTTCCCGGCGCGAACTTCAGGTCCACCGGGATGCCGTGCCCGGCGGCCAGCACCAGGGTGGGCACTGTGGAACCGGGATCCAGGATGGTCAGGGGAGTAGCTGTGGCCCAGTCGATCCGCACGCCGGCCACCGTGAGGTTCACCGGCCAGCAGGCGATGGTGCCGGCGGGAATGTCCACTGGCGCCGCCGGAAAGGTGACGGTCCCGGCGTCGAGCGTTACCTCAAACTGCGCGCCCCGGCAGGTGTCCAGCGGGACGTGCGGCTGGTGCCAGGTAACAAAAACAAAGCCGGCGGAGCCGTCGCTGCGGAGGGCCCAGCGGAGGGTGGCGGAGTCGTCCACCCCGGCGGGCATAACGGCGGGAAGGGACGACGGCATCAGTGCCAACCGGTCGCCGAACGCAGCCAGGAACGCGTGCTGCCTGCGCAGCGCGGCAAAACTGCCGGCCAGCCTGCCGGTGGCGCCGATCGGGGCGTGGAAATCGTAGTCGAAACGCGGCAGGTCGTTGGGGTAACCGGTGGCCTGGGACTCCTGCAGCCCGTCACCGGGGTTCCGGCCGCCGGCAAACATGTAGTAGCCCTGCCAGGCGGAGCCGTTGCCGATCTTGTTGGCCGCCACAGCCGCCACATCCGCGCCCTGCGGCCGGGGCCGGCGCTGGTAGGCGGTGGCCATTCCGCCTGCCAGTTCGCAGGTGGCGGGCGGGAAAAGCGCCGACGCAGCCCTGGGAGCGGCGGCCGGACCACCGGCGCCCAGGTGTTCGCGCAGGTCGGCGCCGATGCCGGGGTCGTCCCAGGAATGGCTGAAGAAGAAGTGCTCGCGGAACGTGGGATCCCACGGAGCATCCGCATCCACCCAGAAACCGTCGCCGTACCCGCCGAAGAGCGGCAGCACCTCGCCTTCGGGCAGCTCTGCGCCACCCCAGGCCGTGGCGGTCCAGATGGGGGCCGACAAGCCAGCTGCCCGGGCCAGCCGTTTCAGGGTGATGAGGTGACCGGGCTGGTCGTAGAGTTCGTTTTCCAGCTGGATGCCGATCACGTTGCTGCCGGCACCCACCAGGGGGCTCAATTCCCGGCCCAGCAGCCCAAACCAGGCTTCCACCAGGGCAAGGTAGGCGGGATCGTCGGTGCGGTGCTGCACGTCCGCCGCCTGTACCCAGTCCGGGAAGCCACCGTTGCGGACCTCACCGTGGCACCACGGGCCGATCCGCAGCACCACGTCCAGGCCCACCTCCGCGCATAGGGCTACAAACGCCGCCACGTCCAGGTTGTCCGCGAAGCCAGCCCGGCCCGCGTCGGGTTCGTGATGGATCCAGAACACGTATGTGGCCACTACAGTGATTCCGCCGGCCTTCATCAGGCGCAACCGCTCCTCCCAATGCCGGCGGGGGACCCGGCTGAAGTGCAGCTCACCGGACACGGGAATGGCCGGTGCGCCATCAACTTCGACGTGCCGGTTGGTGAGCCGGTACCGCTTATGCCGGTCCTCGGTGTTGCTCATGTCGGGCTCGGTCAGCGGGGTTTCCCAGGGCTGGTGGACGACGCGCAGGGCAGCCGGGCTGCTGGTGTGGTTGGGCATGGCACCGAGTATTCCACAGGAAAAGCGGCGCCGGGAAGCGCTTTCCCGGCCGGTCTGCGGCAAGCCGTTGAACCTTGCGGCCTGCTTCGAAATACTGGAGGGCAGGAAACCGGATCGAGGCAGGGGGTGCAGGTATGGGCAACGGGTCAGCGGAATTCCGGAAGCGCCTTGAACGGGCGGCGGAAGCGCGCTCCTACCGCGGCGCCGGCATCACCCCTGCGGAGGAGACCGCCCTGGCGGCTCGCGAAGAGTCCGAACGCCAGAAGCGCAGCAAGGTGGGCGATGCGGCCCGGGCTGACTATCTGGTCCGGGATGCGATGGCGCAGGGCAAGTTCGACAACCTGAAGTACGCGGGCAAACCCATCCCGGGGCTGGGTGAGCAGTACGACCCCGACTGGTGGGTCAAAGGGCTCCTGGAGCGCGAAAAAATCAGCGGCATGGGGCCGGCGGCCATTGTGCTGCGCAGCGAGGACGCCGACTTGGACACCAAACTGGATGCCCAGTATTCGGAGCAGCAGGTCCGTGACCTGGTCCTGGACTTCAACCGGCGGGTGGTGGACGCGCGCCGGCAGTTGCAGGGCGGCCCGCCCGTGGTCACGATGACCCGCGACGTGGAGACGGAAGTGGAGCGTTGGCGGCAGCGCCGTACCGCCCGGACCGTGGACCAGCCACCGGAACCGCAACCATCCCGGTCCTGGTGGCAGCGGCTGCGGCGGGGTTCCACGTAGGTGGGCGGACGACGGCGGATGGCGGCGCCGTCGTCGGACCCGCGGCAAAGTGCCGCTGCTGTGAGCCGGCGGCTACGCGGTCAGGGCCGTTCGGTGCCGGGTGCCTGCAGCCCGAACAGTTCGCAGGTGGCGTTGTAATACCTGTCGGTCCGGCCTTGATGCGCCAGCCCGATGCGGGCGCAGACCCGTTGCGACGCGGCGTTGGCCGGGTTGGTGACCGCCACAACGGCCGGCAGCCCGTGCCCGAAGGCGTACGCCAGGACAGCTGCGGCCGCCTCCGTGGCGTAGCCCCGGCCCCAGGCGTCCGGGTGGAAATGCCAGCCGATCTCGGTATCTCCGGACGGCTGCAGGGGGACCGGTCCGGACGCCGGAATGGACTTCAGCAGCAGCGTGCCCGCCAGGGTCCCGGCCTCCTTCACTTCAACAGCCCAGACCCCATGGACGGGGTGGTCCATGGTGCGCCACGCGTTGATCCGTTCGGTGGCCTCGGCTGGATCGACCATCACCCGCGGCGTGCTGCCGATGAACCGCTGCACATCCCAGCGCGAATACAGGTCCAGGACAAAACCGGCGTCGCCAGGCTCCCACGGGCGCAGCCGCAGCCGGGCGGTCTCAAGGGTTTGCATCGCCCCATCCTGCCAGCAGGAGCAGCTGGCGCATCCGGCTGCCGGGCCCGGCGGCACTGCTAGCGGCGGGGGCTGGGCGTGGGCGTGGCCGGCGGCGGTGGGGGAGGTGGGGGTGCCGGGAACGCCCCGGTGGGGAACAGCGGTGCCACCGCCAGCATGTAGTTGGCCCACTGCGGGCCCGCGATCATGTAACCGTCCAGCCTGGGGTAGAAGGTTCCGTTGATGGTGACGTTTTGGCCCGGCCGGCTCTGGCCTTCCAGCGCATCGCCGAAGAAGGACGCCGTGGCCAGGCCGGTGGTGTACCCCACCACCCAGGTGGAGCCGTTGTTGTTGGACGTCCCGGTTTTGGCAGCCACCGGGAAACGGGTGTGGACCTTGGGCTGGATCCACACCCCCGAGCCCATCTTCATCACATCCTGGAGGACAGCATTAACGCCGCGCGCCACGGCCGGCTTCACCGCGTCCCGGCACTCCGTGGGCTGCACGGGCAACTGGCCACCCGCCGCGTCCCGGACCTCCAGGAGGGCCACCGGGGTGCAGTACCGGCCGTCATTGGCGAACGTGGCGAAGGCGTTGGCCAGATGCAGCGGCGCGACCCCGATGGCACCCAGCAGGTTGCCCAGCTGGTGCATGTTGATCTGGGCGCCGTCCAGCCCGCTGTGCAGGCCCACCGTGTCCACCATTTTCTGGATGCCGCAGAAATCCAGTTGCGCAGCGGTGGCGAAGGTGGCGGTGTTGATCGAGTTGTACAGCCCGTAATTGATGGGCATGGGCCGGTAGAAGCCGGGTTCGGAGTTCTGCAGATCGTCCGCGGCCCCAAATTCAGGGTTGTTCTGCGCCGTGCTGTAGGCCCCCAGCACCCGACCGCAGGTGGACCGCCAAGGGAAGCCAAGGGGGTAGACCCGCCGGGAGGCATCCACCACGGCGGTGCCGGACTTGCCCTCGTTGAGCCACTCGGCAAACGTGAACGGTTTCATGGTGGATCCCGGCTGGAACCCGCCGGCCCCGTTGAGGTCGTTCCCGTCCGGATCCCTGGCGTCGACGCTGAAGTTCAGCTGGGTGTCGAACCTGCCGGGCTCCGGCAGGAACACCGTGTTCTGGGCCATGGCCAGGATCTTTCCGGTCCCGGGCTGGATGGACACCAGCGCTGCGCCCCACCGGTCCGGATTTTCCCCTGCCGAGCTGTCCACCTGGACCTGCGCCGCCGCCTGCAGCCTGCTGTCCAGGGTGGTGACGATGGTCAGGCCGCCGCGGTACAGCGTCCGCTGGCGTTCAATCAGGCTGGCCCCGTACGCCGGATTGTTCAGGATGAGGTGCGAGATGTAGTCGCAGAAGTACGGCGCCTGGACTGCGTTGGCGCAGCCCTGCCGCTGGGGATTGAGGACCAGTTCAATGGGGGTGGCTACGGCGGTGTCGTGCTGTTCCTGCGTGATCTTGCCCAGCAGCAGCATCTCCGCCAGTACCTGGTTGCGCCGCACAATGGACTTCTCCGGGTTGACCGCAGGGTTGTAGTACGACGGGCTGTTGACCAGCCCGGCAAGCAGCGCCGCCTGGGGCAGGGTGAGGTCCTTGGCGGTGGTGCTGAAGAAATACCGCGACGCCGCCTCGATCCCGTAGGCATCGCTGTTGAAAAACACGATGTTGAGGTAGCCCTCCAGGATCTGGTCCTTGGAGAACTGCTTCTCCAGGGCGATGGCAAGCTTCATTTCGCGAAGTTTGTCGCCCATGTTTTTCTGGCCGCTGAGGATCACCTCGTCCGGGCGGTCCTGCGACAGCCTGGATTCGTTGATGACGTTCGTGACGTACTGCTGGGTGATGGTGGAGGCGCCCTGCTGGCCGCCCTTGGTCAGGTTGGACATCACTGCCCGGACCACGCTTTGGACGTCAACGCCGGCGTGTTGGTAGAACCTGCTGTCCTCGATGGACACGATGGCGTCCCGGACGAACGGGGACATCTGGTCCAGGGGGACGCGGACCCGGTTTTCGGCGAAGAAGACGGCGATCGGCTGGCCGTCCGAGGTGAGGACCTTGGTGGATTGCGACGGCGGTGCCACCGTCAGCTCCGCCGGCAGGCTGTCGAAGAAACCGATGGAGTTGCTGACGCCCATGCCCGCAGCCGCAACGGCCGGTACCACGAGGCTGGCGGCCAGCACCCCGCAAATGCAGCTGACGGTGAGGAATCCCACGAAGGCCGCCAGGATGGCGGCAACCCTGCGCGTCAACGTCCGCTTCTTTGTCATCGGCCAGCCCTCGAGCTTGATGGTGGGATCAGACTACGCCGTAGGGGGCAGCCGATCCAGCGTCCGGCCGGCGCAGGTGCCGATTCGGCAGACCTGTTGACTTGGCGATAGTTAACGATCTATCGTTAACTATCGCTGAAGAAATCAGCGTTAGTTATCTTGAAGGGACATGCCACCATGAACGGCAATTCTGAAAACACCTTTGCAGGCCCCGAGTTCGGTAGGGGCAAATTCGAGCGCGGCCGTGGCCGCCGGGGGCCGCATGGCCACCGCGGCGGCGGCTTCGGACCCGGCTTCGGCCCGGGTGCGGGCGGCGGCTTCGGGCCCGGATTCGGCCCGGGCTTTGGCCGCGGACCCCGGCGGGCCAGCCGCGGCGACGTCCGGGCCGCTATTCTTTCGCTCCTGGCCGAGGCATCCTCCAACGGGTACGGCCTGATCAAGACCATCGCCGAAAAGACCGACGGTGCCTGGCGGCCCAGCCCCGGCTCCATCTACCCCACCCTGCAGCAACTGGTGGATGAAGGCCTGATCGCGGCCCTCAGCGAAGGCCGCGGAACCGAGTTCACCCTCACGGAGGCCGGCCGCGCCTACGTGGCCGAGCATGCGGAGGAGATGGAGAACGCCTGGAACTCCGGGGCGGAGAATGCGGACCGGGACTTCCACCAGAGCATCGGCAAGCTGATGGCCGTCGTCCACCAGTTCCGCAGCGGCGTCACGGCTGAACAGCGTGCAGCGGCCCAGGAAAAAATGGATGAGACCCGCCGCGCGCTTTACAAGATCCTGGCGGACTGAGTGCGGGTGCAGGTTGTCGGTCGCGTCGTTGCCGGAGCAGGCGTTGTTCCGCCAGCGCCGGCCGGTAAGCCTGGGCTTGTCCGCAGATCGGAGCCTTCAGGCCTAGGTCTGCCGGACAAGCTCCGGATTGCTGCCCTGAGCCGGGCTGCCCTGAGCCGGGCTGCCCTGAGCCGGGGTGTCGTGCGCGGGCGTGCCGGCTGAAGCACTGGCTGATTCGGCTGCCGGAGTGCCGGGCAGCATGGCCCGCAGCGGGCTGAAAGCGGCCCCCATCTCGCCGAAGGCGTAGGCGGTCTCTGCGTGCTCCGACAGGTCCACGCCCGCGGTTTCCGCCTCGTGGCTGACACGGAAGCCCACAGTCCTGTTGATGACGCGGCCGATCACCAGTGTGCCCAGGCCGGACAGCAGCAGCGTGATCACCACGGCCGCGGACTGCGCTACGAGCTGCTGGAAGCCGCCGCCGTAGAAAAGGCCGCCGCCCTGGCCGTCCACCGGAAGGGCGATGAATCCCAGCGAGAGCGTGCCCACCAGGCCGGCCCCCAGGTGGACGCCCACAACATCCAGCGAGTCGTCCAGGCCAAACCTGTACTTCAGGTCCACAAACACCGCGCACGCAGCCCCGGCCACCAGGCCCAGGCCGATGGCGGCCACCGGGCTGATGTTGGCGCAGGACGGGGTGATGGCCACAAGCCCGGCCACAACGCCGGAGGCCGCACCCAGCGATGTGGGGTGTCCGTGGCGGACCTTCTCCACCACCAGCCAGCTGAGCATGGCGGCCGCGGGGGTGGCCAGGGTGTTGATCCAGATCAGGCCTGCCTGCTCCACCGTGGTGGCGGCGCCGCCGTTGAAGCCGAACCAGCCAAACCACAGGATGGCGGCACCCAGCATGATGAAGGGCACGTTGTGCGGCCGGTGGTTGGGATCCTTGGCGAAGCCGTGGCGCTGGCCAACAATGAGCGCCAGGACCAGGGCCGCGGTGCCGGAGCTGATCTCCACCACTGCGCCACCGGCAAAGTCGATGACCTGGCCGAACGCCGCCGTCACGGCGCCGTCCGGGCCCATCAGGCCGCCGCCCCAAATCATAAAGGCCAGCGGGCAGTAGACCAGGGTGATCCATACCGGGACAAACAGTGCCCAGGCGCTGAACTTGGCGCGGTCGGCGATGGCGCCGCTGATCAGTGCCACGGTGATGATGGCGAAGGTTGCGCTGTAGCCGGCCTTGATCAGGTCCGGAGAGCCCATCAGGTTCTGCAGTCCGAAGCTGGTGAACGGATTGCCGAAGAGACCCAGGATGCCCTCGCCGGTGGTCATTGAATAGCCCCAGAGGATCCACACCACGCCAACAATGCCGGCCGAGATGAAACTCATCATGATCATGTTCAGGGCAGCCTTGGCGCGGGTCATGCCGCCGTAGAAGAGGCCAAGACCGGGAGTCATCAGCAAAACCATCGCGGCCGAAATCATCAGCCAGACGTGTTGGGCAGTGATCTCCACCGGCAGGTCCCTTCGAACGATTGAGGCGGGGCGCTGCGTGGCCCCGTGCATTTCCCCCGTCGTCCATTTTTGGCGCTGCGTGTTTCGAACAGTGCCCCGCAAAGTTGCGCCTGTGTTACACAAAGCGCCCGGTTGTGAAGTTCGCATGTCGGGTATGTTTCGTGCGCGTTAACGCGCCCCGACCAGGCGGTCCCCGAATCGTGGCCGGGGCGGGCGAAGGCCCCGGGATCAGGGGTGGGCCTGGCCGCAGCAGGTGAGGCGCCGGCGTCGGCCGCCAGAATGCCCAACGTTTCCCCGGCATGAACGGCGCCTCACGTCCTACGCCCGGTCGTGGAGGGTGATCCGGTAGCCGTCGGGGTCGGCGAAAGTGAACGTGCGCCCGAAGGGGCCGTCAATGGGCGCCGAAGTGATGGGATGGCTGTCGGCGGCGAGGGCGTCATGGATGGCCTGGACGTCCGTGGCGTGCAGCCAGATTGCCGCGCCGATGCCGGGTTGGGCGACGGACGCCAGGTCGGTGCCGGGAACGAGGTCCCGGAGTGCGAAAGCGATCGGGACCGTTTGAAAAACGACGGCGTGGGGAGGGCCCGCCGGTGACCGGACGAGGCGGAGCTGCGCCCGCTCGGCATGACGGTGACGCACTATTCGTGCCTGGAACTGCTGGCGCAGCGGCCCGGCCTGTCCAACTCGGAACTGGCCCGCGGGGCGTTTGTGACGCGGCAGTCGATGAACGTGCTGCTGCAGGCCCTGGAGCGGGACGGCCAGGTGGCCCGGCCGGCGGCGGCCCGGGTGGGGAAGGTCCTGCCCACCCAGCTCACTCCGCTCGGCAGGAAGCGCCGTGAGCAGGCGAGCCAAGCTGTCAGGGCGGTCGAGGTCAGGATGCTGGCCGGCGTAACGCCGGAAGACCAGGCGGGTGCTGCCAGGATCCTGCGGAGCATGATCCGGTCGCTGGTCGGCGATGGTGCCGGTGGCAACGACGGCGCTGAGGCTGGAGACAGCGCGCCGGGGCAGTAACAGAGGCGGGGAACGCCCGACGGCGGCCGCGCACCAGGGTGCGCAGCCGCCGTCGTGAATCCAAAAGTGGAGTCAGAACGTCCGGGCGTTGGCGAGGACGGGGAGCTTTTCCCGCACGCCGGCCACGGTGGCGGGATCGATGTCCACCACGGCGAGGCCCGGCTCCCCGCCGAGTGTTGCGAGTGCGGAGCCCAGCGGACTGATGACGGCACTGTGGCCGATGCCCGTGGGCGCGGAACCGGCGGGACCGGCGCCGGTGGTCTCGGGATCGCCCTGGCCGCACGCCACCACAAACGTGGTGCTGTCCAGCGCACGGGCGCGCACCAGCAGGTCCCACTGTTCGGCCTTGCCCTCGCCGGCTCCCCAGGACGCGCACACGATGTTGACCTGCGCGCCTGCCTTGGCGTTGGCTGTGAACAGGGCGGGGAAGCGGACGTCGTAGCAGGTGGCCAGGCCGAACGTGGTGCCGTTGAGCTCGAAGGTCACAGGGGTTTCGCCGGCGTCCACCGTGTTGGATTCCGCAAACCCGAAGGCGTCGAAAAGGTGCACCTTGTCGTAGGCGGCAAACAGGCCCGGCCCAGCCACCAGGAGCGTGTTGCGGACCTTGCCGTCCTTTCCGGGGGTGAACATTCCGGCGACAATGGCGATGTCCAGTTCCTGCGCCAGGTTCCGCACGCTTTGTGCCCAGGGTCCGTCCACGGGTTCGGCGATGTCTGTGAGGGAGTGCCCGAAAGCCCGCATGGCTGCTTCCGGGAAAACCACCAGTTCCGCGCCGGCCGCCTTGGCTTGGGTGGCGTAGTCCCGGATCAGGTCGAGGTTGGCGGCGGTGCTCTTACCGGTGATGATCTGTGCGACTGCAAGGCGCATGGATGGCTCCAATCTGTTGTATACATAATGTATGGGAAAAGTGTCGGGTTTGGCCGCGTCGGGGCGGGAAAAGGCCTACGCGCATCTGCGCGAATACGTGCTGACCGACCCCGAGCTCCAGGGCCGCTTCCTCAATGAGCAGGAGCTCGCTGCCGAGATCGGCGTCTCCCGCACCCCCGTCCGCGAAGCGCTGCTGCTCCTGGTCTCCGACGGCCTGGTGGAGCTCATCCCGCAGCGGGGCGCCTACGTTCCGCCCGTCACCGGCCGGGAGATTTCCGAGCTGATGGAACTGCGCGGCGTCCTGGAGAGCCACGCGGCCCGCCTGGTGATCGCCGAGCAGTGCGTTCCGCAGCAGCTGATGCAGGAAACCCTTGACCTGCAGGCGCAGGTCCCGGAGAACGGCCAGGCGGCCGACGCCCGCGAATTCATCCGGCTGGACACGCTCTTCCATCAGCAGCTGATCGACGCCGCGGGCAACGAACTCATTTCCCGGACCTACAGCAAACTCCATGTGCGCCAGATCCTGGTGGGCGTGGCCGCCTTGTTCCGCACGGGCGGCCGCCGCCAGGCGGTGTGCACCGAACACCAGGACATCCTTGATGCCCTGGTGGCCGGCGACGCCGGGCTGGCGCAGGAGTCGATCGACCATCACCTTGCGGTGACGCGGGACCTCCTGCTCCGCTCCTGACGGTTGGATCGGATTCAGCGGGATTCGCCGACGCCGGCCGCCCGGTCCGCGGTTCCGGTGCCTTCGAGCAGCAACCGGTAGTCCTCATCCTCCACGGTGTTTGAGTCCCGGCCCAGCGCCAGTCCCACCACGGTGACGGCGCCCGCGACGGCGACATAGATTGCGACGGGGACCCAGCTGCCGAACTGGGACAGCAGCAGCGTGAACATCAGCGGGGCGATGGCGCCGCCGATCACACCGGCGAACGTGTACGCCAGCGAGCTGCCGGTGGACCGGAGGCGGGGCGAGAACTGCTCCACGATGAACGCCGCCTGCGGACCGTACATAAAGGAGTGGGCCATCAGGCCCAGGACGATGCCGACAATAAGCATCGGCTGGTTGTCGCCGCCCAGGATGCCGAAGAAGACAAACGTCCACACCGCTCCGAGGATCGCGGCCACACCGTAGACGGCGCGGCGGTTGAACCTGTCAGACACGGCGCCAGCCAAAGGAATCATGAACAGCTGGAAGGCCGAACCGATAAGGACGGCGGTGAGGACCTGGTTGCGCTCGTAGCCAAGCGTCTGGATGCCGTAGGTCAGGGTGAACACGGTGAAGAGTGCGTAGAGGACGTCCGGACCCACGCGGCTCAGGATGGCGGCGATCAGCGGGCGGAGTTCCTTGCTGAACACTTCGCGGACCGGGGCGCTGGGCTGTTCGCCGTGCGCCTCGATGGCCTTGAAAATGGGGGTGTCTTCCAGCTTGAGCCGGATCCAAAGGCCGAAGCCCACCAGGACGGCGGAGACAAGGAAGGCGATGCGCCAGCCGAAGCTGATGAACTGCTCCTCGGTGAGGGCCAGGGTCAGGATGGCGAGGGCGCCGTTGGCCAGCAGGTTGCCGGCGGGCGGGCCCACCTGTGCTGCCGAGGCCCAAAAGCCGCGGCGGTGCGGGTCGCCGTATTCGCTGGAGAGCAGGACGGCGCCGCCCCATTCGCCGCCCACACCCACACCCTGGGCGAAGCGCAGCAGGACCAGGATGATGGGCGCCGTGATGCCGATGCTGTCATAACCGGGCAGGACGCCGATCAGGACGGTGGCCACCCCGATGATCATCAGCGTGGTGACCAGGACCTTCTTGCGCCCGATCCGGTCCCCGAGCCGGCCAAAGATGATGCCGCCCACGGGCCGGGAAACATAGCCCACCGCATAGGTGGAGAAAGCCAGGATGGTTCCGGTAAGGGGGTCCGAGGAGGGGAAGAAAACGAGGGGGAAAACAACTGCTGCAGCTGCCGAGTAAACGGCGAAGTCGTACCATTCGAGCGCGGTGCCGGTCAGGCTGGCGGCGAAGGCCTTGTACAGGCCTTTGGGGTGGACGGGCTTGGGCTGCGGCGTCGCGCCCTGGGCGGGGGAGTTGATCAAGGAGTGCCTCCACAGTGTTATTTGCGAGTGACGCCTGTCACGCTGGCGTTAAATGTATACATTACGCATACTGGATGTACATTGGCGACCGATACGGGTTTCCGATGTGTTAATTTTCCGCCCGCAGCACCGAAAAGGACTGATCAACCATGACGCTTCTCAGCTTCGAACTTCCCGATGGCAGCACCACGGATGTCCAGGTCACGAACCTCCTAAACGCGGGCTACGCGGGCAGGGAGCAGGACGAGGTCCAGGCGCACATCGCCGAACTGGCGGAACTTGGGGTCCCGGGTCCCAGCACCACGCCGGCGCTCTACCCGGTTTCGCCGTACCTGGCACAGCAGGTTGCCGAAGTCCAGGTCCAGCACGCCAGGACCTCGGGCGAAGCGGAATGGGCGCTGGTCATTACGGCGGAGGGCGTGCTGCTGACGGTGGCGTGCGACCACACCGACAGGGCGCTGGAAGTCCACGGCGTTGCCTGGAGCAAAAACGCCAGCCCTGATGTCCTGGGCCGGAAGGCGTGGTGGCTGGACGACGTCCGGCCGCACCTGGACCAGATCACGCTCAAGGGCTGGGTGGGGGCAGGGGATACCCCGGACACGCTGATCCAGGACAGTTCACTGGCGGCGCTCCTGACACCTGACTACTGGCTCGAAGTCCTTGCGGAGCGTGGCCTGAACAAGCCGGGCACCGTGCTGATCTCAGGCACGGTGGCCATGACCGCGGGGGTGGACCAGTTTGCCCGCAGCTGGAAAGTGGAGCTGGCGGACCCGGTCACCGGGCTGGCAGTCGACGCCCAGTACGTGGTGGCGGAGATGGCGGAACCGATCGGCTGACCCCGCCCGGGGTTCCGGTGGGATGCGGCGAAGGCTACTGCTTGTAGCCCTCTACTTCGCTCACGGGCCGGGTCTCGGCGTCGTTCGGGTTCTCGCCCGACTCCGCCTTGGCCCGGCGCTGCCGCAGCAGGTCCCAGCACTGGTCCAGGCTTTCGGCCACCTGGCGGAGCCGCGCCTTGTCCGGGGTGTGGCCGGTGCCGGTGTCGTCCCGGAGTGCATGCTCCTCCTCCACCAGCGCCTGGATTTTCGCCAAAAGATCCTGGTCGTTCACGGTTTCCCCTATCGTTTGGACGGTCCTGCCCAGCGTACGGAGTCCGGGCGCCACCCACCAGCCCCTGTACCATCAACAGCATGCCCACTGTGCTTGATATGGCAGGTCCAATCCTGGAAATGCTGACCTGGTTGTGCCTGCCCGTGGGGCTGGGCCTGCTCTTCTATACCGGGATCCTGCGCCGCTTTGTGCATCCCTGGGTGGTGGCCGAGGCTGTGGTGTATTCGGACAGCACCGGCGTGGGTTTCCGCTGGTTCGACCGGAAGTACCAGGTCCACCATGCGCCCATGTCCCCGCATGACATCAAGGACCTGGCCATCGGCGATACCCTGCCCATCTACTACCACCCCAAACGGCCCACGCAGTGGCAGGTCACCGTGCCGGAGGAACCGGCCCGGACCGCCCTGGTCCTGGGGCGCTGCCTGACCGCCATCGGTGCGGTGGCCCTGCTGGCGGGCTTTGTCCTGCCCATGTTTTAGCAGTAACCAGCCAGCAGTCCAGAACCAGGAGTACGACGGCGGCCTGGCAGTTATCTCCGCAGGCTAACCGGCCAGCACCACGCCGATGCCCAGGCCGCCCAGCGCCACGCCGGCAGCTGCCGTCCACAGCACCGCTGCGGCGTCAGCGTCCACCCGCTCCCGGACCAGGCCGCGGGAAAAGGCGCCGTACCGGCGCCGCTGGGTGAGATAAATGGCTGCCGCCGCGGCGGCGGCCACGGCAAACATCAGCAGGATGGGCAACCCGTGCTGCGGCAGCCAGCGCAGGAAAATGGCGCTGACGCTCACCAGGGCAAGCACGGTCCGGCCCCAGGCAAGGGTGGTCCGCTCAGGTTGCAGGCCGGGGTCGCCGTGGCCTGAACTGTTAGGGCCTGACCCGTTATGGCTTGAACCATTGTGGCCTGAAGTGCTGTGGCCTGACCCGTTATGGCCGGGTGCTGTGCCTCCCAACGATGACATGGCGTCAGCGCCAGAGGACAAAGGCCAGGACAACGGCGGCTGCCAGGGCGCCTGCCCCCGCCAGCAGCGGCACCACCAGGGGCAAAGGCAGGGGTGCTTTGTTCCGCATGCTCCGCTCCACCCGGAGCCACCGCACTGCTGACCCGGCGCTGAGCAGGATTCCCATCAGCAGCAGGATCATGGCCAGGCCTTTGCGGACCGGAACCACAAAAAGATCCTCGGTGAAGGCCTCGATTGCGATGCCGCCGGCCAGGAGCGCCAGGGAGGTCCGGATCCAGGCCAGGAACGTCCGTTCGTTGGCCAGGGTGAACCGGGGGTCCGGCTCCTCGCCGCCGGGAAGCAGCCGTTCCGCCATCCTGCCGCGCGGTGGATGTGCTGTCGGCGCGGGTTGTGCCCCCGGCCGCCCGCCGGGATCCGGCGCCGCGGACGTGTCCCTGTTGTCCGTCACGGTGCCAGCACCGCCTTGCCGGCCAGGTGGGCACCGATGGGAAGGGCGGCAGTGGCCGCAGGCGAGGGCGCGTTCAGCACGTGGATCGTCCGCTCCGTTTCAGCAAGAAGGAAATCATGGATCAGGGTGCCGTCCCGGCGGACAGCCTGTGCCCTGATGCCGGCCTCAAACGGCAGCAGGTCGGCTGCGCGCAACCCGGGAGCGTACTTCCGGCATTCCTGGAGGTAACTGGCTTTGAACAAGGAGTTGCGGACCTCACGGACGGCGGTCCCCGCGTGGTTCCGGGCCACCTTCCAGAACCCCGGGAACCGCGCGTAGCAGGCAACGTCCCGGACGTTCACCGAGAACTTGGGGTAGCCCTCCCGCGCCATGCCCAGCACCGCGTTGGGCCCCACCGTTATGGTGCCGGCCACCGTGGGCGTCAGGTGGACCCCCAGGAACGGCAGGGCAGGGTCCGGCACCGGATAGATCAGGTGCCGGACATACCCGGACATGGCAGCCGGAAGCGCAAAGTACTCGCCCCGGAACGGGATGATCTGGACATCGATGTCCATCCCCGCCAGCTCCGCCATCCGGTCGGACTGCAGCCCGGCGCAGGCCACCAGCCGGCGGCAGGTGTAGTCCGCCGTCGCCGTGCCTACATGCACCAGATCCGGATCTTCCCGGATGGAGGTCACTGGTGCGCCGGTGACCACCTGCCCGCCGGCCGCTACCACCAGCTCCGCGAGTTTTTGGGCTACGGCGCGGTAGTCCACAATTCCGGTGTCCGGGAGGAACAGCGCCCCCAGCCCGGTGATATTCGGCTCCCGGCGGGCCAGTTCCGAGGCGTCGATGCGCTCGCAGGGCAGGCCGTGGATGGCGGCGCGGTCCTCTAGCTGGCCCAGTCGGGCCAGTTCCAGTTCCGAGGTTGCCACCAGCAGTTTGCCCGGTTCCGCGTAGTCGATGCCGTGCTCCCGGCAGAACTCCTTGGTCTGCTGCGCGCCGGCCATGCTGAACCGGGCCTTGAGGCTGTCCGGGGCGTAATAGATGCCGGAATGGATCACCCCGCTGTTGTGGCCGGTCTGGTGGGAAGCCAGTTCCGGTGCCGCTTCGAGCAGCACCAGCGAGGCATCCGGCTGCAGGCGAAGGAGCTGGTACGCGGTGGCCAGGCCCACGATGCCGCCGCCAATGATGCAGTAGTCCGTCCGGGTCACTGGGCCGCCTCTCCGTTTCAGGTTTGAGCCTAGCGCTCCTGTGGTTGACTCAGGCCCCGCTGCGCGGGGCAAACATGATTACCGCGACACCCACCAGGCAAATAATGGACCCGATGATGTCCCACCGGTCCGGACGGAAGCCGTCAACGGCCATGCCCCAGGCCAGCGACCCGGCCACAAATACCCCGCCGTAAGCTGCAAGGATCCGGCCGAAGTTGGCATCCGGCTGAAGGGTGGCCACAAAGCCGTAAATGCCCAGCGCGATAACGCCCAGCCCGGCCCACCACCAGTCCCTGCCTTCGCGCACCGCCTGCCACACCAGCCAGGCCCCGCCGATTTCCGCGACCGCAGCCAGCAGGAACAGCAGTGCTGTTTTTGCCATGGCAGCGGCGTCATTTGTTGTGTCCACCCGGCCATCATGCCAGCTCCGTCCTGGCGGGACGGGGGTGCCCGAACCAGCGGCGCCGGGAATGCGGTGCGGGTGTTCCCGGTTGCTGCAGATATGCAACGAATCGGATTCCTTTCCTTCGGCCATTGGGGCCCCGGCCAGGGCAGCCAGACCCGGAGTGCCGGCGACATGCTGCTGCAGGGCATCGACCTGGCCGTGGCCGCGGAGGAACTGGGCGTGGACGGCGCCTTCTTTCGGGTCCACCACTTCGCCCGGCAGCAGTCCTCGCCGTTTCCCCTGCTGGCCGCCATCGCCGCCCGCACCAGCCGGATCGCCATCGGCACCGGCGTGATTGACATGCGCTACGAGAATCCGCTGTACATGGCGGAGGAAGCTGCCGCCACGGACCTCATCAGCAGGAACCGGCTGCAGCTGGGCATCAGCCGTGGTTCACCCGAGCCGGCCCTCAACGGCGCCGCGGCCTTTGGCTACCGCCCGCAGGCGGGGGAGACCGATGAAGACATGGCCCACCAGCACACCGACCTCTTCCGATCGGCCATCAGCGGGGCAGGCGTGGCCAACGCCGATCCCAGGTTTGCCGCCACCACCGGGCTGCTCCCCGTCCAACCGCAGTCGCCCGGACTCGGCGAGCGGATCTGGTGGGGCGCAGGCTCCCGCAAGTCAGCCGTGCGCGCTGCCGAGCAGGGCATGAACCTGATGAGCTCCACCCTGCTCACCGAGGACACCGGCGTGCCGTTCCACGAGTTGCAGGCTGAACAGATCCGGTTGTTCCGGGACGCCTGGGCCGCCGCCGGGCATTCCTTCACGCCCCAGGTGTCGGTGAGCCGCAGCATCCTGCCCATTGTGGACGCCGAAGACGCCCGCTACTTTGGCGGCAGCGCGCTGCGTGAAGGCCGGGACCAGGTGGGCGTCATTGACGGGCTGACGGCGCGGTTCGGCAAAAGCTACGTGGGTGAACCGGACGCCTTGGCACGCGAACTCGCCGCCGACTCTGCCGTCCAGGCCGCTGACCTGCTCCTGCTGACGGTCCCCAACCAGCTGGGTGTGGACTTCAACGCAAAGCTCCTGGGAAACATCGCCCGGCACATCGCCCCGTCCCTGGGATGGCAGCCCGGGCGCGCCTGACATCCTGTCCCGGCGCCCGCCGATGCACGCCGGCCCCAAACCAGTTTGTAACAGCCGTTACACTTCCCTATGTGACTAATGATCCTGACTGGCTGCTGTTGCTGGTGCAGATTCCGGCGCAGCCGTCCAAACACCGGGTGTCCGTGTGGCGGCAGCTGCGCAAAACAGGAGCGGTGCCTGTGTCGCCCGGACTGTGGACGCTGCCTGCGGTCCCGGTGTTCGAAGCCGGTATCGAGCGGGCCAGGGACCTCTGCGGCCAGGGCAACGGCACGTTCGCCGTCGTGACGGTCTCGCCCAGGGATCTTTCGTCGGCTGACCTGTTCAGAACCCTGTTCCGCGCCGCCCGCGCCGAGGAGTGGGCTGAATTCATCGGCGACTGCTTTAAGTTCGGGCAGGAGATCGCCAAAGAGATCGAGAAGGAAAAATTCACCTTCGCCGAGCTCGAAGAGGAAGAGCAAAGCCTGGACCGTTTGCGCCGCTGGTACCGCGAACTCAAGAAGCGGGACGTGTTGGAGCTCTCCGAAGCCCAGGACGCCGAGCAAAAGTTGCGGGCATGCAGCAACCTCCTCGACGGCTTCGCTGACCGGGTCTATAAAACGGTCCACGCCACCGCTGAGGACCAGGACGTGGCCGGGACCTCAGAAAAAGAGGCAGCGGGATGAGTCGGCGGCGAAACGCGGCGGCGGACACCCAGCCCGGCGCCGGGCAGGAACACCCGTCGTTGCGGGTCCTCGCGCCCCTTTATGGAGCCGGGTTCACCACCGCGTTCGGGGCCCACAGCATAGCCGCGGGATTGGGCGTGGAGGGGGGAAACATCGGCCTGAGCCTGCTGACCTTCGGTATTCTTCTGGCCCTCTATGACGTCGCAGAGGTCTTTTTGAAACCAGTCTTCGGCTCGCTGAGCGACAGGATCGGCGTCAAACCGGTGATCGTGGGCGGCCTCATCGCCTTCAGCGCCGCGTCACTCATCGGCGCTTTTGCCACCGGTCCCGCACTGCTGGCCCTCGCCCGCCTTGGCCAGGGCGCGGCAGCGTCCGCATTCTCGCCCGCGTCCTCCGCCGCCGTCGCCAGGCTTGCAGGTCCCGCTGCGGCCGGACGCTACTTTGGCCGCTACGGTTCCTGGAAGGGAATGGGATACGTCCTTGGCCCGCTCCTTGGCGCAGGGCTGATCTGGGCCGGCGGCTTCCCCGCACTGTTCATCACACTCGCCGTGTGCTCGGCAGCGACAGCCATCTGGACCCTTGCCGCCCTGCCCGGACTTCCGCCGCTGCCGCGTCCGCGCTACACCCTGGCTGATCTCCTTCGCCAGAGCACGGACCGCGGATTCCTGGTACCCACAATGGTCCTGGCGGGAGCCACGGGCGCTTTGGGGGTCGCCGTCGGCTTCCTGCCCCTGCTTGGCAACTCCATGGACCTGCCCGTCCCCGTCAGCATGGGTGCCGTTGCCGTCCTGGCGCTCTCATCGACGCTCACCCAACCCGTCATCGGCCGTTTCCGTGATGAAGGGCGGATTGTTCCCCGGACCGGCATGGCGGCTGCGCTGGCTTTGATCGCCATGGGAATCATCATCCTCGCCCTTGCACCACAGCCTTTCACGCTGTACCCCGCCGCAGCGCTCATCGGACTGGGCATCGGCGTCGCCACGCCCCTGGGCTTCGCCCATCTTGCAGCGAACACTCCGCACGAACGGATGGGCCGGACCATGGGCACGGCCGAACTGGGCCGGGAACTGGGCGACGCAGCAGGCCCGCTGATCGTCGGCGGCATCGCGACCATCGCCGGTATCGCGGCCGGACTCGGCTTCCTGGCGGCACTGCTTGCCGCGGCCGCTGCCACCTGCTTCGTTGCGTTGCGCCTCACCGGTACAGCCAGGATGGCGGCCGAAACGACTAAAGCTGACTCCTCTTCAGTTACCCTCCGGAATTCGCGGAAACGCACCTGAACTGCAGTGACGCAGGCCCCGGACGGATCAGCAAAAAGTAAAACCCGGCAGGACCGGCCGTTCCTGCCGCCAGAAACTCCCCCCGCGGAACCATTGGGCTGCCCCAGCCGTTACTCTTAAAGTGCGGCTTGGGGGCTTAGCGCCCCAACAGCGTGACTGCGGAACGGTCATATGACGGAATGAGAGAAATATGGCTCGCGCCGCTCTAGGATTTAACGCATGATCCGGCTACGACAACTCGCGCAGGCGGCCTCGGTGATCACCACACCGCTGGCCCCCGAGGACATCCTTGCCCTCTTCAACCCTGTCTTCTCTGCCCGGCAACTCCGTGGCGTTGTGACAAGGGTGGTCCAGGAGACCGCCCAGTCCGCCACCATCTTCTTCCGCCCCGGCCGCGGCTGGCAGTCGCACCTGGCAGGCCAGTGGGCCCGCATCGGAGTGGAACTCGACGGCGTCCGCCACTGGCGCTCCTATTCCCTCAGCGCCGCAGCCGGCAAAGATCCTGCCATCACCGTCACGGACGTCGGAGCAGTATCGGGCACCCTGGTGCGCACCACCCGGCCCGGCGACGTCCTCTTCCTGGCGCCGCCGCAGGGCGACTTCGTCCTCCCCGAGCACCCGCGTCCCCTCCTGATGGTCACCGCGGGAAGCGGCATCACTCCGGTGATGTCCATGATCCGGACCCTTGTGCCGCGGCGTCCGGATGCCGACGTTGTGCTGGTTCATTCAGCGCGTACGCCGGGAGACAGCCTGTTCCGCGAGGAACTCGCCGAACTTGCGGACCAGTTCCCCAACTTCCGGCTGGCGCACTGGTTCACCGGCGAGCAGGGCCGCATGGACCTGACCAGCACCTCCCAGCTGGACGAGATCTGCCCGGACTGGAAGGAACGCGCAGCGTATGCCTGCGGCCCGGACAGCTTCCTGGACGACGCCGAGGACCTCTGGAAGCGCGCGCTGCTGACCACCGCGGCGCCCGGCACGGACGTGGCAGTGGCCGGCAGCGCCGGCAACCTCATGATCGAACGCTTCAACACCACCTTCGCCGGCGGCGTGGGATTCGACGGCGGCCTGGTCACCTTCGAAGCCTCGGACCGGGAAGTGGAAGCTGACGGCGATACCCCCATCCTGGACATCGGCGAGGACGCAGGGGTGCTGATGCCCAGCGGCTGCCGGATGGGCATCTGCCACAGCTGCCTGACCCCCCTCCTGGCCGGACAGGTCCGGGACCTCCGCACCGGCGAGGTCCATGGCGAGCCCGGCCAACTTATCCAAACGTGTGTCTCGGCAGCCGCCGGACCCGTCAACCTCGAACTCTGAGGAGCATCAAGGTATGTCTGTAATTTCACCCACCAAAGCCACTCCCACCGAGAGCCCGCGAACGCGCCCCGGGAAGTTGGCGGAATCCGGCAGCCCCACCGTCCGGCCACCCGCCGCTGCCCACCTCAGCGACGAGCAGGTGGCCGAGCTGGGCCGCGAGCTGGACGCCATCCGCGACGAGATCCTGGGAAAGCGGGGCGCCGCCGACGCAGCCTACATCCGCCGCATGATCAAAATCCAGCGTGGCCTGGAGATTTCCGGCCGCGCCGCGCTCCTGGTCAGCAAAAACAAGGCAGCGTGGGTCACCGGAACCACGCTGCTGAGCCTGGCCAAAATCCTGGAAAACATGGAACTGGGCCACAACATCCTGCACGGCCAGTGGGACTGGATGCGGGACCCGGACATCCACTCCACCACCTGGGAGTGGGACTTCGTTACCCCCTCACGCTCGTGGCAGCACACCCACAACGACCTCCACCACCGCTGGACCAACGTGGTGGGCAAGGACAACGACGTCGGATACAACCTCCTGCGTATGGATGAGAACCAGCCGTGGAAGCCGATCAACCTGGCCAACCCGTTGTTCAACGCCATCCTGGCCCCCATCTTCGAATGGGGCATCGCCGTCTATGACCTTGAGCTGACCGAGTACAAGGCGGGGCTCAAGTCCAAGGAAGCGCTGAA
This sequence comes from Arthrobacter sp. Leaf141, assembly GCF_001424565.1. Lineage (GTDB taxonomy): Bacteria > Actinomycetota > Actinomycetes > Actinomycetales > Micrococcaceae > Arthrobacter. The sequence goes on from NZ_LMOL01000044.1 coordinate 33,308, forward strand.
CAAGGACCTCAAGGCGCTGGGCAAAAAGGTCATCACGCAGTTCACCAAGGACTACGCCGCCACCCCGGCAGTAGCCATGCTCACCGGCTCCGCCAAGCAGGCACTGTTGGGCACCATCACTGCCAATGCGGTCCGCAACGTCTGGGCGCATGCGGTCATCTTCTGCGGCCACTTCCCCGAAGGCACCGACACTTTCACCGAGGAAATGGTGGAAGGCGAAACCCGGGGTGACTGGTACGTCCGCCAGATGATCGGCTCCGCCAACATCTCAGGTTCAAAGTTCATGCACCTGATGACCGGCAACCTGTCCCACCAGATCGAGCACCACCTCTTCCCGGACCTGCCCTCCAACAGGTACGCCGAAGTGGCTCCCCGGGTCCGCGAGATCTGCCAGCGCTACGGCCTGAAGTACACCACCGGCCCGCTGCTGAAGCAGGTTGGCTCCTCCTGGGCCAAGGTCTTCAAGCTGGCCCTTCCGGGCAAGCCGGCCACGGCCCAGGCATAACCCTTTTTCGAAAGCACCCCCGGCGGATCACGCCGGGGGTGCTTTTGTTTTAGGCCGGTTCAGTGAAACCGGCCGCGCAACCGTCCTAGAGTGGAAACTGCGGGTACCGGAGGACCGGTGACCGCCGTCCCTCCCGAAAGGACTGCCCATGGCACTTATCAAAGTTGGCACCGAGAACAGCACCGACATCGAGTTGTACTACGAGGACCACGGCGCGGGACAGCCCGTGGTCCTGATCCACGGCTACCCGCTGGACGGCTCCTCGTGGGAGAAGCAGACGGCTGCCCTGCTGGCCGCAGGCTACCGCGTCATCACCTACGACCGCCGCGGCTTCGGCAAGTCCAGCAAACCCACCGAAGGCTACGACTATGACACCTTCGCCGCGGACCTCAACACCCTCCTGACCAGCCTGGACCTCAGTGATGTTGTCCTGGTGGGCTTCTCCATGGGCACCGGGGAGGTGGGCCGCTACCTGGGCACTTACGGCTCGGCCCGCGTGGCCAAGGCAGCGTTCCTGGGTTCCCTGGAACCGTACCTGCTGCAAACCGATGACAACCCCGGCGGTGTTCCGCAGGAAGTCTTCGATGGTCTCAAGGAAGCCGTCACCGTAGACAGGTACGCCTTCTTCACGGAATTCTTCAAGAACTTCTACAACGCCGACACGTTCCTGGGCACGCCCCGGCTCAGCCAGGAAGTCATCGACGCCGGCTGGAACCTTGCTGCCGGCGCCAGCGCCACCGCGTCCGTGGCGGCCCAGCCCACGTGGCTGACCGACTTCCGGGCCGACATTCCCAAAATCGACGTCCCGGCCCTGATTGTGCACGGCACCGCAGACAACATCCTGCCCATCGACTCCACCGGACGCCTGTTCGCGAAGGCCCTGCCCAGCGCCGACTACGTGGAAATCGAAGGTGCCCCGCACGGCCTGCTGTGGACGCACGCGGCAGAGGTGAACGAGGCCCTGCTCGGGTTCCTGGCCAAGTAGGCCCTTAACGCACTGAAACGGGTGGCAGCGGACTTCCGCTGCCACCCGTTCCATGTGGTGGCCAGTTACATCCGGCCGCCACCCATCCCGCCCATGCCGCCGCCCGGGCCCTGCGCCGCCGTGTATTCGCCGGCGGTCACGGTGCCGGCGCTGGAGGCGCCGTCCAGGGTCCCTTCGCCGAGGCCCGCGCTGACGGTGGCAGTTCCGCCGGTGTACACGGTGTACTCCGCCCCCGCCGTGATGGCCGCCGACGAGAACACCAGCGACTGCGTTGCCTTGGTGGTGACGAAGGCCGCCACCACGGTGCCGGAGGAGTCGGCGAGCTGGATCACGGTGCCCGCTGACACCGTGGAATCCAGGGCAACCTGGACTCCCGACTGGGTGGAGGTGCTGCCCGGGGTTACCACCATCCCGGCGCTGCCGGCGGCGGCAACGGTACCCCCGGTCACGGCCAGTTCGCCGTTGACGTCCAGCGCGCCGTTGCCGCTGTTTGTGGGGCCGTTGACGATCACGGTGCCGCCGGAGATGGACGCGTTGCCGTTGGAATCCAGGCCGTCACCCTGGGCGTTGATTGTCAGCAGGCCGCCGGTCACCTCCACGGTGTAGTCGCCCACCGTCTCGCCGCCGCCCATTCCGCCGCCCATGCCGCCTTGCGCCGTGCCCGTGGTGGAGCTGCCGCCCGAGGCGTTCACGCCGTCGTCGTTCGAGGTGACGGTGGCCGTGCCGCCCGCTATCACGATGTGCTGTGCCTCGAGGCCTTCCTCCGACTCCGTCACGGTGGTGGTACCGGCCGCGATGGTGAGGGTGTTGAAGGCCTTGACGCCGTCGTCGGCCGCTGAAACGGTCAGGGTGCCGCCGTTGATGAGGAGCCAGCCGCGGCCTTCGTCTGTGTCGTTGTCGCTTTTGAAGCCGTCGTCGCCCGCGGTGACCTGGTAGGCGCCGTCGAGGAGGACGGCGTAGTCCTTGCCCACAATCCCGTCATCCGCTGCCTTAATCGTGACGTTGCCGGCCGCCAGGACCAGGCCGTCCTTGCTGGCGATCCCGTCGTTGTAGTTACCGTCCACCGTCAGCGCTCCGGTGCCGGCGATGGTCAGATCGGCCATGGAGTACAGCGCCGCGTTGGGGGCGTCCGTGCCCTGGTCCGTGTAGCTGGTGGCGTCGCTGAGCGCGTTGTTGGTGCCGTCCTCGAGGAACACGATGGCCTCGTCGGCGCTCTGGACCACAAACGGGGAACCGGTGGAGCTGGTGATGTCCGCGCCGGCCAGGATGATCCGGACGGTGTCCTCCTCGCCGGCAGCGACCACCACCTGGCCGTCGGAAAGGGAACCGCTGAGGCGGTAGGTGCCGGCGGCGGTGATGGTCACCGTATCGCCATCCACTGTGACCGCGTCCGACGTTGTGCCGCCGGCCACGGCACTGGCACCGTCCGCCAGCGTCACGGCTACTTCGCTGGCTGCGTCCCAGGTGAGGTCGTCGGCGTCGTAGTGGGTGTCCTCAGCCAGGGTGTCCAGCGAAACGGCCTGCGCCGTCCCGGTGGTGGCCGTGGAACTGCTGCCGGTGGTGGCGCCGCTGACGGACGACACCCCGGTGGGGGTGGTCGCGGCCACTGAGCAGCCTGCCAGGCCGATCGCGGCGGCGAGGGCTGCAACGGAGAGGTATGAACGGAAGCTTTTCATGGTGAAGGTCCTTTGGGGGAAGAAAGAGAGTGGGAGGGTCAGGCTGCGGGCTGGAGGTTCAGCGACCGGCGAAGCGTCCGGTGCCAGCGGTTGGCCGGCAGGTCCGCCCGAAGGGCTGCCATGCCGGTGGCAAACTTTGAAATCCGGGACGGCCGGATGCCGTGGGCCCAGAGGTGCCGGTCCAGCGGGCCGGCAGTGGAACCGGATTTTGTCTCAAGGATGATCGCGTCGGTAAGGACCCAGGACCGGTGGGCCGGCCGCTGCCAGGTCACCCCGGTATCGATCGTGGCCCGGCTGCCGCAGCCCGGCAGGAGCAACGTGGTGCGGTGGTATCTGGTTTCCAGGACAGGCGCAAGGGTGCCGGCAGGAACGGTGCCGACGGCGGCGGCCAGGGTTTCGCGGACGTAGTCCAGGCCTTCCTCGGTGAGGCGGTCCCGGTCCGCCAGGCGGTACGGGATGCGTTCCTTGACGGTGGCTTCCCGGGCGCCCTCGGTTTTGACTTCCAGGAAGCTGATGCCGCTGTCCACGTAGGTGCGGGTGCGGATCTTGTAGCGCCGGCGGCGGCCGTGGGCCGCCAACCGGTAGCTGTCCAGGGCTGCCGTGTCGAAGTAGACCGAGTCGTAGGCGAAGCTGCGGGCGCCGTCCATTTCCAGGATGCGGGCCTCGTGGCTGAAGGTGGCCAGCAGGTGGCGGGCCACGGCTGTGGGGACCACGTATTTCCGGTCCACCCGGGTCTGGAGGGCGGCTTCGGCGTTGAGCTCTTCGAGTCCCACCGCGGGCAGGAGGTGCAGGTTGTCCATGAGGACGGCAGCCAGGGTGCTCATGCCGCACCGGTCCCGGCGTGTGCCGCGGCGGGGACGGCCTCGCTGGCGGCGGCCTGCTGGGAGGAAACGGCCTGCCGGGCGGGGTAGATGGGCTCGACGACGGACGCCGGCACCGCAGGCCAGGTTGCCGGCACGTAAGCGTAGCGGACGTCCACAATGGTTTTGTCGTTCACCAGGTCCAGTTCCTGGACAGTGGCGGAGTGGACCTTGCCGTGCAGGACTGCTTCCAGCCGGGCGAAGAGCTCGCTGTCCTCGGCGATGGCGCGGTCCAGGATCACGCTCTGGTGCCGGTGGGCGGGGAGCACGCGGGGGTGGTCGCCCACAAACATCACCAGCAGGATCAGGGCCATCAGCGAGACGGTCAGCCACAGGGGTTCGATGCCGAGTCCGGCGATCAGGCCCAGGGCCAGGGCCGAGAAGTAGTAGGCCACCTCATGCTGGGCCAGTTCGGTGGACCGGAGCCGGATGATGGAGAGGACCCCGAAGAGTCCCAGCCCCAGGCCCAGGCTCGCTGCCGAGCCGGAGAGGGCGGTGGCAACGGCCAGGACGCCGACGTTCATGCCCAGGTACGACACCACCAGGTCCCGGCGGCGGTGCCGGCGGAGGTAGAGGGCGAAGGTCAGGAGGCTGATGGCGGCAAGGTCTGCCAGGATAAAAATCAGGGGGTTCATGGGATTCTCCGGGTGGGTTCTCGGTGGGCTGGTAACTACGATGCCGGGCAATACTGTGCCGCTGCTGTGACGGAACCTAGCCGGATATATGAGTGCAGGCTGGTGCTGCGCTGGACGTCCGGTCAACGGGGGCTGCAGCGCTTTTGCCGGCGAACAGGTAGCGCTGCTGCACCGTGAAACTGATGGCGAGCAGGGCGATCTCGGCCAGGATCTTGGCGGGAAGCGGGTGGATCCCGCCGGCCTCCAGTGCCCAGATCAGGCCGACATTGGCGGCGAGCAGCACAGTTACCAGGCCGAAGTAGCGCAGGCCGGTGGACCCGGCAGGCTTCTCCCCGCCGTGCCTGAAAACCAGGCGCCGGTTGACCACGAAGTTCACTGCCGAACTGACCGCGCGGGCACCCAGCACCGCCATGAGCAGCGAGTCGACCAGCACGGTCAAAACCAGGAACACCACGGTGTCCACCAGGAACGCGGCGAAGGACGATGCCAGGAACTTGAGCATCGGTGCGTAAATCCGGACCGAATCGGCAAGCGGCCTGAAATGCGAGCCGGAATTGTGGTCCAGGTACACCGTGGCGATCTCCACCGATTGCAGGGCGTAACCGGCGTGCCGGGCCTCCAGCAGCAGGTTCAGCTCGTATTCATACCTGTCACCGCGGACGGTCAGCAGCCACGGAAGCATCGCTGCGGGGTAGCCGCGGAGCCCGGTCTGGGTATCCGGGATGCGCTCGCCAGTGGCCAGGGTAAAGAGGGCCTTGGTGGCTTCGTTGCCGAACCGGCTGCGGGCGGGCACCTCGCCGGTGAAGTTCCGGCTGCCCAGCACCATGGTGGCCTGGCCCCACGGCGCGGACCTGTTCTGTTGCAGCGTGTTGGCTACTTTCAGGATGTCGTTGGCCCGGTGCTGGCCGTCGCTGTCGGCGCAGACCACGTCGTGGCCGGGAAGGTTTTCCGCCACAAAACCGAAGCCGGTACGCAACGCGAACCCCTTCCCCCTGTTGCGGCCGTAACCGATGACGTGGCACCCGAGTGCCCTGACGGCGTCGAACACGTCCTTGTACGCCGGGCCGCTGCCGTCATCCACCACCACCACGGGGGCGAACGGCTCGGCGTCGCGGAGGGTGCGGATCAGGTCAGGCAGCTGGCCGTCCGGCTCGTAGGCGGGAATGAGGATGATCATGGCCCGGCCCTAGCCTGCGATGTAGAGGATGTCGGAGGTGCCGCGCTCTTTGTTTTCGCCCAGCGGATTGTTGACCAGGGAGCCGTTGAAATACATGGTGGACGACCCGCCGCCGTCGATGTTGTACGCGGTGGTGGCGCCGAGGCCCTGCATGATTTCAGCTAGACCTGTCATGGTGACGCCGGCGCTGTAGCCTGGGCTGCGGCCGTCCACCACCACAAACACCAGATGGTTCCCGTCAATGACGCCGACGGCGGTGCGGGGCTGTTCGCCCTGGATGGAGTGGTTGCCGAAGTTGGTGTCCACCTCCACGTCCTCGATGCCCGCGGCCACTTCGCCGTTGTCCAGGAGGGACGGGCCGAAGGAGAGGGTGTTCCAGACGCCGTCGGCAATCAGCTGGTCGGCGGTGGTGGTGGTCTCGTCGTAGACCTTGACGGTGCCGTCGCGGTAGAACGCCAGTCCTTGCCGGGCGCCCTCGTCGCGGAACACCACGCCGTTGCGGATCACGATGCCGGTGTCCCGGAAGCCGTAATAGTCGCCGTTGATAGCGAAGACGGCATTGTTGTCCGCGGCGATGGCGGAGGTGGTTTCGGTGATGTTTTCACCGAAGCTGTTGTTGGCGAAGGCGGATTGGAGGGTGGTGGCGTCATCGAGGACGACGTCGGCCACGTAGTAGGTGACGGTGCTGTCGCCGGTTCCGGTGGTCACCGTGGAGATGCTGATGTTGGTGTCGCCGGCGGAGTAGGACGTGTCAGTGGTGACCGCGGTGGCCGCAGCATCGGCGGCGGTGTCCGCGGTGGTGGTGCCGGCGGCGCTGTTCTGGCTTGCCTCGTACGCGGAGACGTCTGCGATGGCCACGTGCTGGACCACAAAGCGGTCCAGGGCCCAGGCGGTGGCGCCGCCGGCCGAAAGCGTGAGGGCTACAAACCCTGCAATGACGGCCCGCCTGAGGCGGCCCGGCCTACGTGTTGGTTTGTGCTGAGGAGTCATTCCTCATTTTTAGGCGGCCAAGTTAGGAAGCTGATTTGCCGGATATGTGCGGGGCCTGTGAAACCGGATCGGGGCACAGCTGCAGTGCCATGATCTGGAGCTCCGCGGGCCGGAACGGTTTGGTCAGGTATGCGTCAGCGCCGGATGCCATGCCTGCAAGGATGTCGTCACTTTCGGACCTGGCGGTGAGGAACAGCAGCGGCGCTTTGCTCAGGGCCCTGATCGCCCGGGCCACCACGTGCCCGTCCATGTCCGCAGGCCCATGTCCAGGGTGATCAGGGCGACGGCGGGATCCGCTGCCGCGGCGATGCCGGCGGCGCCGGTGGCCACGGCCCGGACCTCGAACCCGGCGCGGCCCAGGACCAGGGTGATGAGTCCCCTGATGTCGTCATTGTCCTCAATGACGAGGCAGATGCGTTGCTGTTTCATGAGGCCCCCGGGCAAGATTTTGCAGCAGTCTACCGTTGGAAGGTGCCCGTGTGGTGTTACGTCCCGCGTCTTGACGTGGTGCTGGCCGGAGCTCCCTGCGGGGCGCCGGCCAGCACTGCGTGCCGGTGTTTAGCTGGCGGCGCCGGCGAAGGCTGTGCGTTTGGCTTCCTCGCGGGCTTCGATGGCTTCCGCCTGGGCGAGGACCTGCTCCGCATCGTCCCGGCGGACCACCACCACGCCGTCGGCGTCGGCGATGACCAGGTCGCCGGGTGACACCACGACGCCGTCGATCGCCACCGGGATCTGCAGCCGGCCCGGGCCGAACTTGTAGGGTCCGGCAGGGGTAACGGAGCGGGCGAAGACCGGCAGCCCGCATTCGGCCAGGGCATCGGCATCGCGGACGGCGCCGTCGATCACGAAGCCGGCCACGCCTTGGTTCCGGGCGCGGATGCCGATCATGTCGCCGATGAGGGCGCGGGACTGGTCGCCGCCACCGTTGACCACAATCACATCGCCCGGCTGCACTTCTTCGAGCGCCTTGTGGATGTAGAGGTTGTCCCCGGGCCTGGTCCACACCGTGTAGGCGGGCCCGGCCAGCCTGGCGCCGGGCCAGGAGGGTGAGAGGGCCGAGGCCACGCCGATCCGTTCCTGGGCGTCGCTGATGTTGGCGGCGGGAATGGCTGCCAGTCGCTGCACCAGTTCAGCGGTGGACAGGGGAGAGCTGAGGTCTGCCTGCATGGTATCGCCGGCCTTTCTGGAGGAGTCCACGGTTACTGCTGCTTCAGGAGTTCATCGATGACGGGCTTGATGGTGGATTCGCGCTCTTCCCAGAGCTTGGCTACGTCGCTGCTGGACTTCCAGGCGGGCTGGGTGGCCGCACCCTTGAGCTTTTCCTGCACGGCCGGAGTTTCCGTGGCCTTCTTCAGCGCGGACTCGAGCTTTGCCACAACGTCCTTGGGCGTTTTGGACGGAACGGAGAGGGCGAAGTTGCTGGCCATCGGCTTGACGTCGTAGCCGGAGCCCTTCAGCGTGGGAACCTCCGGGGCGAACGGGCTTGCAGCGTCCTCGACGACGGTCAGGAGCTTGATGTCGCCGGATTTGTACTGGCCGTAGAAGCTCGAGACGCCGCCCAGGGCGAAATCGGTCTCACCGGAGACGATGGCTGCGACCTTGTCCGCGCCACTGTTGTAATGCACGATGTTGAAGTCCAGGCCAAGCTGGTCCTCGAGGAGGCGCAGGTTGATGTGGTCATCTCCTGCGCGGGAGTCGGTGCCCACGGTGATCTTGCCCGGTTCGGCCTTGACGGCGTCGAACAGTTCCTTGATGGTTTTGTACTTGCTGTCCTTGTTGACGCCGATCACCACGGAGTTGGTGGCGAACGAGCCGATGGGGGTGAAGCTGCCGCGGTCGAAGGCGGCTTTTTTGGACGGGTCAAGGTAGCGGCCAAGGATGGAGGGGATGTTGGTGTTGCCGAAGGTGAGGCCGTCCGGCTTGGCCTGGGCCACATAGTTCAGGCCCACTACCTGGCTGCCGCCTTCCTTGTTGACCACCTTGATGTTGGCGCCCAGGTCCTCCTGCATCACAGGAGCAATGATGCGGGCCAGGATGTCGTTGCCGGCGCCGGCTGCGGACGGGACGATCCACTCGATGGTGGAGCCGGCTTTGGGGAAGTCGGCGGCAGCGGTGCTGGATGCCGGCTGTCCGCCGCAGCCTGTGAGGGCCAGGGCAACGGACGCGGCCAGTGCGGCGGTGGCGGTCAGTGCGGGGATTTTTTTCATTTCGCAAGCTCCTTTGATGCGACAGGGGTGATGGTCTTTTTCTTCAGCATGGAAGCGATGAGGGGGCGGACGGCGCCGAACAGGATGGCCAGGACGATGACGCCGATCAGGGTGAGGCTGATGGGGCCCTGCAGGAACACGTTGTAGTCGCCGCGGGACAGGGCCAGGGACCGCTGGAAGTTCTCTTCCAGCAACGGGCCCAGGATGAGTCCCAGGACCAGCGGCGTGAGCGGGACCTTGACCAGCTGGAAGACGTAGCCCAGCAGGCCGGCGCCCAGCATGATCAGGATGTCGAAGGCGCTGCCGTTGATGGAGTAGGTGCCCAGGAACATAAAGGCCAGGATGGCGGCCATGAGGTAGTGGAACGGAACCTTCAGCACGGCGATCCAGACCCGGGCCAGCGGCACGTTAAGGACCAGCAGGATCAGGTTGCCCACGATGAGGCTGGCGATGATGGCCCAGGCCACGTCCGGGTTGTCCCGGAACAGCAGCGGCCCGGGGATAAGCCCGTTCATGGTGAACGCGCCGGCCATGATGGCCACCGTGGCGGAGGTGGGGATGCCCAGGGTGAACAGCGGGATCATCGAGGACACTGCCAGGGCGTTGTTTGCCGATTCCGGTCCGGCGATGCCTTCCACCGCGCCCCGGCCGAACTCCTTGGAGCGCTTGGAGAGTTTTTTCTCCGCGGCGTAGGAGGCCAGTGAGGTGGCGGCGCCCGGAGAGCCCGGGAGCAGGCCCATAAAGAAGCCGATAACCGATCCGCGCAGGGACGGCAGTGCGGAGCGCCGCAGGTCGGTGCGGGTGGGCAGCAGCCTTGCGACCTTGAGCGGGCTCGGCACTCCCAGGGGGCCCTTCTGGGCCTGGCCCAGGACTTCGCTGAGGCCAAAGACGCCCATCACGATGGCCACGAGGCCCAGCCCGTCGAACAGTTCTGGCATGTCAAACGTGAAGCGGGCGATTCCGACACCGGAGTCCACCCCGACGGTGGCGATGGCCAGGCCGGCCGCGGCGCTGAGCAGGGCCTTGGCGGGGTTCGAGCCGGCGAAGCTGGTGATCAGGGCGAAGCCCAGGAGGGAGACGAGGAACAGTTCCGGGGCGCCGAATTCCAGGGCGAGGCGGCTGAACGGGGCCACCACCACGAACCCGACGACGCCGATCAGTCCGCCCACAAAGGAGGCGAGGGCCGCGATCACCAGGGCCGGTCCGCCCCGTCCCTGCTTGGCCATCTGGTAGCCGTCAAGGGTGGTGGCGATGGAGGATGCTTCGCCCGGGATCCGCAGCAGGACCGCCGTCGTGGTTCCGCCATAGGCCGCGCCGTACAGGATGGCGGCCAGCATGATGATCGCCGACGTGGCGTCCAAGCCGAAGGTCACCGGGATGAGCAGGGACACCGCCGCAGCCGGGCCGAAGCCCGGAAGTACGCCCACCAGCATGCCGAGCACGCAGCCGATCAGGGCAAACAGGAGGTGTTCGGGAGTGAAGACGGTGGCCAGGCCACCCAGAAGCTGGTCAAAACCCATGGCTACAGCCCCAGTCCGGCGAGGAAGTCGATGCTGGCGGTAGGCAGCGCCGTACCCAGCCACACTTCAAAAACAAGGCGGGACGCCAGCGCGGCGCCGACAGCCACCAGGACCGCCAGCCACAGTTTCCGCTTGCTGACGAGGAAGAGGATGGAGCCCAGCATCAGGGTCATCACGATGGTGTAGCCCAGGTAGGGCAGCAGCAGCGCGGCCAGCAGGATCGCGGCGGCGATGATCCCCACGCGGGCAATGCCCTGCCGGTCCGGGAAGTCCGCTTCCGGTTCCTCGCTGTTGTCGTCATCAAGCAGCGACACCAGTGCCGAACCGGAATCGCGGTGCGGCGGTACGGACTCCAGTATGTCGCCGATGGCGGGTGCTGCGGCAGCCGTTTTGCGAGCCGCTGCGAGCTGGAGGAGCCAGAGCACACCGGCCAGGGCCATCAGGGTGCCGGCCACTGTTGGGAAGAACCCGGCGCCCACGCCGGACGTGTTGGTAAGGCCATAACCGGCACCCACCACTGCTATGGCCAGGCCCCCGGCGACGGCCGCGGAGGCAACCGTCCATTCAAGCGCAACAGGTGCGTTGAGGGTTTGCATCTTTGTTGTCCGCCTCTCTGCGGCAAAGTGGAGAAAATAGGTGAAGCAGGATTGGTCCTTAACCGTTCTTGCAATCTTGCACAGGATTGCATGTCCGTGGCATAGTGTCAAGCATCACATCGAATGGAACGCGGATCTCAAAGGGGAGCCAGAGTGAGTTTCAAAGCAGTAGTTGCCAGCAGTACGGTCAGGCTGAGCGCTTCCGAGGAGCGCGCCATGAACGTGCTGATGTCCGGGGATATGGCGGGCATCCCGGCCGCTGAAGTGGCCGAACGGGCCCGGACCCATGAATCCACGGTGGTTCGCCTGGCAAAGAAGCTGGGCTACCGGGGCTACCCGGAGTTGCGGGCAGACCTGCGCAGGGACGAAGAGGAGACGGTTCCCAGCGCCACCGTGATGCGCGGGGAATCGGGCCATGACCTGACAGCCTTTATCGCCGACGAGATCAGGGCGCTGAAGCGGCTGCCGCATTTTGTGCCGCAGGAGGACCTGGACGCTGCCGCCAAGGCGCTGCACGTCTCCAGCGTGGTGTACCTGTACTCAAAAAACGATGAACGGCCCACCCTTGAACTGCTTGCCCGCCGGCTGCGGCGGCTGGGCCTGGCAACCGTCCTGCTGGGCGCCACCCCGAAGGACCTCGCGGAAGGCTTCGTCAGCTTCGACGAAAACAGCGCCCTCATAGCGCTGGCGCTGCGGGAAGCGCCGCTGCACCTTCCCACCCTCATCTCCGAGGCGGCGCGGCGCGGCGGCCGGAGCATTGTGCTTTCCGACGTTCCGGGTTACCGTTTCCGGCCCAGCCCGGACCACCTGCTTGCCGCCCGGCGCGGGGACGACACCGAATACCGGACCCAGCTGATTCCCATGGCGCTTGCCTACGCCCTGCAGCTGGCCATCTTCCACCTCGATCCGGACCGCTACCAGGCCACCCGCGACAGCATCGATGACCTGACCAGGCTGTTGGGGGGAGCGGACGAAATACCGCTGCGCCCGTGAGCCATGCAGGCTGGCGGACGGCCCTGAGCGGCCAAGCCATCCTGGCCCAGGCCTCGTGGGTGGGCATCCGGCTCATCATCGGCTACCGCGCGCTCGCCGCCGGGGCAGACCCGGTCTTCCTGGGCGCCCTCGCGTCAAGCTTCGCCCTTCCTGCGCTGCTTGCCGCCTTCCCCGTGGGGAGGCTGGCGGACAAAGTGGGCGGGATTGTGCTGGCTTTTACCGGGTTGCTGCTTGCGGCGGGCGGGACGGGCCTGATGCTGCTGGTGCCGGGGCTGCCCGTGTTGTTGCTGGCCAGTGCCGTGATTGGCCTGGGCCACCTGATGGTCATGGTGGGGCAGCAGGCCTTTGTGGCGCACGTCAGCCACGGCGCCTCCAGGGACAGCGCGTTCGGAACGCTCACTGCCGCGGCCTCGATCGGACAACTGGTGGGACCGCCCGCTGTCACCTTCGCGGCCGCGGCCACTGTGCCCGGCGGCAATCCTCCGGACACCAGCCTTGGCCTGTTGGTGTGCCTGGCATTCAGCACGCTGGCCCTGCCGGCCTACTTTTTCCTCCGCCGCACCGATGCGGGGCTGCGGAAGAACCGGCGGCAGGCGGGGGCGCCCCGGGCCAGTGCGGCCACGGTGCTGAAGACCCCCGGGCTGTGGCGGTCCCTGGTGGTCAGCGGAGCAGTGCTGGTGACCGTTGACCTGATGTATGCGTTCGTCCCCGTGTGGGCGTCGGAGCAAAATGTCAGTGCGCCGGTAGTGGGAATGCTCCTTGCCCTGCGCGCGGCCGTGTCAGTCGCCAGCAGGCTCGGGCTGACGCGCCTGATCGATAAATTCGGCCGCAAGGCAATGCTGATGGTTTCCATCGGTGCGGCAGTGCTCTCGCTCGCCGCGCTGCCCCTGGTGGGTGCCCCCGGCGCCATTGCGGTGATGGTGGGCCTTGGCCTTGGCCTGGGTATTCCGCAGCCTCTGACCATGGCCTGGGTGGTGGCGCTGACCGCCTCGTCGAGCCACGGCGCAGTCCTGGGGCTGCGGATGAGCGTCAACCGCCTGGCGCAGGTTACTTTGCCCGTCGCGGTCGGAGCTTTTGCGGCGCCGCTGGGCGTCCTGGGAATCTTCTGGGCCAACGCCGCGCTCCTGGTCGGAGCAGTCGTGGTGGTGGGCGGTTCCAACGTCGGCTCCCTGCCGCCCCGGGAGGCGGACGGTGGCGGGTCCTAGCCGTCGTAGTGGGTTTTGGCCGGGCCCTGGCCCAGGGAATTGACCACCGCGGTGGCCACGTCATGAAGCTTCGAATTCCGGGTGCTGGAAGCGGTCCGCAGGATTTCGAAGGCCTCCTGCTGGCTGCACCGGTTCTGCGCCATGATGATGCCCACGGCCATGTCGATCTGGGTCCGTGATTCCAGTGTGGCCCGCAGGTTGGCTGCGGTTTCGCTGTAATGCGCAAAACGGACAGCCAGCCGCAGGGCCAGCGACGTCTGCTTAACAAATTCTTCGGCAAATTTCAGCACCCGGCCCGCAAAGCGGTTGGGCCGGCTGGAATAGAGCAGCAGAGCGGCCTTGGTTTCGCCCTCAAGCTCGAAAGGCAGGGCCAGGACCGACCGGACGCCTTCCGCCAGGACTGCCGCCGAGTAGTCCGCCCAGTGGACGTCCCCGCTCACGTCGCGGACATGGACCGTTTCGCGGCCGAGGGAGGCGGACATGCTGGGTGTGTGCGAAAACTCGTGTTCCAGCTGGCCCAGGCCATCGGCCCCCGGGCTGCTGGCAACAGTGGTGGCGGCCTTGCGCGGCCGCAGCAACGTGATGGCGCACAGGATCTCGTCGCCCGGCTCGGAGAGGTTGCGGGCAGAAACCTGCGCAAGTTCGCTCAGGAAGTCCTCCACGTCGGAACTGCTGAGGACCAGTTCATGGAGGTGCTCTGTGATGGATGTATCGGGTTTTGCAGTTGACTCGCCGGCCACGATTTTCTGGTGCCAATCGCTCAGGTCAAAACGAGCCAGCAACCCACAGCGGTTCCGCGTGCAACGGGGAACGGGTGACGGTCGCTGGATCGACGAACTTTCCAACGGCCTTCTGCTAAGCCGGTATCCAAAATTATATACACGCGCCAGCCGCTGAAACTGCACCGTCACGGATTGGGCGGCGCCGCGGCAAAAAGTGAGTACCAGGTGGTGAAACCAAGAGGTCGCCGGCAGGAGCTGTGCCAAAAGACCAGTACCACTACGCGTTGTTCGCGTTCCCATCGCCCGGAAGTATGAGCGTCATCGAGCAGCCAAACGCCAGGATCCCACAGCGGGCCCGGACGCTGTGAGTCTCATCATCGCTCTTACTTTCAGACAAAGGAGTCCTACTCATGCGCACAATGACGAAGAAGAACAAGGTCCTCGCAACTGCTGGAGCGCTCGCACTGGTGGCCGGTGGCGGCGGCGCAGCCTACGCCTACTGGACCACGACGGGCTCGGGCAGTGGCACTGCCACCAATTCGGCCGGTCAAGGCACCATTACCCTGCACGCAAACTTCGCTGCTGGCCTTGCCCCGGGTAACAGCGTTCCGGTGTCCTATACGGCTGACAACGGAACATCCAGCAGCACCAAGGTGGGTGCGCTCACAGCCTCTGTGACGACGAATGTCACCGGATGCCTTCCGGGCTGGTTTGTCGTCACCGCAGACACGAGTAACACCACCGTCTCTGCTAACACTCCAGGCATCGAAGTGGGCTCCGGAACCCTGACGTTCAACGACAACGCAGACGTCAACCAGGACGCGTGCAAGGGCGCCGTCGTAACCATCACGGTGGGCAGCGTCTAACAGGCTTCGCCGGCGGGGGGACGACCTGATCCTTCCCCGCCGGCGATTTCCAACCCGCCCGCAACTCCCAGACCAAACCAGAAGGGCAAGACGTGCAGAACGAATCCGGGTACTTCCGCACTGCCATGCGAAGAACCACTACAGCAGTCAAAGTGCTGCTGGTGGGGCTTCTGGTGATGCTCGTTTCGGCCGGCACCATCTTCGCTGCCAGCCAGGGCGGGAGCCAGGGCAGCACCAAAAAGGGCGTCACCATCCAGGCCACTCCCGCCAGCCGGACGGTTGACCAGGGCGATACTGTCACCTATTCCGTGGCACTGACCTCGGCCAACGGCTTCAGCGGCACCGTCACTCCCACTGTTTCGGGACTTCCGGCCAGCACGACGGCGGTCTTCGCGCCGGCGTCGGTCACGCTGGGTTCCGGAAAGGCCGCCACGGTTGTGCTCACCGTGGCAACGTCAGCCACCACCCCGAACGGCAAAGCGGACCTCACCCTTTCCACCACCGCCGGCGACAGCCAGGCCGCCGGCGTTGTGGTCCAACTGTTCGTCCAGGCCGCAAAGAAGACGTTCAGCATCTCAGGGAACCTCGGCCAGCTGCTCACCCCCGGATCCACGCTCCCGCTCAATCCATCCTTCGCCAACCCGAACAACAAAACCCTGGCGCTGTCCAACCTGTCGGTGACGATCGCCGGCATCACCAGGACCCAGGCAGCCGTCGCGGCGGGGCTTCCCTGCACCATGGCGGACTACGTGGTGACCAACTACAGCGGAGGCTATCCACTGACCCTTCCGGTCGGGCCCAGCACCCTCAGCAACCTCAAATCGTCTTCGGCAGTGTGGCCGAAAATCACCATGCTGGACACGGCGCTGAACCAGGATGGCTGCAAGGGCGCCACGCTTCAGCTCGCCTACTCCGCCGTAGGGGAAGGGAACTGAGATGACATCCGGACGACACAGGGCAGCCACCGGGCTCTTCACAGCCACCACCATAAAGTCTGCGTCGCGGCCTGCGCCCCGAAAGCTGGCTGCCAGGACTGCGGCGGCAACCCTCACGCTGTGCCTGGCGACGGGCGCGGGCGGTGCCTTCGCCTACTGGGCACTGCTGGGCTCGGGTACCGGTTCCGCCACCAACGGCACCATGGCAGCTGTCACGGCGCAGGCGCTCGTGGCAGGTGACAGCCCGCAAACCACCCTCGTCCCGGGCGGCACCGCCGATGTTGCCGTCCGGGCGTTCAACCCCAACAGTTACGCCGTGCAGGTTTACGCCATCACGGGCAGCGGCGCGGCCACGGCAGACGCCGCCCACGCGACCTGCCTCACCACCGGGGTGACATTCGTTGCTCCTGCGGCGCCGCTGGCCCCGCCGGTCACTATTGCAGCCAACTCGACGGCGCTGATCACTCTGCCCGGCGCCGCAGCCATGTCCACTGCATCAGCCTCAGTGTGCCAAGGCGCCACATTCAGCCTGCCCGTCACCCTGGAGGCCCGCAAATGAACCGTACAGCCAGGACCCGGATCGCTTGCGTGGTCACGGCGGCGCTCGCCGTTACGTGGGGTGGGCCGGCGGCCAACGCCTACTGGCAGGCCCTGGGCAGCAACGCCGGAGCAGCCCGCGCCGATTCATTACAGGCTGTGGCAGCACCCATAGCATCGGCAGCTGCCGGTGCCGCTTCGGTCAGCTGGCAGCAGGGCACGACGGCGGCGGGCCGCCCGGTTGCCCGCTACACCGTTGCGCGTTACCCGTCAGCTGCCGGTGGCACCAAGGTTGCCGCCGGGGGAGCGTGCGCCGGAAACATCGATGCGCTCACCTGCACCGAGGCCGCCCTGCCGGCCGGCACCTGGTACTACACCGTCACGCCCGTCCTCGGCGCCTGGGCCGGGGCGGAATCGGCACGCAGCATAGGTGTCGCTGCTGCAGACACCACACCACCACCGACGCCAACAATCAGCGCACCGGCGCTGATCACCAGCAGCACTGTCGGGGGTGTCCAGGTCAGCGGCAACGCCGAGCCGTTGTCATCGGTGACGATTACCGCCAAGGACGCTGGCGCAGTGCACTCGGTTCCGAAAACAGTCTCTGCCGACAGCTTGGGCCAGTGGAGTGCCGTGATGGACCTGACCACGCTCAACGACCCGACGGTCACTTATTCGGTGGTCGCCACGGATGCAGCGGGCAACGTCAGTGTTGTTGCCGGGACGGCTACCTCGGGCAAGGACACCACGGCGCCGGCTGTCGAGGCGCTGACACTCCTCAACGGAGGAAGCAACAACAACATTGACCCGGGCGACAAGGTGGTGATCAAGTTCTCCGAGGCGCTGGACCCCTCGAGTATCTGCAGCAATTGGAGCCCTACGGGCGGTAGCCAGGTCGTGGCCGGTTCAGAACAGGTCACTGTCAACGTCGGCACTGACCAGGTACTGAGCGTCGCCATAGGCAGTCCGGCTTGCGGAACTGCGCGAATTGGCTCGGTGAAGCTTGACGGCAATTATGTGGGAGCTACAGCCCTGAGTTTCCACGGTACAGGCGTCAGCGGCTCCGTGGTGTCCTCGCTGGCCTGGAACGCCGCAACGAACGAACTGACGATTACCCTTGGAAGCCGGTTCGGGACAGGCAACTCGGTGAGCAAACCCGGCAGCCACCGTTACACCCCGGCCGCCGGAATGACGGATCGCAATGGCTACGCGCTACCGACAACCCCGTTCACGGGGGCTGCCTCCAAGTTCTGACTCCCCGCCAGCACCATGCCAGCCTCCGGTCCCCTCCCGGCGGCTGGCATTGTGCTGACCCTTATGGGCAGAATGAAGCACGCACCGGCGTTGCCGGAGGCTGACCCCAACACAGTGGCGATGACGCCGCGGAGGGACAAGGAATATGACCAGACTGCTCATCATCGGTCCGCCCGGCTCCGGAAAAGGCACCCAGGCCGAGCACGTGGCGCGGCATTTCGGGATCCCCGCCGTTTCCACCGGCGACATCTTCCGCAGCAACGTCAGCGAAGAGACCCCGCTGGGCAAGGAAGCAGCCAAATACCTGGATGACGGCCTTTTTGTGCCCGACCACCTGACGAACGCACTGGTCAAGGACAGGCTTTTGGACGCCGATGTCGAGGCCGGGTTCCTGCTGGACGGCTTTCCCCGCACGGCACCGCAGGTCACCGAACTGGACAACATGCTGCGCTCGCAGGGCAAGCGGGTGGACGCCGTCATCGAACTGCGGGCACCCGACGCCGAACTGGAACAACGCATGCTGCAGCGGGCCAAGGACCAGGGCCGCAAGGACGACACCGTGGATGTCTTCCGCCGCCGCCTCGACCTCTACCACCGCGAAACCCACGAAGTGGTCTCCGTGTACGCTGGCCGGGGTCTGGTGGTGTCCGTGGACGGCAGCGGGGACCCCGGCGAAATCACGGAGGCGGCCATTGCCGCCGTCGAACACTTCCTGAGCGGGCAAGGCGGACACCCATGAGAATTGCAGTGACAGGCGGCAGTGGAAAACTGGGGCGGCACGTGGTGCGCAGGCTCACCGCTGACGGGCACCAGGTCCTGAACCTGGACCGGGCGGGGGACCGCAGCCCCGGCCTGGCCATCGTGGACCTCCGCAACTACGGCCAGGTCCTGGATGTGCTGCTGGGACTGGACGACAGGCACTCAGGCTTTGACGCCGTCGTCCACCTTGGGGCGATCCCCGCCCCGGGCATCCTCCCGGACGCGGCCACCTTCGAAAACAACATGCTCTCCACCTACAACGTCTTCCAGGCCGCCCGCCGCGCCGGGATCAAAAAGGTGGTGTACGCGTCCAGCGAGACGGTGCTGGGGCTGCCGTTCGACGTGGACCCGCCATACATCCCCGTGGACGAGGAATATCCCGCCCGGCCGGAAAGCACCTACTCGCTGGTCAAGCACCTCGAAGAGCAGATGGCGATCGAACTGACGCGCTGGGACCCGGAACTGGGCATCGTGGCGTTGCGGTTCTCCAACGTGATGGATGCCCAGGACTACGAGAACTTCCCGTCCTTTGATGCCGACGCCACACTGCGGAAGTGGAACCTGTGGGGCTACATTGACGGCCGCGACGGCGCCCAGGCCGTGGTCCGGGCGCTCGAGTACGGGGAGCCGGGGTTCGAAGCGTTCATCGTGGCCAACGCGGACACCGTGATGAGCCGTTCCAGCGCCAGCCTGGCCGCGGAGGTCTTCCCGGACGTCCGGGTCACCAAGGAGCTGGGGGAGCACGAAACCATGCTCTCCATTGACAAGGCGCGGCGGCTGCTGGGGTTCGAACCGGAGCACAGCTGGCGGACCTACCACCCCAACAGGACCACACCCACGGAGGACTGACGGAGCCGGCATCGCGGCTGTCAGGTGCTGACGTTGAACTCCGCACGGCCGTGCCGTAGGCCATTGACCTGGAGCTCCAGGGCGTGCAGACCAGGATGATGGACCCGGGTGGTCATCGGTTTGAAGGCGTGCCGCTTCCCCAGCGTCCTGGTCTCGCCCGGGGCAAGGGTCAGTGCCGTGAGCTTGAAGATCTTCACGGACTGGCTGCCGTTGGCCTTGCGGTAGTGGACCGCGTAGTCCACCGCCAGCCGCGCCCGCTCGCTGCCGCTGTTTGAGATCTCGAATTCGAAGCCCAGGTCCCCTGGCATGGCGACCTCGATCCGGTCCAGGCGGAGCTCCGAGACAGCCACCGACGCCGGTTCGAAGCCCTGGAGCGCCAGCGCCTCCGGATCGCCCTTCTTAACCAGAGTCCGCAGTCCGTGCCGGACCACCCACGCCGTATTGGCGTCCGGTGCGGCCAGCCAGCCTGCCGCCGTCGACACCACTACCGCGGGTGCGTGGCGCGCCAGGTCGTTGAGGTGGTTGGCCACGGAGCGGCGCACGTACTCCGACGGGTCGCGGTACAGGGCGTCGAGGATGGGAAGGGTGGCTTCAGGGCGCTGAACCAGGGCCGGGACACGGACAGCCCAGGGCAGGTAGGCCCGGGTGCCCTCACTGGCGAGGCGGCGGACGTGTTCGTCGGGGTGGTCCGTCCAGGTCCGGATGGCCTGCAGGGCCGCGTCCGGATCCCGGGCCAGCAGCCGCCGGATGGCAAACTCCCCGGTCAGCCGGGGCGTCAGCTCAGCGAGAAAGGCCAGGCAGTCGCCAAAATCGCGGGCATCACTCGACTCGAGGGCCAGTGTGACGGCGGCCTCGGAGACCGGCCAGAGGATCCATCCGGTCAACCCGGGGTCAGCCAGCGCCTTCCGGAGCACATGGGCCGCCGTCGCGTAGCCAGGGTCCGGCAGGTGAGCCAGGTCCGCCACCAGCGCGGCGCTGACCTGGTCAGTGCGTTGGCGCAGGCTGAGTTCAGCCAGGCCCGTGCCGGCCCCGGCGAGCGCCGGCCACCGGGCGGCGGGCGCTGCGGTGACGAGGATCCCGGCCAGCACCCCCACCGACTGCCTGTTGATCAGCTCATTCATCGCACCCATGCCGTCAGGCTATCCCGCGGCGTCAATCACCACCCAACGGCGGCCAACGGGGATAATCTTCACCGTAGGTCTCATCATCGGCGCAAGGGCGGAACACACACGTGGCACAGGAACCAGGACAGCGAACATCCGGCAGGGGCCCCAACTGGTGGCGCCGCTTCCACGACAAGTTCGTTGTGGAAGAGCGCTACATGGACCCCGCGGCGCGAACAGCCCTGTACCGCTGGGCCGTGATCCTGATGGCAGTCGGGGCTGTCCTGTTTGTGGCAACCCTGCTTGGGGTCCTGCAACGGGATGGGCTGGCGTCGGCCGATGAATCAGCCCGGAACTGGCTCCTGTCCACCCGGTCGGAGGTGCTCACAGCGGTGATGATCTTCCTGGCCGTGGTTTTTGGACCCATAGCCCTGCCGATTATCGTCCTGGTGATCATCCTGGTGTGGGGGTTCGCGGCCAAGCATGCCTGGCGGCCCATGCTCCTGGCGGGCGGCATGCTCACGGGCGTGGTGATTTCACAGATCATCCTGCAGATCGTCCGGCGGTCCCGGCCGCCTGTGGAACTGATGCTGTTCGGTGCCGACCACACGTTCTCATTCCCTTCCGGCCATGTCCTGGGTGCCTGCGACTTCCTGCTGGTGGGCGTTTTCCTGATCGTCTCGCGCCGCACCAACACCCGGACCGCCGTGCTCGGCTTTATAGGTGCCGGCGTCGGGATTGTGCTGGCAGCGCTCAGCCGGCTGTACCTGGGCTACCACTGGTTCACCGACGCCCTGGCGTCGCTGTCGCTGTCGCTGCTCATCCTGGGTGCGGTCATCGCGCTCGACACGTGGCGCACGGCCCGGATCCCGGGCGAACGGATCACCGGCGAGCTCTCCAAAGCGGACGCGCCGGGCGACTAGGTTTCGGCTGGTTCCCCACCGCTGCCCAGCAGGCTGCGGGTGAGGGATTCGGCGTCGGCCATCAGGTCCTCCACCGCGGCGGCGAGGTGGGCGTCGGACACCGCTGCGCCCTCCAACGCGGCCGCCACCACCGCGCGGCGGACCAGTTCGCGGGCGAGGGACGCGGTGGTGCCCTCCGTCCGTTCGGCGGCAGCCGCCAGGGCAGCCCGCGAGAAGCCAACGTGGCGGGCGTAGAGCTCCAACAACCGGATCCGCTCCGCACGCCCCGGCAGCGGGACCTCCACGGCCAGGTCCACCCGGCCAGGGCGCTGGGCCAGGGCCCGTTCCAGCATGTCCGGCCTGTTTGTGGTGAGCACAAACGCCACATCAGCGTCGTTGTCCAGCCCGTCCATGGCATCCAGCACCTCAAAAAGCAGCGGCTGCGGGCCGTGCCCAATGCTCCTGTCCTCGGCAATCAGGTCGCAGTCCTCCATCACCACAATGGACGGCTGCAACGCCCGGGCCATCCGCGCCGCATCGGAAATCCTGGCGAGGGACCCGCCGGACAGGAGGATCGCCGTCGAGCCTGCACTCTGGCTCAGCAGGTGCCTGACGGTGTGCGTTTTTCCGGTCCCGGGCTTCCCGTACAACAGGATGCCGCGCTTGAGGTGCTGGCCGTGGTCCCTGAGCGAAGCGCGGTGCGTGGCGATGCCCACTGTATGGTCCGCCACCTTCTGCAGGAGTCCTGCAGGCAGGATGACGTCCGACGCCGGGAGGCTTGGCCGGTGATGGAACGTCACGCCCGCGGCGCTGGGGCCGTATTCGTTCATCACCAGGGAAATCACTTGCCCCTTAAGGACGCTGTTGCCATCCATCCGGCGCCGGAACTCTGCGAGGAACCCCGTGGCGGCATCCCGGTCCGCGGCGAGGACTTCAAGCGTCGCCTGCGGGCGGCCGGATTGCGGGCTGCTGTCGCGCTGCAGGACGGCCAGTGGCTTGCCGTCAAAGCTGAACAGCCAGAGGCCCAGGGCCACGGCCTGGCGGTGGCTGTCCGGGCCCACCGCGAGGTTCGCGAAGTCCGGCTTGGCGAGCGGGAACTGCGGGTAGAGCTGTGATTCCTGGACCATGTCGCTCAGGGACTGGTGATGCCGCTGGCCGCCACCGCCGATGCCAACCAGCCGGCCAGCGGGGTCCTTTTCCACCAGGCCTGCCATCACAATGTCGGCATCCACAAACCGGTGCGGCGGGATCTGTTCCACCACCACCGAAAGCTCCCCGGCAGCCACGCCGAGATGCCCGGTCAGGGCTTCAACCAGCTGTGTTCCGGCCTGCGGTTTATGGCTTGCGGACTGCGCCAGATTAACCAGCGCAGCAAAATCGTCGATGAACTTCCCCAGTTTTCCATCCATGCCCAGACCCTAGCAGGAAGGCCCGGATTGCCACTCGTCAGCATCCCCGCGGTGTGAGATTCTGGGGGGTACAGTTTCCGCCCCCAGCCTAGGAAGTTGCAGCCCCGCATGCACATCACCGCCAAGGATCTTGCCGCCCTCCTTCCCTCCGGATTCACCCTTGGAGTGGCTACCGCTGCGTTCCAGATCGAGGGGGCACTGGAGGAGGACGGCCGCGGCCCCGCAGGGTGGGACCGGTTCGCTGCCAGGCCCGGAACCATCGTGGGGGACCACAGCCCCGTGGTGGCCACCGACCACTACCACCGGATGCCCCAGGATGTGGCCCTGATGAAGCAGCTGGGCGTGGATTCGTACCGGTTCTCCTTTGGCTGGCCGCGGATCCAGCCCACGGGCAAGGGCCCGGCAAACCGCGCCGGCCTGGACTTCTACGACCGGCTCCTGGACGAACTGCTGGCCAACGGGATCTCGCCGATGGCCACCGTGTACCACTGGGACACCCCGCTGGCCCTGGACGACGACGGCGGCTGGATGAACCGGGACACGGCCTACCGCCTGGGTGAATACG
Organism: Arthrobacter sp. Leaf141; assembly: GCF_001424565.1. Taxonomy (GTDB): domain Bacteria; phylum Actinomycetota; class Actinomycetes; order Actinomycetales; family Micrococcaceae; genus Arthrobacter. The sequence continues at coordinate 56,558 of NZ_LMOL01000044.1, forward strand.
CAGCCATCCTTGGCGAGGCGTTCGGGGACCGGGTGGACCGCTGGGTCACCATCAACGAGCCCGCCACCGTCACCACCAACGGCTACACGCTGGGGCTGCATTCCCCTGGGAAGGATCTGCTTCTGGGTGCCTTCCCCACCGTCCACCACCAGCTGCTGGGCCACGGCCTGGCACTGCAGGCGCTGCGGGCTGCAGGGGTACGCGGGGAAATCGGCATGACCAACGTCTACTCGCCCATGGTGCCCAACTCGATCAACCCCCTGGACAAGGTCGCGGCCGGGCTGATGGACCTGGCACAAAACACCCTTTACGCGGATCCCGTCCTGAAGGGCAAATACCCTGACCTGGTCCGGGCCGCAAAGTTCTTCAGCTCCTTCGAGCACCCGGACGAAGACCTGGAACTCATCTCCGCGCCTCTGGACTTCTACGGCCTGAACTACTACATGCCCACCAAGGTCGCAGTGGGTCCAGGCAGCGGTGCGGTGCCTGCCAGCATGGCCGAAGCCATGGGCAGCGACATCAGCGCCACCGGCGGTACGGCCCCGTTCCACGTTGAAGCCTGGCCGGAGGCTGACATTACTGCCTACGGCTGGCCGGTCAAGCCGGAGTACATGGGGGTGGCGCTGAAGGAAATGGCAGCCCGGTACCCCAACCTGCCGCCCGTGTACATCACCGAGGGCGGGGCCAGCTTCGAGGACATCCTGGTCCGGGACAAAGCCACCAACACCGTGTCCATTCCCGATGAGCGCCGCCTCAAGTACCTGTCCGACCATATCGAGGCCGCGGTGAAGGCAACGGCGCCGGGAGGCATCGCGGAGAGCATCGAGCTGCGTGGCTACTACGTGTGGTCGCTGCTGGACAACTTTGAGTGGTCGGCCGGGTACAAACAGCCGTTCGGGCTGCTCCACGTGGACTTCGAAACCCTGGAGCGGACGCCCAAGGCCTCCTATTACTGGCTCCAGGAGCTGATCGAGGAACGCAACCTCCTGCAGGCCGCAGGGATGGCGGTGGCACAGGCAGCGGTCCCGGAAGGCGCTGCAATTCCGGACGACGGCGCCACGCCCGTGGGTGCCATGGCCTAGCTGTACTCGGCCAGGACGTTGGTTACATCGTGAAAGGGTGAAGACCTCTTAGGTTGG
>NZ_LMOL01000045.1:0-147 GCF_001424565.1 Arthrobacter sp. Leaf141
ACGAACCACCCACCTGGCCCACCACCTGGACCCAACAACACCCCACACCCAACACGCCCCAACCCCAACACCAGGAACCAGAACACCAGGACCAGGACCAGGACCAGGACCAGGACCAGGACCAGGACCAGGACCAGGACCAGGACC
>NZ_LMOL01000045.1:212-80534 GCF_001424565.1 Arthrobacter sp. Leaf141
AACCCAACACCAAGAACTCCAGCAACAAGAGCCCGAACACGAGGTCCAACCCCGGCGCCCTGAACACAACCACGAGCACCGGCAATCACAACACGGACAGCGTGAACGCCTCGAGCCCGGTCCAGCGCCGGGCGCCAGTACACGACCATGCCGAGACCAGTCAGGCGCCAGTGCACGGAGAAGACTCAAACGGCACAAGCTCCGTGAAACCCAGCACCGCCGAAGTTTCTCCCTCGCGGATTCATTCCTGGAGAAGTACCTTCACGGCTTGACTACCTAGGAAATGCGGACCGGGGACGTCGGGAATGGAATTCTGGACCCGCCGGGTGAATCCCCGCGCCGATGCCTGACACGGCGCCGATCAAGATCTACTGCCGTCCGGTTCAGCTCGCAGGCCGCCCGGGCACAGCGGGGCGACGCCGGCCAAAACTTCAGCAGCACAGCTGATGGCATCCGAGCCGGGCTTCAGGGGGACACCCTGATGAGGCGCTCGAGTTCATCCGCAAGTTCAGAGACCGGCCGACGGCCGTCGAGTTCTAAGGTGGCGCCACCCCGAAGCAAAGGCTCGACGTCAAGAATGAACTGAAGAATCTCTGCTTGGTCGGCTGTGGATCGTCCATAGGAGTTGTTGGCCCGCAAAGAGACCCGCTCGATGAGGATCTCCGCCGGTGCACTCAGCAGGACAACAGCGGAAAACCGATCGTAGAAGGCGCCTTGGTTCTCAACAGTCCCCGAAACAAACAGCGGCATATGCGTCTCGAGCAATGCGGACATCCGGGTCTCGTCCCACGTCCCGTCGGGAAGGACCCAGCCGTCGTAATCCGTGTCGATGGTTCTGTAGCCCCGCCGGGACAACTCGCGCAGCACAGTTGTCTTTCCCGCCCCGGACATTCCGGTAATCAGAATTCGAGACATGGCAGCCGGAGCCGATTCGACCGGAACCTGACGGCCTAGGCGAACGCCTCCAGCTCCACGCCGGCAGCCTCAAGGCCGGCCCGCACGCCGGATGCCATTTCGACGGCACCGGGGGTGTCGCCGTGGATGCACAGCGAGTCGGGCCGGACTTTGACGACCGTCCCGTCCACGGCAACAACTTCACCCTTGGTGGCCAGCCGGACGGCGCGCTCAACGATTGCGTCGACGTCGTGCAGCACCGCGCCTTCCTGCGACCGCGGAACCAGCGTCCCGTCGCCCCGGTAGGCGCGGTCCACAAAGGCCTCGACGTAAACCGGGTGGCCCGCTTCCTTGGCCTGTTTGAGCAGCTCCGAGCCGGGGAGGCCCAGGATGGGAAGGCCGGGATCGTAGGCATTGACTGCGGCCACAACGGCTGACGCCTGCTCCGCATCGTTGACGAGCCGGTTGTACAGGGCGCCGTGCGGCTTGACGTAGTCCACGGAGGCACCAACGGCGTGCGCAACACCGTCGAGCGCGCCAAGCTGGTACAGCACGTCGCCGAACAACTCATCGAAGCTGACGTCCAGTGCGCGCCGGCCAAAGCCTGCAAGGTCCCGGTACCCCACGTGTGCACCGACTGTCACATCCAGTTCATAGGCGGCGCGGCAACTGTCCAGCATGGTGATGGGATCCCCGGCGTGGAACCCGCAGGCCACATTCGCGCTGGTAACCAGCTGGAACATCGAAGCGTCGTCTCCCATCTTCCAGGAGCCGAATGATTCGCCTAGGTCAGCGTTGAGATCCAAGTGTGTTGCCTTCCAGCGTGTGATTGTCGGGAGCTGCAGCGTTCAGCGTGAGCTCACCGGGGATGGTGTCCGGCATCGGTCCGAACGCCTCCTTGGCGTTCGAAACCACCGCGCGTCCCATCATGAGGTTACCGGCTCCACCCACCACCGCGCCGATTCCGAACGGCAGGGCCCGCCCCAACAGCGCCGTTCCCTGGCGCTTCAGGAGATTCTTGAGGAAGGCTTTCTGGATCTTGTTCCGCACGGCGCCAAAACCGGAGATCGGCATGGCCTTGGAAAAAACGCTGCCCAGTGTCTTGGTGGTGTTGATGCCGGCACCGCCTGCTGCTTGGCTGCTGAGCGTGCTCAGCAACGACGTGCCCTCCTCGCCCAGCATGATGGCCATCACCATGGTGCTGGCCTTCTCGGGGTTGGTCAGGCGGATGCCGTGCAGTTCGGCCAGCGACGTCGCGTACAGCGCCGTTGCCTCCAGGAAGCCAACGGTTGCCGCGGCGGACAGGCCCAGCGACGCAATGGTTCCCACCCCGGGGACGACGGCAGTTGCGCCCACCACTGCCCCTCCGCCGGTTACCGCCCGGATGTAGTCCCGTTCCAGGATGGCTGCGAGCTGGGCCGCGGTGGCTTTGGGATGCTTTTTCTGCAGCCGTCGGATGTAGGCGAGCACCAGCGGCCGCTGGATCTCCACTGCCTTCAGGAGCATGTTGTGGACGCCCGGCTTGGGCTTGCCGTCGGCATCGAACACGGCGTTGTGGGCCGTCTCCTGTGCGATTCGGACTGCGGGATTGCTGCGCTTGGCCATGGTCACCTCTGTTAGTCTCGCCGCGGCGGATGCGGCCTTCCCCAATACTAAGGCTGCTTGGGGTTGAACCACCCAGCCGCCGCCCCCGTTCAAGCCCACAACCGGGTACTTGGTGCCCACCCCGGAAACCGGATGCCGGACCTAGTATTGGGGATATGCCCGCCCCCAAAGCCCTGCGACCGTTTGCCCATCGCGAGTACCGGGTCCTGATTGCAGCCCTGGCCATTTCGATTTTTGGCTCGGGAATGTGGGCCGTGGGCATGGTCTACCAGGTCATCCACCTTGGCGGTGGCCCCCTGGACCTGTCCCTCGTCGCAGCCGCCGGCAGCGTGGGCCTGGTGGCGTTTGTCCTGGCTGGCGGCATCGCCGCTGACCGGTTCCCGCAGCGCCGGCTGATCATTGCCGTGGAGGGCGCCAACCTGGCCGTCATCGCCACGATCACCGCTCTGGCGATGACCGGATTGCTCCAGATCTGGCACCTGGCCATCGGTGCGTTTGTGCTCGGTATGGGCGCCGCCTTCTTCTTCCCCGCCTACTCGGCCATCCTCCCGCGCATCCTGCCGGCGGAAGACCTGCTGGCCGCCAACGGCATGGAGGGCTCCATGCGTCCTGTCCTCCAGCAGGCGGCCGGGCCAGCTGTGGCAGGCATCGTGGTGGCGGCGCTGTCGCCGTCGCACGCCGTCGCTGCGGTGGCCGTCTGCCATTTGCTCGCATTTGCCGTCCTGAATTTCCTCAGCCGCACCGCGCTGGCAACAGCGGATCCCGGCCAGGACCACGGCGCCCTCCGGAAAAACACGCTGCTGCAGGACCTCCGCGAAGGCGTGAGCTACACGGTCCGGACCCCGTGGCTCCTCTGGACGCTGCTGTGGGCCTGCATCTCGGTGCTGTTCCTGATCGGGCCCATCGAGGTCCTGCTGCCCTTCGTGGTCCGCGACCAGCTCGCCGGGGATTCCAGCATGTTCGGCTTCCTCCTCGCCGTGATGGGCGTGGGGGCCGCGCTGGGCTCGCTGCTGACCGCCTCGTTCAGGCTGCCGCGCCACTACCTGACGGTGATGATGGTCTCGTGGGGCGCGGGCAGCCTGCCGCTGGCCGCCGTCGGATTCATGGACAGCTTCTGGGCGATCGCCGCGGCCCTGTTTGTGTTCGGCGCCACCGGCAGCGTGGGCATGGTCATTTGGGGAACGCTGCTGCAACGGCGCGTCCCCCGTCACCTGCTGGGCCGCATTTCCAGCCTGGACTTCTTTGTGTCATTGGCCCTGATGCCGGTGTCCATGGCCCTGGCCGGTCCCGCCGCGGAGGTCCTGCCCATCTGGCTGATCTTCGCGGTGGCCGGCGGCGTCTGCCCCATCATGGCCGTGGTGGCCATGGTTGTTGCCCGGATGCCGGACGACGAGTTGGCGCACCCCCTGGACACCGAACCTGCAATGGAAAGCACGACGCCGGCAGGAGACTGACGCGGCGGCGCGCCCGCCGCGCCAGTCCCCTTCGTCCTGCTGCCTCGGCGCTTAGTTGCGGCCGCGCACCAACGGAATGCCCGCCGTCGGAAGTCCCGTGGGGAAGACTGTGGGCTCCGGCTCCGGAATGTCTGCCAGCTCCACCCGGACCGGGTCGCTGCCCACGGTGACCTTACTGCCCCGGACGTCCACGTCCAGCGGGTCGCCGTCACTGACCGTCAGGGTGATGGCGCCCTGGGTCAGTTCAACCCGGAGCAGCCTGCCGCTGATGCGCAGGTGGAAGGACAGCCCTTCCCATTCGGCCGGCAGCCGGGGATCGAAGAACGGCAGCGGCCCCTGATCCCGCAGGCCGGCGAAACCGCAGACCAGTGAGCTCCACACGCCGCCCGTCGAGGCAATATGGACGCCGTCGATCGTGTTGCCGTGCGTGTCGTCCAGGTCGATGAAGGCGGCATCCGTGAAGTGCTTGAGTGATTCCCCGGCATAGCCCACCTCAGCGGCCATGATGCCCTGCACACAGGCGGACAGGGTGGAGTCGCCGGTGGTGATCGGGTCGTAGAAGTCGAAGGCGCGCTGCTTTTCTTCCGCACTGAAGTCCTGCCACTGGAGGAACATCGCCAGGACGGTGTCCGCCTGCTTGAGGACCTGGTGGCGGTAGATGACCAACGGGTGGAAGTGCAGCAGCAGCGGGTACTTGGAGCGGGGCGTGGTCCAGTCCCACGGCTCGAGGGTCATGAAGTCGTTGTCCTGGGAGTGGACCTGCATCCGTTCGTCAAAGGGCAGGTGCATCAGGTTTGCGGCCGCTTGCCACAGCTGCCGTTCCTCCTGGGTGATGCCCGAGTGCTCCAGGGCAGCGGCGGCCCGGAGGTTAAAGCGGGCCATGACGTTGGTGTACAGGTTGTCGTTGACCACTGCCGTGTACTCGTCCGGGCCGGTGACGCCATGGATGTGGAAGAGCCCGTCCTTGGCGAAGAAGCCCAGAGAGATCCACATCCGCGCGGTTTCGATGAGCAGCTCTGCGCCCATGCCTTCACGGAAACTGGTGTCCCCGGTAGCCCAGAGGTACCGGTTGGTTGCGAACGCGATGGCCGCTGCGATATGGAACTGCGCGGTACCGGCGGCGTAATAGGCACTGGCCTCAAGCCCGTTGATGGTGCGCCACGGGAACAGTGCGCCGTCAACGCTCAGTTCCTTGGCGCGGATCTTGGCATCCGGCAGGATCCCGTGCCGGTATTCCAGCACCTGGCGGGCACCGTCCGGGTTGGTGTACGTCAGGTAGGGCAGGATGTAGACCTCCTGGTCCCAGAAGTAATGCCCCTCGTAACCGGACCCGGTCACGCCCTTTGCAGGCACGCCTGCAACATCCGCGCGGGCCGTTGCCTGCGCCAGTTGGAACAGGTTCCAGCGGATGGCCTGCTGGAGTTCAGGCTGGCCCGTCACCACGATGTCGGAGGTGGCCCAGTAGTCCTTGTAGTGGGCTTCGCTTTCCTCGAAGATGTCCTGGACGGGCCGCAGTCCGGCTTCGGCCACCTCGGCGGCGTCCACGGCGTCGTCCTGCACCGCGGGGCCGGCGGCGTAGCTGACGCTCTTTTCCAGCCGGAAAGGCTCGTCGGCGCTGGCTGCCAGCACGTACCGGACGCTGCTCTCATCCTGGTCCACCAGGGTGTCGAACGGCTGGTGGCCCGGCGAGGTCCAGTGGTCCACGGCCAGGCCCACACGCTGCTTCGATTCGGCAGCTTCCCATGACAGCCGGAGCGAACCGTCGCCGCCGTCGAGGCGCAGCGGCAGCAGCACGCGCCCGGCGTGCCGGCCTGCGCGGCGGGGGTCGTGGTTGGAGTGGTCCTCCACCGGTTGGTCCTGCCGGTTGCTCACGGTGGAGGTCACGTCCAGGGAGACTTGCCGGTCCGCGGCAACCTCCAGCGAAATGCCCAGGCTGCCGCGGCTGCGGAAGCCAACGGCCCGGCGCTCGGTGGTGGTGACGGTCGCTCCGGAGCGGCACTGCCACCGGATCCGGCACTCGTAGGCACCCGTGGCGAAGTCGACGGACCGCCGGTACTCCAGCACCTCGGATTCGGCCAGGCTCAGGGCCTCGCCGTCGATCACCACGGTGAAGTTGTTGGCGTCCGGGATGTAGACGATGCGCTGGCCCGTCCGGGCGAAGCCGAAGGCGTTCTCCGCGTGCTTGATGTCCCAGATCTCGTGCAGGCCGTTGATGAAGCTGCCGGGAAGGTCTGCATCGGCTGGAGCCCAGTGCGCGCCGCGGATCCCCAGGTGCCCGTTGCCCAGCGCAAACAGGGTTTCCAGGGTGCCCGCGCTGCCTTGCTCATGGCGCGTTTCCACGAGCTGCCAGGGGGTGTTGGGGAACCGTTCGCGGTCCGCGGTGATGAAAGCCATGCTGTTGGGGTCCTTTGGCGTTTTGCTGGGCAGCCGGTGGGGAGCCGGCCAAGGCGTGCTGATGTTAAGGCGTGGTGCTGGCGCTCGAAGCGCCGGTACTGCAGGCGGATGTGCTGCTGCTGGGGGTTGCAGCGGTACACCGGGCGGGCCGAACAGGCCTAGGGCAAGAGTTCCTTGAGGTCATTGACCACCAGGGTGGCGCCGGCAGCGAGAAGGGTTTGCCGCCCGGCTCCCCTATCCACGCCGATGACGGAGTGGAAGGACCCGGAATGGCCTGCCTGGACGCCGGAAACAGCATCCTCCACCACTACGCAGTCCTCGCTGGGCAACTCCAGCAGCCTGGCGGCGTACTCGTACGTGGCCGGGCTGGGTTTACCGGGCAGGCCCTCCCGGGCTGCCACCACACCATCAACAACAATGGAGAAGTTTCCGCTGAGGCCCGCAGCCGCCAGGACCGAGGGGGCATTCCGGGAGGAGGAGACGACGGCGACCTTGAGTCCCCGCTCCAGCACGGCTTCGAGGAAACGGACAGAGCCCTCGAAGGGTTCAACCCCTGCGCTCACGATGTCGTTAAAGATGCGGTTTTTCCTGTTGCCCAGCCCCTGGACCGTGCTGTTGGCGGGGTCATCGTCCAGCGGGCCCTCGGGCAGGGTGATTCCGCGCGAGGACAGGAAGTCGCGGACGCCGTCGAACCTCGGTTTACCGTCAATATGGTCGAAGTAGTCGCTTTCCGTGTACTCCGGCGCCTGCGGGTGCGCGCTGAGGAATGCTTCGAACAACTCCTGCCAGGCTCTTTCGTGGACCTCAGCCGTCGGCGTCAGGACACCGTCCAGGTCGAAGAGGATTGCGGCAGCGCCGGTCCAGTCAGTGGTTCCCGTGGCGGCAGCCCCGGCAGTCGAAACAGGTACGTCAGGTGCAGAGGTGTCAGTCATCAGCAGTGCATTTTCCTTTCAGGCGGCGGGGAGCCGGGAAGACGGTCGCGTGAAACGGGTCACCGCCTGCCCATGCCTGATGTGCAGGGGCGACGGGAAGTTCCGGCGGGCGGCACTGCGGTGGGCCACGGCCTTGCAGATTATTGCGTTTCTTCAATCATGGGCGCGTTGGTGCTGTGGGACAAACCGGAACCCGCGGATGTCGGTTGCATCGATTTGGGTCAGCCACCCGGGTTGGGGTCGCCGTGCGCTTCGGCTGGCCCCGAAGCCACCGTCCGTCCTCGTCAGGCCGCGATGACGGCCAAAATCGAGTGTAAGCGCTTACAAATTAGGCTGGCAACTGTTTTTCCGCTCGGGTTGTGCTGTGACGGATTTCTCAGGGTGCGGGTGCGCAGTTACCTCCTCAGCGCAGCACATAGTGACGCAGGAACGCGCCAACATCGGACATCTCCGTCTTGGACATGGCGTGCCCCATCCCGGGGTAAGTCCTCGCGGTCAACAAGGTGTGCTCGTCCAGCCATTCCCCGGTATAGGCAGTGGCATCCTCGTTGATCACCAGGTCCGCCTTGTCCCGTCCCCAAAAGAACGGCGGCTTGGTCTCGAAGGAGTCCGTCAGCGTCAGGAGTTCGTTGTTCAGCACAAAACCGGAGAGGCCCACCACCGCCGAGTAGGACGCCGGATGCAGGCGCAGCAGTGTGCTGGCCATGGCCATGCCCTGCGAATAGCCCAGCAGGCTCACGCTTGAATGCTGACTCCTGACTGAGTTGATCCAGTCATGGACGGAGTTGGTCACCCGCACCACGTCGGCGAAGTCGTTGGCCAGGAAGTAGTCCAGCAGGAACCAGCCATAGTGGTCACCAATGTCCATGGGCGCCCGGACCGCAGCGAAGGTGAACTCCGGGGGCAGGAATTCGAAGAGCCGCACCATGCGGGACTCATCGGTGCCATAGCCATGCATCATCACCAGCAAGGGGGTGCCGGCGCGCTGATCCTCCGGTTTGGACCACACCACAGTTTCCATCGCACCAGCCTAGCGAGGCGAAGGCAGGGCAGGTGCCACGGCAGGACAGGTCAGGACAGGTGCCAGGGCCTGGGCCGCCGCCGGCGCCGCCCCCGGCCCCGGGCAAGAGACGCCGCGATCCTCCGCACTACACCATCGGCACCAGGGGTAACTCCTGCACCAGTCAGGCGCCATAGGAAGACGGCTCCCGAATTCATTGAATACCGCCCGATTGCGCGGTAGCGTGGCGCTGGACGGACAGCATGCTTAGTAGTAGCGCATCCGCACCAATCGGCTTCTAAGGAGCAATTATGAGAATTGGCTCGTCAATCTTCCTCATCGCACTCGGCGCCATTCTTGCCTGGGCGATTGCCCCCGGCCTGATCCCCTTTGTGGACCAGGCCATGATTGGGTACATCCTGATCGCCGCAGGTGTTGTGGGCCTGATCGCATCCCTCATCCTCGCCTCGCCGGGGCGCACGCGGCGGGTCAGCGAAACGCGCTCCGTGGTGGACCCCAACACCGGCGAGCGCATCACCCGGAACGAAAGCCGCGACGGCGGCATCTGACAGGCAGCGCGCCAGCAGGCGGGCAGCACCCCCCGCAATGAATCCGGAAAAGCCGGGCCCGACCACGTTGGTCAGGCCCGGCTTTTTTATGCCCGACCACGTTGGTCAGGCCCGGCTTTTTTATGCCCGCCACCCCCGGCGCGTGGGCGCCGCCTCATCAGCCCGGAGACCCAAATCCGGCCACACACTGCTTCAGCCTTTGTTTCATGTTGGTTTCCATTGACAAACCAACATGATCAAAGATAAAGTCAAGTAACTCAACATCATGTGATGCCAGTCACGCCGGATGCACTGCCCCGGCCGGCACACAGCCAGCAGTGATTTCAGGACTTTACGCAACGGAGGGTACGTGTTCGCCGAGGAGCGCCAGCAGAAGATTGCCGAGCTTGTGACCGGCAACGGTCGGGTCAGCGTGACCCTCCTGGCTGAGCGCTTCCGTATCACCACCGAAACCGTCCGCCGCGATCTCGCCACCTTGGAAACAGCGGGCACACTCCGCCGGGTCCACGGCGGGGCGGTAGCGGCCGACCGTTTCAGCACCACCGAAGAAAGCATCAACGAGCGCGCCATCCAACGCCCGGACCAGAAGCACCGGATCGCCGAAGCCGCGCTCGCACTGATCCCCCGTAACGCGCAGGGCAGCGTCCTGATCGACGGCGGCACCACCACCGAAGTCCTCGCCGAAATGTTGTCGCGCCGCACCGCCGTCGACCGTTTGGATTCCCCTGGCCCCCACGCCGAACTGGTGGCCATCACGCACGCCGTTCCCATCGCCGGGAAGCTGTCCAACACCGCCGGAATTGCGCTGCAGATCCTGGGCGGACGCGTCCGTGGGCTCACCCAGGTTGCCGTGGGGCAGGCAACGGTGGAGGCAGCTTCGCGGATGCGCCCCGACATCGCGTTCCTCGGGACCAACGGCATCCATGCAACCTTCGGCCTCAGCACCCCCGATCCTGAGGAAGCCGCCGTCAAGGCTGCTTTCGTCCACTCGGCACGCCGCATCGTGGTGTTGGCCGACTCCTCCAAACTGGACACAGAGACCCTGGTCCAGTTCGCCGACCTGAAAGATCTGGACACCTTGATTACAGACAGCGAACCCGGCCCCGAACTCGCGGCCGCTTTGGAAGAATCCGGCGTGGACGTGGTGGTCGTATGATCGTCACTTTCACGGCCAACCCCAGCCTGGACCGCACCGTTGCCCTTCCCGGCCCCCTGGAGCGCGGTGAAGTCCAGCGCGCCGTTTCCGTCAGCCAGGAATCGGGTGGCAAGGGCGTCAACGTTTCGCGGGCCCTGGTGGCGTCCGGCCTGGAATCCCTGGCCGTCCTCCCCGGCGCGGACAGCGATCCGGTCCTGGCGGGCCTGCGCGAGCAGTCGGTCCCGTTCGCTTCCCTGCCCATCGGCGAACCGCTGCGGACCAACGTGGCCCTCACGGAACCGGGCGGAGTGACCACCAAGATCAACGAACCCGGCCCGCAGCTGGACGCGGACCAGCAGGAAGCGCTGATCAAGCTCCTGCTGGAAAGCGCCCACAACGCCAGCTGGGTGGTCCTGGCAGGCTCACTGCCCCCTGGCTTTCCCGCCGGCTTCTACGCCACCGTGGCACGGCGCCTTCGTGCGGCCGCCAACGGCACCGCACCCCGGATTGCCGTGGACTCTTCCGGCGCTCCCCTCGCGGCCGTCCTCACCGACGACGGCGATGGCACCACCCCTGGCTCCGGGAAACCGGACCTCCTCAAACCCAATGCCGAGGAACTCGCGGAACTGGCTGCTGCAGCTGGCTTCGCCTCGGCCACCGCTGACCAACTCGAAGCGGATCCGGTGGCTGCCGCGACAGCAGCAGCCGCCGTCGTCCGTGCCGGTGTGGGAGCTGTGCTGGCAACTCTCGGTTCCAAGGGAGCTGTCCTGGTAACGGCCGACGGCGCGTGGCTGGCCACGCATCCACCGGTCACTGCAGTGAGCACGGTGGGTGCGGGCGACTCCGCACTGGCCGGCTACCTGCTTGCCCACGGCCAGGGCGCCGCCCCGGCCGACTGCCTTCGCCAGGCGGTGGCCCACGGTGCCGCCGCCGCCTCCCTGCCGGGGTCCACCGTCCCGGCAGTCTCGCAAACAACCCCGGATGCCGTAACCATCACGGCCCTTCGAAAGGATTGACAGTGACCCAGCTCATCACAACTGAACTGGTCGACCTCGACCAAAACCTGGGCTCGACGCCCGAGGCGGTGATCCGGCACCTGGCAAGCAAAGTTGCTGCCACCGGACGCGCAACGGAGGTTGAGGGTCTTTTCGCAGACGCTTATGCCCGGGAACAGAAGACGGCCACCGGCATTCCGGGCGGCATTGCCATCCCGCACTGCCGGTCCGCTGCCGTAACCGAACCCACCCTGGCCATGGCCCGGCTGGACCCCAAAGTGGACTTCGGCGCCAAGGACGGCCCCGCAGACCTGGTGTTCTTCATCGCCGCCCCGGACGGAGCAGACCAGGCGCACCTGAAGCTGCTGTCCAAGCTGGCCCGGTCCCTGATCAAAAAGGACTTCACGGCGGCCCTCCGCAACGCTTCCTCCAACGAGGAAATCGTTGCCCTCGTGGACGGCGCCCTGGCAGACAAGCCCGCCGCTTCCGCCGCCGACGCGGCACCTGCCGCCGCAGCGGGTGCAGCCACGGCCGGTGCCCCGGGTACTGCGCCCAAGCGCATCGTGGCCGTGACCGCCTGCCCCACCGGCATTGCCCACACCTACATGGCCGCCGACTCCCTGGTGGCCGCCGCCAAGGAGATGGGTGTTGACCTCCAGGTGGAAACGCAGGGATCCTCCGGCGCCAAGCCGCTGGATCCGGCCGTCATCGCCGCCGCCGACGCCGTGATCTTCGCCGTGGACGTGGATGTCCGCGGAAAGGAGCGTTTTGCCGGCAAGCCCGTCATCACAGCCCCGGTGAAGCGTGGCATTGACGAACCCGGAAAGATGGTCCAAGAAGCACTCGCTGCAGCAGCAGACCCCAATTCCCGCCGCGTCGCCGCAGGTTCGGGCGGCTCCACCGAGGACACGTCCACGGCAGGCGGCGAGCATATCGGCCAGAAGCTGAAGAAGGCACTGCTCACCGGCGTCAGCTACATGATTCCGTTCGTTGCCGGTGGCGGGCTGCTGATCGCCTTGGGCTTCCTGCTGGGCGGTTACCTGATCACGGACTTCGCGGACACCATCGTGACCACGAACAACCTCTTCAACCTGCCCACCGAATACCCGGACAACGCCGTCGGCCCGCTGGGTGCTTACCTTGGTGCGGTGCTCTTCAAGATCGGCGCACTCTCGATGGGCTTCCTCGTCCCGGCGCTTGCAGGCTACATTGCCTACGGCATCGCCGACAGGCCAGGTATCGCACCGGGCTTCGTGGCCGGCGCCGTGGCCGGTTTCACGGGCGCAGGGTTCCTGGGCGGCATTGTGGGTGGCCTCCTGGCCGGCTACATTGCCTACGTCATCGGCACCTGGGAAGTTCCCCGCTGGCTGCGCGGCCTGATGCCCGTCGTCATCATTCCGCTGTTGGCCTCGATCGTTGCCTCCGGCCTGCTGTTCCTGGTCCTCGGCGCACCCATCGCTGCAATCACCACCGGCCTGAACAGCTGGCTGTCCGGCATGACCGGCGCCTCAGCCGTTGTCCTGGGCGTCATCCTGGGCCTCATGATGTGCTTCGACCTGGGCGGCCCGGTCAACAAGGTCGCTTACTCATTCGCGGTAGCCGGCCTGGGAACGGCCACCCTCGCCAATCAGGCTCCGTGGCAGATCATGGCAGCCGTTATGGCGGCCGGCATGGTGCCGCCGCTGGCCATGGCCCTGGCCACCACGCTGGACAAAAAACGCTTCACCGCCACCGAGCACGAAAACGGTAAAGCAGCCTGGCTGCTGGGCGCCTCTTTCATCTCCGAAGGCGCCATCCCGTTTGCCGCCGCCGATCCGCTCCGCGTCATCCCCGCCAGCATGCTTGGTGGCGCCATCACTGGCGGCATCACCATGGCGGCAGGCGTTGGCTCCAAGGCACCGCACGGCGGCGTGTTCGTCTTTTTCGCGATCGACAACTTCTTCATGTTCCTCCTCGCCATCGCCGTGGGCACCGTTGTCACCGCGTTCTCGGTCCTGGCCCTGAAGCGCTGGGCTACCAAGAAGTCCGTTGATACGGTGGAACAGGTTCCCGTAACCGTCTGAGCAGGCCCCTGATTTCCAGGTCCGCCTTCCCGGCCGACAATGCCTTTTATGATCTCCAAGGAGCAGAAATGACCGAACGTACCGCCACCATCGCCAGCCGCGTTGGCCTGCACGCCCGTCCCGCGGCCATCTTCGCCGAAGCCGCCGGTGAGTTCGACCTGGACATCACCATCGCCCGTGAAGGCGAGCCGGCCGACGAGGCAATGGACGCTGCCAGCATCCTGTCCCTCATGAGCCTTGGCGCTTCCCACGGTGACGTGGTGGTCCTCCGGGCCGAGGGCGACGGCGCAGACGACGCGTTGGCCCGCCTGGTGCAGATCCTCGAAACGGATCACGACGCCGAGTAGAAACTCCGGTGACGGCGGCCGCCGTCGGACTTCCCCTGCGTGGGACACGTCCGGCGGTGGCCGTCCCGTTTAAGCCCCCGCGGCGTGGGGTCAGCCGCGTTCGGCGATTTTCTTGACGTCCGCCACCAGGGAGTCCCACATCCCCTGCGCATGTTCCACGGCAGTGGGATCGGGGTTGTTGTCCTGGGCGAGGGTCAGCCCGGTGGATCGGGCCTCCTCCTCCACCGTCCACGTCAGGGTGTGGTAATTTTCCGGCGTATCAGGGGCGCCGGAGAGGGGGCTGAAATGGGTGTGGACCAGTCTCCGGGGCGGCTCGAAGGCCAGGACCGTGCCTTTGTCCTCGTAGGGCTTCCCTTCCCATTCGCCACGCCAGGCAATCGGCCCGCCCACGGTCCAGTCCGTCACCAGGTTGGTGCCGAACATAAACTCCCTGACCGCTTCCGGGTCCGTGATGACCTGCCACACCCTGTCCTGCGGCGCGTTGATCGTGATGCTGGATGTTGCCACTAATCCGTCAGACATGCCCGGCCTTCTTCGCAGTGAGTAGTAGGTACTCCCATTCCATCTGGAACGGGGCATCGCCGTGGGCGTCCCCGAACGATTCCGCCAGTCCAACCAGGGCCTGGTCCAGCGCCGCTGTCTTCTCCGCATCGCCGCCCAGGAATTTGTAGACGGCGATGGTGGGCCCATAGTGCGACTTGAAATAGCGCATGAAGTCGGCGGGCTCGGAGAAGTTCCGGACGGCGAGGAACTGCTTGCGGGCGGTGAGCTCCGAAACCCCACTGGCCAACAACCCGCGGACGTGGTCCTCCTTGCCCCACAGCGGCGCCGGCTGGGCGCCGGGCGGCGGTGGCGGGGCGAATGGTTTCATGGTGGCAAAGAGCTGCCCCACGAAGCCTTCCGGGGTCCAGCTCAGGAGGCCAAGGGTCCCGCCGGGACGGCAGACCCGGAGCAGCTCGCTGGCGGCCACCTGGTGGTGCGGAGCGAACATCACGCCGAGGCAGGACATCACCGTGTCAAAGCCGCCGTCCGGGAACGGCAGGGCCTCGGCGTCAGCCTCCACCCACTCAAGGCTGACACCCCGTTCGGCGGCCTGCCGTTTGCCGGCGTCGAACAGTTCAGGCGTGAGGTCGCTCGCCACCACCTTTGCGCCCATCATCGCCGCCGGGATGGCGGCGTTGCCGGCACCGGTTGCCACATCGAGCACCTTTTGGCGTGCCCTGATCCCGCAGGCCTCCACCAGGATGGCGCCCAGCTCCGGCAGCATCTCGCTGGCCAGCGCCGGATAGTCGCCGGATGCCCACATGGCCCGGTGCTTCTGCTTCAGCGCCCGGTCTGCCTCAGCAGAGTCCGGCGCGCCGCCCCCGCCCGCCGGGTCCGTGTCCGCAGTTTTCATGGCCGCGCCTCCCTGCCGGGTAGGTCCAAGTGTCAGCACGCTGTTGCCACAGCGGAGGCTGCGATGCTGCTCATTGTGGCCCCGCGGCCTCCGGGTGTAAAGGGCGCCAACCTAAGGGAAGTTACTGCGGTTTGCTGGCGGGCCGGCCGCTAGGCGGGCTTGCGGGCCCTGGTGGCAGTGGACTTCGCCGGGGGCTTGGCCGACGTCCGGGCAGCCGCAGGCTTGCTGGCCGCCGTGGCCTTACTGGCCGCAGCTTTGGTGCCGGAAGACGCCGAACCAGCCGATTTCGACGCCGGCGAAGGCTTTGCGGCAGCAGTTTTGGAGCCGCCGGACGCGGCACTGCCGGCCGCCTTGGTAGCAGCCTTCGCGGCCGTTGCGCCCTCCGGCTTCGACGCCGCGGTTTTTGCCGCCGTCGACTTTGCCCGCCCGGCGGTCCTTCCGGCGGCCCGCTTGGCCGGCTTCCCGTCGTCGTCCTCTTCTTCCTCGTCTTCGTCGGTGGCCTGCGCTGCTGCCCCGCGTTTGCGGTCCAGGCTGCGTTTGAGGGCTTCCATCAGGTCGATCACCTCACCCTTGCCACCCTCGCCGGCGTCCACACCGAAGGTCTGCTCGGTGTCCAGGGAATCGCCCTGCTCCAGTTTGGCGTCGATGAGCTGGCGCAGCTGGGTCTGGTAGTCATCGGTGAAATGCGCCGGATCAAAGTCGGCCGCCATGGACTCCACCAGGGCGGCAGACATGTCCCGCTCCTGCGAGGAAATCCTGATGCTGGCGTCCAAGGCAGGGAAGCTGGCCTCACGGACTTCGTCGGGCCACAGGAGGGACTGCAGGACCAGCACGTCGTCCTTGATCCGGAGCGCCCCCAACCGGGTCTTCTCCCGAAGCGCAAACTGGACGATCGCCACCCGGTCCGTGTCCTCCAGCGCCCGGCGGAGCAGGACGTACGCCTTGGGCGATTTGGAATCCGGCTCCAGATAGTAGCTCTTCTCGAACATCATGGGTTCAAGCTGTTCCGACGGGACGAACTGCACCACCTCGATCTCGTGGCTGTTCTCCGCGGGGATTGACTTGAGTTCCTCCTTGGACAGGACCACGGTCCGGCCGTCGTCCTCGTAGGCCTTTTCGATGTCGGAATAGTCCACTACCTCGCTGCAGACCTCGCACCGGCGCTGGTAGCGGATCCTGCCGCCGTCGGCGTTGTGGACCTGGTGCAGACTGATGTCATGATCTTCTGTGGCGCTGTAGACCTTCACGGGCACGTTGACCAGGCCAAACGCGATGGCACCTTTCCAGATGGCTCTCATCCCTCAAGTGAACAACAGACCGGGCCGGAGGTGAAGCCCCATGGCCGGGTCTAGGGAGCGCGTGCGGGTGGCCGGACGCGAGCTGACGCTGACCAACCTGGATAAAATCATCTATCCGGAGACCGGAACCACCAAGGCAGACGTGCTGGCCTACTACGCGGCCGTGGCGCACGTCCTCATCCCCGCCGCAGCCAACCGGCCCGCCACCCGGAAGCGCTGGGTCCACGGGGTGGGCACCGCTGCCGAACCCGGCGAGGTCTTTTTCCAGAAGAACCTGGACGATTCAGCTCCCGGCTGGTTGCCCCGGGCCGCCATCACCCACAAGGACAGGACCATTTTTTATCCCTTGGTCAACGATCCGGCCACCTTGACCTGGTTCGGCCAGATCAACTCCCTGGAAGTCCACGTGCCGCAGTGGCAGGTTGATTCGCACGGCAACCAGCTTCCGCCTGACCGGCTGGTCCTGGACCTCGATCCCGGCGACGGTGCCGGGCTGGAAGAGTGCCGCGAGGTGGCGCTGCTGGCCCGTGCCATCCTGCAGGATGTGGGCCTGGATCCCGTGCCGGTGACCAGCGGCAGCAAGGGCATCCACCTCTACGCGGCACTGGACGGTACCCAAAGCTCGGACAGCATTTCGGCGTTCGCCAAGGAACTGGCCCGGGCCCTGGAAGCCGACCACCCGGACCTGGCGGTCAGCGACATGAAAAAGACCCTGCGCCGCGGCAAGGTGCTGGTGGACTGGAGCCAGAACAGCGCCGCGAAGACCACCATCGTGCCCTACTCGCTGCGCGGCCGCAGCACCCCCACCGTCGCCGCGCCCCGCACCTGGCGGGAGATCAGCTCGCCCAAGCTGACGCATCTGGACTACCAGGCGGTGATGCGGCGGGTGAGCGACGGGAAGGACCCGTTTGCCGCCGTCGTTAATGCCTCAGCCGGCCATCACGAAGGCCACAACGACGGCGATCCGCGGCTTGCTGCGTACCGCGGCATGCGCGATCCCCAGGCCACGCCCGAACCGTTCAGCGGCACCGCGGGCAGCGGCAACAGCTTCGTGATCCAGGAGCACCACGCGAGCAGGCTGCACTACGACTTCCGGCTGGAGCATGAGGGTGTGCTGGTGTCGTGGGCGTTGCCCAAGGGTGTGCCGGAGAGCAGCGGCCGGAACAACCTCGCGGTGCAGACCGAGGACCATCCGCTGGACTATGGCACCTTCGAGGGCACCATTCCGAAAGGGCAATATGGCGCTGGCGAGGTGACCATCTGGGACCACGGAACGTACCAGCTGGAGAAGTGGATCAACGGCAAGGAGGTGATCGCCACGTTGACCGGTGCCGACGGCGGCGGCCTGGGAGGCACCCGCAAGTTCGCGCTGATCCACACCGGCCGCGGGCGCGGCAAGGAGGCGGAGGGGCAGTGGCTCATCCACCTCATGGACGAGCATTACAGCGGCCGACGGCGGCACGCGGCGCCGGCGGATGGCGACGACGGGGAGGATTCCGGGGCAGCCGTGGCGGGCGCCGGGTCCCGGGGCGGTGATGCTGCACCCGCCCTAACAAGCGACGTGGAGGCCGGGGGCGGGGATGCACCCACTCCGAGGGGCGCTTCGGAGACCGGCGCATTGGGGGCCAGCGACTGGGATCCCGGCGACGTCCGCCCCATGATGGCCACTGCCGGAAAGCCGTCCGATCTGGCGGGCAGCGATTGGCAGCTGGAACTCAAGTGGGACGGGGTCCGGGCAGTCATCGTGGCGGACGACAAAACAGTCAGCATCCTTAGCCGCAACGGCAACGACGTCAGCCGGACCTACCCCGAGTTCACGGACCGAAGCACCTGGCCGGCACGGCCCTTTGTGGCCGATGGGGAAATTGTGGCCATGGGGCCAGCGGGACGCCCCGACTTCGGCCTGTTGCAGGGGCGGATGAAACTCACCCGCGCCGCCAATGTGGCCCACGCCAGGGCCAGCATCCCCGTCCGCCTGGTACTTTTTGACCTGCTCCAGGACGCCGGAACGGATCTGCGCGGACTCCCGCTGCGGCAGCGGCGGCAGCGGCTGGAGAATTTTTTTGTGCCGTCCGACGCGCCCGTTGACCTTTCCGACGTGCTGGCCAACCCGGTGGCCGACCTCCTGGCGAGCGCCCGTGAGCTGGGACTTGAGGGCATCATGGCCAAGCGGACCGACAGCCGCTATGTGAGCGGCCAGCGGACCCGCACCTGGATCAAGCTGAAGCTGGAGCAGACCCAGGAAGTGGTGGTGGGCGGCTGGCGGCCCGGCAAAGGCGGCCGGCAGGAGAGCGTCGGTTCCCTGCTGGTGGGCATCCCGGACGGCGACAAACTGGCGTATGTGGGCCGGGTGGGCAGCGGCTTCAGCACCCGCGAACTCACCGAACTGCGGCAAACAGTGGAACGACTGGGCAGGAAGACCTCGCCATTCCACGAGGTTCCCCGAATGGATGCGGCGGATGCCCACTGGGTGGCGCCGGAGCTGGTGGGCGAGGTGACGTTCAGCGAGTGGACCGGTCCGGGCCGGCTCCGGCATCCGGTGTGGCGCGGCTGGCGGCTGGACAAAGACCCCGCGGAGGTTGTCCGGGAGCACTAGCGTTCCGGGCGGTGCGGGTGCCCCGGGCTGTGCGGGCGGTGCGGGTGGTGCGGATGTTCCGGGGACCAAGTGTTCCCGGAACCAGGCGCAGGAACGGCCCGAAACTCCCTGATTCGGGGGGCCGGGCCGTTCCTGCGCCGTAAAGTCCGCTTCTGCCAGGTCCAGCGCTGCGAAGCAGTTCGGGCTAGGAGGAGTGCGGCATCTGCGGCCGGCTGGTCCGGTGGACCGCGGTAACGGCCGCTTCGTGGCCCATCCGGCCGTGGCCTGAGCCGCGGTCCTTCGGGTGCCGCTTCTTGCCGTTGCCGTCCGGCCAGGCATTCTGGCCGGGCATCCCTGCCGTGCCCGTGGCGGCCGGACCCGGCGCCGCCGGGGCGTCCATGGCGGCCGTGAGGTGGTCGGCCACCTCCGGGGCAAGATGCTGGGTGCGATTTTCGTCAGCCATTGTTTCTTCCTTTCCGCAGTGAAATGAAGGATTCAGCCCGAAGGCCAAGGGGGCCGCCGGGAATGCCAGCGGAAATCGAGGTCGCAGCGGTTCGCCGCCTGCTGCGATGGCTTGTCCTGCGGTGGCGCAGGCCGGTCCCGGCCAATCTTTGCGCGTCCGCCGACTGTCTCTACAAAATTCCCATGGGTCCACCTTAGGCAAGCATCCAGTGCCTGTGAACCCCCGATTTCAGCAACCCCCGCACGCCGCCCCTATCGGACCACCTGGGCCCGCCCCACAGCGCCGAATACCCTGGTGACGGCTCTCACTTTTTGGGTCCGAAGGCACCCAAAAATCGGCCCGCAAGGACCGTTGTTCAAAAAGATTCGGCACTGGCGGCGGCAGCGGCGGCCGATCCCAGTGGATATATGGGAAAAACCGGGAAAAGAAGTTCCGTAATACGCCCCAAAACCAGGCGCAAAACCATAGACCCTACGGCACAAACGCCGCCAATGCCAGAGAATTCCAGTAAAATTTAAGGTCTGCCCGGAGCGGGGCAGCTACAAGTCGCAAGCAAATGACCTCCACGGGAGCTACCCAAATGCCCAAAGACCGAAGCATGACCGACTCTTCAGCAGGCGCCCAAAACGCCCGCGGAACCGACCCGACAGCCGCCAAGGCTCTCAAGAAGCCCAAGCTGCTGCCACGCCGCAGGCTGAAGGAATCCGACGTCAACGTCGTCAACCAGCCCATGCTGAAAAAAGCCATGGGCGGCACCATCGTGGGTAACACCATGGAGTGGTATGACGTAGGCGTGTTCGGCTACCTCATCACCACCATGGGACCCACGTTCCTGCCGGAATCCGACCCGGCCACCCAGAACCTTTTCCTCCTGGGCACCTTCGCCGCCACCTTCATCGCACGCCCCCTCGGCGGTGTGATCTTCGGCTGGCTGGGCGATAAGGTGGGCCGCCAGAAGACCCTGGCCACCACGCTGATGATCATGGCAGCCAGCACCTTCGCCGTGGGCCTGCTTCCCGGCTACGCACAGGTGGGCCTGTGGGCCGCCGTGCTGCTGGTCATCCTCAAGGTGGTGCAGGGCTTTTCCACCGGTGGCGAGTACGCCGGCGCAACCACCTTCGTCAGCGAATACGCAGCAGACAAGCGCCGCGGCTTCTTTGCCAGCTTCCTGGATTTGGGCAGCTACCTGGGCTTTGCCATGGGTGCCGCCCTGGTCTCGGTCCTGCAGCTCACCCTGGGCCAGGACGCCATGGAGGACTGGGGATGGCGGATTCCGTTCCTGGCCGCCGGGCCGCTGGGCCTGATCGCCATCTACTTCCGCAGCAAGATCGAGGAATCCCCGCAATTCCAGGCCACCCTGGATGCCCGGGAAGAAGCCGCCAAGGATGCCACCAACAACGATCCCGTCGCCGCCAACGGCCCGCTGGCCACGGTCAAGGCCAACTGGCGCCCCATCCTGGTAGCCATGGTTGTGGTGGCCGCCGCCAATACCGCCGGCTACGCCCTCACGTCCTACATGCCCACCTACCTCTCCTCGGAGAAGGGCTACGACGAGATGCACGGCACCGCGCTGACCATCCCGGTCCTTGTGATCATGGCCCTGTGCATCCCGCTGACAGGCCGCCTGTCGGATAAAGTGGGCCGCCGCCCAATCCTCTGGGTAGGCGCTGTAAGCACCATCGTCCTGGCCGTCCCGGCGTTCATGATGATCGGAATCGGTGAGGTGTGGTCAACCCTGGTGGGCCTGGCCCTGATTGCCTTCCCGGTCACCTTCTATGTTGCCAACCTGGCGTCCTCGCTGCCCGCGCAGTTCCCCACCTCGAGCCGCTACAGCTCGATGGGAATCGCCTATAACTTTGCGGTGGCAATCTTCGGCGGCACCACCCCGTTCATCGTGGCTGCCCTCATCAAGGCCACGGGCAACGACATGATGCCGGCGTATTACCTGATGCTGACGTCCGCAGCCGGCGCGATCGGCATCTACTTCCTCAAGGAGTCGGCCAACAAGCCCCTCCCCGGATCCATGCCCAGTGTGGACACTCAGGAGGAGGCCGCCGAACTGGTGGCAACCCAGGACGAAAACCCCAACTTCGTGGTGGCTGACCTGCCGTTCGACGACGTTGCTCCCCTGGACAGCAGCTCTGCCGGTAAGGCGTCAACCTCGTAGGCACCACCGCGCGGCAGCCGTTTCCCGGCTGCCGCGCAGGGCACTTGCAGCAGCCCACGCTCACAGGGCCCGTCCCGCGCTCTTCCCAGGAAGCCGCGGGGCGGGCCCTTGCCGTGCCACCCGCCGGACTTCCAGCCACAAGGCCCGGCCGGGCAAGCCTTCCATGACGGTGCAGGGCCCGCCGGAAATGACTCCGGGCCGGGGCCGGTGATAGTTTCCGAAGGGCCAAGAGGCCAGCGGCTGACAGGAATGGTTGGGCATGAACCGAGTGGTGGAGCAGGTGCGCGCGCTGCACCGCCTGGAACCCGCTGACAACGACAGCGCCGCCGCTGTCCGCGTTGCCGTCAGCGTCGCACTGCCGTCCCTGCTCCTGCTGGCCGCGGGCCGGACGGACCTCATCATCTACGCGGTGTTCGGTGGCCTCACCGCTATGTACGGCAGGTCCTCACCCCATCTCCTGCGCCTCCGGCACCAGGGCCGGGCTGCCGGCATGCTCCTGGGCGGGGTGGCTGTGGGCGTTGTCCTGTCCGCAAACCACCTGCAATCCTGGTGGCTCGTGGGGGTGGAAGCCACACTGGCTGGCGCGGGATCGGTCTACGCCGACCGGATGCGGCTCAAACCGGCGGGACCCTTCTTTGGAATCCTGGCCCTCGGGGCCTGCGCCTCGGTCCCCGCCTCGGTCCCCTGGTTCGTGGCGCTGCTGATCGCCTCGGGATCGGCGGCCCTTTCCCTTGCCGTGGGCCAGGCCGGCCGGCTGGCCCCGGCAGGCCGCCGTCGGACGTCTCCGGAACCTTCCGCGGCGGGCCGGACCGGACGCCGCGAACTCCTGATCCACGCCGCCCGCTACGTGCTGGCGGTGGGCGCCGCAGGTTCCGTGGGGGTCATCAGCGGCAGCGGCCATCCGCACTGGGCCATGGCGGCTGCCGCCGTGCCGCTGGCCGGCGCCGACCTGCCCAGCAGCGTCCGCCGCGGCATCCACCGGATCGTGGGAACGTTTGTGGGCCTTGCCGTCACCGCAGCCGTGATCCTTCCCGGCCCGTGGTCGGTTGCAGCGCTGGTTCCGGGAAACGAGGCGGTGCTGCTGGCCCTGCTGGTGATCGTGTTCCAGTTTGCGACCGAGCTGTTCATGACCCGCCACTACGGGCTGGCGATGGTCTGGTTCACCCCGGTGATCCTGTTGATGACGCAGCTCGCCGCCCCCGCGGATCCCACCGTGCTGATCGCGGAACGGGCGGTGGAAACCCTGGTGGGGGCGCTGGTGGGGATCGCGGTGGTGGTGGCGGTCCGGCGGCCGGGGACCCGCTCCCCCGCCGCGCTACTGGGCCTTGCGCGCCGGGCCCGCCATTAGCCTGGCCGGCGCCAATTTGGCCAGCACGGCCACCGCTTTGTACCGCTTTGACGGGACGCATACGGCCCGGCCCCGATGGTTGGCCGCCAGCCCTTCCCGGACCACCCTTTCCGCGTCCAGCCACGCCCAGGCCGGAGCCATCGGCTGGTCCATTCCCAGCCGCTGATGGAATTCGGTGTGGGTCAGGCCGGGGCACACCGCCGTAACTTTGATGCCCCGGGCACGGTAAGCGAAGTTGGCCCACCGGCTAAAGCTGAGCAGCCACGCCTTGGCCGCCGAGTAGGTCCCGCGCGGCAGGAACGCGGCGATGCTGGCCACGTTGATGATCCGGCCGCCGCCACGGGCCAGCATGCCCTGCACAGCGGCGTGGGTCAGCACCATCGCCGTTTCAGCGTGGAGTTTCAGGTTCCGCTGCTCCTCGCCGATGACGTTGTCCTCGAAGTCATGCAGCAGCCCGGTCCCGGCGTTGTTCACCAGGATGCCTACCGGCCGGTCCGGGAGCGACAGGCGTTCGACGACGGCGGCCACCCCGGCGTCGTCCGCCAGGTCTGCGGGGAGTACTTCAGTGGTGGTCCCGTACTGCTGGGCCAGGGCGCCCGCGACCTCTTCCAGCCGGGCACGGTTCCGCGCCACGAGCACCAGGTTGCAGCCCTGCGCTGCGAGCTGACGGGCGAACTCCGCGCCCAGGCCCGAACTGGCGCCGGTGATAAGGGCAGTGGTTCCGCGTGCTGGTTGGCTCATCCGGCCAGCCTAGTCCGGCGGATTCTGCACGATCATTCCCGCGGGCCCCGTGGCCGGCCCCGGAAAGACGGGCCAGCAGGCGGGCCGAGCCGGTTGATGGTGCAGAATCCGACGGCGGGCGCGGAGACAGGCCCGGCTAGGCGAACCGGGCCAGCGGGTTGGCCAGGCGGCCCGCCATCTGCAGCCCGCCGGAGGGATCCGTCAGGTCCAGCATCTGCTGGTTGTTCCGCAGCTGTAGCCGGTTCAGGCAGGACAGCTCGAAGTCGGCGGCGAACAGGTCATGCCGGGCAAACTGGTCCGCCAGTTCGGGGTGCTCCGCCTGGTAGCCGGCGATCGCCCGGGCCGCGATGGCCCAGAAGTCCTCCTGGCGCAGCGTCCCGTCCTCATCCAGGAGGGCCGAAAGGAACCGGAAGATGCAGTCGAAGATGTCGGTGAAGATGGCCAGCACCTTCTCACTGTCCGGGATGGCGACCTGGATCCGGGAAACCTCCGCAGGCAGCTCGAGCCGGGTCCCCATCACCACAATCTCCTCGGCGATGTCCTTCATCACGGCCCGCACCGGGACCCCGTCCTGCAGCACCAGGATCACGTTCTCGCCGTGCGGCATAAACGCCAGCTCGTACCGGTAGAGGCAGTGGACCAGCGGCACCAGGTACGCCTCGAAGTAGCGGCTCACCCACTCGGCAGCGGCCAGCCCGGACCGTTCGATCAGGGCGGAAACCATGGGCCTGCCATCGGCGTCGACGTGCAGGAGCGAGGCCATGGTGGCCAACTGCTGCCCGTCCGCCAGCAGCGGCAGCGGACTTTCCCGCCACAGCGCGGAGAGCATCTTCCGGTATGCCGAGCCAGGGTCGGAGCCGGCCTCGTAGTAGCCGTTGTGGTAACCGATGGCTGCGACCTCGCCGATCATCGTGAAGCCGCGCTGCTGCAGGGCACCGTCCGCTTCAATCAGTCCACGCAGCCAGTCGTTGATGGCCGGGGTGGCCTTCATGTACTGGGGGGAGAGACCGCGCATAAAGCCCATGTTCAGGACGGACATGGCCGTCTTGACGTAGGACTTCGCCGGCTGGTCGGTGTTGAAGAACGTCCGGATGGACTGCTGCGCCTGGTACTTCTCGGTGCCGGTGCCCAGGTAGACGATCCGTTGCCTGGCGATTTCCGCCGCAAACGTGACGGTCAGCTTGTTCTCCCACTGCCAGGGGTGCACCGGCAGGAAGAAGTACAGGTCGGGGTCCAGGCCCTGGAGCCGGAGTTCCGCGTTGAAGTCCCCCACCAGGCCGCCCAGTTCAGCATCCAGGTGGGCTCGGTAGTCCAGGCCCTGGCTGGCCGTGAAGACAGCGTGGCTGCGCGCGGCCGCGACCCACACCAGCTGGACCGGGGCGCCGGTTTCCGGTGCGAACGCCAGGTAGTCCCCGATCCCGAAGCCCAGCCGGCCGTTGTTCGCCACAAAACAGGGGTGCCCCTCGGTCATGCTGCGTTCAATGGCCTGGAAGTCCGCGGCAGCATCCAGCCCGCCGGTCACACCTGCTGCGAGTTCGGCGGCGGCCGGTTGCCCGGCCCACTGCTTGTACGCGTGGCTGGCCAGCGTGCTGCTGACTTCCTCGAGGTACACGGGCAGCATGGCGGTGTTGATCCCCAGCGTGCCGTGGAACGCGGTGATGAAGTCCAGGACGTCCAGCGGCGCTTCCCTGCCGTCCCGGAAGCCGCGGATGGAGCCCGGATCGATGGACCAGTGGTCCAGTTCCAGCAGCCGGGCGGTGAAGCGGTATTCGGAGCTGCCGTCGTCGCTCACCACCCGGTAGCCGCCGTCGAGGGGTTCCGGCGAGAGGATGCGTTCGTGGGAGAACTCGGCGAGCGCCTTCCGGAGCAGGTGCCGGTTGGCGATGTCCCAGCGGTCGGCGGCCAGGTGCGGGGCTTCGGCGGCCCGGTATCCGGCGGTGGGTGCAGGATCGAGGTGGATGGTCACAGTGCGGCTCCCTGAGGGATGGGGGTGGGAAGGTTCAGTGCGGCGCGGGCGGTGAGGTAGTCGGCGCGGATGCAGAAGCTGAGCAGCGCTTCCTTGTCCGGCAGGGTGACGAGGCCGGCGGGTTGGAACCCGAGCCGTTCGTTGAGGGCGTGGATCCGGGTGTTGCGCGCGTCAGGTTCAACCACCACGCGTTCCACGTCCGGGCGGGCGAAGATCCGGTCCAGGACGGCGTCCATCACGGCAGTGGTGTACCCGGCTTCCGGGCCGGACGACGGCGGCGCCACCAGCAGGTGCATCCCCACGTCGCCGGGCTCCTCGGCATAGACCGCGGCCAGGGGTGAGGAGCCGGGAAGATATTCCTCCATCAGGAAGGCGGGGACGCCGCCGTCGAGCCCCAGCAGCGCGTGGTGGTGGCCGCTGGCCTGGATGGTCCGGTATTCCTGCACCACGTCCTCGACGCTGGCGGAAAGCATGCCCCAGAAGGAGGCGTAAGGTTTGGTCACCCAGCTGTGGAGGAGCGGTGCGTCGGCGGTGGCGTCGAGGCAGCGGAAGGTGAACCTCATGCGGGCACCTCCGCCGCGACGCCTGCCGGGGCACCGAACTGCTGGAAAGCGATGCTGCGTTCCACCGGGTAGACCTCGCGGCCGGTGATCGCGCGCAGGATGCAGGAGTTGCGGTAGGCGCCCATGCCCAGATCCGGGGTAACGAATCCGTGGGTGTGGAGTTCGGCATTCTGGACAAATATCTCGCCGGGTTCGACGCCGGTGCTGTAGTTCCGGTCCACGGCGAACCTCCCGGCGCTGTCCCGGGCGATCCGGTCCTGCACACCGGCCAGGAATTCCGGTTCGTGGTATCCGTACCCGGTGGCCAGGACCACGGCTTCGCTGTCCAGCGTGTAGGAGCTGCCCTGCTCGCCATGCTCGAGGTGCAGCGTGTGGGTGCCCGCAGCCGGGTCCCACTCGGCGGCGGTGAGCGTGGAGTGGGTCAGCAGCTGCGTGTCCACCAGCCCGGAGATGCTGCGGGTGTAGAGGAGGTCATAGATGGCGTCGATCAGGTCCGAGTTGATGCCCTTGTAGAGGTTCTTCTGCGCCTTGTTCAGGTGGTCCCGCTGCTCCTGCGGAAGTGCGTGGAAGTAGTCCACGTATTCGGGGGAGGTCATTTCGAGGGTCAGCTTGGTGTATTCCAGCGGGAAGAACCGGCCGGACCGGGTGACCCAGTTCAGCTGGTAGCCGTGGGTTCCGGATTCCTGCAGGAGCTCGTAGTAGATCTCCGCGGCGCTTTGGCCGCTGCCCAGGATGGTGATGCTGCGCTGCTGCTGCAGTTCGTCCTTCCGGGCCAGGTAGTCGGCGTTGTGGATGGCCAGTCCCCCGGTTCCCGCTCCGGAGCGGGCCAGGATGTCGCGGCCGGACGCGGGGACGTACGGCGAGGTTCCGGTGCCCAGCACCAGCCGCCGGGCCAGCAGTACCTCCGGCCCGGCCGGGCCGGACACGGTGAGCCGGTACACCCCGCCGTCGTGCGTGATGTCCCGGACCGTGGTGCCAAAGCGGACGGACGGCAGCTGGCCGGCCACCCATTGGCAGTACTGGTTGTACTCTGCGCGCAGGGGGTAGAAGTTTTCCCGGATGTAGAAGCGGTACAGCCTGCCCGTCTGCTTCAGGAAGTTCAGGAAGGAGTACGGGGAGGTGGGGTCTGCCAGGGTGACGAGGTCGGCCATAAACGGGACCTGGAGGTGGGCCGGTTCCAGCATCATGCCAGGGTGCCAGTCGAAGGATTCGCGCTGCTCCAGGAAAACCCCGGCCAGCTCCTCGATCGGTTCGGCCAGGGCGGCGAGGCCCAGGTTGAAGGGCCCCACGCCGATGGCTGCGAAGTCGTGGATGCGGCTCATGCTGCCACCCCGTCCTGCAGCAGGTCCGCGCCGGTCCGGCGCAGCAGGTCCACGATCCCGGCGATATCCTCCAGGGTTGCCTCAGCGTTGAGGAGGGTGAACTTCAGGTAGTGGCGCCCGGCAACCTTGGTGCCGGCCACCACGGCCTGGCCGGAGGCGAAGACGGCGGCGCGGATGGCGGGGTTCAGCACGTCAGCGGCGTCCTCGGAAAGCCGGCTGCCGTCAGCGAGCAGGGGCCGGTACCGGAATACCAGGGTGCTCAACTGGGGCTGGGCGGCGAGCTCAAACCCGTCATCAGCATCAAGGAGCGCCCCCACCCGGGAGGTCAGGTCGATCGCCTCGTCGAACAGTGCGCCGATGGCGTCCGCGCCCATGATGCGCAGGGTGAGCCAGAGCTTGAGGGCATCGAAGCGCCGGGTGGTCTGGATGCTTTTGTCCACCTGGTTGGGGATGTCGGCCAGGGCGGCGCTTTCCGGGTTGAGGTAGTCGGCGTAGTAGGTGATGTGGCGCAGCATGGCGCGCTCGCGGACCAGCAGGGCGCTGGAGCTGACCGGCTGGAAGAAGGTTTTGTGGAAGTCCACGGTGACGGAATCCGCCAGCCGGGTGCCGTCAAGGAGGTGCCGGTAGCGGCCGGAGACCATCAGGCCGCCGCCGTAGGCAGCGTCAACGTGGAGCCAGGCGCCGTAGGCGCGGGCCAGTGCGGCGAGCTCGGCCAGCGGGTCCACGGAGCCGAAGTCGGTGGTGCCTGCGGTGGCGATCACAGCCATGGGGGTGAGCCCGGCGTCGGTGGCGTCAGCCATTGCGGCGGCCAGCGCGGCCGGGTCCATCCGATGGTCGGGGGTGCACGGCACGGTGATCACGGCGTCGAACCCCAGGCCCAGCATGGACGCTGACTTCTGGATGCTGAAATGGCTGTCCTCCGAAGTGAAGATGCGCAGGGTGTCCAGCAGCGCCGGCAGCCGGAGGCCGCTGCGGGCCGGGTCCTGCCGGAGGCCGGCTACGGCGTGGTTGCGGGCGATCAGGAGGGCCTGCAGGTTGGACTGGCTGCCGCCGGAGGTGAAGATGCCATCAGCGTCGGCGCCGAGGTGCAGCCGGTCCGCGGCCCAGTCGATGAGGCGCCGCTCGATCATGGTGGCGCCGGCGCTCTGGTCCCACGTGTCCAGGGAGGAGTTGACGGCGGACAGGATGGCTTCGCCCACCAGCGCCGGGATGACCACGGGGCAGTTCAGGTGCGCGGCGTATTTGGTGTCGTGGAAGTAGACGGCGTCCCGGAGGTATACCCCTTCGAGTTCCGCCAGCGCCTCCGCGGTATCCGGCAGCGGCGTTTCCAGGTCCACGGCGGCCACCCGGGCCTGCAGCTCCGCAGGTCCGACGCCGGTGAACGGCTGGGTGCTCCGCTCCAGTTTGGTGGCAACTGCGGTCACGCCCTGCAGCACCTGCGCCACGTAGCGGGGGGAATTCCTGGCGTTCAGCAGATGGTTGGAGGCGCCAAGTGCCAGCTCCACGCGGGAGCCGAAATCCTGGCCCGGCAGCTCCTGAAGCGGTCGCGGTTGGTCCACGGGTAACTCGTCAAGGCGGGGCATCAGCGGCACTGGTATTCCTTCGGTCAGCGTTGTACGTCGAATTGCATAGGCAAGCCTTACTTAGGTAACCCTTTTAATCAAACTTCTGTGATGTATTTATCCCGGGCGCCCGGAATTGAACGATTCAACGGCCTGCGGGGCGTCATTGACTGGCAGTCCGTGGAACCGTCCGGCAGAATATGCGGCCCGCCAGGTGCCAACGATGGCGCCGGGATGATTCGGGGCAGTGCCGGGACGATTCCGGAATGGTGCCGCAACGACGCCCTTGACGCCAACGGCCCTGCGCGGCCTAGGGTGGATGGACCGGGCGCCCGAACGGAGCCTGGGAACCAGGGGGAACAATGGAACAGCCAATGGGCGCGGTGACCTTCCGCGAAGTGGACCAGCACGGAAACCGGATTCCGGATGGGGGCGCCGGTGAACCGCCGGAGCCGGGCGAAAAATCGCCCGGCTTCAGCGTGAACCCGTTCATTGTTGTGCTCTGGCTGCTGGCCGCAGCCCTGGTGGTGGGCGGCCTGGCTGTCCTGTTCGGCGGAGCCGGCACAACCGTCATGTCCTTCGGATCCACCAACGGCCCGCCCCTGGCCTACCTATTGATGTCTTTCAGTCCGCAGCTCATCGTCTCGGGGCTGGCGACGGCCATGGTGCTGTTGTTCTGGCATGCCTTCCAATGGCAGCGGCGCCGGGGCTGAACCCGGCGCAACGGCAACGACCCTCTTTCCCGCGCCCCGCAGCGGGCGAAGAAGGACCTAGTGGCGGCCGCAATTTGGCCGCAGGTACTAAGCATGCTTGGCTTGTTGGAAGCGCAAAGCTCCGCAAGCAGTTCGCGGCGGGCCCTGCCAACGCCGGCAGGCCCGTGAAGAAGCCCAAGGAAAAATACCATGCCCAGCACCGTAGAGCCCCTTCTGGCGGCACCACTCCCCGACCCTCCGGGCAGTCCGGAGGTACCGGCCGGACCGGTGGACGTGGAGCTGATGGCCACACTCAGCACCCGGATGCATTGCAGGACACCCATGCAGCGGGTGGACCCGGGCTCCTCCCCCATCCGCGAACCAGTGCACGTTGATATTGCCGCTCCGATGCAGGTCGGGGACGGGCCGGCTCAACGTGGGATGCCGGCGGACCGTTTGGCATTGCAGGAGCAGGGCGGCCCCGCTGACAGCGCCGCCATGGCAGAAAGGGCGGTCACGTACCGTTGCGCCTGCGGGTTCACCATCGACGGTCCGGCCGACGAACTGCCCTGACCCGCCGTAGGGTCAGCTTTCCGGCCAGTCCACAAACTGGCCGTAGCCCTCGTGCTTGCGCAGGTAACCGGCAATAAACGGGCAATGCGGAATGATCCGCTTTCCGGTGGCCACAACATCGTCCAGCGCAAAATGCGCCAGGACCTTGCCCAGGCCCTGGCCTTCGAACCCTGCCGAGGTTTCGGTGCGGATGAAGTCAACGTGTCCGGGCTGGTCCTCGAAGAACGACTGGACGGCGAGGGTTCCTCCCACATGCAGTTCGTAGCGGTGGTCCGCGTCATTGCGGGCCAGCGCTACGTCCGGCGCAAAGGTGTCTTCCGTGGACATGGTGTTCTCGGTCATGGTTCGACAGTGGCACTACTTGGCCCCGCTGGCAATGCTCACCGGCGCGGCGGAACGGCGGGCAACGCTAGGACGTGACGGCAATCAGGCCAAGCACGACGGCGATCAGCGGGGTGATCCCCTGCGTCACCGCAGGCCGGAGGTTCTTTTTGCCGCTCAGTGCCAGGACCAGGGCGGCGAGCAGCATGGAGCCGCAGCAAGCGAAGACCAGGGTCCAGCCGGCCACGTCCTGCGCCGAGCCGTCGCCACCGAAGGCCACCAGGGCAAGCCCGATGAAGGCGCCGATCGCCAGGAACAGGTTGTAGAAACCCTGGTTGTAGGCGAGCGACTTGGTGGTTTCGGCGTCCTGCTGGGAGGCGATGTTGAAGCGCTTCCACGTGGCGGGTTTGGTCCAGTTCACCGACTCCAGCGTGAAGATATAAACGTGCAGGGCTGCTGCCAGGAAAACGAAGACAAGGGAGGCCAGGATCATGGCTTGATCCTAGCCTCCCTGCACCAACGGTGGTGTCCCTACCTGCTCAGTGTCTCCAACGTGCCGGTGGCGAAATCTGACGCCGTCCGGTCCCAGCGGCCCAGCAGGGCCTGCAGGTTTTCGCCGTCGGCCCGGTGAGCGGGCAGCTGCTCCTGCAGGGTGGCCAGCACTCCAGTGCGGAGCTCGGTGTTGAAGTTCACCTTCCCCACGTTCATGGCGGCGGCTTTCACCAGTTCCGAAGCGGGAATGCCGGAGGCCCCATGGAGCACCAGGGGAATGTGGGTCCGTACGGCGATGTCCTGCAGCACGTCCCACCGCAGCCGGGGTTCGCCCTTGTATTTGCCGTGCACGTTGCCCACGGCCACAGCCAGCAATCCGGCGCCGGTGCGGGACACAAATTCCTCAACCTGGGCCGAATCGGTCAGGCCTGCGATATCCACTCCGGCAGCGTCATCGCCGAATGCGCGGTCCTCGTCTCCGGCCAGGCCACCCAACTCCGCCTCCAGGACCACATCCGGGCCCAGGAGGGCCCGGGCTGCCAGCACCAAAGCGATGTTTTCCTCAAAGGGCAGGGAGGAGCCGTCAGCGAGGACGGAATCCGCCCCCGCAGCCACGGCGCCGGCCATCACGGCAAGGTCCGTTGCGTGGTCAAGCTGCACGGCAACCGGGACGGTGGCGGCATCCGCCAGGCCACGGAGTGCTGCGATAAGGCGCAGCCCGTTGCGGGTGGCGGCGGTCCTGGGGGCCACCAGCAGGATGACGCCGCGGCCGGATTCCTCCGCGGCACCCACCACGGCAAGGGCTGTGGTGAAGTCGTAGCAGGTGAAGGCCGGCACTGCCGAGCCTTGCTGCAGGGCAGAGGTGACCAGGTGGTCGAGTTGGGTACGCATCAGACGCCCAGGCCTCCCACCAGGATCCAGGCAACAAAGGTCAGCGCGAAGCCGGCAAGGCCCAGGACGGTGGTGAGGACGGTCCAGGTGCGGAGCCCGTCGGAGACGGTGAGGCCGTAGTACCGGACCACTGTCCAGAAACCGGCGTCCGTGACGTGGGACAGGCCAAGTGAGCCGAAGCCAATGGCGATAACGATGACGGCGATCTGCGCAGGCGTGTAGCCGCCCTCCATCACCGCGGAGGTGAGCAGCCCGGTGGTGGTGACAATCGCGACGGTCGCGGAGCCTTGGGCTGCGCGCAGGGCAAGGGAGATGACAAAGCCGAGGGCGATGACGGGCAGGCCCAGGTGGTCCAGGGTCTGGGAGAGCGCCGCGCCGATGCCGGAGGTCCTGAGTACCTCGCCGAACACGCCACCGGCAGCAACCACCATGAGGATGGAAGCGATGGGCGGCAGGGCACCTTCGAAGATTTCACCGGTTTCCTTGAGCGACCAGTTGCGGCGCACGGCGAGCAGGAAG
Source organism: Arthrobacter sp. Leaf141 (assembly GCF_001424565.1). GTDB lineage: Bacteria > Actinomycetota > Actinomycetes > Actinomycetales > Micrococcaceae > Arthrobacter. The sequence goes on from NZ_LMOL01000045.1 coordinate 32,490, forward strand.
AACGACAGCGCCACGGCCACCAGCAGGGCGAAAAACGGGTTGCCGACGAACGCGGCCAGGCCATACCAGGAATTGTCTTTGGGGATGGTGAGGGTGCCAACGGTGCCGAGCAGGATCTGCACGATGGGGGCGGCAATAAGGAAGATGATCAGACCGGGCCGGGGCGGGGCCTGCGTGGCGGCGCCGGGGCCGTCATGGCCCACCTTCACCAGGGCATCCGAACCGAATTCCTCAACCTGCGCCTTGACCGAGGGCAGGAGTTCGTAGTCCTTGCGGTTCATGATGCTGGCCACCCAGTAGGACAGGAAGCCCAGCGGAATGCAGATAATCAAGGAGATGAGGGTGATAAGCCCAATGTCCGCGCCAAACACGCCGGCACCGGCAACAATGCCCGGATGCGGAGGGACCGCCACGTGGATGGACAGCATGATCCCGGCCATGGGCAGGCCGAACTTGACCGGGTGCACCTTGGCGATTTTGGCGAAGGCATACACGATGGGGACCAGGACGATGACGCCCACTTCGAAGAACACCGGGATGGCGACCAGGAAGCCAACAGCGGTGAGGGCCACAGCCACGCGCTTGGCGCCCAGCTTGTTGGTGAAGTGCGTCGCGAGCGATTGGACGCCGCCGGATACCTCGATCATGCGGCCCAGCACGGCGCCCAGGGCGATAAGCAGCGCCACCTTGCCCATGGTGCTGCCCACACCGTTGGCCACCACGGTGAAGACGTCCTTGAGCGGGATCTGGGCGGCGACGGCCACCATGATGCTGACGGTCAGCAGGGCCACAAACGCCTGGATCTTGAAGCGGATGATCATTACCAGCAGGACGGCGATGCCGAGCGCGGCGATGGTCAGCAGCAGCGGGGTGCCGAGCTCAACGGCGGGTTTGATGGCGGGCGCATCAGCCGCCCGCACCAGCAGCGGCAGTATCGGATGGTTCATGAGGGGTGTCTCCTTTGACGTGCCAGTCTTCCAGAAGACGGGCGATCAGGCGCTTGGGAATTTCTGGTGGGGGTACGACGACGGCGGAGGGGGGACCGCCGTCGTCGTACGTTGTGGGGGTTGCGCTTAGTTGTTGCGCTTGGTGGGCGCGACGACCTTGATGACGGCGGAATCGTCGGCGGCGGCGAGGCCCTGGGCCTGGCCCAGCAGGTAAAGCTGTTCCGCGGCGGCAGCCACCGGCGCTGCGAGGCCGGCGGCCCGGGTGGCTTTGCCCACGATGCCCATGTCCTTGACGAAGATGTCCAGGCGGGACAGGACCTCGGCGCCGTCCTCGGAGTAGGCCTGAAGGATGCGCGGGCCGCGGTTGGAGAGCATAAAGGAGCCGGCTGCACCCGCTTCGAGGGCGGCGAGGGTCTTGGCCTGGTCCAGGCCCAGGGCATCCGCGAGGGCCATGGCCTCAGCCGCGGCGGCGATGTGGACGCCGCAGAGGAGCTGGTTAACGGTCTTCAGGGCCTGGCCGTCGCCGGGCTTGTCGCCCACCACGGTCAGGGTGGAGGCCAGCAGTTCCAGGGCCGGGGCTGCCTTGGTGCGGGCTTCGGGGGACGCACCAACAACGATCAGCAGGTCGCCTTCGCCGGCGCGCTTGGGCCCGCCGGACAAGGGGGCATCCACAAGCTCCACACCGTATTCGGCCAGTTTGGCCACGGTGGCCGGGATGGCTTCGGTGCCCACGGTGCTGCCGAGGATGACGACGGCGCCCGGTTCCAGGACCGAGGCCACGCCGTTTTCGCCGAAGAGGACGTCGTTGAGCTGTTCGCCGTTGCGGACGGCCAGGAGGACGGCGTCCGCCCCCTTGGCGGCTTCGCGGGCGGTGCTGAAGGTGGCGATGCCGGCTTCAGCGGCCAGCTCCAGGCGGGGTTCGGCGATGTCGAAGCCGTGGACCGTGAGCTTGGACGCGAGGCGGGTGGCCATGGGCAGGCCCATGGCGCCAAGGCCAAGGACGGTGACGGTGTAATTGCTGGTCATGGTGTTCTCCGGTGAATTTTGCGGGACGGGGTTAGGAGCCTGTGGGTATTAGAAGGTGGTGCTGAGTTTGCGGGTGACCTGGGCGAGGGACTCGTCGTCGCCCACGTTGCCGGCGAAGACGATGTACGGGATGCCCTTGGCGGGGCCGTCCACCGGTTCCCAGAGGGAGACGATGCCCGGCAGCATGGGGCCGCGGACGATCGCGTGGCGGATCTCAAGGCCGTGGGCTGCGACGTCCGAGGAGGTGATGCCGCCCTTGGCGATCACAAAGCGGGGCGGGAACGTCTTCAGGGTGCGGTTGACCACGGCCACGACGGCGGCGGAAACGGTGCGGGCGATCCGCAGGCTTTCGGCGGGGTCGTCCGTCCTGATCAGCAGGCGGCTGGTGTGGACAATGACGTCGCCGGTGTGGAGGGCTTCGACGACAGTCTCCACCGTGCTGTCGAGGTGTGCGGCGGCGTCCCCGCCCAGGAGCTTCTCGACGTCGATTTCCACGATGCGGGCAGAACTGTGCTGCTCCGTGAGGGCTTTGAGCTGCCGGGTGGTGACGCCCACGTGCGAGCCCACCACGATCAGGCCGCCGGCCCCGGAAGGGTTTTGGCCGGCAAAGGCTTCCCCGCCGCTGAGTTCCGCGCGGATCTCCTGGCCGATCCGGGCCCTGCCGAACGGCGGGCCCACCCGGTACAGGAGTTTTTTGCCGCGGCGTTCGGCTGCGTCGAGGCCAAGGGCCAGGGCACGGAGGTCGTTCTCGGTGACGATGTCCGCCACGATGGGGGTGGAATCATTGGCGGCGTCGAGTGCGTCGGCGATGGCCGCTGCTGAGACTGCGGGGTCGTTGGCTGCTGCGCCGGCGCGGATGGTGTGCAGGTCCAGGACAATGACCGAGCCGGCGGGGAACCGGCCCTGCGACTTCTCCGCCACGTAGTCCTTCAGCACCGACGTGCTGAAGCCAAAGCTGGCATCCCTGGCGAACTCGGTATCGGAGACGGGAATGAGCGTACCTGCGGCCTCGCCCGTGCCGCGCATGTAGTGGACGCCGCCAATGGTGATGCGGCCGGCGTCGGGAAAGGCGGGAACCAGGACCACGCCGTCCGTCGATTTCCCGCTGACGTTGGCCACGGTGGCGGCGATGACGTCAGGCTCCAGCGGGTAATGCCCTCGGAGGGTGGAGTCGCTGCGGCTGACGAACCCAAGCTGCAGGGCCGGCCCGGACTGCGGATCGGAGGCACCCGCGGCGGTGAGGGCGTTGCGGACCACTTCCTCGTTGCGTGCAGCGGCCTCGGCCGGGTCAAGGCTGCGGGTGTTGGTGAGGACGTAGACGGCCGGTTTGGCCTGCCCGAAAGCCCAGGCGAAGTCCGACACTTCCCAGCGGGTGAGCACGGGCAAATCTGCCACGGACTGCGTTCCGGTGGGATCGTCGTCGAGCACTACAAGCATCCGGGGCGCCCCGGCATTCGACTCGGCCACGGTCCTGGCCACCAGCGCGGCGGGGATCTCGAGTTCCGGCGGGTAGGCAGCCAGAACGTCAACTTCAAGCGTCACAATGCACTCCGTTGTGTAGTGATCCGGCACGGCGGATCCCGTTTTATCGACCTGTAAGATGTCTGACATCTAACATTTGAATGTTAGTGTGGCACAGGACATAAAAACGCGCAAGTAGACTTGTCTGACATACCGCGGGGCGTACGCCCACGGCAGCGATCGGGGGCAGCATGGCCAGGAAGTCACTGGTTGGCGTAGTGGCGGACGAGTTGCTGGACCGTATCATCGGCGGCGAATTCCCACCGGGATCCACCGTCCCCGGCGAGCTGGAGCTCAGCGCCCGGCACGATGTCAGCCGGATGACCGTCCGCGAAGCCATGAAGACCCTTGAGGCGCAGCGCATCCTCAGCGTGGAGCGCGGCCGGGGGACGTTTGTTAATCCGCTGAACCGGTGGGCGTCGCTGGAAGCGGTGCTGCGGGCCGCCTCCGAGGGCAGGGACGAGGCCGAGTCCTCCATCCAGCTCATTGAACTGCGGCGGATGCTGGAAACGGGCGCCTGCGAATTGGCGGCGGGCCGGATCGCCGAGGCCGAGGTGGACTCGCTGTTCGCCTACATCACCGCCATGCGGGCCGCCCACCACGTCAACGATGTGGCCGCTTTTGTGGAGGCGGACCTGGCGTTCCACGACATCATCCTGCACGCCTCTGGCAACGTGTTTGTTTCGGTGCTGTTCGAGCCGCTGCACCGGGTACTGGAAAAGCGCCGGACGGAGACATCAGCAGTGCCTGCCATCCAGGAGCATGCCATCGGGCACCACCAGAACATCGCCGAGGCCCTGCAGGCCCGGGATGCGCAGCGGGCCCGGGAGGCCATGGACGCCCACATGCAGCAGACCCTGGATGACCTGCGGAACCTGGTCCTCGGGTCCAGCTAGGGGCGGATCGGCCACGCGGGAGTCAGGCGCCGATCCCGTCGCCGGCCTGGTCCTGACCCGGCTGCGGGAGCTGGAGCTGGTCCGCTGGGACCGGCCTTTGATAGCTGGCCGGGTCGGCAGGTTACCGGGACGGCGGGGCCGTGGTTCCGCGGACCACCAGTTCGGTGGCTACCTCCAGGGCAGTGGGGGCCGCCGACACCGTGCCTTCGCGCTGCTCAGTCAGGATGCCCACCGCCATGGCTGCCATCTGCGCCAGCGGCTGCCGGACGGTAGTGAGCGGCGGGGAGGTCAGGGCGGCCTGGGCGATGTCGTCGAAACCAACAATGCTGAGGTCCCGGGGAACCAGCAGCGAGCGCTGGCCCGCGGCGTTCATCACGCCCAGCGCCTGCAGGTCGCTGCCGGTAAAGATGGCGGTGGGCGGCTCCGGCAGATCCAGCAGCTCGGCGCCCAGCCGCATGCCGGACTCGGTGCTGAAGTCGCCGTCGCGGACCAGTTCCGGCGCCACGGGCAGGCCGGCCTCGTGCAGCGCGGCCGCGTAGGCCGCGTACCGGGCGCGGCCGTGCCCCGGGCTGTGGTTCCGGCCGGTGATAATGCCCACCCGCCGGTGTCCCAGGGCCAGGAGGTGCCCAACGGCGGCCAGCGCGCCGGAGAACGACGCCGGGCTGACGCTGGGGATTGCCAGGCCTTCGGACCCCTCGGGGTCGATGGCCACGGCCGGGATGCGCAGGCTTCGCAGTGCTGTCACCAGGGGTGAACCCCGCCGCGGCGCGAGCAGCATCACGCCGTCCAACCGGTTCACGGAGGGCTCGCGCAGCTTCCGCCACCGCTCGGCGGTGGCGTGTTCGGCACGCGAATACGCCACCGCATAGCCCAGCCGGTCCGCGGCGGACTCCACCCCGGCCATGGTTTCCAGGACCCAGGGGGAATCGAAATTGTTGACCACCAGCTGCAGCATGCCCGGCTGGGCTGCGGGGGTGTTGCGTTTGGAGTAGTCAAGGTCCGCCAGGGCCTGCTGGACCTTGGCCCGGGTGGCATCGGAGACGTGGGTGCGGCCGTTAAGGACCTTGGAGACCGTAGGTACAGAAACTCCTGCGGCTGCCGCGACGTCTGCGATCTTGGGACGCGGGGTGGCGGTCAACGGGGCAGTCCTTGGGTTCATATGGTGGCGGCAACGGCAAGCTGCGGGGCGGAGGCCCGGCGCACGGGCGCAGTATCCACCCGCACGGGTCCCACGATAACACTGCCGCCTTCGGCCGAACCCAGGGGTGAGGTGGCGAAGATGCCCAGCTCGGCACCGATCCACTTGCCCTGCATCACGCTGAAGTTCCAGCCCTGGACTTCCCAGGGGTCTCCCGGGGCTGCCCGCCACGCGAAGGTGGACCGTGGCGAGCCGTCGGTCCTGATCTGCAGCTCAATCCGGGGACCTGCGAACTGCACGGCCCGGCCCAGGGATTCTTCCTGCGGCCCCTCCCCGCCGGTTCCCGCCCCCAACACAAAACCGTCTGCTGTCCGCACGATTCCCAGCCAGGCGTACTTCTGGCCCAGGACCACCACACCCGCCCGGGTTCCAACAGGAACGTCCCGCAGTTCCAGCGATGTGGTGAACGTGGAAGGTGTGCCGGGAAGGATCTGGCCCAGGACGTTGGGCAGTTCACGCAGGTTGACCGGATCGTTGGCCTGCGGGCGGAGTACCAGCTGCCCGCCGCCGGGCGTCGCGGACCACGCCTCCCGCGGGTTGGCCTGCCAGTGCCACTGCTGGCCCAGCCACGGGGAAGCAAAGTCGTCGCTGCCCTCCGGCGCCACGTCCCGCGGTGAAGTACCCGCCGGGTACGGGTGGGTTGCTACCGGGGTTCCCGGTCCGCCGTCGGCCGCCTGCTCCCCCATCCACGGCCAGCCGTCCCCGTCCCAGCCCATGGGCTGGAGGTGGACCACCCGCCCGTAGGGGCCGCGGTCCTGGAAATGCACAAACCAGTCCTCGCCCAGCGGCGTGGTGACCCAGGCGCCCTGGTGCGGACCGTTGACCGCGGAAGCGCCCTGCTCCAGGACCCGGCGCTCCTCGTAGGGGCCAAACGGGGACCTGGACCGGAACACGGACTGCCAGCCGGTGGCCACTCCGCCGGCCGGGGCGAAGATCCAGTACCAGCCGTCCCGCTTGTAGAACTTGGGCCCTTCCAGCGTGGTGAATCCCGGCAGGTCAGCCCCGTTGATGACGTGGGTGCCGTGGTCCAGGAGGCGGCTGGCGTCCGGGCTCATACGGTGCACGGTGAGCCTGTTTTTGACGCCGATCCGGCTGTGGGCCCAGCCATGGACCAGGTAGGCCTCGCCGTCGTCGTCCCACAGCGGGCACGGGTCAATCAGGCCCCGGCCGGGGTATAGGAGGTGCGGGGCGGACCAGGGACCCTCTGCCTTTTCGGCGCTGAGGACAAAGATGCCGTGATCGGGGTCCGGGTAGAAGATCCAGAACCGGCCCGCGTGGTGGCGGATGGCTGGGGCCCAGACGCCGCTGCCGTGCCGGACCAGGGAATAGTGGCTGGCCTGCGGCAGCTGCGCCAGGGCGTGGCCGGCGGGTTCCCAGTCCACGAGGTTCCGCGAGCGGAGCACCGGCAGTCCCGGGACCCGGTTGAAGCTTGAGGCAATGAGGTAGTACACGCCCCTGACCTGCACCACATCGGGGTCGGGCCAGTCAGCGTTGAGGATGGGGTTGCTGTAAACGGGGACGGCGTTCCGGGAAGTCATGATGTCCTGTCGGGCTGGCGTTCGGGATGGAGTCCGGGGTGGTGCCGGAGGAGTTCAAGGGCCTGGCTGGCCGTGTGGAGGGTGCCGTCGTGGATGACGGCGTGCAGGTCCTGGACCAGCGGGGTGTCGGCGTCCGCGGCGGCTTTGGCTGACCAGGCCACGGCCGGGCCGGCGCCGATGTAGCCCTCAGTCCTGATGAACCAGGGCCGGATCAAGGCGGATTGCGCCAGCACCACGCTGACCGGTGCGCCGGCCACGGTGAGGCTGATGGCCAGCCACGGCGAGAGCGAACCATGCGCAGCTTCGGTTCCGGCCCCGTGGTCCGAGAGGACGGTGGGTGGTGTGCTGCTGGCGGAAAAGCGCCAGAAAATGCCGCCGTAGCCGGCACCGTTTCGTCCCTTGACGGCCGACGACGACACCTCCAGCCGCGGCACGGAACCTGCGGGGGTGAGGGCCGAGTCCACGGACAGGCACCACGTTCCGGGACTGGGGTGCGGGTACTGGTTGATCCTGCGGCGTTCCACGGCGAGTTCGTTCCCGTGCTCCGAAAGCCAAGTCAGCGCGCCCTCGAAGCCTGCAGCGTGGGGTGTATCCGGGTTGCCTGTCGCGCTGGTCCATCCTGGCGGGCTGGTTGCCGTCCAGCCGTCCGCACGCTGTGTCCCGTGGTTGGGCAGGATTTGGGGCCCGTTCGCGGCTGTGAAGGTTGAGCCGCCCCAAAAGTTGGTGCCGTTCAGGTCCGAGACGGCGATCGACAGTCCCAAGTGGTGGGCGTGGTCCGCCGGGGAAGCGTCGGTCAGTACGGTTCCGGCAAGCGACCGGATGGGGTGGAGGTAGGGCCGGGGCGAGCTGAGCGGCGGCAGCGCGCTGCCGCCGTTATGGGTTGCCAGGCCGGCAAGGCTTTCGCCGGGCAGGTCCATCGGGCCTCCTTTGGTTTGTGCATCCCGGATGTTTGAAACAGCCTAAAGACTCAGAAAGAAAACGGCAATAGCCCTAGAAACTTTCCGATATATGATTTCGGCTAGTTTGTTATGAAGTGTTGACAGTCACAGTCTTTCCTTGCTAGAAATCGTTTACCGGGAGTTTTGCACTCCGTACACGCGGGTCTGAATCTCACTATGCAGCTCAATGCATCAGAAACTTTCTGCTTTATATAAAATCCGCCTACAAGCAGGGGCAACCAACGAGAGGCGTCATTCAATGAAGAAGGCAACCACTGCGGGCATGCCCCGCCGGCTGTTCATCGGTGCGGCACTGACCGCTGCAGGGCTTGCACTCAGCGGCTGCGGGGGCGGCTCATCCCCCTCGGCAGGCGGCAACGTGGAACTGAACTTCGTTTACTGGGGTGATTCCAACCGCGCCAAGATGACAGATGCCGCGCTGCGGATCTTCGAAGAGAAGAACCCCGGCATCACCGTCAAGAGCGAATACCAGGACAGCGGACCCTACGCGGACAAGCTGGCCACCCGTTTTGCCGGCGGTAATCCCCCGGATGTGCTGAACATGGCCAACCGGAGCCTGCTGGAATACGCGCAGCGGGGCACCCTGGCGGATGTTAAGTCCCTGGACGGCGTGAACCTGGACAAGGTGCCGCAGACCATCCTGGGCCGCGGCGAGGTGGACGGCAAGCTCTATGGGGTTGCTACGGGCGTGACCACGATCGGCATGGTGGTGAACAAGGCGATCACGGATGAGGCCGGCGTCGCCATTCCGGATGACAAGACCTGGAGCTGGGAGGACTACGCAAAGTTCGCCACCGAGATAACGGAGAAAACCGGCGGCAAGGTCTACGGTGCCGGCTACGACGTTGCCACGGAAACCGGACCCATCCTCCTTGCCCGGCAGCGTGGCGAGGACTTTTACACCGAGGACAACAAACTCGGCGTAAGTGCTGAAACCATCGAGAAGTGGTTCCAGTACAGCGTGGACCTGCGGACCGCCGGCGGCTATCCGCCTGCCGGATTCTTTGAGCAGATCGGTGGATCCCCGGCGCAGTCCTATCTGGCCAAGGGCACCGTCGCCTCACAGATTATTCCCATCAACAACTTCAAGGCCTACAACGAAGCCGCCGGCGGCAAGGTGGTGCTGTTACGTATGCCCGGTGAAACCACTGAGGAACGCCGCGGATATTCTGCTGATCCCAGCATGCTGTGGTCCGTCGCAGCCAAGTCCAAGCACCCCGAGGAAGCAGCCAAGCTCCTGGACTTCCTCATCAACGATGCCGAAGGCGCTGCGCAGACCCTGACCCAGCGCGGCGTGCCCATCAACCCGGACGTCGCCGACTCCATCAAGTCACAGCTTGGTCCGGATGACACCGCGTTTGTGGACCTCGTCGCAGCCATCCAGGAAGACGAGCTGCCCGCAGCATATGTCTACCCGAAGGGCGCCAGTGTTGTGGCGGACACCCTGAAGCAGCTCGCCACCGAAGTCGAATTCGGCCGCGTCACGCCGGCCGACGCTGCCAAAACCTTCATCGAGAAGAGCAATGCAGCGATCAACAAGTAATTCCGGTCCCTCTTCCGCGCCGCAGACAGGAGCCTGACGCATGTCCGTGCTGACAAAAGCCGCCCCGGGCGCCGCCGCTGAACTTGCCACGGGCCATCCCGGCAAGCGGCGGCGAAGCACCCCCCGCCGCCGGAACCAGCGGTCAGGTTACCTGTTCCTGCTGCCGTGGTTCCTCGGAATGCTGTTCACCATCATTCCGTTCTTCGCGTCGCTGTACCTGGCGTTCACCGACTACAACCTCTTCACGGAACCGAACTTTGTGGGCCTGGCCAACTTCCAGGCCATGTTCGAGGACCCCCGGCTGCTGCAGTCGCTGAAGGTCACCTTTATCTACACCTTTGTCTCGGTCCCGATCTCCCTGGCCGTGGCGCTGGGGGTGGCCCTGGTCCTGAACCGCGGCCTGCAGGGGCTGGCCATCTACCGCTCCGTCTACTACCTGCCGTCCCTGCTGGGCGGCAGCGTGGCCATCGTGATGCTGTGGCGCTACATCTTCGGCAACGACGGAATCGTCAACGGGTTCCTTGGCATCTTCGGCATCCAGGGTCCGGCCTGGGTCACGGACCCGGAATTCGCCCTCAGCACGCTGGTTGTCCTCAACGTCTGGACCTTCGGTTCACCCATGGTGATCTTCCTGGCCGGCCTGCGGCAGGTCCCCACTATGTACTACGAGGCGGCCTCGATCGACGGCGCGTCCCAGTGGCGGAAATTCCGCAGCATCACCATCCCGCTGATCAGCCCCATCATTTTCTTCAACCTGATCATGCAGCTGATCGGCTCGTTCCAGACCTTTACGCAGGGTTATGTGATGAGCGGCGGCACCGGCGGACCGGCGGACTCAACCCTGTTCTACAACCTGTACCTGTACCAGAAGGGCTTCACCGAATTCGAGATGGGCTATGCCTCCGCCATGGCCTGGCTCCTGCTGATGATCATCGCGATTTTCACCGCCATCAACTTCATCGCATCCAAGTTCTGGGTCTTCTACGACAATTAAGGCAACCCCATGGCACTCCTCGAACTACCCCCGAAGCGCAAACAAGAAAAGGCAGCAAAGCAGGCCGACCCGGAAGACGCACTGTCCGGCACCAAAGCAACCCGGTTCTCCCGCCACCTGATCCTTTGCCTGGTGGGCCTGGTCATGCTGTACCCGCTGCTGTGGCTCATCTCCAGCTCGTTCAAGCCCAGCAACGACATCTTCAGGCAGCTGGGCCTTTGGCCCGAAAACTGGGACTTCAGCAACTATGAGCAGGGCTGGACTGCGCTGAACCAGCCGTTCCACGTGTACCTCATCAACTCCATGATCGTGGTGGTGCTCTCGATCGTGGGCAACATCTTCTCCTGCGCGCTGGCCGCGTACGCGTTCGCCAGGATGGAGTTCACCGGCCGGAAACTGTTCTTCACGCTGATGCTGGGAACGCTGATGCTGCCGGGCCACGTGCTCCTGGTCCCGCAGTACATCATTTTCTCCCAGCTGGGCTGGCTGGACACCTACCTGCCGCTGATCGTGCCGAACTTCATGGCCACCAACGCGTTTTTCATCTTCCTGATGGTCCAGTTCATGAAGGCCCTGCCCAAGGAACTCGACGACGCCGCCCAGATCGATGGCTGTGGCCCGTTCCGGACGTTCCTGCGGGTCATCATGCCGCTTTGCGTCCCGGCCATGGCCACCACGGCAATTTTCACCTTCATCTCCACCTGGAACGAGTTCTTCGGTCCCCTGCTCTACATCCAGAACCAGGACCTCTACACCGTTCCGCTGGCACTGCGGGCCTTTATGGACTCCGAAGGCCAAAGCATGTGGGGGCCCATGTTCGCCATGTCAGTGGTGTCCATCGCCCCGATCATCGGCTTCTTCATCGCCGGCCAGAAGTACCTCATCAACGGCATTGCCACCACGGGACTGAAATAACCCCACCGCTTCTCCGCACGCATCACTGACTGAACACCCCTTATTTGGACAGGTCCCGGCTGGAGGCTGCCGGGACCTCGACGAAGGAGTTTTGCATGATTTTGCGACGACTACTCGGCGCTGCAACCGCCGTCGTGATGCTGGGAAGCCTCCCGGCACTGCCTGCCACCGCGGCCCCCGCCGACCATACGGCGGGGGCACTGGCCCCCGCCGTGACCGCCCAACCACCGGAGGCATCCTGGAAGCAGACGCCGGATGGCTTTGCGTCCCTGCCCGGCTACGGGCTGTCGGGAACAACCGGTGGCCAGGCAGGAAGGATTGTCACCGCCGCTACCCTGGCGCAGCTCCAGGAGTATGCTGCCGCCGTCGAGCCATTGGTTATTTTCGTCAAAGGCTCCATCCGCGCTGAGCAATACGTCAAGATACCCGTGGCTGCCAACAAAAGCTTCATCGGGGTGGGCGCCGGGGCCGAAGTGGTCAATGCCGGCTTTAAGCTCATCAACGTCAGCAATGTCATTTTCCGGAACTTCACTGTCCGTGATTCCTACATCCCCGGCGACTGGGACGGCAAACGGCCCGACAACGACAGGGACGGCATCCAACTCGACACCACCCACCACGTGTGGGTGGACCACATGAAATTCGAACGGATGGGCGACGGCCTGATCGACACCCGCAAGGACTCCGATTTCCTGACGTACTCCTGGAACGTCTTCGCCGACAACAACAAGGCGCTGGGCGTGGGGTGGACGGACAACGCCGTGACCAGGATGACCATCCACCACAACTGGATCCGGAACACCACACAGCGCAACTTCAGCCTGGACAACACCGCCGCGGCCCACGTGTACAACAACTACCTGCAGGACGTCGGCCAGTACGGCATGATGGGCCGCAACAACGCCAAAGTGGTCCTGGAGGCCAATTACTTCACCGCCGTCCAGGACCCCATCGTGGCCAAGGACCCCGGCACCGAGGTGGTCAACCGGGACAACATCTTCGAATCAGTCCGCGGCCGCAAAGACAACGTGGGCGCCGCCTTTGACCCCGCCGCGTCCTACGCCTACCAGGCGGATGACGCAGCCCGCGTCCCGGACACCGTCAGCGCCGGGGCGGGACCGCGGGAGAACAACGCACCCAACACCGCAGACACCATCACGGTGGCCCTGGATGGAACCGGCGATTTCGGCAGCCTGCAGGCGGCGATCGGCTCCATCCCGCACGGCAGCACCAAGCCCCGCACCATTACCGTCAAGCCCGGCGTCTACCGCGAAGTGGTCAACGTCTGGGCCGACCGCCCCAACCTGACCATCCAGGGCGCAACAGCCAACCCGTCCGACGTCGTTATCACCTACGATCTCCCGGCCAGCGGCGCGAAATTCTTCGGCGGCACGTGGGGCGCCGTGGGCAGCGCCACCCTGACCGTCGCAGCCACCGGGACCACAGTGAAGAACCTGACGGTGGAAAACGCCTACGACGAAGCCGCCAACGGCGGGAGCCAGGCGCTGGCGGTGCGGAGCGTTGCCGACAAGGTCACGTTCGAGGGCACCCGCTTCCTGGGCAACCAGGACACGTACCTGGCGGACACCACCGGCCGCGATGCCACCGCCCGGACCTACCTGAAGGACTGCTACGTCGAAGGCGACGTGGACTTCCTCTACGGCCGGGGCACCGCGGTGTTTGACGGCTGCACCATCCATTCCGTGGACCGTGGCAGCAACACCAACAACGGCTACATCGTGGCGCCCAGCACCAAAAACTCAAACCCCTATGGCTTCCTGATCATCAACAGCACCCTGACCTCAGACGCCGCTGCCGGCACCGTCAGCCTGGGCCGGCCGTGGTTCGCCAGCAGTGATCCGGACGCCCACCCCATGGCCGTCATCCGCGATTCCGTCCTCGGTGCGCACATCGCCGAACAGGGCTGGGCCGACATGGGCGGCCATGCCTGGAACGAGGGGCGGTTTGCCGAGTACAACAACACCGGTCCTGGCGCGTTCGTCAACGAATTCCACCCGCAGCTCAGCCCCGACGGCGCCGGCGCACTCAGCGTGGCAACGTTCCTCGGCGACTGGACCCCGGCGGGGCGTGGTTGAGATGACTGACATGGCAACAGCGGGCGTTCCCCGCCGCACCGTCCTGACCGCAGCGGGCCTCGCAGCTGGTGCCCTCGCTTCCGGGCTGGCCGGGGGAACCGCAGCCCACGCGGCTCCCCCGGTCCCTTCCGCAGGCAGTTCCAGCGGGTTTTCCGACGCCGGGCTACCGGCCGGAAGCGCCGCCGGGCCGGCCTGGCCGGACGTGCCGGTGGGCTTTGCCGGCATCAATGGGAATGGCGTTGCCACCACCACCGGCGGCGCGGGCGGCAGGGTGGTCCATGCCGCCACTCCGGACCAGCTGCGGGAGTTCGCCGCCAGCCCGGAACCGCTGGTGGTGATCCTGCACGGGGTGCTGGCGTTTGCCGCGTATGAGAAGCTTCCCGTCGCTTCGAACAAATCATTCCTGGGGGCAGGCGCCGGGGCCACCGTGGTGAACGCCGGGTTCCGGCTGATTAACGTGGCCAACGTGATTTTCCGCAATTTCACCGTGCGGGATTCCTACATCCCGGGTGACTTCATCGGCAAACGCCCGGACAACGACCGGGACGGCATCCAGATGGACACCTCCCACCACATCTGGGTGGACCACATGCACTTCGCCCGGCTTGGTGATGGCCTGGTGGACGTCCGGAAGGACTGCGACAACGTCACGCTCTCCTGGAATGTTTTCGCGGACCATAACAAGGCCCTGGGTGAAGGCTGGACCCAGAACGTGGTCACCCGGATCACCCTGCACCACAACTGGTTCCGGAACACCCACCAGCGCAACGCCAGCCTGGACAACACCGCTGCGTCGCACGTTTTCAACAACTACCTCGAGGACATCTCCAGTTACGGCATGCTGGGCCGGAACGGTGCCTTGATCGTGGCGGAGAACAATTTTTTCCGGGACGTCCTGAACCCGCTGCACCATCAGGGACCGGGTGGGGGCCTGGTGGCACGGGGCAACATCTTCAAGGACTGCACGGGGAATTCCGGTCAGGAGCGCGGAAACGCTTTTGTGCCGGAGTACTCCTACGGGCTTTGGCCTGCGGCCGCCGTTCCGGCGCTGGTGAAAAGCCAGGCGGGACCGCTGGGCGGAACGGTCAGCCGGCCGGCAGATGTGGTCACGGTTGCTTTGGACGGCACCGGCGATTACGCCAGCATCCGTGCAGCGGTGGGGGCCATCCCCTCCGCACAGCCCCGTCCCGTGACGGTGCTGGTCAGCCCCGGGACTTACCACGAGCCGTCGGTTCTGTGGGCGGACCGGCCGAACATCACGCTTGCCGGCGCCACGGGCCTTGCCGCGGACGTGGTCCTGACCACGAGCGAAGGCGCCACCCTGACGGTGGCAGCGGACGGCGCTACGGTCAGGGACCTCACCGTCACCTCGGACGTCCAGCAGTCCGGGCCGGTGCTGGTGACCGCAGGCCGCCGGGTCCGCTACAGCAACGTGGTGGTGCTCAACGGAACGTCGGGCTAAGGGGAACGTCGGGCTAAGGTCTGGCCAACCCTGCCGGCGCGGCACTAGTCTTCAGGAACGGCCCGCAACCGGGAACAACGATGATCACGAGGAGCGAAGTTGTCCAACCACACGTACAGCATTTCTGAAATTGTCGGCACGTCGGACCAGGGTGTGGATGACGCTGTCCGCAACGGGATCGCGCAGGCTTCCAAAACGCTGCGCAACCTCGACTGGTTCGAGGTGAAGGAGATCCGCGGCCATCTTGAAGAAGGAAAAATCGCGGACTGGCAGGTGACCATCAAGCTCGGTTTCCGGCTGGAAGAGCACTGACGCCCACGTCCGGCGGAAGCTGAAAGGCCGTGGAACCTTTGGTTCCACGGCCTTTTGCATGTTTGAGGGGGTATGTGCCCGGGTCAGCCCAGGCTGCCGGCAGTCCGCCGCCGCCACACCGTGGGGACGCCTTGGAACGCCGGGAAGACGTGTCCTTCAAAGAACGAAAGGACCGTGTGCGGGTCGCGGTCCGGGCTCCACAGGCCGGAGGCCGGGCAGTGGGAACCGGTGGTGGTGGACGAACCGGCCGGGGCTGCGGCGCGTTCCTTCAAAAGGGCGATGCGTTTCATCGTTGAGACCATCCTTGGCGGCGAAATTTTGTGCGTCCCTCCAGCTTATTAAGAGCCGCCCGGCGCCCCAATGGACTGCAGGCCAGAAAAGTGCCGCACCGCTGTCCAATCGCACAGCCGGCGCAACTGACGGTCCGCGGTTACCGATCGGGTGCAGGCGGCGGGGAATCCGCCGCGGGTCCCCCGCGAGATGGCACTTCGCGGCAGTCGCGCTGCCCGGGATTGCGGTCAACTGCCATCTCGCGCCCAGGTGCGGCAGGTTCCGCGCCGAGGCTCCCCAACAACAACAACGCATCCGACGACGGCGACTCCGGTCGTGCCGAGTACACCCTGAGCGTCTGGTCCGGATCGTCCGGCAGGACCAGGTTTTCGAAGTTCAGTTCCAGCTGTCCCACAGCAGGGTGGTGCAGCCTGACGCTGCCGGCCGAGGGAGTGGCCACATGGTGCCCGGCCCACCACTGCCGGAAGTGCTCGCTGTTCACGGCCAGCTCGCCCACCAGCTGGTTGGCCTGTGGATCGTTGGGGTGCCGGCCCACATCCAGCCGGAGCGCGCCGGCCGCCTCCGCGGCCACGGTCTCCCAGTCCCGGAACAGCGTCCGTGCCGCCGGATCGAGGATCAGCCAGCGCGTGAGGTTCCGTTGGGCTGCCGGCATGGCCGGAAAGTCAGCAAACAGGCTGTTCGCCAAGGGGTTTCCCGCCAGGACATCGCCGCGGCGGCCCAGCACCAAGGCCGGCACCTCCCCCACGGCCCCAAGCAGCTGGCGCAGTGCCGGCCGCACGCCCTGGACCCCTGTGCCGCCGGCAGCGGCACTGCCGGCACAGTTCTCCAGTAAATCCAGCATGTGGGCATGCTCGGTGGAATCCAGGCGAAGCGCGCGGGAGACGGCCGCCAGGACGGTACGGGACGGATGGATATTCCTGCCTTGTTCCAGGCGGACGTAGTAGTCGGTGCTGACCCCTGCCAGCCGTGCAACTTCCTCCCGGCGCAGGCCAGGGACACGGCGCGCGCCCGCAGTGGGAGCTGCCGCCGCGTCATCCGGGCTCAACCGGGACCGCATGGCTTTGAGGAACAATCCGAATTCGGCGCTTTGACCCATGCCATCCATTCTGCCCCGGCCCGCAAGGGTGTGGACCGCCCGTGGGTAGGACTGGCAGTCCTAGGAAAAACAGAATCACGCTGCTTTGCTGACTTGGCGGCCAAAAGTGCATAGGCTCAGGAGTGAGCCAGCGGAAACCGCTTTCTCGGCGTCAAGCCAACGGCAGCCATTCACCCGGCAGCACGCCCCAGCACCAGCACCAGCACCAGCACCAGCACCAGCCAAGGAGTACCCATGTCAGAGCTGACACTGAACAACGGCGTCACCATCCCCCAGCTTGGCCTCGGAGTTTTCCAGGTTCCGCCGGAAGACACGCAGCGGATCGTCGAAGACGCCTTTGAAGCCGGATACCGCCACATCGACACCGCCGCCGGCTACCGGAACGAGGCCGGGGTGGGCGCGGCGATCGCCGCCACCGGCATTGACCGCGGGGACATTTTCGTGACCACCAAGCTGCGCAACGGGGAACAGGGCCGGGCCCAGGAGGCCTTCCAGAACAGCCGTAAGGCGCTGGGCCTGGACTTCGTGGACCTTTACCTGATCCACTGGCCGGTCCCGTCACAGGGCCTGTACGTCCAGGCCTGGAAGGAACTGGAGCGGCTGTACGAAAACAAGCAGATCCGCGCCATCGGCGTCTCCAATTTCCTCGCAGAGCACCTGGACACCCTGCTGGAGACCGCAGAGATCGTCCCGGCAGTGAACCAGATCGAGCTGCACCCCAGCTACCAGCAGGCCGCCCTCGCCGCGAAGTGCCGGGACCTTGGCATCGCAGTTGAGGCCTACAGCCCGCTGGGCCAGGGCGGGGACCTGAACGGCAACGCGGTCACGGCAATCGCCGCAGCGCACAACGCCACCACCGCGCAGGTGGTCATCGCCTGGCACCTCGCCGCCGGCACCATCGCCATTCCCAAGTCGGTGGACCCGGGCCGGATCCGGGAAAACTTCGCCGCGACGTCCCTGCAGCTGTCCTCCGACGAGCTGGCAGCCCTCACGGCGCTGGAATCCGGTGCCCGCATCGGTTCCGATCCCGCCGTCGCATCCTTCACACAGCTCTAACAGCTCCCAACCAAAGGATTCCCGCCATGCAGTACACCCATCTGGGCCGCTCCGGCCTGAAAGTCTCCCGCCTCTGCCTGGGGACAATGAACTTCGGCCCGCAGACCGAAGAAGCCGACGCGCACGCCATCATGGACTCTGCGAAGTCGCAGGGCATCAACTTCTTCGACACCGCCAACGTCTACGGCGGCGAAGGCCACCGCGGCTGGACCGAGGAAATCATTGGCCGCTGGTTCGCCAAGGGAGAGGGCCGCCGCGAGCAGACAGTCCTGGCCACCAAGCTCTACGGCACCATGACGGACCGGCCCAACGAGTCCAAACTTTCCGCACTGAACATCCGCCGGGCCCTCGATGCCAGCCTCAAGCGCCTGCAGACGGACTACATCGACGTCTACCAGTTCCACCATATCGACCGGAACACCCCTTGGGACGAGATCTGGCAGGCCATCGAGGTGGCCGTCCAACAGGGCAAGATCCTCTATTCGGGCAGCAGCAACTTCGCCGGCTGGCACCTCGCGCAGGCGCAGGAAGCCGCCCGGCGCAGGAACTACACCGGACTGGTGAGCGAGCAGTCCATCTACAACCTGTTCCGCCGCGAGGTGGAGCTCGAGGTCATTCCAGCAGCCCAGCAGTACGGGCTGGGTCTGATCCCCTGGTCGCCCCTGCAGGGTGGCCTGCTGGGCGGGGTTCTGAAAAAGCAGGAGCAGGGCGTCCGCCGGGCAGAAGGCCGGGCCTTGGAAACCCTGAAGAAGCACCAGGACCAGATCCGGCAGTACGAGGATTTCGCCGATGAGCTGGGCCACGAACCCGGCGACGTTGCCCTGGCCTGGCTGCTCCACCAGCCCGCGGTCACGGCACCCATCGTGGGACCCCGGACCCAGGACCAGCTCGACGCCGGCATCCGGGCCTTGGACGTCACGCTCGACGCCGATGCCCTCAAGCGCCTCGACGACATTTTCCCGGGGCACAAGACGGCGCCGGAGGACTACGCATGGTGAGTCCACTCGCGCCGGAAGCAGCCACCGTTGCGCCCCGGAGCATCCTCCTTGTGGGCGGCACCGGGGTTATCAGCGCGGCGGCCACCGAGCGCGCGGCGGCGCTGGGTCACCGGGTCACCGTCCTCAACCGCGGACAGTCCGCAGCGCGGCCGGTGCCGGACGGCGTTGAGGTACTGCACGCGGACATCCGCAACCGGGCTTCGGTCCGGGAAGCGCTGGGCACCCGCAGGTTCGACGCCGTCGCGGACTTCATCTCGTACACCCCGGACCAGGCGGCCGCGGCCGTGGACCTGTTCGCCGGCAGGACCGGCCAGTATGTGTTCATCAGCTCGGCCTCGGCCTACCAGAAGCCGCCTACCCGGCTGCCCATCCTGGAGTCCACCCCGCTGAAGAACCCGTTCTGGCAGTACTCCCGGGACAAGATCGCCTGTGAGGAAGTACTTTTCGCTGCGTACCGCGAGCGCGACTTCCCGGTGACAGTGGTGCGGCCCTCGCACACCTACGACCGCACCAAGATCGCCATGGTGGGCGGCTGGACGGATATCCACCGGATGCGCGCCGGACTCCCCGTCATGGTCCACGGCGACGGCACCTCCCTGTGGACGCTCACGCACAGCAAGGATTTTGCCAAGGGCTTTGTGGGCCTGCTGGGCCGGCCACAGGCAGTGGGTGAGAGCTACACCATCACCTCGGACGAATACCTGCCGTGGAACCAGATCTACCGGTTGTTCGCGCGCGCTGCCGGGGTGGCCGAGCCGGAGCTGGTCCATGTGGCTTCGGAAACCATCGCCGCCGCCAGCCCGGAGCTGGGACCCAACCTGCTGGGCGACAGGTCCCATTCGGTGGTGTTCGACAACACCAAGATCAAGGCACTGGTGCCGGACTACACGGCCACCATCCCGTTCGCCGACGGCGCCCGGGAGATCGTGGCGTGGTTCGACGCCAACCCGGCCTCGCAGGTCCTGAACCAGGACTATATGGACCTCACCGACCGGCTGACAACCTGGGCCCGCAGCGGGCAGCGACCAGCCGGAGGTTAATGCCCATGCCCGGTGTGCAACGGAAGCACTTCATGGGCGCCCGACGGCGGCAGGCAGCTGCCGCCGTCGGGCGTTCCGGAGGCCGGCGAAACCCCAGCCTGGTTGACCTACCGGAGCGGGCCGGTGCCACCGGCGTCGGGTCCGAATTCCGCCAGTGCCGGCAGCGCCTTGCCGGCGTAGTCGAAGACAGCCTGGTTTTCCCACGCGTTGCCGGAAGTGGGATCGGCGGGATCCCAGCCGTTGCCCGGGACGGATGTCCAGGCCGGTTCCCAGTACACGGCGCCCAGCCCACGGCCACCCGGCGCTGAGGCCACCACATCCTGCACGGCCCGGAAATTGGCGGCCTGGCCGGCAGGTGTGGCCGGGTATCCCTTGACCAGCTGCGACGCCTTGGCCACCACGTTTTCCCACGGAGCGTTCGGGTTGTCCTCAAGCGTGAACGGGTACGAGGTTTCCACCACCAGGACGTCCTTGTTGTACCGCCCGGACAGGGTGCTGACTGCTTCCTGCAGATCGGCAAGGGTGCCGTGCCAGAACCCGTAGTAGGACAGACCCACAATATCGAAGGCAACCCCGCGGGCCGTCACTTCGTCGAACCACCAGGTCAGGCCACCAATGCCGTTATTGATATTGGTCAGGTGCAGCACAGTTTTGGTACTCGGGCTGACCTCGGTGACGGCGCGGGTACCGGCCTTGAGGAACATCGCCAGGTTGTCCCACTGCGCGCCCGTCACGTTATCGCTGGCGTCCACATCCCAGGTTTGACCGTGCGGCCACAGCATCCCTGGGTTGATCTCGTTGCCGATCTGCGCGGCGTACGGTGTGACCCCGGCTGCCCTGATGGCTTCCATCACGTCTTTTGTATGCGCGTACAGCGCAGCCGCCATCTCGGTGGCGGGCAAGTCCGTCCACGCCGCGGGCGTGCCTTGCGCCCCCGGGTCGGTCCATCGGTCCGAGTAGTGGAAATCCACCAGGACCCGCATGCCCTGCGCCTGGGCCCGTTTGGCCATGGCCGCCACCTGCTGCTTGCGGTTGTATCCGTCGGCAGGGTCAACCCAGACCTTGAGCCGGACCAGGTTGGTGCCTGCATCGGCGAAGGCCCGCACCGGGTCCACCCGCTGGCCGGCGGCCGTGAAATAGGCCGCCCCGTGGTCCTCGTTCTTGGGCACCCCGGACAGATCGGCCCCGCGGATGGTCCGCTCCACCTTGCCCTCAGTGAAGCTCACATTGTCGATGCTGGCCCAGGCGCCCGCCCCTGTGGTGCTGACGGAAACAGTGCACTTGCCGGCCACGTTGGCGCTGACCGCAATGCTCAGCCACTGGTCATCCGTCTCCGTAGAAGGCAGCACGGTGGCGCCGCCGGTCCCGCAGCCCGTAAGGACCAGGCTGGACGAGTTCACGGGCCCACCGGACTTAATGGCTGCACGGAACGTCCACCAGCCCTTCTTGAGCCCGGTAATGGTCTGGGATGTAGTGACCGTTTCCGCCGACTCCAGCCACTGCGTCAGCCTGTTGGCTGAATCCGCGCCGCCCGCTTCCACCTTGGCGGCGCCCGCGGCTCCTGCCGTGGTCCAGCCGGACAGGCCGGATTCAAAACCAGGGTTGGCCACGGCGGCCGGGCCGCGGCCGGTGCTGCTGCCTGGGTTGTTGCCGTGGCCCGGGTTGTTGCCTTGGTTGCTGCCTGGGTTGTTGCCGTGGTTGGTGCCCGGATTGTTGCCTTGGTTGGTGCCTGGGTTGTTGCCGCGGCCCGGGTTGTTGCCTTGGTTGCTGCCTGGGCCCGGGCTCCCGCCGGGGCCGGCAATTGCCGGCGCTGCCCCCAGCAGCACGCCGGCCAGTGCCAGGGCCGTGATGGCGGCCAACGTCCGGCCGGGTGGCCGTTTACGGGTACTGCCGATGCTGCGGGGGTGTTTCACGGGGCGTCCTCCTTGACGTGGAAACCGGCCGGGACCTGCTGGTCCCGGCCGGTGGTCTGTGGTGCTAGCTGGTTCCTTCGGGGGCCCGGATCACGCGGACGGTGCCGGCAGGCACGTGGGCGGTACCGCTGACCTGTTCCCCGGAGAACATGTCCAGACCGGCTGCCGGATAGTCGGCGTCGTTCTCCGCATGGTTGATCAGGAACGTGAAGCGGTCCTCCCCGTTACTGCGGGCCATCACCTCAAGCCCTGCCGGGTGCGTGGGCGCGGCAGGCACGCCGGCCCCGGTCACCGCGGCCATCACGACGGCGGCCAGGTCGCCGCCGTCGAGGTTGGTGGAGACGTACCAGGCGGTGCCGGCACCGAAGCTGTTGCGGGTGATGGCCGGGCCGGCGGCGGCCGGGCCGTCCTGGTACCGTGCCACCACGCTGGCCGTGGTGGGGTGGATTTCCTCGGACCAGATGGTGCCCGCGCCCATGCCGTTGCTCAGCTCAACGGCCTGGTGTTCGCGCAGCGGCAGGAATTCGTGGATTTCCAGGCCCAGGAGGTCGCGGAGGGGCCCCGGGGAAGCTCCGGGCGGGACAGTGTCGGTGGCGTCCACGATGCCGGAGAAGTAGGACACCATGAGGTGCCCACCGCCGGAAACGTAGCGGCCCAGGTTGGCCGCAGAAGCATCGCCCACCAGGTACAGAGCCGGCGCCAGGACCAGGTCGTAGCCGGAAAGGTCGGCTTCCGGGTGCGCGAAGTCCACGGCCACGCCCCGGTTCCAGAGCACCGAGTAATAGGCCTCGATCCGTTCCCGGTGGTCCAGTTCGCTGCTGGGCCGCCATTCGAGGTCCTGGGCCCAGAAGGATTCCACATCCCACAGGATGGCCACCCGGGCGTTGACGGTGGAACCCTTGACGGGGCTGAGCTTGCGCAGGTCATCCCCGAGGTCCAGGACTTCGCGCCAGATCCGGGAACCGGTGCCGGCGTGCGGCAGCATGGCGGAGTGGAACTTTTCGGCCCCGTAGCGGGAGGCCCGGAACTGGAAGAACATAACGGCGTCCGCGCCGCGGGCCACGTGGGAAAGGCTGTTGCGGGCCAGTTCACCAGGGCGCTTGGCGATGTTGCGGCCCTGCCAGTTCACGGCGCTGGTGGAGTGCTCCATCAGCATCCACGGCTTATTGCCCGCCAGTGACCGGGTGAGGTCGGCGTCCATGGCCAGCAGGATGTGGTTGTCGGTGCGCTGTGCCACCAGGTAATGGTCGTTGGCAACAATGTCCACTTCCTTGCTCCAGGCCCAGTAGTCCGGGGAGAGGCAGTTGGTGGCCATGAAGTTGGTGGTGACAGGAGTGTTGGGGGCGTGACGGCGGATGATGTCGCGCTCGGCGGTGAAGCACTCCAGCATGGCGTTCGAGGTGAACCGGGCGAAGTCCAGCCGCTGGCCCTGGTTGCTGACGCTGGCGGAGAGCCGGGGGGCGTCGATTTCGTCCCAGGCACCGTACTTCTGGCCCCAGAACAGGGTGCCCCAGGCGCTGTTCAGCGCGTCGAGGGTGCCGTAACGGGCCTCCAGCCAGGTGCGGAAGGCGGCCACGGAGGCGTCGTCGTACGAATCGCTGACGGGGGCGCCGTATTCGTTGTGCACGTGCCACAGGACCACGCCCGGGTGGGACCCGTAGCGCCGGGCCAGCTGTTCGGTGATGTTGGCGGCGGCCCGGCGGTAGTCCGGGGAGCTGGGGCTGGCCATCCCGCGGGAGCCGTTGCCCAGGGTGATTCCGTCGCGGGTGACGGGATGGGCCTGCGGGTACTTTTTCCAGAACCAGGCCGGCGGAGCGGCCGTGGGGGTGCCCAGGTCGATGCTGATGCCGGCATCGGTCAGCAGGTCCACCAGGTGGTCCAGCCACTCAAAATCGTATTCGCCTTCACGCGGTTCCAGAAGTACCCAGGAGAAGATCCCCACGCTGACCAGGTTGATCCCGGCTTCCTGCATCAGGGCGATGTCCTCGACCCACACCTCGCGGGGCCATTGCTCGGGGTTGTAGTCCCCGCCATAGCAAAGGCCTGCGGGGCGCTGGACCCACGGCGCCGGTGCGGGGGCGGGGGCCTGCAGGACGTCTGTCATCGAGTGATCTCCTTAGAACTGTGTGCGCTCCCAGTAATATCACAAGCTATTTGACTGTGCCTAGAGGACGGTTCTTATTGACATTGGTCACATTAATGTGGATTACTGGAACCGCTCACAGTCATACGGCTTCGGTTGGATGAGCGGTGAAAATCAGCCAGAGACACATTCAGCTTTTCGACAAGGAGGACGGAATGCGCAGGTCATTTCGTGCAGGCGCCGTGGCAATGATTGCCGCCGCAGCACTGCTCACTGCAGGTTGTTCCACAGGATCAGGCACCGGCTCGGCGGAGCAGAACACCGACCCCAACCAGAAGGTCGAACTGACCTACTGGGCCTGGGCCCCCAACCTGGACAAGGTGGTGGACCTCTGGAACGAGAAAAACCCCAACATCCACGTCACCGTCAACAAGCAGGACGGCGGCGACCCGGCCATCACCAAGCTGCTGACCGCCGTCAACGCCGGCTCCGGCGCGCCGGACCTGATCCAGGCCGAATACCAGAAGATCCCCACCCTGGTGGCCGCCGATGCGCTGGTTGACCTCGCTGACACCGAGGCCAAAGAGACCAAGGACAACTTCCCCGAAGGCGTGTGGAACTCAGTGACCCTGGGCGGCGAGGCCCTCTACGCCGTCCCCCAGGACACCGGCCCCATGGCGTTCTACTACCGCGCCGACATCTTTGAAGGCCTCGGCCTGGCCGTGCCCACCACCTGGGATGAATACGCCGCGGCAGCCAAAACCATCCACGACGCAGATCCCGAAGCCTACCTGGGGACGTTCTCCTCCAACGACGCCGGCTGGTTCACCGGCATGGCCCAGCAGGCCGGCGCATCCTGGTGGGGCATCGACGGTGACGCCTGGAGCGTCAAGATCGCCGAAGAGCCCACCGAAAAAGTCGCCGGCTACTGGGGCGGCCTCGTGGAGCAGGGCACCATCGACAACAAGCCCATGTACACCCCCGAGTGGAACGCCGCACTGAACAGCGGCAAGCAGGTGGGCTGGCTGAGCGCGGCCTGGGCCCCAGGCGTACTCGCCGGCAACGCCGGCGCCACGGCCGGCAAGTGGAAAGTGGCCCCCATGCCGCAGTGGGATGCCGCGAAGCCGGCCACCGGCAACTGGGGCGGCTCTTCCACCGCCGTCACCACCCAATCCAAGAACGTGGCCGCAGCCGCGAAGTTCGCCACGTGGCTGAACACCTCCCCCGAAGCCGTTGACGCCCTGGTCAAGGTGTCCAACATCTACCCGGCGGACACCGAAGGGGCCAAGACGGCGCTGACCGCTGCTCCGGAGTTCTTCAGCAACCAGCCTGACTTCTACGACGTGATCGGCAAGGCCGCCCAGAACGTGGGCTCCTTCAACTACGGCCCCAATGTGAATGTCGCTTTCAACGCCTACAACGACCAGTTCGCCAAGGCCGCGCAGGCCAAATCCCGGAGCGCCTTCCTCGAGGCCGTGGACAGCATGCAGCAGGTCACCGTCGAGGACCTGAAGAAGACCGGCTTCACGGTCAAGTAACCCCACCGGCCGGGAGGACGCAGCAGCGTCCTCCCGGCTTACTGGCCCCAACAACCCAAGGAAGTGCACCATGGCGGCAACAGCGACCATGCCAGGCAGTGCGGAAAAAACCGCGGCCCCCGGGCGGCCCCGGCAGGCGAAGAACTTCAAACAGCGGGTCCTGACCCCCTACGCGATGCTGGCACCGGGCATTGTCCTGTTCCTGCTGTTCATGGCAGCACCCATCATCTACACGCTGGTCCTGAGCTTCCAGCAGAAAAAGGTCAGCGGCCTGGGCCTCGGCAAGGGCGCGCAGAGCACGGTGTTTGCCGGGTTCGACAACTACGTCCGGTCCCTGACGGACCCCGAGTTCGGGGCCAGCGTGCTGCGCGTGCTGACCTACGGGGCCATCCTGATCCCGCTGATGCTCGGCTTCGCCCTGCTTTTCGCGCTGCTCCTGGATTCCCGGCGGACCCGGGCCGGCAGCTTCTCGCGGACCGCCATCTTCCTGCCGTACGCCGTCCCGGCCGTGATCAGCTCGCTCCTGTGGGGCTTCCTGTACCTGCCCGGCGTCAGCCCCTTCCACTTCGTGGCGGACAAACTGGGCATCGCGCTGCCGTCACTACTGAACCCGGACCTGATCATCTTCGCCATCGCCAACATTGCCCTGTGGGGCGGCGTGGGCTTCAACATGATCGTTATGTACACGTCCCTGAAGGCAGTGCCGCAGGAGATCTACGAGGCCGCCAAGCTGGACGGTGCGTCGGAGATCCAGACCGCGCTGCGCATCAAGATCCCCATCATTGCTCCGTCCGTGGTGATGACGGCGCTGTTCTCCATGATTGCCACGCTGCAGGTCTTCGCCGAACCCACCACGCTCCGGCCGCTGGCCAACAGCCTCTCCACCAGCTGGTCCCCGCTGATGCTGGTGTACCGCGACGCCTTCACCCGCAATGACGTGTACTCCGCCGCCGCCACCAGCATCGTCATAGCCCTTGCCACCTTTGCCATATCCTTCCTCTTCCTGCGTGTAGTGCAGAAGCGGGCCTTCGGACAGGAGAACTGACCGTGTCCATCCCCACGGAAATCCGCGAGAAGCCGAGTTACCTTTCCACCGGCATCCTGATCATCGGCGCGCTCTACTGCCTCTTCCCCGTGATCTGGGTGGTGGCCGCCGCCACCAAGGGCAGCGACGAACTGTTCTCCACCTTCACGTTCACCCCCAGCGTGCACCTCTGGAGCAACATCGTGGAGCTGACCGCCTACCGCGACGGCGTATTCTGGCGCTGGATGCTCAACACGGCCCTCTACGCCGGTGTGGGCGCCCTCCTCTCCACCTGGGTTTCGGCGCTGTCCGGCTACGTTCTGGCCAAATACGATTTCCCCGGAAAGAACGGTGTTTTCAAGGTCCTGCTGATGGGCGTCCTGGTGCCCGGCGTGATCCTCGCGATCCCGCAGTACCTCATGCTGGCCCAGCTGGGACTGACCAACACCTACTGGTCCGTCCTGCTGCCGCAGATCATCAGCCCCTACGGCATCTACCTGGCTCGGATCTACGCCGCCGCCTCGGTGCCCGGTGACGTGATCGAGGCAGCCAGGACCGAAGGCGCCAAGGAGATGTACATCTTCAACCGGATCGCCCTGCCCATGATGCTGCCCGGCCTGGTGACCATCTTCCTCTTCCAGTTCGTGGCCATCTGGAACAACTTCATGCTGCCGTACATCATGCTGGGCGACGACACCCTGTTCCCGCTGACGGTGGGCCTGAACGGGCTGCTGAACCAGGGCGCCACTGCCCCGGCGCTCTACACCCTGGTGCTGGCCGGTGCGCTGCTGTCCATCATTCCGCTGGTGATCATGTTCCTGTTCCTGCAGCGCTACTGGCGCGTTGACCTCGCTGCTGGCGCCGTGAAGGCCTAGGGCTGGATAGGCTCTGACAATGAACCAACCGCAGGGCCGGCCCAGGCCCAAGATCGACGACGTCGCCAGGGAAGCCGGAGTGTCCCGCGGGACGGTCTCGCGGGTACTCAACGGCGGGCACTGGGTCAGCCCGCCGGCCCTGGCCGCCGTCAACGCCGCCATCAAAAAAACCGGGTACCGGGTTAACCCGCATGCCCGGAACCTGGCCACCAACAAGGCCAACTCGGTGGCGTTCCTGCTGACCGAAACGCATGACAGGCTGTTCGAGGATCCCAATTTTGCCGTCCTGATGCGCGGCGCCGCGGATGCCCTGGCCGAACATGACATCCCGCTGGTCCTGATCATGGCCGGCACGGACGACGAACAGCGCCGGGCCACCGATTTCCTTACCGCGGGCCATGTGGATGGGGTCCTGCTGGTGTCCTCACACGGCAGCAGGAAAGGCATCATCGCGGATATCATCGCCGCCGGCGTCCCCGCCATTGCCTGCGGCGTTCCCCTGGGGTTCGAAAAGAAGATGGGCTACGTGGCGGCCGACGACTACGAAGGAGCGCTTGACCTCCTCCGGTACCTGCGCGACGGCGGCCGGCAGCGGATTGCCACCATCACCGGGCCGCAGGACACCTCCGGCGGCATCCGGCGCCTGGAGGCCTACCGCGCCCACCAGGGGGAACACTTTGATGCCGCCCTGGTGGCGAACGGCGACTACAGCCGCGAAAGCGGCGCCAAGGCAATGCGGGAACTCCTGGCACGGGTGCCGGACGTGGACGCCGTTTTTGCCGCAAACGACCTGATGGCGCTGGGCGCCCTGGACGTACTGCACGACGCCGGCCGGCGCACGCCCGAGGACGTGGCAGTGGTGGGGTTTGACGACATCGCCGCCGCGGCGGGCGCCACTCCCCCACTCACCACGGTCCGTCAGCCCTTCGAACGGATCAGCGGGGAAATGGTCCGGCTGCTCCTGGACGTGATTGCCGGCAAAAACCACGCCGCCATCACCATTCCCACCGAAATGGTGGTCCGGGAGTCCGCCTAGGATCGAGGTCTCCGCAACACCTGGTACCAACCGCCGGGAGATCCTCAGCTTTTTCCAGTGCGTCCTGACGCCTTCACTGCGCACCAAAAAGGAGTTGCCACAATGACTGATATTGCCTGGACCGAGGGGACCTGGACAACCAAACCGGCCCGCGTGGAGTTTGCCGGGGACGGCATGCGGGTGACCGCCGCCGAGAAAAGTGATGCGTGGCGCATCACTTCCTATGGATTCATCCACAACACCGAACACGCCCTCCTTGCGCCCTTTGAGCAGGAGACGGCCGTGGAGGTCTCCTTTTATCTCGATTTTTCCGCCCAGTTTGACCAGGCCGGGATCTTTGTCCGTGTCAATGAGGCAACGTGGATCAAGGCCGGTATCGAGTGGAGCGATGGTGAGGAGAGCCTCGGCGCGGTTGTGACGCGGGGAGCATCGGACTGGTCGCTGTCTCCGGTGCCTGGCTGGGAAGGCCGGCATGTCACTGTCCGGGCCAGCAGGTCCGGCGATGCTCTGACTGTCAGGGCCCGGGTTGACGACGAGCCGTGGCGCCTGGTGCGGGTGGCACCGCTTGAGACGGATGCTGTCGTCACCGCGGGCCCGTTCTGCTGCGCCCCTTCGCGCGATGACCTCACCGTGCATTTCACGTCCTGGCGAACGGCTGCCGTGGACGTCAGCCTGCACCCCGAAGCGGGAGCGCAGTAGGAACCAGGAGGTGTTCTCCGACGTTATGTGTCGCCTGGGACCCCGGGCTTCTACAACGTTTTACATACCTCATCGGAGGACCTGCGGCAAGGGTTGCATTGTGCCCGCAGGCCCCTTAGGTTACTGGGGAAGCGTTTTCCCATTTCCGGATTGAAAGGATTCACTGATGAATCCGATAAGGACACCCGCGCGCCTCCTCTCCGTCGGCGCACTCGGCGCCGCACTGACCCTTGGCTGCCTGGCAGCCCCGGCGTCCGCCGTCGGGCCCTCCGCCGCAACGGGAAATCCCGGCATCCAACTGGACCAGCTGGACCGCGGCCTGGTGGCCGCGGGCACCTCCGAAGGTGTGTTCCTGAGCTGGCGGCTCCTGGGCCCCGAAGCCACGGGCTCGTCAGAAACCGGCCTGACCGGCGCCGACTTCAACGTCTACCGGGATGGCACCAGGCTCGCCACCGTCACGGACAGCACCAACTACCTCGACCCCAGCGGAACCTCCGGTGCGGCCTATACGGTGCGGGCCGTCGTCGGCGGCGTGGAAGTGGACGCCAGCGCCCCCGCCACCGCTTGGAACAGCAATTTCGTCGACATTCCCCTGAAAAAGCCGGCCGACGGCGTCACCCCCGCGGGGCAGGCCTACACCTACTCGGCAAATGACGCCTCGGTGGGCGACGTGGACGGCGACGGGCAGTACGAATTCATCGTCAAATGGGACCCGAACAACTCAAAGGACGTCTCGCAGGTGGGCTACACCGGGAACACCTACGTGGACACCTACAAGGCGGACGGCACCCTCCTGCACCGGATCGACCTGGGCGTGAACATCCGCTCCGGCGCCCATTACACCCAGCTGCTGGTCAACGACTTCGACGGCGACGGCCGCGCCGAACTTATGATGAAAACAGCTCCCGGCACCAAAAGCACCAACTTCAACGCGGACGGCAGCGTGGCCGCGGAATCCTTCATCACCCTGCTGGCCGGGGACCTGGCCGCCGGCCACACCAACGCTGACGACTACCGCATGAGCGCGGCCGACTACTACCGGCACATGGTGGCCACGTTCCAGGGCTGGACCGCTCATCCCGAGGTCAAGTCCGGCCGCTGGCCCGCCACCCTGGAGGAAGCCTTCGGGATCCCGGCGCGGTACCGGTACCCGCTCTCGGAAGTCGACGCCGCGTCGCTGACCAACTACTTCATGGACGTCTACGCGCCGGCCCGCAGCGCCCGGAACAACCTCCGCGCCTTCGAGGGCTTCATCGTTTCGGGCCCCGAGTACCTCACGGTGTTCGAAGGTGCCACGGGCAAGGAACTCAAAACGGTTGCCTACGAGCCGGGACGGCACGACGACGGCCTGATGTGGGGCGATTACGCCATGGCCCGCATTGAGCCGGGCAACCGCGTGGACAGGTTCCTGGCCGGCGTCGCCTACCTGGACGGCAAAAAGCCAGCTGCCGTGTTTGCCCGCGGCTACTACACGCGCACCACAGTTGCGGCGTATACGTGGGACGGCCGGAACCTGGCCCCCGTCTGGGACGTCGACTCGGGCTGGACACCCATGACCAACCCGTTCAACGATTCCCCGCACGGCCGCGACGGCACCGACCCTGTGTACGGCAAACTCACCACACAGGGGTTCCACTCACTCAGCGCCGCTGATGTGGACGGCGACGGCCGGCAGGAGATTGTCTACGGTTCCGCCACGCTCGACGACGACGGGTCGCTGCTGTACAGCTCGTCCGGCATTCTGCCGCCCGGCAGCGCCGCCCCCGGCCAGGAGGCGCGGCTGGGGCACGGCGACGCCATGCACGTGGCGGACATCGATCCGGCCCGGCCCGGCAAGGAGATCTTCACCGTCCACGAAGGGGCCACCTACGCCCCTTTCGGCTACGCCATGCGGGACGCCGCCACCGGGCAGGTCCTGTTCGGGGACTATTCCGGCAAGGACACCGGCCGGGGCATGATCGGCGACGTGGACCCCTCGGTTCCGGGCATCGAAAACTGGGCCATCGGGATGCAGTCGGCCGCCGGCGAAAAAATTTCCGCCGCAACACCCGGAACCAACATGAGCATCCGCTGGGCCGCGGACATGACCACCCAGCTGATCAACGGCTCGGGTGACCAGACCCCCACGATTGATGACTGGAAGCGGGGCCGGCTGCTCACCGCCACCGATACCCGCACCAACAACGGCACCAAGGGCACCCCCAGCCTGGTGGCGGACGTGGTGGGCGACTGGCGAGAGGAAATGCTGGTCCGGACCGCAGACAGCTCCGCCCTGCGGATGTACATGAGCACCGAGGTCACCAACCACAAGCTGTACACCCTGATGCACGACCCGCAATACCGCGCAGAGGTGGCGCGACAAAACACCACCTACAACCAGCCGTCCTACACGGACTTCTACCTGGCCTCGGACATGGACTTTGCCGGCGTTCCCCTGCGGGCCGCCTGGCTGCCCGGCAGCGTGAAGGCCCTGCAGCATGTCCTGGAAGACCTGGTGGAATCGGGCGACGTCGGCGGGCCGGTAGCCAGCCAGCTTACCGCCACCGTCCAGCAGGCCGGCCGCTCCGTTGCCGACGGCGACCCCGCCAAGGCCGCCAAGACACTGCAGCGGTTCGTTAAGTTCCTGGCCCAGCAGAAGGGGCCGGACCAGGTGTCCCCTGCCGCCCGGGTGGCGCTGCAGTACAACGCCGACAACATCCTCCGGGCCTTCCGGGACTGACGGGATCCGGGAGAGACTGTTGCCATGACACTTGCACCGCTGATTCCCTTGAACGACGGACACGCCATCCCGCAACTGGGGCTGGGTACCTGGCCGCTGGATGACCAGCAGGCGGCCGTTGCCGTGGCCAAGGCCCTGGACGCCGGATACCGGCACATCGACACGGCAGTGAAATACGGCAACGAGCGGGGCGTGGGTCAAGGCATCCGCGCGGCGGGGCTGGACCGTGGCGACCTTTTCATCACCACCAAGCTGGACGGCGAATTCCAGGGGGACGGCAAGGCCGCCGCAGGACTGGCAGGCTCCCTGGAACGCCTTGGACTGGACTACGTCGATCTGCTCCTGATCCACTGGCCGCTCCCGGGCCGGAACGAGTTTGTGTCCACCTGGAAGACCTTCCAGGAACTCCAGGCAGCCGGGAAGGTCCGCTCCATCGGGGTATCCAACTTCAAGCCCGCCCACCTGGAACGGCTGCTGGCTGAGACGGATGTGGTGCCGGCCGTCAACCAGATCCAGCTGAGCCCTGCCATCACGCGTACCGCCGAGCAGGAATTCCACCACCGGCACGGCATCATCACAGAGTCCTACAGCCCGCTGGGCGGCTCCAGCGGAAGCCTGCGGGGCGCTCCCATCCTGGCGCAGCTGGGCGAAAAATACGGGAAGACGCCCAGCCAGCTGGTGCTTCGCTGGCATGTCCAGCGCGGGCTGGTTGCCGTGCCCAAAACCGGCGATCCGGACCGGATGCAGGAGAACCTGGACGTGTTCGATTTCGCGTTGGACCCGCAGGATCTGGCAGACTTGTCCACTCTTGATGAAGGCCCGGCTGCGGGCAACGATTCAGACACCACGGGGCACTGAGCGCACCCCGTCCCAGCCACCTGTTTTCTTTCCGGGGTTGGCAAAATGATAGTAAGCATGATTACTATTGAGGGAGAAGGACGAAGTGCTTCCGGAATCCGGAAGCCTCCTTTACTTAGGAAGAGGAACAAAAAATGGGTTTCATTGGCTTTTTGATTCTTGGACTTATCGCCGGCGCCATCGCCAAGGCGATCCTCCCGGGCAAGCAAGGCGGCGGCTGGCTGATCACACTTCTGCTGGGCGTTGTTGGCGCACTGCTGGGCGGCTGGATCGGCGGCATGATCTTCGGTACGGGCCTGCAGGAGTTCTTCTCGCTGCAGACCTGGCTGCTGGCTATCGCCGGTTCGCTGATCGTCCTGCTGGTCTACGGCATGGTCACCAAGCGCGGCGTGCGCAGCTAACACGGCGCACACGCCAGGAAACCGGTCTGGGGAAATCCTTCCCCAGGCCGGTTTCGGCTATCCGGCCCTCCCGGCCGATCAAAACGAAAACCTTCTCACGGAGCAGGAGTTCACCATGAAAAACAAACTTCTTTTGGGCGTAGGCATCGCCGCCGGGTACGTACTCGGCTCACGGTCAGGACGCGCAGCCTATGACAAGCTCAAGGCACGCGCTGCAGCCGTCTGGGACAGCAAACCCGTTCAGGACAAAGTCGCCGTGGCCACGGAGGCAGTCAAGGACAAGGCACCCGGGATGGTGGACCAGCTCGGAGAAGCTGCCCGCCGGGCCGGCACCGTCATAGGCTCCGCCATGCATAAGGACGGTGCTGCGGATTCCGGGACCCCGGCCGCCACAGCAGGTACTGCCAGCGGCAGCATCCCCGCCCACAGCACGCACCCGGAAACGGTCAACCTGGGCACCCCGGACGTCGACTCCGACCCCGCGCTGAACGACAGCACCGGGCAGGACTGGTCGGATG
Organism: Arthrobacter sp. Leaf141; assembly: GCF_001424565.1. Taxonomy (GTDB): domain Bacteria; phylum Actinomycetota; class Actinomycetes; order Actinomycetales; family Micrococcaceae; genus Arthrobacter. The sequence continues at coordinate 66,042 of NZ_LMOL01000045.1, forward strand.
AAGGCGGCGCCACCCCCGCGGGAGCAGCCACCAACGTTGACCCGAGGCGCGACTGAGCGCACTGTCCTGCTGAACGTTTTACCAGCAGGGTTTTGGGTTACAAATGAACATTCTTGCTGGCCGGCGCGATCCTTGGGGGACGCGCCGGCCAGCTGCATTTAACGCAGCCGAACCTGGCCGTGGCGTTCCATGCAGAGCAACCTTCCGCGGCCATCCCAGGACTCCACAGCCCGGAAGCCGTGCGATGCGTAGAGTTTGATGGCCGCTTCACGCCAGTCCCAGACGGATAAGCGGACCACACCGGGGCCCGCTGCCACGACGGTATCCAGCAGCGCCCCGCCCACGCCCCGGCCTCGGGCAGCGGGATCGGCCCAGAGCCGTTTGATCTCCAGGAACGGGCCAACGCGGTTGAGGATGGCGACGCCCACGGGTTCGCCGTCGATTTCCGCGAGGTACACCGCTGCGCCGGCGTAGGCTGCGGCGGGATCCCGGAGTTCCGGCCCATAGACCGCCGGCAGTCCGTGCGCGGGATGGGCAGTTCCGCCCAGATGCCGTGCTTTCTCCCGTTCCGTCTGGCCCAGGTAATCCCCTACCAGCCGCGTCACCGCAGCCGCGTCCGGGCCATCCAGGCGGGCCCTGCGAACAGTGGGGGGCTGGAGTCCTGCGGGCATCCAGTTATTTTCGCACGCGGGGCCGGGCGATGCTGGACAAGGCATTCCGTTAGGGACAGGGTTTCCATAACAGAGGAGGCATGCCATGAAGGCTGTGCTGCAGGATACCTATGGAACATCCGCCGTCCTTCGGGTGGACGACGTGGGCAAGCCCTCACCCGGTCCCGCGGACGTGCTGATCGAGGTCGAGGCGGCGTCCATTCACATCGGTGACTGGCACGTGATGACCGGCCTTCCGCTGCTGGCCCGGCTGGCCCTCGGATTCCGGGTCCCCCGGGACAGGGTGCGCGGAATGGACGTTGCCGGGCGGATCGTCGGGACGGGTTCCGCCGTCACCGGGCACATGGCGGGGGATGCGGTGTTTGGCGTCGCCAAGGGGGCTTTCGCCGAGTTCGCGGTGGCACCTGCGGGATCGGTTGTCCGGACCCCGTCCAATGCCACAGCCAACCAGGCGGCGGCCATCCCCACGTCGGCGGCCACGGCACTGCACGCCGACCGTGACGCCGGTGGCCTGCAGCCCGGCCAACGGGTCCTGGTCCTCGGCGCGGCCGGCGGCGTGGGGATCTTCGCCGTGCAGATCGCCAAAGCGCTGGGCGGCCACGTCACCGGCGTGTGCAGCGGGCCAAAACTGGACCTGGTCCGGTCCCTCGGGGCGGACAGCGTCCTGGACTACCAGCGCGAGGACTTCACCACGATGGAACAGCGCTACGACCTGATCATCGACATGGGCGGCCGCCGGCCGGTGAAACAGCTGCGACGCGCGCTGAGGCCAGCAGGAACCATCGTGATTGTCGGCGGGGAAGGTGGCGGCAGAATCCTGGGCGGGTTCGGGCGTTCACTGCTGGCCCCGTTCGCAGGCCTGTTCTCGCAGCAGAAAATCAGGGGTTTGATCTCCGTGACCAAGGAGGCGGACCTGCTCCAGTTGCGGACCATGGTGGAGATGGGCACGCTCCGGCCGGTCATCGACTCGACGTACCCGCTGGCCCGCACCGCGGAGGGAATGCGCCGCGTGGAGGAACACCTGGCGATTGGCAAGGTGGTGATTACCGTCCCGGCCTGAACCAGGTTCGGGAACGGCCATCGCCAGCAGGATTACGACGGCGGCACTACCAGGAGTAGGGAACGATGCAGTTGTCCTGCGCCGCACTTTGTCCTTCGACGTTTTCGGGCGCGGACGGGAGGCCGGTTGAGCCGTCCGACGGTGACGCCGGGTCCTCCGGGACCACGGACGCACCCGCCGTGCCGCCGTCGTCGTTATCCCCTCCATCCGTTCCTGCCTGGACGCCCCGGCCCGCGTTGTCCCCGCCAAGGACCAGCTGTTCGCTGGAAGTCACCACCTCCATCAGCGCCTGCGCGGCCACGGTGTCAGGCAGGAGCCGGTTGCCGGCGGGGATGTACGGGTAGGTCACCAGGTTCAGGTCCTGGAGCGGGATGTCACGGAAGGCGCCAGCCAGGGAGACCAAAGCGGGCAGGTCCGCCAGGCTGCTGGAGAGCGTGGTGTTCCGCGTGGCCGCCTCGGCGATGGCATAGAGGCGCGGGATGTTGGTGAGGGTGGACTCGTCCTGCAGTTTGCGCATCAGCGAGGAAGCGAATGCCTGCTGCGATGAGATCCGGGCCAGGTCGCTGCCATCGCCCACGCCGTGCCGGGAACGGAGGACGGCAAGTGCCTGCCCGCCCTGCAGGTCGTAGGTTCCTGCCGCCGGGATGGCCAGCCCGGAATCGGGGTCGTCAATGGGTCCCGCAAAGCACATGGGCACACCGCCCACGGCGTTGGAAAGGTCAATCATGCCCTGGAAGGACAAACTTGCCGCGTACTGGATGTCCAGGTCCGTGAGCGACTCGGCCACCGCCACGGTGCAGGGCAGCCCGCCCCGGCCCAGCGCCTCGTTGAAGGGCACCCCGGCCCCGCCGGCCGTCACGGCGCCAGTGTGGGGGTTCCGGCAGTCCGGGAAGTCAACCAGCAGGTCCCGGGGAATCGACAGGACAGTGGCTTCGGTATGGGCCTCATTGACGTGCAGGACCATGGTGACGTCGTTACGGGCTCCCTCGATGTCTCCTTCGCCGAAGGACTCCCCCTGGCCGTCCCTGCCGTCCGATCCCACCACCAGCACGTTGAAGCTGCCTGCGTGTTCAGCGGCGGCACCTGGACCGGCGGCCAGGTCCACTGTGTCGATATTGGCCGCCAGCCGGACAGCACCGACCCCAACAACGGCAATGACCATCAGCGCGACCGCCAACGCCGAGAGGGCCACGAGCCTGCGCATCCGCCTGCCGGGCCGTCCGCCGCGCGGCAACCGGTCCGGGTAGGGGGGAACGTGGGGCGGGGAGCCGTCCATAACGGGCCTCCAATTCTGGGTGCAGGCGAAAGGTCGCTCCACATGGTTCCCCGGCTATGTCACAGGACCGTCACACCATCGCGGCGTCTACTGTCCAGGAAGCGGGTGCCGCGGGCAGCGCAAGGACAAAGGTGGCGCCCGTTTCCGTGCCTGCCAGGGCCAGCGTCCCGCCAAGGAGCCTGGCGTTTTCCCTGGCGATGGCGAGCCCCAGCCCGCTGCTGTCCGGCCTGCGGCGGGCCGGGTCAAGCACCGTGAAACGCTCAAAGATGTGCTCGCGCCGGTCTGCGGGGATACCTGGCCCGTGGTCCTGGACCGTGATGATGATGCCGCCGCCGCGTTCCGCTGCGCTGACCCGGATGGGGGCGGCACCATAGCGGAGGGCGTTGGTGAGCAGGTTGCTGACCACCGTCCGCACCCGGGCAAAGTCGGTGACCAGGACCAGGCTGCGGGGGCAGGAAAGTTCCACAGAGCCACTGCGCTCCGGATCAGCGTCGAGCACTGCTTCCTGCAGGGCAGCCAGGAGCCGGCCGCGGGAGACGCTGATCCGCGCGGCGCCGGCTTCCATCCGGGACAGCTCCAGGACCTCCGCCACCAGCACGGACAGTCGCCGGGTTCCGTCGGTGGTGATCCGGACGGCTGCGGCCTGCTCCTCCGGAGTGGCCTGCCGGAAGTCGGCCAGGATTTCGCTGACGGCGGCCATGGACGCCAGCGGTGTCCGGAGTTCATGCGCCACGTCCCCCACCAGCCGGCGGGCTTCCTGCTCACGGCGGGCAAGCTGGGCCATGCTCACGGACAGGCTGCGCGAAGACTCGGCCAGGGTCCCGGCCACCTTGTCGATGTCGGGAAACGCTGACCTTGCCGGCTCGGGGACGGCGCCGTCGCCCACCTGCTGGGCCATCCGGGCCAGCCGCCGCAGCGGCCGGGTCAGCGCGGTACCCAGGAACAGGCCCAGGACGATGGCCAGGGCAACCGCGATGCCGCCGATCGCAACGCCCGCGCCCACCAGCTGGAGGAGCTGCCTGCGTTCCGGTTCCAGGGAATAGGCGGTGACAACGGCAAGCCTGGGCTGCTGATCCTCGCCTCGGGCGGGCAGCACTCCGCCCACAAAAAACACCTCGTCACCGTTCAGGGTGCCGCGGCGGAACTGCAAGTCAGTGGTCTCCGGGCCCAACGCGCCCAGGAACGGAGCCGGGATGTCTGCCCGGCCCAGGTCCCCGGCGCTCCGGGTGCCCTGCAGGTCAAAGATGACGGTGCGGCCGGGCAGCACCTCACCGTACAGGTCCCACTCGGCATCGGGCGCGGCCAGGGTGACCGCCCGGCTGAAAGGCGCGGTACTTTCGCGGAAGTCGGCCAGCAGCGCCTCCTGCCGGGACGCATACGTGGCGTCCCGGGTGATGCCCACCAGGACCACTGTCACCAGGACACTGACCAGGACGGCGGTGGTGGTCAGGGCAAGCACCAGCGCCCACCGCAGGCTCAGCCGCCTCACCGGAGCCGGTATCCGATGCCCCGGAGAGTTTCGAGCGCGGGTTCCGTCACTTCCGCTTCGGTGAGTTTGGCACGCAGGCGTTGGATGGTGGTGTCCACCACCCGCGGCGATTCGGGCGGCGAATCGGCCCACACGGAGTCAATCAGCTGGCTCCGGCTCAGGGCATGGCCTGGCCTGCCGGCCAGTTCCAGGAGCAGCCGGAATTCCGTGGCGGACAGGGACAGGACCGAATCCCCCGCGAGCACTTCCTTGGCGGAATCGTCAATGCGCAGCTGGCCCAGTTGGACCGGACCTGCAGGGCCGGTGTCCTGCATCCGGCGCCCGCGCCGCAGCACGGCCCGCAACCGGGCTTCCAGAACGTCCGGCGCCACCGGCTTCACCACATAGTCGTCGGCTCCGGCTTCGAGGCCGCCCACCACGTCCGCATCATCATCGCGGGCCGTGAGAAGGACGGTGGGAAACCCCCACTCGGCCGCGATGCGCCGGCACAGGCCAAACCCGTCGCCGTCGGGCAGCATCACGTCGATGACCCCGATGTCCGGCTGGCCCGTCCGCGCGCAGTCGAGGGCCGCTGCGACCGTTCCTGCGGCCAGGACTTCATGGCCGCGCCGCCCGAGGGCAGTGCTGAAGCCGAGCAGGATCCCGGCGTCGTCATCCACCAGCAGGATTCGCACACGTGCCTTTCGCTCCGGAGGTGTCTGCGCGGCCAGGCGGCGGCCGCCTTGTTTATGCTAGCGGTGCCGTGCCCGCAACAGCCGTCCCGTCCACTTCGGCGGACCGGACCGTGCGGACCGCCAGCCCTGCCGCGGCCAGGATCGACGCCGTCCCGGCCGCCTGGCGTCCACTGGTTTCCATGATCAGCCGGCCGCCCGGTTCCAGCCAGTCCAGCGCTCCCGCGGCAACCCGCCGGTGCACGTCCAGGCCGTCGGCGCCGCCATCCAGGCAGGCCAGGGTTTCGTGCAGGCGCGCTTCCGGGGGCATGGTCGCGATGGCCGCGGTGGGAACATAGGGGGCGTTGACCGCGAGGACCCGGACCCTGCCCCGCAGCTCCGGCGGCAACGCTTCAAAGAGGTCACCCTGGTGAACCTGCCCGCCCAGCGGTTCCATATTGCGGCGGGCGCAGTCCACCGCAACCTGGTCGATGTCCGCGGCGTGCAGCTCGATGCCCCGTACCTTCGCGGCGATGCCCACACCTACCGCCCCGGAGCCGCAGCACAGGTCAACCACCACCGCCCCGGCGGCACCCCTGGCGGCCAGGAAATCCGCTGCCTCCTGCACCAGGAGCCCGGTCCGGCGGCGCGGCACAAAAACACCGGGGACGACGGAGATGCGCCGGCCCGCAAAGTCGGCCCACCCCACGATGTACTCCAGCGGGATCCCGGCAAGCCGTTGCCGGACGTAGTCCGCCAGCTCGGCCGGCCCGGACGCCTCAGCGAGGAGCAGCCGGGCCTCGTCCTCGGCAAAAACGCAGCCGGCCCCGCGGAGCATGGACGCGATGCCCTCACCTGATAAAACTTCCGGGGTGGGAATGGCGCCCCCTTCCTCCATCGGCGCGGGCTGGGAATTCCATGCTATCGGACACCGCGCGGGTGCCCCCGGAACCCGCATTGTCTTGGCAGGATGGGTTCATGGCGTACACCTTAAGCGATTCCAGCACCATTCTCTGGACCGGCACCTACACCCCTGACGGCGGCGGCCGGGCGGAGGGCATCGGTGCGCTCAAGGCAAACAGGGACGGAACACTCGAATGGCTGGGAACGGCGGTGCCGGCAGAGTCGCCGTCGTTTGTGGCTGCCCATCCCACGCTTCCGGTGGTGTATGCCGTGGCCGAGCAGCGTCGTATGGTCCAGGCATATGCGCGCACCGGCAGCTTTGGCCTGGCCCCGGCCGGTGGACCAGTGGAGGCCGGCGATGCCACCTGCCACGTGGCGGTGGACCCGCAGGGCAGGTTCCTCACCGCCACCTGTTGGGGCGACGGCCAGGTCATCCTCTACGAACTCGATCCGGCGGGGGCGATCACCGGCCGGTTCCCCGCTGGTGCCGGCACCGACCCGTATGCCGGGCAGGCCGTGGACGCGCCGCGGCAGAGCCGCGCCCACGCCAGCCTGATGCTGGCGGACGGCCGGATCATGACCACTGACCTGGGCCACGACATCCTGCGGATCTGGAAGTATGTGCCCGGCACCGGGCTGGTTTTGGACGGGGAGGTGGTGCTGCCGTTCGGGAGCGGACCGCGCCACCTGGTCCAGCACATCAGCGGCAGCGTCTTTGTGGTGTCCGAATACTCCATTGAGGTTTTTGTGGTCCGGCCCGTTGCGGGCACCTTTTCCCTGGCGTTCCAGGGGCCGGCCACTGCCGGCGGCAGTGGGCCCGGCGATTCGGCCGCGGAGATCTGCCTTGGCCCCGGCGACCGCCATGCCTACGCCGGTGTCCGCGGGTCCAACCTCATCAGTGTCCTGGAGGTGGTGGATGGCGGCGCCGGCCTGGTTCCCGTCAAGGACGTGGACTGCGGCGGCGACTGGCCGCGCCACCACGTTGTCCTGGGCCCCTGGCTGCATGTGGCCCACGAACGTTCAGACACTGTGGCCACCTTCGCCCTGGATCCCGCCACGGGACTGCCGGGACCGTTGGTCCGGACAGTCCGCGTGGCGTCACCCACTGCGCTGGTCCCCGCTTCGGCCTAGGGGTTCCGCAACGCGCGCTCCACCGAGTCGAGCAGCGACGTAAAGCGGCTGTTGCTGGGCAGATCGTCCAGGAACACCGGTTTGCCGTCCGTACCGCCGAGCGGCACCTGCCAATTCGGGTAGAGCGCTTCGGTGGTTCCGGGCTGGTTTTGGACCCGCCGCTCCCCCACCGCATCCACCAGCGCCACCCCCAGCAGGACCGACGGCGCCTCCGTCAGCAGCAGGTGCAGCGCCTCGATGGTTTTGGCCTCGGAATCCCCACGGCCGGCGGTTCCGCCGGGACCGTCGCCGGAAAGGTATCCCCGTTCGCGGAGCAGCGCAAACATCTTCTCCAGCGAGGCGTTGTGCTCTTCCCGTTCCTCGGCCTCGGACCGTTCCAGCAGGCCCAGCCGGCTGCGGAGCGCCACGTGGTCCCCCGCGAGGTAGCCGGCGGTAGGTGGAAGGTCGTGGGTGTTGACGCTGGCGAGCGCCTGCACGCGGTACTTTTCCGGCGGAAGGGGCGAATCGCCGTCGTACTCGAACCACAGGATGGATGTTCCCAGGATGCCGCGCGCGGCCAGGTAGTCCCGGACCCACGGCTCGAAGGTGCCCAGGTCCTCACCGATCACCACGGCGCCGGCGCGGTGCGCCTCCAGCGCCAGGATGCCGATCAGCGCCTCATGGTCATAGCGGACGTAGGCGCCATCCCCCGGCGCGTTGCCGGCCGGAACCCACCAGAGCCGGAACAGGCCCAGCACGTGGTCCACCCGGATACCGCCCGCATGCCGGAGCACGGTGGCCAGCATGTTCCGGAACGGCGCGTAGCCGGCCTCGGCCAACCGGGAGGGGTGCCACGGCGGCTGGCCCCAGTCCTGGCCCTGCTGGTTGTACATGTCCGGCGGCGCACCCACGCTGGTCTCCGGCGCCAGGACGCCGCGCAGCGTCCAGGCATCGGCGCTGTTCAGGTCCACGCCCACGGCCAGGTCGTGGACCACGCCCAGCCGCATGCCCGCACGGCGCGCCGACTGCTGCGCCGATTCAAGCTGTTCGTCGCAGATCCACTGCAGCCAGCGGTGGAACCCGATCCGGTCCGCGAGCTTCTCCTGCAGGGCCGCAGCGCCGGAGGTGCCCACCGCGAGGCCGGGGTCCGTCCACAACGGATCATCGGGTGCCGCGTCCTCACGGATCGCAGACCACAGCGCAAAATGGTCCAGGCCGGTACCGGAGATCCGGCAGAATTCGTCGAAGGCTGCCTGCCGGGCGGGCGCGCGGCGCGCGTGGTAGAGGAGCTCGAGCGCCTGCAGCTTGGCCGCGTAAACGGCGTCCCGGTCCAGGCGGTCAGCGTTGTTGTTCAGGCCCGCCACTTCTTCGCGGAGCCGCTCCACCGTGGCCCGCTTGCGGGGTTTCAGGTAGGCCAGCTCGGGGATGTCCTCCACCCGGATGTAGAGCGGGTTGAAGAAACGGCGGGTGGACGGTGAGTACGGCGAGGGCTGGACCGGCGGCACCGGTTCGGCCGCATGCAGCGGGTTCACCAGCACGTAGTCGGCACCGCGCTGCCCGCTGATGGCGGCGAGGTCTGCCAGGTCCGCAAAGTCGCCAATCCCCCAGGACCGTTTGGACCGCACGGAGTACAGCTGCGTGGCCAGCCCCCAGCCACGTCGCTCCTCAAGGTGCCGGGCTGTTTCCAGCCGTTCGGGGACCACCACCAGTGTTGCGGTGGCGGTGGCGTCCCCTGACGTGGCGTGCAGGGTGTGCCAGCCCAGCGGGAGGTCCGCCGGCAGGGCGAAGGTGGCGCGGCCCGTCAGGACGCCGTCCACCTCGCGCGGCTGGACCCAGGCATCCTGCTGGGTGGCTTGCCTGCTGGCACCGTCCTCCAGGCTGATGGCCAGGCTGACCGCAGCGCCGTCCGGCACGTGGACCGGAACGTCCGCCGCCTTCCCGTGCCTGATAACGACGGCGGGCGGCAGCATCCGCTGCCAGGGCGCCAGTTCCGCGGCGGCGAGCGCCGCCTGGATCTGCTGGTTGGTGTGCGCCTGGACGCCCAGGGAATGCAGCACCTTGATCAGCGTCGCCGCCGCCACAGTATGGGGCAGGCCGTCCCAGCCCTGGAAAGTGGTGCCAACGCCGTGCGCATCGGCCAGCTGCTGGAGGAGGGCAGGATCCACGGCGTCGGCCAGGGGGGATCCGCTGCCGGCAGCCGCTCCGGGAGGGGCCGCCGGGCCGCCCGCTGGGTGGGACTGCTGCTGCTCTGTTGCCGTCATGGATGTCCGCCTCGCCTGGTGTGATGGGACCGAACTTACAAAAGCTGGCGTGTCGCACCGGGCGCCTGCACCCCCGCGCACAACCGTCGCTCCAGATTATGGCAGGAGGCGCCGGGGACGAAACCTGACCGCATGGGCACGGCCCTCCCTGCCCAACGGCGCCGGGGTCAGCACGGCGAAGCCGGCCCCTGCTGCTGGTTCCGGCGGCACCTGCCCCGCGTCCCGCCGTCGGACGTTCCACGGCATACCCTGCCCCGGCCGCCACATTTCGTCATGCCCGGCCCGTCCCGTTACCTTGTGCGACGAAAAGAGAAGGACTAAGGCGGGATTCTGCGGCCCCCCGGCCAATCTGTGTAGCGTCGTGACGATCGAGGACATAAACGGCACTGATTGTGGAGGAAACCCGGGATGAGTCTGAGCGAACTGCGGGTGTTTGGGCGGTCGGGCACGCCCATCAGCCCACTCACCCTGGGCACCATGAACTTCGGCGAAGGCGCCGGCGGGCAGCAGGGCGCCCCCACGGGCGCCGATGAAAGCATCCGCATCATCAACGCCGCACTCGATGCCGGAATCACCGCCGTGGACACCGCGGACGTCTACTCCCAGGGCGAGTCGGAGCAGGTGGTGGGCCGGGCGCTGCGCGGCCGCCGCGACGACGTTTTCCTGGCCACCAAGTTCCACGGCCAGATGAGCGCCAACCCGGCGCACTCCGGAAACTCCCGGCGCTGGATCACGCAGGCGGTGGAAGGCAGCCTCCGCCGGCTGCAAACCGACCGGATCGACCTGTACCAGGCGCACCGGCCGGACTACAACACCGACGTCCTGGAGACCATTACCACCCTCAACGACCTCATCCGGCAGGGCAAGATCCTCTACTACGGCACGTCCGTGTTCACCCCGGCGCAGCTGGTGGAGGCGCAGTGGCTGGCCAACACCAACCACCTCATTCCGCCGCTGGGCAACCAGGTGCCGTACTCCATGCTGGTGCGCGGCAACGAACGCGACGTGCTGCCCATTGCGCAGCAGTACGGCCTGGGTGTCCTGGCGTACGGCCCACTGGCGGGCGGCTGGCTGTCCGGAAGTTTTGTGCTGAAGGAGGGCACAGCGTCCAAGGTGCACTCACTGCCCGGCCGGTACGACATCTCCGGCCCCACCAGTGAACGCAAGCTGCACGCCGCCGACGCCCTGGCGCGGCTCGCCGACAAGCTCGAGCTGTCCCTCGTGGACCTCGCCGTGGGGTTCACCCTGGCCCACCCGGCCATCAGCAGCGTCATCATCGGGCCGCGCAGCGGGGAACACCTCGCCGCGTACCTGGCCGCGGCGGACGTCCGGCTCAGCGAGGCCGTCCTGGACGCCATCGATGAGCTGGTGCCGCCGGGTACCAACTTTGTGGAGCGCGACGCCGGTGCGATCGTGCCGTCCATCGAATTCGCTGAGCTGCGCCGGCACTGAGCCCCTGCCGGACCTGGTTTGTTACGCCCGGGCTATGCGCTGCCGGCCCACGCGGAAGCCGGCCCAGAACGCCAGGGCCAGCAGTCCGGCGCCCACCAGGGCCACGCCGGACAGGGACGTGCCGTCCACCACCACCAGCTCAGGGCCTGACGAGGCGAAGGATGTATTGCTCAGGGGCGCGTAGGCAACCCAACCGATTTCCCGTGGTGCATTGAGGATAACCAGCCCCGCCACCGTGGCCGCCACTGCCAGCAAGGGCACCAGCCACCGTTGGAGCGTTTTGGCGGTGCGTCCTGGATTGCTGCTTTCCCCCGAAGTCATGCGCCCAGCCTACCGGCGCAGGCCCGTCGCCGGGATGGGGGCCTGTTTCTCCGCCGTCCTGCCCGGCCCCAGGATAAAGAGGCTCCCCAGGACCACTGCGGCCCCGAGCCAGCCCGCGGCCGGCAACCGTTCCCCCACCACCAGCACGGCAAGGACGGCCGCCACCACCGTCTCCAGCAGCGAGATTCCGGTAGCTGTGCTGGCCCCGACCCGCCCCAGGCCCCAGCCGAACAGCAGGTAGCCCGCAAACATCGGGACCAGGGCCATGTAGGCGCCAACCGCCGCAGCCGTCCACGACTCCAGCAGGGCACCTCCGGTGACGGCCAGCACCGGCATCAGCAGCAGGCCGCCCAACCCGAAAACTGCGCCCATTGCCGCCTTGGACGGGATGCCGGTGCCGATGATGCGGTGCGCGGCCCAGGAATACAGGGCATAGGTGGCGCCGGCGAGCAGGCCCAGCAGGATTCCCGTCGTCGACAGCCACGGCGACCCGTCTCCGCCTGCTGCGGCCCCTCCACCGTGGCCCGCAAACGACAGCACTGCGGCTCCGGAGATGCCCAGCAGCGCGCCCACGATCCACCGGCGGCGAAGCCGCTGTCCATCCACAAGCCGCTCGATCAGCGCGGCCGCAATGGGGGCGGAACCGATGGAAACCACCGTTCCAACGGCCACGCCGGACAGGTGCATGGCGGAATAGAACGCCAGCGGATAGACGGCCACCGCTGCGGCGCCCATCAGCAGCAGCGGCCAGCGGGCCAACAGCCCGGTGCGGTGGCGCCGGATCGATGACAGCGCAAAAAGGGCCTGCAGCAGCCCACCCACCCCCATGGCCACGGCGCCGATGGCCAGCGGACCGGCGCCGGGGGCGAAGGTGGCGGCTGTCCCGGTGGTGCCCCACAGGACGGAGGCAGCCACCACGGCAAGGGCTCCGCGGCTGTGTCCGCCGGTTGGCCGGGCTGTGGCCGCCGGAGCCTGAACCCGGGCGGCCGTCACAGGGCTTCCAGGAGTCCGGCGGCAAGCTGCCGGGCTTCAAGGAGCGGGCCGTCGTCGCCCTGCAGCCCGGCGCGGGCCATGGCGCCCTCCAGGAGGAACGCCAGGTGCCGCGCCAGTTGCGCTGCCCGGCCCGGCTCCCCCGGCAGCAACGTTTGCAGTGGCCCGCGGAGGAGGTCCTCCACGTCTTCCTTGTGTTGCCGGACGGCCTGGCGGCCGGGATCACCGGCCGGGAGTTCGGCTGCGGCGTTCAGGAGCCCGCAGCCGCGGAACCCGTCCTGGTAGGCGAAGTTGGCGTGGTCGCGGTACGCGTCAAACACCGCCAGCACCTGCTCCCCGGGGTCCGCTGCGGCGTCCAGGCGGGCACGGTACAGGTCCAGCCATTCCTCGTGGCGTGCCTCCAGGTAGGCAGCCACCAGGTCCGCCTTGGAACGGAAGTTGTTGTACAGGCTCTTTTTGGCCACGCCCGCACCGGCGGTGATGGCATCGATCCCTGTGGCCGTGATTCCGTGGGCGTAAAAGAGCGGGGCGGCGGCTTCAAGGAGCAGCGTGCGCGCGGGGCGCCGCGTGGAACCGGCGGGAATTGTTGCAGGCATGTGGGGCTCCGGAATCGTAGGTAGTTAGACCAGTCTACTTACCCTGCACCGCAATCGCGTAGAGTAGCGGGAATATCTGCAGACCGTGACCCGTTGTGGCTCTGTCCGGAACAATCCGCGCGTGAAAGCCGACAGGAGAAAGCACCAATGTCAGTTGACTACGACGCCCCCCGGGTGACCCCCGGCGACGAGCCGAACACCGCCCTGGACGAGCTGAAGAACGACAAGTCCAACCGCCGCGAAGCGGTGGTGGACGTGGACGAAACAGACCTTGCCGAAGGCTTCGAACTGCCCGGCGCTGACCTCTCCAACGAGGAGCTGCAGGTCCAGGTGGTCCCCGTGCAGCTGGACGAGTTCACGTGCATGTCCTGCTTCCTGGTCCACCACCGCAGCCAACTGGCCCGGGAAAAGGACGGCAAGAAGTACTGCCGGGAGTGCGAGTCCTAAGGACCCCGCACGGCGTGACCCACTTCGGCTTCCAACCATTGGAATCCAGCCTCGTAGCAGGACCGGCGGCCAGCCATGCTGTAGGTCACGCTCCGGCACTGGCCGGCCGACTGGAAAGAAGGAACCCATGTCCCTCAGCGTTGAGGAAATGAACAGGCAGCTCCCGGTTGCCAACGCCCTGCCCGGCGAGGCCCTGCCGTATTACATGGCATCAGGCGAAGGCGCGCGCTACGAGCTCAACGGCCAGCTGGTCACCGTGATCGCGCGGGCAGCCGATACCGGCGGGATCTTCAGTGCGGCCTACATCTCCGGCGGCATGGGCGCGGAGTCGCCCTTCGTCACGCACCAGGTTGAGCACAAGACCCTCTACGTCTTCGACGGGATCCTGCACGTCTGGCTGCCGGGCGAAAGCCGTATCCTGACCCCGGGCGACTCCGTGGTCATCCCGCCGGGAACCCCGCACGCCTACCGCATGGCCAGCCACTACACCCGCTTCCTGAACTGGATGACGCCCGGTGGCGCCGAGGCCTACTACGAACGCGTGGGCACCCCCATCGACTCGCACGTGCCCCCGGTCCGCGCCGGCCGCACCGCGGGGCTGCAGGAGCAGGCGGAAATCGGCGCCGAATTCGGCATCACCTTCCCGGACGTGGAACGGGTGGCGCCCGCCTTCAAGCACGACGCCGGCCTGCCGCCGTCGGAAAGCCCGTACTTCCTCAGCGCCGGCGAAGGTGAGCGGCTGGTCAGCTACCAGACCATGTTCACCTACCTGTCCCGGCCCGCCAACACCGGGTCCAACTACTTCGCCGTGCACACCAAGGGTGCAAAATCACCGTACATTCCGCTGCACTTCCACTCCGAACACACCGAGAACTTCCTGTGCACCGAGGGCCGGATGTGGCTGTACGCCAACGGCCGCGAAATGCTGCTGACCAAGGGGGACTTTGTGCATGCCCCCGCCGGCACCATCCATTCCTTCGCGTTCGAAGCGCACAACACCCAGATGGTGGGCTTCCTGACTCCCTCGGTGTTCAACGGGTTCTTCGAATACTTCAACAAGCCCACCGAGGACTACATGTACACCGAAGGCGGCCAGCCCTACATGGACATGGAAGGCTTCGGCCGGGCCCAGGCGGAGATGGACCTCACCGTGGTGGGACCCCCGCCGCAGCGCCGCGCCGCCCTGGAGCTCTAACCGCCCCGCGGTGCCCCCACCCAACTGACTCGCAGTTGTTGTCGTTTTGAGCCCCCAAAACGACAACAACTG
>NZ_LMOL01000045.1:80543-157254 GCF_001424565.1 Arthrobacter sp. Leaf141
TTTAAGGGGTCAGGGCCTGCTTGACCAGCCCGCGGCCGTAGTCGTTTCCGTTGGGGGTGCGGACCACCGTGTGCATGTGGAATGGCGCCGGCTCGTCATTGTCCAGGAACACCCCGGTGTGATGGTCAAGCTCCAGGATTACCACCGGACTCTGCACGCGCAGGTAAAACGCCTCCGCACCCTCCCAGCCGCCGATCCAGCTGAAGAAGGTCTCACTGTAATGACTGCGGATCTCCCGGAGCCGGGCGGCACGCGGCCCGGCCGGCAGGTACACCAGGAAATCCGCCACCAGGGCATCCAGCACTTCGAGGGCTTCGGTGGGCATGGCGGAGACCTTGATCCCCTCGTACGGGATCACCCGGTTGTCCTGGAAGCAGCCGCCAAGGTGCCGCTCGTCGCCGGAGTGGAGCCGGCCCTCAGGCATGGCAGGGTCAACCATGGCCGCATAGACCGTGGCCGCGTCGCGTAGCTCAGCGGGCAAGGCTTCCATCAGCTGCCGGGCCAGCCCGATCCGCTCCTTGAACACCTGGACGCCGCGGTGCGGGCCGGCGTCGATCAGGTCCGGTTCGGCGCCGAGGAACACCGGCGAGATGACCAGCTGGGTGCCTGCCACCAAAGCGTTCACGGCCGCGTGGTGGCCAAAAAGCTGCCACCCCCACGGCTCCGTCCCGGACGGTTCGCCGAAGAGGGAGAAGTTGTAGCTGAACTCGTTCATCAGCAGGGGCAGCTCCACCAGGTCGCCCAGGAAGCCGTTGATCCGCATCAGCCCGCGCACCAACTCGAAGCCTTCCGGGCTGAGCGTGGCTTCCACCAGGGCCAGTGCGGCATCCCGGACGGGGGCGTCCAGTTCGTCCAGCCGGAGCCCGGTATCGTGCTGCATAAACTCGGGGTTGGCCCAGCTCTGCCACTCCACCGCGTCCACGGCGTAGCGGAGCTTCCCGGCCTGCTGATCACTCACCACGGCCAGGAGTTTCCCGGCCGCTGCCACCATCTGCGCGGTGGGCGCCTCTTCGCCGGGCCGGGCGGGGGCCAACGGAAACAGGCCTTCTTGCATCACGCCGTCACTGGTGATCCCGCGGAACGGCCGGGGGTAGAGCTTTTTCCAGCCCTCGATCATGGGCCCGGCGAAGGAATCCCGCGTGGCCGCCTCGGCGTACCCGCGGGCGTCCAGCCCCCTGATGGCCGCCACCCGTGGGTGGTTCGGGGCGTACAGGAAATCACGGAAGGACGGCGTCGACACGGGCACTCCTGGAGTCGTTGGGGGATGTTGCAGCGGCGTCGGCGTTCAAACCGGCCGCGACGGACAGGGCGGCCGCGGCGGCTTCTGCGGCGTTCCCGCGCCAGGCCACGTGCTGGTCGGGCCGGACCAGCACCGCGCCCGCGCCCCAGAGTTCGGCCATGGTGGTCCCGTCGTCGGACGGGCCGACGGCGGCAACGGTCACCGGAATGCCCTGCCGGGCGGCCGCTGCCAGGACCGGGGCGAAAACGTCGGTTTCCGGCACCCCGGCCAAGGTGCCGGCGTCGGCCAGCAAGGTGAAGCCGGTGCCCAGGCTGCTGTACACCGAGGTGGCATCGGCCAGCCAGGTGTGCGGCAGCAGCGCGCCGGGATTGGCGGATGGGACATAGCTGATGGGGTCCTCCGGCGGGATGGGCAGGCCATCCGGGACCACCACCGGCGAGCCCGCGTACGAGTAGCCCAGCACCAGGCCCAGGGAATCAAACTCGCTCTGCTTCACGGCGAGGGCCTGGTGGGCTGCGGCACGGGCGGCATCCCCGGCCGGGCCCGCCGCCGCGAGGGCCGGATCAGCGAAGTGGTACGCCAGGGCCTGACCGTTGGCGGCGGCATCGCTGATGGTCCGGGCAGCAACCGGGCGGCGTTCAGCGCCGTAGCTGGCCAGGAGGCCGGGCCCGGCCCAGCCGTTGATCGAGGCGGCCAGTTTCCAGGCGAGGTTGGCGGCGTCGCCGATGCAGGTGTTGAAGCCGTGGCCGCCCCAGGGCGGGTTCAGGTGGGCGGCGTCGCCCACCAGGAAGATGTTGCCGCGGCTGTAGTCCGGTGCCAGGAGCATCCGGGCCGTCCAGGCGTCGGTGGCCAGGACTTCCACGTCCACTTCGGCGCCGACCAGGGAATGGACCAGTTTTTCCGCGGCGGCGTTGTCCACCGAAACGTCGGGATCCACGCCCTGGACAATGGCCCACCACGTGTTGGCCAGGTCCATGGGACCCACCATGCCCGAGGCGTCCTGACCCACCACCCAGTAATGGACTGCCGGTTCCAGCGCCACGGCGCCGGCCAGCTGCCTGGAGTGGAACAGGACGCTGATGTTGGACAGCGCCGCGGACCCGCCCGCCAGACGGATCCCCAGGCTGCGGCGTACTGCGGAGGTGCCGCCGTCGGCCCCGATGACGTAGTTGGCCACGACGGTTCGTTGCTCACCTGCAGGGGTCGCGACCAGCACGGAGTGCGGCGCGTGCGCCCCCTCGACATGCTGCACTGTGAGGCCGTAGGCCAGGGTGATCAGCGGATGCCGGCCGGCTGCGGCGCGCAGGACTTCCTCAAGTGCAGGCTGCGGGATCTGCTGGCCCGCCTCAGGCTGCGGGCCGTACCGGCCGGGGACCAGCTGGAAGGCGTTGCGGAACCGGCGCAGCTCATGGGCGGCGGGCCCGGTGAGGCCGGTGCAGAACGCGACATCCTGGGAGTACCCCACGGGAAGCGGCGCGGCGGCGCGGACGGCGTCCGCCAGGCCCAGGCGGCGCAGGTGCGTCATGGTGCGGGCGTTGGTGGTTTTGGCCCGGGGCCGGGTGTGGTCCACGGCGTCCCGGGGCTCGATCACCAGGCTGGGGATGCCGCGGCCGGCAAGGTCCAGGGCCAGGAAGAGTCCGCTGGGGCCGCCGCCGGAAATGAGGACCTGCACCTCCCCCGGCAGCCCGGCCACGGCGGCCCGGCCGGCCGGGGTGGCAATGGGCGTGTCAGCCATCAGGCACGGCTCCGCAGGGACACGTCGCCCACGGGGGTGGTGAGGGTGCCGAGCTTGTCGATTTCCACTTCGACGGTGTCGCCGGGCTGGAGCAGCCACTGCGGTGTGCGGGCATAGCCCACACCCTCCGGCGTTCCGGTGGCTATGACATCGCCCGGATGCAGGGTGAACGTTTGGCTGATCAGGGCGATGATGGCCGGCACGGAGAAGATCATGTCCCGGGTGTTGCCGTTCTGGGCCTCCACACCGTTGACGCGGGTGCGGACCTGGAGGCCGTCCCGCAGGTCGCCCACCTCATCGCGGCTCACCAGCGGGCCCAGCGGGCCGCTGAAGTCGCCGTTTTTGCCAAGGGTCCACTGTGAGGTGAGCTTCTGGGCGGTCCGGGAGGTGATGTCGTTGAAGGTGGAGTAGCCGAAAACGGCGCCGGCAGCTGTTTCCTCGTCCACGGACTCCACCCGCTGGCCGATGTACGCCGCGACTTCACCCTCCCAGTCCAGGCCTGCTTCGCCGGTGGGGACCGGGACAGGGACGTTGCCCACGGACAGGGAAGCCGTCCAGCGCCCGAACAGGGTGGGATACGGCGGCAGGTCCTGGTTCTTGTAGCTGCCCTCGGCGACATGGGCTTTGTAGTTCAGGCCCACGCAGATGACCCTGGCAGAGGCCGGGACCAGAGGCACTTCGGTGACGCCTGCGCGCTCAAGGAAAGTGCCGCCGTCGGCCGCTTCCGTGTCCGTCACCAGGGAGGCGGCCTTGTCCTGCCAACCCGTGGGGTCGGCCCAGAAGTCGGCCACCGGGGCAAGGGGAAGGACGCGGGCGCCGGCCAGGGCCGCGGCCCAGGGCGTGCCGAGGTGGGTGATGCCGATGAAATGCATGGGGGGCCTTTCAGGTGTGGCCGGGCGGGGCGCCGGCCGTGCTGGTTCAGTGGTGGGTCGCCTGGCGGCGGAAAAAGTCAACGGTGGCGGCGGTGGCCTGGGCGGCTGCGGCGGTGGATCCGTCGGGTCCGCCCCACATGTGGTCGGCCCCGTCGATCAGGAGGAGTTCGACGGCGGCGCCCGCGGCTTCCAGCGCGTCGGCGAGGCTGGCGGACTGGGCGGCCGGAACGAACCTGTCGGCGGTTCCGTGGGCCAGGAAAAACGGCGGGGCGTCGCGATGGACGTAGCTGAGCGGGCTGGCTGCAGCGGCTTTCTCCGGCGCGTCGGCGGGTTGGGCGCCGAGCAGGAGCGCCTCGCGGGAGCCTGGATCGTCGGCACTGGCCACGGCGTCAGGCAGGGCCTGGCTGCCCATCTTCACCAAATCGGTGGGCGGGTACCACGCGGCGACGGCAGCGACCCGGTCTGCAGCGGTGGTGTTGGCGTCCGCAGTGAGCGCGACGAGGCTCGCCAGGTGCCCGCCGGCGGAGTCACCCCAGGCGTAGATCCGGTCCGGGTCCACACCATAGGCGGCGGCGTTGGTCCGCAGCCAGCGAACGGCGGCTTTGGCGTCCTGCAGCTGGGCGGGGAAGACGGCGGTTCCGCTGAGGCGGTAGTCCGCGGAGGCCACCACAAAACCGGCCGCCACCAGGGCGCCGATCGGGTTGATGCCGGTGCCGTCCACTGACGGGCCCAGGGAGGACCGTTCGCCGGTCCGCCAACCCCCGCCGTGGAAGTGGACGATGGCAGGGCTGCTGCCGCCGATCTGCGCCTCCGCCGGAAGGTGAAGGTCCAGCAGCAGCGGCGCCGCCCCCTCGGGACGGGCAAACTCAAGGCCCTTGATGACCCGGCCTGCCGTCGTCGTCGACTCCATGTGTGTACCGCGCCGTCCTGTCCTGCGGGCCCTGTGTTGCGGGCCACGTCCTGACTCAACTTTGCGGCATCAGCGCCTTGCCGGCGCCCGTTGGTTTCACTCAATGAAAGAGGTTGTCCGGACCGGGCCTTCACGGTTGGGTAAAGGCCCTGCCCCCGGTCAGAATGGGCGGCGGCCAAACATTTTCTCCTGTCACCTAAAAAGGTCGCGAGCCTCTAATCACTCTGGTTCCGCCCCCGATGTGGCTTTTAGCAGTAAATGGCGGCGTTTTCACCGCGCTGTTTGGCGCATCGGGCAGCCCGCAAGGGGATCTGTACCGGGCGTCCAGAATTCCTGTAAATGCTTCTATCCATCCGCTCCTCAGGACCGCGCCTGTTAGCGTGATCAGTTGTGGAACCACTTGAACCTGAGCGCCGTGTCATCGATGCCGCAGAGGCCTTAGCGCGAACCCTCGGGGCGAGCGACAATCACACCGTCGCCGCGGTCACGATGGATATTGACGGAAACATTCACCAGGCAGTGAACGTCTACCACTTCAACGGTGGCCCGTGCGCCGAGCTGGTCGCCCTGGGCGTTGCGGCAACCGCAGGGGCGAAGCAACTGCTCACGATAGCAGCGGCTGGCGACAGGGGGCGCGGTCTTATCCCCCCGTGCGGACGATGCCGGCAGGTGCTCCTCGATCACCATCCCGACATACTGGTCGCAGTACCGGCAGAATCCGGTCCGGTCGTCCGGCCGGTTCGCAAACTCCTGCCGGACACGTACTTCTTCCCAGATGCTAATGAGCGACGAATTGTTCGATTCAACAAGCGGTATCACGACGCCGTGATGTCAGGCGAGAAGACTACAACCATCCGCTGGGATGACCCGATCACGGTGGGACCTGCGACATTCGTCTTCGAGGACCACCCTGATTTTGCCCACGCTGAGGGCGAGGTTCTCTCAGTGGAGCGGATCCGTTTGATCGACCTCGATGCCGATCACGCTGCCGGCCTCCAGTCGCACTATCCAACCATGCCCCAAGACGCCGAGCTGTCGCGTGTGACCTTTCGCCTCAGCACGTCCTAGCTCCAAGGCAATTGTGCGCCCCTGGCCGGCATCCATGTGGATTGGCAGCGAGGATGATTTGGGGAGTCTCGTCAGAGGGCGCCTCGAACAAAGCCTTCTTGGAGGTACCCACCTGATATGCCGAGTACCTCCTTTGCGAGAGCTATGAGATTCTGTGGGTCGCGGTTCGGGTCCCTCGCCCATGCCAGCAGGCGGACCGCCAAGTGATGGTCACTCTGGGCGAGCCTGCGAATGACCCATTTACCGGCGCCGAGCCAGTTCCCGTTCTCGAGGAGCAACAGATCGGCCGCCTCGCGGAGCACCTCTGCAGTCAGTATGAGATCTTCCGCTGCCGACTCGCTGCCTTCGAGGTCGTCTACAAGAGCGCTGAGGTTGTAGCGACGGGAATCTCGTTCTTGGTCTGTGAGCGGTTCAGGCCCTCGGGCCATTTCAGCTTGAGCTCCCTCTTGCCAAGCAGCACCGCTTCCGTCGTCTGTTAGAAACAGTCCCTTCGCGCATATCGCTGCTATCACCGGTCTACGATCCTGGGCTTCCTTGCGGTACCAGAACTGGAGGCTCTCCGGTGTATGTACGAAGGTTTCTACCAGCCAGCCCCGGTACCGGGTGGTCTGGGCGTAGTTGGAGTGACCGGTCGGATACAGCAGTGCGATGTCGAGATCCGAGGTCGACGTTGCTGTTCCCGCCGCAGCGCTTCCGCCGAGAATCGAGGCACATGCTTCAGGATGGTTTTCCTCCACGAAGGCTCGGGCGACGTTACAGATGTTCTTTTGGTCCACATGTCCAGAGTCACGGGCGAGAGGCATGTCCATAGCTCCAGTGTTTCAGCCCGGCCGCATGACGGCTGTCCAGGTGGCACAAACCAGCATGGGACTGGACCTTTCCCGTGGACAATCCTTCAGCAGCAAGCGGTTACTCCTCGTAGCCGCTTGCTCGGCGCAATTCCCCTGTTAGAGCGCGGGAATCAGCTGTCTGTCCAACCGCCTCCGGCTGGCTCGGAACCTGCCCCCAAGGGCGGACGAGACCGTCTCCTTGATATCGAGGAATGAGGTGCACATGCAGGTGAGAAACGTCCTGCCAGGCCGCCTCGCCGCTGCTCTGAATCAGGGTCATTCCTTGGGGATTCAGCTGTCGCTTGAGGATGCTGGCAACGCTCCAGACGCCTCGCATTGTGGCTGAAAATTCATCACCTCCCACATCGAACACGTTGGCCGCGTGTATGCGGGGCACGACCAGGGTATGTCCTCGAGTCGCTGGAGCGATATCGAGAAAAGCCACCACATCATTGTCGGCAAAGAAAATTTGGTCTCCAGTGTCGCGCTCAACGATGCCGCAGAACAGACAGTTTTCCCGGTCGGATTCTTGAACCTCTAGTCCCATGTTCCATGTGTACACGACTGGACTGTGGGCCGTAAGCCGGTGGATCAACGCACGCTCCGGCGTCCGTTCAGGGATCCTTACCGGACGCTGCTGTCATTGTGCGGCCCAATTGAACGGTTCAAGCAAACCGGTATTACCCCCATCTCTCACTCGATTGACAACAGCTCACGATTAGCCAGCGTGGGGACGCGCCAAGCAAGCAGATGCGGGTGCTACTTCCGGTTTTTGTAATGTGCCATCGTTGCGTAGATCATTCCGACCACACCAATAACCATAAAAATGCCTACAGCAGGTTCCATTCCTTCTCATTTCAACGTACGAGCAATGGGCGTCTTACCGGGCCCATGGACGCGAGAGTGTCACTTGCCGGCCAGCGAAACAGCTTGCCCAAGGTTTAGCCGGAAGAACGCGATCTCCTTACCCAACGCGTAGGCGACTGCCGATGCAGGGATCGGCAGGAGAGCGAGCCCCTGCCAGGGGTCGGGCAGCAGGAGAAGTACCGCCGTTCCGGTCAAGATCGAAGCGTAGATCGGCCAGTGCGGCCCGCGAACGCCCGTGAAGAATCCGATGGTGCCCCCGATCAGGAGAGCAGCTCCTACGACCAACACTGCAGGCGGAAGCACACCAAGCGGTAGGGAGGAGATGAGAAAGACAAGCAACCCGGCGAAAAGCACGGCGGGAATCGATATGCGGACCCCGAAATCCCGGACGATCCGCCGTCGGTCCTGAATATTTTCGTCCACAATGCCCCCTTTTTGTCCTCTACCTAGGTTACCGAGCAGGCAGCGAGGCCTCGGTTGCCGCTTTCCAAATGCAGGTGAGGAGATTCTTCAACGGGCACTCACCTGGTTGCTTTGACGCTACTGTCAGCCCGCTTGTCGCTAAGCTAATTCTGGTCTGAACGAATGTGAACATCCTTGGGGGGAAAATTATGGATGCTGGTCCGCTGAATCTCGTTATCCTCTCGGCGGTGGTTGCAGCCGTCTTTTTCTATGTTCTCTACCTCGTGATTAGAACGGCTGTTCGTGACGGCATCCTCAGCGCCGATGAGAGAAGGGCCGCTGATATGAGGGACCCGGAGCCCCAGTAGCTGGTTACTGGGCGGCGCCCGCGTTACCCCGATTTGGACGCTTCCCCAGGGCGCCCACTGCAAACGGGCGAACGTCAGGGGCCGGGTTTGTTAATGGGCTTGTCCAGCGCCACACTGATGGTCTGCCCGGGCGCAAGTTCGCCGTTGGGCAGGTCTGAGAAGTCATACCAGGCCCCGGCCGTGCCTGTGCTGGGATGATTGGCCGAGCGCAGGTCAGTCACGCCGAAGCGGAACGAAACTTGGCGTTCGATGTCTCCCGGCGCGGTGGTGTATGTCAGTGGAATGCCCTGGGCGTCAGAGGTGGACGTCCCCTGAGCGCCCTCGATCTTCAGTTCGCCGGGTATCAATCGAAGCTTCGTACCGGCAGGGATGGGCTGATCCACGGACAGCGAGTGGTTGTACATCAGGATCTGTGCCGTGCTCGAGCGAAACTTGTAACCCAGGCTGTCGAATGAGTCACCGTCTGCCGTGGTGTAGAAGACCGTTTGGCCGAACGAGTTGGTGACCCCTGTACCGGCCCCTGAGCGGCTGTCCACGGGATTCTTCTGCAGCTGGATGACCTTGCCGGCCTGGATGAAAAAGACGTTCCCCTTTTCGTAGGTGAACGGGACCTTGTTCGCTTCCGCCAACTGCTCAGCGGTCAGATTGAACCTGTAGGTGATGCCCGCCAAGCTGTCTTCGGGCTCTATCGTGTATCCCGTTGGAATGCCGTTTGCGTCAATCGTGGCAGTGCCCTGGGCGCCCGGCATGGGACCGGCCGGAATTAGCCGGAGCCGTGTCCCCGGAGCGAGGGGAGTTCCGGGCTGGAGTCCGTTGAAGCCGGCGACCTTCGCCTCGGATAGCCCGTACGTCTTCGCCACCGCCGCGAGGGTATCGCCTGGGACGGTGGTGTAGAAGTCCGCGTTGCCAAACGAGTCCCGCACGGTTTCTCCACCCAGGGCAGGCGTAGCGGCGGAAGACGCAACTGCAGCGTTCGTGGCCCGGACGGTGGCCGGTTCCTCCTGGGTTGGCGCGCCCGCGTAAGTGCATCCCGCCAGCCCCAGCAGCAGCCCAAAAAGCAGCGCTGGCGGAACCAGGCGCAGGCCTGTCCACGTTGTTGATCTACTAACAGTTCCCACGATGGTTATGCCCCCATAACAGAGTCAAGGGCCCCCAGCGGACCAAAATCGAGCCTAGCGGATGAACAGTGAGCCGCGCCGGTAGCGGCCCTTCACGGGGAGCTGCTCTCGCCAGCCTTCGTTCTGGGCCAGGGCGTGTTTCCAGGCGTCTTTATGGCGGCTGAAATCCGCCCTGCACGAAGCCCTGGTCCGGCTCTGCCCTTAAGCCGCAGGTCCGCGGAACGGTCGGGGCTTGGCCTGCCACCACATGGTCAGAGCACAACCCTCGCCCCTACCCTGGAGTTATCCTTCCCGCAGCGTCGGCACCGCCGGCGCAGGCCGCCGTCGTCCGTTGTTTGGTCAGGCCTGCGGGTCCGGCAGCGGACGCCGCGCCAGCCAGGCAGCCACAACAGCGCCGGAAACGTTGTGCCACAGCGAGAAGACGGCGGATGGCAGGGCGGCCAGGGCCCCGAAATGGGCGGTGGCAAGCGTGGCGGCGAGGCCGGAGTTCTGCATTCCCACCTCGAACGCCAGGGCGCGGCGGGCCCGCGCATCGAGCCTGCCCACCTTGCCGGCGAGGTAGCCCAGCCCCAGTCCGAAGCCGTTATGCAGCACCACAGCAAGGAACACGATCCCGCCCGCGGCCACGATCTTGTCCGCGCTGCCCGCCACCACAATGGCAACAATCAGTGAAATTACGACGGCGGACGCCCAGGGCAGTGCGGGGAGGACCTTCGCCACGGCTTTCCTGAGCAGCAACCGGGCCAGCAGCCCGGCGACCACCGGTAGCAGCACCGTCTTCAGGATATCCAGGACCATGCTGCCGGCATCGATCTGGAGGTAGGAGCCGGCCAGGAACAAGACCAGCAGCGGGGTGACGATCGGGGCGATGAGGGTGGACACCGACGCCACGGCCACCGAAAGCGCCACATCGCCCTTGGCGAGGAAAGCCATCACATTCGAGGCGGTGCCGGACGGTGCGCAGCCCACCAGGATCAGGCCCACCGCAAGTTCGGGGCTCAGGTTCAGGGCCGTGGCAATCAGCCAGCCGGCACCCGGCATGATCACGTAGTGGGCCACGATCCCCAGCGCCACGGCCCAGGGGCGGCGGATCACCGCAGCGAAGTCCGGCGGCGTCAGGGTGAGGCCCATGCAGAACATGATGATGCCCAGCAGGTACGGGACACTGGGCGCCATGGGCTTGAAGGCCCCCGGGGCAAAAAACCCGGCCAGGCCGGCGGCCACCACCAGGAGGGGGAACACGGTGACCGCGATCCTGGCGATTCTGGCTTCGGCCGCCAACGCGGGGTTCAGGGGTCCCTCTTCGGGTCGGGACGGGGATTTAGTTGCCTCAAGCATCAAATTATGGTGCCACTGCCGGGCACCGGCCGCCAGTTCGTGACGGCATCCGGTCACGAAGCACGCCACCGGCTGCCTGCAGGCAGGCAGCCGGCACCCCACCGGCTGCAGGCCAGTGGATCAGGTTCCGGGCGCAGCAGCCGCGGACAGATACTCGAACCGGTCAAGAACCGCCGGCCCGCCCAGCGCGGACACACCAATGACCCTGCCCGTGAAGCCGCCGGCCACCTCGGTGGAAAGATAGCGGCCATCCAGCCTGGCCAGCTCGGTGAGGTGTCCTGCCTGCCGGAAGCCGAGGACCACCTCGTCGGGTCCAACGTTTTGGCCGGGCTGCCCGGCCCGGGCGGGCGGCGCGGAGCTTATCTCCAACTGCACGGCTTCACCCGGGTGGGGGGCCGCCGTCGCGAGTTCCTGCGTGAGGGGCCCGATCCGGGCGACGGCCTGCACCAGGCCCTGCCCCAGCCGGACCGCGTACCAGTGCCTGCTGTCGATCCGCAGCACCAGTTCGGCGCCGGCATCGACGGCACGGAACGCGGCCCGGCAGGTCCAGTCCGCATCCCGGAGGCGGGTTGCCAGCAGTCGCGGGCTGTCCGGCCCGCCGGCAGCCAATTCCAGGCCGCCGTCCGCCGCCGGGCGGGATGTGAACGCTGCCGGTTCGTCGCCCGGTGATACCCAGCGCGGGTGCAGTTCCGGTGCGGCGAAGTCCTCCACAAACGAATGGTCCGACGCCGGAACCTGGTAGCCGGCCTGGTCGAAACCGGGCCAACCGTCCTGCCAGGTGACGCCGGAAAGGAACGTTTCCCGGCCCAGGACGTGGTATCCCGGGCTGGACCCGCCGGTCCGGACGCCCAGGTACACCGCAGCCCAGGTCCCGTCCGGCTTTTGCACAAGGTCCGCATGCCCGGTGTTCTGCACCGGGGTGTCAAGGCTGCGGTGGCTCAGGATGGGGTTGCCGGGACAGGCTTCGAACGGCCCGGCAGGTGAGGTACTGCGGCTGATGGACACCGCGTGGCCCCGCTCGGTGCCGCCTTCGGCCAGCATCAGGTACCACCAGTCCCCCACCTGGTAGAGGTGCGGACCTTCGGGGAACGCCAGCCCGGTGCCCTGCCAGACCTTCCGGGGAGCTTCGAGCAGGTGCCCGCCGGCAGTGTCGAGGCGGGCCTGGACGATGCCCGACGCTTCGGGACCCGGGCCAAAACCCACCCAGGTGAGGTAGCAGTTTCCCGCCTGGTCCCAGGCGATGTCCGGGTCGATCCCCAGCGTCCCGGCAATCTGGACAGGCTCGCTCCAGGGCCCTGCCGGGTCTGTGGCACGGAACAGCAGGTGGCCGCCGCCGAAGTCGCTCATGTTTGTGGTGATGAACCAAAACTGCCCGTTGTGGTGGCGGAGCGTTGAACCGAAGATCCCGCCGGACCCACGGCGGTCACCCGCGGCGAACTGGGTGCGGCGGGTCAGGATGTTGCCCACCTGCTCCCACGCCACGAGGTCACGGCTGTGGAAGACAGGCGCCCCGGGAAAGTATTCGAAGCTTGAGGAGGCCAGGTAGTAGTCCCCGCCCACCCGGCAGACGGTGGGGTCGGGAAAGAACCCCGGGATCACGGGGGTGCCGGCCGCGGACTGGCTCACGCTGCGCCCGCCAGGGCCAGTTCCGCAGCCAGGAAATCCAGCGCCGGTCTACCTTCGGGGAGACCTGCCGCATGGTTGAGGTGGCCATGGACGGCGCCGCGGGCCAGGAAGTAGGAAACTGGAACGCCTGCCTGTTCCAAGGCGGCGGCAAACACCTCGGCGGAGCCGCGGGCGTCGTCAAACTCGCAGGCAAGCAGCGCGGTGGGTGGAAGTCCCGCGGGGTCCGCGTAGCCGGGCATCGCGTAGGACGGTGCCATGCTCACCGGTCCGCCCACGTAGTTCTCGGCGGTCCGGATGCAGTCCTCCAGGGTGAACCGCAGTTGGCGCGGCAGCCCGGCCATCACGTCCGCGGCCAGCCCGCCGGCCGGGGCGGGCAGGTCCGGATGCAGGAAGGGGTACGCGAGCAGGAGCTTGGCGGGCAGCGGTTTGCCTGCATCCACCAGGTACAGCGCAGCCCCGACCGCCAGGTTGCCACCGGCGCCGGCGCCGCCCAGGCATAGGAGTCCGGGGTCCAGACCCAGGCTTTCGGCGTTCCGGCGCGCCCAGAACCAGCCGGCCAGGGCGTCATCATGGGGGACGGGGAAGCACACACCATCGCGTGCCAGCCGGTAATCCACTGACAGCACCGGGGTGCCGGCCGCCGCTAAAACCCGGGCGAGGTAGTCGGATTCCGGCATGTCCACGGTGCCGCTGACGAACCCGCCGCCGTGCAGCCACACCAGCCCAGCGGCGCCGGAGCCGGCAGGATGGCCGTAGATCCGGATGTTGACGGGGCCGTGCCTGCCTTCGGCGGTGACTGTGCGGATGGGGACGTCCGGCCCGGCCAGCCGCAGCGCGCCGGAGTCCAGGACCAGGGGCCCGGCCGGCGAGGCCAGGTATTGGGCGAAGCCTGCATCGGGCGCCGGGCCGGTGTCAGTCTCCGGTTGGCGCGACGGCTCAGGCACCGTCACTGCCGGCCGAGCTTCCGGGAGAAGTAGGACACCGCGTTGGCCAGGATGGCGTCCAACTGGTCCTCGGCGCCGAAGAAGCAGTGGTCACCACCCTGGACCGTGACCACCTCGTGCTCCACCCCGGCGCCGGCGAGCGCAGCCGCCAGGAGGTCCGTCTGGGAATGCGGCACCAGGCCGTCACTGTCGCCGTGGACCAACAGGAACGGCGCTGCATCCGCGGTCACGTAGCTGACCGGGCTGGCAGCGGCCAGCAGTGCCGGGTCGGCGGAGCCGCCCACCAGCATCTGTTCGGGCTGCAGGGACATGCCCGGCGGCACGGCAGCGGTCAGGGCCGCCGGGAACATTCCGGCCGGCATGTTCATGGGCGGGATGTCCACCAGCGAGGAGACGCCGTAAAAATCGACGACGGCGTGCACGGCGCTTGAGTGCCCCTGCGCACCAAGGCCGCCGTGCAGGTCCTCCCGGTCGCCGGTGAGGCCCAGCAGCGCCACCAGGTGCCCACCGGCGGATTCGCCCCAGGCGCCGAACCGGCCGGGATCCACCCCCAGGTCCCCGGCGAAGGCGCGGAGGTACCGGACGGCGGCTTTGAGGTCGTGGAGCTGGGCAGGGAACGGTGCTTCGAGGCTGTGCCGGTAGTCCACCGTGGCGCAGGCAAGGCCTGCCTCGTTGAGCAGCCGGAACACCGAGTCCGGGGCGAACGTGGGCGGCAGTTCCCGCCGGTCCCCCAGTTGGAAGGCGCCGCCGTGCACCCACAGCACCAGCGGTACAGGGCCGGTGGCGTGCCGGGGCAGCCAGATGTCCATTTTCAGGGACCGGAAGCCGAGGATGCGGGCGTAGGTCACTTCGCTGTGCACCGCGGAAACGTCCGACACCTCCACCGGGATTCCGGGGGCGTCAAAGACGGCGAACGGCGGGACCGGGGCCCCGCCGGGGCGGGCCGGGTCATTCAGGGCCGGGTCATTCAAGGACGGGTCATTCAAGGACGGCTGGACAGCCGTGTCGCT
The DNA here is from genome assembly GCF_001424565.1 of Arthrobacter sp. Leaf141. Taxonomy (GTDB): domain Bacteria; phylum Actinomycetota; class Actinomycetes; order Actinomycetales; family Micrococcaceae; genus Arthrobacter. Next base: position 94,872 of record NZ_LMOL01000045.1, read on the forward strand.
GTGCGTCATGGGGTGCTCCTTGCGGGTGCTGTGGTCCGGTTGCCGCCGGCGGCGGCAACGAAAGGCTGGGTGCCGGGTCTAAAACCAGGGCGAGGCGCCGGGGCGGGCGCGGCACGGTGCTTCGTGCAACGCCACGCAGCGCGGGCGGGCGGGTCATGTGATGGTCCCCGTCCCAGTGGGCGGGTCATGCGATGGCCCCGTCCCAGTGGGCGGCCAGAGGTCCGGCCAGGGCGCCGGCGGCCTGACCGGCGTCGGAGGCCGGGGCCAGCTGGAACAGGGTCGGTTCCAGCACCCAGCCCGTTTCCTCGTCCCAGTACTCGAAACTCCGGACGGGCAGGAGCACCTCAAGGTCGGCCGATTCCCCGGCGGCGAGCTGAACGGTCCCGAAACCGGCCAGCCAGAACGCCGGCCGGTCAACCTCGGAGCCGGGCGCCGAGGCGTAAACCTGCGCCACGTATTTGCCGGCCCTGGTGCCGGTGTTCTTAACGGTGAGGACAGCGGAAACACCGGCGCCCGCGTGCCGCAGCGAAAAGGCGGACACGGCGAACGTGGTGTAGGACAGCCCATGGCCGAACCAGTACGCGGGGGCTGGCTCCTGCCGGGCCCAGCCGCGATGGCCCAGGTGCACTCCTTCCGTATAAGCCAGTTCGCCGTCCCGGGGGGCGGTAGTGGTGACGGGCGCGTCCGCCAGCAGCGCGGGCCAGGTGGTGGGCAGGTGCCCGCCGGGCTCCACTGCGCCCAGCAGAACATCCGCCAGGGCGTTGCCCATTTCCATGCCCGGGAACCAGACCAGCAGCACCGCCGCCGCGTCATGGCGCCAGGGCATTTCCACCGGGGCGCCCGCATTTACCACCACCACGGTGCGCGGATTGGCTGCAATCACCGCGGCCACCAATTCATCCTGGGCGCCGGGAAGCCGGAGGGAGGTCCTGTCGAAGCCCTCACTTTCCACGGCGCCGGAAGTCCCCACCATCACCACGGCCACCTCAGCCTCCCGGGCGGCCTGCACGGCGGCGGCAATTTCCGCGTCCTGCGAGAGGCGGGGCTCGGCCACACCCAGCCCCACGCGGAACAGCATAAAGTCGCCGGCCCAGGTGAAGCGGAGGGCCACGTGGATGGCCGTGCCCGCCGTCAGTTCAACGGGGCCGCTGACGTCAGGGGCGCCAATGAGCACCTCCTCGAGGTTGCCGGCACGGTCCCTGGAATCGGCGGTGGCTACGGGAACGCCGTCCACCGTCACCTCGCCCAGGCCGATCCCCTTGTAGCCGAGTTGCCAGCTCCCGGACAGGTGCGGGGTGAACAGGGTGGAAAGTTCGACGGCGGCCGCCCCGGCGGGGACGCCGGTCCGGCCCCGCGTCAGCGTGGTCAGCCGGCCTGCCTGCGTTTCCAGGACGGCACCGGCAGCGTCCAGCCAGCGCAGCTGCACGGGTGCGCCATCAAAGGTGCACTCACCGGGCCGGGGTTCGCGGAGGCCATCGGCGAGCCAGGCACCCTGCGTGGTGGTGACCCGGACGCCTTCGCCCAGCGCGTTCCGGAGCCCTGCCGCGGGTGGAACCGTGTAGTCGGGATACACCGAGGCGCTGCCGCCGCCCTGCGTGCGGGGGTCCAGTGCTGCCGGCCCGATCAGTGCGATCGAGGTGGGCCCTGCCGGCCGCAAGGGCAGCATGCCGTCCCGGTTCTCCAGCAGGACCGTCCCTGCAGCGGCGGTCGCCCGGGCCAGCGGACCGGCGTCGGACGGGTTAATCGCTTGGTTCCGGCCGGCGGTGACCCTGCGGCCCAGCGTCAGCAGGCGGCGGATTTTCCGGTCGATCTCCGCCTCCGCGACCTGCCCGCCCCGGACGGCCTCAACCAGCGCCGCACCCCACAGCTTCTCCGGTCCGGGCATGGCCAGGTCCGTGGCCGCAAGCGCCGATCCGGTGGTGGAATACACGGCGTGCCAGTCGGAGACCACGGCACCGTCGAAGCCCCACTCCCCCTTCAGCGGCTCCGCCACCAGCGCGTTCTCGGTCATGGGCGCACCGTTGACGCCGTTGTACGCGGCCATGACCATCCACGGCCGCGCGTTCCGGACCACATTTTCGAACGGCGCCAGGTAGGCCTCGCGAAGGGTTCGGGCCGCGAGCACGTTGTTCACTTTCGTCCGGTCAGTTTCGGCCTCGTTGGCTACAAAATGCTTCGGGCAGGCACCGATCCCCAGGGACTGGATGCCGGTCACGTACGCGGCGGCCAGGTCGCCGGTCAGCAGCGGATCCTCCGAATAGCACTCGAAGTTGCGGCCGGCCAGGGGTGAACGGTGCAGGTTGATGGTGGGGCCCAGGACCACATCCACCTCCGCGCGGCGGGCTTCGGCGGCGAGCTGGCGTCCGATGCGCTCCAGGAGGTTCCGGTCCCACGACGCCGCCAGCCCGGTTCCGGACGGGAAGTTGGCCGAGCCGTGCTGTTCGTTCTCCCTGTGCCCGCGCACGCCCACGGGACCGTCCGACACGATCACCCGCGGCAGTCCCAGCCGGGCGTCCGCGCGGGTGGACCAGAGCCCGTCGCCGCTGATCAGCGCAACCTTGTCTTCAAGCGGCAGCGTGGAAAGGGCGTGTTCGACGTCGGCGTCGAGACTGGTGGCGGTCATGCGGCAGGCTCCTGGGCGTGGGGTGCTGGGAGTTCCAGCTTCCGTTCCCGCAGCATCTTCACCACAGGGAGCTTTCATTGGTTGGAATAGTATTGTGGGACAGCTCACGTATCCCCCAGCATCGAAGGCGGCCATGGCAGTCCCTCCGGATTCAGACGCTCCTCCCGCCCGCGGCAAGCGGCCCAAGCAGGGCGAACCGGTGGTGGACCGCGCCCTGAGCCTGCTCGCTGTCTTTTCGGACCGGCGCCGGGCGCTGACACTGTCGGAGCTGGCGCGCCACGCGGACATGCCGGCCCCCACAGCGCTGCGGCTGATCGCCCGCCTGGTGGCGTGGGGCGCGCTGGAGAGGCTCGACGACGGCCGGTACGTTGTGGGGGTCAGGCTTTGGGAAGTGGCATCCCTGTCGCCGCGGGGGCACGGGGTACGCGAAATCGCTTTGCCTTACCTGGAGGACCTTTTTGAGGTCACCCGGCACCACGTGCTGCTGGCAGTGCGGGACAACGAACAGGCGGTGCTGATCGAGCGGCTGTCCGGAAAGGATGCTACCGAGGTGGCCTACCGGGTTGGCGGGCGGGCCCCGCTGCGGACCACGGCCATCGGGCTGGTGCTGCTGGCCGGCGCTGACCAGCAGTTCCAGGAAACCATGCTGCGCAAACCACCTGAACTCGAACCCGGCGTGGCGGTTATGCCGGAGGGGCAGGTTCGCCGGACATTGTCCGACGTGCGCCGGACGGGCATTGCCATGATCCGCCGGACCTTGCCGTCCACCACGGTGTCGGTGGCCTCGCCGGTCTTCGACGCCCAAGGCACCGTGGTGGCGGCGCTGTCCATTGTGGTGCCGGACGGTGCCACACCCCCGAACGTCCTGGCCCCGGCGGTGCGCGCGGCAGCCAGGGCCGTCTCCAGGAACCTGGGTTACAAGGCGGAAGCCAGCGCAGACGTGCGGACCCATTCGGAAGGCTGAAGCCCGGCACTAGGCTAGGGGCATGACGTGGGAGGACGTGCCGGGGCCGGCGAAAGAGCAGGTGGTCCTGCAGGCGCCTGCCTTCATCAAGGGCTGGCTGATCACCACCACTCTGTGGGTGGGCCTGTTGGCCACCATCATCGCCATATCCCACGTGGTCACAGCCTTCCGCTCCGGGACCGACGCGTGGACAGGCTGGGGAGTCGTGCCGCTGGCGCTCTTTTACGGTTATGGGACCGCCCTTTTGGCGGGCGCTCCGCTCGCGTGGGTATTGGCCTTCCTGCTCCGTCCCGTGCGGCGCCAGTGGATCCATGTCGGTGCATTTTTTGCCGCGCCCACCCTGGTCTTTTGGGGGCTGGGCGGGTTGCTGGGACTGGGCTGGCACCCGGGGTTGCTGGGTTTGTGGGCAACCGTGGGGGCTGCCGCTGCCGTGGGCCGGTGGGCGATCCGGGGGAATATATCCACGAGCAGCGCGTGGGCCGCGCGGGAGCAGTACCCGGAGATCCCCGCGCGCTGAGAGCACGCCCCGGAACCGTTGCGTTGCCTATAGGTGCGCCCGGGAAATATGGCGGGACTCGACCCTGCTCACCGTGCGCGGAGGGACAAAAGCGGAGGTTCGCCTTTTCTCCTCCGATCCGTCAGCGGAGGGCAGCTTCCGCGGCCAGGGCTGATAGTTGCCGACGGCTGCCCGGCTGCTACGGTTGCAAGTTGCAAAGTGCGGCTGGGTCTTGACGCCATACTTGCAAAATGCAAGTATGGCGTCATGAGCCTTTTCATCACCTGCCCGGTTGAGAACGTCGAGCGCTCCACAGCCTTTTATACCGCCCTTGGCTGGAACCTCAACACCGAGATGTCAGACCACAACGTGTCCTGCTTCGCGATCGCGCCCGAGCAGTACGTCATGCTCGGCAGCCGCGAGATGTACGCGAGCGTCGGTGGCGCCGAAGAGCTGGTCGGCGGGCCGGACACCCCCTCGAAGGTCACCGTCTCCTTCGACCTCGGCAGCCGGGAGGCAGTGGACAGGCTCATCGAACGCGCCGGCGCCGCCGGCGGGCGGATCGGCGACACCGACGACTACCCCTTCATGTACCAGCGCCAGTTCGACGACCCCGACGGCTACCACTATTCGCCGTTTTGGATGAAGCCGGACGTCGATCCGACCGCGTGAGCGACCTCGCCGCGGCCCTCGACGTCGTCGGAGCGCGGTGGGCCCTGCTTATCGTGGAGCGGCTGCTCGACGGGCCGCAGCGCTACGGCGATCTGCAGCGCGACCTGGGAGTGCCAACCAACATGCTTGCGACCCGCCTGCGTGAGCTCGAGGCCGCCGGCCTATTGTCCCGCCTACCCCTTCGGCACAACACGCGGGCCTACGCGTTGACCGATAAGGGCCTCACCCTGCGCGAGGCGATCAACGCACTGGAACGCTGGGGCGGCGAGCAGCGGGCTCGGAGTGCCCCGAAAACCTGAGGCCTTCAGGCAACGGGTACATCGCTTTTGTGACTGGGCGGCAAGTCGGATAAGCCCATCGGCCTACAGGTGCGCGCCTGATCGCCGCCACGTGAACAGTCACGGCTAACGGGGGCGGGTGGATTCGCCTCGGCCTTAAGGCGGGGCCAAGTCGTCCTGCACGCATGGGCATTTGCTGTTCCCGGCCCGAAGGCTTCGCGTGACGTGCCGGAGCGCCGCCCACTGCCAGGAGCCACCCCCTTGACGTAGTGGCCCACTTCACATTAGATTGTTCAACAACCTCAGATTGTTCAACAACCTGACCAGCACTGCCCGGCAGCCGTACTCCGCCGGGAACGCCCCACCGCTGCCCCTCGGCACTCCCCGGCCCGCGGCGCAGGCACCCTTCCCGCCCCGGCGGTCCGCAGCAACGCATCCACCCTGGAGGACACCCATGGCCACCAACCCAGCCCCGGCGCCTGAGACCACAGCCCCCGTGGTGCGCCGCAAGGATATGTACAAAGCCTTCGCCGCCAGCCTTACGGGCACCGCGCTTGAATTCTACGATTTCGCCGTCTACTCGGCAGCGGCCGCCATCGTTTTCCCGCTCATCTTCTTTCCCGCCGCAGATCCCCTTACGGGCACCCTCCTCGCTTTCTCCACCTACGCCGTGGGCTACATTTCCCGGCCCGTCGGCGGCATCATCTTCGGCCGCCTGGGTGACGAGATCGGCCGGAAAAAGGTCCTGGTCATCACACTGATGCTGATCGGCGTGGCCACGTTCCTGATCGGCCTGCTGCCCGCCTACGGCACCATCGGCATCGCCGCACCGATCGCACTGGTGCTGCTCCGCTTCGCCCAGGGAGTCGGCGTGGGCGGCGAATGGGGCAGCGCCGTGCTGCTGTCCAGCGAATTCGGTGATCCCCGTCGTCGTGGTTTCTGGGCCTCCGCCGCCCAGATCGGCCCGCCCGCCGGCAACCTGATGGCCAACGGCGCCCTGGCGGTACTGACGTTGATGCTGTCCGAGGAAGCTTTCGTGGATTACGGCTGGCGGATTGCGTTCCTGGTCTCCGCAGTTTTGGTGGCCTTCGGACTCTGGATCCGGCTGCGGCTGGAAGACACCCCCGTTTTCAAGGCCCTCGAAGCCCGCGGCGAAAAGCCCAACGCCCCCATCAAGGAAGTCCTCCGCACCCAGCGCCGGCCCCTCGCCGCAGCCATCCTCAGCCGCATCGGCCCGGACGTGCTCTACGCCCTGTGCACCGTTTTCACACTCACCTACGGCATCCAGAAGCTCGGCTTCGACCGCGGCCAGGTTTTGGTGGCCGTCCTGATCGGATCGGCCGTCCAGCTCTTCACCATGCCCCTGGCCGGCGCGGTCTCAGACCGGATCAACCGTCGCCTCGTCTACGGCATCGCCGCGGTGGGCGCCTCCGTCTGGGCCTTCGTCTTTTTCATAGCCCTTGAGGGAAAGTCCGCTACGGTCCTGATCATCGGCACCGTGCTGGGCCTGGTGTTCCACTCCTTTATGTACGGCCCGCAGGCCGCGTTCGTGGTGGAACAGTTCAGCCCGCGCCTCCGCTCCACCGGCAGCTCGCTGGCGTACACCTTTGCCGGAATCATCGGCGGCGCCGTGGCGCCATTTATGTTCACCCTCCTGATGGGCGCCTACAACAGCTGGCTGCCCGTGGCCATCTACCTGACGGTGGCCTGTGTCCTCACCATGGTGGGCCTGGCCCTGGGCCGGAACTCAAACGTCGCCGAAGATGAGGAATACCTTCAGGAATCAGCGCACGCCTAAGCCCAGGCGGCACGTCAACACGAAGTCCGGCGGCCGGAACATTGCGTTCCGGCCGCCGGCGCGTCCTCCTAGTTCATCGCACCGGGCGGCCGGGCGGAAGCGACCGGGCGCCCCAATCGCAGGACGTCACTGCGGGCCGCTTCGAGGGCTGCGTGCACGGCCCCGGTGGCCACGGACGTGGCGCCGAGCGCGGACAGCAGCAGCTCCGGGGCCGGCAGGTTGATTTCCCCGGGGAGCAAGTCCTGCGCCACGGCCAGCACCTCATCCAGACCCTCCACCACCGCCCCGGCCACAATCACCCGCTCCGGGTCGTACAGGCTGCCAAAAACGCCGGTTACCCGGGCGAGGAGCGCTCCCGCGCGCTCCACCAGGGCCCGCGTCCAGGCATCCCCGGATCGGGCAAGGTCCAGGACCATCCGGCCCGTAAGGTCCGCGGCTGCCACCGGCGCCAGGGGATGTCCGGGCGGAAGATCGCCGGCCGCCTTGGCTTCGCGGACCCAGTCGGCCAGCTGCAGGCCGATCCCCACCACCGACTCAACCCCAAAAACGTAGTCGAAGGCCATCATCTCGCCCACACCGCCGTGCTTGCCCTTCAGCAGGCGGCCATCCACCACTACTCCCGCGCCCAGCCGGTCCCCGGCGAGCAACACCACAAAATGCCGCAGCCCGACGGCCGCTCCCACGCTGCCCTCGGCGATGGCGGCCAGCGATGCGTCGTTCTCGATCCGGACAATAGGCACCCACTCCTCCAGCAGCTGCTGCAGGCCGGGATTCATCCGCTGCCAGAAGCCGCCCTCCTGGCGCGGCGATGCGCCAACGGCATCCACCGGCGCCGGGACGCCGACGCCGGCCGCAAGGACCTCGTTGCGTTCCCGGCCGGCCTCGAGCAGGGCCGCATCGATGGCGGACACCACGGCCACCCGCCGTTCCGCGGCGCCGCTGTCAACGTCAAGCCGGACGGTCTGCCGCGCCAGGGGGTTTCCCGAAAGGTCGGCGATGGTGGTGGTGAGGTGGGTCCGGCCCGCGTCCAGGCCCACCACCACGGCAGCCCCGGGGCGGAAGGCGAACCGCCGCGACGGCCTGCCCTTGCTGTATTCACCGGTGGCGCGGGCATTGGGAAGCTCCTCAAGGAGGCCAAGGCTGATTAGCCCGTCCAACGCCTCGATGGCTGTGGAACGCGTCAGTCCCGTGGCCGCCATCGCGTCCGTACTCACGAAGGCTTCCGCCGCCCACACAAAATTCAGCATTGCCTGCAGGCTGGCGCGCGGGGCGGCAATTCCTGTGTCCGTCATCACTGCCAATCCTTGACCGCGTCAGTTCTGTACTGCATCATTGTCGCAGGACAGTTGATTCGCAAGCTAAATCTAATAGCCGAAACAACACCTGAGCCGACACCGGCCCCCGAAAGGATCCTCCCCGTGCCCCGACGCCGTAGCGCAAAAATCCTCGCCCCACTCCTGGGCGTCCTGATGCTCGGAACAGGCCTCTCCGCCTGCAGCAGCGCGGACGCCCCGGAAACCGTGAGGTTCCACCTCTCCAAACCCGAGGCAATCCCGTACTTCCGCGAACTCATCAAGGAGTACAACGCCGCCAACGACGACGTCGAGATCGTCCTCGATTCGTCCTCCAACCTGCAGGCAGGCTTCCTCCGGGGAAACCCGCCGGATCTGGGCCTGCTGAACTACAACATGGAAATGGCCCGCTTTATGGAGCGGGGCGCCCTCAGCGACCTCAGCGACATGCCCGAAGCAGGCCGGATCCTCCCCGAAGTCCAGGACCTGGTGACCCAGTACGCCTCCTACCCCGGCCGGACCAGCGTGCTGCCGTACTCCGTGATGGCGGCATCGGTGATCTACAACAAGCAGATCTTCAAGGAACAGGGCATCGAAGTCCCCACCACGTCCGCGGAGCTTACGGCTGCCTGCGAGAAGCTCAAGGCCGCCGGCATCACCCCCTTCTATGGAACGTTCAAGGACCCCTGGACCGCGGCGCAGGGCTGGTTCGATTACACCGTAGGCGGCGAAGTGGACGTGGCGGACTTCTACAAGGCCATGAACGAACTGGGCACGGAGGTTGGGCCGGACAGCCCTGCCTCCTTCCAGAAGGACTTCAAGGAGCCGGTCAGCCGCATGAAGCAGTTAATCGACAACTACACAAACGCCGACGCCGCCAGCAAGGGGTACGGCGACGGTAACCTGGCGTTCGCCAAGGGTGAGTCGGCCATGTACCTGCAGGGCCCGTGGGCTTTCGGTGAGATCGCCAAGACCGCCCCGTCCCTGGAACTGGGCACGTTCCCGCTGCCCATGACGGAAAACCCGGAGGACCTGGAGGTGCGGGTCAACATCGACCTCGCCGCCTGGATCCCCGAGGCATCCAGGCACAAGGATGCAGCCCGGAAATTCCTCAGCTACCTGTTCCGGCAGGACGTGATGGACAAATACAACGCTGCCCAACTGGGCTACGGCACCACCACCGACGCTGCACCGGCCACGGACCCCCGCATCACCGGAATGAGGGACTATTTCGAGGCCGGGGACTTCTACCAGGGACCCTCCAAGGCCATCCCGCTCACCATTCCCACCGAGAACTACATCCAGGGAATCGCCCTTGGCGGCGATGCCACCCAAGCCCTGAGCACCCTGGACGCGGACTGGGCGCGCCTGGCGCTCCGCCGCTGACGGACAGAAAGAACAGGCGATGACAGCAACAACACTTACCCCCCGCCCCAAACGCAAAGTGGAGAAGATCTACTACGCGTTCCTCGTCCCGAGCCTGGTGCTCTTCACCCTCTCCATCACATTGCCGGCCATCATCGGCATCTTCTTCAGCTTCACCAACTCCATCGGGTTCGGCGACTGGGACTTTGTAGGCCTGATCAACTACGTTGCCCTGTTCTCCGACCCCGCCGTCCTGGCCAGCTACCTGTTCACCTTCGGTTTCGCGGCCGTGACGGTGGTCCTGGTGAACGTCCTGGCCTTCCTCCTGGCGGTGGGGCTCACCGCCAAGATCAGGCTGAAGACCAGCCTGCGCGCGGTCTTCGTGATCCCCATGGTCATCTCCGGCATCATCATCGCCTACGTCTTCAACTTCCTGTTCTCCAACTCGCTGCCGGAACTGGGGCAGGCGGCCGGCGTGGGCTGGCTGAGTGAAAGCATCCTGGCCAATCCTGAGTTGGCCTGGATCGGCGTCGTCCTGGTCACCACCTGGCAGGCCATTCCCGGAACGCTGCTGATCTACATCGCCGGCCTCCTGGCAATCCCCGGCGACGTTTATGAGGCCGCCGACCTGGACGGCGCCGGCAAGTTCGCGCAGCTGGTCCGGATCACGCTGCCCCTCGTGGCCGGCTATATCGTGATCAACGTCCTGCTGGGCTTCAAGAACTTCCTTAACGCCTATGACGTGATTGTGGGTCTCACCAACGGCGGCCCCGGCACCGCCACCCGGAGCATCCCCATGACCATCGTCACCGGGTTCACCGGCGGCGACTACGCCTACCAAATGGCCAACGCCGCCATGTTCTTCATCATCGTGGTGGCCATTTCCCTGCTCCAGCTCCGGATCACCCGCGGAAGGAACGCGCTCTGATGACCATCCTCAACACCCCCGCCATCGAGGGCGCCGAAACCGCGACGGCCGCCGGCACCAAGGCACCCCGCCGCGCCGCAGCGTCACCCCGGAGCCGGGGCGACAAGGCCAACTGGCCACTGACCACCATCCTGGTGCTATGCGCGCTGACCGTTGTGGTGCCGCTGTACGTGACCATCTCCATGGCGTTCAAAACCCAGGCGCAGGCAGTGGACGGCAACGCTTTCTCCCTGCCCGCACCGTTCAGCCTCGAAGGCTTCACCACCGCCTGGAACCTGACCAACTTCCCTGCAGCCTTCGCCGTCACCGTCCTCATCACGGCCGGCACCGTCGCCGGTACCGTCATCCTGGGCGCCCTCGCCTCGTTCGCCATTTCCCGGAACTGGGACCGCAAACTGTTCCGGTATTCGTTTTTCTACCTTCTGGCTGCGATGTTCATCCCGTTCCCCGTGGTGGCGCTCCCCCAGATCCAGCTGACCGGCCTGGTGGGCTTGGACAACCCCGCCGGCGTGGTCCTGCTGCACATCATGTTCCAGCTCAGCTTCAGCATCCTGCTGTTCACGGCGTTCCTCCGTTCCATCCCGGCGGAACTGGAGGAAAGCGCCAGGATCGACGGCGCCAGCACCTGGCAGACGTTCTGGCAGCTCATTTTCCCGCTGCTGGCGCCCATGAGCGCCACCGTGGGGATCTTCGCCTTCCTGGCCTCCTGGAACGACTTCATGATGCCGTCGCTGATCACCTCGGACCCCGCCCTGCAGACCCTCCCAGTGGTGCAGAGCATCTTCCAGACGCAGTTCAGCAACAACTACAACGTGTCCTTCGCGTCGTACCTGATGGCCATGGCGCCGGCCATCATCGTCTACCTGTTCTGCCAGCGCTGGGTCATGGAAGGTGTCACGCAGGGCGCCGTCAAGGGCTAAAACACGTGGCTGCCGCCCTGGACGGTGAACCGTTCCCGGCCCGGCAGGTCGACGTCGGCGCTCACGCCGGCCGGGACGGTGGCCTCCACGGCCAGCCGGCCGTCCACCATCCGCCAATCAACCCGGACCTGCCCCGCGGGCGTCGCGAGGCTGGTCCGGGCCCAGTCGATGCCGGCGCCGGGCTGCGGGGCAATGAGGATCCTGGCGTAGCCCGGCTCCAGCGGCCTGATGCCGCCCACCACCTTGTGCATCCAATCCGCCACGGCCCCCAGGGCGTAGTGGTTGAAGCTGGTCATCTCGCCGGGGTTGATGGATCCGTCCGGAAGCATCGAATCCCAGCGTTCCCACACCGTGGTGGCACCCATGGTCACGGGGTACAGCCAGGACGGGCACTGCTCCTCCAGGAGGAGCCGGTACGCGTCTTCCAGGTGGCCGGTGTCCGTGAGCGCGTGGGTGATGAACGGCGTCCCGGCGAATCCGGTGGACACGCGGTAGCCGTTCTTCCGGACCAGCTGGGCCAGGCGGTTGCCGGCGAAGTCGCGCAGTTCCGGGGTTTCCAGCACGTCGAACGCGATGGCCAACGCGTACACGGTGCTGCAGTCGCTGTGGATGGTGCCGTCAGCGGCCACGTAGTACTTGGCGAACGACCTCTGCACGCGGGCCGCGAGCGCTTCGAAGTACTCCGATTCCTCCGGTTTGCCCAGCAGCCGGGCCGTTTCCGCAGTGATCCGGGCCGTCCGGTACAGGCAGGCGGTAGCCACCACACCGGTGTCGGCCTTGGCAGCCCACGGCTGGTCCGGCGCGGCGTCCGGGTCCAGCCAGTCGCCGAACTGGAAGCCCTGGTCCCACAGCCCTTCGGGGGACAGCAGCGTTTCCACCCGGCGGGTGTGCGAGGCCATCGAGGCGTACTGGTTCCGCAGCACGCCGAGGTCGCCGTAGGCTTCCCACAGCGCCCACGGCACCCAGACTGACGCTTCGCTCCACAGGGCGGAGGACTCGGGTTTGGGGAATTCGGGCGGCTGCGGGCAGTACTTCAGCGCGTCAGGTACGGTGATGGGGACCAGCCCGTCCGCGGCTTCCTGCTCCGCGGCGAGGTCCAGCAGCCAGTCCTGCAGGAAGCCCTGCACGTCGTAGAGGAACGCGGCGGTGGGGGCGAACACACCGATGTCGCCGGTCCAGCCAAGCCGTTCGTCCCGCTGCGGGCAGTCGGTGGGCAGGTCGAGGAAGTTCCCGCGCAGCCCCCACACGATGTTGCTGTGCAGCTGGTTCACCAGCGGGTTGGAGCATTCGAACTCACCGATCCGCTCCAGCTCCGAGTGCACCACCACCGCTTCGAGCGAATCCGTGGTGAGGGTGCCGGGCCAGCCCGTGACCTCGGCGTAGCGGAACCCGTGGAATGTTTTGGTGGGCTCGAAGAAGTCGCTGCCACCGGAGAGGATCAACGTGTCCGCCGCCTTCGCTGAGCGGAGCGGCCGGACCCCCAGTTCACCGTCTTCGAGGACCTCTGCGTGCCGCAGGGTGATCGCGGCGCCGGCCTCGCCCTGGACGGTGAACCTCAGCCAGCCCACCAGGTTCTGGCCGAAGTCCACCAGCGTTTTGCCGGTGGGTGAGGTAAGGATTTCCACAGGGCGGACGACGCCGGTACGCACCACGGGCGGGCCAACCGGCGTTGCCAGCCGGCCGGCGTCGAACGCCAGGGTCCGCACCCCGGCCCACCCGCCGTCGGGCTGCGCCGCGAACCCGGGAGCCGACCAGCCTGGCTGGACCCGTCGGGCGTCCACAACCTGCCCGTCGTAAAGGTCGTTGAACGTCGTGGCGGACGGGCCTGCCTGCCAGGTGTCATCGGAGGCGACGGTCTGGACGTGGCCGTCCGCGAAGGTGATGTCCAGCTGGCCGAAAAACCCCAGCTCACTGCCGTACAGGTTGGACTCGCCATGCCAGGCCAGCCGGCCGCGGTACCAGCCGTTCCCCAGTTCCACGCCGAGGACGCTCTCCTGTCCCAGCAGGGCAGTGACGTCGTAGCTGCGGTAGCGGAGCCGCCATTCGTAGGAGCTCCAGCCCGGGCTCAGGACGTCATCCCCCACCGGGCTGCCGTTGATGAAAGCCTCGTAGACGCCGAAGGCGGTGGCCCGCAGGGTGGCTGAGGCCACGGCGCCGTGGCCCGTGTCCAGGGCGAACTCCTTCCGGAGCCGCGGGGCGCCGTCGAACTCCTGGGTGGGCGTGATCATGGCAGCCTGCCACGGGGTCGAAGTCATGGGGATCCGTTCTGAAAGTGCGGGTGGAAAAAGGTGTTCAGGCATAGTGGCATGCTACGTCCGCGCCGCCCACCCGGCGCAGGGCAGGGCGTTCGTCGCGGCAAAGATCCGTGGCGAGGGGGCAGCGCAGCCGGAACGGGCACCCGCCGGGGGCTGGGGTGGCTGCGGCGCCGGTCCGGATGCCCAGGGATTCGCGAGCCTCGCGGCGGGCGGCCTGTTCGGCGGGGCGGGGTACGGGCGAAGCCGCCACAAGCGCCTGCGTGAAGGGGTGCCGCGGGTTGCCGGTGACCTCATCGGCGGGGCCGTTTTCCATCACCTGGCCGCGGTAGAGGACCACCACCCGTTCGGCGAGGAACCGGACCACGGCGATGTCGTGGGCAATAAAGAGGTAGCTCAGGCCCCGCTCGTCCCTGAGGTCCGCGAGCAGGTTCAGCACCTGGGCCTGGGTGGAAAGGTCCAGCGCGCTGACGGCCTCATCGCAGACCACCAGCTTGGGATCGCAGATCAGGGCCCGGGCCACGGAGATCCGCTGGCGCTGGCCGCCGGAAAACTGGCTGGGGTACCGGTCCACCGCGTCCCGCGGCAGGCCAACACGTTCCAGCATGTCTTCCGCCTTGCTCCGGGCCTCCGCCGCTGCGGCGCCGCGGAGCTTGAGTGGTTCCATCAGGGAAGCGCCCACGGTGTTGCGCGGGTTCAGGGACGAGTTGGGGTCCTGGAAGACGGCCCGGAGTTCCCCGCCAAGCGCGCGGCGCTGGCCGGGCCCGGCGGCCGTGATGTCCGTGCCCTGGTAGGCGATGGATCCGCCGGAGACCTTCTGCAGGCCCAGGATGGCTTTGCCGATGGTGGACTTTCCGGAGCCGGACTCCCCCACCAGGCCCACGGTTTCGCCGGGCGCGATGTCGAAGCTGACGCCGTCCACGGCCGCGGGGGAAGCCGCGGCTTTCCGGCCGCGGCCGTAGCGGACCACAAGGTCCTTGACCGCCAGCATGGGCGCCGTGGTGGTGCCGGGCCGGGCCGGTGTTTCAATGCTCATGCCAGGTCCTTTTCGGTGACGTTCAGCTGTTCCGGGGTCAGGTCCAGCAGCCGGTGGGGTGCCACGTCGGTGGCCACCCAGTCCAGGCCTTCGACGGCAAGTTCGTCCGCCTTGACGCACCGGACCAGGCCCGAGCCGGTTCCGGAGGACAGCAGCGGAACCGGAGCCAGGCACGCCGAGCCGGCAAACTGGCAGCGGGCCGCGAAGCGGCAGCCGGAGGGCCAGTCCTTGGGCTGCGGGACCTGGCCTTGAATCGTGGCGAGGCGCTCGGGCATGTCCGTGTGGTTGGCGTGCGGGTCGGCGGCGAGCAGCGCGAGGGTGTACGGGTGCCGCGGGTCATCGAGGATGTCGGCCGTCCGGCCGTTTTCCACCACCTGGCCGGCGTACATCACTGCCACCTGGTCGCAGATGTCCGCCACCACACCAAGGTCGTGCGTCACCATCACCACGGACATCCCCGTTTCCTTGACCAGGCCCCGGAGCAGGGAGAGAATCTCGGCCTGGACGGTGACGTCCAGGGCGGTGGTGGGCTCGTCTGCCACCAGCAGCCGGGGTTTCCCGGCCAGGGCCAGGGCGATTGCAACGCGCTGGGCCATGCCGCCGCTGATCTGGTGCGGGTAGGTTTTCAGGATCCCGGCGGCGTCCACGATGCCCACCTTCTCCAGCAGGCTGAGGGCTTCGGCGCGGGAAGCGTTCCGGCCCATGCCCCGGAGCCGCCGGATGGTGGCGGTGAGCTGGTAGCCCACCGTGAACATGGGGTCCAGCGCCCGCATGGGTTCCTGCGAGATCAGGGCGATGTCCCGGCCGCGGATGCCTTCCATTTCCTTGTCCGTGGCGGCGGCAAGGTTCATGCCGTTCCAAAGGATCCGGCCATCGGCTGCAGATACGCCGGAGGGCAGCAGGCCCAGGAGCGCCAGCGCGGTCATGGTTTTGCCGCAACCGGATTCGCCCACCAGGCCCAGGACGGTGCCCTGCTCGACGTCGAAGGAGACGTCCGTGACCAGGCGGACACCGTTGTCCACACCTACGGAGAGGTTGCGGACGCTGAGCAGGCCCTTCGCCAGGCCGTCCGGCGCGTCGGCGGCGCCCGCGGCGGACACTGCCTTGGCCCGTTGACGGCGCGCTGCGGCGGAGGGCAGGTGGGAGGCGGCCGCGTTGGGCGCCTTGCCCAGGGCGTTGCCGATCGCGTTGGCGGCCAGTACTGTCAGTGCCAGCACCACGCCGGTGGGGACCATCATCCACGGCGCGTCGTAGACGTGCTGGGAAGCGCCCTGGATCATGCCGCCCCAGCTGGGCTCGGGGATGGGCGGGCCAAAGCCGATGAACGCCAGGCCTGCCTGGATGAGCATGCCGACGGCGAAGATCAGCGCGGCCTGGACCACAATGGTGTTGACCAGGCCCGGGAACACGTGGCGGAGGCTGATGCCCAGGGCACCCATGCCGTCCACCTTGGCGGCATCCACATAGAGCTGGGACTGCAGGGACTTCGCCTGGCCCAGCATCACCCGGTAGATGCCGGCGGAGATCAGGACACCCAGGATGGCCATGATGAGGGGGATGTTGGTGCCCACGGCGCCGATCACTGCCAGGATGATGACGGTTCCCGGCAGGGACATCATGACTTCCGTGACGCGGCTGATGACCGCCTCGGCGCGGTCGCCCGCCCCGGCCGCGGCCATGGCAAGGATGGTCCCGAGGCCGACGCCCACCAGCACCGTGATCATTGAGGTCCCCAGGGTGCCGGCGGCGGCAGCGAAAATGCGGCTGAGGATGTCGCGGCCCAGTTCGTCGGTGCCCAGCCAGTGCGCGGCGGTGGGGCCGGACAGGACGGCGGTGAAATCCTGGTCCTCGGTCCGGAACGGCAGCCAGAGCGGCGCCGTCAGGGAGGCGGCCACTATGGCGGCCAGCCAGATGAGCCCGGCCACGGCGCCCGGCGAGGCGAAAAGCCGGTGCCGGGAGAACCTGGTGAGGGCTGCCTTTCCGGGGGTGCCCGCCGGGGCAAGGGCCGGCGTCGCGGTGGAATCTGCTGGGGCGGGGGCAACGTTGGGGATCATGAGGCACGCAACTTCGGGTCGAGGAACTTGGTGGCGAGTTCCAGCACCAGGTTGACGGCGACCACCACCACGGTGGCGATCACCACCACGCCTTGCACGGCGGGGGCGTCGTGGGTGCTGACGGAGGTCTGGACGGCCTGGCCCAGGCCCGGCATGGCGAACAGCTGCTCGGCGATGACCGAACCGCCGAACAGGCCGATGAACTGCAGCGCGATCCCGGCCACGATGGGCAGCGAGGCGTAGCGCAAAGCGTGGACATAGAGGATTTTCCAGGTGGGCGTGGCCGTGGCGCGGAGCGTCCGGATGTGTTCCTGCTGCAGCGCCTCGAGCATGGAGGCCCGGGTCTGCCGGGCGATGAACGCCGCCCCGCCCACGGCCAGGGTGATGACCGGCAGGGCCAGGGACAGCGCCCAGTCCTGCGGGGAAACCTCGAACGGGACGTAGCCGGTGGCGGGGAAGACTGAGGACTGGACGGCGAAGAGGTACACAAAGATGATGCCGATCCAGAACGCCGGCAGGGCCACGAGGAGCCCTACAAACCCGCCGATCAGCTGGTCCAGCAGGCCGCCGCGGACGGCGGCTGTGACGCCCAAAGCGATGCCCAGGACGGCGCTGAGCAGTGTGGCGCCGGCGGCGAGGGAAGCGGTGACCGGCAGGCGGGACGCCAGGTCCGCACTGACGGACCGGCCGTCAATCAGCGAGGTGCCCAGGTTGCCCTGAACCGCGTCCCCCAGCCAGCGGAAGAACTGGCTGAACAATGGATCGGACCAGCCGAGGCGCTGGTTCACCTCATCGATGGCTTCCTGTGAGGCGCCGGCGCCCAGCGAAACCGCTCCGGGACTGCCGGGCATCGCGTGCACCAGCAGGAATGCCAGTACCGCAACCACCAGCACGGTGGCCAGCGCCATCAACAGGCGCTTGGCGACGAACAATGCCATGGTGACCTCCGTTGGTCAGGCCGGGCGCGGCTTCCGCAGAAGCCGCGCCCGGCGGGGTTGTGTCAGTTGGTGGGCTTGAAGGACGAGAGCAGCGGGTAGGAGTTGGAGCCTGCGAACTCCACTTCCGAGACCTTCTTGGTGTTGTAGCCCCAATTGGAGAGGGACTCGAACAGCGGGATCATCCAGCCGGACTCCACCAGGCGGGTGTTGAGCTTGGTCAGTGCCGTCTTCCGGGCAGCGTCGTCCTTGGCAGCGGCAACCTCTCCGGTGGCGGCGGACAGCTGGTCATCGGTGGCCTTCTGGACGTTGGTGAAGCCGTTCAGGATGGCCCCGTACATCAGGCCCAGCGGGTTGTCCCAGGTCAGCGGCGCGTAGCCCAGCGGGGTGGTGGCGACGGCGGCGAATGCCTCGTCCGTGGAGGCGGCCATCTTCACGTTCATGGTGATGCCCACGGCAGCGAGGTCCTTCTGGATGGCCTGCAGGTCGGTCTGGGTCTGGGCGCCGGCGATGATGGTGAACTCGAAGCCGTTGGCGTAGCCGGCTTCCGCGAGCAGGCTCTTGGCCTTTTCCGGGGAGTAGGCAAACCGGGTATCCAGCTCCGTGGTGAAGCCGGCGGAATCCTTGGGCAAAGCGTTCCAGGCCGGGACGTCACCCTTGTGGAGCGCGTCCACCAGGGCTTTGCGGTTGATGGCGTACTGAATGGCCTGCCGGACTTTCTCCTCCGCGAAGGCGGGAGCAGTCTTGCCGGTCTTGTCGAAGGAAATCATGGTCTGGACGGTGCCGCCGATCTGCGACACCCCCACGCCCTTGGACTTGGCGAAGTCCACCGTGGGAGAGGTCAGCTGGGCGACGTCGGCCTGGCCGGAGACCAGTGCGTTGGCGCGGGCCTGCGGGTCCAGGATGACGCTGAAGACGATCTTGTTGTAGGCGTAATCGGCGGCGTCGGCATTTTTGTCGTTTTTGACCAGCACGTACTTGTTGCCCTTAACTGTGCTGGCATCAAGGGTGTAGGGGCCGGAGCCGTCCGGCTTGGTGGCCAAGCTGGCGGAGTCGGCCACGCCCGTCTTGCCAACGATCATGCCCATGGTGGAGGTCAGGTTCTTCTCGAAGCCCGGCTGGGCCTTGGCGAAGGTGATGGCCACCTGGGTGGGGCTGACGACGTCGACACTGCTGATTTCCTGCGCCCCGCCCTTGGCGATGGCTGAGTAGGTGCTCAACGCGGCGTCCGTGCGGCGGTCCAGGTTTGCCTTGACCAGGGCGGCGTCCAGGGTGGAGCCGTCGGTGAAGGTGACACCTTCCTTGAGGGTCAGCGTCAGCACCGTGCTGTCCGCGTTGTAGGCGAAGGCGGACGCCAGGCCGGGGCCGGCGGAGCCGTCCGGCTGCAGGTCCAGGAGGGTGTCGTAAAGTCCTTCCATAAACTGACGCTGGGCGTCAGCCACCCGGATGGGGTCGTAGCCGAACGACGCGGAGTCGCTCTCCACGCCGATGGTCAGGGTGGTTTTGTCAACGGCCGTGTTGGCAGTCTGGGTGCCGCCGCCACAGGCAGCCAGGGAACCCATCAGCAGGGCGCCGGCCAGGACGGCGGCGCTCCCCCGGCTCTTGGTGGTCTGAAGTCTCATTGGTGCGCCTTCGCATTCGTGTTGGACAACGGAGAAAGTAAACATGTGGTGTGCCGGCAGCTGCCTGGCTCCCCTCAAGGATCAGCCGCAGCGAATTCCCGCGGACATGAGAATGTCATTGATTGAAAATGTATTGTGGCGCCGGTCACGCCGGGCCGGAGGATGGATAAAAGGGCAGCGACGCCCGGCGCCCGTCAGCGGGCGCCCCTTACGAAAGGATCAACATGGCCACCCAATCCCAGTTCCCGCAGGACTTCCTCTGGGGCGTAGCCACCGCCGGCCACCAGGTGGACGGCGGCAACGTCAACAGCGACGCCTGGTTCCTGGAACACCTGCCGGGAACGTCCTTCGCGGAGCCGTCCGGCGATGCGATCGACCACTACCACCGCTACCGTGAGGACATCGCCCTGATCGCCGGGCTGGGCTTCACCAGCTACCGCTTCTCACTGGAATGGGCCCGGATTGAACCCGCCGAAGGGCTCTTTTCCGTCGCGGAACTGGAGCACTACCGGCGGGTCCTGCTGGCCTGCCACGAGCACGGCCTCACACCGGTGGTCACGTTCCACCACTTCACCTCCCCCCGGTGGCTGCTGCAGGCCGGTGGCTGGGAGGACTCCCGCACCCCTGAACTCTTTGCCCGCTACTGCGACCGGGTCATGGCCCACCTGGGTGATTTGATCGGCGTGGCCTGCACCCTGAACGAACCCAACCTCGGCCCCCTCCTGGCCAACTTCGGCCTTCCCGTGGCAGCCCCCGGGCAGCGCGGTTCCCTGCCCATGTGGGTCTCTGCCGGCGAAAAGCTGGGCATCCCGGCGGAGCAGGTCTCCTACTTCCAGTTCGCAGCCTCTGAGGCGGCCTTCGAGGTGGGCGTCGCCGCGCACCGGGCCGGAACGGCCGCCATCAAGGCCCACCGGCCGGACCTGCTGGTGGGCTGGACCCTTGCCAACTCGGACATCCAGTCCGTGGACGGCGGCGCCGAACGGGCCGACCAGGTGCGCCGGGACGTCAACGAACGCTTCCTGCTGGCCTCGCGGGGCGACGACTTTGTGGGGATCCAGACCTACGGGCGGACGGTATTCAGCGCCGGGGGCCTGGCGCCGGCTCCGGCCGGCGCCCCGACCAACCAAAGCGGTGAGGAAATTTATCCGCAGGCTCTCGAAGCCACCATCCGGGAGGCTGCCCGGGTGGCAGGGGTTCCCGTGATCGTCACGGAGAACGGGCTCTCCACCGATGACGACGCCCAGAGGGTGGCATACCTAGAAACCGCGGTGGCCGGGGTAGCGTCCTGCCTCGCGGACGGGATCGATGTCCGAGGGTATATCGCCTGGTCAGCGTTTGATAACTACGAATGGATTTTCGGGTACGGGCCCAAGTTCGGCCTCATTGCCGTGGACCGGACCACCCAGCAACGCACCCCCAAGGAAAGCGCGCGCTGGCTGGGCCGGATGGCCCAGGACCAAGTATCGCAGCCGGTCTGAAAAAAGTTTGGAAGTCCACCCATCCATCGGCCCGTCCGCTCCGAATGCCTTGCGATCTATACTTTCCAAGACTGAGGACGGGACCATGGATGAGGCGGACCAGCAGGTACTGACCGGCGGTGTCATCACCGAACACGGCCTGGATCCGACGCACCTTTGGCTGGAATACATCGCGTTGGGTGGCGATGCCCCGGAACAGGACCTCCGGTCCTACCTGGCGGGGAACCTGAAGCTGCCCGCCAAGGACAGGGACGCCCTGGCGCAGGCCATCAACGAGCACTGCGCAGCCAACAGCCTGCTGGGCAGGGTGCCGCTCAGCGATTTCCCGTTGGCCGGCCGCCCCACGGATTTCCAGGATCCCTACTCGTCGAAGTAGGTAATGACCCGGCCTTCACCTGCCACTGAGGTGATGACCGCTCCCGCAACGTCCCGGAGTTTCAGGTTGCGGCTGTTGGAGGCGTTCAGCAGCACCCGGAACGCCGAATCCTGGTCGCACTTGTTCTGGGCCATGATGGCGCCGGTGGCAAGGTCAATCACGGTGCGGGACTTCATGGCGGCGCTCATGCCGTCACGGGTCTCGCGCAGTTTGGTCATCCGCAGCGCCAGGGTGAGGCCCTTGGATGCCTGGGCCACAAAACCTTCGGCCCGCTCAAAGCCGCCGTCGGCGAACCCATCCCGGCGCCTGCTGTAGATGCTGACCAAGCCGGTGGCGTCGTCGTCGAGCTGCAGTGGCAGGCAGAGGACAGAAGCGATCCCCTGCCGGCGGGCCGCGCCGGCATAATCGGGCCACCGCTCTTCCAGGGACAGGTCCGGGCTCAGGACGCCGGCGCCTGAACGGTCCGCGTCCACCCCCGGCCCGTCGCCGTTCCTGCCTTCCAGGAGCATCAGGAGCCGGGCGCGCGGATCGCTTCCCACCACCACCAGGGGCTTCTTGGGGCGGGCCAGGCTGATCCCGCACCAGAGGCCGCACTCCGGGGTCCCCAGCGCGGTGGCCGCATGACCGGCGACAGCTGCGAGGAGGCCCTCGGCATCGGTGTCGGCAAGGACCAGGTCCTGCACATGCGCCGCCACAGCAGCAAACAGCCCGCTGTCCGGGCATTCGGCGTCAGCCAAGAATTTTTCCCCTCCGTCTTTAAGGAAAGCCACATCACTATGGCCGCTCACTGCCAAACGGTGACTCCACCCTACCCGCGGCCACCCCGTAACGTGGCACCCATGAAGCTTGCCCACACGCAGCAGGGAACTGTCCAAGGCACCACCGCCACTGTGGACGGCACCCTGGTCCACCGGTTCCTCGGAATTCCCTACGCCGCGCCCACCGGCGGGCAGCGTTTCCGTCCGCCTGTTCCCGCCCCTGCCTGGCCGGGCATCAGGGACGCTGCCGGCCCCGGCCCCGCCGCGCCGCAGAACCCCGACCTGCAGGCACCGCCGGGCTCCACGCCCAGGCGTTGGAGCGAGGACTGCCTCAACCTCAACGTGTGGACGCCGGAATCCGGGGCCGGGTCTGACCGACCAGTGCTGGTGTGGGTCCACGGCGGCGCTTACCTCAGCGGCGCCAACAGCGATGCCATGTACGACGGCGGCGCCCTGGCTGCCGCCGCGGGTGCCGTTGTGGTGGCCGTCAACTACCGGCTGGGTGCGCTGGGTTTCCTGCATCTGCCGGAGCTGTTGGGCCCTGAGTACGCCGATTCGTCCCACGTTGGCCTGCTGGACATCCTGGCAGCGCTGCGCTGGGTGCGCCGGAACATTGCCGGTTTCGGCGGCGACCCGCAGAACGTGACCGTCTTTGGCGAGTCCGCGGGCGCCGCAGCCATCGGCACCGTGCTGGGCATGCCGGCGTCGGACGGTCTTTTCCGGCGGGCCGTGATGCAGAGCGGCACGGCCGAGCGGTACCGCACCCCGGCGGATTCCGCGCGGCTCACCACGGAATTCCTGTCCTTGTGCGGCCTGGACAGCGGGTCCGCTGCCGGACTGCTGGATTTTCCGGTGGCGGAGCTCCTTGCCGCGCAGGAAAAGCTGGTGCAGCGCACGGCAGCGTCGTCATATGCCGTGCCGTTGCCGTTCCAGCCCACGGTGGGCACGCCGGCCCTGCCGCGGCCGCCGCTGGAGGCGGTCCGGGCCGGGCTGAACGGCGGGGTTGACCTGCTGATCGGGACCAACCTGAATGAAGGCTCCTTCAGTGTGCAACTGCGGCCCGACAACCCGGCCGGACCCGCGTTCACTGATCGGGTGGCATCCGTTCTGGCCGGCGCGGGAATCCCGCGTGCCCATGCCGCGGGCTACGCCGAAGCGCTGGGCCGGGTCCATGCCGCGGCCCCCGGCGCTGCACCAGCATCCGACGGGAAGGTGCTGCTGGAGGCTGCCATCGCGGACTCGGTGTACCGCCAGCCCAGCAACCGCCTGCTGGCCGCCCGGGAGGAGTGGGCCGGCAGTGCTGCGGCCGGCACTGTCCCTGGCCGGAACCATGCGTACCTGTTTACCTGGCCCAGCCCTGCCATGGGCGGCCGGCTGGGCTCCTGCCATGCGTTGGAGATCGCCTTTGTGTTCCGGCACCTCAACTCACCGGAGTCGGCATTCCTCACCAGGGGCACGGCACCGCAGGCCCTTGGCGACACGATGAGCTCCGCGTGGGCAGCCTTCGCCGCGACGGGGATCCCGGTGCTGCCCGGAGCGGAGTGGCCGGAATACGGCGCCCAGCGCGCCACCGTGGTCCTGGATGCCGACGTGAGCGTGGCGATCGACCCGCGCCGGGAGATCCGCGAATTTTTCGAGGCGGCGACCGCCGGGCAACTGGAAGGTTAAGCGGCCCGGCGGTTAACCGGCCCGGCTCAGCGGGACTCAGGCACCGGCCAGTGAGTTGAGTTTGTCCCGGATTCCGTCCAGCGCCGGGTCCCGGAGCGACATAAATGCCGGTTTCAGGAGTGGCTGGATGATTTTGGCCGGGCCGTTGATGCTGAACTCGGCCTTGTAGTCCACCACGGACCCGGTGCCGGCGGGCCGGACCTCGATGGTGTCCAGTGCGGTGACGGTCTTGTTGTGGCCGCGGAGCTTGATATGGCCTGCGGAAAGTTCAATCACAACGTACTCGAGTGACTGCCGTTTTCCCCGGAACTCGGCCTCTGCGTGGTACTTGTGGCCCACTGCCACCGGGCCGGGTGTCAGCTTGTCCATGACCGGCGTGCTGGGGTCCCACTGGCTGGTGTTCTCGAACTCGCTCAGGAAGGCAAAGGCCTTATCCGCGGACAGTTTGGTTTCAACGCTTCCGGCAACAGTGATCATGGCTCCAGTCTAGGAAGCCCGTCGCAGGAAACACAGACCCCCCGCCGTGGGGCCGGACACCGGAAAACGTTGCCGTCCCGGGAATCCTTCACGGTTCCGGACCGTTAACTGAGAGTCTGGTACGCCATTGAATGGACAAGGAAGTACATGAACGCCAAATTTGAATCAGTGGAAGACGACGCCGGCAAGATCACCCGGTACGCCCGGCATGCCAACGGCGGCGGGCTTGTTGCGCCCGGCGCGATGGTGGCCGAAAGCGCGCACATCGGCGCCATGGCCTATGTGGAGCAGGGCGCCCGCGTGGGATCGGGCGCCAGGATCGGCGCCGGCAGCTGGATCGGCCGGGACGCTGAGATCGGCGACCGGGCCGTGGTGGGCGCCGGCGTCCGTGTGGGCCAGGGGTCGATTGTCGGGAACCGGGCACACGTGGGCAGCCACTCCCGGATCGGCGCTGGAGTGCTGATCGGGCACGGCGTGCACCTGGTGGCGGATGCGACAGTGCCTGACGGCGGCCGGGTCACGTTGCGCCGGTCGGCACCCCGGCAGGCAGCGGCCACCCGGCAGCACCGCTCCCAGGTCAAGGATGGGATGGCGGCCTGAGCCCGGCGGCCGGGGAGTTTCCGGAGCGGCCCAGCAACGCCGCCGCAGCCCACACGGCCAGCAGCAGGGCCACCAGGAGCAGGCCCGCTTCGCCCAGGTCGATCGACCCCAGCCATCCGGTCAGCGGATCGTCCAGGGCAAACGCGGCGTCGAAGAAGCCGCCCAGCGTGATCACGGCGATGAACAGGGCCGAGACGGCTGAAATGCCGGTCACCGCGGCGTTGAAACCCAGTTTGCGCTGCGGGTCATCAAGCGCGGACCGGTACATCCGCATCATCGCCACTCCGTTGAGGGAGTCGCAGAGGGTCATCGCGGCCGTGAAAGCGAGCGGCAGGGCCAGCAGGGCGATGGGTGGTACCCCGGCCAGGGACGCGGCAGTGGTCATCATCAGCAACCCGATGGTCGTGGCGGTGTCGAACCCCAGCCCGAACAGGAATCCGATCACGTAGATGTTCCGTGGCCGCCGCACCCTGGCCAGCGGCCGGGCCAGGAGCTTCGCCACGAGGCCCGCGGGCTCCAGGTCGCGCGCCTCGATGGCGCCCCCGGCCCGGGCCCTGCGGTAGGCGCGCGCGGAGCGGGTGAACGCTGATCCGTTGAACAGGCCCATGGCCAGCAGGAACAGGCCCGAGACGCCGCTCCCGATCAACCCGAGCACCAGGTTGCCGGTTGTCCCCTCCTGCATGGATTCGCCCACCGCGGCGGCGCCCGCGATTACCAGGATCCCCGCAAGGGTAACCACCGAGCTGTGTCCCAGGCTGAACGCGAAGCCGACACTGACCGGGTCCTGGCGCTGCGCCACGAACTTGCGGGTGGAGTTGTCGATCGCAGCCAGGTGGTCCCAGTCGTAGCTGTGCTTGACGCCGGCCAGGTAGGCGGTGAGCAGCAGGCCCAAGGTGAGGACCTGCCCGCCGGGCGCGCCGCCGCCGCCCACCAGCAACAGCACAACGGCGGCAACATGAAGCAGGGCCACGGCGCCGAAGGTAAACATCAGCCGGGTCCGGATGGGCAGGGCTTCCCGCTCGCGGTAGAAGGTGGCGAGGTGGGTCATGGCGGTCATCAGTGCTTCCTCAGGTTCAGGGGTTCCTGTCCGTGCCAGCGCGCACGGAGCAGGTTGGTGCAGGCAGCGAGCAGCCGGTTGAGCTCACCGGTACTGTCAGACAAGGCCCGCAGCACCAGGCCCGTGGTTCCCGCCACGGTCCGGGTGAGTGAGACACCGGCCAAGGCGTCGAACCCGGCGGTGCGCAGGTGCAGCTCGTCGGCGAGCGCCTGGTCAACCCGTGCGTCCACCACCACCAGGGAGCCCAGATGGCTGAAGCCTTCCATAAAGCCCAGGCCCGTGACGTCGCGTGCCGGCGGCTGGATCAACAGGTTATCGAGCAGCAGAAGCTCCAAGCCGCCGTCGTCAGCCAGGACCCGCACCTCGTTCCGGAGCCGGACTTCCTCGTAGCCGAACGCGGCGCCGTCCGGCGACCAGCCAGGGGTCACCACCTCGGCCATCACCAGGGCCGACGACGGCCGGACCGTAAACGCGGAATGTTGCCGGTAGCTGGCCTCGCGGTAGGCGATCAGCTGGTCCGGCATCAGCTCCAGCCTGGCGCCCTCCCCCAGCCGCACGGCCATCCGCTGCTCGGCAAACGACCCGGGAGTCCGGTAAACCTTGGTAGCCGACTGAGTGGTCAGCAAAAGATCAGCCCCGGCCCGGACCTCAACATCCAGCAAAAATAGGTCAGCCCCAAGGTAAGCCCCACCAGGATTCACAACGACGTAGCAAACCTGCCCGGAGCCATCAAGGTAATGCGGCCGCAACACGCGAAGAGCACCTCGATGGTACTGACTGGACGCGATCGACCTTCCTCCGCGCATCTCGATGCCCAGCTCCAGTTGACCCCTCGCCGGGCGCTTAGCGGCCGCGGATGAAGGGGGCCGCGGCGTGGCGGGCACCGCGGAGCGGGCACGGCGCCCTTCATCCGCGGGCGCCGCCCAAGGTGAGTCAACGACGGAACTGCCGGTGCTCATGTCGCGAGGTCGAGCATCAGGACGTCGCGCCGCACCCATTCGATGACGGCGTCCAGGCCTTCGTCGGTTTTGAGGTTGGTGAAGCAGAAGGGTTTGGCGCCGCGGAACTCGCGGGAGTCCCGCTCCATGACGTTGAGGTCCGCGCCGACGTGGGGGGCCAGGTCGGTTTTGTTGATGATGAAGAGGTCGGACTTGATCATGCCCTGGCCGGCTTTGCGGGGGATCTTTTCGCCCTGGGCCACGTCGATGATGTAGATCGAGAAGTCCACCAGTTCGGGGCTGAAGGTGGCGGAGAGGTTGTCACCGCCGGATTCAACGAAGATGACCTGCAGGTCGGGGTGGCGGGCCTTGAGCTCCTCGATGGCCGCGGTGTTCATGGAGGTGTCTTCGCGGATGGCGGTGTGGGGGCAGCCGCCGGTTTCCACGCCGATGATGCGGTCCACGGGGAGGATGCCGTTGGCGGCCAGGATTTTGGCGTCCTCGATGGTGTAGATGTCGTTGGTGATGGCGGCCATGGAAATGTCGCCGCTCATGTGCCGGGTGAGGCGCTCCACCAGCTGGGTTTTGCCGGCGCCCACCGGTCCGCCGATGCCGATTTTGATGGGTTCACTCATGGGTTTCCTCCTGCTAGCTCATGAACATCCGGGCACGTTGACGCTCGTGCCGCATTTGAAAAATTTCCAGGCCGGGACTGACGGCGCCGAAGTCGTCAGGTGTGAGGTGCTTGACGCGTTCGACGGCGGCAGCAACGCCGTCGGCCGCCTCCCGCAGGAGCCGCTGCCCGGCGTTCTGGCCCAGCGGGATGGCGCGGACGGCATTTTGCGTCAGCGACGTCACCGTGGCGAAAAGGTAGGCGGCCAGCGCCTCCGCCAGCGGCACGTCCAGGGAGCGGGCGACGACGGCGAACGCCAGCGGCTGGTGCCCCACCGCGCGGCCGCCGCCCACCAGGTCCCGGTACAGCGCCAGTTCAGCGGAAGGAAAGATTTCGCCGCCGATTTCCAGAAGCCGGCCGCCCATCTTGGCGCTGGCCTCCCGGACCTGCCGCGGCAGCAGCGAAGCGGACAACAGCGAATCCAACTCCGCAACATTCCACCCCTCATACAAAAACCGGATGGCCAACCCATCGGAATAAGTCAGCGACTGTGAAATAAACGCCCCCAGCCAGGCCCCAAAAGAAGCCTCATCAGCAACCAGCCCGGCGTCGACATAGCTCTCAAACCCCAGTGAGTGGGCAAAAGCCCCAGTAGGAAGCGCAGAGTCAGTAAGCTGCTGCAGAGCCAGCTGATAAGTCACGATGGGTACCCCGGCGATGGGTGACCAATCGGATCGGCGGAGGCGGGAGATAGGGGCCGCGGCGTGGCGGGCACCGCGGGGGGCCCACTGCCGCGAGGGCCCCGACCCGAGCTTGCGAGGGTTGGGAGCGGCTGGGGACGGGCACGGCCCCTATCTCCCGCCGAAGCAGCACAGCCCCCCACACCCCGTAGCGCACCCAACAAGGCGCCGAACCTAGTGACTGTGCTCAGCATGGCGGAATGGCACGGGCAGAACGCGTTCCTGCCGGGAGTAGGGCACGCCGACGTGGAGCAGGTAGTCCTCGACGGTGTGGTCGTAGGCGCACACCATGACCTCGGCCGCGTAGTCGGAGGTCGAGTCGAAGAACTGGGCCTGGAGGTGGCGGTTGCCCAGGGAATGGGCCACCACGCCCATCTCGTGGAGGGTGCGGGGTGCGATGACCAGCACGTCGGTGGGCAGGACGGAGACAACAATCAGGTTGTTGCCGGAGACGTGCAGGATGTCGCCGTCGCGCAGGTCCCCGGATCCGGAGGGCAGCCGGATGCCGAGTTCCTTGCCGTGGTCGGTGGTGGCGCGCTGGATGCGTTTGACCAGCTGTGCGCTGGGCAGCACCACTTTTTCGTGGTGGAGGCCGGCGTAGGTGTGTGGGTCGGGGAGTTCGTGCAGGTTGCCGAGGACTTTTTCGATGATCATGCGGGGGCTCCCGGGGTTAGAAGAGGAAGTATCGCTGCGCCATGGGCAGCACGTCGGAGGGCTCGCAGGTGACGTCCTCGCCGTCGACCGTCACCTGGTACGTTTCCGGGTCCACCTGGATGTCGGGGGTGGCGTCGTTGTACTTGAGGTCGGCTTTGGTGAGGGTGCGGATGCCGGAGACCGGCCGGATGACCTTTTCCAGGCCCAGCTCCGCGGGGACGCCGGCGTCGATGGCGGCCTGGGACAGGAAGGTGATGGAGGACTGCTGCAGGGCTTTCCCGAAGGTGGCAAACATGGGCCGCATGGTGCGCGGCTGAGGGGTGGGGATGGAGGCGTTGGCGTCACCCATCAGGGCATAGGCAATCTGCCCGCCTTTGAGGACCAGTTCAGGTTTGACGCCGAAAAATGCTGGATCCCACAGGACCAGGTCAGCGAATTTGCCTTCCTCCACGGAACCCACGGAGTCGGCGATGCCCTGGGCGATGGCGGGGTTGATGGTGTATTTCGCCACGTAACGCTTGAGCCGGAAGTTGTCGCTTTCCGCGCCCAGGCCCGCAGCGGCGCCGTGGACTCCGCCGGCGGGGTCCTTGAGCACGCCGCGCTGCTTTTTCATCTTGTCCGCCACCTGCCAGGTGCGGGTGATCACCTCGCCCACCCGGCCCATGGCCTGCGAGTCGGAGGAGGTGATGGCGAAGACGCCCAGGTCCTGCAGCACGTCCTCGGCGGCAATGGTTTCGGCGCGGATGCGGGAATCGGCGAAGGCCACGTCCTCCGGGATGTCCGGGTTCAGGTGGTGGCACACCATCAGCATGTCCAGGTGCTCTTCGATGGTGTTGCGGGTGTACGGCAGGGTGGGGTTGGTGGAGGCGGGCAGGACGTTGGGCATGCCGGCGATTTTAATGATGTCGGGGGCGTGGCCGCCGCCGGCGCCTTCGGTGTGGAAGGTGTGGATGACCCGGCCGCCGATGGCCCGGATGGTGTCCTCCACAAACCCGCATTCGTTCAGGGTGTCGGTGTGGATGGCCACCTGGACGTCGTACTGGTCCGCAACGGTGAGTGACATGTCGATGGAGGATGTGGTGGAGCCCCAGTCCTCGTGGACTTTCAGCCCGATCGCGCCGGCCCGGATCTGCTCGGCGAGGGGTTCGACGGCGGACGCGTGGCCTTTGCCGAACAGCCCGATGTTGATGGGCAGTCCCTCCGACGCCTGCAGCATCCGCTGGATGTGCCATTTACCGGGGGTCACGGTGGTGGCTTTGGTGCCTTCGGCCGGGCCGGTGCCCCCGCCGATCATGGTGGTCACGCCGCTGGTGAGGGCGGTGGGGACCTGGTCCGGGGAGATGAAGTGGATGTGGGTGTCCACGCCGCCGGCGGTGAGGATTTTCCGTTCCCCGGCGATGATCTCGGTGCTGGCGCCGATCACAATGTCCACGCCGTCCGTGATCTGCGGGTTGCCGGCTTTGCCGATTTTGAGGATGTGGCCGTCCTTGAGGGCAATATCCGCTTTGTAGATTCCGGTGCTGTCCAGGATCACGGCGTTGGTGATCACGGTGTCCGGGACGTCCTCATCGCGGGTGGCCTGGCCGTTCTGGCCCATGCCGTCGCGGATCACTTTCC
This sequence comes from Arthrobacter sp. Leaf141, assembly GCF_001424565.1. Classification (GTDB taxonomy): domain Bacteria; phylum Actinomycetota; class Actinomycetes; order Actinomycetales; family Micrococcaceae; genus Arthrobacter. Next base: position 125,083 of record NZ_LMOL01000045.1, read on the forward strand.
CGCCGCCAAACACCACCTCCTCGCCGTAAACGGTGCGGTCCTGCTCGATTTCGAGGAACAGTTCGGTGTCCGCCAGGCGGATCCGGTCGCCGGTGGTGGGCCCGTACAGGTCGGCGTATTGCCGGCGGGGAATCTCGAAGCTCATGCGGGTTCCTTCACGGTTCCGGGCCGGCCGCCGTCGAGCGGGCCGTTGACGGCGTTGCTGAGCCCGAACACCTCGCGTGCGCCGGCCAGGGCGATCAGCCGGACGGTCCGGGAGTCCCCGGGTTCGAACCGTGCGGCGGTGCCGGCGGGGATGTCCAGGCGGCGGCCGTATGCTGCCGTGCGGTCGAAGGTGAGGGCGGCGTTGGCTTCGGCGAAGTGGAAGTGCGAGCCAACCTGGACCGGCCGGTCGCCGGTGTTGACCACCTGCGCCTCCACCGCATCCCGGCCGGCGTTTGCTGTGACCGGCTCAGGCCGGAGGATGTACTCTCCTGGAATCATGGCGGTGCCCTTCAGCGGATGGGGTCGTGGACGGTGACCAGTTTGGTGCCGTCCGGGAAGGTGGCCTCGATCTGCACGTCATGGATCATCTCCGGGACACCTTCCATCACGTCCTCCCGGCGCAGCAGTGTGGTGCCGTAGCTCATCAGGTCGGCCACCGTGCGGCCGTCCCGGGCCCCTTCGATCAGCTCGTAGCTGATGATGGCCACGGCTTCGGGATGGTTGAGCTTGAGTCCGCGGCCCTGGCGCCGCCGGGCCAGGTCAGCGGCCACCACGATCAGGAGCTTCTCCTGCTCACGCGGCATCAGATGCATGGACTTCCCTTCAACGGCCTGTGGGTGGCACCACACTAAGTGTCAAAGGTTTCGGGGACGTTTCAGGCGTGTAATGGGCCGCTCTCCAGGGCCCGGCTAGGGCGCAGATTCCCGGATCTTCAGCTCGAACGCAGCCTCGACGTGGACTCCGGACGCCGCCGTTTCGGTCCCGCCGATCCGGTCCAGCAGCAGGCTGATGGACCGCTCGGCGATCTCGTCCATGCCGGGCGAGACGGTGGTCAGGGAGGGTGACGCGAAGCGGGCCTCGTCGATGTCGTCGAAGCCTGCCACCGCAACATCCTGCGGCACCCGCACGCCCCGGATCAGCAGTTCGTGCATGGCGCCGAGGGCCAGTGCATCGTTCAGCCCGAACACGGCGTCGAACTCCACCCCGGCATCCAGCAGGCCTGCCACGGCGGCTGCCCCGGCGTCGCGGCGCCAGTCGCCCTTGGTGACAAGCGCGGGGTCGAAGGGGACACCCGCCTCGGCGAGGGCTTCCCGGTAGCCGGTCAGCCGCAGCCCGCCACCGCCGGCAGTCTCGTCCGCGTGTGCCCCGAGGACGGCGATCCGGCGGCGGCCGCCCGCCAGCAGGTGCCGGGTGAGGGCGGCGGCGGCTTCCTGGTTCTTCATGGTCACGAGGTCAAAGCGCGGATCCACCACGTGCTCGCCCAGCATCACCAGGGGCTTGGTGCCCACCCGGGCGGAGATGTCGTCCGCGTCCATCGCCAGCGGCGTGAACAACAGGCCGTCCGTCAGTTGCCGGAAGGGGCCCTGCAGGGCCTTGCGTTCCGCGGCCTGCCCGGCGCCCGACTGCTCCACAAGGACGCGGTAGCCGCGCCGGGAGGCTGCCGTCATCAGCCGGGAGGCCAGCTCCGCGTAGTACGGCGCGGAAAGGTCGGACAGGACCAGGCCCAGCATGGAGGTCTTACCGGAGCGCAGGCTCCGGGCGGTGAGGTTGGCTTCGTAGCCCAGCTCGGCAATGGCATCCTCGACCCGCTGCTTCGTGGCGGGCCTGATGAACTCGTAGTCGTTCAACACGTTGGAGACAGTTTTCAGCGAAACACCGGCCGCCCGTGCAACGTCGTTCATGGTGACCGCCATCAAGGGCTCCTTCGTGTGATCCTGCCGCGTTCCGGATACATCGTTGCAGAACCGGCGGGCCCGCACCGAATCCGCCGCAACAGTGGCAGCCCGGCACCCATCCCGGGCACTGTCCTCAGGCTTTGGCGGCCTTCGCTGCGGCCTTGGCGGCCTGCTTGCTGGCCCTGACTTTGACCAGGGATTCCGGATCCACAATGTCAGCCACGGAAAGGTAGGAACCTGCCTCACCGTAATGGCCCGCAGCCTCCTGCCACCCGGCCGCCGAAAGCCCGCACTGTTTACCCAGCAGCGCCAGGAAGATCCGCGCTTTCTGCTCACCGAATCCGGGCAGCGCCTTGAGCCGTCGGAGCACCTCTGCGCCGTCGGGACCGTCCTGGGTCCAGATATTGGTGGCGTCCCCGCCCCACTCGCCCTGCACGGCTTCCGCCAGCGCCTGGACGCGGCCGGCCATGGAGCCGGGGAACCGGTGCACAGCCGGGCGTTCCTTGAAGAGCTCCACAAAAGCCTCAGGGTTGTGGGCGGCGATGGCCGCCGGTTCCACCGAGCCCAGGCGGGTCCGGATCTTTTCCGGCCCGGCAAACGCGGATTCCATGGTGACCTGCTGGTCCAGCAGCATTCCGGTCAGCAACGCAAAAGCGTCCTCACTCAACAACTTGTCCGCGGCGGGATCCCCCGTGATGTGCAGCTCCATGCCGTCCATCCTCCCACCTGCGGCCGCCGTCGTCATGAGGACGCCTGCGCCGGGCCGTGCAGTGCCGGGTCAGGAACCCACGGACAGCCTGATCATGGACCAGGACACGGCGGGCAGCTCTGCCGTGAGCCGGCCGCCGTCGGCCTTGACCGTGACGTTTTCCGCGGGCAGCACCGAGGTGGAATCGTCAGCGGTGGCCTGCCAGTACGGGTCCTTGTTGGTGTAGGTCAGCGCCTCCACCACGCTCACGTTCCCCAGCGCGGACACAACGGCGTCCAGGCTGAGCGCGTCAGTGGCGGAGCGGTTGACGGCGAACACCACCGCCTCGCCCTTGTCCGCGTCGTAGGTGGCAACGGCTGAGACGGCGGCAAAGTCGGCCGTTTTTCCGCCGCTGACCAGCGGGGATTCGACGGCGAGCTGCAGCACGGTGCCGGCTGCGTGCCGGGACGTCAGCGCAAACGGGTGGAACGTGGTCTGCTTCCAGGCGCGGCCGCCCGGCTCGGTCATGATGGGGGCGATGACGTTGACCAGCTGGGCCAGGCTGGCCGAGTGGACGCGGTCCGTGTTGCGGAGCAGGGTGATCAGCAGGTCGCCTACCACCACGGCGTCGGCCACGGTGTAGGTGTCCTCCAGGAGGACGGGGGCGACGGGCCAGTCCTTGCCGGTGGGGACCTTGGATTCGTCGCGGCTCATGTGCCAGACGTTCCACTCGTCGAAGGAGATGTTGACCTGGCGGCTGGACTTCCGGACCGACTTCACGTGGTCGATGTGGCTGACGATGTCGCGGATGAAGGTTTCCATCCGGTGCCCGGAGGCCAGGTGTTCCTGCAGGTCGCCGAAGTCCTCGAAGTACATGTGGGCGGAGATCAGGTCCACTACGTCGTAGGTTTCAGTGAGCACCACCCGCTCCCATTCGCCGAACGTGTCCATGGTGGGGCCTGAGCTGCCGCAGGCAACCAGTTCCAGGTCCGGGTCGATCATTCGCATGCCGCGGGCCGTGTCGGCCGCCAGCCGGCCGTATTCCTGCGCGTTTTTGTGTCCGATCTGCCAGGGACCGTCCATTTCGTTGCCCAGGCACCACATTTTGATGCCGTAACCCTCCGGGGCGCCGTTGCTCCGGCGCTGTTCGGAGAAGTCCGTTCCGCCGTCGATGTTGCAGTATTCGAGCAGGTCCAGGGCTTCCTGGGTCCCCCGGGTACCCAGGTTGACGGCCATCATGGGTTCAACGCCGGCCTTGGCGGACCACTTGGCGAATTCGTCCACACCCACCAGGTTGGGGTCCGTGGAGTGCCAGGCCAGGTCCAGCCGCACGGGACGCTGGCCGGCCGGGCCCACGCCGTCTTCCCAGCGGTAGCCGGAGACAAAGTTTCCGCCGGGGTAGCGGATGGTGGAGACGCCCAGCTCGCGGGTCAGGTCCAGGACATCGCCGCGGAAGCCGTCCTCGTCCGCCGTGGGGTGCTCCGGTTCGAAGATGCCGGTGTAGACGCACCGGCCCAGGTGTTCGACGAAGGATCCGAAGGTACGCCGCCGGACGGGTCCCACCGCGAACGCGGGATCCATGGTGATCTTCGCTGCGGACTGGTCTGCTGTGGTCACGAAAAAACTTCCTTGTCTGTGTTTTACAACGTTATAGAAATATTGTTGACGGTCCCCGGCGCGGAGTCAAGCACTGCCCGGCGGAGCACGGACCAAGTAGTCCCCCGCAGCAAAGTCGAGTACCGCTTACCCATTCACCGGCGCCGGATACCGCATTAGGTTCTATCTCAGGGCAGGGATGTTTCCCCAGCCTGAGTACTTGGCTCACGAGGGGGTGTGGGGTCCATTCAGACTCACTACGTACGCGCAGATTTCCCGGACCATCTGGCCCGGGTACTGAACGGGGCCGGCGACGAGGAAGCCTTTGAGACCGAGGCTTCTCCCCCAGCCGTCGCCGGCCCTCTTTTTCGTCCGGCCCCAACCGTCACGGACGTCCAGCGCATGGAAGCGCTCCTGGACCCGGTGGCGGATGCCGATGATCTAACCGGCTCCATCGAGCTGCTGGTGGCGGCTGCTGCCCGCGCCGTGATCCTGGAAATTGGTGGTGGATCTTCCGCTCATCCCGCGTCCGTGACGGCGCTCGACTGCGGACTGGTGGTAAGCGGGTCCGGCCGTCCGGTTGCCCGCCACGGCACGTCAGCCAGGGCCGCGGCGCTGCTGGACCGGGGCGTTCCCGCCACCGCCGCCGGAACGGGAACGGGCGAGGGGCCGGTGGCGGAGGTCCTGGCCGGTGGGCCGCCGGTGGTGGTCCTGCAGGGTGCCGCCGACATCCGCTGGCCCGGCTACTCCACCCGCCTGGCCGGGGCGGGGTTCGGCAGCATGCTGGCGGTCCGGCTCAGGCTCAGGCCGGGCGCTTCGGCCGCCTTGGTTTTCTTTGTGCCGGATCCCGCCGCGTTTCCCCTGCCGGCGATTGCGGCGGCGCGCGCGTTTGCGGTCCTTGCCGGCAGGAGCCTGCAGCTGGCCCTCGACCTGCACAACGCCGGAGCCATGGTGGCCGCGGAGATCCTGGCCGACTGGCCGGACACCCGGACGCTCTCACACCGGTGAGGTGCTAGGCGTCCGGGCCGAAACCGGACCCTAAAGCCCGCCGGCGAGCTTGTAGTACGCGGCGTTCCAGTTCAGGTCCTTCTTGAACTGGCGGATGGTGGTGTCCTCATCGATGGTCAACAGCTCGGTCTTGGCGATTTCGGCGAAGTCCTCAAACACGTCCATCCCTACCTGCGTGGACAGCACCGTGTGGTGCGCGGCGCCGGCCGTGAGCCAGGCCACGGCGGAGGTGGCGAAGTCCGGCTGGGGCTTCCAGAGGGCACGGGCGACGGGCAGGTTGGGCAGGGGCTGGTCCAGCGGCACCACGTCCACGGCGTTGGCCACCAGGCGGAACCGGTCGCGCATGTCGGACAGGGCGACGACGACGCCGGCGGAGGCATCGGCGTCGAACACCAGGCGGACGGGATCTTCCTTGCCGCCGATGCCCAGCGGGTGGATTTCCAGGCGGGGCTTGGCAGCGGTCAGCGACGGGCAGACCTCCAGCATGTGCGCGCCGAGGATCTTCTCCGAGCCCGGCTCCAGGTGGTAGGTGTAGTCCTCCATCAGGGAGGCTCCGCCGGGGAGGTCCCCGCCCATCACCTTGGCGGCGCGGACCAGGATGGCTGTCTTCCAGTCACCCTCGGCGCCGAAGCCGTAGCCTGCGGCCATCAGCCGCTGGACGGCCAGGCCGGGCAGTTGGCGGAGGGCGCCCAGGTCCTCAAAGGACGTGGTGAACGCCGCGGACCCGTTGGCTTCCAGGAAGCTGCGCAGCCCAAGTTCGATCCTCGCACCGTAGCGGAGCGAGTCGTGCCGGGCCGCGCCTGCGCGGAGTTCCGGGACCACATCGTAAAGCTCCTCGTATTCCGTCACCAGGGCGTCGACGTCGGCCTCCGCTGCCCCGTGGACGGCGTCGGCGAGTTCGTTGACGGACCAGGTGTTGACCGAGACGCCGAAGCGCAGCTCGGCCTCGGTCTTGTCGCCTTCGGTGACGGCGACGTTGCGCATGTTGTCGCCGAAGCGGGTGAGCTTGAGGGTGCGGACGGCGGCCCAGCCGGCGGCGGCGCGCTGCCAGGACCCCACCTGCCGGGACACCTCGGGGTTGGAGACGTGCCCCACCACGGTCTTGCGGGCGATGCCCAGGCGGGACTGGATGTAGCCGAACTCGCGGTCGCCGTGGGCGGCCTGGTTGAGGTTCATGAAGTCGAAGTCAATGTCCGCCCAGGGCAGGTCCCGGTTGGCCTGCGTGTGGAGGTGCAGCAGCGGCTTGCGGAGCAGGTCCAGGCCCTGGATCCACATCTTGGCGGGGCTGAACGTGTGCATCCAGGCGGTGACGCCGATGACCGAATCGTTCGAATTGGCCTCCAGCGCGGTCCGGCGGATGGCGTCGGAATCGGTCAGGACCGGTTTCCAGACGATCCGCACCGGCACCGAAGAGCTGGCGTTGAGCTGGTTGGCGATCTCCTGGGACTGGGCCGCCACCTGCTTGAGGACATCCTCGCCGTAGAGGTGCTGGCTGCCGGTGAGGAACCAGACCTCAAAGCCGTTGAGGGAGGTGCTTGCTGCGTTGGACATGGATTCTCCTGGAAGTTGGTGCCGGGCCACTACTGGCCGTAAACGTTCTGGTAGCGGGCGTAAAGGGAGTCGATGTGGCCCTGGTCGATGGACACCGGCTCGCCGAGCTGCCGCGAGATGTGCACGGTGCGTGCCACTTCCTCGCACATCACGGCTGCCTTCACGGCCGAGGTGGCGTCCTTGCCGATGGTGAACGGGCCATGGTTCTGCATCAGCACGGCCGGGGAGCTGGAGCCGCGGAGGGTCTCCACGATGCCTTGCCCGATCGAGTCGTCGCCGATCAGCGCGAACGGGCCCACCGGGATGGACCCGCCGAACTCGTCACCCATCATGGTGAGTACGCACGGGATCGCCTCGCCGCGGGCGGCCCAGGCGGTGGCGTAGGTGGAGTGGGTGTGGACCACGCCGCCCACCTCCGGCATGTGCCGGTAGACGTAGGCATGCGCTGCCGTGTCCGACGACGGCGACAGCGCCGGGTTGCCCCATTCCGCCCCGGCGTTGCCAGCCACGGGCACCCCGTAAAGGTCGGTGACCACCATCAGCTCGGGGGCCAGCCCGTCGTAGGAGACGCCGGAAGGCTTAATGACCATCAGGTCCTCGCCGGGGACCCGCGCGGAGACGTTCCCCGCCGTCCAGACCACCAGCTGGTACCGGGTCAGCTCGGCGTGCAGGGTGCAGACGTCGGCGCGGACTTTGGCAATGGCGTCCAGGATTCCGGCGGCGCTCATGCGTTCACCCCGGCAACTTCCTCAGTGTCCGCCCCGGCTGCCGGGAGCGGGCCGGCAGCCCGCCGCTGGATGGCCTTGAGCCGGTGCATCACGTTGTTGGTGCCGCGGCCGAAGTAATCGTGCAGGGTCCGGTATTCCTGGAACAGCTCATCGTAGGCAGCCACGTTTTCCGGGATCGGGGTGTACACCTCGCCGGGTTCGGCGCCCATGGCGGCGGCGGCCACGCGGATGTCCGGGTACTTTCCGGCAGCCACGGCGGCGTGGATGGCTGAGCCGAGGGCCGGGCCCTGGGTGGAGCCGATGGTGGAGAGCTGCAGGCCGGTGACGTCGGAGTAGATCTGCATCAGGAGCCGGTTCTTCAGCAGGCCGCCGGCCACGATGAACTCCTTGACGGGTACTCCGGAGTCCCGGAAGGCGTCCACGATGGTGCGGGTGCCGAAGGCCGTGGCTTCAAGAAGTGCCCGGTAGGTGTCCTCGGGCTTGGTGGCGAGGGTCTGGCCCACCACGATGCCGGAGAGTTCGTGGTCCACCAGGACCGAGCGGTTGCCGGAGTGCCAGTCGAGGGCGATCAGCCCGTGCCCGCCGATGGCCTGTGCGGCGGCCAGTTCGGTGAGGTATTCGTGGATGCCCAGGCCGGCCTTCGCGGCGGCCTGGTGGTAGGCCGGCGGGACGCCGTGCTTGGTGAACCAGCCGAAGATGTCGCCAACGCCGGACTGGCCTGCCTCGTAGCCCCAGAGCCCGTCCACTATGCCGCCGTCCACCACCCCGCACATGCCGGGTACTTCGCGGAGTTCGGTGCCGTTCATCACGTGGCAGGTGGAGGTACCCATGATGGCCACCAGCTGGCCCGGGTCAACGGCCCTGGCTGCGGGCGCGGTGACGTGGGCGTCAACGTTGCCCACGGCCACGGCGATGCCTTCCGGCAGTCCGGTCCAGGCCGCAGCTTCGGCGGTGAGGTAGCCGGCGGCGTCACCCAGCCGGCCAATGGTGTGTTCGAGTTTGGTGCTGACGAAGTCCTCGAACCCGGGGTTGAGGGCGGCCAGGAAGTCCCCGGAGGGGTAGCGGCCGTCCTGGTAGATCCCCTTGTAGCCGGCGGTGCAGGCGTTGCGGACGTACTGGCCGCAGAGCTGCCATACGATCCAGTCGGCGGCTTCCACCCAGTGGTCCATCTCGGCGTAGGCCCCGGGGTCCTCTTCCAGCAGCTGCAGGCCCTTGGCGAATTCCCATTCCGAGGAAATCAGTCCGCCGTAGCGCGGCAGCCAGGCCTCGCCGCGTTCCGCGGCGAGCTGGTTGATCCGGTCCGCCTGGGGCTGGGCCGCGTGGTGCCGCCAGAGCTTCACGTAGGCGTGTGGCCGGTTGGCGAAACCGGCCACCTCGTTCAGGGGCGTGCCATCGGCCTTGGTGGGCACCATGGTGCAGGCAGTGAAGTCAGTGGCGATTCCGACGACGGCGGCCGGATCGATCCCGGCGTCGGCCACGGCTGCCGGGACGGCGTTGCGCAGGACATCGCGGTAGTCGTTGGGGACCTGGAGGGCCCACTCGCCGGGAAGCCTGGCGGATCCGCCGGTGCTTGCGGGCAGGGCGTCGGTGACCACCGCGTGCGGGTAGTCGAATACACCGCTGCCCAGTTCCTTGCCGTCCCGCACGCGGACCACCACGGCGCGGCCCGAAAGGGTCCCATAATCCACGCCGACGACGTAAGCGTCCCGGCCTTCCACAGCGTCCATAAGAAGATTCCTTCAGTTGCTGCCGCCACTTCGCGGCCTGAAACTATTGTGAGCGCTAACAAGATGTGAGTCAAGGGCATCGGGCGCCCGGTGGCGCTGAATCTGCCCACCTTTGCCGCCTGGCACCCCGGTGACGACGGCGGGTCGCCGGGACACGCCGTCGGCCGCCTCAAAGGTGGGGAATTTCAGCGGCAGGGCTGCCGGAACGGGTCAGGCGGGAGGTGCCGTGCTGGCCCGCAGCACCAGCTCGGGGGTCACCACGATGGAGCTGACGCCGGCGCCGGCTTCGATCTCCTTCAGCATGGCGTCGATGCAGCGCCGGCCCAGTTCCTCGAAGTCCTGCCGGACGGTGGACAGCGGCGGCGTGAAGTACCCCGCTTCGGGCTGGTCGTCGAAGCCCACCACGGAGACGTCGTCGGGCACTTTCACCCCGGCCTCCGCGAAGGCACGCAGCAGGCCCAGCGCCATCTGGTCGTTCCCCACAAAAAGGGCCGTCGCCGTGAGCCCGGCAGCGAGGGTCCGGCCGATCCCGTAACCGCTGCCGGCACTCCAGTCCCCCTCCAGCAGGAGATTGTCCGGCAGGCCGGCGTCGCGCAGGGCATCCCGCCAGCCTTCCGCGCGTTCGGACCCATCCGTCCAGTCCGGCGGCCCCGACAAGTGGCCGATCCGCCGGTGCCCCTGCGCAATAAGATGCTCGACGGCGATCCTGGCGCCCCGGCGCTGGTCCACCATGGCGCCGCTCACCGCGCCGCTGCCCGCGGATCCTACGGCCACCACCGGGACGGGCAGGTTCAGTTCCTCCAGCGTCAGCAGGGTATCCGCGTGCGGCACCAGGACCACAATGCCATCCACTGCCTGGTCCATAAAGTGGTTCACGGCGTCGGAAATGGCCTCCCGGCCCACCTCCCGCAGCGCGGCGATGCTGACAAAATATCCGGCGTCCCGGGCGGCCTGCTCCACCCCCAGCAGCGTGTTGGCCGGACCGTACTGGGACAGCTCGCTGGCCAGCACCCCGATGGTCTGCGAGCGCCGGGTGACCAGGCTCCGGGCGGCCGTGTTCCGCCGGTAGCCCAGCTGGGCTATTGCCGCTTCCACCTTTTCCCGCGTGGCGCTGCTGACGTTGGGGTGGTTGTTGACCACCCGCGAGACGGTCTGGTGCGAAACCCCGGCGATGTCAGCCACGTCCTCGAGACGCGGCATCCTGCCCTTGCTGCTGTTTGCCATGTGCCTATTCTGCCGGTGCCGGCGGGGCGTGGTGCTCCCCGCGCCCCGCCGGACCGTGCTGGAATGGCTGGATGAGCGAAAACGTCAAGGGCCCGCGGTCCTACTTCCCTTCCATTGAAGCCAAGTACGGCCAGCCTGCTGAGCATTGGCTGGCGGCGCTGGATGCCGTGGCCGGGCTCAAGCACGCGGAACAGGTGGCCTGGCTGAAGTCCGTGCACGGCATGGGCCACGGCCACGCCAATGCGCTGGTCCACGTGTACCGCGCCGGGCAGGGGAGCTAAGCCATCGTCGCCATCTTGCGGGGCCGCGCGTGAGCTCCGACCTGTCCCCCGCCGCCGCGGCAGCGGCGGTCCGCGGCGCCCTGGACGTCAGCCACGGGCCCGGGGGGACCGTGATCCGCCGGCTGCCGGCCTGGGCGCAGGCGCAGTTCGGTGGCGACGTTGCCCTGCACAACGCCAATTCCACAGCCTCCGGGGTCCGGCTCGACTTTGAGACGGAGGCGGCCTGGCTGGAAATCGAGGCCACCTTCATCCGGGAGTCCGCCGCCTGGCGGTGGCGTCCGCTGCAGCCCGCAGCCATCAGCGTCACCGGCCCGGACGGGTTCGAGGAAAGCCGCCTGGTCAGCGACGGGGACGTGGTGGAAACCTTTCCCGACCGCCCTCCGGTCCTGACGCCGGGCGCCCCCTCAGTGCTGCGGTTCGAGCTCCCCGGCCCCCGCCGCCGCCGGACCGTTTCCGTGTGGCTGCCGCACCGCGGCCGGCTCAGGATCCATGCTGTCCGCGCCGGGGAGCCGCTGCGGCCGGCGCCACGCCGGGAACCGCGATGGGTCCATTACGGCAGTTCCATCAGCCAGGCCTCGCATGCGGACACGCCACTGGGCGTGTGGCCGGTGATCGCCGCCCGGAACCTGGGCCTGGACCTGTTCAACCTGGGGCTGGCCGGCTCCGCACACCTCGACCAGTTCGTGGCGCGGACCATCCGGGACCAGCCTGCCGGGCTCATCACACTGAAGGTGGGCATCAACATCATCAACAGCGCCAGCCTGCGGCGCCGGACCTTCGCCCCGGCCCTGCACGGGTTCCTGGACACCATCCGGGACGGCCACCCGGAGACGCCGCTGGTGCTGATCTCCCCCATTCACTGCCCGGAGCACGAGCAGGGACCGGGCCCGTCCCGGCTGGTGGACGGCGCCTTCCTGGCCACGGACCTTCCCCGCCGGCCCAACGACGGGCTGCTCACCCTGCAGGATGCCCGGGACATCATCGCCGGCGCCGTGGCGCAGCGGCAGGCCGACGACGGCAACCTCCACTACGTGGACGGGCTGGAACTCTTCGGCGCCGCCGACGCCGCCCACCTGCCGGACCGGCTGCATCCGGACCCGGCGGGGTACGCCCTGATCGGCCGGCGCTTCACGGACGTTGCCGCGGGTGCCGCGTGGCTGCCGGCCTCCGCTGGGCCGCGGGTTGCCGGCATGTAGTCCCGGAATGCAGAAATCCCCCGGCAACCAGAGCGGCTGCCGGGGGATTACCACGTTCGCGGGTGGGCCCTGTGGGGTTCGAACCCACGACCCACGGATTAAAAGTCCGATGCTCTACCAACTGAGCTAAAGGCCCCAACCGGAGGTCCAAACGCAGAGCGTCGGCACCTTCCGGCCCAGTCCATTTCTGGACGTTAATACTCTAACCCATGAATCCGGCGCCTGGGCACGCGACCCGGGCGCCGCCGTCGTGCCTCTCCCTCCACGCCTGAAGGCCAGGGGGACGCTCGATTTCAGCGGCGGCACAGGAGTAGCGTGGGGGCATGAGCGAGCAAGCAGCACCTACTCCCTATGGCGGCGCAAACCGGCACCACAAGCCGAAGCCTTTCGCCCCCATCGATTTCGAGCCGTTTGCCGGCGGCGCGGACCCGGCGCGGGTCTCCGAGGCCGCCCACCTTGCAGCCCAGGCGCTGGTCCGGCACGGCCGCGACAGCGACGACCCCGTCGTCACCGAACGGCTGGTCCGCCTCGCCGACGAACAGGGCCTGGAAGCAATCGCCGAAATGTGGGCCGAAAGCCCCGCCCGGTCCCTGCCCGGCGCCTTGTGGCGGCTTTACGCCCTCCGCGCGGCAACGGTCCAGGATCCCGAGCGGATTTCCGTGTACTTCCGGGCCGGCAAGGACACGGCCCAGGTGGCCAACGTGGTGGCAGGTGCTGCTGAGCCGCCCGGAGCCGAGGAAATGACGGCTATGGCGGACGCCATCCTTTCGGGGGCGTTCGACGGCGAGTTCGACGTTGCGCTGGAACGTTCCGCCGCGTTTTGCCGCGTCGTGGCGCTGGGCCAGGCCACGATCGCCGACGGTGCCGAGCACTCCAATGAAGCCCATGCAAGCAAGCTGACCCGCAACTCCCACCAACTGGTGAAGACGGCCGAGGACCTGGAACACGCTGCCAACGCCTGGCGGCTGGGCGAACTGGACTGACGGCCGCCCGCACCCGGGCCGCCGGATCTGTCAAGGTTGACTTGCGCGAACCAAAGTAGAACACTGAAACCGGTGCCGAGCCGCGAAACCCCCGGGCTTCAACATTCAGCCGCCTAGAGCGGCCTACCGCCGAGAGGCGTATCCGGTTCGGCACCATTTTTCTGCCCTCTTCCGGTCCCGTTCCAAGGCACCAGACCCGGGCCGGTAGAGTTAGCCCCAGTTGCGCGCCGGCGTCAAGTCACACGGCAGCAAACCCTGCCCTGTACTTTCCCCGGAGACCGGTAAACACGTGAAGCTGCGCCTTTTCCCCCAGGAGCCCGCCGGGCTGAACCTCCTCTCCCAGATGGCGCAGCAGATTGTGCTGGCCACGGCCACCCTGGCGGAAATCCTCGGCGTTCCGGCCTCCGAGCACGGCAAACTCGTTGACGACATGCACAACCATGAAGCCAGGTCCGCGGAACTGCACTTTGCGCTGCTGACCCATATGCGCACCAGCTTCGTGAACCCGCTCCCCCGCGAAGACATGTACGCCCTTTCCCGTTACCTCAACGAAGCCATGGAAAAGATGGACGCGGCAGCGGACCTGGTGGGCCTCTACAAGCTGGACCGGCTGCCCAAGCGCGCCGCGGACCAGCTGGAAATCATCAGCAGGCAGGCGGAGCTCACCGTGGACGCCATGCGCCGGCTGAACAACCTCGATGACCTCGAGGATTACTGGATCGAGATCCTGCGGCTGGCCAAGCGTGCGGAACGGACCCACCGGGTATGGGTGGCGGACATGATCGCCGACATGAAGTGGGCCCAGTACTCCCGCAACCGTGACATTGCCAACCAGCTGGTGGAAGTCACCAAGGACATGCGGCGCATCGCTACCCAGGTGGGTAGCATCATCGTCAAGGAATCCTGAAGTGACAGCTGTTATCTTCGGCGCGGTGGTGGTGCTCACCGCCGCGTTTGCTTTCCTCAACGGCTTCCGCGACGTTTCCACCTCTGTGGCCTTGGCCACCCGGACCAGGGCGCTGACCCCCAGCGTCGCCGTGCTGCTGGCCGCCTTCTTCAACCTGGTGGGGGCGCTCCTGAGCGCCAGCCTCGCCGTGGCTGTCGCCAGGACCTGGATCAGCCTTCCACCCGGCCCTGAGGGCCTGGGGATCCTGACTGCAGGCCTGGTCAGTTCCTGTGCGTGGGGGCTGCTGATGTGGCGGCGCGGAATTCCGGCGTCGTCGACCCACGCTTTGGTGGGCGGCCTGGCCGGCGCGGGGCTCGCGAGCCTGGCCGTCGGCGGCGGTGGCGTGGGCGGGGTGGACCAGTCGCTGCTGTTCCAGGTGATCCTGCCGCTGCTGCTGTCGCCGGTGGTGGCTTACAGCGGAGCTTTCCTGCTGGTTTATCCGGCCACCTGGGGCGCCCGCTACACCCAGCCCAATGTGGTGAACCAGCGCTTCCGGCGAAGCCAGGCCATTGCGGCCGGCGCGGTGGCCTTTGGGCATGGTCTCCAGGACGGCCAGCGCGTCAGTGCCGTCCTCCTGCTGGCACTGCTGGCTGCCGGTTATGCCGACGGCGGCTCCATTCCGGTGTGGGTTGCCCTGCTTTCCGCGGTGATGATCACCGCGGGGACCCTCTTTGGCGGCTGGCGCATCTCCTACACCATTGGCCACAAGATCACCCGGATCGATCCGCTACGGGGTTCAGTCGCGCAGATTTTCAGCGCCGTGATGCTGTTTGTGGGTGCCATCGGCCTGCACTGGCCGCTGTCCACCACGCACCTGGTGACCGCATCGGTCCTCGGCGCCGGGGAGAACCAGAACTTCTCCGTCACCAACCGCCGCCTGGTGATCCGGATCCTGGGTCTGTGGCTTCTGACCCCCGTGGCGGCGGCCGCCCTCGGGTTCGTGCTCGCCCTGGCGCTGACGCCGCTGGAGCACTGAACACCCGCGGGACCCTGTACAGGGCATCCGGGGTGACGTAAATTCGAGCATATGTTCCGCAAGGGGGCCGGAACTGCCGTTCGACGTCGTATGCAGGGCAGCGGACGGGTGCCGCTGCAGCGAATCGGCGGCTACGTATGCACCACATGGAAAAGAGCGCACGCCTTGTCCATCCCGAATCAACGGCGGCTCCCGCCCCAACCCCGGCAGCTCCGGTGCGGCAACTGCGGCACCGAACACCACCTGACCATCCACGCCGTCATTGCCCTGGGCAGTTCCGACGGGGACCTGGTCACGGTGTCCTACACCTGCGACGGCTGCCGGCTGTTCCATGAACACCCGGCATACTCGGCGGACGTCTCAGCAGCCCTCAACCAGGTGCGCGGAATAGCCGGCGTGATGGTTTTTGGCGAGGATTTCATCCACTGCGGATTTCCCATGGCAGGGACGGACCACGAGGTGGAACGGCTCAGCTACCGCAACGCCAACACCAACGCCGGGCTCAGCGCCATTTCGCTGCCAACGCGGGTGCTGAAGTGCCGCTGCGGGTTCCACTTGGAGGTCCCGGAATAACGGCAGGCCCCCGGGCGACGGCCTGCCGGAAACGGAAAACTGCCTCCTGGGTCCGCCGGCACCAGAGGTTTATCCGAAGCGGCCGGAGACGTAGTCTTCGGTGGCCTTCTGGGTGGGGTTGCTGAAGATGCCCTGGGTTTCGCCGAACTCGATCAGCTTGCCGGGCTTGCCGGTGCCGGCGATGTTGAAGAACGCGGTTTTGTCGGACACACGCGCGGCCTGCTGCATGTTGTGGGTCACGATCACCACCGTGTACTGGTCCTTGAGTTCGTTGATGAGGTCCTCGATGGCCAGCGTGGAGATGGGATCCAGGGCGGAGCAGGGCTCATCCATCAGGATCACCTGGGGTTCCACGGCGATGGCGCGGGCGATGCAGAGTCGCTGCTGCTGGCCGCCGGAAAGCCCGGAGCCGGGCTTCTCGAGGCGGTCCTTGACCTCATTCCACAGGTTGGCGCCCTGCAGGGAACGCTCCACCAGGACGTCGGCTTCGCCCTTGGAGATCTTTTTGTTGTTCAGTTTCACGCCGGCCAGGACGTTGTCCCGGATGGACATGGTGGGGAACGGGTTGGGCCGCTGGAACACCATGCCGATCTGCGAGCGGACCGTGACCGGGTCCACGCCGGGGCCATAGAGGTTGTCGCCGTCGAGCAGCACTTCCCCTTCAACGCGGGCGCCGGGGAGCACCTCGTGCATGCGGTTCAGCGTCCGCAGGAACGTGGACTTGCCGCAGCCGGAAGGCCCGATGAAGGCGGTGACGGACTTGGCCTCGATGTTGATGGTGACGTCCTCCACGGCGAGGAAATCGCCGTAGTACACGTTCAGGTCCTTGACGTCGATGCGCTTAGACATGGTATTCCTTCACTGACTGGGATGAATTGATGGGGGGGGGTGGCCCGGGCGGGGCGGCTGGAGGTCAGCGGCCGGCTTTGGGCGCGAAGACGCGGGCGATCAGCCGGGCCGCGAGGTTCAGCACCATCACCAGGATAATCAGCACCAGGGCGGCGCCCCACGCCCGCTGCGAGGACGGGTCCGGGTTGGCCGGCGAGGTGGGGTTCAGGATCTGCGTGTAGATGAAGGTGGGCAGCGAGGCCATCCACCCGCCGAAAACGTTGGAGTTGATGCTGGTGGCAAACCCGGCCGTCACCAGGATGGGGGCCGTCTCGCCGATGACGCGGGCGATCGCCAGGGTGACGCCGGACGCGATGCCGGAGATCGCCGTCGGGATGACCACCTTAAGGATGGTCCGCCACTTGCGCACGCCCAGGGCGTAGGCAGCCTCACGGAGTTCGTTGGGCACGATCTTCAGCATTTCCTCGCTGGAACGCACCACTACGGGGATCATCAGGACGGAAAGCGCGACGGCGGCCACGGCGCCGGTCTTGGTGCCCGGCCCCACCACCGCGAAGAAGAAGGCGGCCGCGAAGAGGCCCGCAACGATGGACGGGATTCCGGTCATCACGTCCACAAAGAACGTGATGGCCCGGGCCAGCCGGCCGTCATTGCCGTATTCCACCAGGTAGATCGCGGTGAGCAGGCCCACGGGAACGGAGATGATGGTGGCCAGCAGGGTGATCTGGATGGTGCCGAGGAGGGCGTGGTAAATGCCGCCCAGCACCGGGGCGCCGTCCTCCACCGCCCGGTTGTCATAGACGCCGGTGACGCCGTTCATGGAACTGGTGAGGAAGCCGGGGGCCAGCAGGCCGGGGACTCCGTTGACCAGGACAGTCCAGATGACCGAGACCAGGGGCAGCAGCGCCACGAGGAACGAGCCAACCACCAGGCAGGTGGCCAGTTTGTCCTTGGCGCGGCGGCTGCCTTCGACGGCGGCGCTCCAGGACACCAGGCCCACGGCGAACAGGACGGCCGAGACGATGCCCCAGCCGAAAGCGTTGAAGCCCACCAGGGCCAGGATGGCGGCGCCGACGATCAATGCGGCCGCCAGGACCACCAGCGGGGCGTACTTGGGCAACTGGCCCTTGGTCAGCGCCGAGCGCTTGCTGCGCACGGGGGTGAGGGTGGAGGTCATTTAGTTGGCTCCCGAGAATTCTTTGTGCCGGCTGATGATCCAGCGCGCGAGCATGTTCACGGCCAGGGTGATGACAAACAGGACCAGGCCTGCGGCGATCAGCGTGCTGACCTTCAGTCCGCTCGCCTCGGGGAAGTTCAGGGCGATTTCCGCCGCGATGGTCTGGTTTCCGGACTGGATCAGGCTGGCGGTCAGTGCCCCGGAGGACAGCACCAGGGCCACGGCCATGGTTTCGCCCAGGGCACGGCCCAGGCCCAGCATGATGGCGCTGATGATTCCCGGCCGCGCAAACGGCAGGACGGACATCCGGATCATTTCCCAGCGGGTGGCGCCGAGCGCCAGGGCGGCCTCTTCATGCAGTTTGGGGGTCTGCAGGAAGATTTCGCGGGACAGGGACGTGATGATGGGCAGCACCATCACGGACAGGACGATGCCTGCGGTCAGGATGGTTTTGCCGGTGGCGGACGCCGGGCCCTGGAAGATGGGCAGCCAGCCCATGTTGTCGGCCAGCCAGTTGTAGATCGGCGAGATTTCCTTGGCCAGGAACGCTGCGCCCCAGGCGCCATAGACCACGGAGGGGATGGCAGCGAGCAGGTCCACCACGTAGCCCAGGCCGGCGGCGAGGCCGCGGGGGGCGAAGTGCGAGATGAACAGCGCCACGCCGATGGCGATCGGGGTGGCGATCACCAAGGCGATGACAGCGGCGATGAGCGTGCCCACCACGATGGGCCCGATGTAGGTGAAGAAGCCTGCGCCGCCCTGTATTTCGTCGGCGGGGGCGGTCAGGGCCGGGATGGCCTGGACCACAAGGAAGAGTGCGACGCCGAAAAGGACGGCGAGGATGAGGCAACCGGCGGCGAGCGCGGCGCCGGAGAAGACTTTATCCCCGGCGCGGCCTGCGCCCTGGGTGCTGGTCAGGGAGGTGGCGGTCATTCGACGGCCCTTCGATCGGGAAATGGAGCTGGCGGATGAAGCGGACACAACCACGTTCCCCGCCCCGCTTTTTGGCGGAGCGGGGAACGTGGGGTCAATGCTTGGTTAGGACTTGACCTTGATGGACTCGATCGCCTTGGTGGCCTTCTCCGCGAGGGCGGCGGAGAGCGGCGCCGACTTGGCGGAGTCCGCTGCTGCCTGCTGGCCGGCATCGGAGACCACGTAGTTTTCGAAGGCCTTCACCAGGTCAGCCGTTTCCTGGGTGGCGTAGGTGCTGCAGACCACGTGGTAGGAAACCAGGACCACCGGGTAGGCGCCGGCTTCAGTGGTCTTGCGGTCCAGCTTGATGGCAACGTCGGTGGCCGAGCGGCCTTCGACGGGGCTGCCTGCTTCAACGGCCTTGGCTGCTGCTTCGGCGGAGATCTTGACGAATTCCTCGCCGACCTTGATGGCTGCGGTGCCCAGCTTGCCGCCCACGGCGGAGTCATCGGCGTAGGTCACGGCGCCCGGGGTGTCGGTGACGGTCTTGACCACACCGGAGGTGCCCTTGGCGTTTTCGCCCTGGAGGGCTGCGGGCCAGACGCCTGCGGACTTGTCGGTCCAGACCTCGGGGGCTGCTGCGGCCAGGTAGTCAGTGAAGTTGGACGTGGTGCCGGAGTCGTCGGAGCGGTTCACCGGGGTGACCTTGAGGTCCGGAAGCGTGGTGCCCTCGTTCAGGGCGGCGATGGCCGGATCGTTCCAGTTGGTGATTTCGCCGCGGAAGATCTTGGCGACGGTGGCGGCGTCGAGCTTGAGCTCGGTGACGTTCGGGACGTTGAAGGCCACGGCGATCGGCGAGATGTAGACGGGAATGTTGATGGCGCCGTCGGGACCGCACTGGGCCTTGGAGGCTTCGAGCTCTTCGTCCTTGAGGTAGGCGTCGGAACCGGCGAACTGGGCGGAGCCGTCGATGATGGCCTTGCGGCCTGCGCCGGAGCCGTCCGGGGAGTACTGCACGGTGGCGCCGGAGTTGGCGGCGGTGAAGCCGGCCTTCCAGGCGTCCATGGCTGCGCCGGTGGAGGAGGCGCCGATGCCGGTCAGGGTGCCGGTGACCTTGGGGCCGGCTGAGGTGGAGTCGCCGGCGGGCGTGGTTCCGGTGGCGTTGTCAGAACCGCAGGCGGTGAGCGCGAGAGCGCCGGCTGCAATAACAGCGAGAGCCGCGTGGCGGCCGAAGCGAAGTGCCTTCACAGGATGTACCCCTTCCAGGGTGATTCAGGTGCGGACAGGGAACGGAGAGCCCTGCTGCGCGATGCGTACGTTCAGTACCTTCAAGAAAGCTATGGGGTGCAGGTAACGGGACGGGCGCCCCAAAGTGAACGGAGAATTAACGACCGCGGGATATTGGCTTACAACTGCCGGGTCACCATTGCGCAGATCACACTTCGGGCCGTAGTACACGCCCCCGCCATAGACTGGAACGCATGGCTTCCGCAGCAGGACTTTCAGCAGGCAGGCGGTTCCTGCACGGCCGCATCAGGACCGGGATGATCCGCAGCAGGAACTCCCTGGTCCCGGCCATCCAGATGACGGTCTGCGCGGTGGGCGCCTACGCGTTTGCCGAATACGTGCTGGGGCATTCCGGGCCGCTGTTCGCTGCCACGTCCTCGCTGCTTGCCCTGGGCTTCTCCCGCGAACCCCGGCTGCGCCGGGTGGTGGAGGTGGGGCTGGGCTGCACCATCGGCATCGCCGTGGGTGACCTGCTCCTGCACTGGCTGGGCGGCGGAATCTGGCAGGCCGCCGTCGTGCTTCTTTTCTCCATCCTCCTGGCCCGGTTCCTGGACAGCGGCACCATCTTCACCACGCAACTGGGGCTGCAGTCACTGCTGGTGGTGCTCCTGCCGGCGCCCGACGGCGGACCGTTCACCCGGAGCATCGACGCCGTAGTGGGCGGCCTCTTCGCCCTGCTGATCACGGTGCTGATTCCCAAGGATCCCCGGCGGGAACCGCGCAAGGACGTCCGGAAACTGCTGCACGAACTGGCCGAGGTGCTGCGCGAATGCGGTGACGCGCTGGCCAACAGCGATTCCACGCAGGCCTGGCACGCGCTCATCCGGGGCCGCAACTGCCAGCCGCTGGTGGACGGAATGCGCCAGTCGCTGCGGACCTCCGGCGAGGTGGCCACCCTGGCCCCCGCCTACCGCAGGCACCGCGACGAGCTGGACCGGCTGAAGGAATCGCTGGACTTCATCGACCTGGCGCTGCGCAACAGCCGGGTGTTCGCGCGCAGGCTCACCAGCGCCATCAACCACGCGGCCCTCTCCGACGAGGCCACGGAAAACATCGCCGAGGTGCTGCAGGAAACCGCTGCCGCCATCGAGGAACTCTCCCTTGGCCTGGCTGAACAGCAGGACGGTGCCCGCCGCGCACACCTGCGCACTGCCCGCCGCGACCTGAGCGAAATCGCGTTGCGCCTGCATCCTAAGCTGCTCCAGGTGCAGCGGCTGGAGGGCGAAACGGTGGTGATGCTGTTCCGGCCGCTGATGGTGGACCTGCTGGAGGCCACGGGAATGGACGCGCAGGAAGCCCGGGACGTGCTGCCGGCGCTCTAGCCGGCCGTCTGCTGGGACAGGCGGAGATCGTCCGCCATCCGGGCCACATGCAGGGTGAGGTAAGTGACTTCGTCCTCGGTGAGCGGCTCCCCCAGCCGCAGTTCCAGGACCGCCTGGAGCTTCAGGGCCGTGCCGTAGGCATCCGGGTACGCCTGCCGGATGGCCAGGCCCAGTCCGGTGGCGCCTTCGGCGAGCTGCCTGCCGGTGTGGGCGCGGACAAAGAAATACCGAAGGTGCGTGATAAAGCGGGCCGCGTTCACCGTTTCCCGGTCGAAAGCCCGCCCGTAAGCCTGTTCCAGCACCTCGAACAGCTGCGCGAACACCCCTGTCATCTGGTACGTGTGGGAGAGGTCGCCGCTGGCAAAACCGGCGTTCACCAGATGCAAGGCAATGGCAATGGCCTCTTCCGGCGGCAGGTTCTCCGCCAGCTGCCGGTTGACGTAGTCAACAATCTGCTGCGCCATCCGGAGTTCGTCCGGGTACAGGTGGGCCACTTCGGCCCGCAGCGGGTAGTCCATGGCCAGGCCCTGGCGGAGCCGTTTGATGGCGAAGCTCAGGTGGTCCGCGAGCGCCACCACGGTGGTGGAGTTCAGCGGCCCGGACATTCCGGCACGGGCTATTTCCAGGGCCTGGTCCGCCAGGGCCAGGTGTTCGGGCGGGATGGCCGCCACCAGGGCGCCGAAGTTGTCCGCGTTGCGCCCATCCTCCGGGACGAACACCTGAACCACTTTGGCCTCGTCCACCTGCTGGCCGGGCTTGGCCTGGAAGCCCAGGCCGCGGCCGGTAAGGATAACTTCGCCCTTACCGGCCGCACGTGCGAGGACGACGTTGTTGTTGAATACGCGCAACACTTCCATGTCGTCCTCCATTCTTCGTTGAGCGGGTTTCAGCGGGGTACTACTTTTTCAGGCTGGCGCCGTTCGAAGCGATGACTTCCTTGTACCAGCCGTAGGACTTCTTGGGGTAGCGGGCCAGCGAGCCGGTGCCGTCGTCGTTCCGGTCCACGTAGATGAAACCGTAGCGCTTGCTCATCTGCGCCGTCGAGGCGCTGACAATGTCGATGCAGCCCCAGGAGGTGTAGCCCAGCAGCTGGACGCCGTCCTCGATGGCTTCGCCGGCCTGGACCAGGTGGTCGTTGAAGTAGTCGATCCGGTAGTCGTCAACCACCGTCTTCCCGCCGTCGACCTCCACCAGGGTGTCCACGGCGCCGATGCCGTTCTCCACAATGAACAGCGGCTTCTGCCAGCGGTCCCAGTAGTCGTTCAGGACCACGCGGAGGCCCTGCGGATCGATCTGCCAGCCCCACTCGGAGGCCTTGAGGGTGGGGTTGGGGACGCCACCCATGATGTTGCCGGCGCCCTTGATCTTTTTGGCCGGGTCCGCTGTCTCGCAGATGCTCATGTAGTAGCTGAAGGAGACAAAGTCCACCGTGTGCTTGAGGTCTTCCCTGTCCTGGACGGTGATCTCCAGCTCGATGCCCTGGTCCCGGAACCTGCGCAGCAGGTAACCCGGGTATTCGCCACGGCAGTGGATGTCGCCGAACGCGTAGCTGTCCTGGGCGGTGTGCATGGCTGCCACCACGTCCGAGGGGTCCGGGGTCAGCGGGTAGGTGGGCAGCGCGATGATCATGCAGCCCACCTGCGCGGCGGGCATCAGTTCGCGGGCCAGCTTGGTGGCGCGGGCCGAGGCCACCAGTTCGTGGTGGATGGCCTGGTACAGGTCCTGCTGGGTGAGCTGGTCCTTGGGCGTGGGGATGCCGCCGGAGAGGAACGGCTCGTGGATGACCGAGTTGATCTCGTTGAACGTCAGCCAGTACTTCACCCGGGCGCCGAAGTTTTCGAACAGGGCGCGGCAGTAGTTTTCGTAGAAGCCGATCAGTTGCCGGTTGGTCCAGCCGTTGTACTTCCGGGCCAGGTGCAGGGGCGTCTCGTAGTGGCTGATGGTGACCATCGGTTCGATGCCATGCTTTTCCAGCTCGTCCAGGAGACGCGAATAGTACGCGAGGCCTTGGGCGTTGGGGCTGGCCTCATCGCCGAGGGGGAAGATGCGGCTCCAGGCGATGGAGAAGCGGAAGACCTTGAACCCCAGGTCGGCGAAGGCTGCGATGTCTTCCTCGTAGCGGTGGTAGAAGTCGATGGCCACCTGCTTGAGGTTGTCCGGGGTGGGGCCCGCGGTGGGGGTCTCGGTGATGCCCTTGGGCATCACGTCCTGGATGGAGAGGCCCTTGCCGCCCTCGTTGTACGCGCCCTCGATCTGGTTGGCGGCGGTGGCGCCGCCCCAGAGGAAGCCCTTGGGGAATGTGGTGGTCACAGTACGTTTCCTTTGCAGTGCGGGAATGGGGAAGCCGGCAGGTGCCGGTCAGACCTGGACGGTGATGGCGGTGTCGCCCTGGGCCAGGGTGCCGCCGGTGACGGCGTCCACGCTGGCGAGCTGGGCGGTATTGGTGACCATCACCAGGGTGGTGGTGTCGTACCCGGCCGCGGCGACGGCGGCGAGGTCGACGACGGCGAGCAGGTCGCCGGCGCGGACCTGCTGGCCGCGGGTCACGGCAGCTTCGAAGCCGCGGCCGTCCAGCTGGACGGTGTCGATGCCGATGTGGACCAGGACTTCCACGCCGCTGTCCGACTTGATGCCGTAGGCGTGGCCGGTTTTCATGGCCGCCTTGATGGAGCCTGAGATCGGGGCGTAGATGCGGCCGTCGGCCGGGATGATGCCCAGGCCCTTGCCCATGGCGCCGGAGGCGAAGACCTTGTCCTGCACGTCGGCCAGGGCGATTGCCTGCCCGGCGACCGGGGCGATGATATCCACGGCGCCGGTGACCGCTGCAGCCGGGACGGGCAAAGCCGCCTCCAGCGCAGCCTCTGCGGGCGACGGGCCGGAAGTGCCGGCGTCGGCCGATTCAGGCGCCGCTGCCTCGCGGGGGCCGAAGAAGAAGGTCAGGGCGAAGGCGATGGCAACGGCGACGCCGGTGCCGGCGAGCTGCAGGCCGAAGTTGCCCACCGTTCCGAAAGCGGGCAGGCCCAGCAGTGACGGGAAGACAAACGCGGTGGCGCCGCTGCCGCCTGCTGCTGCGATGGCGCCGCCCACCACACCGCCGGCGATACCGAAGTAGAACGGCTTCTTCAGCGGCAGGTTGACGCCGTAGATGCCGGGTTCGGTGATACCGGCCAGGAAACCGGAGAGCGCTGCGGGGCCGGCTACCGCGCGGCGGGCCTTGTTGTGGGTGCGGAACATTACCGCGAGGGTGGCTGCAGCCTGGGCCAGGACGGCCGCCACCAGGGGACCCATGAGGAGGGAGTAGCCCTGGGTGCTGATTTCGTTGAGCATGCCCGGAACCAGGCCCCAGTGCAGGCCGAAGAGGACAAAAACCTGCCAGAATCCGCCCATGATGCCGCCGGCGAGCCAGGGGGCGAAGGTGAAGGCGGCGTTGATGCCGGAGGAGAGGCCCTGCGCGGCGAAGGTGGTGACGGGGCCAACGGTGAGCAGGATCAGCGGGACCATCACAACGATGGTGAGCAGCGGGGTGGTGAAGTTCCGGATGGCGGCGGGGAGCACGCGGATCAGGAAACGCTCCAGGTAGCCCTGCAGCCAGACGGCCACGATGATGGGGATGACGGAGCTGGTGTAGTTCATCATCACCATGGGGATGCCGGCGAAGCTCAGGGGTTCCGTCGCGGCGGCGAGGGCCACGATGCTGGGGTAGACCAGGGCGCCGGCGATGGCCATGGAGGTGAACTGGTTGGCCTTGAACCGCTTGGCTGCGGTGACGGCCAGGAAGACCGGCAGGAAGTAGAACAAGGAATCCGCTGCCGCTGCCAGGACGATGCTGGTCTGCGAAACGGGGTCCAGCCAGCCCAGCTGGGTGGCCAGGCTGTGGAAGGCCTTGAGCAGGCCGGCGCCGGCGAGGGGCCAGATGATGGGTGAGAAGATCGCGGAGATCATGTCGATGAATCGGTTGAACAGGTTGCCCTGCGGGGCGGCTTCCTGCTCCTGCGCGCTGTCATCGCCGAGCCGGGTCAGCTTGCCCAGTTCCGCGTAGACGGTGGGGACGTTGTCGCCGATGACCACCTGGTACTGGCCGCCGGCCTTCATCACCGTGATGACGCCGGGCAGCTTCTCCACTGCCGGGGTATCCGCTTTGGATTCGTCCCGCAGCTTGAGCCGGAGCCGGGTGGCGCAGTGCGTGGCGCTGGCGATGTTGGCTTCGCCACCCACCCCCTCGAGGATATCTCCGGCCAACGACCGGTAGTCCACAT
The DNA here is from genome assembly GCF_001424565.1 of Arthrobacter sp. Leaf141. GTDB lineage: Bacteria > Actinomycetota > Actinomycetes > Actinomycetales > Micrococcaceae > Arthrobacter. Next base: position 150,243 of record NZ_LMOL01000045.1, read on the forward strand.
TTGCCATCTCAGACCTCTCTGTCTATTTTTGGGCACAAAAAAAGACCCGAGATGCACGGAGTGTGCTTCTCAGGTCTTGCCTCGTTGCCGAGTAACAATCCTGTAGGCGAAATCGCCTTCGGGACCTGACTATACAGGCTGGCGGAAGCTGCGGGCAAGTGCTTTTCCGGTTGGAATACGGTTTATGCGGCGTCCGGGCAGATGAGGGCCAGGGCGCGGCGCGCGTGGGCCCGCGCCTGCTCCTGGTCGGGTGCCGGCGCCAGGCCGAGGAGCCGCCGGCGGTGCGCCTCGCCAAGCAGCAGCGTGTAGAGCGCTTCGGCGGCCTCCCGGGGGGCTGGCGATGGGGTCCGCTCAATCAGCGCGGCCAGGAAGCTGATGGACCGCTGCGGACCGTGCCGGTAGAAGGCCGCAGCCAATCCGGGGAGGCGGGGTGCCTCCGCGATGACCATCCGGTGCAGCGTCACGGCGTCATCCGAATGCAGGCTCTCCACAATCCGCGCGGCCGCCTCCGCCAGGGAAGTTTCCGGCTCCAGCGCCTGCGCCAGGTACGCGTGCTGGCGGTCCACCGCGGCGGTGAACAGCCCCTCCTTGTCCGTGAAATAGGCGTAGATGGTGCGCTTGGTAACCCCGGCCTGATCCGCCAGCGCGTCCAGGGATGTCCCCGCAAAACCGCAGTGGCCAAAGAGCCGGATGGCCAGATCGAGGATCCGCTGCTGCCGCTCTGCCCGTTCGCCGGCGCTCGGCCTGCCGCGCTTGCGTTCCAGTTCCATGCACCGCTCCTTCACTTTGGCTGCAGTAGCGATTCTACGCACTTAATGACACGATGGCGTTTCATTACGAGGAAGGATTCATCATGAGCGGACAGCGCCTGGTCCATGTGGCCATCGAGGATGACTGGGAGGCCTGCGCCCGCTTCGGCGAATACGACGTGGCAACCCGCGCCACCATGTTTGATGACACCGGCTTCATCCACGCCGCCACCGCCTCGCAGCTGGCCTGGGCACTGACGGGGACCTATGCGGACCTGGCCATTCCGCTGGTCCTGGTGGTGCTCGACGAGGAAGCGCTGGCCGCGGAGGGCGTCGCCGTCGCCTGGGATCCGGAAGGGCCGGCCGACGGCGGGACACCCCCGGTGCCACGCCTCCTCGGCGCGATTCCCACGGAGTCCGCGGCAGTGGTGGCCCGGGTTCCGCTGGAGCGGGCCGGCGACCGGTGGCTGGTCCCGGACCTGGCGGGCCTTGGCGTCCGACCCTAGTTCCTGCGGAGGCGGGCTGGTTTGCTGCGTTGACGTGTGGGCCCTACTGGAGCAGCGGGTGATCCGGTGTTGTCCCGCTTGCGGCGGAAGCGGTGGCACGCTCGATGATTTCGAGGGCGATCACGGACACCTTGCGGTTTGATTCGTTGCTCAACTGGCTCATGAGGGCGTATGCCCCGTCCGCATCGACGCCGGTGCGGCCCATCAGAATGCCCTTGGCCTGCTCAATCGCCGCCCTGCTGCGGGCTGATGCGGCAACGGCCTCCGTGGCGAGCTGGTGACGGTCCGTGTGAATCGATTGGGTCAGGTCCGCCACAACGCCCCACACGCCAACCGGCGCATCTCCCTCAAGGATGTAGTCCGCGGAAAACAACAACTTGTGCTGACGGTTTTTGGCGTCGCGGATGGAGAGGTAAATCGATGCGGGTCCCCCCACGGAGGCAACATGATCCCAATACGCCAGGACTGTCGGGCGGTCTGCAGGCTCGATGTGGGCGAGCGCCATGTCCATCGAGGGAACAATCTCCCCTTTTTCGTATCCATAGATACGGTACAGCCCGGCCGACCAGTGGAAGACGCCTTCCGCGAAGTAATACCTGACGGTCCCTGTGGGGCAGTCCAGGAAAGTGTTGTGCGGCGTCACGGGGGTCCGCTGGTCTGCTGTTTCGCTGCTGGATGTCACTGATGGGCCATTCGACGGGCTTAGTCCCGGCCCCTGCTGGACCGCGAACTTCAAGGAATAGATTAGCGGCTCTTTTACCCGCCGGTGCAGTCTCCATCCGGCCAATCATGGGCTCGCGGTGACGTCCTGCAGGTACGGGGATGTCGGTGCCCGCGGCTAGGGTTGGACGCATGGCAACAAAGACTTCCCGGGCGTCCAAGGCGCCAGCCTACAAATGCGCCGAATGCGGCTGGACCACCGTCAAATGGGTGGGTCGCTGCGGCGAATGCCAGGCGTGGGGATCCGTGGAGGAAACCGGCGCGGCGGTGGCCCGGACCACGGCCGCCACCACGGTTCTGGAACCGGCACGGCGCATCGCCGACGTCGATGCCACCACTGCCGCGTTCCTCCCCACCGGCGTGGACGAGTTGGACAGGGTGCTGGGCGGCGGCCTGGTTCCGGGCGCCGTCATCCTGCTGGCGGGCGAGCCCGGCGTCGGCAAATCCACCCTGCTCCTGGACGTGGCGGCCAAATTTGCCCGCACCGCCCAGGACGTCCTGTACGTGACGGGTGAGGAGTCCGCGGCGCAGGTGAAGCTCCGCGCGGAGCGGATCGACGCCGTCGCCGAATCCCTGTACCTCTCGGCGGAGACGGACCTTGGCCAGGCGCTGGGACAGGTCGAGAAAATCGAGCCGCGGCTGCTGATTGTTGACTCGGTCCAGACACTGAGCAGTGCGGACGTGGACGGCAGCGCCGGCGGCGTGTCCCAGGTCCGCGAAGTGGCAGCCTCCATCATCGCCGCAGCCAAACGGCGCAACATGACCACCCTCCTGGTTGGCCATGTCACCAAGGACGGCTCCATCGCCGGCCCCCGCCTGCTGGAGCACCTGGTGGATGTGGTGTGCCAGTTCGAAGGTGAACGTCATTCCCGGCTGAGGCTGCTGCGCGCCGTCAAGAACCGCTACGGCCCCACGGACGACGTCGGCTGCTTCGACCTCAACGAAAACGGCATCGAGGGCCTCACCGATCCCAGCGGACTGTTTGTCAGCCGCACCAAGGAACCCGTGTCCGGCACCTGCATCACCGTCACCATGGAAGGCAGGCGTCCGCTGCTGGCTGAGGTGCAGTCCCTGCTGGCCGAAAGCCCCAACTCCCAGCCGCGCCGGGCCACCAGCGGGCTGGACAGCTCGCGGGTGTCAATGCTGCTTGCCGTCCTCCAGCAACGCGCCGGCTGCCTGCTCCACAAGGACGATTCCTACGTGGCCACCGTGGGTGGCGTGAAGCTCAGCGAGCCTGCCACGGACCTTGCCGTGGCGTTGGCCGTGGCGTCGGCGAAGGCCCGGAAACCCTTGCCCATCCGGCTGATTGCCTTTGGCGAGGTGGGGTTGGCGGGTGAAGTCCGCCCTGTTCCCGGTATCAACCAGCGGATCCAGGAGGCGCACCGGCTGGGCTTCACGCATGCCGTGGTGCCGGCAAGCCACAACGGGCCCGGTCCTGTACCGCCGGGCTTCTCCGTGCGGGAAGTGGAGCACCTGACCGAGGCCTTGAGCCTGCTCATCGGCTAGCGGCAGCCTGGTGTCCGGCCGCCCACGCCGTCACGACTGCCGCGGCTGGTCCGGGGATTCGTCCGCGAAGAGCCAACCGGAGACGTCGTCCCGCAGCACCACCAGGGTTCCACCGGTGGAGCTCACGTTGCCGGTGGACACGTAGTAGCCGCGCCCGGCGCCCGGTCCCCCGGCCGCCCGGTCGATGGCTTCAAGCAGGTGCCGCGGCAGGTGCCCCTGCGGGCCCAGGTTGCGGAGCTCGGTGTGCTCCTCCGGCGTCAGCCGGCCCAATACGTTCTCGATGCTGGCCATGATGGGTCCCTTCGAGCAAAGTGCCTGAGGGCTTAACCTAGATCAGCGCCATGAATTCGGGGTTAACGCCGGACGGCGGATCAGGGCCGGCCGCGCGCCGGCACAGGGAGGAGCCAGATGCCGGTCCGAAGTGCGGGGATCCTGCTCTACCGGCGGGACAGTGCCGCCGGCCTGGAGGTCTGGATCGGCCACATGGGCGGCCCCTTCTGGGCCCGGAAGGACGCCCATGCCTGGTCCATCCCGAAAGGCGAATACACCCCGGACGAAGACCCGCTGGCGGCCGCGCTGCGGGAATTTGCGGAGGAGATGGGGACGGACGCACCGGACGCCGAGTACCGCCTCCTGGGGGAATTCCGCCAGTCCAGCGGGAAGATCATCACCGTGTTTGTCGCCGAACATGACTTCAACCCCGGAATTATCGCCAGCAACACCTTCCCGTTGGAATGGCCCAGGGGTTCGGGCACCATCCGGGATTTCCCGGAGATCGACGATGCCCGCTGGTTTTCCCTCGAAGAGGCCCGGCTGAAGCTGGTCAAGGGCCAGCTTCAGGTCCTGGATGCGCTGGTGGAGCTGGCCCGGCTGGATTGACGCGCGGACCGCCCGCCCGCCCGCCGCCGCCGCCGCCGCCGCCAGATATGATGCCTCCAAGGATTTGGCCGTACACCGTTGATACCCGGAAGGCATTATGTTCACCTTCGACCAGCTGGCAGGGTTCGTCGCCGTCGCCGAGGAACTGCACTTCGGCAGGGCCGCCGAACGCCTGAACATGACGCAACCGCCCTTGAGCCGCCAGATCCAGAAACTGGAGGGGATCGTCGGCACCGAGTTGCTGGAGCGGGACAACCGGAAGGTGCAGCTGACCCCCGCCGGGCTGACGTTCCTTGACGAGGCGCGCCGCCTGATCACGCTGGCTGAGCGGGCTCCTGCCACAGCCCGGAGAATCGCTTCCGGTCGTTCCGGGGTCCTGCGGATCGGGTTCACGGCGGCCGGCGGCTTCAGCGTCCTGGGCCCACTCCTGGAGCAGATCTCCGGCATCATTCCGGACGTGGACATCGAACTGCAGGAACTGGTGACCGGCGAGCAGCTGGACGGACTGCTGACCGGCGAACTGGACCTGGGCCTGGCGCGCCCGCCCTTTGACAGCCGGACCTTCGATTCGCGGTTGCTCTCCCACGAAGCCGTGATGCTGGCGGTCCCGGCCGGGCACCCCCTGACGGCGCTGGACCGGCCCATCGGGCCGGAAGACTTCAGTCACGAGGCGCTGATCATGCACTCCCCCACGCAAGCCCGCTACTTCTACGACCTGGTGGTCCGGCTCCTGCCCATCCGCCACGGCAATGTGGTGCACACCGTCAGCCAGATTGTGACGATGGTTTCGCTGGTGGCGGCCAAGCGCGGGGTGGCGCTTGTCCCCTCCTCCGCCACGGTGCTGGGCATCAGCGGCGTCGAGTTCCTTCCCTTGGCGCCCGCACCCGGCAACCAGGTGGAGCTGTACGCCTTGTGGAACCGGAAGGTCAGCAATCCGGCATTGTCACGGCTGCTGCAGGACCTGGAGTTCGACGCCGGCCCGTAGCCCAGCGCGGGCCGCACCGCCCAGTCCTGGTCAGCTAAGCCGTCTGACATCGTAGATACCTGCAAGGTATCAATCTATCCATTAAAAATCTTGGACAGGCATCAAAAGCATTCCTAGGCTGAAGGGAGAAAACAGCCCTCCGCCGGCCAGCCGGCGCCGCAATCAAAGGAACACACCATGGCCAAGTACACCCCCCAGGAACTCGCCGCAACACTCAAGGAGGGACTGCTCTCCTTCCCCGTCACGTCCTTCGACGCCGAGCTGGCGTTCGACGAGGAAAACTACCGTAAGCACCTTGCCTGGCAGGCCAGCTTTCCCGTTGCCGGCCTGTTCGCTGCAGGCGGCACGGGCGAAGGATTCTCCCTGACCCCGGCGGAATCGGCACGCGTGGTGCGTACCGCCGTCGACGAAGTGGGTTCACTGGTTCCCGTCCTCGCCTCGGCCGGCGGCTCCACGGCCCAGGCCATCGAGAACGCGCAAGCCGCCGAGGCCGCAGGGGCCGACGGGATCCTGGTGCTTCCCCCCTACCTCACCGAGGCGGACCAGGCTGGACTGGCCGAGCACGTCAGCGCCATCTGCAGGTCCACCTCACTGGGCGTCATCATCTACAACCGCGCCAACGCGATCTACAAGGACACCACGGTGGCCCTCCTGGCGGACCGGCACGAGAACCTGATCGGCTTCAAAGACGGCGTGGGCGACCTGGAGCACGACGCCCGGGTTTACGCCAAGCTTGGCGACCGGCTCTTCTACCTGGGCGGACTCCCCACGGCGGAGACGTTCGCACTTCCCCTGCTGCAGCTGGGCATGAGCACCTACTCGAGCGCCATGTACAACTTTGTCCCGCAGTTTGCCCTGGATTTCTACCGGGACGTCCGCAACAACGACCGTGCCGCCGTGAACCGGAAGCTCAACGACTTTGTTATCCCGTACCTGGATATCAGGGACCGCGTGAAGGGCTACTCCGTGTCCATCGTCAAGGGCGGCCTGGACGCGGTGGGCCGTTCGGCAGGCCCGGTCCGCACCCCGCTGCAGAACCTGGCGCCGCAGGACCTCGCGGACCTCAAAGCCCTCATCGCCACCCTCTCCTGACCACCTTCCTTCTAGGAGTAAATACCGTGACACTCACCGGACATTCCCTGATCGCCGGCCGGCCTGTCGTCGGCGGCGGCAAAACCGCTTTCGGTTTCAATCCCGCCACGAATGAGCAGCTCGAGCCCGCGTATTCGCTGATCACCGAGGAACAGCTGACGACGGCGACCTCCGCCGCCGCTGACGCGTACCCCTCCTTCAGCACCCTGGACCCCGAAACCCACGCCGCCTTCCTCGAAGCGATCGCGGACAACATCGAAGCCATCGGCGAAGACCTCATCACCCGCGCCACCCAGGAAACCGGCCTCCCCACCGTCCGCCTCACCGGCGAACGCGCCCGCACCACCGGCCAGCTCCGGCTCTTCGCTGCAGTGGTCCGCCAGGGCGATTTCCGCGGCATCCGCATCGACCCGGCCCTTCCGGACCGCACCCCCGCACCCCGGGCGGACATCCGCCAACGCCAAATCCCGCTGGGCCCCGTCGCCGTCTTCGGTGCCAGCAATTTCCCGCTCGCCTTCTCGACGGCGGGTGGTGACACCGCCTCCGCCCTCGCCGCCGGCTGCCCCGTGGTGTTC
>NZ_LMOL01000045.1:157265-157505 GCF_001424565.1 Arthrobacter sp. Leaf141
GGGCCAGGCCATTGTTAAGGCCGTCAAGGACACCGGCCTGCACCCCGGCGTGTTCTCCCTCATCTACGGCCCCGGCGCCAGCATCGGCCAAGCCCTCGTGGCCGACCCCAACATCAAAGCCGTCGGCTTCACCGGCTCCCAGGCCGCCGGCACCGCCCTGACCCGGACCGCCGCCAACCGCCCCGAACCCATCCCCGTCTACGCCGAAATGTCCTCCCTGAACCCCGTCATCGTCTTCGA
>NZ_LMOL01000045.1:157531-157848 GCF_001424565.1 Arthrobacter sp. Leaf141
ACCCTCGCCCAGCAGTATGTCACCGCGGTCACCGGCAGCTCAGGCCAGCTCTGCACCTCCCCCGGACTGCTCTTCGCCCCCACCGGCGACGCAGGCGATAAGTTCGCCGCCGCCGTCGGCCGCGCCATCACCACCTGCGCCGGGCAAACCATGCTCACCGAAAGCATCGCCGGATCCTGGCACACCGGAGCCCAGGCCCTGGGCTCCGCGGACGGCGTCACCGTCCTCGGAAAAGGCGCCGACGGCCAAACCCGCAACGCCCCCGCCCCGGCCATCTACGCGACCCAGGTCAAGGACTTCCTCACCAACGAAATCCT
>NZ_LMOL01000045.1:157902-158040 GCF_001424565.1 Arthrobacter sp. Leaf141
GACGCAATCACCCGCCTCGAAGGCCAACTCACCGCCACCCTTCACCTCACCGACCACGACTACCCCACCGCCGCGCCCCTCATCCCCGCCCTCGAACAAAAAGTCGGCCGCATCATCGTCAACGGCTGGCCCACCGGC
>NZ_LMOL01000045.1:158157-183452 GCF_001424565.1 Arthrobacter sp. Leaf141
ACTGGCGGAAAAGGCCGCCGTGGACGCCTAAGCAGGACGGGAGGGCGGCGACGGCGGGTACCCTGCCGCCGTCGTTCTCTCTGCCGACGCGTCACGGCGTTCAAATATTGTTCAACAATCTATTGCGTGCTTTGCAGACAGTCACTAAGCTGGAATGGCACCGTGACCCGGATCACCGCCAGCTGGATGGAACACCATGAACCGCACGCAGCCCGCCGCAACCGCCTCCCTGGCCAGCGCCGTCCCCCAGCATCCCGCCGGCCTGGCCCCTGCCGCAGCCCGCGCCCTGTTCAGGGCCGGCCTGGTGGCACCCACGGCCGGCTGGAGCGCCGGCTATGCGCAGGCCAACCTGATTATCGTGCCCAAGGCCCAGGCCTTCGACGTGCTGCTGTTTGCGCAGCGGAACCCGAAGCCCTGCCCCATCCTGGGGGTGCTGGACGCCGGTGAAACCAGCGGCGCGCTGCTTGCCGGCGGAGACATCCGCACCGACGTTGCCCGGTATGTGGTGTACCAAAACGGCATCAAGACAGCCGAGCCCACCCATCTCCTCGATTACTGGCGCGAGGACCTGGTGACTTTCATTGTGGGCTGCAGCTTCACGTTTGAAGCCGCCCTGCAGGAAGGTGGCATCCGCGTGGCCCACATCGATCAGGGGGTCAACGTGCCAATGTACCGGACGTCCCTCCGGTGCGAGCCTGCCGGCGGGATGTCCGGGCCCATGGTGGTGTCGATGCGGCCCATCCCCGCTTCCCAGGTGGCCGACGCCGTGAGGATCACCTCCCGGTATCCGGCAGTCCACGGCGCCCCGGTGCACGTGGGCAACCCCGCGGAACTGGGAATTACCGACCTCTCCCGGCCCCACTTCGGCGATCCGGTGGAGATCCCCGAGGGCCATATCCCGGTCTTCTGGGCCTGCGGCGTCACCCCACAGGCTGCCGTGATGGAATCAGGGCCACCACTGGCGATCGGCCACGCGCCGGGACATATGCTGATCACCGATGCCCGGGACAGTTCCTACCTGGTGCCCTGACCGGGGTCAGTGTCCGGGGCTGGCTTCGATGGCCAGGATGGTGACGTCCACGCCGCCCACGCGCAGCCCGTTGCGGCGGATCGTGTCTGCGATGATTTCCTGGGCGTGTTCCGCCAGGCCAAGGGCCCGGTGGTCAATTGCGGTGGCGATATCGGCCTGGACGTGGACCAGGCCGTCGTCAACAGTGATGTGCAGCCCGTCCCTCGTGGCCGTTGATGTTTGGCCGCCCGCGGCTTCGGTATCCTGGCGCAACACCTTCGAGGTGATTTTGAACTTCTGCATAACGCTGCGCACCGTAGGTTCGAGCCGGAGCAGCCCGGGTTGGCTGAGGAGGGCCGCGGTCAGCGCATCCGCGAGGACATCGAGGTTGACCACCCGGGCGTCCAGTGGCTGGTCAGAGATCATAAAGGTCCTCCACAATGATATTGATCGAGCCGACGAGCAGTGCTGTCTGGGCTTCCACCACGGCGCCGACGCGTTCGCGTACCTGCGCCAGGGTGTCCGGGATCCGCACTGTCGAAGCCAACGCCACCTGCAGTTCGACGGTAAGTTGGGTTCCCTCGGGGACCGGAACACCGGTGGTCCCTGGTTGCACGGGGGTCCCTGGTTGCATGGGGGCTATGGAGCACCGCCGGGCGCGGACCCCGGGAAGGGTGGACGCGGCGAAACGGATCAGCGCTGTCAACGCCTGCTCGCTGATGTCGATCCTGCCGAGCGGGGTGTCCTTGAGGGCTGTTTTGCGGCCGCGCCGGATTTCCGCACGGGCAACCATCATCACCGCCTCCTTCACCCGGTTACCCGGCTGAAGTGACGGCTCCGTCCGGTCACGCTCGCGCATTGATTCAGTGACACTGGCCAGGTGGTAAAGGGCGTTGCGTGCGCTCTGGCAGTCCGGGCAGGAGAGCTCATGGCTGGTGGGTGGTTCGTCGATGGTGGCCCAGAACTCATCAAGGTCACGTCCGCATCCCAGCCGGGGACGGTCACTGTTCATCGCCATGGTTCCATCCCCTCTGCAAGGAAGCGTTTGGCCCGTGCAATCCGGCCCCTGACGGTACTCTCCGGGAGCTGCACTATTGCCGCAATCTCCCGGTATGAGAATTCATGGACTTCCTTGAGCAGCCAGCAAGCCCTGGGCCCGGGCGGCACCGTTTGCAGCAAATCCGACAGCGCCCGCATCTGCGCCTGGTTCTCGTACTCCTTCGCCGGATCGGTGCCGGCTCCTCGTCCGATACTAGCGTGGGCGCCCGCAGTGGTGTCTTGTCCCGCGTCGCCCCGGTCCCCGGCCACGCCGGCCTGGCCGGTTCCCGCGGGTGGGCGGCCCTTCCGGCGGCGGAGCAGGTCCAGGCATTTATTGGTGGCCGTCCGGTACAGCCAGGGAACGAACGCCTGCGGGACTGTGAGGTTGGGCAGGGCCCGCCACGCGCTGATGAACGTCTCCTGGACCAGGTCCTCCGCTTCGGTCCTGTCATCAAGCATCCGCAGGCACAACCGGAACAGGCCACCCTGATAGGCGTTCAGAAGCCATTCAAAGGCTTCAACGTCCCCGTCCTGCGCCCTCGAAACGACCGTCAGGGCATCAAGTTCGTCCAGCGGCGTCCACACCCCGTCGTCCCAGGCGTTCGCCGGGTCCCGGGGTTCTGCACCGGAGGGGGCGGGCACTTCCGGCGGCACGGGATGCAGGTCAGCCTGCAGGTCCGGCTCCGTTGTCTCGTCCATGTGTTCTCTTTCTCGACCGCTTGCCTCTAAACGATCCCCCGTGGCCGGCGTTCCTGATCAGCAGGCAGCAGGCCACCACCAGCATAAGGTAAGCAGCCTGCCTAACCGGCCGGGCCGGTTCAACGGGCATCGGAGGGGATTCCGGGGCTCCCCTTTCCGGGACCGGAAAAGAATTTGAGAAATTTACCGAACAGGCCGTGAGGATTGCCCGCCGGTTGCGTCTTTATCTGTGTACGCAAAAAACTTTGAAGGAGACCGGATTCCCATGGCAGACGAACAGAACTCCCGCCGCGCAGCAGTTGTCCCCGCTACGGGCGAAGAGCAGGAACGCCGCGCAGAGCAGCACTCCAAGGAAACCGAGAAGGCCAGGAACGTCGGCCCGCTGCAGACCGACAAGGGCAACACCACCATCGCCGAAACGGTTGTCCAGAAGATCGCCGGTATCGCCACCCGCGAAGTCCCGGGCGTCTACGCCATGGGCAGCGCCGGCCGCCGGGCGTTCAGCAGCCTCACCGAACGCATTCCCGGTTCGCAGACCAACGTCAGCGGCGGTGTCAGCGTGGAAAAGGGTGAGCGTCAGGCCGCGATCGACCTGACGATCGTGGTGGAGCACGACGCCTCCATCGTCGAAGTCAGCCAGATGATCCGGAAGAACGTCATCGCATCAGTGGAAGACGCCACCGGCCTCGAGGTCATTGAGGTGAACATCAACGTCACCGACGTCCACCTCCCCGAGGACGACCAGGACAAGGACGATTCAAACCACAAGGATCTCCAGTAGCAGTCCCGGACCCAGCTGATCCGGCAGGCCCCCCGAGCCGGCCGGATCTCCACAAGCGGGGAAGGCGCCGCCCCCGCGTCTTCCCCGCCGCCCCGCCACTCCTCCTGCAAGCCAGTCAGGTGCAGGAGCCCCGCAGCAGAAAAGGCATTCCATGAACACCACAGCCCTTGGCCTGATGACAGGCCTGGCCCTCGGATTCGCAGCAGCTTTCGGCGGGTTCTCCGCGTTCCTCCTGGTTGCCGTCTTCGGCGCCCTTGGACTGGCCGCAGCCCGCATCATTGAGGGCAAGCTGGACCTCAGCGCATTGACCGGCCGAGCCAGCTCCCGCAGATGAGCGCGGCAACTAACAGCCATCCGGGCGGATTGGCGGAACCCGCAGTACGGGGATCGCTCACCATCTCGGAGAAGGCCATCGAAAAAATTGCCGGCCAGGTAGCGGCGGGGGTTCCCGGCATTAACGGCACGGCCGGCGGTTTCCTTGGGATCGGCTCGCACCGGGATGACGATGCCCGGCCCAAGGTCAAGGTCCGGCTCAGCGGGAAAGTCGCTGCGCTGCACATCAGCGCCGGGGTGCGCTACCCCGCACCGCTGCGGGCAACGGCTGACCGGCTCCGCAGCGAGGTCAGGGAGAAAGTCAGCGCCGCCTGCGGCATTGATGTCCGGCAAGTGGATATCGACTTCGAATCACTGACCTCCACTTCCGGCGCTTCCGGGCGAAGGGAACTCCTATGAGCACGCAACCCGTATCCCAGTCGCTGCAGCGGCGGTCCAGCCGCACGGTCCCTGCCGCCGCCACCTCCCTTGTCCTGCTGGTCCTCGCGGGGCTGGCAATCTGGGGCGCCGTTGCCTACCTGGCAGGCGGGGCCTGGCCTGGCTTCATCGTGGCGTCCGGCGATGCCGTCCGTGGGCTGACCTGGAACAACCCAGGCGTGTGGGCAGTATCGGTCGTGGCACTGCTGGCAGGGGTGTTCCTGCTCTTTGCTGCGGTGCTTCCGGGCCGGCGCACGGGAGCAGCCATCACCGGCTCTTCCTCCACCGGCCTGACAGAGACGGTCATCAGCCGCCGGGGCCTTGCCAGGCTCGCGGCAGCACATGCTGACCAAACCGACGGCGTCGAGTCCAGTTCGGCAACGGCCAGCGGTAAATCGGTCTCCGTCGTGGTATCCACCAGCCTGAATGAACCCGGATCGTTGTCCCGTGACATCAAGGAGTCCCTGGAGGAGAAGTTCCGCACCGTGGGCCTGACGCCGACTCCACGGGTCAGCGTCCGGGTCAGGAGCAGTGGATGAACCCTCCACTTTCCCAGGCATTAGCGCCTGGCCCGGTCAGGACCACGAACCACTCGATGCCAGCCAAGGTCGGCAGGCGGAGCAGAACAGAGGCCCCGTTGCAGAAAGAAAAGGACACACCATGAGGGAAACAGCAGGCAGGCTCAACCGGGCATGGCTGGCGGTCATCGCGGTAGTGCTGCTCCTCGCCGGCGGTGCCGGTGTCCTGCTCGCCAGTGGGCTGGGTAAGGACCTGGCCGCCGCCGCGAACCTTGCACTGGTCCCTGCCGCACCGGAAAACCCGGTCTTCGCCGGCCCCCCGCTCGACGCTGTGTCGAATCCCGTTGGTGCAGCCTTGATCCTGGCCGGCGCAGCACTCATCGCCCTGCTGGCGCTCTCCTGGCTCGGCGCCCAGATCCCCCGCCGCCACCAGGCTTCCACCCTGCGGCTGCACTCCGACCATGGCCGGGACGGGTATACCAGGTGTGAACCCCGGGTTGTGGCCGACGCGGTCGCCCACGAAGTTGAGGCGTTGCCGGGCGTCACCTCGGCATCAGCACTGATCCGTGGCAGCGCGAACCAGCCCGAGCTGAACCTGGACGTCAAAGTCGAGGACCGGGCAGACATCCAGGACGTCATCTCCCGGATCAACGGCGAGGTAACAGCAAACCTCGAGACGGCCCTTGAGGTTCCGCTCCGCAAAGTGGCAGTACTTTTCAACATCAGCACCCAGCGGGGCAACGACAAAGCCGCGGTTCTGTAGCCGCACACCTGCCTGTCAACACCCCGCCCAACGTCATAGGAAGGAACCTGGTATGAGGAACAAGATCATTACCGTCGTCGTCACCGCCGTGGCCGGGTGGCTCCGTGGCCGCCTGTCGGCAAGGAAAAACACCAGACCGCCCGGACGGCCCTGACCGGGACAGCACGGTCCCACAAAATTTCTGGACAACGTATGACGATTGTCCAGGATCCTCCCAGCAATGGGTGGCCAAATGAAAAAGTAAACGCAGCAACAGGAAGGAATGCAGACATGGGTATCGGAGACAAGATCCAGAACGCAGCCGAGAGCGCTGTAGGCAAGGTCAAGGAAGCTGCCGGCAAGGCAACGGACAATGACAAGCTTGAAGCCGAGGGCAAGGCCGATCAGGCCGGTGCTTCGGCGAAGAAGGCCGGCGAGAACGTCAAGGACGTTTTCAAAAACTGATTTCCAGCACCAGCCTGCCAGCATGTGTGCGGTGGCCCCGGAAGGGCCGCCGCACACATCTTTTAATCCGGGTTCACCTGCCGGATGACGGTGCAACCCCAAGGTGCACCAGCAGTTCCTGTTCGGAATCGTCCAGATACCGCCGGAGCCCGGCCGCCGCCTCGTCCCGCTGCCCCGCGCGAAGCTGCGCCACCAGGGCCACATTTCTGTCCACGTAGTGGCTGTGGAAGTCCGGCGTGGGGCCCATGGCGTGGAAGACCAGCCGCATCTCGGCCAGGACCTTCTCCATCAGATCGCTGAGGGATGCACTGCCGGAAAGCGCCACCAGCGCCTTGTGCAGGTCCTGGTTGGCGTCCGCCATCCCCTGCACCGAAGCCGTAACCCTGGCGGCTTGCGCCTTGTCCATAATGGCTTCGAGGCCGGCCAGGGCGGCTTCGTCAATATCGCCCCACAGCACGGCGGCGGGCTCGATCAGGCGGCGGACCCGGTAAATCTCGCGCACATCATCCGCCCCCGGGGCCGCAACGTAGACGCCCCGGTTCGGGATCCGCTGCACCACGGACTCGCCGGCCAGCACCGTAAACGCCTCACGGAGGGTGTTGCGGGAAACCCCGAGGGCCTCCGAGAGCTTCTGTTCGGACAATTTTGACCCGGGCGGCAACTGCCCGGCCGAAATCCGGGCGCGGAGCACGCCGGCAACCCACGCCCCGGTATGGGCGTGCGCTGCGTGGCCGCCGTCGGCGATCCCCTGGAGTGCTTCGTTCATGGGCATCCGTCCAATCTACTCAACGTTCCGGGACCGCCAGGCCGTCGAAGGCCGGCTACGAGATCCGGCCCAGAAGATCACCGCGTCCGACGGCGGCACCCGCCTCCTGCGCGCCTCGCGTCCAGGTGCCGCTCCGGTGGGCCGTTACCGCGGTTTCCATCTTCATGGCCTCCAGCACGGCGACGGCCTGGCCGGCTTCAACCTGGCCATCTTCGGCCACCCATTTCACCAGTGACCCGGACATCGGCGAGGCCAGGCCGGCGTCGTCCTGCTCCGCAGCGTCCGCCGCTGCCTGGCCGCCCGCGTCGCCGCCGGTGAGGAGCGCCGCGTAAAACTGCTCCGGCAGGCCCAACTGCACGGCTTTGCCGTCAATCTCCACGGTCAGGGTCCGCCGTGCCGCGCCGGGGTTGGTGCGGGCGATCTCGGGGGACGCCGCCAGCTCTCCGGCGAAGTCGTTTTCGATCCAGGTGGTGTGGATGCCCAGTCCCTCCTCAGCCGTGAACGCGGGATGGCGCACCACTGCCCGGTGGAATGGCAGGACGGTGGGCAGGCCCTCGATCCGCATCTCGGCCAGCGCAGCCGCTGCCCGCCGGAGCGCCTGCGGCCGGTCTTCACCGTGGACAATGAGCTTGGCCAGCAGCGAGTCGTATTCGCCGGGCACCACCGACCCGGAGCGGACGCCGGTGTCCACGCGGATCCCGGCGCCGGTGGGCGGTTCGAAGGCCACCACAGTGCCGGGCCCGGGCAGGAACCCCCGGGCGGGATCTTCCGCATTGAGCCGGAACTCGATGGCGTGGCCCTTCGGTTCGGGGTCCGCCGCAAGGTCAAGGGCGCCGCCGGCGGCAATGCGGAACTGCTGGCGGACCAGGTCCACGCCGGAGGTTTCCTCGGTGACCGGGTGCTCCACCTGGAGCCTGGTGTTGACCTCCAGGAAGGAGATGATCCCGTCCGTGCCCACCAGGTATTCCACGGTTCCGGCGCCGTGGTACTCCGCCTCGCGGCATATGGCCTTGGCCGATTCGTGGATCTGCGCGCGCTGCCCTGCTGTTAGGAACGGCGCGGGGGCTTCCTCCACCAGTTTCTGGTTCCGGCGCTGCAGTGAGCAGTCCCGGGTCCCCACCACCACCACGTTCCCGTGGGTATCGGCCAGGACCTGGGCTTCCACATGCCGCGGCCGGTCCAGGAACCGCTCCACAAAGCACTCGCCGCGGCCAAAAGCCACGGTGGATTCGCGGACAGCCGATTCGAACGCATCCGCCACGTCCTCCATCCGGCGCGCCACCTTCAGGCCGCGGCCGCCGCCGCCGAAAGCTGCTTTGATGGCCACCGGAAGTCCGTGTGCCCGGGCGAACGCGAGCACGTCCTCGGCGTTTTCCACCGGGCCGTCGCTGCCGGGCACCAGCGGCGCCCCGGCCCGAACGGCGATGGCACGTGCGGTGACTTTGTTGCCCAGGGAGCGGATGGAATCCGGTGACGGGCCGATCCAGGTGAGGCCGGCCCCGATCACAGCTTCCGCGAATTCTGCGTTCTCGGACAGGAAGCCGTAGCCGGGGTGCACGGCGTCGGCACCGGAGCGGCCGGCGGCCGCCAGGATCTTGCCGATCTCCAGGTACGTTTCGGCGCCTGTGCTGCCGCCGAGTGCGTACGCCTCGTCCGCCAGCCGCACGTGCAGGGCGTCAGCATCCGGGTCGGAGTAGACGGCCACGGACTGCAGCCCCTCGTCGGCGCAGGCACGGGCGATCCGCACGGCGATCTCGCCGCGGTTGGCAATCAGGACTTTTTTCATGGCTGGGTTCCTTCTGAAGCGGTCTGGTCCGGTTCACCATGGTGGGGAGGTTCCTGGTTTGCCGGTGCGAGGGTGGTGGGGTCCACAACGGTGAACCGGACAGGGCGGCCGGGCTGCAGCTGCGCCGCCAACGGCAGGTCGCCGGGCACAACCACGGCAATCACCGGGTAGCCGCCGGTCACCGGATGGTCGGCCAGGAAAAGGACGGGGTGGCCGTTGGGCGGGACCTGCAACGCGCCGGGTACCGTTCCTTCACTGGGGAGCTCACCCTCGCGGGTCCGGACCAGCGCGGCGCCGGGAGCTCCCGGCGTGGCTGCTTCACCAGCCGGCCAGGCCCCGCCGGAAGGTCCGGGCGTGAGCCGGACCCCGATCCGGTTGGATTGTTCACTGACCAGCCAGTCCTGCCCGGCCAGGGCCGTGAAGGCGGCCGGACCGAACCAGTCATCGCGGGGGCCGAGGGTGACGCGCAGCTCCGTGGGGCCGTCCGCGACGGGCAGCAGGGTGCTTTCCGCCGGGCCCACGGGATGGACGCCGGTCACCGGAGCGATGGGCAGGAACATGCCGGCAGCAAGCGGCGGCGGTCCGATGCCGGACATCGAGTCGCTGGACCGGCTGCCCAGCACGGGCTCCACCGCCAGCCCGCCACGGACGCCCAAGTAGCTCCGCACACCGGTTCCGGGGGCGCCGAGGCTCAGCGTCTCGCCGTCGAGCAGGGCAAAAGGTGTGTGCAGGGCCGGCGTCCGCAGCAACTGGTTGTCGGCGTCGCGGACTTCCAGGCGGACGGCAGCGCCGGCAACGGCCAGGACCTGGTCGCCCCGGGCCTGGACAGCAAGTCCGCCCAGGAGGTTTTCGACGACGGCGGAACCCGGTTCGTTGCCCACCAGCCGGTTGGCCTGGCGGGCCGAGCGCGGGTCAGCGGCGCCGGACACGGAAACGCCGAGGTCGCCGAATCCCGGCCGGCCCAGGTCCTGGACCAGCGACTGCAGCCCCGGAGCCTGCACCAGGAGCCCGCTGCCTGCCTGGTCCGGCGCGGACCCAGGGCCCGGGGCCACGGCCGAACGCACTGCCACCCTCTCGCGGACGGCAACGTAGCGGACGGTATCCCCCGGCCGCACCAGCGCCGGCGATTTCCGGCCCAGGTCCCACATCACGGCGGACGTGTGGCCCAGCAGCTGCCATCCGCCGGGCGACTGCCTCGGGTAGACGGCCGAGAAGGCCCCGCCCAGCGCCACGGAGCCGGCCGGCACGGCCGTCCTGGGTGAGCTGCGCCGCGCCACCGACAAGGAGTCGTTTTCCCCCACGAGGTAGGTGAAGCCCGGGGCAAAGCCGCCGAAGGCGCCCGTCCACACCTGCCCGGTATGGGCGGCCACCACACCGTCGGCACCCAGGCCGGTCAGGCGGCCCACCTCGGCGAGGTCCTCGCCGTCGTACACCACCTCGATGGTGACCTCATTGCCCGCGTGGTGGCCGCGGGCCGCCAGGTCCAGGTGCGGCAGCAACCCGCGGGCAGCCCCGGCGTGGAAGCGGGAGCCGAACTTGACCAGCACCGTGGCTGCTCCGGCGACGGCGTCGAGCTGCCCGGGGAGCGGCTCGGCCTGCAGCCGGTCGTGGAGGGCAAGGACGCCGGCCAGCCCGGTGAGCTCCACCAGGACCGCGTTGGGGCCGGACCAGCGGACGCCGGTGATGCTCACGCGAAGCTCCGCACGGTGACGCCGGCGGCGGCAAGGCCTGACCGGACCGCGCCGGCCATGGCCACCGCGCCGGGGGTATCGCCGTGCACGCAGATGCTGTCCGCCTGCACTTTCACGACGGACCCGTCACGGGCCACGATGGTGCCCTCCGTGGCCAGCCGGACCATGTTGGCGGTGATGGCGGCGTGGTCGTGGAGCACCGCCCCTTCCTCGCGGCGCGACACCAGGGTGCCGTCCGGATTGTAGGCGCGGTCGGCGAAGGCCTCGGACAGGGCCGTCATGCCGCGGGCTTCGGCTTTCTTCTGCGCCACGGCGCCAGGTAGGAGCAACAGCGGCAGCTCCGGGTTGAAGGCGTGGACGGCGTCCACCACTGCCTGCGCGTGGATCTCGTGGTGCACAATCGCGTTGTACAGGGCGCCGTGCGGCTTGACGTAGCTGACCTCGGTGCCGGCGGCGCGGGCCAGCGCCTGCAGCGCGCCGAGCTGGTACAGGACATCGTCCGCTAGTTCCACGGCGGAGCAGTCCAGGAAGCGGCGGCCGAAGCCGGCCAGGTCCCGGTAGCCCACGTGGGCGCCGACGGTCACGCCCGCCGCCACGGCGTCGCGGCAGGTTTGGGCGATGGTGACCGGGTCCCCGGCGTGGAAGCCACAGGCCACGTTGGCGCTGGTGACGTGCCGGAAGACGGCGGCGTCGTCCCCCATGGTCCAGTTGCCGAAGGATTCCCCGACGTCACTGTTCAGATCGATGTGCGGCATGTGACCCTCGTCTCAGGTTGGACTCTTCAACCATCATGCCTTACGCCGCAAGATTGTTCAACAATCTTTCGGCGCCAGTTTGCCGGCCCGTCAGCCGGCGGTGATCACCAGCGCCACACTGTGCCCGCCGAAGCCGAAGGCGTTGACCAGGCCCGCTCGCGGGGCGTCCGCGGTAAGGTTGCGGACCTGTCCGGTCACCACGTCGAGGTCAACTTCCGGATCCAGCGCCTCCATGTTCAGGGTGGCCGGCAGCTGCGAGGTGCGCAGGGCTTCGAGGACCACAACTGCGGCCAGCGCGCCGGCGCCGCCCAGCAGGTGGCCGGTGTGTCCCTTGGTGGAGGTCACCGGAACATTGGGCCCGAAGATGGCGTTGATGGCCTGCCCCTCGAGCTTGTCCCCCACGGGAGTGGAGGTAGCGTGGGCGTGCACAAACCCGATGCCGGCCGCTTCCAGGCCCGCCGATTCGAGCGCTTTCTGCATGACGCGGCGCTGCATCGCCGGATCGGCGGCAACGATGTCGTTGGCATCGGACGTCACGGCCCCGCCGGCCACCGCGCCCAGTATGGCGGCGCCGCGGGCACGGGCGTGGGCTTCGCTTTCCAGCACCACCACACCTGCGCCCTCCGCGAGGACAAAACCGTCCCGGCCGCCGTCGAACGGGCGTGAGGCCAGCTGCGGATCGCCGGGGCGGGTGGACAAGGCGCGGATCTGCGAAAAGCCGGTGATCACCAGGTCGTTGACTGAGGCGTCAACACCGCCGGCAATCACGACGTCGGCAGCTCCTGAGCGGATCATTTCGGCACCCTGGACAATCGCCTCAGCCCCGGAGGCGCAGGCGCTGACCGGAGTCCGCGCGCCGCCGCGGGCCCCGAGGTCGATCGATACCCAGGCCGCCGGGCCGTTGACCATCAGCCGGGTCAGGGTGTGCGGGGAGACTTTGCGCGGGCCGGAGGCGGCCAGTGTCCGGTCCTGCTCCAGGGTGGAGCCCAGCCCGCCGTACGCAGAGCCGATCACCACCGCGAAGCGCTCGGGGTCAACGTCCGGGGCGCCGGCCTGGGCCCACGCTTCCCGGGCAGCGATCAGCGCGAGCTGGCCGCAGCGGTCCATGCGCTTGATCTCGCGGGTGCTCAGGTGCCCGGAGAGGTCCGACGGCGCGCGGCCCGCGATTTTTACAGGCAGCTGCTCCGCCCAGGGTTCGTCCAGTTCCGCGATTCCGGACTTCCCGGCCAGGAGGCCGGCCCAGGTCCCTGCCACCGAGGACCCCAGCGGGTTGATGGTTCCGGCGCCGGTCACCAGGGCACGTGGCTGGACTGCAGTCATGTTTTGGGCCCTACTTTGCGGGGTTGTGCGTGCCGATGGGCACCAGGGTCAGGTCGGGGTGGTTCTTCTCGATCCGGCGCAGGGCCCACACGTCGTTGAAGAGCGCGAGGTATTCGCCGTCGGACCGCAGCAGCACCTCGGCGCCGGTGACGTTGGCCAGGGCAGGCATGGCATCCACCGTCGAAATTCTTGCCAACGAGTACGGCAGGCGCTCCAGGCGCATGGGCGCGCTGAAGTCGTGGGCCATCCGGTCCTCCACCACCTCGAACTGCATGGGGCCTACGGCGGCCAGCACGGGGGCCTGGTCGCCGCGGACGTCAGAGCGGAGCACCTGGATGACGCCCTCGTGCTCGAGCTGCTCGATGCCGCGCCGGAACTGCTTGAACTTGCTGGGGTCCTTGGACCGTGCCACCTGGAAGTGTTCGGGGGCGAACAGCGGGATGGCCGGATATTCCACGGGGTCGGCCAGGAAAAGGCTGTCACCCACGCGGAGGGAGGACGCGTTGACCAGGCCCACCACGTCTCCCGGGAAGGCCTCGTCGATGACTTCGCGTTCCCGGCCGAAAACCTGCTGGGCGTACTTTGTGGCGAACGATTTCCCGGTGCGGGTCTGGGTGACCACCATGCCTCGCTCGAACACACCGGAGCAGACGCGGATGAAGGCGACGTGGTCCCGGTGGGCCTTGTTCATGCCGGCCTGGACCTTGAAGACGAAGCCGGAGAAGGGGGATTCCACCGGGCGGGCGTTGCCCTCCACGTCAGGCCGGGGTGCGGCCGGCGGCGCGAAGTCCACCAGTGCATCCAGCAGTTCCTTGACCCCGAAGTTCAGAGCTGCGGAGCTGAAGAGGATGGGGGTGGCGGTGCCGGCGTGGAAGCTTTCCACATCGAATTCGAGGTTTGACTCGATCACCAGGCCGGCCTCGTCCACGGCGTCGGTCCAATCCTTGCCCTGGCTTTCGGCGGCCTGGTCCGGGGTGAAGTATTCGGTGAGGGCGATCTGGGCGCCGGAGTTATTGCGCTGGAACCGGGCGAAGCGGTCGTTGCGCAGGTCCCAGACGCCGCGGAAGTCACCGGAGATGCCCACGGCCCAGGTCAGGGGCATGGGCTGGAGGCCCGTGCGTTCGGTGATTTCGTCCATCAGGGCCAGGGCGTCGAGGCCGGGGCGGTCCCATTTGTTGATGACGGTGATGATGGGGAGGTTGCGGGCCTTGCAGACCTCGAAGAGCTTCATGGTCTGTGTTTCCAGGCCCTTGGCGGCGTCCACCAGCATAACTGCGCAGTCGACGGCGGCCAGCACGCGGTAAGTGTCCTCGGAGAAGTCGGCGTGGCCGGGGGTGTCCAGGAGGTTGATCACGGTGTCGCGGTAGGAGAACTGCAGGGCGGCGGAGCTGATGGAAATGCCCCTGTCCTTTTCCATCTGCATCCAGTCGGAGACGGTTTCCTTGCGGTTGGCCTTGCCGCTGGACGCGCCGGCGGTGCCGATTACCTTGGCGTGCAGCGCCAGGGCCTCGGTCAGGGTGGACTTGCCCGCGTCAGGGTGGGAAATGACAGCAAAGGTCCTGCGGCGGCCCGCCTCTTTGTGGATCCCGGAGATCCGGGCGGGGGTCAGGACTTCTTGGGACACGGTGCTACCTTCGCTGCGGTGGGGTCTGCCCGGGGCTCTGGCGGAACCTGTGGGGCGGCGGAAAAGCCAAGTTCCAGTTTATCGCAGGGCCGCAAACGGCGGCCCGCCCGCTTAACGCCACCGAAACCGGACGTTCAAAACAACGAAATGCAGGCCCGCTAGCGTGGCCGGATGATCACCGCAGCGAACCGGCGCCCCAGCAGGACACCACCCGGGGGCCGCTCCCCTGCCGGCATGCTGCCTTCCTGGACGGGGGCCTGAGCGGTGCACGGCGTTCCGGTTTCCTACAACCCCTTCTTCGATCCGTTCGAAGCGGCCGCCCCGCGCCAGCAGGGCCCAGCCGCCGGCGGATCGCCACCGCCGGCCAACCAGCGCCGGGGCCAGCAAAGCGCGGCGGAGCACCGGGCCCTGCGCGCGGCCTCGCTGCTGCGGGTCAGCTCGGACCTGGCGCGGATGGTCCGCGAGCGCCGCAGCCCCTGACCCTCCCCAACTAACTAGCAGTTGTTGTCGTTTTGGGGGCTCATAACGACAACAACTGCCAGCTAGTTGGGAGTCGGAGACGGGGGACTGTTGACGCACCACTATGGCGCAGGTTACAGTTTTTCCTGTTCGCAGTTATACGAATAACTGTTACGTATCACCCAAGGCCCAAGGAGGTGCCAGATGGCAAGGTCCCGACCCCATTCCGGACCCACCATGCATGACGTCGCGGCAGCCGCCGGCGTCTCCCAGGCCACCGTATCGCTGGTCCTCAACCAGGCATCCGGCGGCAGGTTCTCCGAGGAAACCCGCGTCCGGGTCCAGGACGCGGTGCAGGAGCTCGGCTACCGCACCAACGCCCACGCCAAAACCCTGCGCGACGGCGTCTCCGGCATCATCGGCTTCCTCGGCGACGCCGTGGCCACCACCCCCTTCGCCGGCAAGATCATCGAAGGCGCCCAGGAAAGGGCCTGGGAGGACGGGCTCCTCCTGCTGACCATGAACACCGGCGGCAACAAGGCCCTGGAAACGGCGTCGCTGGACTCCATGCTTTCCTACAAGGTGGCGGGAGTCGTTTATGCCGGCATGTACCACCGCCGCCTGGACGTCCCCGAAGCCCTCTCGGGCGTCCCCTCGGTTGTCCTGAACTCGCAGGACCGCCAGCGGCGGCTCCCCAGCGTTGCGCCGGACGAGGAGCTGGGCGGCTACACGGCCACCCGCCGCCTGCTCGACGCCGGGCACCGGCGCGTGGCGATGATCAACATCGAAACGCTGGAAAGCGAACTGCCGGCCGCCGTCGGACGCTTCAACGGCTACGTCCGCGCCCTCGCCGAGGCCGGGCTTCCGGCCAATCCGGACCTGGTCCGGTTTGGCGGCGGCAACGAACTCGACGGTTTCACCCACACCATGGACCTGATGCGCGGCGGCCACCCGCCCACCGCCATCTTCTGCGCCAACGACCGCACCGCATGGGGGGCCTACCAGGCCGCCTCGGAGCTGCGCATCTCGATCCCCGACGATGTCTCCATCGTCGGCTTCGACAACCAGGAAACTCTCGCCCCGCACCTGCGGCCGGGACTGACCACCCTCGAACTGCCCTTCATCGAAATGGGGCGCCGCGCTGTGGACCTCATCCTGCAGGGCGCCGAACCCGACGGGACCGTCGAATACATGGCCTGCCCGCTGGTGGAACGCAATTCAGTAACACATCCAAAGGAGTTGCCATGAGCCGCATCGCGGCCGGGACAACGCCGGCACCGCCGCCGGCCGCCCCCAACAGGTCCACCCAACGGGCCACACACCGCAAGCCGCTGCCGTTGCGCCTGAAAAGGGCGGCCAGGGCGTGGCAGTTATACGTATTACTACTGCCGTCACTCATCTACATTGCCGTCTTCAAATACTGGCCGATGTACGGCGTGCAGATCGCCTTCCGCAACTACAACCCCGTGGACGGCTTCACCGACAGCCCCTGGGTGGGCCTGGCGCACTTCGTCCGGTTCGTAAACTCGTACCAGTTCGGCCAGGTGGTGGGAAACACCCTCTGGATCGCTGTCCTGGGCCTGGTGGTGGCGTTCCCCATCCCCATCATCCTGGCCCTGCTGGTCAACCAGCTGCAGAGCGAACGGTTCAAGAAGTTCACGCAGACGGTGCTGTATTCGCCGGCCTTCATCTCCACAGTGGTGGTGGTTGGCATCATGTTTGTGCTGCTCTCCCCCCGGTCCGGCCTGGTGAACAACGCCATCCAGTTGGCCGGCGGCGAGCCCGTGTTTTTTATGGGCTCGGCGGAGTGGTTCCGGCCCATCTACGTCATCTCGGATGTCTGGCAGAACGCCGGCTTCGCCATGATCGTCTACCTGGCGGCGCTGTCCGGCATCGACCCGGCCCTGCATGACGCCGCCAAAGTGGACGGCGCCTCCAAGCTCCAAAGGATCCGCCACATCGACCTGCCGGGCATCATGCCCGTCATCACGGTGCTGTTCATCCTGGCCATCGGCAACCTGCTCAACGTCGGCTTCGAGAAGGCACTGCTGATGCAGACCAACCTGAACCTGCCCACGTCGGAAATCATCCAGACGTACGTCTACCACGCCGGGCTGCAGCAGGCGCAGTTCAGCTACTCGGCCGCGATTGGCCTGTTCAACTCAGTCCTCAACCTGGTGCTGCTGCTCGTCTTCAACACGATTGCGCGCCGGGCCAACCAAGCAACCCTCTGGTGATGCCGCTATGTCCCTGAACACCAAGCCCGTGCCCGCACCGGCCACCCCCGCCCGCCAGGTTCCGGCCCCGAAGCGGACCTTCTCCTTCCGCGACCGGTGGGCGGACTCCGCCTTCAACATCGCCGCGGTCACCATCCTCACGGCGTCCATCATCGCCGTCGTCTATCCCCTCTACTTCATTGTGATCGCCTCCATCAGCGATCCCAACGCCGTCTACGAAGGCAAAGTCTGGTTGTTCCCCTCCGGCGTCACGCTGGAGGGTTACCAGCGGATCTTCGCGGACAGCCGGATCTGGAATGGCCTGGGAAACACGGTGGTTTACACCGTCCTGGGCACCGCCATCAGCGTCACCACCATCCTGTTCGGCGCCTACGCCCTGTCCCGCAAGGACATGCCCGGCCGGAAAATCCTGATGCTGCTCTTTGTCATCACCATGTTTTTCGACGGCGGCCTCATCACCAAGTACCTGGTGGTCCGCGACCTGGGCATGCTGGACACGGTCTGGGCGGTGGTCCTGCCCGGCGCGGTAGGCGTGTGGAACCTCATCATCGCCAGGTCCTTCTTCGAACACACCATCCCCGGCGAACTCCGCGAAGCCGCCCAAATGGACGGCGCCAACGACTTCACGTTCTTCTTCAGGATGGTGCTCCCGCTCTCCAAGCCGCTGATCATGCTGATGGTCATGGTCCATGTGGTGGCGCACTGGAACTCGTTCTTCGACGCCCTCATCTTCCTTAACGACGACACCAAGTACCCGCTGCAGCTGGTGCTGCGGAACATCCTCATCCAGTCCGACGTCTCCTCCGCCGGCACCACCGGCGGGGACATCGAGTCCTACGCGGCAGCCCAGCGGATCGGCGAACTTACCAAATACGCCATGATCGTGGTCTCCAGCCTCCCGCTGATGATCGCGCTGCCGTTTATGCAGAAGCACTTCACCAAGGGCACCATGATCGGCGCCGTCAAGAGCTGACGCTCCCTTCCGTATCGTCCGACGGCGGCACTCCCCTCGCGCCGCCGCCCCACCTTCCGCACCTCCCGCACCAAGTCCCGCACCAAGAAAAGGATCGACCCATGGCCACCAGCCGCCGCAAACTCGCCGTCCTTGGCACCCTCATGGCAGGAACAATGCTGTTCACCGCCTGCTCGGGCTCCAAAGGCACCGCCGAGATCCAGGACGCCTCCGCCGAATTCGGCTTCCAGGAGACCGGCTTCCCGATCGTCAAGGACAAGCTGACCCTCACGTTCTCCGGCACCAAATCCGCCCTGGCCCCTGACTACGGCAGCATGTCGCTGGTGCAGCAGTGGGAAAAGGACACCAACGTGCACATCGACTGGGAAAACCTCCCCGAAGCGGTGTTCAAGGAAAAGAAGAACCTCATCCTGGCCAGCGGCGACCTGCCGGACGCATTTTTCAACAGCGGCCTCACCGACGCGGAAATCACCACCTACGCCGCCAGCGGCACCCTGGTCCCGCTGGAGGGCCTGATCGACAAAAACGCCCCGAACCTGGCGAAAATCCTGGCGGACCGGCCGGACATCAAGGCTGCCATCACCTCCTCCGACGGGCACATCTACTCCCTGCCCTCCGTTGAGGAGCTGGGCCTGGTCCAGTTCCCCAACGAAATGGCCATCAATACCGCCTGGTTGGACAAGCTCGGCATCCCGATGCCTAAAACTGTTGACGAACTCCACAACGCCCTGCTGGCGTTCAAGGCCAAGGACGCCTCCGGGACGGGCCGGACCATCCCGCTGAGCTTTATGCCCGGCTCGTGGTGCGGGGACATCGTGGACCTCATCGCCGCCCTGGGCGGGGTCCCCGACAACATGGACCACCGGATCGTCCAGGACGGCAAAGTCATCTACACCGCCACGCAGGACGGCTACAAAAAAGCCATCGGCACCCTGCACCAGTGGTACCAGGAAGGCCTGATCGATCCGGAGTCCTTCTCCCAGGACGACAAGGCGTACCTGGCCAAGGGCAAGGCCAGCACGGCAAACCTCGGCTCGTTCGTCTGGTGGGAAATCAAGGAAATGGTGGGCGCTGACCGGGCGGCGGACTACGCGCTGCTGCCCGTCCTCGAAGGCGTGGACGGCAAGCGGCTGGCCAGCCAGTCCAACAACCAGGAGATCGCCCGCGGCGCCTTCGCCGTGACCCGGACCAACAAGTACCCGGCAGCCACCATGCGCTGGGCCGACAACCTCTACGACCCCCTCCAGTCAGCACAGGCCAACTGGGGCCCCATCGGCGAAACCCTGCAAAAAGACGCCGCCACCGGCCTGCTGACCCAGATCCCCGCTCCGGCAGGGACCAGCGAAGGCGAGCGCCGCCAGAAGGTGGCCCCCGGCGGCCCTAAGGCCAACACCGCCGAAAACTTCGAGAAAGTGGTGGCCCCCGAGCCCCGCGCCGCGGAACGGCAAAAGACCATCCAGGAAAAATACAAACCGTTTGCAGCCAATGACGGCTACCCGCCGGTGGCCCTGTCAAACGAGGAAATCCAGCAGATCGGCACCATCGAAACCGACGTCTCCGCCCTGGTCAAGCAGACCACTGCCAAGTGGATTGTCTCCGGCGGCATCGACAGCGAATGGGACGGCTACGTCTCCCAACTGGAGAACGTCGGCGTGGACCGGATGATCGACATCTACCAGCAGGCCTACGACCGGTTCCAGCAAAACTCCTGACCCAAAACACAGCACGCCAGCCCGTACCTGCAGCACGAAACGAGACGCATCCATGAACCCCGCCACGCCCACCCTTGAGGCCTACCGGCCGGCACGCCACTTCGCCGCCCGGGACACCTGGCTCAACGACCCCAACGGCCTGGTGTTCCTCGACGGCACGTACCACCTGTACTTCCAGAACAACCCGTACGGGAACGTCCACGGCAACCTGTCGTGGGGCCACGCCACCTCCACGGACCTGGTGGACTGGGTGGAACAGCCGGTGGCCATCCGCTGCGATGAAACCGAAGAGATCTTCTCCGGCAGCATCGTGGTGGACCAGGAGAACACCTCGGGGCTCGGGGCGGCCGGGACGGCGCCGCTGGTGGCCCTCTACACCAGCGCCTACCGGCCGGCCTCCGAGCACCAGGGCACGCAGGCGCAGTCGGTCGCCTGGAGCGCGGACGGCGGCTACACGTGGACCAAGTACGCCGGGAACCCCGTCCTGACCCGGAACTCGCCGGAGTTCCGGGACCCCAAGGTGTTCCGGTACGAGGGCCCCGCCGGCAGCTACTGGGTCATGGCCGCCGTCGAGGCTCTGGATTTCGCGGTGCTGCTGTACCGGTCGGACAACCTGCTGGACTGGACGTACTTGAGCACCTTCGGGCCCGCCAACGGCACCGGCGGGGTGTGGGAGTGCCCTGACCTCTTCGAGCTGCCGGTGGACGGCAACCCGGAGCGCACCAAGTGGGTGCTCACCGTGAACATGAACCCCGGCGGCCCCAACGGCGGTTCGGCCGGACAGTACTTCGTGGGCCACTTCGACGGCACACGGTTCAGCTCCGAAACCACCGTCACCGAAGGCCTGCAGGACGACTCCCGGCTGGCCGATTACCACTGGCTGGACTGGGGCCGGGACTACTACGCCGCGGTGTCCTTCAGCAACGTCCCGGCCGGCCGGCGGCTGATGATCGGCTGGATGAACAACTGGCAGTACGCCAACCGGATCCCCACCGCGCCGTGGCGGAGCCCCATGAGCCTGGTCCGCGACGTGTGGCTCACCGAAATTGCGGGGCAGCCCCGGCTGGTCCAGGCCATCGCGCCGGAGGTCACCGCAGGAGCGGTGGCCGCCGCCCGCACGGAGGTCGCCGTCGCCGGCAGCGTGGCGGTCGACGGCGGCACCCCGGTCCAGTTGCTCCACGTCACCTTCACGCCGGAATCGGCTGACGTGTTCGGCATTGTGGTCCGCGGCACCGCCGACGGCACTGCGGGGACCCGGATCAGCATCCGGCCCGGTGCCGGCAGCCTGGTCCTGGACCGGACGCTGTCCGGCGACACCGGCTTCGACCCATCGTTTGCCTCTGCCAGCACGGCGCCCATCCTGCCGGGCCCGGACGGAACCTACTCGTTCCGGATCTTTGTTGACCACTGCTCCGTGGAGGTTTTTGGCCAGGACGGCCTGGTCAGCATGACCGAACTGATCTTCCCGGACCCGGCCCACAGCACCATCAGCCTGTTCGCGGACGGCGGCACCGCCGGCGCCTCGCTGCAGCTGTGGGACGTGGCCTGACCGTGGCGGCCCAGGACACCCGTGGTACCGGCCTTGACGTGGTGGTGGTGGGCGAGGCGCTGGTGGACATCGTCACCACCAGCGCCGGCACCACCGAACATCCCGGCGGTTCCCCCGCCAATGTGGCCTACGGCCTGGGCCGGCTGGGTGTGCCCACGGGCTTCCTCACCTGCCTGGGCACGGACCGGCACGGCGCGCTGGTGGCGGAGCACCTGGTCCGGGCAGGGGTGGGGATCCTGTCCGGGTCGCCGAGGACCGGGCCCACCTCCACTGCCGCCGCCACCCTGGCGCCGGACGGATCGGCCCGCTACAGCTTCAGCATCCATTGGGACCTGCCGGCCTGGGATTCCGCCGCGCTAACGGCGCCACCCCGGGTGCTGCACACCGGTTCGATCGCCAGCTTCCTTGCCCCGGGCGCCGAATCGGTCCGCGGCCTCCTGGAGCAGGCGCAGGGCACATCCCTGGTCACCTACGATCCCAACATCCGCCCGGACCTGCTGGGCAGCCACGCGGCAACCCTGGCCGGCTTTGAGGACCTGGTCCAGCTGGCGGATGTCATCAAACTCAGCGACGAGGATGCAGCCTGGCTGTATCCCCGCCGCGATCCGGCGGACGTTGCGGCGGAACTGGTGCGGCGCGGCGCACGCCTGGCAGTGGTGACCCTCGGCGCGGAGGGGGCGCTGCTGGCTACCCAGGTCACCACGCTGCGTGTTCCGGCGGTACCTTCCGTAGTGGCGGACACCATCGGGGCCGGCGATTCCTACATGGCGGCCCTGATTTCCGGCCTGCTGGCGGTAGCGCCGGGCGAACTGGAACCGGCCACCGTGGAAGGGCTGGGCCGGATGGCCGCGGCGGCCGCGGCGATCACCGTGGGCCGGCCCGGCGCCAACCCGCCCACAGCTGCTGAACTGGCGGCCGCCTTGAAGGTGCCCCACCCCGCCTGATCCCATTCCCCCCAACTAGGTCGCAGTTGTTGTCGTTATGAGCCCCCAAAACGACAACAACTGCGACCTAGTTGGGTGGGGCGGGGCTTGGCGGTCCGGCAGGGCACACGGCGCCCCGGGCATGCGGCACGGCCAGGCCAAAAGCGCCCTCCCGAGCACAACGCGGGGAGGCATTCGGACCCCCTGCGCCGCTCCCTTCCCACGGGGCACTTTAAGGCTTGCCTGTGCGGATGGACACAATTCTTACCCCTATCATTGAGCTTGCAGGAAACTATGCACTTTTCATCCTGCCGGCAGAGTGCGGAAGCCGGCATTCCGGCGGGCACAGGTCCGCACCTTTGAAGGGACAACCATGGCGCGGAGCCCTGAAGAATCACTCAAGGCAACGCTGGGCAGGGTGGCGCCCGGGACTCCGCTGCGTGACGGCCTGGAACGGATCCTCCGGGGCCGGACGGGTGCGCTGATCGTCCTGGGCTCGGACCGGACCATCGACTCCATCTGCTCGGGCGGCTTCGACATCGGCATCGACTTCTCCCCCACCCGGCTGCGTGAACTGGCCAAGATGGACGGGGCCATCATCTGCGACAAGGACGCGGGAAACATCCTGCGCGCCGCCGTCCAGCTGGTCCCGGACTCCAGCATCGAAACCCAGGAATCGGGCACCCGGCACCGCACCGCGGAGCGCGTGGCCATCCAGACGGGCGTCCCGGTCATTTCCGTGAGCCAGTCCATGCAGATCATCGCTCTCTACGTCAACGGCCTGCGGCACGTGCTGGAGGGCTCGGAAAAGGTCCTGGCCCGCGCCAACCAGGCCTTGGCCACCCTCGAGCGGTACCGCTCCCGGCTTGACCAGGTCACCAGTTCCCTCTCCGCCCTGGAGATCGAGGCGATGGTGACGGTGCGGGACGTCGCCGTCACCCTGCAGCGCCAGGAAATGGTCCGCCGCATCTCCGAGGAAATAGCCCAGTACGTCCTGGAGCTCGGTGAGGACGGCAGGCTGCTCTCCCTGCAGCTGGATGAACTCACCGTGGGCCGCGGGCCGGGCAGCGATGTGATCATCCGCGACTACGCGGGCCCCGATGCCTCCCCCGAAGACATCGAAAAGGCCGTGAGCGCCCTGGTCAACCTGGGCCCCACCGAATTGATCGACCTCAGCAGGATCGCCGGCATGGTGGGCTTCGCCAGCGGCGTGGACAACCTTGACGCCGTGGTCCAGCCGCGCGGGTACCGGCTCCTGTCCGGCCTGAAGGCGGTTCCCAAAGCCGTGGCGGACCGGCTGGTGGACCACTTCGGCGGGCTCCAGTTCCTGATGGCCGCCACCATCGATGACCTGATGACAGTGGACGGCATCGGCGACCAGCGTGCCCGCACGGTCAGGGAGGGCCTGAGCCGCATGGCCGAGGCCAGCCTGCTGGACCGCTTCCTCTAACCCCGGCCCTGCAAAACTGGACCGCGGCCACAAACCGGCTCAGTTGAGCTGGAAAACAGCCTTGGGGCTGGCTTTGGAGCCGAGCTTCGCGGTGAAGATGTAGTAGGCCCCACCGCCGCCGGGCTTGGCCGAAACCGGCTGGCAGCCTTCAACACTCCTGGCCTGCGACCACGGAAAGTTGGCCGTTTCGCTGGCACCGGGCGCGACGGTTTTGATGAGGTCCTCGCTGGTGGACTGGCAGTCCCGGGACGAGAAGATCCGGTCGGCACCGCTGGTGACCAGGAATTCCATCTGCGAGGTGCCGATGTTGACCTCGCAGGGCATGGTGCCGCCGTTGGTGACCTTCAGGGTCAGCAGCGGTTTGTCGTCCGGCCCGTAGGCGCCCTTGTCCGTGGCTGCGGAGACGGTGACCAGGTTCTGGTTGCAGGACGGGGCCACGGACGGCGTGGGAGTAGGGGTGGCAGCGGCACTGGTTGGCGCGGCGGCCGTTCCGCTGGGAGCGGGGTCCGTGGCTGAGGCCTGCTCGGACCCGCCACCGAAGGCGCCGCCCAGGGCCAGCCCGCCCATCAGCAGGGCCAACGCCAGGAGCAGTGCGCCGCCGGCAAACAGCCTGCGGCGCCGGTACACGGCAGCGCCCGGCCTGCCGGCACCCGTTGCCGCCGAAGCCGCGCTTTTACCGCGCGATGATGTACTGCCTTGCCTGCCCATCCTCCTAGGCTAGAGAACCGGCACTGCTCTGCGGGGCCACCACGCCGCCGGACGGCCAACGGGCTGGTCACATCGCGTTTCAACCCGCCGGAGAACTTCCATTACAGTGTGGGGATCGATACCAAAACCCCCACCACCACAGTTCCCGCGCCGCCTGCCGGCGGCGAAGCCGGGCTCAGTTCCCTGCACGCACGGATCAACGGCTGGTTTGACGAAACCGCCCGCGACCTGCCCTGGCGGGATCCGGCCTGCAGCCCCTGGGGCGTCCTGGTCAGCGAGATCATGCTGCAGCAGACACCCGTGGTCAGGGTGCTGCCCGTTTGGCACGAATGGCTGGAACGCTGGCCCACCCCCGCCGCCCTGGCAGCAGTTCCGGCAGGAGAAGCCGTCCGGGCCTGGGGAAGGCTCGGATATCCGCGCAGGGCATTGCGGCTCCACGCGGCGGCGGCCGCCATTGTGCAGGACCATGGTGGCAGCGTCCCCGCAACCCATTCCGAGCTGCTCCAGTTGCCTGGTGTGGGCAGCTACACGGCCGCCGCGGTGGCGGCCTTCGCATTCGGCCGACGCGAAACTGTGGTGGACACCAACATCCGGCGCGTCCACGCCCGCCTGGTATCCGGAACGGCGCTGCCGGCCCCCGCCCTGACCGCAGCCGAGATGCGCCTGGCCACCGCGCTGCTGCCGGCCGACGACGGCGCCTCCGTCCGCTGGAACGCCGCGGTCATGGAGCTGGGCGCCATGGTGTGCACGGCCCGGGCACCCAAATGCGTTGCCTGCCCGGTCCGGGACTCCTGTGCGTGGCTGGCCGCAGGCGAGCCGCCGCCGTCGTACATCCCCAAAGGCCAGGCGTGGCACGGCACCGACCGGCAGGTCCGCGGCGCCGTGCTTGCCGTCCTGCGCCTCGCGGACGCGCCGGTTCCCCCGGACCTGTTCCAGGCCCCGCCGGCGGACCTGGGGTTCGCGCCGGAAGGAATCGGTGTGCCGCTGGCTGCCCTGCACCGGCTCAATTCAGCGCCTGAACAGTTGGAACGGGCGCTGGCCGGGCTGCTCACGGATGGGCTGGCGGAGCTCGCACACGGCGGCTACCGGCTTCCGGCCTGAGGGGCTGCGGCCGCAAAATGGCATACTTCGGACATAACGCAACCAGGGGGAACGCATGAGAATGATCATCTATGGCGTGTGGGCGCTGTTTATGGTGGCCGCCGTTTTCGCGATTATCCGGACCGTGCGGACCACGCGGCGCCAGTCGGAGCAGATGGCCAGCTGGCCCAAGGCCCGGGCCACCGTGACCGGCAGCGTGGCGGGGTGGACCAACGGCGGGGGCGGCTCCAGCCGCAGCC
>NZ_LMOL01000045.1:183462-259632 GCF_001424565.1 Arthrobacter sp. Leaf141
CACGCTCTTTGTGGGCAAATCCGAGGTTTCCCGGGCAGCAGCCCCCACACCGGGGTCCCCGCTTGAGGTCGCCTACAACCCGGCCAATCCCAACGAATCCCTGCAGGTTTCGGCCGCCTCCAAGGTTGCGCTGGGCTGCCTGCTCCCGTTTTTCGCCGTCTTCGGTGTGGCTTCGTTCCTCTTCATCAGCTTTTTCCCGCTGCCCTAGGCCAAACTGCCCTACGCTGAAGGCATGCGCAGGCCCGGGGTTCTTCTGGCATTGATCACGACGGCGGGACTCACCGCGTGCGGGCCGGGCGCCGGCGGCGTGGCGTGCCCGGACCTGGGCCAGTCAAACGGTGTGGCCCTCACCGTTGCCGCCAACTACGCGGCGCAGGTTGACGTGGTGCACCTGGTGGCCTGCCAGGACGGCGGTTGCCACGAGGCCGACCTTGAGCTGATGCCGGGCAGCACCTCCGTGGACCAGGGCTGCACCACCGACGGGGTCTGCTCCGCCACGGCCTCGCCGGACGGCACCAAAGTGGGAAACCTCGACCTGGGTGTCCTGACCGAGTCCCCGATCACCGCAACGGTGACCGGAACCGCGGCCGGCGGCGCCCTGCCCGTCCGCTCCCTGGTGTTCAAGCCCAGCGCGGGGTATCCATTCGGGGAGCAGTGCCCCCGATACCTCTCGGCGTCCGTGATCCTGGACAGTGCGGGGCTGCAGCCCGCTTCCTGATGCTGTCCGGGGCGCCGTCAGAAGAGGGCAGGCTGGCCGAAGGGATCCTCGGCAGCTGCTCCGGAGACTGCCTGCGGCTGCGAGGTGCAGGCGTGCCAGTCAAAGCCGAGCTCAGCCAGGAGCTCCTCAACGGACATCTGTCCGTCAAGCACTTCGATCTCGGCAGGGGTTTCTTCCAGGTGGGGCCGTTCCATGGCATCGAGCTTATGGCCAGGGCCGGACAATGCCGCCCTGAACACACCGCCGGGCGCCTGATTGGGGTGGGGTCCGGCCTACGGCTCGCCGAAGCCGGCCTGCACCAGCCCGCCAATGTAGTTCACCGCCCGTTCCGCGTCCAGACCCCAGGCCTGGACATGGATACCCTGGCCCTTGCCAGCAGCGAGGGTCATCAGCGCCGTCATCGATGCCGCGTCCACACCGTTCAGGGTTACCCTGGCATCCAGTGCTGCGACGCCGCCGGCGATCCTGGCCGCCGGCCGGGCGTGCAGGCCGGCCTGGTTGATGAGCTCAAAGTCGCCGGTGAAGTCCGGGCCCGGACCTGTGACGGAGCCCTCGGCCACCTGCGCCGCCGGAACCTCCGGGCTGCGCGGCGGTGCGCCCGCTGCCTCGGCCGCCCGCTTTACCGCGTGCAGCCCGGCCCCGCCCTGGGCTGCGACCGCCGCAGCCACCAGGCCTTCCACCAGGGGCGCGTCGGCCAGCACCACACCGTGCGGATTATCCACAAACTCCATCGCCGATTCGGCGGTCATCACGGCCGAGCCCAGGTCCGCGAGGACCACCACCCCGCCGTCCGCAGCCTTCTCGAGGGCCGCCAGGACCCTTTCCAGGCTGGTGCCAATGCTGCCGTCCATGGTGCCCCCGGCTGCCAGGATCTGCACATCCGGGGCCATCTGGGCGGCAAGTTCCGCGGCGCCGTCGGCAATTTTTTCACTATGGGACACCACTACCAGGCTGATGGTCATGCCGCGGCCCCCACTGCTGCCCGGAAGATCAAGGCGCTGGAAGCAGCTCCCGGGTCGCGGTGCCCGGCGCTGCGCTCCCCCAGGTAGCTGGCCCGGCCCTTGCGTGCCACCAGCGGGTCTGTGGCCGCAGCACCCGCTTCGGCGGCCTCTGCGGCGGCCACAAGGATCGTGAGGACGTCCGGGGCGCCGGCGTCAACGGCCGCCCGGGCGGCATCCACCGCCGGTGTCCAGGCGTCCACCATTGTTTTGTCGCCGGTTTCGGCCTTGCCCCGGGCCACGATGCCGTCCCGCCCTGCGGCCAGCGCAGCGGCCCATGCCGCGGAATCAATCTCGGTGGCGTCACCCAGGGCGGTTGCGGCGCGGAGGAAGGCCGTGCCGTACAGCGGCCCGGCGGCGCCGCCCACCTTCGACATCAGCGTCATGGCGGCCAGCTTCAGCGCGGCACCCGGTGTTTCCGGCGGCGCTTCGGCGAGCTTTTCCAGGACTGCCTGGAATCCCCTGTCCATGTTCTCGCCGTGGTCCGAATCACCGATGGCCCGGTCCAGCTCGATCAGTTCCATCCGGTGTCCTGCCATGGCCTGCGCGCACAGCGTCAGCCACTTCAGGGTCCAGTTAGTATCCAGCAGCATGCTCAGGCCCCCCAGCGCAGGGCGGCGGTGTGGACCGGCGCGTCCCACAGGGCGGTGAGTTCATCGTTCAGGCGCAGGACCGAGATGGAGCAGCCCTGCATTTCCAGGGCCGTGACGTAGTTGCCCACCAGCGAGCGGGCCACCACGGCCCCGTGGTCAACCAGTACCTGCGCTGCCCGCCGGTACACGATGTACAGCTCGCTCAACGGGGTTCCGCCCATGCCGTTCACAAACAGGAGCACCTGCTCACCCGCTTCGATCTTCAGGTCGGACAGGACGGGCTCCAGCAGCCGGTCAGTGATGCCGTCGGCGTTTTCCATGGCAATCCGGTGCCGGCCGGGTTCCCCGTGGATGCCGATGCCGATCTCGATTTCGTCCCCGGCGAGGTCGAAGCTGGGCGTCCCGGCGTGCGGTACGGTGCAGGCGGACAACGCCACCCCCATGGTGCGGACGTTGAGGTTGACGCGTTCGCCGATTCCGGCCACCGTGTCCAGGTCATCGCCGCGTTCGGCCGCCGCGCCGGCGATTTTTTCCACCAGCAAGGTCCCTGCCACACCCCGCCGGCCCGCCGTGTAGAGCGAATCCTCCACAGCCACGTCATCGTTGACCAGGACGGTGCGGACGCGGATCCCCTCGGCTTCGGCCAGTTCGCCGGCGGTCTCGAAATTCAGCACATCGCCGGTGTAGTTCTTCACGATGTGCACCACTCCGGCGCCTGAATCCACGGCCATTGTGGCGGGCAGGATCTGGTCCGGCGTCGGCGAGGTGAACACGGCGCCCGGGACGGCGGCGTCGAGCATGCCACGGCCCACAAATCCGGCGTGGAGGGGCTCATGGCCGCTGCCGCCGCCGGAGAGCAACCCCACCTTGCCTGCCACCGGCGCATCCTTGCGGGTGATGAAGGCCGGATCGGCGTTAACGCTCACGAGGTCAGCGTGCGCCAGGCCGAAGCCGGCAACACTTTCCCCGACCACTGAACGGGGATCGTTGATGAGTTTCTTCACGGCGTTGCTCCTGGCTGTGCTCCTGAAGGATGTCACAGACGACCCTACTACCGGCAGGCCGGGCAAAGGTAGGCACCGGCCGGGCCCTGGGGTGTTTCAACACGAAAAAGGGACAGCCCCCAATGACTGTCCCTTTCCGGGCCCCCATTCCCGGCCACCGCTAGTTTATCCATCAAATCGAATAAAGCCAAGACAGTACTGCCTTCGACGTCTTATTTGGAATTCCGGCCTAGAGGACGCGGATCATGCGGGTGTTGCCAAGAGTGTTGGGCTTGACCCGCGCCAGGTCGAGGAACTCCGCGACGCCCTCATCGTGGGAACGCAGGAGCTCTGAGTAGACCACAGGGTCCACCGCCGACTGGTCCGCCATAACCTCGAAGCCGTGGCGCTTGAAGAAGTCCACCTCGAACGTCAGGCAGAAGACCCGGTTGACTCCGAGGGCCCGGGCCCGCTCCAGGAGGCTCTCCACCAGCACATGGCCGATGCCCTGGCCACGCCGGTCCTGCGACGCCGCAAGGGTGCGGACCTCGGCCAGGTCCTCCCACATCACGTGGAGGGCGCCGCAGCCGATCACCTCGCCGTCGGCGGACTCGGCGATCAGGAACTCCTGGAGGCTTTCGTAGTAGGCGACGGTTTCCTTGGCCATCAGGATCCGCTCCTCGGCCAGGGGCGCCACAAGCTTCTTGATGGCGGAAACATCATCGGTGCGGGCAGGGCGGATCTCGAAGGAATTCGTCACAGGCCAATCCTAGTTGGGGCCTTGCAACGGCACCGAAATCCGGGCTTCTTCCGCTCAAGGAAGCGGCCCGGATGACGGTGCCGTAGGGTACGGGGGCGGCTAGAGACCCAACTCCCCGGGCAGTTCGGTTTCCTGGTCCAGCACGTTGCGGGCCAGGAATGACTCCACCACCTGGTACCAGATCTTCGAGTGGTTGGGCTGGAGGACCCAGTGGTTTTCGTCCGGGAAGTACAGGAACCGGTGCGGGGTCTGCCCGTCCCGGTCGGCTGCCAACTGTGATTTGGACAGCAGTTCGTACCAGAGCCGCAGGCCCTCGCCGATGGGCACGCGGTAGTCCTTGTCCCCGTGGATGACCAGCATGGGGGTGCTGATCTTTTCGACGTGCAGATGCGGGGAGTTCTCCCGCGCCATCTCCTCCGTCATTTCCTTCAGCCAGTACTGGGAGGAGTCGGTGGTGGGGCCGAACTGGTCCAGCGCCCAAAGGCTGGCGTGGGTCACAATGGCCTTGAACCTGTCGGTCTGTCCTGCCACCCAGTTCGCCATGTATCCGCCGAAGGACCCGCCCATGGCGGCCGTGCGGGTCCCGTCGATGTCCACCCGTTCCTCTGCCGCGTCGGTGACGGCCATAAGGTCCGTGAACGGCGCCTTGCCCCAGGCTCCCCAGCCGCGCTGGATGTAGGCCTGGCCGTAGCCGGTGGACAATGCCGGGTCCGGGAGCAGCACGGCGTATCCCTTGGCCGTGAGCAGCCAGGGGTTCCAGCGCCAGGTCCACGCGTTCCAGGATCCCAGCGGACCGCCGTGTATCCAGAGCAGCATCGGGGCGGGCGAGGCTGCGGACGCACCCTCCGGCAGTGCCAGGTACGCGGGCACCCGGGAGCCGTCGGCGGCGGTGGCGGCGATCCGTTCAAGCCGTCCGGAGGCCACGGGCCGCTCAGTGGGGGCCGGCAACCGTGTGGTCTCGCCCGTGGCCAGGTCGATCCGGACCGCTTCGGGCGGGAATTCGTAGGAGCTCCGCAGGGCATAGGCTGTGCGGCCTTCCGGGGACACCACAACGTCGGTATACGCCGCGGCGTCCTGCGTTACCCGGGTGATACCGACTTCAGCCGCAGCGGACGGGACGCTGATCCGGAAAACCGGCGACGCGCCGTCGTCGTCCGCGGTCACCAGGAGGGCGGACCCGTCAGGGAGCCAGGCCGCGGGCTTGGCCCACCGGTCCCAGTCGTGCGCCAGCGGCTGCAGCGCCACAACCCCCCGGCCCGCTGATACGTCCAGCAGGTGCAGCTTGATTTCCGGCGCCTGGTGGGGAGTGGAATCACTCTCACTGACCACCACCAGCGTGCTGCCGTCCGGGCTGACGGGGCCGGGAAAGAAGCTCATGCCTTCCTGGTCCAGTAGGACTTCCTGCGTGCCGGACGCCACGTCCACGGCCACCAGCACAAACCGGCTGTCTGCCCTGGCCAGCGGCTTGGTGTAACTGGTGTAAATGGTCCGGCCGTCAGGGCTCACAGCCGTTTCCGCTTCCCGGAGCCTGGCACCGGCGTCCGGGGTGAGGTTCCGGAGGGCCAGCGGCGCGGTGGCGTCCACCGTGGCGGGCTTCCCTGGAGCATCGCCGGCCCCGGGTTCCACGGCGAAAATGCGGGGCTGGCCGGGGCCCAGGTCCTCGTCCCAGTACCGCACCGGGTATTCGCTGTGCAGGATGGCGGAAACCTTGTTGTCTTTGCGGGCCTTGCGGCGCGCAGCGTCGTCCTCCTCGTCTGCGGACCCGGCCAGGACGTCCGCGGTCACGAAGGCCGCAGCGGCGTTCCTGGCGGTTTTCACGGCCGACACGCCACCGGGCCGGCTCAGGACGATCCGGGCTTCGCCGCCGCCCGCGGGCAGGAGCCAGAGCGCGCTGACGGGCTCGTCCTCCGGGCTCTCCGGATCGGGGCGGGCGGAGGTGAAGTAGACGTCACCGTTGGCGGCGAAGCATGCGCCGGCCTCGCCCTTGGCGCTGCGGGTGATGCGGCGGGCCTGCTGCCGGCCGGCCGGGTCGATTTCCCACAGGGCGGAGGCAAATGCGGTGCCCTTGCTGTTCAGGGTGCCGACGGCGGTGACCAGGCGGGTGCCGTCCGGGCTCAGGCTCAGGCCACTTACCCGGGGGATGGAGAGGTAGTGGTCGAGGTTGTGGAACGGGGTCAGTGGTTGCTCTTCCGGGGTCTCCGGTTTCAGGGTAGCCATGCGTCCGATTCAAACACGTTTTGTGCGCCAGGACACAGTACGCATGGTTTCGTCGCGGCGGGCCCGGCCAGGGAACGGATCCCGGGTTAAACGCGGAAGCCCCGCCCTCTCCTGGTGGGAGAGGGCGGGGCTTTCGTCGCTGGCGCTAGACGCTCGGAGCGATCTCCGGGATGCGTGGCTTGGCGTTACCGGCGAACGTGAACTTGGCTTCGTCGCCGTCGCCTTCCACATCCACCACCACGATGTCACCGGCGTGGATCTCGCCGAACAGGATCTTCTCGGAGAGCTGGTCCTCGATCTCGCGCTGGATGGTCCGGCGCAGCGGCCGGGCGCCCATGGCGGGGTCGTAACCGCGGGTGGCGAGGAGGACCTTGGCCGCGGGCGTGAGCTCGATGCCCATGTCCTTGTCCTTGAGCCGCTTCTCCAGGCGGTTGACGAACAGGTCCACGATCTCGATGATCTCGTCCTGGGTGAGCTGCGGGAACACCACAACATCGTCAACGCGGTTCAGGAACTCGGGGCGGAAGTGCTGCTTGAGTTCCTCCGTGACGCGGGCCCGCATCCGGTTGTAGCCGGTCTGCGTGTCCGTGCCCGACTGGAAGCCGGTGGCCACGGTCTTGGAGATGTCCCGGGTGCCCAGGTTGGTGGTCATGATGATCACGGTGTTCTTGAAGTCCACCACCCGGCCCTGGGAGTCGGTCAGCCGGCCGTCCTCCAGGATCTGCAGCAGGGAGTTGAAGAGGTCCGCGTGGGCCTTTTCCACTTCGTCGAACAGGACCACTGAGAACGGACGGCGCCGGACCTTCTCGGTCAGCTGGCCGCCTTCCTCGTAGCCCACGTAGCCCGGAGGGGCACCGAAGAGCCGCGAGACGGTGTGCTTCTCGGAGTATTCGGACATGTCCAGGGTGATGAGGGCGTCCTCCTCACCGAACAGGAATTCCGCGAGGGCCTTGGCCAGTTCGGTCTTGCCGACGCCGGTGGGGCCGGCGAAGATGAACGAGCCACCCGGACGCTTGGGGTCCTTGAGTCCGGCGCGGGTCCGGCGGATTGCCTGCGACAGTGCCCTGATGGCCTCGTTCTGGCCCACCACGCGCTTGTGCAGTTCGTCTTCCATCTTGAGCAGTCGCGAGGATTCTTCCTCGGTGAGCTTGAAGACGGGGATGCCGGTGGAGTTCGCCAGCACCTCGGCGATGAGGTCCTCATCCACCTCGGAGATGTCGTCCATGCCGCCGGACTTCCAGTGGCGTTCCTTTTCGGCCCGCTCGGTGATCATCTTCTGCTCCTTGTCACGGAGCGAAGCGGCACCCTCGAAGTCCTGCGCATCAATCGCGGACTCCTTTTCCAGCTTGAGCTTGGCGATGCGCTCGTCCATGGCCTTGAGCTCCGGCGGCGCGGTCATGCGGCGGATGCGCAGGCGTGCGCCGGCCTCGTCGATCAAGTCGATCGCCTTGTCCGGCAGGAAGCGGTCGGAGATGTACCGTTCGGCGAGGCTGGCCGCGGAGGCCAGGGCGCCGTCGGTGATGGTGACGCGGTGGTGTGCCTCGTAGCGGTCACGCAGGCCCTTGAGGATCTCGATGGCATGCGCCACGGAGGGTTCCTTGACCTGGATCGGCTGGAAGCGGCGCTCCAGCGCGGCGTCTTTCTCGATGTGCTTGCGGTACTCATCAAGCGTGGTGGCGCCGATGGTCTGCAGTTCCCCGCGGGCCAGCATGGGCTTGAGGATGGACGCAGCATCAATGGCACCTTCGGCGGCACCCGCACCCACCAGGGTGTGGATCTCGTCGATGAAGAGGATGATGTCGCCGCGGGTGCGGATCTCCTTGAGGACTTTCTTCAGGCGCTCCTCGAAGTCACCGCGGTACCGCGAGCCTGCCACCAGTGAACCGAGGTCCAGGGTGTACAGCTGCTTGTCCTTGATGGTCTCGGGGACGTCGCCGCGGACGATCGCCTGGGCGAGGCCCTCAACGACGGCGGTCTTGCCGACGCCGGGCTCACCGATCAGGACCGGGTTGTTCTTGGTGCGGCGGGAGAGGACCTGCATAACGCGTTCCATCTCCTGCTCGCGTCCAATGACCGGGTCCAGCTTGTTCTCGCGGGCAGCCTGGGTGAGGTTCCGGCCAAACTGGTCCAGGACCACCGAACCCGCAGGGGTGCCTTCGGGCTGGCCCGGGCCGACGCCTGCGCCGGTGGTTTCCTTGCCCTGGTAGCCGGACAGCAGCTGGATGACCTGCTGGCGGACCCGGTTGAGGTCGGCGCCGAGCTTGACCAGCACCTGGGCGGCAACGCCTTCACCTTCCCGGATCAGGCCAAGCAGGATGTGCTCAGTGCCGATGTAGTTGTGGCCCAGCTGGAGCGCCTCGCGCAGCG
Organism: Arthrobacter sp. Leaf141; assembly: GCF_001424565.1. Classification (GTDB taxonomy): domain Bacteria; phylum Actinomycetota; class Actinomycetes; order Actinomycetales; family Micrococcaceae; genus Arthrobacter. Next base: position 192,099 of record NZ_LMOL01000045.1, read on the forward strand.
AGAGTTCCAGGACCTTCTTGGCGCGGGGGGTGAAGGGGATATGGCCGGACGGGGCCTGCTGGCCCTGACCGATGATCTCCTGCACCTGCTCGCGAACGCCGTCGAGCGAAATGCTCAAGGACTCAAGAGCTTTGGCGGCAACGCCCTCACCTTCATGGATCAGACCCAAGAGGATGTGTTCGGTACCGATGTAATTGTGGTTCAGCATGCGTGCCTCTTCTTGGGCAAGCACCACTACGCGACGGGCACGGTCCGTAAATCGCTCAAACATTTCGCCACACTCCTAGCTACGACGTACTTTGATGCTACGTGGCCCGCTACAAGATGGGGAGCGTGTTCGCCACGGGGGAAACCGGGACCGGTCCCGAATAGCAGCCGGCCGCCGTTGCCGGCATTTCCGGGGGGTGCCGGCAGCATCCGGCGGGAGGAAAAAATACCCCGGCCCAAATGAATTGACAAATCCGGTGCCGCTTCGGTTAGCCACAACAAAGTATGCGGTTTTTGCGGGCCGGACCGCATTCGCGGCTGGAACACAAAAAACCGCGCTTCCCGGAGTCCGGGCGGCGCGGCTTTCCGTGCATCACTGCGCAGGGCTAGGAATTTGCCTTTTGGTAGGCTTCCTGGATTTCCGCCTGAATTCGGCCGCGGCTGTTAACGGTGTAGCCGTTATCACGGGCCCACTGGCGAATCTGCGCCGAATCATTGTTCCGGCCGGCAGCGGGCGCCTTGGCGCGGGCCGCGCGGCCACCGGACGTCTTACGGCCGGCGTCGATAAAGCGCTCCAGCGAAGTGCGGAGCTCGGCGGCATTAGCTGCCGAGAGGTCGATCTCATAGTTGGCCCCGTCAAGGCCAAACTTTACATTCTCGTCTGCGGATCCCCCATCCAGATCATCAACGAGGATGATGTTTACTTTCTGTGCCATTAAAAGACTTCCTTGTGAGGGGTGGATTTTCAGAGAAGCAGGATGTTTCCTAAAAAGTTTTACTCTCTTTATGGCAACGCGTCAAAGTACGCAATGGTTCCTGGCTATATTCCCGGAAAGTTCACAGGGTTTAGTTATTGGAAACCGGACCGTGGCCGGCCGCTTTGGCATCCGCCTCGGCCTGCGCACGCGCCTCTGCCTGCCGCTCGGATTTGTCCGCATTGAAGATTGACTTCATCGCGAACCAGAACAGCAGGCCCACCACCAGGGAGGGTACAAGGACAGCTACATACTCCACGGTCAGTTTCCTTCGGGCTTCAGGAGTGGGAACAGGATGGTTTCGCGGATGCCGGCACCCGTGAAGAGCATCACCAGCCGGTCGATGCCCAGGCCGATGCCGCCCATGGGCGGGGCGCCGTATTCCAGGGCCCGCAGGAAGTCCTCGTCGAGCTGCATGGCCTCGTCATCGCCTGCGGCGGCGTGCCGGGACTGCTCGGTGAGCCGGTCCCGCTGGATGACGGGGTCGATCAGTTCGGAGAAGGCGGTGCCGCGCTCCATGCCGCCGATGATGAGGTCCCAGGCCTCGATGAGCCGGCCGTCCTCGCGGTGCGGGCGGGCCAGCGGCTGCGCCGAGGGCGGGTAGTCGTAAACGAACGTGGGGTTCAGGAGGGTGGGTTCGACGATTTCGCCGAAGAGCTCCACGGCAAGCTTCTCGGCATCCCACTTGGGGTCAACCTTCACTTCGTGCTTTTCGGCGATCCCGCGAAGCACCTCAACGGACGTGTCCGGCGTGACTTCCTGGCCAACGGCGTCAGAAAGTCCCGGGTAGACGGACAGCCAGGCCCATTCGCCGTCGAGGTTGATCTCCCCGGCGTCGGTCTGCAGCACACGGCCGGCGCCAACGGAATCTGCGGCGTCGAGGATGATTTCGCGCATGCGTTCGGCCATCACGAACTGGTCCGCCCAGGCCTCGTAGCATTCCAGCGTGGTGAATTCGGGGCTGTGGGTGGAGTCCACGCCCTCGTTGCGGAACACGCGGCCCATGTCGTACACCCGGTCGATTCCGCCCACCACGGCACGCTTGAGGTACAGCTCGGTGGCGATCCGCAGGGTCATCTTCTGGTCGAAGGCGTTCATGTGGGTCTCGAAGGGCCGGGCGAGGGCGCCGCCGTGGACCAGCTGCAGGATCGGGGTTTCCACCTCAACGTAGCGGCGCTTGAACAGCGTCTCACGGATGGAGCGGGTGATCGCCGCGCGGGTGTAGACCATCTCGCGGGCCTCGTCACGGACCATCAGGTCAACGTAGCGCTGGCGAACGCGGGTTTCCTCGCTCAGTTCTGCATGCAGCACCGGCAACGGGCGCAGCGCCTTGGAAGCCATGGACCAGGAATCGGCCATCACGGAGAGTTCACCGCGGCGGGAGGAAATCACCTCTCCCTTGATGAACACGTGGTCACCCAGGTCCACCAGCGCCTTCCAGTCGGCCAGCGCCTCCTCGCCCACGTTGGCGAGGCTGAGCATCGCCTGCAGGCGTGCACCCTTGCCGTCCACGCCGCCTTCCTGGAGGGTAGCGAAGCAAAGCTTTCCGGTGTTGCGGACAAACACCACGCGCCCGGTGATGCCTACGGTCTCCCCCGAGGCGTCGTCGGCCTCAAGGTGGGAGTACTTTTCGCGGATCTCCGTCAGCGAGTGGGTCCGTTCCACTCCCACCGGATACGCCTCGGCGCCCCGCTCGATCAGTTTGGCGCGCTTCTCCATGCGGATCCGCATCTGCTCGCTGGCGTCGAGGGGCTCGGGTGCGTTTTTGGGGGCGGGGGTGTTTTGGGAAGTCACAGTCATCAAGTTTACGGGACGCCACCCATCCGGGCTTGCCGGGCCGTCCGGGGCCGGAAGCCTAGGATGGGGTGGTGAAAGAACAGGCACTTCCAACGCACGACGGCGGCCGGCTGGCTTTGTACAGTTACGGCACCGAGGACGCGCCGGGCGAACGCCGGGTGGTGGTTATCGGCGGCGCTTTCCTCACGGCGTTGATTTACCGGCCGTTTTCGATTGCGCTGGCCGACGGGCTGGGACCGGGCTGGGCCGTGGACGTCTACGACCGCCGCGGCCGGGGCAGTTCCACCCCGCAGCCTCCCGGCTACTCCATGGCCACGGAGATCGAAGACGTCCGGACGGTCCTGGACGCCACCGGCGCCCGGAATATCCTGGGCCACAGCCTGGGCGGCTCGGTGGCCCTGAACGCCGTCCAGGAGTTCACCGGGACGGCGTACGTTCCGGACAAGCTGGCCGTGTACGACGCCGCCGTGAACATTGATGGGAGCATCGACACCGCCTGGCTGGACGGGTTTGAGGCGGCGGTCAACGACGGGAAGCTGGGCCATGCCCTGGCTCATGCGAAACGGGCGGTCAATCCCGGATCGGCAATGGCCCGTGTCCCCGAGCCCATCCTGGCGGGACTGATGGCGCTGGTGTCACGGACCAAGGTGAACAAGGTGTTCCGCGACGTTATGCCGAGCGCCGTGGGCGAATTGCGGGCCGCGTACAACGAGGCCGAATCCGCCAGGGATTTCCGGGTGCTGCCGGCAAACACCCACTTCATGGCGGGCGGGAAAAGCCCCGGCTATTACAAGGTCACCGCCGAACGGCTGCACGCGGCCGTTCCCGGCAGCACCTATGAACTCTCGCCGAAGGGATTCCACGGCTCCATCCCGGCCGCGGTGAATGAACTGGTCACCGACATTTCGGAGTACTTCAAGGGCTGAGCATCAGGGTGCGTATCGCCTGCGTCCGGATTGCTCGGCTAGGCTTCGACCATGACGCGCGAGAACATCAGGACCCCCGACGGCGGCACTCTGGAGCTCTTTTCCACCGGCGCTGAACTGGCCAAGGCCGGTTCCGGCATCGTTGTGGTGCCACCGTCCATGGTGACGGCTGCCGACTACACCAAGTTCGCCCAGAAGCTCAGCGCTGCCCTGGGCCGCCCCGTCCACACGTTCAACCGCCGCGGGCGGGGTTCTTCCTCACCCCAGCCGGAGGACTACACGCTGGATGTGGATATCCGGGACCTCGACACCATCATGAAGCACACGTCCAGCACTGACGTGTTCGGGCACAGCTTCGGCGGCGCCGTGGCGCTGCACGCGGCGCGGACCCTGCCCGTGGAGCGGCTCGCCGTGTACGACCCCGCGGTGTCCGTGAACCACAGCGTCACCGCCGATTGGACCGCCGAATACGAACGCGCCGCCGCTGCGGGCGACGACGACCGCGCCCTGGCCGTAATGAAGCGCGGCCTGGAGTCAGGCGGCAGCAGCTTCTCGTCCCGGATGCCGCTGTCCATGCTGACGCTCGCCAACAAGCTGACCGCCGGCACCAGCGAGGGCCGGCAGCAGCGGGACATGATGCGGACGGGCGTCCGCGAAATCAAGGCCATCATCGCCGCGGACATGCCCGCCGAGCCGTTCCTTGAACTGCCGCTGGAAACCCTGATCGTGGTGGGCGAGAAGAGCCCCGCTTACTTCGGCGTGGCCTGCGGCCAGATCCACGACGTGCTCTCCGGCTCCAGCTACACCATCCTGCCCGGCATGGGGCACGACGGTGTGATCAAGGCCCCGGACCGGCTGATCCAGGAGCTGAGCGACTTCTTCGCAGGCTGACGGTTCCTGCGCCCCGGCTCACCAACCTCCCTGAGCATCCCAACTAGCTCGCAGTTGTTGTCGTTTTGACGGGTCTAAACGACAACAACTGCGAGCTAGTTGGGGCGGGGGTCAGTGGGTGCCGTGACCGCCGGCCGCGCCCGCAGCGTCCGTCTTGCGCATCATGGCGGACAGGACAACGGCAGCCAGGGCAATCACCGTCGCCGTCATAAAGGCGGCACTCATTCCGGCAACCAGCCCGGACGTCGCTGACACCACGGAGAAGATGGACACCAGCAGCGCCGTGCCGGCGGCGCCGGCCACCTGCTGCGTGGTGCTCATGATCGCTGAGCCGTGTGAGTACAGGTGGGGCGGCAGCGGGTTCAGGCCGGTGGTGAAGGCCGGCGTGAACAGCAGGGCCAGGCCCAGGCTGAGTCCCACGTGCAGGGTGATGATCCACCAGACGGGCGTGCCGGCGTCGAGCATGGAGAACTGCCACAGGGTCAGGACCATCATGACGGAGCCGGTGACGGTGAGGGGCAGCGGCCCGATCCGGTCGAACAGCCGGCCCACCACGGGGCCAAGCAGGCCCATGGCCAGGCCACCGGGGAGCAGCGCCAGGCCGGTCTCCAGTGAACCGAGGCCCCGGACTTCCTGCAGGTACAGCGGCAGCAGGATCACGCCGCCGAACAGCGCCATCATGGCCACAACCATCAGCAGGACGGAGACGGTGAACATCCGCAGCTTGAACGCGCGCAGGTCGAGCAGGGGCGCCGCGGACTTCTGCAGCCGGACCTGGCGGAGCACAAAAACGGCCAGGCTCGCGACGCCGATGACCAGGGCCGCGATCGCCGTGGTGGCGGGCCCGGCGTCGCCGCCATGGCCGCCGCCGATCTGGCTCAGGCCGTAGACCAGGCCGCCGAAGGCGGGAACGGTGAGCAGTACTGAGACGATGTCCAGCTTGGTCTTTTCGGCTTCACCGATGTTGGTGAGGTACTTTGCGCCGATGGCCAGCGCCACGAGGGCCACGGGCAGGACAAACACAAACATGAACCGCCAGGTGAAGTGCTCAAGGATCAGGCCCGAGACGGTGGGGCCCATGGCCGGCGCCACGGAGATGGCGATGCTGACGTTGCCCATCACGGCGCCGCGACGCGACATGGGAACCAGCGTAAGGATGGTGGTCATCAGCAGCGGCAGCATGATGGCGGTGCCGCCGGCCTGGATGATGCGGGCCAGCAGGAGGATTTCGAAGCCCGGGGCCACTGCGGCCAGCGCGGTGCCTACGGAAAAGAGTCCCATGGCCAGCATAAACACGGCCCGGGTGGAAAGGCTCTGCAGGATGAAGCCCGTGGTGGGGATGACAATCGCCATGGTGAGCATAAAGCCGGTGGAGAGCCACTGCACGGTGGGGGCATCCACCTGGAGATCCACCATCAGGCGCTGCATCGCCACGTTCATGATGGTTTCGTTGAGGATCACCACGAAGGTGGCCACCAGGAGCGTGGCGATGACCGTCACGGATTCCCGGGACATCTTCTCCGGCGCGGCAGGGGTGGTTGCCGCGGCCGGAGCTGGCTGTCCGCTGGTGTTGGGCGATACTTCGGTAGACATGGGTGTTCCCTCAGGGAGTAAGAAGAAGTGGGTGCGCGGGAATCGCCGCTGCAGATGCAAACATTCTAGCGGCCGGACTAATTCCTCCGCACGGAATATTTTCCTTAACCCTGAGGGAACACTGGGGGCCTGGGCCCGGAGATCAGGCGGTCTGGCCTGCGTGCTGCCCTTCGGCGATCTCCTCCACCAGTTTGGCGTTGAAGGCCGGCAGGTCGTCCGGGTTCCGGCTGGTGACCAGGCCCTGGTCCACCACCACTTCCTCGTCCGTCCAGTTGGCGCCGGCGTTGACCAGGTCGGTCCGGAGCGTGTGGTACGAGGTCACGTTCCGTCCGTTGAGCACGCCTGCCTCGATCAACAACCATGGGGCGTGGCAGATCGAGGCCACCGGCTTGTGCTGTTCGAAGAAGTTCCGGGCGAAGCGCTGTGCGTCCTGGTCCACGCGGAGGTGGTCGGCGTTCACCACGCCGCCGGGAAGGACCAGCGCGTCGTAGTCGCCGGCGTTGGCTTCGGCCACGGTGAGGTCCACTTCAAAGGTGTCGCCCTTGTCCGTACCGTTATAGCCCTGCAGCCGGCCGCTGGCGGGTGCCACCAGGGTGGGTTCGCCGCCGGCATCCCTGACGGCCTGCCAGGGGCTGGTCAGCTCGACCTGCTCCACGCCGTCCGTGAGCAGGAACGCTACCTTTTTACCGCTGATGCTGTGTTCTGACATTGGTCCTCCTCGGTGCGGAGCGGGACCGGACCGCGCCCGGAAGGGCGCGGCAATGGCCGCTCCAAGAGTTGCTTGCCTGACGGTTTCCAGCCTAGGAACAATCAAAGTGATAAGCAAGCTGACTATCTGGGTCCCGAGTGCGGGGTGCTGGCTGCTGTCGCCGCTGCCGCCGGGAAGCAGGCCACGAGGCGGGCCAGCGGCTCCGGCGCGTGCCCGGCCGGCAGGGCACGGACCAGCAGCGGCGCGTACCTGATCTTGTTGCCGCTGCGGCCGCCGAAGAAACGGTGCAGCTGCGCCGTTTCGGTCCGGTCCCGGAGGGAAGGCTGGCGTTGCAGGAGCCGGAAGGACGGCAGTTCGCCCTGGGCCTCGATGATGCCGAGCACACACTCCACGCCCAGGCAGCGGATGAGCTCGTCTTCCAGATCGGAGCTGCAGATTTGGAAGCCCAGCGACGCCAGGGTGCCCGGCCCCAGGCCTGCCCTGCCGAGCGCGCGGGCAATGAACGGGGACTCGGCTGCATCGCACAGGCCCAGCAGCCGGTGGCCGGCGCCGCCGGGGCCGTAGCGGCGGAGGTACCTGCCGATACTGGTGGCACCGCCCATGGGCACCACCGCGACCTGTTCCGCTGCCAGGTTGTGGCCAAGACCCAGGGCCAGCGCCTCGACCGCCAGCCGGTCACTTTCGCCTTCGACCAACACCGTTGTCGCCTGCATCAGATCAGTATGCCTGATGCCTGCCCGTCCGGATCAGGAGCTGAGTGGAAGGTTGTCGATCAGCCGCACGGGGCCTACTTTGGCGGCGATCAGGGCCAGCGCCTCGCCGCTGAAGGGGGTTTCGCGGCAGTTCTCGGCCAACGGTTCGAGGGTGCGCGGGTCCACCACGTCGAAGTAATCAAGTTCCACAAGCGGCTGCGACGCGACCAGCGCCTGCGCCGAGCCGAGGTCCAGCGGTTCGCGGGCATTGGCGCGTTCCTGGAGCAGGCGCAGGGCCCGGGACAGGACCAGGGCAGCGTCCCGTTCCGCCGGGGAGAGGAACCGGTTGCGGCTGGAGAGTGCCAGCCCCTCCGCAGACCTGACGGTGGGCACACCGACGATTTCCACGGGGAAGTTCAGGTCAGCCACCATACGCCGGACCAGGGCCAGCTGCTGGGCATCCTTCTGCCCGAAGTACGCGCGGTAGGCGGTCAGCGCTGCTCCAGCTGAGGGTGTGGGGGCGCCTGCGGCCAGCCCTGCCGCGGGGGTGCCGTAGTGCAGCAGTTTGGCCACCACGGTGAGGGCGCCGTCGAAGTGGCCGGGACGGGACGCGCCCTCCCATTTGTCGCCAAGCCGGCCTGAGGTCAGCCGGACCAGCGGTTCGCCGCCCGGGTAGACCTCGTCCACGGAGGGGGCGAACACGAGGTCCACACCTTCCGCTTCAAGGAGGGCCAGGTCCGCTTCCAGGGTGCGGGGATAACGGTCCAGGTCCGTGGCGTCCCCGAACTGCAGCGGATTCACGAAGATGGACGCCACCACCACGTCGTTGTTTTCGACGGCGGCCCGCGCCAGGGCCGCGTGTCCTTCGTGAAGGGCGCCCATGGTGGGCACCAGGGCCTGCGAAGCCCCGCTCCGGGCGGCCAAGAGGCGGGCGCTTGCGGCCTGCAGGCCGGTGACCGTTGTGACGAGTTCGATGGCCATGCTCAGTCTTCCGTGGTGTCGAGGGCCTGGCGGAGGCCGGCAGCCTGGTCCGGTGTCAGCAGTCCCCGCCGTTCCGCGCGCTGGGCCGTGGCGCCGGCCATGGCCGTGTAGGCGGCCAGCACGTCGCCGTGTGCCCCGGCGTCGAACTCCCGCAGCGCCTCCGCGTGTGCGCTGACTGTTCCCAGGTCCCCGCGCGCCACCGGGCCGGTAAGGGCTGATTCACCGGAGGCCAGCGCGTTTTCCAGCGTGGCGCGCAGCAGGGGGCCCAGCATGCGTTCGGGGAATTCGACGGCCACTTCGCGGAGCAGCTCGGAGGCCTGCGCCACCAGGGTGACCAGGTGGTTGGACCCGTGCGCCAGGGCAGCGTGGTACAGCGCCCTGTCCGCCTCGGCGATGGCCACCGGCTCGGCGCCCATCTCCACCACCAGTGCCTGCGCGATAGGAAGCATGGCCGCATCCGCGGTCACCCCGAAGGTGCAGTCCAGCAGCCGGGTCAGGTCCAGGCTCATTCCCGTGAACGTCATGGCCGGATGCAGGGCCAGCGGGATGGCACCGGCGGCCCGCACCGGACGCAGCACCCCCACACCGAACCGCCCGGAAGTGTGCGCCACAAGTTGCCCCGGCTGCCACGCGCCCAGCTTGGCCAGGCCGTCCACCAGGTCCGGCAGGGCATCGTCGGGCACCGCGAGCAGCACCAGTTCCGCGCGCTCCACGATGTCCTGGACCTCAAGGACGGGCACGCCGGGCAGCAGGGCCTCGGCCCGGTCCCGGCTCGCCTCGGAGACGGCCGAAACGCCGATGACGGCGTGTCCGGCGCCGCGCAGGGCAGCGCCGAGGACCGCGCCGACTTTGCCTGCGCCGATGATTCCGACGCCCAGGCGTCCGGGCTTAGCCATGGGGGTGGCCTTCCTGTGGCGGGAGGGATGGGTGTTCCGGGCCGCTGTGGGCGGCCGCCGCAACACTGCTGCCCGGCGGCGCCACCTCCCGCAGCCATTGCTCGGTGGTTTGCCGTTTCCGGGCGAGCCGGGCACGTGCGGATTGATCGTTGAACAGGGTCCGGGCCTGCTCCAGTCCGGCTTGGTAGAGGCGCGGCGCCACTGGCCCTGCCGTGGTGTGGAGGACCAGGTCGGCCACGCCGAACCGGCGGGCCAGCGGCCCCTGGTGCAGCGCCATGGACTGGGTGCGCTGATGCGGGACCACAACAAGGGCCCGCCACCAGCGGCCGGAGCGGATCAGCAGCGCCGTGTCCGTGGCCGCATACGCGTTCCGCCGCCAGCCCAGTGGAGCCAGCAGCCGGGCCCCGCGGGGCGTGGTGACAAAGCCACCATCGGAATCCAGCCCCGCCAGCCCGGCGCCGAAAACCACGTCCGGCTCGCTGGTGCCCGGGTCGGGAAGCACCAGGGCCAGCATGGCCATGGCATCTGCCTTCTTGCCGACAGGCAGCAGCGTGGTCCGTGCGGAATTGCCGCCGGCGCCTTCCACTGCTCCGTAGCCGGCCACGTTGAGCTGGATCCGGTACCAGCCGAAGATCCGCCACAAGGGCGGCTGGCTGATTTTGAGGGCCTGGATGCGGCCGGGCGGGAGGGTCTGCGCCTGGGTGTCCAGCAACCCGTAGCGAAGCCTGATCCCGTCCGGGGAAATGGCCGCGGTGAAGTTGTAGCCCTTGTTGAACAGGCTCCAGTAACTGGCGGCCAGGCCCAGTGCCGCGGGAATCAGGTAAAAGTAGAAGCCGCGGTTGTCGGTTACCGCGGAGAGGACCACCGCTCCCACGCCGCCCAGGAGCACAAAGAAACTCTGCTCGCTGAGCAACAGCGACCCGATCAGGCGCGGCGGCGCAACGGACAGGACCTGGTGTTCCGGCGCCTCGGGCGCCTCAGCGTCCGGGGTGTCCGGCCCGACGGTGACGCCTGCGGCGCGCGCCAGGATGGTGGCCCGCAGTTGGCGGGCCTGGTCCACCTTGAGGTACGCCAGGCGGACGGCGGACTCGCCGGCGTCGGCCACTTCGAACTTAAGCTCGGCGAGCCCGAAGATGCGTGCCAGCAGGGGCTGGACGATGTCGATGGCCTGCACCCGGTCCAGCCGGGCCTGCCGCTGCTGACGGAACACAAACCCGGAGTTGACCCGGACATACCCGCCGGACACCTGGTACTTGGTGAAGTACCAGGTAAGGACAAAACCGAGAACGGCGATGACCAGCACAATCCCGCCGCCGGCGATCAGCCACGGCGCGCGGGCGGCGAAGTTGCCCTCGAACATCGGCCGGCCCTGCAGGGTTCGTTCAAAAATGTCCCTGCCGAAGAAAAATGCGATGGCGGCCAGGGCCACCCAGCCGCGCACAAAAGGCGACGCCGGATGCACGCGCAGCCACGCGCCGTCGGCCGCTTCAACGGCGGGCCCGTCCAGCGGCGCCGGCCCGTCCAAGGAAGCCGCCCCGTCAAGGGCTGAAGGACGCTCCGTCACAGCCCGGCCAGCCTTGCTTCGCCGCGCGCCGTCAACTGCTCACGGAGCCGTGCCCCCTCCGCTGCAGGAAGGCCCGGGATGTGGGCGTTGGTGCCGGGCGATGCGGTGTGCAGCTTCAGGGTGCACAGGCCAAGCCCGCGCTCCACCGGCCCCACGCCGATGTCGACGTATTGCATACGGCCATACGGCACGGCCATGGTCCGCTGGAAAAAGATGCCGGTCCGGACCAGGAGGTCATCATCCCGTTCGGCGTAGCCGATGGCGCGGACCTGCCGCGGAATGAGGACCAGCCGCCACAGGGCGGCCACCAGGAGCACCGCCGGAACAGTGATGGCCAGCCACAGCGGCGGCCACCGCCACCAGCCCAGGAGGACAAAGACCAGGGGCAGGCAGAAGACGAGGATGCTCAGCAGGTTGGCCAGCGCCCACTGCACCAGCCTGACGGTGACGTACTTCGGTGACACACGGACCCAGGTTATCCCTGGTGGATCAATCGCCTCTGTACGCATATTCGCCTTCCCCCGTGGCTTCTCCGCGGACTGCCCGGCCGGGCTTTCCGTCAATGTTCTTGGTGTCGGTGTCTTCGGGCGGGATCCTGCAGAACCGCTCCACGAGCAGGCCCACAACGATCATCACCAGGCCGCCGCCGGCCATGGCCAGGGCCAGCCAGGTGATGCCCTGGTTGCTCCGCAGCGTCCAGATCCGCAACTGGTCCAGGAAAATGCCAACATGCCAGCCCAGCAGCACGGTGCCGGCGTAGGCGCAGGCCTGGGCGAGGACCAGGGTCCTGGCGGCCAGGAGCGGGTCCAGCACAGTCTTTTTGATGGTGCTGTTGCGCCAGCGGAGCACCCGGATGCCCAGGACCAGGGTGATCACCACAATGACCCCCATGGTGGCCAGCGCTGTGGCGGGAAGGACGGGGGTGGCCATACTGTAGCGGCCGGTCACCACCGTGGCGGACCAGCCGGCCACCGCCAGGATCACCACAATGAGCAGCAGGCGGACGGGGCTCAGGGGTTTCATCGTTCCTCCACCGCACCAGCCGTGGGCAGGCCGTCGAAGTCGCCGAACCCGTCGAACGGGACCAGGTCGCCGAAGTCGGCGGCCCGGGCGGCCAGGGTGCTGACGCGCTCACCGTTCAGCATGGCGGCGGGTTCAATGGTGGACCAGGGGTAGAGCACAAAGGCGCGCAGCGCCGCCCGCGGATGCGGCAGGGTCAGGACCGGGTCATCGCTGGAGAGCTCGCCGTAGGTAATGATGTCCACGTCGAGGGTGCGCGGCCCCCACCGGACCTCCCGGACGCGGTGGTGCTTGTTCTCCACCGCCTGGCAATGGGCCAGCAGTTCCAGGGGGCTCAGGCTGGTTTCGACGGTGATGACCATGTTCAGGAAATCGGGCTGGTTCGCGGGTCCGCCCACGGCTTTGGTCTGGACCGCGGAGGAGACCGCCAGGAGCCGGACCTCAGGCGGGTCCACCAGGTCTGCCACCGCGCCGGAAAGGGTGTCGTTGCGTTCGCCCAGGTTGCTGCCCAGGGCGAGCACTGCCTTGGCGTAGCCGGCGGTCATGCCGGCACCCCTGCGGCGGGCCGTTCGCGGTGGACGGCGACCGTGACATCGCCGAACGGCACCTCGATGGGCGCCTGGGGTTTGTGGACGGTGATGTCCACCGCCTGCAGCGGGAATTCCGCCAGCAGGCTGTCCGCGATGCGCACGGCCAGGGCTTCGATGAGGTTCAGCGGCTCGCCGGTGATGTGGTCGGTGATCCGCTGCGCCACTTCCCCGTAATGCGCGGTGTCGCTGACGTCGTCGGACGCGGCGGCGGGACCGAAGTCCAGGTACAGCACGGCATCCACCACAAAGGGCTGGCCGTCGCGGCGTTCGAAGTCGAAGACGCCGTGATGGCCGACGGCGGTCACTCCGGTCAGCGTAATCCTGTCCATGGCGCGCCTACCGGGAGGGTCGTGGCGGGGCCATGCGTGCAGCGGCCTTGACGGCGTCAAGGCTGGGACCGACGTTGTGCACGCGGACCGCCCAGGCGCCGCGGAAAGCGCTGACGGCGGTGATGGCGGCGGTGGCGGCGTCGCGTTCCTCCGGTGCGGCAGCCTTGCCGGCCACGGTAAGGAGGGTGCCGAGGAACCGTTTGCGGGAGGCGCCCACCAGGACCCGGTGGCCCAGGCCGTCCAGGCGGTCCAGCTGCTGGAGCAGCTCCCAGTTCTGCGCATCGTTTTTGGCGAAGCCCAATCCCGGGTCCACGATGATCTGGTCCGCTGCCACGCCCGCGGCCAGGAGCTTGTCCCGGACACCGGCCAGTTCCGCGGCCACTTCCCCGGCGACGTCGGTGTATTCGGCCAGCGAATCCATGGTGCGGGCATCGCCGCGGCGGTGCGTGAGGATGTAGGGAACTTTGGTGGCCGCTACCAGCTCGGCCATCTCCGGTTCCATGGTCAAGCCGGAAACGTCGTTGATGATGGCCGCGCCGGCCTTGACCGCAGCCGCGGCCGTGGCAGTGCGCACAGTGTCGATGCTGACCAGCGCGCCGGCCTTCACCAGCGCTTCGATAACGGGAAGCACACGGCGCTGTTCCTCGTCGGGGCTGACTTCCTCGGCGCCGGGCCGGGTGGATTCGCCGCCCACGTCGATGATGTCCGCTCCCGCGTAGAACATCCGCAGCCCGGCGGCGATGGCAGTGTCCGCCGTAGGGTGCTTGCCGCCGTCGCTGAAGGAGTCCGGGGTGACGTTGAGGATCCCCATGACCAGGGTGCGGCCGGTTGGCAGGTCATCGAAGCGGGCTGCCGGGCGGGGTTTGCGCAGGACGGGCAGCGGGGAGGTAGCGGGCCCGGTGCCCGGGTTTGCGGCGAGTGAATCCATGGTTTGTTGGTTACCTTCCGAGGATGAGGCTCATGGCTTCGGCACGGGTAGCCGGGTCATGAAGCTGCCCGCGGACCGCACTGGTGACGGTCTTCGCTCCGGGCTTGCGGATACCGCGCATCGACATGCACATGTGTTCGCATTCAATAACGACGATCGCGCCACGGGGTTTGAGGTGGCTGACCAGCGCTTCGACGATCTGGGTGGTGAGCCGCTCCTGGACCTGGGGGCGGCGGGCGTAGATGTCCACCAGCCGGGCCAGCTTGCTGAGCCCCGTCACTTTCCCTTCGTGCGACGGAATGTAGCCCACGTGGGCAACGCCGTGGAACGGCACAAGGTGGTGCTCGCAGGTGGAGTAGAAGGGGATGTCCTTGACGAGGACGAGTTCCTCGTGGTCCAGGTCGAAAGTGGTGGACAGGACGTCGGCGGGGTCGTGGTGCAGGCCCGCGAACATCTCCGCGTAGGCCTTGGCCACCCGCTTGGGGGTGTCCAGGAGGCCGCCGCGGCCCGGATCCTCGCCGATGGCCAGCAGGATTTCGCGGACGGCCGCTTCGATCCTGGGGCGGTCAACCGCAGGGTGGGACCCGCCCTCCGCCTGGTATCCGGCGGAGGGGGGCACGTCGTCGTCGTCGAAGAAAGTCACAGGGAAAGCTTAGCCGCGAAGGGTGTCCGGCCCCGAGCCGGTGACGCCGCCCTGGAACGGTGCGTCGTTGCTGACGCCCTGCGGGTGCGGGGGCTGGGCGTCCAGCGGTTCATCCAGGCGGGCCTGGGTGGCTTCCTCCTGGGCTTCGCGCTCAGCCTTTTCGCGGCGGCTTTCCACGGGACCCGCCGCCTGCACGGGGCGGGTGTCCTTGGACAGCCAGACCTGGCGGAAATCGCTCTTGCGGACATCCGTGAAGATCTCCGCCACTTCCGCCTGGTTCAGGGTTTCGCGTTCCAGCAGTTCCACGGCGAGCCGGTCCAGGACATCGCGGTTCTCGATCAGGATGGCGTAGGCCTCGTCGTGGGCCTGGTCGATCAACCGGCGCACTTCCTCATCCACCACAAACGCAACCTGGTCGGAGTAGCCGCGGTCACTGCCGCTGTCGCGGCCCATAAACGGTTCGCCGGCACCCTGGCCCAGCTTGACGGCGCCGATCCGCTCGCTCATGCCGTATTCGGTGACCATCTTGCGGGCCGTGGAGGTGGCCTTCTCGATGTCGTTGGACGCACCCGTGGAGGGGTCGTGGAAGACGATTTCCTCGGCGACGCGGCCGCCCATGGCGTAGGCCATCTGGTCCAGGAGTTCGTTGCGGGTTACGGAGTATTTGTCGTTGTCCGGGACCACCATGGTGTAGCCGAGGGCGCGGCCGCGGGGCAGGATGGTGATCTTGGTGACCGGCGCGGAGTTGCGGAGGGCACCTGCCACCAGGGCGTGGCCGCCTTCGTGGTACGCGGTGATTTTGCGCTCGTGTTCCTTCATGACGCGGCTGCGCTTCTGCGGGCCGGCCATCACGCGGTCAATTGCCTCGTCCAGGGCGCGGTCATCGATGAGGTTCGCGTTGGAGCGGGCGGTCAGCAGCGCGGCTTCGTTCAGGACGTTGGCCAAGTCCGCACCGGTGTAGCCGGGCGTCTTCTTGGCAACACCCTTGAGGTCAACGCCCGGCGCCATGGGCTTGCCCTTGGCGTGGACCTGGAGGATCTGGTCGCGGCCGATCAGGTCCGGCGCTTCCACCGAGATCTGCCGGTCAAAGCGGCCCGGGCGCAGCAGCGCGGGGTCCAGCACGTCCGGCCGGTTGGTGGCGGCGATGAGGATCACGTTGGTCTTGACGTCGAAGCCGTCCATTTCAACCAGGAGCTGGTTGAGGGTCTGCTCGCGTTCGTCGTTGCCGCCGCCGATGCCGGCGCCGCGGTGCCGGCCCACAGCGTCGATTTCGTCAACAAAGATGATGGCCGGGGAATTGGCCTTGGCCTGTTCGAAGAGGTCACGGACACGGGAAGCACCCACACCTACAAACATTTCCACAAAGTCGGAGCCGGAGATGGAGAAGAACGGGACGCCGGCCTCGCCGGCCACGGCGCGGGCCAGGAGCGTTTTACCGGTACCGGGAGGGCCGTAGAGCAGCACACCCTTGGGGATCTTGGCGCCCACGGCCTGGAACTTGGCGGGTTCCTGGAGGAACTCCTTGATCTCCTGCAGTTCCTCCACGGCTTCATCGGCGCCGGCAACATCGGCGAAGGTCACCTGCGGCATGTCCTTGCTGACCATTTTGGCCTTGGACTTGCCGAACTGCATGATCTTGGAGCCGCCACCCTGCATCCGGGTCATCAGGAACCAGAACAGCGCACCCAGCAGGATCACCGGGATCAGCAGCGACAGCAGGCCGGAGAACCAGTTGCTTTCCACCGGCTGGTCCGTGTAGCCCTGGGCGGGCTTGGCGTCGGTGACGGCCTTGACCACGTCCGCGGCGCGGGCATCCACAAAGAAGAACTGGACGCTCTTGCCCTTGTCCTGCCCGTCCACCTGGTAGTTGTCCTTCAGGGTCAGGTCCACCCGGTTTTCACCGTCGAAGATCTTTGCCTGCTCCACCTTGTCGCCGGTGAGCAGTTCCAGGCCCTTGTCCGTGTCGATCCGTGCCGCACCGCCGGGAGCAAGCGTTGCAAAAGCCACAAGGAGCAGGCCGACCACAACGATGATCCAGATGCCCGGGCCCTTGAAGAAGTTCTTAGCTTTCATCTGTTCGGGGGCTGGCCCCGTCCCTTCCGGTAGTGCTGCACGGCGTGTGTTTCGCGCGTGATGGTGCTGCGTCAGCTTCTAGCTATACACCGTCCGGAGTAAATCACGCTCGGTGGAAACCAAAAGTTCCCTGTGGGCGTAGCGGCTTAACGCACGACGGCGGCCCGGAGGCCGCCGTCGTCAGCGCGCTTTAAGTCCCCTGCGCCTTACTCGTAAACGTGCGGGGCGAGGGTGCCCACGAAGTCCAGGTTGCGGTACTTCTCGGCGTAGTCCAGGCCGTAGCCCACCACAAACTCGTTGGGAATGTCGTAGCCCACGTACTTGACGTCGATTTCCACCTTGGCGGCGGTGGGCTTGCGGAAGGCGGTGCAGATCTCCACCGAGGCGGTGCCGCGCGATTCCAGGTTGGTCTTGAGCCAGGACAGGGTGAGGCCGGAGTCGATGATGTCCTCAACGATCAGCACGTCCTTGCCCATCAGGTCCGTGTCCAGGTCCTTGAGGATCCGGACCACGCCGGAGGACTGGGTGCCGGAGCCGTAGGAGGACACAGCCATCCAGTCCATGGACACGTGGCTGTGGAGGGCCCGGGCCAGGTCTGCCATGACCATAACGGCACCCTTCAGCACCCCCACAATGAGCAGTTCGCGGCCCTCGTAGTCCTTGTCGATCTGGGCAGCGAGCTCGGTGATCCGTTGCTGGATCTGCTCCTTGGTGTAGAGAACGTGCTTGAGATCTGCATGGACGTCGTTTGAATCCACCAATGGCTCCTGTGTAGATGCGGGGGTGCGACTAATTCTTGGGCGGTTTTTTGGACCGGAATACTAGCTTCCCACAGCGCGCGGGTTCGCGGGGACCGGTGGCCTGCGGCGCCTGCCCTGCGGGGCCGCCTGCTCCGGTGGCGTCCTGCAGCTGTGCCAGCGACAGCCGGTACACGGACACCGCGCCGGGCAGTTCCACGGGGCCGGCGGATCCCTTCCGGCGCAGCAGCGCTTCCGCCGCCAAAAGCCGCTGGTAGCTGGGTTGCTGGCCGCCGACGTCGGCCGCCGCCCGGGCGATCACCCGGAACCGGATGGCCGGGGCCAGGGCGCGCAGCGGCTCCTCCGGCAGGGCCACGTCCGTTCCGTCCCGCTCCACCAGGGACTCGAAGGTGGTTTTTGCCACATCTTCGAGGTAGTCGGCGTCCAGTTGCAGGATTGCTGCGGTGCGGGCCAGGGATTCGGCCACCCCCGGGCCCAGGTTGGCTTCGAGGTGCGGCAGGACATCAACGCGGGTACGGGACCGGGCAAAGGCGGGATCGGAGTTGGTGGGATCGTGCCACGGCTGGAGCTCCTCCACGTCGCAGATCTCCTCGGTGTCCGCGCGGCGCAGGGTCAGGAACGGCCGGAGCAGCAGGCCCCGGGCGGGCCGCATGCCTGCCAGTGACCGGGTGCCGGACCCGCGGGCCAGGCCCAGCAGCACCTGTTCGGCCTGGTCATCCAGGGTGTGGCCCAGCAGGACAGCGCCGGCGCCCTGGTCCCTGGCTGCGGCGTCCAGCGCGGCGTGCCGGGCGTCCCGGGCTGCGGCTTCGGGGCCCATCCCGGTGCGGTCCACCGTGACGGTGCGGACCTGCACCGGTTCCAGGCCCAGGTCCTTGAGTACTGCCGCAGTGTGGGCGGCCACCCCGGCGGACCCTTCCTGCAACTGGTGGTCCACCACCACGGCGCCCACGGTGACCGGGTGGCCGTCCACGTGGCCGCGCCGGGCGAAGTACCCGGCCACGGCGGCCAGCGCCAGGGAATCGGGTCCGCCGCTGCAGGCCACCACCACGTGCGAAGGGTAGCCGGCCCCGGCCAGGGATTCCTGCAACCGTTTCCGCGCAGTGCCCACAACCGGCGCCAACCTGCCGGGCCGCCGTCGTCCGCCCTGGACGCCGGGGACAGCGGCCTTGCCGGCCGGGACACCGGCGTTGCCGGCGGGAACGTCAGGCAATTAGAGGCCCATCCGCTCAAGCCACAGCTTGGCGTCGTGGATCTCGGGTTCGGTGGGCAGGTGGTCCGCCGATTCCCAGACCCGGTTGAAGCCTTCCATGCCGGCGGCGGCCACCACGGCACGGACAAAACGGGCACCGTCCGAGTACTGGCGCATCTTCGCGTCCAGGCCCAGGAGGTTGCGGAGGAACTTCTCCAGCACACCGCGGTCCTTGCCGCGGGCGTTGAACCGCTGCCGGATGGTCTTCACGGACGGCACGATGCTGGCGTCCACGGCGTCCATAACCACGTTGGCGTGCCCCTCGAGCAGGCTCATCACGGCGGTCAGGTGCGAGATGGCCGCCTTCTCCTCCGGGTCCTGCAACAGGTCCAGGATGGCGCCGCGGCCCGGGGTGTCGCCGGTTGCTGAGCGGTCCTTGAGCGAGCGGGCTGCTGCCCCTGCCCGGTCCATCAGGGAATCGACGTTGCCCAGCAGGTGCCCGCTGAGGTCATCGATCTGCGCCAGCATGTGGTGGCGCAGCCAGGGGGCAGCGGCGAACTGCACCCGGTGGGTCTGCTCATGCAGGCACACCCACAGCCGGAAGTCCTCCGGCGTGACGTTGAGTTCGCGCTCCACGGAGACGATGTTGGGGGCCACCAGCAGCAGCCTGCCGCCGGCGGGCGCCTTGGAACCTTCGGCGAGCGCGGCAAAGGGATCGTACTGGCCCAGGACCTTGCTGGAAAGGAACGCCAGCACGGCGCCCAACTGGCTGCCGGTGATGGCGCCGCTGACCCCGGCGGCGGCCGGGCTGATGGTGCCCCGCCGGCTCTCGACCATCTTTTCCATGGCCGGCCGGAGCATCACGGCAAAGCTTTGGGTGTTGGCCTTGGCCCAGGAAGCCCTGTCCACCACCAGCACGGAGGAGTCCCGGAGGTCCCGCGCTGCCTCCAGCCCGGTGATCTCGTGGACGTGCGGAACGGACTTATCAGCCAGTTCCCGCAGGCTGTCCACGGCCTTGCCGATGTCCGCCGGGGACAGTGTTGGCCCGGCGGGGGTGAGCCGGGCCGCGGTGGACGCGGCCAGGTCCCAGTTGATAAGGGACTGGGCAGATGCGGACAACGGTTGTGCCGACTCGCGCGCGGTGGTCTCCATAAGTCCCATCAGAACACAGCATGCTGCTGATCGGCCTTAAGTTCGCTGACCGGCGAACAGCCCGCGACTCACAGCGGGCGCATAGGCCGGCGAAAGCCCCGGCCTATGCACGCCGGGCAATGTTGGACCCATCAAGCACACCGGCGGCTCCCCCGCACGGACCCCACACACTCGCCAGGAGGACCCCATGATCCCGTACCGTCCCATCGCTCCCCTGACCGCAGGCCCGCGGAAGGGCTGGACGTCCGTGCTGGCCGCCGTTGTCCTCGCAGCCCTGCTGGGCACCACGGCTCCGGCGGCCCTGGCTGCCGACACCGGCACGGCGTCTTCCGTGGCGGCCGCAGCCGCCGCCACCCCGCTGGTGGCCACGGAACCCGTCCGCCGGGAGTCCTGACCCGACCCTGTTGCCGCCTACCGGCAGCCGCAGGCCGCGAGGGCCGTCGCGGCCCGGTCCAGCGCTGCCCGGTTCCCTGCCGCGCCGGGGGTCAGTCCGTTGCCGATGAAGGAGAACACCAGCAACCGGCCGTCGGCGTCCACCACATATCCGCTGAGCGCGATCACAGTGTTCAGCGTCCCTGTCTTGGCCCGGACCAGCCCGGCACCGCGGGCTGTGGCGTCGTCGCCGTACCGTGAGTCGAGGGTGCCGGAGACGCCGGCCACCGGGAACCCGGCCAGGGCAGCCCGGAGCCGGTCATCCGGGCCGGAGGTGATGGCAGTGACCGCCCGGACAAACGTGCCTGCCGGGACCTGGTTTCCCATGGCCAGCCCGGACACGTCCGCCAGCTGCAGTGGCGCCGGGGCGATGCCCGCCGCCACGGCCTCCGCCCCGACCACGGCGGTGGCCCCGTCATTGCTGCCGGGCCGCCCCGACGCAAGTGCCGCCAACCGGCCCAGTGCCTCGGCCAGGTAGTTGTCGGAATCCTGCAGCATTGCCCCTACCTGCTCCGCCACGGTGGCCGAGTCCGCCGCGGCCAGGACTTCCTGCCCTGCCTCGCCCCCGGTTCCGGTTCCGGTTCCGGTTCCGGTTCCGGCCGGAGCAGGCGCGCGTTCGACGGCGGCCGCCACCGTCAATCCCGCCGGTTCGACTGCCGCCCGCAGTTGGCCGGCAAACTCGGCCGCCGCGGCCGCCGCCGGGTCCTGGGGCCGCGGCCCGGTGGTCACGGCGGGATCGTAGCGGGCCGCGTTCAGCGCCAGCGGAGCCAGCGGAGCCACTTCGCCGGCGGCCACGTCCCCCAGGCCCCAGGCCGGATTCAAGGCCGGCCCGCTGAACAGCGAATCATCAAAGCGCACCGTGATTTCGCCCGTCACCCCGGCACTGCGCAGGGAATCCGCCGTCCGCGCGGCCAGCGTCGCCAGGCCGGCATGGCCGCGCACCCCGTCGGGGTCCGAGGCGCCGGCCCCCAGCAGCACGTCTCCCCCGCCGGTCAGGACCACCTGGCGGTTGTCCGGACCGGAAAGGACCTTGGTGCTGAACCGGTGATCGGGGCCAAGGGTGCGAAGGGCAGCGACGGCGGTCAGAAGTTTCAGGTTGGAGGCCGGCACCCTGGCGTCCGCGCCGCCCCTGTCGAACAGGACTTCGCCGGTGAGCGCATCCTGGACCTGCCCCGTAAAGTTTCCGCCGCCGTCGGCCGCCAGGAGCGGATCCAGCTCCGCCGCGACGGCTGCGGGCCGCGGGATGGCTGCGGCAGCCGACAGCGGCGCCAACGCCGGCACGGCGGACAACGTGGCCGGGACCTGCTGCCAGGCGGGTGCCGCCGGCGCCGGGGCGGGCTGGTCCGGGGCAAGGAAGCCCGGCACCACCAGCAGCGCCGAGGGGATGGCCACTGCCAACAGGACCGCGACCAGGAGCGCCGCCGGCCAGGACTTCCGGACGCGCGCCACCACCGCGGCGGCAGCCCTCCGGGCACGGTGCCGCCGGGGTTCCGCGCCTGCTGTTTTGGTCATGCCAGTGCCGGTCCTCACGTCCTGAAATATCCCCACAAGTTCCTGATTCCAGGGCCGCTCGCTATATCCTCAATAATAGTCGGCGGCACGGACACCCCATTTTTGGCGGCGGTCTCCCCTGTGCCGCGCACCCCCTGCCATTGCCGAGGAGCATTTCCATGAAGCATGACGTCACCATCGAGATCCCCAAGGGATCCCGCGTCAAGTACGAAGTTGACCACGAGACAGGCCGCGTCCGCCTGGACCGCGTCCTGTTCACCTCCATGCAGTACCCCACCCACTACGGCTTCTTCGAGAACACCCTGGGCGAGGACGGCGACCCGCTGGACGCACTGGTGCTCCTGCAGGACTTCGACCTGCACCCCGGCGTCATCGTCGAGTCCCGGCCCATCGGCGTCTTCAACATGACGGACGACGGCGGCGGCGACGCCAAGGTCCTCTGCGTCCCCGTGGATGCCCGGTTCGACCACATCCAGGAAATCAGTGACGTCAGCGACTTCCTGATCAAGGAAATCGAGCACTTCTTCACCCGTTACAAGGACCTGGAGCCCGGCAAGTGGGTCAAGGCCGAAGGCTGGGGCGACCGCGCCGCCGCTGAAGCCGAGCTCGAAGCCTCCATCAAGCGTTACGTGCCGGCAGCCGGCCACTAAGGTCCAGCAGCCGCCAATCACCGCGGGGCCCCTTCCGGTTCGATGCACCCGCTGCATCGGACCGGAAGTGGCCCCGTGTTGTGGTTAAGGTGGAGGGTGAGCTCCGAACCCCTTTTCGCCCCGCCCTCCGGACCGGTCATCGGCCGCCGCGACGGCGAGGTCATCCGCGCCACCGGCATCCCCTACGCAACGGCGGCCCGGTTCCAGCCGCCCACCCATGCGCCGGACCGGACAGCGCCACTGGTTGCCACGTCCCCGGCGCCGGCCTGCCCGCAGGCGCCGGTGCCGTTCCTGGACGACGTGCTGGGCACCAAATACGGCGAGCTGCCCGGCAGCGAGGACTGCCAGAACCTGTCCATCACCCTCCCGGCCGGCACCCCGCCGGACGCAAAGCTGCCGGTCATGGTGTGGATCCACGGCGGCTCGTACACCACCGGCTCGGGCGACCTGGCCATCTTTGATCCGGCAGTGCTGGCAGCGGAGAACAAGGTGGTGGTGGTGTCGGTGACGTACCGGCTGGGGCTGTTCGGTTTCCTGTCCACCCACAGTGGCAGGCCGGGCAACCTGGGCCTGCTGGACCAGCTTGAGGCCTTCCGCTGGGTGCAGCGGAACATCGCGGCGTTCGGCGGCGACCCGGGCCGGGTCACGGCCTTTGGGCAGTCCGCGGGCGGCGACGCCATTGCGCACCTGATGGCCGTCCCCGAGGCGCCCCGGCTGTTCCAGCGCGCCATCATCCAGAGCGCGCCGCTGGGCATCTCCCGCGGCCGGGCCAAAATGAACCACGCCATGGGGATCGCAGCCGGGTCCGTCACAGCGGACACCCCGGCCATGGACGTGGTGGCCGTCGAGGAAAACGTGGCACAGGTGGCCCGCAGGTTCGGCATGCTGGCAGCCATGCCGTTCGGCACCCAGTACGGCCATGACCCCCTTCCGGCGGAAGCCGACATCGAAGCAGCCTGGGACCGGACAGCGCCGGGAATCGAGGTGCTGATCGGGCACACGTCCCAGGAAGCGCGGCTCTTCCTGCCCCGCAGCCCGTTCCTCGGCCGGCTGGAACAGGTTCCGCTGGCCGGCAAAGGCGCCCTCCGCGCCGTCAACCGGGTGGTCACCGAGGCCGTCTACGGCCGGGCGTCCAGGCGGTTCGCACGCCGCCACGCTGCGGCCGGCGGCACGGCGCACCACTACGTCCTGGACTGGCACGCACCGGACAACGTCTACGGCTCGGCCCACACCATCGACCTGCCCCTGCTGTTCGGCAACCGGGGCACCTGGGACGGGGTTGGCCTGATCCGGGGCGCCACGTGGGACGAGGTGGACGCCGTGGGCCGGAAGGTCCGGGCGCTGTGGGCAGGCTTCGCACGGGACGGGAAGTTGGATGCCGCGGGCGGCATTCCGGGCGTCCTGCGGTACCGGGCAGCGTGAGTGCGCCGTGAAGTCGCTGGGTGTTGACCTCGCCGCGGCGGACGCAAAGACTGCTGTGGCGGTCCTCGAGTGGGGCCCGGGCGGGGCTTCCCTGGCCCATCTGGCGCTCGGGGTGGACGACCAGGAGATCGTTGACCTCTTCGGCGCCACCGACGTCACCGGCATCGACTGCCCGGTGGGCTGGCCGGACGCGTTGCTCCCCTTCCTGACCGGGCACCTGGCGTCCGACGCAGGACCGGTCCTGCAGCACGACGGCATCGCCGGGCGCCGGCTCCTGGCCTACCGCGACACCGATCGGTTCGTCACCGCACAGACGCGCCTGATCCCGCTGAGCGTCTCGGCTGACCGGCTGGCGCACCCCGCCATGCGGTGCGCTGTGCTCCAGGCCAAAATCGCCGGCCTGCACGGACCCCAGCCCAAAGACGGCTCAGGCAGGCTCGCCGAGGTGTACCCGGCCGCTTCGCTGCGGATCTGGGGCCTGAACGGGCGCGGCTACAAGGGCCGCGGCAGCACCGAAACAGAACGGCTGGCCGCACTCCTCGCGGAGCTGCGTGCGCAGGCGCCCTGGCTGGACCTGGCCGGGAACGAGGCCCGGCTGGCAGGGTCTGATGACCTGTTTGACGCCGTCGTGGCCGCCCTGACGGCACGCGCCGTGGCCTGCAACCTGACCCTGCGCCCCGACGCTGCGCACGCTGCGGCGGCGGGGACCGAAGGCTGGATCCATCTGCCCTCGTGCGGGCTCGACGGGCTGCCGGACTGACGCGTGCCGGCCTGGCTCCAGCAAGCGGGGCTGTCAGTTACCCGCGAGCATGGCCGGCGTCAGGAAAGCCAGCTGGGCTTGCTTGTCCGCCAACTGAACAACGGGGCCGAGCTCGAAGGATGAGGCAAGGAGCCGCCGGATGGCCTTGCCGTTGCGGGCGTCGGGCTCGGCGATGATGCGCTCCGTGCCCGGGTCCGCGAAGACGAACCGGGTCAGCGCCGCCGCCAGCACCGGGGTGAAATGCGGGATGAACCTCGACGCCGGGCCCAGCAGCAGATGCGTACCCGTGTCACCGGGCAGTGCAGGGTAGGCCTCGCCCACCGGATCGTGGATGGCCTGGTAGGTCTGGAAAATGCCGAATGGTTCGCCGGCCAGGCCGATCAGGTAGGCGTGGTGGGTGTCCAGCCCGGCCAGGAATTCGTAGACTTCCCGGACTTCCGCCACCGTATAGCCGGACATGCCCCAGAACCTGGCGCGCTCCGCCGTGACCCAGCCGTGGAGAACAGCGGCGTCCGCCACGGGGTCGATGGGCAGCAACCGGAACAGCCCCCAGGTTTCGAACTCCTCCTGGTAAACAGGGGTCCGCCGGGCGGCTTCGGGTGCCGCGATTGGGCTGGTGGACATGGCTCTCCTCGGAATAGTCCTGCGGGCTGAATTTTGCCGTAACGCCGCTGCAACGGGACCAGCGGAAAGCGCAGGTTAGGTTAGGCTGTCCTCATTAAAGCATCGATTCCCGTTTTGCGTGCACAGCGTCCGGGCAGAAGGAGAACCATGAAGCGCAGCTGGGAGGGCGCCGTCCTCAAAGTCTTCGGGGCCAAGGATTTTTCCTTGGCCGTGACGGGCCGCGAGCAGATCGGCCCGCAGTTTATGCGGATCCACGTGGACGGCGGTTCGCTGCTGGCTGACTGCGGCGTCCATCCCACCATGTGGATCCGGCTGTGGTTCGACGACAACGGCAAACCGCACCAGCGCGCCTTCACCCTGGTCAACCCGGATGCCGCGGCCGGGACCTTCAGCCTGGACTTCGCCCTCCACGAGGGCCGGGCCGCCGACTGGGCGCGGGCCGTAAAGGCCGGGGAAACCATCGAGGCCACCGTCCAGGGCAGCAAATTCGACCTCCCGGACCCGGCGCCCACGGCCGCGGTGCTGGTGGGCGATCCCGCCTCAATCCCGGCCATCAACTCACTGCTAACGGTCCTCGGCGACATACCTGCCACCATCTGGCTCGAATACAGCCACCACCCGGACCGTTCCCTGCCGGTACATGCCAGGGCCAGGGATACGGTGTCCTGGGTGCCGCGCCAGGACGGCGGCGACCGGCTGGTTGGCGAGGTCTGCGCTGCGTTGACCGCCCGCGCCGAAGCGACCGGCGCGGGCATGGATACCGGCTATTACTGGCTCGCTGCCGAGGCCGCCAGCACCCGCGCCATCACCAGGCACCTGCGGAAAACCCTGGGCGTGGACAAACGCCGGATCAACGCGTTGGGCTACTGGCGGTCCGGCGAAGCTTCCTGACCCGCCGGCGGCGCGGCCCCGCCGTCGGGCGCCCTCCTGCCTACGCCCCGCCGAGGGTCCAGCCGGTAATTTCCTCCGGATCCTCACCGTACGTGCGGGTGTGCTCGAAGGCCTTGTTTTTGCGGTCCAACAGGTCCTGGCGCAGGATCGAGTGCCGCGCCGCCAGTCCCGGCACGCGGTCGATCGCGTCGATGGCAAGCTGGAACCTGTCGATCCCGTTGAGCATGGCCATGTCGAACGGCGTGGTGGTGGTCCCCTCTTCCTTGTAGCCCCGCACGTGCAGGCCCTCCTGGTTCGTCCGGCGGTAAGCCAGCCGGTGAATCAGCGCAGGGTAGCCGTGATAGGCGAAAATGATGGGCTTGTCCGTGGTGAAGATGCCATCGAAGTCCTTGGCGGGCAACCCGTGCGGGTGCTCGGATTCGTCCTGGAGCCGCATCAGGTCCACCACGTTCACCACCCGCACCTTGAGTCCAGGGGCTCCCAGCCTGAGCAGTTCCGCCGCCGCGACGGTTTCCACCGTGGGCACATCGCCGGCGCAGGCCATCACGACGTCGGGCTCCTCTCCGGGGACTTCCGAGCCGGCGAACGTCCAGATTCCCAGGCCGCGGCGGCAATGGTTGGCGGCGTCGGCCGGGCCAAGCCAGGTGGGTGACGGCTGTTTGCCGCTGACCACGATGTTCACATAATCCGTGGAAGCCAGGCAGTGCTCCATCACGGAGAGCAGCGTGTTGGCATCCGGCGGCAGGTAGGCACGGATCACCTCCGCCTTCTTGTTCACCGCGTGGTCTATGAAGCCCGGGTCCTGGTGGGAAAAACCGTTATGGTCCTGCTGCCACACGTGGGAGGACAGCAGGTAGTTCAGGGAGGCAATGGGCTGGCGCCACGGCAGCGTCCGGTGCACCTTCAACCACTTGGCATGCTGGTTGAACATGGAGTCGACAATGTGGATGAACGCCTCGTAGCAGCTGAACACGCCGTGCCGCCCGGTCAGCAGGTAGCCTTCCAGCCAGCCCTGGCAGAGGTGCTCGCTGAGCACCTCCAGGACCCTGCCGGAACGCGCCAGGTTCTGGTCGACGTCCTCAATCCGGTACTGCCAGACCTTGTCGGTGACCTCATAGACGTCCTGGAGGCGGTTCGAGGCCGTCTCATCCGGGCCGAAAAGCCGGAAGTTTTCCATGTTCAGTGCGATCACGTCCCGCATCCACGAACCCAGCGTGATCATGGGGCTGACGCGTTCCGTTCCGGGCCGGGCCACCTCGACGGCGTGGTCCCGGTAGGCGGGCAACAAAAGGTCCCTGCGGAGCAAGCCGCCGTTGGCATGCGGTGTGGCGCTCATCCGGAAATCCCCTGCGGGGGCAGCCTCGGCGACGTCGGCACGCAGCCTCCCGTCGGCGTCGAACAGTTCCTCCGGCCGGTACGACTGCAGCCACTGCTCCAGCATCTTCAGGTGCCCGGCGTTGGTCCGCACCTCCGAGAGTGGCACCTGGTGGCTGCGCCAGGTCCCTTCCACCTGCAGTCCGTCCACAACCCGCGGACCGGTCCAGCCCTTCGGTGAGCGCAGCACAATCATGGGCCAGCGGGGTGCCGGGTCCTGCCCGGCACCGTCCGCTCCGGCGGGGCCGGCGGGGTTCCGGCGCCGGTCCTGGATGGCTCGGATGTCCGCCATGCAGGCGTCCAGTGCCTGCGCGAAGTCCTGGTGGGCCTGTTCCGTGGCGTCCGGATCCGCCACCGTGACGAAATACGGTTCGTGGCCGTAGCCGCGGAGCAGCTGGTCAAGCTGCTGTTCGGGCATCCGGGCCAGGATGGTGGGGTTGGCAATCTTGTAGCCGTTCAGGTGCAGGATGGGCAGCACTGCCCCGTCCGCGACGGGGTCCAGGAAGTTGTGCGAGTGCCAGCTCGCGGCGAGTGGTCCGGTCTCCGCCTCGCCGTCCCCGATCACCACGGCCGTCACCAGCTGGGGGTTGTCGAACACGGTCCCGTAAGCATGGGCCAGCGAGTACCCCAGCTCGCCGCCTTCATTAATGGAACCGGGAGTTTCCGGCGCCGCGTGGCTGGGGATGCCGCCGGGGTAGGAGAACTGCCGGAACAGTTCGGCCATACCGTCAGCATCGTTCCCCACGTGGGAGTAGATCTCCGAGTAGGTCCCCTCCAGCCAGGAGTTGGCGACGACGGCGGGACCGCCATGTCCCGGACCGGCAACAAAGAGCATCTCGGCGGCTTCACGCCGGATGACGCGGTTCAGGTGGGTATAAACAAAGTTCAGCCCGGGGGTGGTGCCCCAGTGTCCCAGCAGCCTGGCTTTGGTGTGCCCCGGTTGGAGCGGTTCGCGCAGAAGGGGGTTGCTTCGCAGGTAGATCTGGCCCACGGACAGGTAATTCGCCGCCCGCCACCATCTGTCCAGGAGGTCCAGTTCGTTCGGTCCCATGCTGCCGGCCATGATGGTCCTTCCGTCGATGGCGCCGCCCTGGGACGGCATTACCACCCATCGCACCAGATGGGGAAACCTGGTGCAACCCTGCTTGCCTGCCCGGCACTGCCAACGGGTAGTCTTTGGTTCAATGTTCACGTTGACCATCAACCAAACGGATAGCCGGCGCGACGGCGACCGCGTCCCTCAGCTGTTGAAGGACCTGCGGCACATCCCCGCGCGCCTGGATTTCGACAGGTCCGTGGAAGATGAAGTCCAAGGCATTGTGGACTGCCCGCACCAGGCAGTGGAAGCAGCCCTGGTGGCCCTGCGTTGCGGCTCCTGGTTCGTGGGGATCGGGGTGGGGCCGGTGAACGAGCCGCTGCCCAACCAGATCAAGGACGCCTCCGGGCATGGCCTGGTTTATGCCCGGCGGGCCGTGGACCGGCTCCGGAACGGCAAGGAACGGGTGCCTGTTGCGGTGGAGGGCCCGGTGGCGGACATTGCGCACGACGCCGAAGCCGTACTGCGCCTGCTGGGCCTGATAGTCCGGGACCGGTCAGGGGCCGAGTGGCGGGTGCTGGACCTGCTCACACCAGGGGTCCGTGGCCAGCAAAAAGCTGTGGCCCAGGCGCTGGGCATCACCACGCAGGCCGTCAGCAAGGCGGTGGCGCGGGCGCAGTGGAACGAGGAGCACGCCGCCAGGCCTGCCGCTGCCCGGCTGTTGGCGTTAATCCTCGAAGCCAGGTAGCCGGCGCCGGCTGCTTTGTGTTCCGCGGGCCGGCTGGGCGTTGTCAGGTGCTAGCTGCCTGCGGTGGCCAGAACCGGTTCGCCGTTGAAGAATTCCAGTTCCCAGCCGTGGACGGCGTGGTGGTGGGCCAGGTTGAGTGCGGCGTTGTCCACGCTGGCGAGGGTCCGGCCGGTGGCCCGCCCCAGGCTGACGCGGAGCAGGGTGCCGTGCGTGACCACCAGGACGCGCTGGCCGCGGAATTCGTCGGCCAGGGCTTCGAGGGCTGCCAGGCCGCGGGTGGCCGCTTCGTCTTCGCTCTCGGCTCCCCGGAACCCGCCGGGAATGCGGAGCGCCTCAAGTTCAGGACCCGCCTGCATGCCCTCCGCGGGGCCGAAGCTGCGCTCGGTCAGTTCGGGGACGCGCCGCGACACGGTCAGCCCCAGCCCCGCGGCAATCAGGTCGGCGGTTTCCGCCGCGCGGCTCAGCGGCGAGGACACAACGGCGTCCCATTCGTAGGGTGCCAGGACGGCTGCGGCGTCGCGCGCCTGTCCGCGGCCCACGTCGTTGAGCGGGATGTCGGTGGCACCCTGCAGCCTGCGTTCGGCGTTCCAGTCGGTCTGGCCGTGGCGGACCAGGGCGAAAGTGGTGAGGCTCATGGCTTCCATTCTGCCTTGCGGGGCGGCCCGGACGGGAACCGGCCCTTTGGAACCGGCGTTCCCTGGCTTGTTCAGTTGAGGGCCAGGACCAGGAACAGCACTGCCAGGACCAAGGCCAGCGGAGTCATGACCAAGCGCTCCGGCTTGCTCCGCGAGATGGCGTTCATGGCAACCCCCAGGGCGAAGTAGCCCGTCAGCACCCAGACGGCGACGGACGTCAGGGTCCTGCCGCCGGGCACCGGCAGCAGGCCGGCATGGCCCAGCGCCAGCCAGCCGAAAACAAAATAGAGCAGGATCGAGACGGCGCTTCCGGCCTTCAGTTTTGCGGGCAGGACCTTGTGCTGGCCGCCCCACGCAAACCGGCCCACGGGCGCGCCGGCGATGAGGGCAACCTGGAAGACAGCGAGTCCGGCAAGCAGGACGCAGGCGGCCAGCGCCGCCGTCTGGACCACTGTCATCCCGGTGTGGCGCTAAAGGAGGCTGTGGAGCACACGGGCGGCGCCGTCGTCGTGCACGGAAAGGGTGACCTCGTCCGCAGCGGCGAGAACTTCCTCCGGCGCCTGCCCCATGGCCACGCCGCGGCCGGCCCACGTGAGCATCTCGATGTCGTTCCGGCCATCACCGATGGCGACCGTCTGCTCCGGCCCGATGTCCAGCCGGGTGCGCAGGTTTTCCAGCGCGCTGGCCTTGGTGACGCCGGCGGCGGCGATGTCCAGCCAGGCAGTCCAGCCCACGGAGTAGGTGACGCCGGCGAGGCCGATGTGGCGGATGGCCTCGTTGAACTCCTCGGGGGTGTTGTCCGTGCTGAACACCACCACGCGGACGGCCGTGGCAGCAAGCATGGTCTGGAAGTCGACGCCCACGGCCTCAACACCAAAACTGGCGTCCTGGAACCGCTCGGTGGAGAGGAAGTTGCCGTCCTCGTCCTCCAGCGCGTACTTGGCTGCCGGAAGCCGCTCGCGGAGGGCGCGGAGTGCGGGAGCGGGGTTGAACGTGGCTTTGTGGATGATCTCGTAGCCCTTGTCCAGCTCCGGGTGCAGCCGGAGGGTCACGCCGCCGTTGCAGCAGACAGCGTAGCCGTGTTCGATGCCGATCAGCTCGATGATGGGCAGCGTGGCGTTCAGGGACCGGCCGGTGGCAATCATCACTTCGTGGCCTGCGGCCACCACGGCCTGGGCTGCGTTGCGGACGGCCGGGGACATGTGCCCGTCGTGGTTGACCAGGGTGCCGTCCACGTCCAGGGCCACCATCAGCCGGGTGTCGTTGTTGTTGGGGTTCTCTCGCCGGTCATCGTTGCCGGCGACTGAGGATTCAGTCAGCGTTGTCATTGAACAAGTGAAGCAGACGCCCGGCATGGCCGCTAGGACGCGCGCCACAGCTTTGTTGAACGTCCGGTTAATATTCACAGGTTGTCCCCGGTGTGGGTATTAACCCTGGCGGCCCCGGCCCGGGACGGCGGCGATCAGCTCCCGGGTGTACTCATGTGCGGGACGCTCCAGCACCACCCCGGCGGGTCCCTCCTCCAGCAGTTCCCCGCCCCGCATCACGGCCACGCGGTCCGAAATCTGCTGGACCACGGCGAGGTCGTGCGAGATAAAGAGGTAGCTCAGGCCGTCCTTGGCCTGCAGTTCGGCGAGGAGCGCCAGTATCTGGGCCTGTACCGACACGTCGAGTGCCGACACCGCTTCGTCCAGCACCACCAGGTCGGGCCGGAGCGCCAGCGCCCGGGCAATGGCCACCCGCTGCCGCTGTCCGCCGGACAGTTCGACAGGCTGCCGGGCACCATAAGTCGCCGGTAGGTGCACTGCCTCCAGCAGCGAGGCAACACGTGCCCGCCGGTCCGCCGTGGTGCCTTCCCCGAACGCCCGGAGCGGTTCACCCACGCTGTCCGCGACGCTGAAACGCGGGTCCAGGGAAGCGTAGGGGCTCTGGAAAACCACCTGGAAACGCCGCCGCAGCTGGCGCAGCTGTTCGCCCCTGGCAGCGGCGAGGTCCACCCCGTCAAAGTGCACCGAGCCGGAGGTTGGCCGGTCCAGCCGGAGGAGCAGCCGTGCCACGGTGCTTTTTCCCGACCCACTCTCCCCCACCAGCGCCAGCGTCTCGCGCCGGCCAATCTGGAGCGAAACGTTGTTCACGGCCGTCAGGGTTTTGGGTCCCTTGGCGGTGCGGGGCAGGTGGAAGAGCTTAAGCAGGTCCGTGGCCACCACCAGCGGCTCCGCAGCAGCGGCAGCAGCACGGGGCAGGCCGGCGGGATCGGACAAGGCGCCGGGCACATCGGTGCTAACGCCACCGGCAACCGCCGGCCGCAGCCGTCGCGGGTTCAGCCCGGGCGCAGCCGCAATCAACTGGCGGGTGTAGGCGTGCTGCGGGTTGCCCAGGACGTTGGCCACCGGGCCGTGTTCAACGATGTCGCCGCTGCGCATCACGATGATCCGGTCGGCCCGGTCCGCGGCCACCCCAAGGTCGTGGGTGATCAGCAGGACGGCGGTTCCGCGTTCAGCGGTGAGGGCCGAGATGTTGTCCAGGATCTGCCGCTGCACCGTCACGTCCAGGGCGCTGGTTGGTTCGTCCGCAATCACCAGCCGCGGCGAGGCGGCGAGCGCCGTGGCAATCAGCACCCGCTGGCGCATCCCGCCGGAAAACTGGTGCGGAAACTGCCGGGCCCGCGTTTCCGGGTCCGGGATGCCGCTTTCGGCCAGCAGCCGCACGGCACTTTGCCGGGCCACCTTCCGCGGCTCCAGCCGGTGGATGGTGAGCGCCTCGGCCACCTGGACTCCTACGCGCTGCAAGGGGTCCAGGGCAGCTGTGGGATCCTGCGGGATCAGGCCGATCTCCTTGCCCCGTACCCCCTGCCATTCCTTCCGGGTGAGCTTTGCCAGGTCGGCGCCGGCAAACACCACGGAGCCGGCGTCAGTGCTGGCGTTGGCGGGCAGCAGGTTGATGATGGCGTGCGCGGTGGTGGTTTTGCCGGAGCCGGATTCGCCCACAATCGCCACAACCTCGCCGGCGTGGACCTCGAAGCTGGCACCATGGACCGCTTCGGTGGTTTCCCCGTTGACGCGGTAGCTGACGCGCAGGTCCTCGACTTTAAGCAACGGCTGGGTGCCGGTCATGTCCGGTTCCTTTCGGGGTTGGCGAATGCGTGCGATAAGCGGTTGGTGGCCAGCACGACGGCGGCAATCACCACGCCCGGCAGCGTCACCAGCCACCAGGCGGCCACAAGGTAGTCCCGCCCGCCGGCCACGAGGGATCCCCATTCGGCCGACGGGGGCGGGGCGCCGAAGCCCAGGAAGCTCAGCGAGGAGATGGACAGCACCGCCATACCGAATTCGAGGGCCGAGAGTGCCAGGACCGGGCCGGCGGCGTTGGGCAGCACGTGCCGGAGCAGGATGGTGTGCCAGCGGACGCCGGCGGAGCGCGCCGCTTCGACGTATACGGCGGTCCCCACCCGCAGGGCCTCCGCCCGCATGATCCGGGCGAAGTTCGCAACACTTGCCACCCCCACGGCGATGGCAATGTTCACCGTGCCGAACCCGAGCACGGTGATGAGCGCCAGGGAGAGCAGCAGGCTGGGGATGGCGAGCAGGACGTCCATGACCCGCATGATCGCGTCATCTACCCAGCCGCGCAGCGAGCCGGCCAGCAGCCCCAGGAGGGAGCCTGCCACCAGGCCCACCCCAACGGCGACGGCCGTCGCCGCGAGCGAAGTGGCGGCTCCGTGCACCACCCGCGAGTAAAGGTCGCGGCCCAGGCTGTCGGTGCCGAACCAGTGGGCGGCTGATGGCGGTTGCAGCCGGTCGGTCGGAACCCCGGTGTCCGGCGGCCAGGACGAGAAAGCCCCGGGCACCACGGCCCACAAAACCACCACACCAAGGACCAGGCCGGCCAGCACCAGGCCGGGGGCACGGCCCAGCCTGCGGCTGGCGGCGGCCAGGCGCGGGAGCGCTGCGCGCCCGACGCCGGCAGCCCGGCCGGGTGCGCGGCGGCCGGTTCCGGGCGTTCCCGGCGAAGCCGGGGAGACGTCCGGGGCGGGACCGGAAGCCGTTGGGACTGGACCGGTACCCTCAACTGCAGGGTCCCCGGGACGGGTCTGTGCCGGACTGGGCCGGACGAGTTGCTGCGGCATGGTGCCTCCTAAACCGATACCCGGCGGGCGGTGTTGATGCGCGGGTCAACCAGTGGGTAGATCAGGTCCACCAGCAGGCTGGTGAGTACAAAGATGGCGGCGGCGAGGACCACAAGGGTCTGCACCACCGGGATGTCCCTGCTGTTGACAGCGGTGACGGTGAGCCGGCCGATGCCGGCGCGGGAGAAGACGGTTTCACTGACCACGGCGCCCGCCAGCAGGTTGCCCACCAGGATCCCCAGCATGGTCAGGGTGGGGATGGCGGCGTTCCGGAGGGCGTGACCGAAGTGGATCAGGGCGTCGCTGGCGCCCTTGGCCCGGATCTGTTCGATGTAGGGCTCGCCCAGCGTCCGGTGCAGGCTGCGGGACAGCAGCTGGGCGATCACGGCGGCGGTGGGAATCGCCAACGTCAGGGCGGGCAGCACCAGGCTCGCCACGCCGTCGTTCCCGATGGCCGGGAACAGCCGGAACCGGAAGGAAAAAAACTGCAGGAGCAGCAGCCCAATCCAGAACGTGGGCACGGCGATGCCCAGCGGAGGCAGGGCGGCAAAGGCCTGCCGGAGCCAGCGGTTCCTGCTGAACGCGGCCCCGATGGCCAGGGCGCTGCCCAGGATGACGGCGAGCGCAAAACCGGCCGCGGCGAGCTTGATTGTTTCGGGCAGGACCTCCGCCACGGCCGCCGTGGCGGAGACGCCGTTCTTGATGGAAATGCCGAAATCGAGCTGCAGCGCCTTGACCAGCGCAATGAGGTACTGCTCGGGAAGTGGCCGGTCCAGCCCGTATTCGCTTCGGAGCCGGGCAACCAGCGCGGGGTCAACCGCGTTTTGCTCGTCGCCGCTGGCCATAATGCTGACCGCGTCGCCGGGCAGGAGGTAGAGGATAAAGAAGGACACGGTGTAGGCCGCCCAGAGCACGAAGGCTCCCTGCAGCAGGCGTCGTCCGATGAAGCGGATCATGGTGGTCCTTGGGATCGGGCGGCGGCTGGCCTGTGAGGGGCCGGCCGCCGCTGCTGCCTAGTTGCTGAGCCAGGTGTCGTAGAAGTCCAGCCGGCTGGACGCCTCGAAGGTCAGGCCGTGCACTTTTTCGCTGGCCGAGATGGTGGTGGAGAGCTCGTACAGCGGGATGGAGTGGGCGTCCTTGATCAGCGTTTCCTGGGCCTGGTCCACCAGCTTCTGCCGGGCGGCCTGGTCCAGGGCTGCTGCCTGTTCGCCCAGGGTGTCGTCCACCGGAAGCTGTTCCCTCAGGTTGCTGCCGCCGCGGGCGGTGGCGGAGGAGAACACTGTCCGCAGCACGTCCGGATCACTGCGGGTCAGGTTGCCGTAGGAGAAGTCATAGGTCTTGTCCGCCTGGGCGGCCGTGACATCCGCGATGGTGGTGAATTTCAGCTGCAGGTCCACCCCCACGGCCTTGAGCTGCTGCTGCACCAGTTCCAGGACTTCCTTGGGCGACTGCCAGTAGGTGACCTGGAAGGAGAGCTTTTCGCCCTCCTTTTCCCGGACACCGTCCGGGCCTTCCTTCCAGCCGGCGGCGTCCAAAAGTTTCCTGGCGCCGTCGGGATCATGGGCCAGCAGCGGGCTGAGGTCCGTGAAGTACGGCGTGGTGTGGGACAGGACGCCCTTGGCCGGCTGGTCGGCATCGGTCAGCAGGGTGCTGGTGATTTCCTCCCGGTTGATGGCCTTGGAAATGGCCTGCCGGACGGCGGTGTCCTTGAGCTTGGGGCTGGACTCGTTGGGGTAGAGGTTGTAGACCACCCCGGGGTTGGCGCGGGTTTCGGTGCTGAAGCCGTTGCCGTTGAACAGGGCAACGTCCGCGGCGGAGATGGCCGCGGTGGCGTCGATCTGGCCGGACTGCAGGGACCCGGTACGGTTCCCGGCCTCGGGGATGATCTTGAACGTGACAGTGTCCAGGTACGCCTCGCCCTTGTTGGTGTTGGTGGCTGCAGGCCAGGAGTAGCCGGGCCGGCGTTCCAGGACTGCTTCCTTATCCACGGTGTAGCTGCGGACGCTGAACGGTCCGGAACCGGAGAATTTACCGGCGCAGCGGTCCGCTTCGGACAGGGCGGCGGCCGCCGGGGAGAGCAGGCCCAGGGTGAACGTGGACGTGGCCTGCAGGAACTGGGCGTTGGGCTTGGAGAAGTCCACCACCACGGTTTTGGCGTCCGGCACCGTGATGGCGCTGACGTCGCTGAGGTAGGTCGAACCCAGGGTGGCCTTCGCGCCGAGGGCCTTGATGGCCTCGAAGTTGGTCTTCACGGACGCCGCGTCGATGGCGGCTCCGTCGGCAAACGTGGCCCCGTCCCGGAGGGTGAAGGTGAAGCTGGTGGCGTCGGCGTTGGCCTCGAACTTTTCGGCCAGCCACGGCACGATCTCCCCTGTTTTCGGGTCCTGCGACGTCAGCGAGGCAACTGTCTGCCGGGCCACGGCGATGGCGTCGTTGTTGCCCGCCTGTTGCGGGTCAATGCAGCCGCGGTCCACAGAAAGGGCGAAGTTAAGGTTTCCGCCGGAAACAGGGGTGGCATCGGCGGCCGGTTCGGTGCCGGCGCCGGCCGTCCCGCCGCAGGCGGACAAGAGGAGGGCCGCAGCGAGGAGGCCGCCCACGACGGCGGGCCTGCTGGTGGGGCGATTGGCGGTGGTTCCAGCGGGGTTGAAGGGGTTCATGCGACGTTTTCGCTTTCCTGGCGGCCGGCCGCGGACAGGGTGCCGCGCCGGTGTGATGAGGGGACCCGGAGTCCCAGGTTTTCGCGGAGGGTGGTGCCTTCGTATTCGGTCCGGTAGACGCCGCGGTCCTGCAGGCGCGGGACGAGTTCGTTGACAATGTCGTCCAACCCGCCGGGGACAAGCCAGGGGGTGATGTTGAATCCATCCACCGCTCCGGTCCTGGCGTATTCAGCCAGCAGGTCGGCGACGCCGTCGTAGGAGCCCACCAGGCCGCGGCCGTTCAGGCGTGACCGGGCAGCAACGAACTGGCGGATGGACTGGCCCTTCCCGCGGGCCTCGTCCCGCCACTGGCCAGCGAGTTCCCTTGCGCTTTTGCCGTGGAAGGCGTTTCCGCGGGTGGGGTTCGTGACGTCCACTACGGGGTCGATCTCAGGCAGCGGCCCGTCGGGGTCATACCCGTCCAGGGTCCGGCCCCAGAACTGTTCCAGGTAGGCGATTGCCGTCTCCGGGCCTACCTGCTGCTCCCGGACCCAGTGTTCCTTCTCCGCGGCCTCCTTTTCTGTGGCGGCCAGGATGAATTCCTGGCCCGGGAAGATTTTGACGTCATCCGCGGGGCGGCCGGCCTTTAGTGTGCGGGCCACGATGTCCGCCCGGAACACCTTCGCATCCTCGAGTTCCGCGTGCCGGGAGAAGATAACGTCGGCGTTGCG
Source organism: Arthrobacter sp. Leaf141 (assembly GCF_001424565.1). Taxonomy (GTDB): domain Bacteria; phylum Actinomycetota; class Actinomycetes; order Actinomycetales; family Micrococcaceae; genus Arthrobacter. Next base: position 229,369 of record NZ_LMOL01000045.1, read on the forward strand.
GACAGCGAAGTCGCGGCCGTCGGGTGAATCCCCCGCCTGGAAGAGGACGGGGTGGTGCTGGGCGGACCGCGGCAGCCGTCCCGTGATGTCCACGTCGAAGCTTGCGTCGTTCCGGCGCACCGGGGTGATGCTTCCTTGCCGAAGCCAGCGCCCGTCGCTCCGGGACCCGGCGATTGCGCCGTCGGCCCAGGAGTCCCAGATCGCTTTGGCGGTCTGGACAAAGGCTTCGGCCCGGACGTAGCGGTCCTCGTGCTTGAGGAACCCGCCGCGGCGGAAGTTGGCGCCGGTCCAGGCATTGTCCGTGGTGACGATGTTCCAGGCAGCGCGGCCGCCGGAGAGCAGGTCGAGGCTGGCCAGCCGGTGGGCCAGGTCCGCGGGATCGTTGTAGGTGGTGTTTTGGGTGGCCACCAGGCCGATGTTGGTGGTGACGGCGGCGAGTGCCGCCAGGGCGGTCTGCGCGTCCGGGCGGCCCACCACGTCCAGGTCGTGGATCCGGCCCAGGTGTTCACGGAGCCGCAGTCCTTCGCCCAGGAAGAAGGCTGAGAACAGCCCGCGTTCGGCGGTCTGGGCCACGCGGCGGAAGGATTCAAAGTCGGTCTGGGAGCCGCTGTCCGGGGCTTTCCAGACGGTGGTGTGGTTGACGCCCTGGAAGAAGACGCCGAACTGGATCCGGCCGTTGCCGGTGGGACGGTGCGTGGTCATGGGATGCTCTCTTTCAGGCCGCGGCGTAGCGGTTGGCGGGGCGGGGAAGGCCGAAGGACCGGCGCAGCGTGGTGCCGGCGGCGGGCGCGCTGACCAGGCCGGCGGCGCGCAACGCGGGCAGGACGTTGAGCGCCAGTTCCGGCAGGTCGACGTCCACGACGGCGGGATGCAGCCGGACGCCGTCCGCGGCATCGAAGAGCCGGGCCAGCAGGGACACGAGGCCGGCGGGGCTGCCCACGTACCGGGCGCCGCCGGTCCACGGCTCGTGGCGGTCCAGCTCCGCGAGCCGTTCCGCGGCCGTTTGGCCGCGGGCGTCGAGGATCACGTCGAGCTCCACGAGGGTCCGGGGAACGCCGGTGGCGGCCGCCGCTGAGGCTGCTGCGGCGAGCCCGTCAACGGTGGCGGCTGAAGCGAGTGCCACGTCGGCTTCCACGGTGGAGAGCAGCGCCGCCGGAGCGATGACCACCAACTGCCCCTGCAATGGCCGGGGAATGATCGCCGGGCCCTTGACGGCGAAGCGCTCCCCTTCGAAGTCGGCGTAGTGCAGTTTGTCGCGGTCCAGGTAGCGACCGGTGGAGGCGTCGCGGATGACGGCGTCGTCCTCCCAGGAATCCCAGAGCCGGCGGCCGGCTTCCACGGCGTCCGCGGCTTCGAGGGGCGCTGCGGCGGCGGCCAGCTGCTCACGGCCCACGGCGCGGGCTTCTTCGGGCGCGTTGGCCGCGCTGACCAGCCAGCCCGCCCTGCCCTGGGAGGCGTAGTCGAGGCTGGCCAGCTGGGTGGCGACGTGGAATGGCTCGGTGTAGAGGGTGTCCACCTCGGGTACCAGGCCGATCGAGCCGGTGATGGGGGCAGCGAAGGCGGCCCGTTGCACGGCATCGATCCGGCCGGGAATCCCGGCCGTGCCGGCATCCACCACGCGGGAATCGCGGAAGGTGGCCAGGTGGAAGCCGGCGATGTCTGCGGCCTGGACGGTGCCGCTGATGCGGGCACCGCCCAGCAGTCCGTCCGGAAGGTGGTGGGCGTGGCGCCACGCGGCGGGGTGCGCCCCGTCGCCGTCGAGCTCAACGGCCACCACGTTGGGACGGTTTTCGGGTACTGGTAGTGAAGGCATGGCTTTCCTCTTTCAGGGGCCGCTGGTGCGGCCGGGACGACATTTCACTTGCCGCAGTGCGGCCAGGTCTGTTTCCGGAGCACCCCGCCACTAAATGCCTGAGGGTTGCCGCAGCACGAGCCGGTCCTTGGCGTGCTGACTCTTGACCTATGGCTCGAATGTACGATCCCCGAATGACCCCCGCAACCGCCGTTGTCGCACGAGGTCAACGCGCGAAACGCCACGTCAAGCGACGGCTTAAACCGTCATCTGGCGGCGCCTGTGACGGCCTGTTGCGCACCGTTGAGTCCGGTGACATGGCGCTTTGGGCGCCGGAGCCGGCGTCCGTAGGGTCAAGTCATGAGCCCAACGGATGCCCTGCTGTCAGTTCTCGATCTGAGCCCCATCCCGGCGGGGGTGGACGCCGGGCAGGCGCTGCGCAACAGCGTGGAGCTGGCCGTCGCTGCCGAGGACCTCGGCTACCACCGCTATTGGCTGGCCGAGCACCATCTCAATCCCGGCGTCGCGGGTTCCGCCCCGCATGTGCTGTCCGCCCTGGTTGCTGCCGCCACCCGGACCATCCGGGTGGGGACGGCTGCCACCATCCTGGGCAACTACCGGCCGCTGCAGGTAGCCGAAAACGTCGGAACCCTGGCGGCAGTGTTCCCGGACCGGATCGATCTGGGATTTGGCCGCTCCGGCCAACCCGCTTCCCCGCCGGCAAGCACCGGCGGGGAAGACCTCCGGACTGCCGGCGAACCCGCGCCGGAGGACGCGGGCCGGGTGGTGGCGGGCCTGGTGGTCCCCGCCAAACGGCAGCCGTTCAGTTCCGTGCTGCCCCGGAAGTTCCGGCTCCAGGCCGAGCTCCTGGGCCGGGAGCCCGGGGATGCGGACAACTTCGAGAGCGACGTGCAGGACGTCATCGGCTTTTTCGACGGCGGCTACCGCACCCGGCACGGCGAGGGGATCACGGTGACACCTGCCCTGGGACATGCCCCGCAGTTCTGGCTCCACGGTTCCACGGCGGGGCCCAGCGCCCGGCTTGCCGGGAAGCTGGGCCTGCGGTTCGGCGCGAATTACCACGTGTCGCCGGCCACGGTACTGGAGTCGGTGGCCGAATACCGGGCCCACTTCCGGCCCTCGGCGGCGGTGCCGGAACCGTACGTCACGGTATCCGCGGACGTGCTGGTGGCCGAACGCGAACAGGACGCCCGGCGGCCGGCTGGACGCCGCGGTGGGCTCCCCGGAGCTGGTCCGGGACCGCGTGGAAACACGGTTCGTGGGCGCCCCCGGGACGGTCACCGCCCACCTGAGGGCGCTGCAGCGGGCCACGGGCGCCCAGGAGCTCCTGATCACCACCATCGCCCACGGGCAGGCGGAGCGGGTGGCATCCTACGGGCTGCTTGCCGACGCCTGGGCCCGCGGCTAGACCCCGGTCCAACCAACCCATCCTCAAAGGAGAACCATGAGCACCGAAACCGACACCCAACTGGTCAGCGCCGCTGACGCCGCCCGCCTCATCGCCGAAGGGGCCCTGCTGGTTGACGTCCGCAGTGACGCCGGCCGGAACAGCACCGGGGCGATCCCCGGGGCGCTGGTGGTCAACCGGGAGCGGGTGGACCAGGACTTCGGCCCCGACTCCCCCGAACTGTTGCCCGAAGTGGAAGCCGCGGGCCGGAACATAGTGGTGTTTTGCGGCTCCGTCAACGGCTCCCGCCCTGTAGCCGAGAAGCTGAAGGTGCTGGGCTACGCCAACGCCGTCCATGTGGACGGCGGCTTCCCGGCATTGCGGGAGGCCGGGGTGCCCACCACAGGCCCCACGGACCCGGGCGCCCAGAGCCCGGCCGCTTAAGGACCGGCCCGCCGGCGCTTCGAAGGCTGCCGGCGGGTGGCCTGCCGCCCGGCGACAGCGGCTGTGCGGAGCCAGTCCGCACTGCCGGCCAGCACAGCGACGCCCAGCAGCACCGAGCAGAGCACCACACCCTGGTGGAAGGCCCGGCGGGGGTCCGCGCCGGCGGTGAGGAACATGCCAGCGGCGGCCGCTGAACACAGCGCCGCCGTGAACCGTTGGCTGAGTTGGTAAAAGCCCGCGGCCACCCCCGTGGCACCGGGCGGGGCCTGGGCCAGTGTCAGGGTCTGGTTGGGGGCCACCACCAGACCCACGGCTAGCCCCTGCAGGAGCCCGACGGCGGCCACCGCCATCGCAGCGGCTCCGCTGTCCAGGTACTGGACGGCCAAGTCCTTGCCGGGCAGGCAGGCCAGGCCGGCCACCAGCGCCCAGACGACACCGCCCCGCCCGTAGCGGCCCAGGAACCGCCAGCTGAAGCTGGAGGCCAGCAGCATCCCTGCGGCCTGCGGCGCCAGGATCGCGGCGGCCCCCAACGGCGGCAGGCCGGTGCCGGCAAGGAAGTAGAACGCGGTGACCGCGGCCATGGCCGCGCCCACGCCAAACTGGCACAAGGCAACCACGGTGCCAAGGACGTAGCCGGGCGAGCGGACCAGTGCCGGGACCAGCAGCGGGGTCCGGCCGCGCCGGTGGTACAGGACCTCCCAGCCGGCAAACACGGCCAGCGCCACGGCGCCGCTCCCCAGCCAGATGGGCGTTTCCGGACCCGGGCCCTGGATGGTGGGCACCAGCGAGGCCAGCACCACGGCACCCAGGAGCAGCGCGCCTACTGCATCGATGGTGGGCCGGCGTTGGCCGGGCACCGCCGGCGACCGGGACCGGCGCGGGAGGAACACCAGGGCCAGCGGAACCAGGACCAGGACCAGCGGAACGTTGACCAGGAACAGCAACCGCCAGCTCCCTTCCTGGCTGCCCACGGAGAGGATCACGCCCCCAATCAGCGGACCGCACACGGCAGCCGTTCCGCCCGCCGCCGCGTAGTACCCCAAGGCTTTGGCCCGGCCGGCACCGGCATGGACATCCTGCAGCAGGCCCAGGACCTGTGGGTTGAGGGCCCCTGCACCGAGGCCCTGCAGGAGCCGTGCCCCAATGACCACGGTCGGGTCGGTGGCCAGGCCGCCCAGCAGGCTGAACGCGCCAAAGACGCTGAGCCCTGCCACGAACAGGGTGCGGCGGCCCACAAGGTCACCCAGCCGGCCCGCCGGTACCAGCGCCAGCCCGAACGCCAGTGAATAACTGGCCAGGATCCACTGCACCTGCCCGGCGTCCGCCTGCAATCCGGCGGCCATGGCCGGTACTGCCAGGACAAATACCGACTGGTCCAGCAGCGTGATGAACCCGGCCCCCAGGCACAGCCACAGGACAGTCCGGGGCGGCACCTGCCGCTGCGGGGTTTCCTGGCTGCGGCCACCGCTGGGTTGACGTCTTTGCTGGATTCGGAGGGCCATGTCCGGACTCTATGGCGGGTTTCCGGGCGTTCCGGAATTTCGAGTCGGAACGTGAATCCCAGTGACCGCAGGTGACATCAGCGGACCTGGGAGGGCATATTTATGACGGCTGCAGGGCCATTGCCGGACGCATTGGCTCATCCTGCGACACCCGGGGAAACGCAGCTTTGGGCCCCTGCCGGCTGCCCCCTACCGTGGCCCCATGACCGTTCACGAATCAGTCCTCGACGCCATCGGCGGCACACCGCTGCTCCGCCTCCGCAGGCTCGGCGCCGGCCTCAGCCCGCGGATCTACGCGAAGCTCGAGTTCCAGAACATCGGCGGCAGCGTCAAGGACCGGGCAGCGTTGTCGATGGTCAGGGCTGCCGAAACTGCCGGACACCTGCGGCCGGGAGGCACAGTGGTGGAGGGGACCAGCGGCAACACCGGCATCGGGCTGAGCCTGGTGGCGGCGCAACTGGGCTACCGGTCGGTGATTTTCGCACCGACGGCCACGGCGGCGGAAAAGATCAGCCTGCTCCGGGCATACGGTGCCGAGGTCCACCTGGTGGCTGATTTTGTGCCGCGCGGACACCCGGACCACCTGGCCAGCCGCGCCGCGGACTTCGCTGCCGCCACCCCGGGAGCCTGGTTGGCGCAGCAGTACGACAATCCTGCCAACCCGGCAGCGCACCGGGAATCCACCGGGCCGGAAATCTGGGCGGACACCAAAGGCACTGTTACCCATTTGGTGTCCAGCGTGGGAACCGGCGGCACACTGTCCGGAACGGGTGGACACCTCAAGGAGGCCAGCAGCGGCCGGATCCGGGTGGTGGCCGCGGATCCGGAGCACTCCCGCTACGCCGGTGGCGACGGCGCCCTCAAGTATGTGGAAGGTGCCGGCCACGCGCTGCACCCGGATTCCACGGAAGACATCTGGCCCGAAGCGTTTGATACTTCGGTGGTGGACCAGTACGTTCGGGTCAGCGACCGGGAAGCCATCTTCACCGCCCGCCGCGCCGCCCGGGAGGAAGGGCTCCTGACGGGGGCAACCGGCGGCCTGGCCCTGGCCGCAGCGCTCCGGCTGGCCGGGACCCTCGATGCGGATGACACCATCGTGGTGGTCCTGCCCGATTCCGGCCGGAACTACCTTTCGACCTGCTTCGACGACGGCTGGCTCACCCGGCTGGGCTTCCTTGAACCACCGGACCCGGCAGGAACGGTCCGGAGCCTTCTGGCGGGCCGCGAACCGGCCGGCGTGCCCATCCTCCCGGCCTCGCTGACAGCTGGCGAAGCCATCGCGGCGGCAGCGGCACTGGGCCTGGAACCCACGGCGCCGGTGTTCCTGGCCCTGGACCGGGGAACCCGGCACGGCACAGTGCATCCCCGCGAGGTCCGTGCCGTGGTCACGCCGGAGTCCCTCCGGCAACTGGCTGCCGGCTCCGGCAGCCCGGAAGACGCCGCCTTGGCTGGAGTGGCGTACCAGGCCCTGGGTGCCGGGGAGCCGGCGCCGGGGCGCCGGCCGGACGCAGCGCCGGGTTTCCTCGCGGTCCTGGTGGATGGCCGGATCGCCGCCGCGGCGCTGCGTCCGGCTTGAAGTCAAGCCAGGCCAGGTCTCGTCAGCTTGTCCGCAAAGCCCAGGCTTTAGGTCCCTGAGCTGCGGACAAGCTTAGGAACTGCGCTGGATGCGGCCTTGAGCCGGTAATGGAACACCATGCCGTTTTCGTCCTCGTGCCGGGCACTGATCCCCGCCACGACCAGGGCGGGGGCTGCCACAGCGTCCGCCCAGGCGTGCGCCTCATCCCAGAACACATCCAGGGGCCACCGCTGGTAGTCCAGCAGCAGCGAAACGGACAGGGTCAGCACGGGCGGACCGGCCGCCGGTTTGGTTCCGAAACCCACAATGGTGACGGATGAACCCTCCGTCAGGAGGGCGGGCCTGCGCTGCAGCGCCGTAACGGCACTCTCCAGGCCGCCGCTGTACATGTCCTCCCGGGCCAGGGCGGCAAGCTGGGACCGGAAGGTTGCCAGTTCGCCGCCGCACAGCCTGGTGATCCGGTGGGTGAGGGTGCCGGCCATCCGGTCTCCTTGTTCATTGCGGGGCCGACGGCGGCCCGGGGCCTTTTCCAACCAGCCAACCACCGGGCAGGAGGCTTTCCAACACGGACGCAACCCGCCGACGCGCGGCGCAACAGATGTCCTCCCGTTTCCTTGGATGACAAGGCGCGACGCCCCGTTGCGGCCCGGGATGACCACGGGCTGCCGGCATGCTTAGCCTGTCGGTCAGGGAACCCGCGCAGCCGGTGCGGGGCCGGCCGAACACGAGAGGGCGCCACCATGACCGCCACCGCCACCACGTCCACTGAGCCGCTGATCGTCAGGCGGGCCCGCGAATCCGAGTACGCAGCGGTGGGTGAGCTGACCTACCGCGGGTTCGGCCACCACCTGCCGGCGGCGGACCAGCCGGACAGCGAGCGCCTGAACCTGCTGGTGGATGCGGAGGCACGCGCAGATGCGGGCACCCTGCTGGTCGCCGAGGACGTGCGGACGGGAAAGCTGGTGGGCACCATCACGGTACTGCTGCACGGATCACCGCTGGCCCGACAGGCTGAACCAGGGGAGGCGGAGGTTCGACTGCTCGCGGTCCTGCCGGAGGCACGGCGCCAGGGTCTGGGCCGGCTCCTGCTGGAACACTCGGTGCAGCTCGCAGCCCGGAACGGCGCCCGCGGCGTGGTCCTGGACACCGGCGTGGACAACCTGGGCTCCCAGGAGCTCTACCGGCAGTTCGGCTTCATCCGCCGGCCGGACCGGGAAAAGCCCCGGCCCGCGCCCAAGGTGCAACTGGTGGTCTACACGCTGGACCTGGCCGGCTGACCGCACCTGGCTACAGGACGGGCAGTACTTCCAGCCCACCCAGGTACTTCTGCAGCGCCTTGGGGACGTTGACGGAGCCGTCCGGGTTCTGGTGGTGCTCCAGGATGGCCACGATCCAGCGGGTGGTGGCCAGGGTTCCGTTCAGGGTGGCGACAGCCCTGGTGCCCTTGGCCACGCCGGCGTCGTTGACGGTGCGTTCGCGGATGTTGAGGCGGCGGGCCTGGAACGTGGTGCAGTTCGAGGTGGAGGTGAGCTCCCGGTAGGCGCCCTGGGTGGGAACCCAGGCCTCGCAGTCGAATTTCCGGGCCGCGGACATGCCCAGGTCACCGGCTGCGGTGTCGATGACGCGGTAGGGCAGCTCGCACTTGGCCAGCATCTCCTCTTCCCAGGCCAGCAGCCGCAGGTGCTCGGCAGCGGCTTCCTCAACGGTGGTGTAGATAAACATCTCCACCTTGTTGAACTGGTGCACCCGGATGATGCCGCGGGTGTCCTTGCCGTGCGAGCCCGCCTCACGGCGGTAGCAGGAACTCTGCCCGGCGAACCGGATGGGCCCGGCGCTGAAGTCAAGGATTTCGTCCGCGTGGTAGCCGGCCAGGGCCACCTCGGAGGTGCCCACAAGGTAAAGGTCGTCTTCGGCGAGACGGTAGATCTCGGCGTCGTGCTTGACGTCGAAGCCGGTGCCCTGCATGGTTTCGGGGCGCACCAGGGTGGGCGTGATCATAGGGACAAAACCGGCGTCGATGGCCTGTTCCATGGCCATCTGCAGCAGTGCCATTTCCAGCCGGGCGCCCACGCCGCGGAGGAAGTAGAACCTGGAGCCGGACACTTTGGCGCCGCGCTCCATGTCGATGGCGCCAATCAGCTCGCCGATTTCCAGATGGTCGCGGGGTTCGAAGCCGGCGAATTCCCGCGGCTCGCCCACTGTCTTGACCACCACGAAGTCGTCCTCGCCGCCTTCGGGGACGCCGTCTTCAATAACGTTGGGGACGGCGCGGAGCAGTTCCTCCTGCTTGGCCTGCGCGGCGTCGGCTTCCGCCGAGGCTGCCTTGACCGAGTTGGCCAGCTCGCGGACCTCGGCAAGCAGCGCCTGCTTTTCCTCACCCTTGGCCTGCGCCACCTTCTTGCCGAACACGTTCTGCTCGGCGCGGAGGTTTTCGTAGCGGATCAGCGCAGCCCTGCGGTCCGAATCCGCGGCGATGATCGCGTCCACCACTGATTCGTCGGCGCCGCGGGCGCGCTGGCTGGCACGGAACTTGTCCGGGTTTTCGCTGAGGTCTTTTACGTCGATCACTCCCCAAGGGTATCCAATCCAGCGCACGACGGCGGGCAGCCGGGGCGGGCGCGCGGGTGCGGCGCCCGCCGGGCTACTGTTGAAGCACCATGAGCGACTGGATCCTGTACCTTCTGAGCGCGGCGGCGCTGGCCTTCGCCGTCTCCAGCTGGTGGGGGGTGCGGCGGCTCAAGGCCCTGCACATCCGCAGCGCCGTGGGCGGCGACGCGCACGAGTCCGGGCTGGCCCGGCAGCGCGTGGCAGTGATCCTGAACCCCATCAAAGCCCGCGCCGGCGAGGCCAGGGCCACCATCCAGCGCGCCTGCCTGTCCGCCGGCTGGGACGAGCCGGTGTTCTTCGAGACCACCGCCGAGGATCCGGGGTATTCCCAGGTGAAGGCGGCCCTGGCCGGCAGCCCGGACGTGGTCCTGGTGGGCGGCGGCGACGGCACCGTGCGGGTTGCCGCCGAATCGCTGGCGCACAGCGGCGTGGCCATGGGCCTGATCCCGCTGGGAACCGGCAACCTCCTGGCCCGGAACGTGGACCTTGATGTCCACGACCTGCACAGCAACGTCCACACGGCCCTGTTTGGCCGGCAACGCTACATCGATACCGCCCGGATGGGGATCGAGAACTCACGGACCGGGCATTCCTCGGAGCACGTGTTCCTGGTGATCGCCGGAATCGGCGTGGACGCCGAAGTCCTGGCCGACACCAACGACGGCCTCAAAAAAGCGGTGGGCTGGCTGGCGTACACGGAAGCAGGGGTGCGCCACCTGCCGGGCCGGCGCAAGAAGGTTTCCATATCACTGGACGGCAACCCGGAACAGGTCCGGAACATCCGCAGCGTGCTGTTCGCCAACTGCGGCCTGGTTCCCGGCGGCATCGACTTCATCCCGCAGGCCATGATCGACGACGGGATGCTGGACGTGGTGGTGATGAGCCCCCGCAGCGCCCTGGGCTGGCTGCTGATGTACCTGAAGGTCATCTTCAAGCACAGCGGCAAGCTGCCCATCATGACTGTGTACCGGTCCGGCCGGATTGTCATTAAATGCCCCGAGCCCATGCCCACGCAGCTGGATGGGGACACGTCCGGGCTTGCCACCCGGCTCACTGTCCAGGTCAAACCGCAGTCCCTGCTGGTCCGGGTGAAAGGGCCCGCGGCGGGGCACTGAACCGGCACCTGCCGGAATGCGGCGGACCTGCAACGTGCGGGCGTCAGTCCCCTGCGGCCTCTGCGGCGGCTTTCGCGGCAGCCCTGGCCTCGGACTGCTCACGGATCATCGCCTGTTCCTCTTCAAAGCGCAGGCGGTCGGCGCGGTCGGCATCGTCTCCGTCCCAGTCCTGGTTGTCGGCTGCAGGCTTGGGGTTCACAATCATTCCCTGGCCGTCATCGGTGCTGTTCGCAGTCATGACCCGCTCCCTTCATTCGGGGCCATTCCCCGGTGGATCAAGCAAGCTTACGCACGGCCGGAGCCCTAAGGAAGTACTCGGAACGGTATTCACCTACGCTGTGGGCGAAGTGGTGGAACCGCTTTCCGGTCCTGTTGATGCCGGTTGGAGAATGCCTTGGACCCAGGCCTGCGCAGCGCCGAAGGCGTCATCGGACGTGTGCGGCTCCACCACCGCAGCCTGTCCGTCGGCCCGGGGGTAGGAGCCCAGGAACCGGGTGGCGGGGCTGATGCGGTGCAGCCCGGCCAACGCATCCGCCATGCGGGCGTCGGCGGCGTGCCCGTCCGCGTCGATACTGAAAAAGTAGTGCCCAAGGTACTGTCCGGTGGGCCTGGATTCGATCCGGCTCAGGTTCACGCCCCGGGTGGCGAACTGGTCCAGGATCTCCATCAAGGCACCCGGCCGGTCCGCGGGCAGCGGCACCACCACGGTGGTTTTGTCGGCGCCTGACGGGGGCGGCAGGGCGCCGGGCCTGCCCACCAGGATAAAGCGGGTCACGGCCGCGGGATTATCGCCGATGTCAGTGGCGAGCACCTCGAGGCCGGGCTGTGCCTGCGCCACCAGCGGTGAGCAGATGGCAGCGTGGTAGGGGCAGTCTGCCACCAGCAGACCGACGGCGGCTGCTGCCGTTGAGGATGCCGGGACATATTCTGCTTCCGGAATATTCCGCTCCAGCCAGCCACGGCACTGCGCCCAGGCGTGGCCGTGGGTGGCCACGCTGCGGATGCCCGCCATTGGTGTGCCGGAACGGACGGCCAGCACAAAGCTGATGGGCACCAGGACTTCACGGAGGATGCGAAGTTCCGCACCGCCGGCGATCGCGTCCAGGGTTGCGGTGACGCCGCCCTCGACGGAGTTTTCGATGGGCACCATGGCCGCGTCCGCCGTGCCCCGGCGGACCAGGTCCAGGGCAGCGTTGACGTTCGAGGCGGGGATCCGGGTGGCCCCGGCCGCATCCGGCACCTGCAGGAGGGCCGCTTCGGTGAACGTCCCCTCAGGTCCCAGGAACGTGTACGTGACGGGTGGCGGCATGGTGATGCCCTTCGGCTGGTGGTTGGTTGCTGCCCGGACGCGGGCCGGAGGGCCGGGGGCTCAGAGCACCAGCGGCTTGAGCCCGTTGTCCGAGACCAGGGGCTTGCCGGCCTCCAGCCACTGGTCCATGCCGCCGGAAACGTTCAAGGCGGAGTAGCCCTGTCCGGTCAGCCACTGGGCCGCCCGGAAGGAACGACCGCCGGTACGGCAGATGACGTAGAGATCCTCATCAGGGTCCAGTTCATCGAGGCGCGCGGGTAGCTGGTCCAGCGGAATGTGGCGGGCGCCGTCGGCGTGCCCGGCCACCCACTCGTAGTCTTCGCGGACGTCAAGGATTGCGGCGCCGGCGGGGACGTCATGGACGGGGACGGTGTCAAAGTCGCTCATTGGAAGTCCTGTCGTGGCAGATCGGAAGACACCATTAAGCCTAGTGCTTCCGGCGTCCGCCGGCCCCGTTGCCGGCCGCGATACGCTACGTGAAACGCTTGGAGGATGCCATCACTGCAGTTCAGCCCGCCGGACCGGCCTTCTTCCGCGCCGCAAACAAGCCCGGGCAGCGGGACCCGGCAACCGTGGCTGAGCTGCACGAGCTGGGGGCCGTGGAACTGCGGGACCTGCTGCGCCGGGGTGCCGTCTCCGCGGGCGAGGCCGCGGCGCATTTCCTGGCCCGCATCGCTGACCGGAACCCGCTGCTGGGTTCATTTGTGACCGTCACCGGAGAGCAGGCCATGGCCGGCGCCCGGGAGGCCGACGCGCTCCATTCCCGCTCCAGCGCCGGGGATCTTCCGCTGCTCCACGGGATGCCGGTTGCGTTCAAGGACCTCACGGATGTGGCGGGGGTGGTGACCACCCACGGCAGCGCCGCCCTGGACCACAAACCGGCCCCGGCGGACGGGCAGCTGGTGGCCGTCCTCAAGGCCGCGGGCGTGGTGTCCCTGGGCAAAACGCAGGTTCCGGAGTTCGGACTGACGGCGTACAGCGAAAACCGGATCGCGCCGCCGTCGCGTAATCCGCACGCTCCCAGCAGGAGTTCCGGCGGTTCCTCCGGCGGCAGCGCAGCGGCTGTTGCCGCGGGCCTGCTTCCGGTGGCACCCGGGACGGACGGCGGCGGATCCGTCCGGATTCCCGCTGCTGCCTGCGGGTTGGTGGGACTGAAGCCGGGACGCGGCGCCGTGCCGGCCGCGGAATCCCAGGGCGATCCTGCCCGGCTGGTGGTGCCGGGCCCGCTGGCAAGGAGCGCCGCGGACGCCGCGCTCCTGATGGACGCCATGGTGCCCGGGGCGGGCTACCTGGCAGCACTGGGCCCGGACCCGCGGAAGCTGAGGATCGGCCTGACACTGGAGTCCCCGTGGGCCGGAACGTTCCCGTTCACCGTGGAGCAGGAGGCGCTGGACGCGCTCCACACCGGGGTGGAGCTGCTGGCCCGGGCCGGGCATGTGGTGGCCGAAGCCCCGGTCCGGTACGACAACCGCTACCCGGACGCCTTCACCACCGCCTGGACCGCAGGGGTGGGCAGCGCCCGGATCAGCCCCACCAGGGAGGCGCTGCTGGCCCCGCTGACCAGGACCTTCCGGCGGCGGGCCCAGCAGCGGAGCCCTGCCAAGCTGCAGGAAGCGCTGGCGTTCCTGCGCAGGTTCGAACATGACACGGTGGCCCAGTACGCCCAGTGGGACCTGATGCTGATGCCTGCACTTGCCCAGACACCCCGCCCGGTGGGCTGGTTCACGGGAACAGTCCACGGCGGCGACAGGTGGCCTGCGGCGCAGTGGCCCGGGGATGCCGACGGGGATTACCGGAAGCAATGCGAGTACGCGCCATGGTCCTCCATGGTGAACGTGTGCGGCCTGCCCGCCATCACCATTCCCGTGCACTGGACGGGCGGGGCACCCGGGCAGGGGCTGCCCATGGGCATCCAGCTGGTGGGGCCGGCCGGCTCAGAGTCGTTGCTGCTGCAGGTGGCGCATCAGATCGGATTCTGAAAGCCCGTGGCGGGATCCGGCAGCCCGCCAACTCCGCCCTAACATGTGGAGAGCCGGTGGGAGCCTTCCCGGAGCAGTTGTTCCCGGCAGGCCCGCCAACTAAGGTTGCACCATAAGCATGCTTATTAGTTAAGGGGAACAATATGAGTTCTGGACAGTACACCCCCGGCACGGACGGCCAGCCGGATCCCGCCGGGCAGGTGCCGGCGGTTCCGGACCATGAGCCCGCAGCACCCGCGACCGAACCCCAGGCGGGCACCGCGGAGACCCGGAACCAGGACTCCCGCAGGCAGGATCCCCGGCAGCCAGCGACCCGGCCGGCGGAGGAGCCCAAGGTGACCCGCGCCGGCGTGGTGTGGGCCGCCGTCGTGGCCTCCCTGGTCCTGCTGATCCTCCTGATCATCTTTATCCTGCAGAACCAGGACCAGGTCCTGGTCCGGTACTTCGGCCTGGAGGGTCAGCTGCCACTGGGCATGGCCCTGTTCATCGCCAGCGTCACCGGCGGCGTGCTGGTGGCCGCGGCCGGCGGGGTCCGGATCCTGCAGCTCCGCGCCACGGCGCACCGGACCAGGGCCGCGAACCGCCGCTGAGGCGGGCCGCAGCGCGGGCCCGGGCGGTAAGCTCCGGGCCCGCCTGCCCGGCGCAGGCCTGGAAGCGGCGGGAGCCTAGAAGGCGCCCAGGTTCCGGTACTTTTCCGCCCGGGACGCCACCAGCGACGCAACCGGCGCCCCGGCCAGGTTTCCCAGCTCGTACTCGATGGCCCGGGCCATCCGTTCGCAGAATCCGGCGGGCTCCAGCGAAGCGTCGCCGCGCTCGTCAACAATGTGGTCCACCAGGCCGTTGGCGTACAGCGATGCCACGTTTACACCCTGTGCCTGTGCCATGGCCGGAGCGTGGGCGGTGGTGCGGTGCACAATGGCGCTGGCGCCCTCCGGCGGCAGCGGCGACAGCCAGCTGTGCTGCGCCGCGATGGTCCGGTCTGCGGGCAGCAGGGCCAGCGCCCCACCGCCGGCACCCTGCCCCAGCAACACCGAGACGGACGGTGATTCCAGTCCGATCAATTCGTGCAGTGAGCGGGCAATCTCCCCCGCCAGGCCGCCCTCTTCGGCTTCCCTGGACAGATCCGCGCCCGCAGTGTCAATGACGGTCAGCAGGGGCAGCCGGAGTTCCTCGGCGAGCTTCATGCCCCGCCGGGCCTCCCGCAGCGAGCCTGGGCCCATGCCGGCGGCGTCCTTCCGCAGCGGCCGGGCGTGGCCCAGCACAATGCAGGACTGGCTGCCGAACCGGGCCAGCGCCAGGAGCAGCCCGGGATCCTTTTCCCCCTGGCCGGTACCGTTGAGGGGCAGCGCATCGCTGGCGCCGTACTTAAGGAGCTGCCGGAGGTCCGGCCGCCGCGGTTTCCGGGAGATACCGATGGAGGTCCAGGCGTCAACAGTTGACGGCCGGACGGCAAGGGTTTCCGGCGGAGCCGGTTTGGCAGCCGGGCCGGACCCCTCCGGGCCCACACCGGTACCCGGCGCTGCGGCCAGGATGTCCAGGGCCCGTGCCACCAGGTTCGCCAGCTGTCCGGGCGCCACCACACCGTCGATAAGGCCCTTGCT
The DNA here is from genome assembly GCF_001424565.1 of Arthrobacter sp. Leaf141. Classification (GTDB taxonomy): domain Bacteria; phylum Actinomycetota; class Actinomycetes; order Actinomycetales; family Micrococcaceae; genus Arthrobacter. Next base: position 244,702 of record NZ_LMOL01000045.1, read on the forward strand.
GAACAGGTTCTCCGCCGTTTGCACGTTGTCCGGAAACGCCTCCCCGTACAGCGCCTCGTAGACGCGCGGGCCGAGGAAGCCCAGGAGGGCGCCGGGTTCCGCCACGTTGATGTGGCCCAGCGAGCCCCACGAGGCCATCACCCCGCCGGTGGTGGGGTGCCGCAGGTAGACCAGGTACGGCAGGCCGGCCTGCCGGTGGGCGCGGACGGCGCCGGTGATCTTGACCATGGACAGGAACGCCAGGGTGCCTTCCTGCATCCGCGTTCCGCCCGAAGCGGGACCGGCAAGCAGCGGAAGCCCCTCGGCGGTGGCCCGTTCCACGGCCGCCACGATCCGCTGCGCGGCCGCGTGCCCGATCGACCCCGCAAGGAACGCAAACTCGCTGACGATGACCGCCACGCGGCGGCCCTGGATCAGCCCGGCCCCGGTGAGCACCGACTCGTCGGTGCCGCTGCGGTCGCGGGCCCTGGCCAGGTCGGCGGCGTACCCGTCGGACACGGGCGGCTGCTCCGCGGGCGCGTCCCAGGAAACAAACGACCCCGGATCCACCACGGCCGACAGCAGCTCGGCGGCGCCCAGGTGCCGGACCTTCTCCGACGTGGGCATTACTTGGTGCCCGCCGCGGCGGTGAGGCCAAGCCACTCCCGGATCGCGCCGCCGTCGGCGTCCAGCAACGGCGGCGCGCTGTGGCTGGTGATGGTGGTTTCCGCGCTATCGCCTGCGGCGAAGAAGCGCAGCGGCGGGCCGGGAAGGCTGACGGTGCCCAGCAGCGGATGCTCCACGTCCACCACCAGCCCCTGCGACGCCACCTGGTCCCACGCGTAGACCTCATCCAGCGAGCGGACCTTGCCTGCCGGGATCCCGGCGTCGTTCAGTTTCTGCAGCAGTTCCGCAGCGCCATAGGCGGAGAAGGCGCGTTCGACGGCGGCAATCACCCCGGCGCGGTTGCGCACCCTGTCCGCGTTGCTGGCAAAGCCGGCGGCCGCCGGGTCCAGGCCGAAGGCCGCTGTGAACGCCGCCCACAGCTTCTCGCTGCCCACGCTGATCTGAACGCTGCCGTCCTTGCAGGCGAACAGGCCGTAGGGGGCGATGGAGGGATGGTGGTTGCCCTGCGCCTGCGGCACCTCGCCCGCCACGGTGGTCCGGGTGCCCTGGAAGGCGTGGACCCCGATCAGCGAAGCCAGCAGCGAGGTGCGCACCACCTGCCCCTTGCCGGTCCGGCCCCGTTCGACCAGGGCCGCGAGGACCCCGGACGCGCCGTTCATGCCGGCCAGGAGGTCGGCGATGGGGACACCCACGCGCTGGGGGTCGTCCGGGCCGGAGCCGGTGAGCGACATCAGGCCGGCTTCGCCCTGCAGGATCTGGTCGTAGCCGCTGCGCTGGGACTCAGGGCCGTCGTGGCCGAACCCGGTGATGGACAGGATGATGAGCCGCGGGTTGAGCTCATGCATGGCACCGGTGGAGAAGCCCAGCCGGTCCATCACACCGGGGCGGAAGTTCTCGATCACCACGTCGGCGCGTTCCAGCAGGCCGCGGAGCACCGCCTGGCCGTCACCGCTCTTGAGGTCCAGGCTGATGGATTCCTTGTTGCGGTTGCAGGACATGAAGTAGGTGGACTGGAGATCGTCCTCGGGTCCCACGAAAGGCGGGCCCCAGCCGCGGGTGTCATCGCCCGTGCCCGGGTTTTCCACCTTGATCACGCGGGCACCCAGATCCGCCAGCATCATGCCGGCGTGCGGCCCGGCCAGGGCGCGGCTCAGGTCGATCACCGTGTGGCCGGCCAGGGGTCCTTGGGTGCTGTCAGCTCTGCTCATGTGCGGTGTTCCTTTTCTGATGCGGGGTGGCGGGGAGCGGTGGTGGCTAGAGCCAGCCGGGGACCACCAGGGCCAGCCAGGCCAGGACTGGGCCTGCGACGATGACGATGCCGCTGTAGCCGAGGATCTGTTTGTAGAACCTGTCCTTGTCCACGCCTTCCGGTGCGTTGGCCAGGACCAGGGCGCCGTTGGTGGAGAACGGCGAGACGTCCACAATCGTGGACGCAACCGCGAGGGCGCAGATGACGCCGACAGCGCCGATGTCGCCGGAGGACAGGAACGGGACGGCCAGCGGGATCAGTGCGGCCAGGATGGCGGTGGAGGAAGCGAAGGCGGAGACCACGGCGCCGATGTAGCAGATGAGGAGTGCGGCCAGGAGCGGCAGGCCCATCCCCGCGACGCCGCCGGAGACAAACTCGATGGTGCCGGCTTCCTCCAGCACACCCACGAAGGTGAGCATGCCGCAGATGAGCAACACGGTGGACCAGCTGATCTTGTTGATCGCGCCCTTCTGGGCGGCCGGGGACACCAGTGCCAGCACAATCGCGATGGTGATGGACACAAAGCCCACGTCCACCTTGAAGCCCAGCGCGATGACCGCAAGCGCGATCAGGCCGGCGATGGTCACCAGCTGCGGGAGGCGCTGCGAACGTTCCCGGGTGGCTGCCACGCCGTCGCCGGCGGGGTCGCGGGGACCGTACATGCCGGAGCCGAAGCCCTTGAAGGCCACGTCACTGCCGGCCTTCGCGCCGACGCTGACGGACATCCGGGCCTCCGCTGCCTGCTCCACAAAGTGGCCCACGCGGGAGGACAGCAGGGCCTTCCCGCCCAGGACGATGAAGAGGATCACGGCGATCACGAGGTTGAAGCCCAGGCTGGAGAGGAACAGCGCCGTGGGGCTGAAGTCCAGGTCCGTTTTGGCCAGGATGCCGTTGACGGTGACGCCATACACGGCAATGGGCGAGAAGCCGCCTGCCTGGGCGCCGTGGATCACCATCATGCCCATCAGCAGGGGGCTGATCTTGTATTTTCCGGCGAAGCTGAGCGCGATCGGCGCGATGATGGCGACGGCGGCGGGAGACAGCGCGCCCACGGAGGTGATCACGGCGGTGATGGCAAACATCACCCAGGGAATGAGCGCCACCCGGCTGCCCACCAGCCGGACGGCACCCCGGACCAACAGGTCGATGGTGCCGTTGTTCTGCGCAATCGCGAAGAGGTAGGTGACCCCGACGATGGTCAGGAAGAGGCCGCCGGGGAAGTTGGCGAGGATGTCGTTGGTTGACATTCCCAGGACAACGCTGCCCAGCAGGAAGGCACCCACAAACGCCAGCGCGCCCATGTTCAGGGGCAGCACGGTGGCGAGCAGGAACATCGCCGCCAGGATGATGATGGACAGGACAGGAGCGGACATCGTTGGTTCTCCATTGCAGAAAATTGTGACGTGGATTACTGGCTCACTGGACTAGCCTCTTAGACAGTGAGTCTATCTGTCAATAGGTTTGCGCTGTATTCTGGGAGATAACGACGACGTAGCGGGGGTTTTGTGGAGAAGTCATCACGGCTGGGACTCGAGCGGGTGGCGCGGCCACGGCTGTACGAGCAGCTGGTGGAGCAGATCCTCGCCTACATCGAATCGGCCAGGCTGGGTCCCGGCGACCTGCTGCCGGCCGAACGCGACCTCGCCGAACGGCTGGGCGTTTCCCGTGCCACCCTGGCGCAGGCACTCGTGGCCCTCGAGGTGCTGGGGGTCATTGACGTCCAGCACGGCACCGGCGCGGTCCTGGCCCGCCGGCCCAGCGTCGCTTCGGTGATCAAGGGCCTGCGCGAGCACCGCAGCCGGCTGCCGGAGATTGTCGAGGCCCGCAGTACCTTGGAGGTTAAGCTTGCGGCCCTCGCCGCCGTCCGGCGCACGGACGCGGACCTCACCGCCATTGACGGGGCGCTGGAGGTGATGGCGGCGGAAATCGGCGACGGGGACCGCGGCACGCATGGCGACGAGCTGTTCCACCAGGCCGTCACGGGCGCGGCGCATTCCTCGGTGCTGGCGCAGTTGATGGCGTTCATCGCCGAAATGATCCTGGAAACCCGGATGGAGTCCCTGGGCCAGCCTGGCCGGCCGGAGCAGTCCCTGGCCTCACACCGGAAAATTGCCGACGCCATCCGCGCCCAGGATCCTGACGGCGCAGCCGATGCCATGCTGGCCCACATCGAACTTGTCTCGGATGTGGAGCTGCTCCGCTAGCTGCCCGGGCGGGCGCCGTGCGGCACGGAACAGCCGGATCGGAACAGCCCGGATCCTAAGCCAGCGGCAGGTCAGTACCCGTAGGAACTGGAGCTCGCGTACGTGAGCCCGATGATCAACAGCAGCCAGAAGGCGCCGTACCCCAGCAGGCACAAGTAGCCCAGCACCAGGCCGGTTATGGACATGCCCTTGCCGGCCGGTTCGCGCTTCAGCGCCATGTGGCCGGTGATGATGGCGGCGATCTGCGGGATCATCAGCCAGCCCACCAATACCGAGGCGATGCCACACACCATGCTGGCAATGCTTAGCGTCTTGGGCTGGGGGGCCATGCCGTAGTAGCCCTGCGGGGCATATGGGCTGCCGGGCGCACCGAAGGGACTGCCAGGCTGGGCGTACGGTCCCGCGGCGTACTGGTTGCCGTATTGGCCCGTCGGGGCCTGGTTCGAGGCGTACTGGTCGCCGTGGGCCGACCCCTGCGGCGCCTGGTAACCGGCCGGCCCATGGCCCTGGCCATAAAGCGGCGGCGCCTCGTTTGCGCCGTAGGGCGGAACGGGCGGGGCGTCGGAGCCGTACGGCGGCACAAAGGCAGGCGGTTCATAGCCCGACGGCGGGACACCGGGCTGCGCCGGATCGAAGCCTTGGGCGTCGGGCTTGTTGGCAGGCTGGTCGGTCAAGAGGGTCCCCCTAGGATTTCTTTCCAGCCTACCGCCGCGTGCCGGTCAGCGCCCCAAATACGGCAGCAGATATACCGCGAAAACTACAACGACAGCCAGCAGCGCCAGCCGGAGCCCGCTGGTGGTTCCGGGGTGCTGGACCTTGATGCTGCGTCCCTTGCGGGACCGGTTTCCCATTTGCCGGGCGCCGGCCTTACCGCCGGCCTTATTACCGGGCCTGGCTTTGCCGGCGGTCCCGGAAAGGCTGCCGCCGGCCGGCTGGGCGTTGGCGGTGCTGCCGGGTCCGGTGCCGCCGGGTCCAGGGCTGGCGGGCACCGGCCGGGGTCCGCGCGGCGGGAGGCCGCCGGCCGGCCGGACCACGGTGCCTGGCTGAACCGTGCGGAACGCCGTGATCCCGGGCTCCTGTTCGTGGGTGAGTTCCTGCCCGAGCTGGGCGTACAGGCCCACCACCGCCTGCGGGTCGAGGACCGGGGGCAGCGCGTTGATGGCACCGACAACGCGCCCGGCTCCAGCCACGGCCACGTCCGAGTTGGTGACGCCGAAGAGATCCGGCTGCGCGGCCATGCAGATCATGGGACGCACCAGCCTGCGGTGCTGCGGTGCCAGGACGGACGCCACGGCGGCGCACTGCGCCAGGGCGCCTTCCACCGCCTGGGTCCGCGCGTACCGGCCCTGCCACAGCACCCCGGCAGCAACACGCACCTCACCGGTCCAGTTTTTGGCGTCCACCACCACCACGCCGCCCGGTCCCACCAGGACGTGGTCCAGGTTGGCTTTGGGGCGGCCGGGCCAGTGGACATCGTGCAGCACGTACCAGCCGCGGGGCACCAGTTCGCCGAGCTTATCGGCCACCATGCGCTCCCCCACGGCACCGGCATCCCAGGCTTTGGTGGCCCGCTCGGCGCGGTCCAGCTGGAGCTTCAGCCGGGCCACCCTTTCGGCCGCCAGCCGTGACTGCTCAGCTGCCCCGTCCCCTGCGCCCATGGCCGTCCCTGCTTCCTGGCCGGAGCAACGATGGCGGCAGGCCGGCGTCGTCCGTGGTTGGTGTCATCCCTGGATTTTCTTGAAAAGTAGCAGCGGGCCAAGGACCCGGTATATAAGTACTTTCTGCCCGGGGTACTCGGTGCCACTACTTGGTTGATGACGCCCCCGCGTCACAGGGGCGCCCAAAAGGGACCGGATTCTGGACGGTTCGTTTTGACTGCCGCCCGCTTCTGGCATGCTGGTCCCATGGCTAGCCGCGCGGGTACAGTTGCCCAACCCCAGGACCTTGTTGACATCACTGCGCTCCTTGACGCGTATTACGACATCACCCCGGACCTGGGGGACCCCGCCCAGAGGGTTGCCTTCGGCACCTCCGGGCACCGCGGCTCCAGCCTTAAGGCGTCGTTCAACGAAAAGCACATCGTCGCGATCACCCAGGCGATCGTGGAGTACCGGGCCCGGCAGGGCGTCACCGGCCCGCTGTTCCTGGCCAAGGACACCCACGCACTGAGCGAGCCGGCGCAGAACTCGGCCCTGGAAGTATTGGCTGCCAACGGGGTCCAGGTCCTGGTGGACGCCCGCCACGGCTACACGCCCACCCCCGCCCTCAGCCACGCCATCCTCACCTACAACCGGAAAGCAGCGCCCGGTGCGCCGCAGGCGGATGGCATCGTGGTGACGCCCAGCCATAACCCGCCCGGCGACGGCGGCTTCAAGTACAACCCGCCGCACGGCGGACCCGCCGATTCGGACGCCACCGGCTGGATCGCCAACCGCGCCAACGAATTGCTCGAAGCCGACCTGCGCGGCGTGAAGCGGATCCCCGTGGCGGATGCCCTGGCCGCGGAGAGCACCGGCAAGTTCGACTTTCTCAGCAGCTACGTGGACGACCTGCCGTCAGTGCTGAACCTGGACGCCATCCGTGAGGCGGGCGTGCGGATCGGCGCCGACCCCATGGGCGGGGCGGCTGTTGACTACTGGGGTGAAATCGGCGAGCGGCACCACCTGGACCTCACCGTGGTGAACCCCACCGTGGACCCGCAGTGGGCGTTTATGACGCTGGACTGGGACGAGAAGATCAGGATGGACTGCTCATCGCCGTCCGCCATGGCCTCCCTGATCAACCGCATGTCCGACGGCGCCGCCTTCGACATTGCCACGGGCAACGACGCCGACGCGGACCGCCACGGCATCGTCACCCCTGACGGCGGGCTGATGAACCCCAACCACTACCTCGCCGTGGCCATCGACTACCTCTACCGGAACCGCAGCGGCTGGAACCCGGAGTCCGTGGTGGGAAAGACCCTGGTGTCCTCCTCCATCATCGACAGGGTTGCGGGCAGCCTGGGCCGGAAGCTCGTGGAAGTTCCCGTGGGCTTCAAATGGTTTGTTCCCGGCCTGCTCTCCGGCGAGGGCGCCTTCGGCGGCGAGGAATCCGCCGGCGCCTCCTTCAACAAGCTGGACGGCAGTGTGTGGACCACCGACAAGGACGGCATCCTGCTGGCCCTGCTCGCCTCCGAGATCACCGCCGTGACGGGCAAATCACCCTCCCAGCTCTACAAGGGCCTGACGGACCAGTTCGGCGCCCCGGTGTATGCGCGGATCGACGCCGCCGCCACGCGTGAGCAGAAGGCGGCACTGGGCAAGCTGTCGTCGTCGGACGTCACCGCGACGGAACTGGCCGGCGAGGCCATCACCGCCAAGCTGACCGAGGCCCCGGGGAACGGCGCTTCCATCGGCGGCCTCAAGGTGGTCACCGAGAACGCGTGGTTCGCGGCCCGCCCGTCCGGAACCGAAGACGTCTACAAGATCTACGCCGAGTCCTTCAAGGGCGAGGAACACCTCAAGCAGGTCCAGGCCGAAGCCAAGGCCCTGGTGGACGGCGTCATCTCCTAGCCCGAAACGCCAGATGCTCTATCACTTATGGTTCCCATCCGGCCTGGTTGGGAACCATAAGTGATAGAGCATCACTGGTTTAAGCGGTGTTCCTGACTGCGGGTCAGAGGGTGCGGACAACCTCGTCGTAGGAGAACTTGGGCTTGGCCGCACCATAGGCGTCGGCTCCGGGCTGGCCGATGTTGACCACTAGGAAGCTCTTCTGGTCACCTGCCGGGAAGAATTCGGCATCGATGGCGGCGAAGTTGGCGCCCGTCATGGGGCCGGCGGCAAAGCCCAGGGTGCGGACGGCCAGGATGAAGTAGCCGGCCTGCAGGTGCGCGTTGTTGTTGCCCGTGGCGGCGGCCAGGGCGGGATCGGCGTCGTACATGGCCTTGGGGGCGTTGTAGCCGGGCAGGAAGTTGTCCCACTGGCCGGCCCAGTCGGTGTCATAGCTGAGGACGGCAACGAGCGGCGCGGAGGCGGTCTTGGCCTTGTTGCCGTTGGCAAGGGTATCCACCAGCTTGGCGCGGGCCTCGTCGGAGCGGATGTAGGTCACGCGCAGCGGCTGGGAGTTGAAGGCCGTGGGGCCGAACTTGGTCAGCTCGTAGATGGCGCGGGCCTGGTCCTCGGTGACATCCCCCGTGAAGGAGTTGGCGGTGCGGGCCTCGGCGAAAATCGCGTCGACGGCTGCGGAATCGATAACCGCTTCTTCATGGGCAATGGTCATTGGCTTACCTTTCGCTGTACCTCCCCGTTCACGGGGGGGAGACTTGTTGCTTCCTATGGTTGCAACTTCAACTGAAGTTGTCCTCTTCCCGTGACGGCCCGTGACGTTCACCACAGCAGCGCCGCGCGGTAGTCTGTTGCCAGCAAATCCCCGCCCTCCACGGCGCCCTCCCCACCTTTGAAAGGCCCCGCCCCCATGAGCATGCTCGGAACCAAATGGAAGCTGCACGGCACCGGCAAGGCCATCAAACCGGGCCAGGTGGTGGCGCCGGACGAGCGGCTGGCCTGGCCACTGACCATCGGGGTGGGCATGCAGCACGTGGTGGCCATGTTCGGCGCCACCTTCCTGGTTCCGATCATCACGGGCATGCCGCCTGCCACCACCCTGCTTTTCTCCGGCATTGGTACCCTGCTGTTCCTGGTGATCACCCGCGGGAAGGTGCCCAGCTACCTCGGCTCGAGCTTCGCGTTCATCGCACCCATTACGGCGTCGCAGGCGCAGTTCGGTGTGGCCGGCGCCCTGGGCGGCGTGGTTGTGGCCGGTGCGGCGCTGGCCCTGGTGGGGGCCATTGTCCAGAAGTTCGGATCAGGCTGGATCAACCGCCTGATGCCCCCCATTGTCACGGGCGCGATCGTCGCCCTGATTGGCCTCAACCTCGCGCCGGCGGCCAAGGACAACTTCGACAAAGCCCCCATCACCGCGGTGATCACCCTGGCCACCATCATCCTGGTCAGCGTTTTGTTCCGCGGGATCCTGGGCCGGCTCAGCATCCTGGTGGGCGTGGTGGTGGGGTACCTCGTGGCCATGCTCCGCGGTGAGGTCAGCTACGAAAAGATGGACGCCGCAGCCTGGGTGGGGCTGCCCCAGTTCCAGACCCCTGAGTTCCACATCGGCGTCCTGGGCCTTTTTGTCCCCGTGGTCCTGGTGCTGGTGGCAGAAAACATCGGGCACGTGAAGTCCGTGGCGGCCATGACCGGGCAGAACCTCGACGGCGTCTCCGGACGTGCGCTGATGGCCGACGGCGCCGCCACGGTACTGGCCGGCTTCGGCGGCGGATCTGGCACCACCACGTACGCGGAAAACATCGGCGTGATGGCAGCCACCAAGGTCTATTCGACGGCGGCCTACTGGGTGGCGGGCATGTTTGCCATCCTGCTGAGCTTCTCGCCCAAGTTCGGTGAACTCATCGCCACCGTCCCGGCCGGCGTCCTGGGCGGCGCGGCCACCATGCTGTACGGCATGATCGGCATCCTGGGTGTCAAGATCTGGGTGCAGAACAAGGTGAACTTCGCCAACCCGGTGAACCTGACCACCGCGGCCGTGGCCCTGATCATCGGCATCGCCGATTACACCTGGACCATCGGCGACCTGACGTTCACAGGCATCGCCCTGGGGTCGGCTGCGGCGCTGGTGATTTACCACGGCATGAAGGCCATCGCCAAAGCCCGGGGCACCGTGGCGGAACCCGAAATGGAGCCGGCCCCCCTTCCGCCCGCGGCGAAGGCCGCCGCCAACGCTGCGGCTAAACGCGCCAGGAAGCGCTAGCTTCCGGAGCCGGCCCCGGTTCCGTTCCGGGCACAGCCTGGGGCCGGATGACTGGGCCTTCCGGCGCCGGGCCTGGAACCACAACGTGCAGGGCATCCCGGAGGTCCAGTTCGTGGCTCAGCGCCTGCGCCTGCAGGATGCGCAGCGCCGCCTCACGGCTGAGGCCGTATTCGTTCATCAGGCCCCGCGCGGCCAGATCCACCAGCACCAGGGAGCTTCGGACCACGGCGATCCCCGCCGCGGACTCCGCCCGGCCGGCCACCTGCGCCACCATCCGGAGGGCGCCCGCCACTTTCCGGGCGTAGCTGGTACTGCGGAGGATGTCATCACTGGTGAAGGTGTAGGGCTCCGGGGAATACAGCGTGATGGCGGCGCTGCCGGCCCCCTCGGACACGATGGGGACGGCCAGCAGCGACAGGACGCCGTGGCCGGCCGCGGCGCTGGAGTACCCGGGCCAGCGCCTGTCCACTGCCAAATCGGACAGGAGGACGAACTCACCGCTGCCCAGGGCTGCCAGCACCGGCCCGTCAGCGAACGAACACTGTTCCCGGTCGGCGGCCCGGGCCTGCTCACTGCTGGCGGCGAGGGTCCGGGATGACCCCTGCCGGAAGATGGTGGCCGCCCACCCAATGCCCCGGTCCGCGGCCCTGATGTCCGTCATGAACCCGCGGGTCATCTCCCCGAGATAGTTCTCCACGTCCTTGCTGTCGAGAACTGGCTCGGGTGGAACTGGAAGCGGTCCCCAGCCGACCTGCCCCGAAGGTTCAGCAGCCATGTTCCAGCCTTGCTCGTGTCCGTTGCGGCCTGCCATGAAGCCTTGTTCAAGGATACGTCGCGGCGGCGCTCCGGCGGGAGGTTTTCAGGCACCCGCAGGCACCAGGTTATGCCTCGGGACGCACCCGCCCGGAGGTCGTACCGGAAGCCGGCTCTACGCCGGCGGCGGATGCGCCGCGAGAGGGTGCCGGCACGGGAAAGGCCTCCGTCCAGCCTTGGGGAAGGATGAACGGAGGCCTCCGGAACAGGGGTGCCTGCTCAGCCGGCGGCGAAGTCCTCGCCGTCGTCGTCCTTCGGGGACTTTTCCTGCGGAAGATCGTTGCCGCTGCCATCCGGGACGCCGGCCGCCTCCTGCCCCGGCTCCGAAGAGACAGGCGCGGACCCCTTGGAGTCATCATTGGTTTCGTCGATCTCCGCCGCAGCGGACGGCAGGTCCATGTCGCGTGCCACGGGCGTGTCGCCGTCGGCCTGGGACTCGTTGGTGGCGGCGTCGCCCTGATGCTGGGCGCTGCCGGCCGTTTCCTGCTCGGCCGTCGGCGTACCGTAGCCTCCCGGGTCCTTCTCGGGCTCTGCGTGCTGGTTGTCCTGTGCCATGGTTCCTCCTGGTTGCTGGTGTGGAGCGGGGTTTTGCTGGTGGGGAGCTGGGGTTGGTTGGCCGTCAGAGGCCTTTGCCGCCGGTCACGGGCAGCACCGCGCCGGAGATGTATGACCCGTCCTCGGACGCCAGCAGCACGTAGGCTGCCGCGAGTTCTGCGGGCTGGCCGGCCCTTTCGAGGGGCGTGTCCTGGCCGAAGGACGGAAGCTTGTCCGGCCATTCGGTGGCGGGGATGAGGGGCGTCCAGATGGGGCCGGGCGCCACCGCGTTGACCCGGATTCCCTTGGGCCCGAGCTCCTGGGCCAGCGCCTTGGTGAACGCCACCTGTGCTGCCTTGGTCATGGCGTAATCGATCAGCGCTGGGGAAGGATTGAAGGCCTGGATGGAGGCCGTGGTGATGATGGCGGATCCGGCCTTCAGGTGCGGTACCGCGGCCCGGGCGGTCCACAGCAGGGAGTAGAGGTTGGTCTTGAACACCCGGTCGAATTCCTCGGTGGGCAGCGTCGCCAGGCTTTCCCGGTTTTTCTGGTAGGCGGCGTTGAGGACCACCACGTCCAGCCGGCCGAACTCCGCAGCCGTTTCGTCGGCAATACGCGTGCTGAACTCCTCCTCCCGGCCGTCTCCGGCGAAGAGGAGGGCCCGCTGGCCCGCCTTCCGGATCCAGGCCGCGGTGTCCTGCGCGTCGTCCTCCTCCTCGGGAAGGTAGGAGATGGCAACGTCGGCACCTTCGCGGGCGAACGCGATGGCCGTGGCCTTGCCGATCCCGGAATCGCCGCCGGTGATGAGGGCGGCCTTGCCCTGGAGCTTGCCGTGCCCCTCGTAGCTGAGTTCGCCGTGGTCCGGGGTGGGGTCCATGGGGGCCGTGAGGCCGGGCTGCTTTTGTTCCTGTTCCGGGAACGGGCCCGCGTGGTAACCGCCCCGGGGGTCTGTGGGCTGAGTGGTCTGCTTGTTCGTTCCGCTCATGGTCCGCCTGCCTGTGTCGGGTTTCGAAGAGCTTCGCCGGGTACCTGTCTTTCGAAGCTATCCCGGCCGGCGGACCGAAGTCCACCGTTTCCGTGCGAATAATCAGCAAACTTATCAAATATTGTTTCCGGACGCAGCAGCCTTGTTTCTCTGTAGCGGAGGAGTAGAAATGGATCAGCACCGATGCACGGCAGAAGGAGGCGGCGTGTCCGCAGTGGAGGACTACACTGGCCCGACCGGGAGGAATGAAACCCGGGAGGAGCAGCTGGACCGGAACTGGGCCGAACTCCTGCAGGAACTGCGGGTCCTGCAGACCGGCGTGCAGATCCTTGCGGGCTTCCTCCTGACCCTGCCTTTCCAGGAGCGGTTTGGGGACCTGGACCGGTTCCAGGTCACCCTCTACCTGGTCAACGTGGTGGTTGCCGCGCTGACCACCGCGTTCATCCTGTCGCCCGTCAGTGTGCACCGGCGGCTCTTCCGCAAGCGGCTGAAGGAAACCCTGGTCTCCAGCGCCGATGCCATCACCAAGATCGCCCTGGCAGGGATCGCCCTGCTGAGCGCCGGAACGGCCGCCCTGGTGTTCGACGTGACCGCAGGCCGGCAGGCGGGGCTGACAGCCGGTGGGGTACTGCTGGCCGTCATGGTGGTGCTCCTGGTCTACGTTCCGCTGCACTTGAACAGGCGTGCCGCCGCTGCAGGCAACGGCGGCACATGAAGGAGGGCCGAAATATGGGCAGATGGGCCAAGGAGCACGGACTGCTCCTGGCGAACGCCGGACTGTTCCTGGTGTTCTTCGGCGGGATGATCCTTTCCGGCGCCGCATCGTACAGCGACGAGCAGCAGGCACACGGCGAGGCAGCGGTCTCCGTGCTGGAGTTCCTTGGCACCGGGGCGTTTGTGGAGGCCACCTTCGAGAACTGGGAGTCGGAATTCCTCCAGATGGCCATGTACGTGATCCTGACGGTTTTCCTGTTCCAGAAAGGCTCCTCGGAGTCGAAGCCGATGGGAAAGGCGGCCCCGCAGGACCAGGACCCCCGGGACGCCACCGTGGATAAATCCACGCCGTGGCCGGTGAAGCGGGGCGGTGCCGCGCTGGTGCTCTACGAGCACTCGCTGTCCATCCTGCTGCTTCTGCTGTTCCTGGCGTCCTTCGCCCTGCATGCCGTGGGCGGCGCAGCAGCCTACAGCGAGGACCAGCTAAGCCACGGCGCGGCGCCGGTCACGGTCCTGCAGTACCTGGCCACCAGCCGGTTCTGGTTCGAGTCCTTCCAGAACTGGCAGAGCGAATTCCTGGCCGTCGCCGTGCTGGTGGGAGCGTCGGTGTACCTCCGGGAAAAGGGGTCCCCGGAGTCCAAGCCCGTTGCCGAACCCCATTACGAGACGGGCTCGTAGCGCTCCCGGCCCGGGAAATCCCCGCCCGGCCCAACCGGGCCCGGCCGGCGCAGCGCCAAGTGCCGGCAGGTCCGCCGGGGGGTCAGGCGCCTTCCAGGACCTGCGTGGTGGCCCGGGTCAGGTACTTTGCGGCGTTTGCGATCGCTTCTTCCGGGCTTCCGGCCACGTCCAGCAGCTGGGCGGCGGCCACCACGCCATGTCCGGCCAGGTCTTCGGGCGTCACCAGGATCCGGCCGGCCACCACAATCACGGGGATGCCGCGGTCGCGTGCGGCATCTGCCAGGGCGATCGGCGCTTTGCCGGTGAGGGACTGTGAGTCCATGGATCCTTCGCCGGTGATCACCAGGTCGGCTGAGCCGAGCTGGTGGGCGAGGCCGGTCAGTCCGGCAACCAGCGCAAAGCCGCCTTCCAACGTGGCGCCGGTGAAGGCCAGGAACGACGCCGGGAAGCCTCCGGCGGCGCCGGCGCCCGGGACGTTCACGTCCCGGCCCGTGGCCTCCCGGAGGATGGACGCCCAGTTGCGGAGCCCGGCGTCGAGCGCTTCGATGGCGTCAGCATCCGCGCCCTTCTGCGGCCCGAAGACGTGTGCTGCGCCGGTGCTGCCGTACAGCGGGTTGCGGACGTCCACGGCGATCCGGAAGGTGGTGGCCGCAAGCCTGGGGTCCAGGCCGGTGCTGTCCAAGGCCACAATGTCCGCCAGCGCGCCACCGCCCAGCGGGACCACATTGCCGGCTGCGTCGAGCGGCTTCAGGCCGAGCGCGCGGAGGGCGCCGCTGCCGCCGTCGGTCATGGCCGAGCCACCCAGGCCCAGCACGATCTCGGTGGCGCCGGCGTCGAGGGCGGCGGCAATCAGCTGGCCGCAGCCGTAGCTGTGGGCACGCAGCGCGTTGGCGGGTGTGGGTTCCATCTCAGCGAGCCCGGAGGCCTGCGCCGTCTCGATCACGGCGGTAACGTGGCCGGCGGCGTCCTTGTGCAGGGCCCAGGCCGCGCCCACCGGGGCAAGGATGGGGCCCACCACGGCGTTGACGCGTTCCTCGTAACCCGCGGCCACTGCCGCTTCCAGGGTGCCCTCGCCGCCGTCGGCGATGGGGAACTGGGTGGCCACCGCGTCAGGGTAGACGCGCAGCGCGCCTTCCGCGATGGCCGCTGCCGCTTCGGCAGCGGTCAGGGAACCCTTGAACTTGTCCGGAGCAATCAGAATGCGCATCCGACCATCATGCCAGCCTGCGGCGGGAAAGCGCTTGCCGGGGTCGCGCCGGGGTGGGGTTTATTACGGCCCTAGCTGTACTCGGCCAGGACGTTGGTTACATCGTGAAAGGGTGAAGACCTCTTAGGTTGGT